>JBPOFX010000002.1:0-1503163 GCA_051252395.1 Phycisphaerales bacterium | reverse complement strand
AACACATACGAAGAAGGATTCTTCCAGTTCGCAACCTACAAACCCAACGGCGCCGCCCTCATCCAAGGCCAACAACGCCCCCCACTCAAACCAATCATGACCCCCCTCGATTCCGAACTCAACAGCCGAACAGCCCCACTCCCCCCAAGAAATCCAATCCACACCAACCTCCCCCAAGGCATCCCTACAAAGTAATCACTACTCCCAACCAACCCAAACCCCAACGCCCCAATCAGGGGCGTTTTTCATACCCCCCCACACCCCCAAACCCACACCAAACCCGCTAAACTACACACAACCAACACACACCCTCATCAATAGGACGGACCCACAGATGAAAATCCACGAATTCCAAGCACGCGACCTCCTCTCCGCCTTCGGCATCCCCGTCCCAGCAGGAAGCGTCATCACCAACGCCAACGACGCCGCCAACGCATACACCCAGGTCACCCAAGACGCCGGAACCGACCTCGCTGTCGTCAAAGCCCAGGTCTTCGCAGGAGGACGAGGCAAAGCAGGATTCGTCAAACTCGTCCGCTCAGCCACCGAAGCCACCGCCGCCGCGGACTTCATGCTGAGCAACAAAATGGTCTCCGCCCAAACCGGCGCCGAAGGCCTCGAAGTCAACACCCTCCTCGTCGCCGCAGGTGTCGACATCGCCGACCGCGCACCAGACACCCCAGACGAGTACTACCTCGCCATCACCACCGACCGCAACACCCGCTGCAACACCCTCATCGCCTCACGCGAAGGCGGCGTCGAAATCGAACAAGTCGCACACGACACCCCAGACGCAATCATCAAACAACCCATCAACCCCCAGATCGGCCTCCAGCCCTACCAAGCAAACGAAGTCGCCTTCAAAATGGGATTCGTCGGAAAGCAAGTCCGCCAAGCCGCCGCAATCATGCTCAAACTCTCCGAACTCTACCACGCCAAAGACTGCTCACTCGCCGAGATCAACCCCCTCGTCGTCACCCCACCAAACGACACCTACCCCGACGGCCAAGTCATCGCCATCGACGCCAAGTTCAACTTCGATGACAACGGCCTCTTCCGTCACCCAGACCTCGTCGCCATGGCAAACCCAGACGACGAAGACCCACGCGAAATCGAAGCAGACAAGTTCGGAATGTCCTACATCGCCCTCGACGGCAACATCGGATGCCTCGTCAACGGCGCAGGACTCGCCATGGCAACCATGGACACCATCAAACTCTTCGACGGAGAACCCGCCAACTTCCTCGATGTCGGAGGTTCCGCAACCGAAGAAGCCGTCACCGAAGCCTTCCGCATCATCCTCTCCGACAACGCCGTCAACGGCATCCTCGTCAACATCTTCGGAGGCATCATGCGCTGCGACATCATCGCCCAAGGCATCGTCAACGCCGCCAAATCCATCGGATTCTCCGTCCCACTGGTCGTCCGCCTCGAAGGCACCAATGTCGAAGCAGGAAGAAAGATCCTAGAAGATGCCGCAGCGGATCTACCGACTCTGCAAGCCGCAGGGGATCTGGGTGATGCCGCACAGAAGGTTGTGGCGGCAGTGGGATAACCGAGCTATTATAATGAATGCCTGATAATACAAAACAATCAGTAGGTGTCACAACAAACGCAGTATACGAAGCCCTTTCCCAGCACTCCGAGGAAGAGCAAATCAATATTCTGAGAGCTGTAAATAGCCTTCTAGGTATAACACCAGATTACCATATTCCCTCGGCACCAACTCTTCCAATCCCACCTGCAAATCCAAGTACCCCAACTGAACTCCCACCTGCTAACCCCTTAGATTCATCAATCGGATCAGCAGAAGATTATTTTGCCCACAAAGACCCGAATACAAAAATCGAGCAACTTGCTACCGCAGCTCACTATCTAGAAAAAACTACTAAGGCAACCTCTCACAGCAAAGAAGATATTAAAGCCACAGTAGAGTCTGCTCGACGCAACTTTGACAGTGCAAAATTTTCTAGAGATATGGACAACGCCAAGGTAAAAGGGCTCTTTAACAAAGGTGGCCAACCAAACTCTTTCACCTTGTCTTTCTATGGCAAAAATTATCTTGATGCCCTTCCTGACCGCGAAGCGGTGAAAAGACTGAAATCTCCAAAGAAGACTTCTAAGAAAAAAGCAAAAAAGAAACCTGCAAAAAAATGACCGGGACTAGATTTTGAATGATGCACGAACTGAAATTCATAAATCACTCTCAGCTTCAATCTCAGTTGAGATCTCAGAATTATTTTTGAAAGAATTGGATGAGTTACATCATCGCTTCCGTATAGGCGATTACAGACCAACTGAACTTTCTGGCGGCCGATTTGCAGAGGTCTGTTTTCGGATTTGTCAGTTTGCTTGTACTGGGTCGCATACTCCTTTAGACAAAAAACTCCAAAGAACAGACCTTCTTGTGTCCAATCTTGAAAACACCCCTGCAGCTCAATGTGACTCGACCTTTCGGATTCATATGCCGAGATCACTGCAGCTACTTTACGATTTACGCAATAAGCGAGACGTGGCACATCTTGGGTCAGGAGTTTCACCAAATCTATCTGACTCAACCGCAGTGATCTCTATCGCGAATTGGATTGCAGCAGAAATAATCAGAGTTTTTCATCAATGCCCAATAGAAGAAGCGCAAGAGTTTGTTGATTCAATCATCCAAAAGCGAACACCGCTTGTATACGACAACAACGAAATTTTGAGAGTGCTGAACCCTTCGCTCTCGTATCCAGACCAAGTACTAGTGCTTCTTTACCATTTACACCCAAGTACATCTACAGTCAAAGAACTCTTTCAAGCAGTTGAGCACAGCCATATCACAAGATTCAAATCTAACATCCTTCAACCATTACATGATGATGCAATGATACATTTCAAGAACGATGTTGTCACGCTCATGCCTCCTGGATTTGTTTCAGCGGAAAGCGTTCTTATGGACTCCGGCTATTGACAACCACATCCGTGCGCAAATCTCCCCCACCTCCCAACTCCCCCCTTCCAATCCCCACGCCGCCCAACCAAGCCGCAGAAGATCTAGGTGATGCTGTACGAAAGGCCGTTGCAACGCTGGTGCACCGCATCGACGACCGCCCCCTTTGATTCACTAACTTGATAATGCCCGCGTGTGATACGCCCAACAATTGTTGTTGTATTGATCTCGAGTTAAAGGAACCGAATCCTCATGATCCATCGTATAGATGAATACGACGACGGAAGGCATACATCGTCAAAAGGACACACCATGAAATTATTGACATCTTGCATATTGTTATTCTCCTCCTCCGCGATCGCTCAGCAGACTCAATCTATCATTCACGAGTTTGACTGGAACCGCAATATCTCGAGCCCCGAAATAGGGCAGATATTCAATGTACCAATGTTCAATGGCAATATCGAAAGCCTGACCAGAATCTGGTTCCGCAACAGCATCACCGCCGGCGGAACATACACGCTTTCCGACGACGCGGTCGAGCCGATAGAACTGGGCTTTACTGGCATTTCCTATCTTTCAAGGTCTGGTGATGCCACCATGTCAACCTTTGTATCCCTCACGGGAACCCATATCTTGAATCCCAGCGAGACCTTCGAACACAACCCCACCGGTGGTGCCACTTCCGGGACGGGGCTCTTGGGAGGATTCGAAAACTATGTTGGAGATGAATCATTTAATGTTTGGGTCGGCGCTTCTATGGAATGGACCCATGCCGACCTAGCGTCGTCGATGAGTGTATTTGCATTTGGCACTGTCTCTGTTGAGTACGAGTACACGGTGTCAGCACTCAATACCGTACCCACTCCCGCTAGCCTGTTTGTATTGGCCCCTCTCACAATGACCCGTCGCCGTCGATAAGCCGGGTGCCGTGGAGGTATCGTCTTCGACTCCTCCACGATCATGAACTGTGAACAACCACATCCGTGCGCAAATCTCCCCCACCTCCCAAATCCCCCCTTCCAATCCCCACGCCGACCAACTACAATTCAATCAGCCCCCACCCACATTCAACCAAGGGGGCAATATGCACAACCAGTCGCACAATCAGTCACACACAGACACACCACAACTCACCCATGATCTAACCGAATCACTCCTCGAGGACCTCCTCGATCCCGCGATGACCCCCATCCTCATCTGCCAAATCCACGACCTCACCCTCTCGCAACTCAACACCATCACCCAAAGCGACGCCTACCAATCCGCCGTCAGCGCCATCCAATCCATCAACGCCGCCCGAACCCCCACCATCCACACCCAAACCCACCTCCAATCCCTCGCCACCCTCCGCGACACCGCCGACCTCGCCCACCAAGCCGCCATCTCTTTCCTCTCCTCCCCCGGGCTTCCTGTTTGGGGGGCGGGGGAGATGTCGCGCCGCGACGGAGGGGCTCTTCCTCTTCCTCCCTCTCCCAGTCTGCTGGGAGAGGGCCGGGGTGAGGGCTCTTCCTCTCTTCTCTCCTCCCCCGGGCTTCCGGGGGAGGTGTCCGCGCAGCGGACGGAGGGGGTCTTCTCTCCGACTTCCCACCACCTCCGAGCCCTCGAATCCCTCCGCAAATCAACCACCACCCTCCTCAAAGCCACCGCACCAAAAGCCCCGAAAAACCCCGCATCCCAGACCTCTAAACCCCATCAGAATCCTGTTCTAGAGCAAAAAACCCCCACTTTCATGGCATCCCCCCACCCCAGTGGTACCTTTGAACTCACTTGGAGCGATTCACTCGAAACGCCCCATCCAATGCCATCCGGCCTTGCACCAGTATCCGAAGCCCAACAAAGCCCAGGACACAACAATCTCAAAGGGACACACCATGAACATCAAAGCAGCAACCATCCTCGCCGCGCTCGCAACCGCAAGCGTCGCCAGCGCCAACATCATCATCGACGACTGGTCCACAGATCAAGGCCCATACAACCCCTCAAACGGATGGAACCAAACCCAAGCCGGCAACATGCTCGGAGACCTCCGCAGAACCTTCATCCAAAACGCCGGATCACAAGACGGCGAAGTCTCCGGAGAAATCTCAAGCAACCGCCTCCGCTTCTCCGCAACCAACGGCGCCCGCAACTTCTTCACCACATACTGGGACGGACCAGATCGCCAAGGCACAGTCCCCTACGACTTCTCCGAAGGCGGTGAAAACGACCGCTTCCGCCTCGACTCCTACAACACAACCGGAAACACCTCCGCCCTCATCGTCGTCAAGTTCAGCGACGGCACCTTCGCCAACGCCAACTTCGACTTCGCTGTCCGAGCCAACGCCCACTCCGGACCAACAGAAATCATGTTCTCCTCATTCGCAGGAGCATCCGACTGGTCCAGCGTCGAGTGGGTCGCCCTCGACCTCGGAATCACCGCCGATGTCGGAGGCGAAGCCTCAGTCAATGTAGGCAGATTCCATGTCATCCCAGCCCCAGCATCCGCCATGCTCCTAGGACTCGCCGGCCTCGCAACCACCAAACGCCGCCGCTAAAACACAACTCATCTCAACCAAAAAAGCTGAGCACCCCGCTCAGCTTTTTTCACGCCCATTCCACATCAAAAATCGCTACAATACCCCAAATACCCCAACCCCAGGAGCCCCACCCCATGGCCGACCTTCAAGAAAACAAAATCATCATGATCATCCTCTGCGTCCTCATTCCCCCACTCGCAGTCGGACTCAAAGTCGGATTCACCAAACACTTCTGGATCAACCTCATCCTCGTCTTCCTCACTATTGGAATCGGAGCAATCATCCACGCCCTCATTGTCTGCCTGGGATAATTAGCCAACCCCGTCCATACTCCCGCCGTCCTCTTCCGTGCGATCCGCGGCAGGCTGAATCACCTTCAACACTTCCCCGACCTTGTCATTGGGAATCAAAAAAGTCAGCGAGTAGTGCGAAATCTTCCACACCTCCCCGTTCTGACGCAGCACTGCTGTGCCGCGTAGTTGGCCGTAGGTCTCGTGATCCAGAATCTCATCGACCCACGCGACATCCCCATACGCGTTGGTCCGCATGTACCGATTCCGAGGCTTGTAGGTCCACCCATGCCCGTCCGCAAAGTGCGGTCGAGCGAACGCTTCGAACTCGTCCCGAGTCCACCGCTCCTTCGCGTCCGTCCCCATAAACACTGCGCCATCGGTCATCATCCCGATGTAGCTGTCAATATCCCCTACCGACGCCGCATGATGCCACCAATCAAGCACCTCCCCCACATCTGACTTGTCGATCCCATTATCCATCACCTTCTTCACATGCGTTGGTTCCCCACGATCAGGAGAAGTCTCACACGCGGGGAGCATGACGAGAGATACGAGTAAACAGATCAGAAGTGGGTGTTTCATGCTATAGTCCTGCGTTATGAGTGATCATAGAAAATTGATTCATCACTGGGGATTCCGGGCTTTGTTGGTCTTGGTGGGCTTTTCTATTTTGGCGCTTAAAGGGTGCGGCGAGGACGCGAGTGGTCGCTTAGCTTTCTTTGGCCAGCCGCTCATGGTTTATTTATTTCTCGGTATTCCGGTCTTAATACTCATTTTATGCTTGCATGCTCTCTATAAATGGATTCGCAACAATGTCAATGTCACGAAACTGTACAAGAAATCCGATTCTTAGTCTTTTGCATTGACCATCCAACTACTAAAATCATACACGAATTTCCAGACTGACTCGACATGCTCTGCTGGCATCGCGTATTTCTCGGGGGCTTCGTCGAGGGTTTCTCGGTAGCAGCGGAGCCATTCTTGTCGTGCGGGTTCGTCGATGATGAAGGGGAGGTGGCGGGCTCGCATCATTGGGCGGCCGTAGGTTTTTTGGTAGAGGTGTGGGCCTCCGAAGAGGAAGGTGAACATCGCGGCGCTTTTGTCTGCGGCGCGCATGAGGTTCTTCTCGCTCTTGGGGAACATCTCGGAGATGGATGATTCGCCGAGGCGTTTGTAGAAGGCGTGGAACATGTTGCGGATGTTCTCTTCGCGCATGGTTTCGTAGACTTCTTTGGGGATGCGGTCGGTTTGGGGCGGGCCGTTGGGTGGGGTGAAGATTGGGCGGTCGCCTGGTCGGTCGGGGTATGCGTTGAGGATGTCCATGGGGGATGGTATGTGGTTCGTCGGCTGATTGGGTGGGTTTGTGACGATTGGGGGGGCTGATTGGGTTGATGGGGTGCTGATTTGGGAATGTGCGCGGGAGGGATGAATAGTGGTTTGTACTGGGGTTGAGATGGCTGATATTGGGGGTATGAGCAGATGGACAGCAATCGCGAAGATGATCGACGAGTCGGGGAAGCCTGAGGCGCGGCAGAAGCCGCGGTTTATTGCTCGGCAGATGAAGTGCAATGGGTGCGGGACGGTCAAGGATTTTTCCGCATCCGGGCTTCGTGTGCAGTACTCCAAGCGTCCGGCTTGGGAGCTTGGTGCTCATGTCGAACTCACGCTGGAATCGGAGGCGGGCGTGCATCGTGCGCTGGCATCGGTGAAGCGTTTGCAGAAGATTGGGTTCCGGAAGTATGAGGTTGGGTTTGCGTTTTCGGATCCTGAGGCCGCGAAGAAGATGCAGTTGTTTAAGTGCGGGTATGACGCGCTGGATGACGGGCATTGGTCGGCGGCTTGAGATTGATGATTTTGGAATGAACTGCTTGATCGCCTTTTGGGCGATTTTTTCTTTGCTTTGATTGCTCGATCGTGGAGGAGTCGCCCCCCAAGATGACACCTCCACGGCACCCGGCCGTGGATGGGGCGACCGCTATACTTCGCGCATGAATATCAAAGCCAAACTGATTTGTGCCTTCCTTGCGGTCCTTTTGAATCTGCTGCTCGTGAATGCATTTGAATCCGATGTCAAAGCCCAAGTGGAAGTTGCTATGAGAGCTGCGACAGACAGTGATGGGAACTTGAACACTTCCCAGGCGATGGAGGCTCTCAGTTCATCGGAGTCGAGATGGAACTTTGCGTTGTTCCCGGTTGGAGGGGCTGCGATTCAATCGAACGGTGGAGAGCTGCCGCTTTGGGGGCGGCTTGGGCAGGCGGCCTGTTGGGGGATTGTGGTCTTTGGTTTGCTGCATGTGTTTGTTCCAAAGGCCAGCTCTAAGACTTGAACGCTAAAGCCTGTCGCTCAGAGTTGCGGAGCGGGGGGCTTTGCGGGTGGCGTCTTTGGCTTCTGCGTGTCTTATGGTTTTCGGAGGTGTCTGATCGCGGAGGAGTCAAACCCAAGACGAGATCTGCACAGTACCCGCTATACTCTCATTGAACAAGAAATACGCGGTCTCAATCAAGTGCGTTCTTGGCACCTGCAGAACTCAATCGCTTGGTATTTGCACAGGGTAATATGATATCATTCGCTAAAACTATGTGCTTTGCAGTTCTTACTCTTGCTCTTTGCCTGTGCGTATCGTGCTCGGACGCTGTGCCTACGAAGTCAGTTGTCTCATCTTATGAATACATGGGCGAGCACTTCCGAATGGATGTAGCTATCCCAGACACATGGTCACAACCATCTCCCCCACATCGCATACGAGCGTATGGCACCGCGATATTGTTCTTGAGGCTTCAATACGATTCCGATGTGATGGATATCTTGGTCGATCAGGAGGACGGGGATTTCTATCAGTTCTCAACAAGTTTACCGCTTGAGAATGAACGAGATTATAAATACCACACCACGCCGCTGGCTACATTTGAAGTTCGTTATTCTAAGAGTGAAGTCATTGCTGTCTCTGAACCTTTTCAATGCGGAGAGGTTCGTATCCATTTGATCGTGCGTGGGGATCATGCACTGAGTGAGAACGAATTTGAAACAATGCTTTCGTCGATTTCTCTCGTTTCTTATGATCCATAACTGAGTGTCTGGTGATCTATAGGTGGCGTCTTTGGCACCGTAATGCCTTCGGGATTTCCATGGGTGTTTGATCGTGGAGGAGTCGAAAACGACACCTCCACAGCAACCCATTTCAGAACACTGGAGGCATCAGGAGAAGACCCCCTCCGTCGCTGCGCGACACCTCCCCCGGAGGCCCGGGGGAGGAGAGGTGTTTTGGTTGAATGAAATGGGGAGAATTTGGGGGTGGCTGGTGCTTTGGGGGTTGGGTTTTCATAGGATGGGGCTTGTTAATCTGTCTTGGGGTTGAGGCCCTGATCTTGTGCAAAGTGAGCGATGAATATGCCTGCGATTACTCTTCCGGATGGTACTGTCAAATCCTTTGATGATGCGGTTTCTGCATTTGATGTGGCGATGTCGATTGGGGAACGGCTGGCGAAGGCGTGTGTCGGGTGTGAAATCGATGGGGAGCTGCGGGATCTGTCGACGATGATCGATTCGGATTGTTCGTTGTCGCTGGTGACTGAGAAGAATCGGGATAAGACGGATAATCCGCAGGCGCTGGAGATGCTTCGGCATTCGACGGCGCATGTGATGGCGGAGGCGATTCAGCGGGTGGTGCCTGGGGCGATGTTGGTGTATGGGCCTCCGCTGGAGAGTGGTTTTTACTATGACATCAAGTTTCCGGAGGATCGTCCGCTCAAGGAGGGAGACTTTGAGGCGATCGAGCAGGAGATGGGGGCGATCGTGAAGGAGGATCGTCGGTTTACTCGGTATGACATGGCGGCGGCCGTGGGTATGGAGAAGTTGAAGGCGGAGGGGTCGAAGTACAAGGTGGATAACGGGGAGGCGGCAATTCGGGCGGGGTCGGAGACGCTGTCGTTTTATGCGACTGGGGAGCCTGGGAAGAACTGGGAGGATCTTTGTCGTGGGCCTCATATTCCGTCGACTGGTCGGATTGGTGGATTCAAGGTGATGTCATTGGCGTCGAGCTACTGGCATGGGGATGAGAACTCGGATTCTTTGACGCGGGTGTATGGGACGGCGTTCTTCTCGAAGAAGGATTTGAACAAGCATCTTGAGCGATTGGAAGAGGCGAAGAAGCGGGACCATCGGGTGCTTGGGAAGAAGCTCAAGCTGTTCCATATTGATGAGACGGTTGGGCAGGGGTTGATTCTGTGGACTCCAAATGGGTCGGTGGTTCGCAAGGAGTTGCAGAGCTTTATTGCTGCGGAGTTGACGAAGCAGGGGTATAGCGAGGTGTTTACGCCTCATATCGGGAAGCTGGATTTGTATAGGACTTCGGGGCACTTCCCGTATTATGCGGATTCGCAGTTTCCTCCGATTATTGAGCGGGATCATCTGGTTGAGATTTCGGAGGAGGGGTGCACTTGTGCTCAGCTTTCGAACAATATGAGCACAGGTGAGATTGAGGGGTTCATGCTCAAGCCGATGAACTGTCCGCATCATATTAAAATCTTTGATTCGCAGCCTCATTCGTATAAGGACTTGCCTGTGAGGCTTGCGGAGTTTGGGACGGTGTATCGGTGGGAGCAATCGGGTGAGCTTAATGGCATGACTCGTGTGCGTGGGTTTACGCAGGATGATGCGCACTTGTTCTGTACTCCAGAACAAGTGAGTGATGAGCTGCAGGGGTGCTTGTCGCTGGTGAAGACGATCTTTGATGTGCTGGGGATTGAGGACTATCGCGTGCGGGTTGGATTGCGTGATCCGGACAGCAGCAAGTACACGGGTGATCCGGCGAACTGGGACAAAGCGGAGAAGGCGTGTTTGGATGCGGCGGCGACTCTGGGGGTGGCGTTTAGTCAGGAGCCTGGGGAGGCGGCGTTTTATGGGCCGAAGATTGACTTTGTGGTCAAGGATGTCATTGGGCGGGAGTGGCAGCTTGGGACAGTGCAGGTGGACTACAACCTTCCTGAGCGGTTCAACCTGAGTTACATTGGAGCGGACAATGAGAAGCATCGTCCGGTGATGATCCATCGTGCGCCGTTTGGTTCGATGGAGCGGTTTATTGGCGTGTTGATTGAGCACTTCGCTGGCGCATTCCCTGTGTGGCTTGCGCCGGAGCAGGTGCGGGTGCTGCCAATCTCTGAGAAGAGTAATGACTACGCGGCGGAGGTGCTTGGGTTGCTCAAGGATCAGGGGATCCGCGCGACGATGGACACGGCTGACCAGCGGGTGCAGGCGAAGATCAAGAACGGGTCGGAGATGAAGATTCCGTATTTGGTTGTGGTTGGGCCGCGGGATGCGGAGAATCGGGCGGTGTCGGTTCGTGCTTTTGGGACGGAGAAGGATTTGGGGTCGATGCCGTTGGATGAGTTTGTATCGGGGATTGCTGCGGAGTATTCGTCGAAGGGGGCGAGTTCGGTTCGAGAGTACTTTGAGACGGTTGGGGTATGAGTTTGGATGGGGCTGAACCTGTTCGCATTGCGATGTGGTCTGGGCCGAGGAATATCTCTACGGCGATGATGCGGTCTTGGGGCGCGCGGGGGGATTGTGCAGTCACTGATGAGCCTTTGTATGGGCATTATCTGAGCACACTTGATGCGGAGAAGCGGTCATTGCACCCGGTCTATCAAGATGTCATAGATGCTCAGGGGACGGATTGGCGTGTCGTAACTGAAATGTTGACAGGTGACATTCCGAATGGGAAAACGGTTTGGTATCAGAAGCACATGGCGCATCATTTGACCGAAGATATGGACTGGGACTGGATTGTGAAGTTGACGAACTGCTTCCTGATCCGTGATCCGGCGGCGATGATCAACAGCTTTCATAAAGTGATCAAGTTTCCGACTGCTGAAGACCTTGGGCTGCCGCAGCAGGTTAGGTTGTTTGATTGGTTGCGGGAGCAGACCGGGACAACCCCTCCAGTGATCGATTCTCAGGATGTTTTGTCGTGTCCAGTGAGAGTCATGACCAACCTCTGTCTCTCTCTTGGAGTGCGTTTCGATGAGAGAATGCTTGAATGGGAAGCGGGTCCGAAAGATGAGGATGGGGTCTGGGCACCGTATTGGTATGCGAATGTGAATCGGACCACTGGATTTGGGAAGTTCACTCCATCTGATGGTCAGGTGCCTGATTATCTTGGCGGGGTGCTCGATGAGTGTCTTGTGTTGTATGATCATCTTGCTCGACACAGGGTTGAGATCTATTGAGATGGTGAGGTTGTGATGCTGCAAAAGTTTGATGAGAAGAATCGTGACTTGCTGATCAACATCAATGGGGAGCTGATCCATCGTGATCAGGCGGGGATTTCGCCGTTTGATTCGTTGGTGCAGGGTGGGGACGGGGTGTGGGAAGGGTTGCGAGTCTACGAAGGGAAGATCTTCAAGCTTGATGAGCATCTTGAGCGATTGCGGCGCAGTGCGAGGGCGCTGGCGTTTGCAGAAATTCCTACGCGGGATGCACTAGTTGAGGAGATCAAGAAGACGCTTGCTGCGAACGGTATGCATGACGGGGTGCATATCCGGATTACGCTGAGCCGGGGAACGAAGGTGACTTCGGGGATGGATCCGAGGCTGAATCAGGCAGGGCCGACGCTGATTGTGCTTGCAGAGCATAAGGCACCGGTATACCGCGATGCGGAGGGGTCGAGCGGGCTGAGTCTGATCACGAGCAGTATCCGAAGATTCGCGCCCGACATGATGGATCCGAACATCCATCACAACAATCTCATTCAGTCGATTATGGCGAAGGTCGAGGCGAACGCGAGCGGCGCGGACGATGCGTTGATGCTCGACCAGCGTGGGTTCCTCGCAGAAGCGAACGCGACGCATGTGTTTGTAGTCGGCGCGTATCCAGCTCATAGCGGAGATGACACTCTTGTGGTGCAGACCCCCACTACGGCGGCGTGTCCGGAAGGGATCACGCGCCAGACGGTGATCGAACTCTGCAAAGCAGAGGGGATCCGGTGCGTGGAGCGGGATCTCTCGATGACGCATGTGTACAACGCGGATGAGTGCTTTACAACGGGGACGATGGGCGAACTCGCGTGGGTGAGCTCAATCGATGGTCGGGCGATTGGGGATGGGAAGATGGGGGCGATGACCAAACGCTTGAGTGCGTTGTTCCAAGCGAAGACGACGCTAGAAGGCGTTGTCGTTTGCAAGCGTTGATCTTGTTTAGTTCATGTGTTTCATAAACCATGCAGGGAGGTCTTCGGTCGCGTAGGCAGGGTCCCAGGAGCCGTGGTTGGTGTCTTTGAACTCGGTGTAGTGGGTGTTGGCGTTGAGTTCTTTGAGAGCTTGGTGGAGGGATCTGGATTCTTCTGGGGGGACGACATCGTCGATGTCGCCGTGGAAGAGTTGGGTGGGGATTTCTTTGAGTGCTTGGGCGGCGGCGAGGACGGCGGGGTCTTTGGGGGTGGCGCCGGTTTCTTCGATTCGGGTGCCTTCTGTTGAGATTCTTCGTTCGACATATCCGCAGACTGGGGCGGCGGCTTTGAAGCGGGTTGGGTTGTTGGCGGCGATGGTGATGGTGCCGTGTCCGCCTTGGCTGAGTCCGGTGATGGCGAGTTTGTTGGGGTCGAGGTAGCCGTCGGCTGCGGCTTGGTCGAGCATCATCAGGACGGCTGCTTCGTGGTCTTCCCACTCGGACATGTAGGTTGGTTTTTGTGGTGCGATGATGATGAAGGGCCATCGCTGTGGGTCTTTGAGGACGGCGGGTGGGAGTCCGACGGCGAGTTGTTTGTGTCCGTCTGTGCCGGATTCGCCGTAGCCGTGGAGGAAGAGGATTGCGGGATCGAGTTTTTGGACTCCTTCGGGGATCATGATGGCGTAGTCGTAGTGCTGGTCGTTGTGGGTGATGGAGAAGTGGTGTGTGGTGAGGCGGTGGTTGGAGTGGTCGTCGAGGGCTGTTGTTGATGGGAGTGCGGAGAGGACCAATGCGGCGAGGGTGACGAAGAGTGTGGGCATGGCGCGGGCTTTCTTGTGTGGCTAGATTGCGGACTTGGCGTCGAAGCGTGCGATCATTTCTACGGCTTCGTTTGGGTCGTCGGTCCACTGTACCAGATCCATGTCGATGGGGTCGATGGTACGGCCTTCGATGAGGGCGTTGTCGATGAAGGTTTGGAGGTGGGACCAGAACTCTTTACCCATGATGATGATTGGGAAGCGTTCGATTTTTTTGGTTTGGATGAGCACCAAGGTTTCGAAGACTTCGTCGAGGGTCCCGAATCCTCCGGGCAGCACGATGAACGCGGAGGAGTATTTGACGAGCATGACCTTGCGGACGAAGAAGTAGTTGAAGTCGACGAAGCGGTCGAGGTAGGGGTTTGGGTGTTGCTCCATGGGGAGTTCGATGTTGCACCCTAATGAGAGTCCCCCACCTTCGCGGGCGCCGCGGTTGGCGGCTTCCATGATGCCTGGTCCTCCGCCGGTCATGACGGCGTATCCGGCTTTGGCGAGGGCGGTTCCTGTTGCTTGGGCGAGTTTGTAGTATTGGTGGTCTTCGTCGAAGCGGGCGGATCCGAAGACGGTGACGCAGGGTCCGATGAAGTGGAGTTGGCGGAAGCCTCGGAGGAACTCACGCGCGATTTTGAGGATTGTCCAGAACTCTTGTCGTCTGAGGCGTGGTCCTTTGAGGAGGTCGCGTTCGCTTCCTTTGGGTGGATTTTTGCCCCAGTCGGTTCTGTTGTCGGCGTTGTGTTGCTCTGCATTCATAGGGAAGAAGGATAGGGGCGGAGCGGCGGGTCTTCTTTGCGGGCATAATGGGGTATGGATATTGAAACGACTGATTGGGTGTTGAGGAATGGGCGTGGGTTGGAGTTGATTGGGAGTACGGATCGGCCGAGTGGGGAAGCGCATGCGTGTGTGATCTTTGTGCATGGGTTTAAGGGGTACAAGGAGTACGGGTTTGTGCCTGTGCTGTGCAAGGCGCTGGCGCGGGATGGGGTGGTGGTGCATCGGTTTAACTTGTCGTGCTCGGGGATGACGGACGACATCGAGACCTTTGCGCGAGCGGACTTGTTTGCGATGAATACTTGGACAAGGCAGGTCGAGGATGTGGAGTGTGTGCTTGATGCGGTTGGGGATGGGACGCTTGGGGGCGTGGGGCTGCCGATCTTTGTGGTTGGGCATTCGCGTGGTGGCGCGACGGCGCTGCTGGTTGCTTCGCGTGATGGCGCGCCGGTTCTTGATGGGGTCGCGACGATCAATGCGGTTGATCGGTGTTGCGGGATGAGCGACGATGCGCAGAGGGAGATGCTTGAGCGTGGGTTTCTTGTGAGTCCGAGCGCGCGGACTGGGCAGGAGCTTGTGATCAATGCGTCTTGGCTGCAGGAGCAGATTGATGATCCGGGGGCGCACGATGTCCTTGGATTGTGCACAAGTCTGAAGATTCCGACTTTAATTCTGCATGGGGATGCGGACGATGCGGTGGATGTGTCGGCGGGGGAGCGGATCGCGGGTGCAGTTGGTGCCGAGTTGAAAGTGGTGTCTGGGGCGAACCATGTGCTGAATATGTCGAATCCTGCGCAAAAATCGGCAGAGATTTCCCCCCAACTTGGGTATGTGATCGAGCAACTTTGCACCTTTGTGAGGACTAACCACGGGGATGTGCCGATTTGACTTTCATGGTCCGAAGGGACACAATTTGGCGTATGAATCGAACTTCGGTTTCATCGGGTTGTGTTTCGTTGAGCTCGCTTGTCTCAACGGTGGTTGTGTCCACTGCTGTGGTGTCGACACTTTCGTTGCACGCTGGCGCGGGGACGATGCCTCGCGAGATGATGCATCCGGATACTGACTTTCATCATGGGATGTTTGTTTCACACTTGGCGGGTGATCTGTCGGGCTCGATGCTCACGATTGATCAGGTCGCGCCGATGGTCTCGATGAATGAGATGATCGAGATGCGCGGGCTGGGCGCGGATGTGAATCTGATCAGTGATGACAACATGATCCCTGAGTTCTCGGTTGCGTCGAACGGCGAGGGTGTGTTTGTTGATCCCGATGCGATCGGTCGGTTGTTTACGAGCAACGATCGGTTGCTGAGTCCGGGCGAGAATATGAACTTTGTGATCGGGCGCAGCACGAGTCTGAGTGATGGCGACATCGCGGGGTCGGGTGGTTCGCTTCCAGGAACAGGGGACTCGGTCGCGACGATGACGCAGAGCGAGGGTGAATACAACTTCTATCAGATGGCGGTCGAATGGACCGCTGCATCTACAGGCGCGGTGGACTTCAGCTTGATCTCCGGCGTGACAGCGATCCAAGCGAATGTTTCCAAGCGCGTGCAGTCCGGCGGATCGTCGCAGATCTACAACGCGACGAATCGGGTGATTGCGGTGCCAACCATTGGGTCGGCGGTGCGGTGGAACATCTCACGCGACTGGAGTTTGACCGGTCAGGCGACGACGCAGACGCTCGATGTTGGTTCATCGCTGGTTGGATTCAACGCGCAGACCGACCTCCGGCTCTCGGATCGGGTTGGGCTCGTTGCGGGGTATCAGATCCTGCGGTCGGAGTTTGATCTTGGCGCGGTGACGACGGATCTGAATCAAGAGGGCTTGTTTGCTCGTCTTTCGATTCAGTTCTGACTGGCTCTTTTTTCAATCAGGTTTACGCGAGTAGTTCGCAGAGGATGTCGAGGCCTTGGGTGAGTCTCTGGCGGTTGGTTGCGAAGCTGATGCGGATGTGGGTGTCTCTTGCGGAGAAGGCTCCGCCTGGGATAAGCAGAAGCTCGCGCTCGATGCATTTTTCGGCAAACTGAGCGCCGGTCATTCCGAGCTTCTCTGGGATTTTGATGAAGGCGTAGAACGCGCCTCCGGGGTTGGTGACTTCGGTGAGTGGCGAGAGTTTTTCGAGGACGAGGTCGCGGCGTGATTCGTATTCGTTGACATGTTCTTGCATGGAGACATCGAAGCATTCGGCGACGCCGTGCTGGAGGGGGGCTGGTGCGCAGACGAAGGTGTACTGCTGGAGTTTGGACATTTGGTCGATGATCGCGGCGGGTCCTGCGGCGTATCCGAGGCGCCATCCGGTGCAGCCGTAGGTTTTGCCGAATCCTCGGATGAGGAGTGTGTCTTCGTGTGATCCTTCTTCGCGGCATGGGGAGGGGCAGCGCTTGAGCGTTGGGTCCCCTGCTGCTGTAGCGTTGAGTGAATCGGAGAAGACGAACTCGTCGTAGATTTCGTCGGAGATGAGGAGGACGCCTTTGGATTTGCAGAGGGCGCGGAGGTCGGCGGCTTCTTTGGAGTTGAGGACGACGCCGCAGGGGTTGGAGGGGGTGTTGAGGAGAACGAACTTTGTTTTGTCGGTGATGAGTGGCGCGACGCGTTCGGCGGTGAGTTTGAAGTCGGGGTAGGTGTCGCAGGTGACGGCTTTGGCGCCGCACATGGTGGCGAGGTGTGGGTAGGCGACGAAGTATGGGTCGGGGATGATGCACTCGTCACCTGGGTTCAGGAGCGCCATGAACGCGAGGTGGAGGGCGCCGGAGGTTCCGGAGGTGATGAAGGCGGTGGGTTGTCCGGGTTTGCCTTGGTTGGTGGTGGCGCAGTCCCAGTTGAGATCGAGCTTGAGCCAATCGAGGACTTTGTTGAGGAGCGCGGGATCTCCCTGGCTTTGGGAGTAGCCGTTCTTGTGTGTGTCGATGGCGTTGATCGCTGCGGCGCGGATCGGTTCGGGGACGGGGAAATCTGGTTGACCGATCGAGAGGTTGATGGGGTCTTTGAGGGTCGCGGCGAGTCCGAAGATTCGGCGGATTCCGGACGCATCGATAGCGTGTGAACGATCTGCGATGAGTTGCTCGATCATGTCAACCTCTTTCGTAGGGATGTTGGATTGAAGTCAGGCGCCGGGAGACGCTTGGAGCAGACTACTCGCGGACTTTGGTCTTCTGGAGACCGAGTGCACCGCTTTTGTCGGTGTGCTTCTTTTCGTCTTTGAGCGCAGCGACGCGTTCTGCACGCTTCATGACATTGCGCTTGGTGGTCAGGTTGCCTTCGGTCTTCAGTGAGGAGTGGATACTCATGGCGTGCTCCGGTGTCTGTCTTTTGATCTGGCGGTGTGTACCGGATCGGGTTAGTTGTATTTCACCCATTGCGTTTTGGACTCTGCGAAGTCCGAACCGCCTTGGCGTTCTTTTTGCCAACGGGCTCCGAGATTGGCGATTGCTCGCACATGCTCGTTGCGTTGGGATTGCATTGCTCTAAACTGTCCTCCTCCTGGGACTGCAAGCCCAACGGAGTACAGGGTATAGCGGGAGGGATTGTTGCCTGCTCGGACGCGAGAATCCACTACAGGGACCCCGATGATTGGCATGTCGTGATCGTTCATGAAGAGGATGGCGTCGGCGGCTTGTTCGGCGGAGAAGGTGGCGAGCTGGAGGTAGTTGTGTCCTGGGATGCGTGGGTCTTGGTCTTTGTAGCCTTGGGCGGTCATGACGGCTTGAGCGGGTCGTGCAGGGGCGTTTGGAGGCTCTGAGACGCGATCTGTAGGGACTGGGTCGTTGTTGGTGTTGCCTGTTTGGGGGTTGGGGTCGGTTTGGGAGTCGTTTGGAGGAAGGATGAGGGAGTTGTTTGGAATGAAGGCTTCCATTTGTCCTTTGCCTTCTTCGACTCCGGCTCGGTAGGCGCCTGCCCAAACAAGGACGAGTGCGATGGCGACGAGTGCGATGGAGAGGTAGAGGCGGGAGGTGGAGAGGTGGAAGCCGTTCTCGGTTGGGGGAGGGTCCTCGGGCATCGTCGCGGCGGATCGTTCTGCTCGCGAGACTCCGGCGGAGATCGGTGGGGTCGATGGGCTTTGTGGAGTTGAGGTGCGGTCTTCCGCTTTGGGTTGGGTTTGAGGCTCGGTGGGAGCTGATTTTGGTGAAGATGTGGTTGGGGTCGGGTTTGGGGAGGATGGTTGGTTGGTGTCTTTGGGAGGATTGGAAGAATGGCCGTCCTTTGGATCGGGCTCGTCCTGATTGAGGAGTTCGAAGAGTGGTGGTCCTGGTCTGCGGTCGGTCATGATGGGGAATGATAGCCGAGGATTGATTGTGATCACAAGATGAGGCGTGTTGGGGGTGAGATGGGCACTCCTTGGGGTCAAGAGACGCTATACTGGGTGCAATATGGCAATTCCAGACGATCAGATTGTTGATATCACTCCTAAGCCGATGACTTCGAAGGAAGCGGTGTACCTGCCTGCGATCTTTAGCGGGTTCGGGACGACGATGCGGCACTTCTTTACCTCCTTCGGGCAGGGACGGACGAGCTACACGATCCAGTATCCTGAGGAGCGTCGTGAGGACTTTGATGTCGAGCAGGGCGGGATCGAGAAGAGTAACTTTCGCGGCGTGCATCGTCTGAATAAGGATGCGGCGGGACGGGTGAAGTGTGTGGCTTGTATGATGTGCCCCACTATTTGCCCGGCGAACTGCATTCATATTGAGGCGGCTGAGTCGCCTTGGGATGATCGTGAGAAGTATCCGGCGAAGTTTGAGATTGATGAGTTGCGGTGTATTTTCTGCGGGATGTGCGAGGAAGCGTGTCCGGTGGATGCGATCGAGTTGACGCCGCTTTATGATGTGGTTGGGAAGAGTCGTCAGGAGATGGTCTTTGATAAGACGAAGCTGCTGTCGATCTACGATCTGACTATTGATCAAAAGCCAATGTGATCAAAAGCCAATGTGATCAGAAGCTGATGTGAAGCTGGGTAAGATTTTTGGATAGATGTGATTTGTGCGGCCCGCGCCTGTGAGTGCGGGTTTGTTTTTTGGTGCGCTGGTTGTTGGGCGGGTTGGGCGATGAATCTTTATCGGACGGTGATGGTCCGAGATGAATGTGGAAATCGGTACGAAAAAGCCCCGGTTTGCTGGTGTTTGGCTGGATCTGGTTCATATTGAGGGTGTATTGAGTGCTCCGATTTCTTCGGGGCCAATATGGGGATTTGTTCGGAAACCATTGCTCAACGCGAATTAAAGAGGAAAAGATTCACATGAAAGCAACTATGACACTGGGTGCTGCGGCACTCATGACCTTTGCTGGCGCGGCTCACGCTGACCTGGCAGCAACCTTTGGCTACACCGATATGGGCGCGAACTGGGACTCTGTTTCCAGCCAGCTCGTGATTGGCGCTGAAGACAACGCAACCCTGAGCACTTCGGGTGACCTCACCAACTACCTTGGTGCTGGGTTCTCATCGACTGCTCTCTTTAACGACGGATTTGCAGATGGCTCGACCAGTGCAGACTCGCAGTTCGAGATGACCCTTTCGAACATCACTGCGACCAGCGCTGATGCTTCGGGTTCATTCACCATCACTGACATCAACGGCGACACACTCACTGGTGTGTACGCAGGAACTTGGACCAACCAGTTTGGTTTCGGGTTCTTCGACGGGCAGATCACTGCTGCTGTCTATAACGACATCGAATCAGGCAACAATGTGTTTGAAGGCAACGCTGGTCAGACCTTTGCGGTCCCAGCGGACGCGCTCGAAGGCGGGCTTTCGATGCTGCTGCAGATGCCTGAATGGTTCAGCACGCAGGACGGTGACTTCCAAGCTCGCACGACTCAGCTCGACGGCATCTTGGTCAGCACTGTCCCGGCTCCGGGTGCTCTTGCACTCATGGGTCTTGGCGGGATGATCGCTGGGCGTCGTCGCCGGTAAATAAGTTTCGACACGCATCCTGCTCCCACGGGATGTTTACGAACGCAAGAGAGAGGCCGTGCGGTGTGAGCCGTCGGCCTCTCTTCTTTTTTGTGCGCGGTTTTGGAGTGCGTTTAGTCGAGGAGGCTTCGGCAGGACTCGGCGAAGGCTTTGGCTTCGCGGGTAATCGCGTCTTGCCAGGATTCGGAGCTTTGTTGCTCTGGATAGAGGACTGAGCGTGAGGCGTTGATGACGACTCCGAGATGGGAGTGCTGGGTTGCGTTTGGGCGGGTCATGGCTTTCACATCTTTAATTGTGCCGCCTTGAGCGCCGACTCCTGGGACGAGGAACATGGAGGCTGGCATCAGGCCTCGGAGGGTTTTGGTTTCCTCTGGGGTGTTGGTGGCTCCGACGACTGCGCCGACTTGCTCACCCATCGCGTTGATCATGCTTGCGACTGCGGCGGTGGTTTCTGGGGACTGGAGTTCCGTTGCGTCGGGGTTCGAGGTTTTGCACAGGGCGAAAACTCCGAGATTCTCGTTGAGGAAGGGTTCAATTGATGAGCGACCCATGTACGGGGAGCAGGTGATGAAGTCGGCACCCATCGCGGCGGCGCCTTTGGCGTAGTGGGTTGCGGAGGAACCGATGTCTCCTCGTTTGGCATCGAGGATGACGACGAGGTCTCTGGATTTGGCGGCTTGGATGACCTCGGCGAGCAGTACGTAGCCGTCGGCGGCGTATCGCTCAAAGCATGCGGACTGGGGTTTGATGACTCGGACATGGGGGGCGATGGCGTCGAGGGCACGCAGGCAGAAGGTGCGGAGGTGATCAAGGTCAGCGCCTGGGGTCTTTCGGAGGTCTTCTGGGAGACGCTCAAGGACTGGGTCGATCCCGATGCAGGCGCAGGATTGGGCTTTGTCGATCGCGGCTGAGAGTCGTTGCATGCTGTCCATGGCGTTCATCGTGTTCTCCGTGCTGATGTGACCATACACTATCCGTATGAGCACTGATGGGGTCACCCCTGAACATCTTGATCTGAAAAAAGACCACGGGCTGACGGTGCGGTGGAGCGATGGGGTGGAGTCGTTTTATCCGATCGCGTATCTGCGGAAGATGTCTCCGAGCGCGGAGATGCGGGAACTGCGGAAGCAGATGGATACGAATCCGCTGACGATTCTTCCTGATGGGATGGGGTCGGGGAATCCTGTCGTTGCGGAGGGCGCGGAGATGGTGGGGAACTACGCGATCAAGATTTTCTTTTCCGATGGGCACGCGACGGGGTTGTACTCGTGGTCGTATCTGCGGGAGATTGATCCGAACACGGTTGAGCAATCGGGTCGGGGTGGCTTGACCAAATCGGATCAGGGACCGAGTCATAGCAATCCGCTGGGACTGTGATGGGTGATGAGCGAACGACAGACAAGCATGGCGCGCCGTTGTCGTTGACGACTCCGGTTGGGGATCTTGCGGGGGTGAGTGAGTTTGCTGCTGGGAAGCTGATTGCGCTGGGCGCGTCGAATCTTGGGTTGCTGTTGACGCATCTCCCCCACCGCTATGAGTGGATCCGTGCTCGCGCGGGGCTTGAGGATCTGGAAGCTGGCGTGATCGGGTCGGCGATCGGGGAGATCAGTGCGCTGAAGGTTTCGGGGTATGGACGCAAGGCTCGTTTGCAGGTGGTGCTGATTGATGATTCGGGAGATGAGAACCGGCAGGGGCGGCTGGATCTGGTGTTCTTTAATCAGGCGTTTTTGGCGAAGAAGCTTGAGCCTGGGATGTTGTTGAGTGTGCAGGGGACTCCCAAGGTGTATGGTCCCGGCTTGCAGATGGCGAATCCGATGTTCACGATTGTGGATGAGGAAGCGGTCGAGGGATTGATGGGGGCGGATGAGGATGATGCGTATCGACCGGTGTATCCGGCGACGACTGGGCTGAGCTCGCAAGAGATCGGGGAGATTATTCGATCGGTGCTTGGGGCGGGGGTTGGGTTGCTCAAGGATCATCTCAGTGATGCGTTTCGGAAGGAGCGGGCGCTGCCGAGCTTGGGGGAGGCGTATCGGATGGTGCACAGCCCGGAGGATGAGGACGAGGTTGGGATCGGGAAGCGGCGGTTGGCGTATGACGAGCTTTTGCTGTTGCAGCTTGGGGTGCATATGAAGCGGGCGCATCTGCGGATGACGATGCGGTCTCCGGCGCTGCCTGCGTCTGCGGAGATTGATGAGCGGATCATGGCGCGGATTCCGTTTACGCTGACTCCTGATCAGCAGCGGGTGAGCGATGAGATCGCGCGGGATCTTGCGACGGAGACTCCGACCAATAGACTTATTCAGGGGGATGTTGGATCGGGGAAGACGGTGGTTGCGTTGAGTGCGATGTTGCGGGCGATTGCGCACGGGCATCAGGCGGCGCTCATGGCGCCGACGGAGCTGCTTGCGGAGCAGCATTATCTGAGTATCACGGAGATGCTGAAGGGGTCGTCGACTCGGATTGAGTTGTTGACGGGTTCGATGCCTGCGGATCAGCGGGCGGCGGTGGTTGGGATGATCGGTCGGGGAGAGGTTGATCTGGTTGTTGGGACGCATACGCTGGTGTCGGATTCGGTGGGGTTTCATTCGCTGGCGGTTGCGATCATTGATGAACAGCATCGGTTTGGGGTTGAGCAGCGTGCGAAGCTGCGTGTCAAGGGGGGAGAGAAGGGTGGAGATGATCATTCGGAGGAGACTCCTCATGTGATTGTGATGACGGCGACTCCGATTCCGAGGACGATCGGGCTGACGATCTTTGGGGATCTGGATATTTCGACGATCGAGCATCTCCCGATGGGGAGGAAGCCGATCACGACGAAGTGGGTTGGTCCGGAGAAGCGGTCGGTGGTGTATGGGTGGTTAGCGGAGAAGATCCGGGATGGTCAGCAGGCGTTTATTGTGGTGCCTGCGATCGAAGC
Organism: Phycisphaerales bacterium; assembly: GCA_051252395.1. GTDB lineage: Bacteria > Planctomycetota > Phycisphaerae > Phycisphaerales > UBA1924 > UBA1924. The sequence goes on along the minus strand of JBPOFX010000002.1, from coordinate 1,479,841 downwards.
TGGGGGGAAGACGACGGCGACGCTACAAGATGATGGAAGAGCAGATGGAAGAACTGTTGGGGGCAAGGGGCCGACGCGGAATCTGCGGGATCTGATGAAGGAGCTTGAGGGCGGGGAGTTGAATGGATTGAAGATCGCGGCGATGCATGGGAAGCTCAAACGCGCGACGCGCGAGAAGATCATGCATCGGTTCCGGGAGGGTGAGATTGATTGCTTGATCGCGACGACGGTGATTGAGGTGGGTGTGGATGTTCCCAACGCGGCGGTGATTGTGATTGAGGATGCGGATCGGTTTGGATTGGCGCAGTTGCATCAGTTGAGGGGACGCGTGGGGCGCGGGGAGCTGGCGAGTGTATGTGTGCTTGTTGCGGAGCCTCGGACGGAGGATGGGAAGGCGAGGCTGCAGGCGATGGTGGATTCGACTTCGGGGTTTGTGCTGGCGCAGCGGGATTTGGAGATTCGTGGTCCGGGTGATGTGTTCGGGACGAGGCAGAGTGGGATGCCGCCGTTTAAGGTGGCGAATCCGTTGGAGGATCATGAGTTGTTGGGGATGGCGCGGCGGGATGCGTCGGCGTGGATCGGGGAATCCCCGAGGCTTGATGGTGAGGGTGAGGGGTTGGTTCGCAGACGATTGCTCAAGGCGCATGGTGCGTGGTTGGGTGTTGGGGATGTTGGGTAGGTCGAGGGCAATGTAGACAACTTCGCGTTTTACATATGGGTCACTACCATTACAATAATGGTTTCTACTTATATAAATCTGTGCGTTTCTATGGAAGACCTCCCTATTTTTCATCGTGCGAAGAAACTATTTTATTCATTTGTGTAACTTTGCCGTAGATATGTGCATGGACAAGATAAACACAAACGAAGATTATACAGGTCGACTTAGCTTGGTACTCGATGGATTGTCGTATCGTCAGATTGGCAATGCGACGGGGACGCATCCGGAGACTGTCCGCCGGTATTTGAATGGGCATGCGCCGAGTGCGGCTTTTTTGACACAGGTTTGTGTCCAGTATGGGGTTTCTGGCGAGTGGCTTCTCTCAGGACGACTCCCGATGAGATCGGATGAAGTTCAGATGCATGTTTTGAAACATGCGGATCCGGAAGTTGTCGTTGGCGTGGTTTCAGAAATGGTGATTGAATCCTTGCGAACAATGAAACAAGTTGGATCATTCACACAGAAGAAAGCGCATGAGCAAGAGACATCTGAACTGAAGCTGCGTTCATATGTCTAAGCGATGTATCATTCAATCTGGATTGGCTGCCTCTGCGGGGGCGTATTGGGCACTGTTGAAAATTATTTTTGACTCGTATTTGTGTCTATCACGCTAGAACACAGGATTGTGTGTGCTGTGCCGGTACACAGAACTGAGTTTTTGGCTCATTATCGAGGATAGACCCGCACAGATCCGATTCAGGGGCCTTCCTTGACCCGAACATTTGTGTATGCTGTGGATATGAGCAGCCAATCAATCACAACAGAATCGTCGTCAGCATTCCATGATCGTCTCAATCTTGCGGTTGGGGAGACTTCGTATCGTCAGCTTGGCGCGATTACTGAGACGCATCCTGAGACGGTCCGGAGGTACATGCAGGGTCAGGCGCCGAGTGCGGCGTTTATGACGAATCTGTGCCGGAACTTGGGGATTTCGGGGGAGTGGTTGTTGTCGGGGCAAGGGCCTATGAAGGTGCGGGACATGCGGACGCATGCGCTCAAGCACGCGGATGCGAACGAGTTGATGGGGGCGATCGCGAATACGCTGACACAGTTGATCGAGCGGGTGGATCGGCTGGAGCGGTTTGTGCAGGTGATTGAGACCAAGCTCAATGCGGGGGGGATGGTCGAGTTGAAGACTGATTCGGGTACAATGCACGCTCAACTGGATGGGAGTGCAGATGGACGAGCAGAAGCCGAAGGTGGATCAGGATCGGGAGTCGTTGGTGACGGGGGGGGATCAGCTGCGGAGCGGATCGGGGGGGTTGTCTCCAAACGATCATCTGAGCATGATGCTTGAGTTGTGTAAACCTGAATCGATGGGGATGGTTCGGAGGTGGGTGTCGGCGTTGATGCTTGTTCCTGAGGGGGAACGCGCCGGGGTGGTGCGTGCGGTGGAGAAGCAGATCGTCGAGGAGTTTGGGTCGTGAATCTGCTCTTTCAGTGAGGTCCCCCACTGCGATCGGTCATACGATCGGGTATGGGATTTAATCAGAACGCGTCGGTGATTTTTGGTCAGATTGGGCAGATGCTGGAGCTTCTTGGGGGCGATCGGTTTCGGGTGAATGCCGCGAATAAGGCGTCGCGTGAGCTGAAGTCGCAGACGCTTGATCTGGAGTCGATGGCGAAGGACGAGGACATCAAGGGGCTCACGGCGATCGAGGGGATCGGGAAGGGGACGGCGGGGAAGCTGGTTGAGCTGGCGCAGACGGGGAAGATCGGTGAGCATGTTGAGTTGTCGGAGAAGATCCCGAGCGGGTTGATGGCGGTGCTTGCGGTACCTGGGCTTGGGCCGAAAACGGTGAAGCTGATGTGGGATGAGCTGAAGATTGAATCGATCGAGGATCTGAAGGCGGGGATCGCGGATGGATCGGTTGCGGGGCTGCCGAGGATGGGGGCGAAGACGATTGAGAATATCAGTGCGGCGATTGAGTTCCAGGAGAGCTCGGGGGGGAGGCTGCATCTGGGGATTGCGCGTCCGATCGCGATGAAGTTTGTGGAGCTGATGGAGTCGGTTGAGGGGACGACGCGGGCTGCGTTTGCGGGATCGCTACGTCGAGGTGAAGAGACGATTGGGGATATTGATATTCTGATTTCGACGAGCGATGCGGACGCGGCACGCGCGGCGTTTGTTGGCGCCGAGGGTGTGACTCGCGTGCTTGCGGAGGGGGACACGAAATGCTCGGTGCGGTACGCGATCGGTGAACTCGGCGGGCGGTTCAGCGGGATGAGCGGTCCTGAAGAGGTACAGATTGATCTGCGGATCGTGGATGAGAACGCCTGGGGCGCGGCGATGTGCTACTTCACGGGATCGAAGGATCACAATGTTGCGTTGCGGAAACTGGCGATCAAGCAGGGGATAACGCTCAATGAGTACGGGTTGTTTAAGAACTCAGATGATCGCGGCGATCCGATGGCGTGTGAGACGGAAGAAGGGATCTATACGGCGCTCGGGATCGCGCTGGTCCCCCCACCACTGCGTCAGGATCGCGGGGAGATCCAGTATGAGGAGCTTCCGGATCTGATCGAGGTGTCGGATATCAAAGCGGATCTGCACACACACACGGTGGATTCGGACGGGAAGATGTCGCTTGAGGAGTCGGTGAAGATCGCGAAGGCGCGTGGGTTCCATACGCTTGCGATTACGGATCACTCGCAGTCATCGGTGATTGCCAATGGTCTCAAACCGGATCGCTTGCGAGCGCAGATCGAGATGATCAGGGCTTTTGATCAGCAGACCAAGGGGTTTTCTGTTCTTGCGGGGTCGGAGGTGGACATCTTGGTGGATGGGTCGCTGGATTATGATGATGATCTTTTGAATGAACTTGATGTTGTGGTCGCGTCTCCGCACGCGGGACTCAAGGCAAAACCGAAGCAAGCAACGAAGCGGTTGCTCAAGGCGATCGAGCATCCGGCGGTGCACATCATCGGGCATCCGACGGGGCGGTTGATTGGACGGCGCGAGGGGTTGGAGCCTGACATGAACGAGCTGATCGCGGCGGCGGTGGAGCATGATGTGGCGCTGGAGATCAATGCGCACTGGTTGCGTTTGGATCTGCGGGATATGCATGTGCGTGCGGCGGTTGAGGCGGGGTGCAAGATCGCGATTGATTGCGATGTGCATCGCGCGGAGGACTATGACAATCTGATCTACGGCGTGCTGACGGGACAGCGTGGGTGGTTGACTGCGGAACAGTGTGTGAACTGCTGGGGGAAAGCTCGGCTGCACAAGTGGCTCAAGTCGAAGCGGGGTTGATGGCTGGTGGGTCGGCAACGATTGCGTGGCCATTTTCCGGATACTTGGACAGATGCAGATTTAATCGAAAAGCTGTAGACCAGTGGTCCGCATGGTGTAACCGCTTACAAATTCTTGGTTTATCTGTTCGGGCAGTTGTTAAAATGGACTATATAGCTGCGCTAGCGGGGTTTGCGTTGTGTGGATCGGTTGGGTAGGTTGGCATGAGCCTGGCATTCGCTTGGTGAGATGGATGACTGCAACTGAAAGGACAATTGGATGATCTCAGCACGATACTGGTCTCTAGGGGCGGCTTCGGTCGCGATGGTGTGCGCTGGTCAAGCGATGGCGGCTCCGAGTTGGATGGGGGTGTACGGCTCTTTTGCTCGGCACGATGGGAGTAATCCGGGGACTTATACGGTACTGATGAACCAGGATTACTACGGGTTGCATGCGGAGGTTGGGATCCGGATCAATGGTGGGTCGTGGACGACGGAGTCGATGAGTTATGCCGGGAACGATTCGGGGAACTCGGTATGGGAGTTCACTCCAAGCACGGCGATCGCGCCGGGGAGTACGGTCGAGTACTACTTTCATGGGTACGACGACTGGGGCGCGAATATTTGGGACAACAACGGGGGATCGAACTATTCGTACACCTCGGCGCTGATCGCATCGGCGAAGTCTGGGATGGGGGCGTGGATTGATTCGGGGGATACTTCGTTCCGCGTCTGGGCTCCCAACGCGACGACTGTTTCGGTTGCGGGATCGTTTAACTCGTGGAGCACGACGGCGAATCCGCTGGTCTCTGAAGCGGGCGGGACCTGGTCGGTGGATGTTGCGGGGGATCAGGACGGGGAGACTTATAAGTATGTGATTGATGGGACGCTTTGGAAGAATGATCCTCGCGCGACGGATGTGACGAACTCGGTTGGGGAGTCGATCATCATGGGGCCTTCGACATACTCGTGGACGAGTTTCTCGACTCCGAGCTGGGATAACATGGTGATTTATGAGATGCACATCGGGACTTACAACGACAGTCCGGGTGGGACGCCGGGGACTTGGCAGAGTGCGATTAGTGAGTTGGATCACCTTGAGGACATGGGGATCAATGCGGTTGAGTTGCTGCCTGTCGCGGAGTTTGCGGGGGATTTCTCTTGGGGGTACAACCCGGCGCATCCGTTTGCTCCGGAGAGTATCTATGGCGATCCGGATGACATGAAGGACTTTGTTGATGAGTGTCATCAGCGCGGGATTGCGGTGATTATGGATGTGGTGTACAACCACCTTGGTCCGAGCGATTTGGATATGTGGCGGTTTGACGGGTCGTCGACTGGATCGTATGGCGGGATTTACTTCTTCCAGGATTGGAGAGCGCCGACGCCTTGGGGGCATACGCGTCCGGACTATGGTCGCGGCGAGGTTCGGACATTCCTGAAGGACAACGCGTTGTACTGGCTTGAGGAATACAACCTTGATGGGTTACGCTGGGACTCGACGGTCAATATCCGCACGCAGAATAACGGCGGCGGCGGGAACATCCCTGAGGGATGGACCTTGATGCAGTACATCAACAACGAGATCGACTCGGCGTCGGGTTGGAAGATTTCGATCGCGGAGGATTTGCAGAATAATGATTACATCACGAAGACGACCGGTGCTGGGGGTGCGGGGTTTGATTCGCAGTGGGATGCTGATTTTGTGCATCCGATCCGTGATGCGATTATTGAGGGGACGGATGCGAATCGGGATATGTGGGCCGTGAAGGATGCGATCCAGAAGATTGATAATGGTGATCGTCTCAAGCGTGTGGTGTACACGGAGAGTCACGACGAGGTGGCGAATGGTCACTCGCGGGTGCCTGAGGAGATTTGGCCTGGGAATGCGAGCAGTTGGTTCTCGAAGAAGCGCTCGACGCTTGGGGCGGCGCTGGTGTTTACGAGTCCCGGGATTCCGATGATCTTCCAGGGACAGGAGTTCCTTGAGGATGGGTACTTTGCGGATACGGATCCGTTGGACTTCAGCAAGGCGACGATTTACTCAGGGATTGTTGATCTGTACACGGATCTGATCGGTCTCCGCAAGAACTCGGGCGGGAAAACCGCTGGGCTCAAGGGGAACGGGGTCAATGTGCATCATGTCAACAATACGAACAAGCTTGTTGCGTATCACCGATGGGATTCGGGAGGGAGCGGGGACGATGTGATCATCGTTGCGAACTTCTCTTCGGCTGGATACAGCAGCTACAACATCGGGTTCCCATCAAGCGGGACTTGGAAGGTTCGGTTCAACTCGGATTGGAACGGGTACGACTCGGGGTTCGGGAACTGGACTTCGTATGACACCACGGCGAGCTGGGGCGCGAAGGATGGGATGTCGTACAACGCGAATGTTGGGATTGGTCCTTACTCGGTGATTATTTTGTCGAAGGATTGAGTTTGGCTTGTGATGACTTTGGACGCCCGGTGCTTTGTGTGCCGGGCGTTTTTTTATGGGCTTGGTATGGTATTTAGAACATCGATGCAACAGTGAAGAGCACCATCACTCCGATGAATGTCATGACGATGGCGCCGACGATCGAGAGACCGGTTGCCAATGCTGAGTTCCCTTTGTGTTCAAAGTAGAGTTCTGGGCTCCATGCCACGACTATTTGCTTGTTTGCACATTCGGGGCAAGTGACACACGCATCCACAATGGTCAATCCGTTCAATGCGTACTCGCATTTGGTGCAAAGGAACGCTGGGGGTTCGAGGGGCTCAATCTCGGGCCAGCTTTCATTGCAGATGTACGCGGTTCCGGTTTGCATCTCGTATCCTGCGCTTCGGAGGATAGTGTCTGCATGGCTTGCTGATAGAGCAGAGACTGAGCGTTGCTCCCAAGACTTGTTGGGGAACCCGATTGGTCGGACAAACACAATCCAAGTCGGGCCGGTGTTCTCTTCTTTGGAGGGGGTTCTCATCTTGGAAATGATACGCGAGGGGCATTGAATAGGTTTCGTGGCGGATTCGTAAGCTACTATTGGGAGGCTGCGGTCACGGCCCTGATTGAACTTTCAGCAGCGCGAGGATCTCGCGGGAGTTGGGTATGTTTGATCGTGTTTCGGATAGTTTCAATGGTGTGTTCAAAAAGCTGAGTGGGAACTCGGCGATTACTGAGTCCAATGTTCGTGAGGCGATGGACGAGGTTCGGGGTGCGTTGCTTGAGGCGGATGTGCACTTTGAGGTGGCCGAGGATTTTTGTAAGAAGATTCTGGATGATGCGGTTGGGCAGCAGGTGACGAAGTCGCTTAAGCCTGGTCAGGAGATGATCGGGATTGTGCATCGGAGGCTTGTTGAGCTGTTTGGTGGTGATCCGGATGCGGATCCGCAGGCACCACCTGCGGCTCCTCCTGGGATTCTGAAACTGTCACCTGGGCCTACGGTGATCATGATGTGTGGTCTGCAGGGGTCGGGGAAGACGACGACTTGTGGCAAGCTGGCGGGGATGCTGAAAAAGCAGGGGCGGTCCGTGATGCTCGCGGCGGCGGATCTGCAGCGTCCTGCGGCGGTCGAGCAGCTCGAGACGGTGGCCCATCAGGCTGACACTGAGTTGAGCGGCGGGTCGCAGGTGCATTTTTATGGGGAGCCTGACAAGTGTGCTGAATATGGGAAGGCGGTTGGGGTCGCGGTCAAGATCTGTCAGAACGCGCTCAAGGCGGCACGGGAGAAGGGTGTTGATGTTCTTATTTTGGACACTGCTGGTCGTTTGCATGTCAACGACGAGTTGATGGGTGAGCTGAAGTCGGTGCGGTCGATGCTCCAGCCTCATCATGTGTTCCTTGTAGTGGATGCGATGACGGGGCAGGATGCGGTCAATAGTGCGAAGGCGTTTCATCAGCAGCTTGAGGTTGATGGGGTGATCTTGACGAAGTTTGACTCAGACACACGCGGCGGTGCGGCGTTGTCTGTGAAGCAAGTGACTGGTGCGCCGATTCGGTACATCGGGGTGGGCGAGAAGCTCGACGCGATCGAGGCGTTCCATCCGGAGCGGATGGCTGGACGGATTCTGGGGATGGGGGATGTCGTTTCGCTTGTGGAGAAGGCACAGCAGGAAGTGACGGAGGAAGACGCGAAGGCGCTTGAGGCGAAGATGGCGAAGGGGGAGCTGGATATGAACGACTTCCTCAAGCAGATGAAGATGATGCGGCGGATGGGGTCGATGAAGTCGCTGCTTGGGATGCTCCCGGGTGTTGGGTCGGCGATCAAGGATCTGGATATTGATGAGAAGGAGCTTGATCGGACGGAGGCGATGATCCAGTCGATGACGATGGCGGAGCGGAAGAAGCCTGAGGTGATTAAGCACACGCGGAAGCAGCGGATCGCGAAGGGGTCGGGGACGGATCCGAACCATGTCGGGAAGCTGACGAAGCAGTTCGGGATGATGCAGAAGATGATGAAAGCGATGGGCGGCATGGGGGCTGGCTCGAAGGCGGCGATGGCGCAGCAGATGGCTGGCGCGGCTGGCGGGGGCATGGGGGGCATGGGTGGGCTTGGTGCGCTGGCGGGTCTCCGCAAGGGCGGGACGAAGGCGAAGAAGTCTGGTGTGAAGAAACGGAAGAAGCGCCGTTAAAGAGGTGCTCCTGATGAGGAGTTGGTGATGAGTGCATGCATGCTTGGGTACAGCGCGGATCGGATCGCGGAGATTGCGGATCAGCTGTTTGATCTGCAGGACTCGAAGATGAGCAAGGCTCGTGTTGAGGGTGGATGGTCGCGCAAGGAGATTCTTGGGCATCTGATCGACAGCGCGAGCGTGAATCATCAGCGGATCATCGAATCGGCGTTGAGCGGATCGATTGTGTTCTCGGGGTATGCGCATCGGGACTGGGTTCGGATGAACGGGTATCAGGACGCGGACTGGGAGGAGTTGGTGACGCTGTGGTGCGCGATGAATATGCAGCTGTGTGTGATGGTTGAGGGGCTGGATTCGGGGGTGGTCGATGCGGTGCATTCGGAGCATAGTTATGCGACGACGGCGTTTCGGGAGTTGTCGTCGGATGAGCCGAGCACGCTTGGGTATCTGATCGAGGATTACTTTGCGCATCTGGAGTACCACTTGGCGCAGATTCTTGAGGCGTGAGCTGGGCGGCTGTTGTGGGTGGCTGCTGGTGCCTTGGGAGTTATGGGGCGGGGAGGGGGTGGTATCGGACCGCGCTTGTGGTCGAGATGGTACAGGTTGGTCTGGTAGCTGGGTCTCCCCCACTGCTTTGTGGTGCGCGGCGGCGGGCTGTGTCATGCTAAGGGCTTGATGCGTGCATGGAGTTGACTGAGACACTTGCACACCAGACACAATACCCAAAGCTGAAAGAGAACAACCATGAAAAACTCGATCTCACCTCGCGCCATGATGACTTTCTCGGTACTCGCGACCGGCGTTCTTGCTTCTGCGGCGAGTGCTGATGCGCTCTTCCAGGATGACTTTGAGAACACGCTCGGCAAGTGGACAGGAAAGAACGGCGGGACGCACCACGGGATGCTTGTGATCGATCCTTTTGATCATTCGAACACGGTTCTCACTTTCAACGGACTCAACTCAGCGGGGGATATGTTCTCGCGTGCGGCGCTCACGCTTGAGGACGACACGACCTATGTGATTTCGTTCGATTACCTTGGACTGGCGACTGGGGAAGCTCGCGGGGGGGATCATGGGGGGTATGTTGGTTTCTCGGAAGATATGCCTGCTCGTCATGCTTGGAAGTGGGCAACGGGGACCAGCTCAGGGGCGGAAGATGTGCTGATCGATAACAACCAATGGAACAGCTACGAGTTTGAGTTCACGACTGCTGATCTTGGTCTCAACGGCACGGTGCATCTGATGATCGAAGACTTCTCGGGATCAGCTGGAGCTGCTGAGGATGTGTACTTTGACAACTTCGTGGTTGGTCCTGCAACGGTCCCGGCTCCTTCGACTGCGGCGCTTCTTGGGCTTACGGGTCTGGGTGTTGCTCGTCGTCGTCGCGCATGATCTGAACAAGTTACTCAAGTCTGCGGACTACTTCGAGCCGCGATCGGATGATCGTGGCTTTTTTGTGCGCTGATGTTGAGGGTCAGTTGTCGATTGGGAGCGGGTCGGAGGCTCGGCCTTCGGCCCATTCTTGGAACTTGGGCCAGAAGATTTCTTGGATGAGAATCTTGACGCACGCGGCGATTGGGATCGCGATCAGGAGACCGAAGACTCCAAAGAGTGCGCCGCCTGCGAGGGAGGCGAAGAGGATGGTTGGGGTATCCATGCCGGTGCTTTTGCCTTGGATGAGGGGGGTCCAGACATAGTCGTCGAGGGCTTGTCCGAAGAAGTAAAGGATGGTGGGTGCGCCGACGATCCAGTACCATTCTCCACGGATGTCGCTGTAGCCTTGGAGCAGGAGGAGGGAGATGGCGATGGGGACTCCGACGAGCGCGAGGTAGGGGACGACGGAGAGGACGGCGACTGCTGGTCCCAGGATAAATGCGCCGGGGACTCCGATGGCGTAGAACCCGATAGAGAAGACGATGGCTTGGATGAAGGCGATGGTGAGACGGCCTCGGATGAATCCGGAGATGACGGCGTCGAACTTGATGAGGAGATCGATGACGCGGTCGCGGTTTTTGTCTGGGAGGAGTTCGGCGCCGAAGCCTTTGACTTTGATCCATTCGGTCGCGATGAAGAAGAAGAAAAACGCGGTGACGAATCCCATGAACCCGAGTCCGAACGCGGCTCCCAGGAGTCGCATGACTTTGTTGATCGTTTCGAGACCGACCTCGGTTGCGGTTTGGGTGACTTCGTCTTTGTGTTCGACGAGCCAATCATTGATGGCGACGAGGGACTCTTGGTAGGTTGAGGTGCCGTCGTCTTGGGTGCGGATGGAGTCGTGGATCGCGACCCAGGTTGGGGAGATGCTGTTGCTTTCGAGGTAGCGGTGTGCTGCTTCGATGTCGTTGTATTCCTGAGCGGATTGGACGGCGTCGATGTTGGTGCGGAGGGATTGCGCGAAGTTGATCGTTTGGGCGATCCCGAATGAGGCGCCGATGACTGAGGGGATGATGATGAAAAGGACGACGGAGGTGATGATCCCGATGACGGAGGTGCGTCTTGAGATACTGAAACGCTTCATCGACCAGATGATGACGGGCTCGAAGAGGTACGCGAAGAGGAGTGCGAGGAGGAGGGGGACGGTGACTACGGATGCCTTCTGTCCCATGAGGATGAGCGCGAAGATTCCGAGTCCGAGGAGGATGTCGCGGATGGGTTGCATCTGCCAGAGATGGAGACGCGCCCAGGTTGGGTAGGATTTGGTGGGGATGCTTTGTTGCGGATCTTGGTCGCTGGTCTGGTCACTAGTCTGGTCAGTCATGGGACCAGTATATCAGGACACGACGGCGACTGGGGCTGATGGCGCGGGGAGAGCGAACTCTTCGTCGAAGTCGAAGACATTGTCGAAATCTTCGATGGAGTCTTCTTCGGTAGTGCGCATGAGGTTGGCGTCGACGAGCGCGAAGATGATCTTTCCGAAGTCGCGGGTTTCGTAGATTCCCCAGTTGTTGAGGACGGACTTTGCGAGGAGGCCGTAGCGGGCGAGGGCGTGTTCGCGGAGTCCGAGGCAGAGTTGTGTGCCGTCGACATGTCGGGAGTCGTCTGCGAGACCGAGGTCGAGAGCGGATTGGTCTTCTGGTTGGCCGTGGACCATTTTGGAGGTGTGTGCGAGACCATCGCGGATGAATGGGAAGCAGGCCGGAGAGTATCCGCCGGCTTGTTGGAAGACTTGGTTGAGGTCGATCTGGTGTTCGTGCATGATGCTCCCTCAATTGTTCCGCGCGGAACATTGATAGACAAGGGTATCCCTGAGTTTTCCATTCGGGGGAATTGGAGCGGGGACTTCATCTTTTCGTAGCGCGGCAGCGGTTGGATCGTGAGAATCGGCAGTTTTGAGCAGGGAGGGTTGGATTAGGGGAAATGCCTTGTGAAGTTGGGGGGTTTATGGGCATCCTTGGGCGTAGGCGGTGAGGAAGGCGGAGATGTCGAAGAAGTCGTATTGGCCGTCTTGGTTGAAGTCGGCGAGGGGGTCGGATGTGGAGAGGGCGGTGAGGAAGAGGGAGATGTCGAAGAAGTCGAGGGTGTTGTCGGCGTTGAGGTCTGCGGGGCAGGGGGGGCAGTCGGAGAGGTCGACGATCTTCAAGCCAAAGTCGTGATCCGTGAAATAGGCGGTCGAGCCTGCGACTGTCACATCTGTAGCATAACTCGGCGTTCCGATAATAGTTAGTAATGTGGGTGCTTCTGGGTTAGTCACATCGATGATAAAAACACCACCGAACAAATCCACCATACAGACCGTCGTGCCTGCGACTGTCACAGCACCATCAGGGCCCCCTGTATCGTATGAGCCGAGCAAAACTGGCGAAGACGGGTTGCTCACATCGATAATCTTGAGACCTGAACCTGTGTCAGCATCCGCCACATAGGCCGTTGTGCCTGCGACAGCCACACCTTGAAAGTCATCCTCGATCGTGTCGTACCAGCCGAGCAAAGTGGGTGATGCCGGGTTACTCACATCAATAATTTGGAGCCCAAAGAAAGCAACCGTCATGTAAGCTGTCGTGCCTACAACTGTCATATCACTCGGCGAACTAGGTGTATCGTATGAGCCGAGCAGCACGGGTAAAGACGGGTTGCTCACATCGAGGATTTGGATACCATTCCACAAATCTAGTACATAGGCTGTTGTGCCAATGACTTCCACACGATCAGCAGGGCCTGGCGTATCGTATGTACCGAGCAATGTGGGTGATGCGGGATTACTTACATCGATGATCTGTAATCCTGATGTCCAATCAGCCACATAGGCGGTCGTGCCCGCGACTGTCACAGCCCTAGCACTGCCCAGCGTGTCGTATGAGCCGAGCAGCACGGGTGAAGACGGGTTGCTCACATCGATGATCTGGAGGCCAGTGTTACCATCCGCCACATAGGCCGTTGTGTCTGCGACTGTCACGGCCAGAGCGTCGTCCGGTGTGTCGTATGAACCGAGAATGGGCCCAATAGGATTGGAGACATCGATGATTTGGATACCATTCCACTTATCTATTACATAGGCTGTTGTGCCAATGACTTCCACACGAACAGCAGGACCTGGCGTATCGTATGTACCGAGCAAGGTGGGTGCTGCAGGATTACTTACATCGATGATCTGTAATCCTGATGACCAATCAGCCACATAGGCGGTCGTGCCCGCGACTGCCACAGCTCTAGCACTGCCCAGCGTGTCGTATGAGCCGAGCAATGTGGGTGATGCAGGGTTACTCACATCGATAATCTGGAGTCCTGAATCTGTATCAGCATCCACCACATAGGCTGTCGTGCCTTCGACAATCACAGCAAAGGCTTCGCTTGGGGTATTGTATGAGCCGAGCAACCTGGGTGCTGCGGGGTTACTCACATCGATGATTTGGAGGCCGGAGTAATCATCCGCCACATAGACCGTCGTGCCTTCGACTACAACTCCACGAGCTTTGCCCGGCGTGTTGTATGAGCCAAGCAATGTGGGTGATGCAGGGATACTCACATCGATGATCTGGAGGCCAGTGTTACCATCCGCCACATAGGCTGTCGTGCCTGCGACAATCACATCAAATGCATCGCCTGTCGTATTGTAAGAGCCGAGCAATGTGGGTTTTTGGGGGATGGTGACATCGATGATCTGGAGGCCAGAACTACCAGTCACATAGGCCAAAGTCCCTGTGACTACGACACCACGAGCATAGCCTGTATCGTATGAGCCGAGCAATGTGGGTGATGCGGGGTTGCTTATATCGATGATCTGTAATCCTGATGTCCAATCAGCCACATAGGCGGTCGTGCCTACGACTGATACATCAAGAGCATCACTTGGGGTTTTGTATGAGCCTAGGTAGTCTTGGGCACGGCAGAGGACGCCGTCGGCTTTGGATTGGGAGGTGAGGAGTGTGCAGAGGATGAGCAAATGGATTGCAAGTTGCTTTGTGGTTGAAAAGAGCATGGTTTTGGCCTTGGAATTATGGACTGAATCGAATGCAAATAGCATACAACAGTATTACAAGGTCATCCTAAGAAATACCGTGAATTGGAATTTACAGGTCAGTTTTTGGTTGAAAGAGCAGCCATTGGGGTGGGGTATCGGAGTGCATGGCGGATTGCCAAGGGTTTTGGTTGGGGGTGGTGTCGAGGGTTATCAGGCCGAGGGGGGTGGCGCCTTGGGTGAGGGTGACTGCATCAGAGTTGAGGTTGAGGGCTTTGGCGGGGTTGGTGGTGGTCATCTTTAGGAGCGTGTGCATGTCGGTGCCGTCGCGGGTGGCGAGGAGGCGGATGTCGTCGAGGGGGGTGATTCGGTCGGGGGTGTCGAGGTTGACGATGGAATCGGTGCCTAGGCACACATTGATGCCGGCGGCGAGCATCTGCTCGAAGGGGTGCGGTCCCAGCGTGTCGTAGTGTCCGAAGTAGGTGTGGGCTCTTGGGCAGTAGGCGACGGAGGTTTGGGTTTGGGCGAGTTGGGCGATGGTGTTGTCGAAATTTGGATCTGTAGTTGGAGCGTCGTTGACATGGGCGCAGAGGATTGGTTGCTGTTTGAGGACTGGGAGGAGGTGGGTGATTGGGTGTTCGCCTTTGCCGATCTCGCTGAGGATGGAGTCGTCCCAGATTCCGAATCGTTCTAAGAAACCGCGTTGGGTTCCGGTTCCTTTGGAGATGAACTCTCGTTCTTCTAATGTTTCGGCGAGGTGGGTGGAGAGGGGGATGTTATATTGCTTGGCGATTTTGGCGGCCCATTCGTAGACGGATATTGAGATGGTGTTGGTGGCGTGTGGGGAGAGTCCCATGGTGACTCCGGTGCCTTGGAGGTGGGACTGGATGCGGGTGAGGTTGGTGTCGAGGTAGGATTGGAGGGTGGTGATGATGGAGGAGGCGGTTTTGCCGATTCCGAAGAACTCGAGGTAGGATGTGCCGAGCATGGGGGAGTTGGCGAGGGTGGTGATGGGGATGTCTTTGAGGATCGCGTTTGGTGCTCCGGCGATGTCCCCCACTGCGATGGTTCCTCCGGCGAGGGATTTTTGGATTCCGAGGTTCACGGAGGATTCGATTTCGATGTCGTCCATGAGTCGGTTGGCGCGGATCATGTCGAGCCAGGGTACGAATCCTCCGAGGGGGTCGTGGGGTTGGGGTCCGATGTGGGTGAGATCGAGGTGGGTGTGGGCGTTGATGAGGGCGGGGATGATGATCTGGTTGGGGAGGTTGATGGGGGTGATGGATTGGGTGGGGTCAAGGGCGTCGATTTCTTCTGGGGATCCCACGGCGTGGACTTTCCACTGGTTGTTGTCGGCTTGCAGGACGAGGGATCCGGGTTGGTGTGCGATGTAGGCGTCGGCGATGAGGGCTGCGTTGATGCGGATGAAGGTTTGGCCTTCATTTGGTGGTGGGATGAGTGGTTGGGGTGCTGACGGTGGATTGGTGTGTTGAGTCATGATTCTTTGGGGTGTTGGTCGATGATGGGTGTTGCTGGGCTGCACATTGGAGCTCAGAGCGATACTATGGTAAATCGGTGGTCCTGTGCGAGAAGACGCTGGGGTTGCTTTGAAGGAATGAACGAAACGAGTCAAGGAGGCAATCATGTTTCAGAACAAAGTACGACGGATGACACTGACGGCTGCGCTTGTTGCGGCCGCGGGATTGGGGACGGGGTGTGTGAGTCAGGGTGAGTACGACTCGCTCTGGGAGACGAACCGGTCATTGACCAATCGGAATGCTGAGCTGCAGGGTCAGATCGACTCGATGAACTCCGCGAACTCGGCGCTGCAGGGGTCGGCTGGGAATGCGGGATCCGTGATCTCGCAGCTTCAGAACGAGAACGCGACGCTCCGCTCGCAGCTGATGAACGCTCAGGACTCGCTGAACGGCATCGAGGATCGGATGAACTCGCTTTCGATCGTTTCGCTTGATCCTGCGACGGATCGTGCGCTGCGTGAGCTTGCTTCGCAGTATCCGGACATGATCGTGTATGACGCGGATCGCTCGATGCTGCGGTTTGCTTCGGACCTGACCTTTGGTTCGGGATCGGACTCGCTGCAATCGTCGGCGGGCAACAGCTTGACGACCCTTGCGAGCGTGCTCAACTCGGGTGCGGCGGCTGGGTACGACATCCAGATCGTTGGTCATACGGATGATGAGAAGCCGGGCGCGAACACGCGTCGGAATCATCCGACGAATATGCACCTTGCGGCGCATCGTGCGATCTCAGTACGCAACGCGCTTGGGAATGCTGGTGTGCCTTGGGAGCGGATGAGCGCGATGGGCTGGGGCGAGCATCGTCCGGTCGTAGCGAACAATCCTGGGAAGGGAACCGCGGCGAATCGTCGTGTGGAGATCTTCCTTGTGAACTCGTCTGCTGGTGAGTTCTCGACGGCGGATGTTCCGGTCGATGCGGTTGATTCGTACGAAGCACCTGCTTCGCGTGGGATTGATCCTACGAAGTAAGGGTTGCATACAGACTTTCAGGAAGCACCCGATCTTGGTCGGGTGTTTTTTTATGCTTAGAGAAGACACGGCTTGCCGAAGACGGTCAAGCCGTGGCACCCTGTTATAGAGGGTCAAGGCGTGGCACTGTGAAAGAGTTACTCGGTGACTCTTGGAGGAGCGATCGCGAAGAAGACGGATGCGATGAGTGTTAGGATGCTCGCGGCGGCGGTTGGGAGGGACCATCCGGCGTTGCGGAGGGCTTGGTTTTCCATCGTGATTGCGGGAGGACGCGGGGTGAGTTTGATTGCGGCGCCGTACTGCCAAGAGTATTCGACGAGGTCTTCGGGGTCTCGTTGTGGGATGGGCTGGCCTTTGAGTTTGGCGTAGTTCTGGCGGCGGGCGAGGGACTTGCCTGATTCTGGGAAGCGTTTGGGGTCGTGGACGGTGATGGTGCCGTCGGGATTCATTTCGTAGAAGTCGAACTCCCAGAGGTCGCGTCGGACTTCTCCCCAGGCTTCGTTCTTTTCGTGTTCGATGGAGTCGAAGCGTTTTTCCTTCGCGGGCTCGGCGCCGAACGGTGTGCGGGTCGCGAGGATGAGTCTTGGGGTGATTTCTCCGGAGTCGATTTTGGCTTCCATCTCGTCGAGGGTGAGTCCGGCGCGGTCGGCCATGATCATGATGGAGAGCCATTCGCGTTGACGGTCGAAGACGGTTGGGAGGGGTTGCTTGGGAGGGACGGTGACGGGGAGGAGAAGGATGTCCTCGGCGTAGGTCACGCGGACATAGGGCTTGTCGTCGACGGTGACTTCTTTGATGGTGAAGGGGTGGCCTTGGAAGAGGAAGGCGTCTTCTTGGACATCTCGGAAGGAGAAGAGGGGCGCGGCGCGATCGGAGTTGAAGGCGTTGATGCGCTGGGCGAGGGTGTAGGAGGAGAAGATGAGGGTGCATAGAGAAAGACCCGCGAAGATCCAGAGGATGGTGCGCGAGTCTTTGGTTGGTTGTGATGTGGTCATGGTGTGTTAGTGGCCGTCGTCGGCGTGGTCGTCTGAATGGTCGTCGTGCGAGTCGTGCGCGGCTTCTGCTGGATCGACGGCATCGAAGAGGCCTGGGGTCAATCCGTGGCGTGGGATGGAGTGGTTGGCGTCGGAGAGCGACTCGTGGTGGTCGAATCCGAGCGTTGCGTAGAAGTTCTCGGTATCCGCTGGGTGGCGGTGATCGGCGTGTCCGCCGTAGTAGTACTTCCAGAATGCTTCTTCGGAGCCCTTCTCGTCGATTTTTTGTTGACGACGGAAGTCGACGATGCTCATGCCTTGGGTGTTGATGTGGGGAGCTGGGCGGACGCTGAAGCGTTCGTCGACGGCTTGGGTGTCGAGGGCTTTGCCGCTCCCGCCGAGGATGATTTCGCCTTTCTTCCACGGGTCAACGCGGTCGCGGGTATCGAGATCGATCATGGAGAATGCGAGGAAGAGTCCTACGCAGAAGAGGCAGAAGAGGAGCGCGAAGGTGTT
Organism: Phycisphaerales bacterium; assembly: GCA_051252395.1. Classification (GTDB taxonomy): domain Bacteria; phylum Planctomycetota; class Phycisphaerae; order Phycisphaerales; family UBA1924; genus UBA1924. Next base: position 1,461,885 of record JBPOFX010000002.1, on the reverse strand, counting down.
GAGGGCTTTGTCGTAGCGGAGTCCCATGAAGTACATGCAGACGAGGATCGCTTTGACGGTCGCGATGGACATCGCGCCGATGACATTGACCCAACCTGGGAGGTGGATGTCGAAGGCGTGTTCGACCCAGCTTTCCATGTTGTAGAAGAGCACGGTGGTGAAGGTGAAGAACAAGAGGATGGCGAGGACAGCGAGCTGCATTTGCCAGCTGACGACTGGGTGGCCGTGGGCGTGTTCTTCGTGTGCTGTTGCGTCGTGATTACTCATGGTGTGGTCTCTGCGAGGCGTTTCTTGGTGTACGCGATGCTTGCTTGTTCTCTTGGATTAGTGGATCAGGTAGAGGAGCGGGAAGAGGAAGATCCAGACGAGGTCGACGAGGTGCCAGTAGAGGGCGGAGTTCTCGACCATGAGGTATTCGGTTGGGCCGTAGGCTTGGAATCTCCATGAGCGGTAGAGGACCCATCCGAGGAGGGAGGCGCCGATGAGGACATGGAGCGCGTGGATCCCGGTTCCCATGTAATAGAGGGACCACCAGAGGACCTCGTAGGGGTTCTGGGCATAGGCGTAGGAGAAGAAGGTGCCTGGGGCTTTGCCGTCTCCGAGCTTGGGGATGTATTCGAACTTGATCTTGATGAAGACAAAGAGGGCGGCACAGATCAGGGTGATGATCAGGTTGATCTTGAGCCACTTCTGTTTGTTGAGCTGTGCACAGCGGACTGCGGATGCTGCGGTCCATGAGGAGATCAGGAGGACAACGGTGTTGCCTGCTCCGAAGCGCCAGTCGAGGTAGTGTGATCCGTTTGACCATGCGTCTGGGTAGAGCATACGGAAGACGGCGTATCCACAGAAGATCCCTGCGAAGAGGAGGACTTCGGTGGTGAGGAAGAGCCACATCCCGAACTTTGATGAATCGAAGTCTTCATCGCGTGAGGTGAAGTGGTGGGCGTATCCACGGTTGCGCCAATGGAGTGGGTGTTTGGCGATGTGGGCTGGTGCCGGGGTTGTATCTGCATCGAGTGTGGTTTGCATAATCACTTGCTCCGAGTCGATCTCAATTAGTGGCTCGATGGGTTAGCGGGGAGTGGGTAATCCTTTGGATCCCAACCTGGGGGAACGACTTTATCGAAGTCGTACGGGCCGTGTGTGACGACTGGTTCGTGGTGGAAGTTGTGCTCGATTGGTGGGGATTCTGTTTCCCATTCGAGAGTGAGTCCGCCCCACGGGTTTTGGGTTGCTTTTTCACCTGAGATGAGTGAGGCGATGAAGACTCCGAGGTGGACGAGGAATCCGAGGAGGATGATCCATGAGCCATAGGTGGAGATCTGGTGGAGTGTTTGGAACTCATCGACATAGTTGGCGTAGCGGCGAGGCATGCCTTGGGTTCCCAGGAAGAACTGGGTGAAGAAGGTGACATTGAATCCGATGAATACGAGTACACATCCGATCATGCCTCCGGTTTCGTTGTACATCTTCCCGAACATTTTCGGCCACCAGTGGTGGATGCCGCCCATGAACGCGATGACGGTGCCGCCCATCATGACATAGTGGAAGTGCGCGACCACATAGTAGGTGTCATGCAGGTGGAGGTCGGTCGCGAGGGTTGCGAGCGGGAGACCTGTGAGTCCACCGATCGAGAAGGTGAAGAGGAACGCGAGTGCGTAGAGCATCGGCGTGTTGATCGCGATTGATCCCTTGTACAGAGTGGCCAACCAGTTGAAGACCTTGATCGCGGTTGGGATCGCCACAAGGAAGGTGAGTCCTGAGAAGAGGATCGCGGCGAGTTCACCCATCGCGGTGAAGATGTGGTGTCCCCAGACGAGGAAGGAGACGCCTGCGATACCCAGTGATGAGAACGCGATCGCGCGGTATCCGAAGATGTGCTTGCGCGAGTGAACTGCAATGAGCTCGGAGATGATTCCCATCGCGGGGAGGATCATCACATAGACCACAGGGTGGGAATAGAACCAGAAGAAGTGCTGGTACAGGACGGGGTCGCCTCCCATGGATGGGTCGAAGATCCCGATGTGGAAGAGTCGTTCGAAGACCAGCAGCAGGAGCGTGATCCCGATGACCGGGGTCGCGAGGACCTGGATGATGGAGGTTGCGTAGACGCCCCAGAGGAAGAGGGGCATGTCGAACCAGCCCATCCCTGGTGCTCTGAGTTTGTGGACAGAGACCACGAAGTTCATCCCTGTCAGGATGGATGAGAATCCGAGGATGAAGGCGGCGAGGATCATAAGGACCACGCGCCAATGGTCGGCATCGGTGGTGGTCGAGTACGGCGTATAGAAGGTCCATCCGGTATCGACACCTCCCATCAGGATCGAGAGGACGCCGAAGAGACAGCCGGTGACATAGATGTACCAGCTTAAGAGGTTGAGTCGTGGGAAGGCGACATCTTTCGCGCCGAGCATGATCGGGAGGAAGAAGTTCCCGAGTGATGCGGGGACCGATGGCACGATGAACATGAAGACCATGACCGCGCCGTGGAGGGTGAACATACGGTTGTAGACTTCGTTGGCGCTTCGGGCGCCCATGATGTCTTGGAGTCCGGCGAGTCGTTCTCCAGTGACGATGGTGACGAGCTCACCCGATTCGTCGAGGGTCTGGACGGTGCGGACTGGATCGAGGAGTTCGTAGCGGACCGCGAGGGCGGCGACTCCACCGATAAAGAACATGAACATGATGGCGAAGAGGTACATGACACCGATCTTTTTGTGATCGACGGTCGTCATCCACTGCCATACCTTGGAGAGCATTCCGGGAGGTCCTGAGAAGTAGGACCCTTCTTCGTGGTGTGCGTTTGAATCAGCGTAGCTCATTAGCCTTCACTCCCGGCGGTGTCGTCCGCTTGCTGGTTGTCTTCGTTGCTCTCGTCTTTGTTTGGTCCAAGGTCTGAGAGGTATTGCATGTATGCGATGAGTCCATCGATTTCGACATCGGAGAGCTGTCCTTGGAAGGACGGCATCGCTGGAACATATCCATTGACGACCTTGGCGTTTGGATCGAGGATGGATTCACGGATGTAGTTTGAATCGCGGACGACTGAGGTTCCATCGGCGAGGGCTGCTTCGTATCCGAAGCCGTAGCCGTTGCCGCTTTTCCATGTTGGTCCGGTGCCTGGTGTGCCGTCTACAGAGTGGCAGATGGCGCACATGGTTTTGTGGATAGATTTTCCGAGTTCAATCGGATCTTTTTCCATGCCCCAATCTTTGATGCGTGCGTCGTAGACCTCTTGTGGGACGATGCGGAGGGTGGCGGCCATGCGGGAGTGTTCGTCGCCGCAGTATTCGGCACAGAAGATCCACATGTCGCGTCCCGGCATGTCCATCATTGTGATTGGATCGAGGACCATGTCGGTGGATTTGAGTTTCGGGGTTTGGAAGCCGTATCCGGTGTAGCGGTTTGGCATGACATCCATCTTGGTGCGGAACTCTGGGATCCAGAAGGAGTGGATGACATCTTGCGAGTGCATGCGGAGTTTGACGGCGGTGTTTTCTGGGACATAGAAGACTGGGTATTCGAGACCCTTTGATTCACCGATTTCGAGGTCTGCTTCGGAGAGGAACTTGGTTTCTGGTGAGGATGCGCCGTTGGGGTAGGTGACTTTCCAGGCCCACTTCCATGCGTCTACTTTGAGTTCCATTGCGGAGTCTGGGGAGACCATCTTCATCGCGTATCCGCGGAATCCCAGGACGAACATGACGAGCATGGACGCGGAGGGGACGACGGTCCAGAGGATTTCGAGATTGAGATTGTGGTGCGGGGAGGGCTGTGCGGCGACTCCCGGCTTGCGGCGGTACTTGATGACGAAGTAGACCATCAGCGCCATGAGGATGACGAAGCAGACGGTTGAGAACCAGAAGATCATCATGAAGAGGCCGTCGGACCACGCGGCGGCTTCTGAGGCGCCGTGGTTGCCGAAGACGATTTTCTGGAGAAACGACATGTTGGTACTGGCGAGCAGCGGCATGTTCATGACATGTGCCCCGTTGATACTCCGGCTACGGAGCCGGTGGAGGTTGATGGACTGGTTGTATTGTTTTCTGATGCGTCGCTTTGTGCGTCGTCATCGGAGTTGATTTTGGTGAGTTGGTGTGCTCGTTTGCGTTCGCCGTAGAAGAGGAGGCCGATGACGGTTGCGAGGATGATGGCACCCAGTCCTGCGCCGATCTGCATGACGCGGAACGCGACGAGGGAGTAGGACCCTGCGAGGGGGTCGTAGCGGTAGCAGAAGTGGAGGATGCGATCACCCAAGCTCGCGGCGATTTTGCCTTCGCTTGCGTCGAGGAGGGTGAGCTTCATGTCTTGGGTCGGGTAGTCGTAGCCGTAGATGTAGCGGGTGAGGACGCCCTTTGGTGAAACCGCCATGAGTGAGATTGGGTGGGCGTATTCGCCTCCGGCGATCTCGTTGAATGCGAATCCGACAGAGTTGGCGATGGACTGGATGGATTCTTCTGAGCCTGTGAAGAACTGGATTCCGTCGCGGACAGATGGATTGGTCTCGGAGCGTTTGTAGTTGCGGATGAAGTTCTCGCGTTTGGCGAGTGCTTGTGTGGTTCCCTCAGTGTGGTCGAAGCTGATGACGAGGACTCGGTAGTCTTCTCCGGCGGAGTAGTCGAGGTCGTTGAGGGTGGTGACGAGGGAGGAGAGGACGGTCGGGCAGACGATCGGGCATTCGTAGTAGACGAGCGCGAGGATGGTTGGCTTGTCGTCGAGGAAGTACTGCGCGAGCGCGACATCTTTGCCGTCGGCGGTGGTGAAGACCGCGTCCATTGGGAGGGTGTTGCCTTGGGATTCGAGGAGATCGACGCCGTTGAGTTGGCGGATTTCTTCTTTTTCAAGGACGCGCTGCGCGAGGGAAGTTGGTGCGAGCAACGCGATCGCGGTCGCCGTGATGGCGAGGAGCGTGGTGATCGGGTTGTGCTTGCGTGAAGGGATCATGTTGATCTGTTTGGTTTACCGTTGGGTTCGTTGCTCGAACTTGTTTGGACTCAGTTGCTTGCGTACTCGGAGATGACTTGGTCGATCGCGTTATCGAGTGGTTGGCGTGCGGTGTCTGCGTCGACCCAGCCGTAGGTGTTGAGCTCGGCGAGTTTGGCTTGCTTTGCTTCCCAGGTTGGCGCGGAGAGCGCGGAGGTTTCGCTGACTTCTTGGCGGTAGTTGCTCATGAAGTTGTCGAAATACGCTACGAGGATGAAGATGACGGCGAGGACTCCGAGCACCATGAGGATGAGCGTGATCCCGAGCGCCTTGGGTGAGGCGGTCGCGGTGTGGGCTTCCTGTGGTGCGGGGTCGTTTGAGTGGTCGTGGAATGCGTCGGTCATGGTGTGTTCCTTGATGGACGGTCGTGTGTGGTGTGGATGCTCTTGGTGTGCTCAGTGACTGTGTGGTTTAGACATAGTTCTTGTGGCTGAGTGATTCGTGGAGCATTGGGTCCTTGGTTGGGATGAGCGGTGACTTGGTGATCTTGCCGCAGATGAGCCAACCGAAGATCATGATGACTCCGAGGACTGATGCGGCGTTGATCAGGTGACCTGGTACGGACGGCGATGCTGAGTCGGCGTGACCGAGGGAGACCATCGGGAGGATGATCCAGGCCATGTCGAGTGCGATCATGACGATGAGGTATCCGCCGACGATGGAGAGGAGCTTTGGGCTCTTCTTGATTGGACGCCAGATGAGGATGAGGAACGGGATCGCGAAGTGTCCGAACATCATGACCTTGAAGAGCCAATCGAATCCGATCGCTCGACGAGCGGTGAACCAGATGGATTCTTCTGGGATGTTGGAGTACCAGATGAGGAAGTACTGGGAGAAGGTGACATAGGTCCAGAAGACGACGAACGCGAAGACGAGCTTGCCGAGGTCGTGGAAGTGTTCGGTGGTGACCAATCCCTGGAGTCTTCCGGACGCTTTGAGGATGGTTGCGATGATCGCGATCGCGGATGCTGATCCGAGTGCACAGGATGCGAAGAAGTAGACGCCCCACATTGTGGAGAAGAAGCGGTAGTCGAGGGACATGAGGAAATCGAAGGCGCAGAAGGTGACGGAGAACGCGAAGACTGGGATCCCGAAGCTTGACCAACGGCGTGCTTTGCGTCCGAGGTTGCGGTCTCCGGTTTCGTCGGCGGCTTTGGAGAGGCTCAGGAGCTTGCGTGAGAGGAAGGTCCAGCAGATCGCGTAGATGACGACGCGGATGAGGAAGAATGGGCCGTTGAGGTAAGCGGATTTGATCTCGAGGAGGTGGTTGTGGCTGACGACATCGGGGTCGAGCCAGGTCAGGAGGATGCCTTGGGACATGACCTCGATGATCGCGATGATGATGAGACAGATCGCGGGGACCCAGACGAGGGATGCGACATTCTCAAACTGTCGGCGGAGGGTGATCGACCATCCGGCGTTGAGTGCGTGGAAGACCATCGTCCAGAAGAGTGATCCGAGGGAGATCGCGAGGACGGTAAAGAGTCCGATCTCGATCCCGGCGAGTGCGTGCTCGACGCTGACGGAGAAGGCGCCGACTGCGGAGACGACGAGTCCTAGGAGGCCGAGGATGAGCATCGGGCGACCGATCTTGGCAGCAGCGGATGCGGGGAGACTGATGTTGTCTTGGTGCATGCGCGCGTCATTGGCGATCGTTTCGAGGCGGTGCGCCCACTGTGCGTCGCTGACTGCTGTGGAGTCTGGTGCTGGATGGTTGGCGGCGATTTGGCTCATTGGTCTGCCCCACTGTTCTCTGAAGGCTCGGTTGATGAATCAACTGCTGGAGCTGGTGGATTGCCCATCTGTGAAAGCGTTGCGGCGTCGAGCGATGATGGATCGACATTGTGCGCGGCTTGGAGGACGCGGAGGTAGGCGACGATGGCCCATGCGTCTTGTTCGTCAACGGCGTGCTTGTAGGACGGCATGCGGATCGCGCCGTCTGGGGTGTAGAGTCCGTTGCGGATGATGTCGAAGAGGTAGCCGTCTTTCCCGGAATCGACTGAGCGATCGAGGAAGCGTGCGTCACCTGCGAGGTTTGCTGGAGCGATGGACCAGAGGCGTCCGACGGTTCCGGAGTTTCCTCCTACGCCGTCGAATCCGTGGCACATTGAGCAGTAGATGTTGTAGCGTTCTTGTCCTCGTGCGATGAGGTCTTTGTTGAGCTCGATCGGGAGACGGTCGAGGTATTGCGGGGTTTCGGAGCCTGTGGTTCCTGCGACGAGTCCGAAGTAGAAGGATTCGTCGGCTTTGAGCATCGCGTCGCGGTCTGCGACGATTTTTGTTGCCCAGTCCGTGTCACCAAGGTTGGCGGTGTCGTGGGTCGAGGTTCCGAATGGGACGGTGCCTTCGACGGTGACTCGGTTGGAGCTGCCGTTGACGAAGAACTCGGTGTCGGACTGTGGTTTGACCTTGGGTTGGTAGTCCATGTCTGGGAAGAAGCGGCGCGGTGGTTTGTCGGTGCGATCACCTCGGCAACCTGCGAGCGCTGAGAGGGTTGACCCAAGCACGGCGACTCCCAGGAGCATGGTGAGCCCCTTGGTCGCGATGGTTTTTGATGTCGTGTGTGTAGTCTTCATCGTGTTCCTTCGGGGATTAGTCTTCGTCCTCGATGAGTGCGATTTCTTGGCCTCCGGCTTTCTCGAGGAGAGCTCGGGTGGCGCTTGGGTCGAACTTGGGGTCGTTTGATTCGATGCAGATGATGAACCGGTTGTCGCTGACTTTGTAGAAGCGTTCGTGTGTGAAGAGGGGGTGGTGGAAGCGTGGGAGTCCGTTGAGTGCGAGCATTCCGAAGATACACATGAATGCGGTCAGGAGGACACCAAGTTCGAACATGATGGGGACGAACGGTTCCCATGCGCCGAAGGGTTTGCCTTGGACGACGGTTGGGTAGAGGTAGACGGTGGTTCCCCATTGGAGGAGGACACCGATGGAGACTCCGGTGATCGCGGCGGCGCCGGCCATCAGCGGGAGTTTGGTTGTTTTCATTCCCATCGCGGTTTCGATGTCGTGGATCGGGAAGGGAGTGTGGACATCCCATTTGGAGTATCCGGCGTCGCGGACCATCTCCGCGGCGTGGTAGACCTTGGGGGTCTCGTGGAACTCGGCGACGATGCCGTGGACTCGGTTCCCGGCTTCACTGACATACTTTGGTGCCGGTTTCCGGAAGACCATTGGGAAGTAGTCTGCGGCGAAAGAGATCAGGTCTTTGGGGTTCATATCTGGATCTCCTTTCTTAGTGATCGTCGTGGGTGTGGGATTGAGGCATCACGACCTTGAGCTCTGAGAGCGCGAAGACCGGGAGGAACTTGAGGAACAGGAGGAAGAGCGTCATGAAGATGCCGCAGGATCCGACGAAGGTGAGGATGTCGACCCATGTTGGGAAGAACATGTGCCATTCACCTGGGAGGAAGGCTCGGTGAATCGAGGTGACGATGATCACGAAGCGTTCGAACCACATACCAACAGTCACGAAGGATGCGACGATCCAGATGACGAGCGGGTTCTGGCGCATCTTGCGGAACCAGAAGAGCTGCGGGGTTGCGACATTGCAGAAGATCATGGTCCAGTAGGCCCACCAGTATGGGGCTTTATTTGGGTTGACGCGGTTGTTTGCGAAGACGGAGAACTCGAACTGATTTCCGGAGTACCACGCGATGAAGAACTCCATGCCGTAGGCGAAACCGACCATGGTTCCTGTGAGGAGGAGGATCTTGGCCATGTTCTCGAGGTGGCGTTTGGTCAGGAGATCTGAGAAGTTCGGGAGGATCATCCGGAGCGGGATCATCAACCAGAGCACCATCGCGAAACCGCCGAAGACGGCACCTGCGACGAAGTACGGCGGGAAGATGGTGGTGTGCCAACCTGGGATGATGGAGGTTGCGAAGTCAAAGGAAACGATCGAGTGCACAGAGAGGACGAGGGGTGTCGAGATCCCTGCGAGAATGAGGTAGGCTTTTTCGTAGCGGTGCCAGTGGCGAGATGAGAAGCGCCATCCGAGGGACATGACGCCGTAGATGAGGACGCGGAGTTGGTCTGGTTTGGGGAGTTGTGGGACGACGAGGTCGTTCCCGATTGGCATCGGGATGGCCATTGGTCGTGAGATGCCTCGGGTGAGACGCATGTAGGCGCGATCGCGGAGGGTTGCGAGGTCTGGGATCATTCCCATGTACCAGAAGAGGAGGGAGACTGTTGCGTAGGTGGAGACTGCGAAGACATCCCAGAGGAGTGGTGAGCGGAAGTTTGGCCAGATGCCGTTGGAGTTTGGGATTGGTGCGAGGAACCATGCGAACCAGGCGCGTCCGACGTGGATGCCTGGGAAGATGCCTGCACAGATGACTGCGAAGATGGTCATCGCTTCAGCGGCGCGGTTCACTGCGGTGCGCCAGTTTTGTTTGAGGAGACAGAGGATCGCGGAGATGAGTGTCCCTGCGTGACCGATACCGATCCAGAACACGAAGTTGGTGATGTCCCATGCCCAGTCGACTTGGTTGTTGAGACCCCAGACACCTACACCTGTGATGATCAGGTAGAAGATCATCGCGTTTGCGAGTGCTGCGACTGACGCGGCGATGGTCAGTGCTGCGAGCCAGGGCTTGGGCATCTTTGCTTCGGCGTAGCCGCAGACGATGTTGGTGACATCTTCGAAGGAGCGATCGCCGAGCACGCAGGGGGCGCGTTTGCCTGGATCTTCGCTGAGGGTCCCGTCGTCGCTTGTCCCTGGGATGATTGGGGTTGAACGGGATCCGGGCTGTTGGCCTGGTTGGAGCCCGTTCATGCGTTGGGCGAGGGATTCATCTGGATGGATTGCACTCATGGTCGAGTTCTCTCCGCAGCGGTGTTGCTGCAAGTGTCTACTGGATTAGCTGATGACTTTGAGGCTCAGCGAGTATCCCTGGTCGAGGTACTGTTTTACGGAATCTGTGAACACGGCGGAGTGTGATTCGCCGTGGGCATCTGCTGGTGTGTGATCGTCGTGTCCTTCGTTCGGATGGACCTCGTCGTGGGAGTCGGATCCGTGGGAACCGGCTTTGTGTCCATCGCCGTGACCACCTGAGTGATCCAATGGATCGTGGAGGTCGTAGACGCGGATGTCTGGGTTCGGATTGCGGACGCGCATCATGTGGGTGGTGCGTGGTCGCGTGTTGAGGTATCCGAGGAGTGCGTAGGTGCGGTGTGAATCGCGTTCGCTGGAGACTCTCGAGTTTGGATCGAGGATATCACCGAATGCGATCGCGTCTGCTGGACACGCTTGCTGACAGGCGACTTCGAAGAAGCCGTCTGGGATCGGAGCAACCTGGTCCTTCTCGGTCCAGATCCCTTGGATCTTGACATCCTGGCGTGCTTGGTTGACGCGCTGGATGCAGTAGGTGCACTTCTCGATGACACCACGGCTGCGGACAGTGACATCTGGGTTGAACTTCATCTTGCTGATCTCGTCGAGCTTCTTGCGGAGACGAGGCGGGATCATGTTCTGGTTGAAGGTGCGGTCTTGTCCGACGGTTTCTTCGAATTTTTCTGCACCTGCGATGGTGGTGTAGTTTGGATCGAGTCCGCCGTTGAACTTGGTCGGGGCGAAGTCGAAGAAGTTGAAGCGACGGACCTTGTAGGGGCAGTTGTTCGCACAGTAGCGTGTACCGATGCATCGGTTGTACGCGATGTCGTTGGTGCCTTCTTTGCCGTGGGTGGTTGCGTTGACTGGGCAGACGGTTTCACATGGTGCGTTTTCGCAGTGCACACACGCGATCGGCTGGTTGAAGATCTCGTCTGGGTTGTTGAGATCGTCTCCGGTGAAGTAGCGATCGATGCGGATCCAGGCCATCTCGCGGCCTTTGGCGACTTCGGACTTCCCGACGACTGGGATGTTGTTCTCGCTCTGGCACGCGACGGTACAGGTGTTGCATCCTGTACACGCGTTCATGTCGATCGACATCCCCCACTGCGGGTTCTTCGAGAAGATTGAGCCTGGTGTAGCTCCGGCTTTGCCGCCGTTTTGTGGGTTGTCGTATGCGGAGATGTTTGGAGGAGTGTGGGCGAGTTCACCGAGTTGTTCAGCGACATTGAGGCTCGCGGTTCCGTTTTCTGAGAAGTTGCCGTAGATGAGGTCGGGGACTTCTTTGTTCCCTTTCTCGGCGTACTTGTCGAACCAGTTTTTGTCCATAGCGCGGACGATGGTGTCGCGTCCTTCCATCGACCAGTGGTTCTGGGTGGATGCGATGGTGTAGGTGCCTTTGGACTTGGTGATCTTGGCGCCGCTCGCGACCATTCCTGTGAGGACTTTGAGTTCGTAGGAGTTGAATCCAACTTCATAGCCTACTCGTCCCGCTGTATTGTCGCGTCCGTATCCGAGCTTGATCGCGACGGTGTTGTCGGCCATGCCTGGGAGGATCCATGCGGGCATGGTCATGGTGCGACCATCAAGGGAGATGTCCACGAGCTGGGCTTGTGGCATCTGTTGTTTGGTGTAGGGGTTGAACTCGTCGAGGTGGGTGTGCTCTGGGAGAACGCCGAGGGCCTTTGCGGTTTTCGGGCTCAGGAGGAGCGGGTTGTCCCAAACGACGGAGGTTCCGAACTCTGGGAGTTCTTGGAGCCATGGGTTGTTGGCGAGTTGTCCTTGGTTGTAGCGGTCGGTGTAGAACTGGACATCGAGATGGTTCTGACCTGGAGCTTTGGAGGTGCCGTTGTCTTTGATGAGATTGACGAGACGGTTGAAGCTTGGTTTGGTTGTTGTCGGCTGACGGTTGGTGCCAGCGACGACGCCGTTGTGGAGTGAGGCTTTCCAGAGCTTGTTGATCTCGGATGACCCGAGGTTCATGGAGTTGCGGAGCGTGTCCTTGACGATGGTGTATCCGTCAGGTTTCGATGCGCTGGCGATCCCTGCATCTGCGATGCCTTGGAGGAACTCGACTTGTGAGCGTGCTGGATCGTAGAGCGGCGCGATCATTGGTTGGGTGATGGAGAGTTGACCATCGATGCCGTAGACGGCGTCCCATGATTCGAGGTAGTGCGTGCCGTTGAGTGACCAGGTGGATGCTGCGGCGGTCTCGCTGTTCCCTGTTGACAGGGTGACGGTGTTCTTTGCTTTCGCGAAGGATTCCGCGAAGTTGAATGAACCCGGTGCATCGAAGACTGGGTTGACATCAACGCACACGAGTGTGTCGATTGCGCCTTGGTCAAGGAACGATCCCAGACGCAGGAGCATCTGGTTTGATGGGACCGGGTTGTGGGTGACCATCGGGAAGAACTCGACGATTCCTTCGTCGGTCGCTTGCAGCGTGTCGTTGATCGCTTGGCAGAGCGCCCAGCTTTCAGCGGAGAGGTCATCGGATGGGATGACCACGGCGTGCTTGCGGTTCTCGAAGAGGTCGTCTGCGATTGCTTGGATTTCGCTCTTTGAAACGCCTTGGACTTCAGCGTCTGGGAGTGCGCCTGCGAGTCCTGCGGTTTTGGACATGACGGCTTTGGCGAGCGCGATCACGAAGTTGTTCTGCTGTGATGGCGAAACGCGGAAACGGTGATCAGCCATGACTCCGATCGCGGACGGCTTGGCTTCGATCGCGTAGAGGCGGCTCATCTCGTCGTGATGGGTCCGGACCTTGCGGGTCGCGGTGAGCTCGCGGGTCAAGCGGAGGGCTTCTGGGCCTTCATCGAGCTGGCCTTCACCAACTGAGACGATGCGCTTCGCGTTGGTGAGGTTGTAGCGTGCGTGGTGTGAAGAGCCGAAGAGATGGCGGGAGCCGTCGGCGTGTCCGCGCGATTCGGTTGGGTCCCATGAGACGAAGGCACAGTTCGGCCAGCGGCGCATGATCTTGGCTCGCATCTCATAGCTGATGAGCGAGGATTTTTGGTCAACTACAAAAGCGAGTCCGACGCCTTTGGATTCGTCGAACTTGCGGAAGTGTGTGCTTGCCCATTCGTCGAAGTCGTCCCAGGTCGCGGCGAGGGGACCGCGTGTTGGGTTGTTGTAGACTGGGTACTTGAGGCGGTCTGGGTCGTAGAGATCGAGGAGGCTTGCTTGCGCGTATGCGGAGGTTTTGCCTTGGTTGTTTGGATGGAGGGGGTTGCCTTCGACTTTGGTTGGTCGTCCGGAGTGGGTCTCGATGAGGAGGCCTTCGACGCCTCCTCCTGGGAGGGCGAGTCCGGTTGCGAAGAAGAGGGGGCGTCCCGGGATCACATCTTCAGGGACTTCGCGTGCGTAGGGGAGGATCTTGCGGTCTGGACGGCGGCAGCCTGGGATGGTTGCGGCGCCGGCGAGGGCCATGGATGCGCCCATGACTTTGAGGAATGAGCGACGGCTGGAGTCGTCCATGATCGAAGCGTCTACTGGGAACTCACGCTCGAGGAGTTCTTTGAACTCTGGAGTGGAGGAGTATTCTTCGATACTGCGCCAGTACTTGCGTCCGGAGACTGTCCCCATCGGGGGCATTTCTTCCGGGATGTCGATCGTGTTCTTTGTCGAGGGACATTGATCGATTGTGCTCATGGTTCGGTCTCGCGTCTTGCGGTTGTCGGCCGCGGGTGTATCGCTTGTTGGCTTGATTCGTCGGGCGGATTTAGAAGTGGCAGGCGCTGCAGTGATCCGGTGGGTTCCGCAGGAGTGTGTCTTTCAAGAGTTCAGGGGTCATGTCGTTGTGCGCACGCTCAGCGACTTTCTTTCCGAACCATTCGGTCTGGACCCAGTGCAGGTCGGTGACCTTGTCTTTCGGGACGAGGTTCTCTTCAGGGTTGCGGTGACAGTCGAGGCACCATCCCATTGAGAGCGACTCGGCTTGAGCGACGACGGGCATGTTGTTGATCGCGCCGTGGCAGGAGAAGCAGCTCACTCCAGCGTTGATGTGTGCGTTGTGTGGGAAGGTCGCGTAGTCAGGGACGACATGGATGTTGCGCCACTGGATTGGTTCGTCTGCGGCGTAGGCGTCGCGGATGAACTGGACTTTCTCGGTGGTTGCGGATGCGGTCGGTCCGAGCTTGCCTTCTTCGTGACAGCCGTAGCAGGTCTTGACTGGTGGGACATTGGCGTGCCAGGACTCTTCGACATTGGTGTGGCAGTAGCGGCAGTCCATGCCGAGCTTCCCGGCGTGGATCTGGTGGTTGAATCCGTTGCCTGGTTGGGTGGGCATGTAGCCAACTTCCCAGAACTTGGGGGTTGCGTAGTACCACATGCCTGCGATGACCGGGATGATGGCGGCGTGTACGACGACCACGAGCACGGTTGGGAGGCTGTTCATCCACTTGGGGAAGATTGGTTTCACTCGAGAGCTCCGATTCAGACTCAATATGTTGTTCACGGCGGGGTTGAGGCCATGCATATTGATTGAGGACCAGCCCCTCCATCTATGGAGGGGGAGTTCGTATTCGGATCAGCGTAGCATGATTAGTCTGTGGATGTTGTGCGGCTGGGCGATAATTTCTGATGTTTTTCGAGCCTATATTTCCAGATGACAACCGGACTGTGTAGTTGCGATCGCGTCTCAATAAGATTCTAATCGAAAGAGAGTACAAAGCATGACCTCACAAGCAGTTACAGCGAATTCGAGTACCAAACCACTCTCAAACCCGATTTTGGGTGTTTCTACGACCATTGGAGTCGGCGGCGTGCTCCTGATGGGGGTTGTGAGCTGGGTGATGCTGCTGATCGATCGCGAGCTTCCAGTCGCTCTGGTGCTGCTTGTCTCGCTCCTGTGCTACGGGATTTTCAATTTCCTGTTACTCAGGAATTTGGAAGGAAGCTGGTCACGCGCCGGCGCGATCGGTGGATTGATCGGGGGGGCGGTTTCTGCAGTGTTTTTGGGCTCTTTGATGGTGGTGCAGCCTGAAACGCTGCAAGAACTTGAGACACAGAAGAACACATTCAGCTTTGGCGGCTTGCTTCTTGTACTTGGAGTAGTTTTTGGAATGATCCTGATGGGCTGGGCCGCGGGCGTTGTTCGATCGAAGCGAATTAGCTACTCGGCTGCCAAGGTCGATTGGCGAGCTCGATATGCGTGGGTGGTCGCGGCGAGCTACTTGCCTTTGATCGCGGTTGGCGGATTGGTGACGAGCACGGAATCGGGACTCGCAGTCCCTGACTCGGTGACGACCTATGGATCGATCGGGATATTGTTCCCGTTGTCGCTGATGGATGAGATTCGGATTTACTTGGAGCACTCGCATCGGATCTTCGGGACCTTTGCGGGTCTTGCGACGATTGTGCTTGTGGTCCGGATGTTTGGGGCTCCAGCGAGAATGCTGCCTCGCGTGATGAGCGTGGTGTTGTTGATCGGCGTGAGTGTTCAGGGCGTGATGGGCGCGATGCGCGTGTCGGAGCAATCACAAGGATTGGCTTCGCTGCATGGCGTGCTCGCTCAGTTGGTGTTTGCGCTCGCGGTCGCGACGGGCGTGGTGTGTAGCCGACGCTGGGAGAATATCCGACCGAGCGACGAGGCGATTGCTTCCTCGCGAGGTGCGCGGCTGTTCTTGCTGCTCGGGACCATTGGGCTGTGCATCCAACTGGTGTTTGGGTCGATGACTCGGCACATGGATTCTGGACATGCGTTGATGTCACATATCGGGTTCTCGTTCATCGTGGTCTTGCTCGCGATAGTTGCTGGCGCGATGTGTATCCGCGTTGGCAAGAAGGATCGCGGCGTCGAGGGCGGCGCTGGTGCAATCCGTCCATACGGAGCGGTGATCCATGGCTTGGTGATCTTGCAGTTCACCATGGGCTGGGGCGCGCTGGCGATGACACGGACTGGCGAGGAAGGACACCCTGACCTCCCCACTTCTACTGAGCTTGCTTCGGCGCACGGCATCCGTGTAGGCGAGGCGATCGTAACGAGCTCACACCATCTCATTGGTGCGTTGCTGCTTGCGACGGTTGTTGGGGCGTTGATGTGGGGGATTCGGATCGCATCTCGCGCTCGAACCTGTTAATCTGTGTAGATCAGACGCGAACTTGGACAGTATGGGACTCTGAATAGGCTTGGACAGGCCTTGGGGTGTTGTGTGCAATCCGCAGGGATCTGCGGCGTTGATCTACCACGAGGACGGAGCGACGCATGCGGACACTGAATGCTGATGATCGAGTGACGGCTGGGATACGCGGGATCAGCGACGAGGCGTTTGGGTATGCGCAGGCTCGGCATCTGTTGATGCGTGCTGGGTTTGGGGGGACCTATGAGCAGATTCATACGCTAGCGCGGTGGGGTCCTGAGAAGGCCGTGAATCACCTGGTTGAGTACCAATCGGGTCCGGTGTTGTCTGAGACCAACAGTGCGTTTGATAGCGGCATTATTCGTCCTTGGACCGATCAAGAACGACAAGAACTGAATGCGGCTCGGCAGCGAGGCGACGAAGATATCGTCGCGAAGTATCGCACTGAACGACAGCGCCGGCAGCGGAGTGATCGAAGGCAGATGCGCGATGTGCAACGCGACTGGGTGAAGCGGATGATCGAGACCGCTCAACCGATGCAAGAGAAGATGACCCTGTTCTGGCACGGACACTTCGCGACGAGCTATCGCAATGTCGAAGATTCGTGGCACATGTACCAACAGAACCAGATGCTCCGCAACAATGCGCTGGGGAATGTCGGGGATCTGATGCGTGGGATCATCCGCGATCCCGCGATGCTCAAGTACCTCAACAACAATCAGAATCGCAAGAACGCGCCCAACGAAAATCTTGGACGCGAGTTGCTTGAACTCTTCTCGCTTGGAGAGGGGCATTACAGCGAAGAAGATATCAAGGACGCGGCGCGATGCTTGACTGGGCATACCTTCCAGGATGATGACTTCTTTCTGAATACGCGCCAGCATGATCAGGGGAACAAGAGCGTGCTTGGGACGACGGGGAACATGGACGGCGATGCGCTGGTAGATGTGATTCTTCGACAAGAAGCGTGTGCGTTGTTCATCTGTTTGAAGCTGTACAAGTTCTTGGTTCGGGACATCCCGATGGATCTTTCGGCGCTTGATAGCGGTACTCGGAAGGTCGTGCTGCAGATGGCGGCGATGCTCCGCAAAACTGGGTATGAACTCAAGCCGATGGTTCGCAAGCTGCTGCTGAGCGAGCACTTTTATGACCCGATTAATATGGGGATGAAGATCAAGAGTCCGAGCGAGCTGCTGGTGGGGTCGGTGCGATCGCTTGGGGTGCCGGTGCGGGATATCGGGATTGTGTCGGACGCGATGGATCTGATGGGGCAGTCGTTGTTCTATCCGCCGAGCGTGAAGGGGTGGGATGGGGGACGGAGCTGGATCAATACTTCGACGCTGTTTGTGCGTCAGAACACGCTGGTGTATTTGTTGACCGGTGCGCTCCCGACGCGATCGATTCGGTTGCGGGATCAGAGTGATTACTTTGATCCGCGTGCGCTTGTGCCGAGCTTGAATACTCCTGGGGATTCGGATCCGAGTGATGCGCAGATTGTTCGTGAGTTGATGGAGTTAACGCTTGGGTTTACGGACGATTCGCTCATCCAATCCGTGATCGCGGGGAGTCTGGACGATGCTGCAGATGGCGGGTCTGCAGATGGCTCGATGCGTGATTCGGATGCGGTGTTGCGTGCGTTGGTGTTGTTGACTTCGATGCCGGAGTATCAGCTGTGTTAGAACGAATGGATCTCTTTTTGGAGCGAATCTTATGAGTAATCATCTGAATCCGAGCGATGCGAGAGCGTACACACGGCGGGGGTTCCTTCAGCAGTCCGCGATGTTTGCATCCGCGGCGATGACGGTCCCGGCGTTTGTGCAGAGTTCGGCGCTCGCGCTCCCTCGTCCGATGATGGGGTTAAGCTCGATCGCAGGGGTTGATGAGGACCGGATCTTGGTCGTGATCCAGCTGTCGGGGGGGAACGATGGATTGAACACGGTTGTGCCGTTCGGTCAGGATGGGTATCGGCGCGTGCGTCCTCAGATCGGGCTGGGTGCGTCGGATGTGTTGAGCTTGGGACGCAACAGCGGGCTTGGTTTACACGGCTCGATGGACGGGATCAAGGGGTTGTATGACGACGGGATGTGCGCGATTGTGCAGGGGGTTGGGTATCCGAATCCGAACCGGTCGCACTTTGCATCGATGGACATCTGGCACACGGGTGATACCAACGGCACGGGGGACGGTTGGCTCGGGAAGTACATTGATTCGCAGTGTTCTGGGTTTGGATCGGGGACTCCTGGGAAGAATGGCGCGGCGGGGAATCAACAGCAGAAAGCGGATCCGGAGCCGATGGTTGCGATCGGGAAGGAGGCTCCGCTTGCGCTGCGGGGTCGTGCGATGATGCCGGTCGCGATTGAGAAGGCGGATCTGTATCAGTGGACTGGCGACAAGCTCGGGAAGGACCTGAGCAGCGAGTACCACAAGACGATCAAAGAGAACGAAGCGATGGCATCCAAGAGCGGCGCGGATGATAATCGTTCGTTCTTGGTACGCACGGCGATGGATGCGCAGGTGTCGAGTCAGAAGATTCGGAAAGCCGTGGACGCGGAGTCGTTGGTTTCGTATCCCAATACTTCGCTTGCGAATCAGCTGAGTATGGTTGCTTCGATGATCCGTGCGGGGATGCCTACGCGGGTGTATTATGTCTCGCACGGCAGCTTTGATACGCATGCGAATCAGGGAGGACTGCAGGGGTCGCACGCTCGGCTGCTCGGCCAGTTGTCAGCGGCGGTCGATGCGTTCTACAAGGACCTCAAAGCACAAGAGAATGACGGGCGCGTGCTGTCGATGTGCTTCAGTGAGTTTGGTCGGCGCGTTGGACAGAATGGATCGGGCGGGACTGATCACGGGACGGCGGCTCCGATGTTCTTGTTTGGTCCAATGGTGAAGCCTGGGATGCATTCGCGGCATCCGTCGCTGACGGATCTGGATGATGGGGATCTGAAATACACGGCTGATTTCCGACAGGTGTATTCGGAGGTTTTGGATGGGTGGTTGAGTGCGCCGAGCACGGATGTGCTTGGGCGCGGGTATTCACATTTGCGGGTGCTTAAGAGTTAACTAGCATTGGGTCAATATCTTCTTTGGTGAGAATGCCGGCAGTAAGCTTGTTTTCACAGCCGCATTCAGGGCATTTCACATAGGGCACTTTGAGGTCTTGCATTACAGTGAGCCCCAGCAATGAGTATTCACACTCTTTGCACAATGCTCCGTTGAGTTGTTTTCGGATGCCTCGATACAGCCAGCGATCACGAGCTACTAGTACACTCAGCCACGGAAACCAAATGAATCCTGAATATGCAAAAAGCAATACAAAAGTATCCAGGTAGACACCCATCTTCACATGCTGTTTTTTGAGTATGAAGTATAACAGTTGCCGAGTGTTGTACTCGATGTACGCCCAAGCGATGAATGACAGGACAACTACAAGCAGGATCACTAAACAGCCAATAGTACCTGTAGAGATTTTCGAAATTCGACTGATGTATCGCTCACAGGTTGAATCATCGAACTGATCCAGCTCGGGGAAGGCGCGGTAGATCTTTCGGGTGAGGAGTCTCATGGGGTGGCTGGCTGGTGGTTTGGGTCGATGTCGGCTTGGGTGAGGCCCATGTCTTTGAGGATGAGGTGGTGGCCGCATTCGGGGCAGTGGACGCTTGGGGTGTCGTTTTCGTTGTTGATACTGAGGCCGAGGAGGGAGTAGCCGCAGGCTCCGCATTGGACTCCGGTGAGTTGTTCTCGGATGCAATGATGAAGCCAGCGATCGCGGACGAGAAGGGTTGAAAGTGCGGGGAGCCAGACAAGTCCGGTTGCGGAGAACAAGAATATTGCAATCGATGCTGCATCTGTCAGATCAGAGTCAAAGAAAGTCAAGATCAATCCAGTCACATACATAAGCGCGACCCACACTCCGATACACAACGGAACTAGGAATACAAGAGAAGCCCAGAACTTCGAGGCATTCTTTAGTCGCTTGGCTCGTTTGACATATCGCTTACAGACCTCGTCGTTGAACTTGTCAAGTTCTGGGTAGGCGCGGTGGATTTTTTTGGTCAGGAATCTCATGGCACTGTGACATCGATCCGCAGCGGGAGCTTGATCGGATCCGATGAAAGCGTGTCTCCTGGGATGATGTAGTCGAGTGGGATTGGGGTGAGGGGCCAATCGGATGTGTCGGCGGCTCCGATTCGGTAGCCGATCGCGATGACTGCGGAGTTGATTTCGGGACCGAACTGATCGAGTTCGATGCCCCACTCATTCTCGCCGATCGGTTTGGGATGACGGATGAGGATGGTCACTTTGCCCTTGGTTTCGAGGACGACTCGTGCTTCGAGGGTTGCGGGGCCTTGGTTCGTTGGTGGTTGATGGTTGAAGGTGAGGAGTGTGCCTCCGGGCCAGTTGAAGGGGTCGACTGCGGAGCCGTCTCTTCGTGCTTGGTTGGCGTCGGAGATTTCGTCGGGGTTGCGTCCTGCGAGGTACTGTCCAAGCGCGTTGGCGTTTCCGGTGTCTCCGGCTCCGGCGCCGACTGGGGGAGCGTCGGCCATGAGTTTGTCTTTGTCGAGGGAGGTGAAGATCCAGACCATGAGGATGGTCAGGCAGATGAACGGCATCGCGAGCCATCCGGTGAGGACCAGGGTTTGCTTTCTCATGGTCCATTCTATGGACGCGCAGAGACTGGCGCATGAAAAACCGGGACACTGGGTCCCGGCTTTGAGAATCTTACTTGGTCATTCAATCTCGGATGATTGGGTTATGAGCAGCAGCCTTCTTTGTTGCCGCAGCATTCGGATTTGAACATGTTGAAGTATTCGGTGACCTTTGCCCAATCAACGACATTCCAGAATGCGCTGATGTAGTCCGGACGGCGGTTCTGGTAGTTGAGGTAGTACGCGTGCTCCCAGACATCGAGGCCGAGGATGGGTTTGTGTCCCATCATGATCGGGGAGTCTTGGTTTGCGGTTGATCCGACATGGAGCTTGCCGTTCGCGTCGAAACCGAGCCATGCCCAACCTGAACCGAAGCGGGTCGCGGCGGCGTTGGCGAACTGTTCTTTAAACGCGTCGAATGATCCGAACGCGGAGTTGATCGCGTCTGCGAGTTCTCCCTCTGGAGCGCCCCCACCGTTTGGTGAGAGGATGGACCAGAAGAGGGAGTGGTTTGCGTGGCCTCCGACATTGTTTTGGACGGCGGTGCGGATGGTTTCTGGGACCATCTGGATGCGAGCGAGGATTTCACCGAAGCATTTGCCGTCCCATTCGGTGCCTTCGAGGGCGGCGTTGGCTTTAGCGATGTATCCGGCGTGGTGCTTGGTGTGATGGATTTCCATCGTTTTGGCGTCGAAATGTGGTTCGAGCGCGTCGTAGGCGAATCCGAGTTCTGGGAGTGTGAATGGCATGATGTGGTCTCCTTGGTGTGGCGCCGGGGTCGTTTGGCGCGTCATTCGGATGGGATTTGAACTATGGCGTAGAACGCTTTTTGATGATAGGCGCGGGACGCCGGACATATTCCGTACACAGGGGTAAGCAATAGGGGTAGGTAATACTCACTGAAATTGTGGATATCTCTCTGTATTTGAGAGCACGGTTGTGTAATGATTGGTCTTGTGATACGATGGCGGTGTGTTTGGATGAGCCGTCGGGGAGACCTGGATTTACGACTGCTGAAAGGGCCTTTGAATGGGCTGTTTCGACAGGATAAGCCTGAAAGTGTCAAGCCGGTGGGGAAGACAAATGACTGTAGGCGACTCATTATCGGTCGTCAAGCATCCAAGGTTTTTGCTCACTGAATGATGTATTTGGAAGGTGAATGCAGAATACTTTGTGAACTGAGAGTGTTTGCAAGCTAGGACGGCTTGCTCTTCACGCTGATCGAGTGCTCACGAAACGAGCAAATCGCACTCAGCGGACACGATCGAAGGACTGGTCGGGGACAACCTCTGGACTGCGGATCGGGCGTCGGCTTACGAGCGGCTCGGTTTGGCGGGATATGTTGTGGACGGCACCTGACGCCGCCCGACAATTTGATGATTTGTTCACAATTCGCAACGCATCGGGAAACTTCCATTCGATGCGGTGCGTAAGACTAGGGAGCGGCCCAGTTTGGACCGTTCCAAGAAGACTTTTGGTCTTCTCCAGCCCGCCCTCGATCCTTCGCGGTCAGCAAGCACCAAGAGTGCCTGACCCACCACCTCGAGACGCCGGCGCAGTGCTTCACACCGGATGTGAGGCTTCAATATGTGTTCCAGACGGACATCGTTATTCTGAGCTGAAATCAGCTTGGTGAGAACGAGACAATCAGGACTTTCAGAAGCGTGAGTATTTCTGTTTAATTTCAGATACTTCGAACTGTCAGGCTTGGTGTGGTGGGATCGGTGTCGGCATATCGAATGCTGACACGGATCGGTACGAGAAACGGATCGGTTTGCTCAACGCGAACGAATCGATCTACAACAAATGAACTTCTGATCGGACAGCAGGGTCGATCTGAACGGACCAATTCCGCTGCAGGAACGCAGCGAGGAGACAGCATGACGCAGACAGCACACACAAATGCAAGCTCAGGCCGAGGGCCGAGCCCACTTGAGCAGATGCGACGACGACATCGTGTAGGTGTCTCACGCACCTCAACGCGTGCGGGAAAATCATCGCGGCAGCTTTCGCATGAAGACGAACGCTTGCTCGCGACCATTATGCTCAAAGAGCAAGACTTTATCGACTCAGAGGTCTTCTACGAGGAAGACGCGG
The DNA here is from genome assembly GCA_051252395.1 of Phycisphaerales bacterium. GTDB lineage: Bacteria > Planctomycetota > Phycisphaerae > Phycisphaerales > UBA1924 > UBA1924. The sequence continues at coordinate 1,439,248 of JBPOFX010000002.1, read as the reverse complement.
AGCAGAACATCTACGAGGATGCTCCGGACATCATGAAACCCGATACGACCTGGTACCACCCTGTGATGGACGACATCTCGTCGATCTCGCGGACTCGGACAGTCAAGTCGTCCCAACAGGTCATCCTGACTGGTGCTGAAGAGCGGGTTCTTTTCCACCAGTTCAACTACTCGCGTTACCGCGTCTGCAAGCTGCAGAACGAGGTCTGGGAGCGTGCTGACAAGAAGCCGACCCCTGAACAAGCGCATGAGTTGCTGATGTGGTATCGCAAGTCAGAGCGGATCCGTGAGCAGATCGCGGAAACCAACCTCGCGTTGGTGCTCGCGATGGCGAAACGGACTCGCATGAGCGAGGTTGACTTTGCGGACCTGGTTTCCGAGGGCAACATGGCGCTGCTTCGTGCGGTGGACAAGTTCGATGCGGGCCGAGGGTTCAAGTTCTCGACCTATGCGTGTCGTGCGATCCTCAAGGCGTTCAGTCGTCAGGGGATGAAGCTGAGCAAGTACCGCCAGCGATTCCCGACGGACTTTGATCCGAAGCTTGAGAAGTCCAACTTCCTCGAAACCAAGCGTGCGGACTTCGAGAAGGACACGGCTTCAGAAGTGCGTTCGATCGTGGTCGCGAATCGTGCGGATCTCTCGGATGTCGAGCGGACTGTGCTTGAGCATCGCTTCGGTCTTGAGACCGGCGGGCACGAGAAGCCGATGACGCTTGAGCAGGTTGGTCAGATCATTGGTGTGACCAAAGAACGCGTGCGTCAGATCCAGAACAAGGCGATGGAGAAGATCCGCGTCGAACTCGAGAGCAACTTCCTCGGCACAGTCGAAGAAGAAAACAAGCTCGAAACTGCTGGTGCTTGAAACAAGATTTCGTTACCTACCTTCTCTTGAGGCGGTCCCAAACAGGGGCCGTCTTTTTTGTTTTGGGGTGTACAGAGAGAGGAGTGGTCTGGTCTTGTCTGGAGTCAGGTTTTGTGGGGATGAGAAGGGGTGAAACGGAACTGGTTTGGTGTTTGGACGAATAGAGGGGTTCTTTGGTGCGTTTGGACGCATATCGTTCTATCGTCCGCTCGCGGATACCTGGGGACTGCTTGGGTACTCTGGTGAGCTCGAACCGATCAGTAACTGACAGCTCTTTGTCACGCTGATATTTGTATATGAGGAACTCAACACGATGAGTGTGACTGATACCCCTGCTAGTACCGCGACTGCGGGTCATGTTGAATTGGACCCGACTGCTGGAAAGAACCACGATCCCCACGCGACGCGCTGGGGGGACTTCCTGAAAGCTACGATCAAGTTTGAAGCGTCTGACCTGATTATGAAGTCGGAGCAGAAGCCGAAGATCCGTATGCGTGGTTCGCTCAAAGCGATGGATGTTGAGCCGGTCACTGCGGAAGAGTTTTTCAATATCGCGAAGCACATCCTGACTGATGAGCAGATGAAGGATCTGCACAAGTTTGGGTCGGTTGACTTTGCGTACAACTACGACTCGAACCACCGATTCCGTGTCAACCTGTTCCAGGCGCGCGGGACGCTCTCTGTTGCTGCGAGAAACATTACCTCGGAGATTCTCCCGTTTGAGGGGCTGCACCTGCCTCCGATTATGTCGGATATTGCGCTGCAGCCTCAGGGGATTGTGCTGCTGTGTGGTGTGACGGGATCTGGTAAGTCCACGACGATCGCTTCGATGCTCGACTATGTGAACGCTCGCAAGAGTGTGCACATCCTGACGCTCGAGGATCCGATCGAGTACATCTTCGAGGACAAGAAGGCAACGATTAACCAGCGTGAGATCGGTCTTGATTGTCTGGACTTTAAAACCGGGCTGCGTGCGTTGGTTCGTGAGAATCCGGACATCGTGTTGATCGGTGAAATGCGTGACCAGGAGACCTTTGAAGCGGCGTTGCACGCGGCAGAGACCGGTCACTTGGTGTATGGAACAATCCACGCTTCGAGCACGACGCAGACATTTAGCCGTATCTACGGGCTGTTCCCGGCGGAAGAGGTTGAGCAGGTGCGGAAGATTCTGGGATACCAGATGCGTGCGTTTGTGTACCAGAAGCTCCTCCCCACTCTTCACGAGAAGATCTACCGGATCCCGGCGCTTGAGATCCTCATCAACAACGGCGTGGTCCAGAAGTACATCCTCGACGAGCGTGAGGGCGATATCCGCGAGATCCTCAACTCGATCGAAGCTCAGCAGCTTGGGATGATCGACTTCAACGACTCGCTTGTGAAGCTTGTTGAGGATGAATACATCCACATGCGGACAGCGATTGAAGCGTCTCCGAATGTTGATGAGCTACAGATGAAGCTGAAGAAGTTTGCTTGATTGCTCGTGTTTACATGCGTGCTTGGGTGATCCTGAAACCAGACGATTTCGGGGTGTGATTTCAGTCGTATGTTTGGTGCTAGGGAGCGCCGAATGTCTGGCGGGGGTCGGGTGACCCTCCTATGATGGTCGGTCGCATGGGGCGGGTCCTTGTGCGTTTGAATGACGATCTGAATGAACGAATAGACCATGCACCCTTGAGAGGGTTTCCACTATGTCGATTGTGATTGCTTCTGACCCTTCGCTGACCTTAGCGGCTGATGCTTTGATGCTGATGTCGATCTGGAAGCCGGTCATCTTGTTTGTGCCGTTTGTTGCTTGGGCGTGGATGATCTCGACGCACTTGGACAAGCATGCTCAACGGTTCTTCCTGGGACGCGAACGCTGGAACGCGATCCACATTGGATTCGGAGTCGCGGCGTTGCTGCTTGTGGTGCTGCTCCCGGTCGGTGGGATCGCAGGATTCGCGGCGGCGTTTGTCGGAGCTGCGATCTTGCTTGGACTCGACATCCTGCTCTTCGTTTCGGTGACGAATAAGGATGAGCGGATTCCGGAGTCTCAGAAGCTCAGCTTCAGTGCCAAGGACATGACCGAGGCACGCGAGGCGAAGAAGGCCGCGAAGCTGATTGGGTCTTCGGAACTCAACATCGTGGGTGCGAACAAGATGACTGTGGACGCTCCACCAAAGGATACTCCGGAGCTCGGGGTTCGGGTTGCTGCTGAGAGCATCGTCATCAAGGGATTCGAGGCGCACGCGAGTCAGATCGATATTCTTCCTGCAAACGAGAGCACATACGCGGCGTCCTACCTCGTTGATGGTGTGCGCCAAGCGGGTGATCCGATCGCTGCATCTGAAGCGATTCAGATCATCGATTTCTGGAAGAAATGCGCGGGGCTCGACACAAACGATCGTCGTCGGAAACTGACTGGTGAAGTCTCGGTCTCTGGTGATATGACCAGCGGCGCAACGATCAAACTCAATACCTCTGGTTCCAAGAGTGGCATGCGTCTCTCGATGATCTTCAATCCTGCTCAAGCGGTGCGTCGCAAGGTCAAGGATCTTGGGTTGCTTGAGCCTCAGCTTGCGATGCTCAAGGATTGGGCGACCGAGATGGAGCATGCGGGGGGTGTCGTGCTGCTGAGTGCTCCAGCGGATAACGGGCGGACGACGATGTCGTACTCGTTTATGCGTCTGCACGATGCGTACACCTCCAATATCCAATCCATCGAATACGAGATCGAGGATGCACTCGAAGGCATCAAACAGATCGACTGGGATTCGAGCGAAGAGGGCCCCGACTTTGCGACGACTGTGCGATCCACGCTGCGTCGTGATCCCGACATTGTGTCGGTGTGCGATCTCCCGGATGTGGAGACAGCGCAGAACATCGCGGCAGCGGATCTTGAGCGGACACGGATCTACCTGACTCTGCGGACGGATGCGGCGCTCAAAGCGATCCAGACTTATGTCCAAGCGGTCGGTGATCCGAAGCTCGCGGCGAACGGTCTTCGCGGCGTAGTCGCGTGCAAGCTTGTGCGTGTGCTTTGTGGGAACTGTAAAGTCCCGTATCAGCCGACTCCGGATATGCTTAAGAAGCTTGGTCTCCCTGAGGGCAAGGTCGGAGAGTTGTTCAAGAAGGGCGGGCAGGTGCTCGTTCGGAACAAACCTGAGGTGTGCGGCGTATGCAACGGTGTTGGATACTCCGGTCAGACCGGGTGTTTCGGGGTCTTCCCGATCGGTGATGAAGAGAAAGCTCTGATCATCGAGGGGAACTGGAACGGTCTTCGCGCCGCGATGCGGAAGCAGGGTCTGCCGAGCGTTCAGCAGTCGGCGCTCAAGAAGGCCGTGATGGGGATCACGAGTATCGAAGAGGTGACACGGATCACCGCGCCGAAGAAGAGCTCATCGAGCAAGTCAACTGCGAAAGCGTAAGCGAACGAATGTACTACGACATCACCCGACAATCGGGTGATTCAATCTGACGGAGCGTGCTGTCATGTTTATGAATCTTCTTGTCATCGTGTTTGTGCTTGGGATCGCCTATACCTGGACGGTCCGGGGCGTGTTTAATGCGATGGTCCATGCGATGTGTGTGCTGTTCGCGGGAGCGATCGCGTTTGCGGTCTGGGAACCACTTGCGTTGATGCTGCTGGGCGTGAGCGGATCACCGATCGTTGAAGGGATGGCATGGGGCGTTGCTCTGATTGTGCCGTTCGTGATCGCGATGGTTGTGCTGCGAGTTATTACCGACAAGGTGATCACCTCGAACATCAAGAGTGCCAAAGCGATCGACTACGGCGGGGGCGCGGTCTTCGGTCTGGTCTCCAGTATCCTGACTGCTGGTATCCTGGTCATCGCGACTGGGTACATGCGTCTCCCATCGAGCTTTCTTGGATACCAGCCTGTCTGGTACGCCGAGGATCGTGCGGGTGCGGGATCGCTTGTGGAGAATCAACGCTTGTGGATCCCGGTCGACACGATCACTGCAGGGGTCTACAAGAACCTCTCGAACGGTTCGATGGCATCGGCTGAGCCGCTCGCGAAGTGGTATCCTGATCTGGAGTTGACCGGGTTCTCCGCTCGCATCAATCCGGGTGAAGGCGCAGCACGCAATGCGATCACCGAGGACGCGTTCGAGGTCCAATCCTCGTACATCATCGGGAACACCAACGGCTCGACCGAACGCTCCGATACGATCGGAGACCAGGGCTACATTTCCATCGATGGCAAGAACGCGAACAGCTTCGCTGGATACATCGCGGGGTATGTCGTTGAGTTTGGACCAAAGGCGAAAGAAAAAGGCGAGAAGGGCGGACAGGTCGTGGTCTCCAATGGTCAGATCCGTCTGCTGACTGAGAACAACGAGGACGGTTCAACCAACACCATCTTCCCGCTCGCGGTGATCTCGGAATCCAGCGAGCAGGGTCAGTACGGACGCTGGGTCTTCGACGGCGACGATGTGTTTATCACCTCGACCGGTGGCAAGTCCCGCGTTCCGATGGGATTCGAGTTCTATGTCCCTGCTGACGAGACTCCGCTGGCGCTGTATGTCAAGAACATCCGTGTCCCAGTTGATGCGATGGGTGAAACGAAGGAATACAAGAACGCTGCTGAACGGAACAGACTCGTCAAAACCGGACGCGTGCTTACTGGAGATCAGGTCGCACGCAAGTTTGATCTTTCCAAAGCGGTCACCATCGATCCGTCTGTTCGCGTTCAAGATTCCGGCGCTCGCACTAGCGACGCGATCGGGACGGTCATCAGCTCGCAGATCGCAAAGCAACGCGGATTGACCATCAATGATGACAACCTCGTGACACAGGGCGAAGCGAAGTTTGACCTCAGCGAAGAGGTAGGACGATCGAACGCGCCGCAAGGGAAAAAGCTCCGGGTCGAGAACTTCTGGTACGGCCAAGGACTCAAGATGGTCCATGTTCAGGTTGGATCATCCGCTGAAGGCGGGATGCTTTCTGATGCTGCCAATACCGCTTCGGGCGATGACCCGTTCATGCTTGTGGATACTGACAACAATGAGTACGAAGCGGTCGGCTATGTCTACGAGGATCCAGCATCGCAGATCTTTGAACTGCGGTACACTCCCGGATCAACGCTGACAGGTATCAACGAGGACGGATTCCCTCGCATCTCACGCTCGAAGGATGGACAGAAGCTCGCTCTGATCTTCTTGGTTTCTTCGGGAGTTGATATCAAGTACTTCACGATCGGCGATGATGTGTTGATCCGGTTTAATCCGGAACTTGAGAACTGATCGGGATCAGACTCATTGAGCATCAAACGCCCTTCGTGGGCGTTTTTTCATTGCTTGACCCATGGGGAACTGCATAGAAAAACCCCGCCGAGCATGCGGCGGGGTTTGGGTTGATCTCGATAGGGTTGATCGAAGGATTGATCAGCTTATTCAGCGGCTGCTGCTTCGGCTTCCGCTTCTGGCTTCTCAGCTGCTGCAGGCTTCTTGTCCTTGATGATGAGCTCGCCTTCGTTGTCGAACTCCATCTCTTCTTCGTCGTCCTCGATGTGACGGTCAGCGACAACCCAGAGCTTGACATGTGCTTCGAGGTCTGAATCGACCTTGACGAGGATGTCGAAGGAATCGACACGCTTGATCGCACCTGGGAGACGGACTTCGCGAGGGGAGACGGCGAAACCGACTTCCTTGAGTGCAGCGGAGATGTCCTGCTGGGTGACGGAGCCGTAGAGGTGACCTTGGTCGTTGCACGCGCGATCCATGGAGAGTTCCTGGCCGTCGAGCTTGGAGATCATCTCTTCGCGTTCCTTACGGCGTGCGGCGACATCCTTCTCGGCTTGTGCGCGACGCTCGGCAAGTGATGCGATCAGCTCGTCGGATGGGGTGGTCGCGTATCCGAACGGGAGGAGGTAGTTGCGGGCGTAGCCCATTTTGACTTTGACGACATCGCCGACGATTCCGAGGGAATCGACATTTTCGGTAAGCAGGAGCTTGATTGATTTGGCCATTGATATGGTTCCTTTCGCTGTCCTGACCGCTGCGAGTAATCAGCTCGGAGCGGAGAGTTGAGGAGATCCTCACGGCGAGGATCCCCAACAAATGGGTCCCAGGCGGACCTGGGTGGGTCCCAAGCGAACTTGGGGGGTGCCCGGAGTATTTCCGGGTCGTGAGTCTAGGTCACAAGTCTTGGAGTGTGGACGGTTTGGATTGAAAAACCCTCCGATTGGATCGGAGGGTTTGGCGATTCTGGTGTTCTGATCGGGTTCTGGATGGATCAGCTTGGAGGAATTAGAACGGGATGTCGTCGTGGTTGATCGAGACTTCTCCGCCTCCGCCGCTGTTTCCGCCTCCGCCTGCTCCGGAGCGTGCGTAGTTGCCACCCCCACCGTTTCCGCTGCCTTGGTTGCCACCTCCGGAGTTGGAATCGATGAACTGGAAGTTATCGACGACGACGGAGAGCTTGGAACGCTTTCCTCCGCCGTTTTTGTCTTCCCATGAGTCGAACTTCAGGCGTCCTTCGATGAAGACTGGGCGTCCTCTGGAGAGGTACTGGGCCATGACTTCTGCGGTGCGTCCCCACGCTTCGCAGTCAATGAACGCGACTTCTTCGCGTTGCTCTCCGGACTGGGTTTTGTACTTGCGATTGACGGCAAGTCCGAAGTTCCCAACGGCGGTGTTTGAGGGGGTGTGGCGGATCTCGATGTCTCGTGTGAGATTGCCCATGAGCATGACTTTGTTGAAACTGGCCATTGGTGTTCTCCTTATGCCTGTAGTGGTTTAGGTCGTAACTGGTGTGATCTTTCGGGATGCACAGACAGGGTCAGTATATCACAACCGCCCGAGCGGGACAGGGTCTCGCTCGGGCGGGTTGGTTGAAAATCAGGCTGATCGGGCTCGATTCGCGTATAGGACGCAAACGGGCTTATTCAGCGGCTGGAGCTTCGGAGTCAGCTTCTGGAGCGGACTCTTCTGCTGGTGCTTCTTCAGCCTTTGGAGCTGGAGCGGCTTGGACAGGTGCGCCGAGGCGGACGGTGCTGCTCTTGGTGGCTTCAGCGGTGTCGCCTTGCTCTGCTTTGAACTTCGCTTCGGTTTCGAGACCCTTGCGGTCGTCGTTTGCTGCGATTTCCTCTTCTGTGAGGTGCTCAGCGGAGGTAACCATCAGACGCATGATCTTGTCAGAGATCACAGCATCACGCTCGAGGTGAGCGACCATGTTGGTCGGGCAGGTGAAGTATGCGAGGATGTAGACACCGCGCTTTTGCTTGTCCATCTCGTAGGCGAGACGACGCTCGTCCCACTTCTTCATCGCGATGACATTGGCTTCTGCACGCTCGAAGAGGTGGTTGATGTGCTCAAGGCATTCGCCGAAGGCGGCGGCAGCGGTCTGGGTTACGAGGAACATGCCCTCGTAGGTTCCGGTTCGTGTTTCTGTTGCGGTCATGGTGAGTACTCCAATCGTGTCCGGCTCAGTTGGCCGGGGTGTTGTTTGTTGATTCTGTATTTTGAACAGACTTGTTGTCGTCTGTGTTTGTGTTTGACTTGCCTTGTTCGGGTTTGTCCTGATCAGGTTTGTCGTTGGGATGATCTTTCCGCTTTGGTTTAGCGAGCTTCTCGTTGAATGTGTTCATGGCGCTGACAATGTCGTGGTCCAAGATGTGCTCGATGGCGCTGCACGCTTTGTCGAGACTCTCTTTGACCTTGACGCTTTCATCATTCATGAACTTGCTCAGGACCCAGTCTGCTTGATTCATCAGACGCGGGACCTCTCCGACTCCGATGCGGATTCTGGGGTAGCTTGCGCCTCCCAGGATCCGATCGATATCAGCGAGACCGTTATGACCTCCGGCTCCCCCACTCTTGCGGATCCGGATGGATCCGACTGGGAGGGCGATGTCGTCGACAATAACCAGCAGATCATCTTGCGGATCGAGCTTGAAGAAGCGGAGTGCTTCTCCGACGCTCTGACCTGATCTGTTCATGAAGCTGGTGGGCTTGATGAGCAGGCACTTCTCGCCGTTGATATTGGCGTCGAGGGTCACGCTGTTGAAGCGTGAGCGTGCGATCTGTCCCATCGCGAACTTGTCGGCCAGTGCATCAACAACCATGAACCCCGCGTTGTGGCGGGTGTTGTTGTATTGCAGTCCTGGATTTCCGAGTCCGACGATGAGTTTCATGTGCTGGGTTCTGTCTTGCCTTTGGTGTTGGTTTGCTGATATTGAATCCGAGTTGAGTGCTCTCAAAGCATTCTCGATCAGTCGTCTTTCTTCTCGCCGATGACTTCAGGAGCGGCGCCGTCAGCGGAGACTTCACCTGATTCGGTGTCGTCAGCTTGGACTGCTTTGAGCACGATCTGAGCGACGATGGTGTCTGGATCGGTGAGGAGCTGCATGGAGTCAAGCGGGAGCTTGACATCTGAAGCGTGGATCACATCTCCGACTTCCATTCCCGAGACATCGACATCGATATGGTCAGGGAGGTTGGTGATGAGCACATTGAGTTCGAGCTCGGTGGTTGGGTGCATCATGATCGCGCCGCTGGTCTTGAGACCGACTGCGTCGCCGATGAAGGTGAGGTGCGCTTTGGTGTTGACGCGTTCGTCGAGCGAGACGCGTGCGAAGTCCGCGTGGATGATGTTGCTACCAAGGTAGTCGTATCCGAGATCCTTGAGGATGACATGCTGCTTGGCGCCGTCAAGTTCGAGCTCGAAGAGTTTTTCACCCTTCTTGAGGTGCTGCATGGTTTCGTGCATGTTGACTGCGATCGAAACCGGTGCTTCCTTGTGGCCGTAGACGACGGCTGGGAGTGATCCGGCGTCGCGCAGACGGCGAGAGTAGCGGGATCCGGTGCGCTCGCGCTTCTCTGCGACGAGCATTGGTGTTGTATCTGACATAGTCGTTCTCCTTATTTCAAACTTTTGTTTCTAGCTTTGAACTTGTTTTCTTGTGTTCTTGGTATGAATGGATCGGATCAGCGTTTGGCGCCTGAGGTGCCTTGGAAGAGGGCGCTGATCGAATCGTTGTTGTGGATGCGTTGGATTGCTTGACCGAGAAGGGGTCCTACAGACAAGACGGTGAGTTTGTCTTTGATCGGATCGCAGCGGTCACCCATTGGGATGGAGTCGGTGACGACGACCTTTGAGAATGGTGAGTCTTTGAGTCGTTCCATTGCCTTGCCGGCCAGGACGCCGTGGGTCGCGGCGGCGATGACTTCGCTCGCACCTTGATCCATCACGAGTTTCGCGGCTTCGCAGACCGTACCACCTGTCGAGATCATGTCATCGAACATGAGCACGGTCTTGTCTTTGACAGTACCAATCAGGTTCCCGACCTCGACTGTTTCTCCCGTTAGACGACGCTTGTTGATGATCGCGAGGTCCGCGTCGAGTAGGTTGGCCATCTTCTCAGCGACCTTCACATTCCCGACATCAGGTGACACGAGACAGAGGTCTCCCATCTGGTCGCGGATGGATTTGAAGTACTCAAAGAAGACCGGGCTCGCGGAGAGGTGGTCCACTGGGATATCGAAGAACCCCTGGATCTGTGCGGCGTGGAGATCGATGGTGACGACGCGATCGGCGCACGCGGCGGTGATGAGGTTGGCAACGAGCTTTGCGGTAATCGGGACGCGTCCTTCGTCTTTGCGGTCCTGTCGGCCGTATCCGAAGTACGGCATGACGAGCGTGACACGCTTGGCGCTTGCTCGGCGGAGACAGTCGCAGAAGACGAGGAGTTCCATGAGGTTGTCGTTGACTGGATCGCAGGTCGAGATGATGACATAGCAATCGCGACCACGCACATCGTCGTCGAGCTTGACGATGACTTCGCCGTCTGGGAAGAGGATGGTGCGTGCCTTTCCGAGTTCTACCCCTGCGGTTTGGCAAACACTCTTGGCGAGGTGCTTGGAGTTCCGGCCTGAGAATACCTTGATTTCATCACTCATGTCGCGGCTCCTTGCGTGCTGGTGCTTTGTCGCTTACGGAATATGGAATCGATGAGCGCGAGGTGCTCGAGGGTGTTGATGCTCAGGATGTCCTCTGGTGGGACCGCGTCGATAACCTCGACGCGTTCCTTGGCATCGAGCATGAACTCGAAGATGTCGGTGATGTAGTACTCGCCGGTCAGTTCGTTGCGTTTAACCTTGTTGAGTGCGTCGAAAATTGCTTTGGCATTGACGCAGTAGTAGCTCGGGTTGACCTCGTTGATTTTGAGTTCGTCCTCGCTTGCATTCTTCTGTTCGATGATGCGTGCGAAGGAACCGGTCTCATCGCGGACGATCCGCCCGTATCCCGATGGATCTTCGATCCGGCTTGTCGCGAGGGTTCCCGCTGCTCCGGATGATCGGTGGAGGTCGAGGAGTTTGTTGAGTGTCTCGGTACGGATGAGCGGGCCGTCGCCGCAGAGGACGAAGATGTCGGTGTTTGCGGTATCGGAGTCTGCATACGACTCCGCGGCACTCATCACGGCATGGCCGGTTCCGAGTTGCTCTTCTTGGACAGCGAAGACGACCTTGTCGCCGTACTGGGAGAGTGCTTCGCGGACGAGTTCTTGTTTGTATCCGACGACGACGACAACGCGGTCGCACCCGGCTTCGAGACAGACATCGACGACAGCACAGACCATCGGGCGATCACCGACCAGGTGGCAGACCTTCGGGAGATCCGACTGCATGCGGGTGCCTTTCCCGGCAGCAAGGATGACGGCTTCGAGACGCTTGGTTGATTTTGATGAATCTGCCATATCTCGATGGCAGAACCGCGTGCGAGGGATTTGGTAGCGATTAGAAGAATCGATGACTGGGAAAGAAGAAAGTTACCCCACCAAGATTTGAACTTGGACTATCTGTACCAAAAACAGAAGTGCTGCCATTACACCATGGGGCAAATAAGTTGTCATCGACTCTATCGAGTCAGTCTTACCGTGTCTATCGGCACAATGAGCGGTTCTGCTCAACCTCCGTTGTCATGACCTTTCGGTCGGTGTACAAACCTTGCGGCTTGGACACTCATGACACACATGAGGGACTTGGGCCGCAGCACGATTCGCCCTTGATCTCACGAACTGCGTGACGCAGTATCCTGAGGGACAAGGACTTGGAACTCGGACTCCCCCCTGCTGCTGTGGATGCATGCATCCACAATCGGGAGAACCCATGACTGCGCCTCGGCTCAAACTGGTTTGAGCGTCCGTCACGGTCGGTTCCGCGTTAGGAGTAAAGTTTAGACCCCTCAGCGCAAGGATCAACACTCTTGGACGCTTTTGCGTTGGAGAAGGACAGGATTTCCGATAGAGTGGAGGTCAAGTGTTGTTCCAGCTCGTGGATCACTCGGAATCGACATCCCAGGTCGATTCTCGCACAACTGAAAGGTCTCCAATCATGTCCAGTCGTTCGATGCCTCCCCTTACTGACGGGATCGTGAGGTTGCTCCCTGCAGCTCTCGCGTTTTCGGCTCTTGTTGGGTGTTCAAGTCAAGAATCCCGGGTCCAATCCTCAAACGAAGCGCCGATGGTGCTCCAACCTGACGGAGCTGTCCAAGCTCGCGGTCTCCCAGCGGATCAGCTCCCGGCTGCGATTGATCTGAGCGATCCGTCGAATCCGGTCCAGTGGGTCGTCGAAGCGGAGATCATTGATACGAACGCGCTCGCTGTACGGAATCAGATTACGGAGCCGTTTGGTGGGGAGATCCGGATGATCAAGCATGTGCTCCCGAAGCACGGGCGTGACAAGACGATGCCTCCTCCGAATATGAATGGGATTCTGCCTGTGGGAGAAACGGTCGCGATGGACCGGATCAATGTGGGCGCTGGGACTGGGACAGGGTTTGAGGGGATTGCTCAGACGGAGTGGTCCCCACCAGATCCGACGCTTGCTGTCGGACCGAACCACATTGTCGAGACGGTGAACGCGGCGATCGCGTTCTACGACAAGAACGGGAACCAGACATTCTCGTCGCATCTTGGGACGCCTGGGAATCCGGGGTTCTTTGAGACGGTCGGCGCGAGCTCGAACTTTGTGTTTGATCCAAAGTGTTTCTACGACCACAAGTCCGGACGCTTCGTGGTGATCGCGCTTGAAACGATCGGCGATACCGAATCATGGATCGACATCGCGATCTCCGACGACTCGGATCCCAACGGCGTGTGGTACAAGTATCGCACCTTCTCAGTGATTGAGATCGGAAACAGCGACTACTGGGTTGATTATCCGGGGTTTGGGTTTGATGACAACGCGTTTTATGTGACCGGAAACTTGTTCCTGCTCAATGGGCCGGGGGATGGGTTTAAGGGGCCGTTGTTCCGGGTGTTCCCGAAGGGTCCGATGCTCAACGGCGATCCGGTTGAGCTGTTTGATATCGCGCCGCAGAGTGGAGCGTCTGTGCAAGTCGCGCAGATGTTTGGCGATGCGCCGGCTTGTGCGTTCGTCTCTCGTCAGTCCGCGACGCAGCTTCGTGTGTGGACGATTGATGACGCGCTGACCTCTCCAAGCATCCGATCAACAATCGTCTCGGGGCTCGCTCCAGCGAACGGTCCATCGCAAGATGCGCCGAATCCGGGAGGCGGATCAATCTCTACCCTTGACGGACGGCTGATGAATGTGCATGTGCGTGACGGGAATCTGTACACGGCGCATGGGATTGATGGGCCTCCGGGTCAGACCGTTGCACGCTGGTACCACTTGGACCTGCGTGACTTCTTGACGGACCATACCTCTTCGCCTCAGTTGGTTCAGCAGGGGGATGTGACCGACGGGATGGGACGGCACTTCTTCTTCCCGGCGATCTACTCGGACAACCAAAACCGCGTCGGGATGATTATGTCGCGTTCAAGCGCCAGCGAGTTCGCGAGTGTGCAGGTTTCGGGGCGTCTGCCTACGGATGATCTGGGGACGATGAGCGAACCAATCCAGCTCGCGATCGGTGACACAGGGACAGGAGGACGATGGGGCGATTACCTCGACATCGCGATCGATCCCAACAACGACAAGACCTTCTGGATCGTCGGGATGTACGCGAAGAACTTCGGTTGGCAGACCTGGATCGATTCGTTTAGCGTTGAAGCGGACTGCCCTCCGGACCTCAACAGCGACGGCGTGCTGGACTTCTTCGATATCTCCGCGTTCCTCAGTGCGTACAACAATGGCGATCTGAGCGTGGATTTCATCGCTGACGGGAGCTTGGATTTCTTTGATATCTCTGCGTACTTGTCGCTGTTTAGTCTCGGCTGTCCATAAACGAACTTGCTTCACTCAACGACATAGAACACCCCGATAAGTCGGGGTGTTTTTTGATTTGCAAGAATCTACTTGGATTCATCGTCGGCAAACGAGGTTTCGTCTGCATTGAGCGCGGATTCACCGATGAGCTCGTAACAAGTCTGCATGAGTCCAACCAGCGGGAAGTTTCCTAGGAACGGGCTCGGTCCGAGACGACGCAGGAGCACACAGTTGACCGGTGGAGGCTCGATCGGGGTATCGAGGTTCTCGAGTTCTTCTCCGACTGACCAGAACTGATCGATCTGGTCTTCGAGCGGAGGGCTGCTCATGTCCGAGACGCCTTGGATATGCGGGACGAGGACGGGAGCTGGTCCGGGACCTTGCACACCGATCGCACGGCGCTGACGGAGACCATCGATGAGTTCTTGTCCCGGCATGCCGTGGAGTCCGAAGACTTCCATCGGTTCGTTCCCGAGTCGCTCAGCGAGCAGCGCGGTCAGACACACGGCGTGCTTGCACCAAGGCTGCTCCTTAGTCCAATCGGGACACGAGCAGGTTGGAGTGAGGTCCTCTGGTTCTGATGGGAACAATCGGAGGTCGAGGGGCGCGAAGACATCCTCGATGTTTGACGGGAGCTCTCCAGCAAGGAGTTTGGCGGCGTAGCGCATCTGGTTTGCCATCGCGGCGATGATCTGTTCTTGATCGTGCGCCGAGAACTGCGCCAGCGCGAGCTCGGTTGTGTAGGGCTTGTCTGATCGTCCCTGGATGATTCCCTCGCAGAGGGTGCCTTCGACGACGAGTCTTTTGGTCTGTCCGGCGCGAGCGTACTCGAGACCTTCGCGATTGATCTGGCCGTCGGCGCCTTCCTGCGCGACGCGGAGCAGACGCTGGGTGATCCATGAGCTCGGTTGCTCATCGGGTTTGAGCTTGAGCTTGACCCCGCCTCGGACGCGTCTTGGGTTGGTGAGCGACTTGCGTGATGAACGGAAGGACGCGTACTGCGGCTTGATTTTTTTCGGAGCGGTCGGAACATGCGCCGACAAGGTTGGACGAGCGACGATGTTGACCTGACGATCCGCGGCTGGAGGCGGGATCTTCGTTGGCTCAGGTTTGGGCGCAGCTTTCTTGGTGGTCTTCTTGGAGACCTTCTTGGTGGCTTTCTTCGTTGCCTTTTTAGATGTGGGTTTCTTTTCGTCGCCCATAGGTGTGTTCTATTCGCCTGCTGTTTATTCGTCTGTTTATTCGACTGCCTATTCGTCAGAGATCGTGTCTGCTCGCAATGCGAGGAGGCTGCGGAGTTTGTCGGTTCCGAGGTCGGTGAGCCAACGCTCGCCGTGTCCGATGATGTTTTCTGCGAGTTCGGTTTTGGATTCGATCATCTCGTCGATGCGCTCTTCGAGGGTGCCTCGGACGATGTACTTGTGGACCTGGACTGTTCTCGTCTGACCGATGCGGTACGCACGGTCGGTCGCTTGGTTTTCGACTGCGGGGTTCCACCAACGGTCGAAGTGGAAGACATGGTTCGCTGCAGTCAGGTTCAGACCAACACCACCCGCTTTGAGCGAGAGGAGCAGGACTGGGTTTTTGCCTGTTGCTTCTTGGAACTGATCGATCATTTTTTGGCGTTGGCCTTGCGAGGTTCCGCCGTGGAGGAAGAGGACTTCTTTGCCGAGCTCGTGCTTGAGCATCCCTGCGAGGATGTGTCCCATCTGACGGAACTGGGTGAAGACGAGTGCTTGGTCGCCTTCGGAGATGAGTTCGTCGAGCTGCTCGAGCAGACGCACACACTTCCCCGATCGACTCGGATCGATGATCTTCCCGGCTTGAGGGTCCGCGTCCTTGAGCATCTGCGCAGGGTGGTTGCAGATCTGCTTGAGCTTGATGAGCGCGGAGAGCACGAGACCACGGCGGTGGATACCTTCCGCGTGCTCGACATCGGTGAGCATCCGCTTGACGCACGCTTCGTACATCGACGCTTGCTCGGCCGTGAGCGGGCACCACTCTTTGGACTCCAGCTTCTCTGGGAGGTCCGAGACGACGGTTGGATCGGTCTTGACTCTTCGGAGGATGAACGGACGCACCATCGTGCGGAGCTTGTCCATCTTGATCTGATCGCGGTGACGCTCGATCGGGAGCGCGAACTTCTTGCGGAACGATCCGGACGATCCGAGGTAGTTCGGGTTCAGGAAGTCCATGATCGACCACAGCTCGGACAAGCGGTTCTCCACAGGAGTACCGGTCATCGCGACACGGCGTGGGACCTTGAGCGAGCGGACAGAGATTGACTGTTTCGCGGCGGGATTCTTGACGAACTGCGCTTCGTCGAGGACCATGCGTCCCCAGTTGACCTTGGTGATGAACTCGTTGTCGCGATGGACGAGCGCGTAGGTCGTGACGACGACATTTGCGTCTTTGCAGGATTCGAGGAACGCATCGCCTTGTGGTCGGTCAACGCCATGGTGGACTTTGACTTTGATTGTTGGCGCGAAGCGTTCAAACTCTTTGACCCAGTTCCCGATCACGGACATCGGAACGATCAGCAATGTTGGATTCACAGGCTCGGTTGCTTGTGCGTGTTCATTGAGGATCAGCGCGATCATCTGGATTGTTTTACCGAGACCCATGTCGTCTGCGAGACAGGCGCCGAATCCGAAGCGTTCCATGAACGCGAGCCAGCTTAAGCCGCGGGCTTGGTACGGACGCAGGGTCCCCTTGAACGCGTCGGGGGTTTCGAGGTTCGGGAGTTGGATCGATGCTCCGCCTTCTCCTCCCAGCATGGACGCGACCCAGCCGGTTGCTTCGACTCCTGTGACAGGGAGTCCGGTCTGCGCCGAGTCGGACGCGAGCGCGAGTTGCATCGCTTCTCCGAGTTCCATCTCTCCGCCTGGATTCTCGTGCATGAAGCTGATCGCGTTCTCGACATCTTCTGGACGGATCTCGACCCATTGTCCTCCGATGCGGACAAGCGGGGAGTTCTTCTGCGCGAGCTCTTCGAACTCGTGGAGGGTGAGGGTGGTATCCCCGATCGCGATTTCCCAGTGGTATCCGACGAGCGTGGAGAGTCCGAGCTGCGATCCCGCGGCTTCAGCATCCGCGCCCTCTCCCAGCATCATCTCGGTTGGATCCGAATCGATGCGGAGCTTGGTTCCCAGTCGTCCGGCTTGTGAGTCCCACCAGCTCGGGCACTCGACCCCGATGCCTTGCTCTTCGAGGACCGGTTTGACCTCGCGGAGGAAGCGGTACGCTTCTTTGGTGTCGATCAGCTGCTGGATCGGTTCGGTTTCTTCGAGTGCTTCCTCAAGGTGCTTGTAGTATCTGCTCGCGCGTCCGAGTTCTCCCATGAGCAGCTCTTGCGGGTTCTCGAGCGTGAGTCCTTCGTAGACGATGCGTTCGCGGTTGATGAGCCAGACATCAGCGCCACGGATGATGACCTCTTCGTCATCAAGCGACTGAAGGTAGAAGCTGAGCGACCACATGACTGACTCGTCGGGCTGATCGATGTCCGGCGACAGTCCCTCTCCGATCGGTTCTGCGAGACGCAGACCGAAGCGCCAGGTGCTGGATTCGCCGCGATCTTCGAGTTCGGAGATCCACTTGCGGACAGTGCGTGCGATCTCGGCTCGTTGACCGGTTGTTGCGGGGACATCGACCCCGCTCCCGAGCAAGCCGCTGAGCCAAGCGACTTGCTGGTCGATCCCTGGATCTGCGGATTCAATCGTGTCGGTCATCTCTTCGCTGACCATCACGCGCCGGCACGCGGCGTCGGTGATGTGCGAGAGGAAGTCCACGCTGATACTCCACGCGTCGTGCGCGTGTCCATCGGGGACGGCGCGAGCAACCGGTGGCATCGAGGACACGAGCTTGTGGACACGCTTTGCGGATTTCTCGTCGGACAACCAAGGCTGCCAGCGTCCGGTCAATCGGCCGTCGGCGTCTTGGAAGACCATCGGGACGAAGCGGTGACCCGCGATCAGGTGCTCAGCGAGTCGGCTCGCGGCGACGAAGTACTGGACACCCGGTCCGACATGGAAATCTTCGATCGCGTCCTGTCGATCAATGATCGATTCAAGCGTCGTCGGGATCTGGTGCGGATCCAAAGCGAGCGTCTGGATGCGGACATCGGACAGACCGCTCGCGATGAAGTCTTCTGTATCGATCCCTCCGAACATCGCCATCTTCGCGGATGGGATCGGGCGCAGATCGTGGATCGGGAGACGGAGCGTAATTGTGCTTTCGTTGCCTTGGATCCAATCGGGGGTCGTCGTGTTGGGGTGCGCGATTGCTTCGCTCTCGGCTTCATCTGCGGGAGCGATGTTGGACGCTTCCGAGTTCCACCAGTCTCCGGATGGGCACTGCTCGATCCAGAGATGGAGTTGTCCGTCATACCAGTTCGCATGAATGACCTGGACATGCGGCTGCGGGTCATGGGTGACTGCGCCGGATTCCGTGATGGATTGGTTTGTATGTGTGCTCGCGTTGGTCACGAAAGGCAAAGCTCCGTATCGACCGCACCCTCGAGGTTCACAAGAGAGTGGCCGGGACTTGGAATAGGAGCGCAGGGACTCGAACCCTGAACCTGCGGCTTAAAAGGCCGATGCTCTACCGATTGAGCTACGCTCCTAGGCGTATCCGATCCGCCAAACAGTGTTTGGCGCATAAGAGAGTCATGATATGCCCCACCCCTTGCTGATTTCTTCAATCTGCATGCTTCAAAAGTATCTCAGCGTGCACTTTTGATGCGCCTTGATGCTGAGCGACGCAGGCGCGGGCATGGTCCCCCAGTTCGAGACGACGCTGTGGGTCGTTGAGCAGGGCGTGGATGCGGTCTTGGAGTCCATTTCGGTCGATGACCTCGATCGCGTCGGCTTGGAGCAGGGCGTTGATCTGGGTCGTGAAATCGGAGTGCTGGGGTCCGATGAGGATCGGTTTCCCGAGTGCGGCGGGTTCGAGGGGGTCTGAGCCGTGGAGGGAACCGAAGGAGCGTCCGATGATGACCAGATCCGCGAGTTGGTAGAGGGTGGAGAGTTCCCCGATCGTGTCGAGGAGGAATCGGGTGTTGGGTCGTGGCTCGCCTGTTGAGCGGCGGGTGCATCCCGGCATCGCGTTGGCGGCGTCTTGAAAATGCTCCGGCTTGCGCGGGGCGCAGATGAGCTGGACATCCTCAGGACACACGCCGCTGAAGAGCTGTTCCTCATCTTGCGAGGTTGATCCAGCGACGACGATCGGCTTGCTCAGATCGAGACCGAGTTCTTGAGCGAGCAGTTGAGCTGCAGGGGTTGGTTCGGGGATGGGTCCTGCGACATCGAGCGCATCCCATTTCATCGATCCGGTGACTTGGACGGATCGAGCGCCCATCGCTTGGACACGCTGGGCGTAGTCGTCGTCTTGCATACACGCGAAGTCGAGGCGGTTGAAGGTGGAGCGGAAGAAGAATCGCGCTTTTTTGTAGCCTTTGAACGAGCGAGCGGAGAGTCGGCCGTTGATGATCCCGATGGGGATTGATCTTGTTTTACAGGCTTTGACGAAGTTCGGCCAGACCTCAAGCTCGACGAGCCCGACGACATCGGGGTTGATGGTGTTAAGGAATCGCTCGACCATCCACGAGCAATCAAGCGGATAACGGACGACCTCGCACGAGTCGCTGAAGATCGACTGGGCGCGTTTGAGTCCTGTGTCGGTGGTTGTGCAAATCACGACTGTAGAGTGTTCCGTTAAGAGCGGGATCAGTGCGCGGAGTGCGTTGACTTCTCCGACAGAAACAGCATGGAGCAGCACGACTGGTTTTTGATTTTGGTGACTCCCCCACCGCTGGCTGAGCATCGGTTCGATCTTCCCGAACCGCTCGGACCAGCCCCCTCGTTTTTTGCGTGCCCAGAAGGGAGCGCTGAGGACTGCCAAAGGCAGGTATATCAAATCGAGTGCATTCATCTCGATGGTGTCCCGCCAATTGGATATCAGGGGAGGAAATAAATGGGCGGAGAGGGACTCGAACCCACGACCCATCGCGTGTAAGGCGATTGCTCTAGCCAACTGAGCTACCCGCCCGGGTAATCAGGGCGTAAGTCTAGCCCTGCTTTGAGCACAGTTCTTGGTCGCTCTCGCCTACCGTAGAGGCATGTCCACAAAATCCCCATCACGCGTCTGTACTGTCGGTTCTGTCACGATCGGGGAGGGGCATCCGCTCGCGATTATCGCCGGCCCATGCACGCTCGAATCGCTGGAACTGGGACTCCAGGTCGGGAAGCACTGCAAAGCGGTGTGCGACTCGCTCGGACTCCCCTACATCTTCAAAGCGAGCTTTGATAAAGCGAACCGATCCTCGATCAACTCCAAACGAGGGATCGGGATCGAGCAGGGGCTTGAGCATTTCCAAGCGATCAAGCAGGAACTCGGGGTCCCCACGACGACAGACATCCACGCTCCGGAGCAAGCGGAAGCGATCGCGGAGGCCGTGGACCTGATCCAGATCCCAGCGTTTCTGTGTAGGCAGACGGATCTGGTGGTCGCTTCAGCGGAGGAAGCCTCGAAGCATGGGAAGGGTGTGAACATCAAGAAAGGCCAGTTTCTGTCCCCCGGCGAGATGGGAGGACCGGTCCGCAAAGCAACGGAAGCGGGATGCGACAACCTGATGCTCACTGAGCGCGGGACCTTCTTCGGATACCACCGATTGGTCAACGACTTCATCGGGATCGCGGACATGATGGAACTCGATTGCAGCAAGTTCAGTCCACTCGGATCGCCTCCGGTGTGTTTCGATGTGACGCACTCGACGCAGCTCCCAGGGAGCGGCGAGCAAACTGGAGGGCGTCCGGATCGGGCGCTGCAACTCGCGAAGGCCGCGACGGCGATCGGGGTGCATTCGTTGTTTGTGGAGTGTCATCCTGAGCCGAAGAAAGCGTGGTCGGACGGAGCGACGCAGGTGGGGTTTGAAGTGATTGAAGAGATCCTCGTGCAAGCGTCCGCGATCGGGCAATTACGCACATAAAGAGACTTGGATCCCGCAAAATAAATGTCTGTTTCGTATTGAATTATCGCGACCATACTTTATAGTTTAGTTGCGAATATATTTAATTTGAACACCAGGAGAAGAGATCATGAGTATTCACAGCACACTAATCAAACTCACATCATCAATCGTTGTTTCTCAAGCACTACTCGTATCCAATGCATCCGGCCAAGTGATTCACGAGAGAACGAAAATATCAACTGATGCCGGAACCCCAACCAACTCCCTTCGCCGCTTTGACTCGGCGACCGACGGAACGGTCTTGGTCGTTGGGACTGCTGGACGCGATGTAAACTCCGAGTTGTTCGGCGAGGTCGCAGTCTACGACGCTCTGACAGGGGGTCTTCTCACCACGCTCACTCACCCCGATGCTGGGGATATCGAGTTTGGTTCTTCAGTTGCGATCGGTGACGGGTTCATCGCAGTTGGAGCTGTTGCCGACAGCGAAATGGGATTTGAGGCTGGAGCTGTGTTTCTCTATGATTCGACTACATATGCATTTATTCAAAAAATCTCCCCGAACGATGCCGAGGCGAGACGCGAGTTTGGGGAGACTTTGGTTATTGATGACGGGAAGCTTGCCGTCGGCGCTTCAGAGTGGGGACCAGTTGGTACCGGGCCCCGGGCTCGATATGGCTGTGTGTATTTGTTTGATCTGTCAACAAGGACTCAGCTAGCTCAATTTACGCATCCAGATGGCGAATCTGCGGATAACTTTGGAGGGGGGATCGACATGAAAGATGGCATTCTTGCCGTTACATGTCATGGTGATGATGACAACGGATCCAACAACGGCGCAGTCTTTGTCTATGATCTCGACACTGAGACCTTGCTCCATACCCTCTATTCAGACGACACTATCCTAGATCACGAACTCAGTGTTTCTGTTGCAATCGATGGGGACACTCTTGCTGTTGGGGCATTTGGAGAACAGGGAGAGAACGGCAGAAGCTCAGGAGCTGTATACCTGTTCGATATACCGACCGGAACTCTGACAGATAGAATCACTTCATTAGATAATGATACACAAGATTTCTTCGGACACTCTGTAAGAGCGAGCAATGGACTTCTTGCGATCACCGCTCCGAACAACACCGACAATGGGTTTTCATCAGGTTCAGCGTATATCTTTGATATTGCTTCACGAACACAAGTTGTAAAGTTGGTGGCGAGCGATGCTGCTGCGAATGACAACTTTGGGCAGATCATTGCATTCCATGATGAACTGGTGCATGTCGGCAAGCTCAGATCTGCTGACATTGGCAGCATGTACTCCTTCCAGATTGATCTCGATCGGTGCTACGCGGATATAACCCAAGATTCAGCCATTGATTTCTTTGATATCACTGAGTTCATCAGCAGCCTTAGCTCCGGAGATCACATTGCCGATTTCAATGCTGATGGAAAACTGGACTTCTTTGATGTCAGTGCATTCCTTCAAGCATTTGCTGCTGGTTGCCCTTGAATCTGTGACTAAATATATCTTTGCTATCGTATAGTATTGAAGTTCTAGAAAATAGTTCTGACACACAGTTTCGAAATACTGTAAACAGTATTCTCAATCCATTACTCACACAACACTCACCTCCCTGAGTGTCGTTTTTTGAACGCGCTTGGTTGAAGCGGATTTCTTTGCGAGTTGATCTGAAACAGCGTTCACTACGCGTGTCGCTTCAAATTGCTATTGAGCTTGCACTCGATAAATGAACAGCTGAGAATCCAATCAAGTGAATAGATCAACCCGACGGCTGAGACGGGCGAGGGAACATTGTCGCAGCTTTTAAATCTGAATCGAAGATCGAGTGCAAATAACTCCACACCTCAGCAACTTCATTCACTTCCGAATGCTCGTTAACCGACATAGATCCGATGGATCTCGCGTATCATTCTTGAAAAATCGAGAGTCCGAAGATTGGTTATTCATCTACAAGAGGCACGATATGACAACACCCAGAATCAACCCGATCGAAGCACTCGCCAATGCACGCCATGAGTTTGGTGAGCACGGCGGGGTGAATATGTCCATCGAAGCGAGCACGACCTTTACAGTCATGGAAGCCAACACCATGCCTGCAGTGTTTCAGGGTGAGCATGGTCCCGATCAGGGTGGGTGCTACCTCTACGGCAGACACTACAACCCAACGGTCTATGCGCTGGGCAAGCAACTCGCGGCACTCGAAGGCTCTGAATCCGCGTACTGCACTGCGAGCGGTCTTGGAGCGATCTCATCAGCAGTCCTGCAGATGTGCAACACCGGTGATCACATCGTGTCGAGCGATACGATCTACGGCGGGACCTTCGCGCTCTTTCATGATTTCTTCCCGGCGAAGATGGGGATCAACACGAGCTTTATCGATATGTCGGACCTGGACGCTGTGGATCAAGCGTTCACCTCTAAAACCAAGGTTCTGTATATTGAAACGATGTCCAACCCGACATTGAGGGTCGCGGATATCCCAGCGCTCGCTGAGATCGCGCACAAGCACGGGGCGCAGCTGATCGTTGACAACACCTTCTGTCCGCTGATGGTTTCTCCATTGGCTCTGGGCGCCGATGTCGTGGTCCATTCGTTGACCAAGTACATCAACGGCGCCTCGGACTCGATCGCGGGCGCGATCTGCGGCAGCAACGAGTTTATTGGCAGTTTGATGGATCTGCATCTTGGGTCGCTCATGCTGCTCGGGCCGACGATGGATCCTCGGATCGCATCAAACATCAGCATGCGTGTCCCGCACCTTGGTCTTCGGATGACTGAGCATTCGCGCAGAGCGTTGTACTTTGCACAGAAGCTCGAAGCGATGGGGTTGGATGTGAGCTATCCGGGATTGGAATCGCACCAGGACCATGCGTTGTTCGGGAAGATCAGCAATGAGCCGTATGGAGCGGGCGGGATCTTCACGATCGATGTCGGAAGCGCGGAACTGGGAAACAAACTGATCGACACGCTCCAGAACGAGTGCAACTTCGGGTTCATGGCGGTAAGTCTGGGATTCTTCGACACGCTGCTCTCGTGCTCAGCAAGTTCGACATCGAGCGAACTCTCGGATGAGGATCTCGAAAGAGCAGGGATCAAGCCTGGACTGGTGCGCATCGCGCTGGGGTACACAGGGACGATCGATCAGCGCTGGGAACAGATGGAACGGGCACTCTCGATCACTGGGATTTCTGGTTCATAATCACAGCCAAAGAAACAATCAGCTCCACAATCAAATACACAAAAAACACCCGGCATTGACCGGGTGTTTTTGAAGTGCTTTGGGTTTGGCTGAAACTCAGCCTGCGCGAGCGGCGCGGTAATCGCGGAGCCACTGTGGACGAGCGACATCTTCTTCGTACGGATCGACATGCACACGGCCGTTCTTCTGGAAGACAACCTTGCCAGTCGAGACGGAGTAGAGGGTATCGTCCTTACCGATGCGGACGCCGAAACCTGGTTTAAACTTGGTTCCGCACTGACGGATGATGATCGCGCCCGGCTTGGCTGCCTCGCCGCCGTAGAGCTTCACTCCGCGGTACTGTGGGTTTGAGTCGCGGCCGTTCTTGGTTGAGCCCTGGCCCTTTTTATGTGCCATATCAGTGATCTCCGTCGTCTGATCCATTGATGCTCGAAATCGAGCGGATCGGGGTTCATTTCGTCAGGCAACGCGATGCGTCGCGGGGGCAAGCGTAGGCGGCTCAATCATTTGAGTCCAGATCTCAACGCTCGGTTGATTCTCAATTCATCGGTTCAGTTTCTATTTTGAGCTGGACCCAAGACCCACTCAGCCCAGCGCGGTAGGGCTTTGGTCGGATTACCGCATCACCCAGCGTTTTTCGACCATATTGAATGGGCGGGCGCCCTGGTTGCTGAAGTTGCCTGGAGTCGCGAAACGGAGCATCAAGGTCTTGCGGAGCGTGTATCGGCGTGGGTTATCTCCTTCGCGTCCGACGACATAGGACTCGAACTCGCCGCTGAGACCTGCGAAGAAGATGGTGACCTCGTCAACATCGAGTTCATTGGCTGGCCAGATCAATACGCCGTCACGGGCATGCTCAGGGCCTTGGAGGACGGTCGAGACGATGTCGATCTGTGATTCGATGAGCGGATTGTCGAGCTCTTCAAGGATCGCGTTGGTGACGCTCATCGGGACATCTCGGCCGGACTTGAGGACAGTCGTGTTGTCGGTCATCAGCGAGACATCAGGAGCGAAGAGCAGGTCGTTCCCTGAGAAGTTGGTGACTCGGTAGGTCAGAAAGAAGTAGGGTTTGGAGCCTTGATCGGTTTCGACCCACATCAGACGGAGTGGTCCTTGGTCGAAGGTGAACTCCCAAGTGGTCGAGACTGGGGAGGGTTCTGGAGCCGCAAATGCGGTGGCTTTGAAGCTCACGAGGAGCATGGAGCCCAGAATGATGCCTTTGAGTGCGGTTTTGAAAGATGATGGCATTGTGATCTCGTCTCGACTGAGTGGATGAATCGGGTCTCTTTCCGGATCATGAAGGACCTCAAGGGGTACTCGGGTGGTCCAGACCGGAGGTGCATGGTAGTCTAGTGACTGGTCTCGTGTCATGCGACCTACCGGATGTGTGAATGTCACGATCCGCAGGATTGAGCCGATGGTTGCATGACGATAGTTCATGGCGATGGATCTGGTAACTGGATTGATGATCGAGAAGTAGACCAAGACATGACGACGCACCCGAATCAACCTGAGTCTGCTCCCCCACCACCCTCTCAGAAGGATCTCGGCTCAACGGCTCAGGGCGTGCGGATTCCGCGCGAAATTGTCCATTCGGCGCTTGAGCGGCTGATTACTGAGGGGAATCCGAAAGCCGGGGCTCAGCGGCTCGTTCGCAACGCGGCTCGGCACGGGATTGACTTGGATCTTGTTTGGGGGGTTCTGGGAAATCCGAAGCGAAAACAGCCCATTGTTCGGCAAGTCTGCATGGTGGTTCCTGGAGCCGGGGGGACGGGGATGTGCTTTGTATCCTCCCCGAAACAGGGGGGGTTCCCTGGATCGACAGCCGCGAAAGACGCGATTCAAGCGTTTGGGTGCGAATCGGAGCAGATTGCAGAGATCAGCGCCTCGCTCAAGATCGCTGTTGAGCAGCTTCCCAGCGTGGCGCCGGATCGGGTCAAGATCGCTCAGATGCTGTTTGAACCCAAGCAGGAGTGGTCGCATGCCGTGTGTCAGCAGGCTTCGATGGTCTGCGTTGGGACGCTCGACTACCTCCGGATGGATTTCGGGAAGGTGCGTGATCTTGAGCAGCCATCGAGTGATTGGGGAGAAGGAATCGTTGTGCGAGCGATCCGAGACCTCTCGATGGACACCCCAAAGAGCGACGGCTCGCTCCTCGCACGCGCTCTCGAACGCTCGTATGAGGGGACGCTGGACTGTCCAGAGTTGTGCGGAATGCGATCGATGACGGATGTGATCGAGAGTCATCGATCGACAGGGGTGTTTGACCCATCGCGATGGTGGTTGATGCTCAAAGACGGCGATCCCGTTGGGTGCTGCTTGCTGACGCATTGTCCTCCAAACGAATCGGTCGAGCTTGTGTACCTCGGTCTTGGTCCTGAAGTCCAAGGTCGTGGGTTTGGGAAACGGATGCTGACACATGCGCTGCGTAGTCTGCGCATCAACGACACGGTTCACGAGGTCACCTGCGCGGTTGATCGTCGGAATTCACCGGCATCGAATGTGTATATGAGCCTTGGTTTTCAGAGGTTTGATGCGCGCGTGGGGTATGTGCTCCCGGTGTGATTGTGCATAACACATGATCGCTGTGGATGAAAAAATATTTGCGTTCGTAAGTGTCTGTCAGTTGGAAAGCATCGGTGCGGACTCGCGTTTGTGGACTCATGAAACTGTTGCATCAATCGTCGTTGTGTTCTACTATCCCTCTGCGGGTTATGGAATGACCCGCGGGCAGACAGGACTCTATCTGCTGAGCGTAACAACCCGATCCGGCCAGTTCATGAGCCTCTGTGATGACACGATGCACGCGTCAGAAACAGACCCCGGCAGATGAATGGAGATCAGGGAACGACGAGTGACGCCGAGAGGCGAGCACGCTTGGGACACCCGCTCAGTACCCGGCTCCACGCTATCGCACTCCCTTTGAGTGCTGATGAGTGAATCGGACGCATAGGAACTTCCTATTCGTGATCGCGATCGTTGTGTCCACTCGTGAAGGATTCATTGCAGTTCATGGAGTTAGAACGCTGGTGCAAAGCCGGGGCGCGTTGATTGTGTCCTATCCAAGCACCTCGCGGTCCCGGACGACCCAGCTCGGTCAAAATGAGGCCTTTCCGTGTCAGTGATCAAGATCAATCAGAATAATCAAGACCAATCGAGCACCCGAGCTGACACACGAGCACAGACCCGTTCGTACGAAACGCAGACCCCTGCTTCCTTTCAGTTCAGCTCGCATGCTGAGCGTGCTGGTCTGCCACTCGCGTCTGCATCGCAACGGCTCCGCGCTGGTCTTGAGTCAAAGCTTGGTCGAAACAAGGTGCGTCGCTATCTCGGAGACTCCGAGTCGACCAACGGCTCCTCCGGCGTAGAGCTCGCGATGGATGAGCAAGGCGTCTGTGTTCGTGCGACGAACCGCTTCACGCTCGACATGATCGAGAAACAAATCGGGGAGGATCTGCGTTCTACTTATCGTGAGCAGAGCGGGAATCCAGCCGCGGATGTGCGGTTTTCGTTGATGGATTCGGATCATGCGGGTTCAGCGATCGAAGCAAAGAGCTTTCGTGGGACCAGTGACCTGAATTCGACGCAGGTCCCTGCTTCGTCACCAACACCTGGTCGTCATGCCGGGAATCCTCGCGTTTCGAATCTGATCGCGGGTCAAGCTCCAAGCCGGAACGCGCCTCGCAAGGCTCAGCCTGCGTGTCCTTCGATTGAGGGGTTCTTGGTTGGAGCCGCGAACAAGCTCGCGATCGGTGCGGTCAAAGCACTGCTCGAATCGCCGGGAGCGTGTCCTCCGGTCTATATCCATGGCTCATGCGGTCTCGGGAAGACGCATCTTCTCAGAGCGGCGGGTCAGCGGTATCGCCAGATGGTGCCGGGATCAAAGGTACGCTATATCACTGGAGAAGCGTTCACCAACTCGTTCGTCCAAGCGATCCGGACCAAAACAGTCGATGCGTTTGAGAAGAAGTTCAAGGGACTCGATGTCCTGTGTCTCGACGATGTCCACATGGTCGCGGGGAAGGAAAGCACGCAACACGAGTTGCTGCAGATCTTTAACACGCTCTCATTGAGTGGCGCGAAGGTCATCATCGCGTCCGACGCACCTCCAAACGAGATCGCTCGGCTCAACTCTGGTCTCGCATCGCGATTCAACGGCGGCGTCGTCGCTCGGATCGACGCGCCGGATCGGGATCTGGGATTGCGGATCGCTCGTCAGATCTGTCTCGTTCGTGGGATGTCGATCGATGACGCGGGACTCGGCGCGATTCTGGATCGGACAGGGGTCGGACAGGGCGCGTCGGTTCGTGAGCTCGAAGGCGCGATCGTCCAAGTCCAAGCCGTCGCAAGGCTCCTCGATCAGGATCAGCACGGCGGACCAACACTCACAAGCATCCATCGCGCACTCCAGCTGCGTTGCGGGACTGAAAGCGCCGGCGCTTCGCGTGGCCCGATCCCGATCGACCTGATTATGAAGGTCGTCTGCGAGCATCTCGGCGTGACGCGTCAAGATCTCGGAGGACGCGGTCGGCATCGGACAGTCGTGCTCGCTCGCGAGCTGATCGTGCATCTCGCTCGTGAGCTGACGACCAATAGTTTCCCTGAGATCGCGCACTCGATCGGTCGTCCGAATCACTCGACTGTGATCACGGCCGCGAAACGCATCAAAACACGGATCGAGAATCTGGAGCTGTGCACTCCGATGGGCCCGACCTCCGGAGTGACGGTCAAAGGACTCGTCGATGAGCTTTGCGAACGCGTGCGGATGACGCATCGTCAGCAAGGGGAACGCGTCTGATCTGCTCGGTTTGCGTGTCTGTGGATGCGTTTGGGGAGATTTATGTGGGTTTCTTTGCTCTAGGGGGTTGTGCTTTGGGTTGTATTGAGCCGACAATCAGGGTGTATGGCGCATCAAGAAATACCACTGAGTCGTCCCAATATCTCCTTGCATGAGGAGGAGATGGTTCTCAAGGTCCTGCGATCGAGCCGGTTATCGATCGGACCGATGATCGAGCGGTTTGAAGAGATGGTCGCGCATCGTGTCGGGGTTCGGCACGGCGTCGCGTGTTCTTCAGGAACTGCAGGGCTTCATATGGCGCTGGTCGCGCTGGGGATCGGTCCAGGGGATGAGGTTGTGACGACGCCTTTCTCGTTTATTGCGTCGAGCAATGTGATCCTGTATGTCGGTGCGAAGCCGGTGTTTGTGGACATCTGTCCTCGCAGTCTCAATGCGGATCCCAAGCTGGTTGAGCAAGCGATCACGCCGAACACCAAAGCGATCCTTGCGGTCGAAGCGTTCGGGAATCCTGAGCATATGGATACCTACGCACGGATCGCGGCGAAGCACGAAATCCCGCTGATCGAGGACTGCTGCGAGGCGCTGGGGTCGAAATACAAAGGGGTCAACGCCGGCGCGTTTGGTCGCGTTGGGGTCTTTGGGTTCTATCCGAACAAGCAGATCACGACAGGCGAAGGCGGGATGATCGTGACAGACGACGAACGGCTCGCGGATATGTGTCGATCGCTCCGGAATCATGGACGAGCGGTCCAGGGACGAGGAGCCGTGGACGGCGGGTCCACTTCGGGAAGTTGGCTCCATCACGAACGGCTCGGATTCAACTATCGGATGTCGGAAGTCTCCGCAGCGCTCGGCGTCGCACAGATGGAACGACTCGACGAAATCCTGCGAGCACGATCCAAAACCGCTGAAATGTACATCGAACGCATGGCCGGACTCAGCGAGTTGATCCTCCCCACTGTTCCCGATGACTGCATGATGAGCTGGTTCGTCTTCGTCGCAAGGCTCTCAACGGGCTACACGCGCGAAGAACGCGATCGGATCATCCAAGGCTTGCGGATGCACGACATCGGAGCGAGCGACTATTTCCCGTGTATCCATCAGCAACCGGTCTATCGACAGGCATTTGGGTTCAAAGAGGGGTCATTCCCGATCGCGGAAGCGGTCAGTGCTCGGACCTTGGCGCTGCCGTTTTATGGATGGATGACGAGCCGAGAGGTGGATCTGGTGGTCCAGACGCTGGAAGTGATGATCTCAAGGGAGAATCTCTCTCGTCGAGCGTGATCCGGGATTGGTGGATTGGGGGAATTGGGGGTATCCGGGCACAGATCGTGGTCGGATCAGGAT
Organism: Phycisphaerales bacterium; assembly: GCA_051252395.1. Classification (GTDB taxonomy): domain Bacteria; phylum Planctomycetota; class Phycisphaerae; order Phycisphaerales; family UBA1924; genus UBA1924. The sequence continues at coordinate 1,408,891 of JBPOFX010000002.1, read as the reverse complement.
TTGTGGGCTTGCCTCTTGATTTGGAAGGGCTATCATCATGACCCGGTGCTCAGGGTGAGTGCTGGTTCTTTGATGAGGTTTTTGCGATGCCATTCGAATGCCACTTTACTGGTAAGAAGACAACCTTCGGTAAAAAGCGTGCGTACGGCGGTGCGAAGCTGTCTAAGGGCGGTTTCGGTCTCAAGACGACCGGGATTACTCGCCGGACATTTAAGCCGAACCTTCAGAAGGTCAATGTTGAGTTGACTGATGACAAGGGTGTGAAGCGTTCGAAGCGGGTGTATGTTTCCGCTCAAGCGATCCACGCTGGGATGGTCACCAAGCCTCTGAAGCGTAAATATGGCTACACTCGTCAGCAAAAAGCCGGCGAAGACAGCTGAAAAACGAATAAATTGTACTCAATGCCCACACCTTTGCGTGTGGGTTCTTTTGTTTTGGAGTGATTTGTTGTATGATCGGGGGTCCTACGACGGATCGCACACGCCGCGAGGAACACTCATCCGCGGCTCATATAACCAGGGAGGGCATGGAATGCTCTGTGAATGTCAACAACGACAGGCGATGATCCACGAGGTCATCATCCAGCATGGTCAGAAGGTTGAACGACACTTGTGTGAGCAGTGTGCATCGAAACTTGGGGTCTCGACTGATCCGCACATGCCGATCTCCCAACTGATTTCGAACTATATCTCTGGCAAGAACTTGTCGATCCCGAAGGTGGGAACGAAGGACGAGCCGAAGACTTCGCAGACCAGTAAGCCGGGAGTGACCCCGCCGTGTCCTTCGTGCTCGCAGACCTTTGCACGATTCCGAGATTCTGGACTGCTCGGATGTCCGACCTGCTATTCCACTTTCCAACGACGATTGTCTCCACTCATCGCTCGCGCGCATGATGGAGGGGAGCAGCACATCGGGAAGATTCCTCGTCGAGCGTTGTCGAACCTGACGGAATCGGATGGAAGCGCCGAGTCCTTGCTCGGCGGAGCGGGTGCTCGTGAGCGTCGATTGAATCAGGTGCGTGCGAAGCTCAATAAAGCGGTGGATCATGAGGACTACGAACAAGCCGCGATGCTGCGTGACGAGATGACTCGGCTCGCATCGCTCCCCACTTCTCAGGTGGAAAGTTCGCATGCATCTCCATGTCAGTCTGGGACGATCGGGAACGAGTCACTGAATCAGCCTTCTTGATGATGCGGTTTGCTCGCATGCGTGTGCAGTTGGACTTGTCCCCCCACCCTTGTTGTTTCGATCGGCACTCGATATGCTCCTTTGATCGACTCTCTTTGTACCGAGTCATCCTTCACGAACAGGCGAGATGAGCATGCACGCGAATGACCCAGATGGACACGCTGCCGAGTTCCCGGAACGATCGGGTTCGCATGACCAAACTGAGCAGGGTGTTCCTGAAGTGAAGCCTGATCTCGGAGTTGTGCGCCAACCGATGCTCCTCGGCGGAGAAGTCCGCGGCGGGATGACCGAATGGCTCAGAGGCAGCGGTGCGATGTGCGATGTGGTCATGTCCTCCAGAGTCCGCGCTGCTCGGAATCTTGCTGGATTCCCATTCCCTCCCACAGCGAGCTCGGCGGATCGATCGCAGATCATGGAGATCTGTCGGCGCTGCATCGAATCGCTTGATCATGCGAAGGGGACCAGCATCCGATGGTTTGATCTTCGCAACTCCGAACCCAACAGCAGAAGGCTCTTAGTCGAACGGCAGGTCATGTCGCGGCAGCATTCTCGAGGACGCTACTCCAATGGAGAAGGCGGGCAGGATTCACCGCGCGGGGTCGCGGTGATTGAGCCCGACGAACGGATCAGCATTCTGGTCAATGAAGAGGATCACCTGCGTATTCAGGTCATCCGTTCAGGACTGGATCTTGAATCCTGCTTGTCAGAGATCAACGGCTTTGATGATGCGATCGAAGAACTCGTCGATTACGCGTTCCATCCGCAGTTTGGGTACCTCACTGCGTGTCCGACCAATGTTGGGACAGGTTTGCGTTTGTCGGTCATGGTTCATCTCCCGGCTTTGAAGATTACTGGTGAGCTTGAGAAGGTGCGGAACGCCGCGGGGGATATGGGGCTCGCGGTTCGCGGGTTGTATGGAGAGGGGTCGCAGGCTGCCGGGGAGTTTTATCAGATCTCGAATCAGGTCACGCTTGGTCGGAGCGACGAGATGATCCTGCGTGAAATCGAGGGCGAGATCATTCCCAACATCGTCCGCTACGAGCAGCACGCGAGGACGCAGCTGCTCAATGAGAATCGAGCACTGCTTGAGGACAAGGTTTTCCGAGCACTTGGGGTTCTCCGCGGCGCTCGTTTGCTCAAACCTGACGAAGCGATGATGCATCTAGGAATGGTTCGGCTCGGTGTGCTGAGTGGTTTGATCGCTGATATACCGCTCGAGACGGTGCATGAGTTGCTGCTTCTTATACAGCCTGGTCATCTGCAACGAGCCATCGGCTCTGAGCTTTCCCAAGCGGAGCGGAGACTCGAACGCGCGAAACTTGTTCGCGAGCGTTTGATCCCTGTCACCAAATGACCACCCGCTCCTTTCTGAGCGAAGTGCTGGAAAGCGTCGAAACCGAACTGCTCGGCCGACAAGGGGTGAGCTTTAAGATCGCGAAGAAACAGAGCGGTTGGACACGAGAACCGACCGATGCGAGCTGCTGGAGATGCGCCGAGTCGGTCGGTCCTCATGAGACTGATGGGGATGGATGTGCGTCGTGTCGATCGCAGAAACTTCCCTGGGATCGCGCCCTTCGGCTTGGGACGCATGATGGGATTCTGCGCGAAGCCGTGATTGATCTGAAGTTTCGACGCTGGGCATTGACAGGCATGCAGCTCGGGATGGAGTTTGGGGGAGTCATCGAGCAACGGATCAATGAAATGGGGCTCGATCCAAGGGAAGTCGTCCTGGTTCCGGTCCCGATGACGCATCGCAGACGCATTCGGCGAGGTGTTGACCATACCTTGGTGCTCTGCCGAGGGGTATCGAAGGTGAGTGGGGTTCGGATCGAGCGATGGTTGAGAGCTCGGAATCGAGCTGAGCAGGTCGGTTTGACGGCAACGGATCGAACCAAGAACATGCGTGGCGCGTTCTACACAATCGGGAATCTGAAAAGTTGTGTCAAGGGGACAAAAAATCATCCGGTTCGAGCAGTTTTTGTCTTGGATGATGTGCGAACGACCGGCGCGACACTGAGCGAGGCGTGCCGGTGCCTAAAGCGTGTTTTTGAGCAAATAGAGGGGAATTCTGTCCCAGAGATTTGGGCTCTGAGCGTGTCAATGGCTGGGTCGCAGCGCAAGGCTGGCGTTGAGGTGGGGTCTGGAGAAGATTTATTGTCAAAAGGTGGAGAAATTGAGCAAGAAGATGACGCTTAAAGTTGGACTTCGAGAAGTTGCTGTCTACACTCTCCCTCGCCACTCGGAAGGGTTGGCAAGACAACTGGACGAGCTTGATGCTCTCTAGTCGGCTTCTTTGACAAGTGAACAGTTGGGTCCACCGCAAGAATGTGACGCGGCAACAACGATGCATAATCGTGCTTTAAACGAGCAGTTGTCGTGAACCAAAGTTTCATCGGAAGTCACATTCTGATGTATTACATTCTTGTGCAAGTGGAAGCCCTATAATTTATTTATAGAGATAAAAACTTTGAGTGTAATAAACCTGAGACTTGCCGTCTCAGGCATTGATGAGCAATCATCGATGATGACCGACCCGGTACGCCCTACATTGTAGGCACGACCGGGATAGTCGGATCGGCTTCTTTTGATGCGTTTGAGCAGGTACTTCGGTATTTGTTCAGCAACAATATTCAACTGAAGAGTTTGATCCTGGCTCAGATTGAACGCTGGCGGCATGGCTAAAACATGCAAGTCGTACGATTCCTTCGGGAAGAGTGGCGAAAGGGCGAGGAATATAATCGAATGTGTCCTAAGGTTGAGGATAGCTTCTGGAAACGGAAGGTAATACTCAATGTCCTCTACGGAGAAAAGGTTTACCGCCTTTGGAGCAGCGATTATCCTATCAGGTAGTTGGTGAGGTAAAGGCTCACCAAGCCGAAGACGGGTAGCGGGTGTGAGAGCATGACCCGCCGCATCGGGACTGAGACACTGCCCGGACTCCTACGGGAGGCTGCAGTAACGAATCTTCCGCAATGGGCGAAAGCCTGACGGAGCAATGCCGCGTGTGGGATTAAGCATCTTCGATGTGTAAACCACTGTCAGAATATAGAAATACTGATCATATTCAGAGGAAGGACCGGCTAATTCAGTGCCAGCAGCCGCGGTAATACTGAAGGTCCGAGCGTTATTCGGAATCACTGGGCTTAAAGCGTACGCAGGCGGATTTGTAGGTATCTTGTGAAATCCCACGGCTCAACCGTGGAACTGCAGGGTAAACCACAAATCTTGAGACAAGTAGGGGTTAGTGGAACGATATGTGGAGCGGTGAAATGCGTAGATATATATCGGAACGCCAATGGCGAAGGCAGCTAACTGGGCTTGTTCTGACGCTCAGGTACGAAAGCGTGGGTAGCGAACGGGATTAGATACCCCGGTAGTCCACGCCGTAAACGATGCACACTAGGTCGCGGTACCTCTCATGGTTTCGCGGCCGAAGGTAAACTGGTAAGTGTGCCGCCTGGGGAGTACGGTCGCAAGGCTAAAACTCAAAGGAATTGACGGGGGCTCACACAAGCGGTGGAGCATGTTGCTTAATTCGAGGCAACGCGAAGAACCTTACCTAGGCTTGACATGTATGGATTAGCATTTTGAAAGATTTGTAACGCCCTTGGGTGGAACATACACAGGTGCTGCATGGCTGTCGTCAGCTCGTGCTGTGAAGTGTCGGGTTAAGTCCCTTAACGAGCGCAACCCCTATCGTTAGTTACTAACGCGTTATGGCGAGGACTCTAGCGAGACTGCCGGTGTCAAACCGGAGGAAGGTGGGGATGACGTCAAGTCAGCATGGCCCTTATGCCTAGGGATGCAAACGTGCTACAATGGTACGGACAAAGCGATGCGATACCGCGAGGTGGAGCAAATCGCAAAAACCGTGCCCCAGTTCGGATAGCAGGCTGAAATTCGCCTGCTTGAAGCCGGAATCGCTAGTAATCGCGTATCAGCTACGACGCGGTGAATACGTTCCTGAGCCTTGTACACACCGCCCGTCAAGTCATGGAAGCTGTTAGTGCCCGAAGTCACCTCGTTTCAGGGGTGCCTACGGCAAGAATGGTGACTGGGACTAAGTCGTAACAAGGTAGCCGTAGGAGAACCTGCGGCTGGATCACCTCCTTTCTAAGGGATTTCCTTAGACTCGATTGTTTGGAACCTCATTTGGGGAACCAACCCGGTGCGAACCGGATCGAGACTATGAGCATATTCTTGCCTCCCATATACATTGATCTCTCGCGAGGTTCAATGGGGAGATAGTGGTTCAGTAATGAATCATGAAGATGGACCCAACTGTTCACCGGTTAATAAGCCGCGAACGAAACCTGCTTACCCAAGCAGGTTTTTTCGTGCGCTGATCGGACTCAGTTCTCAACTCAAAGAGCCAGTCGCTTCTATTCTAGGATCTCGGCGAATATCTCTGTTCTACCGTCCCATTTCTTTATCGTTCGATCCCACATCCATTGCTGGCTTTGGGCGCCACTTTGTGTGTTCAGTGTTGGTGTGAGGACTTGAACTGGGACATCTCTGAAAATAATTGGTCTATTGATGAATGACTCAACCATTGGTCGAGACTCTAAGAGGTCTGGTCTCGGTCGAATGATCACATCCACCATACCGGTTTCAATCGCATGAGCCCAGAAGATGGGATTCTCCTCAAAGTAACTCAGATAGTCGGGTCCTGGTGCGATACCGAGTCGAGTATTCGTTGTAAGACTCACATCTTGGAAAGGGATCTCTAGGCCAGCAACCTGAACTGAGATTGTTCCAAGTAAGTCGTGTTCTAACTCACCTCCAGCACCTTGCCCAGCATTTATTTGAAATGAAACCCATGAGTTTCTAGTTCCCTCATGCCTTCGAGCTTCCGAAATCTGTGTTGGTACTGGAAAATGCAGTACATATATTTGTGACAAAGTTCTCTCGACAGCTTTGTTCTCCGTGATCGGTGAGCCAAAGTGAACATCATAATTGGCTCTACGAACAGTCCGCTTGATCTCAACTTCCCATGTATGAAGAATCGTGTCATTCTTTCGAACAGTGAACTCGGCTGAGAAGATCACCTGTATCTCATCCTGGTCTAGCGGGAATGAGACGAAGTGGGTCAATCCTCCTCCCCCTGCTCCGGCATATGGGCGCCATCGAGTGTGTGTACCTGAAGTCCCTCCATGCCGTTTGGGTTTCTCAGAGGCAAGACGGAGTGTTAAGAACGATGTGTCGAGTTCAAATGGGCTTTCCCAGAATCTACTCGGACTATTGGACTGTGTGATTCTGTGCCACTCGTGAACAAAGTTTGAGAACGGCTCTCCTCTGATGCTAGCTGTCCCCCTGGTCGTGTAGTACACCTCATCAGCATTCGGTCCGACTTCTTTGTGTATGTATATGGATGGGGTCTGTGTCCGTTCGAGGTAGATCTGTAGCTGCTGATCTGTCATTGCTTCTTCGAGAAATGCGTACATCAACACATCCCCCCACCACTGATCCCATGGGGCTGCTTGGTCGGCTTGCAGTTCGAGTGCATGGCTAACCAGCGTTTGAAGTGCCTCATCAGACACCTCGCCTGGAATGAGGCGATCGTGGAGAATATTGAGTGCTTTGTTTCCGCCGGTGGTGGCGAGTTTGACCAAGAGTGATTCGGGGAAATGGTTGTAGATGTTGATATTTTGAATCGAGGGGAGCTTTGAGAGCTTTGGCCACGCGAAGCAGGTCATGGCGGTGAGCAGAAAGATGATTGAGGCGAGGAGAGCGAACTTTCGGGTCTTCTGCAAGCCGTCGGTGATTGCGGGGGTGTTGGTGCGGAGGGTGGTGCCGCATTCGGGGCAGGGGGTCGGTTCGTCTAGGGCGTGTCCTGCGAGATCGAACTTGCACTTTCGGCAATGCGGATTTGGGGAGATTAGCTTTCCTCGTACTCCGATACGGAGAAGAATCACCCCAAGAATCGCGCAGCAGGTCGCGAAAATAATCACGGTAACAAGGCTTATGGACATCATTGGATGCCATCATACACGAACTGCGAGCAGAACTAAACCATTAAGTGATTAGGCAGGCTTGGGATCTTTTTTCTTCTTAGGAGTGTGCCGGACGATGTTGCCGGTCACGAGGTAGATCACGCCCTCGGCGATATTACCCAGCAGGTCCCCCACTCGTTCGAGTTCGCGTGCGACTCGGTAGATGAGCAGGTAGTTGGACGCCATGCTTGGATCGTTCTTGACAAGCGTGGTGATCTCGTCGAACGCGAGGCCGTCGAGTTTGTCGATGGCGCGGTCCTGCTTGACGACAGAGCGTGCGAGCTCTGCATCGGTGTTGACGACGGCGCGGAGGAGTTGCTCACACATGAGCGGGATGCGTTCACCCATTTCGCGGAGCGATTCGGGCCATTGTGGCTTGGGCTCATCGATGCGATGGATGATCTTGCGGATTGATGAGGCGTGATCAGCGACACGTTCGATGTCAGTGTTGACACGGAGGATGAAGGTGATGAGTCTGAAGTCGGCCGCGAATGGGTTTTTGAGTGCGAGGATTCGGTAGCATTCCTGCTCGATCCGGACTTCTTCTTTGTCGATCTCTTTTTCGATTCTTGAGATCCGCTTAGCAGTCGATTCGTCGAGATCCCAGAGAGAATCGATCGCTGATTTGAGGATATCGATCGCTTGAGCGGCTTCGCGGATCATTCGACGGCGGACCGCCGCGAGATCTGCATCAAGCGCGATGTCGGTCGAGGCGAGCGGAGACATGGATTTGGGTTCTGAATCGGTGGGCATTTGCGTCCTTGAAGCATCGAGCTAGATAGTGATGGTGATTTCATTATATCGGGGGAATGGGTATTTTTTGTCAAGAGTTTATAAGAACTGCTCTCCCATACGCTTGCAGGTCCGATCTGGCTTCGCGATGGTTGGAACAGTTACGATGCGTCGGCCCATTCGACCAAAGCTTTCGCGATCGCCATCGGGGATCGGAGCGGGGCGTGGGCTCGGACATAGACCTCGGCGTACGCGAGACCGCCGGCGGTGCGTGCGTTGGTCTGCGCGAGATCCGCGTTGATGATCCGCGTGTTGGTCGGCGTGGACTCGAGGGTCTGCGCGAGGGCCGTGGGGTCAGCGGAGAGGAACACGATGTCGTCCCCTCGTTTGCTGAGGGATCGGACGCGGAGCTGCTGATACGCGGCTCGGACTCGTGATCGCATGATGAGTCTTCGGACCAGCTCGGGAGGAGCGGTATACGCACTCGTAAGATCATCGACCACGCGATCGATTTCGTCCTGGTTCCGCGCACTTGCAAGACGGCGGTAGACCTCGATCCGGCGTGCGTCCGATGGGATGTAGCTCTTGGGGATGTATCCGATCAATCCGATGTCGACACTGGTATGCGTGACATGGTCCTGGATCGAAGAATCGGTGAGCTTCTCGACAGTCTGGTCGAGGAGCTGGCAGTACATTTCGTATCCGACCGATGCGATGTGACCCGACTGTTCTGCGCCAAGGAGATTCCCGGCACCTCGAATCTCGAGATCACGCATCGCGATTTTGAATCCTGCGCCGAGCATCGAATACTCTTCGATCGCTTTGAGCCGTTTTTGGGCGACTTCTTTGACGGTTCGGTCTTCTGGGAGGAGAAGGTAGCAGTAGGCGCGATGATGCGAGCGTCCGACGCGTCCACGCAGTTGGTGGAGTTCGGAGAGTCCGAAGCGGTCGGCATCGCTGATGATCATGGTGTTGGCAGTCGGGATGTCGATCCCTGACTCGATGATGGTGGTCGAGACGAGGATGTCTGCTTGTCGTCGCATGAACTTGAGCATGACCTCTTCGAGTTCGCTCGCGTCCATTTGTCCGTGGCCGTAGATGACCTTGGCGCCAGGGACGAGGGCACGCACATCGTCGGCGACGCTCTTGATGTTCGAGACTCGATTGTGCACGAAGAAGACCTGTCCTTCGCGCGCCAGCTCACGCTCGATCGCTCGTTGGACGCGATGCCTGTTATACGGGATGACCTCAGTGACGATCGCGCGACGATCGACTGGGGGTGTCGTGAGTGAAGAGATGTCGCGGAGTCCCAGCATCGACATATGAAGCGTTCTGGGGATCGGGGTCGCGCTGAGGGTCATGACATCGACGGTCATGCGGAGCTGGAGCAGGCGTTCTTTGTGTTCGACTCCGAAGCGTTGTTCTTCGTCGATGATGACCATGCCGAGGTCGTTAAACTGGACATCTTTGGAGAGGATCCGGTGGGTGCCGACGACGACATCGACGCGTCCGAGTTTGAGGTCCTCGAGTGTTCGTTTGATTTCTTTGGTGCCTTTGAATCTCGAGAGTGATTCGACGCGGAACGGGTAGTCCGCGAAGCGTTGTTTGAAGGTGCGTTCGTGCTGTTCAGCGAGGACGGTGGTCGGGACGAGGACCGCGACCTGTCGTCCGGACTCAGCAACTCTGAATGCGGCACGGATCGCGAGTTCGGTCTTTCCGAATCCGACATCGCCGCAGATGAGGCGGTCCATTGGTCGCTGTGAGGACATGTCTTTCTGGATCTCGTGGAGCGCGGAGAGCTGGTCTTCCGTTTCGTCGTACGGGAACTCGGCTTCGAACTCCTTGAACATCGCGGTATCCGCAGGGTACTGGAATCCGGTCAGGTGCTCACGCGCGGCACGCACTCGGAGCATCTCGCTCGCAAGATCTTTCACACTCTCGGCGACGCGTTCCTTCTGCGCCTTCCACTTCTTCCCACCAATCGAACTCAGCGGGGGCTTCCCTGAGAATCCACCCACATATTTTTGGACCAGATCGATCTGGGCGCACGGAACATGGAGTCTGCTTTTGCCCTTGAATTCAAGGGTCAGGTACTCTTCTTGATCTTCCTTGCGTTTCTTTGCGGTTGGGTGTCGGAGCGTTTTGTCTTTCGCGGTTCCCGAGGCATCGAGGATGCGGAGTCCGACAAACTTAGCGATGCCGTGGTCGGCGTGGACGACATAATCGCCTTCCTGGATATCGAGGAAGGTATCCATCGCGCGACCAGCGCGGATCTTGGAGACGCGACGGCGGACGCTCGATCGGTGGAGGAGTTCTCCTGATGGGACGACTGCGTATCCGTTGGGTGATTCGTCGTCCGGATCCTCAGTGCGCCAGATGAATCCGCGGCGGATGTCCACAATCTCACGCTCGATCGGTGCTTTGGGCGCGTGGATGGAGATCAGCTCTCCGAGACGCGCGAACTCCCCTTCGGAGTTGCAGGTCAGGATCACGCGTCCGATTTCATGCGCGAGCTCTCCGAGTTCCTTGATCGCGGCTCCGCTCTCGCGATCGAACGGCGGGACAGGTTCGATCGGGAGCGCAACCAAAGTATCGGCGCCGGATTTCCCTGCTGAAAACTGATTGAGTTCTGCGAGCGCGTGGAATCGGGATTCGAGGAGTTTGAGGACAGCGGGTGGACCGAAGATCGTGCGTCCGTCGTGGACGCGCTCAAAGTATCCGCGTCCTTGCTCGACGACTTCGAAGGTCTCTGCGATCAACACGATCGCGTCAGCGGGGATCGATTCGAGGAACGACTGGTCGTCGGACGCTTCTTCGAGGTAGCGTTCTCCGGTCGCGGCGATCTTTGCTGCTTCGACCTTGCGATCCGATCCCATCGTGTCGAGATCGATCTCGGAGATGGATTCGAGTTCGTCTCCAAAGAAATCGAGACGGAGCGGGACGAGTCCGCTGCCGAGTCCTCCTCCGCTGGAGGGGTAGATGTCGAGGATCCCGCCTCGGAGAGCGAACTGTCCTGCGGATTCGATGACTTCGGTGCGTTCGTAGCCGTGGTTTGCGAGCCATTCGATGAGTTCTTGGGGATCGACGGTGTCTCCAACAGCGAGTTCGCGGATGAGCGAGCGTCCGCGATCTGGCGCAGGGATCGGTTGCATGAGTGCCGCGATGGGCGCGATGATGACACCGGAGGTATTCCCGGCTTCGATGTCGCGCGCGATCATGAGACGCTGGGTGAAGAGATCCGCGGAGACGCTGGTCTCGCCGGGGGAGAGTTCGAGTGCTGGGAAGAGGGTGGGTGCGGAGTCGTCGAGCGAAGCGACCTCCGCGTTGAGATCCTCCGCTTCGTCGAGGTGAGCACAGACGATGACGACGGGGCGTTTGGTTTTGTTGTGGAGTGCAAGTGCGATCAACGCGACGGAGCATCCGCTGGATCCCGTCGCGATGGATCGGTTCCCTGAATCAAGCGCCTTTGCAAGCGTTCGGAAAGCGGGGTCGCGTTGGATCGGGTCGAGCAGGTTCAAAGCAGGTTCCGTTGGCTTTCTGAGCGCATAGCTGTGCACGGCAACTCAATATGAAGCCGACGACGAGTGGGAATGGGTTGTCTGTAGCATATCCGCTTGAGACGCTCCGGTCTGCACTGTCAGGGAGTTGAAAGGGTCACCCAATCGTCGAGCTTCGCGATGGTTTTGGGTCCGATCCCTCGGACTCGATCGAGATCGGAGAGGGATTCGTAGGGGCCTTGCTCATCGCGATCGTTGACGATGCGACGAGCGAGGTTGGGTCCGATGGACGGAAGAAGCTGGAGTTCGTTTGTGGTCGCGGTGTTGAGGTCGATCAGGAGACGAGCTGGAGTCTGGGGTTGTGATGCGAGCTCAGTAGATGCTTGCTGAATGGGTTGTTGTGTGTGGGTGACGGACCAGACGAGTCCTGTGAGCGACGCGATGCCGAGCACGGCTGCGGCGAACATGCCGGCTGGTGTTCGGGACCAGTCGGCGTGTTTGGTTGGAGTCGTTTGGTGTTCCATGACACTCTTGTTTGGTTGATTTGTTTGGTTGATTTAGACTGGATCGGACTTGGGGCCGAGGATGGAATCGGGGGACCAAGATTCAGGGAGCTTGGATTCTGCGATCGCGATGCGGAGATCGGAGAGTCGTTCGAGCGATGGACGAGGGTTGCCTTTGATGTCCATGACTCCACCTGAGCGCATGTCGGATGATCCGCTGGTATCGGCGAGTTCGTGCCAGCAGATGCTCTCGATGTACGGCTTGGACAACGCGACGGCGCCGTACGCAGACAACCAGTCCGCTTGGGACTCTTGATTCCAAGGCTGGCGCCAGGTGCCTGTCTCGGGTTGATCCGGGAGATCGTTGCGAGGGGTGATCTCGGAGGTTGGGACGCCGAAGGAGGAGATGGTGATTGGACGATCGAGCATCGCGTATTGGTCGAGCATCGCGCTAAACGCGAGGAGGTCGCGTGTCTGGAGTCCGGGTCGGTATGATCCCATCTGCATGCGCAGCGAGAAGGAATCGATCTGGATCCCGGCTTGCGAGAGCATCTCGGCGTACAGCAACGGTGGGAGCGAGGATCGGTCGTGGGTGTGGTACTCTCCCCAAGGCTGGGTGATCTCGACCTGGATCTTGGCGCGTGGATGGAGCTTTCTGGTCACGAGCACGCAGATGCGTGTGAGGTCCATCATTTGTTCGAAGGAGAGTTTGAACTGCTCGCCGCAGTGGAGACCTGAGCAGACGGTCCATCGTGTGATGGTTCTGCGATAGCGTGTGACGAGGGTTTTGATGTGCTCGTAGACGAGCTCTCGGAGTGTTTCGTAGTCGTTTTCCCAGATGTACAACCAATCGGGGACGCTTGTAGAGCGGAAGTCCACGAGCGGTCCTGCGACGACTGGGACCTTCGCTTGACGGATGGCCCATTCGATCCAGCGATCGGTTTTGGTGTAGTCGTACTCTCCCTCGGCGGGTTCCATCTCGATCCATCGCATCGGGACATTGATGAAATCGCACGCGTTGGTGATCGCTTCTTGCGTCATCGGCGCAAAGACATGGGGGGAAACGAGTGTGCCTACGACTGGTTTGAGCGGGAGGACGACCCCTCCTCGTCCAGGATGGAGCATCGGTTTGCGTTTGTCGGGATCGGTTGGTTCGGACTCGAGCTCGTCGTACATCGAGCCGTTGGTGCGAAGTGTGAAGTCCCGCTCCGCTTGGAGGAGCGCGAGTCGTTCGGAGGCTTCGAGCGCGATCCAGAGGGCACGGAGCGCGAGCTTTGCTGCTTGTGAATCCGGGAGGATTGAGTCGTGGGCGTGGACGAGTGCTTGTACGAATGCTTTGCGTGCTGCATCGAAGAGACGCATCGGGAGCGTGCCTTCGGTGGATTCGATCGCTTGCCAATCCTCGAGTTTGGTCAGGATGGACATGATCCGATGGCGCGCTAGTTCGAGGACGAGCAGGTAGGGTTTCTCGCGTTGCGGGAGCAGGCAGGTCTGGAGGGTCCAGGTTCCGAGCGGTTTGAGGGTAACCCCTTCGATCGTGGTATCTGATCCGAGTTGGCTGAGCCGTTCTTGGCCGAGCGTGATCTGGACAGCGATCGCGGCGGCTTCGGTGGTCCCCTTCTCGCAGATAACGATCCCGTCTCGGACAGTGACTTCTCCAGCGATTGCGACATTGTCCTTCCCAACGAGATACGCGCCGGGGAGGACGCCGGTGGTGGTCGGGGTGGGATCTGGGGAAACAAACCGAAGCATTGGGACCTGTAGACTCCAGGGAGGTGGGACGCATGGACACCCTGAGCCGATCGGCGGCTCGGATGAGAAGAATATGGGGTCTGGAGGCTCAGGGCGAGCGATCGGGGCGGGATTCGCGTCACTTGTCGTGTTCTTGGACCGCTTGGATTGCTGAGAATGCAAACCATTGCTACGCTGTCGGGATGAATGCCAAATCCTCATCAGCATCTTCATCGGAATCGGCACAAACCACTTTTGACACGGACCTAACGCTCGCAGGAGCACGGCGTGGGAAAGTCCGCGATGTCTACACAATCCCAGGCGAGACGCTCGCTGAGCGGCTTAACGGGCATGATGGGACGCCGGCGCTCGTGATGGTCGCGAGCGATCGGATCAGCGCGTTTGATGTGGTCCTCCCCACTGCGATTCCGGGAAAGGGACGCTTGCTGACCTCGATCGCGACCTTCTGGCTCCGCTGGATCGAGGATCAGGGGATCTGCAAAACACACCTCATCTCAACGGATGACACCTTGGTCCCGGATTCGGCGCTGACTCAGACGACGCAGCGTGGGAATCTTGTGGGAAGGACCACCATCGGACGCTTGTGCAAGGTGATCCCTGTCGAGTGTGTCGTTCGTGGATACCTCGAAGGGTCGGGACTCAAGGATTATCAAGCAACAGGATCCGTCTGCGGCGTACAACTCCCAGCAGGACTCAAGCAATGCGACCAGCTCCCTGAACCGATCTTCACGCCTGCGACCAAAGCGGAAGAAGGACACGACGAGAACATCGGATTTGAGCAGGCGTGCAAAGCGGTTGAAGAACTGGGTGGTGAAGCACTCATGAAGACACTCCGTGATCTGTCGATCGAGATCTACACCAAAGCATCCCAGTACGCGGCGACGCGCGGGATCATCCTCGCGGATACCAAGTTCGAGTTTGGTCTCCCGATTGATGCGGATGGGAATGTCGTCGATTCGACTCCGATCCTGATCGACGAGGCGCTCACTCCCGATTCATCAAGGTTCTGGCCCGCGGATGACTACGGAGCGGGGAGAGCGCAGAAGAGCTTCGATAAGCAGTTTGTGCGTGAGTATCTTGAGAGCTTGGTTAACGATGGAAAGTGGGACAAGACCCCTCCTGGTCCGGAGCTTCCCGATCATGTGATCGAGGGGACACTCAAGCGGTATTGCCAGGCGCTTGAGATGCTGACTCGATGAGTATTCTGACAACTCGTTATGTAAAAAAACCTCCAATGCTGGAGGCTTTGGTGTTTTTGGATGGTTCGCTGGATCAGTTGTTCTTCACGCCTTCGACGCCTCGATCTGAGCGGGCGTTGATCTTGGACTCGTAGAAGACGCGGAACTGAGGCATGCCCTCTGGTTCTGGGAAGAGGACCTCGAAGGGGTCGGACTTACCCTCAGCGACGAGCCCGTCGATGGTTGGTTTGTACTGGGTCGCGAGGGAGTCGTATGCGTATTTGCGGAGATCGTCCGAGGCGTAGCCGTAGAGGAGTTCGGCTTGATCAGGGTGGATCGACATGATGACATTGGCGAACAGCTGTCCCGCGAGGAAGGTAAAGTCGCGGTCCATGAACTCCATTCGAGCGGTGTTGGTTGACGCGACAACCTCGTTGAACTGCTCCTTGAAGAAGTAGGCGTGCGCCTTGCGTGCGTAGTCCCATTGACCTCGGAACACATCCATGTCACCGATCAGCAGACCGTTATAGAACGCGCTCTGGAGGGAGCCGTAGACCTCGGAGACGGCGACTGATGGGGACCCCATCGAGTCGTAGAGCTGACGATCGGCAAACTCTTTGAGTGTCAAAGACATCTCATAGACACGATCGGGATCGTTGACATTCTGACCCTCGAAGTTACGGAGTTTGTCGAACCAGAAGTTCGCTCGCCGCTCGTCGCCACGACGGTAGAAGAAGCGGATCGCATCACGGAGGAAGTTCTCGTATCCGACAGCGTACTGACGGTACGGCTTGTGGTCCGCTTCGTAAATCCCAGACGCGTTGACGATCTCTTCAAAGAGTGCGCCGTAGGTCGGGACGAAGTAGACATTGGGGACACCCTGGTAGTACGCGGCGCGTCCCTCGTGGACATCGAGGTAGTTGAAGTACATGTCTCCGTGGCGCCAGAGGTCCTGGACCGACTGCATGACGACGCGGTAGGTATTGAGGAAGTCGAGGGATGAACGGTTGCGTGCGGTAACTTCCATGCGTCCGACATCGGTCCCGCGTGAGGACCAGTAGAGCGCATGAGCCGCGGGAACGCGCCAATCAACGGGTCCAAACTTGTATGTCTGCTGGACCATCCGGACGGGTTCCATGTTGTACTCATCGATGAGCACATGCCTGCGGAGGAAGTTGGCGAGGTCGGTCCATGCTTGCTCGTCTTGGAACTGTTCACGGAGCTCATGCATGAGCTTGGTCTTTGGTCCTGCTTTCTCTTCGATTGTCCAGAGTTTGCCCGAGTTGACGATCTCGATATCGAGTTGGTACCTGCGGAGGAAGTCTTCGTCTACCTTGGTGTTTGATCCGAGGCGAGAATCCGGATTGAACGCGTCCTCAAAGGCGCGTGCGATTTCTTCAGCCTTCGGGCTTTTCTGTTGGAGTTCTGAGCGTGACTTGGGGGCATCAACGATCTGTTGCATCCAGTTGGCATAGAGATCGACAACCTGTTGGCGCCCTCGTTCTGCTGGATCAATGGTCGGCGCAGGACCCAGGATGTTGTGCCATTGGTATGCGAACTGTCGTTTGTAGTGCTGGTTCGCATCATCGGTATAGCCACCGACCTTGTGGAGGAGCATCCAACCCAGTTCCTTATGCATGTGCATGTCGTTGGGGTTGGCACGAAGCCCCTCCTTACGGAGAAGATCGATCCCGGCTTTCACCCATTGCCAGCGTTCGTCTGGGGTATGGGTCGTTACCGAGATGTTGTATGCCATATTCCATGAGTGGAAGGTCCAGACCTGCGGAAGACGCGGCTGGAGCTTGGTGATCATGGACGCGAGCTCGATGGATTCGTAGAAGCGTCCTTCTTCTTTGGCAGCGGTCGCTTCGAGCCAGAGGATGTTGACGAAGATGCCTCGGAATGCACCCATCGCGATCCCGAGCGCGACCTGCGGCGGGTCGCCGTCTTCGGCTCGGTCGGTGTAGACCAACTCGTGGCGTCCTTGCGATGCCGCGATCGCGGTTGTGAGGATACCCGATCCGAGCATGCCTGCGAGCATGACGAGGAGTGCGACCAACCGAACTTTGGTGTTGTGTCCCATGGTGGTGCTCCTATTGACCAGAGTAAATCGCGAGTTGGCGACGGCGGAAGATGTAGATGCTCAGGAGGTAGAACAGTGTGGTTGCCAGACCGAGCACAAAGACTCCTGAGGAGACGGTTGACCATCCCAAGACTCGGCCGTCGGCGATGCGCTTGGTTGGTTGGAGTTCGTTGTAGATGCTGAAGAATCGGGAGAGCGCGTTGGCGAAGTGGTAGATCCCTGTTCGGAATATCCCGACGACGGATTCGGTATCCATCGCCCATCCTGGGAGCGCGGACTGGACGAATCCGGACATCTCTCCGATGAGGAAGACTGTGATGGACATCAAGCACGCGACGGGGAAGGACGCGAAACAGGAGGCCCAGACTGCGATCATCGCGAGCATCGCGAGCTTGACCCAGAGGACCATCATGATGCGCGCAAAGTTCGCTTGGAAGGTCCCGACCTGGTAGGAGATTTCTAGACCATCGGGTGGGATGGTCATGGTTCCAGCGTTGGGTCGCAGTCCGAATCCTTGGCTGCTCTCTCCGAGCTCTCCGTTGTAGATTTGGATGTTGAGCTCGCCTTGATTATTGATCAGACCTGGATCAATTGAGAAGGTGTGCGAGAAACCTAGACCTGTCTGGTCTCTGGGGATAATGACACCGCTTTCAAAGACAAAGGTAATTGCGTAGAAGACATCTGGCCTGTTCCCCTCCGCGTTGATCTTATAACGGAGCGTCATCGGGCTGCCGTTCTGCTTTGCCTCTTGGAGACCACGGAACGAGAAGGTGACATATCCCTCTGCACGCGGATCGATCGAGCGATAATCGGAGACGGCGTCTTCGAAAATCTTCGCGCGCATCGCGTCGCGTTGGCCTTGGGTTGGCTCGAAGTTCGTCTGGAGGAGACGCTCTTTCTGGATCTCCGCTTCCAGTGCTCGATCGAACTCCTCGTCGAACATATTAAACGGCAGGTACGGGATCATGGACTTTCTTGCCGTGAGGACCTGGGTTTCGAGGATCATCCGGTCCTCGGTCATCACCCGACCTTCGCTTGCTTGATATGGCGCGACTTCTCCGAGCGCTGTTTGCTTGCGGAGGTAATCGGTAAAGCGGAAGATCCCCAGTCCTGAGACAGTCAGGAGCGTTCCTGAGAGGAGGACAACACCCAACCACTTGCCGAGGAGGTACTGCCATGCGGCGACGGGTTTGGTCATCGTCTGCCAGATGACCTTCTCGCGTTGCTCGTACGACACGGTCGCAGCACTGAAGAACACCACGAGCAGAGCGATCAACCAGAACGAAGCACCTGTGGACCATTGCAAAAAGCTCTGGACCCGGTATCGAAGAGGCTGGTCGGCATCGAGCATCATCGGCATGACCGCAAGCATGAATGCGAGAAGCAAGATAAAGACCAGCGAGATCTTCATCCGGACCGCTTCAGCGAGCACATTGCGCGCGATGGTGGTCACTGGATGTGCGCTGCTGAGCAGGAGACGGAGTCCTCGCAGGAGGACTGTGAAGCTGAGAGTGAGTAAGGTCACACCGATGATGATGAACCCGATCGCTTCCACTAACCCATTCCCAAAATGATAGAGTGGGTAGCCGATGAGCATGACGCAGAGGATGGTTCCCAGATAGGTCAGTCCCAGTCCGATCCAGACCACCGTAATAACAAAGGCCGAACCCAACGCGGCGCTGATGATGCCGTTGACTGGAGACTGGGAGACATCGAGGATCGCGCGGAGTTGGTTGTTGCGCTGCGCGATCGGATTGGGGATCAGGTTGCCGTTCTGGTCTTGGAGCATCTCAGGGACCAGTTGAGGAACAGTGGTCTGAGCGGAACCTGTTGTAGATCCAACGATCGTGAACCCGATGTACGCGAGCAGACCGATCAGCACAACCGCTGTCGCGGCGATTTTGAAGTTCCGACCGTTCTGGATCCGGTCGAGTCGAAGAAATGCGTTGCTGATATTCACCGGTCGTTCTCGCGGTCAGGCTTGTCTTCCGAAATATCTTCGAGGAGTGAATCAATAACCCCGGTATCCACATCATCTGCAGACTCTGTGCTCGAGTCCGCAGCATCGCGGCTCGAACCTGACTGAGGTGCTTCAGGTATAGATTCGGGTTCGTCAGTGTTCAAGAGTGAGCTGATGACATCTTGCCCCTCATCGTTCTCTAGCGACGATGGAGTTTGAACAGTTGAATCAGATCCTTGTGCCGTCGATGACTGAGCGGGGGCTGGTTGCTGCTTTTCATCCTCCGCTTGGTTCATCAAGCTGTCGATAAGCGCCGCTCCTCCGATAGCTGTTTCTGTTGAGCGAAGGAAGGACGCGGTCTCTCCGCCTTGTGTAGCACCGGAGGTGGATGTGCGTTCGGTCTGTGCTTTCTCGACGATGCCGAGGAAGAGTTCTTCGAGTCGCTGGCGTGGAGCGCTGACCGACAGGATCGACTTGCTCCCTGAAGAACGACGGCGGATGACCTCGTCGATCTCAGCGATGGTCTGCTCGTCGAGTTCGTCGGATTCGATGGTGGTTCGTTCTTTGGAGGAGAGGAGGTCGTCGCAGGTGCCTTCGCCTCGGATCTTTCCGCCGTAGAGGATGACCATGCGATCGACGACATCCTCGACATCGGTGAGGAGGTGACTCGAAAGGATAATGGACTTTCCGCGGCGTCCGAGTTCAAGGATCAGGTCCTTGACCTGGCGCGTTCCGATCGGATCGAGTCCGGTGGTTGGTTCGTCGAGAATCAGGAGGTCCGGGTCGTTGATGAGTGCTTGCGCGATCCCGATGCGTCGCTGCATGCCTTTGGAGTATTCGCGGACAGGACGGAACTGCGCGTGCTCGAGACCGACCATCTCGAGGAGTTCGTCGATGCGGAGTTTGCGGGTTTTGGAATCGAGGCGGAAGAGTTTGCCGTAGTAATCGAGGGTTTCGCGTGCGTTGAGGAAGGGGTAGAGGTAGCTTTCTTCTGGGAGGTATCCGATGCGGGATTTGGTCGCGACATGGGTGGTTGGTTTGTCGAAGACCATGACTCGGCCGCTGGTTGGTTTGAGCAGACCAAGAATGAGTTTGATGGTCGTGGACTTGCCTGAACCGTTTGGTCCTAGGAGACCAAAGATTTCTTTTTCGCGCACGACAAGGTCGAGGTTGTCAACCGCTTTCGCTTGGTCGCGCATCCAGAAGTCTTTGAAGGTCTTGGTCAGCTGCTGACACGCGACCACCGGTCGACGGGTGTCCGCGGCGGGTGATGAGTCGGAAGGTTGACTGGATACGGGGGTCTCCACTGCCATGCTTATTGTTCCTCAGGTTCTTTGAGTCCGCGTTGGGTTCTGTACCATTCGCGGCGCATGTCTTCTCGGCGAAGCTCAAGAGACTCCTCCGCTTCGCGGCGTTTCCGCATCCGATCAAGCTCACGAGCGATGTCCGGATCGTTGTTGATCAAGACCTCAAGCGATACGCCTTCCGGGAGGATGAAGGACGATACAAAGTCACGCGCCAAGAACTCGCTCATCGCGTTGGCTCGGTCACGCGCGACCATGAGCCTTGGATTGGCTTCGTATTGAGCGAGTTTCGCGTTGAAGTTTTCGAGCTGTGCGATCGCTTGGCTGACCCGGTTTGATGCGTAGGAAGAAGCGCTGGTCAGGATCTCTGAGATTTCTCCCGAAACGAGTGCGCCGACCATTTCGCCGTCGATTTCGACCGGTCGTCCTTCGAGAATCGCGTCGATTCTCGCGAGTTTGGTCTCGGCTTCATCATCAAGCTGGAGTTCGATCAAGCGTTCGTATTCGTTGATTTCATTGATCAGCACATCGCTTGCTCGTCCGGCAACCTCGTTGAGCATTTGGTCACGGAGCAGGAGCGCATCTTCGCGGGCCTTCCCGGCTTTCTGCGCTGCGGTCTGGACCGAGTTGAACTGGTCGCGGAGCGAGAGCGCAGCGTTCTTGCGGACAAGAACGACGCGGTCGATCGTGATCCCTGATTCGAGTTGATCGAGCGATGCTTGGGCAAGGCTCCGGACTCGTCCAGAAATGGTCTCTGATGAGTTCTTCAGGAGATCGTCGATTGTAATGCCTCCGATGACCTGAACAACTGCACGCTGAACGATCGCTTTCATGATCGAGCGTTCTTGTTCGGGGATGATATTGGAGACATAAAGCGAGTGATCAGTGCGGCGGTAGTTCACGCTCCACTGTGTGTGCGCGATATTGAAGTCTGAAGTGATGTTCGAGCCATCGGTTGCGGGATCGAGCTTGCCGGTCTTTTTGAACCGGTTGATATCCACAGACAGCGCGGCGTCGTCGCTGTGGTCTCCTGGGATGTTGGGCATGAACTCCTTGGCAACCGCGATTTCCACAGCGCCTTCTCCGACTCTTACGATCTCGCCGAACGGGTATGGCCATGCCCATTGAGGTCCGGGCTCGAGGTTCGTTTGAACTTGCTTCCCGAGTTTGACCTTGATGCCTCGCTCGCCTTCTTTGATGGTTTGGATTCCTGACGCCGCGAACAGAATCAAGAGGACAACCATCCCGAATCGGAGGAGGTTGTAAGTGATTTTGAGTGCTTCAGCGAGCGACTGGTTCGCGGTATCCATCCGCGCTTGGTCTGCTGCGACCGCATTGGCTTCAACCCCACGAAGACGGACCGAAGCGGCGCGGTACGAAGGCTCAGGAACCTGAGGCGTTGTCGGCTCTTGGCCTGAGATCAGATCGTCGAGGTTGTGATCATTGTCGGGCATGTTGTTGTCGGGCGTGTTTTTATCCGGCATCGATTAGTTCTCCGAATCCGCAGGAGTGCGCTGCGGGACTGGGAGTCCGCCATCGCTGTCCTTGAGGATATTGGGATCGAAGAGCTGCATGCCGTAGTCGGTTGTTGAGAAGATCAGTGTGAACTTCTTAGCCATCGCTTCACGCATCATTCGGATATTCTGGGTGAAGATCGCGAGGTCAGGATTGACATTCTGCTGCGCCAAATACGGAGCGGCTTCCGCTTCACCCTTCGCGAGAATCTCGTCGGCGCGACGCTGAGCGAA
Organism: Phycisphaerales bacterium; assembly: GCA_051252395.1. Lineage (GTDB taxonomy): Bacteria > Planctomycetota > Phycisphaerae > Phycisphaerales > UBA1924 > UBA1924. The sequence goes on along the minus strand of JBPOFX010000002.1, from coordinate 1,386,953 downwards.
CGCACGGATCTTGTCAGCGTCGGAGTTTGCTTTCGCTTCAATCGCACGCGCTTGTGAGCGGCCTTCGGACTCGTAGCGTTCCGCGAGGCGGTCGCGGTTGGCGCCCATCCGTGTGATCACTGCATCGGTCGAATCTTCTGGTAGGACGATCCGATCGATCCCGACGAAAGTTACCTCGATGCCGTACTCCCCGAGCGGGCTGCCGCCTGGTCCGCCTTCGACGATCATCTGAAGCACGCGTGCTTCTAGATCTGGGAGCGCAGAGGAGTCCGAGTCAGGCGAGTAGATATCTGAGATTTTGAACTTGGAGGTCTCTCCGAGTGATGAGCGGAGGAGGTCCTGAAGAACCGAGTTCTCGGCTTTGATGTAGTGATCGATCGGGCGATCACCAGAGTTGGAGAAGCTTCGGAAGAACTTCAATGGATCGACGACCTTGTAGGTCAGGAACGCTTCGACAATGACCTGGAAGTCATCGGCGGTCTGCTGCGTTTCGGATCGGGCTTGGACGATACGAGTACGCGTGTCGTACTTGGTCACCGACTCGAATGGGTATGGGAGCTTGAGTTTAAATCCAGGTTCAGTGATCACGGAACCATCACCCGCTTTACCCATAAATGTTTTGACGGCCGATTCTGTGAAGCGGACCGTATAGGTCGAACTGAACGCAACAAGCGCTACGAAGAAGAGGACGAGTACTGTGATTGAGATGAATCGCACTTTGAATCTCCAAATCCCCATTGTTGGGGGCTCATCAATCGGGCTCGTTTGGCCCGCATGGTTCGTTTACTGGTTCATATCCGCGCCGACTTCAGGGTCGAAGACATCCGCGCCTGCTTCCTGATCAATCAGATCCATCCGAACATGGAGGGATTCGACATCGCCGGGCGTCAGATAAACACGCGCGTTCTTGATCGCATCAAGCAGCGCGTCGAAGTAGTTCTGTGATTTGTACAAGCTCGGCGAAGCGTTGTACGCTTGTTCTTGACCTTTGAGCAGCACGGCTTGGCCGCGCTCGGTCATGTGTCTTTGCCAACGCTGAGCGCCGGCGCTCAGGAGCTTCTCGCCCGCTTCGCCTCCTGCGGTTTCGAGCAATCGCTGGACTTCGATCTCGATGTTGGTGAGGACCATCTGATCGGCGCCAGCGCGTCGCTGCGTGTCGAGCTCATAGAGCTGCTCGACGATCTGCTCTGCAAGTTCCACCGATCCTGCGACCTCTGTGAGCGTCGCGATCTCGATCCTGCTCGCGTCTTCGATCATCGACTCACGATTCTGCCGAGCAGCGATCACACGCTCGAATGATGGAGCAACTTTCTTCGGAGGGTGAGCACCCTGGAGGCCAACATAGAGGATCTCGATGCCTGGACCTTGACCCTCGTTGAGAGGCGCGTACGACGCTTCGAGACGTGCTCTGAGCTGCGCGACCATGTCCGTCTGATTGTGACGCAAGATCTGATCGACCGACCACTCACCTAGGAATTGGGAGACTACTCGACGGCCGATCATTTGGAGGAGATCCTCGCGTTGACCTGGACCTGCGAACTGATCAAACAGCTTGACATCTCGGATGACATAGTGGACCGGGACCTCGATTGCGAGCAAGGACAGGTCACTCTGTGATGTGTTGATTGTGTTTACTGAATCCGGCTCATCGATCCCCTTTGTTGGGAGAACGATGTTGAGTTTCTCGCGTGCCGTATGCGTCTCGGTCCAGATGATTGGAGTCGTTTCGTCGCTGTTTGGTGGATTGGAAGCGAGCTGGAGGACTCGGACGCCGGTCGTTGTGCGGACCTCTTGTTGCTCGCGCCCGCTTCTGGAGTAGGAGACCGGAGTTTCATAGGTTGCTAATGGCCAAGGGAGTTTGATATGCAGACCTGGCCCGATGTCTCCATCACCCCGATCTCCGAAGCTGTAGAGCGGGGTGCTGACGCGTCCGTTGGTGAGGATGAGTCCGCGTTCGTGTGGTTCGACCACGACGAGCATGGTCATGATCCATGCGATGACGACCCCCATGCCGACGAGCCAAAGGACGAGTTTGGAGATGAGCTGGTAGAACCAGGTGCCTGTGACATCGACACCGAACTGATAGTTGACCGCTTCACCAATGTTCGCAGCGATGCGGTCCGGAGCAGCGAGGAGTCCGAGCAGACGCGAATCGAACGCCGGACGAGGATCTTCACCCGGCTTGCGAGGTCGGTACACATCAAGGACGAGGTTCAGGATGACCTCGATGCCGAGGACGATCATTCCGATCGGGACGATCATGGGAGTCAGGTTCTTGAGTCCCATCTGTCCGAGCGAGAGTTCAAGGAATGCCGCGATCGCGAGCATGACTCCGACAAGCGAGATCGCGACGGATTGAGCAGCACCTGCACGCAGGTTTGCCCAGACTGGTTCCTTTCCCATCCCTGAGACGAAACGAGCGAAGATGAAACCCACAACGCCGATCGCGAGACCGATCGCGAGGGTCGCGCCGAGGTAGAGGGTGTTGTATGTAAAGGTTTCAGGGGATGAGTAGGCGTTCCATCCTCGCAGACGGAAAAAGCCTGACAAGATCAGGATCGCAGAAAACAACAAGCTGCTTGCGGGAATGATCCACTTCTGGATAAACGCGAGACGACGGGCAGCAACGCGGAGATCGTCTTCGGCTCCAGAGAACGCGCTCGCCGAGACCCCTCCAGAAGATGCGAACTGCTCCGCTTCCATCGCTTCGATCCGCTCTCGGCGATGCTGATCGAACACAAAGAGCAGCATGACCCAGACGATGACGCCTGCACCGAACAGGATCGACGCAGTGCGTGCGGCGTGATCACCTGAGTAGGTGGAATAGATGAGCATGAGCAGTGCGACGATGGTCTGGATGACCAGCCCTACGACGCAGATGAGGGCCGCTCTTCGGTAAGTTTGATAATCGCCTCGAACCATGTCTTGTTGAAACCTCTATAGAGAAACAGTTGAAACAGTCCGTTTCAGTTTCATCAGAATGTCGTGAGTCACCCTTGCTGGCTGTCGAGCCACGAGTTGCGGATCATAGGGGCTGTATTGTTGGTTTCCGGATTGAGGGGGTCCATTTTGGATCTCGTTCCGGATTCCGACTCCTATGAGTGACCGCAGTTTGCCCGCCGCGTGCGGATGTGTCCCACGCCCCCTGCCGAGCACCTTACGCTGGAATCCGCGCAGGGGTTCGGGTGGTTCTGACTTTCCTCTCGAAGTCCTGCGAACCGGTGGTGGATAGCTCGCGTAGGGTTGAGCGTTCTTGTAAAGTGCGCGGATGATGCGCCGAATGAACCCCCGATGCGTTGAGGACATTCCCCTAACGCATGCGAATCTGAGTCTCTGATGGTTCGATCTGACGATCCTCGCCCCGATTGGATCACGCCCCCTACCATCCTCACCGCATGATTGGCCACATACTCCCCATCGCACGCAACTCGTTTATCGAGAGTCTCCGTCAACCCATCATGATCATCATGATGCTGATCGCGGGATTCTTGCAGATCATGAATACCTGGATCATCGGATTCACGATGGGCCGTGCGTCCGTCCCAGGCGAGGTGACCGGAGATAACAAGCTTCTGTACGATGTCTCGATGTCCACAGTCTTTGTTCTGGGGATCATCCTCTCATCCTTTATAGCAACCGCTGCGATCTCGCGAGAGATCGAGAACAAGACCATCCTGACGGTGGTTTCTAAGCCGATCTCACGCCCGAGCGTGATTCTTGGGAAGTACCTCGGGATCGCTGCGGCGATGACCGTCGCAATCGGGATCATGGTCGCGATGCTCCTGCTCGCTGTTCGGCACGGGGTCCAGACGACTGCTGCGGATGAACCCGACTATGTGGTCATCACCTTCGGATTCTCGGCGCTGATCATCTCGATCCTCGTCGCGTCGCTCGGGAACTTCTTCTATGGATGGTCGTTCGGACAGACGGCAACCCTGCTGATGTTTCCGCTCATGTGGGTCGCGTATGTCGCGATGCTGTTCCTCTCAGATGAATGGGAGTTCCAGCCGATCGGGACGGACTTTACGCCTCAGATCGTGCTGTCGTGCATCACGCTCGGGCTTGCATTATTGGTGATTTCCGCACTCGCGACGGCTGTTTCCACGCGCGTTGGACAGGTCCTCACGATCATGATCTGCGCAATTGTGTTTGTGCTGGGATTGCTCTCCAACTACTTCATCGGCCGGCATGTGTACACCAACGAGCGGGTCGCGGAGATCGCTGCTGCTCGCTCCCCTCTGGATATGGATGCGTACGACTTCCATCGCGATACAGTCTGGGAACTCGCTGCAGCACGCAACGGGTTGAGCGTCGAGGAGTTTGCGGAGGTCGGATACGACCCACGCAGTTTCGTCACACTCCGCGAGGTGTTCGCGATGGGTGAGGTCGAGGATCCGACATGGGCTGAGATCATGCTCAGGAAGCCGGGATCGCAGATGGTGATTGACCTGCTCGGTCCTCCGACAGTTCAACTCAAAGCGGGTGATTCGTTCTACTACGGCTCTTCACCCAACGGAGTCGGACTCGTGACTCCAAAGTTCGCTCCGTTCGACGAGGACGAGGAACTCGTGGACAACACACGCGAGAAGCCTGGATTGATGATTGTGGAGATCGCGCCTGGATCGCTCGGACAGACCCTGCTGGTCATGCAGATCGGGGAGACAGCTGTGCCGTTGTCTCGACCTCCGCTCCCGAAGGATTCGGTGTTCTTGACGACGACCCAAACGAATCTTGCTCCGCTGGTTGCGTGGTCGGTGATTCCCAATATGCAGTCGTACTGGTTGATCGATGCGATCAACAAGAACCAGCCGATCCCGTTGTCGCATGTGCTTCTGGTCGCGGTGTATAGCGTTATGCAGATTCTGGTGTTCCTTGGACTTGCTGTGATCTTGTTCCAAGGACGGGATGTAGGCTAAGACTTGAGATTGAAGATCTGTTGGTTCAGCGAAGCGATCTCTTCAAGTGTTTCGATGAGTAGCTGACCATCGCGGAACATGCTCGGCGAGAACCTCGGCGTGTTGTGGTATCCCTTCGCGACAAATATGCATGGACTAAACTGCTTAGCGCGGTACGGATCAAGCCGTTTGGCAAGGAAGAACACAACCCGTCCAGCATCGACGCCTTCCCCCTCATAGCGAACAACCCCTGTTAATGCATGCAATCCGAGACGCTCCGGAACATGCCCCTTGCGTTTGTCCCATACCAACTCAGAATCTGTCACGACCATCGGCGAGTACCTTCTGTACCACCAAGCCTGCAGAATGATTGACCCGTAGACCACGATTGAGATGACCAACGAAATCGTGGTCACCACCATAGCTGTCGTTCCGATCGTCTGAAGGAGCGTGCTGTGAGGGTTTGGGTTTTGCATTACCGTCACTGCACCGATACTCCCCAACATGATCCAGAAGACAAACGCAACCAATGCACTCGATCGGAATGCGAACTTGTGGGTTTGCTTTGGATCCCGCTCTACGGGCCATTCGCCTTGGATCGATCCGATCAGTTCATCGCGCTGAGCGAGCAGTTCGTGTTCGCTGAAATCTGAACTCATGGCTGATCCGCGATCGCTCGTGCGTAGGACTTGACGCATTTTTCGCTCGCGCCGTCCCATGAGAGCCCGCGAAGCTCGAATCGGCCGTGCTCGGTCAGGGTCTTGCTGAGGGGCGGGTACTTGAGCACCGCGACGATCTTGTTGGCCATCTCGTCGACATCCCAGAAATCGACTTTCAGCGCGTGCGTCAGGACTTCCGCGACTCCCGACTGCTTGGACACAATCACAGGGGTGTCGTTCCGCATCGCTTCGAGCGGCGCGATCCCGAAGGGTTCGGAAACGCTCGGCATGACATAGCAGTCCGCCATCGCGTAGACCTTGTCGACATCTTTCCCTCGCAGGAATCCGGTAAAGAGGACCTTGTGCCCGATCCCTTGCGCTGCTGCGTATTCGATCATGCGGACCGCCATGTCTCCCGATCCAGCGACGACGAACTTGACCTTCGGATACACCTCAAGCACACGCTTAGCGGCTTGCACAAAGTACTCCGGCCCCTTCTGCATCGTGATCCGTCCAAGAAAGAGGACAATCTTCTCGTCGCGCTCGATCGCGATTCCTTGATCGGGTTGCGCATCGTGCTGTTCGACTCCGTTGTAGACGACATCGATTTTTTCGTCTGGGACGCCGTATTTGGAGTGGACGACTGCTTTGGTCAGACGCGAAACAGCGATGACGCGATCCGCGGCGTTCATCCCCATCCGCTCGAGGTCGTAAACCGGTTGGTTGATGTGTTCTCCAGAACGATCGAACTCCGTCGCGTGGATATGACACACGAGCGGCTTTCCAGAGAGCGCCCGAACCGCTACACCTGCTGGATAGGTCAACCAGTCGTGCGCGTGGATGACATCGAACTGCTCGTGGACACTCAGCGCACACGCGAGACGCGCGTAGCGGTCGGCATCCGCAAACAGGTCTCCCGAATACCCCTTGTCTCCAGTACCGAGTTCTCCGAGCGAGTCCAGTGCGCCCTGCATCGAATCCGCGAGTGTGGATGCGTCGCTGCTCTGAAGTCCACGCAGGATTGTGGTCGTGTGACCCTCTGGGAGCGGGGATTCGTGCTGTGTGTGCGTCGTGTGCTCGATGGATTCGATCACTCGGCGCAGGACATCCCCGGCATCGATTCCTGGATAGGAGCTTGGATAAGGGTTGGGATGGGAGGAGAGCAGCTGATCAGAGTATTCGATCAGGGTTCTTTGCGTCGTCGTGGTGATGTGCCGTTTAAGCGGTTCTTGAGCAGGAATGTGCTCGACGCGCACGACCTGTTGAGGAGTCGTTTGTTGGGAGTCAGCCCCCCCACTCTGTGCGGTTGCTGTTGCTGAACTTCGGACCCGCTCGATACGGTTCTTAAGGACCGTTGGTCCTATGAGGTTCACATGGGACTGGTGTCCTGCAGGGATCGGCTGGGGAAATATAAAAGTGATCTCATGGCCTTGCGCGACCATGGATTTGGTGAGCCCTTCACAAGCGGTCCCGAGTCCTCCAGCAATGAATGGCGGGAACTCCCAGCCGAGCATGAGTATCCGCATTGTTCATCCCCATCCGCTGCGCCTTGCGCCAGCGTGGTCAGGCTAATGCCTGGTGTGAGCTGAGTGTCCGATCGCTGTGTGTATTGCAGTAATGGATCGGCGTTTCGATATTAGTCGTCTTCGGATTCGTCCATATCCCCAAGCTGTCGGAAGCACTGCTCGTACGCGAGGAGCCAGGTTTTGCACGCTTGCGTGATGTCTTGGCCGTCGGCTGGGATGACGCGTGATCGGAAGACAAACTCCATATCATCGGATCGGTAGTGCTCAAACTTCACGGCTCCGCTGTCCTCTGGGTATCCCAGATCAACCAGCTCGTCCTCGATCAGTTCATCGAGCTTGTCTCCTGATTCGACGAGCTCGGCTTCGATGGACTCGGAGAGCCAGCGGTCTTTGGTCGCGAGTTCGACGATCGGTTCTGGACCGTCAAGATAGATCCGGTAGCAAGCAGGTTCAGCAGCACCCCAAGCTTCGAGCGTGATGGTGGAGCCTTGCGTCTCGATCGATCCAAAGACATTCGCGGCTTTCGCGTCAGCAACGATGGTCTGGATAATCTGTGTGTTGGTATCGGTGGTCTCGGTCATGTGAATCCCTTGAAGTAGGCCTAGAACCCTCTAGACCGGCAGAATCTCGACAGAATCGACGGCTTGAAGCGTGTGAATCGAACTCCGGATGAATCGTATGACCCTGAGATTGATTTCGCATCAGAAATCGGTGATTTGATACGATCTGGAGTGTTTCATGGTCGACATAGGCCGTCAAGGGTGTATACTTGCTCCCCGTCCATTGGACGGTCCGCTGCCCAGATGGCGGAATTGGTAGACGCGCCACCTTGAGGTGGTGGTTCCCATTATACGGGAGTGGAGGTTCGAGTCCTCTTCTGGGCATTGCACTAGGAAGCACCGGATTACTCCGGTGCTTCTTTCTTTTTTGACCACTCGAACGATCTTTCCACAATCTATTTGAAGTGCATTAAGACCTTTCCAGAAATGAACGATGACTCCTGCAGTGTTCACTGTGTAGGAGATCGCCCGTGCGTGTACTAATTGTCGATGATTCAGCGTTTATGCGGAAGGTGATCAAGGAGATGCTCCTTTCCGATGGCTCAATCGAGGTCGTCGGGGTTGCACGCGATGGCGCTGAGGGGGTTGTCAAAGCACTCGAGCTCAAGCCTGATGTGGTCACGATGGATATCGAGATGCCTCGTCAGAACGGGATTGACGCGCTCCGAGAAATCATGGCCAAGTGCAAGGGCAATGCTCCGGCTGTGCTGATGTGCTCATCGTTGACTGTTGATGGGAGTACCGAAGCACTCAAGGCAATGCGTCTTGGAGCCTCGGACTTTATTGCCAAGGACCCAAGCGTTGTTGGCAAGCACGATCCTGAGTTTCAATCGCAACTGATCTCCAAGATCCACGCGATCGGCGGGCATCGAAGACGACTCAACAATCCGAAGACAAACGAGAGACTTGCAGACAGTGAGCGCGTCGAGGATACATCGGGTGTTGCTGTTTCAAACACCTTGTGTACATCAGCAGAAGACTGGGTGATGACTGGCGCAATTGATGTGGTGGTTGTGGGGTCCTCGACCGGCGGCCCACCGGTCCTCGAACGGATTTTCTCGGATCTCCCCGCATCCATTAAGGTGCCGATCATCGTCGCTCAGCACATCCCTGAACTGTTTACCAAGTCGCTGACTCAGCGTCTCGATCGTCAGTGTGCTTGCGGCGCGCACCTCGCAGAACACGGGACCAACCTCACCAACCCAAGTATTTATATGTCGATCGGCGGCAAGCACATGAAGCCGACGAAGGTCGCTGGGAAGAACCTGATCGCACGCACGCTCGATAGTTATGAGGATGCGCTGTACAAGCCATCTGTTGATTTGCTCTTTCAGACCGCCGCGGAACTCTTTGGTTCACGCGTGCTTGCAGTTCAGCTCACAGGCATGGGGGAAGACGGCGCCAAGGGAGCAGCTGCGATCAAGAAGGCGGGCGGGCAAGTGATCGCTCAGAATGAAGAAAGCTGTGTTGTGTATGGGATGCCGCGTGCTGTCGTCGAGAATGGATCCGCGGACGCGATTATGAGTCCTGCTGATATCAATCAGGTACTCCGGAAGGTGCTGGCAACCGGAATTGATGAGCAAACCGGACAATCGGTAATACGGAAAACTGCATGAGTCAGAAAACTGGTATTGAAGTTGTTCTAATAAATCACCCCACCGATATGAAACCCCATATCGCTATCACGAATGTGTGACCTACCCACGGAGGAGCTTATGTCTGATAAAACTACCCCAAACTCTACATCGCTGAGCTTGGCACAAGGAACCGATCCTCTCCGACTTGTCCGATTTCGTGTTGGGGAAGAACGATTCGCTGTAGATATCTTGCGTGTTCAAGAGATCAACAGGATGATGGCGCTGACTCAGATGCCTCAGAGTCCCCCGAGTGTCTGCGGCGTGATCAACCTTCGTGGGCGCATCGTCCCTGTTCTTGATTTCCGTACACGCATGGGTCTTGAGGCAACTGAACCAGGTGATTCGTCGCGGATCATCGTGGTGGACATCAAAGGCTCGACGCTCGGATTCATCGTTGACGAGGTCCACGAAGTCCTCCAGATCAATCCATCCATCGTTGAAGCGACACCATCGCTCGCAACCAGTGCTGATTCCAGGTACATCCTCGGCGTAGCGAAGCTCGACGACTCGCTCCTGATCCTTCTGGATCTTGACAAAATGATCAGTGAAGAAACCCTCGAATCAATAGGTGCAGTAGCAAAGCTCGCGGCTTAAGCGGGTGCTCATCCTTTCCATATGGAGTAATCAATGGCAATAGCAACAAAAATCTCGATGAGCAACGCACAGTTCACCAAACTCTCGCAGGTCATTTACGATCGTTCAGGGATTCACTTTCCTGAGACCAAGAAGTACATCCTCGAATCCAGACTCTCGCATCGTCTTCACGAACTTGAGATGGCTGATTTCGATCAGTACATCGCGTACCTGACGATGGGCCCTTACCAGATGGACGAGTTCCAAGAGATGTTCAATCGCATCACGATTAATGAGACGAGCTTCTTCAGAAACGACGCTCAACTCGCGGTCTTCGAGCACCAGATCCTTCCCGACTTGCTCGAAGCACGCGCCAAGACCAAGCGACTCCGTATCTGGTCTGCCGCGTGCTCGACTGGTGAAGAACCATTTACGCTCGCGATGATGCTCCACAGAACACTCGGCGTGCGTTTGAACGATTGGAACATCGAGATCCTTGGCACCGACATCTCTGAGAAAGCACTCGCTGTAGCACAGAGCGGGACATACAACACCTATGCGGTCCGCTCGACCCCTGATCTTATCAAGAGCAGGTACTTCACTGAAGAGGGTCGGAACTTCCAGCTTTCAGACACGATCCGCTCAATGGTCAACTTTGAGCGTCACAATCTCAAGGATCACCTGTCCGCGAAACGGCACGGGATCTGGGATGTAATTTTCTGCCGGAATGTGCTGATCTACTTCGATGACGCGATGAAAAAAGGCGTGATTTCAATGTTCTCAAATCAGCTTGCAGACGACGGGACACTGTTCATTGGACACTCCGAGCGCATTAAAGACTTGACGCAAGACTTCCAGCAGCTCTCGATCCCGCAGGGGTTCTGCTACCAAAAGCCAGCACATATCGCGGCCGCTTAATCAAATACAAGAGAGGTTCTTACTATGTCAATCAACGACTTTGATCCTGAGATTCTACAAGACTTCATCACCGAATCCGGAGAGCTGCTGGACCAGCTCGAGGGCGATCTTGTGGATCTCGAGTCTACCCCTCAGGATCCTGAACTGCTGAATCAGATTTTCCGCGCGCTCCACACCATTAAAGGGAGCGCTTCGTTCCTTGCGTTGACCAACCTGGTCGCGATCGCTCATGTTGCTGAGAGTGCGCTCAACGCAGCACGAAACAATCAGATTGTCATTGGTTCCGCAGAAATGGACCTCCTGCTTGCTGCGATTGATGTTCTCAAAATCCAGTTTGAGGAGATCACATCGGGAAATACAGACCTCACTGCCGCTGAGCCGAATCTTATTGAAACACTCAAGCAACTGGGCGAGGGTCAGGTTGCGAGTGCTGAGGCGACATCAGATGAATCGAACGCCGGGATCCAGAGTGATTCTGCACCAGAGTTCGCAGATGGCCGGATTGTTCGGACGTTGGAACTTGATTCGTCCAAACTTGATCTCATCGATCATCTCGCTAGCGATATTGGACAATCGATCAACGAATCTATGGTCAAGATCGAGCTGCTCAAGGATGAATCCTCACGCGGATCAGCGGTTCATGGGCTGACAGAACGCTTTGAAGAACTCGCCAAGACCATCGACTTCTTTGAGATCCCGGAGATGATGAGCATCATTACTGTGCTCGACAAAACCGCTGAGAGCTTATCAAACATCAAGCAAGAGCATGCAGACCAAATTGTTCCGCGTTTGCAAGGGATGTGTATCCTGCTCGCTGAGCAGACCGAGCAGTTGGCGCAACAGAGTATCGTTTCATGGGATATCGACTGTCTCGTTGAACGGCTCACGGGCTGGATCGAAGGGCAAGAGATCGAGGAAGGCGTCCTCCCAGCAGGAGCTGACGGGCAAGCCGCACTCGCTGCTGACGGGATCCCATTCGGAGAGTCGAGCACTGATCTAGATGCTGATTCACTCGAGACTGAGGTTCAGTCACAGGGCGGCGTTGCTTCGACAGACACTCCAGCATCAGGTGCTCGTACAGCGATTGGTCAGATTGAGCAAACCATCCGTGTTGAGGTTGGTCGGCTCGAATCACTCATGAACCTGGTTGGCGAGTTGGTTCTCCAGAAGAACCGGATCGGTTCGATCTCCGAGCAGGTCGAACGAAGCAACCTTGACAGCGAACTCATCGAGCAGATGGAAGCGACAACAAGCACGCTCGATCGTGTGACCGGTGATATCCAGCTCGCGGTCATGCGGACCCGGATGCAGCCGCTCGAAAAGCTGTTTGGAAAATACCCTCGTCTGATCCGCGATCTTGCGGGCAAGACCGAGAAGAAAATCAATCTGGTCATCGAGGGTGCGGATACCGAGGTTGACAAATCGGTCCTCGAAGAACTCGGCGACCCATTGGTCCACCTCCTCCGCAACTCTGGTGATCACGGGATCGAGAAACCAGAAGACCGTTTGGCCGCCGGCAAGGAAGAGACCGGGACGATCAAACTCGTCGCGGGACACGCAGGATCACATGTCCGTGTTCAGATCATCGATGATGGTAAAGGACTCGACCGTGAGGTTATCGGCGCGAAAGCGATCGAGCGAGGACTCGTCAGCGAGGAGCAACTCGTCACGATGAGTGACGAGGAAGTGTTCCGCTTTATTCTTGAAGCAGGGTTCTCGACCGCTGAACAGGTTTCGGATCTTTCAGGTCGAGGCGTTGGGATGGATGTCGTCCGGACCAATATCGAATCCAAGCTCAAGGGTGAGCTCGCGATCGAATCCAAGAAAGGCGAAGGGACAACCCTCACCATTACCATCCCGCTGACAGTCGCGATTATGCCTGCGATGATGGTCGGGGTTGGCGATGAAGTCTTCGCGATCCCGCTGACCAATATTACCGAGATCATGCGTCCGAGCGACGAGCAGATTTCTGGACTCGGAAACGACCCGGTCATCCACCTGCGTGGTCAGGTCTATCCACTGATCAGCTCACAGGAGATCTTCGATGTTCCTGAAGCAGCACGCTGCGACGAGGACACAGTTGTGGTGATCAGCTTTAACCAGCGTGTCATCGGACTCCGAGTCACCTCGGTCATCGGTTTACAGGAAATCGTAATCAAGCCATTAACTGGTGTTCAACGCGAGGGACCGATCTCTGGCGCGACAATCCGGAACGATGGATCCGTCAGTTTGATTATGGATATTGCAGGACTCATGCAATCCACAAGATCGAGCGTTCTTTCAACACAAACACACGAACAAGTCGCGATGAGCGGCCGCTGATACTCAGTTACTTAAGGAGATAGGCTATGGATGCCAGTATGATCACGCCGTTTATCAACTCAATTCAGAATGTGTTCTCGACCATGTTCCAACTCCCGGTCGAGATCGGTGAGCCTCGGATCAAGGCAGACCGAAAAGCATCGCACGATGTCTCAGGCATCATCGGTGTTTCGGGCGAGATGATCGGGACCATCGTGCTCTCGATGCCTCAGGATGCAGCATCATCGATCGTTACACTCTTCACAGGGATGGAGTTCGACACGGACTCGGCTGACTTTGCAGATGCGGTTGGCGAGCTCGTCAACATGATCTCGGGGAACGCAAAGGCAGAGTTCCAGCGCAAGGGCGTCTCAATTTCCTGCCCTTCGGTAGTCATCGGAGCGGATCACACCATCGCTGTGCAGTCCGGAACTCCGTGTGTTCTGATCCCGTGTTCCACAGATTGTGGAGAAGTTGTCCTGGAAGTGGCACTGCGTGAAGCGGAAGCCGAGGTTGAGTCAAACACCGCTGCGGCCTAAACAAGCAGCTCTACACCAAAGAAACTTTACACGCAGCGAGCGTAGGAGAAACACAATGAAAATCCTCTTGATCGACGATTCAAAGACAATGCGCAATATCCAGAAGTCCGTGCTCAAGCAGCTTGGGTACACCGAAGTTGAAGAAGCATGCGACGGACAAGACGCACTCTCCAAAGTCGGCGCGTTCTCACCGGACCTGTGTCTGGTTGACTGGAATATGCCAATCATGGACGGGCTGACCTTTGTCACCGAGTTCCGTAAGACCAATAAGACCACACCATTGATCATGGTGACTACCGAAGCTGAGAAATCTCGCGTAATCGAGGCAATCAAGGCTGGCGTGAACAACTATGTGGTCAAGCCGTTTACTCCTGACCTGCTTTCTGAGCGGATCACGGAGACCCTTGCAAAATGCTCCGTTGCGTAACCAGAGCATCATCCGATTTGTGACTTCCTACTACTTCTACCCAAAGGGGAGCGATGCCTCCAGGCACTTGCGATCTCGACGACCTACTCAAGCTTACAACCGATACTGATAAGCTTGAAGGCACTCTACAGGTAGCGCCGATTGGTTCACACAAAGGGCTCAATGAAGAAGCAGTGACCGCCTATCTAGGTGGTCAGGGAGTACAGGGTAAGGCAATCCAGAAGCAAGCGATCCTTGATCTCATCAAAGAGGTTCTGGAAGCTCCTCTGGAATCGCATGAAGCGGTGGTTGCCGTAGGCACTCCTGCTATCAATGGCGATAGTGTCCTCTATACCCTGACTCCTGAGATTGCTGCTCAGATTGATCGGATTCAAGCTCGTCTTGATGCGATCAAATCTGGATCATTGACGCAGGACCAAGCACCTGATGAACCAGATCCTGCCTCAGATCCTGAGGCGGGGAGCGATCCTGTGGACTCAGGTTCTGAAGAGGGTCTGGACGAGAAAGTGAGCTACTACGACCAGATGTCGTATGTCGTCGTCGAGAAAGGCGATGTCATCGCGATGAAGTCCAAACGCTCAGCAGGCTTCGACGGAAGCACGATATTCGGCACCGTCATCCCTGCGAAAGAAGGAAAAGCAAACGAGGGGATCTTGGATGATTCGATCCGTGTCTCGAAAGACGGCGAATGTACCGCAGCATTTGCAGGACTGCTCAACGCGAGCCCGTCGAATATCTCAGTCTCTACGGAGCTCGAAATCCGAGGTGATGTCGATTTCACCTCTGGACGCATCATCTTCCCTGGGACTGTGATTGTTCAGGGAGCCGTACGCGATCACTTCAGTGTTCGAGCACTGGATGATGTCACCATCAATGGTTTGGTCGAATGCTCAAGAATCGAATCCGGACAGAACATCACGCTCACGCGAGGGATGGCAGGGAAAGAGACCGGGACGATTGTTGCCGCAGGGGATCTCGACGCGGGGTACCTCGAAGGTGTTCAAGCGCAGGTTCGAGGCAAGGTCTCCGCTCGACGCGAGATCACCAACTGTGTTCTTGATGTTCTGGGTGAGCTCGACGCGCCGCAAGCAGCGATCCGTGGTGGGACACTCAACATCGCCAAAGGTGCCGTGATCGGAGCCGCGGGCTCAGCGCAAGGCGTCGAAACCGAACTCGTGGTCGGTTCGATCGCAGAAATCGAGGATCGGATCAAGACGTCGAACGATTTCCTTGAACGACTCGAGAAACAACACACACAAAAGCTCAAGAAGCTCGAGACTTTCAGCTCTGCGATCGCTAAGCCCACTCCGTCTCAGATCGAAGAGCAGATGGGGATGCAGTTCGAGGTTGATGAGATCGCTGACCGGATCAAGAGTTTGGACAGCGCCAAGAAGAATCTCGGCAGACTCCTCCTCGATTGTTCCTCGGCTCGGATCGAGTTCACCAAAGCGGTCTATCCGAAAGTCGAACTGTATATCCCAGGCTACAAGATCGAGTTCACACAAGAACTCCTCGGCGAAACCATCATCGAGCTCGGTCAAACTGGACGGCCAACCATCACCCATCGTGGAGAGGTATGCGAACTCAAAGACTTGGCGAGGGTCGTCCCAGATGAGCGAATTCTGAGAGTTCTCCCAGATGATGTCGCAATGGCGTCGGGTAAACAGAAGATTTCTGTCGCGAATTAGAACTCGCTTCTAGAGCATTCCAGAACCGCGCAGTGGTTCTGAGGGTATATGCTGGTAGAGACTCTCCCTTTGAGTAGACACTCGCATACCAAGTGCTTAGGACAACGCTCGCGCACCATGCCCTCACGACGACCGAACAGCTTGATACTCAGACTCATCCTCCCAACGCTCTGCGGCGGAGCGATGATGGGATTGACCCAGCTCCAATCCGATGAACCGAGCGAAGGATCATCGGTGCCATTGATCGTTGAGCAGGACCTCAGCTCGGTCGCTCAAGAGTGCGTGGTCACCTTCCTCAATGGTCGAACTATCACAGGCATCCTGATGAAATCCGACGAGGAAAGCGTTGTCCTTCGGATCAACAACATCGACACCACTTACCGACGCGCCCGGCTCGCATCCGTAAAGTTCCTCCCCTCTGTCGAGACTCGCTACCGGACCTTCCGCAAAGCACTCCCTGACAATGACATCGAGGGCCGGTTGTTGCTGGTTGATTGGCTCAGAGATCGCCGAGCGTATGAGCTTGCTGTTGAGGAGTTGACTTCGATTCTTGTGGACGACCCAAACAATCCCGAAGCGAAGCTACTCAAAACCTGGCTCGAGCAGCACCTCAAGCTCGCTCAAAAGAAAGCAGTTGAGCCTGAAGAATCGACAACCCGGATCGCTCGATCCCGTCGCGCTCAAGAAAGACTCCCGACGCTGAGCCAGGAGCAGATCAACCTCATCCGCGTCTACGAGATCGATCTCACCAATCCTCCAAGGCTCAAGGTTGACGATTCCACGATCCGCACCCTCATGCGAGAATCCCCAGACGACTTCCCGGCTGACCAAGCCGTCCGCGCCCAGATCCTCAAAGGGAGCGATCTTGAAAAACTCAAGCTGCTGTTCCGTCAGAAGGCGCGGGATCTCTACAGCGAGATCAATGTTCTGGAAGACCCCGAATCGATGCAGCTCTTTCGTCAATCGGTCGCCGGGAAGAACGGCTGGTTATCGAACGGCTGTGCGACCGCTCGATGCCATGGAGGTCCCGATGCGGGAGATTTCAAGCTCATCGGGACCAAACCCAACTCAACGGAAACGGTCTACACGAACTTCCTGATCCTCGAACGCTACGGGCTGCGTGACGGATCTACTTTGATCAACTATCAAGACCCGGCACGCTCTCCGCTTGTCCAGATGGGACTGCCGAGGAAAAAATCGCTGTATCCACACCCTGAGGTCGATGCAACCAAGTTTGGACGAGACTGGAGACCGGTTTTCAGGTCAGCGAGTTCGACCAACTTTGAGCGTACTTTGGACTGGATGCGATCGATGTACACCCCTCGTCCGGATTACGGGATTGAGTACCCCCCACCATCGCCCGAAAGCGATGAATCCGATGAGTTGCGTCCCTAAACGGGTGCTGCTTTATGCGCTAGGATAGAAACTGCCAAACTCCCGCGGCCGGAGAACTTCCGGACTGCTGATATGTGAAGGATCCCAAGACGATGATTCAGAGATCGATCAATACGCACACCACCGCCCGCTCGCTGCTCGTCGCACTCGCTGTGACCTCGCTCGCTCTGAGCGGATGCTCCAAGAATGACGAAGCGAAGTCCGCTGTGTCTGATGCGGGACTGGAGTTCCAGAAGGTATCGGTTGGTGATGCGACGCTTTCTGAGTCACTCGCGAGCGAAGCGTACACGCAAGCCGGGAATCTGACTTCGGACTTCGCCGGCGGAGAAGGTCCGTACGACGAAGCCGCAGCTGTGAGTGTTGCACTCTCGAAGCTTGGTCTCTCAGGGATCGCAGGCTCAGAAGCTTCGGAAACCGAAACCAACGCGATGCACCAATCACGCGTGATCCGTGCTCACCTCAGCGAATGGATCTCGATGAACGCGGTTGCTAAAGCATCGACGAACTTCGATGTCACCGAAGATCGTGCGGCACTGCGTGAGCTGATCGAACTCCGAAAAGTCGATGTCAAATCGTACTCTGAGCTCTACACCTCGCTCAACAACGAGATTGTTGAGTTGCAGGGACAGATGGAAGATCTGGACGCGAAGTCGCTCCAAGAACGCAACGAGGGTGCTCGTTTCGAGCTCCAAATGACCGGCGTTTCAGCGACGGAAGCCGCAGAACTCGCTGCTCGCGTCCGTGAGCACTCGCTGCGTGCGGATACCTATGAACTCGAAGCGGAGCGGATCCGAGGCCGTGTCGGACAGCTGCTCCCTGGAGCTCACGAGGTCGAGCTGCAGGTCAAGAAAGCAAACGACCAGATCGCACTGCTGAACCTCTCGCTCGACGAGCTGGACCAGCGTGTCCGCGATTCGAAGGAAGATTCCGCTCAAGCTCGCGCCAACGCTCAGCAGGCACAATCCGCGTTGATCCAGCTTGTGGACGAACTCGAAGACTACAGAGCGAATGTTGCTGAGCCTGCGAGTGAGAAGGTGTTCTCGCTGATCCGTCAATCGCTCGCGGCTTCGCGTGATGCACGCTCGACCGCGAAAACCAGCGGAGCGATCGCAAAAGCCACTGCACAAGAGCATCTCGCACGCGCCACCATGCGTCTGGCGCGTGGTGAAGCAGAAATGGTGTCTCTTTACCGCTCGATCCTCGCCGCAGGAATCCCAGGCGACTGGCAATCCAAGATCGATTCGCACTCAGCGCGTCACGAAGAACTCGTTGAGCAGGCGCAGCAAGCGTTCCAAGACGCAGCATCCGCGATCCGCAGCGTTCGCGCTCGTGGTGAAGAAGGCGAGAGCCTGGAAGCCGCGGCGGTCCGTCTGGATCGTCTCGGAGGCGTCGAACCAGAACCTGAGTACGAAGAAGAGTACGAAGACGACGCTGACAATGACGACGACTACAGCGACGAATACGAGGAAGACTACGAAGATGAATCCTCCGACGAAGTCGATGGCTGAAACTGATCGGATCGGGATGTCCGATCCGACTGTATGAAGCAAATAAAAAGCAAAGCACTCTATCAAGAGTCTGTAGGGTGGTGCTCCAGTGACACAACACCCCGAATCCAGCTCCCCGATCGGGATCCCAGTGCTTCGAGAAGCTCGACAGCACCTTGTGAATCCCTCGGAGCCTGTGATCGCGAAGGTGGTTGGTTCACAGCTCTGCACACGATCCAAGAAATCCAGCGGCATCATCCGTCATATCCAGATCGATGTCTCGGGAACTCCGCTCGAAGGTGCTTGGATCGCGGGACAATCGTTTGGGGTCGTCCCTCCTGGACTCACAGAACAGGGTCATCCGCACAAGCTCAGGTTGTACTCCATCGCGTCTCCGACACGCGGCGAGCAGGGCAACGGGAAGATCCTGTCCACCACCCTCAAGCGGCTCATCGACGAGGAATGGGACGACCATACCTTGTATACCGGCGTCTGCTCGAACTACCTCGCGGATCTCCAGGTCGGCGATGCGGTCCATCTGACCGGTCCAGTCGGGAAGCGTTTTTTGCTCCCTGAGGATCTCTCAGCACACAACTTTCTGTTTATTGCGACAGGGACTGGGATCGCGCCGTTCCGTTCGATGATCGGAGATCTCGTTGCGGCTGGGATGCCTTCGAGCGTGGATCTGATTGCTGGAGCGCCGTATGAGACGGATCTGCTCTATGACCTCGAGTTCCAGGGATTGGTCGCTCAGCATCCAGACAAGATCCGATACAGAACCGCGATTTCACGGCATGGGACTGATCAGCAGTCTGGGAGGATGTATGTGCAGGATCGTCTGAAGCACGATCGGGACGAACTGGTCCCGCTGCTCAATGATCCGAAAACACTGGTCTATATCTGCGGCATCGCAGGGATGGAACTGGGGATCATCCAGACACTTGCGGAGCTTCTTGATGCGGATGCTTTGAGTCAGTACCTGACCATAAAGCCGGAGGCTGGGGATGATCCGTCGAGATGGTCGCGGAGCATGATTCCTCGCAAGCTCAAGCCGAGCAAGCGGATGTTCCTTGAGGTGTATTGATCGGGAATTGGGTTGTCAGCACTGGTTCTGATCCGGAATTGTCTGTTTGATGTGGATCAGAGGGGAAACCGTGACGGTTCTGTTGCGGAACTCAAGGCACAAGCGCACTAGACTAGAGACGCTGAACAGGCCGAGAATCGGTCAACACACTGATGGAGGATCCGATGAGGACCAAATCGACACGCGCGCAGAACCGGGGTATGAAGACACTGAGCCTCGCATTGACCTTTGGTGCACTGACACTGGTCGCATCGCCGACGATGGCGCAGACGACCAGTCTCCCGGTCTCGACTGTCGAAGCGGCATCCGTTGGTGGGACTCAGCGTGACCAGATCAACAGCTTCGCGTCGCACTGGTCTGAGCGTGCTCTGACGAGCGATGCTCAGCAAGCGTCTCGCGCCCAAGCGAAGCTCATTGAGCCGCTTGTTGGTGCTCGTGTTTCGATTTCGTTCCGCCGAGCGTATGACGAGGCGCTGGGATCGTACTTCGACAAGCTCGCATCCAACGGCGATGTGGGATCAACCCTCTCCGCACTCCGTCTTGCAGGGGAGCTTGCGACGGAAGACTCGGTCAAGCTCATCATTCAAGGTCTGGATCACGATGATGCTGGAGTCCGGATCTTCGCGGCTGGTCGTGCAGGGCGTGCGTTCCGGACCACGGCCGCGAACGGTGCTGCACTGAGCGTGGTGGATCTCGATGCGATGATCAACAAGCTCAAAGCCGCAGCTGCTGGAGGGGATCGTGCTCTGGTTGGTGCGTGCATTCAGGCGCTGGGTCAGGGATGCTCGCTGCCGTCCGATGAGTTCCTTGCTCAGCGTGCTCGCAGTTTGAGCGTGATGTGCGATGCGGCGACTCAGCAGGTGGTCAATGATTCAAATCTAGAGAGCCGAGCACGCATGTCGATGCTCGCTTCGAGCTTTGCGACCAACTCGCTGCTGCAAGTGGGTGAGGACTCCAACACCGAAGCGGTACGATCCGCAGTCGCGCTGGGCGCGAGCATGATCGGGATCTCACTTTCGGAAGTCATCAACAGCACCATCCCTCCTGTCGGAGAGCGTGAACTGCATGTTTCGATGGTCCGGACTGGAGAATCCCTCCTGTACTTCGCGCTGCGTGAGCACGCGGAGATCAATCGTCGTCCTGTTGGGAATGTCGAGCAAACAGCGTTTGCGGATCTTCTCGAAGCGGGAGACGATCGGAACTTCCGGAACAAGGCAGCTCTGCTGCTGGGACCTGGATCCCCGATCGTGACGACCTTCGGCTTTGAGGATGATCAGTTCGTCAACTGATCACTATCCTGAGCTAGATCCTGATCTCTATTTGATTTCCTGAGCAACATCTTGAGTCTGATGCGGGTACAGTGGTCCTATGAGCCGGATGCTGATCCCTATCGCTGTTCTTGTGGTCCTCGTGGCGGTTTCGGTCTTTGGAGATCGTCCTCAACCTCGCGCGGACCTGACCTTTATCAACTCGTCGGAGGTCAACACGCTCGATCCGCAGCGGATGAGCTGGATGCACGACCTGCGGACCGCTCGACTGCTGTTTGAAGGACTCGTCAAGAACGATGTCCTGAGCGATGGGTTCGAGATCATCGCAGGCGTCGCGGAATCCTGGGAACTCTCAGAGGACGCGCGAACCTACACCTTCCACTTCCGCGATGACGCGAAATGGACCAACGGCGAGCGTGTCACCGCTCACGACTTTGTGTACTCATGGAGACGCGCCCTGCTCCCTGATCTCGTCTCGGACTATGTCGCGATGTTCATGAACATCAATGGCGCGCGAGCGTTCTACGACTGGAGACAGGAGCAGCTCGACGGATTCATGGATCGCGATTTTGCGAGCGATGATGAACGGAGAGACGCGGCCTATGCACTCTGGGACCAAACCAAAGACCGCTTCGATGCGATGGTCGGACTCAAAGCGATTGATGACCAAACGCTGGAGGTGACGCTGGAGCGTCCTGTGCCGTATTTCTTGGAGCTGTGTGCGTTTACTGTATTCGCGCCGGTCTATGAGCCTTTGGTCGCGCAGTACGAGCGTCCCGACCCGACCACTGCTCGCTTGGTGCGTCGTCCCGGATGGACCAAAGGGGGGGTGCTGGTTTCCAATGGTCCGTTCCAGCTCGATGAATGGCGCTTTAAACGCGATATGCGGATGTCCAAGAGTGAGCACTACTGGGATCGGGACTCGATCGCGATCCGGACCGTTTCGATCCCTTCGATTTCGGATCCAAACGCTGGAGTCCTCGCGTACCAGACCGGTTCGATCGACTGGATCTCGGATGTCACGAGCCCGTATCGAGGTGACATGGTCGCTCAGAAGCTCGCGTTCCTCGACGAGCACAAAGAACGCGTCGAAGAGCTCAAAGCTCAGGGATACGACCAGTTCTCGATTACGCGGATGCTCCCTGAGGATCCAAGAGCGCACACGCATGCGGTTTCGTCGTTCGGGACCTATTTCTACAACTTCAACTGCAAGCCGAGACTCCCGGATGGTCGCGACAATCCGTTCGCAGATCCGCGCGTGCGTCGCGCATTTGCGATGTGTATCGACAAGCCTGCGATTGCTCGCGAGGTCCGGAGGCTCGGTGAGCCCTCGGCTTCAACACTGATCCCTCCCGGATCGATCGGCGGATACACCTCTCCCAAGGGACTCCCCAACATCGGAGACGCAGCGAGTGAAGAAGAACGACAAGCGATCATCGCACAAGCGAAGTCATTACTCGAAGAAGCAAACTTCCCGGATGATTTCGTCGTCGAGCTCGCGTTTAACAAGGACGCGGGACACGATCTGATCGGTCAAGCGATCGCAAAGAGCTGGCAGAAATCGCTCGGTGTCCAGACCTCGCTCTCGCAGAAAGAAATCAAAATCTTCCGCGAAGACCTGAAAAACAAGCAGTACATGACCGCTCGTGCCGGATGGTTCGGGGACTACGGCGATCCGACCACCTTCCTCGACATCAACCACTCGCTCGACGGCAACAACGATCGAGCGTACAACAATCCGGTGTTTGATCAGCTCCTTGCGGATGCCGCGGACGAGCTGGATCCGGTCAAGCGGATGGCGATGCTGAGTGAAGCGGAGCGGATTATTATGGAGGAGGATCTGCCGTTGGTCCCGATTTTCCATTACGCGACGATCTATATGTTTGATGCGAAGAAAGTCACCGGACTCTCGACGCATCCACGCACGAAGCAGAACGCGTTCCTGATCGATATGCTGGGAGACGGGATCGGTCCAGATCAACCTCGTCCGATGAATCCGGATCGGAATCTTTCTGACGCACACGCGGGAGGAGTATCGCCATGATGAGTTTGATTCTGCGTCGGCTCGCGTCGCTCCCGATTATCCTGCTCGTGATCTACACCATCACGCTCACCCTCGCATGGGCGGTCCCAGGGAATCCTCTGGAGAATCCGGAGAAACGACCCAAGCCTGAGGTCGTTGAGCAGATGAAGAAGCAGTACAACCTTGATTCGTTCCCGAGGTTTTATGTGTCCTACCTGAGCAGCGCGACCGGGTTTGAGTACGCGAAGGACTGGATCAGCGGCGAGCTTGAGCGGGACCGAGAAGCCGCTCAAGCCGCGGGATTCCCTCCTGCGGCGAGGCCGGTCTTTGATCTTGGACCATCGCTGGAATACGACGATTGGACAGTCAACGAGATCGTGCGAGGCGCACTCCCTGTTTCCATCACGCTCGGCGCCGCGGCGATTCTGATCGCGCTCGTGATCGGACTGGGCGCAGGAGTCATCGGCGCCGTCAAACCCAACTCGATCGCGGACCTCTTCACGCTGACGATCGCGATGATCGGGATCTCGCTTCCAGGGTTTGTGATCGGGACGGCGTTGCTGCTTGTCTTTGCGGTCCTGATCCCGTTGTTCCCTGTTGGGGGTTGGGGTGGTCCATCGAAAGCGATCCTCCCAGCGGTCACCCTCTCACTCCCATTCGCGGCGTACATCGCGAGGCTCACACGCATGGGGATGATCGAAGCACTGGGAGCAGACTACATCCGGACAGCTCGCGCCAAGGGCGCATCGGAGCGTGCAGTGCTGTACAAGCACGCGCTCAAGAACGCGTTTCTTCCTGTGCTCTCATTTCTTGGGCCTGCAACAGCGCTCGCGATGACCGGATCTTTTGTGATCGAGAAGGTCTTTACGATTCCAGGCATGGGTCAGCACTTCGTCAACGGCGTCCAGAACAAGGACCTCTTCCTCATCATGGGGGTGGTCCTGATCTTTGCGACGATGCTGATTCTGTTTAATCTGGTTGTGGATGTGCTGTATCGTTGGGTCGATCCTCGGATCGATTAAGCGAGTTCGCGGAATCGGAACGAGGTGCCGGGGACGACATCGCAGGTCACGAACTCAGCGTCAGCGAGATCAATTGCTCGTTGTCCCGGAGAGCCGAGGGTGAGCCAGACGGCGATATTGGGTCCGACATTGACGACCATGCCGTTGGATCGTGGGTCAATCCCGACGATGGTCCCCATCACGCGGCGAGGGGTCCCGATGCAGGGATCGATGCAGCGTCCTCCTGCTCCTGCTGTATCGATGCGACGAGCGGTCGCGTGAATCGTGCCGAGGACGGTTTTGCCGATTCTGGTGCGGAGTGCTTCGAGGTCTCCATCGACGACGAGGTGGGTCTTGTAGTTGGTGTTAGAAAACGACAGGACCACCAGTGCGGGTTTGGCGTGCGTCGCTTCGATGATCGAATCGATCGTGGTGCGCGTCAGGGTGGGGTCGATTTTGGTGGTTGGTGCGGGATGGAGCATGGGATAAGGATAGCCGAGATTTGGTTGATGTGCTTGATGATGAAAGCTCGGAATGCGGCTTTAAATGAGCGGCTCTAGACGATCGCTTCACCCATCGCAGGCTTGGGGAGATCGCGTGGGGAGGACCCCATCTGCAGGAAGTTCCAGAGCATGATCGAGCCGCTCGGAGTCATGAAGGATTCGGGATGGAACTGGACGCCTTCGAGGGGCGCTTTCTTGGGATCTGCCCAGACCCTTCGCATGCCCATGACGACTTCGACTTGGTTGCCTTCGATTTCATCGACGCAGGTCGCGGTGATCTGCCAGCCATCTTGACCTTCTTGGAGGGGCGGGATGGTCGAGGGCTCGACGATCAGCGAGTGGTAGCGTGCGATGGTTGCTGGCGCGGGGATTCCTGCGAACAGTCCCTGTCCATCATGGCTGATTTGTGAGGTTTTGCCGTGCATGAGCTTGGGATGGCGCGCGACGGTCATGCCGTTGGAATCCGCCATGCATTGGTGTCCCAGACAGACTCCCAGCACAGGGATTCTCCCTGCAAAGCGCTGGATCATTTCGCTGGAGACCCCCGCTTCTTTTGGAGTGCATGGGCCGGGGGAGATGATCAGGTGCGTGGGACCCTTCCCAGAATCGAGCTGATCGGCTTGGTCAGGGGTGATCTCGTCATGGCGCACGACAACCAGGTCCTGGTCCGGTTCGAGGGATCGGTCGATCTCACCCAGTCTTTGGACAAGGTTCCATGTGAAGGAGTCGTAGTTGTCGATCAGGAGTATCACGAACGATGATAGGTCGGCTGAGTCGGCTTATGCCGCGTCTTCACGCATCCAAGAGGTCCCTGCGACGCCGTCTTGCGTGACGAGGAACAGGTCCTTGGTGATCGGGTATGGGAGGCGAGTGAAATCCTCATCCACACGATCGCACAGACGCTGGACAAACTCGTCAGGCTCGCAGGTCAATGCGATGAACATGTCTCGTGCTGGAGTTGCGACATAGAAGTCCGCTCCGAGATGATGCGCGAGTCTGGAGTGGAGGTCTCCCATCAGGAGACGCGCCGCGTCGTAGCCGTCTTGCTCGGCGACGATGACCGCTTTCCCTCCCTCGGCGCTCTCGATGACCTGCATCTCCAGTTCTGGAGCGTACAGATCGAGGTTCTCGCGTGCGTATTCCTCGACCTCGTCGATCGTGATCCCCCAACGGATCACTTGATCCATCGTGATGCTCACAGTCATATGAGGCATATCGAGAACGAAGACGATGACCGTGTCGTTGACGAACGGGACATGCGCGACGAGTGATTCGGTCAGGTGCTCGAAGATCGAGGTCGGCTGGATGCGAGGCATGATCCGCGCCTTCGCTTGTTCGAGGGGGATGTCGTTGACTTCGACATGATCTCCCATAAAGAGCTGATCGAGGAAGTGCTCGACGATGTCGGTCCCGCGATCTGGTTCGTGCGCGACCATGCGGTAGAGGTTCTCAAGGTCAAGGCGTCGGCCGTTGACATGGAGCTCGTTGGGATTGACGCGGTTGATGCTGAACTCGGGCTGCATTCTCTTGATGAGCTTGACAACATGTTCGACAAAGGCATCAGGTTCTTTTGGCATGGTTCCCATCACGATTCCTCTCAGAAAAACAGCGAAGTGCGGATACGCCGCGTGCTGCTGGAGGTGTTTCGACGCGATTCTGTGTGAGATGTACGCGGAATGTGACTGAGAATGGCTCTAGGACCTAGATCGTCTGGTTGGACGGGATCAAGCGGGATAGGAGGGGGCGGGGAGGGACGATAATGTCCGGATCCCGAACAAAGTTCTATTCTCGCGATCGCACAAATGCTTGGCAAACGCTACACTGACTGGATACAATCGGGGCCAGATCGTGGGACGAGATTCTCGGGCGTATGGAGCGCCTGGGCAAAGGATCCCGATCAATTGAGCGGAGAATACGCTGTGACCGAAACAGAAATCGAATCAAAGGTTATTGAAATCGTTGCTGAGCAGATGGGCACCGACAAGGAGAAGATCTCGCGTGAGACCAGCTTCATGGAAGACCTCAATGCGGACAGCCTCGATACCGTCGAGCTCGTCATGGAGTTTGAAGACGAGTTCGAGACTTCGATCCCGGATGACCAGGCAGAGAAGATTCTCACTGTCGGCAACGCGATCGACTTCATCATGCAGGCCAACGGCGGCGAGTAACTCGTGTTCCCGCTGATCTGAATAACTAAGCCCCCCGGCAAGCTCCGGAGGGCTTCTGTATTTTGTTCAGGGAACGGTTTTCCACGCTCAGCGAGCCCTTTCACACCCAATGGTGGGTATAGCAAGACCAGGACTCTATATGACCCCGAATACTCGTCATCGTGTTGTCATCACAGGCTACGGCGCACTGACCAATATTGGTCACAACGCTGCTGATACATGGACATCAATGAGATCCGGAAAGTCCGGGATCTCCACGATCAAATCCGCTGACTTTGATCAGTACGACGGATGGACTGTGACCATCGGTGGTCAGATCCACGACTGGACTCCTGATCCGGTCGTCGAGGGTCGTGAAGCAAAGCGTATGGATCGGGTTTCACTCCTTGGTCTCTACGCTGCTCAAGAAGCCGTGAATCACTGTGGTTTCGATTTCTCCTCAGGAGATCCGGAGCGTCAAGGCATCGTGATGGGTTCAGGGATCGGCGGTATCTCCACGATCGAGGACAGCGTCAAGGTTCTGGAGAAGAAGGGTCCATCGCGGATCTCGCCGTTTACCGTCCCCAAGCTGATGGCGAACGCGGTCACTGGGAATATCTCGATCCGCTTTAACCTCCAAGGCCCTGCATCCACGCACGCGACCGCATGTGCGTCCTCGGGACACGCGATCGGGGATGCGATGGAAGCGATCCGCTCAGGGAAAGCGGATGTCATGCTCGCAGGAGGCGCAGAAGCGGCACTCACCCCGCTCTGTTTGGGATCGTTCATGACTATGAAGGCACTCTCGACACGCAACGATGCTCCTGAGAAAGCGTCTCGTCCGTTTGATACTGGACGCGATGGGTTTGTCCTCTCAGAGGGTGCTGCGGTCTATGTGCTTGAATCTGAGGAGCACGCGAAGGCACGCGGCGCGACGATTTATGCGGAGCTTTGCGGAGCCGCGAACTCGTGTGATGCGGGTCATATCACAGCACCGCATCCTGAGGGACGCGGAGCGGGTCACGCGATGCGCTGGGCGCTCGATGACGCGGGTCTGAATCCTGAAGACATCGACTACATCAACGCGCACGGCACCTCAACCCCGCTCGGTGACAAAGCCGAGATCATCGCGGTCAAGTCCGTCTTCGGCGACCACGCGACCAAGGGCGGCTCCAGCGGCGGTCTCGTGATGAACTCCACCAAATCCATGCACGGCCACTGTCTCGGTGCGTCTGGAGCGGTCGAGCTGATCGCGTGTATCCATGCGGTTCGTGAGAATGTCGTCGCTCCGACGATCAACCTCGACGAGATCGACCCTGAGTGCTCAGGAGTGGACATTGTTGCCAACACAGCTCGCGAGATGCCTGTCCGGCGTGCGATGAACAACACCTTCGGGTTCGGCGGACACAATGTCAGCTTGATCATCGGCGAATACACCGACTGAGCGGGTCGGTCAGCTCAATATCATTATCTGGACCTTGCGGGTTGGCATATTGATTGCGATTGTTGATCTATGCCCTGAGAGTTGTGCGCGTTGAGTGCATCGGGGCGCAGCTTGTGCCGATGAGGATTCAATGGGTTCTACGCTTAAGTCAATCATGCGCATCGAGGTCCCGCTGGTCGTCATCGTCGGCGAGCGGATTATGGACATGTCCAGCATCCGTCAGTGGGTTCCGGGATCGATTATCGAGCTCCCGATCAACGCCGAGGAAGAGCTTGAGATCCGCGTGAACAACCGACGCATCGCGAGCGGCTCAGCGGTCAAGCTCGGAGAGAACTTCGGGATCCGTCTGACGACCACGCTGGGACAGACCGAGCGCATCGAAGCGATGGGTCCCGACAACGGCGCGTCGAATCAAGCAGGCGCAGGTGGGGTTGAAGGCGAGATGACTGCTGATGAAATCGCGGAAGCGATGCTCGCGGGACAGCTCTAACGATCGGCCGATCGATTCTCAGGAAATCAAATCAGGAGATGGTTTAGCGGACGAGGTCTCGTCCTTTGATGCCGTCGCGTGTTGCCCAGAAGAATGCGGGGTAAAGACCGCCTCCGAATCCGGCTGTGTTGGAGCCTACCTCGAATCCGTCGTAGGCCATGCCGTATTGGAGGAGGAGTTGTGTCGGAGGATCCCAGCGATCGGTCGGGGTAAAAGGCTCCGAGACCAGCGGGTCATCATTATCTGTTCTTGACTTGATGTCTGGAATTGATGCGGTCACCACTGAGCCGTCAGCAGTCAGTGCGGCGGGTTCTGCATCGCTGTTGTTCCACTGGGGGTGTCCCACTTCGACACCAAAGTCCACGACTCTGAAACCGATGTCCTGGGTGGCGCGTCTGTTCTTTTTGGCAAAGTCAAATCGTTCCCAGACTATGACCTTACTTGACGGGAATGTTGTTTCGGAGAGTTTGTTCCTCCGCGCCATAGAGCGTGGACCGTTGTTTCGGTATGTGGTTGGTCGTTGGTCCTCTGCGTACCTTTTGGGCGAGAACCAAAGGGTCGGGGAGAGAACATAGGAAGTATCCCAGATTCCTGTGCTGAGGTTGAATCCGGGAGTTTCGTTGAGAAGATCTGCGAATCGAGTGGCAATAATCTTGTCAGCTGGAGCAAACTGAACTTCTGAGCCGTAGTCACCGTCGTTGACCCAACTCCCAATGAGCGAGTACCAATGAAACGCGTACATCTCGGAATACCACTTGGCAGGTGCACCACCTGTCTGAAACTCCCAGCGGTAGTTGTTGTTGAGACTGGGTTTGGTTACTGATGCCCAACCTCCCGCTGTTGCTCCACCACCTGCTTTATTGGTATCAAACGGATTAATGTAGCTGTCGCGGAACTCCCCAGCGTATAGGAACTGGATCTGTCCGATGGAGCGGAGGTTGGCTTTACTTTTGACGGTCTGGGCGCTGAGTCGGGCCTTCCCAAGTGCTGGAAGCAGAAGCCCGATCAGTACAGCGATGATCGCGATCACGACGAGGAGTTCGATGAGGGTGAAGGCATCGCGGCTTGATGTCTTGGATCGGGGTATGTACATAGAGATCCTTGAATGAGCTTGGTGCTTGACGGATATGGTACAACCGCCGGACGCTTGCTTGAATCTGCCACACCATAAGCGGATTCGAGGGTCCAGAAGTCTGCGAACTGTTGTCGTGAGGCCGGGAAAGGCTGAGAATCGCACGACATCCCCTATGAGAACTTCCAGCATACCGTAAAGTTGGGGATGCTTCATGGAATCTGTTCGGTTTCTGAGCAGAATTGGATCCTGATTTCAGGTATTTCCGGCTCAGAATCAGTATTATGGGCGACTGAGGAGTGTATCCGAGTTTCGCGTCGTCAATTGACCGATGATCAGGTCAGGTTCGCGGCACGATGAACCAGAATAGAAGTAAGTTCCAAACCACGGATAATTCCCATGCCTAGAGACATTCCGGTCGGCAACGGCTCCATCCTGTTCACTTTCGACGACAAGTACCGAATCCGCGATATTTACTCGCCGAGAGTTGGTCGCTACAACCACACCGATGGGCATGTCCAGCGGTTCGGGGTCTGGGCCGACGGCGAGATCTCTTGGATCGAGGAGGATTCGTGGGAACGCGATCTTCGCTACAAGCCGGACTCGATGACGACTGAGGTCCGATTGGTCAATCAGAAACTGGGTCTCGAACTGACCTGCAATGATCTGGTGGACTACCACAAGCCGGTCTTCTTCCGGAAGGTGCATGTGCGTGATCTCAAGGGCGCGACGCGCGATGTGCGTCTGTTTATGCACTTCGACCTCTCGATCAATGGGTCTCCTGTTGGTGACACTGCGAACTACGATCCGAACACCAATGCGGTCATCATGTACAAGGATGATTCGTACTTCCTGATCAACGCATCGAGCGATCCGACCAAGTGCGGCATCGAACACTGGGCGATCGGCGCCAAGCGTGTCGGTGGTGCCGAGGGGACCTGGCGCGATGCTGAGGATGGACAGCTCGGTCGCAACGCGATCTCGCAAGGATCGGTGGACGCGACCGTTGGTGTGCATCTGCAGGTTCCCGAGTTTGGGGAAGCAGAAGCGACGCTTTGGGTCGTGTGCGCTGATGACTACGAAGAAGCGAAACGGCACAACCAGCGTGTCTGGGAGATCGGTCCTGATCGCTTGATCACACGGACCGAAGCGTACTGGAAACTCTGGTCGCGCAAGGAACCGATTGATACCTCCCCACTCTCTGAGCCGATCCGTGATCTGTATTACCGATCACAGCTGATCCTCAGAACACAGATTGATAACGGCGGCGCGATTATCGCCGCGAACGATTCGGACATTACCCACTTTGCGGGTGACCACTACTCCTACTGCTGGATGCGTGATGGCGCGCTTGTTGCCCACTCGTTGATCCTTGCGGGACAGAGCGAGTTGAGTCGGAACTTCTTCCGCTATGCCGCGGAATGTATTGGTGAGAAGCCGTACTTCTTGCACAAGTACACCCCTGAGGGTGATCTGGCAAGCTCGTGGCATCCCTGGATGATCGACGGCAAACCGGTCCTCCCGATCCAGCAAGACGAGACCGCGCTCACGCTGTGGGCGCTGCGTCAGCACTTCAACGAGTTCCGCGATGTGGAGTTCATTAAGCCGTTGTACACCAAACTTGTGCTGCGTCCGGCGCAGTGGATGCTTGAGCATCGCGACCACAATGGTCTCCCGCTGCAATCGTGGGACCTGTGGGAAGAGCGGCGCGGGATTCATACATTCACAGTCGCTGCAACGATCGGTGCGCTCAATGCGGCCGCGGAGTTTGCGAGTGACTTTGGTGAGATGGACCGATCTGCTGCGTTCCGAGAGGGCGCGGAGCGGATGAAGGGTGCGCTGCGTCGTCACTTCTGGCACGCCGAGCGTGGACACTTTGCACGCATGGCGGTCCCGATCGAAGACGGCACCTACCGACTCGACATGACCCGCGACAGCGCGAACTTTGCGTTGTTTGCGTTTGATGCGTTCGATCCGTGTGATCCGTTGATCCAGTCCGAGATGGACACGATGCGTGATCGACTCTGGGTCAAGACCGATGTCGGCGGATGCGCTCGCTACGAGCGCGACTACTACCACCAGGTCGAGTGCGAGAAAACCGATGATGTCCCAGGGAATCCTTGGGTCATCTGCACGCTCTGGCAGACGCAATACCAGATCGCGAAAGCGAAGACTGTTGCGGAGCTGCGTCCATCGATGAGTCTTCTTGATTGGACGCATCGTCGGACGATGCCGTCGGGAGTGCTCGCGGAGCAGTTTGATCCGTATTCAGGGGATCCGATCTCTGTGTCGCCGTTGACTTGGTCGCACGCGACCTTTGTGAGCACTTGTGTGCAGTACCTCAAGAAGCTTGAGCTGCTCCAGGCTCAGGAAGCGAAAGCGGCACAGCAGGAAGCCGCGAAGACCAGTCCTCCCAAGAAGAACTCGAATGGGAATTCCAAGAAGTAAGTCTTGCTGATGGTTGGTCGTTGGTTGCAGGGCTGATACCCTTGACGATGCCGACCACTCAAGTCCAGAACACACTCCAAGAACGCTTCGGTCTCGAGGCGCTGCGTCCGCTCCAGCAGGAGATCATTGATCGCGTGCTTGATGGAGGGGATGCGCTGGTGGTGATGCCTACTGGGTCTGGGAAGTCTTTGTGCTTCCAGCTCCCTGCGCTGGTGATGAACGAGGAATGCGGGGGTGAGGGGGTTGGACTGGTCTTCTCGCCGTTGATCGCGTTGATGGAGGATCAGGTTCATGCGCTCAAGCAACGCGGGATCCGTGCGGCGTATGTCAACTCGACCGTCTCCAAACAAGAACGACGCAAACGCTACGAGAAACTCGCACGCGGCGAATACGAGCTGTTCTACGCGACTCCTGAGCGGATGACGAAGGACGATTTCCGTGAAGCACTCGACCAAGTCCCCGGCGGGGTGAACCTGCTCGCGATTGACGAGTGCCACTGTGTCACCAAGTGGGGACATGATCTGCGTCCAGCATACCAACGGATCGGAGAGTTCCGTAAGGAGCTTGGCGATCCTGTGACCATCGCACTGACAGCGACGGCGACCAAAGCGGTCCGCGCCGATGTCCGAGCTGTGCTGGGAGTGGACGAGGACGCAATGCCTCTGTTCGCGGCTCCGGTTGATCGTCCGAACTTGAAACTCCGTTGCGAAGTCGTCTGGGATGACGACGACAAGATCGAGAAACTCCAGTCCACGCTCAAAGGGATCGAGGGGACTTCGATTGTCTACTTCACGCTCATCAAGGATCTCGAACGGATGGCGCCGCAGATCATGCGGACGATGGATCGACCGGTCGAGGTCTACCACGGCAGGCTCCCAGCAAACGAGCGACGACGCGTCTACAACCAGTTCATCAACGCGACCCCTCGCGAGAACCTGCTCTTGTGCGCCACCAACGCGTTCGGGATGGGGGTGGACAAATCCGATCTGCGATCGGTCATCCATGCGCAGCTCCCAGGATCGGTCGAGGCATACCACCAAGAGGTTGGACGCGCTGGGCGCGATGGTCTGCCTGCGATGTGCAAGATCCTCTATGCGCAGTCTGACCTCACGATCCAACAAGAGTTCATCCGCTGGCAGAATCCGACGCCTGATCTGTTGATGCAGACGATGAGCGCGATCGAGGCGCGGTTCGCGCATGACGACTTTGATAGCGACGATCTCCGCATCCATGTCATCGGGAAAGGTCACGCGCACGGATTGGGTGGAGGCGTCATGGACTATGTCCTGATCCGACTCGCAGAACTGGGCGCGATCGAGATGACCAATCTCCAGTCCAACGAGCGAGGGCAGGGACGCTACCGATATCTCCGCACGATCGACGACGACGAGATTGATGCGGACTCGATCAACGAGAAACTCAAGCGGGACCTGACCAGATTGCTGGATGTCGTCAATCTGACCAAAGCACCCGATATCCCGGCGTATATCAGCGATTATTTCGATCTCTGATACGATCGAAGGACCGCTTTGAGATCATCAGTTTCCCCCCCTACCATTCCTTCCCACATAGAAAAGGAACACACTATGAGCAATATCAGCGAACTCATCATCGAAGATTCCGTCGTCGGCGAAGGCATGGAATGTCCAAAGCAAGCGACTGTCAATGTCCACTACAAGGGCACCCTGATGGATGGCACGGTCTTCGATTCCTCGTACGATCGCGGCGAATCCATCAACTTCCCGCTCAACAACCTCATCCAGGGCTGGCAAGAAGGCATCCCGGGCATGAAGGTCGGCGGCAAGCGTAAGCTGACCATCCCCTACGCGAAGGCATACGGCGAGTTCGGTTCACCGCCTGCGATCCCTGCGAAGGCAGATCTGATCTTCGAGATCGAACTGCTCGGCGTCAGCTAAACAACTGAACCAACTGGACGAATATCAATGACCCGCGGCTCGTGCTGAGCCGCGGGTTTTTTGATGCCTGATTCGCAGCGTGCTTCGCAAGGCTCTGAGAGTCGATGCGCGTTGGGAGAGTCTTTCCAGTTGGGAGGCTCTTCGGTCGGATGGTACTGATGGATCACGATCGCGCGGTTCATAACGGACTTGGGCTTGGCGCCGATCATGTACAGACGACGCGCGAGGTCATCGTCTTCCATCCCCCATCCGGTAAAGGACTCATCAAATCCATTGACCTTGAGGAACGCGCTCATACGCACACCAAAGTTCCCCGACAAGATCCCCGGCTTGTGGGGTTTGGTCATCCCGATCTTGCGGAGCAGGATCCGTTTGCGTGTTTGCAGGTGTGCTTTGGAAGACGACTGGGTCTGTTCTTCGTCGAGATGCTCGGCGGTTCTGCCGAGGAGGATCTGATCGTCGCTGAGTGACTCGGTCTGCTCGGGACTCAAACGCACGGCCCATCCGAGCGAGAGATCGTGTGTCCGCAGCGCGTGGTCGTGTGAGTCGCACGCGATCTGGTTGGGGATGCAGTCGCCGTCGATGAAGAAGAGGGAATCGTTCTGGAAGTCCGTTCGCCCCTGTCTTTCAAGGGTCGAAATCAGGGCGCGGACCACATTGTTCCGGTTCTGCGATCGGCACGCGACCTCGGATCGCTTGCGGAGCAGGAGCGTGATCGGTCGTTTGAGTGCGTCCGATGCACGCTGGATCTCAGGCTCGATGCGCGGATCATCTGAATCACAAGCAACGGTAATCGAGTCAGGGGCACGCGTCTGGGACGCGAGTCCCATGAGTGTGCGTGCGATGCGTTCGTGGGTGTGGGTGATGACCAGTGCGTGGAGTGCGGGCATGTTGGAGTTTACTGCTTGGAGGTCTGGTCGATCATCTTGTCGAAGAGGTTTGTGCTCTGGTTGACCGTGTCTTGTGGTCCCCACATCTTGATGAGGATCCGCGAGTCACCCAAATCGAAGATCGCGGCGTGCATCGCGTAGAAGATCTGTTCCTTTGTCCCGCCTTTGGATCCTGGATCGAGGTAGGTGCCTTCGAGTTCGACGATCTCGACCTCGTAGCCTTGGATGGTCTTTGTGGAGGTCTGCGCTTTGGAGCGTCCGCCCATCGGATCGATGATCTGGCCTTGCAAAGTTCGGATCAGATTGCGCACCGAATCGGATTCTTTGCTGAACGCGACCGACGCGTTTCCGAGTGGGTTCTGGATGTACATCTCCCCGAAGCGTCCGCGAGGGGGGATCGCCATGCGCCAATCCTCGGGCATCTCCCAGCGGAGTCCTGAGCTCGCGGCGTATTCTTCGTGATCCAGCGTGTCCGCGAGTCCTACGCCGGCTGTGGTGCTGCCTTGGATTTGATCGCGGAGACCTTTAGCTTTATCGCGTGATCGTCCCAAGAGCGATTTGGATTCACGCTCAGCGACCCACTCGCGATCTTCGTCTTCTGCTGGATCTGCTGAAGATGAGTTGGCGAGTTCGATCGGTTCATCAAGCGAGTCATCGATCGCTTCGGTCTCAGCAGATTCTTCTTCGAGTTCGATGCCTTGCTTCGCGGCGAGTTCATCGAGGTAGCTGGTGTCCGCCTTGGGCTCGTTTGATGTTTCCTGTGCGGGCTTGGAGTCGCTGGAGTCTGAGCATCCAGCGAACGCGAGCGAAAGGAGGATGAGCGATGCGAAGATGCGTGTGGTATTCATGCTATGAGTCTAGGTGCTTGGGAGATCAGATGTTGAGTCGATGCATGAAGTCGCGTCCATTGATCGATCAGCTCAGGTTTTCGTTGTAGTTTGACCAGATGTTCCCTGTGATGAGTTCAACGGAGTTGCCGTAGTGGTCTCGGCAGTAGATCGAGCGGCCATGGGAGAACTCTTCTTCGAGTCCCCAATCGATTTCTTGCTCGATCCCGACTCCGAACGAGATCAATCGTTCCTTCCACGCGTCGTAGTTGGAGTCTTCGATCCGCAGCGCGATGTGACCAGGACCGCGCGGGCCGTGGGAAGGGACATCGCGTCCGGGCTGGTCGGACTTGCTTGGATCGAAGATCAACAGTACATGGTTATTGTCAATCCGGAAGAAGGTCATCAGTTCCGACATCCCTCCAGGCATGTCGAGTCCGAGAACTTCGTGGTAAAACCATGCTGCTTGTTCGATATCGGATGCATACAGGACGGTTTCGAGTATGGAATGCGGTTTCATGTCGAAGCATAGTCGACATTCGGCCTCACGATATGTACTATCCAACACGAACCACGCCTGTATCACAAGAAAATCTATACGGAGATTCCACACATGCCCGCAGCTGATAAATCCAAATGGTCGCCGAAGTCGTTTCATTCGATTCCTGAGCTTCAAGCGGATCTGGACAAGATCGAAGCGGCGCATCAAGCCGGAACATTGAGTACCGATGGTGGATGGACGGTTGGTCAGAATCTGATGCACTGCGGGATCTTTATGAAGAGCTCATATGACGGCTTTGAGATGGACGCGCCTGTATTGCTGCGGATGGTGTGCTCTGTGCTGCTCAAACCCATCGCGACGAAACCCAAGTCGCAGATGAAGCCTGGGATCAAGCTCCCTGCGAAAGCGAAGGAGCTGCTCCCTGAAGACGAGGTGAGCGTGGAGGAGGGACTTGCGATGATCCGCTCCCAAGTCGATCGCATCGCGTCGGGTGAAGAGATGACACAACGGAGCCCGCTCTTTGGGAAGCTGAGTCATCAGCAATGGGTCAACCTGCACCTCAACCACTGTCGGATGCATATGGGGTATCTGAACTATTGAGTGCGGATGCGTTGGGGATTAGCACATGGTCATGCCGCCGTCGACGGCGATGGTTTGACCTGTGAGGTATCCCGCGTCGTCGCTCGTGACATACGAAACCGCTGCGGCGATGTCTTCTGGTTTCCCAAGATCACGCGTCGAGATCACGCTCTTGATATGCTCGGTCACTGCTGCAGGAAGATCCTTGGTCATGTCGGTCTCGATGAATCCCGGCGCGACACAGTTTGCAGTGATGTTCTTCTTCCCGAGCTCGCGAGCAACGGTTTTGGTGAAACCGGTGAGTCCTGATTTCGCGGCGGCGTAGTTGGACTGTCCGGAGTTCCCGACGAGTCCGGAAGTGGACGCGATGTTGACGATGCGTCCGAACTTGTTCTTCATCATCGGACGAGCAGCAGCGCGGCACGCGACAAAGACTGACTTGAGATTCGTGTTGATCACATCGTCCCACTCTTCGTCGGACATGCGGAGGATCAGGTTGTCCTTCGTGATCCCGGCATTGTTGACGAGAATATCGAGACGCCCCTGATTTTTGACTACGGTGTCGATCATTGAGGTGATCGCGTCGAAGTCTGTGATATCACAGGTCAATGCGCTCGCGGCGCCTCCTGCGGCTTGGATTTCGCTGACGAGCTCGTCGAGCGGTCCTTGTGAGCGGGAAACGCACACGACATGGCGTCCATCAGCAGCAAGACGGAGGGCGACAGCACGCCCGATTCCGCGGGATGCTCCGGTGACAATTGCGACTCGTTGATCGGACATAGAAGTTCTCGTTTCTCTGCTATGGATTCGGTCTTAAGCGACCGTTTCAGGTTCGTTGTGTGCTCGGACCTTGGTGCCCTTGCTGATGCGGCGCATCATGCCTCCGAGGGTTTTGCCTGGAGCGAGCTCGTGGAACTGGGCATCTGTGTTGTGCTCAACGAGGTGCGAGCAGCAGGATGCCCAACGGACAGGGGAGGTGAGTTGTTCGACGAGCCGTTGACGGATCGAGTCTGATCCCGATTCGTGAGGTTGCGCCGTGACATTGGACATCACGGTGCACGATGGCGCGTTGATCTGTGTTGCCGCGAGTGCTTCTGCGAGACGATCCGCGGCGGGTTGCATGAACGGCGAGTGGAACGCGCCAGCAACACTCAAGCGAGTTGCACGCAGCTTCATCTCCGCAGCAACCGACTCAGCACGGTCACACGCTGCGGCGGATCCGGAGATCACGACCTGACCTGGTGCGTTGAAGTTAGCAGCGACGAGGATGTCCCCCTCGCGTGCTTTGTCGCACACAGCATTGGCACTCTCTTCATCAGCACCGATGAGCGCGACCATCGAGGAGTCCGCGGCTTCCGCGGCGTCTTGCATCGCTCTGCCTCGCAGCGCGACGAGCTTGAGGCCGTCGGCAAAGGTGAACGCATCAGCGAGATGCAGCGCGGTGTACTCTCCGAGCGAGAGTCCTGCAGTTGCGGTGATCCCGAGTTCTTTCTTGGTTTTGTTTTCGAGATCGAGCCATCCTGCGAAGCACGCGATGGATGCGGTGTAGATCGCAGGCTGCGAGACATCGGTGCGGTTGAGGGTATCCGCTGGTCCCTCAAAGCAGAGCGTGGAGAGCGGTGCGCCGAGCGAATCTCCGAGCACATTGTCGGCTTGTTCGAAGATCGTTCGAGCGGCATCGGACGCGTCGCTCCAGAGTTTGCCCATAGTGACGACTTGGGCGCCTTGGCCGGGACAGAGAATGATGTTGCTCATTGGATACCCTCCACTGTGATTCGTAGATGTGCGTACAGATGTGATTCTATCAGAGCTGCCAGAGCGAAGAGCCCCAGGTCAGACCGGCGCCGAAGGCGAGGAACATCACCTTCTGGCCTTTCTTGACCTTCCCTGCGCTGACCAACTCGTCGAACACAATCGGGATGGAAGCGCCGACGGTGTTGCCGTATTTCTGGATATTGACGAGGAGCTTTTCTTCTGGGATCCCGAAACGCTCGCGTGCTGAATCAAGGATCCGTGAGTTCGCTTGGTGACAGACGAAGTGGTCCACATCGTCTGCAGTTAATCCGGAGTCTTCGAGTGTTTCCGCGATGACTTCTTGGAACTTGGTCACGGCGAACTTAAACACGGCTTGTCCGTTCATCTGGACCTTGTCGAGCTTGCGTTCGTCGAACTCTGCTTCTTCTGGGAAGTCGATCTCGCAGGATGGGATAAAGAGATGCTTGGCGCCGTTGCCGTCGGCGTGCATCTCGTGGGAGACCATGCCTTTTGAAGTGTCATCGGTCGCACGAAGCACCATCGCGCCAGCGCCGTCTCCGAACAAAATCGCGGCTCCGCGACCAAAGTTCGAGTAATCGATGTGGCGGGTGACCGTGTCCGCACCGATCACTCCAATCGTTCGGTATTGACCCGATCGGATCATCGCGTCGGCCATGCAGATCGTGTAGAGGAATCCGGAGCACGCGGCGTTGATGTCCATCGCGCCGATGTCTCGACACCCGATCTCACGAGCGACAATACACGCGACTGACGGGGTCGGGGAGTCGCAGGTCATCGTGGCAACGAGGAGGAGGTCGAGCTCCTTTGGATCGATCTTCGCGTTCTCGAGTGCTTTGCGCATCGCTTCGGACGCGAGGACGCTGGTGGTCTCTCCCGCTGCGATGTCTGCGCGACGACGCGTGTGGATGCCTGTGCGCTTGACGATCCACTCGTCGGAGGTGTCCATCAGTTTTTCGAGGTCTTGGTTCGTGAGTAGACCGCTCGGGAGATGCATTGCGGTCCCGGCGATTTCAACGCCGACGCCGTTGAATGATCGGTTTGATCCGGCACGAGATTGATCTGTCATACGGGCTCACCTTGGAGTCGTTGTTCAGCGAACTCGATTCGTTCGACAATCGCTTCGTTGACACCTTTGTTCACATACTCAATCACATTGACGATCGCGTTTTTGATGGTTCTTGGTTCGGATGAACCGTGCGCGATCAGCATGACGCCGTTGACTCCGAGGAGTGGAGCGCCGCCGTGCTCGTGGTAGTCGTTCTTTGCGTAGACACGCTTAATGACCGGCTGGAACTTGACAGCGAGTTCAGGATCAAGCTCTTTGATCTCTGATGCGATCGCTTGGAAGAGGTTCTTGGCCATCCCTTCCGCCATCTTGAGCAGCGTGTTTCCGAGGAAGCCGTCAGTGACCACGACATCCGCGGCTCCTGCGAAGAAGTCGCGCCCCTCGATGTATCCGATGTAGTTCATCCCCGGTGTGTTCTTGAGCAGTTCAGCGGTTTCTTTCGCGAGTCCAGAGCCTTTGGAATCTTCCGAACCGATGTTCATGACTCCGACACGAGGGGATTCGATGCCGTGGATCAAGCGTGTGTAGACCTCGGCCATCATGCCGTACTGCCAGAGGTGTGTCGCCCGAGGTTCAGGGTTTGCGCCTGCGTCGCAGAGAGTCACAGGACCTCCGAACGCAGGGATGGTGACAGCGATTCCTGGACGATGCACGCCTGGGAGACGACGCATGTTCATCTGACCTGCAGCGACGCACGCGCCGGTGTTCCCTGCAGAGATCACGGCATCACAGCGGACCTCGGCTTTTTTGGAGCCGAGGACTGACATGCGGACAAGGGTCGAATCTTTTTTGTTGCGGACAGCAACCATCGGCGACGCGTCCATCGCGATCACATCGTCTGCATGCTCGATCACAACACGCGGATCGTTGATCCCGTGTTCGTCAAGAGTTGCTTGGATGATTGGTTCTGGTCCGATGAGGACGAGCGAATCGTCTGGACCGATCAGAGGGATCGCTTCGATGCATCCGCGCAGAATAGCTTCTGGTGCATGATCCCCACCCATGACATCGATACCCACTCGGACCGCCACGGCATACCTCTTTTCTGAGAAGCCGTTTAGGCGTTGACGCCGATACCGAGCTTACGAACCTTGATGCGGAGACCTGGACGGACATAGCCCGACTCGGTGCACGCACGATGGTGAAGCTTTGGCATACCCGAGAGTGGGCAGATGGTTGGCTTGATGCCGGTGATCGCATCGTGGGAGCGGCGACGCTTGCTTCGTCCTCGGCTCTGTCTTTGTGATGGAAGCATGTCGCTCTCCTTGAATCGGGATCTGTGAAGGTCCCGTCAAATTCGTCTACAAATCCATCCCAGGCACACGCCGGAGGTGGACGGGAACAATAGACCGTCGATGAGATCGCGTCAATCTAGATCCAGCGAGATCCGACATCAGAAGACCTGCTCCCCACTGGACAAGGCTCCACGATAGGGTTATCATCATCTTGGGACAGAAATGCCCCGATATTGCCTCCCTAGCTCAATCGGTAGAGCAGCTGACTCTTAATCAGCGGGTTTCAGGTTCAAGTCCTGAGGGGGGTACTTTCCCACTTGATACCTCTATTTAGTCCACCGATCAGAGATTTCGTGCCTGTTCGGGATATGGTTGCGTGCTCATACGCTTGATTTTACTTCCCTGAACGAGGATTCTTTCATGGCCGGCGGACGCGAATACTCCCAATCACAGCGGAAGATCATCAATCGCTACTACGACAACCACGACACGATCGTCGCGACGCGTTTGGGAGAGATTGTCACCGACATCGCACTCGCGGATGGCAATACCAAAAAGCTCAACACACTCTGGAAACGCGCCGAGCAGGCGCTCTCCAAGACCTCGCTCAAACCAGAATTGTGGACACCGATCGTCACCAAACGCGATCCACAGGCTTTGGCGCGGCTCATCTCTAAACTTGCGTGATGCTCGTTTGCTTCGCTGCTTGGGACTTGGTACAGTCCATGCGTTGAAGGTGCCGGGGATTTGTCAAAACCTCGGTGAATAGGGAAGTGTGGTGAGATTCCACCGCGGACGCGCCGCCGTAACGGGTACCGACGACCGCTCAGTCGAGCAATCGACAGCCACTGACGGATCTCTTTGATCATGTCGGGAAGGTGAGCGTTCTGAGCCCTGAGCCGGAAGACCTGCCTCAACAGATGTGTCGGACCTCGCGAAACGGGTCGGCGGATCGGTTGTGCGCCCCTCCCCGCGTTCTCCCACCGCCCCCAATAGAAAGCTCGCGAGTCCCGATGAATGTTGTTTTTGGGGAGTGTCCTGCGCGAAACAGGGCAACACATCACACGCCCGCGAGCAGTTCGGGCAGAGAGCAGAGTTTTTTCATGAATACTTCCACAGGAATCAAGAGCGCGATCGTCGCGGCTGTATCGGTCGCATCCGTCGCAGGAGCGGGAGTCTCGCCGTTCGCGACCTCCGTGCTGTCATACGACTCGGGATCCAATGCCGTCGCTGGATACACCGACGCATCAACAGCGCTCGGCAGCGCGGAACGGTTCACAGGAGAGGGCGTCTTCCCGAGCGGAGTCACCCCGTTCAATCCTGCATTCGGGACCGACGAGATCGTGTCGATCGGCGCGGGAGGTCACCTCTCGCTCGGATTCGATCGTGCGATCACCAACAGCGCATCGCATGTGTTCGGAGTAGATCTGATCATCTTCTCCAACGCAGGATTCTCTGACACCACATGGACCGATGCGGATCCAAACAACGATGGGACTGGATTTACCGGCGCCAACCCCTTCATCTTTGGTGGAGGCGGCGCGGCAACAGTTCAGGTCTCCGCTGACGGGATCAACTGGATCA
This sequence comes from Phycisphaerales bacterium, assembly GCA_051252395.1. GTDB lineage: Bacteria > Planctomycetota > Phycisphaerae > Phycisphaerales > UBA1924 > UBA1924. Next base: position 1,344,493 of record JBPOFX010000002.1, on the reverse strand, counting down.
CCGCAACGACTACGACCCTCGATCTCTTCCCGACACTCGGATACAGCGACTTCACCGATGCGACGCCGTTCACTCCAGGCAGTGTCGAAAGCGACTTCACGCTAGCGCTCGATCCAACCCTAACTGCAGCGGACATGGCGAACATGAGCTTCGACGACATCCGCGATTTCTACAACGGATCCGGAGGCGGGGTCGGCATCGACATCGCATCAACCGGATTGTCCTCCGCGAGCTTTGTCCGCTTCCTCAACGAATCGGGTGAAGCGTTCGAGATCGACGCGGTTGCCGTGGTCCCAGCTCCAAGCGCTCTGATGATCGCATCGGTGTTTGGATTTGGAGCGATGCGCCGCCGACGATAAGACTCTTGATCTCACCGGTCCCTTGCGTGATTCGGGGGTGCGGTGAGTAATCATCGGCGTGGCGCGGAAACGCGCCGTGCCGATTTCTGAACGCTGTGTAAATCGGAGATGACTGAATGAACCACCAACTGAAAATACTGCCGATCGTGTGCTGTGTTGGTGCTGCGTGCGCTCAGCCTCGCGTTGGGACGCCGATTGATTCGGGGAAGTTCCGAAACGAAGTCGCTGTTCATCCCGCATGGTGGTCTCAGCTCGGAGGATCATCCCACCACAACGGGAAACTCAGCACCAACCAAACGAGCGGTGCGATCCTTGGTGATCCCGATTGGATCAGTGACGGGGACGGCGATCTGGAGATCACCTTTGCGCCACACGCTGGAGTCGTGTGTGACGATGAGCGTGTGTACGGGCTTGGATTCGATCAGCAGTTCACGCACACGATCGCAGCGTTCAATCTTGATGATGGGGAGTTCGCGTGGTCCGCTGAGATCCCCTTCGTGCTGCTCGATTCGTGGTCTTCACCAGCGATTGATCGCGAGAATAACACCATCCTCGTCGCGACCAGTTTCTCCTTGATCGCGCTCGATCGGTTTACAGGCGATGAGGTATGGACGACGAGCTTTGGAACGCCGTTGGTCAACGCGTCGCCTTGCGTGACGGATGATCTTGGATCATCTGATCGTGTGTTCATCACAGACTACTCGTTCTCGAGCGGCGCGCTGGGGACGCTGTCGTGCATCAATGTTGATCCGTTTGATGCGGTTTTGAATCCGTACCAACCGGGCGAGGTGGTGTGGGCCGTGAGTCTTCCGGGAGAGTGTTCTGGGAACACTCCTGCGTATGACGATGGAGTCGTCTATGTCTCTACAGCAGACAACGGATCGGGTGGCGCGGGACACATCCTCGCGTTTGATGCGACGGCGACCAGTGCACCTTCACCGATCTGGGACACTCCGAATCCGCAGTCGATCGGGTTCTTCAGCGCGGTCAGTCTTGCGGACGGATCGGTCTACGCATCAAGCTACAACTTCCACGGCGGACAACGCAGCGCCAACACGATCAAACTCCGCGCCAGCGATGGTCAACTCCAATGGAGCGTCCCGACTGTGCGGACGGATGCGTCTCCTGTGATTCTTGATGATGGGAAAATCGTTGTCTCAGGCGGTGTCCCCACTTCTCCCGCAACTTTCTTTACCGGCTCGCTCCCTGCGATTGAGTTGATTGACGATCTGGGAAGTTCAGCGGTCGTGCTTTGGGACTCGTTTGAAGCGACGCACGACGATCTGAACAGTTCAGGGTCGTGGGATCAGGGTGAGCCGTATGTATCGATTGGCGGCTGGGGTCACCATCCATTGGTGTTCAAGGATCATGGATCTGCGAAGCTCCTGGTTGGTACCATGTCACCTCCAACATCAGGTGAGCCGTTGACGCACGGTAGCGAACTCCACACGATCGACCTGAGCAAGTACCCGACCGATCCGGGGTTCATTCTCTCGACGCAGTCTGATGCAGGAACCACCCCTGCGTTATTTGGGAACCGGGTCCTGTCCACTTCCGCGAGCGGGATCGTGTCGCTGCGATTGCGTCCAGAACCGATCACCGCTCCGCTGATCCAACGCATCCGCAGCGTGGTTGACGGCGTTGCTCCGCTCAAATCGGTGAGGGGTCACAAGTGAATCGATCCAGTCGAGCATTTGGGTTCACGCTGATTGAACTGCTGGTCGTCATTGCGATCATCGCGCTCTTGATCGGGATCCTGCTCCCGGCTCTAGCGTCTGCACGCAACAGCGCCAAAGCGGTGCTGTGCGAATCGAATCTCCGTCAGTTCACGCTTGGATGGACGATGTATGCTGATGATCATCGAGGGATGTCGCTGCCGCACTTGCAGACGCAGTCGGATAGTCGTCAGTACTGGTACGGCACTGAACGCACGCAGATACAACAACTCGATCACGACTCAGGGACACTCTCGCCGTACCTGAGTTCGTCGCTTGGGGATCGTTCGGTGTATGAATGTCCTGACCAAGCCGAGGATACTTACCGGCATCAGGGACAGTTCAATTCCTTCACCTCGACCTACGGCTACAACGCGTACGGGCTCGCGCCATCGACCACTGGATACCACACGCTGACCAACCAACGAAGCGTGCGTCTCCATCAGATCCAGCGTCCATCTTCGCTGATCGTCTTTGCGGATTCGTTGATCTCATTCTTCGGAGATCTCCCATCAAGCAGCGCGCTCCTCGATCCCCCTTCGCTCTACGGCGGTCACGGATTCTGGTACGAGAACTTCTCCCCCACCACCGCGTTCCGACACGGCATCGATCGGACGACAGGATTCGGAAAAGCAATCAACTCCCGCGCCGATGGATCGATCCATCGCAATACACACGCCGCTGATGCGAAGAACAATCCTGATCATGCGATCGGTTCGATGAGCGTAGAAAACAACCCGCATTACATCGAATCACCTGAGCGATGGAAGTAATGCGGGTCGGTGTGGTTCTGGATTTGAAGTCGAGCTAGTTGTAGTCTCGGCCGTGGACGCCGTCTTTCGTGTTATGGAGCTTGGTGGTCTCCCCGTTCATCGAGTTCTGGACGGATTCCCCTGCATCACTCGGGAGCAACGCATCAGCGTGTCCATCCGCAAAGCTCATCGGGGTCTTCGCATCGAGTAATCCCTCGACACGCTCAGGGGTTTGCTTCCCGCTCATGTAGGAGAGATCATCGTCCCAGAGCATGACCTTCCCTGATGTGTACTTCACATCATGAGGACGGACTGGACGCAGGAGCGAGTGATCCCCATCGTGTGATTGACCGTTCCAGTATTCGGGACGAGCGACGAAGGAGTTGGAGTACGCGATCGAGATCATGTCGCGGATCTCCACATCGGAATCGAAACCAATATCCTCAAGCTTCGGGAGTTCCTGGTCTTTGCGAGGTGAGATCCACGTCTCCCAGTAGTTTGGCCAATCATCAATAGGAGCGACCATCGCAGGCCACATCCAGTCGTGGTCGAAGTAATCCGTCGTCGCGATGACGACCCCTCCCGGATACCACGCGCTGATGATGACATCGTCCTCAGGGGTGAAATCACCTCCAAGATCGAGTCCATCTGGGACTTCTCCGAGATCCTGCTGAGGATACTTCCCATGATCTCCAGAAAACTGCTGGAACTGTGTTCCGACTGAGCGGACATTGCTCAGCGCGACGGTCTGCAGTGCGGAGCTCCGCGCCCCGCTGAGTGCTGGGAGGAGGAGTCCGATGAGGACGCCGATGATCCCGATTGTGACGAGGAGTTCGATGAGCGAGAACCCATTGGGTTGCAGGCTCGGTTTGGAGTGTGCGGACATTATCCATCCTCCATGCGCCGGTTGTTGATCATCTGATACGCGGCGGGTTGCCATAGCTTCGATTCCTTGTTCCATGTGAGGATCAACGCGAATACCGATTCGTTCTTCTCACCCTTTGGTAGGACAGGGATTCTGATTTGGACCGCTGTCGCGTCTTGTTTCGGTGGAGCATCCGGGAACAGGGATGCCGGTTGCATCTCCATGACCTGCGATTGGATGCGAGTGCGTTGTTCTTCACCTCCCAGTACATCCTCGGCTTCCTCGGCAGAAACCTCTCCCCTCATCCGCATCCCCCCTCCACGCGGTTCATCAACGAACCGCTCGACAGTGATCCGATTCAGGTCCACCTTTGCGTGCTTGAAGACTCCCGCGAGATGTCTGAACATCGGATGCTCGGATTCGAGATCTCCTGGGAGTTCTCCCCCCATCGCTTTGATTGCGTCGAAGAACGAGTCCTGATCGCCGCTGAGGATCGGGATGAACGCGTTGATGGTCGCGTCGCTGATCCCATCGGGGAGTCCTTTGGGAGCGTCGATCTTGTTGAGTTCATTGACTGCTTGCGAGCGGATCGCGGACTCGATCTCCGCTTGGACCCTATCGATCTGTTTTTGTGTGCTCGCTTTGGTGTACGCGGTATCGACCTCGTTTCCCTCGTCGTCGAGCGCGGACGCGATGACGCGAGGTTCGCTGTCTTTCTCTGCTGATCTGCCGGACATGAACGACACGGCTGCCCATGACATTCCTCCTACGGCGAACAGAACCGCAATGATCATCTTCACATCCGCGCCGCCTCGAGCGGTTCGTTTCCAGTACATTCGTGTCTCCTGTGCGCTGCGATCCTACGAGAATCGGTCGTCCTATCTCTATCAGATGCTCCGGATGCGATTCCCTGTCACAACTTCTCGAACTATCCTTCAAACATGACGCAAACACACCAGAATCCGACCATCGCGACGATGCTCGCGCACCGCTCGATCCGTAAGTTCAAGCCTGGGAGTATCCCTGCTGAGGACATCCAGACCGCGATGCACGCGGGACAAGCCGCCGCGACGAGCTCCGCTGTCCAGCCGTATTGCATGATCCATGTGACTGATCGTCCCAAGCGACAAGCGATCGCGGATCTCGCAGGACCTCAGCAGAAGGTCCACGACTGCGGCGCGTTCTTTGTCATCTGTGCCGATCTCCGCAAGCACATGCTGATCATCGAGAACGCGGGACAGGAGTACGAGACGAGTCTCGAAGCGTTCCTCCTCGCGAGCGCCGACGCATCACTGTTTGCACAGAACTTCACCCTCGCGCTCGAAGCACTCGGATACGGCACCTGCTACATCGGAGGGATCCGAAACGATCTCCCACAACTCAACGACATCCTCGATCTCCCGCGCGGAGTCCTCCCGATCTACGGCTTATGCGCCGGAGTCCCAGACGAATCCCCGACACATCGTCCGCGCCTCGCTGCGTCCGCGATGCTCTTTGAGAACAGCTATCCGAGCGACGACGAAACAATGAACGCGATCGAGCAATACGATGAGGTCTACAAGCAGTACCTGACCGATCGCGGCGCCAAACCAAGCACTTGGTCCGAAGCGATCCTGACCAAGTTCAGCTACGCGCGTCGGAAAGGACTCGCGGCGTTCTATCGCTCGAAGGGTGCAAGTCTGGATTGATTAAGACAATCTGGATCAAGACAGTCTGGATTAAACAGTCTGTGAACGCTCGATCGACGCGAAATACGATTCGAGTTCAGTCGGGATCGCGATGCTCAGGATCTGCTCGCCGTGATCGATGCGGAACTGGTTGCGGTTCTTGCTGTACTTCTCGCTGAGCATCTTGTCATTCATGTACTGGTCGGGCTTCTTCTTTCGGAGCGACGCTTCCTTGACCAGCTTGTCCTTGGACACCTGATCCGCGGCCCAGTCTAATCGGGACTGATCAAACTCCTGACCATAAAAACCAGTAATGATCTTGAACTGACTCGCAAGATCCACTTTGCACAACTCGTAACGGATCACGGCTTTCGCCATACCGTCTGGACCAAGATAACGACGGAAATGATCCACCATCCCTTGCGCCAGTTCGGGGAGTTGCTGGATGCCTTTCTTCTTGATCTTGCCCTGCTCGGCCATGAGCAATGAATAGATCACATCGACTGGATCGCGATAGAGGTACAGCACATTGTCGTGCTCGATGTCCAGATCCAGATCGTGATCGTGGAACCACATCCAGTCCGTCCGATCCGCAGGCATCAGCGTGACACGCTCCTCGCGAAGGCGCGGACGATCGAAGTACAACTCCATCAAGCAGTTCATCCAGTGCGAGCCGCTGCGTGGGTAGCTGATGAAGAGCGGATAGTCCGACATGCGTGGTTCGTAAGCCATGAACTACTCTATGGAGCGGTGGGCCGTATTTCCCGATCTCAGAATTCACTCCACATCCCAACCCGCTTCAAGTACAATCAACACGATCCCACCCAATCACACAGGAAACCCATATGTTGACCACCAATCGCGCCCTGATCGCTGTTCTCTCTACCCTGCTCCTCACCTTCGGCATCCTCGCGGCGATGGGACTCTCCCAGCCCAACGCGCAGCCTCAGAAGAACGCGCTCCAAGCGTCGCAAGGAGCGCAGGCGCTGACGACCGATGTGGTGTATGTCATCCGCCATGCCGACACGCTTGATGGGAACAACCCCGATCTCTCCTCGGCTGGGATCCAGCGTGCTCAGAGCCTTGCGAGCATGCTCCAAGACGAATCACTCGCGGCGGTCTTCGTCACCAACACAGGACGCTCGATCCAGACCGGAAACCTCGTCGCGGCGCAGTTCGGGATCGGGACCACGATCTACTCCCCCTTCGATGCCGAGGGCGTCGCGCAGACCATCCTCAATATCCCAGGCTCAAACGCAACACTCGTCGTCGCGCACTCCAACACCGTCCCGATGATCGTCGCGGCACTGGGTGGGCCGCAGATGAAAGACCTTGAGGAGACGGAGTTCGATCGGTTGTTCGCTGTCGTGCTGAGCAACGGGAAACATGTGCGGACACTCGAAATGCATTATGAGTAAATCAAAAAACTCTGGGTGCCATGGAGGTGCACCCACATACTGAAGAGTTTACAGAGAAACAAACTCTCTCAAAAATTCAAGACACATAACCTCTGATCCCCCAAATTCAATCTCCATTCGAAGCTCTCTTTCAGCATCACGCTGTTCGCGCTTAGTCATACCATAGCCTGATGCAACCACACGCTGAAAATGGCTAGTCTCATCCTGAGAATAGCATCTAGTGAATCTACGACAATTTACTGGATCAAATCCGAAGCCTAGGAAAATCAATGTTGAAGCACCAAGAAAGCGGCCAACTGCTTCAGCAAACCTACTGGCTTGGGCGTCCGATTCTCGCTCTTCTGTTAAGAGCTGAATTCCAGTTGCTTGTTTATCAATTTCATTGACACTTGTGAAATTACAAACTGACGGATTTTGAGCTAAACCCTTGGGATCAACTGCTAGCTTGCCGTAGACATGATGAATAAATAGTTTTTCAGAGACTAACTGGTATGCTTCAGTGAATGAAATCCGCTTTGTATTGGCAATCATGGTCGCCAATGACGATTCCAAAATACGATCATAATTAAAAGTGATAAAAGACACTGGCCAAGAATCGATGTCAAAACCCTGCATATGAAATCTGTTATAGATCCAAGCTATCCAGTCTGATGGCAAGTTATTTCTTGATCTTCGCTCAGCGGTATTGATGTAGTACGAAATTGCAATTTTTCCAAGCTCAGAATACTCTGGCCGATCTCTCAAGAATCGGTCTATAGAAGACAAGCCAGAGTGATGAAAATCAGTACAGAACTGTTCGTATTTAGCTTTTTCATTACACCTCAACCCATTAAAACCCATATTCTGTAGGTCTTGTGGATCTTTGTAACAAATTTGTCTTTTGAGACCGTCTCCAGCCGGAAGATTGTACGGCACAGATGCACCCGCCCCAAGAATAAACACAATCGGCTCAGCCATTTCACTCCCCCGTATCAAGCACCGCCATGAACGCCTTCTGCGGGATGTTCACTGAGCCGATCGACTTCATCTTGCTCTTGCCTTTGCGTTGTGCTTCGAGCAGTTTCCGCTTTCGGCTGATATCACCGCCGTAGCATTTGGCGGTCACATCCTTGCGGAAACCCTTGATGGTTTCGCGTGCGATGATCTTGCCGCCGATCGCGGCTTGGAGTGGGATCTCGAACTGGTGACGATCGATCTGCTTCTTGAGCTTGGTCAGCAGGAGTTTGCCGCGTGCGACGGAGCGGTCCTTGTGACAGATCAAGCTCAGCGCCTCGACCGGCTCGTTGTTGATCAGGATCGAGACTTTCACCAGCTCGTTCTTGTCGTAGCGGATGACCTCGTAGTCCATCGTCGCGTATCCCTGGCTGATCCCCTTGAGCTTGTCGTAGAAATCAAAGATGATCTCCGCGAGCGGGATCTCGAAGCTCAGCATGTCTCTGCCGTGACTGACGAAGGTCTGGTTCTTGAAGATCCCGCGCCGATCGAGACAGAGCTTCATCGTCTCACCGATGTATTTTTCGGGAGTCATGATCTCGACCTTACAGATCGGCTCGCTGAACTCGGTAATCAATCCAGAGTCTGGGAGATCCGCAGGGTTGTGGATTTCCTTCTCGAAGATCTCATTCCCCTTGCCTCGCATTTTGATCTTGTAGGACACAGTCGGCGCGGTCTGCACGACCTCGACCCCTGCCTCGCGTTCCAGACGCTCCTGGATGATGTCCATGTGGAGCAGTCCAAGGAATCCACAGCGGAACCCAAACCCAAGCGCTTCACTATGCACGGCTTGATACGAGAATGACGAGTCATTGAGCGCGAGCTTCTCCATCCCTTCTCGGAGTTCCTCGAAGTCGTTGCCCTTCTTCTCGGTCGTCGAAGGATAGAAATCACAGAACACCATCTGTGCCGGAGGCTCGTATCCATCGAGCGGTTCCTCGGCGCGATCGTGGTCGATCGTGATCGTATCGCCGACACGCACATCGCCGAGCGTTTTGATCGCGGCAACGAGGTAGCAGGTTTCCCCGGCTCCGATGGACTTGTATTTCTCAGGTTTGGGGTTGTACTTCCCAAGCTCGGTAATCGTGAAGGTGCGTTCGAGTCCCATCATCAGGATCTTGTCGCCGACCGTGAGCTTGCCGTCAAACACTCGGCAGTAGACGATCACGCCGCGGTAGTCGTCGTACACGGCATCGAAGATCAGCGCGCGTGTTTGTTTGATCTTGGACGGCGCAGGAGCTGGGAAACGATCGCAGATCGCATCGAGGAGCGCCGGGATGCCTTCGCCTGTCTTCGCGGAGACTGGTATACATTCCATCGCGTCGATCCCGAGCACCTGCTCGACTTCGTCCGCGATCTCATCAGGACGCGCCCCTGGGAGGTCGATCTTGTTGAGCACAGGAACAAGCTCAAGGTCCTGCTCAACAGCGAGATAGGTATTGACCACAGTCTGTGCTTCGACGCCTTGGGATGCATCGACGATCAGGAGGGCGCCTTCACACGCTTTGAGTGCGCGGGAGACCTCGTATCCGAAGTCCACATGACCCGGCGTATCGATGAAGTTGAGCATGAAGTCTTCGCCGTTGTGCTTGTGCATCACAGTCACGGCGGACGCTTTGATCGTGATCCCGCGCTCGCGTTCCAGATCCATGGAATCGAGGTGCTGCGCCTTCGCTTCTCGATCGGAGACAGCGTTGGTCGCTTGGAGCAAGCGGTCGGCAAGTGTGGACTTGCCGTGGTCGATATGAGCGATGATGGAAAAGTTGCGAATCTGCACGGATAGAGCCCTTCGGTTAGCCGTGCATGATATGCGTGGTTGGGAGGTTCAGCGTGCAGAAGGTCGTGAATAGGGATGAATCAGCGGATTCAGTCGCACCATTCTTCTTCCCACCATTCCGTGCGGTGGTATCCACGATGGGAGTGAGCTCTCCGGTCGTATCGTGTGTCGTAGCGATGGTCTGAGCCGCGATAACGGGAGTTCTCGCGTTCGCGTTCGTTGACATCGCCGAGGACAGCACCGCCTGCGGCACCGATGATGGTGCCTGCGACCGCTCCTTCGCCGGCGTTGCCGCTGAGCGATCCGAGTGCGAGACCGGTCAGTGCGCCGAGCGCAGCTCCGGAGAACAAGCCTTGACCAGCGTTATCACAGCCGCCGAGCGTGGTTGCTCCGAGAAGCAACGCTCCGGTCAGGACCGCTTTGCTTGCTTTGCTGAATGATCGGGTTTGATTGGTTGGTGCTGAAAGTGCCATGGTTTGCTCCTCTGAAAGTGGGCTCACTCTGTAACCGTGTGTGCATGCTCCCGCTGACATGATTCGGATTGGGAACACTGATATTTCACGATTCACAAGTAAGCGTACACTTACTATAGTGAAGAATCATCGCTCCGGTTGCAACACCAAACCCTACTTTGAGCGTATTTTTAACCAATGACCCATTTCTCTGATCGTTTTTCGTGTTTTTTCCGGTCCTGCATCACGCTGATCGTGGTGCTTGTCGCGCTTGATGGACCTGTGCACGCTCAAAATTTAAAGCCATTGACCGATCGAGTGGATGCGATCGTGACGCATCCGCTCATCCTCCCTGTCAAGGTTGAGGATCCCAGCAAGCTCAAATCAGGGATCAAAGTCCGCTTGGACGACGGCAGAACAGTCCCGGCGCGAGCGTACTTCGTCTGGTCACGCGGCACACGAGCATCCACAGGATGGACACGCTCGACCCCAAACTGGAACAGCATCGGCGCGGACAAGTATGGACGATCGACTCCCAAGGAAGCCGGGACCTGGATCGCGATTATTGATCTCCCGATTGATGCCGTGGGACAAGGGATCTGGATCGAAGAGGTCCGCTACGAACCCAACTGGCTCCCTGATCCGATGCGCGTGATCCTCGAAACCAGCTCACGCGATGACGACGGCTTCTGGGATCCCGCACTCTCAGACCACCAATCCGAATCCCAGCTCGTGCAGACAGCAATCGCGAATCTCCGAGCTGATCCCTTCAATCGCTGGAGAGCACAGCTCCTGAGCGATGGATTCAATCCGAGCAACAACGACGGCACATCCTCAGCGCACACAGATCGCGAACTCACAGCGATCCATACCGATCTCCTCCAGACCAGATCATCCGCGGTCCTCGATCAGGTCGCGGACCACTTCGCATCGCGCTGGCAGATCATCCTCGGCCGAATCTGGCTCATCGATCCATCCGTCGCGAGCAGACTCAAGGCTCGGCTCGCACAAACCGCAACAACCCACGACGGCACGGTCGTCCCGCTCTGGATCGACGATACCGCTCAACTCAGCGCGCTGGCGCACGATCTGTTGTCCCCCTTCGTTGATGACGAGCTCCGCGTCGAGCGGATCGAAGCGTGGCTCGATGCGCAGCCGCAGAGCATGAGCTGGGTGGTTGATGATGCGGGACAACCGACCCGGTATCCCGTCACATTGTCCCCCACTGTCGGGATGCTGGGATTGCGCGACACGCTCAACGATTCCCAAGCGAACCTCGCTCGCATCCAGAGCAACGGGATCTCTCCGATTGTCGAGATGCTAGAGCCTGGGATGCTGACTGAGCGTGTGCTCAACGCGCCTTCAGGAGTGTTCTCTCCCAAGACGCAAGCGGATGATCATCGCGAGCTCTCGATCCAGATCGGACGCGATCGCTCGTCAGTCAAGGTGCTCGGGAACATCCCGCAAGCGTCGCCTCCGGGAGTGCTGGTCGGTCCTCTCTTGACGGACTGGACACTCCATGCGTTCTCGTCGCGTCGATCCGCGCTCGGAGCACTCCCGCTTGATGCGCAGCGCGTTGCTGGGATGGTCCACAGGATCGCGCCGCTCGATGAGACTGATCATCGTGTCGGATGGAAGCTGTATCTCGAATGCGCGATCGACGACTCCCAATCGTCGGAGAATGCGTCGATCGGGATATGGATCGGACCAATGAACGCGACACGCATCGCATGGTCGATCTCGCGATCGCTCGGACTCGTCGAGATGCGCAGCGACGCGGACCTCGCACCCGATCCGGTCTATTCATCGGTCGAAGACGGCGATCGCTGGATCATCGAGCTCGACATCCCTCCTCGCGCAATCTCCGACGACGGCTTCCTGATTCTTGGACTCACGCGAGACGACGGGAGCAGCAGAACCAGCTGGCCTCGCAGAATGATGCCTTGGCAGACTGAGCCGGGTCGGTTTGTGATTGATACGACTGCGTGGAACGGGACCGAGCCGTAAGAATCCATTCTAAGTGCGAGATCAAAGTATCAGATCAAACGACGACGCAGCAGATCCAGCGTCCATTCGAGCGTGAGCACGATGAGTCCTGCGAGCACGAGCCATCTCCAGAGCTCGACACGACCTCCAGATCCGTCCCGGCTTTGTCCGAGCTGATCTCCCGCGTTCCGATCAAGCAAAGACCCACCAGTCCTCGGCCCTGCTTGGAGCGTCTGCGTGCGATTGAGCAATGAGTACGCGACTTGATCTTGTGGATCAGCTTGTGCGTCATCTGCAAACCCGATCTGCTCCGCGTCAACTCCAGTGCGATGGACGACTCCTGAGCCGCTTGTTCCAGGAAGCAGATGCTGGACCGCGTTTGCAAAGAAGATCGGCATCGAGAGCTGAACACCCCAGTTGGAATCCTCGATCGAGAACCCAACACTGATGTGACGAATCCCGGATCGGGCGCGCTCGTAGATAATCGGTCCCGCTTGATCGCGTGCGACGACCTGAATCTCTGGACTCGCTTGCGGACGAGTCGCATCGGGAGTCGTGTAGCGGAGACGGCCTAGATCAACATCCTGCATCAGCGGATGTCCTCGATCCCATCCCAGCACGCGACGCGTCGGACGAAACTGCTCTTGGTCCTCTGCACCCGACCCGCTCTGTGATCTTCCGATCTCGATCGAGGGGAGCAGCAGATTCTCAGGTCGATCAGTCCGATCAAAGATCATCAACCCTGTCCCGCTTGCGACCGATTCGTTTGGCGAAACGACCGAAACCATCCCAGCGGTCGATGCACGCACGACATCCACGAGGAGCGGATCCGCTGCTGCATCAGCCGCAACGATGGTCGTGACGATCGGCGTGGGATCCGGCATCGAAATCCAAGCAACATTATCAATCGCGAGCACATCGGGACGCGTCAGCTCAAGCTCAATGATCCCTGCACGATCGAGCGAGAGCACCATCGTCGCCGCGGCTTCTGCGACCCCGTCTTCGTTCGGTTCCAGAGCAATGGACTGACTCGCGCGGACCTCACCATCCACGCGAGCGCGGATGGTGACCCCGATCGATGCATCCCCCTCAACCTTCCCAGCGACGGTCACAAACACTCGACAGACATCCGGATCAATCACATCACGCTGAGCACCAACCTGCACGATCCCGAGATTCCCAGGATCCCAGTCGTTGTCATCCGATTGAACAGGGCGCATCAGACGAACCGCAGGATCATCAACTCGAGAATCAGAGAACGCGTAAACCACTGCAGATGATGCTGAGTTTTCTAGATCAGCTGATTCAGGATCAGCTTGCGAGCTCGATTCTGCGATACTCAGATTCGCAAGCGTGATCGCAGCGTCAAGATCACTCGCGGCATCGCTGGACTCGATCGACTGGATCGCGCCGCGTGCTTGTCTCCAAGAGACCGGCGAACTGGTCATCTGACGCGCCGATGCGCCGACTCGGAAAACTCTGAAGCGTGCTGACGAGGATCGAGCGCCCACTGATCGCACCAGCTCGATCGCGTCCGCTTTCGCGATGTCCAGTCGCGTCTCTCCTGAAGGGTTCGCGATCGCGTTCATCGACGCGCCCGCATCAATCAGGACCACGACCTCCCCGCTTACATCAGACCAGTCCGTGCCGTCTTGGAAAGGTCTTGCGATTGCGAGCGCGAGCAGGATGACCGCGAGGAGCTGCATGAACAGCAGCATCGAAGGCTTCACACGCTGCCAGGGGATATTCCCCTCGATGTCTCGGATCGATCGTTTCCAGAGCATCGTCGATGAAACACGCACAGGCTTGCGCCGGAGCTTGAGCATCCAGAACAACAGGACCAGCACACAACCAATGGAGCCTGCGACGATTCCTGCGATGGGTTCGAGGAACCCCATCGCTTACGATCCCCAACCCGGAGGTGGAGTCAACGGCTTAGGCTTCTCACTCTCATCGACCTGATGCACACGATCTGGACGGAACCCGATCCCGAAAATATAAGTCTCCCTCGACACATCCCGGCACGCATCAGGCTTGATCGCGCCAGCAACACGGAAGCACCGACGCACACGCTTGAGAAGTTGCGGGAAGCTCTCGCCTTCGAGGACTTTCATCGTGCAGTTCCCGTTCTTCTTAAGAAGATTCGGGAGTTCGTCGACGATTACCTGACACAAACGCTCGGACATGAAGTCATCGCCGTGCCCTGTCGTCGAGGGCGCCATATCCGACATGACCACATCGAACAACGGCTGGACAAGCTCAGGCTCAGGCTGCTGATCCTCTGGAAGATCAAACACTTTCTTCTGACGCATTTCCTTAGGTGGGAGCAGCTCAGCGATGTCGATCTGTGTGAAGTCGCCTTGGACTGTTCTGGAGTTCGGACCCAGATCGATTTTCATCGCTTGGAGATCGATCCCGACGACCAATCCACCTTCGCCGGTAATCTTCTCGGCGACCTGCATCCATGATCCCGGCGCGCATCCGAGATCGAGCACCCAATCACCTCTCTTGATCAGCTTTCGGCGTTGCTGGATTTCCAGCAGCTTGTACGCCGAGCGTGCGACATAGCCCTCGCGTTTGGCGAGCTTGAAGTATTTGTCGTGGAGTTTGCGTTGCTGAGCCATATGGATGAATCTCGGAGTTGGTGTTCGGGAATATTGGTTTGTTAGAAAAATCAGTTGTACAGAATCAGGACCGCATCGGTCCAGTGGTGCGGCGCCCAGGTTTCTCCGCGTCCTTCGTTGATGTACTCATCGAGTTCGTACTCGACTCGGATCATCTCGCCGAACATGAACTCGGGTTGCACATCCACAATCCAAGGCTCAACCTTGGATCCCGGCGCCCAACCCGAACGATCAAACTTCCAGGTCCCGCCTTGTGGTCTGCATGGATTGAGGTACACATCCGTGTTCCAGAGATGATCGCGAGCGGACATCGTGATGAAGTCCTGCTCCAGCACATCACCTTCATTGGGATCCGATGAGATCGTCATCGTCCTCCAGATCGGCATGAACTCCCCGGCGTTTTTCGAGTTGGGGAACATGCCGTGACCGGTGACCGTCGCGCGAACACGCGCGTGCGAGACTCCATCGGGAACCTTGATCTCGCGCGGGACATAGAACTCGCTGACTGGTTTCTCAGGATCACCGATATCCGCGTTCCCGTTCCAGAGATTAACGACTTGGATCGGTGTTCGCTCAAGCTCTCCTGGATAGAAATCGAGCGCAAACGACACATCCCACCCCTTCATGTAGGTCCCGATGTGCGCATCGATCGTTCGTGTATCGGTAAACAATGGGAGCAGATCCGTGACATCCATGTGCCAGGTCCATCCTCTGCGATACGGCGTGATGAAACGGAAGATCTCGAACCGCTCACCCTTCGCATCCTCGTTCTCAGGGTTATCCGCAGGAACAGTCAGTCCGATCGTGCCTTTTTTGTCCCAGTGATCATACCCAACCTCAGGCTCGCTCAATCGCAGCGTCGCGATCACACGGCCGACAGTTTCTGGGATCGCTGAGAAATCGACATCGGATTTCAGACGACGAGCGTTCTCCATAAACTCTTCATCAAACGCAACCAATCGGACCGGCTCAGGGATTGGAGTTTCGAGATCAGTCGAGCTGACGATCGAGAGGTCTTTGATCTCGATCGAGTCTCCTTCTGTGCCGACCATCGCGTGGAGGCGCATCGGTCGCACATCCCAGAGGTCTTCGTCGATCACAACCTGACCATCGAGCATGACCATGACATGAACGCCGCCGAGAATGTAGCGTGCGTGGACCATGACCTGCATCCACTCACCAGTGCGGAACTCGACAGGACTCAGCGTATTGATCCGCTCCCTGTTGTTGACATGGACCGAGATCTCGCGCTGCGGACGATCGTACCAGTTCCCCATCGGATCGAACCATCCCATCACGCGTCCGTCCTCGTTCGGCTCAATATCCGTCGGAGGCGGATTGTGCACATCAAAACCAATCCCGATCGAGTGCTCCGCGTTGGGTTCGTCCCACACGAACTCCTCAGAGAGCGATCCAGCATCGGGATCCATCAGCACAAGTCCGAATCCTGTCGCGCCGTCGAGCTGATCCGCGACTGGGACCTTGACCATCATCGAGACCCAGACCGATTCAACAACCGATTCAGTCGGGGATGTTCGTCCCTTGAGCGTTCCCGCTGAAGCGAGCGGGGTCCACGCGAACAACACGCCAAGCAAGCACAAAGCGGCGGATCGAGTTCCTACAGATGTCAGGGAGTTCATGAGATTCATACCAATAGGGTATGTCGTCTCGGAACTGGATGCGTTGAAATGTCCCGCTCAGGGGTCCTAGTGAGGGACTTCCTTGACCGCGTTCCGGTTCCATGATGGAACTCGGATAACGATCGGGCCTTCGCCTTGGACTTCGCACTGGCACGCGAGCCTTGAGTTGATCTGGAGCCCTGGAGCTTCCTCGACGCGATCATCTTCCTCTTCCTCGGCTTCCGTCAGCGAATCCATGCCTTCTTCGACATACACATGGCAGGTCGAGCACGCGCAGACTCCGCCGCAGGAGTGCTCGATGTTGATGTGGTGTCTGAGCGCGAGGTTGAGCAGGTGCTCACCCTTCGCGGCCATGAGTTCGTGCTCGGCTTTGTCGGAGCCGTCCTCGTTGAGTTCTTCTGGGTTTTCGAGGATGATCCGGACCGGAACGGTCTGCGGGCCAACATTTTCGTCTTCGTGGAAGTGCATATACCTTGATCTCCGTCCTGATTGCTGCCTGCGATCAGCCAACACTCTAGGATAGACGACGCAGCCTCGTCGAGTGTTGCTCAAGAGGCCAAGATGGACAGAACACGCACAGAACTCAAACAAGACGATTCGATCTTGAATCACTCGGAAATCGAGCTTTCTGTCCTTGCGCCGGCGCACAACGAAGACGAGAATGTCGATCTCCTCATCGAAGAGGTCGGAGCTGCGCTTGAGCCGCTTGGGATCACATTCGAGTTCATCATCGTGGACGACGGATCATCCGACCAAACTCGCGAAAAAACGCTCGCGCACCAGACCACTCGTCCATGGGTCCGCTGCGTCTCCATGACCAACACCCCCTCAGGATCAGGGCACGGCCAATCTGCGGCGTTCCACGCCGGATTCCGCGCTACCAACGGACGACTCATCGCGACGCTCGATGCTGACCTCCAGAACGATCCAGCGGATCTCCCTGCGATGCTTCAACTGCTCGACTCATCCGGCGCCGACTTCGTCCAAGGCGATCGCTCGCAGGTCCGGAGCAAGGGAGATGCGAAGATCCGTCAGTTCGGATCGTGGATCGGACGCAAGTTCAGACTCATCGTGCTCGGAGACACCATCACCGACACAGGATGCTCGCTGCGGATCATGAAACGCGAGATCGCGCTCAAACTCCCGCTGGAGTTCAAAGGGGCGCACCGATTCATTCCAGCAACAGCAAGACATCTGGGATACACGGTCGTCGAGATCCCTGTGAATCATCGCAACCGACATGCCGGGGAACCGAAATATGGGATGGGGATCACCAAGCGTGCGATTCCTGGACTGGTCGATCTCTTCGCGATCCGCTGGATGCGTTCGCGTCGTCGGCCGGTAACCTCGATCGAGCTGTCCTTCGATTCAGAGTCCCCCACCACTGCACACGATCAGTTACAGGATGAAGCAGCTGCAACGGAGACGATGAACGCATGAAGCCCGGACCGATCATCGCGATGGTGCTCCTTGTGTTTCTAGGAATGTGGCTCGTGCTCCAACCAGCGCTCGCACGCTCAGCGACCGATCTCACAATCTCTGTCGGCGCGATCGAGATCATGCTCGATCGCACGCATTCCCCTGATGGGAACCTGGAGTACACCGTCATCGCGCCTGCTCGCTTGCGATCCGATCAGGTCTACAACCCGAATCAGCTCGATCATTTCATCGCGCAGCAAGTCGCGGAGTGGAACGCTCGGCCTGCTCTCGAACGACACCTGCTCGGATTCTTCAACATCACCACCTGGGGCACCTTCGGATGGGTGATGATCGGACTGGTCGGACAAGCCGCGTTCTTTGGTCGGATGTTTGTGCAGTGGATCATTTCTGAGCGATCGAAAGTTTCGACTGTTCCCGAGATCTTCTGGTGGTTCAGCTTCATCGGAGGCGTGTGCCTGTTCACCTACTTCGTCTGGCGCGTCGATATCGTCGGCGTGATGGGACAGTCCACAGGGATCGTCATCTACGCACGCAACCTCAAGCTGCTGCAAAAAGAGAAAAAACGCACCAACCTCTCGCCGCAAGCGAATCCGTCCTGAGCACGCTATTTTGATATTCAAGGAGTTCACATGCACATCTGGATCGACGACACACAACTCAGCGACGCAACAGACATCAACGAAGCACTCGACAACGCTCGGCTCCACGCTGAGTCTGCTGGACGACTCATCATCGACATCCTCGTCGATGGTCAACCCGCTCCAGACGAGCTCTACGGCGAGACTCCCGAAACACTCGGACCGATCCAAGAACTCCGATTCACAACTGCTGATACCCAATCAATGGTCAACGAATCGATCTCCACAGCGATCGACTCGATCGATCTTCTCAAAGCCGACCAAGTCCAAGGCGCTCAGCAGATCCGATCGGGTGAACTCGGAGACGCAATGGACACACTCCGAGCGATTCTCGAAGGCTGGCAAGCGATCCGAGACATGGTTGACCAGATTACCCAGATTACCGACCTTGACATCCAGAGTGTCCAGGTCGGCAGCGAACCGGGGTCTGAGATTGTTCAATCTCTGTCAACAGCGTTGTCTGAGGTCCGAGAAACGCTCCAAAGCGAAGATTGGTCTTCGCTTGGAGATGTGATCGAGTATGATCTAGAAGAGCTTGCGACCAAATGGTCTGCGTTGCTGAGTGCTCTGCTGCTTGATACACAGCCGTCGAGCGATCAGTCATCCAACGCGCCATCGTCCTGAGCACCCCCGCTCTCAATCAAGCGGGTGTTTTTGTGAGAGAGGAACACGCGTGTCATCTGCCGCTCAGTCATCTGGAATCCATGGGATTATCTCGTCTGACGAGATCGATACCCTCATGGTCCACGCGGCTGAATCGCAAGGCAAGGGCGACTGGCTCCACGCCGCGATGCTGTGCCGGGACGCGTTCCAGATCGCTCGTTCGCGAGGCGACTTTGAGCGAATGAGCCGGATCTGCATGCCGATGCTCGAGGCGCAGCGAGGACTGCGATTTGAAGCGATCGAAGCGGGACCGATCCGTGTGATCTCCTCAGGAGCTGATCTCCAAGATGGTCCGACGCAGGGATGCTACCTCTTCGCTCCGAATCTCGTCGGCGCTGACGCTCGACAGTTCCGCGCTGCAGCGAACACTGCTGGGATTCCGGTCTTTGTGCTAACGCGTGAGCCTCAGATGTCCAACGGGCTCTGGCCGATCGTCGGCGTCGGAGAACGCGTCGTTCGGATCCGGATCGAACCACCAAAGAATCCAGAAGTCATCGACGCTTCATGGTTCACCTACGCGAGCGAGCAGCTCGGAGACCAAGCGATCGAGGACGCAAAAAACGCCGGGGAACCTGGTGATCCCGCGGCGTGGTTGGTGGATGATTTCTTGGATCGTCTCGACGCGTGTCCTGAACACGAGAAGTTCCTGATGGCACTCGCTGATGCGTGCAGAGAAGCGATGTCGATGCCGACTCCGACAGTTGTGCGTCGCCGTGCATTGATCAACGATCCGTACTCATTCTGATTCGCTTGGACTACGCACTCATGATCGTCGTCTGCGAGACGCGATCAATCCGCATGCGCCGATCGTGATCATTGAGCTCGGAGCGGGAACATGATTGACATTGTCGATCGTTGCCATATTCCCGATGGTGCCGGGATTGGAGCCGTACTCGCCGTCGTTGACGGAGATGAGATCGTAGCGTCCGAACTCGGAGCTCCATCCGTTGTAGGTGCGTGTGACATCGGAGAGGATTTCTCCTGTCTCGATGTCGATGATGCTCGTCTCAAAGACGCCGGTCAAGGTATCGACCTCGATGCTGATGCGGTACCAGGTATCCAGCGACCATGTGTGTGCGCCAAGTCCAAAGTCACGCGCCGCTCCTCCGCGGCCGTCCGCGTTCTGGACGAATAGACGAAACCGGTTCGAGTTCCGTGTCGCGTACACCACAGCTTGAGGCATCCAGTTAAAATCCGTCTGCACAGTCTCTTGGAAAAATCCCGCCGCTGCGATCCAGTTTGGAGATGAGCCGTTCCCGGATTGATCGAGACGGAGATCGGTCTCGAATCGCTGGATGTTGGAATGACCAACATTGGCAATCAAGCCTCCTGAGGTTCCGATCCCGTCCTGAATCTGCACGGCTTGCGTCGCGTTCCCGAACGCATCGGTCGTGCTGATGACCGCGTTGGTTGGTCCCGGATTGGTCGGATTGGTGATGTAGCTCGACGCGTCTTCCCAGATCCCGCCGGGGTTTCCGCCGAGTGTGTAGCTCTCGAAGTCGTCATTGATACCAGCGTGTGCTGATGTACTCAGCAACACGAGCGCAGCGATGGCGCCATGTGAATGTCCCATGTGTCCTCCAGATTGTGTGATGTATGTCCCACAGGTGTGTGCGTGACACCTGATGCGTCGAGAGCGGATCCACACGATGCGCCACTGCGACAGGAGCTATCCGCATGGAGTCGAACTTGGTTCCCAGATTTCAGACCAAAACAGACCCTCGTTCTGCTTAGCTGAACTCTCGTGGAAGCGTCTCGATGATGTTCCGCACAACCGAATCCGCATCAACCTGTTCAGCGGACGCTTCAAAGTTGAGCATGATCCGATGTCGTAGCGCTGGGAGTGCGGCTCGTTGGATATCTTCAATCGAGACCGCCGCGCGTCCATCGAGTAATGCTCGGCACTTCCCTGCGAGCATCAAAGTCTGCGCCGCGCGTGGAGAGGCGCCGAGATGCACGAAGCGCGTCACCATCGGGGTCGCGAACTGTCCGTCGGAAAGCTCCCCTCGCGCGTGCGTCGCGAGGACGCAGCGGATCGCGTAGTCCTGCACATGCGGCGCGACGGCGACGCGCCGGACAAGCTGCTGGTGCTTGATCAGCTGCTCCGCGTTGAGCACACGCTCGATCACAGGCTTGGTCGATCCGGTCGTCAGCGCGACGATCTGTCCCATCTCCTCTCGATTCGCGTATCCGACGCGGAGCTTGAAGAAGAATCGGTCGAGCTGTGCTTCAGGGAGCGGATAGGTACCTTCTTGTTCGACCGGGTTTTGCGTCGCAAGAACAAAGAACGGCTTCGGCAGCTGGTGGGTCATCCCCTCTACGCCTCCGATCGTCACGGTGCGTTCTTGCATCGCTTCGAGGAGCGCGGACTGGGTTTTTGGAGTCGCGCGGTTGATCTCGTCGGCAAGGATGATGTTCGCGAAGATCGGTCCGGGTTGGAACCTGAACGCTCGGCGGCGCGAGCCGTGCTCGTCTTCGATTTCGTCAACGACTGTGGTCCCTGTAATGTCTGCAGGCATCAGGTCAGGAGTGAACTGGACGCGACCAAAGCTCAGATCGACCGCTTCGGAGATCGTACGGACCAGGAGCGTCTTTCCAATCCCAGGCACCCCTTCGAGCAGTGCGTGACCGCCTGCGAAGAGACAGGTCAGCAGGTCCTCGACCGTGTCACGTTGTCCGACGACTGCTTTGGCGACCTGTTCTTGGACTGCTCGGAAATCACTCTGGAACTGATCCATGGCTTGCTGGGTTGCTTGTGTATCTGTTGGTGCTTGGTTGGTCATCAGCAGATCGTAGTGGATTGAGCACGAAAAAACCGACCCGGATGATCCGGATCGGTCTTTCAAGAGGCCGCAGTGGGATTCGAACCCACGATTGGCTTTCGCACAGCGGATTTGCAATCCGCTCCCTTAGTCCACTCGGGCACACGGCCGGCCCTATTCCCGCATTTGGGGAAGGTGACGCTAGAACTCAACCTCGCAAAGGTCAACATCCTGAGCTCGAAAGCACGATAGGATAAGAGAGTATCGTGTTCTCGGGACGATCCTTCGACCTGTCCAGAGAGACTGAACTGACGAAGATCCTCGATTATTGCCTCGAATCTTGCAAGGAAGCTGATGTCCAACCTCCCCCGACTCCCCCGCTCTCCTCGGCACCCCCGCTGTGCACTCCTCCTCGCTCTCCTCGCAGGCAGTGCCGCATATGCACAGGATTCGGACCCAGTCCCAACTGAAGAACCCGATTCCCCGGCTCGTCAGCGGATTGAGGTGATTAAGGACTCCATGCCTCGGATGGGAACCAACTCGACTCCGATCGAACCAACAGAAGCACAGGTCTCGACCCCTCATCAAACAGGACTCACAAGCGGCCAGGACTGGATGAATGTCGTCAATGACAGCGTCGCACAGGTCGAACTCCCCTCTGCGCTTGCGGAAGGATCGTTCATCCTCTCGCGGACTGGTCGGCTTGTCCCGGCTCCGAACGATCGGCTGATCTTTGTCCCCGATCCGGCGCAGCGCGTTCCTGGAGAGGGTCCAGTGCTCCTGCTGCCGTGCTCGACGCTCGATCAGCTCGAAAGCATCTGGGCAAATCAAACCGTGACAGTCTCAGGAGAAATCCTGACTTATCACGGCAGAAACCATCTGCTGATCTCAGATTTCGCCGTGGGAATTGTCCCGACCCCCTCTGAGCTTGCGGCAGAAGAATCAGCGGCAAGCACAGCACCAACTGAAGCGAGTGAATCGACCGATTCGTTGGATGCAGATACTGATCCGATGGAAGAATCAGATGAGCCTGCAGGATTGAGCGAGGATCCAGATGTCCTCGAACTCCTGCGTGAGCTTGATGCGGAAACCAATATCGAGATCGAACAGCAACGCATCCTTCCTGAAAGCTCTCGGCTCCAAACCCAGAACTCCGCTCAACTCCAGACCGCAGCACCTTCGCTCGCGCCGGGGATCCGTGAAGGGAGCTTGCTTATTCGCAGGCCTGGTCGATTGGATCGCGCACCCGATGGATCATGGATCGCGGTCTTTGATCATGATGAGGCAACCTCGAGTGATGCCGTGGAACTCACTGTGCTTCCTTGCTCGTTGCTGATGAGTATGGAGAACCAAGCGATCGCGCACGGCGACAGCACACGATTCGTCGTCTCAGGACGCATCTACATCCACAACGATCGCGGATATCTGCTCCCGACCTTCTACCAGAGGCTGCGGACATCAGACATCAAACCTTGGCAATAAGCCGAGAAACTGTTGGGCAACTTGGATCTTGAAAGCCGTGCTTATGCAGGGCTGTCTTGACGCGCCAGCGGGTGTGATGGAGCGGTTTGGACAACCGATCCTTCGACTGGAGAGTATCGCGAGCCGTAGAGCGGGATCTTGTGATTGACGACTGAGCGTCCGAACATCCCTGCGAGGATCTTGCGACCGATCATGATCACGACGAGCATGAATGCGTTGGCTGCGAGCATCGGGAGGACGGTGGTCCATCCCATGTGGACCATAATCGAGGTCACGACGATCATCAGGAGTCCTGCAGGGATCATTGCGCCCCAGCCGAGCATCATGACCTGATCGTAGCGGACACGCGGGATCGTCCAGCGGAGCGCGATCGCGAAGCAGACGAGGAGCATGGTCTTGGAAACGAAGACTCCGAACTTGACGAGCATCGCGAGGAGACCAGTCGATTCGGTATCGGTCAATCCGACTAGCGGGAGGTCGTATCCGCCGAGGAAGAGGAGCACGAAGAACGCGCTGCCTGTGACCATGTGGAGGTATTCGGTGAGCGGGAAGAGGAGGTACCGCATCGAGGAGTATTCGGTGTGGTATCCACCGACGAGTTCTTGCTCGGCTTCTGCGTTATCGAATGGGGCGCGTCCAGCTTCAGCGAGCACGCAGATGTAGAAGAGGATGCCTGGGAGTGGGAGCGAGAGGATCAACCAGCCGTGCTCGCGTTGCTGCATGATGATTTCGGTTGGGAGGAATGATCCCGCGATCAGCAAGCAGCAGAGCAGTGCGAGTCCCATCGGGATTTCGTAGGAGATCATCTGAGCGGTCGCGCGGAGGCCGCCGAGCATGGAGTATTTGTTGTTCGAAGCCCAGCCGCCGAGGGTGACGCCGTAGGCGCCGACGGATGCGATCGCGAGGAGGTAGATGATGCCGACGGAGACATTGGCACCGGCGACTGCGACCACTTCTCCACCGATCGCGCCGATCACTGGGAGGGTGAACTCTGGGACATAGACATACCCGCCCCATGGCAGGATGACGAAGGTAATCAGTGCTGGGACAACCGCGATCATTGGCGCGAGTGTGAAGAGAACCTTATCTACATTCGGCGGCGTGTAGTCTTCCTTCGTGACCGCTTTGATGCCGTCGGCGAGGATCTGTCCGAGTCCGAGCATTCCTCGCAGGAAGCTGAGGAACGGGAGTCCGAAGTCGAATCCAGTGCGGTTTGGACCGATGCGGTCCTGGATGTACGCCGAGAGTTTCCGCTCGATCCAGATCGAGATCGCAGCGCATCCAAGCACGACATGCACGCCGATCGCGAGGGTGAGTGCGGAAACGAGAAACTGTGCGTCGATGAGATCAGATAGGAAGTCTGTCATGGTGCCTCTACTGTAGCATCCCAGCACCGACCGGGTCGCATACCGGGTCGTTCTCAGGGAGCTCTTGGTAGGTCATTATCGGCTTGCTCTGACCAGATTCAGCACCTGAGTTCAGAGAGTCCACCTCGATCGTCGTGATGCTCACTGTCCGAGCGTTCTCACGCGACATCAGGACCGATGCTTCCGGCTTGTCGTCCCAGTGATGCATATGGAAAGCGTCCTGAATCTCAGGGGTTTGATTCGGTGCAACCATCTCCTCAAACAACGGCACACGATCCTGGACAATCTCGTCTCCCAATCCGGAAGACGCGATGATGATCGGCTCAAATGTTTCAGTCCCGTCGCGAACGACAATCAACTCCTCAGCATTCCACTGAGCAACCATTAGTCGAGGACCATCCGCAGCTGCCTCAATCCCAAACGCTGTAAAGCATGCGTAGGCAGCAAGATCCATCGTTCGGAGAGCGTTGAGCATCGACGCTGGATGATCTTCATGGATGAGGTGAAGCGGGATCAAACCACGAGACTGTCTCGGATTTGGATTCACGGCTCCGTTGGTCTGGTAGTTGAGCACCCCTGCAGTCACTCCGGTCTCCGCAGCGACAATCCAGGTCCCTCCGGCGTCGAGGTCGGTCGGATGCTCGATCTTGAGACCAGATTCGAGCGTTCGAGTCGTCGGCGGATACGCGCGTCCACGCGAGCGCTGCTCGTCGCGGCTATGAACAACCCGATACCCCCCTCCAGAGGTTTCGATGATACTGAGTGTGCACATATTAAGAGGAAGCCAATCCGGATTCGAAGTTGATGGTCGAGGGAGCGAGTCCGAAGCTCTTGTCGAGTTCGACATCGAGTTCCGCCGCGATCGCTTTGAGGATCGCGTTGTGGTGGATCGAGTGGTGCATCGCGAAGAAGATTTCGCGTCCGCGTGTCGAGGTCAGCTCGGCGCATTGGCCGTTCCCTGAGCACATGACGCGGGTCGTAACTTCAGTCGTCAGGTGATCCTCGCTGAGATCGCAGAGACAGCTCCTGAGCTGTGCGATCTCGGATTTCGCGGCGTTCCGGTCAGATTCGACATTCACCCCTCGCTCGCGATGGTCGTAGTCGATTGTCTCTGTACAACAGGTTGTGATCGCGGCTTTGAAGTGATCCAGCGTGTGACGGATGTGCTTTCCGGCGGTCCCGCCTGGGAAGATTGTGGATTCTTGGACAAACTGATCATCACTGAGCTGATCAATAAATCCGTCGAGTTGTTCGAGAATCGCATCCGCCGCATGGGGCACCAAAAGCACTGACATCACAACCTCCAAAAATGGGTTCGAGCACGGAAGTATAGAAAAGGCTTGGTTTTATGTCTACCGACTCAGCAAAACAGTCTAGCTGTGCGCCGCTTCGAGCACTTCACCCAGTATTTCACGATGATTGGCGCATCGAGGACACTTGTGCTGACCTCCGAGTTTGCCTTTGCGATCGAGCCAGCGGTGGAAAGTGCCGTCTGGGAGGACAGTGATTGTCGGCTCAGACATCCCAAGCGAATCGGTTCGCTTGGTGTTGTAATCGACATTGGTCGCTTTGATGGTCTCATCAAACACATGACCGAACTGAGCAAGGATCTCAGCGTTTGGCAAGTCCTTGAACTCGACGGCAACCTCAAGTCCCGCTCGATTTGTCTCGGACGGATACACCGGTGCAGCCGTGAACTCTCCGATCGTGACACCAGTTGCGCGAGAGGCGGCGCTGACGCCGTCTTCGATGTGCTCTCCGATGAGGTTCTCTCCGAACGCGTTGATGAAGTGACGATGACGGCCGACGATCCGCAAGCGTGCAGGACCATCTCCATCTGTTGAATCTGGACTATTCGGGATGGTATCGAACTCAACGACATCTCCGATGATGTATCTCCAGAGTCCAGCGTTGGTGCTCATGACCACGACATACTGCTGACCCTTCTCGACTTCCCAGCACGAAAACACATCCGGATTCTCGTCGTCGATCTGCTCGCGCGGGACAAACTCATAGAAGGTCCCGTTGTCAACCAGCAAACGCATCCCCGGATCATCATCGCGATCTTGCATCGCGAGGAATCCTTCGGACGCTGGATACAGCTCTTGCCTGCACGGGAAGTCGGTTTTGGAATCCCCTGAGAACGCGAGCGCCATCCGCTCGATGAATGGCGTGTAGTTGACCCCGCCGTGGACGAAGACTTCGAGGTTTGGCCAAACATCTTTGGCGCACTTCGCTTTGATCCCGCGCTCGTTCGCAAGCTCGATCACACGATCGATCAGCACAAGCGCCCAGCTCGGCATCCCTGAGATGAAGCGGATGTCTTGTTTGATCGCGAGCTGCGCCATCGCTTCGATCTTGTCCGGCCAATGACTCATGAGCGCAACCTGCGGACCGGGTGAATAGATCGTCGAGAGCGGCCATTTAATCAACGGCGTCACCAGTCCCGAGAGATCTCCCGTCGCGATGCCGTGCTCGTTGTAGTCGAGATCAGTCGAACCACCTAAAAACAAGCACCGACCACCCATGAGTCGTTCGGGATGGACTCCCCGATTGATCAGGTGGGCGAAAATGTCGAGCGATGCGAGGAAGTTGGAGCGGAACATCTGTTCGCTCACTGGGATGTACTTGTCCCCTGCCGTCGTCCCTGAGGTTTGCGCGAAATGCTCGACGCATCCCGGCCAAAGAACATCGGACTCTCCGCGATCGCGCATCGCTTCGATGTGGTCCTTGAAAACATACCAATCGTTGATCGGGAGCGCCTTGCGGTACGCGTCGATCATGTCTTGATCATTCTCAATCGAAGCGATCGCGCCGAAGCCGTGCTGCTTCCCGAAGACTGTGTTCGCTGAGAGCCGTAGGTTCTTGCGGAGTTGGTTGCTCTGGATCGCGTGGGTGTTGCGTGTCCAGTGCTCGAGATCGTTGAGCTTTCTTCGACGGCGCTCGACGCGTGCACGCAACGCGACTCCGACAAGGCTCGTCATGGAATAGGGAGCGTTCGGAGTGGACGCTCGTTGAACGCCTTGCTGGATTGTCTGTGTGCTCACGCGCTGTCCCCGCTTGAGGTGCTCGATTGATCGAGCCCTTGCTTATCGAAGAACTCGTGCATGGCTTTGGCAAACTCGACTGGAGCTTCGATCATCGGCGCATGGCCGCACGCGTCGATCCAGAAGAGCTCCGCGTTGGGCATCAGCTCTGTGAATCCCTGTCCAGCGCTCGGAGGGGTGACGACATCCTCTTTCCCCCAGATCAGCAGGGTTGGGTGCTCGATCTCTCCCAGATCATCCGCCATGTTGTCTCTTCGAGCGCTCTTGGAGAGCTTGACCATCGCCCGCGCGCCTCCTCGCTCGTTGAGCAGTGCGAAGGCGCGATCGACATCTCCGGGATCCATGTAAGACTTGTCGTAAAAGAGTTCACCAATTTTTTCGACGAGCCATTCGCGTGTTGGTCGGACGGGTGCGCCTTTGACGACGGTTCGTTCGATCAAGCCGCTGGATCCTGCGAGGATCAGCGAGCGGACGAGTTCTGGTCGTTCGTGCGCGACGCGGAGTGCGACATGTCCTCCGAACGAGTTCCCGACCAAGACAACCGGCTCATCGAAGTGCTTATCGAGGAACTGCATCGTCATCGCGGAGACCGCTTGGATGCAGCAGTCCGATTTGCGGAGCGAGAGCAGAGGCATTTCGAGCGTCACACATCGCGCACGCGATGACATCGAGCGGACGACGACTTCCCAGTGTTCGTTGAGACCGACCAAGCCGTGGAGGAAGACGATGGGTGTGCCTGTTCCGCACTCGACGACATCAGCGACGATCTTCTTGCCGCTCATTCCGGTCAGGGATACTTCTGACTTCTGGAGTGTTGGTGCCTGGGTCGAATCCGACGAGTTGGCGTGTGCGGTGCTCACTATTCATTCTCCGATGCGAAACGACTCCCAGTCCGACTGGTCCTGTTGTTTCTTGAGCGAGATACGGTCCTGTACATCCGATCTCCCCTGTTGTTAGGGAACACTCGCTTAGGATTTAATGTTAGAACCCCGACACGCTTGAGCCAACCAATGCGATCAAATCCCGACCAATCGTGTGCAGAATCATCACTTTGAAATCAGAATGAGGGTTTACTCGACAACGCGTCCATCGACGAGTCGGATGACTCGGTCGGCGCGAGCCGCGATTCGTTCGTCGTGCGTGACCATGACCATCGTGAGTCCGGAGCTTTCGCGGAGTTCTGTGAGCACATCGAGGATCGACTCTCCGGTCTTGAGATCCAGATTCCCAGTCGGCTCATCAGCGAGGAGCAACGCGGGTTCGTTGATCAGTGCGCGAGCGATCGCGACGCGTTGACGCTCTCCTCCTGAGAGTTCGGCGGGACGATGCTTCATGCGATCGCTGAGACCGAATCGTTCGAGGAGTTCTTTCGCTCTGGTCTCGACTGCTTTTTTATTGGAGCCGTATCCGAATCGTCCATGGCGGATCATCGCGCCGATGCAGACATTCTGGAGGATGTTGAGCTCTGGGAGCAGGTGATAGAACTGGAAGACGAACCCCACTTCTGTCGAGCGGTAGTTGTTGAGTCCCTTCGCGCCGAGTTTGGTAATCACGCGATCGCCGTAGACGATCGAAGGCGGATGCTCCTGCGAGCGATCGGGACGATCGAGTCCACCGATCAGGTGCATGAGTGTGCTTTTGCCTGAACCCGATGCTCCCAGAATGGTGATCCATTCTTTGTGGTTGACTGTGAGATCTACGCCGTGGAGGACAGGGACCTTGACGCGACCGAGCTTGTAGGTCTTGCGGACATTCTCAACGCAGAGGATCTCGGATTGGGAAGCTTTTGCGACCATTACTCGAACCTCAACGCTTTGACTGGGTCCATCTTCGCGCTGTGGAACGCTGGGATGAGTGATCCGAGTACACAAGTAAGCACGCCGACGACGAAGACGATGATCGCTTTGCTGATGTCCACTTCATGCGGGATCTCGATGAAGTAGTAGGTTCGAGGATCCCAGATCACGAGTCCTGTTGTGCGTCCGATCCAATCGTGGATCGCGTTGATGTTCGTGACGACGATGTATCCAGCGGTGGTCCCCAGAATCGCGCCGATCAAACCGATCGCGGTGCCGTAGCGGATCCAGAGCCATGCGACGCCGGGGGTGGACGCTCCCAGTGCACGCAGGATCCCGATGTCTTTGGTTTTCTCTGAGACCATCGACCAGAAGATCGCGAGGACGAGGAAGACGGAGGTAAACGAGACGATGCCGAAGATAAAGAGGACCAGTCCCGTCTCCTTCTTGACGGCGTTGATCATCGTCGCATTGAGCTCTTCCCAGGTCCGGATCTGATTCTCCATCGAGAAGATGCTCGGCACCTCTCCCGGATGCTTGCTCTCGAACTGCTCGTAGATCACCATCACGCGCTCGCGGACATCCTCAAGCGGGACGCCATCAACAGCACGAACAAGAACAGTCGTCACGCGAGCCGGATCGATCCCGATGACCTCGCTGGTCTTGGGACGGATCTGTCCAGTCTCCGGATCAACTTCTGTCGCAAACGGATTGTCCACAAGCTCGACTCTGCGTGCTTCGTCCAGACGCAGCATCTGCTGCATCACGCTCAGAGGGAGGATAATCGTGGATTGGTCGATCTCGTAGATCCCAGATTGAAACTCGTTAGCGATCGGGATCGTCCGCGTCACTGGATCGACGGGCTTCCCGCTCGAATCCAGCGAGAGGACCGTCAATCCGACGCTTCCTCCTGCGGGCATGAATCCTGGAACACGCTCGACTCCGCCGTCTGGAGTGGCGCGGAAGCCGTGGGAGCGTGGGTCGTAGATGCCGTCTTCTGTGCGGATGTTGAGCCCAGTCACTTCAACGCCGAGCACGCCCGCGGCTTCGGTAATCCCTGATTCTGGATTCCGGCGCGTCAGTGTCGCGGCGTTGGACTCGAACATCGTCATCGCATCGCGGAACTGGGGATCCAAGCGGACATCCGAGCCGTCGTGGTCTTTTGAGGTCGGTTCATCGATCGGCTTCCACCAGATCGTTTCGGAGTAGTTGGTGACCCGCTCGTAGCTTGTGGTGTCGATGCCTTTGATCGTGATCATCTCGATGCGATCGTCTGGGAGCTGGATCATGCCGTAGGTTTCGATGATCGGGGACGCGCCCTCGATCATGTCATCCTCTTCGAGCATCACGACGAGATCGTCGTAATACGCGAATCCGACATTCGGCCATGAGATCGTGACATCACCGATCAGCGATCTTCCAGAGTTGACGAGGGTTTTGAGGAACCCCCCCATCACAGACCAGGTAATCAGGATCGTCGCAACGGAAAGCGTGACCGCGAGCATCGCGAGGATCGGCATCAGCTTGCTGGTCAAGTATTTTTTGGTCAGGAGGCTCTGGTACACAGGGCGAGTGTATACGCGCTGCGATCAAAATGTTCATCGCTCCCAACGGTTGTTGGATCGATCCGTGTCTGGGAGGAGCTTGTGGGGATCGATCGTGATCGACTCGATCTCCTTGCCTCCGGTTCTGATCCCGGCGTTCCATCGCGTGGTCACCTGCCAGATCTCGACAGGGAGCGTGCGTTCTTCGGTTGTGCCGTCGCGGTAGATAATCCGGAGGTGGACGGGCATGACCATCTCTCCGAGCGAATCGATCGCGACGACATAGGTCCCCTGCTCGCTGTCCTCGACCTTGGTCACGCCTGCGATCGCGAGATCGAGGGACATGGATTCGACGAACCATCCTCTCCAGAACCAGTCGAGATCGGTTCCCGACGCGTCCTCGATCGTGCGGAAGAAGTCCGATGGTTGCGGATGCTTGAACGCCCACCAGTCGATGTACTGGCTGAACGCGTCGTCGAAGCGTTCCTTGCCGAGGACGAACTCGCGGAGGATGTAGAGGCCGTATCCTGTTTTGCGGTACATCAATCGTCCAACCCAGCGCGGCCATGCGCGATCGGGTGCGGTGATGATCGGCTGGGAGTTGTGCGCACTGCAGACCTCGATCGTCTGCTCCATATGACGCTTGATGTCGGGAGACTTCTTGTACCAAGCGGCTTTCGAGTAGATGTTGATGAAGGTGTTGAACCCTTCGTCCTGCCACATGTATCGGCGCTCGTCGGAGTTGACGAGCATCGGGAACCAGTTGTGTCCGACCTCGTGATCGGTGACTCCGAAGAGTCCTTCTGGATTGGTGCGTGAGCCGCAGAAGATGATTCCGGGATATTCCATCCCGCCTTCTGGCCCGTTGATATTGCTCATGACTGGGTAGGGATAGGGGTAGAGCCAGTCGGAGTAGAACTCGATGGAGTGTTTGATGTATCGTGATGATCCGCCGTCCTCGTGGTCGTTCCCCCAGACTTTCGCTTCGACAGGGAACAGGGACTGACAGCGGATATCGCGCTGCATGCCGTTGAGATCGGTGATTGTTGCTTTGCACGCGTCCCACATGAACGCATCGGACGCGGCCCATGCGAAGGTCCGTGCGTTGTCGATCTCGAACTCCCAAGTAAACGAGTCCGCGTTTCCGGGACGGATGTCTTCACGACCGATCTCGTCCTTCGTGACGATCCAGATCGGCTCATCGCTCTGGTCCGCTTGCGCGAGTCTTGATTGCTGCTCGCTCGTCAGGACTTGTTGCGGATTGGTGAGCATCCCTGATCCCGCGACGAGGTAGTTGCGCGGGACGGTGATCGAGACATCGAACGAACCGAAATCGGTGTAGAACTCTCCCGATCCGAGGTAGGGGAGTGTGTTCCAGCCGTTGACATCGTCGTACTTACAGACATGCGGGAACCACTGCGCGAGTTCGTAGATTTTGCCGTCTTGCACAGTCTCTTTGCCCATCCGTCTGAGTGCTGGAGGGACATTGAACTCAAAGTCGAGCGAGAACTCGAAAGTCTGTCCCGGCTTGATCGTCGATGGGAGCTCGAGTTTCCCGAGCGTGTCGTGTACTTTGAGTGCGAGTTCTTGTCCGTTGGTGCGGACATTGGAGACTTTGTATCCGCCGTCGAAATCGTACTCGAGCATTTTCATCACCGAGCCTGGTGTTCGGCTCTGGGATCCGATCGAGTCGAGCTTAAAGAGGTTCTGTTCGAGCTGGATCCACATGTACTCGAGTTCATGAGGCGAGTTGTTGTGGTACACAACCGTCATGCTCGCGCTGACGGAATCGGTTTCTGGATGCAGCGTGGCATCTATCGTGTAGTCGACGCGTTGCTGCCAGTAGTCCGGGCCGGGCTTTCCGGATCCCAGACGAGCGGAGTTTGGGGTTGGGAGGTCGATTTCTTTAAAGATGTTGTTGCCATCGCGACCACCTTCGCGTCGGTAGTTGTCATCGACCGCACCAACGGAATCAGCTTTGACGATGTTGCCGCGTTTGTTGAGCATGCCGCCGTGCCATGAATCGTTGCTGGAGCAGGCGCTCGCAAGCGTCAACGACGCGACGAGTGTGGACAGGATGAGTTTGTAAAGAACACTGGGGATCGTGTATTGGCGAACCATAGGAGACTCCTCGAAAAGCTGCAGGATGATCCCCCTTCACGAACAACTGATCATCCAAGATTGAGAAGACACCATAGCGTCATTGGCACGGATTTGCAGCGAAACTCGTTCGAGCTGATCAACCAAACGACCTCTGCATCCGTAAAATCTCGGCTCACACTACACGCGTCTATCGAGCAATCGGTACTGAACCGCTTCTCCGACATGTTCCGGTTTCACTTCTTCGCTTCCAGACACATCCGCGATGGTGCGCGAGACCCTACGGACCTTGTCATATCCACGAGCGCTGAGTCCGAGCTGGGTCATCGCTTGTTCGAGCAGGACCTTTGCTGGATCGCTCAGACGCATCATTTCATCGAGTTGGGTGCCACGGAGGACCGCGTTGACGGTTGTTCCTTGGCGAGCGTGCATGATGGATCGCGCGTTGAGGACCTGCTGACGCATCATTGCGGTCGTTGAACCGGTTGCTTTTTTGCTCAGTTCGGACCAAGGTACGGCGGGCGCTTCGACATGCAGATCGATCCGATCCATCAACGGCCCTGATATCTTCGAGAGGTATCGATCCATCTCGCGTTGTCCGAGTTCTCCCGGCGCGACATCTCCTCGCGGAGTGGGATTCATCGCGGCGACGAGCATGAAGGAGGCAGGGAACTGGACCGTGCCGTGGGCGCGAGCGATGGTCACAATGCGGTCTTCGAGTGGTTGGCGCATCGTTTCGAGGACGGTTCTTGGGAACTCTGGGAGTTCATCGAGGAAGAGGACGCCGTGGTGCGCCAGCGAGATTTCCCCGGCTCTTGGGACGATCCCGCCTCCAACAATGGCGGGACTGCTCGCAGTATGGTGCGGCATCCGGACTGGTCGGCTGGATATGAGACCAGATCCCTTATCGAGTAATCCTGCGGATGAATAGATCCGCGTCACATCGATCGCTTCGTCTGGAGACAGCGGCGGAAGGATCCCTGGGAGGGCTTTGGCCATCATCGTCTTTCCGGTTCCCGCTGGACCAAGCATCACGATGTTGTGCTGTCCAGCCGCGGCGATGACGAGCGCGCGCTTGACGGATTCCTGACCTTTGATCTCCCCGAAGTCCACACTCGCTCGTGAGGATTCGAGCATGGATTCGATGTCGAGCGGAGGGGTGGGTTCGAGGGGGAGTCCGCCGTTGAAAAGTCCGACGACTTGCGCGAGTGACGATACTCCAAAGACACGCACGCCTTGCACGACCGCGGCTTCGTGTGCGTTGAGATCCGGAACGATCACGGCATCAAGTCCCATGGATTTGGCAAGCGTGGTCATCGCGATGATCCCTCGCACTGGACGGATGCGTCCATCGAGTGCGAGCTCTCCTGCGATGAGGACTGAGCGTGGATCGAGTCCGAACAACTCCTCTGAGGATTCACCCACTCCGAATCCGTCGCTTGTGCCATACTCGTTCGACCCACCTATTCCTGCTATTGCTGGTGCTGGAACACGAGGCTTGATGACGCCTTGAGCGATCAGCACCCCCACTGCGATCGGGAGGTCGTACGCTGGCCCCTCTTTGCGAACATTCGCAGGCGCGAGGTTGATCAGCGTTCGTCCACGCGGCATCGGATATCCAGCGTTCCCCATCGCGGATCGGACGCGTTCGAGCGACTCACGCACCGCTGCATCAGGGAGTCCGACCACCACCTCCTTTTGGAGCTGCGTGTCGTCGAGGTCGATCTCAATCTCACAGACTTGAGCGTCAATTCCGGAAAGGATGAAGCTGCGTACTTTGGGGATCATGGACGCATGCTACCAAACACTTCCCGCACTGTCAAGCGATTTGTTTGGGTTGCGATTGGCTTTCTAAATCCGTACAAAATCATCGCTTACACGCTTAAAGCATGGATTCTCAGTCTCTATCAATGATTTGAGAAGATTACGCAGCGCTGATTGCGCCTGGGAGATTGTTCATCGTTGGGATCATCGAAGCGATCGCTTTGATGACCTCCTGACGCGAGGTCGATCTACGGGCGGTGTCCAATCGTTCGATCAGCCCGTCCATCGAATCAATAAACCATGCTGAGTCTTCGTTGAAACGAGCGATCCCAGGATGAGCCGTCGCGGTCAGTTCCTCGGCGTCGTAGCTGAGTTCTTCGTACAGCTTCTCTCCTGGACGCGATCCGGTCAAGATGATCGGAACTTGCTCTGGGGTTGGTGCGATGGTTGGTGATCCGATGAGTGGTTCGTAGCCGCAGGCGCGGACGAAGCGTTGCGCGAGTGTGAAGATGTTGATCGGTTCGCCCATGTCCAAGACGAAGACTTCTCCCGATGCGCCGTTGAGCTGACCGCTCATGGATCCCGCTTGGAGCACGAGCGTCGCGGCTTCGGGGATGGTCATGAAATACCGCGTCATCCGTTCGTCGGTGACGGTGATCGGTCGTCCTGCGGAGATTTGATCTGCCCAGATTTCAAGGACGCTGCACGCGGAGCCGAGGACATTCCCGAATCGGACCATGCTGAGTTTGGTCGATGAGCCGGGATAGGTTTCAATCTGAGATGCGAGGGACTGGGTGTACATCTCTGCGATGCGTTTGGTCGCGCCCATCACATTGACCGGGTTGACCGCTTTATCCGAAGAAATCAGCACAAAACGGTCCACTCCAGTCGCGACGCACGCGTCAGCGATTGCTTTGGTTCCGAACACATTGTTTGTGACAGCGTGCGCCGGATGGTCTTCCATCAGCGGGACATGCTTATGAGCCGCGGCGTGGAGGACGACATCTGGAGACCATCGCTCAAGATGCGAGAGGGTCGTGGAAGCATCGACAACATCGTGCAAGATCGCGACGCGGGTGATTTCTGGATGGATCTCTTTGAGCCAGCGATCGACTCCGAACAGCGCGTTCTCGGCGCGTTCCATGAGGATGATCTTGGAGGGTCCGAAGCTTGCGATTTGTTTGACGAGTTCGGAACCGATTGAGCCGCCGGCTCCTGTGACAAGAACACTCTTTCCAGTGATGTTCTCTCCGACAAGATCGCGGTCGATGTTGTGTGCTTGTCGTCCGACGAGCTTGCCGAGATCGATTTTGGTCGAAGGGAGCTGGACGCTCGCGTTGTGGTCGGATGATCCGAGCGAAGGGGTACTGTTGAGGAGTTCGTCCATCGGAGTGACGAATCGCTCGATGACTCCAGAACGCTGAAGTTCGGTGCTGATCGTTCTCCAGAGGTCTCGGTACGCTGCTGGGAGTGAGACGATCGCTTGCGCCACAGTCGCGGCACTGCAGACTTGTCCCAGTGCTTCTACAGGGCCGAGGACTGGGAGGTTGTTGATGCTGCGGAGTCCGGGATCTGCGTCGATCAGGACGACGCCGACGATGGAGGGAGGATCCGCGACCATCCCGACCTGTCTGGACAGCAAATCAGCACTCTCGGAGGTCCCGATGATCAATGTTCTCGTACTCATAGATGATCTATCGACTCAGCAACGGCATCAAAGCCACCAAATCCCGGCACAATCGAGCGAGATCGCGGGTATGCTCATTCCATGATCACTCGGCTCACGGCAACACTCGAATCCATCACACGCGAATCCATCCCGATCGCGACGCTCCTCCCCAATCCCAACATGGCGCTGGAAGCACTCATCCCGACCTACCTCGCGGACGCGATGGAAACCAAGCTCAATACACAAGTTACGCTCCACACCAAGACCCTGCTCGAAGCGCAGGGACAGGGAACGAGCTTCGTCCCTCGGCTTATCGGTTTTGGATCCGCTGAGGAACGAGCGTTCTTTGAGACCTTTACCTCCGTCAAAGGCGTCGGAACACGCAAGGCACTGCGAGCACTCACAGAACACCCCTCCACGATCGCGGCGTTGATCATCGCAAAGGACGCGAAATCGCTCACCAAACTCCCTGAAATCGGGAAAAGAACAGCAGAAACAGTGATCGCGGAGCTGACTGGGAAGGTCGAACGATTCGCAGGAGACGCGATCATGTCGGGAGTGATCCAAGCAGCATCAACCATCGAGCCTGCATTTGCGACTGGTCCTGCATCGGAAGCGGTCTCAGCGTTGATGGCGCTGGGAGAATCGCGTCCAGAAGCCGCAAGAAAGGTCGAGATCGTGCTCGGGCGTCTGGGTCAGGATGCCGATACGGATACCATTGTCCAAGCCGTCTTTGCGGGCGGGTGAATCCCTTTTTGATGATGAATCAGTCTTTCGAAGGACCCTCACTATGCGTTACGCGATGATCATGGCCGGCGGCTCAGGGACTCGGCTCTGGCCGATGTCCAGAGACGGACAACCCAAACAACTCATCAAGTTCATCCATCAGGAAGGCAAAACAGTCTCGCTGCTGGAGCTTGCTGCGGATCGTGCGTCGGAGTTGGTCCCTGCTGACAAGCAGTACATCTGCACAGGTGAACGCTATCGCTCGCAGATCCGCGAGGGACTCCCGACTTTCGACGATGCGCATATCCTCGGCGAACCTCAACCACGCGATACGGTCAACGCCGTCGCGTTCGCGGCTGCCGTGTTTGCGAAGGAAGATCCGGACGCGGTGTTCAGTGTGCTGACAGCAGATCAGCTGATCGAGCCTGCGGATGTGTTCAACAAAGCGATGGATCTTGGGTACAAGCTTGTTGAAGAGGATCCTTCACGTTTGGTCACCTTTGGGATCAAGCCGGACCATGCCGCGACTGGGTATGGGTATATCGAGCACGGCCAAGCGATCGAGGGGACCGATGGACAGGCGTTCAAGGTCGCAAGATTCATCGAGAAGCCCCCGCTCGAAAAAGCAGAGGCGTACTTTAACTCTGGTCGCTACGACTGGAATGCTGGGATGTTTGTGTTCCATGCCGGGACTCTGCTCAAGCTGTACGAGCGGTTCATGCCGAAAAATGCGGCGTTGATCAAGGAACTCGCGGATGCGTGGGGAACCGATCGTCAGCAAGAGGTCCTCGACGATATCTATCCAAGGCTCGAAAAGACTTCTGTTGACTACGGCATCATGGAACCAGCCGCGAGTGAGTCGGATGTTTCGATCGTCGGCGTTAAGATGGAAATCACCTGGCTCGATGTCGGGTCGTGGCCCGCGTACGGCGAGACGCTGGATGCGAAGGACGGCGGGAACAAAGCCGCGGGTGTTGGGATCCAGACCTTTGAATCCAGCAACAACATCGTGATCGGAGAGGTCGAGAGTGATCACACGATCGCGCTGATCGGATGCGATGATCTGATTGTGATCCGAACCGATCGTGCGACGCTGATTGTCCCAAAGGATCGCGCTCAGGACATCAAGAAGCTGCATGAGCTGCTCCCTGATGGACTAAAATAAGCTCCATGCGCATCCTTGCAATTGATCTCGGCGACCAACGCACTGGGTTAGCACTCGCTGACCGGATCACCAACATCGCTTCCCCCGCTGGGCTCGTCGAGGTCCCGATCGATCATGACGATGGGAATCGACTGTTACATGCGTTACGCGAGCACATCCCTGCGGCACCTGCTGAGATCGAGGTGGTTATGGGGATGCCTTTGAATATGGATGATTCGATCGGTCCTCGTGCGAAACTGGTTCGAGCGTTTGCGGTTCGGCTCGCAGAACTGGTCAACCGCTCGATCGTGCTCGTTGATGAGCGCCGGACCTCGGTCGCTGCGGATGCAGCGATGTCGCAGACTGGATTGACGCATAAGCAGAAAAAGCGTCGAAGGGACGCGATCGCGGCTGCCGCGATCGCTGAGGCGTATCTGAGTGATCCAGGCGCGATTATCGAGACGGTTGAGCCGTCAGGAACGCAACATTCGAGCGGTTGATCCGTTGAATACAATATCCAGACTCTCGGCCAGGACACTCGCGAAGGACTCCACACATGTTTCAAGCCATCTTCCAGACTCTTGCCATTGCAGGGACGCTCGCGCTCCAACCAACAGCGCCTGCGACCAACGCTCCCGAACCCGATCCGGCACGCGCCTTCATGGATTCGCTCGCGCTCGCGGACTCTGAAATTGATTCGATGACCGGACAGATCCAGTATGTGGTCATCCAATCGCTCGAATCCGATCTCCAAAAACGAACCGGGCAGCTGTATCTTCGCACGCTCCGGGATGAAGAGACCGGCGAGGAACATCGTGACTACGCGGTCCGTTTCAACACCCTCCAGCTCGATGATCGCTTGTCGGATATCCGCGAGCACTTTATCTTTGATGGCCGGTACTTCGTCGAGCGTCTTGCTGATGAAAAGCAGTTCAACAAGCGAGAACTCGTTCCGCTGGGTGAAGAACTCGATCCGATGGAACTCATGCGCGAAGCTCCGTTCTGGGTCTCGCTTGGTCGCAACACTGATCGTGTGTTCGAGTCGTACGCCGTGGATCTGCTCGATCATGCACAAGGTCTTGCGGATAATGAAGACTATCCCGAACTCGGATACCTGGTTGATACGGTCAAGGACACTCAGCAGATCAAGCTGAGTCCCAAGGAAGGCTCAGGATTTGAAGACGACTGGGACTGGGTGCGGATCTGGTTTGATCAAGAATCCATGCTTCCGAGGCTGTATGTCAAAGCGGACTGGACCGGGGATTTGCAGATCGTGCAGTTGTTCAGCGTCCAGACCAACACTGACCTCAATCCGTTGTTGTTTGACACCACAACCCCACCCCCTGAGTCCGGCTGGCGGACACAGATCTCTTCATGGAGAGGGGACGCGGAACCAACCGTGCATTCGGAGACTGTGGAATACAAGGTTGTTGAGCCTTCACCATGATCCAAGGCTTGAGACGGACAACGGATCACTCAGGTTTGGCGCTGTTTGCGATCGCTGGACTCGCGGTTGCTGGGTTTGTATCGCCGCTTGTTGCGCAATCGATTGAACCGGTTGAGCCGAAGGATCGTGCTGTTCGGATCGCTCCTCCTGAGCCCAACGAGCAGCTGATCCAGTCGGTCCGAGATCGTCTCAGTGCTGAGTTTTTGACCGATGACGAGCGAGCACAGCTGCGTGTTGAGCATGGTCAATGGACGGAAGACGACCTACTGGATCCTCAACTTGCTGCGCAGATTGCACTGGATCTTGGCGCACTTGGTCATCCGATCTTCGAGAATCCCGATGCTCCGATCGAAGCTCGCGCGATGTCGCTGCTTGAGCAAGGACGAGCTCAGGACGCGATTGATCTGATCCAGCAGGTCGAGCAAGAAACGCTCGCGACGCGTTACATCAACGCGTCCGCGCTTGAGCTTCAGGGACACACGCAGCAAGCGATCGAAGGGCTCGAAGCGATCGAAACACTCCTCAGCGAGCAACGGCTCGATGACGCGGACGATCTGGCGATCGGGAGTGCCGCGCTGATCAAGCTCACTCGTCTGCGATCACCAATCGTCAGCGCCAAAGCTGATTATGAAGCGATCAATGCGCTGATCTCGCTCGCACGCGATCGTGTTGACCGATTGAACTGGCGCATCCGAGCGATCGAGGCGCACCTGCTTTATGAGCATTACAATCTCAGTGATGCGCACGCCGCGGCGACTGAGGCGCTGCGTCTGAATCCGCGTGCTGCGGATCCGTTGCTGTTGCTGGGACACATCGCCGTGGATGGATTCGACTTTGATACAGCGGAGCAGATCGCGACGCAGCTCGATTTCTATGGATCGGCGCTCGATGATGCGGACGAGAACGACGCGCCGAGTGTGAGCATCGGAGGCGCGATCATCCGTGCACGCGTAGCACTTCGGAGGAAGGATCCGGAGGACGCGGAGCGTGCGCTCGATCCGGCCCTCGATCGGTTCCCGAATCATCCGATGCTGCGAGCGCTTGAAGCATCCGCGGCCGCGAGTGGGTATCGGATGTCGTCGACCAACCGGCTGCTCCAGCGTTACGACGACTCGTTCCCTGGATCCCCCACCGCTGCGGTTTGGGTCGGGAAGACGCTTTCTGAAGCGAGGCAGTACAGCTACGCCGCGGAGGTGCTGCGCCGTGCTGTGGAGCTGTCTCCGAACTGGGGAGAGCCGAGACTGCAGCTTGGGTTGATGCTTGTCCAAGCAGGGAAAGACGACGAAGCACGCGACGCGCTCTCACAAGCGATGACGCTCGATCCGTTCAATCTCCGCGCTCAGAACTCGCTCACGCTGCTGAACGAGCTTGCGACCTACGAGACGATCGAGACCGAGCATTTCATCATCCGATACAAGGCTGGTCCTGACGAGGTGCTCGCGCGTGAGATGCCTGCGATTCTTGAAGCGATCCACGAGCGTGTCTGTGCTGATGTGCCGGGGGGGATGAATCACGAGCCTGCTGAAAAGACCATCATCGAGCTGATGCCGAATCACGAGTGGTTCGCGGTCCGCATCGGAGGGATGCCTTCGATTCATACGATGGCGGCTTCAACCGGTCCGGTCATCGCGTTCGAATCACCACGCGAAGGACCCAAATCCTCAGCGGGACAGTACGACTGGGCGCGTGTTCTCCAGCACGAATACACGCACACCGTCAACCTCTCACGCACGCGCAATCGCGTGATCCATTGGATGACCGAAGCGAACGCGGTTTTCAATGAAGATGCGCCGCGCGATCAGAACCAATGGAACCTGCTCGTCAGCGCGTTCCGATCTGGTGGACTGTTCGATCTCGAAGAGATCAACATCGCGTTCGTTCGTCCAGAGAAACCGACGGATCGGCCGCTTGCGTACGCGCAGGGCGCGTGGATGTTTGAGTACCTCGTCGAAGCGTTCGGTCCTGAAGCTCCACGCAAGATCATGGACGCATCAACAAGCGGACGCTCCGCGCCAGAAGCGTTCGAGGATGTCCTAGAGCTGAGTCCCGACCAGTTCATGGACAGCTTCATGCAATGGGCGATCACTGATCTCCGCAACCACGGCTTGCTCGCCGGCGACGGCGTCCCTTCGCTCGACGAACTCCTCGACGATCCGCGGAAAGGACTCCCTTCACGCGCGACGATTGATGAACTGCTCGGGAAATATCCAGACCATCCGGATCTTGTGAGTCTCCGGATCGGACTCACGCTTTCAACGATGGACGATCGGCTCAACGAGGAGACCATCGAACTGCTCGAAGAAGCGATCAGGGTGCGCCCTGTTGATGAGATGCCTCACAAACGACTCGCTCGGCATTACCTTGCGAGCGAATCGTTCGATGAACGAATCCGTGCGATCGAGCACCTTGAGTTTCTCGATATCCGCGAAGTCCACACAACTGCGTACGCGGATCAACTCGCGGAGCTGTACGCACAAACGGGTGACTATGAACGAGCGTACGAAAAAGCGATCCGCTCAACCCAGATCGCACCATTCAATGCGAGCGGACGCGAACAAGCGGCACGGATGGCGATGCTGATCAACAATCTTGATGCCGCGGAGGATCAGTTGCGTGCGTTGATCGAGATTGAACCATCGCGTGACATCCATCAGAAGCGGCTTGAAGCATTGCGGTCACTTCGTGAGTCTTCGGAGTAGTCGGTCTCAGTTGGAAAGCTTCGCTTATGCGATCTGACGCGCTGCATCACTGATCGCGTGCGAAGTGTCATCGACTTCAGCATCGCTTGCTTCAACCGCGTGCTGCTGCTTTCGTGAGCCGAGTTCCCATCCGGTCCAGTCTTGGAAGCGTTGCTGGAGATCCGCAGCGATCTCGGCGCTGCCGAGGTCGGTCTGGGAGTAATCGATCGGTTGCATGACTCGGACGCGAGCGTTGGAGCTGGTCCAGATCGAGTCCCACGCTGTTGGGACATCTGGTGTGCCATCGATGATGACTGGGAGGACGCGCGCGCCGGTGCGTTTGACGAGGACCCCCACTCCTGGCGCGAAGGGGAGGAGTTTCCCGGCTGGTCGTTCGATCTTGCCTTCTGGGAAGATCCCGATCATGCCGCCGTCTTTGAGATGGAGTCGTGCTTTGCGGATCCCGGATTTGCCGTGTCGATTGCGAGCGACGAAAATCACCCCGGCCCAGTTCCAGAACCATGCGAGCCAGCGGACGCGCATGTCCTCGGCCATGAGCCAGCAGACGCGTCTTGGGACGACCGACGAGACCAGAAATGGGTCGATCCCACAGGTGTGGTTGCAGACCACAATCATCGGGCCGTCGATATTTTCGAAAACGCCTTCTTCAACGACGAACTCGGCGCGATGGATGATTTTGGAGTAGAGGAACCCAATCAGGTACATAAACCCATCAAAGACACCAACTTGCGGTTTTTTTGAGCGGCCGTATTGCCCCCCGGCGATCATGCCTACGGCAATGAGAGTAATCACCGCGATCGCAATGGAGAGAAGTGGAGACATCTCTCAAATGTTAGCAAATGCAAAGCTAGTGATCCTTCCGATTTGACAAAAAATCAGTAATCGTTCATTTCTCCCAACGATCCGCGATCTTCTCGGA
Source organism: Phycisphaerales bacterium (assembly GCA_051252395.1). Classification (GTDB taxonomy): domain Bacteria; phylum Planctomycetota; class Phycisphaerae; order Phycisphaerales; family UBA1924; genus UBA1924. Next base: position 1,301,038 of record JBPOFX010000002.1, on the reverse strand, counting down.
CAGGAGCACCCGTACACTTCCCGTATGGCTGATCTCTGGAAAGCGAACCGTGATGTTGCGATCAAGGCTGTTGAGCCGCTCGCGGTTCGGGTGCGTCCACGCTCGATCGACGAGATCGTCGGACAGACGCATCTTCTGGGAGAAGGGAAGCTCCTGCGGCGGATGATCGACGCAGACGCGCTGACCTCGGTCATTCTCCACGGCCCGCCTGGGACTGGGAAAACAACGCTCGCGGAAGTCATTGCAAAAGCTACGGCTCGGAGATTCATCCGCGAGAACGCGGCGTCCGTTGGTGTCAAACGGATCCGCGAGATCATCGACGACGCGCATCGTGTGCTTGGGGATTCTGGGAAGCGGACGATCCTGTTTCTTGACGAGATCCATCGATTCTCCAAGTCGCAGCAGGATGTGCTGCTCGCGGATGTTGAGCGTGGATTGATCACGCTCATCGGCGCGACGACGGAGAATCCGTTGTTTGCTGTCAACTCTGCGTTGATCTCGCGCTCGACGCTCTTCAGGCTCGAATCGCTCACTGAGGACGAAGCGGTCCAACTTCTACAGAATGCGATCCAGAATCCCAAGGCGTATCCCGATCTCGATATCCAGATCGACGAAGACGCGATGCGTGTATGGGCGATCAAATCCGAGGGCGATGCACGCAGGGCACTGACCGCTCTGGAAGTCGCGGTCCTTTCATCAGATCGGTCCTCTGGTTCAATCACAATCGACAAGCAAATCGCAGAGGATTCGATCCAGCAGAAGGTCGCGAACTACGGCGATGATGGTCACTACGACGCGATCTCTGCGATGATCAAATCCGTGCGAGGTTCGGATCCGGACGCGGCGTTGTACTGGATCGCTCGGATGCTTGATGCCGGGGAAGATCCGAGATTTATCTCGCGTCGTCTTGCGATTCTTGCGAGCGAGGATATCGGGAACGCGGATCCGCGAGCGGTGGTCATTGCGCAATCGTGCTGGGATCTTGTGGAGCGGATCGGGATGCCTGAGGCGCGGATCACGATCGCGCAGTGCGCGACTTATCTTGCGTGCTGTCCAAAGTCCAACGCGGCGTATGTCGCGATCGACGCGGCGCTCGATGATGTCCGCAAGGATCGTGTCATCCCTGTCCCGATGTACCTGCGAGACAAAAACACCTCACCTCGCTCGACAGATGATGGATCTGGAAAGCGTGTGCGCGAGCTTGGTGGAGAGAAATACGAATACTCGCACAACAGCGACGACCAGCTTTCTGGACAGGATTATCTTGGTGTGGAGAAGCGGTACTACGAGCCGAAGGATGTTGGTGCAGAGCGGATCCTCAAGCAGCACCTCGACCAGGCGAGAGCGAGAAAACAAAATAAGTAATTCCCACCTTGCATGCTAGTTGGCGGCTTCGGTTAAATATCAAATGGCGTTGACATATCGATTGACTCTTCATACTCACTCACATCCAGTGCCTTTACCCTTGTGGAAAAGACTGTATGCAGTGCTTCAAGGCGTTCAGCCATCCATTTATGCTGATTCAACCAATCGGATTGATCTCCTGGATCAGCATTATCGTTACGAATCTCGATGCGGCTTTGATCTTTACCTGGCAGTTCTTCCCATACGAGTTTGTAACTGATCTCATTCTCGATCGCTTCTCGATCAGCTTTCAGGAGATGAAAAAATGCCTTGCCGTCAGGGCCGTTGCAGACTACGGTCGCAGAGATCCATTGGGCTTGCATATTGGCGAATGTGCGAAGGAACAAGTTTGTACGCCCGAGTGCAAAGTCCGCCCAGTATCGCGGGTGCGCTTTCTGCGATTTAATTTTGCTTTTGCTGTCTTCCAGATACTGTGACAACGCTGTCCAATACTGCTGTTGAAGCTGCCTTGTTTCGCTCAACTCGCTGCTTGCGGTAGACGAATGGACTTTCTTTGCCCAGTCATTTGGTTTGCACACCACATTAAACTTGGGCGCAATTGGTGAGTTGGCAATCCGCCATGCTTCGATTTCCAGACCGAAGAATGCAAAACTGTCATCAGAGATCTCGTTAATCCAATCCAGAGCGGCTCGGTGTTCCTCGGTGAATCGCTCCGCAATCCACACAATTGTGACAGCCTTAAGCCCCGCTGCGTAAGTCATGATCTGACCAAGATGAGTGTGATCAGTTCTTTCAAGCTGATTTTCGATCAGTACCCAGTCATCCGTAGTTGTGTCCTTACAAAGTATGTCGGCTCGAAATGGGCCTACATTTTTCTCTTGGGCTTCTAGTTCAAGCTCAATCCCTATTGAGTCGCCTAGTTGCTTCAAACTACTCTCTTTAGCAAGCCATGGAGTAAACTCGGTTGGCTCGTTTGCCCATATTGATCGAAGATCAAGAATTCTTTCTAATCTACCAAGTTCCAGTGGTTGCATTCGGCATCCCCATTTTACGAATCAGACATTTGCTTCAGTCCCGAGCTGTCAGTCCGTATTACTGTCGCATCTATTCTATTGTATCTTATGGCACTCACCAAAGCCCATCTCAGAAACACTCTCAAATCGGCGCTTGCATTGATGAGTGATGAGCAACGCGACCAGCAGACCCGATTGCTGATTGAACAGATAGCCGGCTCGGACCTCTACCGATCCGCAACTACTATCCTTGCTTATGCGTCCCTCCCGTCTGAAATTTCAATCGACTCGCTCATCAACCATGCGTTGTCTGGCGACAAAGTCGTGTGTATCCCTGCTGTCGATTGGGATCAAAAAATGATGCATGCAGTTAGTATCCGCTCTCTGGACAAAGATCTCCAAACCGGCCGATACGGATTGAGATCACCCTGCACGAGCTGCAAACCCATTCCTGCACATGAAATCAGCCTTGCGTTGATTCCAGGGCTTGGATTCGATCCCAGCGGACGACGACTCGGACGCGGCGCGGGGTTCTATGATCGATGGATCGGAGATCGACTCAAGCACGGCAATCCGTTGTCGCTTGTCGGGGTCTGTTTCGATGAACAACTGGTCGAGCGGATTCCAACAGACCCGCACGATCAACCTATGGACCGGGTCGTCACGCCGACGGCTCAATATGTGAGAGAACACGGATGAGTCTTCCTAGCCAATCTTCCCGATCCGCCCGTTCGTCTGCTGTGCATTATCGTCGGAGCCAGGGATCTCCGCTGCGTCGCTTGCTTCCTGCGATCCTCGTTGTCGCCGCTCTTGCATTAATTCTGTGGTTCGCGCTGATCCGTCCATCGAAGACGCAGGAGGTCGCGGGAGATACGCCTCAGGGGAATCCGCAAGCGAGCACACAGGGATCTCCGGACGATCTGCAGAATGCGAACTCATCGGATGCCCTTGTTGAGATCACCAACGCATCACCATCGCGAGCGCTCCCTGGATCTGGAGACTCTCCCAACACAGCTCGCGAAGCAGAAAACACGATCACGAACTCGGATCCGATCGCGCGGAACCAGACCCCTGAATCACGCCCCGCGACCACTATCCCGAATCGCAGCAGCGGGAACTCACTCCTCGAATCCGCACGCAACAGCGGAACGGGATCGACCAATAACTCGACGACACGATCAGGAACGAACTCAAATCCACAGAGCACATCGCGGAACAATCCTCAGGACAATCCTCAGGACAATCCTCAGAACAATCCTCAGAACAATGCGGATCGCGTCCAACTCCAGCTCGATACCGCTCGGAGGATGGTCAGCCAGAACGATCGAGTCGCGGCTCGTAGATTGCTCTCCCAGACCCTGAACAATCCGAATGTTTCTCATCGCGACGCGCAGCTGCTCCGGAGCGAACTCACAGCAATCAACGATGTGCTGGTCTTTGGACCTGTCGTTGCTCCCAATGATCCGATGTGTGAAGAGTATAAAATCCAGTCGGGTGACTCGCTGTCGAGGATCGCTCGTCGCCGAGAGCTTGCGACGCACTGGAAGCTGATCCAACGCGTGAATCGGATCTCGAATCCATCACGGATCCGTCTGGGTCAAACGATCAAGCTCGTGCGAGGCCCGTTCCACGCGATCGTCCACAAGAGTGAGCATCGGATGGATGTCTACCACGGCGCTCCGAACGATCCCAGCAACTGGGTCTACATCCGCTCGTTTAATGTGGGTTTAGGGGAAGACAACGGCACGCCGATCGGGGTCTTTACCATCTCCATGAACAAACTGGAGAATCCGGGATGGGTGAATCCACGCGATGCGTCGGAACGCTACTCCCCTGATGATCCACGCAATCCGATCGGAGAGTACTGGCTCGGCTTTGACGGCGTCGGAGAGTACGCGCCGCTCACAGGATACGGCATCCACGGCACGATCGACCCCGATTCGATCGGGGACAATCGATCCATGGGTTGCGTCCGGCTTGCAGATGACGACATCGCACTGGTCTACGAACTCCTCGGCGAGCGCGTCTCGGTTGTCGAGATCCGTCCTTGAAGTGCTGAATCAAGCACAACGGGCCCCTTCTAAACCCGCTCCATTTCGACCTTTAGGCACATCGAATTCCGATGAGATCAGCGTCCTGCAAGCGGGATTTTTAGACTCGGCGCACCTAGTATTCCTGTCCCCAGATCAGACCCAGAATCTGGTTCTTGGGGCTCTGAATGCTCACTCAAATCCGCGTGCAATTTGTGACTCGAACAGCACCCTGTTCTGGAAGCACAGCACGAAAAACGGATCGATGTACTCGACGGACCGATGACCACTATGACTGAAAACAACAGCCCATCGACCGCGCCCAAGGGTGGCGACTACTCATCCGATCAGATCAAGGTGCTTGAGGGGCTCGAAGCCGTCCGCAAGCGTCCTGGGATGTATATCGGTGGCACCGGTATCGGCGCACTCCACCACCTCGTCTACGAAGTCGTTGACAACTCGATCGACGAAGCGATGGCGGATTACGCGACCTATGTCTCAGTCGTTATCCAGCCCGACGGATCAATCAAAGTCTCCGATGATGGCCGTGGGATCCCGACTGATCCAGTCAAGAACGACGACCCAACAGTCAACGGCAAGCCTGCGGTCGAAGTCGTGCTCACCAAACTCCACGCGGGCGGCAAGTTCCAGCAAGAAGGCTCCGCGTACAAAGTCTCCGGCGGTCTCCACGGCGTAGGTGTCTCCTGTGTGAACGCGCTCTCCTCGCTGATGGAAGTCGAGGTCTGGCGCGATGGGGTGATCAAAGGGATCACCTTCGAACGCGGCGTGGTGACGAAACCACTGCATGACATCGGTCCGATCCCAGCGAACAGCGATCGCGAGACCGGCACGATCGTGACCTTCATGCCTGACACGGAAATCTTCGAGGACACGAACTTCAGCTACCAGACGCTTTCTTTGCGTCTGCGTGAGCTCGCGTACCTGAATCCAGGCGTGACGATCAAGCTCTCCGACGAACGCGTCGGCGCTGATGGGAAGCTCAAGCACAATACATTCAAAGCCGAGAACGGGCTGCTTGAGTATGTGACCTACCTGATGAAGGGGAAGAACGATGTGTCTTCTCCTGTCTATCTCCGCAAGGAACTCGAAGAAGAGTCCATGATCTGCGAGGTCGCCCTCCAATATCACGATGGATACAACGAGACACTCCTGACCTTCGCAAACAACATCAACAATGTGGACGGCGGGACGCACGCGCAGGGATTTAAAACCGCGCTGACCAGAACACTCAACGGCTACGCGAAGCGATCCGGGATTCTCAAAGAGAAGGACCCGAATCCGACAGGTGATGACTTGCGTGAAGGGTTGATCGCGATTGTATCGGTCAAGCTCCCCGATCCGCAGTTCAACAACCAGCCGAAGGAAAAGCTGCTGAATCCGGAGATCGAGTCGTTTGTTTCCTCGGCGCTCCAAGAAGCACTCAACAACTGGCTCGAAGAGCATCCTACAGAAGCGAAGAAGCTGTGTCTCAAGGGGATCGTCGCGGCGCAGGCGCGCGAAGCTGCACGCAAGGCGCGTGAGCTGACTCGACGCAAGACGGCGTTGGATTCGGGATCGATGCCTCACAAGCTCCGCGACTGCAAGACCAAGGACCTGGATCGTGCGGAAATCTTCATTGTGGAAGGCGATTCTGCGGGCGGATCCGCGACGCAAGGGCGCGATGTGGATACACAAGCGATCCTGCCGTTGAAGGGGAAGATCCTCAATGTCGAGCGTGCTCGCATTGATCGCGTGCTCGGATCCGAAGAAATCCGCACACTAATCGCGGCACTCAAATGCGGGATCGGCGCGGACTTTGATGTCTCGAAACTCCGCTACGGCAAGATCATCATCATGACGGACGCGGATGTCGATGGTTCGCACATCCGCACGCTGTTGCTGACCTTCTTGTTCCGTCATATGCCTGACCTGATCCGACGCGGACATGTCTACATCGCGCAGCCTCCGCTGTATCAGATCACACGGAGCAAGAAGTCGCAGTATGTGCTCAATGAGCGGACGCTCGACAACGCGCTGACTGATCTTGGTCTCGACGGCTCGATGCTCCAGATCCGCGATATCGAGACCGCTCAGCCTGGAGTTGAGCCTGAGGTGCTCAACTCGATCAGCGGTAGCGACGCTCGGAGGATGGTCCAGCAGCTTACGAGACTTGGTGATCTGGTTGTTATTGCAGAACGCCGAGGAGTCAAGTTCCTGGATCTGCTCGCGGCTCGGAAAGACGGGAAGCTCCCGACGCATAAGCTCGCGACCCAGATCGAGAGCGTCTACGCGTGGTCCGAATCAGAAGCACTCGAACTGCTCGAATCCAAGGGCTGGCAGCTGGCGCAAGAAGCCGAGCATTCGGACGAACTCGACGAGACTGCTGAGGAAGCGTCGATCGACACACTCGATCCCGATTCACCTGAATACGCTGCTCAGTTCAAGCAGGACAGTTCGCCGGTCGCGATCCTGCGTGAGCTCCACGAGAACCGCGAGCTTGACGCGATCTTTACGCAGCTCGAGGAACTCGGTCTCGACATCAACGACTATGGCTTGGTCCAAGAGGAATCCGTTACCGGCGAGAGCATCCCGGCGCGGTTCGCGTGGGTGACCGAAAAATCTACCTCCGCCAAGTCCAGCAACGACGATTCAGAAGATGGATCGACAGCGACGCAGACCAAAGTGTTTGAAGCCGCGAATATCCCATCGATTCTTGAGGCGCTCCACCAGATTGGTCGTCGCGGGATGGAGATCAAGCGATTCAAGGGACTGGGTGAGATGGACGCTGAGCAGCTGTGGGAAACCACGATGGACGACACGAAGCGGACATTGTTCCGTGTGCAGTGGGAGCATGCGTCTGAAGAAGCGAGCATGCTGTTCTCGTTGCTGATGGGCGAGCAGGTTGAGCCGCGCCGGAAGTACATCGAAGACCACGCGCTGGAAGTCAAGAACCTCGATATCTGACCCGCTCTTTCCCCCTCAAACTGGGTGGTGTATCCGCGTCGTTGAGATGTATCAACACCCCCCCTAATTGTTGAACGGATTCTGTCGGGTCCGTGCGATCCCGCGTTGATTGTCGGTCGATTCAGAAAACGCTACGGCTCTGTGAGAGCCTGGTGCTTCATCGGATCGGTTGGCTATGAGCGTGTTTGTAGCGTGCTGAAGTCCGGATCGCAACTCAAGGACCGCTTCAAATGCCTGACAACAATCGTGACAACACACTTCGGCTTGGTCCACGCGAACTCGACGCGCTTCTCAACAAGATCGATGAACTCCATCCAGCACGGGAGAATCCGGATCGTGAGTTTGTCCGCTGGGACTTTCGGATTGTTCGCGCACTGCTCACTGTCGAACACATGACTGGATCAAAGGTTGAACTCCCGGTTGCGACTCGGAACATCTCGAGAGGGGGCATCTCGGTTTTGCACTCAGCGTATATCTACCCCAAAGCGCGATGCCATGTGACCACCGAACTCGAGGACGGACGCAAGCTCGATATGAACGGCGTAGTCACCAGGTGTAACCACATCGGAGGGAAGGTCCATGAGATCGGGATCAAGTTCGACGAAGAGATCTCGACCAAAGACCTTCTGGGGCTCGATCCTCTCCAAGAAGCGTACTCGCTTGAATCGATCGACCCGAACGATCTGCACGGCACTGTTCTGATCTTGACCGCTGCGGAGTTGGATCAACAGTTGCTCATCAAACTCCTCGATGATACGAGTCTATCGATCTCTGTCGCGGATACTGCAGAAGGCGCACTCAAGCGTGCAGAGAAGGGGTGCGAGTTGGTGCTCGCTGACCATCTAGTCGGGAGCACCCCGGCTTCAGAAATTCTGGGTGAGTTCCGAGACAACGGGATTGACGCGCCGTTTTTGATCATGACCTCGGATGGATCCGGGAAGATCCGCGATGAGATGCGGATGTGTGGAGCATCGGGGTTGCTTACCAAGCCATTTAGTAGAGAGAAGTTGCTGCAAGCACTCGCAGAGTTTCTGCTTGGTGACGGAGATACGGGACCGTTGTACTCAAAGCTGAGTCAGACTGATCCTGCGTACGAGATCCTTCCGAAGTTTTTATCGAACCTGCCTCGGATGATCCTGACTCTGGAGAGTTCGTTGCGTGAATCGGATGCGGATGCGTGTCTTGATATCTGTCGATCGCTTGCAAACTCATCGACTCCGCTGGGATTTCCTGGCATCGGGCACGCTGCGGTTCAGGCCGAACGCGCGTTATCGAAGAGTCATAACGTCCGAGAAGCCGCGGCTGACATCCGAAAGCTCATAATCTCATGCAGAAGGGTCAAGGCGAAGCCGAAAGCAGCATGAGACGCCTGATATGACTTGGTATCCGGTGACCTCCCAAACCTTTGGAAGATTGAGTGCACACATGAGCTATGACATCATCGGAAAGTCCCAAGCAGGAGCTGCGCACAGGAATACCCTCGGCGTTGACGGGCTCCTCTACCAGAGACTCCTTGCGAAGCTCAACGAGAACTCCAGCAAAGTGAAGGCGTGCGCCAAGCGAGTCTTCCGTAGACTCTCGTACGAGCAATCCAAAATCCGCGTACACATTATGTCCGAGGGTCACAACTCGACCTCGCTGATCGTCGCGACAAGAAATCTATCGCAGGGCGGTGTCTCTGTTCTCCACTCGAACTTCATGTACAACGGTACCAACGTCACTGTGGATCTGATCAACAAGAGTGGTGAGATTGTGCCGAAGTACGGCACTGTGACGCGATGTATCCATCGTGGAGGTCGTGTCCATGAGATCGGAATCAAGTTTGAAGACGAGATCCGCTTACGCGACTTCTTAATCGAGAGCTCCGACAATCTTCTGTACTCTCGCGAGCGGATCGATCCTGAAGAAATGAAAATCAAGCTCATGGTGTACACAGAGGATAGCGACTGTAGTGCGCTGATCCGGCAGTTCCTGATGCCTACGAATCTGTGCTACACCTTTGCAAAGAGTATTGAGGATGCGACAGAGAAGGCGACTGAACAAGAAATGCTTCTTGTTCATATCGATCCGAGTTCGATGAAATCAACCGAGTTTATTCGTGCAGTCCGTGTTGCAGGCTACAAAAATCCAATCATCCTCATCGGGAAACCTACTGCGGCTGTCGATGAACACATCATCAACTCGTGCGGCGCTGACATGGTGCTCCCTTGGCCGACAGATGGCCAGACTGTGCTGTGCTCGATCGCGGAGTACATCTTCAATGAATGGACTCCTGAATCGCTCGAGAATATCCGGATGTGCATCTCTCCTGAGACCCGTCAGTCTCTGCGCATGGAGATCGCAAGACTCGGGGTAACCTTGGATCAGCAGATCCGAACCAAGAACCAGAAGCTTGTGCACAACTCGTGTATGAAGATCCGCGTTCTCGCTCCATTGCTTGGACTGACCTCGATGAGCGAACAGATCGATACCCTCACAGAGCGTGTCTCGAAAGAAGAGTCCCTCGATGGACTACTGGAAGAACTCAACGATGTCAGCATGATCTGCAAGGGACTCAGTCTCTCGGCCGCATAAGCACCCAGCCTCAAAATGAACATCCACACACCAATCCTGAGGGGAATACGCACAATCTCAAGCACGCTTGGGATTGTTTCATCCGTAGGGGTTGTGGTGTGTCTGCTCTTGATCGTCGTCACTTTCGTGCGAACCAGCAGTATTGAAGATAATCCGAGTCATCGACTCGCGCTGAACTCCATCAAGCTCCAGCACACAACGAGCATGCTCACCAAGGACGCCCTGCGTCTGCAGGTCGCGGTATCCAACGAGGATTGGGATGTAATTGATCAATTGTTCGATTCGCTCGTGCACGATGCACAGCTCTGGATTGAATCGCACGATTCCAATGAGCAACTGCAGATCCGTGGGGTCATCCGATCAGCCAACGGCGAGAGTGTGTCGGACCTGTATGATCGTGCACGCTATCCGTTTAGTGCGATGAAACGATCCATCGATGAGCTCGAAAAAGTATCCCGGAGCATCATCAGGCGTGCGCCGTACATCGATCAGCACAGCGAGACACTGCTGACTTCAGCAGTGAGCGAACTCATCGAACTCGAACCTGAATACCAAGAACTGCTCGGACTTGTCGCGACTCTGTATTCAGATGATGCCCAGGAGCAGATGAGCGTCCTTACAGACAAAGCCCAAAGATCCCAACTCATTCTATTCGCTGCATTTATGTTCTTAATCACACTGGGGTTTGCCCCCAAGCTAGCTGGTCAATCCAAGCGGATTGTGGACCTAGATCAGGCGCTCGCTCGCACTACAGGTCAATCAGATGAGCGTTGGACATGGCTCGTGTCGCTCGGACAAGCGATCCACTCTCCTTTGAGCCGAATCCGTGGGTCCGCCGATGGCGTGCTGAGCGAAGAACTCAACGATGAAGCTCGGGCCGAGCAGCACGAATCACTCATCGGCGCGAGCGCTCGTGTGATGACCTTGCTGGACGATGTCCGCGAACTGGCTGAGCTTGAGTCTGGAAACCTGGAGCTCGCCAATGAGCAGGTGGATGTTCGTGAGATACTCAGCTCGACCGAGATTCATTTCCAGAGACATGCACTGGCGAGTGGGATTGAGTTTACGGTCAATGCCGAGGACAGTTGCCCCTCGTTGATCAATACTGATCCTGATCGTCTCCAGCAGATCCTTACAGAAGTAATCGAGAATGCGATCCACTACACCAAGAAGGGATCAGTCGAAGTTCATGCGACACTCGAAGAGCACGACAATCGGTCATTGATGACCATCCGAGTGGTGGATACCGGGGTTGGGATTGATCCTGATGAGATCAGCAAGGTCTTTGAGCCGTTTGCGCATGCCGGGAACTCGGATATGCAAGATGGAGCTGGGATTGGATTGTCCAAAGCTCGCTCGCTGGCACGCAAACTCGGAGGCGATATCTGCATCGATTCCGCAAAGGGGGCTGGGTGCTATGTAACAATTACAGTTGATCCGGGTCAGATCGAGCACAGCAAGCAGACACTGGATGAAGACGATACAGCGAGCGTTGACGCGACAGCAAGTGCCGAGGATGAAACATCGAAGAGGGCTGCGTAATGGTCTGCGATAGTGAGGGATCGATGATCGAGCGGCTTCTGTTTGAAACAGAAATTGTGCCGGCAACTGGATCATCAAGAAAGGGTGAACGACGGGGCTTGAACCCGCGACATCCTGGATCACAACCAGGTGCTCTACCAACTGAGCTACGTCCACCAACTCGCGGCTCCGGAGTCCGGTGCCGCAGTGCAAGGATAGCCTTCATTGAGTACGAAAGTCACCCTTGTTTGACGACCTTTTCAACCACTTTTGTGAGTTCTAGGACTAGGATTCTCACCCCCTTGCGTGACCGAGACCGCTGCGACGGATCCCCCGGCCGAAGATCACGCCAACTCTGGACGATTCGACAAATCGCCCTACAGAGAGCAGGAACCACACTATGAGCACGATCAGCATCTCCGGTCTCGACCTGGGCGCCAAGACCACTCACACGAATCTCCCGACTGCCCAGCTTGTTGAGCTTGTGCTCCAACGCAACGAGGGCAAGCTTGCCGCTAATGGTGCGGTCAATGTCTCGACTGGAGATCGGACCGGACGCTCGCCGACTGACAAGCGTCTCGAGGACACCCCTGCGATCCATGACAATATTGATTGGGGCAAGATCAATATCCCGACCACTCCTGAGCAGTTCGACAAAGCCGTCGAGATCGCGACGCGTTACCTCAATACCAAGGACGAGCTCTTTGTGTTTGAAGGGTTCGCTGGAGCGGACACTGAGCATCGTCTCGGAGTTCAGGTCATCACCACCCTCGCATGGCACGCGTTGTTTGCGGAGACCCTGTTCATCAAGCCGGGATCACCTTCGGATGCTGGTGATGGATCGTGGTCTCAGGACTGGACTGTCATCAACGCGGGAACCCACAAACTCACGGCTGAAGAACAAGCCGAGCTCGGACACGACACCCCGATCCTGATCGCTCAGTCACTCGAAAAGAAAACCGTGGTCATCATCGGTACCGAGTACGCGGGTGAGATGAAGAAGGGGATCTTCTACGCGATGAACTACGACATGCCTGACCAAGGCGTGTTCCCGATGCACTGCTCGTGCAATGTTGATCTCGAAGACCCTTCCAATGTCGCACTCTTCTTCGGACTCAGCGGCACCGGTAAGACCACGCTCTCCGCTGATCCGAATCGCGGACTCATCGGAGACGACGAGCACGGCTGGGGACCCAACGGCGTCTTCAACTTCGAGGGAGGTTGCTACGCGAAGGTCATCGGTCTCACACACGAGAAAGAACCTGAGATCTGGGACGCGATCAAGTTTGGTTCGGTCCTTGAGAACACGATCATCGACGAGAAAACCCGCATCCCGGATTACGACGATGTCTCGATCACACAGAACACACGCGTGACCTATCCAGTCGACTACATCAAGGGATCGATCATCCCATCGGTGTGCTCACATCCAAAGAATGTCATCTTCCTGACTGCTGATGCGTTTGGGGTTATGCCTCCGGTTTCCAAGCTCACTCCTGAGCAAGCGATGTACTACTTCATCAACGGATACACCTCCAAGCTCGCAGGGACTGAAGAAGGGGTTGTTGATCCGATCCCTTCGTTCTCGCCGTGTTTCGGTGGTCCGTTCATGCCGAGACCTGCTGCGGAGTACGCGAAAATGCTCGCAGAACGCACGGCACAGCACGGCGCGAATGTCTGGTTGCTCAACACCGGATGGTCCGGCGGGCCGTACGGCACTGGTGATCGCTTCTCGCTCAAATACACACGCGCGATGGTGACCGCGATCCTCAACGGATCACTCTCGGATGTCGCGACTGAAGAGCACCCAGTGTTCGGACTCCACATGCCGACGAGTGTCCCCAATGTCCCGGAAGAGGTGCTCAATCCTCGCAATACATGGGCGGACAAAGCGGCATACGACGCGAAGGCAACCGAACTCGCGGGACTCTTCCGCAAGAACGATACAAAGTACGATCTTCCTGCGGACATCCTCTCAGGTGGTCCAAAGACCTAAACCGTCTCACAGTCAACACCCCCAAACCGACCCAAACGGGTCGGTTTTTCTTTTCTTCCCATGAATGCAAGGAAATACTATTTGATCCCAATGATTCTACATTACCAACACTGGATCTTAGAGGAAAACCAATGCAAACCATCAGTTACATTTCCATGTCCATGAACGCCTCGAAAGAGATGTCACTGACGCTCATCAACGATCTCAAAGACCAACCTTTCGCGCAGCCCACCTCAAATGGAGGTAACCACGCGACCTGGATCCTCGGACACCTCGCATACATGGAGTCCGTTATGATTCACCAGATGATCCAAGGCAAAGACACTTGTACACTCTCGCACCTCAAAGCGGTCTTCGATGCAGAGGGAGCCCCATCCACCGATGCGTCACTCTATCCAAGCTTCGATCAACTGCTCAAAGAATACGACACCGCTCGAAACGAAACGGACGCGTACCTGGAAACCATTTCCGAAACTGATCTCCAGCAACCCGCACTGGGATGCCCTGACGATTGGAAACCGTACTTCGGGACCATTGCCCAGTGCCTTGACTTCATCGCCCACCACCCATCGCTGCACTTCGGGCAGCTCGCCGACATCCGCAAGTCGCTCGGACGCAAACCAATCTTCGGATAATCACCCAGATCAAAGGATACCTCAATGCTCAACCTCAACGACCACGCTCCATCCTTCACACTCCCTGCGACCGATGGCAAAACCTATTCGCTTTCAGACTTCAACGGCGACACGCTGGTTATCAGCTTCAACTGCAACCACTGCCCGTTCGTGTACAACTCGGACGAAGGCACCCGCGCGACGGTCCAGAAGTACGCTCCCAAAGGTGTGCGCTTTGTGATGATCAACGCGAACGATGCGCAGTCGCATCCTGAAGACAGCTTCGAGAACATGGTCAAGCGTATGGAAGAGCACAACTTCCCTTGGTTGTACCTGCGTGATGAATCGCAAGCTGTTGCTCGTGCGTACGGCGCGATCAAGACCCCCCACTACTTTGTGTTCGACAAGGAGCGGAAGTTGATTTACTCTGGACGCGCGGTGGATTCGCCGAGGGTTCCTGAGCAGATCACGACGCACGAGCTCGAAGACGCCCTCGATCAGCATCTTGCTGGTCAGCCGGTTTCCACTCCGATCACCGATCCGGTTGGGTGTTCGGTAAAGTGGAAAGCAGAATCCGCGGAAGCGTGCGACATCTGATTCGCTCTTAGCTGAACCGGACTCGGTTCTTGAGCACTCCGACAGACTCGATCTCGACTTCGACCTCGTCTCCATCTTGGAGCCAGACTTGTGGATCGCGCGCCATTCCGACTCCTGAAGGGGTTCCTGTGAGGATAACGGTTCCTGCAGGGAGCGTGGTCCCGCTTGAGAGCATCGCGATCAGGCGCGGGATCGGGAACATCATCTGATTGGTGTTCGCGTCTTGGAGTGTTGTGCCGTTGACTCGGCATGAGATCCTGAGGTTGTGGGGATCGGGGATCTGAGCCGCAGGGATGACCGCTGGACCAAGCGGGCAGAAGGTATCGAAGGACTTCCCACGATTGAACTGTCCTCCGGAGCCTTTCTTTTGCCACCAGCGTGCGGAGACATCGTTGGCGCAGCAGTATCCAAGCACCGAGTCCATCGCGTTGTCCTCGCTCGCGT
Organism: Phycisphaerales bacterium; assembly: GCA_051252395.1. GTDB lineage: Bacteria > Planctomycetota > Phycisphaerae > Phycisphaerales > UBA1924 > UBA1924. The sequence goes on along the minus strand of JBPOFX010000002.1, from coordinate 1,285,920 downwards.
CAAGCACATCATCTTTCAGAATCACGGCGAGTTCAGCTTCGTAGTCCGTCTGATTCCCCCCGAACTGTTCATCGCGAGCGATCGGAGGGATGACGATGTCCTGACCATCGCAGATCGGGGAGTTGATGTTCTTGAAGAACACGAGCGGGTGCTCCGGGATCTCCGCTCCCTGCTCGAGCGCATGCTCGGCGTAGTTGCGTCCGATCCCGATGATCTGACGGATCGGGAGGAGCGAATCGTTTACTTGTACAGCTGCGCCGTAGTCAATCTTGATGAGTTTGTGCATGCGACAAGGATATTCGTGGTTTCTCTGCTGAGCGAGGCGAATACTCTGATGTGCCGATTCCTTCCTCCGAATCCGGAAAGCCGGCTGATCCTGAGGGATCTCGTCGCGGTGTGTTGTCTCGCGTAGCGTCGCCTGTCCGCTTTGTGCTGCTCGGATTTCTTTCGTTCCATCCTGCCGCGATGCCTTGGCTGGCGCGTGCGAACTACGCTCGCGAGCTGCGTGCGTCGTTTTTCCTGCCTTGGGCGATCGCAGCAACCGAAGGCTCGGTCATCGGGTTCATCGTCCGCAAACTCTACGACGGAGTTGTCGGAGACACGCTCCTCAACTTCCTCGTCGCGGCCCTCATCGCGGCTCCAGCACTCGCGAATATCACCTCGTTCTTGTGGGCGATCGCGGTCTCGGGACGGCGCAAGATCCCCTTCATCACTGGACTGCAAGTTATGGTCGTCGTCGCGATCATGGCGATCGCGGCTGCGCCCAGGACCCCAACAGGACTGATCATCATCGTCGCGGCAGCGTTCGCGGCAAGGATCTGTCTCGCGGGAGTCGTCACCATCCGCGCCACAGTCTGGGGAGTCAACTATCCGACCGATCGAGCGCGGATGACCGGGAAGTTCCAGACGGTATCCGTCACGATCTCCTCGCTCATCGCGATCGGGCTCGGACAAGCGATGGAGATCTCCGAGAACTCCTACCGCTTCCTCATCCCGATCTTTGGTCTCATCGCACTCATCGGCGTCGGCGCGTACGCACGGATTAAGGTCCGGACCGAATCCACGATCCTCGCACGCGAGCAGGCGCAGTCCGACCAATCCAGCAGCTCGATCTCCAATATCCGAGGCTTGCTCCGAGGGATCCTCCGCGTGATGTTCGATGATCGCGACTATCGGCGCTACCAGACCTGCCAGTTCATGATTGGGATTGGGAACATGATGTCTTGGACGCCGTTCGTGATTATCGCAGAGGAGCAGTTCAATCTGGACTACTTCTGGGGACTGATGCTCACGCAGGTGATCCCGATGATGATGATGCCGATCTTCATCCCGCTCTGGGCGCGGTTTATGGACCGGGTCCACATCGTTACCTTCCGGTCGGTCCATTCATGGGTCTTTGTCATCACCTTCGTCCTCGCGTTTATCGCGGCTCAGACCGGGACGCTTTGGCTGCTGTACGCTGCATCCGTCGCTCGCGGGATCGCGTTTGGGGGCGGTGCGCTCGCGTGGAATCTCGGACACCTCCAGTATGTCAAACCCGAACGCTCGACGGACTACATGGCGGTCCATGTCACGCTCACAGGAGTGCGAGGACTCACCGCTCCGTTCATTGGTGTTGCGATTTATGCGATGTATGAATCCCTCTGGCCGGGAGAAGGGTCGTGGGTGTTTATGGTTGGGCTTATCATCACGCTCTGCGGCACCTTCGGATTCCGCTCGCTCTCACGCGGCGTCAAACGCGAACAGTCGCTCGAAACTTAATCCGCTGTTTTCGTCTTAGATTCACGCGAATTCACGGATCGTGCCGATGTCCTCGGCGTGGTTAAATACATCGGATCCAAACGAACACTCATCCCCAACATCCTCGAGATGATCGACTCGCTGCACGGCGTGCGATCGGTTGTGGACTACTTCTCAGGGACCTCTCGCGTAGGTCATGCGCTCAAAGCGCAGGGATATCAGGTCATCGCAAATGACTACGCAAGCTATGCGCACTGCTTGGCGCAGTGCTATGTCCAAGCGGACCGATCAAAGGTGCTCCATCACGCGGACCAGCTCGTCACTGAGTTCAATGAGATGTCTGGAGATGCGGGATACTTCACCAAGACTTTCTGCGAGGATGCTCGCTATTTCATGCCGAGCAATGGGGCGCGGATCGATGCGATCCGTGAATCGATCGAATCGAAGGGTTTGGATCCTGATCTCAAAGCGGTGATGCTTGTGTCGTTGATGGAAGCCGCGGATCGGGTGGATTCGACGACCGGCGTGCAGATGGCATATCTCAAGTCGTGGGCGCCGCGAGCGAAGAAACCGCTCACGCTGCGTGTCCCTGATGTGCTCGAACAACCAAGCAACGGTGCATGCGTCGCGACCAATCTCGAAGCGCAGGACGCGGCAAGACAGCTGACTGCTGATCTTGCGTACATTGATCCGCCGTACAACCAGCATTCGTATCTTGGGAACTACCACATCTGGGAGTCGCTTGTCCGTTGGGACAAGCCGGAGACTTATGGGATTGCGAACAAGCGGATCGACTGCAAGACTCGCAAGTCAGACTTCAACTCCAAACCCAAGTCCATCATCGCGATGCAGAACTTCATCGACAAGGTCCGCTGTCCATACAAGCTCGTCTCGTTTAATAACGAGGGATACCTCGACAAGACGACGATGGAATCCATCCTGTCGCCGCACGGCAATGTGTACACGATCGGACACGATTACAAGCGGTATGTCGGTGCTCAGATCGGGATCCACAACCAAACTGGGACCAAGGTCGGGAAGGTGACGCACCTGCGGAACACCGAGTACCTCTTTTTGGTCACTCCGCACGGCGAAGAGTGGTCAGGTGTTGGTGTACCAGCAGTTGCAGGCGTCGCGTAAGTCACGCACGAATCACAACTAACAACTAGATGTTTCACCCCGTTTTTTCTGCGAGACTGGAATCGCGCGGAGTTTATGACTGTTCGTTCCGCTATTCGGAATCGCGGAGACTATTGTTCTCAACCGCATCTGTGAGGGATGCGTTCTGGTCATCATCCAGGAAAGGTCGGACAGTCCATGAAGACACTGATGAAGCGAACATTCCGTACTCCGAGCATCCTTGCGGTGCTCTTCCTATCGCCTGCAGTTATGGCCCAGAATGGTCCTCCGCCGGCGATGGTGATGCTCGAAACAGTGAAGCTTGAAATGATCTCAGACGCCCGTTCAGTGACCGGCGAGATCCGATCTCGCAGGAGCGCCGAGCTCGCGTCGCAGGTTGCTGGACTCGCGATGGAAGTCCTCGTCGATGCGGGTGATCGTGTCGAGAAAGGACAGGTTATCGCGACTCTCGATGCACAGCGTGCTGAGCTCGAATACGAGCGTGCTCAATCGCAGCTCATCTCCGATCAATCGCTCATCGATCAAAGGCTCGCGGATCTTGAACAAGCTCAGCGTGATCTTGAGCGTCTCCAACAACTCGACTCGCGTGGTTCTGCGAACCCTGCTCAGCTCGATCAAGCGACCACACTCGTTGCATCACGCGGAGCGGAACTCGCGCAGGCGCGTGCGGATCTTGCGATTTCACAGTCCGACCTCGCGCTCGCGGAGAAAGAACTCCGAGACATGACCATCCGCGCTCCGTTCGCAGGAACGATCACTGTGAAGCATGCAGAAGTCGGTCAGTGGGTCGATCGCGGCGACTCGATCTGCACGATCGTCTCGATGTCCGATCTCGAAGCGCGGATTGATGTCGCGCAGACGCTGCTTCCTGCTGTAGAGCGTGCAAACGCGAGCTCCAACAGCGAAAACGGCGAAGCACCAACGATCCAGATCATACTCCCGAGTTTCCCAGAGCCGATGACCGCTCGTGTCCATGCGGTTGTGCCTCAAGCGGACGCGCTGAGTCGATTGTTCCCTGTCCGCTTGGTTGTGGACGATCCAAACAAACAGCTCCGTCCTGGGATGTCGCTCACAGCGATGGTCCCCACTGGAACCAAAGCGAAGCTCATGACCGTCAGCAAGGACGCGATTCTTCGGAATCCATCGGGTGAGTATGTCTACTACAACAACAACGGCACAGCAGCACTCGCGCCGATCACGCGTCAGTTCAGTGTCGGGAATCGCGTTGTGATCCGTTCGCCGCTCCTCAGCGAAGGGGTCCAGGTCGTTGTCGAAGGCAACGAGCGGATGTTCCCGACCCAGCCGATGATTATCCAAGGCATCGATGGTCAGCCGTACACACCACCTGCGCAATCAACAGACAACAGCGGATCGGAAGGGTAACCCATGGGAATGCTTGCTTGGTGTATCTCTCGTCCCGTCTCGGTCACGGTCGGGGTCTTCTTGCTCGTGATGGCAGGGATGATCTCGATCCGTCAGATCCCTGTGCAGCTCACGCCGACGGTGAGCCGTCCTGTGATTACTGTGACGACCAACTGGCCTGGTCGGAGTCCGCAGGAGATCATCGATGAGATCACAAAGGAACAGGAAGAGTTCCTCAAGAACATCGCGAAGCTCGACACGATGTCATCGACCACCTCTGAAGGCGAAACAGCGATCACGCTGACCTTCTTGGTTGGTTCCGACATCTCTCGCGCCCTCCAAGAAGTCTCTGATGCGCTGCGTCAGGTCCCGAACTATCCGGACGAGGTCACAGAGCCTCAGATCGTCGCGACGGATGGTGCTGGTGGACCATCAGGCGCGATCGCGTGGATTATCCTGGATTTTAACGACGAGAACCTGATCAAACACGATGGATACGACCTGACCACGCTCTATGACGCGCTGGATAAGGAAGTGAAGCCGTACATGGAGCGGATCGACGGCGTTGCGCAGGTCAATATCTACGGCGGACGCGAGCGCGAAGCTCGCGTGCTGACCGATCCCGTCGCATTGGCGCAGCGTGGTCTCAACCATGTCGATGTCATCCAAGCACTCCAAGGCGAGAACCAGAATGTCTCCGCTGGATCGATCTCCGAAGGCAAACGCGAGTACCGCGTTCGGCTCATCGGACGCTTTACCGATCCGCAGCAGGTCCTCGACACGATCATCGCGTACAGAAACGGTCTTCCCGTCTATGTCCGTGATGTCGCGGAGATCGAGATCGGGTACACCAAAAAGCGCGGATTCATCCGCTCGCTTGCTCGTCCCGCGATCGCGATCAATGTGATCCGTCAGGATGACGCGAATGTCATCGACATCATGACCGAGCTCAAAATCCGCTTGGCTGAAATCGAATCCGACATCCTCCCCAACATCGGAGGCTCATCCGCAGCAGGACCGATTGGTCCGGACCTGCGTCTGCGTCAGGTCTACGACGAAACGGTCTACATCAACAGCGCGATCTCATTGGTCACCCAGAACCTCTGGGTTGGTGGTCTGATCGCATCGTTCGTGCTCCTTGTATTCTTGCGTTCGTGGAGAGCGACTGGGATTATCGCGATCGCGATCCCGATCTCTGTCATCGGCACCTTCCTCATCCTGCTCGCGCTGGGACGCTCGCTCAATGTCGTCTCCCTCGCAGGACTCGCTTTCGCGGTTGGAATGGTCGTGGACAACTCGATTGTGGTCCTCGAGAACATCGATCGTCGCATCGGTCTCGGCGAATCCCCGATGCGTGCCGCACTCAAAGGGGGTGGTGAGGTCTGGGGTGCGATCCTCGCATCGACGCTCACGACTGTTGCTGTGTTCATCCCTGTGCTGACCATCGCTGAAGAAGCGGGTCAGCTCTTCCGTGATATCGCGATTGCGATCGTTGTTTCAGTGAGCTTGTCGCTGATTGTTTCGGTCTTTGTGATCCCGACGGCGTGTAGCCGTTGGCTCAAGCCGGTTGAGAAGAAGCCTTCAAAGATCATCGTGATGATCAACTCGCTCTTCGGACTCACGGTCATCGGGAACAAACTCGTGGATCAGCTCGGCAAGGTCATCCGGTTCTTCATCACTGGAGTCGCGGGATGGACGCTGCGTCCGCTGCTGATCGTCGTGATGGCGGTCGGTTCGATCCTCGGCGCGATCTCGCTGATGCCTCCGATGGACTACCTCCCTGCTGGGAACCGGAACCTGGTCTTTGGTGGGCTCCTGATCCCGCCTGGACTCTCGCTCGACCAGCGCACCAAGATCGCTCAGCGGATCGAATCCCAGATCGATGCATACGCGCGAGCGGATATCAATGATCCGAGCTCGTACAGCAATCTCCCTGATATCCAGATGTTCCCAGGCATGCCGATCTTCAAACCAGTTCCGCTCGACAACTTCTTTATCGGCGCGTTCGGAACCAACCTCTTCATCGGCGCGACGAGTCAGGACCCAGAAGTCGTCATCCCTGTTGGTCACCTGTTGACCAGCGCGATGAATACGATCCCCGACTCCTACGGCGGCGCGGGTCAGACCTCGCTCTTCGGACAGTTCAACTCCGGAGGATCCATCCGTGTCCAGATTCTTGGACCGAATCTTGGTCGCGTGAACAATGCCGCGGAGCACATGCTCGGAATCGCGCGTCCGCACTTTGGAGGTTCGCAAGCGTCTCCTGATCCAGCGAACTTCTCGATCCAGCAACAAGAAATGCAGGTCGTCCTCAACGATCTTGGTCGCGAGCTCGGACTCACCAACCAAGGACTCGGCGTCGCAATCCGCGGCCTCTTCGACGGCGCGTTCGTCGGAGACTACACGCTCGGATCCGAAGCGATCGACCTCGTCGTCGTCCCGATCGGTGGTGAGCTCGATTATCTCGAACAACTCGCGGATATCCCGATCGCGACCCCTGCTGGTCCTGTGGTTCCGGTTCAGAGTGTGGTTGAGTTTGTACCTTCGAGCTCGCCGCAGACGATCAACCGGATCGAGGAACTCCCGAGCGTGACGATCAACATCACGCCTCCGGAATCGATGCCTTTGCAGGAAGCGTTGAACTGGATCGAAGAAAACATGATTCAAGAAGCATCCGACAACGGATACATCGACGCGTCGATGCGTGTCAAGCTCGAAGGCAGCGCGGCTGATCTCCAGAAGATCCAATCCGCGATGTTTGGAGTGAGCGAAGAAGGCGTTACAAAGAGCAAAGCAAACCTGCTCGCTGGAGCGGGAGTCACGATCGCGACACTCCTGCTGGGAATCCCAGCGCTCCTGCGATCCCGGAAAGCAAAGAACTCCAAGATCGCGTACGGCATCGCGGGCATCATCATCATGGCGGGGATTCTGGGAGCGATCTCGTTTACCGCGATCGGTCATCCTCAGCTCGTCTCCGCTCGCATGGTCTGGGCGATCCTCGTGACCTACCTCCTGATGTGTGCGTTGTTTGAGAGCTTCCTGTATCCGTTTGTGATCCTGCTGACTGTCCCGCTCGCGATTGTTGGTGGGTTTGCGGGACTCAAAATCGTCCACGAGATCACGCTCGCGGATCCAACGAAAGCTCCTCAGCAGCTCGATGTGCTGACGATGCTCGGATTCATCATCCTGATCGGTGTTGTGGTCAACAACGCGATCCTGCTCGTTCACCAAGCACTCAACTTCATGCGAGGCGAATCCGACGACAACCTCGAACAGACCGAGTCTGCGCTGGATCCGATGAACCCGGTCGATGCGATCGTCGAATCGGTCAAAACACGCACGCGTCCGATCCTCATGTCCGTGCTGACCTCTGTCGGAGGCATGCTCCCGCTCGTCATGGTCCCTGGATCGGGATCCGAGATGTATCGCGGATTGGGATCTGTGGTTGTAGGAGGATTGTTGGTCTCGACGATCTTTACACTCTTGCTTGTCCCGCTGCTATTCTCTCTGGTGATGGACATGCGTCAAGGTCTGACGCCGTCCGAAACCTCGGCATCGCACTGATCCCGTCTGATCTGCTTTGATCTGATTGGGTCAGTCGATCAGTACGGAGAGAAGCATGCTCAGAACGCTCGCTGTTGGACTTTCTGGATTGACCCTGTTGACCGTGCTGTGTATGGGTGGATGCGCGACCACTCAGGAGACTGAGCCGGTCGTGTTCCCTGTTGCAGCGTCTCCAGGATTCGATGATGGGTTCGACGCGACAGCGCTGACCATCCATCGGGGTGATCTCTCAGGAACCGCGACCTTCGAGCAGATGATCGATGACCTCCAAGACGCGGATGTGATCTTGGTCGGAGAGATGCACAACCACACGCCGTCGCTCGACTTCATCGCGACGACCTTCGAGGCGCTCCTCCCAAAGAACGAACGACTCGCACTCTCGATGGAGTTCTACGAACGCGATCAGCAGGTCCCGCTCGATGACTACCTCAGCGGGATCGTGGACTACGAGCAGTTCGTCAAGCTCGCTCGTCGCAACGCAGGGAACAACCCGATCGGCCATCTCCGGATGGTCGAGCTGTGCAAACTCAACAATCGTCCTGTCATCGCGGCAAACTCTCCTCGTCGATACACAAGCATCGCTCGCAAAGAAGGATTCGAGGGGTACAGCAAGCTCAACGACCTGCAGAGCACACTCATCGAAGTCCCATCCGCACTCCCAGAAGGCGGATACGCGGCTCGATTCCGCGATGCGATGAGCGGGATGGCAGCGCACGGCGGGGACGAGATGATCAATGGATTCCTCCGCTCGCAGAGCGTCTGGGATCAGACGATGGCTGATAGCGTCGCTCAGGGTGTCCACAGCGGATCGAGCATTTTCCATGTCGTCGGACATTTCCATGTGGATCACTGCACAGTCCCAGGCGGATCAGCAATGGCCGACGGGATCCGCGATCGGATCGGATCGCACGCAAAGATCCGATCGATCGTCGTCCACGAGGGTGACAACGCTTCTGTCACGCCGCAGGATGCTGGAAGCAAATCTGAGATGTATCCTGGACCCGCCGCGGATTACATTGTGTATTTCCCTGCTCAGACCCATTGAATCGGATCGTGCATCCAGCACACAGTTGCGCTCGAAGAGTGAATCTTGGAGCGTGGTTTGCCGTACAATATGATCGTGATTGATTCAATACACAACATACCGTCCTGGATCCGGATCCCGTTGCTCGCGTTGATGGTGCTGGTCTCATCAATATCGCTGGCGCAATCAGATGCATCCGCTCCTCCAAAGTCCGCTCCGATCTCCGTCCCGGCTTCGCGCCAAGCAGACCGGATCGCGGTCATCACGATCCGCGGCGCGATCGACTCGATTACTGCGATGAGTGTGCGTCGACGGATCGCAGAAGCGGAAGCAGGCGGATACGATGCGATCGTCTTCGAGATCGACTCTCCAGGCGGAGGCGTCGGAGCGGTCCTCGACATCACCAACACGATCAAATCCTCGAGCATCACCAACACCATCGCGTGGGTGAATCCCGATGCGTATTCAGGTGGAGCGATCATCGCGCTCGCGTGCCATGAGATGGTGAGCTCGACTCCCGCATCGATGGGCGACGCGTTCCCGGTCATCATGACCACAGTCGGACAAGGCAACAACGCTCGAGGCGGACTCCGAGGTCTCACTCCAGACGAACGCACCAAGCTCCTCCCCCCACTGCTCGCGGATGTGACCGATTCCGCAAGACGCAACGGGTACGACGAGTACCTCGTCCAAGCGATCGTCATCGACGGCATCGAGCTCTGGTTGATCGAGGATACCGAAACTCTGCAGCGATACGCGATCAACGAGCGCGAGTACCGGACGCTGTTCGGAGAGGATGCGCCGCGTGGGATGCCGATGATCGCGCAGGTGACAGGCGGACGACCGACTGGGGTGACCGATTCGGAGACTGAAGCGGATACAGATACCGCTGACGATGAACTGATTGATGACGAATCGGCTGACAGTACAAATGAAGAATCAACTGATGAACCAGCTGAAGAATCGGCAGATGCTTCAGCGCCCACTGAAACACCAGACCCAATCCAACAAGAACACACTCCCGACACCACCTCGTTCCGTCCTGCGAGTGATACGCTCGACGATGTCGTCCGCGAGTTTAACGCCGAGGAACGCATCGGTGAGCTGAGTCTGGAGAGCCATACATCGCGTCCCACCTTCACGAGCGCCGATCGAGAACGCTATACCCCGATCGGATACATCACCGACGGCTCCGCTCCGATCGTGATGCGTGAACAACAACTCATCGATCTCGGATTCTCCTCAGGGATCATCCAGACTGACGAAGAACTCATCGCGTTTATGGGCGCGGAGAAACTCGACCGCGCCAATGAGAGCTGGTCAGAGAAACTCGTCCGCTTCATGACTTCGCTCCCTGTGCGAGGACTGCTGATCGCAGTGTTCCTGATCGCGTTGGTCGTCGAGATGATCACGCCGGGCACTGGGATCGGAGGAGGGATCGCACTGCTCGCGTTGGTCGGGATGATCGCACCCCCTGCAATGATCGGACTCGCGGGCTGGTGGGAGATCATCGCGATCGTCGTTGGATTGGTCTTCCTGCTCATCGAAGCGTTCGTGATCCCAGGATTTGGGATCTTCGGCGCGATCGGATTGGTTTCGCTGTTCGCTGGATTGCTCTGGTCGTTTATCCCCGCTGGATCATCGCTCAGTAATCCTGCGACGCAGCAGGATTTGCTCGGCGCTGTCGTCACGGTATCGCTTGGGGTCTTTACCGCCGGGATCGTGATCTGGCTCATCACTCGGAATCTGGAGCGGATCCCGATCTTCGATAAATTGGTGCTGTCAGCAGTCTCCGGCGTGACCGAATCGGACTCTCCGACAGTATTCAGCGCGATGGTGCGCGATACGGATGTCTTGCATGCCGGGGATACTGGGATCGCGACAACCACGCTGCGTCCATCGGGACAAGCGGACATCAATGGATCGCTCGTCGATGTCGTCGCGGAGTTTGGGTATATTGATGCCGGGACTCAGGTGCGTGTGACGCGTGTGGAAGCTTTCAGAATTGTTGTTGATCGTCACGATCAGGAGAATGCGTAAATGGATTCTTTGCTCATGGCCGGGATCGGATTGATCATCCTCGGCGCTGTCCTCTTAGTCATCGAAGCCTTTATCCCCTCCGGCGGGATCATCGGACTCGCGGCTGGCGCGTGTGCTGTGGTCGGGATTGTCTTGCTGTTCCGCTACGACACGACTTGGGGAGCGATCGGTCTGCTCACGACGATGATCCTCGGCCCGATGATTTTCTTCTGGGGACTCAAGATGCTCCCCAACACCCCGATCGGGAAGGCGATGTTCGGGGATTCAGCGGAGGACATCGCCGCGAAGAACGCGGAGTCCGATTCACGCTGGCGCGAGCAACGCAACGCGCTGATCGACCAGACAGGGACCGCTGTCACTGATCTCCATCCGATCGGGATTGTGAATATCAACGGCGAGCGTCACGATGCGCTCGCAAAGGATGGGATCGTGGACAAGGGCGCATCGGTCCGGGTCGTTGGGGTCGATGGACTCCAGATAGAAGTCCGTAAAGTCTAATCGAATAGGGAACACTCTATCAAATGAATACGCTCACCTATACGGCACTTGCCATACTCATTGTGTTCGCAATTGTAATCGTGCTCTTTGCCTTCCAACTCTTCAATATCTGGCTCCATGCCATTCTCTGCAAAGCACACATTCCTTTCATGGATATCGTGGCGATGCGATTTCGAAAAACAAACCTATCAGTAATCATTTTTAATACAATTCGATTGAAAAAAGCGGGTATCCAAACCGTCAGCGTGTCAGATCTTGAAAGCCACGACCTCGCAGGTGGAGATGTCTCCGCTGTTGTCTCCACAGCCATCGCGATCCATATGGTCGACTTGCCACTGAACTGGAAAGCGATCACTTACTACGACCTCGCCGGACAAGACCCCCTCAGAATGGTCAACGACGCGATCCAATCCGAAGACTACACAGGCCTCGAACCATTCATCGATTTATCCGACAATGAAATCGAATCCTCACAGTCAGCTTTCTAATGCACGATCAACCATCATGGCATAGAATACCGCTTTACTGACCCAAGGGTTACTCCCAGGAGACCACTTATGAATCCTTTGATCTGGATCCTCATCGGCATCGTCGCCTTTGTCTTACTAATTTTCGCGATCATCCTCTTTAGCTACTTCCAGCTCTGGCTCCAAGCTTTCCTTTCCAAGACACGCGTGAGCCTGTTTGCGATCGTTGCGATGCGATTCCGGAAGGTGAACTCGACTGTGATCGTGTTCAACCTGATCCGTCTGGTCAAAGCGGGGATTACCGGGATCACGACCGACGATCTTGAGAGCCACTACCTCGCGGGGGGAAATGTCGGGAATGTGGTTTCCGCGATCATCGCCGCGAACAAGGCGCGGATCGAGCTTGACTGGAATGTCGCGACGGCGATTGATCTCGCAGGCCGTGACATTCTTGATGCGGTCAACACTTCCGTGAATCCGAAGGTCATCGACTGTCCGGACCCAGGTCTGGGACGCACTACGATCGACGCGGTCGCAAAGGATGGCATCCAGCTCAAAGCACGCGCACGCGTGACTGTCCGGACCAACCTCGCACGACTCGTTGGTGGTGCGACAGAAGAAACCATCGTCGCTCGTGTTGGTGAAGGTATTGTTTCTTCGATCGGTTCTGCGGACTCGCACGCTCGCGTGCTTGAGAATCCCGATGCAATCTCCAAAGCCGTGCTTGCGCGTGGTCTGGACTCAGGGACTGCGTACGAGATCCTCTCGATTGACATCGCGGATGTCGATGTCGGCGTCAACATCGGCGCCAAGCTCCAAGAAGATCAAGCTCAAGCGGACATGAAGGTCGCTCAAGCGAAAGCAGAAAAGCAGCGTGCACTCGCGGTCGCAACAGAACAAGAGCACAAAGCAGACGCTCAAAAGAACCGCGCCCTTGTGGTCCTTGCAGAAGCAGAGATCCCGAAAGCAATGGCAGAATCCTTCCGCTCTGGGAACCTCGGGATTATGGATTACTACAGGATGAAGAACATCCAGTCGGACACATCCATGCGTGATTCCATCGCAGACGACAAGGATTAATTCAGAACTGAATCTTTAGAATGACTCAAACCTCGGGATACCGAGGTTTTTTATTGTGTAATCTTGTGTGAAACTCATAATTTGGTACACTGCAGACTCATCTGCCGGAGTTCTTCGGCGTTCATCGATTTTTTGCACAGGGGACATCATGAGTCAGGTCGAAAAGCAATGCGTGTACTGCGCCAAGTCATGCGCGGGACAGCCGAGGATTAAAGATACAGACGGCAACTATGCGCACAAAGCGTGCGCACAAAAGCATCAATCCAAGGAACCAGATCCGATCGAAGAACCGCTCGATCTGAATCCAGACGAACCAGAGATGGCTGCGTTTCTTGATGATCTCCCCGAACCATCCGAGGCTGGTCAGGACGGGTCAATGCGTGCCGCGTGTCCCAAATGCGGGACCACTATTGTCGGCGATTCTGTCATCTGCATGTCCTGCGGATGCAATCTCAAGACAGGGAAAGGCACGAAGGTCTCAGTAGGAAAATCGAAAGCTCCTCGAAGCGGCCCGAGTCTTGGCGCCAAAGCTGGATCCATGGCACTCGCTCCGATTCTCCCAATCATCGGCGCGTCGATCGGCGGCGCGATTGGCGCAGCTGCATGGGCCGCGGTGGTGTACTTCTTTAACTATGAGCTCGGTATTCTCGCAGCAGGGGTCGGGTTTATCTGTGGCTTAGGAGCCGTCATCGGAGCGGGAGGCCAAGGCAACGCGTGGTCCGGGATGGTCGCGGTCGTCGTCGCGCTCGTTTCGATCATCGTCGGGAAGTCCGCGATCCATGTGATGTACCTCTCAACGCTCGAAGATATCCAAGCACAGATTTCATCGGAGATGGCTTCAACTGTCAATGCGGATTCGCTCGAAGAGTTCCAGATCTATCAGGGGCTGGTTGATCAGATTGCCGAGGAGCGGATCAGCAATCGGGTCGCAATCGATTGGCCGGATCCGGATATGACGCTCGAAGAAGCGTACTGGCCCGAAGATTATCCGCAGGATCTGATCGATGAGACTACAGAGACCTGGTCAACGATGACTCCTGAGGATCAAGCATCATTCAAAGAAGCACGCGCGGCGTACCTCAACGAGGGACTGATCGAATACAACGAGATGCTCGAAGAAGAGATCGCGGCGGTCAAAGATGTGAAGTTGACCGACACGCTCTCGCCGTTCGATGCGCTGTGGGCGTTTCTTGCTCTTGGAGCAGCATGGAGCGTCGGGAGCGGCGGAGAGGATTAACTCCGTCCTACGGGTGCTTGCTCGTTAGCAGCACCACACAATGCACTTCCACAGCTCGGCCCTCACCAACCGCATCGACCCCTTCGTGGGTCTTTGCTTTGACATTGACGGCACCAGCTGGGACGGAGAGCAATCGAGCAATGTTCTCACGGATCCTGTCACGATGCGGTCCGAGCTTGGGACGCTCGCAGATGACCGTCGCGTCGAGATTCATGATCTGCATCCCTGCTGCTGCGACTCGGAGCGCTGCTTCTGTGACGAAATCTGCGGAATCTTGGGATTCGTGCCTTGGATCGGTATCCGGGAAGAGTTGTCCGATGTCAGGCTCTCCGATCGCTCCGAGCAGTGCATCGGTGATCGCATGGAGCAGTGCGTCTGCGTCGGAATGTCCCACTGGACCGCGTGAATGCTCGATATGGACTCCGCCGAGGATGAACGGGCGTCCCTCTCCGTTCGGTGGGTGTTCATCAAGTCGATGGAGGTCGTAGCCGTGACCGATCCGGAAGGGGAGAGACGGCGTTTGGTCGGAATGATCCGCTGGAAGGTGGGTTGAGCTCTGATTCACCGTCAATTCCTCCGAACAGGGCACAATACGCGGCGTACTTCACTGGAGACCGCTTCGTATCTTACCGATAAGAACTGCTGGTACGCGGATAAAGCGGGCCTTGCCCCCTCATCGATGATTTGGGGTCCATATCATTCGCAAGAACACGCTTTTTTGTATAGACGCCTGGAGCTTTCAATGACCATCGCCCGAACACCTGCTGTGACCACCTTTGCGATCACGGCACTCATGATCCTCATCCTCCCACTCGGAGGCTGCTTTTACGCGAAGCAGGCGTTCTCCAAAACACCAGGCGGGAACATGAGTTCTGACGACTCATACACCTATGTCTCGACTCCATACGAACCACTGACTGTGACGCTGTACGACAATCGTGACAACGAGCCGCTCTGGACTGTCGATGTCCCGATCGGATCGAAGGTCTCGCTCCGCTTCCTCGCAAACAAAGCAAAGGAAGGCACGACTCGTCGGCCCGACATCATGCAATGGGTGATCTACGAGGATTCACGCAGAACCGCACGCTACGACAATACGATGGCCGTCCCTCCTGCGGAGTCTCGGATGATGCGCGTCTCGCTGCGTCAGGGACCTGAGTTCCCAGAGGAACTCCCAGAAGAGCAGATCTTCCCAAATCCCGATGAGGAATGGCTCCCTGTTGAGCCTCGCAACTATCGTGGTGATGCGTACTCAAACGATCCGTCAGCGTCCTACTCAGGAAACTGATCGACCCACACACTTGTACTCTCTAAGCACGCTTCGGCGTGTTTTTTAGTGATCGCGCTTCCGCATGACCTTCTGCAATCCCCAGTCGGTCAGTCCAGGCATCGCAACGGTTGCGCCGAGCGCGAGACGGACAGGCAAGCTTGTCCAGACTTCCCCCTTCGGCTTGTGCAGACATCGAACGATCGCGCGGGCGACCTTCTCAGGAGATTGCATAAACCGCTCGCTGGACCCTGCTCGCTTGAGCTCTCCACCCGATCTTTTCGCGGCTTCATCGAAGAACTCGGTCTTGGTCCCGACCGGATGGACGCTTGAGACATGGACGCCTTGGCCTTTGAGCTCCAGCCGCATCCCTCGGCAGAAATAGTCCTGCGCTGCTTTGGATGCACAATACGCGCCGTAGTACGGCAGTCCGATCTTGCTCAAGCAGCTCGCGACCATGATCGCGTGTCCGCTCTTGCGTTCTTTGAACTGCTCGATTGCTGGGAGGGCGAGCCGGAGGGAGCCGTAGAAGTTGGTCTCGAACATCGCGCGGATCTCGTCGATACTCATCGCGTGACACGCGCTCTCTTGTCCATATCCCGCATTGGCAAGGACGGCGTGCAATGGACCAAGCTTCGACTGCGCCTCATCGAGCGCACGCGCACAGTCATCTTCGGAGTCCACCGATCCGACGATCACGCAGCAGCGATCCTTGCCGATCTTCTCAGCGACTGCATTGAGCTTGTCTTCACGGCGCGCCATCAGCGCGACCTTCATCCCTGCATCGGCGCACGCGATCGCGGTCGCGGCTCCGATTCCAGACGACGCGCCGCTGATGAGGATGGGTTGATCGGTGAGTGGGTTCAACTCGTTCTAAGCGTGTGTTGAGACATCTCAGTTGCTGTTGGGATCGAGCGTGTCAGCGGCTGAGCTGATGTCTTTCCCGATGCCTCGGACAGTGTTGCACGCGCTGAGTGCGAGGAGTCCGCCGGCACAAAGAATCGCGGCGAGCACTTTCAAGGCGTTCTTACGGGTTTCGAGTTTCATCGGTCTGCTCCGTCGTAGCTGACTGGTCAGCCAACTCGTTCCGTCGAGCGGGCTCCGATCCAGCGGAGTTCTTGCATGTTCCAAACTATCGACCAGATCGCATAAAACGCTGCACCGATGGTGCAAATCGAGAGCACGCGGACCAGTTGAAGCCCCCACTGCTCTGGGAGTGACCATTGATTCGCGATGGTCCAGATGCACAGTCCCATGAGTGCAGATCCCGTCAGAATCAACACATACGGGCGGAACGGCCTATCTCCCAAACTCTCTTGCTCCAGCAGTTTACGATTTACAGACGCTTTGAGCCAGATCGTTTGGATGATCGCGCAGATCGCGGTTCCCCACGCGAGACCCGCTTCGCTGAAGTTCCAGATCAGGATGAGGTTGAGGGTCAGATTCACAGCGACCATCACCACAGCGATCCGCATCGGAGTGCGCGTGTCGTCTTGCGCGTAGAACGCGCGGGTGTAGAGTTGGTTGAGCGAATATGCCCAGACGGCGATCGAGTATGCGAAGAGCACAGCGCCGGCTCGCTGAATGCCGGACTCGGAGAACCCTTCTCCGAATCCGGAGTACATGACCTGGATGAGTGGGCTCCCGACCACCATCAATCCGACGCTTGCCGGGAGTCCGATGTAGAGGCTGAGCCGAATCCCGCGTGAGAGCATCTCGGAGAATCGTGCTTTGTCCTTTGCGACACGCGCCAGTGCCGGGAACGCGGCGGTCGCGACAGCGATCCCAAACACGCCGAGCGGGAACTGGTAGAGACGCTGAGCATAAAAGAGAATCGCGTTGGAGGATTCGTCGAGCGGATATGCGTATCCCAAGAGACTCGGACCGACCCAGTTGGGATACATCGCGATGAGTGTATCAACCAACGCATTGAGCTGGAGTGTCCCCAGACCAATCAGGACTGGTCCCATGCGCCGGAGCATGGATCGTGTTTGAGCAGAGACACTGCGCACACTCCGGGTCCATCGGACCTTCCCACGCAGCGCCCAGAGCGACCAGAGGACCTGCAAGAATGCGGAAACAATCGCAGCGATCCCGATTGGGTATGCCCATGCGGCGGGGTCCGGATTCTCAACAAAGAAGAACGGCACGGCTGCTGTGATGATGCAGAGATTGAGGAGGATCGGCGCGGCCGCCCATGGACCGAAGCGGTTGTGCGTCTGGAGCATCCCACCCAAAATCGCGGCGATGCAGATCATCGGCATGAACGGCAAGAGCACCATGACGAGTTTCAGCGAGTAGACGCGATCCGGATTGTCCGTCGACAACATGATCGCGGCGAGGAGTCCGAACTCGATGACAACGGTAATGACGCCGGTGACGAGCGCGAGCAATCCGATGGTCAGCGATGCGAACGCGTGGGCTCGCTGAGGATCGTCGTCACTGAGTCTTGTGTATTCTGGGATGAACGCCGCGGAGAGGGCGCCTTCTCCGAAGAGTCTGCGGAAGAGGTTCGGGATCGCGAACGCAGCCGCGAACGCGGATCCGATTGCGGTATCTCCGAACACGCGGACAGTGACGAGATCGCGGATGAGTCCCAGTATGCGCGAGACGAGCGTCAGTCCTGCGACGGTTCGCGTATGACGACCGATCTGTGCTTGGTCCTGATCATGGGTGTGATCGGTTGTCTCAGATTGGTTCGATTGGGGATCCACTTGATTCAAGATCGGGCATCAGCCGTGGGTTGGTCCATTGATTCTGGACTGGATTGGGTCGTGATTCGACAGGACCAACCGTTCCTCCAGTACCAGTAGAGCAGCAGCATCAGCGACGCGAGGATCGCTCCGGTCATGTCCGCGGCGACATCCGTGATATCAAATACACGCGAGAAGAGCGGCTGTGTCGTCTCGTCGAGGATCCCGAACCCAATCCCGAAGAGCGCGAGCATCAGTGCTTGTCGCTTGATGCAGGTTTTGGACTGCACCCACCCTGTCAATCCCAGCAGCGTTGTCCAGAGTCCGAACGCTCCAAGATGGACGACGAGATCCGTCCGTTCGATCGGTCCCTTGACAGTGAGTTTGGGCCAATGCGTTGCGGTCAGCAGGGTCAGGGTATAGAGCACGAAGCACACGCGCACAAGCGATTGGAACAGCGTGGGCTTGGAACGCATGGATTAGTGATCCTGGCTCGAAGAAGTAGATGTAGAAGAAGACTGGGCAGACTCAACAGGCTGGGTCGGTTGCGGCGATCCACGCAGCACATTGATCTCCGCTTCGCTGAGTTCCTGCGCGCGGATCGTTGCGAGTGCACGATCCCATTCGCCGATGACTGAGGCGCCGAGCTGTGCGTAATCCTGTGCGCCTGGCGCGGAGGGTTCGTACTGGAAGATCGATTGTCCGAAGCTCGGACATTCCGCGAGCTTGATGTTTCTTCGGATCGGTGGTCGATAGACGCGGGCGCTTGCCCATGCGCTTCCGGATTGTCTTCCCGACTCGAAAAACTGTTCGAGGTCCGCGACGACTTCTCGGGAGTGGGTTGTTTGCTGCTCGTGCATGCACAGGACGACTCCTGCGACGCGGAGCTGCGGGTTGACCTGCTGGCGCACGAGACCGACTGTTTCGAGGAGTTTGCTGACGCCTTGGAGCGCGAGGAAGTGCGCCTGCATCGGGATCAGGACCTCGCTCGCGGATGCGAGCGCGTTGAGTGTAAGCAATCCGAGTGCTGGAGGACAATCGAACAGGACGAACTCGTGGTCGGTGTCACGAATTGACAGAGCTTTGGCGAGACGATTGTTCCGATCCGCTGCTGAGGACAGTTCCGTCTCCACGGCTGCGAGATCAGTCTCGGCGGGGATGAGGTCGAGATTGTCGTCGATGTTTCGGATGCAGTCCTTGATGCCGTGATCGGGATCGAGGAGGAGGTCGTAGACTGTCGGTTCTTCGTCGGATGATCCGGGTTCGATCCCGAGATGGAGTGAAGCGTGTGCTTGGGGATCGAGATCGACCAAGAGGACTTTGCGTCCCGCTTGAGCGATCGCGGCCGCGAGATTCACGGCGGTCGTGGTCTTCCCGACCCCGCCCTTTTGGTTCATGAGTGCGATCGTGCGGACGGGATGGTCGTAGGTCTGCTCCATAGTCGCAGTATATCAGAACCCGCTCCAAAAAGCGGCTCCCGACCGGTCAATCCGAGCGTTCTATTGGGACCAGAGATTCACTTGATGGTCAGCTCGACGGGCAATCGGACAGTGATCGGCGCGAGACAGGCTGTATCGCTGCACGGCTGGAAGGTGATGCCGAGGATCGGATGACCTTGGGTTGGTCCGATGCCATCCGCTTTTTCGACCGCGACCTCGAACTCCACGCGTCCTTCGTTGACCATGATCTGCTGATCCCCTTCACCGAACGATTTGGATTCAGGGTATTCCGCATAGACGGCGACTCCTTGACCCTCGATCAGTCCAACACGAAGCGGGATGAGCCCCTTCGAAGCTTGGGAGTCTCCCGGATCCGATCCAACAATGTGGTACGGCTCTTCGATCTCCAGTGCAATCGAGAACGATGCGGGGGTGTCATCGCTCACAACGATCGAATCTTCGGACACGAACACCGTCACTGGACCGGTCGATTTCTGGTCGTTGGTCTCGTCATCAGACTTGGCGCCCGCGAATGGATACTTGCCACCCACCAGTTCCCGGCTCGTCATGAGCGAAATCAACGCTCGCGTCGAGTTGGCAACACTGATCGGATTCGAATCGATCGCCGCGGACACGGCGTTGAGTGCATCGATTGACCAATCAACCCATCGTTCCTCGCCGGTGACTTTGATCATGCGAGCGAGGACGAGTGTCATGACCCCAACTCCTGATGGGGTCGCGCCGTCGTGGAGTGATCTTGGTCGAATAAAGAGATCCGCTCGGTCTTCGCGTGTGTCGTGGTAGATACCTGGAGTCGATTCGAAGTGCGAGCGTGTGGAGATGAACAATCGCTCGATCGGGGTCCAAAGGGTGTCGTCTTGCTGCGCGATCGCGATGTTGATCAGCGCATCGAGCAGCAACGCGTGGTCTTCGAGTCCTGCTGGGATGCTGCTCTGGTGGTCCCGGCGTGATCGTGCAAGCTCTCCAGATGGGGTCTTCATCGTATCGAGCAGGAAATCCGCTCCATGACGCGCGGCTTCGAGGTAGCGACGCTCCTCAAGCACGACTCCTGCTTTCGCGAGTCCTGTCAGGAGCATCGCGTTCCAAGCGCAGATGACCTTGTCATCAAGTCCCGGCTGATCGCGGAGCGAGCGAGCTTGGTACAGCGCGTCGTTGATCGGATCGAGTTTCTCGTAGAACGCATCGAGCGTCATCCCAAGATCCGCAGCGACCAGTTCTGGTCGCTTGTCGAGTTTGAGGACATTACTCGCAGGCTCATCTGGATGGTGCGGGTCTTGGAAGTTCGTGCCTTGGTCGAGGCCGTAGACGCGGATCGCGAAGTCTGCATCGTAACCAGCGGGTTCCAACACTTCGCGGATCTGTTCTGGAGTCCAGAGGTAGTTCTGGCCCTCGCGATGATTCACCTCGGCGTCTTGTGCACTATAAAACCCGGTTGTTCCTGCGTCTGTGTTCGGATCACACATCTCGCGGAGCGCGTAGTCCGCTGTGCGCCGTGCGATGCGTTTGTAGAACTCGTCGTTGTAGACCTCCGCGGCTCGTGCGTAGAGGTGCAGCAACTGACCGTTGTCATACAGCATCTTCTCGAAGTGCGGCACCAACCAGAATGCATCAACGGAATAGCGATGGAACCCACCACCGACCTGATCGAAGATCCCTCCGGTCCCCATCCGATCCAGCGTCATCTTCACGCTCTCATCGATCGCGATCCGTGATTGTTCGTCCACCAAATCACGTGCATCGAGGAGGAGTTCCATGAACACTGGTTGGGGGAACTTAGGTGCTCCACCGAATCCGCCGTTGGTGCGATCGAATCGACTGAGCAGTCCTGAGATTGCGGCCTGGATGTCTTTGATCCCAACTGGGACAGGCTGCTGCTCTGATGCGATCTGTTCAGCGACGGCTTGAGCGAGCGCGTTGGATTGCTCGATGACCTCATCGCGTTTGTCGATGTACGCAACGGAGAGTGATTCAAGGACCTGAGGGAATGATGGTCGGCCGTGCATTGGTTCGGGAGGGAAGTAGGTCCCTGCCCAGAACGGTTTGCGTTGCTTGGGCTCGAGGAATACGGACATCGGCCAACCACCTGATCCGGTCATGATGGTCGTCGCGGCCATGTAGAGCTCGTCGATCTCGGGATGCTCCTCGCGATCGAGTTTGATGCACACAAACTTCTCGTTCATCAGCGACGCGATCGCTTCGTTCTCGAACGACTCCCGTTCCATCACATGGCACCAGTAGCAGGTCGAATACCCGATCGACAAGAACACAGGGACATCGCGCTCGCTCGCTTCAGCGAACGCTTCGTCGGACCACATTTTCCAGTCCACAGGATTGTGCGCATGCTGGAGCAGGTAGGGAGAGGTGGAGTTGATGAGGTCGTTGGTGTACGCCGGGGGTTGATCGGTCGGTGCTTGCATGAGCAACTCTAGGAGCAGACGCGACGGACTACGACGGATATCCAGGGCAGATCATCGCGGCACTCCGAATGATCGGGAGCAGCTGCTTTGGTTCGAGTTGATCCGGATCGGTGAAATCGACATGCATGAATCGCTTTCCGGTCTCGCTGAGCAGTTTCGCTGGATCATCGAGGTCTTCGCCGCGTGGATCGACCATGAGTCGAACCAGTTTTTTGCGTGGAGAGATCAGGACGCACATCGTGTCGTAGCTGTACGAGACGACCGACCATCCGACCTGCACACGCTCAGATGCATCAGGGAGCGTATCTCGGACCAACGCTCGCAGTGCATGGCAGATCTGCTGGAGAGGCTCTTCGTAATCCGCGAAAATATCTTCTGGATCAAGGTCCATCACAGCGATCACCCCTTGAGATTGACTTCTTCTGGTTCGCGAAAGAGAGCCGCGACGAGGGTGTGGGCGTGCTGAAAGATGGATTGTCCGATCGGACCGATCTGTCCCGCGCCGTACATCCCTGCGAGCGGGATCCCTTGATCCGGAGCGTTCAGCTCTCGTCCGGCTTTGGCGAGCTTCGCACCGTCGGTGATGGGATCAAACGCGTGTCGTATTGCACGAGCGTCGTACGCATTGGATCCAAAGAACGACTGAGTCCGCTCGGCGCACGACACGATCAACGCGCCGGCGGGTCGGTTGTACAAACGCTGTGCGTCGAGCAGCAGTGAAAGATCTTCAGAGGCCGTCTGCGCGTCGTGGATGTGCGGCTGGATCGTTTGTCCCGCTTGCACTAGATCCGCGATCGCGAGGGCGCCGGACTGTTCGTCGCCTCCCATGATGTTGCGGATCAGAAAATCCCCTCGACCGAAGCGTGCTTGCTGTTCGTTGATGACGCGTCCGATGAGGAGTCCGTTCTCGAGGAGTTCGCGATCGGGGTCTTCGAGCCCTTCGAGCGAATCACGCAGCGCATCAATCGCGGGATTCCCTCCGAGTTCGAGGATCAGGTTCCCGCGTGCACGCGTGATGACCATCGGTTCTCCGATCGGTCTGCATCCTTGCGACACAACCGTATCGACCTGCAGATTCCCAGAAAGCGTGACACCCACGGCTCCGTAGTTGCGGATCTGCCCGTCAAGGAACAGGGTGTTGTTCCCAGGCTCATTTCCTCCTGAGATCATCCCTCCAAGAACTGTTCCGATCCGATGGGTGTTGCCGTGCGCGTCGGCGTACTGGATGCGCGATTCAGAGAGCGCGGGAATGAGGTTGACCATCGGGACGGAGAACGGATCCGCGAAGAAGAACGACGCGGCCATGGATTCGCTGACTCCGATCGTTGCTCCGATTTTGTTCGCACGCTCAGCGGGATCCATTGCGCCCCATGTCGCGTCGAGCATGTAGGGATGGATCTGGACTCCTGGGAACGCGCCGCCGATGAGCGAGATCGCGGGGTTTGGTCCAAGCTCCGAATCGTTTCCCGCGATCACACCAGAGGAGACCATCAGGAGGTGCTTGGGGTTGAGTCGATTTCGGATCACATCCGCGATCATCCCCATCCGCTGCGCGAACGGCGGGGTGACGAATCCCATGACCAGATCAACCATCCCAGCCGCGGATTGGGTTGATTGATTAATAAGCGATTGCTTGAGTTGTTCAACGGCTTGGGACGCAGCATCCACTGGATCGGGGAGCGTTGAACTCCCTGATCCCATCAGAAGATTGGGATGATGATCTTCGCTCTCGAGCATTACTGGCCGGGCATCTTGTCGATCTTGGTCGGACTCAAGACCGTCAGCGAGAGCGATTCGTCGCGAACGGGATCGCCGATGATGCCGACGACTTGTCCGAGGTATCCTCGCAGGTCTTGACCATCCTTCGGAGCGACATACCCGATCGTGCGATCGAATCCAGTCACAGGGTCCGGAGCACGAACACGATAGAGCAAGGGAAGATGCTCACCTGTGTAGACTCCCGACAGCATCAAGCGTCCGACGAGCGAGTAGACGCGTGAGTCGTTCCACTTCTGCATCTTCTGGTTCAACTCGACTGACTGTTGATCAGCACTCGCGAGTGCTGATTGGATCGCTCGGCGCTGGTCGCGTGTCTGGAGACGGATGCTGAGCCATTCGATGCGTTGATCGAGCGGACGCGCTTCAGGCTCATCATCCCCGATCGCTGCTCGCGTGCGATTAAACTCCGCGAGGAGTTCTGGGAGCGCTTCGTCGAGCTGAGCGCGGGTCATCGAGCGTGCGTTGGTGAAGGATGCTTCGAGTGCTTCGAGCGATGATGCGGTGATGACTGCTGAAGACTTGGATGATCCAGTTGAACCATTCGCAGCATTCCCTGACTTCTCAGGAGAGATCGGGGTGTCGCGCTTGGTGACTGGAGGCGTGTTCTGGATCTCAACAGGAGTGTTCTCAGTCTGGTCGCCGATGTTCTCTGAAGGATCAGGTAGGACGATCTCTTCGCGGAGGTCGATGACTTGTTCCCCTCCGGTTCCGCCGGCGACTGATTCTGGATCACGAGCTGGGACATTGTCAGCAGCATCGAGTTCTTCAGCGGAATCTCCGATCGCTTCAGTTGTCGAGCTCTCTGCGCCGGGATTCCGGTTGGTCTGATCCGGAGCAGGCATGAGTTGCGGGCGCCCGGCGGTGGTCTGCTTCCCGCCTTGATGACGCTTGATCTCGTCTTCGGTTGCGTCGCGAAGGCTGTCGGTCCGGATGTACGCGTATGGATAGGTCGCGACGACTGGTGGTCGAGGCGGCGCAACTCGGTACCCCAGCACTTCGCCGCGTGATCCGTCTGAGGTTTCTTCGTAAATCACATCCAGCACGCCGAGGACAGTCTCTGCTGGGATCTCTTCAGGGAAGACAGTGTTCCATGATCCTGCGAGTCCTCGGAGCATGGATTCTGCTTTGAGCTTGGAGGGTTCAAGCAGCTGGACCTGGGCCCCTGCTTTGATCACACGCACCTTGTCGGCACGCACGACCGCTCCCAGATCCGCAGGGTAGCGGACCTTGGTGAAGTCCCCAGAAGTGCCTTCTGTGGCGAAAATCGCCCCTTTTTGAGCTTCGGTGATCGTGTAGTAGATCTCTTGATCACCACTCCGGACCGCTTCGGTC
Organism: Phycisphaerales bacterium; assembly: GCA_051252395.1. Lineage (GTDB taxonomy): Bacteria > Planctomycetota > Phycisphaerae > Phycisphaerales > UBA1924 > UBA1924. Next base: position 1,260,820 of record JBPOFX010000002.1, on the reverse strand, counting down.
TCGCTTGTGACGACCATCCATTGTGGTTGAGCGTTCTGTGTGCTTGCGTGCGCAGGAGCTGGGAGCATCCAGAGCATCAACATGGATGCAATCGCGATCAGCGAGATTCTGCTGGTGCGAGAAGGGGTCGAGGTGCAGGGTGTTGGACTGGTCATCATGAGAGACTCCCGAAAGTGGAGGTTTGGGTATCTGCAGAGTGTATTCGTCAAGTCTCCGCTGGGGTACGCGCCGAGCCGCAGAGCATGCTTGGGGATGATTCACCCTAAATTGTATTTCCGATGGGAGTGTAGACAGTTTCGGAACGGCAATTCAGATATCCGTTGCGGACCGTACCTATCGTAGCAGAATGAATACTCTCCACCCAAATCGTGTGTACTCGACCGGTTCAGCGGGGGCCGGTGTAGTGCTGACTTCTCGTGCTTTGTTCGCATGCCTTGGATGTGCGATCGGTCTTGCAGGATGCTCGACTCCGTTTGAGAAACGGAGTGAGGAAGAACTGCGTGAGTCGATGGTGTATTCGGTGCAGCGTGAGATCGAAGCCGCTCGCGATTCGAGCGGATCTGACGAACTCCAGCCGATCGATCTCTCGACGACGACCGATCTGACGAAACTGGAAATCCGCGAGGATCACCTCGAGCAGATCGAGCGAGAGTTCTCGACTGAAGGGTATATCGAGGATCTGCAATCGCGCGATCCGGAGATTGATCCGGTCGCACAGCTGATCGGACTGGACCTGCTGGGACGCGAAACGGTTCTCGTCCCAGTGTCGCTCCAAGGCGTCGTTCAGACAGCGGTCCGGCAGAATCTTGATGTGGAGTACGCGCAGTATGGCCCTGCGATCTCGCAGGCAGCACTCGTCGAAGCCGAGGCGGCGTTCGACTGGACGCTGTTCGGGAATGTGCAGGGACAGGATTCGGTCACGCCTCAAGCAGGCGCTGGTGGATTCGGGACCGGGGTGGTCCGCAACGAATCCGACTCAGCGAGCGGGACACTCGGCGTGAGCAAATCACTCACGACCGGCGGATCATTGAGCGTCCAACACGATCTGGGGTACACCAATGTCGAGTCGTCGTTCTTCGGGAACACTTCCCCCAATCCGAGCAACTCGTCGAACTTTGTGATCGGATACGACCAGCCGTTGCTTGACGGGTTTGGTCAAAGCAGAGCACTCGCGGGAGTCTACCTCGCTCGCAACGCTGAACGCACGGCTGTCTCGACTCTCAAAGCACAGCTGATCGCTTCAGCATCAGACACAGAACGCGCGTACTGGGAGCTCGCGTTTGCGTACAAGCAGGTCATCATCCGCGCCAAGATTCTTGAGCGTGGAATCGAGGTCCGCGATGACATCAAAGCTCGGCGGGTCCAGGACGCGCGCCAAGCGCAGGTCGCGGATGCGGTCGCACGCGTCGAGCGCCGGCGCTCGGATCTGCTGATCGCAAAGACCCAGCTCCGCAACGCGAGCGACAACCTCAAGCGACTCATGAATGATCCACGCATGCCCGTCGGATCGGAGATGCTGCTTGTGCCGGGGGACATCGCGATGTCTGAAACGGTCAACATCTCATTGCTCGAAGCGATCGATTCGGGGATCACGCATCGTCCTGAGATCGAGCAATCGATCCTCACGATCGACGACTCGACGATCCGCGAGAATGTCGCGAGAAACGCTCGACTCCCAACACTCAACCTCACTGCTCAAGCGAGCATGCTCGGACTCGATGACTCGGTCAGCGATGGATACGAGGACTCGGTCTCGAACCGGTTCATCGATGACTGGTTGGTCGGACTGACCTTCGAGCAACCAATCGGGAATCGTGCGGGAGAAGCGGGATTCCGTCAAGCGAGACTCGGCAGGATGCAATCGATTGTCGGATACCGACGCACGGTGCAGGGGATCGTGCTGGAGATCAAGAACGCGCTCAACGCGGCGGTCACCAATCACGCGTTGATCTCGCAGTCCAATCTCTCACGCGTCGCGCAGGGTGAAGCACTGCGTGCGCTGATCGTCGAGAAAGAACTCACCAACGCGGGATACTCCGTCGAACGACTCAACCTTGAACTCAACACACAAGAATCACTCGCGAGTGCAGAAATCCTCGAAGCACAAGCACTGGTCAACTACAACACGGCTCTGGTCGATCTCTACCAAGCGATGGGAACGACGCTCGATCGCAACCGGATCGATTTCATTGTGCCTGACGCGAACCAGCTGACCTCTGGTGAGTCCGTTGCGGAGTACCAGATGGATTCTGATGCTCAAGAAGATTCGGAAAGCAGCTCATCGGAAAACAGTTCATCGGAAAGTCGGGATGACTGAGATCCTCGAAGGACCTGAAGCGATCGTCGCGGCGATCGCTCGTCTAGGGCTCGGCGAACCGATCGCGTTCCCGACTGAAACAGTCTACGGGCTCGGCGCTGATGCGCTGGATGAGGATGCCGTGGCTCGGATCTTTGCGCTCAAGGGGCGTCCATCTGAGAATCCGTTGATCGTTCATGTGTCTGGTCCTGAGATGGCAGAGGACCTGGTGACCAACTGGACAGCGGACTCGCAGAAGCTTGCTGACGCATTCTGGCCTGGTTCATTGACGCTCGTGCTCCCGAAATCTGAGTTGGTTCCCGATATCGTCACCGCTGGAGGGCCGACGGTTGCGATCCGATGTCCTTCGCATCCGATCGCGCTTGGACTGATCGAATCGCTTGGGAAACCGATCGTTGGGCCGAGCGCGAATCCGTCGGGATGGATCTCCCCGACGACTGCGGATCATGTCGCTCTGGGTTTTGCTGAACAGGACTTGCTGGTGATCGACGGCGGACCTTGCCGAGCCGGGATCGAATCGACGGTGCTGGATCTGTCGAGCGATGAGCCGAGGATCCTGCGTCCCGGCGTGATTTCGCATACGCAGATTGGTCGAGTGCTTGGTGTCGAGGTCCAGTACGCTGGAGCGTCAGAATCTCCAGAATCAGGGGTCGCGGCTTCTCCAGGAGTGCTTGGAGCGCATTATCAGCCCAAGACTCCCACACGGATGGTGGAGACCAGTGAGCTAGCAGACGCGGGAGCTGGGGTCTTCGTGCTCAGTTGGTCCGCTGAAAACTCCCAAAACGCGGACAAATTCGCTTCGCTCCCCCTTGATCCTGAGGGATATGCACGCGAGATGTACGCGGCTCTGCATCGCGGAGATGCTTCGGGTGCTTCGGAGATCTGGATTGAGAGGCCTCCGAAATCGTCCGATGAAACAGACGGCGGGTCTGAGGCTGATTTATTGTGGTCAGCGATCATGGAAAGACTCCGCCGAGCGTGTCGATGAGTTGATTCTCGCGGGCTACGCTCTCTTCCCAAGGTTCTTTTGAACGAAAGCGTGTCCCGAATGCTCACCCAAGACCAAAGCTCAACGAACAAGGTTTCCAACATGTCTACCAAGCTCACAATTGCGCTCGCTCCAGGCGACGGAATCGGTCCTGAAATCACCAAAGCGTGCCTTCATATCTTCGAAGCCGCGGGGGTTTTGGAGCATATCGAGTTCACTGAAGTCGATATGGGCGAGAAAGTCTTCGCAGCCGGCGATACGCGAGGCATGACTGATGATGCGGTCTCGACGATCGAGCAGACTGGGATTCTCTACAAGGGACCGATGGGCACCCCGATCGGTGGAGGCGGGAAGTCGATCAATGTCACGCTCCGCAAGACCTTCGGCGCGTTTGCGAACCTGCGTCACTTCCGCACACTTCCCGGCGTTGAGACGGTGTTCTCCAAAGCCGGGGTTCCGATGGATTTCTATGTCGTTCGTGAGAATGTCGAGGATACCTACGGCGGGATCGAGCACCGTCTCACTTCCGACGCGTATGTCGCCAAACGACTCATCACGGCGCCGGGATGTGACCAGATCAACAAGTTCGCGTTCGAGACCGCAAAGTCCTTCGGGATCAAGAAGGTCACCTGCGGGCACAAAGCAAACATCATGAAGATGACCGATGGCACCTTCCTCGATCGCTTCCACAAGGTCTCCAAAGACTTCCCTGAGATCGAAACAGAAGATGTCATCATCGACGCGCTCTGCATGAACATGGTTATGCGTCCTGAACGCTACGAGATGATCGTGCTGACCAACCTGCAGGGAGACATCGTCTCCGACCTCGCGGCGGGACTCGTCGGAGGTCTCGGTTTTGCTCCATCAGCGAATATCGGTGATCAGATCAGTATCTTCGAAGCCGTGCACGGGACCGCTCCGGATATCGCGGGACAAGGACTTGCGAATCCAACGAGCTTGCTGCTCTCAGGACTCATGATGCTGCGTCATCTGGGACTGCGTCGCGCCGCGGCACTCATCGAGAACTCGCTTCTGTACACGCTCGAATCGGGTGTGCACACAGGTGATGTCAAAGGCGTTGGTGATCCGGTCGGGACAATGGGCTTCGCGGAAGCGATCGCAGAGAACCTTGGCAAGTCCCCTACGACTGTTGCGGGACGAGAAGTCCCTGCGAGTGATGAGCCCTCTATGAAACTCCCAACCTGTCCGATCAGCAACAAGTTGACGGTTGCGGAGCCTTCAGTCAAGAGCGAGATCTGTGGATGCGACATCTTCATCGAATCCGTCGAGAGTCCGAACGACATCGCTGAGAAGCTCAAGTCGCTTGCTGAGTCGATGCCGTTCGAGCTGACGGTGATTTCCAATCGCGGCACCAAGGTCTGGCCGACCGGTTCGCTGTACACAGAACTGGTCAACCAGTGCTGTGTCCGCTTTGAGTACACAGGAAGCGAGACTGTCACGCAAGCGATGACGATCGAGCTGCTGAGCAAAATCGCGGAAGGATTCACAGTCACTGAGTTCATCCCAATCAAGATGTTCGACGGCGAACGCGGGTACTCACTGGCGCAGGGTCAGTAAAGATCCTTGTGATTCACGCCTCAACGGCAAGAGCATGATCAATCAGTCACGACGGTCACGACGGCGACGGGTGAATATGCCCGCGGCTGCAAGAATCGAAACCGATCCCGGCGCGGGGACGGCACGGACGAGGTAGTGTCCGAACTCGTTGCTCGCTTCATGGTCGAGCGCGGCGCCGCCTGCGAATATTGGCTCGTATTGATCATTCTCAAAGTTGCGAAAGAACCCTAAGCCGGTCGCGCTGTGAATCTGATCATCAACCTCGTCTTCCAGCAAGCCTGCTGCGAACCAGCCATCATCGTTGATGTATCCCGTGGTCCCAAAGGAACCGACAAAAAAATCGACATCCCCCACAGGATATTGACCGACTCGTGATATACCAGCACTCACGAGCAACTCGTCGTATTCATCCCGATTGGCATATCGCCAGCCTTCAAACTGTCCGCCCACGGCGAGGTGTGTCGAGACCATGTCGTTGTACGAAACCCCGATGGTCTGGGTGAGATCGAGGTAATCAAGCCCGTTGTCTACATCGCGAGTCACGCTATTTGACCCGAACTCCGAGTCCATTCGGACGATGGCGGCGTGGGCAGCGGAACCCAACGGGATCGTAACCAGAACGGTGGCAATGAATTGATTGTGCATATCTATATTCCTCCTAATCCTATGAGATCGATGAATGTATCTTTTTCAATATACTACAAAAGGCTGAATGGATCAAATAATTCTCCCAAAAGTCCAAGACAGAGAAGCAACATTCAGATATTAACAGCTAGAACTCGAACTTATGGCCGCATTGACCACGGCTCTAGTGTGCCGACGATGGATGAAATGCGGCCGCTGATAAACGCGTCGTAGACGCCTTGGGAAATCTCTTGGTGGGTGAGCCAGCGAGAACTGCCGTTCTCGATGATAAATCCGAGTGTCACAAGTCGCGTGCGATTGGGTGTCGCGTCGATTGGTGTATTTGAAGATCCGACGACTTTGAGGCAGTCAGCGTCTGCGTGGTTTTCTAGAACAGCGTCCCATGCTTTGGGTGCTGAGCTGTGGATCCATCCGATGACTGCGACGACCGGCTCAGGCGCTGATTCCAGTGCGTGAACGAAGGCTTGCTCGTCGTGGTAATCGCATGCAGAAGATGTGAGCTTCTCTGAAAGCGAGCTGGGGATCTGAGCTCTTAATTGCTCAGGGTTGCGACAGATCAGATGGATGCGGTTCCCGCGTTCGAGGAGTTTGTGCGTGCAAGCTGAGAGCATGCCGCTCGTTCCGATGCTGATGATGGTCCCTTGCCTACTCGGCTCTGGGATAGATTGATCCGCTGGAGATGCTGTCAGTGAGCGTATGGGCACTCCGGATCTTACCCCTGCCACTCTGGCAGTTTTCTTTGGGTACTGACTCAGAATCGCGTGGGATCGCTGTGGAAGGGTCAAATTTGGAGACTTCTCGATAGCGAACTTTGGCACGCCGGTTGCAACTGCTCTGGCAACCAGTAATTGAACCATCCTGTCGGTCCGCCGACGGGGATCAGGAAGGAGCTCCACAATGGGCAAAATCATCGGAATCGACCTTGGAACGACCAACTCCGTCGTAGCCGTCATGGAAGGGGACTCGCCGAAGGTCCTTATCAACTCTTCAGGCAATCGCACCACGCCGTCTGTCGTCGGCTTTACCGACAAAGGCGAGCGTCTCGTCGGACAGCAAGCGAAGCACCAGCAGGTGACCAATCCTCAGAACACGGTCTTCTCGATCAAGCGGTTCATGGGTCGTCGTCACAGCGAGGTCTCGTCAGAAGAAAAACTCATCCCGTACGAACTGACCGGAGCAGGAGAAGACTTCGTGCAGGTCAAGGTGCGTGGAGATGAGTTCTCTCCTCAGCAGATCTCCGCGATGATCCTCGGCGAACTCAAGCGGACCGCCGAAGACTACCTCGGCGAAACAGTCACTGAAGCGGTCATCACTGTCCCGGCGTACTTCAACGACGCGCAGCGTCAAGCAACAAAGGACGCTGGAGAGATCGCGGGACTGACTGTTAAGCGCATCATCAATGAACCAACCGCGGCAGCGCTTGCCTATGGACTCGAAAAGAAAACCAACAAGAAGATCGCGGTCTTTGACCTCGGTGGTGGTACCTTCGATGTCTCCGTCATGGAGATCGGTGACGACGGCGACGGCGGATCGGTCTTCGAAGTCCTCTCGACCAACGGCGACACCCACCTCGGTGGTGACGACTGGGACCAGCGTCTGATTGACTTCCTCGCGGACGAGTTCCGCAAGAAGGAAGGCGTGGACCTGACAAGCGACGCGATGGCGATGCAGCGTCTGAAGGAAGCCGCGGAAAAAGCGAAGATCGAGCTTTCGGGTTCGCAGGAAGCGACGATTAACCTGCCGTTTATTACCGCGACTGATTCGGGACCGAAGCACCTTCAGGAAACCCTGAGCCGTGCGAAGTTCGAGACGCTGTGTAGCGATTTGTTTGATCGTCTCAAGGCTCCGTGTCAGAACGCACTCAAGGACGCGAAGATCGATGTTTCGAAGATCGATGAGGTCGTGCTTGTTGGTGGATCAACTCGCATGCCGAAGGTTCAGGAGATCGCACAGGATATCTTCGGCAAGGAACCATCCAAGTCCGTGAATCCTGACGAGGTTGTCGCACTCGGCGCTGCAGTTCAGGGCGGGGTCCTTTCAGGCAATGTAAAGGATGTCCTGCTTCTCGATGTGACTCCGCTGTCGCTCGGCGTAGAAACGATGGGCGGCGTGATGACCAAGCTCATCGAACGCAACACAACCATCCCAACAACCAAAACCGAGACCTTCTCGACTGCAGCTGACAATCAGCCATCTGTCCAGATCCATGTCCTCCAGGGCGAGCGTGAGTTTGCGAAGGACAACCGGACGCTCGGCATGTTTGAGCTCGCGGATATCCCTCCGGCGCCTCGCGGCGTGCCTCAGATCGAGGTCGAGTTCAAGATCGATGCGAATGGCATCCTCGAGGTCTCCGCGACCGACAAGGGGTCGGGCAAGAAGGCCGACATCCGCATCGAAGGATCGGGTGGTCTGTCAGACGACGAGATCAGCAAGATGAAGGCTGATGCGGAAGCACACGCTGACGAAGACAAGAAGCGTCGCGAGCTTGTTGATCTTAAAAACCGTGCTGATGGGATGGTCGCACAGACCCGCAAGTCCCTCGAAGAGCACGGCGACAAAGTCGGCGCGGATGTCCGCTCGAAGATCGAGACCGCTGCATCGAACCTCGAAGAAAAGATCAAGAACGAGAACATCACGAAGGAAGAGCTCGAGCCTGCACTCAAGGAACTCGAGGATGCTTCGATGGAACTCGGGAAGGTCATCTACGAGCAAGCAGCAGCTGAGGCGCAGAACGCTGCACCTGCAGAAGACGGTGCTTCGGTTGAAGGCGATGTCATCGACGCGGACTTTGATGTCAACGAAGACAAAGACAAGTAATCCCTGCTGAATCCAACTCATACCCGTCCCGTTTGGGGCGGGTTTTTTCATGCTATATGGGGATGGGTTACGGTTTGGGGAGTGCCTTGCCATCTGCGGTCCAGAGGATCGACATCGGGACACGACTGCGAGGAGGGAGCGCCATGACCACGACCCAGCGTGCGATCATGCGTCCGATGAAAATCCCCAATGCGCTGAGTAGGAAGAGCACGGTGATGAAGAATGGTCCCACGATTCGGCTGTAGAGGTCTTGCGTGAGACTCGATGCGAACACAGTCCCTGTGTCAACGACACTAAACGCGATGGAGAGAGCGATCGCGATGACACTCGCAATCAATGGCACGAGCAGTGCTCGCTTGCGTGATCCGTTGAGCAGTGCGATGCTCCAGTAGATCCCGATCAGGATGGACACGATCGCGCCTGGGATGAACATGACGAGGAACTCATTGGAGATATTTTTGACCAGTCCTCCTCGGCTTGCGATGGTTTGATCGAGATGCTTATCGATCCATTCGCTGTCGAGCCAGGTCCATCGGTATTGGTTCGGGCTGGTGGTCGTTGAGCTTTGTGCAACGATGACGCCGTTGATTGTGGTGGTCCCGTTGTTGGTGACGACAGTGGTCCCTGCTGGGAGACCTGGGATTGTTGGTGTGGTGGTGGTTTGTGCGGCGGGTGTAGGATTCGCAGCTTGAGCGGCTTCTTCCTTTGCTTTTTCCCAGAGGTAGTGCGCTTCTCCGATGTATTCACTCATCTGCTGTCCGGCGAGGTTCGAAGCTCCTTGCGCCATGCCGGTGATTGCCATGGTGTGAGCTAAGAACGCTGCGATGAGGGTGGTGATCCAGATCGAGGCGATGATCGCTCTGAAACGGTTCACCCAATGGCTCATCGCAGGATACGACTGGAGCGCCGCGACGGTCCCGCATTCTGGGCATCTGCAGATCGCGAGTCCGTAGTGGTCTTCTTTGGATACGGATTGGCCGAAGAGATTGAATCCGCAACCGATGCACGCTCGATCGGCGCGGATCTCTGCGAACTCCGAGGCTCCGGATGCTGATGGTCTGCTTGAATCGTCTGGTTCAGTCATTGCTGGTTCTCTGCTTTCTTCGTTTTCTGAGCAGTCGTCGGAATCGTCGTTTGGGTGCGCGATCGATCAGCATCCGGAGCGGGATCGCTGGGATGAGTCCGATGATGGAAATCGCGAACAGGAATCCGAACTGGGAGAATCGTCTCATCATCTCGCTGTTGGTCGGGAGGTGGTGGCGAGGTTGGAAGTTCCCGATTTTGGCAAGCATGATCCCTGACCAACTCACGCTGTAATCGATCGTGAGGAAGCAGGTCGTGAGTATCAGGAAGATCAGGAGCGACTGGTAGATCGGTTTGTGCCGAATGAGTACAGAGACGCTTGCTGTCAGGAGCACACTCCCGATGAGGATCCCGACTGCGGAGAGGATGGACCATGCATCTCCGCTTGTGAATGGGAATGATGGATTGAATCGACCGAACGGCATGAAGACATCTCCTGCCGAGAGAATTAGGAGGGTCATCAGTCCTGAAAAAATCAGCATGAGCAGTGCTTTGGCAAAGACGATGCGGAGCACAGAGTGGAATCGTCGGAAACCTCTCCAGAACTCGATGTCGTGGTGACGAGTGCGAACGCTCGCGGCTTTGCAGGTAGGGCAGACCACAATCGGTAGGCCGTAGTACGGATCGGGGATCGCGCGGATGCGTGCGAGCTCGGTCAAACAGGATGGGCAGGTCTGAGATTGAGGCACGATACGAGCATTGTACGGAATTCGGTCTGATCCGTTGCAGTGTGTGCTGATGTGCATCGGTGAGTATCAGCGTGGAGATGCTTGGATGATCAGAAGTGTTGTCTGGGGATCAGTTTGGGGGAATCACACCTTGACATGGACGCGTAAGGATGCTTTGCTGTGTGTTCCGGTGGGGACCGGAGTTGACACACACACTCAGGCAACCACGCCGACGGCACTTTGGAGGATCCAAGAATGACTCGTACGACCAACCGCGCCAGCGGACTCGCGATCGCCCTGCTCGCATTGACAGGGAGCGCCTGCTCGACGCTCGCGAATGAAACCTCGACTGAGCGGACGATCGCGCACGCAGAAGCGATCGCTCGTGTTGAAGCAGCACAGCAGGCGCTCCTCGCGGCACAAGCAGAACTGCTCGCAGCGCAGAGCGAAGCGGCTCAGTTTGAAACCGCTTCGACCAACACCTCTACAAGGGTTGCAAATACAGAATCAGATGCACAGCCTGAGAGTGCTGACGCTGCGGATGGTGGATCCGATCTCCCGGCTCCGAAGCTCGGATGGACTGAGGGCTGGGACTACGCGTTTAGTGCTGGGATCTCGGGTGCTTCAGGCAACAACGAGAACTTCTCGGGTCGTCTCTCCCTGAGTGGCGAGCGGAAAACCGACGAGATGGAAACGACGGGGCACGCGTCGTACATCTACTCGACTTCCGATGGGGAGCAGTCCGCTTCTCGCGGTGAGATCGGTCTCCGCAACGACTGGCTCCTCGATGGACCATGGCGTTTCTTCGCTCAAGGGAAGTACGAGTACGACGAGTTCCAAGCATGGCAGCATCGTCTGAGCGGCGCGCTGGGCTTCGGATATGAGTTCATCAACAACGACAAAACAACGCTGATCGGACGCGCCGGTGTCGGTGGATCGTACGAGTTCGGGAAGAACGCCGACGAGGAGTTTGTTCCTGAAGGACTGCTCGGATTGGACTGGACACACCAGCTCTCTGAGAACACCAAGCTCACAGCAACGACCACCTACTTCCCAAGCTTCGATGATTTCGGCGAGTTCCGCTGGAACTCGGGCGCTGGGATCGAGGTCCTCCTCGATGGAGACTCAGGTATGACCATGAATGCTGGGATCGAGCATCGTCACGATTCGACTCCTGGCGCGGGGATTAAACCCAACGATGTCAGCTACTACATGGGTGTTGGCTGGAAGTTCTGATCCGGAAGATTGTTTCGATTCAGACAGACGAACTATGAGAAGGTCATCATCCCGCTGGGATGGTGACCTTCTTCTTTTTGAACGACACTGTTGAGAACTCATCTCCCCTATAGTCTCGCGTGAAAAAGAAGAACGCAAAGTCCAAGAAGGCTGATCACTACAAACGGCTCCGACCGATCAACTGGTTGCTCGCGATCGCCGCGGGTCTGTTGTACTCGATCTCGCTGAAGTACTTCATCATCCCTGCAGGGATTATCCTGACGGGATCGGAAGGGATCGCGGTCGCGATTTCGTACTACTTCGACAACACGACGATCTTTATCATTTTGTATGCGGTCTTCCAATCCATCCTGATGATCTTCGCGCATCGGAAGATCAGCAAGACCTTCGCGTATCGCTCGCTGATTGTGGTCGGGACGGTCCTTGTCTCGCTGCTTGTGCTTCCGGAGTTCCGGATTACGCAGCCTGATGCGTACAACGAACGCATCATGCTTGTCCTGTTTGGAGGGATCCTTGCGGGATGCGCCAAAGCGGTCGCGTTCAAGAATCGAGGCTCAACTGGTGACGAGGACATCATCGCGGCGTACTACGCGATGAAGTACCTTCGTCCAGTCGGATCCATCGCGATCATCGCGGGGATCATCTCCACGGTCTTTGGACTCGCGCTGCAGTACCTGAAAACAAACGATCTCGCGTTGGTCATCAACACCCTGATGTACACCGCGCTCTACATCTTCGTGAGTACCGAGATCCTCAACACCCTCTATCACAAGTTCAAACTCACGATGCTCGCGGTCATCCATGAGCATCCCGATGTCATCGGCAATGCGATCCGCAAAGCATCCCCCCACCGCACCTACACCATCCATCCAGGGGTCGGCGGCTACGAAGAAAAGAAACTCTCGATGATCCGCACGATCGTCACCCTCGAAGAGCTCCCCAAACTCCTCGCGGCGATCAACAAGGCCGCACCCAATGCGTTCTACTACCATCATGAGGTTGAGGGCGTGTCGCGGAAGTTCTATATCTCACCGATTGGGTGAGATGCGGCTGGCTTACTCAACACTCCACGAGTTCCCGTTTCTATGCACGCGCCGGTACAGCGTATCGCGCTCGACTGGTTCGTAGCCCGCTTCTTCGATCGCGCGGTGGAGGTCCAGCTCGGTGGTTTCTTGGTGGGTGCCTTCTCCCACGGCTTTGGTGATGTCGTACCAGACGACGGTGCCGTCGATATCGTCGGCTCCTGCTTCGAGCATCAGCTGCGCCATCGGGAGGGTCTGCATGATCCAGAACGCTTTGACATGCGGGAAGTTGTCGAGCATCAATCGCGTGACGGCGATCGTGCGGAGGTTTTCGAGTCCTGCGGGACCGCTGAGGTGTTCGAGTGCTGAGCCGTCGGGGAAGAACGGGAGCGGGGTGATGGTTTGGTAGTATCCACCTTGTGACGACATTTCTGGAGTTGGGAGGACGGCGCCGTCTTTGTTGAGGGTGATGACTGGTGCCGTGATCTGTTCGCTTTCGACGATCCCATCAGCGATGTACGCTTCTGCATCTCCCTCGTAACCGAGTCGGTGGAGTGCTTGGTCTTGGGAGCGCCGGAGGATTTCCATATGGCGGAGTCGTTCGGCTTTTTGGTCCACATGGCCGTAGAGCATGGTGCAGTTGGAGTTGAGTCCGACTTCGTGCGCGACGAGGTGAACATCAAGCCATTCGTGTGCGCCGATTTTGGTTTTGAACGCTTCCTTGTGGACGCGCTCGTCGAAGACTTCCGCGCCACCTCCTGGGAGTGATCCGAGTCCGGCTTCTTTGAGGCGCTCGAGTACCCAGCGGACTCCTGCTTTGGTGTCGGATTTCTTGTAGACCTTTGCGATCCGCGCGAGGTGGACGAGTTCGACGGCTGTGAATGCTTTGAGGTGGACATTGGGCGCGACCTCGATCAACGCTTTGAGCATGTCGGTGTAGTACTCGAAGGGGAGGTAGGGATTCAGTCCACCAACGATGTGCATCTCCGTCGCGCCGCTCTCGGCCGCTTTCTTGCCCTCTTCACGGATGTAGTCGAGGTCGCGGGTGTATTCGCCGTCTTGTCCTTGCTTGCGATAGAACTCGCAGAACTTGCACGACAGGGCGCAGACATTGGAGTAGTTGAGGTGGCGGTTGATGTTGTAGTACGCAACTCCGGGATGCATGCGATCGCGGACACTCTTAGCGAGTTCGAGGACGGTCCAGATGTCGGGAGTGGTGTAGAGCGCCCAACCATCGTCGAGGGTGAGTCGCTCTCCACGCTGAACTTTTTCAGCGATCGGGAGGAGCTGGGTATCGAGGTTTGGGAGCGCAGCAGTGGTCATGATCCATTCTAGGTTCGTCGCGTGCACGCTGCTGGATACAGTCTTGGTTCAGACTGGGTTCACGAGTCGAGCGAGAGGGCTTTGATCTGCTCGATCATCGCTCGGACAGCCTCTCCGCGATGCGAGATCGCGTTCTTTTCGGATGCGTCGAGTTCGGCGCTCGTCTGGAGGTACTCTGGGTGGACGAGGAAGATTGGGTCGTATCCAAATCCATGATCGCCGCGTGGGACGGTTTCGGACGGGATCGCGCCGGGTTCGTCGATCGGGAACCCGATCCGTCCTTCGAAGGTCCCTTCGCTGGATGCGATGACTTTGCCTTCAGGATCTGCGAGGACCATGACGCAGACGAAGCGTGCGGAGCGTTCATCGAGCGGGACGCCGTCGAGTTCCGCGAGGACTCGATCGATGTTGTGATCGTCGCGTTGCTGTCTGGTCATCATCGCGGCTCTGCCCTCGGCATCGCCGTTGAATGCGTAATGGGACGAGATCACGCCTGGTCGTCCGCCGAGTGCGTCGATCATGAGACCCGAGTCATCCGCGAGACAATGCATACCGGTCAGTCTTGCGTATTCCACGGCTTTGATGGTCGCGTTCTCAAGGAAGGTCTCTCCAGTCTCGTCCGGCTCAGGGAACGAATCATTGAGATCGCTCAAGCCGAGGATCTGGATCGAGGAGCCTTCGAGGAGGGAGCGGAGTTCTCCGACTTTACCAGGGTTCTGTGTTGCGAGGACGATGGTGCTCATGCTGTATTCTACCTCCCTGAACGCTGGTTTCTGGATGAAGGTTGACTCGGAGTCCTCAGGTGTTCTCCCCCACTTTTGGGTCCAGAAATGGTCTATGCTTGGTCCATGGACTTGAGCAGGACTGAACTGGCGCACCAAGCTGCGGACGCGATTGAACGATACTCCCCCACCGTTAATGCGTTGGTTGGGTTTGATGGGTTTATTGATTCGATCATCCACATTGTCAATCAGCGCCACTCGATGGCCGCGGATGATTATGACCGGATTCAGACGATCCCAGAGTTCGCTGCTCGGTGCGGTGCTGCAGCAAACAAAAGCGCGAATCTTGAGATGGTCGTCAAAGACATCCGTTTCGGAGGCAACGGCCCATTGCTCTCCTCAGCGCTTGGATCGCTCGGCGCTTCCGTGACTTATATTGGTGCAGTCTCACGCGAGGACGATTGGAATCGGGTTGACCCGATCTACAAGCCGTTCGTGGATCGATGCGAGCGCGTGATCCCGATCTGTCCTCCTGGTCGTACAGACGCGCTGGAGTTTGAAGACGGCAAGATCATGCTCGGCAAACCCGAATCCGTCCAACGCGTGACCTGGGACCTCATCAAACAAACACTCACACTCGATACGCTCATCGAGATGTTTAATCACGCGACGCTGTTGTCTGTCGTGAACTGGACCCTCGTCGCTGGAGTCGAGGGGATCTGGGACGGATTGTGCGATGATGTGTTCCCCAAGCTTGAGAAGAATCCGAATCGAAGATTATTTCTGGATCTCTCGGATCCTGCGAAACGAACTGATGCGGATATCGCTCGCGCGATGAAGCTCATCCAGCGTCTGCAGGAGCATGTTCCTGTGACGCTCGGCTTGAATCTCGCTGAAAGCGGACGCGTCGCGCAGGTCGTTGGGGTCGAAGCGTATGACGATGAGCACAACCAATCGCTCGCGGCGATGGTCCCTCAAGCAGCGGATCGGATCCGTGAGAAGCTTGGATTGACTTGTATTGTGATCCATCAGCACACTGGTGCTGGCGCGTCGAACGAGCAAGGCGAGTCCTGCTGGTTTGCGGGTCCATACACGCGCAAGCCTCGGATCTCGACGGGTGCCGGGGACCACTTCGGAGGCGGATTCAGCTTCGCTCAGCAAGCGGGGCTTGGATTGGGTGAATGCCTCGCAGCCGCGTGCGGCGTTGCGGGAGCGTATGTCCGCGATGCACAGTCTCCAACCAAGGAACGGCTGGTTGGGTTCCTCAGAGACTTACCAGCTCCGGAATAGAGCGGAATCGACTGGATTCTCAGCCTACCGTCTTTCTATGCCACCAAAGAAGAAACCGAATCTACTCGAGCAAGCGAAGCAGCTTGAGACGAAGGACGACATTCCGGGAGCGATCAAGCTCTACCGATCGTATTTATCTAAAAACCGATCACATCCCAATGCGATGAGCGTGCGCGTGCGTGCTGCTCAGTTGTGTGTGATGAGAGGGAAACACGACGAGGCGATCAAGCTCATCGAGAATGCTGGACTCGCGGGACGCGAGAGCCTGATCCTGATGTACACACTCGCACAAGCGTCGGCGTATTCTGGTCGACTCGACGAGGCGCACAAAGCACTCGAACGCACGCTTGAGATCGATCCGGACTACCCGTCTGCGATCGCTCGACTCGCAACGATTATGCAGTACGAGGGTCTCGCAGACGATGCGGTCAAAGTCCTTGATGACGCGAACAAGCGTGGGATTGATACATGGGATATTGATCAAACCTTTGGTGAGCTTGCGCCGAAGTCTGGTCGTATCGACGAGGCCGTGGATCGGCTTCAGAAGCGTCTGGCGGATAGCACCCTCAAGCTGACCCCTCGGATCACGATGCTCAACACGCTCGCATCGCTCCTGGAAAAACAAGAGGACTACAAGGGAGCATGGGAAGCCGCAGATCAGAGTAACCGGCTCAATACCGGTGAAGGCTACGGCGGGTATGCGCTCAAAGGGATCAAGAACAACAAAAACAGCACAGACCTCACGCGCTTTAAAGCACGGATCCGGAAGGTCATGGAGATCTTCACTGTGGATTTCCTCAGGACCTTTGAGCCTACAGACAAGGGACCTGAGCTGCGTCCTGAGATTCTTATGATCTCTGGGATGCCTCGTTCGGGGACAACGCTGCTTGAACAAATCCTCTCATCGCATCCCGAATCCGAGAGTGCGGGCGAGGCGTCGTTCTTGGTCAACGCCGCCGCGGAGTTGAAGATGTATCCGAATCCATCGGCGCAAATTATGGAGCGGTTATCGATCAATAAACGAAACAAGATCGGCGAGACGATCCTCCAAGGTCTTCAAGAAATCTCCGGCAGCAGTCGGTATGTTGTGGACAAGCATCCGAGCAATGACGAGCACATCGGTCTGCTGAGTGCGGTCGCGCCGGGATCGAAGATGATCCTGACTCGGCGCGATCCGCGCGATATTGCGATGTCGTGTTTCTTCCGCAACTTCGCTCTCGGGCACGGCTGGACCAACAAGTTCGATGCGATCGTGGATATGCTCGAGATCCGTCTGGAAATGCACGACTACTGGCTAGAAGTGATCCCAGAGGGCGCGCCGTGGATTGATCTGATGGTTGGTGATTACCAAGCGATCGTCGAGAATCCTGAGGTCGAGTCTCGCAAGCTCGTCGAGTTCTCTGGGATGAGCTGGGATGATGCGTGTCTGAACTTCTCGAAGCGGAAGCGGATTGTTCCGACGCTGCAACCGCACCAAGCGGCTCAGGGCGTGTACAAGGGATCACTTGCGAAGTGGGTGCCGTATTCAGAGTTCATGGGACCATCGCTGGATCGTCTCAATGCGATCTGCGAGAAGCACGGCTACGCGGTTTGAGCTGGATGCTGAATCCGTTTATTCATCTTCGGTCGGACGCTCGATGCGTTCGATCCGACCGTCTTCGTGCTCGATGATGATGGTATCTGCTTCGTCGATGAAGAGGCCGTGGTCGATGACACCTGGGATGTCGTTGAGTTCCATCGCGAGTTCTTGGAGGTCCTCGTGTCCTTCGATGGTTGCATCGAGGACGAGGTTCCCGTTGTCGGTAAGGAAGAGTCGCCCGTCCATATCTTGACGGATGACGCCGTTGATCCCGATGTGACGGAGCGCCTTGCGTGTCGAAGCGACGCCGTAAGCCATGACGGCGATCGGGAGGGGGCAGCTTGCGCCGACCTGTGTTTCAGCGACTTTTTTCTCGTTGACCATGAAGACGGTGTGCTTGGATGCCCAGCACAGGATGCGCTCGCGGGTCATCGCGCCGCGGGATCCTTTGAGGACGACCATGTTCCGATCGACTTCGTCGGCGCCGTCGATCAGGACATCGATCTCTTCGAGGAGCGCGAAGTCGATGATCTTGAGTCCGAGCGAGCGTCCGAGGTCTTCCGCTCGTTCTGATGCTCCGACACAGCAGATATCGAGTCCCTCGTCGGCGACGCGCTGCGCCAGCGCGTGGATGCCGCGTGCGGCGGTGAGTCCTGCGCCGAGTCCGACGGTCATCCCAGATACGATTTCCGCGACGGCTTCGTTTGCGAGCGTATCAGCGGTAGCTTGTTGCTTACTCAAAGCGGATCCCCTGTGCAAGTGTGAGCTCATCTCCATAGTTGATTGTACAGGTCTGACGACGCATGTATACCTTCCACGCGTCGGAACCTGACTCGCGTCCGCCTCCGGTATCCTTCTCACCTCCGAACGCTCCGCCGATCTCAGCACCGGAGGTTCCGAGATTGATGTTCGCGATGCCGCAGTCGGATCCCGCTCCGGTTGGGGACAAGAAACGCTGAGCGGCGTTGGATGATCCGGTAAAGATCGCGCTGCTGAGCCCCTGATCGACGGAGTTCTGCATGTCGATCGCTTCTTCGAGCGTCTTGTAGGTGAAGACATACATTATCGGCGCGAAGGTTTCTTCGTATGCCATGGGGAGTTCGTTGGACTCTGGGACGCGGATGATGGTTGGTTTGACGAAGTATCCGCCGCTGTTGTCGCCGGCGACCTCGACCCGCTCTCCGCCGGTCAGGAGTTTGCCGCCTTGCTTCACGGCTTCGCTCACGGCATTCTCGTACTGCTTGATGGATTGCTCGTTGATGAGCGGTCCCATGAGGACGGATTCGTCGAGGGAATCACCGATGTTGACGGTTTCGTAGGCTTTGACGAGCTTGGTGGTGAACTCGTCGGCGATGGATTCGTGGATGATCAGTCGGCGCGTCGTCGTGCATCGCTGACCAGCGGTTCCGACGGCTCCGAAGACTGTGGATTTGAGCGCGAGATCAAGATCCGCGTCCGCTTCGATGATGACCGCGTTGTTGCCTCCGAGTTCGAGGAGGCACTTGCCCAAGCGTCCTGCGACGACTGAACCTACGCGACGACCCATCCGGCACGATCCGGTCGCGCTGATGAGTGGGTACCGCTTGTCAGCGATCATGGTCTCTCCGACAACATCGTCGGTCCCGATCACGAGTTGGAAGATGTTCTCGTATCCCATTTCGGAAGCGATCTTCTCGGCGATGGTGTTCGTCGCGATCGCGATCAATGGAGTCAGGAGCGATGGTTTCCAGACGGTCGTGTCCCCTGCGATTGCCGCGAGCATTGCGTTCCAGCCCCAGACGGCGTTGGGGAAGTTGAATGCGGTGATGACCCCAACCGGTCCGAGCGGGAGCCATTGCTCTTTCATCGTGTGTTCTGGTCGTTCTGAAGGCATGGTGATGCCGCAGAGCTGACGGGACATCCCGACGGCGTAGTCGGCGATGTCGATGGTTTCTTGGACCTCTCCGATGCCTTCTGCTTTGATCTTGCCCATTTCGAGAGAGAGGAGTGAGCCGAGGTCTTCGAGGACATCGCGGTACGCGTTCCCGATCCGTCGGACGAGCTCTCCTCGCGCCGGAGCGGGGACCTTGCGGAACTCTTTGAATGCTTCGACCGCTTGAGCCGTGGTCTTCTCGTAGGACGCAGCGTCGTCAAGGCGGACACCTGCGAGCGGGAGACCAGTCGAGGGGTTGTAGACCACGATGACCCCGTCTTTTTCAGGGGTCTCATCGCCGGTAATGTCCATCACGACGCGCGGGTGGGTGGTGAGGCCGAGTGAAACGAGAAGCGGATGCGGTTGAGTGGTGGTGTGTGTCATTGAAAGACAATACGCAGGGAATCTTGGACAGGCACGGCCGAGGACACGGATCATGACCCGCTCACTTCGCTTCCCTCGTGATGGGACTTCTCGCAGGCATATGCTGGTTGGTGAGCACGAACAACGGCCCATCCGATCAGCCTGTATCCACTCCCCAACGCAGCGGGCGTGGTCGAGCTGGGATCAAGCTCCCGGTCGCGCATCTGCTTGCGCTGGCGCCGCTGGATGTGTGGATCAGGATGCTCAGCACACAAGGAGTGCATCCAAAGTATTGGATCCGATTGCTCGGGATCGGTTTCACGAGTCTGGTCGGGACCATCTGGTCGCTTCCAGAACGGGTCGGGTTCTGGATCGGGTGGTCGTTTTTCAAGAAGAATCCTGAACAGTTCGAGCATCCTGCAGGGGTGCTGGTGATTGTTGGGTACTACCGATCCGGGACGACGCATGCGCACAACCTGATCTCCTGTTACTCAGAAGTCATCACGCCTCGCTGGTATCAGGCTCTGCTTGGTCAGGGGTTCTGGATGAGCTGGATCGTGACCCGATTGCTGCTCGTCCCGTTTCTGGGATCATCGCGTCCTCAGGATGGGGTTGGATTCGGACCGATGTGGCCTGCAGAAGATGACTTTGCGCTTGCAGGATGGGGACAATGCTCGACACTCCCAGGCAGGTTGATCTTCCCGCACTCACGCGATCGATGGGATCGCTGGAACGATCTCAACGACTGCAGCGACTCGGAGCGGTCACGATGGAGACGAACAATCGCGGGATTCGCGTGGAAGGTGACTCGTCGTGATCCTTCGAAAATGCTCGTGCTTAAAACTCCGAATCACGGGGCGCACATCGCTGAACTCGAAGCCGTGTTCGGCGAGCATGTCCGCTTCTTGCATGTTTCGAGGGATCCGATGAAGGTCATCGAATCCAATATCCGGATGCACGATGCGCTCTCGGAACATCTGCTTGAGGATCCGATGGATCCGACGACGCTCCGGTCGCAGATTGTCGATGAGTATCTGCGGATCGAGCGGATGACGATTGAGCAATCGCAGTCGCTCGATGAGGGGCGGATCGCGTTTCTGAGCCATGAGAATGTGCTTGCGGATCCGCTTGGTCAGCTTGGTGGAGCGTTTGAGATGCTGGGGTTGGAAATGACTGCGTCGCACAAGGATGCGATCATCGCGTATCTTAACGAACTCGGTCCATACGATCGGCCTGCACATGCTGCGATCGATCTTGGGAATCCATCAGCGGATGAAAACGATCAGATTGCTCGGTTGCTTGAGCTTCGGCCTGCGATTGATCCGGTCCAGCATGTGGATCTCCGGCAGACTGATCCAAGGAAAGCACGCGTGCTCGCAGGTACGCTGAGCTCGATCATCGCGGCGGTTGTGTGGGGGGTGATTTGGATCGGGACGATCTGGATCATCAAGCAGATCGATCCGGAGATCAAGCCTCGGCTGGATCAACTCGTGTGGATCGGGGGATCGGTCATCGGGGTTGCGTCACTCAGAGCATCGGGGCGCGGCACCAAGCGACTCGGAATTGTGGCGGCACTGCTCACATTGATCGTCTTTGTTGGACTCTCGTTCCCGATCACAGTCCTGAACTGGAACTTTGCGAGCGACGGGACGCGCGAGCAGTTTCTGTATCACAACACAAAAGGCGCGCTCCACGGCTTGCTGGCGCCGTCGTCGTTGATCTTCGCGGCTCTGGGGATGATCACTGCTTTTCGACATGCAGGGACGACCGGGCCGCGTCCGCCGGGTATACAGCACTAGGGATTGCTACACTCTTCGAACTCTGGAACTCAAGGGACATCGATGATCAAACTCTTGCTCGTCTTTCTTGGTGGTGGGATCGGTTCGGTCGCTCGATATGGTGTCGGGCAGCTGGTAGCGCGGTACACGCCTCGGGATCTTGAGCCCCCCCACTGGTTGGATCTGTATCCGCTCGCGACGATGCTTGTGAATGTCATCGGATGCGCTGTGATCGGAGGCGCATGGGCATGGGTCCTGTCACGCGGCGATGGTCAGCCTTCCACGACAATGGTGTTCTTGATCGTCGGCGTGCTGGGCGGATTTACGACCTTCTCCTCGTTTGGATGGGAGACGCTTGAGCTGATCCAGAACCAACGACTCGGGATGGCGGCGATGTATGTCGTGATGTCGATCACGCTCGGCTTACTCGGAGTGCTCGGCGGGTACACCATCGGGACCGCTGCGTTTGGTGGAGGGAGTGTCGCATGATTGTCTATCTGATGAGACATGGTCAGGCTGAAGAACACTCTCCGACAGGATCGGATGCTGATCGTGTGCTTACCCAAACTGGGATCGAGCAGGCGCGTGCGTTGTCTGTGTACCTGCTCAACAAGTTCTCGACAGAGGACAAGGGGGATTCTGTGCAGGTGATCGCATCACCTTACACAAGAACGAGACAGACCGCGGCTCCGATCTGGGAGGCCTTTGGACACGCGGAGAATGTGGATGATCGACTCGCCGCGACGAGCAGGGTGAGCTCGATTGTTGATGTCATCGAGGAATCGGCGACGGATTCGATCGCGATTATCTCTCACAATCCGATCATCAGCAGAGCGACGGATGTGCTGATCGCTGGTCCCGAGGCGCCACGGATGTTCTCGATGTCTCCTGGTCAGATGATCGCGCTGCGTGTCAACAAAGCTCAAGTCATCGGATCGGGCGAACTCTTCGATCGCTTTCGGCTCGGAGATGATTGACCTTCTCGCTCAATCATCATCAGCTGGTTCAGGATGGATGACCTTTGCACGCATCCACTTCTCGATTTTCCCGGTCTGGAGCGGGAGTCCTGCGAAAATCAGCTCGTGTCCGACTGGGTAGACCCAACGCTCTGGTGATCCGAGTGCTTCGTAGAGCGCGTCTCCAGTGGATGCTGGGACGGCTTTGTCGGATGAGCCGTGGAGCATGAGGACCGGGACATCGTGCATTGAGGGTGCGGTGTTTATGGAATCGAGCTTGGATGCTTGGAGATAGGTTGATGCGAGCGCTTTGAGTCGATCGGTTTCGAGTTTTTGGATTTCTGGATCCGATGGATCCGCATCGAGGTCGATCGCGTCGATCCATCCTGCGTAGTTTGAGCGGACATTGATCTCGAGGAAGTTCCCGCCTCCTGCGATGAGGACTCCTGCGTCGTAGAGGGTTGGGTCGTACTGGTAGACGGTTGGGAGGATCATCGCTCCGCCGGACATGCCGAGGAGGACGACTGGTTTTTTAGATTCGTTTGGGTACTGCGAG
Organism: Phycisphaerales bacterium; assembly: GCA_051252395.1. Taxonomy (GTDB): domain Bacteria; phylum Planctomycetota; class Phycisphaerae; order Phycisphaerales; family UBA1924; genus UBA1924. The sequence goes on along the minus strand of JBPOFX010000002.1, from coordinate 1,237,987 downwards.
TGCACATAGCGGAGCGCACTGGATGCGGCGTACGCGGCTTCAGCCGTGCGTGTGTCAAAGTACGACGCGATCTCGCTCGCGACCTTCTCATCGCTTCCTTCTGGGACAGCATACTGCTGGCGCTGGGTGAAGCGGGACGGGTGCGAGAGCATGCGGAGGACGGACCATTGCTGGGAACGGAAGTAGCGTTCCATGCCGTCGATGACGCCTTCGGGTGTGCCGAACATGCCTGGCATGAGAAGGACGGTTCCGATCGGGTCCTGATCCTTGCTCGGGGTTCGGTAGGTGAACCAGGTGCGTTCGAGCTCGAGCTGCTCTTGGTACTCTTCCCCGGCTTTCGAGAGTCCCGCGATCTGCGCGCTGATGAACTTGAACGCGAGTTCGGGTTCGTCGCCCGAGCTGTTGTCCGGCTGGCTCGCTGGATCCGGATCTTCGAGCGGCGGGCGATGGACGAAGACATACGAACCCGGTCCTTCAGGCTTGAACTTGTACGGGCGGTCGATCCCCATCCCTTGCGCCAGCGCGGTCATGTCGGCGTATTCCGTGTCTCCAGTGCGGAGCGAGTGGAAGCGGGAAAGATGCGCTCTGCGGAGCTCGGAGACGGGATGGTCGAGCTCGACGATGATCCCTGCAGAGGTTCCTGGGAAAACGGCGCTGGTTCCCCATCGCGCCGGCCAGATGGAGGATTCTTCGGAGTCTGAAGAAGCGGTGCTTGGGACAGTACTGGAATCGGAACTGGAAGCTGATCTCGATTCTGAGCGATTGGATGACTCTGTTGCGAAGTTGGTTCCGAGGGATCGGGTCTGCGAACGCGACTGGTCCGGATACACGCTTCGGCACGCGATCGGGGCGTTTATGAGCAAAGTCAGTAATAGGATGTACCCGATCAATCTCATGGTGTCCGCTCCTTGTCTATGGACATCATACCGCTTGAACCCGATCGACCTGACCGATCCACAGAGAAGACACGGAGTCCTATGTCCACACCTCCTGAATCCGCTCCAACTAAACCGATCAGCTCAGGGGTCAATCCTGAAGACGCAAACACGCGGCGAGTCCCGATTATTCGGTGCCTGCTTGGTGGGGTATTGATGGGGCTCGCGAATCTGGTGCCTGGGATATCGGGGGGGACGATGCTCGTCGCGTGCGGGATCTATACACGATTCATTGATGCGGTCTCGAACCTGACTCGGATGAAGTTTTCGCGACGGGATGTATTGACGCTTGGGTGTGTGGTCTTTGGTGCGATCATCGCGATCGGGGGGCTCGCATCGCTGATCCATTGGTCGCTTGTGCATCATCGCTGGATCATGTTCTCGCTCTTCATCGGCTTGACACTCGGCGGGGTCCCGATCCTGTACAAGATGGCGAAACCGATCTCTCCGAAGGTCTGGGGAGGGGTGATCGCGGGCGCGCTGCTGATGGGTGGATTGGTCTATCTTCAAGAATCCGGCGCGAACTCGTCGGGGATGGGTGGTCCGGTTGGATTGGTGCTTGGTGGTGCAGCCGCGGCGAGTGCGATGATTCTTCCTGGAGTATCTGGTGCGTTTTTGTTGCTGCTGCTTGGGTTGTATGAAACAATCATCAGCGCGATCAAGGACACGCTCTCAGCAGCGAAGGACATGGACTTTGGTGCGATCATGGATCAGATGTCCGTCGTCATCCCAGTCGGGATCGGGGTAGTGCTCGGCGTTGTGGTCGTCAGCAATGTGCTTCGATGGGTGCTGCACAAGTACGAGCGCGTTACGCTCGGCGTGCTGCTTGGACTCATCGTCGCGGCTCCAGCGGGGTTGTACCCCTTCAGAGATGCGAGCATCCCTCAGCTTGGGGACACGATCAAGGGCGAACTCGTGACGCTCGAAAACCTTGAAGAGATGCAAGCGCCGGACAACGCGAAAGACTGGGACCAGCATGCGTATGCGCCCAGCGCGGCGCAGGTCGCTGGATCACTCGGGATCGTTGTGGTTGGATTCGGAGCGACGCTCGGCATCGCTGTGCTGGGACGCGAGAAGTGAATCCTCGGCGTTCGCTTGGTCACTTCGGGTCTTGAGCCATCCTCCCATGCTCGGCCAGTTGCGGCGTGATCCGACAACCAGGACCACGATTCCCACGAGCAGCATCGCGATTGAATACGCTTGTCCTCGTGTGACTCCTCCGAACTGGGAGATCCCGGCGTCTGGAAGACGGAAGTAGTCCATCGGGATGCGTCCGAGTGCGTAGACGATGAGCATCCATGAGCCGACGACCCCTACTCTTCTGGGTTTGCGTGCGATAAACCAGACGACGACGAATACGAGCAAGCCGTCGAAGAATGCTTGCATGAGCTGTGTTGGGTAGCGTGCATAGATCAACGGCTCAAGCTCGGCTTTGAGTATTTCGTTTCCGCTCTGGATCGCATCGAGAATGCGTATGTAGCCTTCTTCCCAGTACCGATCGGAGGGCATCATGGACTGCGAGGAGAGTTTCGCGACTTCTTCAAGGATCGCGGGATGGATATCTTGCTGCCGTTCGAGAACTTCTTGTGGATAGCGGACGCTGTACCACGGCGCGGGTTCACTTGGTCCTGCGATGACTTTGCCGAGGAGTTCGCCGTTGATGAAGTTGGCAAGTCTTCCCAGCATCAGTCCGAGCGGCGCGACGAGGGCGCAGGTGTCCATAACATGGAGCGCGGGGCATTGTCCAATCCGGTTCCCGCTCTGGTCTTTGAACCCTTTGGAGATCCACCAGCTTGCGAGGATAACGCCGAGGAATCCGCCGTGGGAGGACATCCCTCCGTTGGAGAGTCTGAGGACTCCCCAGATGGGGATGGAGCTTGTGAAATCAACAATGAGTGTGGGATCGTAGAGGAGTACATATCCGAGTCGTCCGCCGACGATAACACCTCCGATGAGGTACATCATTGCGTCACCGATCCGGTCTTTGGGGATCACGGTCGCTCCGCGTCCAGCGAGGAATCGGAGCAGGAAGTACGCGAGGACGAATGCGAGGATGTAGGAGAGTCCGTACCAGCGGATACCGAAGTCGCCGGAGATTCTCCAGAGGTAGGGGGACAAGTCATGGAACCATCCGTCGTTCATATGATGGACTCGAGCAGCTCTGGGTTTGGTTTCGGCGGAGAGATTCCGAAGAATCGCTGAGTATTCTCGTCGATCTGTTGGTGGAACTCTGCGAAGGGGACGCCTCGGATTTTGGCGAGGTATTCAGCGGTGTAGCGTGCGTATCCCGGCATGCAGGGTCGCTTTCCACGCATCGGATCGGGGGAGAGGAACGGCGCGTCTGTCTCGACCATGATGCGTGAGCTCGGAACCAGCTTCGCTGCTTCGGCGACCTCTTTCGCGTTGTTGTAGGTCACGACTCCGGTAAACGAGATGCTCGCTCCGAAATCAAGGACCATGCGTGCTTCGTCTGGAGATCCGGTAAAGCAATGGAAAACGAAGCGGTCGGGATCGAGTTTGGATGATCGGAGGATTGGAATCAGATCCTCGAATGCCTTTCTGCAATGGATCACGATCGGGAGCTTGGACCCTTCGTCCCAGCAGGACTCGATCGTTGCGAGCTGGTCTGCGAGCACTTCGTGCTGGATCGGTTTGGGTGGATCGTCGTAGTGGTTGTCGAGTCCGAGTTCTCCGAACGCGACGCACTTGGGATCCTTCGCATGCTCCTTGAGCACGGACCAATCGTGCGGTCCCTTGTCAGCGTAGAGGGGATGGACTCCAGCAGTACACCAGACCTGGTCATGCTCACGAGCGATACGGAGGGTGTCGTGGGAGTCTTGGGTGGTGGTTGCGATCGAGATCGCGCCCATCACGCCGAGCTGTGCGGCTTCGTCAAGGACCTGATCGATCCGTCCGGCGTAGTCGGAGAATGTGAGATGGCAATGGGTATCAATCACACCAGAATATAGCACGCTGGACGCGTGAAAAATCCGCCCGATCGATGTTGATCGTCAACAATGATGTATGAGCGAGTCCACTCTCCCAAAGCTCCCCAAACGACCAGACAATGGTCACAAGGGCACATTCGGAACAGTCGGGATCGTTGGCGGCTCGGTTGGAGGACATCGAACAGCAGAGATTGAATCCGCACGGATGATCGGGGCGCCGTCGCTCGTCGCGATGGGTGCGAATCGTGCTGGATGTGGTCTTCTTAAAATAGCATCTGCTGAACCGATCCTCAACGCGATTCTCACGCTCGCGCCGATGGCGACGGGCTATGCAATCAGGACCTCAGCAAACGGCGAGCTGGATACTGACCATGCAAAGAGGGTGGTGCGCCAGCTTGCGGCTGAATCCGATGCGCTGGTTGTTGGGCCGGGTCTAGGCGCACGCAACGACACGCGATCAATCGTCGATGTATTGCTCAATAGCAATCTCCCTGCACGGATGCGAGGGCTGGTGCTGGATGCTGACGCGATTACCGAGCTTGCACAGATTCTGAACGATACTCAGCAGTTCAGTCCAAAATCCGCACAGCTTATCCTGACCCCACATCCAGGCGAAGCTCGCAGGCTGCTCGACGCGTTGGCGATCGAGGGGAATACTGACGGCACGGCGGTAGAGCGGCTTTGTGTATGCACCCTCCTTGCACGCGCGACCAATGCGGTTGTTGTTCTCAAAGGAAACCAGACAGTGGTCGCAAATCCAACGAAATGTTGGGTTTGTACGCGTGGCAGCTCTTGCCTTGGGACTGGTGGAACAGGGGATGTGCTCGCGGGGATGATCGGGTCGCTGATTGCTCAAACACAGCGTGTTGGATCAGAATCGATTTGCATATTTGACTCGGTCTGCATTGCAGTGGATGCGCACGCCCGATGTGGCGAGCTCTGGTCGGAATCTGTTGGGAGCGATGCGGGGCTCGATCCGCGTGATCTTGGAGCACTTATCCCGGTTGCGGTTCAGCAAATTAGGGCTGAATAAAATCCGACTCTGGGGATAGATACAGCGGTTTGAGCACGCCTCGCTGGGAATCTTGCCCATATTCAAAATCGACTTCACAAAAACACGAATTTTGTATACAATGTTCGGGCAGTCGTACAAAGCGAGCTCAACTCCGATGAAAGAGTGTGTTATGTGTGTCTTTGACCAGTTCCCATCGTTGTGGTGCCTCCGATGTCGATGAGTAGTGTGAACACGGATCCACCTCTTGGGACCGACGAGCTCTGTTCGGCAGTGTATCTGGAGCTCAAGAATGTCGCCGCGTGGCATCTCTCGACGACCCATGACAACATCACGCTCGACGCGACCGATCTCGTTCATGAATCTATTTCTCGGGTGCTCAAGCAACGGCGTGTGCTTTGGAATGATCGCGCCCATCTGCTTGCGATTGCTTCGATCATGATCCGCAGGGTGCTGATCAACCATATCCAGTACCGCTCTGCGACTGTTCGCGCAGGATGGACAAACCGTCAAGAGATGCTGATGGATCCTCAGACACCTCGCGGCATTGATGAATGCGAACTCCTCGTTCTCAATGAAGCACTCGAACGGCTCGAAGAAATCGATGAACGGCAGGCGCGTATCGTCGAGATGAAGTTCTTTGGGGGTCTTACATCGAGTGAGATCGCATCGTACTTGGATGTTTCTGAACGGACCGTGCAGTTATCATGGAATCACGCACGGCTATGGCTGATCCGCGAGATGAGTGATGAATAAAACCAATCGGCATCGCAGGATCAGCGCAATACTTGAGGTTGTGGTTGATTCAGACCAGGCCGAGCGAGATGAGATTATTGAGCGTGAATGCGGAGATGATCAGGATCTGATTCTTGAGGTCAAGACACTACTCAAACAGGACGAGACCGGCACCACTCTCTTAGATGCTCCTTTGTCTCTCGCGAAGGTCGTGCTGGATCGGAATCCGGAGAAACTTGGTCTCGGCGAGGTCCATATCCCCGGCTTTGTACTCAACGGAGTGCTTGGTCAAGGGATGAGCAGTATTGTGTATCAAGCTCGACAAGAGGTTCCTGATCGTGAGGTTGCGATTAAGGTCCTTCGTCCTTTAAGCTGCACTGAGCATGCCGAATCTCGGATTCGCGCCGAAGCACATCTTCTTGCGCGGCTTGAGCATCCCTCGATTGCACGGATCCATCACTTTGGGGTCATTGAAACTTCGTTGCACGCGCAGCCTTATCTCGTGATGGAACTTGCGGACGGGCTCCCGCTCCCTTCGTATCTCAAGGAGCACGAGCTTTCTTTTGATGAGCGGATGAAGCTTGTTGTTGATCTGTGTGAAATCTTTGAGTATGCGCACAAGCAGGGCGTTGTGCACCGTGACATTAAGCCTTCGAATATCATGATCCGTTTCGATGCTGAGCGGGATGTGCATGTCCCGATGATTATCGATTTTGGGATCGCGAAGCTGATTCATGGTCAGCCGATCCCGATTGATATCCAGACGCTCCATCCTGAAGCATTCGGTACTTTGCGGTACATGAGTCCGGAGCGGCTGGATGGGAAATCATCAGGGGATACAGTCGCAAGCGACATCTATTCCCTCGGCGTAGTTGCGTCGGAGCTTCTTGGCACACAGACTGTGCAGCACCCCTTGCTCAAACAACGAGAACCAGAGTATGTCGGAGAAGACATGACCGAGGCGATCAGCCGAGTGCTCTTGACAATGACAAGCACCAATCCAGATCAACGCTACCGATCGGTCGCTGAGGCTTCGACAGCGTTGCAGGGTGCTGTGGATCAGAATCTGCGATCTTTGATGAGTCTAAAGGTGCGTCCGGTTCTTCTGATCATTGCGGCTCTCATGGTCAGCGTGTATTTCGGCTCGAAACAATACACCCCAACTCGGGAAACTATACAGCTCCCATCCAGACCGAACTATTCGAACGGGATCGATATCCCGATCTCACCTTCTGGGTTTGATCAAGAATCAGAGCAAGCAATCCTGAGAGGGCGGTTCTTGCTCATCGGGAATCGCACGACCGATGGGTTACTCTCGGAAGCTCATCGGATGATCCAGATGACTGAGGAGGAGTATCCAACAATCGATTCGATCCCAGAGAACCTTCAGCTGACGTACATTATGTCAAAGGGGTATACACAGCTCAAATCCGGGATGCTTGAAGAAGCGACGGCGAGTTACTATTTAGCAAGAGATTACATCGAGCTCACTGATGAACTCCATCACCATATCGCGAATAGTTGGCGTGGCATCGCGCATGGGATCCAATCGTGTGGGGATCATGAGACCGCACGAGTTATGTACGACGAACTCATCAATCATCCAGGATTTAATCGTGTGCGATGGGATATTCGAAGCAATACCCTTGCATGCTCAGCAGGGCTGTACTGGCTGAATGGCGAACTGGATACCGCGGTCACGATGTTCAAGAGGATCGTTGAGACAGCGCCTACGCCGAAGACCAAGCGAGAACATGATTCGCTCGCACAGCACCAGTCCTCGCTCGGGGTTGTCCTGATGACGATGGGGAAGTTTGATGAAGCCGAGCCTCATCTAAAGATGGCTTCTGATCGAGCCGTGATTATGAACGGCCCTTCTGATCCGTTTGTGTGCCGCATGTATCGGAATCTTGCGACCAACTATCTGCTCCAAGAAAAATATGCAAACTGTGAATCTGTGATGCTGAGTATCCGAGGGGTTTGGAGTTCGATGCCTGAAACATGGGACTACGAGATTGTTGAAGCTGATTTTCTGCTCGGCTCAGCGCATCTGGGACTCAACAAGCCTGAACTTGCCCTCAAGCATTTGAAAGATGCTCAAGCAGGCGGACTCCTTGTTCCTGAGTTTAAGATGAGCAGGCTCACATGCCGGATCAACAATGCGCTTGGTGAAGCGTTGTTTGTGACTGGATCGCAAGTCGAGGGCAAGGCGTTGCTTGATCTCTCAGAGGCTGAACTCCAAAAAACTTTTCCTGGAAGCAGCCCATGGATAGACCTCGCTATTGAGCGCAGAGAGCGGTTCCTACTGAACAACTAGGTCTTTTTCCCACCCTGCCAGTTCGCAATTTCAACTAAATATCTGAATGTTTGCAGATTTGATTGCGCCGTCGCTCCCATTTCTTGCGTTGTTCTATGAGCCCTGTGGCATTTGTCATGGGGGACACAACCTGACCCGACGAGTGTTTCGAATTATTCTTTATTATTGCACAAAGCCCCGCTTGCGGGGCTTTGTGCTTGTACTGGAAGCATTTGTAGAGCAGGTCGATTCATGCAACTGGATTAGTCATCAACCGGCGTTGGATCGATAAGTGTGGTATGGAGCGCCAAGACTGATCGGGTGCCTTGGAGTCCGAGATCTGCGAGATCGAGCACAACTGCACTCCCAGGCGCGGAAGTAAACGCGGTGGTGAAGGTCAGTTCGTGTTCTTCTGCGAACGAATCGGTATCGATCCGCTGAATCTGAATCGCGGCACGAAGAACTGGGCCTTGTTTGGTATCGATGACACTCGGGGAGATGGTTGCGTAGAAGGTTCGATTGCCGAGGGTGATGTTGATGCTCCCAGTTTCTCGGTGCTGGATGAGCATTGACGGGGTTTTGACGCGGGCGTTTTCTGTGTCTCGGAGTTCGTTGGCGGTATCCAGCAGAGTTGCGAACGCGGTGTTGTTGAGTTGTTGTCCCGGATTGGGAAGCGTGATCGACTCTGCTGGTGCTCCGTTGGTTTCGAGAAGGATCGCTTGAACAAAGATTGATCGGGGATCGTTGTTGTGACCTTTGACCCGGTCATAGCTGCTCGACAAACCTCCTCCCATGAGTGAGCCGAGGATGATCGAGAATCCTCCCGCGATGACTACAAAGGCGAAAGTGAGTTTGGCGAGATTGACAGCTTTGGACATGCGAGTCTCCGATGCGTTGGGCGAGATCCCACAGCGAATGATGCTTGCGAGGTTCGCTGAGTAACGCTGCGGGAGAACGCGTATTGCCCTTGTATACGCGACTCGATAAGAATCGGTTCACTAATCCGTTGTTTCTTCTCGTTGATCTACTCCAACGGATGCAGTGAGTTCCTGTGCATCATAATTCGGGACGCGAGAAGCTGGCTGCGCGAGCACTCCTGCGTACAAACGCGTTGCGTGTTCAGTGGGACCAAGATCAAACACGACCCGCATTGTCCGAGAGACCGGATCGACGCGTGGTTCGATGTACCGGACTTGTGCCGCAAAGACTAAGTGCATTGGGTCCTGGACTGAGAGGGCGAAGTGTTCGCCGATAGTAAGCGTTGCAGCGATGGATACTGGTAGGTAGAGATCCACACAGAGTCCGGAATCCGAGACGAGTTCGATGAGTGGATCGCCTGGGGTGACCATCGCGCCGGGGTCGGAATGAATGCGGATAACGGTCCCGTGGAAGGGGGCTCGGACCATGTGTTCTTCGAGTCGAGTGCGAGCGAGTTGGAGGCTTGCTTGCGCCTCTGCTTGGGATTCTTGAGCGTTCCGGAGATCGGCTGCGGCGATCTCGAAGTCTGTTTCCGCGGCGATCAGCTCGGTTTCAGCAGCCGCGAGGAGTTCGTGCGCTTCTCGGATTCTGTTCAATGAATCTTCAGCTTTGGCAAGCACGGCTTTGGCATGATCGACCTGAGCGGAGCGTTTCGCTTGGGTCTCTGCGAGATGAAGAGCGGCACGGACAACGCGGTCATCAAGGACTGCGAGGATCTGTCCTTTGGAAACTGATTGACCTTCTTGGACTCTGAGTTCTCCAAGTTGGGTGTCAAAGGTTGACGAGAGCGTGACTTGGTTCGAAGGACGGATGACGCCTGGGATAACTTGATGATCACCAAGCTCGATGACACGGACCTCAAGATCCGTCGGTTTGGTAATCAGCTCCGTCGGCTGCGGAGCTTGGAAGAGCATCGAGTAGAAAATGGTGGTGAGTAGTATGAGTGGTTGCATCGGTGATCTCTCAGTTTGACGAGGACTCTTTAACACGGTTCAAGAATCGTTTGATACGGCGTTCAAGCATCCGGGCGATGGTGATTGATTGCGCCGGGATTTGTGCTTTGAGTTGGCTCCCCACGAAATCAGTGTTGAGATCTGGGAGACTCAGGTTGATCTCGACGAAGGAATCGATGACCGCGCCGGTCGCGCTGTTCATCGGGACAAGACCTTCTGGGACGGCGTTCGTGATGCGAGGCTCGACCTCTCGAGTCGCGACTTCTCCGATCCGGGTTACCTGGCCAATGATGTCAAGGCTTGGATACGCCGGGGATCGACAGATGATTTGGTCCCCGATCGCGAGCTCGATGGATTGGAAATCGATCGCTCGGATATGGAACACGGCTTCGATCTCTCCTGAACCGTACAGAAGGATGGGATCCCCTCTTTGTACATAGATCCCGCTTTGTTTGGTGATCAGTTCAAGGACACGACCGTCGGATGGAGCGGGCAGTTGGAGACGCTGGATTTCTTGGTCGGCGTTGTCGCGTTGTGAGTTGATCTGCGTGCTCTTTGTGAGCTCCGCGAGCGCATCGCCGGGCGAGGTTACGGACGCGAGACGCACAAGACCCACTCCGGTCTCGGCATCCGCAATCAGACCTTCGAGATGCGACATCATGTCTTGATTCTCGATGACGGCGAGGGGGTCACCGAGTCTTTGGAGGCTTCCGATGTCGTCCGGGAGTTTCGTGAGCTTTCCGGGTGCTGGAGCTCGGATCGCAGTGACATGCTCGAAGGAGACGACTCCTTTGGAATCGACGCTTTGAGGAACGGGGAGGAGACCGATTCCGGTGAACGCAATAAGCAATGCACCTGCGGTGATGGTGACCGCTCTGAATCGAACACCCTCGACTTCTGGAGAGGTCAGGACATACTTGATGATGGCGATGAGTCCTCGAACGATCGTGATCCCGTTGAGCACGATCGCGAGGACGATCCCGATCCCTCCGAACTTCATCACAAGCACGGTCGAGATAGTGATCATCACTACGGCGCGGTATCCCATCTGCGCGAGTCCGAAGCTGACGAGACCGGGGTTTGGGCTGATCGGGTCGCCGTCTTTGTTGGTTTTGAGTCCGAAGAGGACACGCTTGGGGAGGTCCGCGACGGCTTCTTGGCATCGTTTGCGGAGGTTTGGGATGCCGGCTAGATCGCTGACGAGGTAGTAAGCGTCGTAGCGGAGGAGGGGGTTGAGGTTAAAGAGCGCTGTCGTGACGGTGGAGAGGATCATGATTTGATACGCGAGTGTGTTGAGCGTCGAAGGCTCGGTGAGCGCCCAGACGAAGACCGCGAACGCGCCGACTATGGATTCGAAGTAGACGCCTCCGAGTGTGACGATTGCACGCTGGTGTGTCTTACTGAAGCTCCACGAATCGGTCGCATCGACATACGCGAGCGGGGTGAAGAGAACCAAGAACACACCCATCTCCGGGACATACCCCCCGAACGCACGACAGGCGTAGGCGTGACCGAACTCATGGACGACTTTCAGTCCCATCAACGCGCCGATGAGGAGGTAGACATTGTTCCCGTCAAGCATCGCGAGCACGGGCGATGAGAGATCACCAGAACGCGAGACCACCACTGCGCCTGCGGCAACAACAAGCAGGGACCAGAGGAGGAGACCTGGAAGGCTGAAGAGCCATCGGAAGTATGGGAGTGTGCGCCCGAGTAGTTGGTTGGGGTTACAGAGCGGGACCTTCATGAAGAAGATCCCCATGATCCGGCCGATATTCTCTGCACGGCGCCGCTGCTCGAACCGCTGGAACAGCGTGTCGGCGTTGTTGATCGGTAGGTTGAGTAGGTTGCGCTGATGGAGATCGAGCACGAACTCGTAGTAGCTCTCTTCATCTTCGTCGAGGAGGATCCCGGAGGAGACCAGCTGGCTGAAGACTTCTCCGAGGGTGTTGCTTCCTCGGATCGCGTTGAGGACGAGATAATCTTCTGGATCGAATCGGTGGGACGCGAAGGTGATCGGATCGCGCACGACATAGGCTGGGCCGACACGGAAAGTATGCCGACTGATATCGAGATCGCCACGGATCGCGACGACCACCTCTCGGAGACGATCAGCAACACCAGGTTGTGCGGGTGGGGTGCTCATCAGTCGAACCAGAACCTCAATCGTGCGGAATCGACGATGCGGTGGACGGCGAGCCACCAGTTGGAGCGTTCGCCGACCTCGACCATTGCGACTCCTGACATGCCGGGACGGAGCCAGGCTTGGTCATGTGGAAGATCCGCTTCTGCAATGAATACCGACTGGCCTTCACGCTGTACACTCGACGGCGCGAGACTTCCCAGAACTGTGAATCCGGGGAGTTCGGGACGCGCGTGGCTCGCAAATCGGAGACGGTTCCCTTCAACCAGATCAGACACCCGATCCTGTGGTATACGGAGTTCGAGTGACATCGAGCCGTTCTGTGCGATCGACGCGAGGGGTTCTCCTGTTGAGAGGACTCGTCCTGGGAGGTCCGCGAGTTCCGGCGCCATTACGATCCCAGCGTACGGTGCGCGGATAGTCGCGTCTTCGATCTGGGTGCGGATCAGCTTGACGCGTGTGTTGATCGAGCGGATATCGCCCTGTGCGATTGAAGCGCCGGCGGGATTGCTTCCCGCGACTTCTCCAGACAATCGAAGCTGTGCGTTGCTGAGTTCGGCTTCGAGGTTGCGGAGCTCGAGTTTGAGTGCAGTGGTGTCCATGGTCATCAGCGTTTGGTTCGCTTCGACTCGATCACCGCTCCGGACAAAGACTGCATCGACGCGTCCATCAAACGGTGTCGAGACGATTTGCTCATGCTTCGCGACGATCACTGCGGGAACCGTAACACGGTACATCCGGGTCCCCACTGCTGCCCATACGATGGCACACAACGCGATGAGTAGGAAAATTTTCCGGCGGATTGTGTTTGGACCAAAGCACCAGGTCGCGGCGGTGCGTGTGGACTTCGATACATGGACTGGGAGTGTTTGGGTCGCCTTGGTGACCAATGGGATCGCGCCTGCGAGTGGTACGAAGAGTTTATTGGCAGCATCGATATCGTCGGCGTCGAACGGTTCATCCTCAGACCTTCGGAATGAGACGACCGCGATCGGGCCGTCCCCGGCGTCGATCGGGATGCTGAGCACGCTTGCTCCGCTGACGGAGGATCTCCATGCTTGATGGAGCATGCCTTCTTCAGCGAATGCGGAGTCTTCCCAGCGGTCGTGGGACTGAGCGACCATCGGTGCGCACGCGTCGATGCACTCACCCATCGCTTGCTCGATTTTCTGAACACCCGGGCTCCGGAGCTTGACTGTGTCGAGTCCTGAAATACAGACGACTCGGAGCTTGTTGTTGCGGACAATCCCCATCGCGGCTTGGTCGCAGTTGAACCGCTGGCGCGCTGAGTTGGTGATGGTGAATGCAAACTGCTGCATACTCTTGAACTCACTGGCGCGGCTGTACACACGCGCGATGTCGCTCATCTCGACCACGCTCCGGTTTGTTGCTTTGCGCGTGAGAATCGTCGCGATTTGGAGGCACGCGGAGCGCAGATGGAGCTGGATCCGCTCTGCTTGCGCAGTCGAGTTGCACCGTACAAGGATCGCGATCCCTCCGAACGGATCGCGTCCCGCGTTATCGATCGGGCACGCGATAACCGCGTGCGCTGGTGTTCCTCCCGGGCCGAACAAGCGTGCGATCGATGAGGCGCACGAGCGGGATTCGAGTGCGGTGGATTTGAGATTCCCTCTCCATTTGTCAACACCTTCGGAAGTCCCGTTGTGAACGAGGTCGATTTCATCGCCTGCGAGTCCGATCGTGAGGCATCCGGAGAGGCATCCGAAGTGCTCGCTGACGAGTTCGAGGAACGCTGTGGACTTCTCGCGGATTGTCCCAGCTTCGCGCTCGATCGCAGAAATTCCGGCAAGCAAATCCGATGGCTTCTGCTTAGAACCACCGCTCCACGCTTTCTCGGCGTCTTCGTTCATCGTGATGGAGTTGGGTGTTGTGGGCATCAGTTTTGTTGTATCCGTTGTCGGTTCTACTTTCTGGGTTGTGTTCCTGAGGCGGTGTCAGATGATGGAGTCATGATCCTCGGCAGACGAACTGCTTGGGAGAGTCACCGGTTCGAGGAATCTCAGACCCGCTTCGTAAGCATCTGGACGGACTGTTCGTCCACGCAAGCACAGTGCGTAGACCGGAGGGATGTCCAGCTCGCTTCGCTCGAAGCTGATCTGGTAGACATCACCAATTGCAAGCGGACGCGCCAGCAGGATTTGTGTCCCTCCGGAGGAGATATCTCCGGTGACGCCTTGGAAACGGACTCCGTTGCGTGCGCTCATGCTTGCGGGTTCGACGAACACCTTTACACGAAGTGATTGACGCGCCTGACTGCGGAGCTTCTTGACAGCATCGCTGGAACTCTTTGAGAGCTCATCGATGAGTGAATCAGCTTCGGAGTTGTTGAGTATGGAGTTGTTGTTTGAGTTCAGCATGTACTATCTCCACTTACCGGCGCCGACCACGGGATGCGTGCTCGCTGCTTTGTTTTTCGTCGTTGTTGTCACGCGCTCCGAGGGATCGGACAAGACCCCAAAGTACGCCGAAGGTGGTTGCGATGCGTTCTGTCGGAGAGGCTTTCTCTGACTCGGACCCCTCACCAAACTGAGCGGTTTCGCTGACCCGGTTCTCGAAATTCTGATCAGATCCTTCCTCGAGTTGATCCGAGTTTTCTGATCGAACAAACTCAAAGAGGGGCTCGTTCGGAGGCGGTACCGGTGCGTCAGAGTCGGTAGCCTCGGCGACCATCGGCATGACCTCTCCGATGAGATCCTCACCCATCTGAGAGACCACACCTCCGAGCTCTGGAGTTTCGACCGCGATCTCGTTGAGTGTGTTGTCGATCTCATCGAATGCACTATCGAGGTCGGCATTCTCAGAGACAATTCCGAGATCGTTCTCATCTCCCCAGTCGATTTCAGTTGGAGCTTTGGACTCTGTATCAGCAGTATCCGTTTCCGGTTGAGTTTCAGGTTCCATCGGGACGACTTCGACATCAATCGATGCGTAGCTCGTCGCGGTTGAGCTGCCGTCTGTAGTCGTCGCGCTGACATTGAGTTCGAAGTCTCCGGAGAAACTCGGATCTGGATTCAACGAGAGCCCGTCGAGATCTGCAGGCTGAAGGGTCCAGGTGCCATCTCCGTTCTCAATCCCTGCGTTGAGCGACGCGCCCTTTGGCATGCCGCTGATGGTGATCTCCATGCTTTCAGAACCATCGGTATCCGTGAATGCTGATGAGATCGAGAGCGGGATCGGGTTGTTCTGAATCCCTCGAGCGGAGTTTGTTTCAAGGTCTGCAGCGTCAGCGACTGCTTCGACATCAACGCTGATTGTTGAGGACGAGGTTGCGGAGTCGCCGTCGGCTTCGGTTGAGGTTGCTTCGATCTCAAGATCGAAGGTCCCTGAGAAGTTACTCGGCGGCGTGACGCTTAAACCATCGAGCTGATCGGCGTTCAATGACCAAGAACCGTCGCCGTTGTCAACACCTGCCGAGAGGCTTGCCCCTTCCGGAACATTGGACACCACGACCGTGATCGATTCCGATCCATCGGTGTCGGTAAGGGTTGGCGAGATATCCAGGTTGATCGGTGAGTCTTCCAGACCCGATGCGTTTGAAACAGACAACTCTGGACCATCGGCGACGCCTTCGACATTGACTGTGAAGCTTGTGGTTTCGCTGGTTGCTGAATCGCCGTCGGCTTCGGTAGCTGTTGCTGAGATTTCGAGATCAAAGCTTCCAGAGAAATCGCTTGGAGGCGAAACGGACAATCCATCAAGCTCAGCAGAGGTCAGGGTCCATGATCCATCACCGTTGTCGATCCCCGCTGAGAGGGTTACGCCATCGGGTACATTTGAAATCACAACAGAGAGGATTTCGGATCCGTCGGTGTCGGTCAGGGTTGGTGAAATATCAAGAGCGATCGGAGAGTCTTCGAGTCCAGAGACATCAGACACAGACAGGGCCGGGGTGTCTGCGACACCTTCTACATTGACCGTGAGCGTAGATGCTTCACTGATTGCAGAATCGCCGTCAACTTCGGTCGAGGTTGCTGAGATTTCGAGATCGAAGCTTCCTGAGAAGTTGCTCGGCGGGGTGACGCTCAGGCCATCGAGTTGATCAGAACTCAGAGTCCACGATCCATCGCCGTTATCACTACCCGCTGATAGGCTTGCGCCCTCAGGAACATTGGATACTACAACCGTAATCGACTCGGAGCCGTCGGTGTCGGTGAGGGTTGGCGAGATCTCCAGGGCGATCGGAGAATCCTCAGTTCCTGATACGTCTGACACCTCAAGTGTTGGTGCGTCAGCGACACCTTCGACATTGACTGTGAAGTTTGTGGTTTCGCTGGTTGCTGAATCGCCGTCGGCTTCGGTAGCTGTTGCGTTGACCTCTAGATCAAAGCTTCCAGAGAAATCGCTTGGAGGTGAAACGGACACTCCGTCAAGCTCAGCAGAGGTCAGGGTCCATGAGCCATCTCCATTGTCGATACCCACTGAGAGGGTTGCGCCATCGGGTACATTTGAAATCACAACAGAGAGGGTTTCGGATCCGTCGGTGTCGGTCAGGGTTGGTGAAATATCAAGAGCGATCGGAGAGTCTTCGAGTCCAGAGACATCAGAGACGGACAGTGTTGGGGTGTCTGCGACACCTTCTACATTGACCGTGAGCGTAGATGCTTCACTGATTGCAGAATCGCCGTCGGCCTCAGTGGAGATCGCCGTGATTTCGAGATCGAAGCTTCCTGAGAAGTTACTCGGCGGGGTGACGCTCAGACCATCGAGTTGATTGGAGCTCAGCGTCCATGAGCCGTCACCGTTGTCTACACCCGCCGAGAGGCTTGCGCCTTCGGGAACATTCGACACCACAACTGTGATTGTTTCTGATCCGTCGGTGTCTGCAAGGGTTGATGAGATATCGAGGCTGATCGGGGAATCCTCGGTACCTGACGCGTCCGACACCTCAAGGCTCGGCGTGTCGGCGACGCCTTCGACATTGACGGTCAGACTTGATGACTCGGTGGCGATCGAGTCGCCGTCGGCTTCGGTTGCTGTCGCGGAGATGTCAAGATCAAAGGATCCTGAGAAGTTGCTCGGTGGTGTGACGCTCAGACCATCGAGTTGTTCAGCGGTTAGAGTCCATGAGCCATCGCCGTTGTCGATCCCAGCTGAGAGGGTCGCGCCGTCAGGGACATTGGAGACAGTGACCGAGATTGTTTCGGACCCGTCAGTGTCTGAAAGTGTCGGCGAGATCTCCAGAGCAATCGGGGAGTCTTCGAGTCCGCTTGCATCTGTGACTACAAGAGTTGGGCTGTCTGCGACGCCTTGGACATCAACGGTGATGCTCGCGCTCGATTCGGCGGTATCGCCGTCGGCTTCGGTTGTGGTCGCAGTGATCTCGAGATCAAAGCTTCCTGAGAAGTTGCTCGGAGGCGTAACGCTTAAACCATCGAGTTGATCGGGGTTCAGTGTCCAGGTTCCGTCTCCGTTGTCAACACCTGCAGAGAGCGTTGCACCTTCCGGGACATTGGAGACTTGTACTGAGAGTGACTCAGAGCCGTCGGTGTCGGTGAGTGCTGATGAAATCTCCAGGCTGATCGGTGAGTCTTCCAGACCCGATGCGTTTGAAACAGACAACTCTGGACCATCGGCGACGCCTTCGACATTGACGGTGAAGCTTGTGGTTTCACTGGTTGCTGAATCGCCGTCGGCTTCGGTAGCGGTAGCGGTCACTTCAAGATCAAAGCTCCCTGAGAAATCACTCGGAGGTGTGACCGACACTCCATCGAGTTCCGCTGAGGTCAGGGTCCATGATCCATCGCCATTGTCGATCCCTGCTGAGAGTGTTGCACCCTCTGGGACATTGGAAACCACTACAGAGAGGGTTTCGGATCCGTCGGTATCAGTGAGTGCTGACGAGATATCCAGAGTGATCGGGGAGTCTTCGAGTCCTGAAACATCGGACACGGCGAGGCTTGGTGTATCGGCAACGCCTTCTACATCGACCGTAAAGGTCGCAGTGGTGGTCGCGGTGTCGCCGTTGGTTTCGGTTGAAGTTGACGCGACTTCGAGATCGAAGCTTCCTGAGTAGTTGCTCGGCGGGGTGACACTCAATCCTTCGAGTTGAGCTGGTTCGAGTGTCCATGTGCCGTCGCCGTTGTCAACACCCGCTGAGAGCGATGCGCCGTCGGGGACATTGGAGATGACGACTGAGAGGGTTTCGGAGCCGTCGGTATCCGTCAGAGCTGTCGAGATATCGAGTTCTATCGCGGCGTCTTCTAGACCAGCTGCGTCAGAGACTCCAAGATCCGCGTTGTCCGCGGCTGCGACGACATTGATCGTGTGCTCGCCTTGGGTTTCGGACCAGAGGTCGCCGTCGAATGCGGAGAACTGGAGTGAATCTGTCCCGCTCCAGTTTTCGTTTGGTTCAAAGGTGAGTGAACCATCATCAACGAGTGATTTGTCGATCACCTGTCCCTCGGAAACTTCGACGCCGTTAAGCATCAGAGTCCCGTTGCTCGGCAAGCTATCGATCCGGAGTGATTCGACCTGGTCGCTTGTGTCGAGCTCGAGGGTGTTGAGTTCGATGGTTGCGACGCCGTCCTCAGTGATCTCGACTGATCCGGACTGAACGATCGGCGCATCATTGACGCCGTCGATGTTTACATTGATTTCTGCGGTCGTGGTCGTTGTATGTCCCGAGTCTGGTTCGCGTGCCGTGACATTGACTTCGAGATCAAAGTCCATGTCGTAGTTCGCTGAAGGGGTCACGCTCAGGTTGGACAGATCCCAACCGGTAATGTCCACTTCTTGACCAAGCGCGGTCGCGGTATTGACGCCGTCGCTGAGGACCGATCCTGCGGGAGCTCCGGAGACTGTAATGCTGCTGATTTCTTCGGATCCGTCTACATCGGTGATTGCTGCACTGACATCGAGATCGATGCTCGAGTCTTCGAAACCGGTCGCGTCAGAAACGGTTACGAGCGGAGCGTCTGCTACGCCGCTGACATTGATCGAGAAGGTTGCGTCGGATTCGGACCATGCGTCGCCGTCGGAGACGCTGAAGTTGAACTCGGTCGATCCGGACCAGTCTCCCTGCGGCTCGAAGGTGAGATGTCCTCGAGAGACATCGTATGCTGAGATCTCATCACCCGATTCCACGGCTACGCCGTCGAGCATCAGTGTTCCGTTTTCAGGGAGTGTTTCAATCCGGAAGCTCGCGGCTTCATCTCCGGTATCGACTTCCTGCGATCCGAGCGAGATGACCCCGCTCTGGTCTTCGCTGATGTCCAATGAGCCGTCTACGGCGATCGGCGGATCGTTCACGGCATCGATATGCACATCGAGCGTCGCGGCTCCGACTGTTGTATCCCCGCTGTCCGCTTCGACAGAAGTCGCGGAGATGGTTAGCGTAAAGTCTTGATCGTAGTTGTCAGCTGGGATGATCTGCAGATCTGCGATTTCGAGACCGCTGATGTCCGCTGTCCCGTCCCATGCGGTGACGGTGTTGACGCCGTCTGTCAGCACAGAACCTGGAGGCGCGCCGGAGACACTGACTGATGCGATGGATTCGGAACCGTCTGTGTCGCTGAGCGCGACATCTACATGGAGTGCGATGGTCCCTTCTTCAGTACCAGACGCGTTCGCCGTAGTCACGATTGGCGCGTCGGCTTCTCCGACCACCACAATGGTCTGTGTTGCTGGTTCAGCGGACCATGCTTCGCCGTCTGAGACGCTGAAGGTGATTCCGGTGCTTCCGCTGTAGTCCGATGGAGGCGTGAAGACCAGATCTCCCGATTCGATCTGCTCAGCGCTGAACACATCTCCGGCGTCAACCGGATTGCCTTCAAAGGTCAGCGATCCTGAATCCGGGAGCGAATCAATCCGGAACGAAGTGATCTCTTGATCGATGTCCGGATCGGTCCCTGTAAGGACGAGCGATGCCGGTGTATCCTCAGTCGCGATGGTGGTCGCGTTGATCGGTTCTGGAGCATCGTTCTCTCCGATCACACTGACAGTGACTGTATCAACGACTGTGTTCTCGCCGTCGGTCGTGGTGATCTGGAAGGTGAGTTCCGTATCGGATGCGACATTCGGTGACTCAAAGGTTGGGTCGATCGAGAATGGATCCGAGAGTTGTACCTCAGGTCCTCCGGTCTGGACCCATTCGTGCGAGAGTGTTGCGCCTTCAGGATCGGATGCGGTTGCGGAGAGCTGAACGGTCGTTTCTTCAGCGACGCTGAAGTCCGGTCCAGCATCCAGAGTCGGCGCATCGTTGTCTGCGTTGATCAGGACGACAACCGTATCAACTACGGTGTACTCTCCATCGGAGACCTCGACTTCGAATGTTGCATACGAGTTGGCGATCTGGTCTGGTGCCGTGAATGTCGCGGTCGCGGTGTCGCTGTCTGCGAGCGTGACGCTTGGTCCACCGGTCTGGGTCCATGTGTAGGTGAGGTTCTCGCTGTCGGGATCATCGACGGATGCCGAGAGTGTCACGAGTTCGTTTTCCTGCACGCTCTGGAACGGTCCTGCATCAACGATCGGGATGTCGTTGACTCCTTCGACACTGACAACGACGGAATCGGTGACTTCGCCCACTCCATCAGACACGGTCAGCTCGAAGGTGATGTCATCTGTGCCGTTGATATCTGGGGCTTCGAAGGTCGGGGTCGCGCTGTTAGCGTCAGAGAGTTCAACTGCTGGACCTCCGGTTTGGACCCATGTATAGGTCAGCGCGTCGCCGTCCTCGTCGGATGCAGCGGAGGTTAGTTGGACGATGTCGCCCTCGACTGCGTTCTGATCAGGACCTGCGGAGATTGTCGGGAGGGTATTGCCCGGCTCAACATTCAGGATGATCTGATCGGTGGAGATGTTTGTGCCGTCGGAGACCTGAAGCTCGAAAGTGATTTCTCCGGGTTCTTCGAGTCCGCGCGTCGAGAACCGGAGTTCTGGACTGTTCCCGCTGCGGATATTGACATCGGGACCGCCGGTCTGCACCCACTTGTACGAAAGGTTCTGACCCTCGGCATCGGATGATGTTGATCCAACGGTAAAGATACTTTCTCTCACCTGATTCATGTTGTCATCAACATCAACAACAGGACCATCGTTGTCCGCTTCGACCAGCACATTGACACGCACAGTCTGTGATCCACTCGCATCCTCGACCGTGACATCAAAGGTATAGATTTCGTTGTTGGTCAGGTTGGGAGCTTCGAAGGTTGGGTTGGCGCTGTCCGCGCCGTTGAGTTCGATGGTCTCTGTTCCTTCGACCTGCGTCCAGGTGTACTGGACATCGTCCCCGGCGTTGGTCACTCCGACACTGAGCGTCGTAAGTTCTCCCTCGATCGCGACGATGGTTTCTGGTGCTTCAACAACGAGAGGGTCTCCATTCCCCGCGCCCGCTCCTGCACCATCCCCGGCTCCGTCACCCTCGCCGGCACCATCACCGGCGCCATCACCGGCGCCATCGCCTGCTCCGGCATCACCACCCCCACCGGCACCTTCTTCGGCACCTTCTCCGGCTCCAGCATCATCTCCGCCTTCCCCATTGTCGACTTCATCGGCTGGATCAACTTCGCCTGCACCAGCACCGTCTCCAGCTTCTCCACCTGCTTCTCCACCTGCTCCATCGCCGCCGTCGCCTGCGTCTCCGCCACCTACTCCATCAACCGCTCCTGCGTTCACTTGAACAGTGATGGTATCGATTGATGTATTGGTGCCATCGGTGACTTCGACCTGGAAGACGAGCTCGGTGTCTTCTGTAACCGATGGTGCGCCGAAGGTTGCTTCTGCGGATCCAGCATCGCTGATCTCGACTTCTGGACCAGAAACCTGGGTCCAGTTGAAGAGCACGGCTTTCCCTTCAGGGTCTTCGCCGCTCGCTGACAAGGTCCCGGTTGATCCTGAATCAAGCGCGAAGTTTGCTCCCGCATCAGCAGTTGGCGCATCGTTTGACGCGTTGACGAGAACCTCAACAGTCCCGACAGAGGACACATCCCCATCACTCGCGGTGACCTCGAATCGCAACCACGAGTTGGTGATCTCTTCAGGAGAAACAAAGGTTGGCGTCTGGGTGTCGGTCCCGCTGAGTTCGACTGGGGTCCCCCCGACCTGTCTCCATGAGTAGGTGACCCCATTCCCCTCTGGATCGCTCGCGGATGCGGTAAGCTCAACCGCTTCGTGCTCTCCAACAGTTTGCTTTGGCAACGAAGTAAACTCTGGCGCATCGTCGTCCGCGTTGACGGTAACCGTCACGCTATCAACCGATTCATTGACACCATCGGAAACGGTCAGCTCGAAGGTCACATCGGTATTGACATATCCTTCTGGTGCTTCGAAAGTCGCTGTCGATGCGTTCGCATCTGTGAGGGTGACTGTTGGTCCAGAGGTTTGACGCCATGTGTAGGTGAGTTCGTCGCTGTCGGAATCAACTGCGGATGCGACGAGTTCGACCGTGTCGCCCTCTTCTACATCAAAGTCCTCTCCCGCGCTGATGACTGCTGCGTCATCGACCGCTTCAACAGTGACCGTGACATATTCGACGACTTCGGTTTCACCGTCGGATGCGGTGAGCTTGAAGACAAGCTCAGCGTCCTCAGTTGATTGCCCTGCTGTGAATGTTGGATTGAGTGAGTCCGCGTTCTCGAGCTCGACCGCTGGTCCGGAGACCTGTTCCCAGGTTTGGATGGTCGCGTAGCCTTCTGGATCCACGACGGATGCGCCGAGTGTGACGGCATCGCCTTCGTTCACAGTCTGATCTGCGCCCATATCGATCACGACTGGATCGTTATCCGCTGAGATCGCGACGGTGATGTATTGGGTTTCCGTGTTGGTGCCGTCTGAAACTTCGGCGCGGAAGCGGAGCACAGTGTTGGAATCTGATTCTGGAGCATCGAAGGAAGGCCCGGTAGTGTCCGCGCCATCAAGATCGACGGCTGGACCAGAGACCTGGGTCCATGTGATGCTGGTCGGGGTTTCTGAGGATGAGAAAGTTGTACCGGTGATCTGGACCGAATCACCCTCGCTGACAATCAGCTGGCTGTCGGTCACGAGTGTCGGCGCATCACCTACGCCGTCGGCGATGAAGTGATCGATATTCGAGATATCTACGGTAAAGCTCTCGCCGTCTCCGAGATCGACGGTGACGACATCGTTTTCAACCGAGATGCTCGAAGGATCGAACCCGCTGAGATCAAGAACATTGTACCCATCGCCACCATCAACCACGAAGTGATCGCCGTCCGAGGCTCCGCTGAAGGAGAAGACATCGTTGTTCGCGCTGCCGATGACTTGTTCAACACCCGCTTCTGCGAGATCGAAGCGGACCGCATCATCTGATGCGGAGAAGGAAACAGTGTCTGTGCCTGATCCGCCGGTGATGGTGTCGTTTGCGTCTGCGTTGATGAAGTCGTCACCTGCTCCGCCGTCGAGGGTGTCGGCGCCTGCGCCGCCTGTGATGACATCGTTTCCTGCGCCGCCTTGGATCGTGTTGTCTTCGGCGTCGCCTGTGAGTGAATCACCGAAGGATGATCCGACGATGTTTTCGACTCCTGAGATGGTGTCATTGCCATCCGCGTTTGCGGTTCCTGCGTTGAGATCGACTGTGACCGGACCGGTCGCGTTCTCGTAGTTCACAGTGTCGTTGCCGCTACCGCCTTCGATCGTGTTGTTTCCAGTGCTCCCGATGAAGACATCGTCGCCTTCGCCACCGGTGAGTTGGTCGTTGCCTTCACCGCCGTCGATGGTATCGTTTCCGGCTCCGCCGTTGATGATGTCATCGCCGGCTTCGCCCATGAGTGTGTCCGCACCGGCGCCGCCTGTGATTGTGTCGTTGCCTGTACCGCCTCGGACAATGTCATCGCCCTCGCCGCCGTCGAGGATATCGTTTCCTGATCCGCCGTCGATGATGTCGTTGCCTGTGCCGCCTTCGATCGTGTCGTCGCCTGCGCCGCCGTTCAAGGTGTCGTTACCAACTCGGCCTTGGATCAGATCATCGCCCGCTCCGCCATCGATAGTGTTGTTGTTCGCATCGCCGAGGATGGAATCGTTCTGATCAGAACCGATGACATTCTCAAACCCGATGACAGTATCTGAGCCTTCACCGGTCGCGGTTTCCGCTTCGAGATCGACATTGACACCACTCCCACTCTGATTGAAGGAGACGGTATCGTTCCCGTCGCCGCCGATCATCAGGTCGTCGCCTGCTCCGCCTGAGACAAGATCATCTCCAGCGCCGGCATCGATGACATCGTTCCCTGCGCCTCCCAGAACCGTGTCGTCTCCTGCTCCCGCTTCGATGTAGTCGTCACCCGCTCCAGCGTCGAGGATGTTGGCTTGTGAATCCCCTGTGATGATGTCGTCGCCGTCTCCGGTGGTGACATTCTCGATATCGACGAGTGTGTCGGAACCCTGACCCGTCGCGGTCCCTGCATCGAGATCAACCACGACTCTCCCCGATGCGTCCTCGAAGGTTGCGGTATCGTTGCCGTCTCCGCCATCAAGGGTGTCGTCTCCTGATCCGCCTGAGAGGAGGTCGTTACCGGCGCCGCCGAAGAGTTGGTCATCACCGCCGTTTCCGAAGAGATTATCATCGCCGTCCATCGCGGCTGCGATGTCGTCACCGCTCATGCCGGTAAAGATGTCGTCTCCATCGGTCGCGCCGTCCATCGCGTCGCCTGAATCTGCATCGACCCAGGTTCCGGAAAGGAGGATCCGTTCTTCAAGAGTTTCTGGACGCGCACGCTTACGGCCTTTGCGACCTTTACGGTCGTCATTATTCTTCTCTGGATTTGGCACGAGAAACCTCCTGATATTGTCCGGTTACAGGGGTTTGTCGGCGGAGTTGTTTCGTTAATTGACTGGTAACTGGTTTAATCCAATGGATTGCTAGAACTGATCGCGCGAGCGTTTCGTCCGAGGTATTTGGATTGAGGAACGGAAAACACCCTAATTTTAAGGTATTCAAACACCACCTGACGCGTACACGCGTCAGGTGGAATACCCCATGTCAACATTTTGAATGCGCAAGTTTGGCCGAACGATCGAGACGCTGCTCACTAGAACTGTGTTCCGATTCAGCAATCTCGTTTATGGACAGCCTTGCATGAACGCGGCGACAAACGCGCTGATATCGAAGAAGTCGTGGTTTGAATCGCCGTTGTAATCACCAGAAGGCTGACCGGCTTGGAAAGCTTCGATGAATGCGCTGATATCGAAGAAGTCGAGGATGCCGTCTCCTGTGAAATCAGGTGCACACGCTACTGTATCAGGAACAGTCACGGCATCAACGAACGGGAACTTCACATACTCGATCAATGCATCACGCTCGGCTGCATCCATCGCGAGGACCATGTCACGAGCTGCGGCGCCTTCGCCGCCGTGCCAGAGGATTGCTTCCATGAGGGTTCGAGCTCGACCGTCGTGGAGGTAGTTCGCTTGCTCTGGATTTCCGTTGGGATTGAATGGATCGTTCGGGGTTCCCAAGACATGTCCGACATACCCGATACCCCAGAGAGGTGGAGTGCGCCATTCTTGCCCGCTTGCTGCAAACTCGGGACGGTTATCCGCGAGCCCTTCACCCATATCGTGGAGCAAGAGATCTGTGAATGGCTGGATTGTTTGATTGCGGTACGGGACAAACTCTGCATCCGACGCAGTCCGCATCACCGGACGGTGACACGCGGCACATCCTGCGGTTTGGAAAAGCTCCATCCCAAGCAGCGCTTGTGGATCCTCGTAGTTCTCACGAGGAGGAACCGCGAGACCACGCAGGTACGAAACCATCGCGTCGAGCATTTCATTCTCAACTTCGACCGGGCCGTCTCCGACTAACTCCGATGTCATCCCCATGTCATGAGCAAACGCTGAAGCGGCTTGCTCGCGGAGATCGACTCCTGCTGCTTTCCAACCGAAGCGTCCGATCGCACTCTCGCCATTCGCGAGATCGGTGACCATGTTTACACGACCGGAGATCCCGTCTCCGTTGGTGTCGGTTTCGTCTGCCCATGCCAAAATTTCGTCATCGTCGATCGCTTCGAGCAAACCCAGACCGATGAGCATCGGCGCGACTCGGACGGAGAGTTCTGCTTCGCCTTCGTATGGATCGCCTTGCGTGTTTGAAGCGGGATCACCTGGGATATTGGTGCCGATCTGTCCATAGAGCAGTTCACTGAACTCGAAGCGTGGTTCGCGGAGTTCGTACGGCGTGCCGTCGTCGAAGGTACCGGTGGTGTACTCCCACTCGATCGACGCGTTGCCTTCAGGGGTCTGACCAGGAGCTGCTTTGGTATCAAGCTGTGTGCCGTACAACGGGTGAGGCCAAGGCGGGCTGCCCGGCTCGCTTGGGAGACTGACTCGCACGACATAGTCCTCGAGCGAATCGGTGCTGGTGACCGGAGCAAGACCACGGCCATCGAGCATGTGGCATTCGATACACGAGTTGTTGGTGTACTGTGGACCAAGCAATCCAGACTCGAAGACCGGGCTGGTTCCCATGTCAAACCCGACCGGTCCTCCGTTGCAATCGAACGCGGTTGGTGGGTTGAAGAGCAGTCCGTCGTCCCATCGTGTCTCGAAGATAACCTTGCCATCCATGAACTCGCCGAGCTCTTGTGGAGGGAGGTTGAGTGCGTGCTGGTTGAATGCGAACTGTTTCACGGTCACGACCGGAATCGACGCATCACCCGCGGCGTATGCGAGCGGGTGCTGGTACTCGCGCTGGAGTCTGCCGTCGCCCATGTAGTAGTAGATGAACTCGCTGTAGTAGGTCTGGGACGCGAGGAGTGTGAACTCGATATCGACGCGTTGGCCGTGGACGAGATTGTCGATCGTGGATGTGAACACATCTCCGCTCACATCCATCCGCTTGCTGAGTGCGGAGATGTTGCGGTCACAGAAGCCGACATCACCCGATTGGTTGTACCACTTGATATCGACTGCAGCGACCGGAACCTCCGGCGCCGTCGTCAGCTCAAACTCAAGGCGGTTCCCAAGATCGATGATCTTGAGATCAAAGGTTCGGCCGACATCGTACCCAGCAGGGTAATGATCGAAGCGCCATTCGTTCTCGTGACGATCGCGGAAACGGATCCCTGCGTAGGTCTCGATCGGTTCGCTCGGGAGATCAGGAGCCGCTTCGCCGAGCGTGCGTTTGAACCAAGCGGTGTCTACGGGTTCGATCCCGACGGTTTCGACAAAGGAGTATGAGACTTCGTCACCCGCTGTGACTCCTGGGATTGTGCGTCCCCAGATGAATCCTCCGAGATTGGACATCGATTCGGTCTGCATCGGGCCGTCCCCGATCCGGTAGCGGACATCGACGCTGTTGACTCCGGGAAGTGGTGAGACAGGTGTTCCGGTTTCAAGGAGGATCGACCATTGTCCGTTGCTTTCAGAAACATCATGGCGGAAGGCACGCGAGTGTGGGAGACCTCCTTCGCCGAAGTCACCTGGATCGATGTCGTCTGGGTTGTCGTCATCATCATCATCGTCGTCATCACTCCCACCTGTGAATGCTGTGCATCCTTGTTCGAGTGTGAATGAGTGTGCCGGGAACTCGTATTGCGCTGGGATCTGGATGACCAAGTGAAAGTTGAAGCTTGAGCCAGCTTGAAGACCTGAGAATGAAGCGGTGTAGTTTCCATTGCCGTCGTTGGTCATGAAGTATCCGCCGCCTGGTGGCGTTGGATAGATCAGGATCGCGGTCGCGGCCGGGGTCGCCGAAACTGAAACAGTTACAGTTGATCCGTCGTAGCAAACCTCTCCGGTATAACTCGGAGCACCAGTCTGGGCTGAAGCGAGTGAAGTCGATAGGGCGACAGCCACGAATAGTGTGATAAACGAGCGAATCATGCGAGAAACTCCTGTGAAACCACTGATTACTGGATCAGAGAACACATCCTGTGGAACAGCGCACAACCTGGGTGCACTCGACTCCTTTCAGAGTAACTGTTACATTCCGAGAATGCAAGTGTTTCTTTCGATTCAGAAGTTCTCCACATTCACAATGCGAACATCACCCTACCAATAAAGATGTGGCTCAACAAGTTCTGCCGATTAGAGCACAGGGTACAAGTTGAGCTCCTCAAACAGGTTCACACTGGAAGGAAAGAAGAATTCTCGTGTCAGAGATTGAGTTCTTGCATATTGTCGAGACTGTTGAGTTGATGAATACAACCAGAGAGACCGTGAATGCATCATCGAATATCATCGGAGAACTCGGGCGGAGAAGCGATGAAATCGGACAGGTCATCGCGGTAATCAATGACATCGCGGATCAAACCAACCTCCTGGCACTCAACGCGGCGATCGAAGCCGCTCGCGCGGGTGAGCATGGGCGTGGATTCGCGGTTGTCGCTGATGAGGTACGCAAACTTGCGGACCGGACTACGCAAGCTACCGGAGAGGTGACCGAGAAACTCTTGATCCTCGTGGGTCAGTCCAAGGCCGGACCCGCAACCTCAATAAGGGTTCAATCGAATTTGGAGCTGCAACATCACTGATCCGCTTGCAGTATCACTCGGCGGATCAGTTGAACAGTCTCATCTGGAACTCATACATTCGAACGGCGTCAGGACTCACGCTGGGGTGTCATCCGAGCGTGCTCAATGACCAGTCGAATGAGAATGCTTTCCCATCCAAAACTTCTGCCAGTTTCCTCGTGAGCGGATAAGGGCGACAACTCCATACAGGCACGCGAGCAGATTGCCGAGCGAGAGAAGTAGAGCGATCCAGATCAATGCGTGGGCAAGTCTCTTTTCTCTATAGAGGATCCATCCGGCAAACAATAGGAATCCTACATACAGATCGAGCATGGAAAGGTGGAACCATGGCAGCGAACGCATGGCTTCGAGCTCGTCGAAGAAGTCCCCCCAGACGAAGGCGTAGGCGATCCCGATCGCCATGACGAAGAATCCGATCGTAAGAATGATGATTGCGTTCCGCATTATGAACTCCGAATCCGTTGTGTCAATGAAGCAACCTTTGCTTCATTGTCTGGAGAGAACGATCAGCGTACCGGGTGGTAACGCGATGATGTCAGACCCTTTGCGTAGACGATCTGACTAACATCGATCAGTTGAGCTCGAAAGATCGCTGCGCAGCCGTTGAGATAGAAATTCCAGCGGCGACGGAACCGTTCGTCATACTGATCCGAGATCTGCTCCCAGTTCTCATTGAACCGAGAAGCCCACGCGCGGAGTGTTCGTTCGTAATCATCGTGATATCGGTGCCAGTCCTCGACTTTCAAACCTGTATCGCGAGGGGGGAGCAACTCGTCGGTTCTTGGGAGGTACCCATCGGGGAAGATGTGCCTGACCAGCCAGAGGATGAACTGATCGAGCCGACGATCTGAGTTGCGTGTAAGCGTGTTCCCTGAGATGACCTGGAGCACAAAGAGCCCGCCGTCTCGGAGGCAGCGATCGACGACGCGGTAATACTCTGGAAGATTCTTACGACCTACGGCTTCAATCATCTCGATCGAGACCACATGATCGAACTGCTCATTGATCTCGCGATAGTCTTGCAAACGGATCTTTACAGGCAAGCTTTCACAACGCTTTCTCGCTAGCTCGGCTTGTTCCTTTGAAACGGTCAGACCGGTCACCTGGGCGCCGTAGTGCCGTGCTGCGTGTTCTGCGAAGTTCCCCCATCCACACCCAATATCGAGCACATGCTGGCCGGGCTGGAGATTGAGCTTTTGGCAGATTAGATCCAGCTTGGCGATCTGAGCGTGCTCAAGCGTGTCAGCGGATGCCCAGTATCCTGAGGTGTAGGACATGCTGCGATCGAGCATGCTTCGGAAGAGATCATTGCCTAGATCGTAGTGCTTCTCTCCGATGTTGAACGCGCCGAGTCCGGCTTGGCGATTGAAGATTCGTTTCTCCATCGCGGCAAGGATCATCCGCGACCACACAAGCGCGGAGATGCGCGGCGCGGGGGATGTGAAGACCTTGACGAGATACTCATCGAGGTGATCGGTTGACCAGAGGCCATCTTCGTAGGTCTTTCCGAGTCCGAAGATCCCTTCGCGTTGTATCCGCCGGCGTGTAGACGGGTCGAACCCGGGTTCATACACGCTGGGTACTGGATCTGCCAATTCAGAGGGGAGTTCACACTGGGCTGTTGATATTTCGTTGATCATTGTGGATCCTTCGTAGGAACTATCTGTTGTGAATCAAGAGTTTGGGGCGGACGACGATGGGCCGCGGATCGGACAACTGCGGTCCGGAGTCGCATCCACCAGGGAACATGAGATGCGGGAACGGTTGATGGGTGAGATGGTGCAGGCTTCTCGAACATCCTCAGTCCACGCGCAAAGTACAGCTTGAGTGCTTGCCAGTGGATTCTCGTCATGATCGTGAGCGCAAAGAACGGAAGCTTGCGAAGAGCTCGATTCAGATTTTTAGAGTTGAGTTCCTCGCCCTTCCCCATCATCGAAGCGGTGAACACACACTCTTCTTCTTCGAACAGGCTGATGGTGATGGTGAACTCATTGCCCGCTTGTCGCAAACGGATCTGATACTCACCATCGACGCTGAAAAACGGCGACACATAGAACTTCTTCGGGATCGTGCAGCGGAGCGTGTCGGGGGTGTCTGGGTCGGTCTTCTCGAGTTTGGTGACATAATGGTGCATCTCGCCGAAGGTGTTGCGAACCTCAGCGACGAGGGCTTGTATCGCGCCCTGAGAATCAGAACAGAGATAGAAGCTGACGGGATTGAAGACATATCCAGCGATGCGTGGGATGGTCATGAGTTCGATTCGATCGACGGGCTCATGCATCCCTTCACGGGTGAGGACTTCACGGATTCGACTCTTGAGATCACCCTCGCCCGGTCCTCCGTAATCACTATCGAAGAGAGCAACCAATGCTCGTCGGTTGTACCCGAATCTTGGGAGGTCACGATCTAGGCTTGGGAGATCATCGAGATCGATCCCGATCCAGAACATGCGGTAGGTGAACTCATGCCGGCGCGGCGCGAGCCGACAATGGGAGGTTGTGCCTTGGAAGATCCGGGAGTTCATATGGAGACCCCGAAATGACCTGCGACCTCGTTTGCCGAGACCACGGCGTCCTCGTGAAATCCATAGCGCATGTACGCTCCACAGAACCATGTATTCTGTGTCCCGTTCATCGAGCGGATCTCTTGCTGGGAATCGACAGAGCGTGATGTATACGCGGGGTGCGTGTAATCGACGGCATAGATAATCTTCTTGGGATCGACGAGCCCCTTGGAGTTCAAAGAAACGAAGTAATCAGTCTGCGTGTCCAGACCTTGCAAGCGGTTCATGTAGTAGGTGATATTGACGGGGCTCGTAGGATCTGTCGTCGATCGACGGCGATAGTTCCAAGACGACCAGAGCCTGCGATCTGTCGGCATGACCGTGTGGTCGGTATGGAGCTGCACATGATTGTCTTGATAGCTCCATGATGACAACGCGTTCCGCTCGGCGTCCGTCGGATCAGTCAGCAACGCGAGTGATTCGTCGGCGTGCGACGCGAGGACGACATGGTCGTAGCGTGTAGTTTCTTGATTTCTCAAGGTCACCGAGATCCCGCCTTGGTCTCGGGAAACTGATTGCACTGGAGAATCGGTGAACACCTGTCCTTGGAACTGCGCGCGGAACGCTTTGATGTATGCAGAGCTCCCGCCGACGACGGTTTGCCAGGTTGGTCGCTTTCGGATATCGAGTAACCCATGATTCGCAAAGAAGCGGATGAAGGTCTCCGCTGGGAATCGCGCGATGTCCGCGTCGGGACTCGACCATACCGACGCGGCTAAGGGGATGAGATAATGCTCAATGAAGAACTCATTGATGCCGATCTTCTCAAGATACTCTCCGAGCGATAGTCCCTTGAGTGTGCCGTTCTCTAGATCAGCGGCTGCAGTTCGATTAAATCGGCGCTGCGTCCGAATCATCCATAGCAGCTTTGGATTCAGTAGATTGGAGGGCTTTCTCAAGAACTCTCTGATTTCTGGTCCTGAGTAGCCAACACCTGTTTGATCACAGTGAAACCCGAACGACATGTCGCTGTCCCGGAGCGAGACCCCCCACTCTGCGAGGAGTCGGTAGAAGGTCGGGTAGGTCTTTGGATTACACACGATGAAGCCCGTGTCAACGGGAAGGACACGACCATCCTCAGACACTGGGATGGTGTTGGTGTGACCACCGACATAGTCGTTGCGCTCAAGGAGCGTGACCGTATGCTTCTTGGAAAGCAGATACGCGGCGGTAATGCCTGCGATCCCGCCTCCGATCACAGCGATCTTGAGTTGTTCTTCATGCGTCGCCATACTCGTGTCATGATCCAGTTGTATAAGGGGTGAGGGAGGACCCGAAGCAGCCGGATGGTCCAGCTGAACGGGAACGGGAAGGACACTTCACTGCGTCCACGAGCAATCGCGCTGCAGATAATCCGTGCTGCTTTCTCAGGTTCGATGAGGAAGGGCATATGAAAGTCGTTCTTGTCTGTGAGCGGGGTCCGGACGAATCCTGGGTTCACGATGGTGATCCCGATATTGCGATCCTGCAGATGGTATCGGATGCTCTGCATGAAGTTGATCATCGCCCCCTTGCTCGCGCTGTACGCTGCAGCGGTTGGCATCCCGCGTAGTCCTGCGAGACTCGCGACCCCCACGATCCTCCCTGAGTTGCGTTCAAGCATGCCGGGGATCACGGCTTCGATGCATCGGAGTGCCCCGCCATAGTTGATGTCCATCAGCTTGAGGTACTCATCCGTATCGAACTCCAGCGGATCAGACTCGATATGCGTCCCGGCATTGGCGATCAGGATATCGATCCCGCCCCACTCCGTTTGAACCTCAGAGACAATCGCTTTCATCCGTTCAAGATCAGTCACATCTCCTGGCATGACCAATGCTTTGCCGCCAAGGTCTTCCACTTCGTGGCGGACTGAATCGAGTGCCTCTTCATTCCTCGCTGTTAGTGCAACACTCGCACCGCGAGCCGCGAGTTCATGAGCAACGCTGCGTCCGATCCCGAGACTAGCGCCTGTGAGCCAGATGCGTTTGCCTTGCAAACTGGTCTTGCTTGTCATGCTTGCCATGGGTTTACGCTCCCTTCCGATCGGGCTGCGTGGAGTTGCAGCAGGATACGAAAGTTGAGGGCTTGGTCAACGAGAGATGAGCTTCGTGATCTACCTGCAGAGCTACAAAGCTTGATTGCAACCCTTTCAGATCCATGTATTGATCCCCATCGCTCGGAGCGCGCACCATCCGGACCATCCTTCGTAGATCGCAAAGACACCGAGTATGAAGAGCCCAACAGCGACCACCCAGAGCCATGAATAGGCACTACCGATTGTGATCAAGATAGCAAACGCTCCCGCCAGTATGACCAGAAGCAGTCCAGAGGTAAGACGGACGGCTTTGCCGCGTGAGTCGATGTTGCAGTGTTTATCGGGCAAAGCGATCAATCCTCGGGATACTGGTACACCCCGGGTTCGATCCTCAGAGATGGGTAGATGCGATCCATCTTGATTTTGTTGATTCTGAGCATCTGAATACGGATCCTGACGGCATAGTCACGACCCGGGATGTGTTTTTCGAGCCGTTGAATCAGCTGGTATCAGTTCCCATTGAGTCCATGTTTCATTTTCTTGAAGACCTGATGCATCCGCACGGCTTGATAGATCGAATCGAGGGGGTATGATCCGACTCATGAACACTCTCCAATCCCAACATGCACATCACCACCACCATACCAATGGTCGGCGATGATCGTGTAAACAGGGATACCTGACTCACAACACTCACAACGCCGACCTCTGGTCGGCGTTGTTCGTATCTGGGTGTGTTTACCTCGATGCGCATCCGGCTTGGGGTCGGCTCCGAAACAAGGAGCCTCCGATGGCACCGCAGCAGACAGAAGACTCCATCCGGTTCGCGATCCCCAAAGGACGCATGTACGACGGTGTCGCGAAGCTTATGGACGAAGCGGGGATCACAATCCGCACCAGCTCCCGCGACTACCGTCCCAGTATCTCATTGACGGGCTTCGATGTCAAAATCCTCAAACCACGCGCGATCATCGAGATGCTTGATCTGGGAGCGCGTGATCTGGGGTTTGCAGGAGCTGACTGGGTCGCCGAGGACAGCGCAGACTTGGTAGAACTGCTCGATACCGGACTCGATCGAGTGCGTCTGGTCGCGGCGGTTCCCGAACGGAGCAATGAAACAGAACTGCTCAACCGTCCCGGCGCGATTGTTGCTTCTGAGTATGTCAATATCACGCAGCGCTGGATCAACGAGCAGGGGTACAACGCCAAACTGATCCGAAGCTATGGCGCGACGGAAGTGCTCCCTCCGGAGGACGCGGACTGCATCATCGATAACACCGCGACAGGTTCAACCCTTGATGCCAACAACCTCCGCATCATTGATGAGCTGATGATCTCAACCACGCGTGTCTACGCGTCGAGAGCCGCGATGGAATCCCCGGCGAAGCGCGCGCAGATCGAACGCTTCGTGCTGCTGATCCGATCCGTGCTTGAAGCACGCAAGCGGGTCATGCTTGAACTCAATGTATCGAGTGAGAAACTTGATTCTGTCATCGAGGTACTGCCGAGTATGCGTCAGCCAACCGTTGCACCGATGCACAACAACGACGGATTCGCCGTAAAAATTGCGGTGCTTCGTGAGCAGCTCACGGATGTGATCCCCCTGATTAAAGCACGAGGCGGGACCGACATCATCGTCACCCAACCCGGACAGATCGTGCCATGAATGATGCCCTACTCCAACCTGCTGATCGAATCGGTTCGCTTCTGCCCTACGCGCCTCCGGCGCGAGGCGGGCGCATCACGCTCACCCTCGACAACAACGAGGGCGCTCCCATTGATCCGATGGTCCTTGATACGATCAGAGAGATCGACCCCGAATCACTCACACGATACCCAGATGCGAGCGGGCTTGAGCGATCCATCGCACAGAGTTTCGGAGTCAATTCCGAGCGCGTGATCGTCACCAACGGCGGAGATGATGCGATCGACCGCATCTGCCGAGCGGTACTCAATCCGGGTGACACGATGCTGACTCATAAGCCTGGCTTTGTGATGATCCCTCGATATGCACAGCTCGCTGGAGCTCAGGTGACACTGATCGATTGGCTTGATGGCGCGTTCCCTGAGCAGCGGATGCTCGACGCGATCGATGCAGGCACCAAGCTCATCGCTCTGATCTCGCCGAGTAATCCGACGGGTTTAATCATTGATGCAGATTCGATACTGACGATCGCAACGAAAGCGGCATCAAACGGGACTGTGCTTCTGCTCGACCAGGCGTACATCGAGTTCGCTGACGAGGACCCAATCGAGTGTTTGCTCGATCTCCCAAATGTCGTCATCGTGCGGACCTTCTCCAAAGCGATGGGGCTTGCGGGACAGCGTATTGGCTACGCGATCGGTCCTCAAAGAATCATTTCCTGGCTCCGCACAGTAGGTGGACCGTACCCGGTCTCCGTGCTCTCGATCGCGCTGGCGCAAGCAGTATTCGCTAAAAAATCACAGCGTGAACCGATCTTCGCACGCACCATGCTCTATCGAGAAAATCTCATCAAGCACCTCGCATCCCTTGGTATCCCGGCTCTTCCTTCCCAAGCCAACTTCGTATTGGCGCGGTTCAAAGACGCTGCTGGGACACACGCGAGCTTACTCGAACGAGGGGTGAGTGTGCGTCGATTCCGTCAAGGTGGTGACATCGACTCCTATCTGCGCATCTCGGTCCCAGCAAATCAGTCCCAACAGAACCAACTCATCAACGCACTCAGTTCAATCGGAGCAACATCATGACCACTCGAACCGCCCAGCTCTCTCGCACCACGAATGAAACCGATATCCAAGTCTCGGTGAACCTAGATGGGAGTGGCGAATCCACCATCTCGACCGGACTTGGATTTCTCGACCACATGCTCGATGCACTCGCTCGTCACAGCGGGATCGATATAAACCTGCAATGCACGGGTGATCTTAAAATCGACGATCACCACAGCATCGAGGACTGCGCTCTGGTTCTTGGGAACGCGATCGATGAAGCTCTGAGTGACCGGATCGGGATCACGAGATTTTCCAGCGCCTATGCCCCGCTCGATGAATCTTTGGTACGCGTGGTGGTCGATCTTTCGGGAAGGCCGTCCGCCTTTGTCGAGCTCGGGTTTGTCCGAGAGATGATCGGACAGGTCGCTACCGAGAATATCACCCACTTCTTTGAATCCTTGGCAACGACCATGCGTGCAACGCTGCATGTTGAGTTGATCCGAGGACGGAACGACCACCACAAAGCGGAAGCCGCTTTCAAGGCGTTCGCACTTGCGCTGCGTGATGCTGTCTGCATCAGCCGTGGGTATTCCATGCCTTCAACGAAGGGAGTGCTGTCATGACTTCCGATTCCCTCTCCGTGACAGAACCGATCACAATCATTGACACTGGGATCGCGAATACCGCATCGGTGTCCGCTGCTTTCCAACGGCTCGGATTCGCTGTTACAGTTTCAAATGATGCAAGACAGGTTCGTGATTCACTGCGTGTTGTCCTCCCCGGCGTTGGGAGCTTCGGCGCGGGAATACGCGCACTTCGCGCGTTCGGTCTCGACCAAGTGGTGATTGACCGTGTGGAGCAGAACAAGCCTTTGCTGGGTATCTGTCTCGGATTACAACTCCTGTGTGTCTCATCCCAGGAGTCGCCTGGTGTTGTAGGACTCGGAATCATCAAGAGCGAAGTGACACGATTTTCAGCATCGGTCCGAACGCCGCAGCACGGATGGAACCGTGTAGAGGATGGCTACGCGTACTTCTCAAACACCTACCGCATCGAATCGATCCCAACTGGATGGTCGGGGAAGCTCAGCGATCACGGCGGTCCGTTCGTTGCCTCGCTCCAACGAGGGACAACACTTGCTTGCCAGTATCACCCAGAGCTTTCCGGCGCATGGGGAGCAAGCGTGCTCCAGGAATGGATCCAGAACTCACAGGAGGCTTCGCTATGCTGACGCGACGAATCATCCCATGCCTGGACATCAAAGACGGACGCGTGGTCAAAGGGATCAAGTTTGCCAACCTCCGCGATGCGGGTGATCCCGTCCAGCAAGCAAGACAATACGAAGCGGATGGAGCCGACGAACTGGTCATGCTCGATGTCAGCGCTACGGTCGCCGGAAGAGAAACAGCTCTTGAAACAGTCCGTGCTGTTCGGTGCGTGCTCTCGATCCCGCTGAGTGTGGGCGGCGGCGTTCGCAGCGTCGAGCATGCGTTAAAATTACTCAAAGCAGGAGCGGATAAGGTTGGTGTGAACAGCGCTGCCGTCGAAAATCCAGGACTGCTGCGTGAACTCGCTAACCAGGTCGGTGCTCAGTGTGTCGTCCTTTCTATCGATGCTGCCCGTCGAGAGAATGCAGATGGCTGGGAGGTCGTGACCCGTTCTGGAACACATCGAACGGGTATCGATGCTCTCCAATGGGCGCAGAAAGCGGAGTCGATGGGCGCCGGAGAGATCCTGCTGACCAGCTTCGATCAGGACGGCACGAGATCAGGATACGACACCGATCTGCTTGCTGAAGTGCGCTCATTGACGACGCTACCGATCATTGCATCGGGAGGTGCAGACTGCGCTGATCACATGCACGATGCGCTCATAGCAGGCGCAGACGCGGTGCTCGCGGCGTCCATTTTCCACGACCAAGACACCACTCCAAACAGAATCAAAGAACAACTCGCACTGCGAGGCATTGAGGTACGACAGGCATGATGATTCCATCCATTGACATCCAGAACGGTCAAGCCGTGCAGCTTATTGGCGGCGAGAAGAAGGCAATCAACGCGGGCGACCCGCGCCCCATCGCGACCAAGTTTTCTAGAGTTGGCGAAATAGCGCTCATCGATCTCGACGCAGCGATGGGGACAGGAAACAACAAAGCGATCATG
This sequence comes from Phycisphaerales bacterium, assembly GCA_051252395.1. Taxonomy (GTDB): domain Bacteria; phylum Planctomycetota; class Phycisphaerae; order Phycisphaerales; family UBA1924; genus UBA1924. Next base: position 1,200,103 of record JBPOFX010000002.1, on the reverse strand, counting down.
CGTGAAATCTGTGCGCAGTACCCCTGCCGCGTGGGAGGGGGGATCCGCGATGTGCAGACCGCGATCGATTGGCTCGATGCTGGAGCACACAAAGTCATCCTGGGAACAGCCGCGAATCCTGACATCCTGCGTGAGCTTCCTCGCGAACGCGTCATTGCTGCTCTTGACGCACGACATGACAAGGTCGTGATCGAAGGATGGAAAACCCAGACCGACGCTACGATCGAAGGTCGCATAGCAGAACTGCGCGAGTATGTCGGAGGATTCCTCGTGACCTTTGTCGAACGCGAGGGACGCATGAGCGGCATACCTCTGGATCGAGTTCAGCAGCTGGTCCAAGCCGCGGGAAATACCAAGCTCACCGCTGCCGGTGGGGTTCGCAACGCGGAGGATATTGCGCAGATCGAACAACTCGGCGCCGATGCTCAAGTCGGAATGGCCCTGTATACAGGCGCGATCGATCTCGCGGATGGTTTCTGCGGGAGCTTGCGATCCGACCGCGACGATGGGCTCTGGCCAACAGTCGTGTGCGACGAACGAGGCGGCGCATTGGGGTTGGTCTATTCCAATCTCCAAAGTGTGCGCGAATCGATCGAGACTGGAACGGGCGTGTACTACTCCCGTTCACGCAAAAACCTGTGGCGGAAGGGTGAGTATTCTGGGAATACACAAGAATTGCTCAAAATCACGACGGACTGTGATCGTGATGCTCTGCGATTCACGGTACGACAAGCGGGCAACGGATTCTGCCACCTCGGGACCAGAACTTGCTTCGGAAGTTCTACCGGTCTATCTCAGCTCGAATCCACGATCACTAAACGCATGAGTGATGCCGAAGAAGGATCCTACACGCGCCGGTTGCTCGACGACCCCGCTTTGCTTCGCGCCAAGCTGCGTGAGGAAGCAGATGAGCTCATGGAAGCATCCACTCCATCTGAAGCCGTGCACGAAGCGGCTGATGTTTTGTATTTCGCGCTCACCCAAGCTCGCAAGCAGGGCGCATTGTTGAGTGATATTGAACGCGAACTCGATCGACGCGTTCTAAAAGTGTCTCGGCGACTCGGTCACGCGAAGGCTTCCTATATCGGAGATGAATCATGAGTGTGCTCAAAGTCATTCTTCCAAGCGAGATCGATCGATTGTCCAAACCAGTCGTGAGTGATCGGGTCCTTGATCAAGCGGGGCTGATCATCGATCGTGTGCGTCGAGAGGGCAAATCTGGTGTGCGTAGGTACGCAGAGAAGTTCGGAGAGTGTGATGCTGACCAGCCCTTGATACTTGGACCCAACGAAATGCGCGATGCATACAACTCGATGGATCCTAAGGACCGCGCTGTGCTCACCAGAGCCGCGGATCGAATTGAGCGGTTTGCCAAAGCGCAGCGTAGTTCTATTGAGGACCTGACAATAGATGTCCCCGGCGGGGAAGCGGGGCATACAGTGGTGCCGATTCGTGTCGCGGGCTGTTACGCTCCGGCGGGACGGTACCCACTCCCGAGTTCGGTCCTGATGACCGGGATCACGGCTCGAGCCGCAGGGTGCGAACAGGTGGTCATCGCTTCTCCCGGCGCGAATCCGGTCATGCTTGCCGCGGCGCACATTGCTGGTGCTGATACATTCCTGTGCGTTGGCGGGGCACACGCGATCGCGGCGATGGCATATGGATTCGAGGGGTTTGATCGATGTGATGTGATCGTGGGTCCCGGAAATGAATGGGTGACCGCCGCGAAACAACTGGTATCGGGTGTCGTGGGGATCGACATGCTTGCTGGACCATCGGAGCTCTTGATTCTTGCGGATGAAAGCGCTCCTGTTGAAACACTCGCTGCGGATTTGCTGGCGCAGGCCGAGCATGACACCGACGCGATCCCGATGCTCGTAACGACTTGCCCCCTGCATGCCCGGCTCATCCAGACCGAACTGCGGGATCAGCTGAACTCGTTACCAACCGCTGATACCGCCCGCTTAGCACTGAGTAACGGGTTTGTCATCGTGTGTGATGATCTGGATCAAGCGGTCGCAGTTTCGGACAAGCTCGCGCCGGAGCACCTTGAAATCATCACGGCGAACGCTGCTCAGGTCGCGTCCCGGATCAAAAATGCTGGCGCACTGTTCATTGGATCAAACACAGCAGAGGTCCTTGGAGACTACGGGATCGGCCCAAACCACACACTCCCAACTGGGGGTACCGCACGCTTCCAGTCAGGCTTAAGCGTGATGCACTTCCTACGCTTGCGCACCTGGATCCGTATCGACGACAAAGAGGAGTGCGAAGGTATCCTGGAAGACACCAAGCATCTCGCAAGAATGGAAGGACTCATCGGGCACGAACGATCCGTGTCAGTCCGAACTTGATCCTACGGAGCTCTTGGTGGAAATCAGAAATCAATGCGATTCCTCTTGATCAATCGCTTTCCAGTTCCTCAGTTCCGCTTCACGATCTTGGCTCGGTTCGTAGGCGATCCAAGATTCGTACAACTCAACGAGTGCGTCTCTCAAGTTTGATCGTGAGTGCGGGTCTCCTTGCTGCGCCGATGAGAGTTCCCACGCTTCGAGCAATGTGGTTTCCGCATCTTCAAAATGCTTCAGATCGGTCAGGATTTGCCCGTGCAAGCGGAGATACTGGTGCATCAGATGATGCGTACCACGATCGCTCTCATTGAGAGCTTTGATCAATGCTGTAGTGTACTGCAGCGCCTCTGTTGACTTCTGTTGTTTGTTCATGCTTGAAGCGAGAAGCGTATATGCCGTCTGTGTTCGAGCTTGAACCATCTGGGGATCGTGCTGGTCTTGAATCAAGACTGACGATCTGGCTACACGCTCTGCTTCTGTGTACTCATTGTTTTCGTAGAGTGATCGAGCGTATGTATTGGAAACATCGATCGCTGTCGGATGCTCATTCCCCAGGCTCTCGTTCGCATTCTCCACACCTTCCCGGAGCATCGGGATTGATTCGCTAAACCGCTCTGCCTTTGCCAGAGCGGTTCCGAGGTTAAGCAGAGACACAAATGTTCTGGGATCTGAAGATCCGTGCACACTCACGCGTCCTTCATACGCTTCAGAAGCAAGCGTGATGGATTGATCGAGATCACCAAGGTTGGTGAGCACGGATGCAAGATTGTTTATCGTTGACAAGGTCGTCGGATGGAGGTCTCCATAGATTTCCCGCTTGATTTCGAGTGTTTCTTTGAGGACTGGAGCCGCCTCTTGGTACCGACCGGTACGGACCATCAACGCTCCGAGATTACCGATCGCTCTTGGTCGGAGTTGCTTTGATTCGTCTGTATCGAGCCCATCAATTACACGGAGCTGCCGCTGTGTCAGCTCGATTGCTTCTGCATCTCTCCCCTGTCGTGCGAGACTCCCGACTACGCTGTGCATCATGCGTGCGGCATCGATGGAAAGCTCCCCGTTTTCTGCTTCGGCGATCTCCCACTCTCGTATGTGATGCGCCTCGGCGAGTTGGGGAGACCCGAGCTGGTTGAACAAGAATCCCAACGCGTTATGGATTCTTGCTTCGACATCTGGACGATCGCCAAACTTTCCTTCGATATTCTCCGACGCATTGATCAGTGCATCACGCACGGTCAGGTCTTTATCCATCGACTTCGAGGGGTCGACAGCTGACAACACATCAAGAATAAAGAACTCGCTCAGATCATCCGCGGCTTCCGCTTCACGAATCGCACGCTCCGACGCTTCTTTCGCGTCTTCCTTTGCAGCAACTTCCGCGAGAGCGAGCTGCTCTGCTCGATTCTTCTCGTTGACTGCCCAAACCAATCCGAGGGTCGTCCCGGCTACACCAAGCATCAACGCAATGACGACCAACGATGTCGCGATTACCCCAGTGCGGTGACGCCGAACGAACTTCCGCATCAGATACGCTTTACTCGCAGGACGCGCAACAACTGGTTCATTATGGAGATACCGATTGAGATCATCCACTAGCCCGCTGACTGTCGCGTATCGCCGATCCGGGTCCTTCTCTAAGCACTTCAGAATGATCCAATCGAGATCGCCCCGGAGGTTCTCAGGCGCGACGGCACAGTGACCGTGCTGACCGATCAGCGTGTCCGACAATCGAATACTCGGCTTTGGTGGTTCCTGATCACGGATGCTGTTGAGCATCTCTTGGTAGCTCTTGCGAGTCAGATCCTCCTTCGCAAGAGGTGTCGACCCCGTCAGCAACTCGTACAGCACCACGCCGAGCGAATAGACATCGGTCCGTGTGTCGATTTCTCCGATGGACGGGTCCGCTTGCTCAGGGGACATATATGCGGGCGTCCCGATCGCTTGTGCTTGCTGTGTCATCGTCGCGTCGATGCCGTGCTCATCACGGATCGCTTTGGCGATCCCAAAGTCGATGACCTTTGGTATTTTCCCCGCGTCACTCTGGATCACAATGATATTGGAAGGCTTGATGTCCCGATGAATTATCCCGCGCTGATGCGCATGCTGGATCGCGTTGCAAACTTGCATAAAGAGTTTGATGCGTGCGATTGTATCATGCTCAGAGCCATGAATTTCTTGGACAATGGTCGGCCCTCTGAGCAACTCCATCGCGAAGTAAGGCCGTCCATCATCGGTCATGCCCGCATCGAGAATCGAAGCAATGTTCGGATGCTCCATCCGTGCGATTGCTTGGCGCTCGAGATCAAACCGCTCGACGACACGGGTTGAGTTCATGCCGAGTCGGATGACTTTGATCGCAACTGGACGGCGCGGATTCCGCATCTGAGCTTCGTAGACTACGCCCATCCCGCCCTCTCCGATCCGCTCTCCGAGTTCGTATCGTGTAATTGTCGGCACCCGATCAACCGACTCTTGCGATAGGAACGCATCAATCGATGACAGATGCGAAGGCTGATCCAGCGGGCTCTCCATCTGATGAATCCCGAGCATGGATCGGACTTCGTTGAGGAGGTCGTCGTCCCCGGCACAAAGCTCTGCCAGTTGCTCGTGCTGCTCTTGGGGTTCGAGCTCACGGACTTGCTCAAAGATCGAGCAGACTCTTTCGAATCGTTCTGCTTTCGTCATAAGCCTGATTCCTTACCCATCCGGTTCCCGAGCCAAGCACGCGCGGCATACCAATCCGCTTCGATTGTTTTCTGAGAAACCCCGATAACTTGGGCAACTTCACGATGGGTCATCCCGCCGAAGAAAATGAGTTCGACAACGCGAGCCTTGCGTTCGTGCAACTCACGGAGTTCGTCCATCGCTTCATCCAGTTCGAGGACATCGAGCTCCATTGTTGGATCCGGAGTGGGTTGGCCTGACAAGGTGACTCGGACCTGATCTCCGCCGCGTTTGAGGGAGGCGTGCTTTCGGGCGTGGTCAACGAGAACTTGGCGCATGACCTTCGCGGCGATCGCCCGGAAGTGCGCCGCATTGGACCACGGTGCACTGGAGAGGTCCGCTAACCGCGCATACGCCTCGTGTACTAGAGCCGTCGGTTGGAGGGTGTGGTTCACCCGCTCTTGTCGCAGATAGCCGCCCGCGATTGCTCGGAGTTCTTCATAGATTGATTCGATGAGCACTTCTGGAGCCGGTCCTGACTCGATCGCTTTGGGATCAAGTGCCGTGAGTGCTCTGGTGAACTGAGTTTGATCATGCATAAAAAAACTCCGCAATTCACCAAAATCCGGTAGGAGTGCCGCGGTGGGACTGCGCATCAGTATAGAGCAGCACCGATTTCTTCATCAGAGTAGTCGGCAAACACACCCCGAATCTTCTTCAGAAAGGTCCAATTATGAGCCACAATCCACGATTTCTCCTGACTCCGCTCGTCGCATCACTCACAATTTTTTCGCCGCTTGCTACAGCGCAGGTAGTGCTCAACGAAACCGCATCGTTCGAGGAAATCGACCCAATACACTACTTCGGGTACTCGATCGGGGCGAGCGATGGGATCCTTGCCGTGGGTGACATACTTCTCTCCCACGCAGGCTCCTACACAGGCGTCGTGCATCTGTTCGATACCGAGAGCGGAAACTTTCTCCGAACCCTCGTCCCAACATCGTCAACACAAATCATGAACGCCGGGCGGGCTATCGCGATCGACGGCCAAACCGTTGTGATGAATGATAGAGGGCGTGATTTCAGCACGGGATATCAGAACCCATCCGTATTTGTATTCGATGCACAAGGCGGGCAACGATTCGAAGTCACCCCCGATCCGGACGATTTTTCAGAGAACTACTTCGGTCTCAGTGTTGATGTCAAAGATGGTGTCGTCGCGATCGGTTCAGCAAGAGCAAACGCGAGTGACGAAGTCGGCTATGAAACCGGGAAAGTGTATCTCATCGATGAGATTACGGGCGCACGGCTCGGGACAGTCGAAACTACTGTAGAGAGCGAATTCTTGGGGATGTTTGGTACAGCGGTTGATATTCACAATGGGAAGATCGCCGTGAGCGCGAACCAGTTCCCGCTTGGCGCTTTGCTTGGAGGCAATACCGAACGGGTTGAAATCTTTGATCTAGCAACCCAGCAGCACCTGCGTACAATCAACTCCCCCGCTGTTGCTCTCGACAAGGCGGGGTTCGGGTTTGACATCGCGATGAACGATCAATATCTCGTCGTGTCTGCGCCGTGGGAAGATCACACGGGTGCGAACACCGGGGCTGTGCATGTGTACGACATCGATACCGGCAACCTGGTCAGCACACTCGATCTCGGCGCAACCCCTGAGCCGGGGAATGAGAATTTGAGTATCGATATTCAAGTCGACATCAATGATGACGGGCTGATACTGGTCTGCCATACAGGGCGTACCGAGAGCACGATCAAATCTGCGCTCTACGAGGCCTCAAGCGGCGTCGAACTCGCGATCCTTGAACCTTCGTCCGGACAAATTAGGATTGATGGAAGCAGTCATGCCGTGGCGCTCACCGATCGCAGCGCATTCGTTGGCCACCCAAGATACAACACGGATGATCCAGCCGCAAGCGCTCTCTCGGTGGTCTTCCGCTACGACTCGAATGTGAATATAGCGGTTCAGCCGCAGAGCCTTGTTGTCGAGAGTGACGGCAAAGAACTCAATATGGATGTCGTCGCGCCAGGGGCGACTGCATATCAATGGTACAAAGACGGCACCGCGATCAGCGAACTCGATCCGAACTACCCATTGGGTTCAACACAGAGCGTACTAGTCATGCAATCTGGACCCGCGCTGGAAGGCGTGTACACAGTCGAAGTCTTCGATGGGCCGTTCTCAATCACAAGCGAACCGGCGTACTTCCTCTACCGAGGCGAAAGCGCGCCGGTGTGCCCACCCGATTTCAACAACGACGGCGAGTTGGACTTCTTCGATGTGTCCCGGTTCATCCAAGAGTTCTCCGAAGGATGTCCATAAGAATCGACACAACCGATCCCTGTACGCAGGTCCTTGTACCACAACATCAGATGATCCCCGGAGTGATGAACATCATCATCCCGGGGATCTTTGATTTACCAGTTGGAACATCGACCATAGTTTCGGATAGAGTTTTGATCATCGTGTAAGTTGTTCACAGAATGGAAAGTGATGGATCCATTATCCTTGAAAAGCTCTCATACTCGCCACATTTCCGAGTGTTTGGATTAACTTTGGATTGCGTTTGTTGAACTGACTGGAACCGAGAAAGACAGGGTTTTAGAAAGCCCTATCCGCGCCTGGCATACTCAATGTATGCCCCACTTTTGCCCAGACGCATGGCATTGGGCCAATCCGTCCACGAGCAGCTGATTCCACAGGTTCAATACCTCACTCTAAGAATCAAAACCTCAGAGATCAGCTTCTCAATCGGGATGCCTCAGCACTGTGATCGTTCGACCTCATCAGCGAGCATGTACATACAGTCAGCGGACTCAACAGATACACCACGCTTGAACTCATGCATTCAGGAAACCGGAGAGTGCTAGTTACGAAGCTTCCCTGCGCGAGACGATGATGTGCTCTGTTCACGAACATTCAATGAAACACTTAAAATCGCGCGGTACAATACTTCCCATGATCGATTCAAGCGGAACCGTATTGGGTTCCTGAGACCATGACACATCACATTGTCATGGGCATCCTAATGAATAGAGAGAGATAAAGCTGGCAATGTCAAAGAAGTCGTAGAATCCATCTTTATTGAAGTCAGCGATCTCTGATTGCTCTCCAAACGCGCCCAAAAAGACGCTAATGTCAAAGAAGTTCAGCTCGCCGTCATTCGTCAGATCGGCTTGGCATTGAATCTCGCCACCACTGATCGGCGGGAATCCACTCGTGATCGAGAACCCATTCCCCGTAACATCTTCACCGGCTATTGGTTGTCCTACAGCACTGAACATGCGCCATGTGTCGATTTCCTGAACGCCTGCACTTCCGACAACTGAGTAGGTGACAAGCTCAAATCCGTTCCCTGCATGTAGATCTGTAGCGGTGAACAGGATGAGCCCGACTCCCATAGCTTGAACGAGTCTGTGTCTCATGCGATGTACTCCTGTGTTGTATGAGGACTGGTATGCATGGAACACGCGCTCCATGCTGATGTACACGCGAGCGAAGACTGGGTGGCGCAATCATTTTTAAAAGTATATTTGAATTGTTTTTACGATGCACATCCATTTCTTTGCGCTCAGAAGTCGCGATGGCCGTGTGTAGTGATATGCGGGCGTGTATACCCGCTTGAAATCACACCACCACCGTATGTGCAATCGGGGAAGAACAATGAACACCAAAAAGAATATGATCCGAGCTCGGAAATCACTTCAATCCATGATCAGCGCCGCGGCACTGACGCTGTACTGCGCCCCCCTCCTAGCTGCCCCGACTCCTGAAGTCTTTACCTATCAAGGAGCACTGAACTTTGAGGGTGTGATGTTTGATGGCGAAGCGGATATCCGCTTTCGACTCTATGACGCGGCCGATGGAACCACACTCGTCGGAACCGATATCTACCTCGACGGTGTCATGATTCGCGACGGGATCATCCACGCGGATCTGGACTTCGGAGAGGGAGTATTCAATGGCGAAGAACGCTGGCTAGAACTCTCCGTACGAACCCCAGCATGGGACGGGTTCGGTGATGAACCACTGTACGATGTCCTGAATCCTCGGCAAGCAATCTTAGCAACCCCATACGCAATGTACGCTCTGAATGGTGTGCCTGGTCCGGTCGGCCCGCAGGGACCTGAGGGACCACAAGGACCTGCTGGGATGACAGGACCACAGGGCGCTGCTGGTCCGCAGGGTGAAATGGGTCTCCAAGGGCCCGAAGGTCCACAAGGTTTGCAGGGCGCAACAGGTGCACCCGGCCCCCAAGGTCCAGCAGGGAACGATGGGGTCATGGGACCACAAGGGATCCAAGGACCTCAAGGTGACAGCTACTGGTCATTTGACGGAGCAAACACTGGATTCACAACAGGTCTTGTTGGTATTGGAACCAACTCCCCAGCAACTACGCTGTCTATCCAAGCTCAAGGAGCAACTGGGCAAACTGGGATCACAATGAACGATTTTGCTGGCGTTCGTGCGATGGAGTTGCAAACCGAAGATAGCTCGGGAACGCTCACAAGCCGGTTTGTACTACGAGGCGGGAACGATACGACAGATGTACAAGCGTATACCGGTGCAAACGGTGCCGAACAACTCTTGATGCATCTCGAAGGGGAGAATCAGTTCGCGGGATTCGGCCGGGAACCGGAGTTTAATCTTGATGTTGGCGCATCAAATGATCGGTTTGCGATCAACTTGACCGAGGAGCCGGGCATCATCCGTTTCGGGAACGAGACAGATGAAAGCGACCTTCTTTCGATGGTGTCTTTGGGCAACTCCGAGATTGTGATCGATTCGAATGCAAACTCTTCAAGCCGTGATTTTCGAATCTCTCGTCATGGGACAGGGGCTTCAGGCGAAGAGCTCATGCGTGTTCAAGAAAATGGCCGTGTGTCAATCGGTGGCTTTGATCCCGGAAATACCACACTCCATGTGGATGGCGAAGGCCGAGCGAACGCAATCATCGCGGACAGTTCACTCACAGGAAGCGTGACACTGCTCGCACGATCATTCTCCAACACAGGTAACTCGGTCGCGGGCGAGTTCCGCACAGAGAGCAACAATGGTACTGGTGTATACGCAGTCTCCGAATCCGAAACCGGGATCACTTACGGGATCCGTGGTATAACCCAGAGCGTCGACGCAGGCGCCGCAGGCATCCGTGGCGAAGCTCCAAACGGAGGATCTGGCTACGGCGTGTACGGCTCAGCAACAGGCGGATCCGCCTTCGGGGTATATTCGAATGGTCGCCTTGGCTCCTCGGGAACCAAGAGCTTCATGATCGATCACCCGATGGATCCAGGGAACAAGTTCTTGTACCACTACAGCACAGAGAGCCCCGAGGTCCTCAACTCATACTCCGGAACCGTCACACTTGATGCAAACGGGCAAGCATGGGTTGAGCTTCCTGAATACTTTGAAACGATCAACATCGATCCAAGATACCAACTGACTGCGATCGGCGCGCCCGCCCCGATGCTCCATGTTGCGAGTGAGATCGTGGACAACGAGTTCTTCATCTCTGGTGGACAAGTAGGGTTGCGAGTGAGCTGGGAAGTCAAAGCAAAGCGTAACGACGCATTCGTTGCTCAACTCGGCGCACCTGTTGAACGCCTTAAGACTGGATCCGAGAAGGGACGCTATCTCCAACCAGCTCTCTACGGACAACCTGAATCGATGCGTCTTGATCACTCACCCATGAATGAAGATCGCTGAATCTCTTTCAAATCACAAATCCGAAGGGATGAAGTCATGTATACAAACTACAAGTACAATCGAACAACCGCCCTGATTTCTCTTGCCTTACCCCTCACGCTTGCTGCAGGTATCGCAGAATCTTCCAACCCAATCTCAATCAGCGAGTCACGGACAAGCTGGATCGAGAGAGTTCAAGGAGAATCTATACTTGTCGAAGGCACGAAGCGCCCCATCAGACAGCCCTCAAGTGGTTACTCCGCAAACCGCGTATTTGAGCAGCAATGGCGAACAAACTTTCGCAATGAACTCAACTGGGCAGAACTCTCTGATACGAACAAGCAAGCGCTGTGGGAGAAAGCTGTTGGCCCTGACCAGATCGATACCAACGGGATCAATCTCGTAAACTTCGCATGGTCGTATACCAAATCTGTTCGTGCTGAGGACCATATCGCCAATGACCTCGTCCTCAACTACGACGGCGATGTCGTGGTCATTGGTTCTGATCTCGGCGGGAACAATGCAGATCCAGGGTTCAGTCGGTTGTTTATTACCGAACTCGATGGAGCCGCAAATGCCTCCGACGGTTGGACAGAGAACTGGGAACGCGGCGCAAGATATTCCAACGCAGGCGAAGACGGGTATGTTTCCGCTGAACGCGGAGCCGTGGACTTTCATGGAAACACATACACATGCGGCATGCGATCCGATGGAAGATTCACCGTCTGGAAATTCGACGGCGAAGACGGTTCCACCATGTGGAACACCGACGGAGAAATCCTCAACGGTACAAACGCGGTCGCGACCGATATCGCGATTGATCCTGAGGGTGTTGTCTATGTCAGCGGAACCTTCAACTCGTCGATCACCGGACTCCCGAACTGGTTTGTTGCTCGCCTCAACCCTGAAACCGGCTCAATTGAATGGTTGAAGGAACCGCCTGTTCCTGGGAGCCCGATTGGCGGGATCGAGTTTGATCGCAAAGGCGATCTCTTCATTGCAGGAGTCTCGGTTGGGTCGCATCTTGTTGCCAAAGTTCGAGCCGCAGACGGCGTGCTCCAATGGGCCAAGTCAGTCGGCGCCGGTACCCCAGGCCTGGGTTACATTGACACCCTGCGACTCGATCCGACAGGCGATGTGTATTTTTCGAGTCGCCTCCATGGAATCGACAGCGGATGGCGCATCACGAAATGGGATGGGGAGACTGGAGGTCAACTCTGGACACATACCACGAGCGATGGGCAGGTCCAGAACATGGAGGTTGACCAAGATGGTAATGCATATGTCTGTGGGAGTGGTGATGGCCGAACCTTCAGATTAGCCAAGTACGACACCAACGGCAACGAGATGTGGGTCTACACAACAGGTACGACCGGGATTGCGACCCAGGTCGCATTGGACCGACTAGGGAACCCATATATGTCCGGATGGTTCGGAGGAACAGGCACAGGGAACCTCGCAAAGATCATGACCAGCAAGCACAATCCAGTAGACGGATCGATGGTATGGGAAATGATTGATTCGCCGGATCGCCCGAACGAGGAGAACTTCCAGATCGTCCCAAAGGATCTGATCATTGATGCAGGCGGCAGCGTCTATGTCGCCGGGCATCGACAGGGTGAGGATACGATCAACGGCGCAGTTGGATACGAGTTCTTTTCGGTCAAATACGAGCAGCCGTATGTCTCTATCCCGCAAATCACTCGGAGTTATCCCCAACTCAACCTTGAAGGACGGAGCGTGTGGGACCCTGATGGTTCGCTCGGGATCGACGGATTCTCTTACGAGGAACCGTTGTTTGCGCTCAAATCGAGCGATGTTATCTCGCGACCAGATATCAACGATCGTCTTGACGCTACGGTAGATTACGGCGCTGGGACGATCGAAGGGGGCATCAAACTCCGTGAGTTTACAGGGCGCGTGGATGTCTCGATCCAGGCGCATGTATCAGCAGGCGTGTTTGACGCCAGCACCACCGGCGAACTCGCGATCGCGGTCCCAGCAGAAACGGAGATCTTTGCGGGACAAAACTTTGATATCGTCCTGAACTGGGATCCCGATGAGTTTGCAACAGATCTGATCACGAACATTGAACCCAGACTCGAGGGGGGGGTGTACGCAAACGCATACATGAATATCGACGCGGACCTACAGATCAAGAAAGGCGACGGGACCACCATCGTCAACACCGGGATTATCAACGCAGAACTGGACTTCGCGGATGATCTCAACGGCGGCAATGATCTCAATGTGCTCGGCGTGGACTTTCTGAATCTCCCTCCGGGCGGCGTCTGGTACGACCCAGTCCAGTTCCCCTATACCCGCTTCTTCTCGGGAAAGGTCCGCTCACCGATCCTGCGATCCGAAGGAATTTTCAACGAGGATGACGGCATCATCAGCAGCTTTATCCGCCAGCGATTCTTTGAAGGCAAGATCCGATTAACCGAACTCCTCCTTGCGTACTTTGGACAAGGTCCGATGTCGTTCAACTGGAGCCCTGCCGGTGGAACTGACTCTTGGAATGCTGATGTGGATGCGGGCATGATCCAAGCAGATATTGATGGCCGTTTGTATCTACTTCAAGATCTGTATCTCCAGGTTCGTCCATATGTCCGCTTGGAGTTTGACTCCGCCGGGGATTTCACTCCTGACGATGTGCGGATCAACTTCTACAACGACAACGCAGGTGGAAACAACTTTGGAAATCCAGTCGAAGAGCGCACCCATACAGTGCGGATGCCCGACAACGGGGAACTTGAGATTTCACCTGTCTTTGGTGCAGACCTTACACTCGTCAACAGCTCGGGTATAGAGATCGAGCTTGAAGCGGGTTTTGATGTTGCACGATTCGAAGCGAGTGCCTCAGCGCTCCGAGCTGATCTGATCAAGATCGATAAGTGCATCGGTTGCACTGATGTCACAACGAGCAAAGTCGTCCGACTCGAAGACCTTGGAATAGACATCAATGAGAGCTTCTCTTTCCCGAATGAGCACAAACTCGCAACAATACAGGTTTTCGGCGATACCGATCTTCAACCTCAACTGATCGGGTCGAGCCGAGAAACTGCTCCGCTGCTCATCTACAACCAACGAACTCCGACTGAAGAACAGTTCGACGCCATGGCTTCAGGAACCTCACCGATGGTGCTGTACGGGTACAAGTTCTTTGGTGGATCCGGAATCAGTGTTCATATAGAGCATCATGGTAGATCAGAAACGCTCGAGCGTACACGCTTGAACCAACAAGCGCTGCTCGTCGAAGTACCGAACCGGTTCTTCCTCCTCCCTGGGACCGCCCGAATCTGGATCACCAACGACAACGGGACATCCGAGAGTATCGATCTCACAATTGAATACCCATTCCCAAACTTCCAAGGCTTGGAAGAAATCTACTGGGCAAGCGATCCACGATGGTCTGTGGAACCAATCGTTATCGTTGATGGAGGAACCCCAGCGGGGAACGACTCTTTCATCGCTCGAAGAGACTATTTCCAGTACATGCAAGAAACCCTCTGGAGCCCGGCCATTCTTTCCGATTTGAACGATCCAAATCAAAGTGCGACAGACTACTTCCCATCGTTCAGTGGGTGGGCTCGTCCTGGAGCTGAACCCAGCACCCCTGGTTTCCCTTCTGTAGTGCTCGATGGTGTATCACTCTCGCGTGACCATCAGACACAACCCGATGGATCGTTGCGAGTCAAAGTTGCCGAGGAACTCGTTTCCAAGAGTGGATACAAGAGTATGGCACTCATCAATCCTGGACCTGGTGGCGGGATGAGCCGAGTCTCTACCCTGCAGGTCCCATCCCCTCGACCTGTGATTTCAGAGGTCACTCCCGATCTCTTTACCCCAGGCGAGATCGAAACGGACTCCAATGGATTAGTTCGACTCCGCGTTCTTGGTCCAGTTACTGTCCCGTTCTTTGAAGGGTATGAAGCACCGAAGTATGGGAACTTCACACCTCGATCCGTTGTTCGTATCGACGGCAATCCAGTCCAGACGACATTTGTGAACTCCGGCGAGCTCGTCGCACGCGTAGCGAGTGGAGCGTTTAACTCCTTTGGTCGCAGGATCGTCACTGTTCGCACTCCGAACCCGATGGGAACCGTGTTCACGGAGCACTTGATCGATGGAAACCAGAATGACTACGGCCAAGAGGTGGTCTCCAGCGGAGGCTCATCCGATCCGTATGTAATTGAAATGCTTTGGCCAACCCCAGAAGTCGACTTTGTGAGCCATCCGGTTATCGAAGCTGGGTCACCACCATACCCAGCAACCACAATCGATGGCGAGCCCGCTCTGGATGATCACAACATCACGATCCAAGGGAGTAACTTTGCTCCAGGGAGTCAGGTCTTCGTAAATGGTAGCTTGATCCCATCGACTCGGGACACATCATCAATCATTCGAGCAACCCTGAGTGTAAGCGATGTATCCTCGATCGGACCGATCCAGGTCTGGATCGGCAATCCGCCGCCGAGTGTTCGGACAAGTGATCCGATGACCATCTCGGTCATCGCACCAGCTGATCCTTAACCCGGATATGTCCTATAAAGCCGGGCGGGCAAAACCGTCCGTCCGGCTATTTGAACAGCATTGATAGAGTGAACGGCTCAGCCGTGACCCGGAGCGCATGATTTGGTACACTGGTTTCGATCGATCATTGATCCTATCGGAGCCTGGAAATGACAAACGAAGACGGACTGGATGACTTTCATTGGCTGAGCCAGGACATCAGCGATCTGTCGAGTCTCACACCCGATCAGGCGCTCGCAATTTATAAAGAACTGAGAGCAATCGCCGAGGTGTGTTTCAGGGGACAGAACCAAGGGCACACACTCCAACCAACCGCGTTAGTCAACGAAGCGCTCGCAAAGATGATCAGATCTGATTCAAAACAATGGGAGAGCAAATCACACTTCCTCGGTGTCGCGGCAAAGGCAATGAGACATATCCTCATCGATCATGCACGAAAAAAGCGAACAAGCAAACGCGGCGGGGAGTTCGGGAGGGTTACCCTCTCTGGGGTCATGATCTCAAACTCACAGGAAGGGTTTGATGCACTTGATGTTGATGAGGCATTGATCAAGCTCGAAAGAGTCGACCAACGCCAAGCAAGAATCGTCGAACTCCGTTTCTTTGGAGGTCTCAATACAATGCAGATCGCAGATGTTCTTGGGATCAGCCCACGAACAGTCGAACTTGATTGGCGATTTGCTCGCGCATGGCTCCGAAGAGAACTGATCGGGGATACAGATGAATGACAACTACAGCCCCAAGGAAGCCCGGGACATCTTCGCTTCAGCGTGCGATCTTGAACCGACACAACAGGAAGCGTTTGTTCGAAGTGCGTGCGGCGGACGGGAAACACTCTTTGATGAAGTGATGTCACTCCTTCGTTTCGACGCGATCACAGAGAGCAGCGACGGGCTCTCTTCAACCGATTTCCACATTGACAACGAGCCTGAAGAGCATCCAGAGCAGATCGACCGGTACGAGATCGAATCCATGATCGGGCGCGGCGGGTGCGGCGTGGTGTATAAAGCCTACCAAAACGCCCCGATCGAACGAGTTGTCGCGCTCAAGCTCATACGGCCTGGGATGGACTCTGGATCTGTGCTCCGGCGATTCGAGTTCGAACGCAAAGCACTCGAACGGATGAACCATCCAAACATCGCGCAGGTACTGGACAGCGGGATCGTTGCTTCTGGAGCGAACGGATCGAGCCGCCCGTATTTCGTCATGGAACTCGTCGATGGGGTTCCAATCACTCGATATGCGCGGGAGCACCATTTAGATACAAAATCCGCGATCAAAATTATGATCCAGGTATGTACAGCTGTGCAACACGCGCACAGCAAAGGAATCCTTCACAGAGATCTGAAACCGAGCAACATCCTCGTCACACACCTCGACGGCGAGCCCCAGTGTAAGGTAATTGACTTTGGAATCGCTAAAGCACTCGACGAACCACTGCTTGACTCAATCAGCATGACGAATGCCGGCTCGATGATCGGCACCCCAAGATACATGAGCCCCGAACAGATGGGATCCGGAGGCGATGTAGATACACGCTCGGATGTATACTCCCTCGGCGTGCTGATGTACGAACTGCTGACAGGCGATTCTCCATACACCATCACCAAGGGCTCGCAAAGTCTCCCCGCTCTGATGCGGGAGATCGACTCATCAAATCCAGTCGCGCCAAGCACACGATCATCTATAAACAAGCCAAACCTTCCGCGTGATCTGGATTGGATCACGCTCAAAGCGATAGAGCGCGATCCGTCTCGGCGATACCAGTCGGTGACATCGCTTGCGGATGATCTTCAACGATTTCTAGAGAATGAGCCTGTCAACGCTGGACCACCAACCATCCAGTACAAGCTCACAAAGTTCTACGCGAGAAACCGAGCGAGCGTCATCGCGGGACTCATCGCCGTAGTCGCTTTAATCGCAGGGACCAGCGCGAGTGTAGTCTTTGGACTTCGAGCAAATGCGGCATTGATCCTCGAACACGAACAACGCGAGATTGCTCAGCGACAATCGAAACGGGTCGAAGACATCAACGATTTCTTGCTCGAAGACTTGTTCCTTTCCGGATCGATCGAGAAACTTGGTCCACAAGTGAAGCTCTCAGAACTGCTCGACAGCGTCGCGCCAACCATCGAAGAGCGATTTGCAGACGATGTCAATATGCGAGCAAGAGCGCATTACCTCATCAGCAAGATGTACAGCAACGCGAGCCTCTTCGAGAAGGCTCGCGTTCAAGCGAACAAGTCATTTGACCTCCTTGATCAACTTGATGAGTGGTCAAATCTCGATAGAGCTCAGTTGCATGGGAACAGAGGCATGATCTTTCATGCACTCGGCGAACTCGACAACGCGAAAAATGAATATGAACGCCAGTATTCGATTCTCACCGGTATAGATCCGCTTCCAGAAGCCGAAATCCAGATTACCCGATCTGGCCTCGCTGGTGTATTCAGTGCGCAAGGCGATTATGAGCGTGCTGAGCCGATGCTCAAGGATGCTACGGAGTATCTACTCAAGCAGGACCCCCCCGATGTGTATTCGATTTCGTCTACGGTATTCAATAGGCTTGCGATGCTCAGCTCACTGGATCGTGAACAGGAACGCTTAAAAATATCTGAATGGTTTATAGACTACCTTCAAGATGTTGATCCAGAGGACACTGCAGGTTCAAGCTTGATCGCGCAACTGCACTACACCAGCGCGCTTGAACAGCTCGGGAAAGCCGATGAAGCGATCGAATCCGTAGAGAGCCTACTCACCCAGATCGAAGAGCGATATGGGTACGAATCCCCGGCCATGGTAGGCATGCTCAAAAATGCATCCAACATCACCTATCAGCTCAAAAGGTACGCCCAATCAATTGAGTACGGCATGCTCGCGTTCGATCTCATCGAAAAACTGTATTCCCCTTACAGTTATGAACTCGAAGTTATCACAAACAACATCGCTAAGTATTACAAATCTATGGGTGATGATCAACAGTTCGTCAAATGGAGAACAAGGGGACTCATTTTGAGGATCTATGTTGCTGGCCCCGGCGAAGACGAGAGCCTTGTCAATCTTACCCCGATAGGTGTTGAACTGGTTGGATCTAGTGAGTCATGGTCAACCATAGTAACCGATGAGTTCGCAAGCGTGCCCGAGGGTCACATCCTCCGAGGACGCTACTTTGCGAATGCTGCAATCTCACTGGGAGCATCACAGACCTCGGACACTACGATTGGCAATCCACCCCAGCAGCATGACTTTACAGACTGGTTCAAGAAAGCAGCGGAAGCAATCCCAGATGCTCGGCGTCCAGATGAAGTACGCCGAATCGTACTGAGAGCATTCCCCACCTATCTTGAAAGCATCGGCGAGTCCGATCTAGCCAATCAATGGAGAGATCAACTCAGCGAATAGCATCTATGCCCTGTAACACTGATCCCGAAGATGAGACGGAGACTGATCCGATTTAGCAAGGCTTCCTGAGTTCTTGGTGCGGGATATCGACACGAAGTTCACGAGAGGAGTTCGACGAGATACACAGATCTGTAGGGAACACCCAGAATAGAATCCCCGTGCAATAGCCTTTGATGGATGCGCATTTCGGGCAATGGATCAAATTGCTCAAAGTTGAGCGCTTCAATCACTTCACCCAGGTTAGTGTAAAGCCCCTCGAGTACTTGATCCGCAAGGAGGTCGAGCATCACACTAAGAGCGCCCGCATCAAGGAACTGAGTATGAGCCGATCATGTAGAGCAGTCCACAAGAAGCAGTAGAAGAGATCAAATGCAACACTCGACTCCGTAAGTTGCCCCGGCATACCACCTGTCTGGATGAATCATTCGTGTTTCAAAGAGGCTGAACCGCGTGGTATCCCTCAGGTATGATTGATTCTCTTGGATTCTTCATCGCATACTGCGGCAGCGACTTGAGTAAGTGTATTTGTCAGGGAGCAAGCTCCCTCGATTGCCCCGAATCATTACTCATCTTAGGTTCATTTGAAAATCGGATTGGGTTTTCTAGCCCACTGGCTGTCACAACTTACTGGTCAACCTCACCAGCACACTCATTCGTAAAGCCCTCTATGAATGTACTGATGTCAAAGAAATCGAGCAGATTGTCCTGATTCATATCCGCATCAAGACTTCCAAGGCCGTACAACCTCAAGAATTCTGTAATATCAAAGAAATCGACGACTCCGTCAAGGGTGAAATCGGACACACAAGTTTGTCCGATGAATAGTTCAGTTCCTGTGTTATACACTCTTGAGACCAGACCCTGAGGCGGGTTTGGGAATATCAACTCGTCGAACCCTCCAGCTATCTTTGAAGCAACCATCACACTTCTCGACCAGTGAGATACAGGATGGAAATCGTTGACGAAATGTACATCAAGTATTCCTCCCAAACTCACCTCGCTTGAGCTGACCACCCTGTCATGATTGTCGGCATCCATCTCTATTTCGATGCGACCTGTTGGTAGAATCTCAAATCCCTTCGACACTTTCATATCACCTACTGGCAAGCCGGGAGCAAGCGTCCCTGCGAGTTCCATTTGTATCTGTATATCACCCCATCCTTCGATACGCTGACCACTCCCAATATGCACCGGCCCGATGAGATTTGTTGACCAGATAAGCGATCGATTCAACTCACTCGAAAGACGGATTACTCCATTCCCATCAATCCTGTTTGTTGAACCAAACTCAACACCAGATCCGAAGAAGTCGTCTACAGGATTGATATCAATCAGCCCGTTGTTGACGACTCCATTTCCAAGAACTAGCAATCCCTGTGTCAATGTTATCTCTGTGCTAATAGTGAGTTCCTCGACATCCAGCTCATCTTGAATGAGGAACTTTCCGCCGTTAACTCCTCGTAGTTCGCCCCCGTAAATCTCCAAGTTTCCTTGCGACCTCAGCCCACCAACTGTGACTTGGCTCCCAAGCCCCACCGCTTGAATGACTCCTGAATCGGATTGGAAGACAGATTTTTGGATATGAAAATTGGATCCATCCAAGGATTGGATAAGCCCAAAGTTTTCAAGTATGCGATTCTCTACTGCAAGATATCCTTCATCCACGCTTGTCTCAATCGTTCCAAAGTTAATCAAATGCCCTTCCAATGTACCGTTTGCACGGATTGTATGTGCAGGCCCGTTCACAACCTGAAACCTGCTGTTCGTAAGACCAGTGGTTAGTTCGCCTTGATTGATTTCGATTTCACCTTCTCCTGAGAGGTAAACATCCTCGCAAAAAATGCTGTCAGATACAATCTTCCCATTATTGTGAATGACACCTAACAAGCTCACGCTTTGCTTTCCAGCATAAATGTCGGCGAAAATCTCGGTATCGAGGAATGATGTATCGATCGAGACACTGAAGCGTCCCCCATCTATTGAGCGGATTAAACCTCCAATGACTACTGCATTGAGAATCACTTCCGATGTAGCTCCGACGCTCTCAACTGCAGCGTCGTCGGCTTGATAAACCCATCCCCTCAAATCCAAAATTCCACCATTCTCCGCTCGTATCACCGATGAGTTCAAAGTCCCATCTGGATAATGAGGCGCGTCAATGCGAAGAGTTTTCCCATTCTGATCCGCGAATATACCATTGGAATTCTGAACAGCCCCCTCAAATCTACCACTTCCACGAATGAGTATGTTTCCAGTATACTCCGGTGAGAATACACGAACAATAACTTCTCCGCTCTCCTGACCCCCTAACTGAAACTCTGTTAAGGATTCAAACTCCAAGTTGTCAAAAATGCTCAAGCTTCCAGTGCTTTCCTGAGGGACGGTTAGCACTAGCTGCCCACCTTCAATGATTGTGTCTCTGAATGCCATACCCTGATGAATATGTATTCTGACATCTTTACTAAATCGAACATCATCGAAACTGCCCCCCCCCTCCAATCTTCCCCCACCCCTGGTACTGACCCTACCATTCTGTACTCGCGCTCCATCGAAGAATATTCTTGCTCCAGGGCCTACCGCTTCAATGTGCCCTTGCTCACCTTGCAACATCTGAACATCATCTAAATACAATGTAGATTGGGGCTGAGCTGACATGTATCCGAAATTTTGACCTGCAACATCATCGATTACAAGCTCTGACCCAGCTTCGGTTGCACGGACTACGCCGTAGTTGATCAACTCACCCGCCACAGTCCCAGCCCCTTCTATCCTGTGACCACTCCCATTGGTTAATGCCGCGAATAAGAGGATATCAACGAGCGACTTGGACGCCCCGCCGTTGAGCTCCAA
Source organism: Phycisphaerales bacterium (assembly GCA_051252395.1). Lineage (GTDB taxonomy): Bacteria > Planctomycetota > Phycisphaerae > Phycisphaerales > UBA1924 > UBA1924. Next base: position 1,178,599 of record JBPOFX010000002.1, on the reverse strand, counting down.
TCGTCCATTCCCTTCAAGGGTCAGGTTGTCCCTGAACTGTATTACTGCAGCATCAGGAGACTCTTTCGGATTCAGCCTGATCACGCCATCATTGAGAATGTTACCACGCATTTCCAGCTTTGATAATCCCAACACTTCCAGAGTTCCAAAAGTGTTGGTCAGATTAATATTTCTAGCAAACTGTTCATTCTCGACGAGCACGGTGTAAGGGACTGAAAATCCAAAGAACACATCATCCGTCCGAGTAGGCGTGATCCCGCCAGCCCAGTTGAAACCTGATCCCCAGTACCCAAACTGCGGCCCACCCCAATGAATTTCTTCAGCGAGAATCTGTGTATTGAAAGCGAAAAACATCAAACATACATATATTTTCAAAATCAATTTCATCATGTGCCTTGATGCACCTGCAAAGTACTCTACAGGCTATGAAAGAGGTGATTCACAAAAACAGCGGATCCTAGTTAAGGTGTATTGAATGCACACCCTTCAGTAAAACTCTCGAGGAATACCGATATGTCAAAGAAATCCCAGACTTGGTTGTGATCAAAATCCGCCGCGGGGTCCTGATCGACATAATCATCTAGGAATGCTGAAATATCAAAGAAATCCAACTCGCCATCATCCGTAATGTCCGCAATACCACAATTACGGAAGAGATAGACCGCGCCGGTATCAGGACCATTCGTACTGTTTTGTAAAGTCGCTCCAACCAATACAGTATTGCCATCAAATGCAATTGTTGACCCGAACCGATCCCCGTTTACACCATCGCTTGCAATCAGCGTTGCAACCATGGTCTGAGTGGATGTATCGTACAGATACGCTGCGCCAGTAATACTTGAGTCAACCATCTCGCCTGGAGCACCGATCGCAAGAATACCGTTCACAAGCTTCACAGAGTGTCCGAAGTTTGCCAGTTTACTCAAACCAGCTGGGGTGATTTTAGTCAACATACTCCCAGTCTTTGCACTATATAGATACACAGCACCTGATCGCAATCGGGAACCAGTAGATAAATCAGCCCCCACCGCGATAAGGTCACCTTCAATATCAACCGAGCATCCAAAGTTGTCGAGAGCTCCTCCGTCTTCTGGAACCAGATGGAACAACTGATCCCCTGTGATTGCGTCAAACACATACGCAGACCCAGAGGAGGGACCATTTACACTACTCCCAGTAGCCCCAACCACAACTATGCCATTATCGATAGCTAGATTCTCACCAAAGTGTGCGAACAACTCTGGTTCATCTGCTGACAACTTTGCAAGCTGATTTCTGGTATTGGTATCGAAAACAAACACAGAACCTTCTTGTTGAATAGTACAGGAATCCAACCTTGCTCCGACAGCGAGCAAGCCGTCGTCAACATCCACGGCAGTTCCAAACTCAGCCCATGTGTTCGGAGTATCTGGAGAAAGAGGCCCCAGCTCTTGACCTGTTTTTGCATCAAACACATAAACCAACCCGCCACGATCAAAACTGGCATTATCAATATTCGGAACACCAACATATACAACTTCATCTTCGATAGCTGTAGTTATTCCAAACAAATCATTAAATCCGAACCCCTTCCTCTTCAATGACCCAACCTGGAATCCAGATACCCGGTCATACAAGAAAATCGAGCCTGTTTCATCGTTGCCCTTATTCATCACTTCGCTTACCAAAAAACGATCACCGAAGAGATTCACCGACCAACCAAAGTTCGCGTAGCGAGTGCTATTCGGATTCACAATCTTGAGGTCTTCCAGAATCTCTGTAGCCAGACACTGTCCTTCACTTAGCCCAAAGCTAAGTAGGAGACACCCAACAGCTGCATACTTTGAAGTTGGCATATTTCTCTCATCTCTGCTTAGCAAGCGGATTCAGCAAGCTCCACCCCACATGACACACAAACACCAATCAATAGTACTGTATCATCAATACAGTCTCAAGAAAAAACACCCAGCACTCCAGCGGAGTGTGCCGAAAGATTCGGCAAACCTTCTCCTGAGTGTGTTCAAAGATCCTATCCGCACCCTGGAATACCAAAGAATGCCGCTATCTTGACCGAGTTCTTGGCATTTGGTCGATCGGATCTCGCATACTTATCGGGAGCACAGGAGACTCATCTGGTTCAACAATGCTGTTCGCCCTGCGTTGCGCAACTTCGTCTTTGTTGTTCAACATCGCACACCCCTAAGGGAGATCGATCCGAATGAACACAAGAACAGGGTTCCAAAGGCATACCCGGACGAGCGTCAACAAAGCGGGCCTCAAGAAATTCAATCTCCAGATGACAAAAACTCCAAGCTAGGGACACACGCGAATCCTTGGTGAAGTCCGCAAGCTCGGAATCATGTCGATATCGAGAACCACCGTGCGAAAAATCCTCAGACAACATCGAAAGAAGCCTGCGCCAGATCGAGTGGAACCGATCTGAGATTGGTTCCTGAAACGACAGGTAGCAACCGATTGCGAGATCAAATGCGAAACTCGGCTCGGGGTGCTTAAGCACCGCCTCCGATCGAAGCTCCCCAAACGGGTATCTCTGACCCCGAAGGCGAGGCGGAATCTGATCCGATTTGGCAAGGCCGTGGGAGACGAGCTTCGGCACCTCATCTCCATTGTGCAGTTTAGGACATTCCAGAATTGGCTTCGTGCGCCCAAGCACAGGAAGCCGAAGAAACCCGCCGGGAGACCGCGCACCAAAGCCAAGATACGCAGGCTTGGGATTATGTCGGTCTCACGCACAACGACCCAAAAACATCCTTAAGGAGTACGGCATCGAGCCATCACCGGATCGATCAGAGTCTACATGGGAACAGTTCCTGAAGCGGCACTCTTCAATGCTCTGGTCGTGTGACTTCCTGACGAAACCTGTACTCACTTAGCGCGGGATCAAGCATCAAACGGTGCTTGTATTTATGCATATCTCGAGCAGGAAGATCGTCGTGACGGGCGCTACAGAGCTCCCAATCAACGAGTGGATTTGAATGCTTTCCGTCAATGGCAAACCAGCTTGGTTTGGATCCACCAAAGTTATTGGTGCGGGATAGCGATGTGAAGTTCACGCGCGATTTTGATGGCCCACTCAAGCATGAGGGCATCAAACCGTACCCCCTCCCACTGCAATCGCCTTTGATGAATGCGCACATCGAACGGCGGATCAAGTCACTCAAGGTCGAATGCCTTGATCACTTCAAACCGGTCGGCACGAAACATCTTAACTTCTTAATCGGCGAGGATGTCAAACACTACCACAACGAGCGCCCGCACTAGGGACTTGGCAACAAGCCGATCATGCACGCCGCTCAAATGCTTGATGAAAGTGATATACGATACAATTCATGGCTCGGCGGGCTGCTCCTGCATTATCACCGGGCGGTCTGATCATTCACAATCCGATGAAGCGAAGACGCATCAGTGATCGCGATTAGTTTTCGTGCGCCCGTTCTCATACCATGCCACACAGACTACTCTCTGTGTCAGCGTTTGGGGCTGATTTCTCGAACAAGCTCGGATGCATCACTCGATCAAATCGCGGATAGAGTCTTTGCACCTCAAGCAGATCGATTCCTCTGAAATCAAAGTGGCAAATCAGTTCATGTTCATCGATTTCTTTGTGCACAGTACACGATACATTCAAGACTCAGCATATTTGCAATGTATATTATTCATATATACATTCACAACCTACTCGATCTGGTGCCGAACCCGAGTTGGGATCAAGCACCCGGCCCCCATTTGCTCAAGCCGATCGATTGCCCGCTGAGCATCGCTGCGAATCTTTGAAGAAAGCTCGGGGTGTGAATCTCCGAGAACGCGCAGCAATCCGACAGCAAGTTGTGTCCGCTGGTCAAGAGCTGTGTACAAATCGGTGCCTACAGCGAGTGCTTCAATCGCGGCGTCATACTCAAGTTCAGCGGCGACTGAGTCCGCTTTCGCTGCAGCGATCATCGATGCGAGTTGATGCACACTGGCGCGAGCTAAACTGAACTCACCGATGTCAGTGCTTTGCTGATCTTTGCTGCTGATGAGATCGTGCAGGACCTCCTCGAGCTCATCCTTCGAGGATTGTGCTCCGAAGAGATCGCCGGTAATAACCTGCTCAGTTCCGCACGCTCCAAGTGACATGATGAGCACAGGAGACAATCGCGGGCTGACACCACCCGCCTTGCGGATCTCAGGTCTGAGCAAATCCGAAGCTCGGTGATAATGCTCGATCGCGCGCTCATGCTCGTTCATCGCGGCATAAACATCCCCAACGGCGAGCAGCGCGGTCGAATAGTCCCTTGCCGTGCGCGCGTTGCTCGTTTTTTCGAAGAGATGCTTGCGCACCACCAAGAAGTCATTCCCAACCTGGATCGCTTCATCCAGTTGGTCACGATTAAGCAATCGATACATCAACGATGACATCGAAACGGTCCAGTCTCGATCCAGGGAGTCTGTCCGCTCATGCGAGATCCTGATCCGATTCGCTTCCTGCACACATGCTCTCAAAACCTGCTCGGCTTCGTCGAGCTGACACAACTGGGCATGGAGCACCGCGATCCCGCGGCGAGTCGAGTTCAGGTTCCGATCATACTTCAGGATCAGGCTTTCCTCTCCAGCGGTGTCCCTGAGTTGTTCGAGCACGACAAGCAGCTCCTGAAAGTAGTCGATCGCGCCTTGCCGGTTCCCCTCGGCTTTCGAGAGATCCGCATACCTTCTTAGTAGAGCATTTCTGTAGTTCAGAATAGCGTTGTGATTACTCTCGACCTGATCAAGCTCATCGCTCACCCTCTTGAGAATCTTCTTTGCCTCCGATGTGTCCTCATCAGAAAAACCCCGCCTGCTAAACGCGGTGTCAGCGAGTTGAAGAAGCACGCCGATCTTTCGGAGCTTTGTCTCGTCCGATTCGTTCGGATGCAACGCAATCTGTTCATCGAATCTGCTGAGAATCGTTGTGTACATCTCGCTCCGCTTATCGACCGGGAGATAGATGTCCACGCCGCTCCCATGGACCTCGTCCCAAAGAATCGCGGCATACGCGTTCGACTGGGCGGACTCGAGCTGTGCATCTTGCGCGTTCTTCCAGTTGACAAACGACACAACCCCGCCTGCGAGCAACGCAAATCCCGCGGCGGCACCCACAGTGATCGGGAGCTTCCTTCGCTGATAGAACTTCCTAAGTCGATAGATCTGGCGGTTCGCGGGTTTCCGAGCTTCGACCGGTTGGCCGCTGATATATCGGTCCAGGTCCTCCCCGAACTTGCCCGCGGATTCATAGCGTTTGGCCGCGGGTTTTTGGAGCGCGTGCATGATGATGTCATCAATCTCACCTGATAGCTGCTTGAGCATCGGATCGGGGCGTGTGCCGCGATGCTCCGCGAGTGTAGTCAGCGACTCAATCCCCTCTTCTTTTTTGATTTTACCGAGAAATGTACTTGGTCTTTCAGGCAGATACTCTGAGACGACACGAACCATTTCGTTCTGGATTCGATCTTTGAACTCGTATGGTCGCTTGCCGCAGAGGAGTTCGTAGAGCAGCACCCCGAGCGAATACACATCGCTCCGTGTCGTCAAAGGCTCGCCCCGGACTTGCTCGGGTGATGCGTATTCGTAGGTCAACAATCGTTGATCCAGCCCGGTCGCGATGTCCATTCCTGCCATATCCGGGTTCAGGATCTTCGCGATCCCAAAGTCGAGCAGCTTGGGGACGCCGCTCGAGGTCACAAGGATATTGAGCGGCTTGAGATCCCTGTGGACGATGAGGTTGGTGTGCGCATACTGAACGGCAGAGCAGACCTTCGAGAAGAGCGCGACACGCTGGCGTACTGAAAGATTGTTCGCGTCGCAGTATTTATCAATCGGCATCCCCTCGACATACTCCATGACGAAGTACGCCCGCCCGTCTTCGGTCTCGCCACCATCGAGAAACCGTGCAATGTTCGGGTGTTGCAATCCAGACAAGACACGCCGCTCAACATGAAACCGGTTCACAGCGGCATCGGTATCTCTGCCCTTCGTGATCAGCTTGATCGCTACGCGCCCCCCGATCGTGTGATCGTTCCGGACCGCGACATACACCGTGCCCATCCCGCCACGCCCGATCTCACCGAGTAGTTTGTACCGACCGATGACGGTCCCGACCAGGTTGCTCGAGGAGTTGTGCGTAGGCTGAAAGTCAATTGTTGTTGTTTCGCTGGACTCAGTCAGCAGTTGTTTGACCAGCGTTTTGATCTCCGCGTCCTCGCCGCACTCTTTCTCTAGGAATGCATCACGATCAGCAGAACTCATCAAGCGAGCCGCGGTAAAGAGCTCGTACGCACGATTCATGTCAGGTTTGTCAGGCATAGTTGACCCAAGCCTCATATGTGAAATGGATACTCAAAGGATACTACCCATTGCGATTTTCTGATCCGCGTGGCTTGAGAAAACAAGGAAATGCTCAAAATTTTCACATATTGAACGCCATGCAGTAGCCACCCATGCTCAAAATTCCGCATACCTCAGCAGAAGCTCATGATGTTCGACATTATGGATGGCCAGATTCACAAGAGCAATTTTCGGGATGCTGAATACAATGAATCAGATTATCGAGCAAAGAACAAGGATAACGAGTGTGGAAGAGTGTAGCCCTGACCAAATCCAATCCCTCATCGACGCCGTTGACCGCGGTGAAATGGGTGCCGCGGAGAGTATGCTCCCGATGGTGTATGACCAACTGCGATCGATCGCCGAGGGTCTCATGCGCCGCGAGCGTCCCGGCCAAACCCTCCAAGCAACGGCCCTCGTTCACGAGGCGTATGTCAAACTCGCCGGGTCCGAAACCAACTGGGAAACACAACGGCATTTCTTCAACACCGCGGCCAAAGCGATGAAGCACCTTCTCATCGATCGTGCTCGAAGAAGAGACGCCGAGATACATGGCGGGAAAGTCAAACGGCAACAGATCGACATGGTCGACATCCCTGCCAATGAGGAATACACCCTTCAAGAAGTCGAGGGGCTCGGGCAAGCCCTCAGCGAACTCAGCGAGCACAACAGTCGGTGGGGCGAGATCGTCCACCTCCGATTCTTCCTCGGCCTGACCATCAAACAAACCGCAGAGATGCTCGAGATCTCTCAGGCCACTGTCAAGAACGACTGGCAGTTCGCCCGCGCCTGGCTCAAAGTCCGCATGAAATCATCACTCTTCGAGGATCAATCAGTTGAATAGTGTCTGATCAACATTTTCCATAAAGATGACGCGAAGATCACAAAATACGCAGATTCGTATTTTGTCAGAGGTCAGTATCGATTAACATCAGAGGCAATATTTATATCCACTTGTATTCGGAGTGTACACATGAATAATCACAATACTTCACTTCTTTCGACTTTCGCCGTCCTCAGCACATTCTCTTCGGCATCCCTGAGCGCACCAATATGCAATAAAGGGGATGTGTTCCCCGGAAAGCTGATCCCCCTCGGGGACGCTCCACGCGAGATCGCTCAAGCTGATCTTGACAACGACGGCGATCTCGATCTGGTGATCGCAAACTTTCAAGACCACTCCATCACCATCCTCCACAACAACGGGAGCGGCGCGTTCGACACCGAGTCCACGCTCTCTCCCGCCGGCGCTTTCAGTAGCCCTGAAGGAATCGCGATTGGGGATCTTGATGCGGATGGCGACCCTGATATCGCCGTCGCCAACTTCGGTTCCGCGAGCATCGCGTTGATGATCAATGATGGCACCGGACTGTTCACCCACGCCGGGAATGCTCCCGTCGGGAACCAGCCCAAGGATGTTGCGATCGGGCAAATGAACGGCGAAGGATTCGCGGACCTTGTCGTCGTAAACTCTATGGACAACACCGTCTCGGTTCTGCTCAACAACGGCGATATGACCTTCACACCATTGAACGCGATCACAACAGTGATCACCCCCCAGCGTCTCAAACTCGCGGATATGAACGCCGATGGAAATCTCGATGCCGTGCTCCTGACTGATGCACGCGTAAAGCTTCTCGACAACGACGGAACGGGACAGCTCACCGAACTCATGAGCACAAACCTGAGCACCGGGCCTCGTGACTTGGATGTCGGTGATATCGACGGCGACACCGATCTCGATATTGTCGTTGCGAACCGGAATGTCGATCACAGCTCGCTACTCACCAACAATAACGACGGCACATTTACAGCCTCTTCGATCACGACGGGTTCGGAGCACCGCAGTATCGCACTCACCGATATGGACAACGACGGGGACCTGGATCTGATCGCGGGGGATTCCATCAACAACCTCATCCGTGTACTCCACAACGACGGCCAAGGGGTCTTCGATTCGCCCACCCTCTACTCAGGTGGCGAGAACCCATGGAGTATCACAACAGGGGACTTCGACGACGACGGCGTCTTGGACCTCGCCGCGGCGAACAGGGATTCCGATGATCTCGCCATGCTCTTTGGGCGTGGCGACGGGACCCTGGTTGATCAGGATACATTTGATTCAGGTATCGGGGAGTTTGCGCACAGCGTGGATCATGCGGATGTGGATGGGGATGGAGATCTCGACTTTGTTATCGCGCACCGACATCCGGCTCCCCATCCTGAAGCGGGTGAGAATATCCAGGTATTTCTCAATGATGGCGATGGCCGGTTTGTTGAGGGTGTCCACTTCAACTCTGGTGTCCATCCCAACAGTGTCCACTTTGTGAATGTGTTCGACTTCCCGGGCGAGGTTGGTCCAGACATGCTCATCACAAACACTGCTTCATCGAATAATGTCACAATCCGCTTGAACAATGGATCTGGCACCTTTTTCTCTGAGCAACAGTATTTCTTCACAGTCCGCGATTTCCCGATTTCTGCAGCGGTCGGTAAAATTACAGGGACCGGCCGGATGGACTTTGTCACAGCAAACCCAGATGACCACAGTGTTTCGGTGATGTTCAATGCTGGGAACGGTACATTTCCGGTATTCTGGGAGACGGTAATTAGTACTGGCGGACGGCCCTTCGGTATTGCTGTTGCAGATCTCACCAACGACACGATCGATCCAAAGGATCCAAATGGCGGCCCAAAAATGGAGATCGTCGTTGGACTGATAGACGATGGCACAGCCACCGACAGAGTCGAGGTCTATACACAAATCGGAGAGCATGACAATATTCAATTCAGTTCGCCCGATACGTACACCGTCGGCGACTCACCACGCAATATCTCGATCGGGGATCTTGATGGCGATACCCACCCAGACATCGTCGTGGTTTGTAATGACAGCCATGATGTGTATGTTCTGCTCAACAACGGCACCGGGCAGTTCACCCATCACCCCAACAATCCCTTCCCCGCTGGAGAGAAGCCGATCTCCTCCCAGATCGCGGATGTTGACAACGACGGCGATATGGACATCTTCATTGCGAACTTCTTCGATGAGACGATGCCTGAAACGAAGCAAGAACGGATGCATGTGCTGATCAACGATGGCAGCGGAGATTTTTCGCAGATCGAGTCGTACCGGACCGGGAGCGCCTCCCGTGATCTGACCGTCGAGGATTTCGATGATGACGGGTTCATGGATGTCGTCACGACCGGCGATCATCCCGACACCGCGACGGTGTTGCTCAATAATCGCCGATCGATCGCGTACTGGTCCGGGCCGGGTAGTGGGTTTGACGAAATCACCAACTGGTTCGATGAACAATCGCCTGTACCCGAGGGATCCATTTTTACAGATGTGATCATCGATCAGACAGTCGGCGGGTTCAGCATTTTCCCATTGATCAACATCGAGAGCCCTGTTATGCTCGATTCATTTGGAATCGCAAACGATGTAGTAACCGTCAATTTGTTCGGCAACTCGATAACACTATTGGGTGATCCAGGCAGGCCGTATTCGGCCGCCCTGCAGGTCGGGCTCCGCCAGTGTGGTCTCGGGAACGCGTTCCCGAACGACCCCCCGGTCCTCCGGCTCGTCAATACAAACCCAACCACCGCGACGCTCACATCACCGACCTTGTCGGTCGGGACACAAGGCCAAGGCCAACTCCAACTCATCAGCCAGAATAATCAGATCCAGTTCAGCGTTTCTGATTCTGTAGTCGTCGGAGATCGCGCAAGCGGTGAACTCACTCTCAGCGGCTCAAACAACTCCATCGTGTACGGCAACGCCGATGAATCGATCAACGACTCGGTCATCATCGGGAATCATGCTGATGGATTGATCGAGCTCGATTCGGGCGCAGTAGTCAACCCTACCGGGGCGATCCACACCGACGAATTCATCCTCGCGCAAGATCCGGGTGTCACAGGAACACTCCAGATCACTGGTCCCGACTCAACATGGAACCACCTCGGGAGTTCCATCATCTTCGGGAATCAAGGCGATGCATTCATCCAGATACTCGAAGGCGCGCAACTGTTGACCCAAACAGCAAACTCGATCTCGCTCGCTACGCAGCCCGGATCAAGCGCCTATGTCCGCGTGAACGGTGCCGGCTCACTGTGGAGTGAAAACCCCGGTGAGATTCATGTCGGTGTTCAAGGCGATGCGATGCTCGAAGCCACAGATCTCGGAGTGATCAGTGCCCTCAGCATCAAAAACCACTCGCGCGGGGTCATCGAGAGCAATAGCACAATCGAAGCTTTCACAATGTTCAACTTCGGCGATCTCGTCGTTGGTGATCCGAGCATTTCAGATCCTGAACTCGCAGACACAATGCAGATCATCGGCTCACTCGTGCAATACGATGACCCCGGGAACCCACAGTTCTCAGGAAGGATTCTGCTCGACATCGTCAGTGAAGGCGGAGGCTCAATCGTCGCAGATCAGCTCGCCGTCTCGCAGTCCGCATCGCTCGCAGGCACGCTAGTGGTCACAACCCAGGACGATCTTAGCGGTCTGGAGGTGAACGATGAGCTTGTGCTTATCACCGCCGGATCTCCGATCGGCAGCGCACGCTTTGAGCTCGCGCTCCTTCCAGGTCTTCCCGATGGGAAGTACTTCCAGATCCAGTACGATGCCGTGCCGGGATTTGAGGGATCCGTTTCGTTGGTCGTTGAAACCTTCAACGAGTTCACGCTCGGTGATCCATCGACCTTTGATCCTCAGAGCAGCCCAACAAACGCGGTCGCGGGTGATCTCAATGGCGACGGGTTCGATGATCTCGCGCTCGTGATCCCAGACCAAGCCGATCCCAACAACAATCCAGGTCAGGTCATCGTCTTGCTCAACGCACAGACAACCCAATCAGCCGGCAACTGGCCTGGATTTATCGCTGGTGCGTCGCTTATCCTCCAGACCGAACCAAACCCAACAGACCTCGCAATCGCAGATCTGGATCAGCAGTTCGGGAACGATCTCATCGTGCTCTCCGGAGCGACAGGAAACGTGAAGCCCTTCCTGAGCAATGGATCCGTTGACATCACGAACCGATTCAGTACCACTTTCCCGGCGATCGGATTCGAGAGTACATCACCGCAATCAATTGAAGTTGCTGACTTTGATGCGGATGGATTCCCAGATGTAATCGTCGCCGGTTCAACCCCAGCCGGATCTTCTGCACCGGGAAGAGTGTCAGTCAGACTCAATATGGGTACAACCGGATCCTGGAACGGGCTTGAGGCGAGCATTCATCATTCAGCTGTAGAACTTAATCCGGTTGATATCGCGATCGCGGACCTCAACTTCCAGAACGGCGTAGACGTCGCTGTTGCCAATGCCGGGTCTGATTCAGTTTCATTGCTCCAAAATCAAGGTACAAATACCAGCACTTGGTTAGGTCTAGGCACCGCGAGCAATGCAAGCGTTGGCGCTGCCCCGATGAATATTTTCGCTCGTGATCTCGACGAAGAGAAAGACCTTGATATTGTCACTTTCAATCAAGCGAATCAGAGCATGTCGATTCTCATCCAAGAAAACCCTGCTGCAGGCCAACTCGGCGACGCATTCGCTCCTTCAGCAAGCATCCCGCTTGGAGGGAGACCAATCAGCGCCACCTTCTGGGATGGTGATAATGATGGTGATCAAGACCCTGCGGTTGTGCTTGTGACCGATGAGGATGAAAGGTTTGTGCGACTTTTGCGAAACCTCTCGGCTGAGAGCGGCATGTTGAGCTTCGTCCTTGACGCAGATATCGCACAAAAAGATGGGCCACTTCTAATCCTCAGCGGTCAACTCAACGCAGACGAGGGAGATGACCTTGCGATCATCGGAGCAAGCACCGCTGAGTTGTTCAATGAAGATCCAACATCCGGAATCGACACAAACAACGGCTCTGTATATCTCGGATCATTCTGTACCGCAGATCTGAACAATGATGCAGTGCTTGATTTTTTCGATATCTCAGTCTTCCTCTCCGAGTTTGCAAACCAATCACCGCTCGGGGATTTTAACTCAGACGGCGAGTTCGACTTCTTTGACATTAGCTCATTCCTAACCGCATACTCCGATGGATGTCCATAATCACATAACCAAGGAAACGGCCTGCACCAAAGTGCTCAAATATTTTGCAAACAGCCTCTCGTTACGGGGTCTCGAATTCTAGAGATATCAGTCTTCCCTAGGGTGCAGTGGTATACCAGTTATTTGACAATCATGACACACTCGATCAGCAACAGAGTCAGTAACCGAGTGTGTTCAAACATCTAGCATTGATGTCTCTCTAGAGTTACCTATATTTTAACAGAAACCCCGCCCTCCAGAGATTCAATAACCCTATCCGCGTCCTGGAACATCGAATGAATGCCGCCCATTTGCCCAAACTCATGGCTTTCGCACGATCCGATCAAGACCAGCTCATCGCACAGCTCCGGTACCTCACTGTTGAGAATCAGATACTACGGAAAAAACTTCCCAAGCGGATCTCGTTGACCAAACGCGAGCGGTGGAGACTGGTCCGATTCGGGATGGCTGTCGGCCCGGATCTCCGTGAGATCATCTCGGTTGTTCAATACAGCACATTCCAGAATGTAGCTTCGTTCAAACGGGCACAAGAAACAGAAATCGAAAGAAAAACCTGGTCTTCCGCATACGAAGCGAGATCTGAAGAAGCTGGTTCTTCAGATGGCCAAGACTCCCGGCTGGGGATACACGCGGATCCTCGGAGAACTCCGAAAGCTCGGGATGATGTCGGTCTCTCGATCAACCGCGCGATCGATCCTGAAGGAGCACGGCATAGAGCCAGCTCCTGATCGCAGGAAACCGGTGTGGGACAAGTTCCTCAAACAGCACGCGGTAACACTCTGCCGTGTGAATTCTTCACAAAAAAGGTGCTCACTCCAAGGGGGCTCAAACGATATACCACGCTTGTATTCATGCACATAGAGAGCCGAAGAGTCATCGTCACTAAATCAACACGGCACCCCACCAGCGATTGGATGTGCCGTGTTACTGAGTGCTTCCCAATGATGGTGAATCAGCTCAGATTACAGCCCCCCCACTGTTCTTATCCGAGACAATAATGTGCTGTACACGAGAGATTTCAACGAAACACTTCAGTGCGAAGGCGTGAAAACCGTACCCGTTGCCGGTCGAGGCGCCGCTCATGAATGCGCATATCGAGCGATGGATCAAATCACAAGAACGAATGCCTCGATCACTTCATCCCAGTTGACGGACAGCACCTTGAATACTTGATCTCTGAGTATGTCGAGCACTACCACCACGAACGTCCACATCAAGGAATTGGGAATCGACCGATCATGAATGATGGCTACACAACTACTACTGGCTTGATCAAATGCGACACTCGACTCGGTGGACTGCTCCAGCATTACTACCGTGCAGCCTGAATCATTCACATTTCATTGAGGTTGAATCACGAGAGTAACACACTCATGGTGGATATCCATGCGCTGTTTTGTATACTGCGACTGAAACCTGAGCACGTAGTTTGAGTGATGACAAACTCAATTGGTTGCTTCGAATCATCTCTCATCTCGGTTTCAGTAGGATACTCGGATAGAGTTTTTGAACCCCTTGGCAACTCGAATCTGCTTCAAAATCAACGACGATCGGTCATCATGCTTGTCGATTAGTTTCCGCCCACTACGCACTTGTGCGAAATGAGATTGAAAATCAGAATCTGGTCTGAACAGCGAAAACTCTGAGACGCGTGATACCGCGTTGCGTGCCCCAAAACGGACGAAACGGCATCACTTCCGTGATACCGCTTCGTATACCTTTGTAGTCAACGGAGCAGGGGGGATTCGAACCCCCGATGACCAAAAGGCCATACTGGATTTCGAATCCAGCGCATTCAACCGCTCTGCCACCGCTCCAAATACAGTGAAGCCTGTTCAGGGGAGAACAAGCCACGGCTAGTCGGAAAGTGTAGGCCCACCCTCCACTCTTGCCAAGACCACAATCGAGATCAGCTGCGATTCGAGCGGACAGCGTTCCCGAGCGACTCAAGCAACTGCTCTGGCTCGCTCATTCGACCTGTCCCTTCGTGCCGGCACGCCTGCCAGCCATTTCCCGGCCCGACAATGATGTTCCCGTCCTTCTCCGCTTGCTCAACATTCCGCAAGTTCGCAGGCTGGTTCCACATCGCATCGTTCATCGCCGGCGCCAGAAGCACTGGAGTCTTGGATCGATTGATCGCACTCAGGATCAGCGTGACCACCGAATCGGTCTGCCCGTGCACGATCGCGGCGAGCGTGTTCATTGTGCACGGCGCGATCAACGCCGCGTCTGCGCGATCCGCGAGCGAGATGTGCTGAGGATCAGAGGATTCCAAGTGTTCCCATGCAGACACATAGACCGGATTCCCAGAGAGTGCTTGGAAAGTAATCGGAGCGACAAACTTTGCGGCACTGGGAGTCATCGCGACTGTGACCTGAGCACCTGCTTGCGCGAGTCTGGAAACGACTGTGCAAACTTTGTACACAGCGATCCCGCCGGAGATACCGACGAAGATTCTTGCACCTTCAGCAGAACCAGCACTCGGCCCAAAGATGGACGCGAGCTTCTGTGGATTCAACCAATCCTCAGACGATTGGAGTGCTGAGTGATCGGAGTTCGTAGTCATGATTGGATCGATAATCTGTTTAGAGCAACGCTTCAGCAGGTTCCGCTTCGGTACCTGATGAGTCTTGATCTTCGATGTACTCGAGGGTGATCTTGTCCTGCAGGATCTCTTCGATCACGAGTTCAAGATCGGTCATCCCGTCGCGAGCGATCAGCGGACGAGCGCCATCGAGGAGTTGCTGGAGACGCCGTTGGATCAAGGCGCAGAGCTTGAACTTGCCGCCAACTTTCTCAATGATTTCATCACTTTTCAACGCTTCGATCATCTGCTATCCTTTGGCATGCCGCGGCGTGAGCCAGCGGGTGGGAGGAGCCGACGCGCCCCCTGACGCGTGACAGGGGGAACTTTAGGCCAACGCAAGCGGTTAAGCGACAATCGCTTGGACGATTCGTGAGACAAAATCGCTCCCCAAGCCCTTGGATCCAGATTCCGCGAGTGTTCCAGATCCTGATATTCCGTTCCTGCAGGTCCACATCGTGGGCACACTGCTCACAGCACCGATGAGAGAGACCCTTTGAAACAGACCAGCACCACTGAAACCCCGCGATTCCAGATGGGTGATCGCGTCATCCACGCTTCCAAACCAGAATGGGGCGTAGGCATCGTCGCAACCTCATCCATGGGAGATCACGAGGGGGTCCCTTGCCAGCGACTTGCGATCCGCTTTGATCGTGCAGGACTCAAAACCGTCTCGACGGCGTTTGCGAAGATCGAAGCCGCGGGAGATCGGGTCGGGGTTGTCACTGAGAAGGAATCAATCTCAGCACGCGACGACGGCGCGAGCAATCCGATCCTCAAAGCGTCTCAGCGTGAGATTCAGGAGATCATGACCAGAATTCCAGACGCGGCTCGAGATCCGTTCGCGACGCCTGGACAGCGCCTCAAAGCGACCCTCTCCCTCTACCGATTCACCGCTTCAGGCGGCCCTTTGATCGATTGGGCAGTCATGCAGAGCGGACTCAGCGATCCGCTCACCAAGTTCACCAGACCTGAACTCGAAGAATTCTTTGGGTTCTTTGAGAAGATTCTTTGGAAGCATCTTGGTAAGATGGTCCGGGAAGCCCGAGATGTCCCAGCCGCTGAGCTGGTTCAGATCCGGGATTCGGCGCCCCCTGAGGGGCGCGACGCGTTGCAGCGGCTCCACCGCTCGCGTTGATTCTGGGCAACATCCGGCACAGCCGGTACACGGAAGCGAAGGACGCATCCGAGCCCAAAATCGCCATGGATGACACAAAACGGATTGGATGGATCCCAGGAGGGGATATTTTCGGACGCTTTTCGCGTCCGTCGGTTTGGCACGGCTTCTCGGCATTCGTTGGCCGGGCGTGTGCAACTGGGTTTGGTGTCGGTGAGCTTGCCGACTCCAAAATCAAGAAAGGACAGACACTATGACCGAGAACGAATTCCAATCACGCCTTGCTACTCTACTTGGACAGATCGACACCCTCCCAGAGGACCAGCGTCCCAAGCTCGCAAAGCTCGCAGCTGAAACCCAGGGTCGTCACCAACGCATGAAAAAGACCATCGCAGAACTCCAGGAATCGCTCGATCACCTCCGTCTGAGCGTGAAGTACCTTGTCTTTGATCTCGAAGCAACCCGCCGCGAGAACAAGTACCTCCGCAACATGCTCGAGAGCGATTCAGGACACAACGAAGGCGCGGATTGAGCATATCCGCACGCTGACCAAGTCCCAGACTTGGTCGCTGCTCAATTGAAGACAGGAAAAGCCATATCGCTCAGGCACCCCGCCGGTGGGTAGCGGGGTGCCAGCGACATGGCACTGATCAAGGGATTCTGCCTCCTCAAGAGACAGGATCCCTTGTTCATTTGAGGTCTGGTGTCTACCCTATCACGCTGCAAGCCGTCTGTTTTGGCTTGCTCTGGATCGGTGCCCGAGAGGCTGAAGGGGCCGGATTGCTAATCCGGTGTACAGGGTAAACCTGTACCGAGGGTTCGAATCCCTCTCGATCCGTTATTTACTGAGTGTTGATATCCAACAGTTTGGGTTACACCAGACCCTGATCCTCCCAAGATCAGATTGCATCAGCCTATACCCCAAAATCCCACTTCCAGAGTTCCTAGCGAGAATCCATCTCTGCACTGGGACATATTCCAGTATGTTTATTGGTCAGTCACCTGAATCTGATGTACCTATAAGAAAGCCGCTTACTCAGCGTGAAGGCTGAAAGCGGTCATATCTAACCTCTCAACCGACCTCAGCATCCGGGACACAACATGCAAAGATCGAGCACCCCTCTGTGCGCCGCCGCGCTTCTCGTCAGCATCACAGGCACCGCTCACGCGATTGTCACGCGCCACGATGTCAGTGACGACCAATACCTCAACTTCGCACAATCCGACTTCGGTTCTGTCGGACGCATGATTTTCCAAGACGGAGATTCCCAGTTCTGGAACGGCTCAGGCACACTCATCGGATCCCAATGGGTCCTGACCGCCGCGCATGTCGTGGATGACGCCGCGGATCAAGACTGGTTCTTCGATACCGGATCAGGGACCCAGCGCGTGCAAGCGACCGAAGTCCACTACCATCCCGATTGGTTTGGAGGCAACGGCGGCACCAACGGCGATCTCGCACTCGTCCGACTCTCCGAGTCGCTCACAGACGCGACACCAACCCAGCTCTTCGGAGGCCCAACCCCCTACGGCGATGAAGTCGCACTCGTCGGATACGGAGGTTCAGGGAACGGACACACGGGATGGACCGGAGACTATGACCTCCTCCGTCGCGCCGGGACGAACATCCTCGAAGCCGGGGACCCTTACGAGTTTGGACCAGAGTTCCTGAGCTTCGATTTCGATGACCCAGCTCTTGGAGAAGCAACCGAACTCGAATCCATGCTCATGTTCGGAGACTCAGGCGGAGCGATCATGGCAGATGTCAACGGCGAATGGCAACTCATCGGCGTCAACACCTTTATCGTGCCGTTCGCTGATGACCCAATCGACTTCGGTATGTACGGCGACCTCATGGGATCAACCTCAGTCGAGTTCCATCGCGACTGGATCAACTCCATCATCCCAGCACCAAGCACGCTCCCGATCGCTCTCCTCGGCCTGAGCTTCACTGCTCGACGCCGACGCTGATCGAAAGCCGACTCAGCATCTAGTAAACAAAAACGGTGTCCCACGAGGACACCGTTTTCTTATATTTTGAATCAGCTACGCACGCACATAGGCGCAGTTCTGATCGAGCAAAGACCCCACCAATCTCAGGTGGTTCACAAGACTCTGTGATTATCGACGGCGACGCAGACCCATCGCCGAGTACCCGCCGAGGAGCATCATCGATGCTGGCGCTGGAACAAGGTTGATGTTGTCGTAGAAGACGCCTGATCCTTCGAAGTTGGTCGCGACGCTGTAGAATCCGATCTGGAAGATCTGACCTTCGAGCGAAGCATCGATCGCGAGATCCATGCTGTATGAGTTCCACTCCGATGGAGTGTTGGTCATATCGATCGTGACAAAGTTGGTCAGCGCGAAGCCGTTGTTCTGATCGAGTGTTTTGATGAACGCGACAGCTGAGCTTCCGCCTTCGAGGTTCCCGAGCTTCGCATCAAAGGAGAAAGTCTTGGTGGATCCAACATCGGACGCGCCGACGATGTACTCACGGAAGACATTTGCTTCGATCAGGTTGCCAACGCCGTGGTCCTGGTTGTTGTAGTCGTTGTAGACCGAGAGCTGCTGAGCCCCTTGCGCTGGTCCGCCTTGACCCGATGCGATTGCTGAGAATCCAGCCCCGCCGTTTGGTGCTGGGAATGAGAAGTAGTTGTAGAGGAAACCACCTGCGGCATCAAAGACATTGGCGCCGACCAACCAGCCGTCGTCGCCGAGTGCAGTTGGTGAAGCCATATCGAGCGCTTCGAAGTCTTGGGAGTAGTCCGCGATATCTGCAATCGCTGCGGTTCCAACCGATGCGACGAGCATGAACGCTGCCATTTTGTAACTGTTACGGTTTGAGTTCTTCATCGTTCTCTCTCTTGTGTTTATGGGACCATTGCCCCGGTTCTAGTTAATCAGTCGTATTTTGGAGGTAGTTTGCGATATGCACTGAGTATGCAACGACTGGTTTCTCTCGACTCTTCTGCCAACAATGTAACTGATACATTTCTCCTGATCAATACTCAATCGATCAATCCCTGAAAGAAAAGAGATATTTTACCCCACCAACCATTTTCCAAACACCCTGTTGCGAGCGTAAATAGGGTTTTTTTGGACTGCTTGGGTAGCTTTCAGAGTTCTTGTTAGAGTTTCCATCAACGGATTGGTATGATGATCCCGCTTGATGAAACGATCTTCGTAACAGTTAGGATAGAGCATGGCATTCCAGAAAGACTTCACATGGGGGGTCGCCTCGGCCGCGTTTCAGGTCGAAGGTGCTTCCAACATTGACGGGAGAGGCCCCAGCATCTGGGACGATTTCTGCAACACCCCCGGCAAGGTCTTTGAGGGACATACCGGAGAGGTCGCGTGCGATAGCTATCACCGATACCAAGAAGATGTCGATCTCATCTCCAATCTCGGCGCCAACGGATACCGCTTCTCCATCTCATGGTCACGACTCTTCCCAGACGGGACAGGGGAACCCAACGAAGCAGGATTCGCGTACTACGACAAACTCATCGACGCGCTCCACGCCGCAGGCGTTGAGCCCTGGATTACGCTGTACCACTGGGATCTCCCATCCGCGCTCTACAAGCAAGGCGGCTGGTTGAATCCAGAATCACCAGAATGGTTTGCAAAGTACACAGAAGCTGTTGTCAAACGCTACTCCGATCGCGTGCAAAACTGGTTCACGCTCAACGAGCCCGCCATCTTCCTCGGGCTCGGCATGAACGAAGGCACCCACGCGCCAGGCGACAAACTCTCACGCAAAGAAGTCCTTCTCGCGACTCATCACGCCCTCCTCGCGCACGGCCGATCCGTCCAGGTCATCCGCGAACACGCGAAGCTCTCCCCTACTGTTGGGTTCGCGCCCGTTGGATGTTTGAACACACCAGCGACCGATTCCCCTGCGGATATCGAAGCCGCACGCACAGCAACCTTCGGGATCGATCCCAAGGGCTGGACCTACAACTACAGCTGGTACTGCGACCCAGTCATGCTCGGACACTACCCAGAAGTCGGACTCAAACTCTTCGGAGATGATGTCCCCAAATGGACCGACGCTGACATGGAACTCATGAACCAGCCGTTGGATCTGTTCGGAGTCAACATCTACAGCGCCGGCATCGTCCGCGCCGACGACAACGGCGATCCCGTCCCAGTCCCCAACGAGCGTGGATTCCCAACGACCATGTTCCGCTGGACCATCAACCCATCCTCCATGTACTGGGGACCCAAGTTCCTTCAAGAACGCTACAACCTCCCAGTCGTCATCACTGAGAACGGACTCGCGTCGATGGACTGGGTCCATCAAGACGGCAAGGTCCATGACCTCAACCGCATCGACTTCCTGAGCCGCTACCTTTCAGAACTGCGTCGCTGCAGCGATGACGGCGTCGATGTGCGAGGCTATTTCCAATGGTCCATCCTCGACAACTTTGAATGGGCCGAGGGATACGCGCTCCGCTTTGGACTCGTCTATCTCGACTACACCAACATGCGCCGAATCCCGAAAGAGTCGTACTTCTGGTACTCGAAAGTGATCGAATCCAACGGCGAAGTGATCCCTCGCGATGCCGCCTTGGTGCTGTAACAGTCCCATAACGGGATACGCACTCCTCAAAAAAGTCGTCAAAATCTACCTTTTTGAGGTTGGAATCGTTGCAGATTCTGGTAGGATAGCGTAACTGTTACATTTCCATTCCAGCACTTCTGCGTATTCAGGAGCGTTTGGAATCCATAAACCACTGTGACCACCACAAAGTACGGAGATACGAACCATGCGCCACTCACTTGTTATGACCGCCGCTCTCGCTGCGACCGCATTCGGAGCGAACGCTCAGAACCTGATGCTCAACGGCAGCTTCGAAACCCCAGGCCCAGGCTTCATCACCTTTGCAGACTGGCAGTTCTTCAACAATGTCTTCGCGGATGACAATGTCGAGCAAACCGCACCAGACGGCGTCCGCTCAGCCAAAATGTTCGGCTTCGGCAACGGCATGCAGAACGACCACGGCTTGTTCCAAACCGTCGGCGGCATCAACGAAGGCATGCAGTACACCCTCAGCTCACAGGTCCTCAACCCATCCATCGACGCGATCGGTGCCGAGAACATCATTCTCCTCCAGATGAACTTCCAAGACGCAGGCGGAGCAACTCTCGAATCCGTCGAAGTTGACGCGATCGACATCGACAACGACCCATTCGATACCTGGGTCACCAAGACAGTCAGCGGCATCGCTCCTGCAGGCACCACCCAGATCACCGTCTACCTCCTCCACATCCAACTCGGCGCTGACGCAGGATTCCCAACCCAAGAAGGCGGCGCTTCATTCTGGGACAACATCACCCTTGTTGAAGGCGGCGATGTTCCTTGTACCAACCCTGCTGATATCAACGGCGACGGCGTCATCGACTTCTTCGATATCTCCGGATTCCTCCAGCTCTACGGCCAAGGCTGCCCATAATCGATTCGCACTCAGCGAATCAATCAAATCCAACCAAGCGGGCTCCGGCCCGCTTTTTCATGCGCTCTATAAATACCAAACTTCCGTGCCCACCCACTCAAAAACGAACGACATCCAGAGACCAGTGCCACGATCAGCACCATGACTCGGAACCAATTACCCCTTCACGGCACCGCTCGTCAGACCTGAGATAAACTGCTTCTGAAGTACTAAGAACAAGACCGCGACCGGAGCGACCGAAACGACAGTTGCCGCCATGAGCAAGCCGTAGTCTGTGCGATAGACGCCGCGGAGTTGTGCGATTGCGACAGAGAGTGGCTGCTTCGACGCCGTCTGCAGCACGATCTGCGGCGAGATGAAGTTGTTCCACATCCCAAGGAATGTAATCAACAAAAACGCACCGATCATCGGACGGATCAACGGAAGCACAATAACCAGAAAGATCCCGCTCTCTGAGCATCCATCGATCCGTGCTGCTTCGATCAGTTCGTCTGGAACAGACTGCTGGACCGCTTGACGGAACAGGAACACGCCGAACGCAGGCGCAAAGGTCGGGAGCAGCAAGCCCCAGACCGAATCGAGCAGTCCAAGATCAAACAACAACTCATAGCTCGGCGCGATCAGCAGTGTCGGAGGGATGATCAACGATCCCAGAACAACAAGCGTCATCAATGTTCGTCCACGGAACCGCGACTTCGCGAGCACATACCCTGTCGCGGCACAGATAAAGGTCGCAAAGATCGCGCTCGCGGATGCGTAGAACACCGAGTTGATCGCGGCGCGTCCGAACCCCTTCTCGATGAGGTTGGAATAGTTGTCGAGCGTCAGCGAGTCCCATGCGACTCCCAGGAATCCATCTCCCGGAGGGAAGAACATGCCGCTGAAGAAGTCTTCTTTCGTCTTGAGCGATGCGACAATCAACCACGCATACGGCACAAGCACGATGATCGCGAGGAGTATCAGCACAAGATGCGTTGCAAATCGAGACGACTTTGATTTCGGTTGCGAACTCATTTGAGTGTCTCCTCCTTCCGGACCATCTTGATCTGAATGAGCGCGAGACCAATGAGCATCAACGCGAGCGCCCACCCGACCGCGCTCGCGTATCCGAGGTCACCAAGCTCAAAGCCGTTCTGGTAGAGGTACATGACGATGGTCAGCCCGTCGTTGTTCGGTCCGCCGTTCCCTTGCAGGAGGATGTAGGGAAGCTCGAACAGCTGTAGCGAACCGATCATCGAGAGCAGCACAACAAAGGTCGCGACCGGCTTGACAGCAGGAAACACGACATGCCGAAGTCGATTCAGCGGTCCCGCACCATCAATCTCCGCGGCTTCAAGCAATGACGCAGGGACATTCTGCAACGCCGCGAGGAAGTAGATCATATTGAATCCGACATACAACCAGAGCGAGATCAGGATCAGCGTCGGCATGATCCACGCCTGCAACCAATCAATCTCGAGGAACGATTGATTGTTGAGCAACCACGCGAGCGAGCGATTCACAAGTCCCGCTCGTTTTTCAAACGCGAGTGCACCCAGCACAGAAACAAAGACCAATCCCATAAGCTGCGGACTAAAGAAGATCAACCGATAGATCGAGCGCCCACGCAGTCTGCGCGAGTTGAGCACCAGTGCGAGTCCGAACGCGAGCGGGAGCTGGATGAACAGTGAGCCGAGTGTGTAGAGTAGGGTGTTGCGGATCGCTTTCCAGAAGACCGGGTCCTGAAAGAGCAGTTCAAAGTTCTTGGATCCCACAAAGATCCGCGTGTCAGGTCCATAGGTCTGGTTCATCGCAAGCGACGCGGACTGGATCAATGGATACACCATGAACACCACAAACAGCACCAGAAATGGCGCGAGCGCCATCCACGCGAAGATCACCTGACGATTGGATCCAGGAGCACTCATGGCGTTGAGACCTCCATAAACGCGTTCCGCGACATCTGCCGTTCAATCGCTCGCTGCGCCCCGTCGAGTTCTTCCTTCGTCTTTGTGAGCAGCGTTTCCATGTCCGCACCCCCACCGCTGTTCGACCAGTTGAGGATGTTGACCGCCGCGTCTCGAACAGTCAGCACCGCGCTGTAGTTGTACGGCGAAGAAGTCCGCAACGGGATCTCCGGAGCAAGCTCAATAAACATCCGCCCCTTCGCTTGATCCATAAAGAACGGATCCGGCTCGTCGTACACAGGATCGCTCCACAACGAACGGATCGGGGACACGATATCAACCATCTGATACAGATCACGCGCGATCTCAGGAGAGGTGTAGAGCTGGACTGCAGTGTCCCATGATTGCTCGTACTCGACGGATTCTTTCGGGAATCCGAGCATCGTCCCGCCTCGCACGCTTGTGCGACGACCGCCCTCTTCAAACGCCGGGAGCGGCATCAGCTTCATCTTCCCACCAATCAATGGCACATGCATCTTCCAGATCGAGCACATCCAATCGGGACACAGGTACGCGATCGCTTCGCCGTCCACGCGCGCCTGATGTCCCGCGGCACTGAACTCGTCAATATCCGTCACCAACGGACGATCCCCGATACACCATGACAGGATCTCTGCGAGCAGCTCAGTGTTGCGATCGCTGTTCACCGTTGGTCTTCCTTGTTCATCAAAAAGCTGACCTCCACCCTGAAGCAACAGCAACTCGATGTTGTCCTGTTGCGTCACCCACATCGACATCGGATAGTGATCCGGACGACCATTCCCATCCTCATCACCCATCAGAGGCTCAAGCAGCTCGAAGAACTTCGACCAGGTCGTCGCTTGCGTCAGATCAATCCCCGCGGCTTCCGTCAGATCCGCGCGATACGCGAGCATCACAGGATGCACATCGTGCGGCAAGCCATAGACGCGACCATCGACACTCCAAGGACTCAGCGACGGCGCGTTGATCTGATCGTACAACCCCTCGGCTTTCAACCGATCCGTAATATCCCGGAACCCGATCGATTCGGGTGGTCCCATGAACACCTTCCCGACCGTCGATCGCTCGACTTCGATGAGATCCGCAGTCGGGAGTCCACCAAAAAACCCACTCGTCATCCGGCTCTGGATCGCTGCGATGCTCAATAGCGTGAGCTTGATGTCTTTGGGTTGATCAGCAGAGTCAGCATCGAGTTCGAGCTGCGTCTGCGCATTGAGCTCCTCGATCATCGGCTCGTACATCAGCTTGTGTTCCGGAGAGAACACCCACATCTGCAGATCATCACTCTTCGCATCATTGACAGTCAACAGATACGCACCGCTCAGCAGGAGCAGTCCGAGAATGATCCATACACCGATGGAGAGGTGTCGAAGCGAGAGCAGCGGCAGCATGAGTGCGTCTTTCATGGAGTCTCAAGTCCGCCTGTAGGAGTCAATCGAACGCTCCCTTGGATTAGCCTCGAACGAGCTTCCCGTTGCGGTCGATGCGGACCGGGGTCTCGTTGGCATAGGAAGTCGTTTCAAGAACCTCGAAGTCAGTCGGACGCACTTCGCGATAGCCCTCGTCCAAGATGGATTCGCTTGCGCGCGTGATCCAGCGTGCGGCTTCGATACCGAGCGAGACCGCGTCCTGACAGACCGCTGTGTAGCGTGGGTAGGTCTGGAATCGCGTGACCGAATCGTCGAACCCTACGATCGACAGATCTCTTGGGACCTTGATCCCGAGACGGAGGCACTTGTGGAGTGCGCCGACTGTGGACATCGGGTTGGTGAAGAAGATCGCGGTCGGAGGATTCTCAAGTTCAAGCAGACGCGTGAGCATCATCTCTCCGCCTGCAGTATTTGCTTCGGCGCGGACGATCAACGATTCGTCGATCTCGATCCCCGCGTTCTTGAGTGCATCCCGATACCCGTTCTCACGATCGATATGGTCCGTATCGAGCATGTTGTGGATCGCGAGTCCGATGCGTGTGTGTCCGAGTCCCAGCAGGTATTCGACCGCTTTGCGCGAGGTTCCACTGGAGATCGAATCGATGTAGTTGATGCGTGGATCATCCGAACGATCCGCAACCAGCAGAATCGGGAATCGCTCCGCGGCGATCCGCTTGACCAAGCTAGAATCTCCGAGCGAACGCAGCAGAATCGCGCGGACACCCTTGCGATGGAAGAACTGCGTGTAGCTCTCGTCGGCGTGCTTGTCACGCGCCGCGCTGATGAAGGTCACATCGTGCTTCTTCTCGTAGACGCCTCGCAGAATTCCTGAGAGCAGCGCCGCTTCAAAGTCACCCATGTCCGACTTGACGGGATCCTCTGGATACACTAGACCGATCACATTGGTCGGCTTGCGACCAGTGGACGGGCGGTACCCCGCTTGTTCCGCGGCTTCCAGCACACGCTTCCGCGTCGTCGGGCTCACACCCTCGTGGTGATTGATCGCACGCGAAACCGTCGCGACCGAAATCCCCAACTCATTTGCAATCTGTCGTACTGAACTCATTCGATCACTTCCGTCCCAGTTCCCGGTTATCAACCTTCTCGTCGTCAGGTGACCATAGTACCTTGTATGTGCTCCGCCCGTCTTCTTGCTCAAACAGATCACGAGGATCGACCGAAGCGACATGTCCGTCAGCGAATGTCATGTTGGCGCTGCCCTCGATTTGGAAGGTGTCATTGCGACGATTCGGATGGCGGTAATACGGCACATAGCTCGTAGGTTGGCTGTCAAGATCGTTCTCCATCTCAGGAGCACGCGGGAACTGACCGTCGCCGCGCCAGTTGCCCCAAGCCCAATCATCGACGCCTTCAAGAGCCCCGAATCGCTCGCCCGGGAGCCCCTTGGATCCAACGCTCGATCCTGAGAACCAGGTACGCTCGCCGCTGTCGGTTTCGATCTGTGAAACCCAGATGCCCCACGCTTCACTGAAGAGGATCGTGTCGCTGCTGCGATCAACGGTATTGTTAAACGCACGCCCCATCTGGTAAGTCTCCGTGTTGTCACGGTTTCCACCCGGCTTGAAGGTCCGGATCGAACCGGTAGACCAGTTTGGTTCCCACTCGCCTGCGGATGCTGCCCAGTAGTTCATTGTGTACGAACGAGCCGCGTCGGGATGATTTGGACAGCTCATCACCGTGCCACCGACCGTTGGATTCTCAACATTTGATGCTGAGAGGTTCCGGAAATCTTCTTGTGGGAGGTAGCGACCGATCCGGTTCACATCGTACCAGACCATGTTCTGCTTTTGATTCTCTGGATCGATCACAAACTGACCGCCGAGCACTGGAGGGAACTCCCCGCGGAAATCATCGGCGTACAGCATCGCTGCGGTCCCGATGGATCGCATGTTTGTTTTACATACCACATTGCGTGCGCTATCACGAGCTTGGCCGAGTGCTGGGAGCAAAATCCCAATCAACAACGCAATGATCGCGATGACCACCAGCAGCTCAATGAGGGTGAATGCGGAACGGATCGCGTGTGGAGACGAATGTGATTGATGGGACTGCAGAGTTCGCATAGTTGGATTCCGGAGAGAAACGGGACTTTCGTAACAGTTACACCATTGTGCCGGAATCTACTCCGTGTGTCAAGCCCTGAAATAGAATCATTGTTAAATTCCATCTAAGGCACTTGTTTTCAGCATTTTACGATCGTATTTTACAGCTTTTTGTACACTTTTGCATACACAAATCATGATTTTTAGACTGAAAACTTCCATTCTGCAATGAAACTGTTACGCTGTACGCATGTTGAAAAAGCACTTCATCCGAACCGTTCTCACGCCGCTCATTCTCATCCCATCCATGCTGGGATGCAACGCTTCGCAATCAGAGCCGAGCAAAGTCACCCTCCAGCACAACGAGCAGGGTGCCACCCTCATCAAAGACGGCAAGCCCTACACCATCCTCGGCGTCGGAGGAGTCGCAGATTTCGAGCTCCTCGCGTCCTACGGCGGAAATACCGTCCGGACTTGGGGAGCCGACGGCATTGAAACACTGATGGACGATGCACACGAGAACGGCATCTCCGTCGTTATCGGTCTCTGGCTCAAACACGAACGCCATGGATACGACTACTCCGATCCAGCGGTCAAACAGAGCGAACTCGAAGATGTCGAGAAATATGTCCGCATGTACCGCGACCATCCCGCACTCCTCGCTTGGGGGATCGGCAACGAAGTCGAACTCGGCGGGAACATGGACACAGCAATCCAACAAATCAACGACGCTTCAGCACTCGTCAAATCACTCGACCCCAACCATCCGACCATGGCGGTCATCGCTGAAATCGGAGACGACAAAGCGATCCGCATCCAGAACGAATGCCCCGACATCGACATGCTGGGGATCAACTCCTACGGCGGACTCGGGAGCTTGAGCCAACGCGTTTCCGATCAAGGCGTCACACTCCCCTACGCGATCACCGAGTTCGGACCAGTCGGACACTGGGAATCAGGAAACACGCCTTGGGGAGCACCATACGAACAACCAAGCAGCTCCAAAGCGGAGTTCCTCCGCAGCAACTACATGTCCACCATCCAACCGAACCTCGGAAAGCAATGCCTCGGATCATTCGCGTTCCTCTGGGGATACAAACAAGAGAAAACCGCGACCTGGTACGGACTCCTCCTCGAATCGGGAGAAACCACCGAAAGCGTTGATGTCCTCCAAGAACTCTGGACAGGAACACCTGTCACCAACGGCGCCCCACAAGTCCGGAGCATGTCGATCGATGCCAACGCATCCGCGATCCCAGGCGGATCAGTCGTGCAGGTCCAGATCGATGCGAGCGATCCAGACGGAGACGAGCTTGTCACCCAGTGGAGCATGCTCCCTGAATCAACCGTCGTCTCTGCAGGCGGCGATCACGAGGAAACCATCGAAGCCGTCGAGGTCGAGATCACGAGCACCTCCCCCACCACCTGCAGCGTGACGATGCCCAAGAGCGAAGGCGCGTACCGGATCTTTGCGATCGTGCGTGACCAGAAGGGACACGCCGGGACTGTGAACCTCCCGGTGTATGTGGTCGAGAGCGAGTAATCACTCAATACGAGAATATGCAATTCAAAAAGAGCCTTGTTTCCAAGGCTCTTTTTCATTGATTTGAGTTTTTTCGTTTACGGACAGCCCTGCGCGAAGATTGTCAGGAACTGCGAGATGTCGAAGAAGTCGAGCACGCTGTCGTCATTAAGGTCTGCGCTGAGATCGCCGTCGGAGTACAGACCGATGTACGCGGAGACATCGAAGAAGTCGAGTTGTCCGAATCCTTCAGCGAAGTCTGCTGGAGAGCAAGGGCCGCCGAGTGCTGTGAACTCGAGGCTGTTGAGGTTGTACTCTTGTCCGGCTGCTGAAGTATTGACAAAGCGGAGGACCTGCTCACCCGCTTCAAGATCGACTGTTGTGGTGACCTGGGTCCAGTTCTGCCAGCCGTTGGTGACTGGGATCTGGAGGTCTCCGGTCACATCGACGCCGTCGGATTCGATCCGGAACGACCCACCTGTCGCGAGCGACGCGACGCGTGTATCAAGCTGGTATTCCCCGGCTTCCTGGACATCAACGGTGTACTCCATCCATTCATCCGTGCACAACCAGCCGACATTGAATCCGCCTTCTGTCGAAGGCTGGATATCAACGCCGGTATCTCGGTATGCTCCGCCCCGATTCTCTGCTTCGCAATCGTGGTAGCTCTGTCCCTCAGTACCAAGATCGAAGTCTTCCGCTTCGATAAGGCCGGGAATCGGACTTGGGAGTTCACCGAAAGGTGCTTGCTGTGACTGGTACACACGAACATAATCGACTTCCATCGTTTGCGGGAAGCTTGATCCTCCGTTCGGGGATCCCGGCCAATCTCCGCCGACAGCGACATTCAGAAGGAGATGGAACTCGGAATCGAACGGAGCACGCGGATTCCCAGTCGCTGCTGATGAGTACCACTGGTTACTGTTGACGCTGTGGAACTGCACGCCGTCGATGTACCAGCGGATCTGATCCGCTTCCCATTCGATCGCGAAGACATAGAAATCATCGCCGAAGTCCAAACCATTGCTGAAGGACCCGCCGTTGCTCTGATTCGCGGGCCAGTTCGCGCCGTAGTGGATCGTGCCGTGCATCGAGTTTGCCGTATTGACGGATTCCATGATGTCGATCTCACCTGACGATGCCCAACCTCCATACGGCGAGTCAGTCGGGAGCATCCAGAACGCCGGCCAGATGCCAGTCGTTGAGGGGACCTTGATCCGAGCTTCGAACTTGCCGTACAGAAAATCGTGCATCCCCATCGTGCGGATCCGCCCGGAGGTGTAGTTTCGTCCGCCGAATGATTGCTGACGAGCGTTGATCTTGAGTGTCCCTTCAGAGACCTCGACATTGGATGTAAAGTTCGTGTAGTACTGGAGTTCGTTGTTTCCCCAACCTGCTGGGAGCCCGTAGGAAGTCCCGGTGCCGATCATGTACTCCCAAGAGGAGGTATCGAGCTGATTTCCATCAAACTCATCGCTCCATACCAGTTCGTAGCTCTGCGCTGACGCGATTGAGCCGGTACAAGCGAGGAGGGTGGTCGCGATTATTTTCATTTTTCGTGCCAATTGATGCTCCAGTTCGGTATCGTAACAGTTACATTATCGTACCGATTCCGAGTTTGGATGCAATCCACAACTCGGGATTTTGCAAAAGTTCTTGATTTCTCGCGCGGAAATTCACCTAGAACACTGCTCTCACGCACCACTCCCAGAAAGGGTTGATCTTGGCTTCAATCTCGATTCAAGGACTCACCAAGACCTTCGGCGACGGGCTCATCGCCGTCAACAATCTCGATCTCGAGATCGAAGACGGCTCCTTCGTGGTCTTTGTCGGACCCTCCGGATGCGGGAAGTCCACCACGCTCCGCATGATCGCAGGACTCGAGTCCGTCTCCTCAGGATCCATCAAGATCGACGATCGCGTGGTCAACAATGTTGCTCCCAAAGACCGCGACATCGCGATGGTCTTCCAGAACTACGCGCTGTATCCGCACCTGAGCGTCGAAGACAACATGGGGTTCTCGCTCCGCATGAACAAGATGCCGAAGGAAGAGCGATACGAACGCGTCAAAGAAGCCGCGGAAATGCTCGGACTCGAAACCATCCTCAATAAAAAACCTGGACAACTCTCCGGCGGACAGCGCCAGCGCGTCGCGCTTGGTCGTGCAGTGGTCCGCAAACCAGCCGTATTTCTATTCGATGAACCACTCTCAAACCTCGATCCGGACCGACGCGCCGCGACACGCGCCGAGATCCGCCGCATCCAGAAAGAGCTTGGGACAACGACGGTCTATGTCACCCACGACCACGAGGAAGCGATGGCGCTGGGAGACAAGATCGTCATCATGAACGAGGGATTCCTCCAGCAAGCGGGTCCTGCAGAAGAGATCTACGATTCTCCATGCAACCAGTTCGTCGGCACCTTCCTCGGCACTCCCAAGATGAACATCATCCCAGCAACGCTTCAAATCGAGGGGTCTACGCACGCGGCTCAGATCACTGTCGATGGACGCACGATCTCGATCCCGCTCGCAGCAGATCAGTTCCCGCAAGGCACGCCTGCAGATTCATCGATCAGCGTTGGGATCCGTCCACACCAGGTCGTCCCAGCGACTGAAGCACACGATCATGTCCAGATCCAAGGCACCATCACGGATCTCGAACAACTCGGATTCGCGATCGATGTCCACATCCAGTTCGGAGAGCACTCGATCATGGCGCGGATCTCGGGACAACAGAAATACGCGATCGGCGATCAGGTCAAGTTCTCGTTCGATCCGTCTGCCGTCCATATCTTTACAAAGTGATTCGTAACATGAAATCATCGTGAAATATGACGATGCACGCAGAAAGAACTCGAAAACTTCTCGTGTTGGTTTGACATCCAACCGATAACGAATACAGTCCCCCGCTTATGAACATGTACTCATCCAACCTCAAATCGACTAAATCGAAAGCCAAAGACGCAAAACGCGTCTGGGTTGCGGTTTCGGTCGTGGTTGATGTGAGCTAGTTCACAGCACTCCAAGAAGACACGAATAAACGCACCCCTGACGCTGAATCAGGGGTGTTTTTTCATACATGTACAGTTTCAGCACCACACCAAAGCATTAGAAACCAAGGAGAACTCAAATGACCCAAACAGCAACCAACGCAGCAACATGCACCGAATGTGAAGCACAGATCGCGTTTACCAGCCGTCCGATGATGGGACAGATCGTCCATTGCAGCGACTGTTCCGCTGAGCTGGAAGTCATCGAACGCGATCCGATCACGCTCGAACTCGCGCCGGAAGTTGAAGAAGACTGGGGCGAGTAAGTCCGCTGATCATCCGTCAAAAACCGCACGGAAAGCCAACATGTACCAGCATGCAAAGGAAGCCGCATGAATATCGCAATGACCTTCACACGACTCAGGGTCGAGGAACGGATGCTCATCGAAGCGTTCGATTCACTCAACATCCAGGTCACCCCGATCGATCTCCGCTCAGCGGTGATCAACCCAATGGATCGAGGATCCTGGGGACTCTACGACGCGGTCCTCGACCGATCGCTGAGCCTGACCAACACGCTCACCTCGGTCCGCATGCTCGAAGGGTTCGGGATCCGATGCTTCAATAACTCCGCATCGATCCACACCTGCTCCGACAAGCTGCTTACCACTCTCGCGCTGGTACGAGACGAGGTCCCCACTCCTGAGGTTCGTGTTGCGTTGACTGCTGAGAGCG
This sequence comes from Phycisphaerales bacterium, assembly GCA_051252395.1. GTDB lineage: Bacteria > Planctomycetota > Phycisphaerae > Phycisphaerales > UBA1924 > UBA1924. The sequence continues at coordinate 1,146,355 of JBPOFX010000002.1, read as the reverse complement.
GACTCGAAGCGATCGAGGAGCTTGGATATCCAGCGGTGATCAAGCCAACGGTCGGATCGTGGGGCCGACTGGTCGCTCGCGTGAATGATCGTGATGCGGCCGAAGCGATCCTTGAGCATCGCGAAACACTCGGTTCGGTCCAGCAGAAAGTGTTCTACATCCAGCAGCACATCGCGAAGCCCGAACGCGATCTCCGCGTGTTCGTCGTTGGAGGCCAAGCAATCGCAGCGATCGCACGATCCAGCGAGCACTGGGTCACCAACACCGCTCGCGGCGCCACAGCAGAGGGGATCGAGGTTACCGATGAGCTCAGGGACCTTTCGCTCGCAGCCGTCGGCGCCGTCGGCGCCGATCTCGCGGCAGTGGATTTCTTGGAGTGTCCAGAACGCGGACTGCTCGTCAACGAGATCAACCACTCGATGGAGTTCCGCAACTCGGTCGAAACGACCGGCGTGGACATCCCACAACAGATCGCGGCTCATGTCGCGCAGTGTGCACAATCCACACTCAACGAATCAGGAATCCCGGCATGACCAGTTCTCCTACACGAGTCTCCATCGTCGGCGGATCGGGATACACCGGAGGCGAGCTCCTCCGCATCCTCCACTCGCATCCCAACACTGAAATCGCGCAGGTCTCCTCGCGCAAACTCAAGGGTCAGCCGATCCATCGCTCGCATCCGAATCTGCGTGGATATGTGAGCACGATCTACTGCACTCCCGATGAGATCGAGCCGTGCGATGTGCTGTTTCTGTGCATGCCGCATGGGAAAGCAGCGGGAGAGATCGAGCGATGGAGATCCGTCGCTCCGCTCATCATCGATCTCTCTGCAGACTTCCGACTCCACGACCCTGTTGTGTATCAGGAGTGGTACAACGAGGAGCATCCCTCACCAGATGCACTTTCAACAGCTGTGTACGGCCTCCCTGAAATCACACGAGACCGTCTCGCTGGAGCATCACTCATCTCAGGAGTCGGATGCAACGCAACCGCGATGCAACTCGCGCTGCTCCCGCTGGCGCGAGCGGGTTTGATTAAGCGATGCATCGCGGATCTCAAGGTGGGATCATCCGAAGCAGGCGCGGAAGCAAACGCAGGATCGCACCACCCAGTCCGCGCACGCACGGCTCGGACCTACAGCGCCGCGGGTCATCGTCACCTCGCGGAAGTTGCGCAATCGCTCGGGGAGATCGACCTTGACGCAACAGTCACCGCGATCGACATGGTGCGAGGCGTGCTCTGCACGGCACACATCGAACCAACCGAACGACTCGCGAGCAAGGATCTCTGGAAGCTCTACCGAAACGCGTACAACGACGAGCCGTTCGTGCGGATCGTCGCGGACCGATCGGGACCCAACAAGTTCCCAGATCCACGCATTGTCGTCGGATCCAACAACGCGGATGTCGGATTCAGCATCGACGAGCGTTCGGGACGCATCATCTCGCTCTGTGCGATTGACAATCTCGTGAAGGGAGCCGCGGGATCTGCGATTCAAGCGATGAACTGCGCTCTGGGATTCGAAGAAACCGCAGGGCTCGCATTCCCAGGACTCCATCCGGCATAAACAAGATTCAACACAGGAATTTATCATGAACACATCCAATCACACTGTTGTCATCAAGGTCGGAGGGGGAGAGGGGATCGATCCGATCAACCTCATCCCTGAGATCGTCGAACTCCGAGATGCCGGGATCCGCGTCGTGCTTGTCCACGGCGGATCCCACGAGACGAACCAGATCGCAGAACAGCTCGGTCATCCGACCAAGACCATCGTCAGTCCGAGCGGGAATCAGTCGCGCCGGACCGACAAGACCACACTCGATATCTTCAAGATGGTCTACTGCGGCCGAGTCAACAAGACGATCGTCGAACACCTCCGCCGTGCTGGAGCGCACGCGATCGGACTCTCCGGGATCGATGCTGGGATCTGGATCGGGAAGCGGAAGTCCGCGATCCGATCTGTTGAAGACGGCCGCACAATGATTATCCGTGACGATCTCTCAGGGAGGGTTGAGTCGGTCAACGCGGACTTCATCAACTCGCTGCTCGACTCGGGATTGATCCCTGTGCTTACCCCCCCTGCTGTCACTGATGATGGGATCGCGATCAATGTCGATGCGGACCGCGCCGCAGCAGCGACAGCACGAGCGATCGGAGCGGATGAACTCCTGCTGCTCTCGAATGTTTCCGGCTTGCTCCGTGATCCATCGGATCGTGAATCGTTGATCGAAGTCATCCGTGGCGAAACGCTCTCTGTTGCACACGACGCCGCACAAGGACGGATGAAGAACAAGGTCCTCGCCGCGGAAGAAGCGTTGCTTGGAGGGGTCGGGAAGGTCGTCATCGGATCCGCATCGGGAGATCGTCCGATCGAGCAAGCACGCTCAGGAGCAGGAACCCAGTTCCGCTCGGAGACTGTCTCATGAGCACGAAGACCCAGCTCTCGCAGGATGTCCAGCTGATTCTCGATCTGGTCTCGACGCAAAGCGTTTCGGGAAACGAAAACGCCGCGGCTCAGGTCTTTGTCGAGCACGCGACGCAGCGCGGACTTCGTGCGTACACCGATGAAGTCGGGAATGCGATCGCGGAGACGGGGTGCGACTCGGGGAATGAACGCGCCCACATCGTGCTGCTTGGACACATCGATACCGTCCCAGGTGATATCCCGGTTCGCATCGAAGACGGCATCTTGCATGGACGAGGATCCGTGGACGCAAAGGGTCCGCTCGCGGCGATGCTGATCGCGGCTTCGCTTGCGGAGATTCCCGATGATGTGCGCGTGTCGGTCGTTGGCGCGGTTGGAGAAGAAGCCGCGGGATCAATCGGTGCTCGTCACCTCGCGCCCAAGTGGTCTCCCGACGCGTGCATCATCGGAGAACCAAGCGGTTTCGACGGCGTCACGCTCGGATACAAGGGAAGACTCCTCTGCAATGCGACGGCACGATGTGACAATGCACACTCTGCAGGGCAGGATAGCTCCGCATCGGACATACTCATCGCGTGGTGGAATGAAGCGCTGTCTGTCGCACTCGCCGGGAACGAAGAGTTCGATCGGGTGTTCGATCAGGTCCAAGCGAGCGTGCTGAGCATGACTTCGCAGAGTGATGGGCTGGAGCAATGCGCCGAGATGCAAGCAGGGTTCAGACTCCCGCCTCGGATTGATGCGGATGTATTGATCGAGCATCTGAGTGCGCTGTCGTCTGATGACATCACGCTTGAGTTCAGCGGTGCGGAGAATGCACATCTTTCAGATCGGAATGACCCGGTCGTTCGTGCACTCTCCAATGCGATCCGCACGATTGGTCATCGGCCTCGTCCGAAACAGAAGACTGGAACAGCGGATATGAATGTCGTTGCACCGATCTGGAACTGTCCGATCGCCGCGTACGGACCTGGAGACAGCTCGCTGGACCACACTCCACGCGAACATCTGATTCTTGAAGAGTTTGAAACCTCTATAGAAGTGCTGAGAGCGAGCATCGAGTCACTGTCGAAAGATCAGCAATAGTCGCTGGCGCGATGATGGACTCAACAGTCCACAACCGCTTTATTGTTCGGTAACTTTGAAGCATACCAGGGCAATTTTTTGTGTCCATACGCGCAATTACAACCTTCATTATGCTTCAATTCACACTAATGCGTGCGTAACCAACAGTTAAATTTCCAAAAATGTGTATTCGCGAGCACGAACTCTCCGGTTGGATCGATGTCAGATATCTGCCATAGGCAAAACAACCTGTCCAACTGGAGCTTCGCGCATGTCTATCCGAATCAAACTCGTTCTCCTTCTGCTTATCCCAACTCTTGCTTTCTTAGGCTTCTCAGGAGTCGCCTTTCTCAATGCGCAGAAAGCAGGCTCTGAGAACTCAAAGATTGCTCAGCTATCAGAGGTGGCGACCAAAATCAGCGCTGTAGTCCATGAGTGTCAGAAGGAACGCGGATTTACGGCTGGATACCTAGGAAGCGAAGGGAACACCTTCTCCAAAGAACTCCGGTCGCAGCACGCAGCAGCCGATAAGGCTATTCAGGAACTCCGGACTGTCCTCGCTGAACAAGAGATCGATCCGGACTCCCAGATCGCAGCTCAAATCTCTGGAGCACTCAACAAACTTGATTCAGTACCTGCGCTCCGATCCACAGTGATTGGTCTCAGTGCGGACACAAAGGACGCGATCGGGTTCTACACGAACCTCAACGCGACCTTCCTCGACGCGATCAGCTTGATCGCGCACGAAAGTTCGAACGATGATCTTGCACGCGAACTCGCGGGCTATGCGAACTTTTTGAAATCAAAGGAACGAGCAGGGATTGAGCGTGCGGTCCTCTCGAACACTTTCGGGAAGGGAGCGTTTGGGGATGGGATGTACGGCAAGTTTGTCTCGCTGGTAGGTGCTCAGCATGACTACGCGGATGCCTTTCTTGCGATCTGTTCTAGCGAAGCAAAGGCCGTATATACCAAAGCACAATCTGACCCCTCATTTGCAAAGGTCCAAGAGTTTCGTGAAATCGCGATGTCAAACGCAACCCAAGGGGATTTTGGTGTGAGTGCCCCCGATTGGTTCAGTGCTTCTACAAAGCGGATCAATGCACTCAAGGGAGTTGAAGACCAACTCTCGACGATCGTCCTCACGAAAGCAAACGCAATGAAGGCGCAGGCATCCACAACAATGATCATCAGTTTCGCGGTCCTCACAATCACAGTGCTGGGCGGATTCTTCATGATCCAGAACATCAGCAAACCAATCCACAGCATCGTTGAAACGCTGGGCACCATCGCTCAGGGAAATCTTACGATCAAACTCCCAGACCAACGCAAGGATGAACTCGGCGCGATGGCGCGATCGGTCAATACCATGTCCGAATCACTTGCATCTGTCATCCGTGAGATTATCCAGTCATCGCACGATGTCGCATCGGCTTCGACCGAGGTCTCAGCAAACTCGATCGAACTCTCCAACGGGATGTCCGAGCAGTCCTCGCATCTCAATCAGATCTCCGCGGCTATCCTCGAAATGAATGCTTCGATCGGAGAAGTTGCACAAAAGAGTAAATACGCCGAGCAACTGTCGCAAGAATCCAGCACCCAAGCAACCTCAGGCGGGGAAGTGGTGACGAAAACCATCGATGGCATCGTCGGGGTTGAACAACAAGTCAACAAAGCCGTCGAGATCGTGAGTTCACTTGGGAGCCGGAGCGAGCAGATCGGCAACATCATCGAAACCATCAACGACATCGCAGACCAAACAAACCTCCTCGCTCTCAACGCAGCTATCGAAGCAGCGCGAGCAGGCGAACACGGTCGCGGCTTCGCGGTCGTTGCTGACGAAGTCCGTAAACTCGCTGAACGGACCACCATCGCGACAGCTGAGGTGGCTGAATCAGTCAATGTCATCCAGCAAGAGACCGGTACCGCGATCGAATCTATCCAGGGATGTCAGTCTGAGATGAGTCACGGCGTTTCGTTCGCGCGTCAAGCAGGAGATGCCTTGGTCATGATCCAAGAATCGAACGGATCGGTCGGGACTGAGATCTCAGGGATTGCCGCGGCGTCCAACGAGCAGGCACTCGCGTGTGAGTCGCTCAGTGAGAGCATCGAGCGGATCAGTCATCTGATTGAGCAATCTGTTGGTGGTGTCCAAGAAGCATCCACGGCAGCAGCATCTCTCTCATCAAACGCTGAAACCATGCGATCGATCGCACTCAAGTTCACTGTGGATGCTTGAGTCCTTTGGGTGAATGTGAGATCGCAGCTACTCGCGATCGATGCGTAACCCAGAAGTCTCTCGATTCTCCTCAAGCCCGGCGTGAGCGTGTACAAACCCTATTGGTCTGAAAGAAGATCGAGAGAACACACTTTTGCTCGTACAGAGTTATTTGCGAATCTACGAGCACCACTCAAAACCCGAACGCAAAGAGCCTCTCTAATTGCCTATCACAAGAAGTGCGAGAGGTATCTTCTCTGCACCAAACGGGCTGCCTCATTCTTCTCATCCTCCTGGATTCCTCTCCAGAATTTTGAATGAAATCATCGATTAAGGGTTGATTCAGTTATGAAATCGTTTACATTGTGAGTGTTGTACACCACCTAGAGGAGACCTTTGATGCGAACACCACTGAAATTCACCCTGATGACCGCTGCTGGGAGCATGATGCTCTTGAGCTCCTCGGCACTGGGAAACGACGATGCAAACCTGCTGACCAATCCGAGCTTTGAAGACCAGAACCCTGCGTTCCCGAGCCTTCCGATCGGATGGAATGCATTCAACATGGATGCGAATGACTATGTTGATGTCAACGATCCAGGTGCTGAAGTCCGGACGGGCAATCGCTCGATCCGTCTCCAGCCTGCAACGAACGACGGGAACCGATTCCGAGGACTTACGACCAACCTCTTCCGTCCAGACGGAAGCGATCTGTTTGATCCTGACTACACCTACCTCGGAGGTGATGTCACTGTTTCGGGATACTACCTCGTTCCTGAAGGCGAGATGATCCAAGACACGATCGTTGGAGTCAAGCTTGAGTTCCGCCGCGAACCACCGAACTTCTCGATCTGGAGTGCGTTTGAGTTCGCGCTCCCTGAAAGCGAAACCGGCGGCGAGTGGATGCCGTTCTCGTTTACGGTCACCGATGACATGATCCTTGCGGTTGGGGACTTCCCACCTGAACCAACGAGCGTAACCGTCCTCCCGTTCCGATTCTTCGGCGGCGAGTTCGGACCTGGCACAGATCCAACCGGAACTGTGTTCATCGACGACCTCTGCATCACGCAAGGCGCGACCAGTCCTGAGTGCAACCCTGCGGATCTTGCTGAGCCGTACGGCGAGCTGGACTTCTTCGATATCTCCGCATTCCTCACGGCATACGGTGCGATGGATCCTGTCGCGGACCTCAACAACGACAACCTCTGGGACTTCTTCGATGTCTCAGCATTCCTGACCAGCTACGGTGCGGGATGCCCATGATTTGTGTGATTCGTGTCACTGTTCAAGTGACTCTGTGAACCTGAAGGCCCTGTGGATACCTCCGCAGGGCCTTTCTTGTCGATTGATTCAAAGCTCGATACGCTCTCAATGGAGACACCAATGGCTCAAGGATCCGAGCATCATCAGACCGCTGCATACGATCGAATCCCTTGGATTCAGCTCATCGCTTACGGCATGGGTGGGTTCGTCCCGATCGCGCTCTTCAACTCGGTCGGTCAACTCTCCGGACTGATCCTCAATGTCGGACTCGGGATCAGTGCCGTCCTCGTCGGCGTCGCGCAGATGGTCCCGCGCTTCTGGGACGCGATCACCGATCCGATCATGGGTCACATCTCCGACAACACGCGTGGTCGTTGGGGACGGCGCCGGCCGTATATCTTCGTTGGTGGTCTCGCGGTCTCGATCTCGTTCGTTGCGATGTGGTCGGTGCCTCGCGATTGGTCGGACATCAACCAGTTCTGGTACTTCCTGAGTTTCTCGTTGGTGTTCTATACCGCTGTAACGATGTTCGAGATTCCGCACGGTGCGCTGGGTATGGAGATGACCGACGACTACCACGAGCGGACGAGGTTATTTAGCGCCAAGAGTCTGATCGGGAATGTCGGTGCGATTATTACGCCTTGGTTCTACGCGTTGTCGCACTGGGACATCTTTAAAGCAGGAGGGGACGAAGTCGATGGGATGCGTCGTGTTGCGTATGTTGCTGCAGCGATCGTGCTGATCCCGGCGTTCGCGTGCGCGTTCCTCTGCAAAGAACGGCACACCAAACTCGTCAGCAAGCAAGAACGCGAATCACTCTTTACCAGCCTCAAACGAACCGGTTCCAACAAGACCTTCTTGATCCTCGTCGCGATCGTCTTCTCCACAGTGATGGGATTCAACCTCGTCAACGGCATCGCGAACTACATCGCGATCTTCTACCTCTACGGCGGGGACAACGACACCGCATCCGGACTCCTCGGATACAACGGAACCGTTTGGGGGATCACCTCCGTCGCGGCGGTCTTCCCGCTCATGATCCTGAGCAAGCACATCGGGAAGAACAAAACCATGACCACCGCGATCCTGCTCATGGCAGGGGCGCAGCTCCTCAAAATCGTGTGCTACAACCCAAGCTATCCGTACCTCACGCTGATCCCGACTGTCCTGCTCGCATCGGGAATGCTGATGTTCTTCACACTCGCAAGCGCGATGGTCGCGGATGTGTGCGATGAGGACGAGCTCAACTCTGGGACGCGCAGCGAGGGATCGTACTACTCGGTCTTCTGGTGGTTCATGAAGATGGGAATGGCGGTCGCGTACCTGATCGCTGGGATCATCATCGAGATGACTGGCTTTGATCAGACACTCCAAGTGCAGACAGAGCAAACACTGCTCTTGATGCGAGTCTTTGAGATTGGATTGCCGATCCTGTTGTGTCTCGGATCGCTAGTCTTTATACGGATGTACCCACTGACCGAAGCGCGAGCGTATGAGATCAAATCCCAACTCGAGGAACGACGCAAAGCACTCGGACTCGAAAGCGAGACTGAGTCAGTGCAGGATGCGTGATCTATGCAGTATGGACTAATGAAAGCTGTTGGTTTAGCTTGATTATGGTGCTTTGCCGCCAGCACCGAGTGAGTTCTTCATCGCGTTGATGCGGTTGACGGTTTCTTCCCAGTCGGATTTGTCCACCAGAACACCGGTCGGTCGTCCTTCGGAGAACTCGCTTGGGATTCCGCCGTTCTCGTCGATGAGTCCGTCGGATAGCAGGAGCAGACGCTCGAACTGCCCTCGGTTCATCTGCCACTCGTCACCTGTTTCCGTGTCGCGGATCGTCACTGTTTCTGATCTCCGCTCGACGCTATCGGGAGCAGATTTGGTCCCGGCACGGAACGCGAACACGACTGCGCCCAGGACTGCTACCCCAACAATTGTGCGGCCGATGATTGGTTTCTCGTTGAGTAGGTCTCGGATGCCCATGCGTTCGTATTTCCTTGGGTTGTGTGTGTTGGATCGCGCAGCGTGCGTAAGAAAGGGTACGGGAACGAATCAGTTGTCAGGATAGAAATGACCCCAGTTCCAGAAGTTCGCTGCTGAATCAAACTTGTCGGTCAACAGAATGTACTCTGCTTCGGTCATCTGCTGAACGCGGAGATCGCCGCGGAGGATGTTGCTCGCGCCGGAAGTGCTGAATCCATCGTCGTCCACCTTCGAGTTCGTGCGGTGACGCGGGATCCAGTCCACAGCATCAAGCGAGAGAACTAGTTCTGATGGATGATCGATGTATCGTGTGCGTTGTCCGGAGACCCCTGAAGGATTCGGACCATCGGTTACAGGAGAATCGTTGAACCAGTACTCGCTGTATTCTTCAGTGCCGTCCTCGTCGTAGTCGAGCACCTGGACGCGACCACCCCAGTCCATCCCGAGCCGGGTTTCGTCATCGAGGACCGATGATGCGCCGCGTGCTGATGGACAGACGAACGCTTGCTGGACCTGACCACCAAGATACGGCTCGAGTGTCCGCATCGCGTTCCAGCGGTGCGCACGGAAATCGTGAGATCCTGTAATCGGATTCACTTCTTTCCCAGGCATAAACGGGTGCATGTCAAGCTGGAACGGATCGCGTGTGTCGTCCCAGTACATCTGCGCTCCCAATCCGATTTGACGGAGGTTGTTCTGACAGATGATGTTCTGCGCGCTGTTGCGTGCGCTTCCCAGTGCGGGAAGCAGGATGCCAATCAAGAGAGCGATGATCGCGATGACCACCAGCAGTTCGATGAGTGTAAACCCAGAATGCGTAGCTTTGGTAGGTGTCTTGGCTGAGTTCAGCATGTTTGGCTCCTCTCACGGTTCATAATCCGGATCTCAGGCTGTGCTTCGTCTTGCGGAACCCATTGGACGCTGACTTCCGCAGATTCGCCTTGAGCGATCATGGACTCTGTGATTGTATTGGATTGTACAGGCTCGCCGTTGATCGAGAGCACGCAGCGATGATCGGGTTTGTAGTCGCGAGCATCGAACGAGATCACAACATCGCGTCCGCGCCATCTGCGATTGACCTTGACCTTCCCGAGATCAGGCATCGGACACGGATCGATCAGCAACCCTTCCCAGGTCGCACGAGCGCCGACGACATGTTCGATGCTGACCCTGTTGAGCCAAGCCGCTGAACCGGTGTACCAGGTCCATCCGGCGCGTCCCGGACTCGTCGAGAGCGGGCCGTCCACATTCCCCGGCAGACAGTACGGCTCAGCCGCGTATCCGTCGGTGGTGTTGCCTCCAGCATCCGAACAGCGGAGTGGTGGCGAGACTGATTTCCAGATCGATTCGACCGCGCTGACATCCCGGCGCTGAGCCGCAGCTGCAAGCGCCCAGGTCGCGGCGTGCATGTAAACCCCGCCGTTCTCGCGCGATCCCGGTGCGTATCGCGAAAGATATCCGATATCGGGATCCGGGATGGTGTATGCCGGAGCGAGCAGCAATGGGCCGTAGGGAGTCAGGAGTTTGTCCTTGAGCGATTCCCATGATTGATCGCGTTGCTCGTCGCTTCCTGCTTGTGCGAACTGCGCCCAGGTTTGTGCGTTGAGGAAGATCTGTCCTTCGAGCGAGTCCTTGGATCCGAGCCAGCGACCATTTGAATCGGTTGCTCGGCGGAACCACTTCCCGTCCCACGCATGCTCGCAGACCGCTTCGTGCAGTGTCTTGCGTGCCTTCGCGTATTGTGCTGGAGTCTCGTGATCTCCCATCGCGGTCAACGCTTGCGAGAACTCATCGAGGATGATCATGAGGAAGAACGCGACCCAGACGGATTCGCCCGATTCATCTCCACCGAGCGCCGAAAGCCCATCATTCCAATCGTTGTCTCCGATGTACGGCAATCCACGCTCGCTGATCCGCGAGAGTGAACGAGCGATCGAACGCTTGCAGTGCTCTGCGAGCGTGACTGCGTTCTCGTCATCCACAAACGGAGCGGTCTGATCGAGGATCCCTGTGTCACTAGTCTCGCGAATGTACGCGGAGGTGATGAACGGCAGCCAGAGATAGTCATCGCTGCACTGATCGTGGAGACCGGTTTCCGTGATCGGGTTCCACCAGTGGTAGACGCTGCCATCGACAAACTGGTGCGCCGCGTGGAGCATGATCTGTGCTTTGCACTTGTCGGGATCACGATGCAACCAGACCTGGCTGTCCTGGAGCTGATCGCGGAAGCCGTAGGCGCCGGATTGCTGGTAGTACCCGCTCCGCGCCCAGATGCGTGCGCTGATCGCTTGGTAAGGGAGCCAATGGTTGTTGAGCAGGTTGAAGTCTTCGCTCTCTGTTTCGACATTGGTCGGAGAGATGCGATCGACCCATCCCTGTGCAGTCGCTTCGAGCGCGTCGTTGATGACGCTCAAATCCGCAAACTTGTCCATCGTGCGTTCGAGTGTTTCTTGATCTTCTGCGATCGTCAGGACGAAGGTGCGTGTGACGCTCTGACCTGGACGCAGCGTGATGTCTGCACCAACGGCTGCACATGGATCCGCGAATCGTCCGAACGACTCTTCGCATCCTTCGGTCATCCCGATCGGACGACGCTGATCGCCTTTGCGTCCTAGGAAACCTTCAGTGTCGGCGCTCGCCCAGACTTCGTCGCCTTCTGTTCTCGGCATCGAGAATCCAGCGATGTACGGCCAACCTCTGTTCCAGTGGTCGTCCGGAGTCCCGAACGGTGCGTTCCACACATTCTTGGTCGCGAGGACCGCGTTTCGTTTGGTATCGTGCTTTGTTGTGAAGAACAAGCGGTGAAACTCACGCGTTGAATCCGGCGCTGCGTCGCAGCACCACTGGAAGAACGCGCCGACTCGGATCCGACGATCACGATCGGAATCGTTGGTCAGCGTGAGCGTCCAGAGTTCCGCTTGGTCATCCGGCGCAACCCCCAAAGTCCAGACTGCGCTGATGCCATTGACTGTGGATTCAAAGCTCGTGCTCCCGGCGCGATGCACGCAGCGGAACGAGTCGTACTCAACTCGGCACGGATGCGGAGCCGCGGACCAGACGAGGTCTGTGTCATCGAGATCCGACAGGTACATGAAGCGACCGCGATCATCGCGGATGTGGTCCATGCTCCATCGCGTCAGTACATTGAGCTGGCAGTGGTCGAGCCATGAAAAACCCGCACCGTTCTGGCTCATCACAAAGCCGTAGCGTCCGTTGGAAACTACATTGGTCCACGGGCGTGGAGTGTCGGGATTGGTGATCTCGTACGCTCTGCCGTCTTCGATAAAGCGTCCATACTGATTCTGGAGCGTCATGCTCGTACCTCGTCGTGTCGAGTTCTCGTTTCCGAGAACAGTGGGTTCAATTATTCTGGTTCAATGGAAGGGGAGATGCACCCGCTAGAGTGGATCTCCCGAGAGAATCGAAAAATCAAGAACCGGGGTTCTTGCAGAGAGACTTATCGACGGCGACGAGTCGCAGCGATTCCTGCGATCGAGAGCAAGCCGAGTGATCCTGGAGTCGGGACACCAGTGGTGATGTTCCCGAAGTTGATGTCGACCACGCCGTTCTCGCCTGGTTGGTTGATCTGTGCGCCGACGCCGGTGAACATATCGAAGAAGCTCGGGATCCCGCCTTCAGTGGTGGTGAAGTCGATCTCACCACTCGAGACCCAGCCGGATCCTGTGGTGACATTGTTGTACATGTACTCCATAGTCGAAGCGTCGCCGGAGAACTCGCCTCCGCCTGGGTTGTGGACCATGCGGAGCATGAGTTCGTCACCGACATTGTACAGACCAGTCCCGAAGCTGTGGAACGGAAGAACCGAACCAAAAGCTGCGATCTCGCCGTTGCCTGTGAGTACGCCGAACATGCCGAATCCGAAGAGGTCTGCTTGGAAACCTGCTTCGACATTCCCGACATTTGATGCTTCGTTGACCTGCATGGTCATCTGCATGTCGAAGCCGTCGTCGTAGTTGAAGTCGACTTTGCTGCCCATTCCGTCACCAAACCACGCGGCGTGACGGTTTGCAAACCCACCCATGCCGTAGTTGTCCTCACGGAAGGAGACATTGCTGCCCATTGGGTCGTAGGTGCTTGAGAATGTCAGGTTGCTGGACCCGAAATCATTAAACAGTCTCGGGTTATCGATGATCCCGCCGATGTCGTTGGTTCCTGATGCGGCCGCGACTGAGCTGGCTGCGACCAGAATCCCGATCCCGATGGTGCTGTTGAAGTTCATAGTGCTCTCCTCGTTTAGAGTTCTCTCAGATTGTTGCAAGCAGGCGCATTCCCACGCGGAGTGACTTTCGGCCTGCTCTTGTAAACGGTTTCATTGTGACCGATTTCCGATCCTGGAGCAAGGGTGTATTTGAAGATTTTTGAATAATCCATACTCAGATTGGCCCAAATCCGTCTTTTTGGACTCCAATCGCTGATTTCATCACTCTTGATGCGTCAATCCGAGCTCGCTGATGCCCTTCTGAATCGCTGGATGCGACATCACGAGCTCCCATATCAGTCCTGTACGGGCGTTTTCGATCCCCAGAATCAATGGGCCTTGGCTGATCGCGACCCAGTCCTCAGCGATCCAATCCGCGCGTCCTGCATCATCCAGACGGAACGCATCAGAGAACCCCCACTGCTCGCGCCAGACGCCGAGTCCGCCGTCGGCGCCCTTGACATCGCGCGCCAATCGCAGCGCGTCGACAGCGAGCTGTGGTTCAAACATGATGCTGCTCCCGGCCGCGTACGGCGCGATGACTCCCGCGCCCCAGTTGTCCTCAGGAAGGTACTCCGCGAAGTCCCGATTCGGTTGAGCGCCGATCATCTCGACTGGTTGTGGGAACTGACCTGAGACGAGGTATCCGTCAGGACCATCACTCGCGGAGAATCCCCATCCGTTCTTTCCAAGCGATGGGAGGTTGTGCGGATTCTCGATCGCGCGATCGCGATGCAGATGCACAGTCCGGCGCGAGTTCTCCCACCAATCAACCGAGGCGCGATGTGTTTGTCCATGCTCGCTCGGATGGTCGATTCCCATCGCTGCGTAATCAATAAACAAGTGTGCGAAGAACGAAGTAAACAACGCGCCGGAGTATGGGAACCAGACGATGTGCCCCTGTCCCTCGTGGTATCCGAGCTCTCTGCGAAGGCTCCAGTACACGCTCGGATCGACCTGGTGTTTTTCGACTGGGGCGCACACGCCGAGCAGTGTTGCCAATCGGTGCTCGTCCCCACTATCGAGCCAAAAATAAGGCAAAAGCTCGCCGTCACCTGTTGGTAGATCGTCGGAGCTCGGCTTCCATCCGAGCGTCAGGAACTGACCTGGAGGGGACTCACCTCCAGCATCACCAAGAAAGAAAGACCAGTCCGCTTGTGCGAACATCCGATCCGCGGCGATCTGTGTGTCGCCTTCGAAGTACTGACCCGCCGCGATCATTCCCGCGAACAACAATGCGGAGTCCACTGTGCTCACCACAAGTTCGCGTCCGACGCGCCGCGCCGATGCGTCGTGCGGATTGATGAAGTGGTAGAACAATCCCGCTTTGCGATTACTCGGTTCGGATTCGAGCGCGTTCAAAATGGTCAATGCTCTGGATTCTGCATCGGATCTGCTGACCCATCCGCGCTCCACTCCGATCGGGAGAGCCGCGAGTTGGAACCCCACTCCCGCGACGCTGATCACATCGCTGCTTGTCCGGTCGTAGACCATCCCGGTCTCCGGACTCACCGCTTCCCAGAAGTATTCAAAGGTCGCGTGCTGGATCTCGTCGAGCAGTTTGGTGTCGTCTTGATCGAACCGAAACGGAGGGCGAGGCGTGTTCTTGGGAGACTCGATCCGGATCGCGTTGGCATCCACGCGGAGCGGATTCTGATCAACGCGAGCATCCTTCGAAGTGCAACCGATAACGCTCATTGAGGTCATCAGCGTTACGGCGAGGGCAGTTTGTGCTTGTGTAATCGTTTTCATATGCTACAATGGTGCCACATGAAGAGCCAAGAAGCAAGTGGGAACGGGCAAACAGGTGCGGTTTCAATCCGCAGCGTTGCTGAACGAGCTGGTGTGTCCATCGCGACTGTCAGCCGGGTCCTCAATACTCCAGACAAGGTTTCTGCGACGACCGCTGATCGTGTGCGAGCAGCCGTCGATGCCCTGGATTACCGTCCCAACCTCTTTGCGAAGGGTCTTTTGACCAAGCGGAGCCGGGTCATTGGGGTTTCGCTCCCTGATATCCACGGCGAGTTCTACTCGGAACTCATGGGCGCGCTCGACGATCGCGCTTGCGAACTCGGATACCACCTGCTGGTTAGCTCAAACGCGCACCGCAAAGCGAACCGACCTGAGAATGGGTTTGCGCTTGATCTTGTGGATGGATTGATCGTGATGCTGACCGAACGCAGCGGGGTGGATCTTGACGGGATCAGCAAATTGCGTCATCCAGCTGTGGTGATCGGGGTCGATGAGCCGGGACTCGATGTCGAGACCATTATCGTTGATAATCAGCTCGGAGCACGCAAAGCGACCGAGCATTTGCTTGATGGGACCCCTCCGGATCGTTGCTACTTTGTGGGAGCGCATCGTGGGAATATTGACTCTGATGAGCGGCTCGCGGCATTCTGTGCCGCGCTCCGATCGCGCGGACATGAACCGACGGCTGATCAGATCGCAAGGCACGAGTTCTCCTTTGATTGGGGATGGGACTGGGCGCAGTCGATGCTTGATGAGGATCAGCTCGAAGGAGCCGCGGTCTTTGCGGCTAATGATGAGATCGCGATCGGGATCGCGAACGCGGCACGCGATCGAGGTCTCGAACTCCCCGAATCACTCCGATTGGTCGGATTTGATGATTCGCGTCTATGCAGCTTGCTGCGTCCACGATTGTCATCTGTTCGGATGCCTGTGAAAGAAATCGGGTACGCCGCGATTGAAGCGATTATCCGACGCATCGAAGAACCCGACAGTGCGCCACGACACTCTCGGCTCGCGGCCAACTTTGTCGAGCGTGAATCGAGTCAGTTTGTTGGATCAGGACGCTGAAGGTCCAAGAAAGAAGAGTGATGAGCGACTCATATGTTCCAGTCCGACCATTGATCCGCGCCGTTGCAGGCGTAGCGGTCAGTCTCTCATCACTCGCGTCCGCTGCTCCGATCGCTGAATCGTGGACAACCGAATCATCCGCACGCTACGACGCGGTTGCTGCCGCGGAACTTAGCGGGTGGTACGCAACAAGCGAAACAAGCACCGACACGATCGAAATCCGCGATGTGCGTCAATCGTTTATGCACAGGATCACACGCAACGAGATCCAGCAACTCGCGCCGTGGATGACACTCGATTCCAGCGACGACGGACCAAGAGCACTCGCGTGGACCGACTCGGGACGCAGTCTCTTCGTCGTCGTGACTGACGATGCGCCGAGCAATGACGGACTCGGTTCCGATGTCGTCCTCCGGTACGACACCACGACCAAGCAACTCACCCTGTTCGCACGCGCCACACTCGGCGACGCGACCGGCCCCAGCCCTTCTGCGATCCACTATCAAGGCAAGCTCTGGGTCTCTACAGAAACCGGACCGGTAAAGGTGTACTACGCGGGTCGGAATGATTCCGTGGGATCTTTGCACTACAACTGGTCAGCGCCATCGGGTGATCCCATCGTCGGCATGACGATCGCGCGTTCACTAGATCTCGCGTTTGCTGTGACCGAATCAATGCTGTACCGGATCGACCTGACACTCCCATTCGCGCTCCCAGTTCCAGTCGGTTCAATCTCGCGGGCACGATCGGTCACCTACACCGATCACTTGGGTGATGTCTGGCAAGAGGGACTGTACATCGCCGAGGGTTCGGGGGATGGAGACGACGCACGGATCTCGTTTGTACCCAAGTTTCAAGCAACCGGATTAATCCCGTTGCTCCCAACGAACTACATGACAAGCACAAATGATCTCGCAGATCTCACCGCAACAGCGTGCGGGCGTTTGCTCGCGGCTGATGATTCTGGAGTTCGTATCATCCACGAGAGCGAAGATACGCGTTTGGACTATGAATCGTGGGTCAACGACGAGTTCAACCAAGTCCTGACTTTCGCGAAGGGGCTTGTTTCTCCTGATGGTGAACCAGCAGGCTGGGTCATCGATGCGGATGTCACCGAAGGCAACAACCGATTCCATCCGCCGAGCCCCGATGGTGCAGCGTGGGTGGTCATGATGCACATCGCAAACGATCACCTTGCGAACACGCAGGAATCAACAGACACGGTCCGGAGCATCCTCAAGCGGTACGCGGGGTTGTCGGGTGACGGGATCGCGCCGCAGCTGACAAATGATGGGATTATGCGTCACTGGTACGATCCGTTCACAGGCAACGGACGCGCGGGCTGGTCGCAGGAATACGCGACGCTGAGCACGATGCTCATCGTGATGGCCGCGGATCGGGCGCTGCGGTTTTATGACGATCCGGAGATCATGGAAGCCGCGGCTGAGATCATCGATCAGGTCTCCGGATGGGACAGCTACATCCAACCCGGTTCCGAGGCGCTGTATCTGCGAGCTCTCGCATCGGGTGGTCCCGACTTCGGAACAGCAGGCGGCCCATTCTATGAAGGCGTGCTATTCGTTGAACAAGCGTCGATCTTCGGATCAAGCACCAACGAACTGGAATACTGGCTCGATCGCTCATCGCTTCCATCATCGGAGTTCGTCGATGGACTCCCGACCACAACCAACTGGCCTGGGAATCATCTCCCGGCGTTTGTGTCGCTGTACCCACTTATCGCACAAGAACCGTTCCGCGATGATCCGGACTGGGAAGCACACATCCGCAACTCGCTCGCGGCTCACAGTGCATGGACCGATGACAACGCGCCGCGATACATGACCGTGTTCAGCGCCGGGACGACCCGATCCGACTGGGGTGGGTACCACGCCGACTCGCTTTCAAGTCATCAGGGCGACATCACCACCTTCCCTTCACTCATGGCCTTCTCATCACTCGGAGAAACCGCGCCGAGCGTCGGCGCGTACCACGCGTACCGACACGGCGCGCGACAAGACTTTGAATCCGGCGCCTCGATTCTCTTCCGAAGATCAGAGGTCGATCCGAGCTATACACCATCGGACGCTGGACTTTCTGATGTCGTGATCGGCGCGTTGGGTCTTGCGGAGTTGATCAAGCCGGGGACGACTGATGCAGTGTTTGCGGTGTCGTATCAGCCACCTTGTGCCGCGGACTTGTCAGGTCCTGACGGCCTCTTGGATTTCTTCGACATTTCCGCGTTCCTGAGTGCGTATGTCGCGCAGGATTCAGCCGCGGATATGGCGCGTCCGTTCGGACAGTACGACTTCTTTGATATCTCAGCTTTCCTCGGCGCGTACAGCGCCGGGTGTCCCTGAACTCTGGAGCATTACCAATCATGTATCGACAGGCTATGACCCTTCACGCGCAAGCGCTGATGGTGTTGCTTTTGACAACACCACTGCTGCAATCCTGCGCTTCCAATCCGTCCGAGACCAACGAGACACCTCAGTCTGCAACAACCACAGTCATTGACACCTTCGAGCATGTGGATGCGTGGACGCTGATCGCTGCTGATGGAGTCAAGGGGAAGATCGTCGAGGTCGACGGCCGGCTCCGGATGGACTACGACTTCACTGCTGGCGCAGGGTACTGCGTCGCGCATCGCGAAGTTGATCTTACCACCGATCCAAACTACCGGATCGGGTTCGCATTCAAAGGCACAGGTCCAAAGAACACACTCGAGTTCAAGCTCGTTGATCCGAGCGGAGAGAATGTCTGGTGGAGCGTCGATCGGGACATCGAGTTCTCGCGCCAATGGACTTCACGATCGATCCGCAAGCGCCACCTGTCCTTCGCGTGGGGACCAAGCGAAGGCGAGCCGCTCTCTCGCATCGGCGCGATCGAGATCGCGGTTACCGCGACCAAAGGCGGGAAGGGGAGCATCTGGATCGATGATCTCGTCTACGAACGGATGCCGGATGTTGATCCTGAGCCGATCAATCCTCGCGTTGTTGATACAAACGGGAACGAGCTGGGCAGGGTTTCTTCCAACGGCTCATTTCAATGGTCATCGACTGAAACCGATTCCGTTGAACTGATCTTTGACTCCGTCGTCGAGTTCAGTGCGATCGAGCTTGGGTGGAAAGATCACTCTGCGCCTTCGAGCTACGCGCTCGAAGCATCCATCGGGAACCAGTACACTCCACTCGCATCGGTCAGCGATTCCGACAGCAAGACCGATGTCATCTACACACCTGAATCCGAAGCTCGATCCGTCCGGCTCAGCGTGGACCAAGCCGCGAGTCTGGAACACATCCGCTTCCTTCCGGTCGATCAGCTTGATCATCCCAACGACTACTTCGCGTATCTCGCGGAATCACAACCACGCGGCGCGTTCCCGCCGTATATGGATGAGTTGTCGCCTTGGACAGTGATCGGATTGCCCGATCATGATGACGAGGCGCTGATGTCCAGTGTCGGCGCCATCGAACCGATCAAAGCGGGGTACTCGATCGAGCCGATGATTCTCCGCGATGATCAGGTCCTGACCTGGTCGGATGCGTCGATCTCCCAGTCGCTCGAAAGCAACGCGCTCCCGATCCCGAGCGTCCATTGGAAACTCGATCAACTCGCACTCGACATCACGGCACTCGCTACCGATCTCCATTCCAGCGACGAACTCCTCGCACGCTACACGATCACCAACACGAGCAACCAGCAATCGGATCTCTCGTTGGTCCTCGCGTCGCGTCCGCTTCAGGTCCTCCCCTCGGCGCAGTTCCTCAATACCATCGGAGGCACGGCGTACGCTGACTCGATCGCCGCGAACCCAAACGCGGTCCATATCGACGGGTCGCTCTTCGCACAATCCGACACTCCTGCTGACAGCGTGCTGACCACCGACACGCCGAGCGGCGCGTTGGTTGATCGTCTTGCAAACCTTGAGACACTACAATCGAGTACCAAATCCGGATCATTCCCATCCGCGGCACAGCTCTTCTCCATGACACTCGCGCCGGGGGAGTCACGATCAATCGTCATCGCGATGCCGATGAATGAGCGATCCGTATCGAGCACTCGAAAACCGAGCAATATATCCTTCGAATCGGCGCTCAACCATGAACGCTCGCGATGGAGTGGATTGTTGGATCGGACGGACATTCTGGTTCCTGAATCCGAATCCATCCTCCGCGAGATCATGCACGCGAACCTTGCCTACATCCTCATCAACGCCGACGGCGAAGGGATCCAACCCGGTTCCCGCTCATACGAGCGTTCGTGGATCCGCGACGGCGCGATGACCTCCGCGGCGCTCATCGCATTGGACAACGCAGAGGACGCGCGATCATTTATCGAATGGTACAGCGATTTCCAATACTCCAACGGAAAGATCCCATGCGTCGTCGATGCACGAGGCCCCGACCCAGTCGATGAGAACGATGCGCCTGGGGAGTTCATCTTCGCGATCCGGAACAGCGCCCAGGTTGGTGGAGAATTCGATGAGGACTTTGCACGCTCAATGTATCCACGCGTCCAAGCAACGGTCCGGTTCATCGATGAGATGCGTCAATCTCGAATGACTCCGATGTACACCGAGTCCGATGATCCGATCCTTCGCGCGTGTGCTGGGTTGATGCCCGAGTCGATCAGTCACGAGGGGTATTCGGCGAAACCGATGCACTCGTACTGGGATGATTTTTGGGTGTATCGCGGACTCCGAGATGCCGCGATCATTGCTGATCAACTCGGGGAGCATGAGGATTACCAGCGCTTCACTCGGATTGCAAATGAGTTTGGTCAAGCGATCAGCGACTCCGTCACCCTCGCGACCCAGACCCACGGCATCAACTATGTGCCGGGATGTGTCGAGCTCGGAGATTTCGACGCGACCTCCAGCGCGATCGCGTTCTATCCAACCGGAGCAGCGGAAGTGCTAGATGATGAACTCCTCGAAGCGACCTTCGAGCGAGCATGGCAAGCAACCCAAGATCGAATCAACGGCAGCGAGTGGGAAGGCATGACCCCCTACGAGGTCCGTACTGTGGGGACATTCATCCGTCTTGGTTGGAACGATCGAGCGCATCAGTACATGGATTGGCTCATCGAACGACTCGACCCGATCGGGTGGAGACAATGGGGCGAGATCGCGTATCGCGAGCGGGAACCCTCGTTGTTTGTTGGGGATATGCCGCACACTTGGGTCGGTTCGGGCGCGATCCTTTCCGTGCTCTCGATGTTCGCATACGAGCACGACAACACCATCATCCTTGCTGGAGGTGTCCCCTCGTCATGGATCGAGGACGGCACTCCGATCGGTGTTCACAACCAGATCACGCGTTTCGGATCGTTGAGCTACACCATGACGCTCGACGACAGCGTGTTGTCCATCGACATCCAAGACGGATGCACTCCTCCCGATGGATTTGAACTCAGCACCAAGCATCTTCTCCCGATGGATGATCGTTCGACAACGATCCTGATCAATAACACACCAGTTCAAGCGGACGACGATGGGAAGATCCTCATCCCGATGTCTGTGCTCATGAAGGATTAACCCATGCCATTCCCAAACGAGTTTACCTGGGGTGTCGCGTCCGCTGCGTTCCAGATCGAGGGCGCGTCCAATACCCACGGCAGAGGCGCGTGCATCTGGGACGACTTCTGCGCCGAGCAAGGGCGCGTGTTTGATGGACACACTGGGGAGGTCGCGTGCGACAGCTACCATCGCGCCAGTGAGGATGTCCAGCTCATCAGCGAACTGGGCGCCAACGGATACCGGTTTTCTATCTCGTGGTCCAGACTCTTCCCAGACGGCATCGGTCAACCAAACGAAGAAGGATTCGCGTACTACGACGACCTGATCGACCAGCTCCTGAGCAAAGGGATCACCCCTTGGGTGACTCTGTACCACTGGGACCTCCCAACAAGTTTGTACAAGAAGGGTGGTTGGCTCAATCCCGATGCGCCGGAGTGGTTTGCGCAGTACACCAAAGCGGTGGTCGAGCGGTATTCTGATCGCGTAACCAACTGGTTTACGCTCAATGAGCCTCAGATATTCCTGGGATTCGGGATGAGCGACGGCACCAACGCGCCGGGACTCAAACTCAGCAGAAAGGAAGTCCTGCTCGCTACCCACCACGCGCTGCTCGCGCACGGAAGAGCGGTGCAGACCATCCGTGAGTTTGCCAAAGCGCAACCAACAGTCGGATTCGCGCCGGTCGGATGCCTGCACACGCCTGCGACAGATTCACCTGAGGACATCGAAGCGGCACGCACAGCAAGCTTCGGGATCGATCCAGAACGATGGGCATTCAACTATGTCTGGTACTGCGATCCGGTTCTTCTGGGACACTATCCAGAGGTCGGACTCGAGTACTTCGGAGACGATGTCCCGGAGTGGACCGATGCGGAGATGGACACCATCTGTCAGCCGCTCGATCTGTTCGGAGTCAATATCTACACGGCGGACATCGCAAAGGCAGGCGCGGACGGCAAACCCGAAATCATCAAGCCAACACGCGGCTATCCGACCACGATGTTCCGCTGGACCATCAACCCCGAATCACTCTACTGGGGCCCCAAGTTCCTCCAAGAACGCTATAAACTCCCAGTCGTCGTGACAGAGAACGGGCTCGCTTCGATGGACTGGATCCACAGCGACGGCAAGATCCACGACCATGGTCGCATTGATTATCTCACGCGCTACCTCACCGAACTCCGTCGCGCCAGTGAAGACGGCGTCGATGTTCGAGGCTATTTTCAATGGTCCATCATGGACAACTTCGAATGGGCCGAGGGATACGCGTTGCGGTTTGGACTGGTGTATGTTGACTACAAATCACTCCGCCGCGTTCCCAAGGAGTCCTATTTCTGGTACTCCAAGGTGATCGAAACCAATGGCCAGCTGATCGCGAAAGATCATGCGCCGATGGACACACCTGTCTAGCTCTGGTTCTTGTGATACAAGAATGCCGCAACATAGATCGTCCACTGATCCTCGTGCAAACGCGATTCTCGGACATTCACTGCAGTTCCCCAAGGTCCGTATAGGCGAAAAACCCCCTCGATTCCAAGTCGATCTCTGACTGCGTATTTCGAATGCCGATCCTTGTTCACAACAAGAATCGTTCGTTATTTCGATTGAAATACTGCTTTGCGATTCCAATTCAGGTCCATGTCAGTTACAAATAAACTGAGCGGTACCCAAGAGAGCGCGACCAACGAAGTGTCGCGTTCTCTAGTCAGGCCGAGTACAGAACAGAGCCGGATCAACACGGCAATCATCAAGAGGGATCCCGATGACCAAGACACCATTACGACTCATTCTCATTTCCGGATCAGCATTCGCACTGCTGGGGACCTTCGCAGTCGCGCAAGACAGCAAGAAGTCCAAGAACATCCCGCAAGCGAAGGATCAAGCTCCCGAATCACGCTCCAAGTTCCAGCGTGGTCCTCGGCTGACCAAGGGCGCGACCGACACGACCCAGCAACCGCGCGGTGGAGTCACAACCTTCCCAGCAGATATCCGTTCGATCGACGGCCTCTCGAACAACATCGCGAATCCTGAGTGGGGAGCCGCGGGTATCCCGCTCGTGCGTTCAATCACTCCTGCATACGCCGACGGCACCGACGCACCATCGGGAGCGGATCGTCCCAATGTCCGCATGATCAGCAACGCGATCTGCGATCAGAACGGGCACTCCGTTCACAACACCATGGGACTCTCCGATTACATCTGGCAATGGGGACAGTTCCTCGATCACGACATCGACGAGACCCCGATCCAGAATCCAGCCGAGGGATTCGATGTCGAGGTCCCGATGGGCGATCCGTGGTTTGATCCGTTCTCGACAGGGATCCAGACGATGCCTCTGGATCGCTCCGCGTATGTCCACATCGACGGCGTCCGCCAGCAAATCAATAACATCACGGCATACATCGACGCGTCCAATGTCTACGGCTCAGAAGACCATCGCACCCACGAGCTCCGCACCAACGACGGCACAGGAAAGCTCAAAACCAGCGCCGGCGACCTGCTCCCGTTCAATACCAACGGGTTCGACAACGCCCCCACCTCTGCCGACCCGTCCTACTTCCTCGGCGGGGACATCCGCGCCAACGAGCAGGTCGGACTCACGGTAATGCACACACTCTTCGTTCGTGAGCACAACCGGCTCGCAGAACAGATCGCGATCGACAACCCAGCATTCACTGGTGATGAGATCTTCGAGCATGCACGCGCCTTTGTCGCAGCGGAAATGCAAGCGATCACCTTCAACGAGTTCCTCCCGAGACTGCTCGGTCCCGACGCGATCCCTGCGTACAGCGGGTACAACCCAGCGGTCAACGCGAGCATCAAAAACATCTTCGCGACCGCGGCATACCGCGTCGGTCACACCATGCTCTCATCCGAAATCATGCGAGTCAACTTCGGTGGATTTACCAGCCCAGGTGGGAATCTGGATCTCGCCGCTGCGTTCTTTGAACCAACGCATGTCCAGAACTTCGGAATCGATCCGGTCCTGCGTGGACTCGCATCCCAGAAAGCACAGCAGATCGACATCTATGTCATCGACGACATCCGCAACTTCCTCTTCGGCCCTCCAGGCGCGGGAGGACTCGACCTCGCAACACTCAACCTCCAACGCGGACGCGATCACGGACTCCCGGATTACAACCAGGTGCGTGTTTCCGTCGGACTCGCGCCGGTTGCTTCCTTTGCAGAGATCAATCCTGATCCTGAGTTTGTCGAGCGTCTCGAAGCTGCGTACGCAAGCGTTGATCAGATCGATCCGTGGATCGGTCTGCTCGCTGAGCCGCACCGTCCAGGCGCGTTTGTTGGTGAAACCCTAATGCGTGTCCTCCGCGATCAGTTCGTGAGTCTCCGCGACGGTGATCGCTATTGGTACGAGACCTACCTCCCGCCGAGCATGGTCAACGAGGTCAACCAGACCACACTCGCAACGATCATCCGAGCCAACTCCGAGATCGGTCCTGAGCTTCAGGATGATGTGTTCATCGCACAAGCCCCTTGCCTCGGAGATTTCGCGGCTCCGTTCGGAGTGATCGACTTCTTCGATATCTCATCCTTCCTCGAGATGTACAGCAACAACCATCCCGCCGCGGACATCAATAACGATGGCGTCTTCGACTTCTTCGACCTGTCCACCTATGTGCAAGGGTACCACACCGGGTGTGGGTCATAAAGACCACCAAGGGTTGGCTTGCCGGCACCTGAGTTTCATATCTCAACACTTCTCGAACAACCGTTGCTAGGCAACGGTTTTTTGTGTTTGATGATCGGGATGACCAATGTCGCTGCCATCTTCAGCTGTATAGAGAGGAAGCGTGAAGAAGAAGGTCGCCCCGTTCCCTGGACTGGATTCGACCCATGTATGCCCGCCATGCTGACACACGGCCCGATTGACTATTGACAGCCCAATCCCCGCGCCATCTTCATCCGTATGGAGCCTGTTGAAGACTCCAAACACGAACTCCTGTGAATCGGGGTCAATACCTTGACCCTTGTCCGAAACAGAGAAGCGCACCATCTCATTCTCAACGACCGCATCGATTGTGATCTCGTGCGGACCATCGAGCGGCCTTCCATACTTGATCGCATTGGTAATCAGATTCTGGAAGACCTGGATCACACGAACCCGATCGGCATGTATATCAAACAGCTCTCCCTCAACAAGAACCCTCGCATCATCCTCTTTCAGTTGTGGATCGAGCTGCTCAATCAGATTCTCAAGAACACTCCTGGTTTCAACCCGTTCAAGTTTCATCTCATCATTGTGGCTCTTGCTGAAAGCAAGGATGTTGGTAATCGTATTATCCATCCCCTCAGCTGCTTTGATCATGAGATCTAGGAATCTGCTCACTCGATCAAAGCGTTGCTCGTTGATATCCGCTTTCACGACTGTGGAGAAGCCATGAATGGATACCAGCGGGGCCTTGAGATCATGCGACACTGTGTATGCAAACTCTTCCATAAGATCGTAACTGCGGAGCAAGTTTGTGTTGGCCTTTTCTACCAGTTCTTTCTGGACTTCTAGTTGCGCAATCGATTCCCGTTGTCGGGCTCGCGACTCGTTGCTGATTCGCAAGAGATAGACGAGTTGGACATTCGCCAACAGTACCAGAACACCGATAAACAAGATCGCTGAAGGCCAGGCGCTTGCATACGAATCCATGAGCATTTCCGTCGGCTCAATCCGCAAAATCCAATCCTGACCCGCGATAGTGATTTCCCGTTCGAGCTGATCTTTGCCGCCCCCTTCTCCGCATTGATTCCAATCATCACTCTGGTACAACTGCGCCTGCTGTGCACAAACCACGATGTGGTACTGTGAAACAAAGGGCTCCATGAAATCAGCGAGAAGTTCTTGGGTTTCAAGAACCACAATAAGAAACTCACCATCAGCTGTTCCGCTTTGATCAGCCCCCTCTAGTTTCATAATAATCATGCTGTAGCTTTGATCATCATCCATCAAGTGAACGGCCCAATGATCATCGATCGCTTTGAATCCTGTTATATCCCGGACGCTTTCTACAGGGTCAAACCCAAGCGCGTGCGAATCCGAAAAATCTGCGATCATGGAGCCCGATGTGCCGGTCACAATAACCCGCTTCAGCCCTGGGATATCGCCGATGTATCGAGCGCAATCATGCCTGAGATCCTCAATCCGGTTCCCGGATGATTGATCCCATCGATTCCGCAGCCTCTCGATGGTCTGGAATCTTTCCGTGTACTCGCTCTGGAGATGCCGAGACATCACCTCGATCCGTTCAATGCCAAACTCGCGCTGCTTATGATCATCAAGGCGGACCGTCGCTTGCCAAACACACAGCGTGATGACTACGACCGGGATCGCGACGACCGAAGGCGTAAAGACAAGCGTGGTCTTCTCTACAGACCGAACACTCTGATAATACAGACAGTACATTGCGACACTGACGAGCGTCATCGCTCCGGAAGTATGAACGGCCATCCCTGACAGCAATCCTCCCCACCCTGTGAGCTCTGGCATGCCGATGAGATAACCCCAGAGGGAAACAGCCGCGATTCCACCGACGAGACCCGCGCTAATTCCAACAATATTCGTCCGCAATAATTGTAAAGAATATAGAGTCAGAACTACGCCGATGACAAGAAAGCAAAACGAGGTGTTTGCACCTGTACGCCCTGGGATTTCACCCGGAACATGGATTCCAGGAGTGACAAAGACCGTGTCAATTCCTAAGTTCGCACCGAAGACATGCTCAAAGAGAGTCAACCCACCAATCAATACAACAACCAACGAAAGCACAATCGGAACACGGCGAAATCCGATACTACTCAAAAAAACCTGCAATCCAATACACAAAAACCCCAATGCGGTGTTGTACTGCATCGGGGTAAAAGTTTCGTGGACCTGTACTAAAATAAGTGTTTCAAGGTGCCAACCTGCGATCACGACGACACCCAGAATAATGAGGAGTAACGCAATGCAAGATTGTATTTTCTGAGCTGAGATCATTGTGTTCTCTCATGCTTTTCTAAGTAAGCATCCGTCTTTCTTTATGCTGCGAGTATAGCCTCCACAACAGGAAGGCGGATAGAAAATACGCACCCTCCATCCGGTCCCGATTCAACCCATGCATGACCATTATGCGCCACAGCAACCTTACGAACAATCGCAAGACCAACGCCGGTTCCGTCTTTATCATTTGACAACCTTTGGAATATACCAAAGATACGCTCCTGATAATCCTCTTCAACACCTGGACCATGATCCGAAACTGATATAACAGTTTCGCCGTCTTGTTTTCTCACCGAGATCACAATTTCAGGAGTTTCCCCCGGATCATGGCCATACGCAATCGCGTTCTGTAGTAGATTTTGAATGACTTGCTGAATCCGTGATTGATCAGCATAGATCAGCTCGTCCTCGCCCTCGATCTCAATTCTTGCACCTGAAATCTCGATCTGACTTGCAAGATCCAGCAATACCGGTGTCACACAGCTTTTAAACTTGAACTCTGCGAACTCATTGACCATCATCCCCACACGACTCAACTCAAGGAGATCATCGACCGTCTTCGATAAACGGACAGACGCGGCCTGGATGCGTCCAACCATCCCCTGAACCTCGTCATAATTTTCCATTTCCACCGCGTATTCCAAGACTCCTGTGAAGCCTTGGATAGTGACAAGCGGAGACTTAAGATCATGTGAAACCGTGTACACGAACTCAGTCATCTCGTTGTTCCGACGCTCAAGATCCTCTTGCATCATCCTGGATTCATGCAGTAAAACTTCCGTTTGATCATTCTTTAGCCTGAAGACCTCTGCGGCGTTTGCCATCATCCCGATCTCATCATGTCGTCCGAGGTACGGAACCTCGACCTCGTCCTGACCCTTGGTCAGACCCTCGAATGTATGGGTCATACCTAGGATCGGCGACAAAACGGTCCGTGTCATCACCCAGGCGGTAAAGATCCCAGCCATCACTGTCAGGATCGCGACGAGATCGCTCCAAGCCTGAAACCTCTTGACTCCATCCTTCATCTCTTGACCGATCGCGGCCCGCTTCGCGAGCGACTCTTTACGGATCTGCGAGGATTGGTAGTACAACTCTAAAGCATCCCCAGCAAGCACCACATTCACGAGGTGCATATATCCCTGCGTCGCTTGGACCGCTTCAAGAAAGACCTGGTTGTACTCCTTGAAGAGCTCTTCGAGACCCGCGATATCACCGTTCGGATCCTGGACCGAGGTGAGTACCGACTGCGCTCTATTAATGCTTGAGATTGTCTCGTCTACACGCGATCTGCTGGGAGTATCAAAGTACCGCAAAGCAGCACTCTCGGCTCGATGAATATACTCGCGGACCTGCTGCGCCTCAGTGCCTGACATCGACAAGTTCTCATCAAGTCTTTCAAGCAGATGCTTCTTAATCGGGATCATCCGGTTGTGAACCAAATCACTTTTCAACTGGCGATCCACAACAACTTTCTCGAAGTCTACCGCGAAAGAATCGATCCGCTCTGACATCTGTTCGAGCAGTAGAGCGACTGATACCTGCTCGGTCGTTTCCGATGCTTTTTCGATATTAGACCGGAGCATGATAATTAAATCTTGCACTTGCTCAGCAGAACTCTCGTGACCGGTAAGCATGAACTCAGATACCCTGCGTTGGAGCTCTGAGATCTCCTGATCAATCGATAACACACGGAGTGTGTCCGAGTTGACACTCTCATATACTTCGAGATTCTGGGTTGAGCGATCAAGCCCCGCGTGCCCCATCACGGCGGTAAAGATATGTAGCACCAGTACGGTGCCCAGCGCAAGATGGATACTGGTTCGTATACGCATAGATCCGTTATCCTCTGCTCGAGACTCTTGCCGAGAGGAACTCACCCCACCTTGTGAGCGTGTGTTCATAGTTATTCATTACAGTGTTCCACACGGCGATCCGCTTGAAGCGTTTTTCATACGATCCTCCGTTCCGCCGTTCCCCCTCATGAGCGATCACTCGCCCATCGGGTCCAAGAATCGCTGCTTTTGCAGGCTGTCCTGAATACCAATAACCCCACTCGTTCTTATCAAGGTACTCACGAGAGCTTTCGGGATTTGAGATGTAGTACCCCTGCCGAGCCATGATCGCGCCGGCTCTCCCTGACAGCCACCAGTTCATATAGCGGTATGCCGCATCGGTCTCTTGCTCATTACAAGCCGAGGACAAACACATCACCCCGTGCCAGGCGCGATAGCCTTCCTTTGGAGCCGCGTATCGAACAGGGATCCCTTTGGATCGCAGCGCCGATGCACCGGGAGAGAACATGCTCTCGATTACCACGCGTCCTGATTCCATATACGAAACCGATTCGGGGACAGAGTTCCAGACCCCACTGAAGTGTCCCGCTTTACGAAGTGTAACGAGATAGTCGAAGAGCTTGTCGATTTCTGATAGCGTCATGTTCCCGATGTTCTCAAACGCAACTACGCCCTTCGCTTGTGCCGCAAGCGCAAGATCAAACAAGCCGATCGTCGGCTCGTTCACAATCGCAACCCTCCCCTTCCATCGCTCATCGAGCAACCACCCCCAGCTCTCTTCGCTGTACGCTTCACCCTCCGGGATGACCCGCGTGTCGTACCCGAACGAATCCACATTGTGTACATAGGGCAAATAACTCACATAATCAGTCCTTTGAGGACCAAGCGTACCGTCCGGCTGAATATACAGGATCGAGTTAGGCGTGTCCCCAAAGCCTGCCGTGGATTCCGGGGTCAATCGACCAGTCTTCGACAACGGATTGATACTCTTCCAGTTCTCGATCCGGCTCGTATCAACCGGTTGAATCGCATTGGCACGCCAGAGTAGTGGGATACTGTTTGACCATTGCTCATAAATATGAAATGACTCTGGACGGGTCGATGCCTTCTGAAGTACAGCCGCACTCCCGCCTGGAGCAAACTCGATATTGATCCCCAGATCCGCTTCCGCAGCTCTCCGGATCTGCTCTTGGAGTGTCACATGAGTCCCCAGCACACGAAGCGTGATCGGCTTTGAAGCACGCGTCATCCGTCCAAAAGAAGGGAATGAAAACGCAGAGACACCAAGTGCCGCAGAGTTGATCAGCATTTGCCGGCGATTCAGCATAGAAACTCATACCTTCCGAAGGAAACTGTTACACCAGTTGTGTATCGGCTCGCTACTTCAGGTCCTTCACCAAGATAAGCTAGATAGAAACCATGTGCATTGAATCTCCCCAATTTAAGTGAGAACCCCCTAATCCCCTCTGTAGTGAACCTGTCTAACTCTTAGAATTTGGAGTTTTTATCTGCGTATTCTCAACCAGGGCTCAACTTGCCATTATCCGGACAATCAAGGTTGCTGAGCCAAATCACTGTACTGCGCTGCCAGATCCGGCTTATCCCATCGCATGTACAGTTCACGCATGTAGAATCGGGTGACATCCGTGTATCTGTGATCGTATCCGAGCACCTCCACCATCCGTGTGTAGGTTGGCAGCAGGTATTCTTCGGATTCATCGAATCGTTCTTGGAATGCCAAACTCCTCCCGAGCGTCGCCGTGGTCAGGTAGGTTTTGACATGCTCATCACCAAACACACGCTTGCGGACCTCAAGGACCGCGCGGAAAGTGGACTCCGCTTGCTTGTAGTCTTCTGTCTGGAGATAGAACATGCCGAGGTTATCGCGTGCGATCAGTGTTGATGGATGCTCCGGCCCATCAATCCGGTTCTGCATCTCGATCCCTTCGTGATGCAATGCTTCCGCTTCCTTATACCGTTGAATTCTGGTATAGACAATCGCGAGTGCGCCGATCGCGCTCATGGTCCCATCGGACTCTGGCGCGTGCGTGCGTCCGAGTTCCACTGCTTGCTCGAAGATCGGAGCCGCGTCCTCTGCCTTTCGCATGTGGTAGAGCAAACTCGCGTGCTGGATGAGTGTATCGAGTTTCAGATCAATCGGGATCTCTGGATGCGCGGCCGCCAATGCGTCGGCGCGTTCGACGATCTCCAGTGATTGCTCAAGCTCATCAATATCCATGTACACATCCGAGAGCGAGTTCAATCGATCGATCAAGAGTTCGATATCCAAATCAAGCGATTCTGTGATCTGAACGCTCCTGGAAATATGCTCCATCGCGTTCTCATAGTCGTTCATTAATCGGAACTGCTCACCCATCGTCAGACGGATTGACGCCTCCGCTTCTGGCGCCCCTTCAAACCGATCCGAGATCCCCTCGGCCGATTCTCGCATCGCGTCAAGAAGCAGGATGTCCGCATCCCCTCCATGATTCGGATTCCCAGCAGCAAATAGATCATCGGTCACAAACGCGTTGATCAGTTCCTGCACCTCTTTCTGATGCTGCGCGATCCCGCGTTCTTGCGTCGCGATCCGCAGCGCATTCCCGATCAGCAGCAACGCGACCACAAGCACACACATCACGACCAGGACCGATCCAACAAGCACGGGATTCCGCTCCGAGAACTTCCTGAGCTGGTACCAAGTGCTCGGACGACGAGCGATGATCGGCTGATGATTCAGGTACCGATCGAGATCATCCGCCATCATCCCCGCATCAATGTAACGCTGATCGATCTCTCTCGAAATCGCTTTGGCAACGATCGTCTCGACATCGCCTCGGAAGGTCCGGTCCATCGTCCCGAGCATCCCGTGATCCACATCACGGATCGCGCGGACCATCTCGTACATACTCGAGCTGTGCCGATCAAGCGGGTTCTCTCCGATCAACAGCTCGTAGCAGATCAACCCCAGCGCGTAGACATCCGTCTGCTTGCTTGTCGTGTGTGATCGCTGATCGACCTGCTCCGGAGCCATGTATTGCAGGGTTCCCAGCAGCTGACCGGTCTGCGTCATCTGCGTCCGCTGCTCGATCTCCAGATCAAACGCGATCCCGAAGTCCAAGATCCGCACGCGCCCTTCTCGATCCACCAGAATATTGCTCGGCTTGAGATCACGATGCACGATCCCAAGATCATGCGCATACGCAACCCCCCGACACACATCACGCATCAACGCGATCTTGGACTCCGTATCAAGCTTTTTGTTCTTGTAATACGCAGTGATCGACTCACCAACCACCAGCTCCATCGCAACATACGGCGTCGAGCGATCCCCATCCTGCGCAATCCCCGACTCATAGATCGTCGCGATCGACGGATGATTGAGCCGAGCGAGGATCTCCGCTTCGCGCTCGAACCGCTTCCGGATCTTCGAATGCAGCGATCGCTGCCGGATCACCTTGAGCGCGACATGACGCTTGGGAGAATCCTGGACCGCTTCATACACAATGCCCATACCACCCTCGCCGAGCACCCTGAGCACTGCATAATCCCCGATCCGCTCCGGGATCGGCTCGTCGTCCTCGTCAGAATCAAGCTCCCCGCTCCCGATCAAAGGCCCATCCGAATCGATCATCGCGTGCGTCTCGTCGTCGGCATGGAGCATCGACTCAACACTTGTCCTGATGGGATCATCACGCCCGCACAGTTCATCGAGCCGGATCTCGCGCTGGTCTGGTTCAAGATCGCAGACCTCCTGGAAGATCCGCTCGATCTCTCGGAACCGATTCAGCTCGTTGGTTTCAAAGTCATCCATCGGAACGCGATCCATCCGATGCTTTGAGCTGGTCCATGAGCCAGGCGCGAGCGAAGCGCCAATCCGCTGATGCCGTGGACCGAGCGATCCCAAGGATTCGCGCCGCGGTTTCTTCGTCGAGTCCGCCGAAGAACCGCAGCTCGACGACCTTCGCTTTGCGTTCGTCGAGTGCTCTCAGACGGATCAATGCTTCATCGATCGCGAGGAGTTCGGACGGATCGAACGGGGTCTGCGCCTCAGATTCCGCGATGGACATCGAGATGACGCGCCATTCCCCTCCGCGCTTGAGCCGATTCTTGGTCCGCGCATGATCGATCAGGATCCGACGCATAACCCGCGATGCGAGCATGAAAAAATGGTCTTGCGAGCGGACATCGAGCCCATCGGTGTTGATGAGTCTGAGGAATGCTTCATGAACCAACGCCGTCGGCTGGAGCGTGTGGTTGTTCCGCTCTGCGTTCATCATCATCCGCGCGAGCTGGCGCATCTCCTCGTACATGAGCGTGGAGAGTTCCGTAGGATCAACCCCTTCAGCATCGAAGTCCTCCCCTCCTGACAGCAACCGCTCTGAGAGTCCTGAATGCGACCAATCCGAGAGTAATCTCGTGACATGGAGCCGAGTTTCAGGGTCCGAGTGCATGCGACCATTGTACGAAAATGGAGGCTATTCACCAGACGAGATCCGGCATTACGCTCGAAAATCGGCATTTTGCGCTTTCTATCGGGCGCATATCCCGCACTTCACGCAAGGAAAGTGACGCATCACAAGATGCGCTTCCAATCACACCCCAAACCGAAACCAGATCTGAAGGGATCCATCATGAAATCCACCAATGCACGACTGCTGACCGCTCTCGCGATTTCGAGCCTCGCGAGTTCCGCCGGCGCCGCGACACTCACCGTCGGACCGAGCCTGGTTGACTACGACTTCATCACCATCACCGCCGCGATCAGCGCCGGAGTCGACGGCGATGTCATCGAGATCGCTCCAGGGCTCTACCCAGAAAACCTCACCATCTCCAGCAAAGACCTCACCCTCCGCAATGCAGGAGGGGGGACCGTCACCGTCTTTGGTCAAGACCTCAACAAATGCCTGAGGGTCACCGGAGGCACAACTGATGCGGTCATCGAAGGGATCACCTTTGCAAGAGGATTCTCAACAACCGCAGGCGCTGGTGTGTCCATCGAAGGCGGAGCAAGAGCCGATATCACCGACTGCATCATCGAGGACAGCATGAACACCGGTGTTGGTGGCGGGCTCTACATGTCCGGCGGAGGCACCGTCACACGGACCATCATCAGAAACAATGAAGCCGCGAGTGACGGAGGGGGCGTCTACCTCATCGGGACATTAAACAAAGTCTTTGTCGACTGCACCATCGAGAACAACACCGGAGTTGAGGGTGGCGGTTTAGCCTATGACGCTAGCGGAGACATCATCGACCTGATCGGATGCACCTTCATCTCCAACACAGCAACCAACCGAGGAGGAGCGATCACCGTCCTCGGCGGAAGCTCCTCAGCAGGGATCGTCGAAGCCGAGAACTGCGAGTTCATCAATAACAGAGCGAACATCGCAGGCGGTGCAATCTGGATCTCCGACCTGGACATCTTCAGAGCGTACAACTCGACATTCATCGAGAACTCCGCTGCAGATGACGGCGGCGCGATCCGCAACGAGCAAGTTGTCGATCTGATCAACTGCACCTTGGTCGACAACGAAGTGGACCTCGAAGGGCGAGGAGACACCTTCAGCTCCACCCGTTCCGATGCCAACACCATCCTCCTCAACTGCATCGTCGTCAACGACTCAGCAGACTCGCACTTCAGCATCGGAAACTACCTCCCGACCTACTCGCTCATCCCAGAAGCACCGAGCGGTACAGCCGACTCCAGCGGGAACTTCAATGCCGACCCAATGTTCGTCGATGCGTTCATGGGAGATTACAACCTCGCAGCAGGTTCACCCGCGATCGATGCCGGGAACTCACGAGGTGGACACGGCGGAATCGATGTCCTCGACATCATGACCGACCTCAACGACGATGTCCGAAACCTCGACGACCAAGACACTCCCAACACCGGAGTCTCGACATGGGAAGTCTGTGTTGACCTCGGCGCGTACGAGTACCAACCAACCAACGGCCCAGACTGCCAAGCGGATCTCAACGACGACGGCGTCCTCGACTTCTTCGATATCTCATCATTCCTGACGCTCTTCAGCTCAGGTTGTCCATAACACTCGGTCGGAACTCATGTCCCGATCCCTTCATGTACGCCGACTGAATAAGTCGGTGTTCATTTTTCAATCCACAGATCCACGATCGCCTGCTGGTCCACATCCACCAACCCCAGATCCGTCAGCTTCAAACTCGGGATCACAGGGAGCGGCAAGAAACTCAACGGCATAAACGGATCTTCAATTGCACACCCAACGGCGCGAACCGCTGACAACAACGCGTCCTGTTGCTCGATCACATCCATCGCGTTCTCATCCGAGATCAATCCAGCGATCGGGAGTGCGAGCAATGCGAGCACTTGGCCGTCCTGAACCACGCACTGTCCGCCCCCGGCTTCTTCCAGCGCCTTCGCAGCGATCCACATATCCGAGTCGTTGGTCCCAACCACCGCAAGATTGTGCGCATCGTGCCCGACCGTACTCGCGAGCGCGCCGTGTTGAACACCCAATCCTGTGACAAACCCAAGACCCACTCCATTGCTCACGCCGTGCCGAGCGATGACCGCGAGTTTGAGCAGGTCACGCGATGGATCCGAAACAACATACCCACCCTCAACCCTCGGCTCAGCATGCATCTCCCCAGTCACCAACTGATGCGGATCCGCTTCAATCACACGGATCAACGCACCTTGACGCGAACCAACACTGATCCGAAGCGATCCCTCATTAACACTCGAAGGGAGCTTCACCGATCCTCGGCTGCATGAATCATCCAACACCAAATCCACTGGGAGCGCACTCTCACACAACGCACCATCCTGAGCAACCAGCCGACCTTGCCAGTACACACTCGTTGGTTGGATTTCTTCGAGCGAATCAAACACGATCAGATCCGCTTGTCGTCCCGGCGCAATCGCTCCTAGATCAGCGCGTCGATAATGGTCCGCGACATGCAGCGATCCCATCGCGATCGCAGTGACCGGATCAAGACCGAGCGTGATCGCTTTGCGGATGACATGATCGATATGCCCTTCGCGCTGCAGATCTCCCGGATGACGATCATCTGTGCAAAAACTGAACCTCGACGCGTTCTCTGGAGTGACCGCAGGGATCAACGCTTCGAGGTTCCTCGCCGCGCTCCCTTCTCTGAGGTAGACCCGCATCCCCAACCCGATCTTTTCGATCGCTTCTTCTGCAGTCGTGCATTCATGATCCGAACTCACCCCCGACGCAACATACGCACCCAACGCGGCCCCTGACAATCCGGGACAGTGCCCATCGACAATCGCGCGATCCAATCCGAGCGTGATCTTATCGAGCACTCCCGGATCACCAAGAAATACGCCTGGGAAGTTCATCATCTCCGCGAGCGCGACGACACGATGATCCTCAAACATCGGCGCGAGATCATGCGCTTCGAGCCGAGCACCAGAAGTCTCGAATCTTGACGAGGGAACGCATGACGGAGCCGCGAACATGATGTTCATCGGGAGACCAACACTCGCGTCCATCAGTAATCGAATACCAGCCATCCCCAGCACATTGGCAATCTCATGCGGATCAAACACCACCCCCGTCGTTCCGTGAGCTGACGCAACTCGCACAAACTCCCTCGGCATCATCATCGTCGATTCAACATGCATATGCGCATCGATCAATCCCGGCGCAAGGAAGCGACCATCGAGATCCACCCGCTCGACGCCGTCGATCTCCCGACCCCCCACCGCTGCGATGCGTCCTTCATAGACCCCCACCGAAACCCGCTCGATCCGGCGTGTGAACACATTGACGACTTGTCCGTTCTCGAAGACGAGATCCGCTGGAGCATCCCCCCTTGCAACCTTCATCAACTCCGCGTTTGCTCGATCGATCATCTATCGGACTCCGTCATGGAACAGTCTTGAATCTGTGAGTATACCTTCAAACCGGGGTATACCATCAACAGAACCCACGAACCTCAAGCGAGCTGAAGATGTCCCAGATCGACCCAATGAAGAAACGGCTCACCCGGATCACCTGCTCCGAGCATATCACTCCGCACCTCAAGAAAGAGGTCGAGGGACTCGGATACGAGATCCAGGAAGAAGATCATGTCGCCGTGCATGTTGGCGCGAATCTCGAAGACTGCATGCGTCTGAGTCTGCACCTGCGAACCGCGGACCATATCTTCTGGTTGCTGACGCGCTTCCGCTGCCCCTCGCTCGATGCGCTCGCAAAGCACGCCAAAGCGTTCCCTTGGGAAGACCTCATCGAGAACGATTCTTACTTCACGATCACCTCCAACATCGACCACCACACCGTGGACAACTCGATGTATCCCAACCTGCTCCTCAAAGACCAGATCGTCGATCGCATCAAAGAAAAGACCGGCGAGCGACCAGACACCGGACCCGATCGCTCGCAGGTCGTCATCCACCTCGTCTGGAAAAACGATCGCGCCTGGATCTACCTCAACATCAACGGCGTCCGACTCTCCGATCGCGGATACCGCAAAATGCCGCACGAAGCACCGATGCGCGAAACACTCGCGGCAGCAGTCCTGCTCGCGTCTGGATACGACGGCACCACCCCCTTCGTCAACCCGATGTGCGGCTCAGGAACACTCGCGATCGAAGCTGCACTCATCACTGCAGGTCGAGCACCGGGACTCCTCCGCAACAACCTCAGCTGCTTGCACACAGCACTCGACATCGATGACCTCTATGTCGCGATGCGTCAAGACGCGAAGAAATCCAACCCCCCCACTCCCAACGGCATCACCAAACCGATCATCGCAACAGACTTCGATTCACGAGCGATCGAAGCCGCACGCAAGAACGCGATGACCGCAGGGGTCGAGCACCTGATCGACTTCGAGTGCTGCGACTTCGCAGAAACCTACATCCCTGATGAGCCGGGACATGTGATCTTCAATCCCGAGTACGGCCTGCGCCTCGGAGAAACCGACGAACTCAAAGAAACCTACGCACGCATGGGTGACTTCTTCAAAACCGAGTGCAAAGGGTGGAACGGTCATGTCTTCACAGGGAGCCGAGCACTGTCGCACGAGATCCGACTCAAGACCTCCGCTCGTCAGATTTTCTACAACGGACAGATCGAGT
Source organism: Phycisphaerales bacterium (assembly GCA_051252395.1). GTDB lineage: Bacteria > Planctomycetota > Phycisphaerae > Phycisphaerales > UBA1924 > UBA1924. The sequence continues at coordinate 1,107,965 of JBPOFX010000002.1, read as the reverse complement.
GCCGTCTCCTGAGCTACGAACTCTACGAGGGATCCAAAAAGAACTCATCAGATCCCACTCAAAGCGAACAAGTCTGAGTCTTCACGAACACGCATCAATGCGCGTTCGTAAGTCTGACTCCAGCAGGGAATCCCTCAAATTCGGAGATCATCCATGACCGATCCTCAGACCACCTCACGCTATGAAATCCTCGTCGGACTCCATGTCAGCGATCAGGACAGCTACAACAACTACCGCGCCGGGATGACCCCGATCCTCAAAGACCACGGCGGATACTTCCGCTACGACTACACAATCGACACGATGCTCCAAGGAGACGCCGACGATCAGCACAACCGCGTCTTCGTGCTCTCGTTCCCTGACCAATCCACGATGGAATCGTTCTTCAATCATCCTGAGTACAAAGCGGTCCGCGCAGAGCACTTCAATCCAGCAGTGAAGTCCGGCGGAATCCTCGCGGCGTACGCGTGCGAAGTGCCAAATAACGCATAAATCACGCTTTTCCGAGTCCCGTGCCTACCGTTGCTCATGAGCGACGCAGCAAACATTCTTCCAGGCATGACCGAGGACCCCAAGAACTCGGCGCTGCCGTACAAGCTCGCGTGCTTGTGTGATCTCCGCGACAAGGACGGGCGGATCCTCCTGCTCCATCGCATCAAAGCACCCAACAAGGGCCTCTGCTCCCCGATCGGTGGGAAGCTGGAAATGCATCTCGGAGAATCCCCTGCACAATGTGCTCAGCGCGAGATTATGGAAGAAGCCGGGATCCATGTCGATCTCAAGGACATCCGTCTCGTCGGACTCATCGCCGAGACCGCGTTCGAAGGCAAAACCCACTGGCTCCTGTTCTACTACCGAGTGATGGTCCCAGTCGAGGTCGTCGATGGACACATGAACGAAGGCGAACTCGTCTGGCACGAACTCTCCGAGCTCGACTCGCTCCCGGTCCCCAACACCGATCGCGAGATCATCTGGCCGATGGTCAACAAGCACGAAAGCACAGGCACCGACGGCGGTCCGGGATTCTTCTGCATCCACATTGACTGCCGAGGGGAAGAACTCAGCTGGACGATCGAGCAAGAATCGCCGACTTGTTGAAACTGCCTTATCAACAACTTAGACACAATTTGGACAATTAGGCAACATTTCAAGCCCTTCAAGACATCTGTCTATGTACGAGACACGAAAGTGTCTATGAATGCGAACCCCAATCTGCTATTGTGCGGATCTAAGTTCGTCGATTGTGCAATGTGCTCTTACTCAAGAGAAACACACTCACCATTTGTCAGAGAGGATAATCATGAAAATCACACACACCGTATCAACCATAGTACTGAGTGCCGGCGCGTTTGGAGCCAACGCCGACATCACCACCACCTGGGACTCGGGCACCTTCGAAGGATGGACCTTCGCTTCTGACCCAGGCACTGCAGGTGATTGGGAAGTCTTCGCAACTGGCGGCAACCCTGACGGCTATGTCAGCTATGTAGACGGCCCGGACGGAGCTGCACAACCTGTATTCCTCTTCGCACCTGATGAGTATCTCGGCGACTACTCAGGATACGGCCCAGGCGCAGGATTCTCGTACGATGCGATTTGGGAATCAGTCGACTTTGACCCGATCCTTCCACCAGTCATTCACCTGTTCGGAGCGAACGGCGAAGAAGCCATTGGTTTCGGCGCCGGAGTCAACTCCACAGGCTGGGACAGCTTCTTCATCTCACTCGAAGAATCATCATGGGATGTTGTCTCCGGAAACTGGAATGATCTCCTCCAAGACATTACCGCAATCGGAATCAGCGGCGACAACGGCATCGGTGCAGGACGCGAAGCAGGAGTGGACACCTTCACTCTCGTCGTCCCATCACCATCAACCCTCGCAATGCTCAGCTTGGGCGGAGCGATCATGACCGGTCGCCGCCGTCGCTGATCCAACCAGCTGATTCAAAGAGCAACATAAAAAAGACACCCAATCATGCGATTGGGTGTCTTTGATTTTGGAGTTAAGCAATACCAGATTAACCGGCAGCTGCTGCGGCGGCTTCGGCCTTCTTGCGTGCATCGTCGAGTGTGCCGACATACATGAACGCGGATTCTGGGAGGTCGTCGCCTTCGCCGTCACACAGACGCTCGAACGAATCGATCGACTCTTCCAGCGAGGTGTAGATACCAGGGAAACCGGTGAACACTTCAGCAACATAGAACGGCTGGGACAAGAAGCGTTCGATACGGCGCGCACGCCCCACGATCTGCTTATCTTCGTCAGAGAGTTCGTCCACACCAAGAATCGCGATGATGTCCTGGAGGTCTTTGTAACGCTGGAGGATCTTCTGGACGCGCTGCGCGACGGCGTAGTGACGCTCGCCGATGATCGCAGGGTCGAGAATACGCGAGGTTGACGAGAGCGGGTCAACCGCAGGGAAGATACCCTTTTCAGCGATCGAACGCTCAAGAACCACGAACGCATCGAGGTGAGCAAACGCGGTCGCAGGAGCCGGGTCGGTAAGGTCGTCCGCAGGAACATAGATCGCTTGCACAGAGGTGATCGCACCCTTTGCAGTCGAGGTAATGCGTTCCTGGAGCTGACCCATTTCAGTCGAAAGGGTCGGCTGGTAACCCACCGCTGAAGGCATACGACCCAGAAGCGCTGACACTTCCGAACCTGCCTGAGTGAAGCGGAAGATGTTGTCGACGAACATCATGGTCTCTTTACCGGATTCATCGCGGAAGTCTTCCGCCATGGTCAGACCAGAAAGAGCAACACGCAGACGCGATCCCGGAGGTTCATTCATCTGACCGAAGACCATCGCGACCTTATCAATAACAAACGCGGCATTCCCGTTCTCGTCGGTAAACTCAGCTTCCGACATTTCGCGCCAGAGGTCGTTCCCTTCACGGGTCCGCTCACCAACGCCACAGAATACGGAGTATCCACCGAACTCGCGAGCAACACGAGCGATCATTTCCTGGATAATAACGGTTTTACCCACACCCGCACCGCCGAAGAGACCAATCTTACCACCACGCACAAACGGGCAAAGCAGGTCGACGACCTTAATACCAGTCGGGAGGATCTCGGTACGAGGGTTCAGCGATGAGAACTCAGGAGGATCGCGGTGGATAGGCATCCGCTTCACGCCTTCGAGTGCTGGTTTGTTGTCGATCGGATCGCCGAGCAGGTTGAACACGCGTCCAAGCACGCTCTCACCGACAGGGACCGAAACCGGTGCACCAAGGTCAGTGATGGTCATGCCGCGAGACAGACCGTCAGTGGTTCCGAGTGCAACAGCACGCACGCGTCCGCCGCCAAGGTGCTGCTGGACCTCACCGGTGAGCTTGACGGTGTTTCCGCTGAGCTCGAACTCGATAGAGATCGCGTTGTAGATGTCGGGCAGGTCGCCCTCGGGGAACTGTGCATCGAATGTTGATCCGATGACCTGCGTGATGGTGCCTTTGGTTCCAGCTGCCATAGCGCTTCCTTTCGGTGAAATCGCGTTATCCGAAGACATTCCACATGCCTCCGGGTGGGCCTCAACGATAGGGCAACCGATCCGCGAAGGCCTAGCATGAAGGCGTGATGATCAAAAAAACCCACTCAATTCGTCCCCGTTTCCCTCGCCCCTCAGCACGAACCGGAATCATGATTCTGATTGCCTGTATGTGGCCAATCTTGGGACTCTCTGCGCCCGTCAGGGCACAGACCAACGACACAGAATCCAGCCAAACCACTGATGCGAGCGACCCAACCCCGCAAGCGGGACTCGAATCCCCCCGCGACACGCTCAAAACCTTCCTCACAGGGGTCACCAACGACGATAAACGAGAGGGATTCAATCGAGCGATCCGATGCATCGAGTTCCCTCCCGGATTGCTCGATTCAGCCAAAAAAGCGACCGCCTCGGAGCTCTACGAGGTCCTCAACCGCCTTGAGTACATCAACTACGCGGATCATCCAGGTCGAACCTACACCAAAGACTCCTACATCCTCTACCCAAACACCACCCGCTCGCTCAGGCACCTCGCTTGGTCCAACAAATACAGCGACCAGAGCATCGAGCTCGTCGCCGACGAAGAAGGCAGCTGGAGATTCTCACGAGACACCGCTGAGTCCATCCACGCGCTCTGGATCGCGACCGAAGGCGAACGCCCGCTCGTCGAATCCACCTCCGAACAGACCCTGATCCAGCGGATCCGTCACGCGGTCCCCGCCTCCTTCAAAGGCACCCTCTTCATCGGTCTTGAAGCATGGCAGTGGATCGGGATCCTCGTCGTCATCTTCGTCGGAATGGTCGCGGATCTCCTCTCACGCACCCTCTTCAGAACAGCTTGGCACCGATTCGAGACTCAGCGAGGTCGCGAAGTTGAGAAGGACTCGCTCAATCGAGCAGTCCGACCATTCGGGATGCTCGCGGCTGCCGCCGTCTGGTACGCCGCGATCGACCTCGGACTCCTCCCTCCGACCGCAACGAGCATCCTGCTCGTTGCGATCCGCTTGTTCTTGATGATCTCGATGGTCTGGGCCGCGTTCAGACTCACGGATCTGATCGGGGACTGGTTGCTTGGACAAGCCGCGAAAACAGAAACCAAATACGACGACCTGCTCGTCCCGATGGTCAAGCGGACCGTCAAGCTCTTCATCTCCGCGATCGGACTCATCTACATCGCCAGCGCGTTCCAGATCGAGATCCTCCCGCTGCTCACAGGTCTTGGAATCGGGGGTCTCGCGTTCGCATTTGCTGCCAAGGACACGATCGAGAACCTGTTCGGATCCATCGCCGTCATCGTCGATCGTCCGTTCGAGATCGGAGACTGGATCGAAGTCGACGGCGTCGAAGGCACGGTCGAAGACCTCGGACTCCGCTCCACACGCATCCGGACCTTCTACAACTCACTCGTCACAGTCCCCAACGCGACGCTCGTCCGCGCGACTGTGGACAACTATGGACGACGCAAGTACCGGCGCTTTACCACCAAGCTCAATGTCACCTATGACACACATCCAGACAAGATCGAAGCGTTCTGCTCAGGGATCCGCGAGATCGTCAAGCTCCATCCCTACACCCGCAAAGACTATTACCATGTCTGGCTCAACAGCTTCGGCGCCCACTCCCTCGACATCCTCGTCTACATCTTCTTCGAATGTCCAGACTGGTCGATCGAGCTGCGCGAAAAACACCGCTTCATGCTCGATGTCGTCCGTCTCGCGGATCGTCTGGGAGTCGAGTTTGCGTTCCCGACCCAGACCCTCCATGTGGCGCAGCTTGATCCTGCCGCTCAGCATAATCCTGCGGAAGTCCCTGACACAGACGCCGAGCGTCGATCGGTCCTCGAAGGACGCAAGATCGCTCGCGAGCTGACCAGCAACCAGCCTTGGAAAGACAAACTCCCCGGCCCGGTCACCTTCGCAGAAGAGTTCGATTCCGAATACGAAGCACGCGGCGACGGCTGACCTCCTCCTCAATCCGGACCAGTGGACAACCGTCCGACGAATTGCCGAAAACCACACATGCAACGCGTGCTCCCTGTCATCCTGCTTACGCTCCCTCTCACGAGCGCGCACGCACAGACGCGGACTCCTCCACCCACTCCGATCAACAACACGATCGACTACGACCACAGCTACACCCCTACTGAGCTGATCGAGCAGCTCCGCGACGACGACATCCGCCGGAATCTCATCAGCGCCAAGAGCGCATTGCTCACGCATCCGGATCTCACTCCTGAGATCCTCTACGACGCACTCAAGCATGAGGATTGGCAAGTCCGGCAGGTCGTCTGCCAAATCATCTGGCAAGCCGCAGACAACCACCGCGTCTTCATCGCTGCTCCTCTCAAGGATGGGAAGTGGAACGGAGGACACTGGGAAACCATCGACGCCGACCCTCGCTACGAGATCACTGACCAACTGATCACAGTCACGATCGAAGGGCTCAAAGACGACACCACCCCGTTCGATCGAGCACGCAGGCGCGGACTGGTTTACTACAACGCATCCTTCGGCGTCTCCAAACTCATCCCGATCGCGCATGAGTGGAGACACCACATCGAGCGGGCGATGTACTCCGACGATCCACAGCAACGCTTCCTCGCCGCGTACATCCTTGGACGAGCAGGCGTTGACCAGAGTGTCCGCAAAGCGAGCGAGATCCTCCTCCCCCACCTGCGCGACAACGACATCCGCGAGGACGCGAAATGGGCCGTTCATGCGCTGGGAGGGTTCGGTCCCCCGATCCTCCCGCTCCTGCGTGACGCTCTCGAAGACGCCGACGAACAACAGCGATCCCTGATCCAGCTCCTGATGACGAACCTGCTGGATCCCCCGATCACGGATTCCCAGATCCGAGATCGCGCTCGATACAACACGATCACCTCCACTGTCCTCGATCCAGCGACCCAGCAGTCCGCGTCCTATTGGAGCTGGCTCGGATCGCTCCCTGAATAACTATTCCCATTTCCGAAAAACACAACACCCCCGACAAGCGAGGGTGTTGCGATCTGTATACGAGATGAGACGATCAGTCGATCGTTTCAGAATTCCCAACGGGATTAGCGGCGACGGCGAACCGAAACCACACCACCGAGACCCAAGAGTGCGAGTGCACCTGGAGCTGGGATCGTGGTTGCTGTGAAGAGCCAGTCCTGTGAACCGGATCCTGCTGCCGAGCCGTCGGACTTGTCGGTCACCCAACCACGACCAACCCAGCTCGAGTTGTCGCCGTCGAGACGGTGACCATCAGCGAGGAACGAGAAGACGAGTCCTGCTGCGTTGTCCTTGCCGTAGAGCGTGGTGGATTCGAGCGTGGTCATGTTGATCATGCTGCCCGCGTTGTTTGCGTCGAAGGTGTTGACTTCCCAGCCGTTGCCTTCGTCGCTGACATTGAGGCTGTAGGTGAAATCGATCGTGTAGTCATCAGCGGAGATGTATCCGCCGGAGTTGTCGATCAGACCGCCGAACAGGGTGCCTTGGATGTTGATCGAGATCACACCACCGTCGTCGTAGACGCTGAGGATGGTGTTGTCGTGGTGACCAATGCTGAAGGTTGATACGCCTGGTCCCATGATGTTGTCGAGACGAAGCCCGTAAGGTGGTGGGTTTTGAGCGCCGTCTGGGTGATCTCCGAGCTTGAACTCGCCGATCAGAAGTCCGCCTGCGGATGCAGCCATAGTCGTTGCTGCCAATGCAGCTGTTGTGATTACTGTGTTCATGGTTCTCTCTCCAAAGAACTGGTTTCTCTCTACTTACGGCCATACAGAGCCGAGGGGTATATTACCCTTCCAGAACTTTTACCCAATGAAAAACTCCCAATTTTTCTGGGTTTTCATCAGATTTGCATTTTATTAGGGTGTCAATAAAATCAACTCTACTGATCACTCAGCAAACATCGCCTCGACGAACCGCTCTGGATCGAACGGCTCAACATCATCCGGAGTCTCCCCCAAACCAATAAACTTGACTGGGATATTGGTCGCTTCGCGGATCGCGACGACGATCCCGCCGCGAGCGGTGCCGTCGAGCTTGCTCAGGAAGATCCCAGTCACTCCAGCCGCGGCATCAAACTCCTCGGCTTGACGCAACGCGTTCTGACCGCTCGTCGCATCCAGCACCAGAAGCGTTTCGTGCGGACCCCCTGGGATCTGCTTATCGATCACGCGACGGATTTTGGAGAGCTGATCCATGAGTCCCGCTTGCGTGTGGAGTCGTCCTGCTGTATCCAAGATCAGCACATCAACGCCGCGAGCGACGGCAGCACTGCACGCGTCAAACGCGACTGCAGCTGGATCCCCGCCTTGCTGACCTTTGACGACCTCGACTCCCAGACGCTCACCCCAGATCTCGAGCTGACGCACGGCTCCAGCACGGAAAGTATCACACGCACCAAGCAGCACAGTCTGTCCTTCAGAAGTCAGCTGTTTGCAGAGCTTGGAGATCGAGGTGGTTTTCCCAACACCATTCACGCCGGTCATGAGGATGACCATTGGTTTCGTATCCGTCGTGTTGAGCGTGCGATCTTGCTGCGGCCACATCCCTTTGAGTTCTGATTTCAGATACTCGATGACATCCTCACCCTTCGTGAGTGTCCCCGCTTTGTAGTCCGCTTTGATCCCATCGATGAGCTTCGCTGTTGCTTGCACGCCGACATCGGATTCGATCAATCGCTTCTCGATCTCGCGGATCAGGTCATCATCGAGACGCTTCCCTGAGAGCATCGATCGGAGCGACGACATGAAGGTCTCGCGCGTCTTTCCCAGACCCGCTTTGAGTTTGTCGAGGGTTTTGCGGAAGATCGCCATCGTTCAACGCTCCTCAGTGACCAGCTGTTTCAGCGTTTTTGCGATCGCTCTCAGCAAGGACTCGTTTGAGGACCTTATCGAGCAATCCGTTGACGAATCCAGGAGATTCAGCCGTGGAGAACTGCTTTGCGAGCTCGACCGCTTCGTTGACGCTTGCTTTGGGTTTGGGATCCGCGATCATCGTCATCTCGTAGTGCGCCAGACGCAAAATCGCGCGATCAATCGCAGGCATCCGATGCACGGCCCATTCCTGAGACAACTCATTGAACTCCGCATCCGCGACCTCAATATTCGCAAACGCGCCCTGCGCCGAAGCGAACGCTGCATCACGATCCTTCTCGCTGAGCTTTGAAGACGGATCTGCGAAGCTCAACCCTTCACTCAGGAAGCTGTCTGTGTCATCGAGCGAGCCTCGAATAAGTTCGAGATCGTCACCCGCTCGTGCGTCGAGCTGGTAGAGCGCCATGAGCGCGAGTCTGCGGATGTCTCTTGGTGAACCCATGCTTTACACACCCTCGCTTGCGGCTGCCGAGCTTTGCGCCGCTTTGTCTGGTACTTCAAATCCAGGAGTGAAACGAACTCCCGGCGTATTCTGTTTCTTCGCAGCATTGATCGCAACGATCGCTCCCGCGGCTCCGAGCACCGCGTCCATCGCTTCGGCGCCCTTGTTCCCGACATCGCCACCCGCTCGCGCGTGCGCCTGCTCGATCGTGTTGGTTGTCAAGACACCAAACGCGACCGGGACTCCGGTCTTGATCGAGATCTCCGCGATCCCCACCGCGACGGCGTTGGAGATATGCACATCGTGCGAGGTTTCCCCTTTGATCACACATCCGAGACACACAACCGAGTCGTACATCCCCGATCCAGCAGCAACACTCGCGATCGAGACCAGCTCAAAGGCACCGGGAGCTTCGAGGATCGCGAGCGATTCTTGATTCCCACCTGCTTTCAGATACGCGCTGATCGCGCCGTCGAGCATCACGGAAGTGATGGAATCGTTGTAGCGTGAGACCACGATCGCGCTGGGACCTGGAGCCTGCGGATTGGTCCCTGAAGATTGTGTGGAGGAATCGGTATTCATCGAGGGGAATGGTAGACCTCTCCGAAGCTGTATTTGCTCTGATCTCAATAGCTAGGATAGGTCAATGCTCAACTGGATCCGCAAAGCCGCGCCGATGCTCAAGCTGACCCGAGTCACCACTGGATTCGGTGCCGTGGGGAACCTCTGGTTCGTGATCCTGTGGTCCAGGACAACCCAAGGCGAGCACCTCCCACGCGTACTCAGCGAAGAACCGCTCTGGGCAGCGCTCACAGGGGGTCTCCTCGTCGGATTGGGTCTCTACTCATTCGGAGCGGCACTCAACGATCTGCTTGATCTCCATCGAGACCGAGCATTGGGAACGCCGGGACATCCGATCGTCGATGGATCCGCATCGCTCGAACTCGCAGTCTGTGCCGTCGCTGGATCCTTGATGATGGCAATCCTCGGCGCGACCTTCTTCGGCACCGGCGCGATCCTCCTCACCCTCGCGCTCTCGATCGCGATCCTGATCTTCAACGCGCTCGGGAAGTATGTCCCAGGACTGGGGATGGTCCTGCTGAGTCTGATCTACGCCGGTCACATGATGATCCCCAATATCTGGATGCGATTCCTCCTCCCAGTCTGGCTCGTGATGACCCACGCGATGGTGGTCCTCGCGCTGGCGCAGTATCTGGGAAGGCGCTCCCCACCACTCTCAAGGCGAGCCGCGATCTTTGCCGGGACTGGTTGGGGGATCTGCTCGCTGATGCTGCTCGCGCTCGCGTGGGACCGGAAGGGCACCGACGGGCTCTGGCCGAACATCGTCCCGATGACCGCGCTGATCTATCCAGCTGTCTGCGTGCTGCTCTTTACGATCTTCATCGCTCGGCGCATCAAAAGACACGGCACAGGAACCAAGCTCGGAGAACGCATCTCACGCTACGGCGCGATCTGGCCAACCCTCTACGGCTGCGCCTGGCTGCTGGGAGCCGGACACCACAAAGAAGCATGGCTCATGGGCGGACTCAGCGCCGTCGGATTCCTCTCGATGACCGTCCTGCGTGAGCTCTACGACCTGATCGAACAACCGGTTGGGTATCGCTTGTAAATCGCTTCGCTTAGAACAGCTCAAGCGCGAAGAAGATCGCTGTGAACACAAGGTCCGCGACCACGATCGCGACGATGCACTCGACGACTGTGTAGGTCGTCGCACGACCAACTCCCGCGGCTCCTCCAGAAACACGCAATCCATTGGTGCACGCGATGATCCCGATCAACGCACCGAAGACCCCGCCTTTCGCGACTCCTGTCCAGAAATCGACCATCTTCGCTTGCGCGAGCATGTTGTCCATGTAGGTCTCGTACGGGATATCCAGGACAGTCACGGCGATTCCCATCGAAGCGATAATCGCCGCAAAGCTCGACATCACGCCGAGCGTGGTCATCGAGACCGTCGATGCGATCACGCGAGGGACGACGAGAAAGCGGATCGGATTCAGTGCATGCGCTTCGAGCGCCTCGATCTCTTCAGAAACCACCATGGTCCCGATCTCTGCCGCGATCGACGCTCCAGCAAATCCAGTCAGCACAATCGCGCCGATCAATGGACCAAGCTCGCGGAGCACCGCAACTGCGATGATGTTCGCGACCTTGTCCTTGGACCCAAACTCATCGAGCGGCGGAGCAAGCTGCAGCGCGAGGATCAGACCAACCGCTCCAGAGACAATCACGACAATAAAGATCGAACGAACACCGATCCGGACAACCTGCGAGATGATCGCGCTGCGTCCGAGCCGATAGCGTTTCTGTGTGAGACCGCGGTATACCCAGCGGATGGAGGTCAGCAGCAGTGTGAAGACCTCACCTGTGTGCGAGACGATCCCGAGCACTCGACGACCGATCAACGCAACTGGATACAAAAACACCAACGCGAGAAGCGGGATCTTGGTCTGGGATTCTTCCGGTGAGCTGCTCATAGTAGATACTGTCGCATGATCGGCATGATTTGTCCAATCACACCAGATTCAGGACACATGCGGGAGCAATTGAGCAATCCGCTCACGCTTCGAGCGCTTCGTCGCGCGTGTCCTTGATGCTGAAGAATGCATCGAGACGAGCGATCTCGAAGATCGCTCGGACTTTGGAAGTCATCGCACACAGATGGAGACCCACATTGCTGGTTTTCGCGATCCGCATCGCTTCGACCAGTGTCGCGAGTCCTGAGGAGTCCATGTACTGGACCTGCGAGAGATCGATGACCATGCGATCGAGACCCGGCTTGAGCTCGTCCTTGATCGCGGATCGGAGGATCGGCGACCGGCTCATATCAATGTCTTCAGTAGGAACAATCACCGAAATCCCGGCCGAGGGTGATTCTACCTGTACGAAATCGTTGTCTGATCCAGCCATCATGTCCCTTCAACACCACGCACGCATCTCGAATGACCGGTCTAGACGCCGATCATGCGAATCGATGGAACCATCGGACTTCCACGCAGCCGATGGTTGGGGTGTACTCGGGATGGTATCAGGAAACTTGACGCTGAGCAGGGTTTGAGCTCGACGATCTTTGTCCGATCCGAGGCGCTTGATCGGGCCGAGGAGCGGTTTTGCTCATCCGGAGGCGCATTCCTTTGGATTCGCGCTTCTCGAAGACCACCTCATCCATGACTTCACGCATGATGTGGACTCCGAGACCTCCAGGACGGATATCTTCGAGGTCTCTGCCATAGACCGTGTCAGGATTGATCTGCTTCGCTTCGTCCTCGATGATGATCTCGATGCCTCCGAAGCTGGAATCGGTCGGACGCTGCGGATAGATGGTGAGCCAGATCGGACGATCGGTCGCTTTGTCGTAGCCGTGACGGATGACATTGCACATCGCTTCGTCGAGCGCGAGCGAGATCTTGGAGCATTCCATATCCCCGAACCCCACGCGATGGGCGATGCTCGCGACGAGTTCACGCGCGCCGCAGAGATACATCGGGTCCGAGACCAGCTCGATCTTGATCGGCTTGGGATCCTGAGGCTTGAGTTCTGCTTCGCGGAATGGTTTCTTCATGAGACTGCTCACTGGGGTGTACTGTCAAATATCGTTCGGGGTTCAGCCATCCTCATTGCTGGATTCAGAGTCCTCTTTCTCAGAACCGGTCTCAGAAGTCATCGGCGAATCGTCATGATCCGCATGATCGTCCGATAAACCCGCGTATTCCCGCCATCGCTCGATCGCTTCCATCCGCTCGGGAGCTGGAGCCGCGTGCTCGTATCCGAGCGTCTCACCTTCTCGCTTCTCCAGTGAGCGGATCGCCATCATCCGTTCTACTGAATCGGTTGATTCGAGCTTCTCGATGAGCATGACCAACGATTCGTGATCATCCTGATCCGCAGCAAGGACAATCGCGTCCACGCGTTTATTCGGAGCCGGAGAGTCGAAACCCACCTTCGGATTCGGACACCCACCAAGCATCAGCCCGCTCGCGAGGAGAGCAACCGATGCGATCGGCAGTACCCAACGCGTGTTTTGATATCCAGTCTGACGCAACCCACGATCTGTATTTAACATGGGGAATGCTATGCCTTCGACTCCCATGCTGGCCCAACGCGTCTATCCGCTTGGGATTGCGACCAGTTCCGCTCTGATCATGATCCTCATCATCAGAATGAGTGCTGGGAATAGATCGGTGCCTAGACTTTCCCCTAGCGTTCGACTCAAACTCGATTGAGCCGAACTCAACCCGAATATATCGTTCCTTTGGGCGTTCTTATCGGACCTGCTCAACGGAAAGCAACGCGGAGCCGGAGCATGTCCAGTCATCAGATCCACGATGAAACCGTCCCTGTTCTTGATTTCGGATCCCAGACGGCGCAGTTGATCTGCCGTCGTGTCCGCGATGCCGGGGTCCACTCGATCCTCGTCGCACCCACAATCACGGCCGACGAACTCAAAGCGATGAATCCCAAAGGGATCATCCTTTCGGGAGGTCCATCCTCAGTCGATGACGACGGCGCTCCAACGATGGATCCAAAGATCTTCGAACTCGGCATCCCGATCCTCGGCATCTGCTACGGCATGCAACTCAGCTGCAAACTCCTCGGCGCCACAGTCACCAAAGCAGACCATCGTGAGTTTGGTCGCGCACTGCTCAAGATCAACCAATCCAACGCCGGCGCGTTCAACTCGATCCCAGAATCCACGCAAGTCTGGATGTCCCACGGCGACCAGATCACGGATCTTGGAAACGCAGAGCTCGAAGCGATCGCATCGACCGATACCTGTCCCAACGCAGCGGTCCGTTCGACCAATCCCAACCACCAGTTCATCGGCGTGCAGTTCCATCCGGAAGTCACGCACACGCTCCACGGCCCCGATATCTTCCGCAACTTCTTGTACGAAATCTGTCACTGCTCAGGACTCTGGAAGATGGCAGACTTTGCTGAGGAAGCCGCGAAGCAGATCAGAGAACAGGTCGGGGACAAACGCGTCATCTGCGGCTTGTCCGGAGGCGTCGATTCCTCCGTCGTCGCGGCGCTCATCCACAAAGCGATCGGAGATCAACTCACCTGTGTCTTTGTCGACAACGGACTCCTTCGCAAAAAAGAACGTGATCTCGTCGAGCACACATTCAACGACCACTTCAACATCGACCTCCGAGTCGTTGATGCTTCGAAAGACTTCCTCGATGATCTCGCAGGAGTCGATGATCCGCAGAAGAAGCGCAAGCTGATTGGGCACCGCTTTATCGAGGTGTTCAAGGAAGCCGCGCATGATATTGAGGATGCGGACTTCCTCGCGCAGGGAACGCTGTATCCCGATGTCATCGAATCCGGACACGGCCACTCCGGGAACAGCGCCAACATCAAACTCCACCACAATGTAGGTGGACTCCCAGAAGAACTCGGATTCGATCTTCTTGAGCCGGTCCGCGAACTCTTCAAAGACGAGGTCCGCGCGCTGGGGACTGTGCTCGGCGTTCCCGACGCGATCGTCTGGCGCCATCCGTTCCCAGGACCCGGACTCGCGGTGCGTGTGCTTGGGGACATCACAGAAGAGAAGCTCGAAATCGTCCGCAACGCTGATGAGATCTTGCTCGAAGAAATCGTCGCGGCGGGACTCTACCGCAAGACCTCGCAGGTCTTTGCCGTGCTGCTCCCGGTGCAATCGGTCGGGGTGATGGGCGACGGCCGAACCTACGAACGCGTCGTCGCGCTGCGAGCTGTGGAAACACAGGACTTCATGACGGCAGACTGGGCGCGGATCCCGTTCGATGTCCTCGCACGGATCTCGACACGGATCATAAACGAGGTGCGTGGCGTGAATCGTGTGGTCTATGACATTTCGAGCAAACCGCCGGCGACAATTGAGTGGGAGTGATGCACAAAGAAGTATCATACAGAGATTCTTTTTGCGATTGCTTTCTGATCATTCGCGACGAGTCTGACAAAGCCAATGGTGTCTGGAATCTCGATAGAGCTTTCTTCCAGAAACGGCAACTTTGTTTCATTGAGAACGATCTGCAAAAACTGATCTGCAGCATCATGAGTTAGAAAAGCCCCCAGCACCATCAAGTGATCCACTCCTGACACAAAGACGCTATAAACAACTTTCCCTGATTTCTTTTTTGCATCAATCAGTTGTATTTTAGATAGCGATACTGTCCCAAGAACTGGTTCTTCTAGAAGCACGCGGTCTCTGAAAAAATCAATATGCTTTGAAACCAAATTGATTCGCACATGCTTTTTTCGCTGATCTTTGAATCTCTTCCAGATGAAGAATGCAACCAGTCCTAGCTGCCCTAAGAACACTGGTCCAATGGGAATAGATCCATATCTTCCTGAACCAATAGTCCCCCAAAATCCAAACATCACCACACCAAGAAACAGCGACAGTGTCAAAATCCCAAATAAAGTCATTGCATACATAAAATCCTTCGAATTCCCGCTCCGACAGGTGTAGTGGATCTCCGTCGTGCTTCGATAAGACGGCGCTAGCGCGAAAGGCACATATTCATGCAGTTCCTCTGGAAACTCCATCAGCAGTTCTCCTGTGTCATCCCCCACCGCTCATGATCCTCCCACACGCCCCGGATCTGCAGGTACTTTTCCGAGTACCCCTCCTGCACAAACCCCACCTTCTCCAGCACTCGTCTCGACGCGACATTGCTCGGCATGATGTTGGCGCACACACGATGCAACCCCAACCCACCCTCATCGCTCGGCGCAAATGCATGCGCGACCGCGAGTGACAGCGCCTCGCTCATCAATCCTTGACCGGCGTAGTCCGCGCCGATCCAGTACCCGAATCGTCCGTTCTGGAATGGGCCGCGCTCGATGTTTCCCAGTGCGATGCGTCCGATGACTGAACCGGTCTCTCTCATACAGATCAACCATCGCTGATCACGATCCGTGTTGCTCGTCTCAAGCTCACGATCGAACGCTTCTTCGCTGTACAGATCCAATCCAGATGGAGGGATCGGTTCCCATCGCTCGAGATGTTTGCGCGAAAACCTTCTCAGCGCGACAAACGCGTCACGATCGCACTCTGAGAAACCCCGGATCAGAGCACGCTCGGCTATCGCTATGGGGACTGGTGGATTCAACATGGGTGCACTTCGGGATTGAGCATATCGGATCATGGCCGTGACTTTAGAAACGGCATGTAGGGTTTACCCCCCATCTCCACGCCACCGACACACCGTCTAAAGCACTACAATTACTGCATTTAAACAATTTTCGCGTGACAGAAATCTTTTGCAGGTTACAATACGAATAGCTTACAGGCCGTTTAAACTGGTCTTGAGTAAGTATAAAGAGAGAAATGTTGATTGGGAAGTAGAGAGCCCGCAGCATCAAAAACTAGGAGAGAAAAATGAATATCAACTATGTCGCGATCAGCGCCGCTGCGCTCGTGTGCGCTTCCGCATCAGCAAGCTCGCTGACCATCCTCGGAGATGCAAGCAGCAGCAACGGGAACACAGGTTCCGCTTTTTCAGCAACACTCGATTATGTGTTCAGCAGCGGAAACAACGGCGTACTCACCATCTCAATGGAGAACACCACCTCATCGAGTATCGGTGGTTTCCTCACTGGATTTGTCTTCAACATTGACAGCGTGGACTCCAATGCAACCGCAATTCTCAACTCGGCCTCAGACGCAGATTTCCTTGATACAGGAATCGAGTCCGCATCTCCATACGGGATGTTTGACGCAGGTGCTGCACTCAACGCGAACTGGACTGGTGGAGGCTCTCCATCAGCTGGTATGGCGGTGAGTGCAACTGAATCATTCGTCTTCTCGATCACTGCAAACGACGCAAGCCTGCTCAGCTCATCGAGCTTCTTCGGCGGCGACGGATCAGGGTTCGCAGTCCGCTTCCGCGGCCTCAATAACGATGGATCGGATAAAGTCCTCGCAACAATCCCGGCTCCAGGAACCGCGTCACTCGCACTCCTCGGACTCGCAGCTGCTACGCGTCGTCGTCGCTAATCTGCTGATTTATCCATCATAATCCGCGTACGGATCGTACTCGTTTATCGAATCGCCGCTCTCAAGAGCGGCGTTTTCGTGGTAGGTCAGCAGCGCCGCGCCTCCAAGAAGAAACGCCGCGATACCGGCGCGGACGAGGATGTACCGAAACTTCGAGGTCCCTTGCATCCGCAGAATTCCGGTCGTCGCCGCGGCGACGAGCAGCACTGCAGCGGGAACCGAGCTCAGCTCAGAATGCACACTGGCACCGATCATCATCATCAGCACAACCCCCATCAGCACGCTGATCGATCCACGCTGGAGCGTCAAAGGCTTGCAGATCAATCCGACCACCGCCGCGGGACCAAGCACTGCGAGCACTCCAGGCAGCACGGTCGCGCCTGTCGCGTATCCATTGAAGAACAGCGAGGGCATCATCCCTCCCAGCACGAGCATCCAGCATCCCGCGTCGATCCATCCTGGGATCGTCCGCGAAGTCTGGTTGTGGTAGGTCGCGAGGATCGCAGGGATGAAGGCCGCGACGCCCATCCATCCGAAGAAGGCCCAATCATCCGCGAAAACGACCTCGCTGAATCGGTATCCCGACGCGAGCAACCAGAACACCCCGGCATAGACAAGCACGCGGAGCTTGAAGATGATCAGCGTCGGGAATCGGAAGACCCCCTCAACCAATCCGAGCAGCGCCAGCAGCACCATCGCGTGCGGGAGTCGATAGGAGTTATCCGTCGGCCACCACTGGAAGGACGGGAACTGCGCGCTCACAGCGCCGATGAGTCCCACAGCAATCAGGATCGGGAGCAACCAGACCGGACCGAGCTTGGGATTGCGTTCGCTCTGATCGCTCTCCTCTGTCTCGCTCTCGTTCCACATCGCTCTGCGAGTGTGGATTGACCAAAAGATCAGGAGGAGCACGATCGCGAGCCCTGCCGGGAACGCGCCTCCCCAGATCATCAGTTGCTGCTGGACTTGCGGATCCATGCGTTGCCCTCTTTCAGTGTTTGAGAATCAAGTTTCAGCGATTACTTCGCAACGCCTGCTTCTACAGCGACGATGATCTCGACCGTGTTGCCGAGTGGTCCGTCGTCAGAAAGATCTTCCGCGAGGTACTTCATGATCTCAAAGTCTGAGCGTTGGATCGAGAAGCGTGCTTCGAAACCGATGACCGGCTTATCGCGGAAGGTCCCTGTGCGGACTTCTGCGAGTGTCGCGTTGATTTCTTTCGTGACGCCGTGGAGTGTGAGATCACCTGTCAGCGTGTAGACGCCGTCGCTTTTTTCAGTGATCGAGGTGGACTCGAAGGAGATGTTCTTGAACTGACGAGCGTTGAAGAACTCCGCGTCTTGGATGTGTCCATCGCGGGATTTGTTGTTGGTGTCGACTGAGGATGCTGGGATGACGAACTCCATCGAGGAGTTGGCGACATTGTTCTCATCGAACTCGATCGTGCCCTTCACTTCATTGAATCGGCCGTAGAAGTTCGCGACCGATCCGTGACGGATTTTGAAGAGAACAGTCGAGTGAACAGGATCCGCGCTGTAAGTCTTGGTCGCGGCGGTCGCTTCTAATGAACCGGCTTCAAGCATGCTGGATTCAACAGCAGTCGCTGCAGAGACGCCGAGAGCGGTTGCCGGGATTGAGTTGGTATGGATCCCGAATCCTGCGAGACCCGCGAGTGAAGCGAGTGCAAATCCGGATGCGATGAGTGTGTGCGTGCGTTTCATGATTGATCTCCTGTTGCCCAGTTGCCTAAATGTAGGGTGCAGTCTGGGTGTGGTTGGTCTTCTTTGATTGGACAGGATAGCAGAACAGGGTTCTTGAGCAGACTATTTCAAGAATCCAGGAATTCAATCCGCGAGATGCGCCCCGATTTCTCCCACAGCACCCCCTCAATCCCGGCTACCCTTCCTACATGATGATCAAACTCACTTTCTCAATTCTGATTCTGCTCTCCGGATGCGCCACGACCCAACTGACTGGGGAAGAACCCTCGACGACTGCACCGATCCGCTCCGATGCTCAGCCGACCAGATCCGACCCCTTCACTCCTCCGTCGCAGATAGTCCTTGATGGGGATCTTGAGGATTGGTATGGACAGACAGGGATCCGCGCCGATCGCGACGAGATCTTCCTGTGTTTCGAGTCGTTTGATCCTGAGCAAGCGATCCAAGCCGCGAACTTCACGACGCGCATCCGCATCGACGCCGACGGCGACCGATCGACGGGATACCGTCAGATGTACCAAGGACCTACCAGCGACAACGGCACCAAAGTCATGCTCTCGCAAGGTGTGGACCTCCGTATCGACATCTCTCCAGCAAGCAAAGAGTTCGGAGAACTCCGAGGCGGAGCGCAGCTCACTTCCTTCAGCGAAGGCGCACCACAGCGCCTCGGACATGCGGATGCTGGGTTCTACTTCCTCCCAACCCACAACGCGCCACGCTACGAAGCGCGGATCGACCGATCAACACTCCCGATCCTCCAGCACGACGGCGCAATCTCCATCGTCGTCGAACACCTCGCGATCGGAGGAGAGGTTATCAAGACCCAGTCATTCTCGACCACGCTTCCGACATATAGAGAGGATCACGCGGTCAATGAATCCATCGCGCCCAAGCCTGCCAACGGCGTGCGTGTGATGAGCACCAATGTGCTGTATTCATCCCCACTCAAAGAACCTGAACCGTTCAAGCGTGTCCACAACGCGCTGGATCCGGATGTCGTGCTCTACCAAGAGTGGTTCAAAACCACACGCGAGGATGTCGAAGATTGGGTTGAGGACCATCTCGGAGACGAGTGGACACTCATCATGCCTGACGAGCAATCCGGAGTCGCGATCGCGACCAAGCTCAAGGTCGTCGAAACCGTCTCCAAGCCGCTCGTCGCTCATCGAAGCGATCGTCCGAGCAGAGTCGTCGCGGCGGTTGTCGAAGCTCCATCCAAAGACCAGCTCATCCTCCTCTCGATCCACCTCAAATGCTGCGGCGGAGCAGGGTCCGACGAAGACGCGAAGCGCATCGCTCAAGCACACCAGATCCGAGGCTTGATCCACGAACTCCGCGAAGACTACCCAAACGCAGGAGTCGTCATCGGAGGGGACTTCAACCTTGTCGGATCACGCATTCCCCTCGAGATGATGATCCAAGGGATCGGGGTCGATCACCAAGACCTCGTCCCGCTCCCGACCAAGGTCATCGGGACGCAGTCGATGCTCACATGGACCCAAGCGAGCAGTTCCTACACGCCTGGGAGGCTCGATTGGCTCGTCGTCGATGATCACGCGTGGACCCCGATCCGCTCGTGGAGCATCGACACCGCTCAGCTCAGCGATCAGGTCCTCAAGGACTCAGGGCTCGAAAGAAACGACTCCAGAGCGACCGATCACCTCCCGATTGTCGCGGATCTGGTCCCTGCGGAATAGTCATCTTGGAGATGTGATCCTGAACCGCGCTTTGTTCTTGATACAGACCAATGAATCTGTTAGATTCTTTGTAAGATTGCTATTGTCGCTATCCTGACAGGAGACATCATGAACGCAGCCTCAGTTATTACATTGTGCGTGCTCTCTGGAACCGCAGTTGCCTCTCCGACATCACTCGATGAGCACCTGAATCCAAACACTCCTGTCACAACAGCTGGATTCAGCAGTGCAAGCATCACCATTGACCTCTCCGGTATGAACAGCTGGGACCTTCAGGGTGATATCGACAATGAATCCACTGATCTCTTCTTAGGAGGCGGATACATCTTTGCAATCGGATGGGATGTCCAGATCCAGACAATCGGCAGCTCCTGGCTCTCAGAAGTTACGATCAATCTCGATGACGAGCTCTTCATCACTCCAGGGATAGGCGATGATTTCGCTGGAACCATGTCATACAGCTCAGGCGGAATGATCAATCTAATAGACCTCGGCAAGGATTTCTTCGTCAATGGTGATGGGATCCTGAGCCTCGAGATCTTTGAGTCCTTCGATGATGTCCCTGATGCAATAGATGCGGTCTTCGGACCAGGCTCGAAGTTCTACATCCAGACAGTCCTCACGCCCCCCACTCCAGGCACCGCCGGAGTATTGGCAATCGCTGGACTGGTCGCCTCGCGCCGGAGACGAGCTTGATCCATCCAGAGCAGTTCACTCCGCCATCTGCACTTCGCCTTCGCTATCAAACTCAACCACACCCAACGCACGCAAAGCATTCATCGCGGCTTGCTGCTCCGCTTGCTTCTTCGACTGTCCCCAGCTCGGTTCGTATTGCTCTCCCAGAATCTGAACACCGATCTGGAACGACTTGTCATGGTCCGGCCCCTTCTCGCTGAGGATCTGGTAACTCGGAGAGACGCCGTGCAGTTTCTGGATGTGCTGCTGGAGGACACTCTTAAAGTTGTGCTGATGTCCAGAATCAACCGCGGCATCAATCAGCGGATCGATCAAAGGCTCAAGGAAGTTCCGGACCGCTTCCATCCCTCCATCTAGATACAACGCCGCAATCACTGCTTCGGTAATCGCAGCCGCGAGCGATGAAGGGAGCGCGGATTGATTTTTCATCCCCTTCCCGACACGGATCAGCTGATCCAGACCCAGATCAATCGCGAGCGTCGCGCAGGTCGCACGAGACACGGCATGCGATTTGATCTTGGTCATCTCCCCTTCGAGATAGTTCGGATAGCGCGAGAAGATCCGCTCGCACACGATCATGCCGAGGATCGCATCGCCGAGGAACTCCAGCCGTTCGTTTGATGAGAGACGCGAGTCCGTCACCGAGGCATGGATAAACGCTCGCTGGAGGAGTTCTTGGTCTTTGAAGGTGTGTTTCAGGATGGATTGCGCAGTACTTAACTGTTCAGGATTTAGCATCGCTTCGAGCTCCGTCATCAATCAGCCCGCACGCACACAGAGGACGCTGCATGCGAACAAAGACCGATCTTGCGAGCTCAACTCGAGCATCCCAGCGATCACTCGCTCAGCGTCCATCTTACTGGTGTATAAGAAGCTACACTCATCAGATTTGGACGACGAACGAGCACCCGCAGCGATCCAGCAGAGCTCTTCTCAAGTAGTATGAACGATTTCGAGTCCGAATTCCAGTGGCTGACTCAAATTGTCAAGAGCTTGGTCGTCTCGCGCTAGACCTTTGGAATGACAGGGTCTACAGTCGGAGCCCGACCCGTCAAGGCGGTCCGGTTTTTTGGAGATACAGACATGGCCATTCACTACCCACGACGAGTCAGCAACATCAAACGACGCCGCACGGTCGGATTCCGTGCTCGCATGAAGACCAAGAGTGGCCGTAAGATCATCAACGGCCGTCGCCGTATTGGTCGCAAGGTCGGCTGCAAGTAAGCAGCTCAACTCGAGCGATCTCCCAATCTGCTCGACCTATACATCAGTTCATGATGACCCCGAAATTGATCGGGGTTTTTTCATGCCTGGATTTCTCGTCACGCATGTTCTGATTCGAGACACAAGTAACTGCTGAAGACAGGGGGCGCACCAAACCCAATTGTGAATAGATTTACTCGAGGCCCGATAATGCTGGTTTTCACGCATTTATCGACCATTTTTTTCAAAATAGACAAGAGACTGAATCCGGCGGATCTCCATAGGGCAAATCCCTGTTATTTAGCAGGATTTGGAGCTCGATGTCAAACTAGGCAAACTAACGCCGTCAATTGAAAGTTATTGGGACACAATGACTTGTCCATTTATCAAGAATTGATGACGCAATTCGATCCAAAGGTATTGACAGGCCTCAAATATCGCTTATTCTAAGAGTGACCCTGTATCTCGGTAACCCAATACAGAGTCGCACAACTTCGTTCTGTGTGTTCATGAGAGAAAAGAGAGAACCACGAACATCTTGTCGTGCAGCCGTCCCTCGTCGGGGGACACCCAATCGGGTTTGTGTCAAGTACTGGTGTGTTACCAGTACTTGCAAGTGTGTTTGATTCAAACGAAAGAGAGAATAGAAATGAAGATTGCAATCACAGCTATCGCAGCACTCGCAGGCGCGGCAACCGCTTCGCCTTACTTCGCAGCAAACGGTCAGCAAGGCATCGGTTCATCAACCGCTGGCGCTGCACTCGCAACTGTCACCATCGACCTTTCAGGCGTCAACAGCTGGGACCTCCAGCTCGATGCTGACAACGAAATCCTTTCACAGCTCCTCGAAGCAAACGCACACGTAGTCGGTGTCGGTTTCGATGTGAACATCTCAAGCGTTGGTGCTTCATGGCTCTCAGAAGCTGTGATGAACCTCGAAGACGCGCTCTTCATCACCGCTGGTATCGGCGATGACTTCGCAGGCACTGCTTCCTACAGCTCAGGCGGCATCCTTGACCTCTTCACTGTTGGTACAACTCCACTCGACTTCTTCGTTGGTGCTGACGGCATCCTCGACATCGAGTTCTTCGAGTCATTCGATGACGTCGCTGACGCAATCGACGCAACCTTCGGTGCTGGCTCAAGCATCCAAATCCAGTACGAAACCATCCCAGCACCAGGTGCTGCAGCAATGCTCGGCCTCGGCGGTCTCGTCGCTGGTCGTCGTCGCCGCTAATCCGGTGATTGGTGCGAATTACCTCGCACCTGCTTTGTTTCCTCGAACCTGACCCACTCGGTCGTATACCGAGGGTTCGAATAAAACGAACACACTCAGGGCCTCGACATCTCGTCGAGGCCCTGTTCTTTTTTACCCAGACACATTCCCACTCACACTCACACAACAGCATCAAAAAAGAGCACCGATTGGTGCTCTCGCTCAGTTCATTGAGTTCTGTCAATTCGGATCAGGACTGCGAAAGTCCGACAGGTTGGGGATGCACAGCATGGGTCGGCTCAACAACCACTCCCAAAGGCTGACGCTTCCCACCCTTTGGAGGCATGCCTTCAGTATCAATATGACGCTGGATCGCCATCACCCCTTCGAGCAACATCTCAGGACGCGGCGGACATCCCGGCACATACACATCGACCGGAAGGAACTGGTCCACGCCTTGCACAGTTGCGTAGCTATCAAACACCCCACCAGTCGAAGCACACGCGCCCATCGAGATCACCCACTTGGGTTCAGGCATCTGCTCATAGATCCGCTGGAGAACAGGGAGCATCTTGACGGAGATCCGTCCCGCGACGATCAACAGATCTGCTTGACGAGGGGAGAACGCCATGCGTTCCATCCCGAATCGAGCGATGTCGTAGCGCGAGGACGCGGTTGCCATCAGTTCGATCCCGCAACACGCTGTTGCGAACGGCATCGGCCAAAGACTCGAACGACGACCCCAGTTCACGACATGACGGAGCTGGGTAGTCAGGAAGTTATCGGTTGGGATCGCGGCTTCAATACCCATTGAGTTACCCTTTCAAACAAGTACACGCACAGTGTACGCTCTTCGACGCTCAATTGGGAGTCGACGCACTGTTATGCTGCGGATTCGCCGGCGATTCCGGTTTCCGGCCAATCCGCGCTGTCGATCAGATCCATCGCACGATCGTGCTCATCGAATCGGAACACGCACAAGGGGCCGCTGATCCCCTCGATCTCAGGGATCAGGTAGCAGTAGCGGATATTGATCCGGTTATCCGCCATCAGAACGGACAAGTCGCGGATCATCCCAGGTCGGTTCTCAACGCTCACGCCGACAACCGGAGCTTCCACGATCGGACCGATCCCAGCATCGACGAGTGATTCACACATCGAGCGGAGCGCCTGTTCTGGAGTGCCGAGCAATCGCACACATCCGCGATCCTGGTATTCGGTGGTTGAAATAGAAGTAATCTGCACACCCGCTGCCTTAGCGGCATCGAGCACGCCGGCGAGTTCGCCAGGGCGTTGCTGTAGATACACGGAGAATTCGGACATCTGTATTCTTTGCATAGGAACCTTGATTCTAGGCACAAACCCGGTTCCTTTCCCGTTAAACAGGGATAAACAATGGATGCCGGGCATATCTATACCACCCAGACCACCTTCCGGTTCAGGAACATCGAAACTGATTTAGACCAGAAGTTCGGACAATGTTTGCTCGCCCATGGATTGACGAGCCGCAGACAGGAACGAGTCCGGGATATTGGATCTCGTCTGCTCTCTCAGACGATCCAGATTCGATCCAGCATCGAGCAGTTCGACCAGCTTGATCTGATCGCTCGGACGCGACAAGGTAAACGCATCGTCTGCATCTTCTCCCTGCGCGATCAGATTCAGGAGCCCTGCGTGCTGCATCGCGCCAAGGAGACTCGATGCGAGCGAGGAATCTATGTCCAATCCTTCAGCGAGTTGATCCGCAGTCGTGGATTTCCCTTTGCTGAATCGTCGTCCGATGAAGCTTCCTGCCGCGATGAGGATCAGCGGATCGAGCAGCACAGGTCGCGATTGTTCCGATTCTCCGCTCAATGCCGCGAGTCCGGTATTGACCAATCGCGTGAAGTTCTGGAGCGCGTGCGTTGCTTGCATACCGAGCAGGACGATGACCCAAGTCACATAGACCCAGAGCATGAAGAGCGGGAGGATCGCGAGTGAGCCGTAGAACTTGGTGTATCCAGTCGCGGATTTGAGGTACATCGTGAACCCCGATTTCCCAAGCTCCCACATGATCGCGGCCATGAACGCTCCAGCGAGCGCGGGACGGATTTTGATTTTGGTATTGGGGATCGTGAGATACGCCGTGAGCAGCAGGATGGTTGAGATCAGAACGGAAACCCCGAATCCTGCGAGCGTCGCGCCGATCGCTCCGCCTCGTCCGTTGTCTCCTGAGATGGAGAGGATCCAATCCGCGAGCGCGTCTCCCACGAGGAAGGTCGCTGCGAGGAGGAGCGTGCCGAGCGTGAGCATCGTCCAGTAGAGCATCAAGCGCCGTACCCAAGGACGACCCGATGGCGCGGCGCAGAGCTGGTTGAACGACTTCTCGATCTCGATCAGCATCGACATCGCGGCATAAATCAGCACAATCATCGACGCGATCGCGATCCATCCTGTCGGGACATTGCGGATGGAGGTATTGACACGATTGATGAGGTTCGAGATCAGCTCTTCGATGTTTGCTGAGAACTCTCCGCTGCTCGATTGGGAACTCGATTCGCTGCTCTGCTCGATCTCGGCATCAACCGCGCCGATCGTTTCTTCATCTACAACTGGTTCATCTGGAAGCGACTCTGGATTGATCTCCGGATCACTCGGCACAGGAGGCGTGATGTCGTCGCGATCCTCAGGGATCTCAGTTGGAGACTCAAGTCCAGGCGCGATCTGGGAGATCCCTGCAAAGTCGAGCACTCTCCGGACTCCGGAATCCACTTCGTCTTCTGAGACGAACGATCCGAAGATCAGGAGGCTGATCGCCATGACTGGGATGATCGAGAAGATCGTGCGATACGACATCGCAGCAGCCATACGCGGGATCTGCGATCTGTAGAGACCACCAATCCCCAATCGCCCTACAGCTACCAGACGCGACCATTCCTCGCCCCATCGACTGGACGAGGTCTTCGAGTCCTTCGCAGTCGTGTTGGTCGGCTCGTCGTTCAGCTGATTTCCCTCGTTCATCGATCTTGTGTGCGGTCTTTCCGCTTGTTTGGAGCGGATCGGGGTCCCGATCCAGTGACCGGGCCGTCGGTTGATTGAGAAGCGCGGTTGATCGCGTTCTTGATCGCGCGCCTCCGGACCCCTTGCGCTGGTCCGGATCGTGGATCCACATAGGGTACCTTCGGCTTAGTTCCACCCCGATTTGATGTCGAATCGGCATGTTCCGTCAGTTTCATTGCTGCGGATTTCTTGAGTGCCTTGATCTCATCACGCGTCAGCTCGCGCCAGGCGCCGCGAGCGACCCCTTTGAGCTGGACTGGTCCCATCGCAACGCGTTCGAGCTTGCGGACCGGGAATCCCACGGCTGCGAGCATGCGCCGGACCTGACGATTCCGTCCTTCACGAAGGGTCAGCTCCATGACTGTGCTGTCACGATCCTGTGCGATGAGCTTGATTTCGACATGAGCCGTGCGTTTGGCGCCGCGTGTTTGCCCTTCGCTGCGCTGAGCGAGGAAGATCCCTCGTTCGAGCTCCTGGATCGCTTCTTCGTCGAGTTTGCCTTTGACAGTGACGCGATAGGTCTTTGGAACGCCGTAGCGAGGGTGGGTGAGCCGGTTCGCGAGCTCGCCGTCGTTGGTCAGGAGGATCAGTCCGACTGTCTCGTAGTCCAGTCGTCCGACTGGGAACAAGCGAGCCGCGGCGGGGTGATTCACCAGTTCCGTCACGGTTTTGCGGTCATATCCCGGCTCATCCTTCACGGCACTGAGCGTGCGAGGGGGCTTGTTGAGCATCACATACAGCAATCGCTCGGATTGTGGGAGTACCTTGTTCTGGACGACGATCCGATCGGAGGTCGGATCGACCCAGATCGGGAGGTTGGTCTCGATTTTGCCGTTGACAGTGACTTCCCCGGCTTCGATGAGTGCTTCGCAGGCGCGACGCGACCCCACTCCTGCGTCAGCCATGACGCGTTGGAGGCGTTCACCTCGGCTTGCGTCTCGGAGGTTCGCGACATCCTTGGACACGCGAGAACCGCTGGCGCGAGCGCCGGACCCCTTTGAGCGGGTGTTCTGGGAGGAGCTTCGATTGTTGGATGATCTGGACACACCAGAGTGTACGCCTCGCGCACTGGGAGATGTCCTCAGATCGACGCTCACGGCTGATCAAGCCGGATTCTTTTTCGAGTTATCCGGTCCATCATGCCGACATAGAGGGTTGCGAGACCCTTACACACCGACCGATGAGGATTCGGAATGCATACCAATACGCCTGCGACCCACAACACGACTCCGCTCCAGACTCCGAGCAATCAGCAGAATGACCAGCAAAACGCTGGGAAAGCGGAGACGCTCGTGGAGCCTCGGACGATGAACTCGCCTGCGGCACTCCCGACAACTGAGGACATGTTCCTGTCACCTCGCGTGATGGATGCCGGGACCTTTGCTCGCTATTCGGAGATGCTCAAATCGATCATCGCGCAAGCAACAACGCAAGGCCGAACGCTCGAAGACTTCTCGACTGACGCTGAAGAGATGATCCGACGAGCGGGAGAATCGACCACGACGCTCGACAAGCGACTCCAAGCGGGAGTCCGGATGATGCGGATGATCGACGAGCGCGTCGATCGCACGGATGCGACGCTCGACAAGGTTCGCGAGATGCTCCCCAACGCGGACTCGATGAATCGTCAGGTCGAATCGCTGATGAACTTCGCGCTCGACAACGCGCAGACCCAGATCGACGCGATGGTGCGTGATGCGGATATCCGAGCACAAGCCGCGGAACAGCGTGCGCGTGTCGCGATGGAGAAGACGGAAGAACAGACCAGAAAGCTCCAAGCACTCAACGCGGATCTTGATATGCGCATGAGCGCGATCGAGCAACGGATCAACGAAGCAGAGGATCAGACTGGTCAAACCATCGGGCTGATCGATCGCCGATTGGTCTCGTTCCAGGATGAGTTGAACGACCAGATCGAGCAGGTCGTCGAGCGTGCGTCCACAACCACTAAGGACATTGAGGATCGTGTGCTCAACGCGAGCCGACTCACTGAAGAACGCGTCAATGTGCTGGGTCAATCCATCACCCCGCTCCAAAACGCTGCAGAACAAGCGATGCGAGCGCTCGGGATGGATCCTGAGAACCCACGCTTCGAGGATTCTCCGCTCGCGAAAATTGAATCGCTCGTCGAGCGTGGAGAAGCACACATCGCGGGAGTCGATCGTGTCCTGCGTCAGCTCAACGATCTCCGCAACCAAGCGGAAGGCGTCAAGGGCGAGTTCGGGATGTGGCTCATCGATTCCGCTGACAAGCTCGACCAACTCGAAGCTCGGCGCGATCTGCTCGAAGGACCGATCCACGATGCGGCTGTCCGGATCAGCGAGATCGGACCAGACCTCGAAGACAAGCTCGAACTCGCGTCCAACAAACTCGAACACCTCAGCTCGCAATCCGGAGAACTCAAAGAGTCCATCAACTCTTCCTCGGCACTCGCTGAACGAGCGACCGACAAGCTCACCAACCAAGCGTCGCAGCTCCAAGCGTTGCTCGATGGCTCGCTCCATCGCTTGACCCAACGCGTCGAGCAAGCGGGGGTTTGGCTCGGATCACTCATCACCCGCGCCGAGCAGATCGGACGCGAGCTTGATGGTCCACAGTCCACTGATCAACAGATCGAGCATCAAGTGCAGAACGACGAACAACAGGACATCGAACTCAACAAGCCGATCACGGCTGCGGAGATCCTGAAGACCGTCGATCAGGTCCAGTCCAAGCTCGAACAGCTCAATGCGCCATCCCCTGCTCCTGAGCTGACGCTATCCGAGCAGACTGCACAGTCTTGGTCGCACATCGAACAGACGAACCAAGCAGCTCAAACCACTCCAACTCAGCCTCAGGTCCAAGCCGAGACTGAGATCAAGAGCAGCAAGAGCATCCCTGATCGTCTCCCGATCGATTCGATCTCATTCGACGGCACCTCGTCCGTCGTCATCGAGTACAACGACGGCACACAAGCCGCGGACTGATCCCAAACGATCTCTCAAACGATCAAGGACAGATAACACGATCTGAATCCCCAGAATCAGGTCCAAATTGACGATTCCCAAACGGGCCAGGCAATCCGCCGGCCCGTTTGGCGTTTGACGAGTGTTGTCGAGTGATTCAACCTGACTCCACAACGCTCTAAAGCACTCATAAACAATGCTTTAGCGATCAAGAACACAAAGAGCGATTCACGAGCATCCCGATGGATCATCGCGATGGATGGATCTGCCGTCAATGACTCATCGCTCGTCATCGAGAAAGAATGCAATGATTGCGTGGACACTGATGATCAAACTCACGACAGGCCCTTCTGCGCTCCGAAAAGAGGGTATATGCGGCGTTTTGACACTTGGTGTCTACGATCACTCCTCGCATCAATACCCCACTGATCTGAACAGGCAACGAGCCTCGGATCTTGAGAATTCCACGAGCCATGATTGGGAGCTTGGACAGTGAAAGAGCACCTACGACAGATCCGAACCACCACCTTCGCACTGCTCCTGAGCATGCTCGCGATTGCCACTCTCCCGGCTCCTGCGTTCACCAATGCGCAGCCCGCGGATGAACCGGTTGAAGAGATCGAGCCGGTCATGGACTGGGGGGTCAAGGAGCCTCGCCCTCGAACTCAGCAACAGACCACCACCAATCCCGGAACGATCAAGTTCAACGATCCCGCTCCTCGAAGGGGCGCGGAAGAACCAACGGTATCATTCGGCGCATTCTCTGAGCCGATTGAGCTTGCGACGCTGATCGACTTTGTTGGAGCGGCGCTCAATATCAATATCGTCGTCAAGGGCGCACCGACTGGTGAAGTGAGCTTCAACGCTCCTGTGAGTGTTCCCAAGAGCGAGCTGATCGATCTGCTCGATGTGATGCTTGAGCAGTACTCCTTTACGATCGCGCATGAGCCGATCTCCGATTTCTGGATTGTCCAACCGATCGCGGATGTCCGTCCGACGATGGGATCTGAACGCGCCAGCACGCAGATCATCTCGACTCCCAACATCAAGCCTTCGCTGATCAAGCCCGCGCTCGATGCCGCACTCGGCGGATCAGCAGCACAAGGCGCGAAAGCCGCCAACTCGATCCTCCCGATCGACGAGCTTGGTGTGCTGATCATCAATGCACCACCACGCGATATTCAACGCATCCGCTTGCTCGTCAACGAGCTACTGCGGATCGACGAGGACCAACGCTACATCCGCTTTGAGCTCAGTCACATCGCGGCACCAGTCGCGCTCGAACGCGCCTCAGGTCTCGTCGGAGGAAACAACTCCGGGAACCAGCGTGTCACGCAGAACCAGAACAATCCGCAAGGCGGGATCGGCATCTCCGCGGCTTCGCTGTCGAACATGGCAGACCGCATCACTGTGGATCCTCAGGGGAACGCGTTGATCTTTAAGGGAACCGACTCAGAGATCGCTCGCGTGCAGGAAGTCCTCGATGTCATCGATGTCCCCAACACGCTCGAACCCAAGAGCTACTTCGCGGGATCATCCGCGGCTCAGATCGCGGACATCGCACGCAATCGCGGACTCGGAGAGGTCATCTCGATCTCGGACGATAGCCAGAACCCGTTCGGCGGGAACAACATCCGACTCAACACCCAGAACAACAGCTTCACGAATCAGCAGTCGTCAACCTCCGGCGGGCCGGTCATGGTTGTCGACACAACACGCGGCGACATCATCTACTACGGCACACCTGCACAGCAAAAGCAGCTCGCTGATCTCATGACCGAACTCGGCACAGAAGACGAACGCGTCGTGATCAAGGAGTATGTTCTCAACCACTCCGACGCGGAAGTCGTCGCGGAACTCATGACCGCGATCATCACCGGGCAGCAACAAACCGGAGATTCTGTTTTCCTTCAAAACAACTCACCAAATAGTAATCGAACCAACCAGACCCAGTTCGCTCGCGTCTTCGGTCAAGGCGGTGGCTCCGATGTCACCGCGGCGTTCGATCCAGACATCGTCGCGGTCATCGCGGATCCAGACAACAACCAGGTCGTTGTTCGCGCTCCGATCAAGCAACAAGAAGACCTCGAAAAACTCATCGGACGACTCGATCGCCGTCGTCCTCAGGTCTTCCTCCAAGCGATGATCGTTTCGGTCAGCAATACCGAGAACTTCACGCTCGCGTTCGAATCGCAGATCAACGCGGGACAGTTCGGGGTCACGACTGGAAACACGCTCCAGAGCGCGACAACAGGCGGCTCATTTGGTGATCCTCGGAATGTGAGTACCGGACTCGCAGGATTGACTTCAGCGGTCATCATGACCAACCAGATCCCCATTATCATCAACGCGAGCCAGACCGATACGGATGTCCGTATCCTTTCGACGCCGCAGCTTTTGGTCAACGACAACCAAGAATCCGAAATCGTCACGCTCTCTGAGCAGCCCTATCAAGATGTGCAACTTAGTGATGGAGGCAATGTCTCTACCTTCGGCGGATTCGCTGAAGCGGGAACGACGCTCCGTGTGACGCCTTCGATCTCCGACGGCGGATTCTTGCGGCTTGACTACTTCGTTGAACTCTCAAACTTCACCGCAACCTCAGGGACTGCTGGATCACCACCTCCGCGTGATCGCAACACCGTCCAAGGGACCGCGACCATCCCATCGGACGCGACCATCGTCATCGGCGGGATCACTGTGGACAATGTCCGCGACACGGTCATCAAGGTCCCGTTGCTTGGAGACATCCCGCTGGTCGGGGAACTCTTCAAGAACACGAGCAAGATCAACACGCAGTCTAAGCTGTACATCTTCCTGACCCCTCGCATCATGACCGATCCGAACTTTGTGGATCTCAAGCTCATGAGCGAAGGGCCGTACGCGGAGATGGATCTTGATCCGCGCGTCCCGAATCTTGAGCCGGTGATGATCAACGCTTCACCTTCTAACTCGAAGATCGATCCTGATTACCTTTCCGACGATCAGTTCCGGATGAACCACCCCCAGCTCCCTGCAGGACCTGAGGACAGCGAACCGGTTTCGCCTTCACTCACACCGGTCCTCATCGATCCAAGCGAGGATACGGACTAAGCATGGGCAAGCGAAACGGTCTAGCAAAGCGGAACAAGAAAAGCAACAGCTCGCTGGCGCGTGGTGCGGATGTCGCGCCGGTCGTCGTGGACTCCTGGGACGACGCGGCACGCGCACTGGGAACACTCAAACTCAGCGGCGACCAACTCAAAGTCTTCGCATCGATCGATGGATCGGACGATGAGCCTTGGGATGTGATGCTCCAATCGCTGGCGCTCGATGAGTCCAGCGCCCTCAAGCTCCTCTCCGAGCGGACCGGTCTCGCGTACGAGCAGGACCCAAAGCTCACGGATTCTGCATCGCGTTTCTATGAGCTGATCGCGCCAACCAAAGCACGCAGCGTGCAGATCGCGTGTATCGAACGCGACGGCCCGGTCTTTGTCATCGCGACCTCGCGTCCGATGCAGCCCAGCGTGTTCACGATGCTCGAAGACGAGCTCGACGCGCCGATCCGGATCGTGCTCAGTCCACGCGCTGCCGTCGCGAACCTCATCAATCGTGGATACGAACAACGAGGCGATCTGGTCACGGAGATCGTCGAAGACATCCCGCTTGACCAATCCGCGATCGAGAGCGCTGCTGGCGCGATCGGGAAGACGACCGACCTGCTGGCGCAGGCGCGTCAGACGCCGGTGATTCGTCTGGTGAACATGATCCTGTTTGAAGCGCTGCGTCGCGGCGCATCGGATGTCCATGTCCATCCGATGGAAGAGCGCCTCGCGATCCGTCTCCGCATCGACGGCATGCTCGTTGACGCGTTCTCCCCACCACTCACGCTCGCTCCAGCGATCTCGTCGCGTCTCAAGGTGATGACGGAACTCGACATCGCGAACCGTCATGCTCCGCAAGACGGGCAAACGACTGTGCGGATCGGATCCAAGAAAATCGACATCCGCTTGTCCGTCATCCCAACCATCTTCGGCGAGCGCATCGTGCTTCGTCTGCTGGATCAGTCGAATCAAGAACTCGACCTCGACGCCGTGGGCATGGCCAAACCGATGCAGACCATGCTGATGGACTGCGTCGAGCGTCCAAACGGGATCCTGCTCGTCACCGGTCCGACCGGTTCTGGTAAGACGACAACGCTCTACGCAGCGCTGGGTCGGATCGATCGCGCCTCGCGCAATGTCATGACCATCGAAGATCCGGTCGAGTACCACCTCGACGGCATCTCCCAGATGCAGGTCAACACCAAACGACAGGTCACCTTCGCGACCGGTCTCCGCTCGCTCTTGCGCCAGGACCCAGATGTCATCCTCGTCGGTGAAATCCGTGATCCCGAAACCGCGCAGCTCGCGATCCAAGCGTCACTGACCGGCCACTTTGTGCTCGCGACGCTCCACACCAACGATGCGCCGAGTGCGATCCCTCGTTTGCTTGATATCGGAGTTGAGCCGTACCTCGTGACGAGTTCATTGCTCGGCGTGCTCGCACAGCGCCTCCTGAGAAGACTCTGCTCCACCTGCGGCGGAACAGGTCTGCACGAAGGCGAACAGTGCGAGGTCTGCTTCGGTTCACGCTACAAAGGACGACTCGCGGCGCACGAACTCATGCTCATGAACGACACTCTCCGCAAGCTCACCTCCGAACGCGCCGACGGCGTGACGCTCTACGATGCCGCGGTGGATTCTGGATTCCAACCGATGAAGGTCGATGCAATGGAGAAGGTCAAGCAAGGCTTGACCGACGAGGCGGAAGTCTTCCGCGTTCTTCACTAATCTGTGTTATTCGAATACCCCAACAGTCATCAGTCCAATCAACCCGAGAGCCAAAATCAACAGTATCATCGTGATTGCTCCATACGCATCACGGATACGGTCGAGATATCGATTGTGAAAAGCGAGTGAGCTCTCTTTGTTTGCATAGAAACGGTGTCGAATCAAAAGATTCAACCCAGCGACGACGAGCATTCCAACTGATATTGCGATGCGGGTTGGCACTTCTATTTGAGTCTGTGTCAGCATGAACATCACAGCCATCACACTGATTACAATACTGAGAAACGCCGAGAGTTCCTTGTACATTCCATACTCGACATCTTCGATCATGAGATAGGCATCAAGATCCTCACGGAGTTGCTCTGCTGTTCCAAGACGGAGCTTGTTCCCGCATTCGGAGCATCTAGCTTTTCGGATTCCACGAAGGTTGTAGCTACAGTGAGGACAAGGCACATCGTGATCTTTGAAAAACTGCCTCTGTCGAAGATTGAGCATGGGATCAGTATATCGTTGTGTCCGTACCAAATGGAGTTCACGATGAACCGAACAAGTCCAATGAACGCACTCCCGATGACCCTCACCAACGGCGTGGTCACTCTCGAACCCATCAACCTCTCCCACTGCGACGATCTTGTCGAAGCACTCGACGATCAAGTCTTCGCGTACATGCCGATGCGCTCCTCGATTCGAACCAAGAACGAGGTCCGGCGCTACATCGAGTTCCAGCAGCGTCGGACAGAGACCATCGCGTTTGCGGTGATTGATTGCGCAAGCGGGAAAGCCGTCGGTTCGACCAGCTACATGAACATCCGCGCCGAGCACTACGGACTTGAGATCGGATCGACCTGGATCTCCAAATCCTCACGCGGCACCAAGATCAATCCCTCCATGAAATACCTCATGCTCAAGCACGCGTTTGAGGAGCTGGGCGCGATCCGTGTGGAGCTCAAGACCGATGCTCGCAATGCGCAATCGCGAGCCGCGATCCTGAAGCTTGGCGCGGAGTTCGAGGGATTGACGCGGAACCACATCATCATGCCTGATGATCACTACCGAGACTCAGCTGTGTACTCGATCATCCCGGAGCAGTGGGAATCGATCTCCACACAACTGCTCAAGCGGATCGGATCGTAACAAAAACAGATACCCCCGCTTGCTGACGCAAGCGGGGGTAAATGAGGAGCACGGCATCAAGCCCGTCAATAAAGTCGAGCGATGCCGCACGAGAGAGAGCACCGTGACATCGCACAGTCACATATTGTGCATGTACATAATTCGACGATCCGCATCGCTTTTAATCATCATTGCGTTCTGAATTATGATCGGATCTGAACAAACAAGCACTTCCTGCGTCGATGTTCGCAAAGCGTTTGTAGGTATTCTTCGCAATTCGGTGTCGATTACGCGATCACTGAGCTTGGATCATCGTTTGGATAGTCCAACGGGAGTGTCCGAGCGACATCGAGGAACGCGTCGTAGTTGCCGCGTGTTTCCGTGACGCTGTCTCCTCCGAACTTGTCGAGGAATGCCGAAGCGACCTCGAACGCGACGACATTCTCCATCACGACACTCGCCGCGGAAACAGCACAGATGTCGCTCCGCTCGTACTGCGAATCCTCGGCTTGCTTGGTATTGAGATCAATACTCGGAAGACCCTGCAGCAGCGTCGCGATGGGTTTCATGGTGCCAGTCACGACGATCGGTTGGCCGTTGGTCATCCCGCCTTCGAGACCACCCGCGTTGTTCGATGAGCGGACGAATCCGAGCGAAGCGGTGCTGGTTGCTGATGGATCAAACGCGATCGGATCATGGAGCTGCGATCCCAGACGCTTGGAGCACTCCGCGCCCAGTCCGATCCCGACGCTCTTGAACGCTTGGATTCCCATGACCGCGCCGCCGATGCGTGCATCGAGTTTCTCGTACCAGTTCATCGACGAACCAATCCCAGGAGGACATCCGAAGACATGGCACTCGACATCGCCTCCGACTGTGTCCTTGTCGATCTTCGTCTGACGGATAATCGCGCACTGTTTTTCGGTTGTGGACTCATCGAGCGTGTAGGTCGCGGAGTCGTCGCGCGAAGTGATGAGCGATTCGAGCTGGTCGTGTGACACCGATGCATCAGTCTGCGCGTCGAGGATCGAGCGGACGAATCCGAATACATCGACTTCAAAGACTTGTTTGAGTAAGAGACGGCCAATACAACACGCCGCGACTCGTGCGGCGGTCTCACGCGCACTCGCACGCTCAAGCGTCTCCCGGCAGTCCGTCGTCAGCCACTTGATCGAACCCGACAAATCCGCATGTCCAGGACGCGGGCGATACACCGGAGGCGTCCGCTCGAGATCGTCCAGACGCGAGTCTCGGTTTTTGATCAGCATCGTGATCGGGGATCCGATGGACTTGCCCATCCGAACGCCGGTCAGGATCTCGACGGTATCGGTCTCGAGCTTCTGCCGTCCGCCTCGTCCGTAGCCCCCTTGACGGCGGGCGAGCTCTCTGTTGATGATGTCGGTATCGATCACCAACCCTGCAGGCACGCCGAGCACGGTCGCGACAAGCCCTGGGCCGTGCGATTCACCTGCGGTCTGGTAACGGAGTCTCGATGCGTTCTGCGTCATATCTCTTTCCGATCGGTTGTTTTGCGTCCACAGTTCATTCAAATTGCCTATTGAAAGAGCGGGAGAATATTGGAGTATTGGTCGGTCCAGATCCGGACATCAAACTTTGGCTGGGTCATCTCCTGCATCCCTTCACGATTGAGCGCGATCGCGGATTGCTGATCCTTGGTCATCGCCATCCAGATCGAGGGGAGCCAATACTGTTGCTGATCCTCATCAATCTCGTTTTGAGGTTGATTCCGATACATCACGATAGAGTCATGCGCCTTGCCGAGCTTGTAGATCAGCGGATGGAGATCGAGGTGCCTGTTCGAGATATGGATCAGCACAATGCCGTCATCGGTAACTCGATCAAAGTACAGCCCCATCGCTTCTTCGGTCAGTAGGTGGACCGGGATGGAATCGGAACTGAACGCGTCGATGATGAGCAGGTCGTATGCGGGATCGTTGTTGATGCGTTGCTGTTCAAGTAAGAGCCGTCCGTCCCCAAGCTCGATCGTGAGCTCACCCTTCGCGTCAGAGAGATAACTGAAGTACTCCGGATTCTGTGCGATGTCAGCAACACCCGGATCGATCTCGAAATAGTTGATCAGGTCATTGTCTCTATTGAAAGCCGCGACCGCGCCGGTCCCAAGGCCCACCGCGCCCATCCGCATTCCTGCTGGACGCATCTGTTGGACTGCTCGGATGGTCATCCCGCACGGGCTCATCGGGTTGTAGTATCCCTGCGGCGTCGCGGGACCGACCCTGTCCACATCGATCACTTCGATGCCGTGATCTGTCGTGCCGTGCTGGAGCGAGCGGACAACCCCCAACTCTGAAGTGTTCGGATCGAAATAGCTCTGATCCACTACGCTCAGCACTCCATAGAAAGTCCGCTCACGATAGAGCATTCTTGGATCCAGATAATCCTCTACAGCAGCGATCCCAACGGGAACAAGCATAATGAGCACGCTCGCAAATCCATCTCTCCATCCGAACGCGAGCAGGACCATCGGAATCAGAACCATCATCACGATGAGAATCACTGAAGCCCATTCCAAGAGTCCTAAGTATTGAATCAATGACGCGGCAGTCATCCCGCTGAGGACAACAATCAGCAGCGACACAACTGGGATCCCATACCGGACGAACTTCGCACGCTTGCGGAGTTTCGGATCTGTGATCTTGCTGATCTTTCTCCAGGGAAGCAACGCTGCGCCGCACAGCAACGCGATCTGGTACTCCCAGGTCGTTTCAAAGATGAGCGGCGCGACGATGCCGTTGAAGAACCCACCGAGCGCACCACCAATGGACATGACCAAATAGAACTCGGTCAGGTGCGATGCCTTGGGTCGATCCGCAGAGAGCATCCCGTGGCCGAGCAGTCCAACCGTCGTGAGCAGGATCATCTGCACAGCAATCACAGCTTCGATAATTGCAATCGATTGGATGTTGCTCGCGACGATGATCCCCGCTCCGATTAACGAAGCGACAACAGGCTTGCGCATCGACTCGACCAACTTGGATGGATTGACCGCAAACGCGATAATCATCGTCAGGATATACACAGCGAGAGGAAGCACCCAGAGCATCGGGAACGACGCGACATCCATCGAGATATGACTCGTTACACCCAATAGCATCGTCGAAGGGACAAACGCGTAGAACATCCAACGCATGCGACGCTTCCAGCTGATCGTCTCATCATCAATCGTTGCAACAGAATCATCCTGCTCAACACGCTTTGGTTTGGTCATCAGGATCGCGCCGACAGAGAGCAGGACGAAGACTCCGAACCCGCTGAGCCAGACGACGCGTTGTGTATCAAGCCCCAGCATCGGTTCGATGACGAACGGATACGCGAGCAACCCGATCAGACTCCCCGCATTACTCGCGGCATATAAAAAATATGGATCGTGCGAACGAGCATGACCGGTCCGCGCAAACCACCCCTGCACCAATGGACCCGCGCTCGAGATCATGAAAAACGGCAACCCAGACACCAACATCAACTGCAAGATCAACCAAGGGACCGGGAAGGTCGTCGCTTCGGGAGGAGGCACTGGAGTATCCCACACAATCCCAGCAACCAACGCGACCACAAGCATCGCGACATGACCAACCAACTGCACCTTCCGCGAAACGCGCTTCATCACAAAGTGAGCGTACAGGTATCCGAGCAGCAGCACAGTCTGGTAGAACAGCATGCAGGTCGTCCAGACCGATGAGCTCCCTCCGAAAACCGGGAGCAGGGTCTTGGCAACCATCGGCTGGACCGAAAACAGCAGCGTCGCTGAGAGAAACACAGTAGCAATAAAGTACAGAACCATTCACACTCCAGCTGATCGTACGCGCGTATCAAAGCCCCTATACAATAGCACAACCAGCGTCTACACCTGATCTTCCCGGATCCGAACTCGGAGCATGCTCAATGAAACCAACCGATGATGTCTGCTTGTGCTTTCATGTCCCGCTCGTCAAAATCCGAGGCTATCTCGCTCGAGAGGACCCCAAGGTCGCGTCGCTGATCTCCGAGTGTCTCGGAGCCGGGACTGGATGCGGCTGGTGCGTCCCATACCTCAAAGACCTCCACGCTCAGCACCAAGCGGGACAGACCCCCACCATCGAAGGCTCAGCGCAGGACTACACGGAAGGAAGACTCCGTTTCCGCAAGGACGGATCGCGTGATGATAGAGAAGATAGCAATGACAGCGAAGCGAGCGAAGACTCATAAATCCCGCCGGATCACCCTTCGATGATCCGGCGGTAAAGAACACAGTTAGCCCGACCCTCTCCCGCGCATCATCGGGAGCATGTCCAGCGGGAACGCCGGGGACGAGATCGGACGCAGCGCTAGTGCGAGCAGCGCGAGCTCGTCGTCATCTCCCGCGACGCGATTGGTGCGGAGTTGCCCGCATCCGTTACAGGTATGAACGATCACCCATTCGCCGTCG
This sequence comes from Phycisphaerales bacterium, assembly GCA_051252395.1. Lineage (GTDB taxonomy): Bacteria > Planctomycetota > Phycisphaerae > Phycisphaerales > UBA1924 > UBA1924. The sequence continues at coordinate 1,068,281 of JBPOFX010000002.1, read as the reverse complement.
GAGCGAGCCGCGATCGAGATGGGTTCCATTGGCTGAGCGCATGGAGATCTCCGATCACCGATACGATCATCGACATGTCTTGACCACAGACACGATGGGCAGTGGTTTCGTTGGGTGGTGCCGAACGATTGATACGGAACGAACTGTTTGCAATGGATGCACTGGAACCCGCCGCTGTTGCGGGTGTTTTTGTCGTGATGTTTCAAGTGAATAAATCCTTGGTCTCGGTCCGTGTCGGAGCGAGCCATTCCAGTCGGCCCTCTGTATGAGCCGCACAAGTGCTGAGTAGAACACGATCAGGATTTAGACAATTGGTCGTTGCATCAGCCCGGATAGTACACGATGCGGAGTGCTCACGCAAATAAAAACCTCAGCAATGCTGAGGCTTTGAAATCATTCGTGATGACCAGAACTTACTCGTCTTCGATGATCCGCAGCGAGAGACCGAAGTTGGTCAGCTTCTCGTGGATCTCGACGAGCGAGGTCGAACCGAAGTTCTTGACGCCCATCAGTTCTGCTTCGGTGTGCGAGCAGAGGTCGCCGATGCTCTGGATATTGAGCATCTGGAGCGCCTTGCGAGCACGGACGGTGAGCTGAAGCTCCGAGACAGGCTTGCCGAGCAGTTGCTCTTTGCCTGAACCCTTGAGCTTCTCGAGGATCTGACGACGAGCGACTCGATGCGCATCCTCGTGACCCTGACCGAGCTTGAGTCCCTTGACCGAGAGCATGCGCTTGATCTCGTCGAGTGAGGACTCGCCGAAGTTCTTGTAGCTCATGAGTTCCGATTCGTTGATCCGGATCAGATCGCCGAGCGTGCGGATGTTCATCTTCTTGAGACAGGTCCGAGCACGAACGGTCAGCTCGAAGTCCGTCACAGGCGTATCGAGCAGCGCACGACGCTTCATCACATCGCGTTCGTTCTCTTCTTCGATCATCATGCCTTTCGACGCGATGACATCGGTCATGAACAAGCGAGCGCGAGCGTGGTTCGGGTTCGTATCGAGAATCTGACGCAAGCAACGCTCAGCGCGGACATAGTCGCCTTGATCTTCGTAGAGAACCGCGAGGTTCATCAACGCGTTGATCGGTGCAGGCGAGTGCTCGCACACACGCTCGTAGAGCGCGAGTGCTTCGTCTTCATCGCCTGCGAGGTCGAGCTGGTACGCGAGTTGGAACGCGATATCGAGGTTCTGTGGATCAGACGCAAGCGCCGAACGCATCGTCTCGATGCCCTCAACACGCTCGCCTTCACTCAACAGTGCCTGGCCTTTTTCAAACAGCTCCATCGCGGTTTTCGCGTCAGCCGCAGCGGCCGAGGCGCCAACCACCATATCCATGGGATCGTTGCTCATGTGTACTCCTGGTCAATTGGTCCTGAATCCAGATTTCAACCCTCTGTTTCAGGCGGTCGTAATCCTAGGCCTCCAACCCTGCAATCGCAACTCTCTCAGCTACTTAGGATTAGCTCCCTGTAAGGGTTGGATCTGCATACAGATCATCAAACGGGTCCAGATCAGGCTCAGAATCCTCATCCACGAGCGTCATCGTCTTCCATTTCCCGCCTAGGAATCGGAAACTCAACGCAATTCCCAGACAGATGATAAACAACGACGCGCCGATCCAAGGCCCGATCGATCCCAGCGAAGGGACATAGGTCACCAAGCCGAACCCGACCCCGATGATGCAGACCCACGACAGCACGATCGTCGCGACGCCCGGCCAGACGGTATCGCCCGCGCCTCGGAGAGCCGCGGAGGTCGTGATCGCCATCGCGTCAAAGACCTGGAAGACCGCTGCCGCGATCATGACCTTTGCGCCGATGTCGATCAGCTTCTCGCGGAGTTCGGGTGGAGTCTCCGCATTGATGAACAAACCGATGAGTTCTTCACGGAAAATCACAAAGACCAACGCGCACAGTCCCATGTACCCCATCGTCACAAACAACGCGAGCTTCGTCCGCGCCATCGCAATATCAGGACGCTTCATCCCCATCGCTTTCCCGACCACCGCTTGCGTCGCGATCGACAAACCAACAGCAGGCATAAAGCTCAGGTGCATGTACTGGAGCGCGATCCATCCCGTCGTGTTGTGCCAGACCGGATCATCTCCGATCGCTTCTCCGCCTAACGGCACAAGCCACGCCATGAGCAGCGCCCAGCATGCCATCTCGTTGACGAACATCAGACCCGGCGCCATCCCGACTTTAACCAGCCCCTTGATACAGTCTTTCGAGAGCTTCCATGCTTTGCGTGTCCCATACTGGATCGCATACTTTGGACTCAGGAACAGCACAAACGGGATCGCAAACTCGACGAGACCCCCTGCAACTGTCCCGATCCCGGCACCGATCAGACCGAGTTCCGGCGCTCCAAGGTTTCCGAAGATCAAAACCCAGTTGAGGAAGATGTTGGTGATGTTGCCGCAGATCGCGCTGACCAGCACGACCTTCGGACGATGCATGCCGTAGAAATAGTGGTGCAACCCTCGGCTCAGGATCGTCCCAATCGCGCCGAGCATGATCACCTTCGCGTACTGCGTTTCCAGAACCAGCAGGTTCCCCTCGTGCACGCGCTCAAAGACTGCAGGCACAAAGTACGCGCAGGGAACCAAGAACAGAATCCAGTACGCCGTCCCGATCCAGATCCCGTTCCACGCGTACGCGGCTCCACGCTCCGGAGTCCCTGCGCCTAGGTTCTGGGACACAAACGAGTTGATCACACCCGTCAATCCAAGGATAAACGACATCATCATCCACGCCATCATCCCGCCGTTGGACTGCGCCGCGACATAGACCGGATCGGGACCGATCTCCTTGACCATGAGCTTGTCCACAAACTGCATGATCGTGTACGACGCCATCGTCGCAACGGATGGCAATGCGATCGCGAGCATCTCGGAGAGTGCGTGCGCGCTGTCATCGATCGAGATCCCGCCTTGATCCTTCTGCGGCTGACTTGCGTGTTGGGTTGTCTGTTCGGTTTGGTCATCGAGACCTGCGCCAGTCTGTGCGCCTTCTACAAGGGCTACAGACCGATCAACCGAAGTTGGTTCGTTCACTTCTGACATTTTGAGAATCCAATTATCTGGGGATCTGAAACTATGTACCGCTGGTCACCGCGCGTAGATGCGGGATCATTCACATTTCAATCAATAAATGACGGGTCGTGATGTCAGCAGGTGGGCTTCATAGTGACCGATGTTACCAGAATCCGCGTGAGAGTCAATCCGCAAGCCGAGTTCCTGTGCGACATTCATCACATCAGCACATTCACGAGACCGGCTCACCAACCTTCGCTCGACACAGTCTCAGCGCCAGATCCATCGCATGCATCATCGATCCGGGATCCGCGATCCCTTGTCCCGCGATGTCAAACGCTGTGCCGTGATCAGGGGAAGTCCTGACCACATCACCCAATCCCAGCGTCACATTCACGGCTAGATCCCGCTCCAAGAGCTTGATCGGGATCAATCCCTGATCGTGGTACATCGCGACAACGAGGTCGTATTTCCCTTCCATCGCAGGACGATAGATCGTGTCTGCCGGGAATGGTCCCTCGACGATCATCTTCCCGCTCCCGTTCCCACGCGCCAGATCCATCGCAGGCTTGATGAGCCGTTGCTCCTCATCGCCCATCAACCCGTCTTCCCCGGCATGCGGATTCAGTCCACACACCGCAATCCGAGGACGCTTGATCCCCAGATCCAGACACGCTTGATGACCCAGATCGATCGCCGTGTGCACCTTCCCGATCGTGAGCACATCGCGGATGTCGTTGAGCGCGATATGGACTGTCGCGAGGACAACGCGGAGTTTGTCTCCAACGAACATCATCGCGAAGCGTCGCTCGCCGAGCGTTTTGGCAATCAGTTCGGTATGCCCTGGATAGTTCTTCCCGGCCATCGACCACGCGAGTTTGTTGATCGGTCCCGTCACGATCCCCTGCGCCTTGAGCGGATCGCTCTGATCACGCTGCGCATCGCGGATCGCTTCCATCACCCAGTGGTAGCTCATCGCGCCAGCGACCTTGTTCGCTTTGGGTTCCATCGTCAGCGTGATCCCCTCGTCCTTCATCTGAGGATCGGAATCGAGCAGCACAACAGACTTGGAATCAATCGTCGAGACGAGCGGCGATCGAGCATCGACCTGCCACCAGAAGGGATCGACGCCGCAGACCTGCGCCGCGTGATGCATGACCTGCGCCGATCCATGAATCAGGTACCGCCCGTTCTTGCGTCGCGCTTTGTCAGCGAGCGTGCGGACCAAAACCTCAGGACCTACCCCGCCGGGGTCACCCATTGAAATCGATATGGTCGGGAGCGAACTCATCACCCAATAGTACGCAAAGCGTGATCAGCAGTTTCGAGCTCAGAGGATCCGCTGCGATCTCGGGAACGATCCAAGCACATGGATCTCTTTGCAGTGCACGCGAGCGTCCTTGAGTGCCTTCTTCATTTCTGGATCGTCGCGATGCCCGTTCGCATCGATGTAGAAGGTATAGCTCCAGTTCTCGCGCCCCGATGGTCGCTTGTCGATGTGACTCAGGTTCACCCCAGCATTATGGAACGACTGGAGCACCTCAACGAGCGCGCCGTGCTTGTCCTCAGTCACGAAGGTAATCGCGGTTTTGTCGTCGCCCGTGCGTCCGGCGCGTTCTTTGGAGATCACATAGAAACGGGTGATGTTGTCCGAGTTGTCCTCGATGCTGCTCTGCAAGCAGGGAAGTCCGTACAGCTCTCCCGCAAGTTCCGACGCGATCGCCGCGGCGCCGGGAGGCGCGCCGATGTCGCGAGCGGTCTGGTTTTCCTTCAGCGTCGTCTTCACGGCTTGGCTCGTCGATGCATCTGGACACAGCGTCGCATTGGGATAATGCGTATTGATCCACGCTCTGCACTGCTCAAACACCTCAGGCTTGGAATGAATCCGACGGATATCCGCAGGCTCCGCATCACTCAAGAACATGTGATGGATCGCGATCTGGATCTCCGCATACACCCGAACCTTCCCGGCGTTCTCCCACAACGCATCGAGCGTCTCGGTAATCCCCCCTCCAATCGAGTTCTCGATCGGGACCAATCCGTAATGCACATGACCTCGACGAACTTCTGAAAACACCGACCCGATCCGGCGTAGATCCGTGTACTCGACCGACGACCCGAACTGCTTGACCGACGCTTGATGCGAGTAGCTCCCCTTGGGACCGAGGTACCCAATACTGAGCGGACGCTCGAGCGCGAACGATCCCGACATCATCTCCCGATAGATCGCTTCGATCGTCTTATCAGGGAGCGGACCATCGTTGTTGTCGATCGCACGCTGGAGGACCGCTGCTTCGCGATGCGGCGCGTAGATCGGGGTGTCTGATCCACGCTTGATCTCCCCCACTTCCACAACACACGACGCGCGCTCGTTGAGCATCGCGACGAGTTTCTTGTCGATGCGATCGATCTTCTTGCGGACGACATCAAGAGCCGCGGAGTCGGTTTTGGTCTCCACGCCCTTCTTGGAAGCCTGCTTGGAGCTGGCTTTCTTGATCGGCTTCTTCGTGCTCTTCTGACTGCTTGGATTGGTCTTCTTTTTCGCCATAGATACGACCTTATCGCCTATCTGGAGCCCAGAGGTCAATGAAGATGACGGATTCGACTATGATTGTCCGATATTTCATGCGTTCTGAATCCATTCGATTGGGATTGCGCTCCCGAAAGCGACCACCCTCAAACCCCAAGAACCTTCCATGGCCCCAACCCACCTCACCAACACATCCATCACACTTGCTCAATCGCTCCCAGAAGGCGGATCGATCTCCCTCTTCTTCCTCCTCGCCGGGGGTCTTTTGCTCTGGTTGTTCGGCGCCCAGATCGTCAAGCCCGTCTTCTTCATCTTCGGACTCGCGATCGGCGGATTCGTCGGGACCACGATCCTCCCGCTCACAGGACTCCCGGCGTTCGATCTCGGAGGATTCACCCTCACTCCAGGATTCACAGGACTCATCGCTGGATCGATCATCGGCGCCCTCGTCATGCTCGCGATGTTCCGGATGGTCATCACGATCACCGCCGCGATCGCGTTCGCGGCTGCTGGACTGCTGGGAGCGATGGTCTACCTCCACTACAACCCAACACAAAGCGCAGAACTCACCCAAACCGAATCAACCATCGTCGATAGCGGAGAGCAAGGGATCAACGCGCTCCATACCGCGACCGATTCGATTTCCCGAGAAGCCGCGGAGCGATCTGTTGATATGCTCAACTCTGGAGATGAGCCGCTGATCAGCGAAGAAGCGAAGCAGGACATCTTGGATGCGGCGCAGCGTTCACGAGAGTTCATCACCCGCGTTGTCGAAAATGTCCGCGCCGATCTCGATGCTCGACCAACACGCGACAAGATGATCGCGTTCTCATCGATGTTCGCAGGACTCGGACTGGGTCTCTTGATCGGGGTCGTAATGCCCAACCGCGCCGCGGCGTTGGTCACCAGTCTCACAGGTTCCGCCGCGTGGATCGGAGCTGGGACTGCGCTGCTGACCGCTCGCAACGGTGAAATACCGCAGTTCCTTGATCGTTCAGCAGTCATCTGGGCCATCGTTTGGATCTTCATCACGATTCTGGGTTTGTTCGTACAACTGGGGTTCTTGGACAAAAAATCCAGAAAGCCCGCGCGAAGCTCGGCAAGCGACGACGATCATGACGATGATTGATCAATGGCCGATAATCCCGGATTCGCCCATCCGATGGTCAAATCAAGCCGAATGGACGATTGGAACGAAGACTCTTCCAGCGAGAATTCCCCCTCGTTTCGATCCTATTTGACTTTCAGAGCTGGAGATGGGACAATTACCCCTTGGGATTCGACCGATACCTTGGGAGAGGTTGAGAGACCGTCGGAAGAAATCGGGTGTGCAAACCCGCCCAGACAAGGCGCACAAGTGCCAACAACAGCCGTTACGGATCGCGGCTGAGTCAACACCACACGGAGGCGACATGTCCACGATCACCAAGCCAAGCATCTCCCCAACCAGCTCGCGTGCAGACAACGCGGAACCAACCAACGCTCCAGATTCAGGCATGGACAAAGCTCAGATCCTCTCCCAGACCACCAAACGACGCGACGAAGCAACCAGACTCCTCTCCTCACTCCTCGAAGCGAAGCGCGTCTCGGAACGCAACCTCGCGACGATCCGCCAGGACGATCTCCTCAAGCGCGTCACAGGGAACTCCTCGATGGACAACGCGATCGCATCGACCCGCAAGCTCATCGACTCATTCAATCGCGTGATCGACGATCTTCGCCGGAACCTGAGCGACGACGAACTCTCGCTCTCCTGATCCATCGCGATCCCTTCACAATTCAACTCCCGACGCTCCGATGCCTATCCTCCCGGCATGACGATCACTCCATCCACGCAGAGCAGTGCCGCAGCAGGTCAATCGACCGCGACTGTCCGCTTCATGAAGCTCGACGACAACGCAACCATCCCTCAGTACCAGACCCAGCTCGCTGCGGGACTCGATCTCGCGGCGTGTCTCCCTCGCCATGACTGCGGGGCATCGGTGATGGTCGAGCCGGGAGATATCGTCAAGATCCCGCTCGGATTCGCGTGCGCCATCCCCGCTGGGTTCGAGGGACAAGTAAGACCACGCTCCGGACTCGCGACCAAGCACGGCCTCAGCGTTCCAAACGCGCCGGGAACAGTCGACGCGGACTATCGAGGAGAGATGTTCGTCGCGCTCATCAACCTTGGACGCAACCCGATCGAGATCACCCACGGCATGCGCATCGCGCAGCTCATCATCGCACCAGTCTCCCACGCAACCATTCTCGAAGTCGACTCCCTCGACGAAACCCAACGAGGCGAAGGCGGGTTCGGCTCAACCGGGCTCTAAACCGACCAATCAATCTCAAATAAAAAACACGGACCTGAGTGGTCCGTGTCGAGTGCTTATGTTCATTGCTGACTCAGAGCTTCAGATCGCCGAGCCCCATGCCCATGCCGCCGGCATCGCCGAGGCCGCCGCCCTTCTTGGAGCCGCCGCCTTTGTTCTGCTTCTTCGCTTGCTCACGCATACGACGCAGTTCGGGGGTTTCTTCGCGGACCGCTGCTTCGTCTCGGCCGCCGCGTCCTCCACGACCTCCGCCGCCTCCGGATTGCTGTGGACGATCCTTGAGCTGCTTCATCGACAGTGAGATCTTGTGATCCTCAGGGTTCACGCTCAGGACCTTGACCTGGACGACTTCGCCTTCCTGGATGACATCGCTGACTGCGTTGACACGCTTCCAGTCGAGTTCTGAGATGTGCACGAGTCCTTCAACGCCTGGCGCGACTTCGACGAATGCGCCGAAGTCCATGATCTTGGTCACCTTGCCTGTGATTTCCGCACCCTCGACGACTTCCGACGCGACGGCGCTGAACGGATCCGCTTGGAGCTGCTTCATTCCCAGACCGATGCGGTTCTCGTCCCAGTCGAGCTTGAGGATCTGCACGCTGACTTTCTGTCCCTCGCTGACGAACTTTTCGATGTGCTTGGCGCCGTGGTTGACGCGTTCGTGCGTGAGATCGTTGATGTGGACCAAGCCGTCAACGCCTCCGAGATCGACGAATGCTCCGAAGTCCATGATCTTGCGGACTGTGCCTTCGACGGTGTCACCGACCTTGAGGGCGCCTTTGAGAGACTCCATCGCGGTCTCGCGTTCCTTCATCAGGATCTCACGGCGGGAGCACACGATATTTCCAGCTCCGCGACGATCGATCTTCTGGATCGTGCAGGTGATCTGCTCGCCGACATAGACGCCGAGGTCCGCGATGTGACCGATATCGACCTGCGATGCAGGCATAAACGCACGATGGCTCGCGACCTCGAGTTCGAGTCCACCCTTGTTGGTGCCACTCACGCGAGCTTGGACAACCTGACCGACCTGGAGCATCTCCCAGTCTGCCTTCTGGACAGCGCCTGGGAGCACACAGATGTAGAGAGATTCCGCGGCGTCGTAGCGCTGCACAACCACCTCGATCTGATCGCCGGGGTTCGGTTTCGCGTCTTTGAACTGCATGATGTCCACGACACCCAGTTCCTTTGGACCAAACTCGACGAAGACATCCGTCGCGCCGACTGAAACGACGGCGCCGGAGCGGTGCTCGCGTCCGCCTTTGACCTCGCGTGGTCCTCGGATCTTGCCTGGAGCTTTCGCGGCTCCGAGATCAGCCATATCCGCCATCGCGGCTTCGATCTCCGCTTCGGTTTGCGCGTCGAGCTTCGATTCAGCTGGAGCAGCTGGAGCGGGAACACTCACGGGAGCAGGGCTCGGAGCGGTCGTTGCTTCTGGTGCCGCTTCTGGTGCTGCCGCAGCTGGAGCCTCGGGTGAAGTTTGCGGAGTGGTCTCTGGGGATTCGGTCATGTTTGGGGGGTCCTGGTGGTCTTGGAAAGATGGTGGTCTGTGATAAGTGGTCTGTGATAAACGGCTTCGTACTTCTCTTCGTACTTCGGTTCGTATCGGATCAGGAAAGCGCTGCTGGAGCGCGTGTCCCGAGTGAATGATTGATCGCTTCGACGATCCGCTCAGCGGTCCGGACATTGGCAAACCCAGCTTCTGCGTCAATCGCAGGCTGCTCGCCGGTCGTGACCGCTTCGAGGAACGCTTCGATTTCTTTGACGATCGGTTCGCCGTCATCGATTGTCAACGGCTCGATGTTGATCAGCTCGGTCCAGTCCAGATCGGACAGGTCCTGACCGCTCATCAGCTGCTCGCGGACTTCGCGCATCTGGATCTCGTTGGCAGTCTTGCGGATCATCATCCCGGTCTTCGCGGCGTAGTCAATCTTGATGTACCCACCTTCCCCAGTAATCCGGGTCAGACGTTCGGTCTTCATCGCGAGGCGCGAAGCGGTGATGTTTGCAACGCACTGTCCTCCGCCGTCTTCTTCTGGGATATTCCAGACGAGACGAGCGTTGCACAGGTCTTCGCACTCACCAACAACCGCGACCCCTGACGCTTGGATCTCGTCAGGCTCGCGCCCTCCCATCAGCATCAGGACCACATCGAGATCGTGGATCATCATGTCCATGACAACCCCGACATCCATCGAGCGGAAGGTCATCGGAGACACACGATGCACCTCGATAAAGCGAGGGGTGATCGGTTCCGCATTGGTCGCCGCGGCGTTCTGCATGGCGCGCATGATCGGATTGAACCGCTCGATGTGACCAACCATCAGACACGCGTTGTGTTCTTCAGCGAGATGCTTGATCTGCTCGGCCTCGTCGCCGTCTCCAGCGAGTGGTTTCTCGATCAGACACGCGACTCCTGCTTTGAGGAACGGCGCGGCGCTCTTGAGGTGAAAGGTCGTAGGGACTGCGATCGAGACCGCGTCGACTCCCGCATCGAGCAGCTCTTGCTCAGTTGAGAATGCTTGACAGCCGTGCTTGCGTGCGATCTCTTGGGCGCGTTCAAAGTTCGCGTCCACAACACCGACGAGCTCGATGTGCTCCATCTCCGCGTACACGCGTGCGTGATGCTGTCCCATCCGTCCAACACCCACGGCTCCGCAACGAAGCTTGGATAGTTTCTTTGGTGAACTGGTCATCTTCTCAACTCCTCAGATTCCGATGAGCACGCGGATGTATCTCAACGCGTGCGATGATTCGAGACGATTCAAGTCACTCTTAGACGAGCGCGTCCATCGCTTCCACGATGTCCTCTTTGCGTGTGAGTCCGACGAACTGCTTCGCGACCTCTCCACCTTTGAAGATGAGCACGGTCGGGATCGCGCTGATGTTGAACTTCATCGCGACTTCTTTGTTGTTATCGATATCGAGTTTACCGATCTTCGCTTTGCCTTCGTAGTTGTCCGCGACCTCGTCAATAGTTGACGCGAGCATCTTGCATGGCTGGCACCACTCGGCCCAGAAATCGACAAGCACGGGCTGATCCGAGCTCAGCACATGATCGCTGAAGTTGTCATCGTTAAACTCGAGTGTGTTCGCTCCGGCCATGGGGGGTATCCCTTTCGTTTCTGGTGCTCTCAATACTGATGGTCAAACATCAGGGGAATCGAATTGATCTTGCGACCTATCCGCTCAAATACATCCGTTTCCCCTCGGACAGAATGCTAGCACGGCACTAGGTCAATTACTTCTCAGTCCAGCGATTCAGCGAGCCGATCGGACTCAATTCACGCATCATTGCGAACCTGATTCAGGACCGACCACGCTGCGTCAAGCGCGGATCGGTGCTCCTTGACATCATGAACCCTGAAGATCCGTGCTCCAGCGTGTAAATGAGCGACCGACATCCCGACCGATGCGTCGATCCGTTCGCTCGGATCCGAATCCCGTCCCAGCCCTACGCGTCCCACAAAGCTCTTTCTGCTCAATCCGCTCATGATCGGACACCCCAGCTTCACAATCTCGCTCGTTCCACGAATCAGACCAAGGTTATCTTCAACCGACTTCCCGAACCCCAATCCGGGATCCAGCACGATCCGCTGTTGCTCGACCCCGCTCCCCATCGCACGCTTGAGCTGCTCAGTCAGGTACCTCCCCACCTCCTCAACAACATCCGAATATTTCGGTTCGTCTGAGTATTGATCCGAGAACGAGTCCTGATCCGGAGCGACGAGTCGGTGCATGATAATCACGCCGCATCCGCGCTCTGCGATCAGCGGGAGCATCTCCGGATCTTCATCCAATCCAGACACATCGTTCACGGCATCCGCTCCAGCATCCAACGCCGCGGACGCGACCGCGCTGAGCGTCGTATCAATCGAGATCGGGACACAACTCCCGCTCGCTCGGATCGCTTCGATGATCGGGACCACACGATCGATCTGTTCCTGCACGCCGATCCGCTCGGCGCCGGGACGCGTGGACTCCCCTCCAATATCGAGCATGTCCGCGCCATCTTGGATCGCTCGCTGAACATACTCCATCGCGGATTCGAGCGTGTTGTGCTTCCCGCCGTCGGAGAACGAATCTGGAGTTGCGTTGACAATACAAACAACGCACGGGCGATCGAGGTCGATCGCCCGTGCGTTTGAAAGTTTCCATTGCTGTTGGTCGATCGGATCCATACCCGATTGTGGATGCGTGAGTCTCAAGAATCAATCATCCGACCAAACTAGCTGCATTGAACCGACCTGAACGAGTCTCAGAACGACATATCGTCGTCTTCCTCGTCATCCCAGTCGTTCCCGCCGCCCATCGCGTCTGCTGGGATCATCTCCATGATGATTTTCATGGTCTCCAAAGGCATCACTGTGCGGACCATCATCCCTCCGCCGTCTGCTGTTGCTCCGAACGCAACCGGGGTCAGGCCTTCGACTGGTTCAAACTCAGGGAGAACTCCGAACATCATGAGCATCGGACCAACCGAGTTCAGGATATGGTCGATCCCGACATACGCTTCCATGACGCGGTTGTCAGGGAGCATCGAAGCCGCAGCCGCGATCCCCTTGTTGCTCATCATCGTGTTCTTGCCGTCCGCGGCATCTGCCGCAGACTTAAGCAGTTCTGGGTTTTGCGAGAAGGTAAAGACCATCCCGTCGCCTGCTTCAGCCGCGTATCCCGCTGGACCGCGTGATGGGCCGTAGATCATCTGCATGATCATCGCAGGATCCGGAGCACCGAATCCAGCCGCTCCACCCATTGCCGCTTGGTCAACATCAAAGGTCATCGAATGGGCATACGCCTTGATCCCGTTGACATCTTGTGGTTCGTCATCAAACGACGCTTTGATCGACACACCCTCGGCTTGCATATCAGCCATCGAGTTGTACATCCCTCTCATGGATTCGAGTGCACCACCCGCGTCATCGCCTTCTGTGTACATGACCGTGTTGGACATGAGACCGGTCATCCCCATGACATTGGTTGTTCCCATGACCATGGATCCGCCTTGGAAGTTTTTCATCATCCCTGCGAAGTCCATGCCTCCCATCATGTTGCCCGCGTCCATGCCTTTGACCATGTCCATGTATCCCAAGAGCATGGACTGAATGCCTTCGCCTCCAAGGTCGAACGCTTGTGCGTAGAAGAAGTCCATTGCTGGAACGCGATCGAAGTACGCGCCTGCGTTCCCGTCGTTGTTGAACTTGGACGCGGACTTGGAGCCTTCTTTGAACTGCATCCCGAAGTCGAAGGTGAATCCCTTCTGAGCATCGAAGCTCAAGCCGCTGACCGCCGCGTGTCCGTCCTTGACCGCGGTTTTGTAGATATTCATGAAGCTGTCGAAGCTCTGCGCCGCTTGAGGGCCGCCCATCATCTCAACCATCTGCCCCTGTGCTTCCATCTCTTCAACCGAAGCATCAAGCATCGGACGGACCGCATCAAGGTTTAGGTACATCATGAGATCATTCGAGTTCGCAGCACGATTCCCGGCTGTGCCGAGCATCGCTTGAGCTTGCTCGATCGTGTGTGATGCAGGACTGAATGCACCAAGCACACCAGTATCGTTGCTCATCGCGGCGTATCCGCTCCCCAGATCACGCAAGAAGACCGAGTCTCCTCCCATCGGGAGTTCGACCAAGCCGTCGACCGCGTCGCGCCCTTGTGTGAGGTCATTGAAGCTGGACACTGGAACGAGCACAACCGCGTCCATGTTGTCGAATGCTTCGTCGGAGATATCGAGGATGACCGCCGCGGAACCATCAAGGTTCAGTCCAGGCATCCCACGCACAACAGAGGTCATCATCGTGACTTCCATCGCGCCCATGTCGCCGAGCATGGTGTTGACGACATTCATGTCGTTGAGAAGCTCTCCCAGATCAGGGATCACGACCACAGCATCGGCGCTGCTTGGGACCATGGTCATCGCTTTGGGAGTGCCTGCAAGCGCAGGGAGTGTGAGTAGAGCGATGGACCCCAGAACAGCGGATCGACGGAGTGGGGTTGCATGCAGTGAGCTAAACATTGGGAACGGTCCTTTCGTGGAACGAACAGAGGAATCAGTACTTCGAGTGCACGCCTACCCATCGCTGGGATCAGCCGTGCAATACCTACTATCGTATTTCTATGGGAACCACGCAACGCGAGTTTCACTCCATGAAAGAGAAATCTTCTCAAGAAAAGACCCCTGACCCGTACAAGCGGATCAGGGGGGAAGAATGAACTTTATTTCATCTCAAATTCAGCGATTTCGATCCGTTTTGTGCAACAGTTACGAAGATTGAGCGAGTTCCTCGTCCTCCTCCTCATACTCCTCTTCGTACTCGTCGACTTCCTCACCCTCTTCCTCGTCTTCATCGTCCTCGGCTTCTCCATCGACCTCGTACTCGTCCTCATCGAGGTCTTCCGGATCGATCGGGTTCCCGTCCTCGTCGACATATTCGTACTCGACCTCTTCCTCTTCTTCGTCTTCTTCGCCGTCTACAGCTTCGACTTCCTCCTCCTCGTACTCCTCTTCTTCGTCTTCCTCGTCTTCCTCGTCCTCTTCGTCTTCCTCATCTTCGTCGAGCTCTTCTTCGTCGTCTTCGAGCTCCTCTTCATCCTCAGCATCGTCCTCGAACTCGACTTCCTCGTCTTCGTCTTCTCCATCATCAGACCCCACGACCAGCTCGTCGTCAGTCCGACCAAGGACCTCGACCGCGTTCTGGTTCACGCCGACCTCGAAGGGGACCTCATCAAGATCTGAATCCGCGGCTTCGACTTCGTCTGATTCACCAGACTCGTCATCCGCTTCGAGAGCCTCGTCAGCAACCTCTGCTTCGTCTGCAATGAACATCGTCGTCTGATGCGCATCCTCCGGATCGGTGCCGTACTGGGACTCTTCGACCTCGACTCCAGATGACTGCTGCTGCGCTTCCATCTCCGCGGCCATCTCCTTCATCAGGTCCCACTCTTCGACCGAGATCATCACGCTGCGAGCCTGCGAGCCGTTGTGCTCTGAAATAATCCCTGCGATCCCCATCAGATCGATCAGACGCGACGCGCGCGTGTACCCGATCGCGAGACGACGCTGCAAGAGCGACACAGAACCACGCTTGGTCTCCAGCACGATCTCGACGGCGCGATCGAACAACGGATCTTCTTGTGCAGCCGCGAGCGATGCCGAGGAGTTGTTTTCAGTCGCGAGCAAGCGATCCTCGTCGGATCCCATATCTCCCTTGACCTGCATGAGCGAACGCTCGAAGCTCGGAGCCGCGATGTCTTTGAGGAACTTGACAACGCGGCGGATTTCCTTGTCATCCACGAGCGTCCCTTGCGCACGCGAGAGCTTGTGACTGCTTGGAGACAGCTGCAGCATATCGCCCTGTCCCAGCAGCAGCTCGCCGCCCTTCTGATCCAACACGATCCGCGAGTCCATCCCCGACG
The DNA here is from genome assembly GCA_051252395.1 of Phycisphaerales bacterium. Taxonomy (GTDB): domain Bacteria; phylum Planctomycetota; class Phycisphaerae; order Phycisphaerales; family UBA1924; genus UBA1924. Next base: position 1,052,981 of record JBPOFX010000002.1, on the reverse strand, counting down.
CAACCTTAAACGCGATCCGGCAAGGCATGTTCGACTTGATCAGACCAGTCACCACATTCGCTTGCGGACGCTGCGTCGCGAGGATCAGGTGGATCCCAACAGCACGCGCCTTCTGAGCGATACGGATAATCGAACCCTCGACCTCCTTGTTGGTCATCATCAGGTCCGCGAGCTCATCAATAATGAACACCATGTACGGCAGCGACTTGGGAGTCCGTGCCGCTTTCTCTTCCGTCACGATGTCCAGACGCTCCTTGAGTTCGTCCCATTCCAGCTCGTTGTATCCCGCGATGTCTCGAACTCCTGCTGCTGCGAGCAGTTCGTAGCGTTCGTCCATCTTTGTGACCGCCCATTCCAGGATCGCCGCGGCCTTGGGCATCTCAGTCACAACCGGACACATCAGATGCGGGATGTCTTTAAACTGCGACATCTCGACCATCTTCGGATCGACAAGCACGAGCTTGAGCTCGTTGGGTTTCTTGGTGTACAAGAAACTCATGATGATCGTGTTCATACACACCGATTTACCCGAACCGGTTGTTCCCGCGATCAGCATGTGAGGCATCTTGGTGAGGTCAGAAATCAACGGATCCCCCGCCGCGTCCTTCCCAAGGAACATCGGGAGTTTCATATCCTCGAACTTGCCGCGATTGCTCATCAGCTCTTTGAGACGCACGCGCTCCTTCGTCGGATTCGGGACCTCGATCCCGATCGTGTCGCGTCCTTCCATGTTGGACACCACACGGATATTGACCGCTTTGAGCGAACGCGCGAGATCGCTCTCGATCGCGTTGATCTGCGAGACCTTGGTTCCCGGAGCTAGACGGATGTGGTAGAGCGTGATTGCGGGACCCGATTCGATGTCCACGACCTCGCCATCGATTTTGTACTGGTTGAGCGCGTGCTCAAGATTCTCCGCTTGCTCGCGAACCAGCGTCTCCAGCTTCTCGTTAAACCCTATCTCAGGCTCTTCCAGCAGCTCCATCGTCGGGAACTTGTACCCTTCGAGCGACTGTGCGTTCTGGAACTCAGCGAGATCCTCATCAGTCGCCATCTCCTTGTTGTCCTGCGCAAAGCGGACAGGGAGCGCTTCGATCTTCTCGCGGAGCTTGTCGCGATCAAACACCTGCGGCGCGCCGACGACTTCATCCTCGTCGTCCTCTTCGTCTTCAATCTGCTGAGGGACCGGAGTGACCACACGCTTCGGTTTCTTCGCCTTGCGAGGTGCAGGTTCTTCAACAAGCTCAGGTTTCACTTCCACCATCTGGTCATCAATATCGTTCACCCGAACCATCACAGGCTTTGTCTTCCGCATCAATCCCGCAAGACCACCCAGCAGTCCGCCGCCCGCTTTGCGTGTGCCGCTCGTCGCGACATCCGCAGCGCTGTTCGCTTGGACCGCAACACTCCCCGCGATCTTCCCGGCTCCGCGTCCAGTCAACGCAAGCGCCGGAGCAACCTTATTCCAAACAGCGATCGGGACTTCCCAAAGGTACTTATCACAAGTCACCAGCAACCCGATCACGGTCAGCACGCCGACCCAGACCAATGTCCCAGGGACCGCGAACCTCGGGATCAGCTCCCCTGCTCCAACGCGCCCGATTGTCCCGCCGCTCATCCCGGGGATGACCCCGAAGTTTGGGATCAGCACGCCGAGGAGCGTGCAGAGCGAAGCCGTGAGCACGAGTGCGCCCACCGCTCTGATTCCAGGCTGCGTCATCGGACGACCAACAATCTTGAGCACGAGCATGACCATCGCGAAGATCATCGGGATCACGATCCCGAATCCGAACAGCCTTAGGAGCCCATACGACACATGCGCCCCGATCGGACCGGTCCAGTTCTGCGTCAGTTCATTGTGCGGATAGACGACATGCGACGGCGCATCGCCGGCGTTGAAGCTCACCAATCCAGCGAACAGGAACAACCAGATCGCGCCCAGCGCGAGCCACCCGACCCGGCCGAGCAAAACCCTCGATTCTGAGGGAGTTTCCGACCGCCCGTTGACTTTGTAGGGCTTACTCGATTTCCGCTTCTTGGTAGACTGTGCCATAACTGCAAGTCATCGACCAGACCGCCCGAATTTCCCCACAATCCGCATGAAATGCTGGATATCAATCAAGAACCAGCATGCGAATCTTTCATCTTGCTTTCGAGACCCTGTTTCTAGTACGATGCACACAAGTACTATTTTGACATCATTCCTCTCTGGAGTTCCATCATGACCCGTTTCCACCAGCAGATTCTCGCAGGGATCTCGATCATCGCTTCCATGACCTCACTCAGTCTTGGATACTCACACTCAAATGAAAAGACCGAGGCGCTAGATCATCGCTTGATCGCGCAACGGGACCTCCCCAACAACACGATGAGCGTCGAAGTCGTCGGCTCACTCGCCTATGTCGGATACCGAGGAGGGATGCAGATCTTTGATGTCTCCCAGCCCGCGAGTCCTGCACTGATCGGAACACTCGAAACCGGGTCCTATGTCCATAAAGTCAAAATCGTTGGTGGTATCGCATACATCGCAGGCGGATTCAACGGCTTACAAATCGCCGATGTTTCCAATCCCAAACATCCAAAACTTCTCAGTACTTTCGACAACATCGGAGAAATGAAGGGCATCGATATCGTCGGCACAACCGTCTACACCTCTGGAGGAGGAAGCGGATTGGTCACTTTCGATGTCACCGATCCAACCTCACCCAAACTCATCGCAAAGCGTGATATGGAGCAATCCGCGCCGTATGTCCAAGTCGTGGGGACAATCGCGTATGTCAGCGATCGTCGAACAGGTCTCGTCGCACTTGATGTCCGAAAGACCAAACACGCTCGGCATATCAGCTCAACCAAAACCGCCGACGAAGCTTTCGGATTCGAGGTTCTGGGCAACTACGCGTACATCGGTGACCAAGACACAGGTGTGAGCATCATGGATATCAGCAATCCACGCTGGCCTCAGTACATCACCACTGTCGAACTCCCCGGATTCGCATACAGCGTTGATGTCGTCGGCACCGACCTCTATGTCGCCGATACAGACGCCGGGATCTATGTACTCGATGTCACCGATCCCCAGAATCCATTCATCAAAGACCATGTTGACACGCCTGATCGAGCATACGAGATCTGCGTCGTCGGACGCTACGGTTATGTTGCCGATGGCAACAACGGGCTCCTCGTGATTGATTTCAGGGCACAACGCGTGCAGCTCCACCAGATCCAAGCGGAACAAATCAAAGCCCAGAGGCTCCACAGTCAGGAAAACCACGACTAAACAGCCCCTAAGCCCATTGCCGGATTCGCTTTATGAGCTTTACCAGAGCAATCCGACTTTTTTCACTAATCCGCACAACCCGAACTCAAGACGCCCCATAAAAGGTGTCGATGACATCAGTGCCAAGGATGGCAGCGTAAGCCGACGGATTCGGCGACAACCCAACACCATTCAATACACCCACCAACATGCGGAACCTCTCCGCATCGCGCGATCGGTGTGCACCGCGTCATCCGACGCACAATCCCAGGGATCGGGAGGAAACAGTATTATGACTAACCAACAGAACAACACTTCACCTACACAAACATCCGCACCAGAAATGACCGTCATCGGAACCGATACACGGATCAAAGGCGAGATGTTCTTCGAAAAATCAGCCAAAATCCTCGGCGGATTCGAAGGCAAAATCACCGCACAAGGCGAAGTCCAAATCTCCAAGGGCGCCAACTGCAACGCCGCGATCGAAGCACAGAGTGTCATCGTTGATGGACAGGTCCAAGGACCGATCGTCGCCCACGGCCAACTCACGCTGACCGCAAACGCACAAGTCCAGGGAGACCTCACCGCTGGAACCCTCGTCGTCGCACAGGGCGCGAGCTTCGTTGGACACTGCAATGTCGGACCAGCCGCTCAAGACCTGATCAACGGCACCCAATCGACACAACAAACAAACAACGCTCCTGTAGCAACCCAAGAACTCAAGAACAACCTGACCACCAAGGTTGATCTGACCCCGCCTTGGGCAACGCAGACCCCGCAAACCCAATCCGCATAAACCATTCTGCTCGACAGCAGATTGAACAACCCAATACACACAGACCACCCATCCCTGGCCGGTCTCGGTCAACATCGAGCCGGCCGTTTTTATGGCCACATTCTTCAGACCACCCCGATTCCTGATCCGCACGCGCGCCGCCGCGCGTCCGCAATCAGCCGCGCCGATCGAGGTGACCTGCTACCGATGCGCCAAGAACTCCAAGCACAGCCCGTTCGCAGAATCCGCGTCCTGTCCCCACTGCACCGGTCGCTTGTGCTTCGGAGACATCCTCATCGAAGAAGGACACTGGGGGACCTCGATCCAGACCACCGGATCCATCACGATCGGAGAGCACGCGCAGGTACAGACGAACCTGATCATCTGCTCCGGAGACCTCCACATCGCCGGGAAAGTCCACGCGTTGTGCGCCAGTGCCGGGGCCACAATCCTCGACACCACCGCCGACATCCAAGGCGGGATCCGCACCTCGCGCCTCATCCTCCAACCTGGCGCGACGATCCGCAACTGCTTGGTCGAGACCAAAACTGACGCGATCAAGAACCTTGATGTCGAGGCCGCGATGCGGACCGCTCCCGGAAAGGGACAATCCGCGATGACGGAGTTCAAGCCCGTCGCGACGCCGCTGACCAGAAATCCAGACATCGCCGCGCGGATCTACCCGACCAAGGACGGTCCAAGACAAGCACAGTTCAGGGTCGTATCCTAACGGTCTATGATCAGACTCCAATCGACCTCCATCCCAGACACCGCCGCTGAATCCCGATCACTCGATCGTGCAACGCTCCGATTCCTGAGTGTCCCCACCACCATCCTCTTCACGGCGATCCTCGCGCAAATCGCGATCCCAACCGCTCCGCTCGGGATTCCGATCTCGCTCCAGTCACTCGCCGTGCTGCTGACTGCGATGGCGCTGGGACCCAAGCTCGGATCCATCAGCATGACGCTCTACCTCATCACCGGCGCGATCGGGGTCGGGGTCTTCGCTGAGGGTGAATCGGGTTGGCTGAGCCTCATCGGACAAACCGGCGGATACCTCATCGGGTTCGTCGCGTGCCAACCCTTCGCGCACTGGATCATCCGACGCAAAGACAACTCCATCCGCGGCTGGCTCGCGATCTTCGTCGCAGGTCTCGTTGTCCACGCGATCATCTTCGTGATCGGGGTCCCTTGGTTGTGGTTCATCCGCAACCACGACTCCGCATCTGCAGCGATGTCGTGGTCCGACGCGATCTACTACGGCATGGTCGTCTTCATCCCAGGGATGCTCCTCAAGTCAGGGATTGCTGCAGGAGTCGGAGCGTGGTGCCTGCCTTCAATTGCCAAGCGGCTCTGGTAGATTCTCGGACTACGCATTCAATTCATTCCATTGCTTCGAGAACAAGATCCAATCATGCGGACAATCCGCGTGGGATTCTTGCAGCATCGGACCGATTGCGTTCGTGTGGAACTTCTTCAGCTCCAACCCCTTCAACGCCAGCGAGCATTCTCGTTGGTCGAGCTCATCATCGTTGTGGTCATCATCGGGATCATCGGCGCGATCGCGATCCCGCGCATCTCATCCGCATCGGAGAACGCCGCGAAGAACGCGGTCATCGCGGATACCAGAGCACTGCAGCACGCCGTTGATCTGTACACGACTGAGCACGAGGGTGTCCTCCCACATGTCGGCGCTGCGTCCGCGAAAGTCTTCTACTTCCGTCTGATCCAAACAACCGACCTCGACGGGACTCCCAACGCAAGCGGGATCTACGGCCCATACATCGAAGGCATCCCCACCAACCGATACAACGGACTGATCACAGTCCGCCGAGACGGCGCCGCCGCAGGCGCCAACACGCACGGCTGGCGCTACGACACTGCGTCAGGACTCGTTGAACCCGACCACACGACCGGGACCACAACATTCAAAATCGACACCAGCACTGTCAAAGAAGCCACCGATGAGCTCATCAAAGGCTTAGGCGGCTGATCACCACCCAACCCACTGAATACAATCAAACATGGTCAACCAGACCGAACACACTTCGCAACCAACGCTTGTCTACTACGACGGATGGTGCAGCGCGTGCATCAAATCCGCGAGCCTCTTCACCAAGCTCGACAAGAACCGAGGACACCTCCAGTGCGTCGATTTCCGCAACAGCGATGATCCCCGGCTCGAACTCATCAAGCTCGATCAAGCACAACTCGCAACCTCACTCCACACCAGAACCCCCGACGGCTCGATCCATTCAGGACCCGAAGCGATCCGTCAAGCCTTTACCGTCCTGGGCCGAAGACACAGCGCCTCATGGACCGCGCTCCCGATCATCAAACCGATCGTGGACTGGTGCTATCAGATTTTTGCAAAGAACCGCTTACGCTGGTTTGGAAACCACAAATGCAAAGACGGCACCTGTGCTATCAATCCTCAAGCTAGTCCTCAAGATAGCTCTCGACCTTGAGTTCGCCTTCGATCGTCTTGGAGACCGGACACGCGTTGGTGATTTCTTTGAGCCGTTGACGCTGTTCGTCTGTAAGGTCACCCGTAAAGCTCACTGAGATCTCGATCAGTTCCGCTTTCCCGCGTCCGTTGGGACGCGAGTGCTCAAGATCCAATCGCACTTCTTCCAGTGCCCATCCCTTCCGCTGCGCATACATCCGAGCCGTGATCGCTTTGCACGCACCGAGTGAACCAAGCAGCATCGCGTAGGGATCGGGAGCCGTGTCCCCACCGCCGAGCGTGCCCGGCTCATCGACATAGAAAGTGTGACCACCCGCAACGATCTCTGTGCGATAGTCGGTCTGTCCAAGCGTAACGGTTGTGGTATTGGTACTCATGACAAGGGAATGCTCGGGAGTTGATCTTTATTCGGTTCAACAGCTTCAATATCGCGATACTCGCGCCCCTCCACAAACGCTTTGATCACCCCACGCACCCAATCCGTTCGATCTTCAAGACAGCGGAATCCACATTCAAGCGGGATGATCCGCTTCCCCTCATCATCAAAGCACACGATTTTCAGCGAAGCCCACACCCTGCTCACGCGCCGGACAAAGACCTCAGGATGCTCGCCGTCCCATTTCACAAAGTCGCGAGCGTCGGATTTCGTCCCCACTGTCCAACGCGACAACCCATCACGAGTAAAGGCGAACATCTCTGTTCCCTTGCTTTTCTGCTTGTTGGTCATCGCCATCCCGATCGTCGCCGCGACGAGCATCAGAAACACAATCAACCCGATCCAAGGCAGCGAGATAATCAGTAGCCCAAGCAACTGCGAGTACACGAACGCGAGCGTACCAATCAACACCCACACGATCTTCCTCCACAGCGGTCCCCTCGTCCCCTTCCCAATCCCAGCAATCAAAAGTACGGATTGCCCCTCGTCAAACCCGACTCCACACTCCGGACAAATCCCCGGCGCGGGAATCCCCGCGAGGGGATACCCGCAACCGAGACAGTCATCAAACCGATCCACAAGTTCTGGGAACGGCAGTGGTTTCTTTGGAGCCATCGATAGACCAGTCCATTAACCCGCTGACGGGCCTTGGTACTCCGCATCCCCGAACCCCAAGATCGGGATGAAGATGAACGGCAAGAAGATCAGACCAAGCGTCGTCCCGATCCCGCGACCAAACGATTTGGAAACATCGTGCGAAACTATAATCGCAACAATCAAAGACACAAGCGGGATGAACATGAGAATGATCCACCAGATCGGACGACCCACGATCTTGAGCAGGAAGTACATATTCAAAATGGGGATAATCGCACCCCAACCAGGCTGCCCCGCTTTGCTGTACATCTTCCATGCGCCCGCGATAATCAGTACGAGAATCGCGAGGTAGATTACGAGAATAATCAATCCCGCAATCCCGCCACCAGCATTATTCTGAGCCAATGTTGTCAACATCCTGTGCTTCCTTTCATCCAGTTCATAAGCGCCGACACCACACCGGGTCGATCACCCCAATATATCGGATAAAGACCCAATATGGAACAGCGGCCTCAAACTTTCATGCGTTCTCGTCGTCCAGCAGTCGCTGATCCCGCGTCATCGCTTCGATCAGCACCGCCTTCTCCTCCCGCTCTACACGCTCCACCCATCGCCGATGACCATCTTCCGTCATGATGTTGGGGTTGGAGTAGAACCAGAATACAAAACCGATATGAAAGAACACATACGCAATCAACGCGAACCCAGCGATCGGCGGGATCGAAACAACATTCAAAATCGAGAGCACAATGAGCCCATAGATCCCGTACTGCCCGACCTTGATGATCCGCACAGCTATCGAAGGCCGAGGAACAAGCATCGGCATCAAAACGCACGGCAAGATCAACAAGAACAACGCAAACCCCGTGTACACCAACATCATGAGCACACTGCTCAGTTGCAGCACGGACCAAGTAATATACGCCGCGAACAGCACCCCCAGCACCGCGTTCACACCCCCAAGATTATCCCGATAGCGTCGAAAGCGATCCATCATGAGGACACACCCTCATCAGTCTGATCCCGTCGGCATCTACACCCCATCGAAGCACCCACCAGCGAGCCAAACACCCCGATCAACGGCTCCGCGATATACATCCAAGTCGGCGCCCGCGCCTTCATCATCGCTTCCATATTCGCCGTGTCCCCAGTCCGCACAAGATCCTCCGCAGGGATCTCTGCGTTCATCCGCATCAGTGTATTGGCCGCACCGAGAACCCCGACCAAAACAAGCAACGAGATCACTGCACCTTTCGACTTCCCGATCTTCGCACACACAAACCCACCAGCAACCGCCGCGACAACCGAGGTCAACGCCCAGACTACCAGCCACATCGTGGTCACCTGATAGCTCCCCGCCTCAAAGGTCTTCGCGGGACCAAGCACGAGATACGCACCGGTCAATCCCACCATCACGACCACCGCCATCACGACATACCCAAGAATCACGGCCAGTATCTTTCGTCCCATGAGAAGTCTCCTGTAGTGTTGTTCGCCGCACTATACCATAATCTACCGCACTCAATCCAGCATCTCATCCTGCAGCGACTCAAGACTCTCCGCGATGTCATCTTCCCCATCCGCCTTCGCTGAATCGATCATCAAACCAAACATCTCGATCCAATACGCTTCCTCATCAAAGGACGCCGAACGACGCTTACCACCCATCCGGTAGTGATTCTCAAACGCATCATCGTGGTACATATCAAAGTAGTACTCGTACTCCGACTGATTCGCCTCATAATCAGGCAACACCGCAAGCACCTCAAACGCCACCTCGCGGAGCTCTTCCTTGTCATCCCCCTTCTTCGAGTACTCCATCCACGCAAACCCACACCCGATCAACAACGCCACAACAATTCCACCAAGCTTACCCATGACACCACTCCTTATAAGTCGTACACAATTTAAATACGAGTTCCTATGTTACTGAAAACAATCAGCCAGATCAATCAGATTTCTGGACTGTTGAAATAAACCTAAAACCGAGCCAATCAACCCCGATACAACACGCGTTTTCTGCTCATTTTTAGATTGAAGGCACCCCTCAAATCATTTATGATGCTCTCAACGCATTGGAGGAAATCGTCATGCATCGACTCATATCAATCTGCATCCTGCTGATCAGCTCACCCCTGCTCGCACAGACTACCCCCACCTTCACCTACCAAGGACACTTCCTCGACGAAGGTCTCCCCGCACAAGGCAACTACGACATCGTCATCCGCATACACGACCAAGAAACCGACGGCACCCTCCTCGCAAGTTCCCAAATCCTCGATGCCGAGATCGTCGATGGCCTCTTCACCATCAACATCCCCACCGAAGCCCCTCCAGGAACGCCCCTCTTCTCCGCAGACGACCGCTGGATCGAGATCGGATTCCGCGACGGCGACAAAAGCATCTTCGACCCCTACACCTTCCTCCCGCGTCAACTCGCACGCTACACCCCCCTCGCCGCCCACGCAACCAGAGCAGAGCACGCGCAGGTTGCTGATGAACTCTCCGATCCCATCTGGTCACGCTTCGGATTTGCTCAAAATGTTACCGCCGGATCTACAAACACCAACTTTTACCTCAACAGCGACCAGGGACTCGGCAACGCAACCCTCCTCGTCAACCGAGACACCAACGGCCAAAACGGGATAGCCATCACCACAACCGGAGCCGATGGACACCCCTACCTCTCATTCAGTTCCGGATTCGGAGGCGGCGCCAACTTCGGACTCAACAGTTCACTCCTCTTTGAAGGCGATACCGGGATCTTCAACTTCCGCAACAACGCCGGGACCACCACCGCTCGCCTCGTCCCCAACACCGGACTCGAAATCCTCGACGGCGGCGTCTTCGCAGCCGACTTCGAATACACCGCGCCCGAAACACGACGGCTCAACATCTCCTCAGCCGCGTGGATCCCGACCACCAATGTCGACTACAAACTCGCAAGCGTAGACAACGGCCTCCGCTCCTACATCAGCCAGTCCGGCTTCTTCTCTCAAATCATGGTCGCCCCTGTTTCTCTCCCTGACGGAGCGGTCATCCAGAATGTGAAGTTCTATTACGGACTCGATTTCAATACCGAGCTCACCCTTTCACTCATACGAGGCACCAATACCGGCACATCACTCAGTCTCGTCGCAAGCGTTCTTGACCTCACCCAAGCCACCCCATCACCGATCACGCTCAACGCCGACCCCGCCTCATCGATCGTCGACAACGGCATCTTCACCTACTACCTCCAAGCAATAAGCGATGACTGGGATAACAACCCGCGAGTCTCCCTCGGCCCCGTCATCATCACCTACACCGTGAGCGAACCGGATTGAGAACCAGCTCAACTCTTAAGAATCAGCAAACCAAGCAAAGCGAACGAACTGTGCAATCTGTTCATGAGAGAACACGCCGGGAATCACTACACAGCCGAGGGATTTGACCGAAGCGGGCGTATTGAAGTGAGACGGCAGGGTCGTTGGTGAGTGCATCCAGGGAAATATGAGCGTGTGCAGGGGAGGGGGCCCCTGCAACCCCTCTTTGGAGAAACCGGAGGCCTGGGCGTGGAGACCGGGGTGGATATTGTTCAATATTCCGGCTGCGCCGAGGACGGTGAGCTGGTACGCATTGTTTGTTCAAAATTTCTTGCCATATACTTCCTGAACTCATCAGCATTCATTTCATCATGGCGACCGTCATAGGTCGACGAATCTTTGTTATATGCGGATTTTCGATGAACGACTACTATCGCACCAGTGCGAAATCTTGTTTGAACTCTGTAGTCTACTGGAAGCGGCTCTCCATTCCATTCACCATATTCTCGGCATTCACCAGGCACTAGCTGACCACCAGCCAATTCAATGACTTCTTCAGAGTTCACATCGTCTGGCCAGATATTCCAGTAAACTCCTGACGGCTCTGCGTTTTCAAATTCAACTCGAAAATAGTTCCAATCTGAATCTGCAAAAGATTCATACAGCAATCGCTTTGGCCTGATCGCAAACGACCCCATACGAGTCGAATCGTAAAACAACTCTATCAAATTTAAATCCGTGCTTAGCGAGGCCCCAGTAAGATCCATGCCCCCACCGTCAGGAAAAAACATATGATTATCGCGAGCTGACTCGCCCACCATGTTAAGGATATCAGAGATTGTGCGCATATCACTCCATTCAGTTCTCTGCGGAACATGCTCTGGAAACAAATAGCTTTGTATTCCCACCCATTTAGTTTTAGACAGTCGATCAGGATCGCTGATTATACTGCTGCAATCAGAAAGCGCTTTGTGAAATTCTTTTATGCTCGGCCGAGACATTGGGTTATGATCAGTCGACGCCTCAAGAAGTTGATCTAGCATATCAATCTGAGCTACTGGATTCATGCTTCTCAAAGAGATCGACGATCTTGGATTATACTGTCCATCGAAACACTTTTTTTGTTTGCATAGAAACATCCAAAGTGTTTTTGCAAGCGAATACACATCCGCAGCTTTTCCATCGCTCCCTGTTACGTAATGCCTCATTTCCGGAGCAATAGTATTACGAGCACCAATCTTAATTTGACTCTCTGTTATCTCAATTTTTCCAGGATATGTCACGAGCCCAAAATCTGCCAAACACGGAACACCCTTGTGGTGAAGTAGATTACTTGGCTTGATGTCACGGTGCGACATTCCGATGCCATGCATCTCCACAACAGTAGATGCGACAGAACAGATTGAATCCACCACTACCTTCTCATCGGACAAATCTATTGCATACCAAAGCGGAGTTGCGATTGGCATTACGTACCATAACTTATTGGAGCCTCGATATGATTTAGGGATAAATTTATCTAACACCGGAAGAACCCCACCCACCCCGTCCAGAACCTCCATGGCCAATATTTCTGCTTTGTATCTTTCCAGAATTTTTTAGATGATTTATAAAACAACTTTAACGCGCCAACTTCTCCATTTGCATTCTGCGCTTTAAACACAGTCGCATTCCCGCCTTTACCAAGCGAGGACTCCAGCGTCCATTCACCGTATTGTTGATTAATTGATCCCATTATAAAAACTCTGTAATTAGCGAGATCAAATAACCCGATCCTCACTCGCAATCCCATGCGCCGGAGCCGTATTGAGCTGCACCATCACCGCCCCCTGCTTCTCCAGTGCATCATCCGCATCCACATAATCCGAGTGACACGCCGCCTTCCCGTCCTCGGCTCCAACAACCTTCTTCGTCTTCGACGCAAGCTTGTGGATCTCCTCCGGAGGCAGGTACCCACGCGACTCAAGAATCTGCTGCTGCTCAGGAGTCAACGCCGCGGATTTGACAGGTTTCCCACGCTCAAACCCCTCGGCCTTCCCAGACTGGAACTCCTGGATCTCCTTACTGATCCGCACGCTGCACCAGTCGTGCCCGCACATCGCGCAGAAGTCGGTATCGACATCCATGTCCTCGTCGTGGTACGCACGAGCCGTGTCCTCATCGAACGCAAGCTCAAAGTGCTTGTTCCAGTTGAGCGCGGCCCGTGCCTTGGTCAATTCATCGTCCCAGTCGCGCGTCCCAGGAATCCCCAGCGCCACATCCGCGGCATGAGCCGCGATCTTGTACGCGATGCACCCCTCCTTGACATCCCCCTTCTTGGGAAGACCAAGATGCTCTTTCGGAGTCACATAACACAGCATCGACGCGCCGTGGTACGCGATGCTCGTCGCACCGATGCAACTCGTGATGTGGTCATACCCCGGGAACACATCGGTCACCAGCGGCCCAAGCACATAGAACGGCGCCCCATGACACAAACGACGCTGCAGCTTCGCGTTGTACTCGATCTGATCAAACGGCACATGCCCGGGACCTTCGACCATCACCTGCACGCCGCGTCTCCAAGCACGCTCCGTGAGTTCACCAATCACTGCAAGCTCACCAAGCTGCGCCAGATCCGTCGCATCCGCAAGCCCGCCGGGACGGAGACCATCACCGATCGAGAAACTCACATCATGCTCACGCATCAGATCACAGATCTCATCCCACATCGTGTACATGATGTTGTCTTCGTTATGCACCAGCATCCACTTCGCGAGCAGCGACCCGCCACGCGAAACAATCCCGATCGCACGCTTCTTGACAAACTTCAGATGCTCCATCCGAACACCCGCATGGATCGTGAAGTAATCCACGCCTTGCTCCGCTTGATGATGCAGCGTTTCAAGAATCAGCTCGCGATTCAAATCCTCGATCTTCTTCCCGATGATCATCGAGTAGATCGGCACGGTCCCAATCGGCACCGTCGAGTTCTCAATAATCGCCGCACGGCACGCATCCAAATCCCCACCGGTACTCAGATCCATCACAGTATCCGCACCCCATTTTTCCGCCCACTGCAGCTTCTCGACCTCTTCTTCAGTCCCTGACGAAACAGGCGAAGCACCCATGTTCGCATTGACCTTCGTCTTGCTCGCACGGCCGATCGCCATCGGATCAAGGCTCTTGGCGAGGTGTGCTCTATTGGCAGGGATGATCAACCGACCCGCCGCGATCTCATCACGAACCTGCATCGCACTCAGGTGAGGCTCGCGTTCCGCGACGCGCTCCATCTCAGGAGTGATGATCCCCAAACGCGCCGATTCAAGCTGCGTGATCGGAGCAAAGCCCTCCGGAGTCACGACGCGCCGAGTCACCCCCAGTGCATCGGTAAAGGTGTACACATGATCCGGCGTCTCGTCATTCGCATCACATGCAGAATCAACAGTCTCAACCGACCACCCATCTGGAAGGAAGTCCCAAGCGGTCAGCTTCGAAGGCGCCGGCATCCCAGGAGTATCCGGCGAAGAAAATGTATACGGCCCACCAATATCCGCCTTATGTGCAAAGCTCCCAGGCGTCGGCACCTCCGCATCACTCCCTGGATTAAACGCACCATGCACCGGAAGCATGAACTGCGAACCATCAATCGCCTGACCCCCCTGCACAGTCCGGAACGAGCTCCGCATATCCGCAGCACTCTTGTACTTGGTCGTCAACGCGACCGCCTTCCCAGCAGGTGAAGTAATCGAAAGATGGTCAGGGGTCGATTTCGGATAGGTCGTCATAGCAACTCCTCGTTCAATGCTTAAAGCAATGCACCGGGAGTTTGCGCGACAGTCCAAAACGGATCGACCATCTGCATTCCCTCCGCCGGTGCGAGCCGGATCAGGTTCAACGGGTGCGTCTCAGCAGGTCATCAGACCCGCGCCCCGAGCAGTGATCCATTGTAGCAACAATGCCTGATGAGGCATACCCTTGCACGAGCCGATCCAGGCCGGATCCAGGATATCCACGCGATGAATCGAACACGCATACAACTCACCCTCTGCGCGTTGATCACACTGCTCATCGCATCGCTCTCCGGCTCACAAATCCCGACAGCCCCCTCATCATCAGCCCTCTCCAGCCCGACTCCGCCTCCACTCCCGCTGTACCTCGAACACAGCCCTCCACCTATCGCGGGAAACACCCCACGACGACCCCTCGCCGGAACCGGCCACGACGAACGCTTCGCGCTGATTGCCTGCAATCAAGCGTCCGCGCCTCGAACTCTCAACACTTCTTCCCTCGATCTTTGGTTGCCGATCAAGCAGCTCTCAAATATGCTCGGATCCAGAACGATCCGCGCCCCCCCGATCGTTCATACTTCATAACAACGATCCAAATACCAAACCAACAGCGTGATCGAAAAGAGTGTGCGTGACATCTGTCAGCCGCGCATTCGCGATGATCGCCTTGTCATTACACACAAACAACACACCACCCCTGAGCTTCAACAGCTCTGGGTTTATCTCGAGTATCCAAACATGAACCAACAGACTTCAAACCACCAAGCCGATCATCAAAGTTTGCAACACAACGCACCCAACCAGGAATCAGCAGAATATGAAACCGCGAAAGGATGCCTCATGCTCACCATCGCGATTCTCGTGTGTTCCGCGATCAGCATTCTCGCAATCGTCCTCAGCCACCAAGGGACACCGCCGAGCTAACGACAGACCAGTTTGATCCATCGTCGTTTTCAATAGCCTGCCCATACCGCACCAAGAGTGTCGAAAAGATCTCCGCGCACTCATCCCACGCTGATCGTTTCCTCAACGACGAAAGCCCATCACTCTCACTTAGGTTTCAGGTACCGCTCAAAGAACCCCGCAAGATCCTGCTGCGCCTCAATATCCCGCTGGATCAGCGAGTTGTGATCCCCCGGATAAGTCTTCACCGTCACATCAACAAACGAATCCTCCGCTGAAGACCGGATCTCCTCGGCGTGCTTCACATCCACGATCTCATCCCCCGTCCCGTGCAGAATCAGATACGGCCGAGTCTCCAACTTCCGCGCCAGATCCACTGGATCAAGCCCCTCAGGGATCAACAAACTCGCAATCCCAACCGCGTCATCCGCGACCCCGCGCCAGCTCGCATAGGTCGACACCGTCACCACCGCTTCCACGCGAGGCTCATTGATCGCTGCATCAAGCGCGAAAGGCCCACCAAGACTCACCCCCATCACCCCCACCCGATCCGCATCCACATCCTCCCGCTCCATCAGATACGCAAGAGCCGCGCGTGTGTCGATCGCCAAGCTCTCCCGATTCATCGACCCCTTATCCGAACGCCCATACCCCCTGTAATCAAACAGCAGCACATGGAACCCCGACATCGTCAAGAACGACGAGAACGATTCATGATACAACACATTCCCCGCGTTGCCATGCGCATGCAAAATCGCAGGCCCCTGCTCCCCATCGGGAACCCCAACCGCAGGCATGAACCATCCATGCAAACGCTTCCCATCCGCAGTCTCGATCCACACATCCTCGTACTGCGCCGGAGTCTCGAACGCATCACGGATCGGCCAGTAGAACACACGCTCGCCGTACCCCGTCACCCACAGTACCACGATCCCCACCAGCGAGATACACAGGTACACCACCAGCATCCTGAGCAATCGCTTCCCCAGGCTCTTCTTTGGTTTCTTGATGTCACTTCTATCATTCTGCGAATCATGTTGATCATTCATCATGATACATCGTAGCAGAACTCAAGCTTTGCTGATTAATCACTCAGCGATGCGATCCAATCACGAACCACCTTGACCTCCGCACTCGTCAAAGGCTCCCCATCCCCTTCTGGAGGCATGATGTCCGGATCATCGTGAGGCAGCTCAATCCGATACACCAGCTCGCTGCCGTCCGGATCCCCTCTCCGAACCGTCTGCACGCGCCGGTCCAGCACATACGCGAGCGTATCGAGCCGAATATCATCCTCTGCTTCATCAGGACCATGACACTCCACGCACGACCGCTTCATAATCGGAAGCACCTCGAGCTCGAAGACCTCCGCTGAGACGCGAGAGACCCCCAATGCCTCAGCATCCAGAGTCAGCTGATCCTCCTGCATCCCCACCATCTCTTTCAAAGGCTTCGTCAAAAACCCCTCGCCGTGCGTGAGTTCACCCCCGAAATGCCCCGCCGCGCCGATTGAAGCCGCTGAGAGACACAGCAGCGTGAGATACACCTTCCCTGACTTAGATTCAGGTTTCATCGCCGACATCCACGCGAACCAGGTCACGACCATCAGCACGCCGCTGACGATCCCCAGGATCCGATGGAGATCCACGCGTTCCCCGCCATCAAACCCCAGCACAAGCCCGGTGATAACCGAGACCGCCGCCCCAAGCAGCGCAAACAAAAACATCACCGATCCCGCAGCACTCGGCGTATATGCACGACCCTTGAGCGCCATCATGCGCCAGATCTCCACAACCGCCGTGACCACAATCAACGCGATCGGGAAGTGCAGCACGACCAGGTGCGTGCGTCCAATGAACTCGAGTAGGTGCTCAATCATCTTCGCTGATAAACTCGTCGTGACCCTCGTTGCGTTCCTTGCGGAGATTGCCGTAGAGCGAGACTGCCTCCTCGTCATTGCCAAGCAGGAGCTGTCGTCCCATCGCGTTGCATGCCGAGACCGCGCTCGTCAGCTTGATCCGCATATCTTTTGTGAACTGTGCCTTGTCTCCATTATACTTCTTTTCCGACTGCACCGGGATCGACTCTTGTTCCGCGACCATCACACACTGCGCGAGGAGAATAGTGATCTGATTCGCAAGAAACGCCGCCTCATCACGAGCACCAGGCGCTTCGAGGTCTTCGAGATACCGGCGCATCGACTTGAGGTGATCCCCCGCCTGTCCCATCAGATCATGGAACCTCATCCCGCCGCCGATCGCAGTCATCCCATCCTGTCCGCTCTTCGCGAACGCCAGCGATGGAATCGAAACCGCGCCCGCGGCCAAAAACGCCCTGCGTTGCATCCGAGCTGTTGCCTGAGTATTCATCGTTGTCCAATCTGCGCCCACAAGCGCCTGTGCAGTAAAGAGTTCACGGCGCGCATCAATCGCGCCCCATCGAGTTGATACCCGCTCTACGAAGAGCCCAGCAGTTTATTGCATCTCCCCTGAGAGCATCCATTCCATCACGCTACTCTGAGGAAGATCCTCCACACCCAGATGCCTGAGCATGTTCAGGCACTGCGCCCGATGATGCATCGAGTGCGTCATCACATGCGACAAAATCCCACCAACCGAGAACACATAGGTCTCCTCCCCTCGCTGACGATGGATGATCGTGTCGCTCGGACGCCGGAACACCGCAGTCTCGAAGTCAGCCGTGACCGATTCGTGCAGCTCCACAATCTGATCGATCGACATCCCCTCCCCCTCCAAGCGAGGACGCGCCGGAGCTTCATTGAGCACATCCGTCCACCCACGCATCGCGCCGAGATTGTGCAGCAGATTGTCATGCAACGATCCCTCACCCATCTCAAACCGCCGATGAAACTGTTCCTCGCTCAACGCTCTGCACGCATCATACATCAACGCGTTCGCCCAACGATCGTGCGCGATCATCACCTCAACCGGATCCGTAATCGTCATTCTGTACTCCCTTGATTCAGCTACTTCATCAACCAGAGTGTACCAGAATCACCCCTCCTCCACCATCCGCACCACCACCGCGCCAACCTTCCCCCCCTGATCCACACGAGCATGCGCCTCCTGGATCTCCCTGAACGGCAGCACCCGATCAATCACAGGACGCATCTCCCCAGACTCCACCAACCGACCAATCGTCTCCACAAACGCAAGCTTGTCAAAAGCCACCCCTCCGATCATCTTCTTGCGTCCAAACAGCTTCGACCACAGCACCCACCCAATCGATGCCGTCCCCAGCTCCGCTTCAAGCACACGCCCATCTTCCGCAAGCACCTGCTTCGCGCGACCAAACGGACACTTCCCGATCGTGTCAAAGATCAGGTCGTATCGCTCATCACCTGAGAGGAAATCCGTCTTCGTGTAATCAATCACAGCATCCGCGCCCAGCGACTCCACCAACTCCACATTCTTCGTCGAGCACACCCCCGTCACATACGCCCCCAACGCTTTCGCGTACTGCACCGCCATCGATCCAACACCACCCGATGCCCCAACCACCATCACCCTCGGCTGCTGTCCTTCCCCAAGCTGATCAAGCTTCCCCTGTGTACGCAGAAAGAAAATCGCCGTGATCCCACCAAAGACCATCGACGCCGCGTCCACATACCCAACCCCATCCGGAATCGGAACAACCGACGCGTCCTCCTTGATCACCACATACTCCGCGTGCGCCCCCATCTGCATCCCCACCGACCCGAACACCCGATCCCCAACCCTGAACTTCCCGGCTTCCTCCCCAACCGCTTCAACCACCCCCGAAAACCCAGTCCCCAGCACCTTCGCGCGAGGCCCAAAGATCCCAAGAAACAACCTCGCCGGGATCGCGATCAACGCAGGACCAAAGTCCGCACGACGCATCCGCGCATCTCCAGTATTCACCGAGCTCGCATGCACCCTCACGAGCACCTCCCCACGCTTGGGAGCAGGCGTCTCCACCTCCTCCAACTTCACCACCGATGGCGCCCCATACTTCCGATACACCGCTGACTTCATCGCGTCCCTCGCTCCATGTCATTCAAAGCCATCTCGACCACATGTACTACGCACAGTCTAAGGCTCCCTATTCCGAAAGCCGTCAACTCGATTTCAGCAACCACACATAAAAAACCCCCGGGCAAACGCACCGGGAGCGAGAACAACCGTCAGAACTTGGCTGATTTCATATTCGGAACTGATTCAGTGCGCGTCGGTCACAAACCCCGCCGTCGCGCCCCCGCCGATCGCGATCGACTGACCGGTGATATAGCTGGACTGATCCGAAGCAAGGAACACCACCGCCGGCGCGATCTCTTCGACCGTCCCAGGACGACCAAGCGCGACGATCCCGTTAAACCCATCAGGATTCCCTCCAGTCGCGTGCTCAAGCAAAGGCGTCTGGATCGGACCAGGCGCGACCGCATTCACACGGATCCCTTCCTTCGCGTACTCAAGCGCAACAGATTTCGTCAGCCCCTCAACCGCAAACTTCGACGCGACATAGGTCCCAAAGTTCGACACCCCATGCGAACCAAGAATCGAGGAAGTATTAATAATCGAACCCCCTCCACGCTTCCTGAGTTCCGGGATCTGCGCCTTGATCGAGTACCAGACCCCCTTCACATTCGTCCCGATCACCCGATCAAAGTTCGCTTCGTCCTCATCCACGATCGGGCCGGGCTGACCATCAGTCCCCGCGTTGTTGAACGCGATATCCAGACCGCCGTACTCCGAGACCGCCAGCGCCACGAGCGCCTCGACCTCAGACTGAATGGTCACATCTGTTTTGAGGAACACCGCTTTGCCGCCGTTGTCGCGGATTTTCTGCGCGACCCGCTCGCCTTCTTCTTGTCTTCGAGCGCCAAGCACGACCGATGCACCCGCATCCGCCAGCGCGATCGCTGCTGCTTCTCCGATCCCCGAGTTCGCGCCGGTAACCAGCGCAACCTTGCTTTCAAGTAGTTGAGTCATCCTGTTCTTCCTTTCAAGCGCGCATCAATCGCGCAAGCTTCGTTCATCCATTCAGTTTCATGTACACATTCAGACCGCCGCCGCAGGCTCCCAAGCCTGCGCCTGGAACTTCTGATCCAGATCCGTCCCAGTCAGATGATTCCCATAGTTCGTCAGCGTCTTGACCGTATTGAGGAACACGACATCGAGGGCCGTCTTCTTCGTCCACCCCGCTTCAACAAACGCCTCAAACTGCTCATCACTCAGATGCCCTCGTTGCTTGACGAGCTGTGTGGTAAACACGCGAAGCGCCTCGAGCTTCGGATCATCGAGTTCCTGCTTCGCGCGGAGCGAGTCATCCAGCTCAGCGTCCACCCCACCCGCACGCGCCGAGGTCGAGTGAGCCGGGACGCAGTAGGTGCATTCATTGAGCACATTGATCGTCTGCATCACGACATGGCTCTCCACAGTCGACAGCCCCGACTTCCCGATCATCCCATACAAATCCACCATCGCTTCCGCAAGCACAGGAGATTCCGAAAACGCATTGACAATGTTCGGCACCCCACCAAACCGCTGCTCCGCCTTCTCAAACACCCGCTTCCGCTCCCCGCTCACATCCGACGGATCACTCAACTCATAGCCATTAATCATCGTGTCTCCCTTCTGCTCGATCCGAGCATTGCACCCACGCAATCAACACTGATATGCGTAGAGAAAGAGAGAAGCCCCATTCCTAACCGATTGTTCCGAAATATTCAAACTTATTCAAAAATGCCCAACATCAAGCACACCAACGCCACGCCACGAAAACCCAGCGAGAAGCCCCAGCAGGTCATCCAATGAGCAAACGCACCTATGTGATTATCCCTTGAACTGCGAAAGCAACGCGAGCACCGCGCCCTTCGCTTCGTCCTCTGGGACCGGAGATCCGCTGTAGCCCATCAATCCGGACTTCGTGATCATCAGCAACCACGCCGCCTGGTTCAGATCCAGATCCTTGCGTACCCCACCAGTCCGCTTGATCCGATCGAGCGCATCGTGATACGCCGCGTGGAACCGATCGCGTGCTGTCTCCACACGCTTGCGCGCTTCATCATCGACCGCCGCGAGCGAGACCGCCGCTTTATGCATCATGCAGCACGGAGAGCTCTCCCCGCTGTGCTGGTACTCGATCATCCCAAAGAAAAACTGCTGGATATCTTCGAGCGTTTCGATCGCGTTGACCCGCTCGACCATCCCACCGACCACGCGATCGCTGTACGCATCAAGCGCTTTGAGATACAGCTCGTGTTTGTCGCCGAAGGTGTCGTAGAGCGAGAACCGGTTGATCCCCATCGCCGCAGTCAGGTCCGATATACTCGCCGCGTCGTACCCCTTCTCCCAAAAAACACCCATCGCTTTCGCGAGGACAGTATCGGGATCAAATGATTTTGGTCGAGCCACGGCTATCTATATCCTTCCATTCCAACAGATCACCTGATCTGTGCAGCGAGTGCTGAGCACTCATTATACACAAAACGCCGCACAATCCAGCTTTATTCGACGATTTCCCAAACACTAAGGCACAGAGATCGCTTTATTGATCTGAATCCCACGCTCAGGGATACGAACGCTCACAATTACCTGATCCCCACGATCCAGCGATTCGAACACAAACGAACGCCTCCCGTCCTCCCGAGGCTGGATCACACTGATCGACGATTCCTGCCTCGGATTCTTCGGCGCGATCGCGACGACATCCGCGTACATTGGAACCTCGGTCTGGTTGGTCACAAACGCCTCGACCTCGATCCTCCCAGACGCAAGCTCCCCATCCCGGATCGCGAGCGTCACCTCGATGACATCCGTCCCCAGCTCGATCTCGCGTTTGACACGCATCAACCCGTATTCCTGATCAGCGATCAACTCGACATCAAAGATCAGATCCTTCATCCCCGCAAGCTTCGCCGACGAGTACGACACCTCGATCGGGACACGCTCCTCGAGCCCGCCCGTCACCGAAAAGTTGACCACACGAGGCTTCATATCCCACGACCGATCCACACGCGTCGAGCCCGGCTCCGAGTATCCCCCAGGCTCAACAATGTACACACGCCCCCGAATCGAGAAAGGCCAAGGATTCTCCAGCACCAGCTCGTGCTTGTGCACCCCGCTCGTCGCTTCAAACCGATCAGGGGTCAGCCGGATGCTCGCGAGAAACTCGACCAGCTCCGTGTTCACTCCAGTAATAATCTGAGGCGTCCGTGTGATCTCAATCCGATGCACCGGGAGATCCAGCTCCGTCTCATGCACCAACCCAATATCCGTCGAGTTCCCAAACAAGTCCACGACGCGCACCGCGCCCATCGAGAGCGGAAGCTCAACCGTCGTCTTCTCAAGCCCAGGCTCATCGAGCCAAACAACCAACGCGCCATCACCAGAAGCGTCCCCTGTCCCTGAAGCGCCGACCAGATTCAGGTCATCGTATCCAAGCTCAGCGCCCCCGCTCCGCGCCGAGCACAGCAACATCCGCACACCCGGATCCAGCGCCAGCTCACTGACCGCTTCGCGCCCGCCGAGATGATCGACCAGCGTGCGCCACACCAACAGCTCAGGACCAGGCATCACGCGCCCACGACGACCATTCTCAATCACCCAAGGATCGCTCAGCACGATCTGGACATCATCGCTCCCCGCGCCGATCCCCTGCGCTGCCCACCATGAGTTGATTGCTCGTCTTCCAAGCCAACCAACCCTCGACCAGACCGACTCGCTCCCCCCGTTGCTCGACTGGTAAGGACGATGCACAACACTGAGCTTCGCCCTGCTCGCGCCAGCACCACCTCCAGCTTGGACCCACTGGTCCATCATGTCCCCCATCGCATCATCCGGGAAGCTCGGATCATCCTCAACAAGCAGCCGAATCGGAGCCGCGAGCACCGCGTTCTCAAACGGACGATCCATCGCCCACGACACGCCCACGACCGCGCCGGGAACATACGGATCCATCATCTCAGCGACCGCACCCGCTTGATCGGTGAGCGACGCCGCATCTTCCTCCGCGACCCCGCTCCCGATCCGCCAATCCGAGACCTGCTGACCATACCGATCAAGGAAAGGACCGAGCACCGGGAGCGCGATCGGTTCGTGTTCAATCAGCAGCTTGAAAATCGAATCCTGATCGATCGCCGCCTGATCCGCGAGCTCCATCGGGACCTCGCTGAGCGACAATCCAACCTGCACTCCAAGACCAACAACCCGATCAATCGCATCGACCAGTTCCGACCCCTTGAGCAGATCCTCCGCGACCGATTCATTCTCCCAGATCCGCATCTCGACATGACGAACACCCGTCATCCCGATCAGCTCAGGGAGCGACGCGAGCAGATGCTTGTTCATGCTCTGCGTCCGAAGCGCAAAGCTCGAATCGTATATCGCCATACGCTCCGCGCCCTCTTCCCCCCCAATCGACTCGTCCGCGGCTCGCGATGGTCCCCAAATAAAGTCCAGCTCTTTCCGTCCCACCAGATGACTCTCGATCCCGCGCCCTGAGATCACATCAAACACCGCGTGGTACCACCCAAACCCAGGCAGCTCCGGACTCCACCCCTCACCAAACTCGCTCCCACCGACTCGTCCAGCAGATGCCCGCTCATCAACAAGCAAACCCGACGCATCAAAGACTCGGACATACGAGCTCAGATCATCACCCGTCAGATCACGCACCGACATGTTCAGCATCGGTGCTTCATCGCCGATCACCACATTGCCTGGAGTCCCCGTATCCAATCCAATCGTCGGCACCTGCGCCACGATCACATCGTCAAACCACGCGCCGCCCTCAAAGTCCTGCGACCACACCGTGAACGGCTTCACCTTCCGAACCCTCGGCTGCTGCTCCGGTTGAAGCAACTGCAACTCCACCTGCACAAAAGCCGTGCTCGGATCCGCGCCCTCAATAAACATCGAGATCTGATCCCACTCCCCGCGCGTCCGCACGAGCCTCGTCGAAACCGTCCCCCCCTCGACCTCTTTCCCCGCACGATCGATCAGCGTCGCGACCATCCGAGCGCGAGCATGACTCAGCCCTTCTGTCCGCACGCGTGCACTGATCATGTAATCCGCGTTGGGGAACACCGTCAGCTCGCCGTGCCGAAGGATCAGACTCGTCGATCCACCCTCAGTCGGGAGATACACCGTCCCCTTCCCGGAATACGCCGGACTCGCATAATCCAGCCGTGCGCCGTTCCAGATCGGGAATCCCGGACGATCGCGTGGAACCTCCGGATCGTGCTGTGCGCGGATCCATCCGCGAGGGACCGGGAGCGAGTTCGTGTACATCTCTTCAAAGTCAAACGCACGAACCACGCGCCCAGAATACGCCGGACGATTGACCAATCTCCCATCCTCACCATCCTGCATCTGAACACCCATCTGAACACCAGAGACCCCCCCCACTGTCAAACACAGCAGAGCAGAGCACACCCAAGGCTTCAATCCAGAATGATCGCGCTTCGAACCTGACATCTACCCAAACATCGGCACTTTGAGCCGGAACCATCCATTTCCCGCTGAATCCCACTTCCACCAGAACACTGAATACGATCGTCCCAGGAGCCAATCGATGCCAGACCACTCGACCGATCAATCCAACACCCCCCAAAACAAACCCAAGGCCGCGTGGATCCCCCTCGATCGCTACAAACCCGATGGATCCTCGCTCCAAGCAGCAACCGAGTTCCACGAGACCATCTCAAAACGCCGAACCGTCCGTCACTTTTCCGACAAACCCGTCCCGAAGGAAGTCATCGAGCAGGTCCTCCTCGCCGCGGGAACCGCGCCATCTGGAGCCCACAAACAACCCTGGCGCTTCATAGCGATCTCCAATCCAGAGACTAAGCACAAGATCCGCGTCGCCGTCGAAGAGGTCGAGAAGGAGTTCTACGAAGACCGCGCCTCCAACCGCTGGCTCGAAGACCTCGAACCCTTCGAGACCAACCCCGACAAGTCCTACATCGACACCGTCCCCTGGCTCATCATCGTCATGGCGCTCCGCACAACCGACGACGGCGGACAGGTCTACTACCTCAACGAATCCGTCGGGATCGCGACCGGAATGCTCCTGACCGCCGCCCACCACGCCGGACTCGCGACCCTCACCCACACCCCCTCTCCGATGAAGTTCCTCCGCGAGGTCCTCGATCGACCTGAGCACGAACGACCCTACATGATGATCCCGATGGGATACCCCGCCGACGACTGCCAGGTCCCCGACATCGCGCGCAAACCGCTCGACGACCTGAGCGTATTCGTCGATTAGATCAACCAACAGCACAATCTGGGTGCCCTTCGGGTACCGCCTTCGGTTCCTGGAGGTCTTCTCATCGAATCTGATTCAACCCCACCCCAATACAGGGTGCCCCGACTCGCCGTCTTCGGCGCAGTCGGGCCTTCGTAGATGTGCATACATATGAAAAGCCCGACTGCGCTCAAAAGCAGCGAGTCGGGGCACCCATTCATAACTGAATTCCGGACTACTCGAGAGCAGCCGCACCCGAGATGATCTCGGTAAGCTCCGTCGTGATCTGCGTCTGACGCACACGATTGAACTCACGCTTGAGCAAGCCGCCCATTTTCCCGGCATTGTCCGTCGCCGCTTTCATCGCGACCATACGAGCGATGTGCTCGGAAACCACCGCGTCGTTGAAGCACTGGTAGAGCACCGCTTTGACCGCTGCAGGGAGCAACGAATCGAGCAGCGAGTCCGCGTCTGGAGAGAACTCGTAAATATCGTTTGAGCCGCTCGCGTCTTCACCCGTTTCGACTTCAGGAGCCGAGAAAGGCAGCAACTGCAGAATTTCAGGACGCTGACGGCCAGCACTGTAGTACTTCATGTACACGACGCGAACCGCCGAGACTTCGCCATCAACAAACATCTGCATGAAGCGATCCGCAAGACGCTCAACATCCTCATACGCCGGCTTATCACCAATGTGCGTGTGATGCACGAAATCGGTGTAGCCGTTGAACTTGAGTGCGCCAGCACCCTTCTTGCCAACAACCTCGATCGTGCCGTTCCCAGCAGCAGAATCGCTCTTGAGATGCTTGAGTGTGGTCCGGACCATCGTCCCGTTGTATGGACCACAGAGACCACGATCCGCCGAGATCATCAGCGTCAGCTCATTGGATTCAGCCGATGGAGTCGTGAGCAGCGCGTGCCCTTCCCCAACACCCGCATCCGCGAGCTGCGCGACCAATCCGAACAATGTATCGGTGTACGGGCGTGAAGCCAGCGACGCTTGCTGCGCCTTGGCAAACTTGCTCGTCGCGATCATCTGCATCGTGCGCGTAATGCGCTTGATGTTCCCGACCGCCTTCATCCGCTTCTTGATATCGCGTGCGTTTCCCATAGGAGTCGATGGTAGGCACCCCCCCAAAGTGCGTCCTCAACCAGACCCCGCTCAGAGCGCTGAATTGCCCAATTCTGACCCCAAATCCCTCACCAGAATCAGTGACCAGGATCGTGACGATGCGCCTTGCGAGCATCCCCGCTCCGATGAGGGTTTGGACCCTTGGATGATTCGATCTCCATCGGGAATGCCGTGGTCAATCCGGTAATCTGGGGAATCTCGACCTTCGCAGGCAATGCTCGCTGCTGGGAACTCGACGATGGACGCATATCAGCCATGTGACAAACCTCTCTTCAGATGACCAAGCCTCCCGATCAGCTCAACATCGCGCTGAATCACTCGGCTCGTACCCAAACAATGCCACGGATCTCCCGCGCCGCCCAGCCAATACCCGCTCAATTGTGAAGAATCAGCTCAGTTCCCCACGACCAGACCGTCATACGCGAGCTCAACCCCCTCAGGAAGCTCCATATTGGTCGTCGCGTGCCCCAGATCGTGCGTCATATGGACAAAGTAAGTCCGAGAAGCCCCGATCCGTCCCGCTTCCTCCAGCGCCTGCTCAACGGTAAAGTGCGTCGGATGAGGACGCTCCCGCAGCGCATCGAGCACCAGCGTCTCGACCCCTCCAACCGAGCCCTCCAAAAACACCCGCGACGCCTCAGGGACCTCCACCACATCCGTGCAATACGCCAAAGGCAGCACCCCGCTCGGATCCTCAATCCCCTCCCCCGCTTCAAAACGGAACCCCAGAATCGCTTGCTTCCCATGCATCAAAGTCATCGGCGTCACCCGCATCCCAAACAGATCCACCTCCACCCCAACCTCCAGCACCCTCGGCACCAGATCCGCGATAAACGACTTCTGGATATTCTTCTCTTTCTCAAAGATGTGCTGGTACACCCGCCGCAACGACCCATGCGTATGCGCATCAGCCCAAACCTCGATCGGCTGCTTCATCACCTCATTGAACCGACGGATCTCATCCAAGCCCCACACATGATCCACATGATTATGCGTAATCAAAATCGCATCCACCCGCGTCATCCCCTCCCTGAGCACCTGCTCACGCAGGTCCGGCGAAGCATCAATCAGGATCACCCGCTCCTGACCATCCGCATCCACAAACTCCACTGAAGCACTCGTCCGAGTCCGCGTATCGCGCGGATCCGTCGAAGTACACACACTGCAATCGCATGCAATCACAGGCACACCCGCCGAAGTCCCAGTCCCTAGAAAGCGAATCCGCATACCAAACAATAGACACACTGATTTCTATGGGTGCCCGTACTCGCCGTCTTCGGCGCAGTGCGGTCTTCAACAGTCAGCACACAGCTCTATCCCGACTGCGCCGAAGACGGCGAGTCGGGGCACCCCAATCCCCTTCTTCTACAAATACACCTTCTTGTTATAAATCCACCACTCCACCATCATCACCCCAAGCGCCCCAAGCAACAGCCAAGGCCACCACTCCTTCAATCTTGTAATTTCCCCCTGACTACTCGCTGACACCACCCGGTTCGACAACCCAAGCGTCTCCGCTGAACCCACATCCGACTCAGGACCATCGAGCAGGTTCGCCGCGTAGAACCGCAGCACCTTCCCGTCATCCTCCACATCGCTCGCCCCCATGCTCCCGTTCCACTCCACGCGATAGACCCCCGAATCATGGATCGGTCCATACACAATCCGCCCGTCTGGAGCCGCGACGACCTCGCCGCTCATCGTCCCGTCGGGAAGCCGCACGCGGATATTTTCAGCATCCGTCGGGACCCGATCCGCGAGCACAAATCCTGGAGTGAGCTGCCGAGCGTTGACATCCACATCCGTTCCGACCTGCGTCCCCAGATAATCCACGCTGCTCGCAAGAAACACCACAAAGCTCACATCAAACGGCCAGTTCGAGAACGCCGGATCAAAAGCGACCATCACCGCACGAACATCCCCCGTGCTCATCTCCACGATCGCAGGCCCCTCAGTCGTCTCCGCGAGCGAGACCAACTCCGACCCATCCGGAATCTCAATCGTCCGCGACTTCCCGAGCACCACCGCATCGAGCGTCAGATCCCGCAAGAGCGGATGCCCGCGCCTCCAGTTAATAATCTGCGTGCCTGGACCTTCCCCCTGATCCACCACTCCGCCTGGACCGGTGTACACATCACCAATGACTAAGTATCGTCCCGGATCAAACACGACCCCGCCCTCGCTCGCTTTAGGGAGCGTCCCATCAAAAACGAACAGATCGATCGCACCAGTCTCCCCCGCATCACGCATGTCTTCATACTGAGCCGGGGACATGATCTGGAGATCCGAGATTGACAACCCGCTCAGCGCCTCACGCAAGAACAACGACCCCGTCGTCACCAGCGCCACGCTCGCCTGCTTCGCCGGAGGCACAATCAGCGTCCCCACATTGTCCGTCTCGAGGACATCCATACTCGCATCACCAAACCCGGTCGACAAACGAACATCAATCACTACCCCATTGGGTTCCACAAGCTCGAACACCACCCCACTAGTGCTCACTTCGCGCGTCCCAAGCTGCGGATCAATCACCGACGCATCGAGATTCACTGCACGAACCGAAACCACGCGCCCCCCGACCCGAAGCTCCGCATCGACCGACCTCGGATTCACATCCGTCGACTGCACCCCCACAAACACACTCAGCTTCGTCGGATCCTCATAATCCCGCTCGGCGCGCAGTGCTGTCAACCCAACATTGACCGCCGTGGATTGCCCAACCGAGTGGTATTCAAAGCTCGGCGCATCCGCCGTGTCTTCGTCTGCGCGAACCACATCCAGATCCGAAACCTTCCCATCGCTGAACAGATGGAAGAAGTACGCATCCCCGCCTTTGATCCCTTCGAGCTCAACCGGATTCGTCCCCTCGCCATCTGATCCTGAATCAATTACAACGCGATTGGGACGCTGCGACTGCGCGAGTCTGTACGCCTCTTCAATCGAAGAAGGCGCATCAGTCTGCTCGATCCCATTGATCGCGCTGAGCAGCGCCTGCTTGTCGGAAGTAAACTGCGACACAATCTCCGCCGAGCGATCGAACGCGATCACCATCGCTTCGTCCGCTTCTTCGGATTCCTCAAACAGCGAAGGCGACGCGAGCCCCTCCACCATACTGATCGCGCGTTCCTTCGCGACCTCCAATCGAGTTCTTCCCGCATCCCCATCGACCGCGCGCATCGACGCGCTGCGATCCACCAAAATCACCAGCTTCCGCCCCCCCGCCGAGCTCGCCGTCGAGCGAGGCTGCGCAAGCGCGAGCAGAATCAACCCCAGAATAATCAGCTGCAAGAACAGCAACAGATTCCGCCGCAGCTTCTGAAACGGCGCATTCGCCTGCAGATCCTGGATCGACTTCTTCCAGAGCAGCGTCGAAGACACTTCGCGCGGAATCCTCCGCAGCTTCAGAAAATACAGAATCACAAGCGAAGGCACCGCGATCGCCGCTACCAACCCCGCCAACATCGGTGTCGCCCAGATCATCTGAAAATCACGCTCCAATCAATATACATCATATAAACAGAGTATACAGCAACAGCATCCCCCCCGATGCACGCCCGGCGCATCAAAAAAACAACGGGCCATCAAGACCCGTTGTCGTGTTCAAGATATTCAAACAGTGTTATCGTCGGCGACGACCCGCCATCAAGCCACCCAGCCCGATCAACGCGAGCCCTGATGGAGCCGGAACGACCCGCATCGAGAACCCATCAATCCCGAACCGAGTCCCGAATCCACCGAGAGCTGGACCCGTCGCGTTCTCGCCGAACGCGAAGCTGACCGTTTCGGACTGAGCGGTAAAGACCAGCGACTGCTCGTCCCATGTGTTGTCAACACCATCTGCGCCAGTCAGGACTGTCGAATCCCAATCGCTGATGTTCGCGCCCTCGATGCCGACATCGATCGAATCCATCATCCCCGCCCACCCATTGAAAGACGCCGTCAAAAGCGTCGCGAAGAACGAGAGCTCATAAGTCTGTCCAACCTGGAAGCCGCTCAGTGAAAGCCCAACGACTTCGTTCGACGCCTCGGAGTTCGATCCCTGCTCAAACTGATTCATCCAGATCGCGGCATCATCCGGATCACCCGTCAGCGTCACATTGGTCGCCGAGAATAAACTCGACCCAAGATCAGGACTCGCGTTGAGCGTTGTCCAGCCGGGCAAAAAATTCTCAGGCACCCCGATCCGATCCGATGTCCCAAGATCGATCCAATCAGACGATTCCCAAGAAACCGTCGAACCACCAAACGCTGCGCTCGATGCAAGCACCAAAGCAGCTCCAGTAAAACACATCTTCATTTGGATTCCCTCTCCAATACAACTAAAAGAGTAGCCGGCCACGAGTGGGCCTCGAATCCCAAAAATACCCTCGATATCAGGGTTTGCAACCAATCTGTGTGCTTTTTCTCAGACCGCCAAGACCGATCATCTACCGCAAAAGCCCCCGCTTCCGCAGATAATCCACCAGCAGCGTATCAATCGGCGTATCCGACTGAATCGTGAGCCCTGTAATCTCCCGCCTCGCACAAAAATCCCGCAAGTCCTGACAGTACGCCGAGAGGTTCTCCTTGTACTTCTTCAAGAGCGGCGCTGAGATCGTCACCTCCGCCATGTCCCCATCTTCCACATCCCGAAGCTGCAGATCCCCCGAAATATCAGGCTCGACCTCCTGCGGCGACAACACCTGAATCGCAAACACATCGTACCCACGACCCACCAGCATCCTTAGTCCAGTCTCGTACCCCTCCTTCATAAAGAAGTCGCTCAGCACAATCATCACGCCCTTCCCACGACGCGACATCGCGATCCGTTTGCATGCTTGTCCAAAGTCCGTCCCGCCTTCCGGAGTCATCGAGCACAAGAACCGCGCCAGATCATGCGTGCGCCGTCGTCCACGCAGATCCCGGATATTCCCAGCGATCGACTGCTCCCCCCCTGGAATCACCAACTCATCGCGCAACCCCACCGCTGTCACCGCAACGCGATTGAGATTCAGCAACCCGATATACCCAAGCGACATCGCCACCTGCTGCATGTAATAAAACTTGTTCGGCTCCCCACAATCCGCGCTCGCGCTCGCATCAATCACAATATGCAGTGACAGATCCTCCTCCTCCATGAACAGCTTCATGAAGAACCGATCGAGCCGAGCATAAATATTCCAGTCGATGTGCCTCAGATCATCCCCCATCGCGTACGGCCGATGATCCGCAAACTCCACACTCTCCCCGCGTTTCTTGCTCCGCCGCTCGCCTTTGAGTTTCCCCGCAAAGATTTTCCGCGACGACACATCCAGATGCGAAATCTTCCCGATGAGTTCAGAAGACAGCAACTCCTCAATCGTCGCAGGCCGTGTTGGATTCTCAGATCTCAGCATGATTCTCTGTACGCAGAGTATGCAAAGGACGCTGAGGACGCAAAGAAGAAAGAGTCCATGACCAAAGATCTATGATCTTTGTATCGCCTTTGAGTTAATCCTGCGATGCAGTCCTTTCTGAATTGTTGGAGCATTGAAGTTTATCAATAGCCCCAACGGCTTTCTCATCAACAACAAGTAACTCACCAGCTGCGCAAGATGAGCGTCTTCCACACCACGAACCGCTTTGAGCTCAACAACAATCTGATCCTCGATCAACAAATCAATCCGCTGAAGAGGTAATGGCCTCCCCTTATACTCCCCCGAAAACGAAATCTGACGAGCGACACCGACTCCCTGCTGCTCCAGTTCATAACACAACGCGGCTTCATACACAGATTCAAGCAACCCAACACCAAGCTCCCGATGAACCTCGATCGCGCACCCAATCACACGATGGCTCAAAGAATTCAAACTCTCAGGAAGCTCCACCATACTCATCAAACCCGATCACCCATCTTCCCTCTGCGCACTTTGCGGCCTCTGCATTCTCTGCGTACCCACTCTTCAATCCTCAATCGCCTCCACCACATCATCGATCGCTTTATCAATCTTCGTCTCACTCGACTGCGCCCGCCTCGGATAATGCGCCTCCGAACCGATCCCCTTTGCACTAATCACCTCGCGATAACACCCCGACATCCCGGCCGTGCCCAAAATCCCAATCATCGAAACCACGCTCAACAATGTTCGCTTTGTTTGTTTCATCGATCGCCCTCCCACACCACAGTCACGCCATACACCGGCACCCCGAGTACCGGAAGAACAATGTTCCCGCTTGCAAACTGCTGATCGCTTTCGACGCTATAAACAATCTCATCCGCCCATTCTCTAGGCAACTCGTAGCCGGATTCCGCAAACGCATTGATTCGAAACATGCCTGAGATTGGCTCTGGACCAATCATGAAATAGTTGAGTTTGATCGTCGACTCATCCATCGATTGAGCCATCGGCCCAAAGCCCAACGCATCTACCGACTCATCCCAGACAACATGCACACGCTGCGATGCCCAGCCCCAAGACCGAAACTCCTCGACCTGTTGTTCGGACTCAGCTGCCTTCGTAGGATCCTCAATCGGATTGCTCATCATCCATATCTCACCCGGACCACGCGATCCGAACGGTTTCTGTACCGAGCACCCCCAGACTGCACACACACTCGCCGTTGACGCGAGCAACATCAATCGTCTCACGACACACCCCCCACCATCGCCGTGGGTTGCGTCGGCGTCAGCTTCAGAATCTCCTTCACCAGATCATCCGCACGCACCCGATCCGCTTCCGCTTCAAAGTTCATCAGCACCCGATGCCGCAGACAAGGCATCGCGACATCCTGAATATCCTGATAGCTCACATGGAAACGACCATCAACGAGTGCCCGAACCTTCCCCGCCATGATCAACGCCTGCGCCCCGCGTGGACTCACCCCGCACCGCACATACCGATTCGTTGGACCATTGGCACCACCCGCCGCTGTATCCGTCTCCGGATGTGTCGCAAGCACCAAACGCGCCGCGTACTGCTTCACATGCGGCGCGACCACAACCTTCCGCACCAGCTCCTGATACTCCTTGATCGTGTCCCCATCAATCACCTTGCTCGCGACCGGATTCTCCGCACCGGTCGTCCGATCAATGATCTCCATCAGATCCTCAAGCCCCGCGTACCCCACATCGACCTTGAGCAAGAACCGGTCCATCTGCGCTTCGGGAAGCGGATAGGTCCCCTCCTGCTCGATCGGGTTCTGCGTCGCGAGCACCAAGAACGGCTCATCCAACTTGTAGGTCTCACCCGACACCGTCACCGAATGTTCTTGCATCGCTTCAAGCAACGCCGACTGCGTTTTCGGAGTCGCGCGGTTGATCTCGTCCGCAAGCACCACCTGCGCAAAGATCGGCCCCTGCTGGAACTCAAAGCTCCGATGACCGGTATCCGGATTCTCCGAGACGATCTTCGTCCCGATCACATCCGCAGGCATCAGGTCCGGAGTAAACTGGATCCGCGAGAATGGCAAATGCAGCGTCGTCGCAAGCGTCCGCACCAAGAGCGTCTTCCCAAGACCAGGCACACCCTCAAGCAGCACATTCCCTCCAGCAAACAACGACACCAGTACCGCATCCACAACCGCTTGCTGACCGACCATCACCTTGCCGATCTCGCCTCGCAGCTGCGCAAAGCTCGCACGGAACGCATCACACTGGGCTTTCACCTCAGCAGGGGTCTCTTGAATCTCGTTCATACTCATTCCAAACTCCTCGCCAAACCTTTGGCTCTGGTGTCTATCTAGTCTATCAGCTATTCATGATCATCAAACTCGTCCCGCGCACGCTTCTTCGCCGCCCGCAACGCACTGAGCGCATCCATCGTCTCATCCTCAACCGATTCAACCTTCTTAGGTTTACCGATCGCAGGCCCACCGGTTTCTTCTTCCCCTGAGAGCGCCACAGGCTCACTGCTCGCCGCACGCGCCTCACCCGCTTCAAACTTCGTGCTTGCTTGCTGACGACGATCATCCCCAGTCCGCGATTCGGTCCGCGTGCGAGCCGTCCGCATTGCCGTCGTCGCGTCCATCGAGCGATCAGCCTCTTTATGCGCCCCGCGCCGCACCGATGCAAGAATCGCACGCGGATCAATCCGCACGCGCCGCACCGCGACATCCATCAAGAAGATCCCGATCCCCACGATCGCCATCACCATCCAGATCGGAGTGAGCGCGACAGGCATCGTCAATCCCTCACGCGTCCACAAATCCGAAACACTCGGATCCGCACTCAGCACGCGACCACCAGTAATCGAAGCGACCTGTCTCAGCAAAGGCAGGTTCGTCTTCAGCGACTTGTACTCATCCGCGAACGGGCGGATCACCGCCGCCTGCGCACTCCCCTCCAGCACCCGATCCGCTTCGCCAGCCGCCCGATACTGCATGTTCACCACATACGAGCCGGGCTTGGAAGAATCAAAGTCCCCCTCGT
Organism: Phycisphaerales bacterium; assembly: GCA_051252395.1. Classification (GTDB taxonomy): domain Bacteria; phylum Planctomycetota; class Phycisphaerae; order Phycisphaerales; family UBA1924; genus UBA1924. The sequence continues at coordinate 1,017,721 of JBPOFX010000002.1, read as the reverse complement.
ACCGACCAGGACCAACCTGACGAAGCTCGACAATCTCCCCCGCCCCATCAGGAGTCGAAGCACGCGCCCGGAAGTTCGCAAAGTCCATCCGCTCACCCGTCGGATCAAACGCCTCGACCACGACTCTCGTCCGCTCGCCAACATTCTCTGTCGTCACGCGCAGCGTCGAATCCCCGCCGGGACGCATCGCCCAGCGCACATGCTGCTCCCAGAACTGATTGAATCCGCTCCACCCGACCCAGTCCGCCGCCCACCTCGACGACACATCACTCGTAAAGGTCACGACCTTCCCAAGCCCATAAGGCCACTGCGCCGCAATCGGATCCTCTTCCTTCCCGCGTAGCGTCACAAGCGATAACCCCTCACGATCCGCCGCGACCACATACCCCGAAATCGCAGGCACCCCACCGATCCCGCGCATCGTCTCCGTCGGAACCCCGGTCCGCGCCGGAGCAAACTTCTCACCCTCCCAAATCAACGCTCTCCGGATCGTCTGCGCCTCCTTAATAAAGATCTGAGGCAGCGTCGCCAGCGCATTGTTACTCACATTGTAATAGGTCCCACCAGTCATCCGCGCCATCGTCCGCAGCGTGTTCGTATCCCCAGGAGAGTGCGGATTCACACCCACCGCAGAAATCGTGATCCCCGCCTGCTTAAACTGACGCAACAAACTCCGCGACATCGAAGGATCACCATCGCTGATCACGATGCAGTGCTTCTGCCCCGCGTTCGCGTTCTGCAATCCGTTGAGCGCCAGCTGCAACGACGGATCAAAGCTCGGCATATCCCCAAACTGCAGGTTATTAATCGCTTGCCGAACCGCTGTCCGATCCCCGACCGGCGCCATCGGATACACCCAGTCCGTACCCCCGATCCCCTGATACTCCACGATCCCGATCAGATCCAACCGCGACAACGCATCCGCCGCTGCATTGGCAATCTGCTTCCCATAAAACACCCCGCGTGGGATCTCAACAGAGTGCACGATCAGCGCCAGCGCCCCGCGAGGCATCTGCCTTTTCTGAGGCGGATCCAATCGGATCGGCAACGCATCCGCCATCGGAGACCCGATCCATCCCCCAGCACCAAACGAGTCAGGACCACCGATCATCACGATCCCGCCACCGGTATCGTGCACATACTGACGCATCATCTCCTGCTGCGTCTCCGCGTACGAATACGCCGACTGATTGATCAGCACCACCGCTTCATACGACGCAAGCTCCGGGAGCGTCCCAGGAAACTCCGCAGGCGTAATCCGCTTGGTCTCCAGTTCCGCCGCATGCAACGCATCCTCGATCCGCACCGCCTCGCGTGGTACATTCGCAACAACAAGCACCAACCCCTCGGACCCAACGAAAGTAATCACCGAACCATTGTTGTTCTCACGAAGCGAATCCCCAATAGTCGTCCCCGTCGATCCATCCTCCCCAAGCGACGCGATCGGCTCAAACACAGCGTCATACAACTGAGGACCAGGCTGCTGCACCGCGACAGGCACACGGATCACATTCCGCCCCGCCTTGAGTTCCGTGTAGTACCCAAGCTCGTCAGGAGCCGGATCCAGATCAATCGGAGTCCCGCCGCGCGAGAGCATCAATCGCCCAACCGCCGGAGTCGTGCTCGAGATCACCACCCGAATCGCAATGGTCTCGCCAACGCGTGTATTTGCCGGCGCCTCGACCGACTCCATCATGATCTCTTCGCTGTACTCAAACTCGATCGGGAGCACATCGATCGGGATCCCCGCCGCCTTCGCTTGCTGCGCCGCTTGGTACACCGATCCTTCCGTCTCGTTCGCATCCGTCACCAGCAAGATCCGGAACGCCGCATCACCCGGACGGTTCGCGATCGCTTGATTGACCGCCGACGCAAGATTGGTCGATTCCGTATCCCCAATAAACTGCCGCTCAACCCCGCGCACAAACTTCGAAGGCGACGACTGCACAATCGGATCCCGCGCCGCCGTGATCACTCCGAGCCGATCATTCGGTTCCCGCGACCCCGCCTGCGCCAGCTCCACAAACGAATCCACGCGAGGCTGCACACTCGACGGAATCGAACGCGACACATCATTGATCACCGTCACCGCAACATCCGTCGCCTCATCCCGATACGCCGGACGCGCCAGCGCCGAGACCACGAGCACCAGCGCCAGAATCCGGATGACCAACGCCGCGACTTTCGACGACTTGCCCAATCCCGCAAGACTTTTCCGCGCTAGGAAAATGGTCAAAGGAACCGTCGCCGCAAGCAACACCAACATCATCGGCTGACCAAACTCAATCGGACCGACCGTCATTGAAGCAAGCTGTATGAACGCTCCACTCATCGCTGCCCCCCTGCCAAGACCGATGCGTCATCAAACCCCACCATCTGAATCCGATTGTTCCCCGAATCCAGAATCACCAGCCGCCCATCAATCACATCGCTCGTCCAAGGCGTCGCAAGCTCCCCTTCCCCGCGACCACCAACCCCAAACATCTGAATCGTCATCCCCGTTTCCAGATCCATCCGGCGCACCACATTCCCACCAAACTCGCTCACCAGCGCCGACCCATCATCCAAAACAGTCACCCCATACGGGAACTGCATCGGCGCAGAGTTCGCATCATGATCCCGCTCGTACCACGCGATCAGCTCCCCCTCCATCGTCAGCCGTCCGATCCGATGGTGCGACGAATCCACCACGATCAACTCATCCCCCGATGCCCGCTCCCACACCCCCATCGACTGAGGACGCGACAACGCGACCTCCCCATCCGATCCATCCACCGTCTCCGACGGCGTCCCGATCTGCCCCCCCCACACCAGCTCAACCTCGTCCCCGCTGTGATGAACGCTGTACCGCATGATCCGATCGTTCCCGCCGTACTCCGAGATCAACAACTCCTCGACCGCACCATCATCCCCGACCCGCACGATCACATCCGTCGGATAAATAAACTCCCCTTCGTCTTCCCCGAACACCCCAAACGACAGCATCGGATCAGCCCCCTCGACCAAAGGCAACCCGTACACCAGCACCCGATGCTCATGCGTATCCGCGACATACGCCGCGAGCTGATCCTGATCGAACAGACTCACCCCAACAGTCACCCCTGTAGGCATCCCGTTGCTCAGTTCAGGCATCATCGCCATCCCCAGCATGTTCCCAAATGACTCCCCCCCCTCCGCATCAACAGTCAGATCAATCGCCTGCATCCGAGCCGTCTTATCAATGATCACCCCAACCGCTCGACCTTGTGCATCGTGATACACATCCATCGCGCGAGGATACATGAACTGACCCGGATGCGTCCCCGTCTCCCCCACCACAACCGCATTGACCAGCCGCCCCTCCGCATCGGTCGCCGCGTCTTGACCGCACCCATTGATTCCGAGCAAGGCCGCCACCCCAAGCCCCCCAACCACCGGGACCACCCATCGAGAATCGCTCTGTAACAATGAACACAACATCATGCAGCAACCATCATAGTGGGTTCTACACCCCAGCGTTCACTTGGTTGCCGTATTCCCAGCGATCTCAATCTGTATCCTTTGTCCGCACCATCAGCATCCCCCCGATACATGAGACCACAAGCGCCACGATCATCAGATTCAGCAGCGCCGCCGACAACCGTTCGAGCCTCGCGTAGTGCAGATCCGCGAGCAATCCTTGCGACAAGGTGGAAACCCCCGCTCTCGTAATCATCACACTCGCTTCGATCTCGTGGACCGCCAGCAATCCACACAGCACCCCAGCACCGACGCACGCCAGGACCCCAGTCCTGCCGTGCGCTCTCCACCAATCACCCAACCCCCCCCCAAGCGTCCACCGCTGGCTCAGCAGCTCCCCAGACTCTCGCCCCGCCACCACCGCGCCGACTACCGCGCTCACCACCAGCACCCGCGCCAGCAATCCGACCAACTCCCCCATCCCCCCATTCAACCTTTCGTTCAACCAACCACTCCCAGCAATCGACGCCCCCACCAATACCCCAGGCACAAGCGCCCCCGCCGCACACGCAAACACCGCGCTCACCCCAACCCAGCGCACCCATCGCATCCAGTGCCCCAGCATCGCCGCGACCATCATCGCAAAGACCGCCCCGATCACCCCCACCACTCCGCCGATCAACACCGAATGCCCGATCGCATCGCTCCGCTCGCTCCAGAAGACCCCCATCGACCTCCAGTCATCAATCGACACCGCGAGCACCAGCATCGGGACCACAACACCCAACCCCCAGACACCCGCGCCCCATACCCAATCCATCCCCCCAGCGCGCCGACGCTCGCCGTGTTCAACCCCGCTCTCAACACCAGTCCCCACCATCGCTCGACTCGTCGCATCACGCACCACAACCCGCGTCACCAACCACGCGCCCACCACCCCCACCATCACCATCGGAGAACCAAGCACCCACACACTCCCCCACGCATCCACCGAACGCTCAGACAACGCCCTCCACACCACGATCGACCAGGTCTCGATCTGCGCCAAATGCAAAGGCACCCCGCTCCCAAGCATCACCAGACCAACCACCCCCCAAGCCTTGAGCAACGCGCCACGATACAACCCCACCCACACCCGCGCCCGCACGATGACCCCCGCAGGTTCAAGATCCATCATGTCCCGATATACCCCCTGCCGTCCTCGGCGATCAGTCGCGATCACCATCGCCGCGATCACCGCGCCCCACACCGACATCCCCAGCAACCCGATCGCATACCCAGCCCACACCGCGACCCACCTCCTGCTCGGATCACTCGTCGCATACGAAATCAACCATCTCCCCACCATCGTGTCCGGCGCTCGCGCTAAGTTCATCGCGCCATACATCGCATAGCTCGGCATCCACACCGGAACCATCGCGACCACCCACACCCATCCATTCCCAGAACCAGCCCGCATCAAGACCCGCGCCATCCCAATCCCAAGAATCGTCGAGACCCCCCCGATCCCCGCCGCAACCAAAATCGTCCGCACGATCAGCCCCACCCCCCCATCGCGGATCAGCGCGATCCCATCACGAACCGCCTCCGCATTAATCCCACTCAACCCACCAACCGCGACGACCCCAAACACCCCGATCAAGACCAAGACAACCGCCCCGAGCGTGACCCAATACCCAACTCCGAGTTGCAAGCGACCTCGTCCCATCCGCCCAGTCTACCCCACCACGATCAAGCGCATTCAATCCAATATCACGAAAGTTCGCATCAAGTCATCCAATCGGATACAATCGTCGCCAAGCGACGGGACATGAAACAGTCGCTCGAAACAATCGAACAAACTCCCCGCCCAGTTCATGGGCGCCAACGGATACACCTCATGATCGACATCCGCAAACTCAAAGAACTCGTCAAACTCATGGTCGAAAACGAACTCTCCGAGCTCGACCTCCGCGACCAATCCGAAACCGTCACCATCAAGCGCGGCTCAGACCAAGAACCCGTGATCTACCACGCCCCCGCCGCAGCGCCCACGGCCGCCGCACCAGCAGCAGCCCCCGCCGCCGCAGCCGCCCCTGCAAGCGACGCTCCAGCAGACCAATCCGACGCCGGACTCATCCCCATCGAATCCCCGATGGTCGGGACCTACTACGCCAAACCAAACCCAGACTCCCCAGTCTTCGCCAATGTCGGAGACTCCATCAACGCCGACTCCGTCGTCTGTCTCATCGAAGCGATGAAAGTCTTCAACGAGATCAAAGCAGAACAATCAGGCACCATCGCCAAAATCTGCGTCAAAGACGGCGACGCCGTCGAGTTCGGACAAACACTCTTCATGATCAAACCTTGATCAAACCTTGATCATGGCTTGATCAAGACTGATCAAACCTAACCACTCCTCACGAACTCACACGACCGAGACCCAAGAGACCACCCCATGTTCCAACGCGTCCTCATCGCAAACCGAGGCGAGATCGCCCTCCGAATCATGCGAGCCTGCCAAGAGCTCGGGATCGAAACCGTCTGCGTCTACTCCACCGCCGACAAAGACGCCCCCTACCTCAAGCACGCCGACGAAAAAATCTGCATCGGTCCAGGCCCCTCAAAGGACTCCTACCTCAACATCTCCCGCATCATCTCCGCCGCAGAGATCGCGGATGTCGACGCGATCCACCCCGGATATGGATTCCTCTCTGAACGCGCCGACTTCTCCGAGATCTGCCGCGACTGCAAGATCGAGTTCATCGGTCCATCCCCAGAAGCGATGTCCAAGCTCGGAGACAAGGTCGAAGCCAAACGCTACGCACGCGCCGCCAAGGTCCCCGTCTTCCCAGGGACCGAAGGCGAAATCGAAGAACTCGACGAAGCCGTCAAGGTCGCCGCCGAGATCGGATACCCCGTCATCATCAAAGCCTCCGCAGGTGGTGGTGGTCGAGGAATGCGCATCTGCCGCAACGAAGCCTCCCTCCGCACCAATGTCGCCAAAGCACAACAAGAAGCCCTCGCCGCGTTCGGGAACGGCGGCGTCTTCGTCGAAAAATTCCTCGAACACGCACGACATGTCGAGGTCCAGTGCATCGGTGACAAGCACGGCAACGCAATCCACCTCTGGGAACGCGATTGCTCCATGCAACGCCGACACCAAAAAATCATCGAAGAAGCCCCAGGCCCACTCATCGAACGCAAGAAGATCGAGAAGGTCTGCGAAGCCGCCGCCAAACTCATCAAGTCCGCCGACTACTCCGGAGCCGCGACCGTCGAGTTCCTCATGGACGACGACCAAAACTTCTACATGCTCGAGGTCAACACCCGAGTCCAAGTCGAGCACCCCATCACCGAGATGATCACCGGCGTCGACATCGTCAAAGCCTCCATCCAAGTCGCTGCCGGAGAGAAGCTCCCCTACAAGCAAAAAGACATCCAAGTCAAAGGCCACGCGATCGAGTGCCGCATCAACGCCGAGGACCACACGAAGGACTTCCGCCCAAGCGCCGGACTCATCGAAACCTACCGCGCCCCAGGAGGTCTGGGAGTCCGCATCGACACCCATGTCTCCGCCGGATACCGCGTCCCCCCAAACTACGACTCCATGATCGGCAAACTCATCGTCCACGCCGAAACACGAGAAGCCGCGATCACGCGAGCACTCCGAGCACTCAACGAGTTCGAAGTCGGACCAATCAAAACAACCATCCCCCTCCACGCTCAGCTCATGCAAAACTCAGACTTCAAAAAAGGCGGCGTAGACATCCACTACCTCGAACGCCTCCTCAAAGACTGAGCACACCACCCACCCGCCGCATCCGGATCCCAGGCACTCCCTCACCATAATAATCCGCAAGATTCGCCAGCTTCACAAACCCGAGCGACTCGTACAACCCGATCGCCGTCTCGTTGTCCACGCGAACCTCCAGATACACCCGACCGATACCCATCGACTCGAGCACCCCAAGCGTCTCTTCAAGCAGCGACCGACCGATCCCGCGCCCCATCATCGACGGATCCACCGCGACGCCGTAGATCCGTCCTGACTTCCAGCGACGATGCGTCCGGATCAGACTCACCACCCACCCAACTACTGTCCCGTTCCGCTGCGCCACCAGCACCACCGCACGAGGATTCGCGATCAGCCGTTTGATCTGCTTGAGCGTAAACCGATCAACCTCACCAAACGCGAATGCTTCCACGACCGCGATCCCCAGCGCATCGTCGCGCACAGCGCGCCGGATGCTCACCTCGATCGTCTCGCCGCGCACCTGCCCCGCGCCGCGGAGCACCGCTTCACTCATCGGATGCGCCTCGAGCCGGCGCACCACACCCGGATCAACCACCGACCCTTCACGCACAGGCTCGCGCACCAGCATCGACTTGCTGATCATCCGCGAAGGTCGATAGCTCGTCTTCGTGTACCGCAGCGATTCGATTCCCCAGTCGTCTCCCACATTGATCTCCTCGACACCCTCAAAGCATCGCTCACAAAAATACGAAAACAAAAACTGAGGCGTCCCCGCAAACGCAGGATCCGTCTTCTCCACATAGATCACACCCTGCTCATCACCACCCCGCCCCACTAGCACCTCCCCGATCGTGAACCCGACCAATCGCCCCTCCACCCGCAGCGCCAATGAACGCAACCCCAGCTCATCAAGATGCTCAAGCAAGCATCGCGTAAACCGATCGTCCCGCTCGCGCAGCACATCCGTCCCGATCAACAGTTCGTTCGCTTCCCCCTCGTGCCGCTTGTCAGACTCGCGCCTCCAGAGCGACAGCAGCGCATAGCAATCATCAAGATCATCCGCGCCGATCGGAGCCGCGCTCCATCCCGGATTCTCGCGCAGGAACTTGCTCCTGAGTTTGCGTTTCCCCTTGAGATCCCCTCCCGAAAGCTCGACCATCGCCGAGCGTTTGTACACATAATCCCCAGGCATCACGCTCGCAGACAACACCGGCGCACTGCTCTCCCGGATCCGATCAAGCATCTCATCGGACACATACTCAATCCGAGACCGGCGCGTCGGACACAACCCGTTCTCCGCATCCATCATCGCAAAGCACCGCTCGATGCACGCCCCGAGCCGATCCTCCATCCCCTCCTCCACACACATCGGAGGGAGCATCATCGACAGATCCCCATCCACCGAACTCATCAAACACAGATGCCCCTCGATCACTACATACGACAACTCAAGCGATTCCCCCCACCCAAAGCAGATCGCAAAGCTCGCATCCGAGATCGGCTCCCCGAGCATCGAAAACGCACGCTCAAACACACCACGATCCCCGATCCCGATCGGCAAACGCACCACAGCACGATCGCGCTCAAGACCATCACGGAACGACCCACCACCCACTTCATTGTGTCTGTTCATCGGAAGGCGACTCGCCAACCTCAACATCGGTACCACGGCACCGGACCGGCCCGCCCTCGCCCAGCGATCACGCCGAGCAAAGAACAAGCGCGATCACTATCGCACCATCCAGTTTCCAAGTCAAGCCAAATGACCACACGCCCACACGAAATTCTTCACGCCCCTCCCCCCAGCTTACTTACTCCCCGCCCTCACCCGCTATCGGAAGCACCCCCACACGCATCCCTTCCCCATCCACAATCACCAAGCCCGGCTCATCCCCAACTGCACCAAACCCACCAACTTGAAGCACCTCGTTCACCCCACGCTCCCCTGCACCCGCCGTCGCAGGACCACTCTTCCCAGCGACCGAAAGCACCAACCCAAACCCAAGCACAAACACGCCATACTTCCAAAGCGGAGACACCAGCCCCGATGCTGTATGCGACCCTGTGTCGTATTGATGCTGCGTTGAATCGGTCATAAAATCAGCTCCTGTTGCAGAACGCCCCTGCGTCCATCCACAGCGTTATCGACCCTCCACACGCACCGATCCACTCGAACCCACCAACACAAACAAAAACGGCCGGGAGTTCTCCCGGCCGCCCACGAAATCAAACCTCAATACCCCCCGATCAACGCCGACGATGACCAGCTACCAAGCCACCCAGCCCAAGCACCGCAAGCGCTCCAGGCGCTGGGACTGCAGGAGCAAAGGTTGCCAGCTCAATAAACTCGCCGCTGACCAATGTAATCCGAGCCGTCCCCGACAAGTCATACGCCGTCGCATCTGTCCGCACCCAGACAGGCTTCGCACCTAGCAGATTACCAATCGGCGGACTATCAAACCCGAACACAACCGTGTCCCCATCCACCGAACGCGAAGCACTCGTCGGAGCAATCGATCCGAACTGATCCGTTCGATACGCAACACCGACCGAGTACGCCGAATATCCATCCACCTCGATGGACGCGACTTCACCCTCGTAATCCTCTGTCGTCAGTAGCCTCCAGGAGAAATCGATCATCCCAGTATCCAAGCGTGTAACCGCTCGATACCCAAGCGATCCTTCGAACAATATCCCGCTGTCCCCTTCGATGGTAAAGTCGGTGAAGTACACCTCGGGAGTCCCAAGCAATGAATGATCAGACGCAGAATCAATCCCGCTGAGCCCAACACTCTGTCCTGCTTCCAGACTCGTAATCGAACCCGAAGCACACTGAACCAAACCCACCGCAACAACCATCCCTGTACTAAGAACATTCTTCATAGCATTCCTTTCATATAAATAGAATAAATCATCCCCACCACTCTATTCGTTGAGAAGAAATACCCAGTTCCGAGCACGCACGACAATTCCCTCATAAGAACCTACAGACCACCCAAAAACAAAGACGGCTGGGATTTTTCCCAGCCGTCTTCAAAGTCTATTCAATCGAAGCTTCGATTAGCGACGACGACGACCAGCGACGATGCCGCCAAGGCCGAGCAGTGCCATTGAGCCTGGAGCTGGAACAACAACCCAAGTACCGATGTTCACGCCATCGTCATCATCAGTGTCAGCACCGAAGATGATGTCGCCGCTCATGTTGCCAGCGAGGAGATCAGCGTAGTTCGCTGACGAAACAGTCCAAGTGGTCGAGCCAGCGAATGCAGTTGCGCCAGCAACAACATCGATAGTCGAGTCAGTTGAAACCGACCAGAGATTCAGACCGAAGCTTGAGCCACCATTGAAGAGGTCAGCCGAGCCGTCTGATGCGTTTGCAGCAGTGCTCAGGTCACCAACAACGCTGGTGTCCGAGATGCCAGCACCAGCAGTGCTGTAGAAACCAGCAAGGAGGAAGCCGGTGAAGTTGCTTGCCGAACCGTCAGCAGCCGAAAGGCCGTCAGTTGCGGAAATAGTGATGGTGTCAGCGACCGAAAGGTCCACTTCGAGGAGGACATCTGCTGATGCCACAGTTGCGAGACCTGCGATCGCGAGGATTGCTGCGTTCTTCATGGTGTATTCTCTCTTTCTTTCAAAAAACATTACTCATAGAGAGATATACGACCCAGCTCGACGCAAACACATTGTTTGCAAAGCGTTACTCAACGCATCGAGATGTTGATCAGTTCTCTCTCACAAAAGGCCAGCACACTGTCGGCCTCTCTCTCAGACTCAAGTGTAGTCCCAAATCAATCGAAATCCAGCTAAATCAGGGGGATTCACCCCAATCAATCAAATACACCACGCAAAAAAACACATGCCCCTCCGTCGAGGGGCATGTGTTTTTGCTTTTTACGGCAAGAGAGAGAGAAAGAGAGAAATCAACTCGCAGGCCTTTCAGCCCATCTCGTCGCGTGTCAGTGAGGTTTGCTGTCCCTTACAACGAGAAAGTACATCAAGACCGAGAAGATGCCAGCCGCTTGCCAACATTTTTTATCACACCCCACACAATTCCCCCTCACGCCTCAAAAAACGCCCTTCTGACCGCCAAATCCCCCAAACAAAATTATCGGCACAAACCGCACAACCCGCATATCCTTACCCTGCAACTGGAACAACAGACCAGCAAACCCCCTCCACACACACGGCGCACGACCGCCAGGAGCACCCATATGACCACCGCAACCGCATCCGACCTCGCCATCAACGGCGGAACCCCAGTCTTCGAATCCAATGTCCCATTCATGGCCGTCGGACTCACCAAAAAAGACATCGCCGCCGCCAACGAGGTCCTCGAATCCGGAATGCTCCGAGCAGCCTCCAAATGCGCCGCACTCGAAGAACAGTTCGCCGCTAAATCCGACGCCAAGATCGGACTCACCTGCTCCAACGGCACAACCGCTCTCCAACTCGCCTACGGCGCTCTCCTCGAACGCGGAGACGAAGTCATCGCTCCCGCATGGACCTACATCGCGACCGTCTCCATGCTCGTCGCCGCCGGCGCCAAGGTCGTCTTCTGCGATTGCCTCGAAGACTCCTACCAAGCCGACCCCGCCGACATCGAAAAGAAAATCACCCCCAACACCAAAGCGATCGCCGTCACCCACCTCTACGGCATCCCCGTAGACATCGACGCGATCCAAGCACTCGCAGAAAAGCACAACCTCAAAGTCATCTACGACTCCGCACAAGCACACCTCGCAGAATACAAAGACCAAGGCATCGGCGCGTTCGGAGACGCATGCACCTACTCCTTCTACGCCACCAAAAACCTCGGAACAGGTGAAGGTGGAATGCTCACCACCAACAACCAAGAACTCGCAAACACCATCAGCGCCCTCCGCTCCCACGGCGAAACCGACAAGTACCTCCACACGAGCATCGGCTTCAACTACCGAATGAATGACATCACCGGAGCAATCGGTCTGAGCAAACTCGAAACCCTCAGCCAAGAAACCGACCGCCGACGCGCCGTCGCCAACCTCTACCACAACCGCATCGACAACATCCAAGGCGTCAATCGCCCAATCCCCACCGCAAACTCCAACCCAGCATGGCACCTCTACACCTGCCGCGTCGATCTCGACGCACTCACCTGCACCCGCGACGAGTTCTGCGCCGCACTCAACAAAGAAGGCGTCCCCACCGCAGTCCACTACCCCAAACCACTCACCCAACAACCCGCGTTCAGCGACCTTGCGAACCAAGAGTCCACAGTCCCAGTCTCCGTCAAACTCGCCTCAACAGTCTTCTGCATCCCCATCCACCAAAACCTCACCGACGACCAAGCCAACGGCGTCTGCGACGCCCTCGCCAAAGTCGCCAACGCGTTTGCGAAATGAGTATTAGAGACCGCGCGATTGAACGCTTTGGAAACAAGGCGTTTTCTATGCGCCCATCCTTTTACAACAACGAAGGGGCTTTACGTTTTGAGCTTGGTTTGGGCGACGATCGGCTCACTTATTTGATCACTGCCTTTCAAAGGCTCAATACCGTGCTAGATGATCTTGGAATCAAAGCCCAACCGGTTGGTGTCGCAGCGTCTATATACACATACTCATCCACGGAGCAAGAGCCCGCTCTTCCTCTTCATCAGCAAATACTTCCACTCGCCCGAATGGTAGAGAACTGGAATCTAGGCAAGTTCAAGAAGTCCGAGCTTTTACTCACACCAACAGATGAGAACACTTTCTGTGCCACTCATCTCTCTCTTACAACTCTGAATGATTTCAGCGTTTCTCGTTCAATCCTTGAACACTTACTTCGTGACTTTGGCGGATCGAACAATACTCCACTGATCATGCTCTTCAATCTCGATCTCGGTATTATGATCAATCCATACGACGATCGCGGCATGGATGTCTTCGGACCAAACCGCGACCTACTCAAAATGCTTTACAACAAACGCAACGATTGGCTACTCGACCACAACCGAGAGCAAATGGACGCCAATTACAAAGATTCTTAAACAACCCCCGCCACCACCCCAACCGTCCCAGGCCCCGCCCGCAAAACACAATCCCCAACAATCCCCGCAGGCACCAAAACAGTCTGCCCCGCCTCCAGCACCACTTCACCAAACCCCCCGCTCCGACTCGCCACTGATGCCCCCATCGTCTTGGGAACCATCAACACAACCGGCCCCTTCCCCTCCCCTTCAACAAGCGAAACCTCCGAACAACTCGCACTCAACACATCCATCGTATAAAAATCAGTCCCACTCACCCGCGTCCGAACACTCCCCATCTTCGGAGGCCCACCCATCCCCATCTTCGCACTACTGATCGACAGATCCGCAGCAACCCCCTCACACGGCGCATCAAAGCTCGCACACTCCACCGCCTGCTCCACATGCAACTCCCGCCCCTCGCGTCCATACTCACTCGCCCAGTCATACACCCGGTAAGTCGTATCGCTCGGCGTCTGCACCTCCGAAACCAACACCCCCGCCCCCAGCGCATGCACAGTCCCCGACTCCAGCGTATGACACGCCCCCACCACCGCAGGTTCACTCCGCATCACCTCAGGAACCGTACCCGATTCAATCGCATTCTGCAGATCCCCCCGCGTCACGCCATCCCTGAGCCCCTTATAAATCACCGCCCCCTCATCCGCATCCAGCACAAACCAACTCTCGGTTTTCAAGTGCGCATCCTCATGCGCCGCCGCATACGCCGCAGACGGATGCACCTGCACACTCAGATGCTCGCGAGCATCAAGATACTTCACCAGCAGCGGAAACCCACCCTCATTACTTAGCTCAACATCCCCCATCATCCCCGCACCCCATGCACCGATCGCATCACGGATCGTCTTCCCCTTCATCGCGCCATTGCTGATCACACTGATCGCCGCATCACCCCCACCACCGCTCGCACTCGTCGACGACAGATCCGCAAGTTCCCACGACTCACCGACATTGACCCCCTCAGGAAGCGACTTCCCGAACGACGCGAGCCGGCGCCCGCCCCAGACTTTCTCTTTGAGGATCGGTTCAAGCACAAGCGGATACAGGTTCATCTCATTCATCCCCTTTTCTAGGCAATCCAAAACAAAAAACCCGGAGACTCATTCGTCTCCGGGTTCAGAGTGTCAACATTTCTGTTGTATACAGAGCGTTTATTCAGAGATCCGCATCCCAGTGATCTTCGCTTCAAAGCACACCTGACCATCGACCACACCCTCGACCGATGAGATGAACCGCTTCGGAGTCACTTTGATCCCCTTACAGCACACCAGCATCTCCTCACCAACAGTCAGCGACCGCCGGAACACCGCGTTCTCGATCCGCAAGAACGCCGCGAGATGCAGCTGCCCGTAGTGCTTGTTGTAGAGGTAGCACGCGAGCTGCGCCCCCGCCTCCACCATCATCACACCCGGGAACATCGGCTTATTGGGGAAATGCCCACGCACCCAGAACTCGTCGCCGCGCACTGTGAGCGTCCCAACACCCTCGCTCTGGTCATCGCTCGCCCAGATCACCCGATCAAGCAGCGCCATCTCGTGACGATGATGAATCAGCTCAAACATCTCTTCGCGCGTCGCTTCCGTCGCACTCAGATCGATTGCACTGAGGTCCAAGAGGGTGGTCACACCGCCACCCAGCGTGTCATGCCGTTGCGTAGTAGTCAACTGTGAATCCTTCACCCGAAACGCCCGCAAGCGCCGGGAACGGGGAACTTCGAATCAATCACCCGAATCACGCATCAATCGCGTGTAACGAGCATCTCTTTGCGAATATCCTGAGCAACATTCTTCACATCTTGCATCACCTTGCGGACGCGTGTGCCTGCAGCCTTGTTGCCGCCCTTGGCCTTGTTGTAGTCCTCACGGCAATCCTGAAGCAACTGCTCCATCTTCTCAAGAAGGTCCATATCTACCTCGTTTCACTGCAATGACGCCTTACACGCCATTCAATACACTTTCCAATCAAACTGCGATCCGTCACAGCGACAGCCACATCTTACCCCAAATACTCCCCCAATAGATGCTCAAATCGCTCCAAAGCCGCATTCAGGTACAATTCATCGCCTTCTGTTCGCAAAAAGTTCGGGCAAGTCGCCGCCATCAACACCCTCCGCACATCCGCCATCTCCCCAGAATCCCCCTCAACAGGCAATCCAAGCGACTCCCGGCACCTCCCCAGCGTCTCCACAGGATCCACCCCCATCAGCAACTCCTCACGCCCCCAATACAACCGTTCCATATACATCGCGTCCTCCACCCAGTGCCCCGCCGCGACCAGCGCCAGATCAATCAACGCGCACCGACCATGGATCTCCGGATTGTGCGACACCCGCCGCATCGCATTGCGACCGTGCAGATCATGATGACACCAAGTATCAATCGTCCGATCCACCCACCGATCCACAAACACACCCTGATGCTCAAGCACCCGCTCGATCCCGCGGATCCATCGCTTCCCCTCCGCCATGTCGTGCGCCTCGACCTCCCCGATCGCCTTCTCCATATCCCCCACCCAGTCGCGCTCTTTCGCACGCTTGCCCGGATCCACGATCTCCTCTAGCACCGCCGCCGCCTGAAACTCAGCCGCGGCTTCAAAGATCTCCCACAACGATGAAGACTCAAGCTCACCGCTCCCCCCGCCTCCAATCATCGCTCCAATAGGCGGATTCTTAAACTTCTCCATCACCAACCATGCGAAGTCATGACCGCCCAACTCATACCCCGCCGCAAGCACGCGAGGCGTACACAGATTCAAACTCGCCGAACGCTCCCAGTCATCCTCATGCACCAACCCAAGACGCTTCGTCCAGTGGTACTCCCGATACCCGACAGGCACCTTGACCACACACTCGATCTTCACACCCTTCTTCGTCGTCCAAGTCGCGAACCCCGTCCCCGCCCCCGAATGCTGCCAGGTCGTTTTAAACCATGAGATCTGACCCAACTGCCCCCTGCACTCGTCAATCACATCCCCCGCAAGCGCCGAAGCCAACCCATGAGCATCTTGATCGAGCATCCACGCCTCCACAAACAACCAGACGGATCACACCACCACGCCAACCTCTCTACACAGTAGCAACACCCAAGCATTCTCGCAAAGAGGGCAATACCCCTCATCTATCCGATACACGCGCCTCCGCAATCGCCCTGCACAACGCATGAACCGCAACAGGATCAAGCGAATCCACCCGATCATCCCCGCTCACCCCATCAGGCCATTTAATCTCCCCACTGCCACCAACCAGTTTCTTCACCACCCCACCAAGCTTCTTCCTGCGAGACTGGAACAACACCTGCGCAATTTCACTCATCTCCACCCACCAACCCGCATCTTCTCCCCCAACCGCATCCCCGCTCCGCGTCCACCCCATCATCGCGCTCTCCACCCCAGGCGCAGGCCAGAAACATCCAGGCTTGAGCTTCGCAATCAACCTCACCTCCCCAAGACACTGCGCTACCACCGAGATCATCCCGTACGCCTTGCTCCCGCTCCCCGCGCCAAACCGATCCACCACCTCCCTCTGGATCGTCACATACATCCCGTTGCAGTTCGCATGCCGCGTCATCAGCGTCATCATCACCGGAGTCGCCGCGTGATAAGGCAGATTCGCCACCATACAAAAATCCTGATCACCAATCGCCTCAACAACCTCTGCGTTCAGCGCCTTCTTCCCCGCAAGACAATCCCCCTCAATCACCCGAAATCGATCCGGATACTCAGCCCCAAGCGTCTCCCGAAGCACGCGCGCAAGATCCGTATCCAGCTCACACGCAATCACTCGACACCCACGCTCCAGCAACCCAACCGTCAGCGCCCCCGTCCCAGGCCCAATCTCCAAAACCAGATCCCCCTCCTGCACCCCAGACGCATCCAACAGCTTGTTGATCAGATTCTGATCAATCAAAAAGTTCTGCCCCAGCGCCTTCTTGGGACCATGCCCCGCCATCTCCAAAAGCTCTTTGATCTGTGTCAGCGTCTGCATATTCAGTTCCCCATCTTGCCTGAGTTCATCCTTGACACATCCCCGCTCAGCAAACACTCGATCGCGACCGCGACCCCATCCTCGTCATTGCTCGCCGTGACATACGACGACCCATCCTTGACCTGATCAATCGCGTTCCCCATCGCGATCCCGATCCCCGCGCCGTGGATCATCGTCAGGTCATTGACCTGATCCCCGATCGCCGCGACGCGCGTCGGATCGATGTTGTGCTTCTGGAGATACCAATCGATCGCGTTCCACTTCGTCGCGCGTTTGTCGAACACCTCCAGAATATGAACCTCTTCCCCCGCCTGATCCCCAGGCAGATCCCAGTCAGGACGCACGCAAGGAAAGTCATGCAACTCCACCAGATCCCCAAGCTCACTCATCACCCGCTGACTCACCGGATTCGATTTCGAGACCTCGCAGCACATCCCCACCCGAACCGTGTGCTCCGGATGCTCATCCTCATGCACCGTCCGCGAACTCCGGCTCAGAATCCCATGATCCTCAAACCACCAACGCGTGATGTCATGAATCGGGAACTCATCCTCCGAATCCACAATCAGATAGTCATACCCAATCGACGACGGATCCTTCAAAACCATCGCAGGCGACCGAACCGAATGAAACAACTCCACCGCGTGATGCACCAGATCCGTCCCCATCTCAATCCGATGCAAGGTCTCCCCCGAAACAGGATCCGCGACGATCGACCCCCCCGCGACCATCACAGGAAGCTCCTGCTCAATCGCCCGCAGCGCCGACCGCGACTCCATCAACCCCCGACCTGTACAGATCAGCACATGCACCCCCGCCTGCCGCGCCCGATCAATCGCCTCAATGTTCGCGCGAGACACAGACTTGTCACGCCCGAGCAGTGTTCCATCCAGATCAATCGCCAACACATCAATCATCGCCATACACAGACAGTATGCGCCCCCCAGACCACAGGGTGCCACGACTCACCGTCTTCGGCGCAGTCGTGTCTTCTCGCCTCCCCCGGGCTTCCGGGGGAGGTGTCGCGCAGCGACGGAGGGGGTCTTCTCATCAAGGACTACGAATCATCCCCAACCCCGATCAACCCCGATCCCCATCAACCCCACACTCCCCCTCAGCCCCGCGCCCAAGCGTGATCACATTCTTCCCAGAACGCTTCGACTGCAGCGCCAAATCATCCGCGATCGACAGCAGCGTCTCCCCGTCACTCCCATCCCAAGGGAACGATGCGAGCCCGCCCGAGATCGTCAGCGTCCCGCACGCCTCATCCCCAAGCTTCGGGAACCGGTGCTCACAAATCTGCTTCTGGAACCGCGTCGCGAGCTGATAGATCGACTCCGGAGGAAGCGACCCCGGATCCCTCGGCCCCTTCGGCTCATAAAAGATCACCACAAACTCATCCCCACCAATCCGACACACCTTGTCCCCAGGACGGATCACCGACTCAAGCAGCCGCACCGTCTCAACAAGAATCTCATCCCCCGCCGCGTGACCATGACGATCGTTGTACCCCTTGAAATCATCGATATCAAAGTACAACAGCGTCAGCGTCCTCCGCGCCGAACGCGCCTGATCGATCGCCGCATCCAAGAACCGACTGAAGTATCGCCGGTTCCATGCCCCCGTCAGCTCATCGGTAAACGCCGCGAGCCGAAGCGCTCGTTGCTGTTGTTCCAATCGCAACCACGAGCCAAGCCACGCCGCATGCTCCTTGAGCACCCGTCCCCCAGCGCGATGCATCCACGACAGATCCTTCGACACCAGCGACCCAAGCACGCGCCCGCCGCTATGCACCGCGACCCCATGCTCGACAGCCTTCGTGGTAAACTCCAGATCATCGCGCCCGATCCGCTGTCCGATCAACCGAACAGCAGCTTCAACAATCGACCGCCCCTCCCCCATCGCGCGGATCACCGCTTCATCCGTCGAGTGATGGTACTGAGCATCCCCAAGCCCACTCGACCCACCCTCATCAATCCCCACACCAACATCCGCCATCACCTGCTGATGCAGCTTCGTCACCTCACGAGCGTTCGCGGCATCTATCTGCTCACCAGCCTCCTGAGCAGCAACCACAGCTTCCGCCGAACCAGATACACCAGCGCCATCGTCAACAGCCTCTTCATCTACGATCGCTTCCGACTCCTCAAGAGCCTGTTCCGTGTTCTCTACATCGTGTTCATCAAACCCCGGTGCATCCAAAGCAGACTCATCACCCGATTCAACTTCGTCCTCGTCCCGCTCCCCAACCACCACCTCGATCACAGGCATCGCCACCGCACCCTCGATCACTTCCATCACCTGCGCCGCCGACGCCCCCGCATCGACCACCCCGTCGTACATCGAGTGCCCCTCACCCACACGGATAATCTTCACCCCCGCGTCCACCATCCGCAGCGCGGAGATGAAATCCCCCAACTCTTCCCCGCTCGGTTCAGCCTCTTCAGAAACCAGCACCGCCGCACGCGCCGGAGACGCGTCATCAATCGGATCACTCAGCTCCCCGATCGCATCAAACGAATCCCGCGTCCGGATCAGCTCCACCCCACCAACACGACGCAGCACCTGATCCAAACCAGTCCTCCCAACCAGAATCACGCGCCAACCCGACCCCTTCGGCGCAGCCGAACCACCACCGCGCCCGAGCGCATAGCCCTGACCCTGATCGCGTCCAACCTGTCCTTCGTCAATCGGCATCACGCCCCGGCTCCTTCTTCATTCAAGTCCCCGGCTTCAACAACGCCGCAAGCTCGTCCCCATCCAATACATCCGAAGCCGACAACCCCTGCCCATTCGACTTGGTTTTCAGTTCCCCATTCGCCTGCCCATTCGACTGCCCGTTCGACTGCCCGTTCACGCGTCCAGCCAATCGCAACACAGGACGCTCACTCGACGAACGCCCAGCCACTTTCTCACCCGGCGCGACTTGAACCGCACTCCCAATCGTCGGCCGAGCACCAACTCCACCAACCCGTCCACCCTTTCCTACGAGCCCACGCATCGGAGGGTTCGCGCCCTCCTCATACACCCACACCAACGCCGAAGGTGAAAACCGCTCCATCGCCTCCAAAACCCGATCCTGATCCACCAAATCCTCACCCCCACCATCCAAAACAACAATCAGTCCCCGGCCCCGCCTGCCCTGATCCTGACCACGCTCATCCCGCTCAACCCGCCGCTGAGCCGCGCACCCCATCGCGAGCACCTCATGCCCCGATGAACTCGTCTCCACCACAATCCCCCTCGACTCCAGCGCACGCCGTAATGCCCGTCCGATACCACCCCCCCGATGCCACACTACGCACCGACGAGCCGTACAAGTATTGTGCGCAGGCGCTTGCGCTGATAGACGATCCTGTCCCATACCCCCAGTGTACCACACCCTGCAGATTCCGCGCCCGCAATTCCCCCTATTCCCCCGCCAATTCGCCGCATCTTCACGCGTCAAGGTCCGGATAGTGACCCCACCCCCATTCCCAGCTCAATCACCAACCAACGAACGCGCAATTACCGCCGCCCCGTCCGCGGCTCCCAAACCAGCCAACCCCTCGCGCATCGACTTCAACCGATCCACATCCCCAAGCACACCAACCAACACCCCGCTGTGCGCTTCGACATTCTTCACCGGATCAATCAGATCATCGCACACCACCGCCGCCCCCGCCTCGACCAGCACCGCCGCGTTGTGCTTCTGATGCTCATCCTTATGAAACGGATACGGCAAGAACACCCCAGGAACCCCAGCATCCCAGCACTCCCCCACCGTCCCCGCTCCACACCGACCCAACGCACAATCCGCAACAGTCAGCGCCGCCCCCATCTCCTCGATGTACTCCACCACCACCGCGCGCACCCCAGTATCGCGATATCCAACCGCAACCTCTTCGCCGTCCCCACCCGCCCCAACCTGATGCAGCACCTGCCAACCCTCAAACGCGTCGCCGTGCTGCCGCGACATCTCCACCATAAACCGATTCACCGACCGCGCGCCCTGCGATCCCCCAGTCACCAAGAGCGTCTTCAGATCCTGATCAAGCCCAAACTCCCCCCTCGCCCGCTCAAGACCGCGCCGATCCTCAAATGCTCGAACGATCGGACGAGTCTCTTCCCACGAACCAAACCGCGCATCTGCACCAACGATCCGCGCCGCCGTGAACGCGCGATCCGCGTGCTTCCCGATCCACCGATTCGCTTTCCCAGGGACCGCATCCAGATTCACCAGCACCAACTCGCACTTCTCCGCGCGAGCCGCCATCGCGCAAGGCGCGGACACAAACCCACCCATCGACACCACGACCACCCGATCGCATTCCGCTTTCATCGATTGGATCACGCCGCGCACCCCTCGCACGCTGGGACCCCACCTGAGCACGAACCGCGCAAATCCCTTCACCCCACCACTCGGAGACACCGCCGGGATCGTCGAGAAGTTCGCTCCCTCCGATTCCAGAATCGCCGAATCAATCCGTCGCTCCGAGCACACGACATGCGTCTTGATGTCTGGATCGATCGCCTTGAGTTGTTCGATGATCGCCAGCGCCGGATACAGATGCCCGCCGGTCCCGCCGCCCACGAAGACTGCACCGATCGCCACTAGGTCCCCCGATCAGCGAACCACTCGTCGCCCTCTTGATCTGCTGTGTCGATCGCGCTCGATCCGCTCCGCTTTGAGCCGCCCATTCCAAGCCGAACCCGTTTTTTGCGTTTGGGAACAACCACTTCTGGTTCCGATTCTGATTCCGTATCCCCCATCAGTTCCGCCATCTCCTGCGAACCGATCTCGTGCGCTTCGCCCCCTCCTAGCCCCAGCACCATCTCGCCGCGCTGCGCAAACGACACATCTTCCTCAAGCGATCCGTCATACGCCGACGCGTACGCCTGCGTCCGTTCGATCGCAACAACCAGCCCCAGACACAGCGAGGTCAAAATCCACCCCGTCCCGCCGTTGCTCAGCAGCGGCAGCGCGATCCCTTTCGTCGGACCAAGCCCCGTCACCACCATCAGGTTCATCACCGCTTGAATCGAAATCGTCGCGATCACCCCCACCACCATCAGCTTCAGGATCCCCGAAGTCTCCCGCTTCGCAATATCAAGCCCAACCCACACAATCGCCGCGTACGCGCTGATGATCGCCAGCGCGCCCACAAACCCCATCTCCTCGCAGACCACCGCGAACAAGAAGTCCGTCGTGTCCTCAGGAAGATACCCAAACTTCTGTAATCCGTTCCCCAACCCGCGCCCAAAGAACCCACCACCTGAAATAGTCGTCAGCGACTGGATCATCTGGTACCCCTCTCCCTGCGCATCGCCGTACGGATCGACAAACGCCGTGATCCGCTTGACGCGATAGGGTGAAGTCCAGATCGCCATCACCACCCCGAACAAACCGATCGGGACAAACGCCGCGAAGTGCACCACCCGCGCCCCCGCCGCGAGCAAGACAATCGAGCACGCGAGCACCATCAGCACCCCAGTCCCCAGATCTTCCATCACCACCGCAAACGCCACCACCCCGATACACATCACCGCAGGCAGCAAACCCTTCCAAAAAACCCGCAACCGATTCTCGCTGTACGAAGCCATCCGCGCCGCGTACCACGCGACCAGGATCACCAGCCCCCACTTCACCAACTCGCTCGGCTGCATCGACTCCAACCCAGGAACCCGAAGATCCACCCACCGGTGCGCCCCGTTCCGCGGCCTCGCAATCCCAGGCACATACACCAACGACACCAACCCAATCAAAAACAACGACCCCAGCACCAACACCCCAAGATCCCCGCCAGGCTTAAACCACACCACCCGATCCAACCGCCCCGCGATCTTCCGCAACGGGATCCGCGACGCAACCACCATCGCGCACACCGCCATCACCAGATACAACGCCTCGCGCGAAGTCAGCAACGACTTCGCCGTCACCCCACCCACCACCTCGTCCGCATCCGCGCCCAGACCCGCGACCTGCATCCCGGCGCTCTGCACCATGACCACGCCGATCATCAGCAAAGCAAGAGCGCACAACAACAAAGCCTGTCCAGAACGAACCATGACCGAATCATCGACCATCCGCCCCGAATCACCCCAAATTCAACCAAAATCTCTCAGAACGAAAGATCAGAGCAGGTTCAACGAAACCTTCTTCTCAAGCTCATCAATCGGACGAGCAATCAGGTCATACCCGTCACTCCCCACAATCGTGCACCGAACCAGCTCTCCCGGCGCGATCTTGTTTTTCGCAACCACCAAAGTCGTCGCATCAATCTGCGGCGCCTGGAAATAGGTCCGCCCCTTGTACAGCTTCCCGCCCTCAGTCACCCCAGGCGTCGGCTCAACCTCAGACCCAGTCGCCGAGTCAATCAGCACATCAAACCGAGCCCCCGTCTCCGTAGGCTTCTCGAAGTCGTACGAATCCGCAATAAACGCCGCCTGATCGCACGCGATCTCCTGCTGCAGCGCCATGATCTCATCATGCCTCCGTTGCTTGTCCTCCTTGGACACCGCCAGCTCCGGATTGTCTTCCATCGTCCCCGCCACCGTCCCAGGCTCCTTCGAGTACTGGAAACACCCCACCGCATCAAACTGCACCTCGTCAATAAACTCAAGCAGCTCCTGATGATCCTGCTCAGTCTCGCCGGGGAATCCAGTAATAAAGGTCGTCCGGATCGCCATCCCAGGAATCCGCTCCCGCAACTTATGGCACAACTCCGTCTGATGCGCACTCGTCACATTCCGCCGCATCAACTCCAGCACCCGATCCGACCCATGCTGCAACGGGATATCCAGATAAGGCAGCAGATGCCCCCGATCCGCAACCTCCGCCATCGCATCAATAATCTCATCCGTAAAGAAAGTCGGATACGCGTACATCAAACGCAACCACCCGTTCCCCGCTTCCTCCGCAACCGCATCCGAAAGCGATTTGAGCAGCTTAGGAAGCCCCGCACGATACTTGTCATCCCCAGCAACCTGCGACAACCCAACCCCGATGTCATCGCCATAGCTCGTCGTATCCTGACCGATCATCAACAGCTCAAACGCCCCATCCCGGATCAACTCCCGCGCCTCTTCAACAATCCGATCCTCAGGCTTCGAACGCATCTTCCCACGAATCGAAGGAATCGTACAGAACGCACAGTTCTGATTACACCCCTCCGAAATCCGCAAGTACGCATAGTGCCGAGGTGTCAATCGCAATCGCGCATTGTCCGATTCGAAATACCCGATCCCCTTGCCGTCTTTCCCCGCGACCGTGAGCCCAACAGTCTGCATCCCCTGATCCTTCGCGCTCGTCATCGCGTTCGCATGGATCCAGTACTTCGGCGCCTTCTCCGCGACATCCGCATCCGACTCACGCTTCGCCCCCTCGCCGCGCACCGCCGTGATGATGTGCTCACGATCAAACACCCCCACCATCGAATCAATCCCAGGCTCCCACTCCAGCATCTTCGCCCGATGCCGCTGCACCAAACACCCCGCCACCACAACCCGCTTGACCTTCCCCGCCTCCTTGAGCGCAACCGCTTCCTTGATCACCCCAAGCGATTCATCCTTCGACGCCTCAAGGAACCCGCAGGTATTGATCACCACCGCATCCGCCGCCGTCACGCGACCAGAGACCGCACTCGAGTCCTGCTCCGATCCCGACAACGACAGATCATCATGCTCCGCGTCATCCACAGCCTCCGCCGAAACAGGCAGCAACCCATCGGCCGCAAGCAACCCCAGCATCTTCTCCGAATCCACCAGGTTCTTGGGACACCCAAGAGACACAAATGAAATAGTCTCAATACTTTGCGGCTCAGTCTGTTCAGCAGTCATACTCATAGACCCAATCGTAGCCGTCTCACCGCACTACCATTCCCCACGATGCCTGATCAAGATCTAATCTGCCCCAACTGCGCCTATTCCCTCCAAGGCCATACCCCGATTAATCAAGCAGACCCCGAAGCCAACCCCAGCATCACCTGCCCCGAATGCGGCCGCCCTACCAGCTACAACCTTGCCATCACAGCACCACCACCCAAAAAGCGACCCATCTTCACAGTAATCTTTACTTGCTTCATCATCATCGCCTTCTTCGGGGCCTGCACCTTGCTCGGCAGGTACATTGATTTTTTCTTGTGGCTCATCTACTGACTCCTAGGGAGTGCCACGGCTTGACCGTCCTCGGCAAGCCATGTTTCCCCTCATGGCCAGTGGCTAGTGGCTAGTGGCCAGTCCCTTCTTCCTCAAAACACCAACAACCCAATCGCCATCCACCCCCCCGCGACCACCATCACCACCGCCGTATACCCCACAATCTCCCGCGCCTTCACCCGCGTAATCGCAAGCAAAGGCAGCGCCCAGAACGGCTGCAACATATTCGTCAGCTGATCCCCATACGCGACCGCCATGATCATCTTCCCAGGATTCACCCCAACCTCATTCCCCAAACTCAGCGCGATCGGTCCCTGAATCCCCCACTGCCCCCCGCCGCTCGGCACAAACAGATTCACCACCCCCGCGCTCACAAAGGTCAGCAATGGACCAGTCGTCTCCGTCGCAAACGACCCGATCCACTGCGAGAAATCCTCCACAAGCCCACTGCTCACCCCCATCCCCATAATCCCGGCATACAACGGGAACTGCAGAATAATCCCAGCGCACCCCGCCGCCCCGTCCTCCGCAGCACTGATGTACGACCGCACCGATCCATGCAGGATCAACCCCATCGCGAGCATCACCATATTGATCTCATTGGGACCCATGCTCAGCACCCCCGACTGATCCACGAACCGCCAGTACGCCGCGAGCAGCGCCCCCGCGAGTACCCACACCACGATCGGAGACCGCTCGATCCAATCCGGGAACCCTTTGAGCCGACCATCGTCAATATCCGCCATCACCGGATCGCTACTCATCGGCATCTCAACGATCCCATCAGGTTTCCCATCAACCATCCCGTCACTCCCTACCGCACTCTTGGGAGTCAACAACCACAACACCAAAGGCACCAGCACCAACAACCCACCACTCACAAACAGATTCATCGGAGAGAAAACCGTCTGCGACAACGACACACCATCGAACACCCCGTCCACAGTCAACGCTTCGACCACACTCGCCGGCAGCACACTCTCCGCTTCTGCTTTCGAGGTCATCTTGAGCGGCGCACTCCCCGACAATCCGCCATGAAAGACCAGCAGCGCCATGTACCCCGCAGCTGCGAGCAACCCGCCGTGTGCTCTGATCCCGCGAGTCCGTAGTGACCGCGCCACTTCACGCGCCAGCAGCGCGCCGACGATCAACCCCAACCCCCAGCTGATCAATCCCATCACCAGCGCGATCAACCCAATCATCGCCGCCGCGCTCCCGGCTGATTTGGGAACCCGCGCCACACCATCGATTACTCTCCGAACCGGCGTACTCGCCGCCAGCGCATGACCCGTCACCAGAATCAAACACATCTGCATCCCAAACGCAAGAAACTTCCAGAGCCCATCACTCCCGCGCCACGAGTCGAGCATCAGCTTCGACTTCTCCGCGATCGATAGCTCCGCACCTGACAGCCCCCCTCCACCTTGATCTGTGTACCCGATCGTAACCGCGAGGACCGCCGTCAGGACTGTGAGTCCAACCGCGATCACAAACGGATCTGGAGCCGTTCTTGCAAACACCTTCGACAACGAACTCCCAAGCCTCGCGATCATGAATAAACCCTTTCCTGCGCGTGTTCTGTCTTGGACCGCCATCTGCCTGATCCAGCAAGTACAAGCATGAATAAGTATGAACAAGTATGACACGAAACGAGCCGCTTTGCAGACCACCCATTCCACCACCATCCTACCATCGCCCTCATGACCAGCCCTACCCGAACTCAAGAACAGCACGACCACCGACAGGGTTACCTGTTCGCCGCCGGCGCGTTCGGATGGTGGGCATTCATCGTCCCCTCCTACTTCCGCTTGCTCAAGACCTACGGCGCCGACCCCTTCGAGGTCCTCTCACAGCGTGTGCTGTTCGGACTCCCGCTCCTGTTTATCCTGCTCGCGATGGGAAAGAAACTCCCGCTGCTGCTCAAAGCGATGACCAGCAAGTCCTCGCTCAAGATCCTGATCCCATCGACTTTCTTGATCGGGATCAACTGGTATTTCTTTATCTACGCCGTGAGTACCGATCGACTGAACCACGCGTCGCTCGGATACTACATCAACCCGCTCTTCTCTATTCTCCTAGGCTATCTCTTCCTCGGCGAGAAACTCAGCAACCTTCAACGCGTCGCGATTGTCATCGCAGGATGCGCCGTTGTGATGATGACGATCGCCGGACTCCAGTCCGGAGATGGTTGGCCTTGGATATCTGTGCTGCTCCCAGCAAGCTTCGGTCTCTACGGCTTGCTCCGAAAGCAAGCGGATGTCACCGGAATGGTCGGACTCTCCTTCGAGATGATCGCGCTGCTCCCGCTGAGCATCGGACTCATGATCTGGTTGACCACCAGCAACCGAGGGATCATCTTCACCGATCCCACCCCGATGTGGCTCTCATTGGTCATGCTGCTGGGAGGACTGGTCACGATCATCCCGCTGATCTGCTTTACCAACGCCGTGCGTTTGCTGCCACTCAGTACAGTCGGACTCCTGCAGTTCACCGCGCCGACCGGACAACTTCTTCTCTCGGCGGTTTTCTTCGGCGAACCCTTCCCCCCACTCAAACTCGCGGCGTTCATCCTCATCTGGATCGCGATCGGCGTATTCATCCGCGATCTGATGAACACCAACAAAGCACGCCGAAACTCACGAGAAGCGATCACGCTCCAGGAAGAACGAGCGCACCAAGCGAGTGTTGATATCGAGATGCTCGAGTAGTTACTCCATAGATCCAGTCATATATCCTGGACGCGTCGTCGGCCAATCGAGCATGTCGTAGACACGCAGCGCGCTGAGCCGAGGCTTCCACTTGTTGACAAAGTCGATGTGCTGCGAGTGCGCGACATAGATCGCGAGGTCATGCTCGGATTCGAATCCGAGATAGATCGCAAGATCGTAGTCCGCGCGGACGGATGATCGTCCGGTATCAAGGTGTCTCCCAGCCGCGAAGGTGCTGACTGTTGGGATAGTTCCCAGCATCCAGTCGGCGTCTTTGAGGAGTTCGTGGAAGTCGTTCTGATTTTTGAGCTCGACAAACACAATATGACCGATCCGCGCGGGGGCTGGAGCGATGCTCCCGAAGTTCTGGGATGAGCCGCGGCGGGACCCTGAACAGGCGGTGAGGGTGATCGTCAGGACGATAAAGAGGGCGGAAGTGACGGCTTTGTGCGGATATTTTTTGTTTGGAATCATGGGGTAATGGTATCCGATTGTGTCAGAGGATTGGACGAGATCGGGTATGGTGATGGGGAAGGCAATTGTTCCACGGGGAACAATTTGAACTTGGTACTCATGATTGGAGCTTTGATATGAACGATTCAGATACGGCGGGAATGGATGCGACACGGCAGGAGCAACAGACGGATTTGTGCGCACGGATGGCGCGGCTCGAACGCTCCAACGCTCGGCTGAAGTTTGGTCTTGTCGGCGCGACGATGCTGGCGGTCGGGATAACGCTGGGCGGTTTTACGCTCGGCGATGATCCGGTCATCGCGTACACGACGACGGATGACACGATGTATCGGGTGTTCAAGTCGGGGAAGATGCAGTACCTTCGGCTTGAGAACAATCCGGCGCGGACGGTGCACGGCGTGATGAACTGGGGCGAGTTCCGGATTGATAAGGACATGACGCTTCCGGATGGGCCTTGATCGGTTCGTTCATCAAGTTAGTCGGTCTCGATGTGTTCTACGCGGACTCCGCATGCTTGGGCGAAGGCTGGGGCTTGGGTTGGGTCGATGGTGATCGACTGGAGTGATTTGGGGTGCATGCTGCTTGGGTCGATGAGGAGTCCATCGATGAGGGAGCCTCGGAGGTCGAGGTGGTGGATCCGGGTGTTGAGTAGGCGGAGGTTTCTCGCGTCGCAGTTGTGGATGGTGAGGGATTCGATTGTGGCGCCGGTCAGGTCGAGGCTTTGGAGTTGGGATTGATCGAAGCGGACTCTTGTGAGGGTGGTTTCGCGCCAGAGCATGTCGGGGGCTTTGCACTCTTTGAAGTCGAGGTCTTGGAGGGTGGCGCTGCTGGCGTCGAATCCTGTCAGTTTGCAGTTGTTGAACGACGCGCGGATGATTCGGGTGTCGATCCAGGTTGAACCTGAGAGGTCGGCGCGGGTGAAGGTGCAGTCGGTGAATCTGGAGTTGGGGAGGGTGGACGCGAGGAGGGCGGTGGATTCGATTGTGGATTGGTGGAGGATGACTCCTTCGGCATTGATGGGATCACAGAACTCGGAGAGATGTATGGATTCGAGTTCGGCGTTGGTGATGAGATCGTGTGGAGAAGTTTGTGTGAGTTGGTCAGGAGGCGGGGTGTCGGGGGGCGTTGGGTGGAGTGTCATCTGAATCTATTGTAGTGAAGACCCAACTAAATCAACACACTAAAGATCTACCTTGATATGTGACCTCCCAATTTTTTAGGAAACACATATCTGGTTGCTGCTTTAGAGCAGAAATTATCAGCGCAACTTCAGTATCGCTGTACTCTTGATGGAATCTGATTTCGATTTTATCTGGCGTGAGCATCGCGGCCAGTGCGTTACCCTTGTAGTTGTCTTCATACGAGATTCGATCTGATTTTTGATCTCTGTGTTCTTTGTTTACTGGAAAGAAAATTGCACCGTTGCTGTTGAACACCATCTTCGCTGAAAAACACTCTTGTGAAAGCAGAGACTCAATATACTCTCGACCTCGAATGTTCATTAGTGGGCGAGGGGGTATTGCTTGCAGAGGGTGGTGACTTGATCGCGGACCTTTGCGAGGGTGGATTCGTTGCCTTTGGATTCGATGATTTGGTTGATCCAGTCGGCGATGAGTTTCATCTCGGGTTCTTTGAATCCGCGGGTGGTGGTTGCGGGGGTTCCGAGGCGGATTCCGGAGGTGATCATTGGTGAGCGGGGATCGTCGGGGATGCCGTTTTTGTTGGTGATGAGTCCGGCTTCTTCGAGCCATTTCTCGGCGTCTTTGCCGGTGAGGTCTGGGTTCTTCTCGACCAATGACACGAGCATGAGGTGGTTGTCGGTTCCTCCGGAGGTGATGCGGAAGCCGTGGCCGGTGAGGTTGTTGGCGAGGGCTTGTGCGTTTTTGATGACTTGTTGTTGGTAGGCTTTGAACTCGGGTTTGAGTGCTTCACCGAACGCGATGGCTTTGGCGGTGATGATGTGCATGAGGGGTCCGCCTTGGACTCCTGGGAAGACATTGCGGTTGATGAGTTTGTTGAGGTCTTCGTCGTTGGTCATGACGAGACCGCCGCGGGGGCCTCTTAGTGATTTGTGTGTTGTGGTGGTGACGATGTGTGCGTGCGGGAAGGGGCTTGGGTGCTCACCTGCGGCGACGAGTCCTGCGATGTGTGAGATGTCGGCCATGAGTGTTGCGCCGACTTCGTCTGCGATTTCGCGGAAGCGTTTGAAGTCGATGACTCTTGGGTAGGCGGAGTATCCACAGAGGATCATTTTGGGTTTGTGTTCTTTGGCGGCGGCAAGGACGGAGTCGTAGTCGATCTGTTCGTGTTGTGGGTGCGCGGGGTCGTAGTGGAGTGCGTAGTGGACTGGGTTGTAGAAGATTCCGGAGAAGTTGAGGTGCATGCCGTGGGAGAGGTGTCCGCCGTCTTTGAGGACGAGGGAGAGGAAGGTGTCTCCGGGTTCCATCATGGCCATGAACGCGGCGGTGTTTGCTTGGGCGCCTGAGTGTGGTTGGACATTGGCGAACTTGCATCCGAAGAGTTCTTTGGCGCGATCGCGTGCGAGTTGTTCGACGGTGTCGTGGTGGGCGCATCCGCCGTAGTAGCGGCGTCCGGGGTAGCCTTCGGCGTATTTGTTGGTCATGCAGGTTCCGGCGGCGACGGTGACTGCGGGGGAGGCGTGGTTTTCGCTCGCGATGAGCTCGATCGTGTGTTCCTGACGGTCACGCTCGGCGGCGATGATGTCGGCGACTTGGGGGTCGGTGGAGCGGATGGTGTCGAGGATGGATTGGTCGATTGAGGTGGATGTGGTGGTCATGGGGGATGGTAGGGTTGGAGTCTTTGGGTGGCTAGATGCCGATCCAGCTTGCGAGTTGGTCGATTGCATTCTGGGCGGGGACGAGGGCGAACATGATGAGTCCAGAAATGAAGAGGCCTAGGAAGGAGGCGGTGGTGACGAGGATGAGTTCCCACCATTTGGCTTTGATTTGCCATCCGATTCTGGTGGCGGCGATCCAGAACCACTGGGTCCAGATGAGCATGCCTAGGAAGCTGATGAACATCAGCGGGACGGTTAGCAAGCTGATCTGTGTCACGGCATTGGAATAGATGGCGACAAAGTGGATGGCTTCGATGAGTCGGGCGAACTCGATGAGGAGCATTGGGGTGAATCCTGCAACTGACATTGCTCGAGTGATATGGACCATACGGAGCTTGGTTCTTTTTCGGGTGACTGGGAAGGCGCAGTACAGGAGCAACCACATGAAGGAGATGCCGAGGCATACTAAGGAAACACCGAAGGTCGCTGATGCGAGTCCTTCTGTGAAGTTGCCTCGCATGATGAGCGGAGTGAGGAGTGACTCACCAATGATTGGGACTAGGTATTCGCTGGAGTTCAGGTCTATGAGGAGTCTTGCAAGCTGTTGTTGATCTGCAGGGGTGAGGGTGGGAAGTTGATTGTTGATGCTTGCGTTGGCTTGATAGTGGTAGACGAAGTTCGATGCGAATAGCGCGGCTGAAGTGAAGAGGTGGAGCATGATAAAGAGGAGCGTTAGCGAAAGAAGATAGCGTTTGATGGAACGAGGGGTTTCCATCGTGACGCGGCGGAAGTAGCGGTTTGGGATGAGGAGCATCCAGAGGGTTGGGAGGGTTCTGGTGAGGAGTTGGCGTTTGGTGCTGGCGTGCTCGACGAACCAGGGGAGGTGGATGCGGGAGGGGTTTACGACATCGGGCCAGCTGAGTTGGTAGCCGCATTCAGGGCAGGTGCCTTGGAGGGGGCATTGGGTTGTCCAGGT
This sequence comes from Phycisphaerales bacterium, assembly GCA_051252395.1. Taxonomy (GTDB): domain Bacteria; phylum Planctomycetota; class Phycisphaerae; order Phycisphaerales; family UBA1924; genus UBA1924. The sequence continues at coordinate 985,467 of JBPOFX010000002.1, read as the reverse complement.
GGCGATGGTCCCGGATTGGTCGTATCCACACTTGGGGCAGATTGGGGTGTGGAGTGGCATTGGTTCAGTATATAAGAACTTTGGAGTGCTTACCTGACTAGGTCTGGGATGATGAAGAGGATGGTGTTGAGGAAGAGTGCGAAGAGGAGGGCGGCGGTGGTGCCTAGGGCGATGAGGAGTTTGGGGGATTTGATTTTCCAGCTCTTGATTGCGGCGATCCAGAAGAGGAGTTGCCAGATGAGGATGAGGTTGAGGTAGGATTTGAATCCGAGTCCGGAGTTCCAGACTCTCCATGAGTTCATGCGGTATTGGTAGTGGAGGCGGGTGAGTTGGAGGATGAGGAGTGTCGAGATCAAGCTGAGGATGAAGGCGCGGCAGATGTGTGCTTTGCGGATTTTGGCGAGCCTTCTTGTGGTTGGGATGACAAGGAGAACGAGGAGCCACATGATGTTGAATCCGAGGCTGGCGCTGAGTGGACGCAGGAAGAGGGTGGAGAAGATGTTCCATCCGGCAAAGTTGACCTTGATGGAATCGATCCCGGTGTTGCTTTGATGTATGCGGAAGTCGAAAACAGATTTGAATATGGTGTTCAGGGCGAGTTCGGGGTAGGCGTAGACGCCTCCGGCTTTAAAGTTGGTCCAGTACCAGCTGGTTGTTCCTGCGTGCTGTGCGTAGAAGCTGTACATGTTGATTGCGCTGACGAGAATATGTGCGGCGAGTGATAAGAGGATAAACCACAGCACGAGTGGTTTGAGTTTGATGACGGTTGTAGGGTGGACTTGTTTCCAGAAGCTCTTTGGGTTGATGAGGCGGAGGAAGGTGGGGAGGGTTCGTGTGATGAGTTGGGAGAGGGATCGGGCGTGTTCGGTGTACCAGGGGAGGTTGGTGCGCGAGGGGTCGAAGATGTCGGACCATTGGAAGTTGATGCCGCACTCGTTGCAGAGGCCTTGGGTTGGGCATTGATTTTTCCAGGTGGCGATGGTCCCGGATTGGTCGTATCCACACTTGGGACAGATGGGGGTGTGGGTTTTTTTGGACGCTCGGGGCATTGGATGAGTGTACTTGATGTTGGAAGGGTATTTTGGTTGGGGATTCCCCTGCTTTTGGTATACTGGCGGTTCAACCAAAACTATCGGCGGAAATACAGGGAGCTTTCTGATGTTGAGCGTGAATCGATTGGGTCTTGGAGTTGTTGCGGGTTTGGCGATTGGGCTGTTTGGGATGGGCGTTGAAGCGGCGCCGATTACTTATCAGGGTGTGCTTGAGGATGGGGGGTCTCCGGCGGATGGGGTGTATGAGATGCAGTTTGTGCTTGGGGATTCTGCGGTGTTTGGGATCGCGTTACAGTTCCTGACTCCGATGGATGTTGTGGTCAGTGATGGGTTGTTTGAGGTTGAGATCGACTTTGATGATGTGCACTTTGATGGGTCGGATCGTTGGATGGAGGTCCGGGTTGAGGGTGAGTTTTTGTCGCCTCGGACGAAGATCAACTATGCGCCGTATGCGATCCGCGCGAGTCATGCTGATCATGCGGGAGTTGCTTCTGAGCTTGAGGTGCCTTGGGTAGTGGTGACGGATACGGATGTGGTGGATGCGACCTCGACTCGGGGGATACCGATTCGTGGGCTTGTGAATTCGACATCGCTGAGTGGCCCCGGCGTGCTTGGGGAAACCAACTCTTTTGGTTCTGGTGCGGTTGGGGTGTTGGGGCGTGTGAACCAAGTCGAATCGAATGACTCGTCAATCGGCGTACATGGGGAAAACTTGGGCCGTGGTATTGGTGTGAATGGACAATCCCTTCGTGGCGGCGGGGTCGTGGGGATTTCAGAGTTTGGCGATGGGGTTATTGGGTCATCTCATACTGGATATGGCGTCGATGCACATTCAAACTTCCATTACGGGGTGCGCGCACGAACGCTCAATGGGCTTGCTGGTATTCTCGGGGTTCACACAACCTTTGATACCACAGGTTCACTGGGGTCAGAAGAATACGGGGCTGCGGGATACAACACGGGAACAGAGGGCGCGGGGACGGGGGTGTATGGCGAGGGTGGACGGATTGGGATTCAGGGGGTCGCGCTTCCCGATGGGTTTGGATCGGATCTCACGCGCGTCGGAGTCGATGGGTTTGCTGGGGGATTCACGACGGGCGCGAACATGATCTATGGCATCCGCGGCTTTGCACAGAATCCCGCAAACGGCGGTGGACGCACTGCATACGGCGTGTACGGCGGGGCGCAGGTCGGGAGCACTGCGAACACGGCGTACGGGGTCTACGGCGAGGCGGTTGGTCCATCGGGCATCAAGTATGCTGGGTACTTCCAAGGGAATGTGCATGTCGCGGGGACGCTCTCGAAATCATCGGGGTCGTTTAAGATTGATCACCCGATGGATCCGGAGAACAAGTACCTGTCGCATTCGTTTGTTGAATCACCTGAGATGATGAATGTGTATTCGGGGATGGTGACGCTTGATAAGGATGGGCGCGGAGTTGTGGAACTCCCCCACTACTTCGATTCGTTGAACGCGGATTACCGGTATCAGCTCACGGCGATTGGTGCGGCGATGCCTGGGCTGCATGTTGCGGAGGTGATCGAGGGGAATGTGTTTGTGGTTGGCGGCGGGGTTGCGCACAAGCAGGTGAGCTGGGAGGTGACTGGTGTTCGGATCGATGCGTCGGCGATCTATCGTCCGATCGTTGTTGAGGAAGACAAGGCGGAGAAGCATCGCGGGAAGTATCTTGATCCTGAGGCGCATGGGTTTGGGAGTGAGCGGGCGATCCATCAGTCGGGACATGAATCGGAGACTCAGAACTAGTTCAATGAAGACGAAGACCTCTAGGAGCCGAAGACGGCACCTAGAGGGCACCCTCATATCTCGTGGTGTGGTCGTTATCCGAGGATCGCGATCAGCACAATTGCGCACACGAGTACAGCGAAGATGATGCAGAAGAGAACGACATCGCTTGTTGTGAGTCCGGTCATGCGTGGGGCTTTGTCGGGGGTGACGCGGGGCCAGACTGAGGTGTGGCCGCAGTCGTCGCAGTGGATTTCGATTGGTGTGCCGTCGGGGGTGTAGTCTGGGTGTTGGAGCTGGACCTGGGTGCGGAGGTCGTAGTCGCAGTTGGGGCAGGTTGGAAATGCTGAAGGTGCCACTCTCGTTTTATTTGATGTGGATGAGGTTGGTTGCGGCTTGGGTGAGGGTGGGTTCGTGGTCGAGGTCGATGGGGAGGTAGACGCCTTTGTCGTGGTCGGTGTTGAGGACGATGGCGTTGGGTTCGACGAGGGCGTAGCCGTTGTCGGCGTGTTCGTGTCCAAGGATGAAGAGGTTGACTCCCCAGCGTTCGGTGAGGTCTTCGAGTTGTTCGGCGTCGTAGCCTCGACCCCAGGTGAGGAGATGCGCGGAACCGACTCTTGGTTCGTAGTCTTGCTCGGTGAGGTCACGGCTGAGGATGGTGGTGTCGAAGCGGTCCATCATTGCTGGGCCGGGAAGGGAGTGGGCGCAGAGGATGTCTCCTTGCGGACACTGGGCGCGGAGGGCGATGGGCATTGAGAAGACGAACTCTTTGACGGCTTCGCGGACTTGCTCGGCGTCGGATGGGTTGGGGAACTCTTGATCGATTCCGGCGTTGAAGGCTTCGACGCAGCGGACGCCGTTCTTGACGATGAGGGAGTCGATCGCTTGAGCGAGCTCGTGGTTGGCGAGGAGGAAGTGGACGAACTCTGGGTATTGGGTTTTGAGCTTGGCGACTCGGGTGAGTCCTTGGTAGGAGGTGTCCACGGCGGGGGGCTGGCCGGGGAGGGGTTGTTTCATGTCGGGGTGGATGATTTCGTGGAGGGTGAGGTGTTTGGGTTCGGAACCAAACTCTCCATCGAGTCCTGCGGCGGCGACGATGGCGCGGAAGTTCTTGGGATGATCGTGGGTGTCTCCGGTCGCGATGAGATGACCTGGAGCTTTGATGAGGTCGATGGAGCCTTGTCGACAGCTGGCGGTGCGGTTGGCCTCTGCTCCCTCTCGGAGGGTCTGGGCGACTTCATCGGGGCTGGACATATCGATGGTGTACATCTGGGGCTCGATCGGGGTACGGGGTGATTCGAAGGATAGGCGGGGTTGTGGTTTTGGGGAAGAGGAATAGGAAGACCCCCTCCGTCCGCGAAGACGCGGACACCTCCCCCGGAAGCCCGGGGGAGGCGGGTGGGTATGGTTTGTGTGAGTTTGGGAACCGTCGGGGAGCCCTAGGCTTCGGGCTTTAGGCTTCTTTGGCGGGGACTTGTTCTGAGCGAAGGATGCCGAGGATGAGGTCGAGTTTGCTGGCAACGGTGTCCATTGAATCTGGGCGTTTGTTGGGATCGACCTCGAAGCACTGCATGGTGAGCTCGGCGAGGCGGTCTGGGAGATCGTTGCGGAGTTCGGTGATCGGGGTGGCTTTCTCGATGAGCGCGTCGTCGAGGGATCCCATGAGCGAGTCGGAGTTGGTTCCCATTGCTGTTGGGATGTTCTTCCCGGTCAGGACCCAGTACATCATGGCGCCGAAGTTGTAGATGTCGGTCTTTGGGGTGATCTCGCGGCGGTGGACTTGTTCTGGAGCGATGTAGTCTGGGGTGCCTTGGATTCGTTTTTTGATGGTGCCGATTTTGCAGGATTGTCCGAGGTCGATGACCTTGGCGGTGAGGTTTCCTTCGATGTCTGAGCCGAGGATGACATTGTGTGGTTTCATGTCGGCGTGGACATATCCGAGCTTGTGCATCTCGGCGAGACCTGAGGCGGTTTGTTGGAAGAGGTCGACGATGACTGCGAGGTCTGTCGGTGTTTCTTCGAACATGGAGATGCCGTCGACGAGTTCCATGACGAGGTAGAGTCCGGTGCATTTGAGGATCGAGCCTTGCTTGATCATTTTCTCGATGCGTCGGATCGCGGGGTGGTTGATCTGGTTGGCGATCTTGTATTCGATCTCGGCTTGATCGAGGAAGCGTTGGGCTTTGGCGTCGGTTTTCTCGACATGCTTGAGCGCCCAGATCTGCTTGGTCTTGGGGTCTTGGACGAGGTAAATAATCGAAGCGGCGCCGCGTCCGATTTCGGACATGATGCGGTATCCTTCGATCATGTCGCCTGCTTTGTATACCGTGAGTTCGTCCGTCATGAAATCATTTCCGATGCATTAATCTATCAACAACCTTGGCGTTTCCGAAGAACTTCGAGCTCGAATGAGTCGCACTCCATTTTTCGGCATTGTGCCTTGTCTATTTCACCCAAGATCAGTACTGATCGTTTTATCGGGCAGGTCATGGTAGACCTGAACGGGCTCAAAGGGGTGCGTCTTGCAAGAGCAAAGCGTGTGCGTGCACAGGCTTTGACCTACGCGAGGCTTGTTGTGAAGATGTCTCTCGGGAGAGAGATTGTGGTAACTGTTTCACCCTGCGAGACGGGCAACGGATTGGGATTGATGGACTCGATCCCTGCATTGATTATATGGAAATTCCATGCGTGCGGTTCCATCGCGTGGGATCGGTCGATGAAAAAACCTCCCATTGGGAGGCTTGAGGAGATTCTGGGATGGGGTTGATATGTTGGAGTGGCAAGCTGGGGAAGATTTAGAGGGAGCCGAGGAGTTCGTTGAAGCTTGCTCTTGGGAAGTAGCGACCTGGGCTGGTGGTTGCTGCGATGTCCTCGTGGAGGTAAATCTTGTCACGCGGGATTTCGAGGCGGTCGGCGAGGGTGCTGACGACTTGCGCGAGGTACTGGATCTGTTCGTCGGAGAATGGTTTGCGGTCGCCGTTCCCGATGAGGCAGATTTCGATGGGGTTGCTGGACTGGAGACCGGCGAGTTGGGCGCCGTTGGTCTGGGTGAGCCAGCGGTTTCCGAGGTGGATTTCTCCGTTGCCCATTCCGGTGCCGTTGCCGATGAGGAAGTGGTAGCTGAGGCCGTCGTATCCGACTGCTTTGTGCTGGTCGGCGATGGACTCTGCTGATCCTGCTGGTGAACCTGAGTGGACGATGACGATCGAGTCCCAGTTGGCGGATTTGAGGTCTGCTTTGGTGTTGAAGATCGCGTCGACTCCTCGTCCGGTGTCGATGCTGGTGAGTGGTGAGAGGGAGACGCCTGCGGCGGAGAGGGTGTCGCTTCCGGAGTCGAGGATGGAGAGGAGTCCGACGAGTCCGGTCATGGACGCGGCTAAAGCTCCCCACACGATCTTTGTGCGAAGGCTGGCGTTTGTTCGGACTGTGACTTTGGCGGCCATTGGAAAGGCGACTCCTACAGATGATTAGATTATCATATTCATTCGGATATAGCGCGGCAATTCCTTGCGGATTGATGCGTAAATTGTGGGTGTTTGAGCGCACAATTCGACTTAGATGGTCTGCGATACTTACCGGTCCCGAACAAAGTGTTGATGTTTGGTTGTGACCGGCTTGGTTGTGTGTTTATTCTTCGGATTTCACTAGACGGTCGCGCAGGTTTGGGGTGCGCCGGCCGTACTCGTCTTCGAGGTAGGGAGGCGCGTGCTGAGCGCGGGTTTGGTTGTAGCGATCGAAGGGTGAGCGGGCGTCGTCTTTGTGCAGGAGTGTTTTCTGGCAGCTCGCGAGCGAGATCATGGCGGTGATCGCGGCGAGCGTGCAGGTGACTTTGAGTGCCGCGTGTGCAGAGCGGGAAGACTTGTTGGATGGTTGGGTGCTCATGATGTGGAGATCGTAGACGGGGTGGGTGATGGATTGAATCGTTTGGTGATGAAACAAAAACAGTGTACCGCGTTTGACCACGGCACACTGTTCTGGAGAGAGGAGAGAACTTTCGTCTCAGAGATCTTTCAATCTCGAATGTTTGGGATCACTACTTCCAAACACATGACTGCAACATACACCATACGCACGACTTCGGTGTTGGTTCGGGGTCTTGTTGAGAATCATTCAAATTATGTTATGTTTGGCTTGCGTTTGGTATACGCACGGCTATTGGGCGTTGCGAGGGAGCAGGCGGCCTGTCTCGGAGGTTTGGAGGTGTCCGTTTTGGATGAAGCTGCTGATGCAGGAGTAGATCACGATCGCACAGGCGGTTGAGAGGTTCAGGGAGCGTTCGTCTGGAGCGATCGGGATGGAGAGACACTGGTCGGGGTGGGCATCGAGGAGGTCTTTGGGGAGTCCTACGGACTCTTTGCCGAAGACGAAATGGTCACCTGGGGTGGGGGTGATGTCGTAGATTGATTTTTGAGCGCGTGCGGAGAGGTACCAGGTGTTGGTCGTTGCTGGTTTGGTGCGCTCGTAGTCATCAAGCGAATCGTGGTTGGTGAGGTTGAGGCGCGGCCAATAGTCCAGACCTGCTCTTCGGCAGGCTTTCTCGTCGATGTCGAAGGCAAGGGGGTGGATGAGGTGGAGCGCAGCGCCGGAGGCGACGCAGGTGCGTCCGATGGATCCGGTGTTGTTGGGGATCTCAGGATTGAGGAGAACGATATTGGCGATCGGGTTGGCGATCGGCGTTGCTGAGGGGGTAGGTTGTGGATCCATGCGTGATGGTATGGGTGTTAGAGACCTGGGTCGGCGGCGATGATCTGTTCGACGGCTTCTTCGAATCCTCGGGCGAGGGGGAATCCTTGCCAGCGGATGATGCCGTCGGTTGAGATGACAACGGTTGCTGGTGATGTGCTGAATCCGAGTGCGCTGAAGAGTGTTTCGTTGGGATCATGGAGGTGTGTGTAGGGGCGTTTGCCGTCGTTGTATCTTCTGAGGATTTTGGATTCGTCTTCTGAACCTGCGATGGCGACGACTTCGAGTTGGTCTGGGTATTTTTCGGCGAGTTCTTTGTAGATCTTCGCGGCTTTCTTTCCTGGGCTTGAGGAGGAGACCCAGAAATCGATGATGATTACTTTGTCTTTGAACTCGTGTTCTTCGGTGAGCCACTTCTCATTCAATCCGAGTCGTTGCGGGAGTTTTTGGCCTTGGAAGTCTTGGTCGGATAGGAGATCTTTTCTGGGTGTTTGTGGGGGCCAGTTTGCGGATGAGCTTCCATTTGAGGATCGAGCGCGATCAGCGGTGGACCTTGGAGACTGGGTCATTGTGTCTGATGCCTTTGGCTGGGCATCGCTTTGCGGTGTTGCTTTGTTGGGTGCTGGAGTCTTTGGACTTGGAGCTTTGGGTTCGAGGCCTTGGGCTTGGAGGGCGGCGTTGGTCGCGGCGGTCTCAGGGGTTTCGCTGATGAGGGTGGTGACGGCGTTTTCGAGTGCGTTCTTGTCGATGTCGGCGAAGCGGAGGTTCCCGGCGCGGTCGATGAGGTAGAGATCTGGGTAGTCGTCGGTATGCATCGAGGTGACGAAGGTGTTGTTTGCGTCGCGGGCGACAGGGAGGGTGACGCGTCCGGATTCGATCATCGAGTACATCTGGTCGTATCCGAACTCTGGGTGGATGATCGCGATGGTGAGGCCTTGGTCGGCGTAGTCGCGGTGCATGCGGTTGAGTTTGGTCATTGCCATGATCGAGGAGGGATCGGATGCGGAGAGGATCGCGAGGACGACGACGCTGCCTCTGGTGTTGGACTCGTCGAGGACTCCGGCGTGGGTCCAGTCGGCAAGGTCAGCGATCGCGGCGCGATCGAAGGGCTTGGTTTCCATTTCGGTGAGCTTGTCGCGGTTGTCGGAGGATTCGCGTTTCACAGGTGCGGCGATTGCGGATGCTGAGAGCGCGATCGCGGTGAGGGTTGCGAGCTGGTGTTTGAATACGGGCATTGGAGACCTCCGAGGGATAACTGAATGGATTGGATTCTATCTTATTGTACTGGCGTCGCTTGCGAGAGTTGAAGTGATATGCATCAAAAAACCCGCCTATCGAGGCGGGTTGGGGTTTGGTGAGATGGGTGATTAGTTGTTGGCAGCGAGGAGCGGGTCTGCGGCGACCGTTTGTGCGACTGCGGTTTTGAAGGCTGGGTTGTGCGGATTGCCTTGCCAGCGGATGACTCCGTCGGTCGAGAGGACGACGACATGGGGGATGCCTCGGACGCCGAGTGCGGAGTCGAGGATCTGGTGTTCATCAAACATTTGTGCGTAGTTTGGTTTGTGCTTGAGGACATACTTTTTGAAGGTTGCTTTTTCTTCTGAGCCACCGATGCCGACGATTTCGAGGCGTCCGTCGTAGGCGTTCTGGAGTCCTTCGAGCATTGGTGAGGCGCGGATACATGGGCCGCACCAGGTTGCCCAGAAGTCGAGGACGAGGACTTTGCCTTCGAGTGGGCGTTCGTTGTAGATCCATTCTTCATTCCCGAGCTTGACGGGGAGTTCGCGTCCTTGGTAGTTTTTGGCGCTGAGTTTGTTTTTGTTGTGCTTTGGCCATTCAGCGTTGGCGTAATCTGAGGAGTCGATGTCCTCGGCGGTCTTGACGATTACTTCTGGATCGAGACCTTTGGATTGCAGCTCGGCGTTGGTGATCGCGGTTTCGGTGGACTCATTGGTGAGCAGTTTGATCGCTGACTTGAGGGCTCCCTTATCGATGTCTGCGAAGCGGAGGTTCCCGGCGCGGTCGATGAGGTAGAGGTCTGGGTTGTCGTCGTTGTGCATCGCGGTTGCGAAGGTGCCGTCGGCGTCGCGTGCGATTGGGATGGTGATCTTCCCGGAAGCGACTTTCTCTTGGAGCTGGTCGTATCCGGCGTCTTGGGAGATCGCGGCGACGATGAGACCTTGGTCTGCGAAGTCGCGGTGCATTCTGGTGAGCGAGGAGATGGTCATGATGGACTGGGGATCACCTGCGGCGACGGTCGCGAGGAGGACGACCTTGCCTTCGATGCGGCTGGCATCGAGGGTCCCTGGGTGGGACCAGTCGGTGAGGCTGGCGAGGATCGATTGGTCGATCGGGGCGGCTTCCATCTCGGTCAGCGCGTTGCGGTTTGGGTTGAACTCGCGTTTAATCTGCGGCGCCATCGCGATCATGGGAGCGATGGTCGCGAGGGCTGCGATAGTCGATAGCGTTGATGTCATTGCTGGCATATTGGGGTTCTCCTGTCGTATTGATGTTGAACCAGTGTACACGAATGCGGGGGGAATCCAAGAAGAAGATGCGTGAATTGACGCTACAAACACAAACACCCGCCGGGAATGGCGGGTGCTTGGGGGTTTTTGGGTCTTTTGGTCTGGTTGGATTCGGTTAATCAGCGATGCTCGCTTGGGCTTCGAGCGCTTGGAGTGCTGGGTCAACGGCGATGGTTTTGTTGACTGCGACGACGAATGCTTCGTCGTGTGGGTTCCCGATCCAGCGGACGATGCCGTCGGTGGAGATGACGACGACGAGCGGGATGCCTTTGGATTCGAATGGCTTGTAGACGGATTGATCGGTATCGTAGAGGTTTGCGTAGCTGACATCATGCTCAGCGACATACTCGCGGACCTTGGATTCTGGGTCGCGTTGTCCGGCGATGGCCATGACTGCGAGTGAGTCTGGGTTTTCTTTCTGGAGTTCATCGAGGATCGGTGAAGCTGCGCGGCATGGGCCGCACCAGGTTGCCCAGAAGTCGAGGACGACTACCTTTCCGGTGGTGTCGACTGTTTCGGAGATCCATGTTTCTGAGCCGAGGGCGACTGGGAGGGCTTGTCCTTGGAAGTCGTTTGAGTAGAGGTCTTCGTTGTGTGCGGGCCAATCGGCGTTGTCGTAGGCTTCGGCGGCGATTTCGGTGCTGCAGCATTCGCTTGAGGCGCCGTCGCAGCACGAGTCTGCTTTTTCGTTGGCGGCTGCGGTCAGCGGGCAGCAGGCTTTGCCTTCGGTTTTGTCCTTGGCGGCGTGGTTTGGTCCAGCGCCTGTGAGGGCGATACCTGAGGAAGCGATGATCATTGCGACGAGGTGTGACATGGTTGTTCTCCGATCGAGGGGTGTAACTTGGTGTGCAGAGTGGCACTGTTGAAATCGCCCCTCTTGAAGTGATCGACTTGATCTACCTGTTGGATGAATCCATCGGGGGGATCAGTCTGTGGAGAGCAACGGCGGCCGCGACTGAAATATTCAGTGAATCTGCAGAAGTTACGAGTGGAATTTTGATCCGGTGATCGGAGGCGTTCATGGCTTGTTGGGTGAGTCCTGGGCCTTCGGCGCCGAGGAGGATGGCGATTTTTTGGTCTTGAGGGCGGTTTTTGAGGTATTCATCGATGTCCACCGCGTCGTCGGAGGGGGTCATGGCGAGTGTTTGAAAGCCTGCGGCTTGGATTTGGTGGAGGGCGGGGATCCAGTTCGATTGGTCTGATATCTGGGTGAAGGGGATCGTCAGGGCGTGTCCCATCGAGACGCGGAGCGACTTTCTATAGAGGGGATCGCAGCAGCGTGGGGAGAGGATGACGGGGACATCTGGGCCACAGAGGGCGGCGGTGGAGCGGAAGACGGATCCGAGGTTGTCGTGGTTGGAGAGGTCCTCGAGGATGACGAGGGCGCGTGCGGAGCTAAGGAGATCCGAGAGCGGAGGCTGGGAGATTCGGCGTCCGGCGGCGAGGAGTCCACGATGGATGGGGTAGCCGGTGATTTGGTCGAGGGTGGGTCGCGGCGCGGTGTAGATCGGGACTTCTGACGGGATCTGGGCGAGGAGGTCGGCGTGGGTAGCTGTTTTGGATTCGTCGATCAGGACGGAATGGAGGGGGTATGGGGAGTTGATGTGGTGCTGGAGGACTAATGAGCCTTCGGTGATGAAGAGGGGGTCTTTGGAAGGCTGATCGGTTGAGTCTGGATTATGCGCGGCTTTGAGCCAGGCGTCTTTTTGATTGCGGTAAGGCTCGATCTGTGGATCGTTTGGGACTTGTGAATCATGGATTGGTGTGAATCGGTCGATCATTGTTCCAGAACCCTAGACTCGGCTTTGGGATCAGAATTGTTGCACGATTGGAATGGTGGATCGCGGTGATTACGAATACAGACACGATGACGGCGGCGATGACCATGATGCAGGCAGCGGTGCTTGGGCTGGTCGAGGGGATCACGGAGTATCTCCCGATCTCGTCAACGGGGCACCTGATTCTGGCGAGCGAGCTGATGGGTCTCGGAGAGACGGCGGATCAGCGGGCGGCGGTGGATACCTTCAATATTGTGATCCAGGGGGGCGCGATCCTGGCGGTGCTGGGGTTGTACTTCCCGCGCGTCGTGCAGATGTGCAAGGGGTTGCTCGGGAAGGATGCGGATGGATTGAAACTGGCGATCCGGATCATCGTCGCGTTTCTTCCTGCGGCGGTGCTCGGAGTGCTGCTCAATGACTGGATCGAGAGCAAGCTGTTTAATACTCCCATGGTGCTGACGGCGCTGGCGCTGGGTGGGGTGTTCATGATCGTGATTGATAAATGGAAGTTCAGCAAAGGCGATTCACAGAAGAGTGAAGGCGAAGATATTGATGAGGGGATGGATCTGCATGAGATGACGATTGTGCAGGCGCTGATGATTGGGTTGTTGCAGTGTGTTGCGATGTGGCCTGGGACTTCTCGGTCGATGATGACGATTGCTGGGGGGGTGCTGGTTGGATTGAAGCCAAAACGCGCGGCGGAGTTTAGTTTCTTGCTTGGTCTTCCGACGCTTGGTGGGGCGACGGTGTATTCGTTGTTGAAGTCGGTGCGTGGGGATGGGCCTGATATGTTTGAGGTGATTGGGTGGGGACCGATTGTTGTGGGAATGGTCGTCGCGACGATCAGCGCGATGCTGGCGGTCAAGTGGCTCGTGGCGTTCTTGACCAAGCACGGCTTGGCGGTGTTTGGGTACTACCGATTGATCTTGACAGCGGTGCTTGGGGGAGCGATCGCGATGGGGATGGTTTCGTTGCATTCGGAAGGTGCAGGGATGGATGATGCGATGAATGGTGATGGTGAGCAGGTGCTTGAGGTGATGCCATGAGTGATGTTGTGAAGAGTGGCGATCAGAAGACTTCGTTTCCGAAGGACAAAATCGAGGTGGTGCTGCTGGAGGGGACGCATCCTTCTGGCACGGCGTTGGTCGAGCGCGAGGGGTTCAGTGTAACGACGATGAGCGGTGCGCTGGAGGGCGCGGAGCTGATCGACGCGATCGGTCGGGCGCATGTCGTCGGGGTTCGGTCGAAGACGCAGCTGACTGGGGAGGTCTTGAAGCAATGCGAGCGGCTGCTTGCGATCGGGTGTTTTTGTGCGGGGACGAATCAGGTTGATCTGGATGTTGCATCGTCGATGGGGGTTCCGGTGTTTAACTCGCCTTTTAGTAACACGCGGTCGGTCGCGGAGCTGACGATCAGCGAGATCATCGCGCTGCATCGTCGCGTGTCGCATCGGTCGGCGCTGCTGCACAAGGGGGAGTGGGACAAGAGCGCGGATCGGTCGCACGAGGTGCGTGGTCGAACGCTTGGGATTGTGGGGTACGGGCATATCGGTTCGCAGGTGAGTGTGCTCGCGGAGTCGATGGGGATGCGGGTGGTGTTCTTTGACAGCGACAGCAAGCTCCCGCTCGGGAACGCAACTCAGGCGGCGTCGCTCGATGAGTTGTTGTCGGTTGCTGATGTGGTGACGCTGCATGTCCCTGAGACGGAGACGACGAAGGGGATGATGGATCGGACGCGGATCGGGAAGATGAAGAAGGGGTCGTATCTGATTAATAACGCGCGCGGGTCGGCGGTAGATCTTGAGGCGCTGCGCGAGGCGGTTGATTCGGGACAGATCGCGGGGGCGGCGGTGGATGTCTTTCCTGAGGAGCCTGCGAAGAGGGGTGAGGGGTTTGTGAATGTGATGCAGGGCGCGGAGAATGTGATTTTGACTCCACATGTTGGTGGATCGACGATCGAGGCGCAGGAAGCGATCAGTGTGGATGCGGCGGAGAAGCTGGTGCGGTTTATGAATCGGGGGACGACGACTGGCGCGGTGAATGTTCCCAATGTGGATCTTCCTTCGCAGGAGGTTGAGGGGGTGCGGGCGCATCGGATTTTGAACTTCCATCGGAATGTGCCTGGGGTGCTCGGGAAGTTTCATGAGGCGGCGAGTGAGCTTGGAGTGAACATCTCGGGGCAGTATCTGAGGACGGCGGGGGAGCTTGGGTATGTGGTGCTGGATGCGGATCCGAGCGGGGCGGAGCGTTTGAAAGAGCGGATGGAAGGGATCGGGGAGTCGATCCGGACGCGGATGTTGTGGTGAGAAGAGGGGACTCGGGACTGGACATTGGCTACTAGGGAAGATAGGAGAAGACCCCCTCCGTCGCTGCGCGACACCTCCCCCGGAAGCCCGGGGGAGGAGATGTGGATTGGCAATTGTGTATTGAGGGGTGAACAATCTTGGTATGCCTACTTTTTCACGCTCGTCAGAGTCTCTTGAACATACTGAAGTGATCGCGAAGGACTTCGCGGCGGTGCTGCGCAGCGGGGATCTGGTGCGCTTGGTTGGGGAGATGGGGGCGGGGAAGACGACCTTTGTGCGTTTGGTTGCGGAGGAACTGGGCGTCGATGTTTCGCTTGTGAGCTCTCCCACTTTTGTGCTGATGAACAACTATCCGTGCGTGGTCAATGGGGAAGAAGGATCGATTGCGCATCTGGATTGCTACCGGTTTGGGAACGAAGACGAGCTTGATGCGCTTGGGTGGGATCGGGTGATGAGCGATGGGTCGATCAAGCTGGTGGAGTGGCCCGAACGGATTGATTCGGTGCTTGGGGATGAGGAGGCGTGCACCGTGACGATCTCGCATGTGGATGAAGGGTCGCGGGGGTTTGTGTTCGAGGTTCCCGAGTCGTGGATGAGTCGGGCGTCAGCGCTGGCGCTGACGGCGAAGGACTGGGCGAAGTGTCCGGTGACTGGGGAGCGGGTGCATCCGGAGAGTGCGAGCTGGCCTTTCAGTAGCGAGCGGGCGCGGATGAGTGATCTGCATGGGTGGATGAGCGAGAAGTACACGGTGAGTCGTCCGGTGGATGAGTCGGACTTTGAGTGAGGGGGAAGAGAAGACCCCCTCCGTCGCTACGCGACTCCTCCCCCGGAAGCCCGGGGGAGGAGAGTTGGAGAAGCGAAGACGGGAGGGATAGGAGTCCTCACCCCTGCCCTCTCCCATCAGAATGGGAGAGGGAGGAAGACCCGACTGCGCCGAAGACGGCGAGTCGGGGCACCCGTGCGTGATCTTGATTGGGGTGGTATTGTGTGGGTATGAATGAAGAACTGAGCGGCGTTGTTGAGACGAGTGTGTGGTCGTTGTTTACCGAGAGCTTTGATGTGTTCTCGGTGGTGCTGTTGATCGGATCGATGATCGCGGTGTCGTTGATTGTTAAGCTCGTGATGGATGCGAGGCGGTCGGTGATTGCGCCGGAGGGGATTGTTGAATCGCTTGCATCGGAGCTGGATTCTGGATCGGTGGAGTCGTTTGGGTCGGTTGCTGCTGATGATGAGGGGATTGTTGGCTCGGCGTGCGCGGCGGCGTTTCGTGCGAGAAGCAATGGCTCGGTTGCGATGCGGGAAGCCGCGGAGATCGCGGCGAGCAATGCGTGCTCTCGGTGGACGCGGACACTAGATCTGCTTCGGGTGATCGGGGAGCTTGGGCCTTTGGTTGGACTGGCGGGGACGGTGTGGGGGATGATTCTCGCGTTTGTGAAGCTGGGTCAGGCGGGGGGGAGTGCTGGACCTACGGATTTGTCGATGGGGATCTCGAAGGCGTTGTTTCATACGCTGCTGGGGTTGATGCTTGCGGTGCCTTGCTTGCTTGTGTATGGGTGGTACCGGAGTGTGATCGAGAAGCATTGCAATACGGCTTTTGAGCAGGCTGGGGGATTGGTGGATCGGTTGTCGGCGATGGGTGAGGGAACTGCTTGGGAAGATGCAGAATGAGGATGCGATCGGTTGTTGGTCAGTCTGGTCGGGGGGGAGGCGTGAATGTGACGCCGATGATTGATGTGGTGATGTGTCTGATTGTGTTTTATTTGATGGTTGGTCAGCTGGCGCTGGATCGGAAGTCGTCGATTGTGGTCGCGGAGACGATCACGGGGACGGAGCGTCAGGATGAATCGGATGCGATCGTGATCGGGGTGCTGATGGATGGGGGATTGACGCTCAATGGTGAGGGGATTGAGGTTGATCGGATTGGGGGAGAGGTTTCGGGGATGATGGTTCGTCAGGGGGTTTCGACTGTTCGTGTTCGCGCGGATGAAGCCGCGGGTTTTGGCGCGGTGCGTCCGGTGCTTGGTCAGTTGCAGGAGGCGGGGGTGACGGGGGTGGAGTTTGTGACACAGCGCGCCGGTCAGGGGGGTGGTTTATGAGTATGAAACTCAACAGGCGGAGTGTGTTCGACAAGAGCAATCAGCGGTCGGGTCCGATGATGACGCCGATGGTGGATGTGGTGCTGGTGATCCTGATTTTCTTCATGGCGAGCACGACAATCGCGGGATATGAATGGTTTCTTGAAGCGGGGGTGGAGGCGGAGACTGTGCGCGATGAGTCTGATCAGGACGCTCGGTTTGATCTTCCTGCGGCGGTGATTGATGTGGATCTGGTGCGGGGAGTTGATGGGATCACGGTGGTGTATGGATTGTCGGGGGAATCGGGGATTTCGCTCGATGCTGCGGAGGAGTTGATCGGGGGGATGGAGATCGGGGAGAGCGGGTCACAGGCTGGATCATTGAAAGGTGGCTCGTTGAAAGTTGCTCTGGGCGCGGGGGATGATGTGCCGATGGGGGATGTGATGCGTGTGCATGATGCGTGGAACGGTCGGAGCGTTCGGGTGGTGATGCGGGCGGATCGGTAAAACGATTGGATTTGATGCGAGGCGTTGGTTGATCTGTGGTACAGTGGGGAGATGAACTCTCCACTCCATCGTTTGTTGTGCGTTTCCATTGGACTGCTCGCTCTTGGCGCGGGGAACGCGGCGGGGGAGCTGGTGGTCTATGAAAATACGAATCCGGATCTGGAGACGCTGACCTATTACCAGGGGGGGAACGGGCTGATGGTGCTTGGTCAGTCACTGGATGTGACGCGGAGCGCGGATGATCAGCCTGCACTCGGAGAGCTTCCGATCGGGTCGTTTATGATCTCGTGGTTCCCGGCGAATGATCGCAGGTACGGCAACTGGATCTGGATGGGGACGGGACGGAGCACGCTCGTTGCGCAGGCGGATGGGTTTGTGGATGTGATTGATCCCAAGACGAACTTCCCGGTTGGGTATCGGGGGCCGGGGGACTTTGATGATGGGCGCATGATCGGG
The DNA here is from genome assembly GCA_051252395.1 of Phycisphaerales bacterium. Classification (GTDB taxonomy): domain Bacteria; phylum Planctomycetota; class Phycisphaerae; order Phycisphaerales; family UBA1924; genus UBA1924. The sequence continues at coordinate 968,340 of JBPOFX010000002.1, read as the reverse complement.
GATGACACCAACTGGGCGTTCGGGTGGGTCGCGATGCACACAAGTGTGTCAACGGCGCCTACACCTGAGGGAGTGTACTTCACGGATGAGACCTTTACGATCGGGCTGCAGTTCTTGATGGATGATGGGTTTCACTACGGGTTCGCGGAGATGACGCGATCAGTGTTTGATCCGAGTGATCCGTTGAGTATTGAGTTTCGTCCGGTGCGTTGGGGATACGAGACGACGGCGGGGGTCGGGGTTCCGTCCGCTGGGAGTGCAGTGGCTTTGTTGATGGGGCTGGGTGGGGTTCGCCGTCGGCGTTAATTTATTCGTTTCTACTCTCTAGATTCAAAGGCAGTGATAAGCAATGGGAATCAATAAAACACCATCTGAAGGAGGCTCTGGTGGTAAGCGTGGACACTCCAATATGGAGCACTGGGGATATACGGAAGAAGTCAAAGAGCATGCACGACGAAAACGCCGTCTTGATGCAAAGAATGAGATCAACAATCAACTGAAAACTGCTGAAGAAAACCCATCAAAATCTGATGACTGATGCTGACTTTTATTACAATGCTAACTGCATACTTTATAGTTCTACGACTTCAGCCAATTTTTGAAACGAAGATTTGGAGTTTGTGTGCTTGGGCGGTGAGGCCGTGGGCGGCGCAGATTTTGTCGCGGAGTTCGATGAGCTCGGGGACTTCGGTCGAGATGATGTGTCCGGTCTCGGTGTCGATGAGCAGGGTGTTTCCGGTTTGTCCGATCGCGAGTTGGTAGTGGGATTGTTCGCGGTCGACGAGGACATGCTGGATGATCCCGGCGGATTCGAGGAGCTTGAGGGTGCGGTAGACGGTGGCTTTGGAGACGGAGTGGCCTTGCTCTTTGAGGGTGTCGAGGAGTTGGTCGGCTTCGAAGAGCGTGTCGAAGGCGATGATGGTGTCGAGGATCTGGGCCCGTTCTGGGGTGTACTTGAGATTCTCGGCTTTGAGCGCTCGGCGGAAGATCGCGCAGAGCGGATCGATCAGCTCGCTTGAGGTCGGGGCGTTTGCGTTTGGAGTTTTGATCGGTTCGAGCGGCATGGGGGATTGTATGCGTGGTTCGTGTACAATCCGAGCAGATGCACGCGAGCAATGAAACACAGCGCGAAACTAATGGACTGGGGGTGGTCTCGTTCCCGCTTGTGTGCGTTGTTTGGGGCTTGGTGCTGGTGGGTTCGGTGATTGCATCAGCAGCGATCGGGCAAGGCGGGAGCGTGCTCGTTCGCGTCGCGTCGGTGGTTGAGATTTTCACGCGGAGCGGGTGGATGGCGATGGTCTACCTGCTGGGCGCGTGGGGGTTCGGGCGTGTGCTTTGGTTGGGGAAGCACTCTGGGGATGGGGATCGCTCGATGGTGTGGGTTGCTCGGTTGGGGATCGGGGTTTCGGTGATGTTGTCGATGACGCATCTGATGGGGGTGCTGGGAGTGCTGAACTCGGCGACGGCGTGGACTGTCAGCGGGATCGGGATTGGTTTGGGGATGGTCGGGGTGGTCCGCGATCAAGCGACGGCACAGCGCCTGGGTGGGGTGGATCGGTCGCTCGTGCTGATCGGGAGCGTCGGGGTCGCGGCGATCGGGTTGATGCTGGTCATGGCGAGCAATCCGGCGGGGGTCTTGTGGGATTCGGAGTTCGGGGGGTTTGATTCGTTGAGTTATCACCTCGAGCTTCCACGCGAATGGATGGAGTCGAGGCGGATTGAACCTGTTGAATGGAATGTGTATTCGTTCCTGCCTTCGTATATCGAGTCGGCGTATGTGCACATGGGCTATCTGTCTGGAACTGGGGCGAGTGACGGTCGAGGCGGGTTGGGGCTTGCGGGGGACGGTGGTCGCGGGATCTACGCGGCGCAGTATCTGAGTGTCGCGATGAGTGCGCTGTCTGCGGTGGTGTGCGGCGTGGTTGGTCGGCGGGCGTGCGTTGGGTTTGGGGTTGATGAGCGGGTGGCGCGGGTCGCGGGATGGGTTGGTGGTGTGTTGGTGCTTTTGACGCCTTGGGTGGTGGTGGTTGGGACGCTTTCGTATAACGAGTCGGCGGTGGTGCTGCTGACGATGTGCGGGATCGGGATAGCGATTTCCAATGAATGGAATGCGGTGCGTCGTGCGGTTGGGGTTGCGGTGGTGATGGGGGTTGCGTGCAGTTGCAAGCCTACGGCGTTGTTTCTCGCGGCGCCGCTGGTTGGGACGCTGCTGCTTGGGTGTGCGGAGAAGAAGGATTGGGTGCGGATGGGTGTGGTGGGTTCGGTGGTTGGGGTGGTGGTGTTGCTGCCCTGGCTGGTGCGGAATGAGTTGGCGGCGGGGAATCCGGTGTTCCCGCAGCTGAGCAGTGTGTTCGGGGAGGGGCATTGGAGCGAGCGGCAGCATGATGTGTACGCGGCGGCGCATTCGTTTGATGGGACGGTTGTTGATCGAGCGAAGCTCTTGGTGCTTCCCGATGCGAGCGGCGCGACGCATGTGTCGCGGTTCAGAGGATTGACGAATGTTCAATGGGGATTGACGGCGGGGTTTGGGGTGCTGGGGTTGGTGATCATGCTTGGTCAGCGAAGATCACATCGGGCGGGGTTTGTGGTCGCGCTTGGGGTTGGGATGGTGCTGGTTGCGTGGATGGGATTGACGCATGTGCAGTCGCGGTTCTTGGTCCCGATGGTTGGGGTGTTTGGGGTGCTTGGGGGGATCGGGATCGCGATGACTGGGATGCGGCGGGTGCTGGTTCCTTTGGGGTTGCTGGGGTCGGTCGTGTGGTTGGGGGTTTGGGCTGTTGGACAAGCTGGCGGACATCCGAATCGGATGCTGGTTGCGGGGGTCGGGGCGTACACAGGGGAACTTCATGCGGTTGGGTTTGGTGAGGTGTTGTGGTGGAACGGGGTGAACTCGGTTGCGGATGATGGGCGGGCGGTGTATTTGGTTGGGGATGCGACGCCGAGCTATGTGCGGTCTGGGGTGGTGTACAACACGGTGTATGACCAATGGTTGATCGGGGGGTTGATGCGGGAGATGCCTGGGGATGCGGAGGCGTGGAATAACAGGCTTCTCGATCGGGGGATTGGTTGGGTGGTCATCAGTTTGAGTGAGATCGAGCGGTATGAGCGGTCTGGATGGGGTGATCCTGAGGTGACTGTTGAGGCGGTGGTTGAGTGGACGCGGTCGCTTGGGGAGCCTGTGATGGTGTGGGGAGAGAGCGGGCGGGCGTTGTTCCGGTTGAGGGAGACTACGATCCGCGGAGTGGATATTGAGAGGGGCGACGATGACTGAAGAGCAGAACCCAACTGAAGCGCGTCGATCTTGGATCAAGACAGTTGTGCAGTTGGTTGGGTTTGCGCTCTCGATCGGGGCGCTGGGGTGGGCGGTCAAGACGGCACTGAAGGAAGAGAATCGGGCGCAGCTCGAAAACCTGCAGAACGCGTCGGTTGGTCAGGTGATGGGGTTGGTGGGGTTGTCGTTCGCATCGGTCGCGATCAACGGGATGATTTTTTGGGTGGTGATCCGTCCGGTGCATCGGATTCGGCTCACGGATGTGATCTCGACGAATGCGATTGCTACTTTTTTAGCGTACCTGCCATTCAAAATGTCGGTGGTGGCGCGGGTGGCGATTCATCGCAAGCGGGATGGTGTTCCGGTGCTGACGATCGGTGCGTGGTTCGCGGCGGTGGGTGTTCTGATGCTTGCTGTGTTAGGGCCGATGGCGTTGATGTCGTTTGTGCTCAAGGAAGTCAATGTGCTGTGGTGGGTCGGGGTCGTTGGATCGGTCGGGGTGAGCGTTGGGGTGCTGATCCTGTTCGCACGATTTTTCTATGGCGATCGCGGGGTGGCGCGAATCGCGTCGATTGGAGTGCTCAAGCGATTCACAGAGATGGATGCGTTTGGCAAAGCGCATGCAGGGTTTGACATGATCGCGGCTCCCTCGGCTTCGCTCTGGGCGGGAGTGTTCCGGGTGTTTGATGTGCTCGCGTTTGCGGGACGGTTTTTGGTTGCGGCGGCGGTTTTAGGACATCCGATTACTGGTAGTGATGCACTCTTGTTGGGAAGCGTGTATTTTTTGATCGGTGTGTTCTCCCCGTTTGGGATGCTGGGAACGCGGGAAGCTGGCACTATCTGGGCAGCAACTTTGATCGGAGTGAGTTCGGCAGCCATTGGAGATGGGTCAGGGGAGGGACCAATCGCGGCTGCGGTAGTCTTCATCACTGCAGTTGATGCAGTTGTCAGTATCGGGTGCGCAGGGTTCGGGGTCGCGTGGCTACGGATCAACAAGGGGATCGGTGCAGCAGGGGCACGGGCTGTTTCGAATGACGCGAGTGAACAGGCGTGATTCAGAGCGGATACGGCTACGATCCGGGATGAAGATCGCGCTTGCACAGTTGAATCCAATCGTTGGTGATATCCAGGGGAACTCGGCGAAGATTGTCGAAGCGATCCGCGAGGCGCAATCACAAGGGGCGGGGCTGGTGGTGTTCTCGGAGCTGGTGATCTGTGGGTATCCGCCGAGGGATTTGTTGCTGGTGGAGGGGTTTGTTGAGCGGTGCGCGGATGCGGTGAAATCGATCGGGGAGACGGAGACTGAGGGGATCGGGGTGGTGATCGGGACTCCTTTGGTTGTTGAAGGCGGGATCACGAACTCGGTTGTTGTGTACGAAAACAACGCGCTTGTTGGGTATCACGATAAGCGGTTGCTTCCGACTTACGATGTGTTTGATGAGGACCGGTACTTTGAGCCTGGGGATCGGGCGGTGGTTGTGGATGTTGGGGGCAAGCGGGTCGGGCTTGCAATCTGCGAGGACCTGTGGCGCGGGGACGACTCGGGGTTTAGCAGCAAGTATGACGATGAGCCTGATCATGTGGCGCAGCTGGTGACTGGTGGTGCGGAAATTGTCGTTGCGCCGAGTGCATCTCCCTTTGTGGTGGGGAAGGCGGATAAGCATCGCGGGATTTTGAGGGGGCATGCGGAGCGGTTTGGGGTGCCGATCGTGTCGGTGAATCAGGTTGGGGGGAATGATGATCTGATCTTTGCGGGACAGTCGTGCGTGATCGGATCTGATGCGCGGACGATGCATGAATGTGTCTCGTTTGAATTCGCGTTGGATGTCGTGGATCTGGATTCGGATGCGTCGCATTCGCATCGTGTGCTTGATGATGAGCGGGCGATTGTTGAGGCGCTGACGCTTGGGGTCCGGGATTATGTCACGAAGTGTGGATTCAAGAAGGTGTGCTTGGGACTCAGCGGCGGGATTGATTCGGCGCTCGTCGCGGCTCTTGGGGTTCGTGCGCTTGGGAAGGACAGTGTGCTTGGGGTGTCGATGCCGGGGCGGTATAGCAGTGATGGGAGCAAGACGGATGCGTTTGCGCTTGCGGAGAATATGGGGATGCGGTGCATCACGATGCCGATCGAGACTGGTTTTCAAGGGGTTTCTGAGTCTTTGAATCCTGCTTTTGCGGAGATTGGCGAGCGTGAGCTTGGCGAATCACTCCCCGATCTGACGCAAGAAAATCTGCAGTCGCGGATCCGCGGGACGATGATGATGGCGCTGTCGAACAGAACCGGTGCGCTCGTGCTCACGACTGGGAACAAGAGCGAGATCGCGGTTGGGTATTGCACTTTGTATGGCGACATGAACGGCGGGCTTGCGGTCATCGCGGATGTTCCCAAGACGATGGTGTTCAGGGTGTGCCGATACATGAACGAGCACTTTGCGGAGCTGGGATTTGAGCGTGCGCCGATTCCTGTGAGCACGATTGAGAAGCCTCCGAGTGCGGAGCTGGCGCCGGATCAGTTGGATTCGGATTCGCTTCCGGATTATGAGGTGTTGGACGCGATTGTGCAGCGGCACATCGAGGGGCAGCAGAGCGCGCGGAAGATCATCGATGAGACTGGGTTTGATGCTTTAGAAGTCGAGCGGATCTGCAAGTTGATCGATCGCAACGAGTACAAGCGCCAGCAGATGGCGGTGGGACTCAAGCTGACGACGACGGCGTTTGGTCCGGGTCGTCGGATGCCGATCGCTCAGCGATGGACGCGGTGATGATGATCTAAGAAGACCCCCTCCGTCGCTACGCGACACTTCCCCCGTCAGGACGGGGGAGGAGAAAGAGTACTCCCCCACTGTTCGGATTCGGGGATTGGTTTGCCACATTCTGGGCAGGTGTCTGTGTTGAGTTGGTAGAGGAGATAGCCGCAGATGCAGCGGGGTTCTTCGATCTGGATTCGCACTTTGAGTTTGCAGGTTGGACAGCGTGCGTCTTTGTTGGAGTGCGCGTCGATCGTAGTTTGGCAACGCGGACACTGGAGGCTGATGGGGATTGATGCTGAGAGTGTCCCTTGCTCGTCTTCACCTGGTTTCGGTGCAAAGATCGCGATTGCTCCTGCGGCGATGGTTGCGCCTGCGACGAAGATGGACGCGATGGCCATGAGTCGAACGAAGAGTTCGTCGAGGGATCCGAATCCATCGAAGATGATGCCGAAGGTGACGATTGCGACGAGGATCATCGCGGAGATGAGTGCGGTTCGTTTGATGATACGGAATGCGAGGAGCGGGACCTTGAGGGGGACGATGATCAACCGATGGGCGGCGGCGCAGCCGATGATCAGAAAGATGCTTCCAGGCTTGTAGAAGTATGGGCTCCATCTGTAGTTGAGAACTGAATCGAGCCAAACGAAGGCGATGAAGATGCACATGGACAGCGCGAGGCTGGCTGCGCAGATCCGGAGTGTCCAGAAGAGCTGGCCGTGCTTTGGCGCGGCGCCGAGGATGAGGATCCCGCCGAGGGAGTAGGCGCCGACGATGAATATGGTGATCAGGACTTCGTCATCGATCCATCCATTCGGGAGGACGACGGCGGCAATCCCGGTGATCATCGCGAGGGCGACGAAAGCGAGGAATGTCCAGAGGATGTGCTTTTTGGAGAGCATGCTCTTGGATTGAGCGGGTTAGCTGGATCCGGCACGCATTCGGTCGAGTCCTGCTGGGAATGGGTAGCTTGGGAAGACTCCGACATCGGCGCGTTCCCACATCTGGGGAGCGGGGTAGATGTCTCCACGGAATCCGGCGGAGTACATCGCGCGGAGGGACAACTCGAAGCTTGGTTCGGTTTGGTTGTTGTGATCGGTCACGAGTCGGTTTGATTTGGCGCCGAGGAAGGAGACGGAGCAGACCGGTCCGCGGTCGGGTCGGCCCTGGAGCATTTTGTTGACGGTGGAGAATCCGCGTGCGAGATCTGGGAGGGTGAAGTAGTCCTGGTCTTTGGGACGCAAGAGCGCGAGGACGAGGACAGAATCGAGATCGAACTTGAGAATGTAGGGTTCGCGGTCTTTCGCGGCGTGGATGCTCACGGCGTCGTGGAACATTTTCGCGTAGCTGGTGACGGAGTTTGGTGCCCACTGGGATGCGGTCACGAGGGAGACGAGTTGTGCGATGACTCCGTTTTCGTTGGATTCGGAGTTGACGCCGCAGATGACGGTTCGGTAGCAACCTTGGAGGACATCGGAGAGCATGTCTTGTCCCCACATGATGCGGAGTCGTCCGCGCTGGTTTGAAGCGGCGGGGTCGGAAGGAAGGAGTGAGACGCGGTCGGGGTAAGAGGATGGGGAGAGGAGTGCGGCGGCGTCGCCTTCGTAGATTTTGATTTGGTCAGATGACATGGTTGGCTCCTGAGGTTTGTTTCAGGATTGTATATGTGCGGATATCGAATATCAGCGGCGTCGGCGGGTGATTGCGAGAATACCGAACTGGCTAAGCAATAGAACCGATGCCGGAGAAGGAACTAAAGTGACAGTTAGATGGGTGTTTCGTGCGATGCTGTCTTCTCCGATCCCTCCGTTTGGTTTCAGCAGGAGGTCAAAGTATGTACCATCTGACAAGACGGCTTCGAGCAGTTCACTGTCCCGTTCTTCTATTTCTATTGTGTCGAACAAGTGCAAATCCAGGTCAACGCCGTTGAGAGAGGCTGAGGTTACATAGAGATTTATTGTCAAACCAAATGAGCTGGCTCGGATATTACCAAACTCTCCACCATAAACTTCGAGTGTTGCTTTATGCTGAAGTGTGAGATAGTCCCCTACAGATCCGCCTCGTACAGTGAGAACTCCCGCATTTCCAAATCCAAAAGAATCACTCACATATGCGTGCTCGCCGATATGGCCGCTAATAAGTTCAACGTTGGTATCGTGGTCCATGATGAATCGATCACCGAATGTTGAATCAATGATCGTCAAGTTCCCTCCCCTCATCCCAGCTTCACCCTTAACATCAACACCGTTAAGAATAGTTTGCGAACGCTGCAAGAATAGGCTATCGCCAATAGAGCCTGATGTCATATTGAATGTGCTGTCTTGAATTATAGCATCGGGTCCGATGGTAGAATTCATGATGTTTGCAAAGCTACCGGCGGTAACCCCAAAGCTATTTAGAACTTCTGTATTTGAAGCGTTGAGAGTGGACCCTTCGCGAATTGATGCGAACTGAATCACTCCTCCAGTGGAATTGATCGTGCTTCCACGAAGTGCCTTGGTACCAGCTAATAGGGTGCCTGAAGTCATATTCAGAACTGCGCCATCAACTATCTGCCCTAAATAAGCACCTCCATGAAGATTCAAACCCGCGGCAGAACCGACAAAATTCACATTCCAGAGTACTGAGTTTCCATAAGCATTAACGGTTATGCTGGAGAGATAGCTGGCAATAGGTTCAAAAATTGGAGAGAAATTTGAGCCTGACTCTAGATTAACGATTGAGTTTTGGAAGCTAAAGGGAGTTGACTCTGATGATGAACCCATGGGACCAATCAGAGCATCAGTACGAATCTGGAAGACTGTTTGATCGTTTAGACTAAACGATTGCCCCATGAACTCGCCAGCGAGTAGGTTAGCCTCAGTAAGGACTTCACCAGAGTTTACAACAACGGTCTGAGGATCTCCAGCAATGACTAATGTAGATGAAATGGCAACAATGGCGAAGCAGCTCGCTGGACGGTTCAACATATGACACACTCTCTCTCTAACGTAGTAATGACACGATTTCTATCAAACCGTGTAGACATGATACCTGAGTGATCGAGAATACGGAATACCAAAATCCATAAATTGAACTAAGCGGCGAGTTCTTGCGAGCTACCGGACTACACCTTCTGTATTGGTAGAAGCTCATCCGCCGGGTATTTGATGTCAAACTCGTGATGACCTGCGAAAATGGGGAGGATGATGGAGTGGTGGATGAGGTCGGAGACGAAAAGCATGAGTGCGGTGATGATGACTATGGAGGAGATGATTGTTTCTGCGGGGAGGATCGGGACGGCCATGAGCATGGTGGCGCCGGGGTAGCCGTGGTGGATGCGGTATCCTTTGGTGAGTCTGGCGATCGGTCGGGTGTGGGTCGGGGAGGTCATCTTGAACCCGAAGCGCAGGATGATGGTGGCGAACTCGAAGATGAGAGCCGCGAGGAGACCGGTGTAGATTGGGTGTTCAAGAAACCAGATCATCTGATGGTAGAACGACGAATCGGGGTGGATTGTTCGATCAAATGGTCTGCGTGGGGGAATGAGGTGTAAAAAGAGAACAGCCCTCTAAGCTTTAGGCTTAGAGGGCTGTAAAGTCGGCGATAACCTACTTTCCCGCTGAACAGTATCATCGGCGAGTTTGGCTTAACTGCTGTGTTCGGGATGGGAACAGGTGTGACACAAACTCTATGGTCACCGACAAACATCTGAGATCTGGTTTCCCGGATCAGGATGTTGACGAAGAACGACAACGAGCAGAAACTCAGCTGTGAAGGCTGAACTTGAGAAATATTGAAGAACGAGGAGCTTGATGAGTGAAGACTCATGAAGCTGATATTGACATTTATGTGTTTGAACGGTGGACGAATCGTGATGGCTGGTGTGCACCAGTGGTTCCATCGGCGATTGGTCGGGAGATCAAACCTTCGACCGTTAGTACCGCTCAGCTGAGGACATCTCAATCCTTACACTCGCGGCCTATCAACCTGGTAGTCTTCCAGGGGTCTCTCGTCAAAGACTAGCAAACCTGATCTCGAGGGGGGCTTCCTGCTTAGATGCTTTCAGCTGTTATCCCTGCCCGACGTAGCTACCCTGCGATGCTCCTAGCGGAACAACAGGATCACCAGGGGTCAGTCCAACCCAATCCTCTCGTACTAAGGTTGACTCCTCTCAAGTTTGCAACGCCCACAGCAGATAGGGACCGACCTGGCTCACGCCGGTCTGAACCCAGCTCGCGTACCACTTTAATAGGCGAACAGCCTAACCCTTGGGACCGCCTTCAGCCCCAGGATGTGATGAGCCGACATCGAGGTGCCAAACCGCTCCGCCGCTATGGACGCTCGGGAGCGATAAGCCTGTTATCCCCGGAGTACCTTTTATCCGATGAGCTACGACGCTTCCACACGCGATCGCAGGATCACTAGAGCCCTCTTTCGAGACTGCTCGTCCTGTCGGACTCGCAGTAAATCTGGCTTATGCTCTTACACTCTAACACACGGTTTCCATCCGTGCTGAGCCAAACTTTGCGCTCCTCCGTTACTCTTTAGGAGGAGACCGCCCCAGTCAAACTACCCAGCACACACTGTCCTTCGCCCGGATTCACGGGAATCGAAGTTAGGCCACACACTCACGAAGGGTGGTATCTCACCAACGGCTCCACCAGTGCCTAAGCACCGGCTTCAAAGCCTCCCACCTATCCTGCGCATCATGTGCACATGACCAATATAAGCCTGCAGTAAAGGTTCACGGGGTCTTTCCGTCTTGCTGCGGGTAGGCGGCATCTTCACCGCCACTACTATTTCACCGAGTTGGTCGTGGAGACAGTGCCCCAGTCATTACGCTATTCATGCGCGTCGGAACTTACCCGACAAGGAACTTCGCTACCTTAGGACCGTCATAGTTACGGCCGCCATTGACCCGTGCTTAGGTTACTAGCTTCGCATAATGCTAACCAGCTTCCGTGACATTCGGGCATTGGGCAAGCGTCACACTGTATACATCCTCTTGCGAGTTAGCACAGTGCTGTGTTTTTGATAAACAGTTGCCAGGGCCTTTTCTCTGCGCCCCGAAGGGCCTCCTTATCGCGAACTTACGGAGTTAATTTGCCTAATTCCTTCACGACCATTCTCTCGAGCGCCTGAGGCTATTCGCCTCGTCTACCTGTGTCAGTTTTAGTACGGGACATACATCGCCCACATAGCTTTTCTAGGAACCCGATCCCCCACCAACGGCCCGAGGGCCTGGACATCTAACAGTCCTGGTGAGCTCACAGATCCGCACTATGCTTTGATCTTTGTATGTGCGCAGGAATATTAACCTGCTATCCATCGACTACGCCTTTCGGCCTCGCCTTAGGACCCGGCTAACCCTGGGCGGATTTACCTTCCCCAGGAAACCTTAGACTTACGGCGTGCAGGATTCTCACCTGCATTATCGTTACTCAAGCCCGCATATTCACTTCCATACGCTCCAGCAACCGTTACCGGTAACCTTCGCCGCCTATGGAACGCTCACCTACCACTTCTTACGAAGTCCGCAGTTTCGGTATTATACTTATCCCCGATCATTATCGGCGCCAGATTCCTCGACCAGTGAGCTATTACGCACTCTTTAAATGGTGGCTGCTTCTAAGCCAACATCCTGGCTGTCATCGCAATCTGACTTCCTTAAAAACTAAGTATAATTTAGGGACCTTAACTGGCGATCTGGATTATTCTCCTTTTGACCGCGGATATTATCACTCGCGGTCTATCTCCCAAGTCTTGGCTATTGGTATTCGGAGTTTGGTTGCATGGGGTACCCTAGACGGGCCCACCACGCATCCAGTAGCTCTACCCCCAATAGTTGCTTCTTGAGGCTAACCCTAAAGTTATTTCGGTGAGAACAAGCTATCTCCCGGTTTGATTGGACTTTGACCCCTCCCCACAGTTCATCCCACATCTTTTCAACGATGACGGGTTCGGGCCTCCAGCAGGTTTTACCCCACCTTCACCCTGACCATGGGTAGATCACACGGGTTTCGTGTCTAGTCCCAGCGACTATACGCCCTATTCAGACTCGCTTTCGCTCCGCCTCCGGTCCGGTAGACCTTAGGCTCGCCACTGAGACTAACTCGCGGGCTCATTATGCAAAAAGCACGCCGTCACCCCTGAGGGCTCCGACCGCTTGTAGGCACATGGTTTCAGGAACTATTTCATCCCCCTAATAGGGGTGCTTTTCAACTTTCAATCACTTTACTTCTTCGCTATCGGTCGTCAAGGAGTACTTAGCCTTGGAAGGTGGACCTCCCATGTTCAACCCGGGTTCCACGAGCCCGAGCCTAATCGAGGGCTATGATGCTACACCCTACTACCGGACTTTCACCGTCTTTGGTCACGCATTCCTTCGTGTTCGTAGGTTCACATCTATCCGCTTTCGCTCGCCGCTACTTACGGAGTCGCATATTGCTTTCCTTTCCTCTGGGTACTTAGATGTTTCAGTTCCCCAGGTTTGCCTCGTATACCTATGCATTCAGTATACGATACCCTTGCGGGTGGGTTTCCCCATTCAGATATCTACAGATCACAGCTTGGTTACCAGCTCCCTGTAGCTTTTCGCAGGTTCCAACGTCTTTCATCGCCTCTTGACGCCAAGTCATCCGCCATGTGCCCTTTGTGGTTTGATCAACCCGACCAAGCGCCGATCCATGCTGTTCTCGAAAGATTAGCATACATCGTTACTTTAATCGTTCCGTCAATGACTGCCCTCCTCTGCCGAGGGATCAGGACAGCCAACCAACTGCTGAATATACAGTTGGCACCGTTCAGACGCATAAATGAGAATTTCTCGTTCGTTAGTTATTTTCTCAATACAGTCTACATCCAAACCTGTGAGTTTGGTGCATCTGTATCTGCTCGTCGTCATTCGATTGTCAAAGATGCCAAACCTCAAAGACCAGCTTTGTGATTTGTTCGCGGCCCAATGTGAGTCGCGGGGAGATCATACACCCTTCATTTCTTGGATCAAATTTGGAGGCTTACAATTCTGCAATTGCGGTCACAATTGTTCACAATTCTTTCTCGTGTCACGGGCTGAACATGCGCAATTGACCTTTCCTCACACCAACTTCATCGCTATGCGTACAACAAGTCCATAAAAAACCCCGCTCATGAGCGGGGAATGGGGTTTTATGGATTGGCTCGCGAACAGTCGCTGATACCCAAGATTAGGGCTGGGCGACCTTGAAAAGTTCCGCGGCTGGAGAGACTGCTGGCTGACCGGTTGGCCGGAGCTTGGCGCGAGACGCCATGGTCGCGGAGGACTGAGCTTGCTCGTACAAAGGAGAGCTACGGTCTTCTACAGGGACTCTGGTGACGAGGGAGCCGTCTCCCATGCGGAAGGTCAGACGGAGGCTCTGGGCGTCTTGCTCGGTCGCGTTGACAATCGGGTCGTTCATGACCTCGATCATGTATGCATTGAGGTTGATTGAGAGGCGGTCAGGGGCGTCTGCAAGGCCGTCTGGTCGTTCTGTATCCTCGGCTCCGGCATTGAAGTTCTCGATGAACGAAGCGGTATCGTCGGCGTCGATGACTCCGGTGTCGATCGTGAAGAGATCTCTAGATACACGCATATCTGCGAGCAGTGATTGTCCCTCGCTGATGGTCATTGATGAGCGGCGGTAGTAGCCGTAGTACATGGAGTAGAGCTCGACGCGTGCTTGTGAGAGTTCTGCGCCGACGACAGGCTTGGAAGCTTCGGTGACGAAGAAGAACTCTTTGCTTCCAACGCCGATTTCTTCTGACCATGCGGACCAGTCACCCTTGGTGAATGGTTCGACGGTGAGTGCTTGTTGTGCGGCGTCTTCCTCGTCGAGGTAGGGTCCCTTGCGGAAGTATGGGTTGTTGAGCACGACGCGGGTGCGGTAGCGGTAGGTCGCTCCCGGCTTGACGGTCAGGTCGTGTGACCAGAGCTGGATGTAGTCTTGATCGAGGATGTCGAATGAGCCTTCGGATTCAATCTCGGCGTCGACTCCGAGGCGTTCGAGGGTTTCGCGGGTTGCTTCGATCTGGTCTTCGAGTCGTTCGATGCGTTGATCGTTTGCGCTGCGGGAGGGCTGACGGCCTGTTGGTCGGTTACCGGTTGGCCGGTTGCCTGTTGTGCCGCTTCTTGGATCTCTCGGTCGTTGCGCTGAACCACCAGTGTTTCCGCGTGGTGGGTTTTTGAGACGCTCGAGTTCAGCGGTCAGACGCGTTAGCTTGCGTTGTGCTTGCTCGGTTTCTGAGAGCTGGACGGATGCGTTGTTCTGTGTCTCGGATGGTGCTTGCCAATCCGGTCCTGAGATGGTTGGGGGGAACATCGGACGCATGACCATCGGCGCGGCGTCTTGGGCGCGTTCGATGATGGAGATGAGTCGTGCGAGGCCGTCGTTTTTGTTGACGGCTTTGGTTGGTGTTGCTGTTCCTGGAGGAGGGGTGATGATTGTGGAGGAGGACCATGAGCCGTCGGCTTGGAGTTCTTGACGCTCGACTTCCATTCCCATGATTGCCATGCCTGTTGAGACCCAGAAGAGGCGTGGGACTCCCGGGTATCCGTCGGTGCCTTCGAGGACTTTGCGGAGTTCCGTTCCTGAGAACTCGGCTTCGATGGAAACCGATGCGAAGTCGAAGGGTTGAGCAGCGGGGACGAGGTCTGCGTATGCAGGGACTTCGAGGACTGCGTATGGATCGAGGGTTCCCCAGGTCGTTGATGCGATCGGGGTCGAGGTCGCAGGGACAGGCATCGCGGCGACTTCGCCTTGCGATGGACCAGAGTCTGCGGTGATCTCGATGCTCAGGAGCGAAGCGACATCGATGCCGTTTCCGAGCGCGGAGCTGAGCTTGGGTGTTGAGTCTGCATCGGAGTCGAACGCTTGGTTGTAGCGAGCGACGAGGTCGACTGGTTTGACCTCAGGGAGCGAGGGCGAGCGGTCGGAGATCTGGCTCTGTAGCGAGCGTGCAGTGTCAGCGAGCTCGTTGTAGATCTGATCTGGTGCGACTTCGCGTGAGTCAACCTTGACCGTGTTTGGCTGGCTGACGAACTGCAGGGAGATGACGCCGAGGAAGATGAGCACGGCGATGCCGAGGACGATCTTCTCGATGTGTTGGATGAATGGGTTGACGCCTTTGAGTTTCATAATGTGTTCTCGGTTGCGTTGATGCGGGTGTATCGGGTATGGGCAGAGAAGTGCGGGGTGTCGAAGCGGTGATCGATAGGGTTAGCCGTCGAGCTCTTCGAGGTCTTCGTCGCTGGCGATTCCCAGGCTAGTGCGGACGCTCTTGGGCATCAGATCAGCGGTCCAGGAGCGGAGCCAGACGGATTCGATGACGATGTTGGCGCGGACGACATGGTCTGAGCCGTAGAAGTAGCCTTCGTTGAGCTTGTCCCAGACATTGACCTGTTCGATGTCGACATCGACAACGGTCATGTAGTTGGTCTTTCCGAGCGCGTCGAAGAAGACTGGGAGGTCTTCGGAGGATGCGATGACGGTCATGGTGACAAGGCGTGTGTCAAAGAGAGCGCCGGGAACATTGGCGTTGCGGTTGGTGTAGGTTTTGAAGACTGGTGCATCAGAGGAGCTGGAGCTTGATGATCCTTGGCTACCCCTTCGGCTGCTGGGGTTTCTTCCGCTTGAGAAATCTTCTTCGCTGAGCTCAGCTGAAGCGACTGCGAACTCCCCCACTCGGATCATCTCGACATGCTTGACAGGAGCATCGGGGACAGAGAGCACGACTCCCGATGAATCGGTGTTTGCTTTGGTCACTGCTTTGAGGACATCAGAGACGACCCAGTAGTCCCAGACCCAAGTGAACACGGCTTGCTCGGAGATTGAGTCGTATCCAGGGACTGTGCTTGGGATGTGCGAGAATCCGGCTTCCTTTGTAGAAGTCTGGATCGCGGAGAGCGGGCAGTAGAACGCGATGGACTCGGCGCGTCCTGCGTATCCGTCAAGACGACGCTTGACAAGTGCTTTGGCGAGTTGGGCGTTCTGTTCGTCAGACACGCGTCCATCGGAGCTCGTCGCGGCGAACTCGTCTTGCTGCTGCTTCTTGAACTGGTCGAGGGTTGCTTTGAGTGCTTCTGGATCTGGCGCGTCTCCCGCGTTGAGATTGCGGAGGAGCTTGGCGTAGATCGATGGGGATTCATCGGTCCCTGCAACGAGCTGTGCGAGCTTGTATCCCTGCTGACGGAGCTTGCTCGCATCCGCTGGGGTCGGGAGGAGGTCCGCGACTGGGACGGTGTGTCCCTTGCGGTTGAAGTTCTCTCCACGATTGACGACCTCGGCGACCTGATCCTTCCGTTGCTCCATCTGGAGTTTGTAGAAGTTGGTGACGAGGGAGTTTGGTGCGCGGTTGTCGGAGAGGCCTTCTTCGCCGTCGAGGACGGCGGGGAGGGAGTACTCGACTTTGCTGGCACTGGAGAGTTTGCGTTTTTCGGTGTTGTATGCCTCGGATGCTTTCTCTTGGATGGAGGAGTTCCATTTGTTGGAGAAGAACCATCCTGTTGGGAGCAGGATGAGCATGAGGACGACGGAGATGACGATCAAGAGATTGGCCTTGACCCATTGGAGGATGTTACCGACCATTATTCGTCTCCTTCTGGTGAACTGAGATCAAGCACAGCGAACCAGGTGACGGTTACGCGGGTGGATTGAGCAGGGGCTACATCGGCTGGACGCTCAAACGGAGCGAGCGAGTTGAGATTCGATGATCCTGCGTTTGAGCGGGTGGTATTGCGTGGTTGGGTGTTCTGCCCTGGACGAGAACCTGGGTTTCGTGTCGTGTTGGTCGTAGTCGCGCCCGAGGTCCAAGGCTTGGTTGGATCGGACTCGATCGCGTACTCCGTTTGGAGCTTGGGGAGCTCATTCTGGAGGATCGGCTGGACGATGTCGTACATAAATCCGCCGAGCGAGGACTCGGGGAGCGGGACATCGAACTCTGCCGTGACTTGGACTCGGCGCAGGTTTCCGATTCGTTGCTGGAGCTCGTTGATCTCATTGCTGGAGTTACGGCCGCTGGATCCGGATTCGACAGGCTGGTCGAGGTACTGGGTGTTGAGTGACACAAGCGTGAAGGGATTTGCGGATCCGATCTGGTTCCCGATCGGGGTCCCGGCTTGGATCTGCTCTTGAGCGGCGTCATGGACAAGGCTCATGAGCTGCGACGCATCATTAAGGACCGATGCGTAGAGCGTGCGGTCATCGATGAGGTTCACGATCTGAGCGGCTTGCATCGTGCTGCTTGCAGAGGAGGTGACGCCTGCTTCGTTCGCGGCTTGCGCCAGCGACTTCGCTTCGTTGACCACATTGCTGATGACCGGAGGGCGGTCGGCGCCTTCAAAGGCACTCGAATCGAGCAGCGGACGGATGAACATCGCGCCAGCTGCTGCTGCAGCGAGTCCGGCGCCGACAGCGAAGTATGGGACTTTCTTTTTCCACATCGCGTCTTTGAGGACAGCGACGGGCATCAGGTTGGCACGGAGTGGGGCGCGTCCGAAGACTTGGTTTACGCAGCCGTAGGCGGTTGCCATGTTCACGCTGGACGCTTGGAACTCTCCGGCGCGTGGGCCTTCCATGCTGAGCTTCTTGAACTGCTCGAGTCGGTAGACATCGAGCTGGAGCTGTTGCTTGAGGTACTTGCGGAGGCCTGGGAGACGGAAGGTTGATCCGAGTCCGATGAGACGCTTGAGGTCCGCATCCGCGTGGACGGATTGGTAGAACCCGATGGATCGCTGGATCTCTCCAACGATGTCGGAGAAGACTGGACGCATCGCTTGGAAGACATGGCGTGCGTGCTTGGATTGGTCGGATTCGCGTTTGAGCTTCTCGGCTTTGGAGTAGGAGAGCTTGAACGCGCTGACGAGCGCTTCGGTGAACTGGTGTCCGCCGATCGGGAAGGTGCGGACCCAGACGCGTCCGGCTTCAGCGATGATCATGTCGGTCGCGACTGTTCCGATGTCGAGGATGATGGTGCCTGGGGTGTCTTCGGTAAATCCGAGATCCACAGCGAGTGCGTTGTACGCAGCGACCGGTGAGAGGGTCGCGAGCTCTGGGGTGATCCCGACATCGTTGAGCATCGCGAGCTGCTCGGCGATTTTCTGACGGGTCACGGCGAAGATGCCTACCTCAATATCAGGGGAATCGGGGGACACGAAGGTTTGGTAGTCCCATTCCACTTCTTCGAGCGGGAAGGGGATCTGCTGGACAGCTTCGAACTTGACGATGTCGGGAACCTTCTTGGGCTCAACGGGCGGCAGCGTCGCGAAACGAGCGAAGGACTGGTGTCCTGGGATCGAAATCGAGACACGGGCGTTGGTCAGGTCGTGCTTGGAGACGAGGGTTCCAAGCGCGACGCGCATCGCGTCGTTCTGGTCGAGCTCTGGAGTGGAGAGGACCTTGGGGTGGTTGATGACGGCGAAGTCGAGCACTTTGAGGCTGCCTCCGTCGTTTTCGACTTTCAGGGCTTTGATTGCCCCGTAGCCCATTTCGATTCCCCAGCAGATGTTTGATGAAGCCATGACTTCTCCGTATTGAATGATTCACTCGCGGGCGGCTGCCCGGCGTGGGCACGATGGTATTCGTATCGCGTGCCTTATGCCACCATACGATAGAATGACCACCAAGATCCGATCTTGGCGGCGGTTGTGACAGTCTGGTGACATTCGGAATCCGATTGCTGACAGTCTATTTAGAACAGAGCGATCGCGGCGGTGGACACGAAGGTGGTGCCGTTGGGATCCATCGCGGCGGCGTAGTTGAGCAGCTCGACGCGTTCTGGGTTGGTCAGACGCATGGTCGCGGCCATATTCCCGACTGAGCACCAACGCGTGGAGTTTTGCTGCCAGCTGATGGATCCGATCATGTCGTCGATCTTCTTCTCGGCGTACATCTTGAGCAGCTCGTGATCCTGCTTCGCGACCTTGGTCCGGAACTCCTTAGCGGGTTCTTCGTCTCCTGCGAGGGCTTGGTTGTCTCCGAAAGCTGGTCCGACATGGGAGAGGTCGGCGCTGGAGACAACCAAGGTCTTTCCTGGAAGGTCTTTCAGGACTGAATCGAGGGCTTCGACGAATGGGTCGAGGTCAAGGCCGTTGCCGTCGTAGGAGGCGCCGGAGTTGACGATCGGGTCGTGGATGAGTGCTCCGAAGACCTTTGGGTAGTTTCCGGCGTCGTCTTTGCCGAAGATGTGCTGGATCCAGGGCATATGAAGCTCGATGGAATGCTCGTTTTCGTGGTCGTAGCGGTTTTCGAGGAGTTTCTGGGCGTTTTCGTCTCCCAGAGCGGATTTGAGCTTGTCGAGGAGATCGGTGTCGAGCTCGCAGATGCCGAGTGGGGATTCGTATCCTTTATTGCAGCCGCAGACTCCGGTGGATTGACCGAAGTGGTTGGTACCAAGGATGATAATGCGATCCGGGCGATCAGCGACGCGGAGTCGGCCGTAGATGTTCGCGTAGTTCATCCATCCTCGTGCGTAGTCGATGTGTGGCGCGACGATCGCTTTGGGGAGCGTGTCGTAGGCGGGATTCTCGGCGTCTTTGAGGGATGCGTCGATCCATTGGTCCATGATGTCACGGAGTTTGGATGGGCCTTGCTCGGCTTTTTGTTCCTCGGTGGTGTCTTCGCCGTGCTCTTGCATGACGAGGGCGTCGGCGAACTGAGCCGTCGCGCCGGGAGGGAGGAGGTCCGCTTCGTCAAAATCGGTGCGGAGCTTGGTTTGGAGTGCTTCAAAGACCGGTCCGAAGAGGAGTCCGGCGTCATCGAGCTGAGCGACGAGGTTCTCGAGCATTGGCCGTTCTAGTCCGTTCCCGACCTCGGTGACGATCTGATCGAGGTTGCGGGATCCATCGAAGAGTCCGATAACTTGCTGGAAGGCGGGGTGGGTGACGACCATTTTCTGGGAGATCTGCTGTGCGTCGGTGAGTCCCAGCATCACGGCTTGGTTGCCTTGAGGGTCCTTTGCGGGGAGGGGGACCCCTCTGACGCGGCGGATTTGGGGGGTCTGCTGGTGAGCAGCGGAGGGATCGAAGGTCGGTTGGGTCGGCTGAGGCTGGTCGGTCATGTTCGTCGTTCCGTCTATTTGACAAGCAGCGGTCGGCTGCTTTGGGGGATTGGCGGGATAATTGAATGGTCGGTAAGACTCTAGGGGTGCATGAATTGGATTCCTTGTCATTGGTGGCTAAACTTCTCGTCCCGCTCAGATTTGCGGGAAGTATGCGAACACCACGGCTCGGATCGAGCCGAGGAGTGCTCTTGGAAGAGGGTGCTCTTGAAGATAGATCTTTTAGGAATCAGCCATGATCGATACACTCAGCGCCGGCGACACCATTTCTTTGACCATCGATAAGGTGCCTGCGAACAAGGCGGCTTGCGATACCATCGTCCGCATGATGCGTCGTGATCCTGACATCAAGCGTTCGCTCGCTCGTGCTCAGCGCATGCGTCGTCAGCGTATGACCTCGTACATCCGTGGTGGTCGTATGTGGTACTCACGCGAGAAGGCCGCGAAGATTGCTGTGTGCGAGCAGGGCAAGACTTGGAACATGGTCTTCACGCATGACATCACTCCTGACCTTGGATCGGTTGAGAAGTACCTCAACATTTCCAAGGCTTGATGCACGCATGAGCTGATGCTCTGATGCGTACTGTTTGTTATTCACTCAGCGGGGTGGACTGGATCTTGATGATCTGTTCATGCCGCTGATTCTTTTTTAGTTTGAGTTCACTCTTAATGGAGCAAGACATGAGCCGAGTACTGGATGCGTTGCGGGTTTCGATGATCGGTTTGGGTGTTGGTGTGCTTGCGGTTGGTGGATGCACCAAAGCGGACAACGAGCATGCGGACCATTCTGATCACGCTGGTCATGCTGATCACGCGGAAGACGGTTCGCACGATGATCATGCGGGTCACGACCACGATGACGGGCACGATCATGCTCATGACTCTGAAGCAGATGTTGATGGCGAGGCTCGATTGGATGTGTACACAAGCATCCAGGGCGAGATCAAGTCGATGCCGAGCGAGGGCATGATGGGGGGCGAGGCTCAGATCCGTCATCGTCAGATCCCAGATTTCAAAGGCGCTGACGGATCGATCCCTGAGACTCAGGATGGAATTCCTGGGATGCGTTCGATGACGATGCCTTTCCCGATTGCGGACGGCGTTTCGCTTGATGGGTATGCCGTCGGCGACAAGGTCGAGTTCGACTTTGCGGTCAGCTGGGATGGTCCTCGTCCTTCGTGGGAGATTACGAGGATCGTGAAGCTTGATCCTTCGACGGAGATCGATTACGAGAATGTGAAGTCCGAGCCTTGAGTCTTGCAACTCTCTTGAGGCTTGCATTCATGACTGCACTCTGAACCACGCGATGCGTGGTTTTTTCATGGATGCATATGAGCGGATTGTTTTGGTAAGGGCAAAAAATAACCCGGCGTCCAGCTCGAAGGCCAAACGCCGAGTCTCGTGGGGGTCGGGAGTGGGAACAGTTCACGGCACAGCGGTGATATTAAACATCGAAATAATCTTCGATTGAGCTGATAGGAACTGATTAACTAAACGGATTCGAGAACCGAATCCCTGCGTGCGAGAAACACACCTCAAGATTCGCACCCCCCCACTGTGCGGTTTCGTGCAGGCGCAAAATATATTGCAATCTTTGTGGCTATTTTGAGCGAACTGCTTGGATCGGTGTTTAGGGCTTGGAAAGGCCGAGTCTTTCCATGACTTTGGTGAGGTCGGACCAGACTTTGCGCCGGTTGTCCTCGGTGTATGCACGCAGCAAGAACGCGGGGTGGTAGGTCGGCATCAGTTCGATCTCTGGGAGACCTGCAAATGCGGTCGAATTCGCTGCTGGGAAGGGGTAAAAGTCCCCACGCAGTGATCGCATTGGTTTGGTGGTATCGAGGAGGAGGTGCGTTGCTGGGAGTCCCAACGCGACGATGACTTTGGGTTTGATGATCCGGATCTGCTCGGCGAGGTACGGCGCGCACAGATGGGCTTGCTCAGGAGTCGGGGTCGCGTTGTTGGGTGGGCGCGTTTTGAGGACATTGGCGATATAAATCGACTCACGGCTGAGTCCCATCGCGACGATCATCTTGTCCAAGAGTTCCCCGGCACGACCCACAAACGGGCGTCCGGTCTCGTCTTCGTTCTGTCCTGGTGCTTCTCCGACGAACATGAGGTCTGCGGCTGGGGATCCTTCGCCGAAGACGATGTTTTTGAAGGAGGTGTTGAAGTGTGCGTGCGGCGCGTCGGAGGCGTATTTGTCCTTGAGCGCATCGAGCTGAGATTGAGGGTCTGTGTGCGATTCGTACGCGGCTCGGATCTCGGATGGATCGACGGCACTCGCTGTGAAGGACGGCGCGGGCGCGACGGGCTTTGGTGCGAAATCGTGCTTTGGTTTGGTCTCGATGATCGAATCAGGCTTCGGGGTCTTCTGACGGCTTACCGCAAAGTTGGGCTGGGAAGCACCAGATTGCGGATGCTCAGGGCTCGATTCAGGATCTGATTCAGATTCTGGCTGAAACTCGATCTGAGGGGGTGTTCCGATCGGCAAAAAATCCACCCCGAGCAGTTGGGTGGTTTTGGCGTGTTGCGCGAAGATGGAACGGGGATCATTCGACATGCTGTCGAAGTTTATGGAGATTCGGGGAGCGTGTTCTTCGCGTCGTCGATCATTTCTTCGGCGGCGTCTTGGATATCGTCCACAGCGTCCTCGGCTTGCTCATCGAGATTGGTCTCGTCGAGTGCGTCCTGAGCGGCTTGCTCGGCTTCGTCGAGGAGGTCTTGGGCGGAAGCGCCAAGGTCTCCGTCGCGTGGGTGGACTTCACCTGAGTGGGTCGGGGGTTTGATGCTGTTGGCGGTCATCATGTCGGGAACGAAGGCACCTGCGACGGCGCCGACGATGAGGCCGAGGATAAGACCTGGGAGGAAGGCGTGTGCGAATGAGGTGTTGTTTTGGTCGCTCATGGGGATCTATTTTCTGCTTTTGGACAAGTTGAAGAGACGGAACACAACGGATCGCTCGGACAACTGAGTTTATACGGACGAGAACACCGAGGTGTCTGTCAGGTACTGATCGGCTGAATTCTTAAAATTGATTAGCGTAATCGGCGAATTCGGTACGCCCAGCGTGCATATTCGAGTGTTAAGCGTGGTTTGCTTGGATGTCCTGGAGGGATCTGGTTGTTTGGGAATGCCGTATTTTGGCGCCAGTTCCAGTACGAGGATCGCATGTTGAAGCGGGATTGGATCCCCAGAATGAGCAAAACCCAGAGGGCGCCGAAGAACTCGATGATGTTGGTCAGGAGCTTGGACAATGGAGATCTCAGTCTGATTGGGTGTTGGCGGCGTGCTGGTGTTGCTCTTGGTACCAGCGTGCGGTGGAGGCGAGGCCTTCTTGGAGATCAGTGACGGGTTCGTATCCAAGCACGGCTTTGGCGCGGGAGATGTCGGAGACGGAGTCTTGGACCTCTCCAGTACGCGGCGGTTGGTAGATCGGGTCGAGGTTCTCGACGGAGCAGAGCTGTCCGAGCGATTGAGCGAGCTGGTTGATGGAGGTCTGGATTCCCGCGCCGATGTTGACGGTCTGTCCTTTGATCGGGGATTCGGATGCAGCAGCGAGGAGGTTTGCGTAGACGGCGTTGGAGACATGGGTGAAGTCGCGGGTCTGGGTGCCGTCGCCGAAGATGGTTGGGGACTTGTTTTCAAGGTAGCACTTGAGGAACGCGGGGACGACGGCGGCGTACGCGGAATCCGCGGCTTGGCGCGGGCCGAAGATATTGAAGTAGCGGAGACACGCAGTGTCGATTCCGTAGCAGTTTGCCCATGACCTGCAGAGGGATTCTCCTCCGAGTTTCGCGGCTGCGTAGGGGGATTCGGGTTCTGGAGCTTGGGATTCTTCCTTTGGGAGCGTTGGGTTGTCGCCGTAGGCGGAGGAGGACGCGGAGTAGATGACGCGCTGAGCGCCGGCTTTTTGAGCGGCGCTGAGGACGCGCATGGTTCCGGTCGCGTTGACGACCCATGTTCGTGCGGGGTCCTCGACGGATTTGGGGACTGATCCGAGTGCGGCGAGGTGGAAGACGATGCTTGAACCTTCGACGGCGGAGTTCATGGAGACGGGATCGAGGATGGAGCCTTGGACGAATCGGAGTTGTTCTGGGTATTGGTCGATTTGCTGCGCGATAGTTGAAGCGTCTGAGTTGGAGAGGTCGTCGATGACAGTGACGCGTGCGCCGAGGGTGAGGAGAGCGTCGATGAGGTGTCCACCGATGAATCCGGCGCCGCCTGTGACGGTGACGATGGTGTTGTGGAGCTTTGAGCCGAGGGGCTTGGTGTGTTGATCGGTGAGCCAGGTCATGGATGATCATAGTATCATGGATCCTGAGCTTCCTGAGTGCGGAATTCGGTGCGTGAGCAGAAAAGTGGTCGGTTGGTCTATATTCCTCCGATGCATGCTGTATGACTCAATCCCCATCTATTACGATCGCACCAACTGACACACGGACTTTCGCAAGAAAGGTTCGTGATGTGTTGCATCATGGAGATGTGTATGAAGGGTTTGATCCATGCGGGCGTGAGCCTGCGCCTCGTGCGACGAATCGGGATGTGTTCCTTCCGATTATCGAGAAACTCTCGCCGATCTTCTCGATCGAGGTTGGCGCATGGAAGGGTGGGACCTCGGTGGTGTTTGCAGAGGCATTGAAGCGGGCGAATCCAGAGGCATGCTTGCTGTGCGTGGATACCTGGCTCGGGTCTCTGGAGCATGTCAATCAGCCGAATCAAAAATGGGATCTGCGTCCGATGATGGAGCATGGATTCCCAAGACTGTATGAACATTGGATGACGACCGTTCTGGATGCTGGCGTTGAGGATGTCGTTGTCCCACTTGCGAACACGAGCACCACAGCGGCGAAGTGGCTATCGCGGACTGAACTCAAGGCTGGGTTCATCTTTATCGATGCGGGGCATGATGAAGACGATGTGACGACGGACATCAATGCGTGGTGGCCGTTGCTCGCGCCGGGGGGGATTCTGGCGGGTGACGATTGGTCACCGATGTGGCCTGGCGTTGAAGCGGCGGTGAGTGCGTTTTGTGTGCGTGAAGGGTTGAAGGTTCAGGTCTCTGGTCCGAACTGGATCATCCAAAAACCCGCATAAAGAGCGGGTTAATGGGTGGGGTGCTGTTGTTTACGCGAGAAACTTACGGACATGGACTCGCGTAGGACGCGAGGAATGCGCTGATATCGAAGAAGTCGAAGACCGCGTCGTTGTTGAAATCTGCGATGGGGTCTCCGTTTCCGAACGCGGTCAGGAACGCGGAGATGTCGAAGAAGTCGAGCACGCCGTCTTGGTTGAGGTCGGCTGGTCCAGCGGGGTTGGACTGGTTGGGAGAAGGATCGAAGAACGCGAAGCACGGCGAGCCGTCTGGGGATCGGCCTTCTGATACATCCGTTGTTTGCGCTGTGTAGGTCAGCGTATCGATCGGCGCGAGCTGGTTGGAGACTCGGTCGTAGAGTCCGATGGATTCTCCTCCGGCACCGAGTTTGAAGGTCGCGTGGAGCGGGCCTTGCTCAGGTTCGTCGTCGGCCCAGACTACGAGCGTACTTTTGGCAGCGATGATGGTTCCTGCTGGGAACTCCCATTGGTTCTGGTCGAGGAGATCGTCGGTCAGGTAGCGTCCTGAGAGGTCGATATCGGTATCCTCGGCGTTGTAGAGCTCGATGAAATCATCCGCGTCACCAAACTCGTCGAGTGCGGATCCGTCGTTGCTTGCGAGCCATTCGTTGATGTAGATGAGCGGGGTCGGGTCGGGTTCTGTGAAGCACGCGTCGTCTGGGTCGTTTGGTGCTGCTGGGGTGACGGCGCAGAAGATTTCTGTTGAGGATGAGCCGTCTTCGTAGCGTCCGAAGGATTCGTCGACTCCGAGGGATGGGAAGTTGAGCGAGTTGATCAGGACGGCGCCTTGGTCGTCGCGATGGGAGAGGGTGACGAGTTCTCCTGAGCTTCCGAGTTTGAAGTTTGCGTGGAGCGGGCCGTCGAGTTCGTCGTCGTCGGCCCAGATCAGGAGGTAGGACTTGGCACCGATGATGGTGCCATCTGGGATGCGCCAGAGTTGTGGGATGCCTGGGGTATCGGAGAGGTACATCCCTGAGAGATCGACCGGCACATCTTCGTCGTTGTAGAGTTCGATGAAGTCCTCGAACTGTCCTGCTTCGTCCATGATGATGGACTCGTTGATCGCGAGGACTTCGTTGATCGTGATGCGCGGGAGGTCTGATGGAGCGGGGGTGTTGAGACGGAGGTAGCTCGTTCGGCTCTCGATGTAGGGCTTGATCCCCCACGACCAGGGTGAACCTCCGGAGTAGGTTGCTGGGAGTGTGAAGGAGTCTTGGAAGGTTTGGTTGGTGTATCCGTAGTCGGCGTTTCCTCCTGAGAATGAAGTCGTGAACGCGTGCGGCGTCAGGAGGGCTTTGAGGTTGTCGATGTGCGCTTCGCGCGGCGCGAGGGTGAAGAGTCCGTCGTATGCGTCGGTGGTGGTTGGGACGAAGGGGGTGAGGGTGTGGGCGACGAATGGACCTGGGTTTGAAGGGGTGTTGTAGTCTGGAGTGGATTGACTTGGGTTCGAGAGGTGATCGATTCCCGGATCGGGGAGTCCGTCTCGGTCGTTGGTGGTGACGATATCGAAGAAGAAGTTTGAGGTATCGCTGAGGTTCATGCGATCAAGGGGGATGGTATAGCGGACGATGGAGTCGGCGCTGTTGCTGAGATCTTGATCGACTCCTGCAGGATTGTCGAAGCTTGCGTGGCGCTGGTTCCAGTTGCCGTTGTCCCATTCGTAGAGGATGAATCCACCACCGCCGTCGGTCCATGATCCGATGAAGTAGTCGGACTGGGTTGTGGAGTTGATGTCGCGGTTCCAGGGGTTGGAGGTTGATCCTCCGGGGCGCGTGTCGAAGAAGAGCATGATTCGGGTGTCATCGGTGTCGTTGTTGATCGCGACAGGTCCGAGCATATCGACGGCGATGCGGAGGTCGTCGCTCGTGTTGGAGAGCGTGACGAGGTCGATGTCGAAGCTTGGTTCGGTGAGCGAGAGGAAGGTGTCGTTGTTGGTGTCGTCGTAGGTGGTTTCGGCTGGTTCTGTTGGCACTCCCGCGGCTCCGACGAGCAGGCGGATGTAGCGGAAGTACTGGTCTTGGTATGCGGGGATGTTGAAGATTCGGCGGAGGAGGGGTGGCTCACCGCCACCACCGAACGGGCTGGAGAAGTCCCATCCGAAGCCGTTGTCTCCGAAGGACTCTGCATCGCGCGAGGCCCAGTCGGTGGAGAAGAAGTCGATGCCGTAGGTGTTGTCGAGGTCGAAGGGGATGTACTCGAAGACATTGTTGTCTGGGTTGAGGTAGAGGAAGTAGTTGTTGGCGCCGTACCAGATATTGTCCCAGTTGCCGTTGACGGCGTCGACGGCCATCGCTCGGAGGAAGGTGTCGACATTGAACCACGCGTTGATCTGATCTGCGAACTCTTGATCCGTCGCGGACTGGATGAAGTTGATGAAGTCGGCAAGATCCGCGAACTGGTTTGCGCCTGAATCATTTTCGAGTTCGTAGGTTGGATCGCCGAGCGTTTCGTAGGTGGTTGCGTCTCCCGGATCGACATAGCGGAGATCGGCGCGGGCACCTTTGTAGCGGCACTGGTAGAGGTTTCCCGTGTCGTTCCCGAACCATGCTTGGAGGAACTCGTCGTCGATCTGTTCGACATTCGCGTAGACATCGTTGACCTGCGATCCATCGTTGATGATGAGATGGACCATTGAGGCACGCGGGGAGGGAACCCCGAACTGGTTGAAGATGTCCCAACCGAGTTTGCCTCGGATGACGGAGGGGTCGTTCTGGTGTCCGTTGAGGTTGAGCTTTTCGAGTCCGAAGATTTCGCGTCCTGGGACGAACTCGTTGAACTTGAGCTTCCAGGATTTTTTGGTTGCGCCGCGGGAGGTGTTCCCGCGCGGACGGATCGCGACATCGGTGACGACGGTGTCGGTCTGGGAGTTGAGGATGCGGACTGTGCAGGTGTAGTAGGTGTTGTCGAACGGATCGGCGAGCATCGTCGCGAGGTCCGCTGGATCGACGGTGACGAAAATCTCGGTGAGCTCGGAATCGGTAAAGTAGATCTGACCCGCTTGGTCGTACCCGGCGTCTCCTGTCGGAGGCGGGACTTCGGCGCGGGAAACCCCTGCGATCAAGACGACACAGGCGGACAACAGACCGATATATGCAGGGGTTCTCATGGTCGGATGCTACTTGATCCTCATTCCTGTTTCAATGGAAAAATACCGATCTATGACGATTGGTGAGGATCGGTGGGGATTGGATGCAGAATCGTGTGGGACTCGATGGTTATGGGCACCCTGCCGCGAACGCGGTGAGGAACGCACTGATGTCGAAGAAGTCGAAGTTGGTGTCGCCGTTGAAATCCGCGGCTGGATCTGCGGAGCTGTAGGCGCTGAGGAATGCGGAGATGTCGAAGAAGTCCAGCACACCGTCGTTGGTGAAATCGGCTGGACACTGCGCTTGGCAGTTCATTTCGATCATGTAGACGGCTCCCGCGTCGGGACCCCACCAGAAGTCGTCGTTGCCGTCGGCGCCGATGATCGCGAAGTCGTCGGAGACCGCGACGGCGTATCCGAAGAAATCGCTCCCCTCTTGATCAGACGCGACGATTTTGTTATCGAGCGACCAGACGCCGTTGGTTTTGGAGTATGCGTATGCAGCTCCGGCGTTGAAGAATCCGAAGGGGTCGTTTTGTCCCCATGCGCCGATGATGGCGCGGTTGTTGTGGATCGCGACATCTTGTCCGAAGTAATCGGAGCTTGATGCGTCGGGCGCGGTGAGTTTGGGTTGCTCGATCCAGTCGCTGCCGTCGAACTCGAAGATGTACGCGGAGCCGGAGTTTCCGAGCGGCGCGTTGTCGTAGCGTGATCCGATGAGTGCGGTGGTGTTGCTCAGGTCGAGTCGCTCTCCGAACTGGTCGTCTGGGTCTGCGTCGGATGCCGTGAGCTTGTGGGTCTGGGACCAGGTTTCTCCGTCGCGCTCGAAGATGTAGGCTGATCCGGTGGATGCACCGCCGTTGTCGTCGTCGGAGGGTGCGCTGATGAGGACGCGGTTACCTGAAACAGCGACATCCATCCCGAAACGATCGAACTCGGCGTTGTCATTGGGAACCAGTTGCGTCATGTAGGTCCAGGTGCCTTCAATCCTGCGGTAGATGTACGCGGCTCCGGAGTTTGAGCCGTTGGAATCGGTGAGCATCGCGCTGAGGATGATCGTGTCGTCGTCGATGTCAACTTCGGAGGCGCAGTTGTCTCCTCCGGCGAGTGTTGGAGGAACGAGCTTGGTGGTCTGGGTCCAGACTCCTGCGATGTTGGTAAAGACATACGCGGCTCCCGCGCCTGATCCTGCGTCGTCGTCTCCGGGACTTCCGATGACGATGGTGTCTCCGGAGATTGCGACGCTGTCTCCGAATCCGTCGAAGGAACCGATCCCTGTTGCGACGAGTTTCTGGGTTTGGTCCCAGCGGTTTCCATCGTAGCTGAGGATGTAAACCGATCCGGAGTCTGATCCGACCGCGTCATCGTTGAGTGATCCGACGACGGCGGTGGTGCCTTCGATCGCGACGGACCATCCATAGTTGTCTGCGACATCTCCGTCGTCGGCGACCATAATCGCGGTCTCTCGCGGGGTGCAGGGCTGGGCTGATGACAGTGAGCAGGCGAGGGCGAGGATCGCGCACGATGATGGGATACGGATGTTCATTGTGATACTCTCGTTGGGGGAAGCAACAGGGTATCAAAGATCACGCGTGGAACCAAGAGCATTCTTACGAATCCGTTGGTTGAATCTGATTGAGGACTTTGGCTGAAGAAACCGATTGAGGACTCTGGGTCTATTGGTTATGGGCATCCCGCGGCGTATGCGGTCAGGAAGGCGCTGATGTCGAAGAAATCGAAGCTTCCGTCTCCGCTGAAGTCTGCGATTGGGTCTTCGTTGCCGTAGGCGACGAGGAATCCGGAGATGTCGAAGAAGTCGAGTGCGCCGTCTCCGTTGAGATCAGCAGGACACGGTGCGACGGTTGGCTGGAACTCGTACGCGCCGGCATCGACGATTGGTGCGGTCCCGACGCCGGTATCGGATGTGTCGGGATCATCGTACTGACGGAGGAGTCCTGCATAGTCGATGGGGAGTTGCTCGAGGGTATCGGCGTCGTTGTCGAGGTCGAGGTGATCGATCGGGAGTGCGGTGTTGTCTCCCATGTCGATTGCTGGGGATCCTGGGAGAAGGGTGTAGTCGAATCCGGATGGATCAGCGAAGAGGGGGTCGGCGTCGGTTGATCCTGTGCCTGGGATGAAAGCATCGAGTTGATCGATGATTGAATAGTCTGCTGTTCGTGAGCTTCCTATTCCTGTTGCGGCGACTTGTCCGTCACGGCTGACGGCGCCACCTGAGGAGTTGTTCCAGACGATGGAGTTGGTGAGTGTTCCTACGCCTCGGTTGAAGTAGACACCTGAGTTGTAGACTGTGAACGCGTTGGGTGCGGTGTTGTTGGCGATGGTGGAGTTGACGATTTTGAGATCGTCTGTGAGGATCGCGAGGACTCCGGAGTTTGAGTAGATGCCGTATCCGATGTTGTCGGTGACGAGGTTGTTTGCGAAGATCGGGTCTCCTCCGGCGATGTAGACTCCGCTGCAGCTTGAACTGACTTCGTTGAACTGGACGCGGTTGTTGACGAACTGGTTGTCCTCTCCTGCTTGGAGTCCGTTCAGGTGGACGGTTGCGACCCCTTCGTAGATGTCAGGTCCTACAACGGTTGAGACGACGGCGTCGACGGCTTTGTTGTGGTGGAAGCTGTTGTTGGAGACACGGGCCTTGGTGCCGTTGGAGATAACGAGGGCTGATCCGATGACTCCGGAGTTCTCTGTAAACTCGCAGTTGGTGATGATGACATTGGACTGGAAGGCCATCATGCCTCCGCCGGTATGGATGAATCCGCCGCAGTTGACTTCGAGGTCTGCTGCGCCGCCGGTGATGGTGAAGCGATCGATGGTGACTTGCTCTGGTTCGCGGTAGGCGTACAGGACATGGAGGGTGTTGTCCTCGCGGTTGGTTGCGCTTGGGAGGTCGTTGTCGAAGAGGTCTCCGGAGAGAATGGTTTGGGCGCCGGTTGCGGGTCGCTCGGATGGGTCGGTTTCGGTGCCGGTGAATCCGCCGAGGAGTGAGGTTCCGCCGTGGAGATCGAAGTAGCGAGCGCGTTGTCCGGAATGGGATGGTTTGTAGGTTCCCTCGGCGACCCAGATCTCGGTGACTGCGTTTGAAGCGTGCGCGAGCGTGAGCGCGTCTTGGAGATCGGTCATCGCGTTTGCCCAGTCGAGACCTGTCCCGGTTCCGGTTGCGTCTTGATCGACGCGGATGATTGCGGACTCGGCTTCGTCTGGAACGCCGTCGAGGTCGGAGTCGGTGCTGGTGGCGTTTGCGATGTCGCAGTCGTCGGGGATCCCGTTGCGGTTGTAGTCTTGTTCGTATTGATCTGGGTATCCGTTGTTGTTGCAGTCGTCGAGAGTCATCGCGGCGATTTCGTCGCTATCGAGGACGCCGTTGGCGTTCATGTCGCGGTCGCGGAACTTGGCAACGAGTGGTGCGGCGAGTTCTGCATTCATCGCGTTGTCGGCTTGTTCTTCCATGCCGATAAGGACGCCGGTGGGTTGTCCCATGTAGTCGATGTCTGGATTCGAGAAGTGTCCGACGCGTGGGAATCCGGAGACTCCCATGACGGTCTGGAATGATTCGTCCGGCGCGGTGTATCCCTTGGCATACGGCTGACCTCCGTTGGCGCAGGGGGTGTCGATCCAGTCGTGTACCATCCCGAGGTTGTGACCGATTTCGTGTGCGAAGACATAACTGTCGTTCCCGAGACAGTTCTTGTTGATGATCGAGAATCCAAGTTCTGGGCTCGGCGTGTTGGCTTGGTATCCGTAGTTCGCTACGCCGCAGACTGTGGTTGAGTTGGTGATAAGCGAGACGAGGTCGGCTTTGTGGAGATCGCGGAGGTCGTGGACTTCGTCCATGACGCCGTCGCTTGGTTCGCGGAGGTCTTCGAGCTGCGCGAACATGTCTCCGGATTCAAAGTAAACGAGTTCCTGGGTGTGGACGAGTCGGAACTGTGTTGCGAGACCTGATGCGGTCATCGCGGCGTTGAGGTTGTCCATCGCGGTGTTGATGCGATCGAGCATAACTGCTGTACCACCAATATTCGTCGCGGCGTTTGGGGTGTAGACGACGAGGATGTCGATGAGGGAGCCGTCTTCGAGGGATCCAGTTCCTCGGCTGGTGCTGGTTGCTGAGCTGATCATGCGATCCATCGGGCGCGGGGTTGTGTTGAGTTCAATGAAGCTCTGATCTGCGTTTGTGCCGCAGGTGAGGTTGTGGGTGTGCTGCGCGAGCACGGGCATCGATGAAAGCGCGAGGAGCGGTGCAGAGTAACGGATCGCTTGGGTGATGGAGGTGCTATTCAACATGATGAAAGGTCCTTGTGCTCAGATGCTTGCGTGAATCTATTAACCAAGAGTTGGTCTATGAGTCATGCGTCAATGTACTGGGTCGTGTCCGATGAAAAACGAAAAATACTCCACGAGGAGTATTTTTCGTTGCTGGAGACGGCTCTGAAGGCCGCTGATCTCTTTATCGGGTGTTAGGGACACCCCTCGCCGTAGGCGGTCAGGAACGCGCTGATATCGAAGAAATCGAAGACGCTGTCGTCGTTGAAATCTGCGATCGGTTCCATATTTGCGTACGCGGTGAGGAATGCGGAGATGTCGAAGAAGTCGAGGGCTCCGTCTCCTGAGATGTCTGCGGGGCAGGTGGTGATGCACGCGCCGTTCATTGAGCAGAAGGTCGTGAACTGCGCGACTGGACTGAGCACGAATCCAGCTGGAGCGCCGGGATCATTGACGATCCATTGCATGTACCAGGTTTGTCCGTCGAGGGTTGGGTCGTTGGGGATCGGCCATGCCATGGTGCCGTATCCGTTCCCAGCTCCTGTCCCTTCCAGCGAGACTGGGCCGAGGAGTTGGTCTTGCGACACGATCCCTCCTGATGGAGGCGAAGTGGAGAGCGCGACGAACGCTTGAGCGCCTCCCAGCGCGTTGCTGACTCCGACTTTGAATCCTGTGTTCCCGATGTTCGGTGGACATCCTGCAATCATCTCGGCGACGAATCCTCCGCTCCCTGCTGAGCCGTTCCCTGAAACCGATGGGTTCGCCTGGGTGAGCTCGGAGTACATGATCGGACGATCGAACGGGAATGATTCGCTCTGGACTCGTGGATCGGTCAGCCCGTTGACCAAGAAGTTGGTGATGTCGTTCTCGACAGGTGGAGGGAACGCAATCGGTTGATTGAGTATGGGATCACGGTTCTGCGCGAACGAGACCTGACCGTTGCGCCTTGCGTAGAAGTCGAAGACCTGTCCGATTGTTTGGAGCTGACCGTTGTGCATGAAGCGTTCGCGGAGCCCTGTATTGCGGAGTGATGGGGTTTTGAATCGACCACGATCCGCGGCGTTGTTGGTGACTTCGAATCGACCTGCGTCCTCTGCGATTGGGCGCACACCGATGTTCCGGAAGGTGTTGTCGGTGAACTGCGCTCCTGTGTGGCACAGGTTGCACTGGGAAGCTCGGAATGCGTTGAGGCCGTTGATCTGCTGCTGCGTCATCGCACCGGGGACTCCTGCAACGAACTGATCGTACGGGGATTGATCCGGGACAAGGGTGCGTTCGTAGGTTGCGATTGCCATCCCGATTCGACCTGCGGTGATTTCTGGATCGCCAAACGCGATCTCGAAGAGTTCGGGATAGGAATGACCTGCTGAGACTACAGCGTCCATATCTGCAGGGAGATCGGACGCAAGCGCCATCGGTCTTGAAGCGTTGAGCTTCTCGATGATGTGTTCCCAGCTGCGACCTTGGTGCGACATTTCCGAGTCGCTTGTGGGTGGACCGATCGCTTGGTTTTCGAGTGCGCCGCCGTTGGTGATCAGGAGCTCACCTGTAAGGGGGTCGGTGAATGTTGCTCCGGCGCGTCCATCCCAGAAGGTCTCGGGCGCGAACATTGCCATCACGGCTGGGGGAGTTTGACGAGGGGTCACCTGCGGGAGGAGGTCGAAGATTGCGGACTTGATGTAGGACTCATCGGCGGACTGCGTGACGACGCCGGGGGATCCGATGATGTCATCGTCGCTGCCGAAAATCGAATCGAGTCCTGGATTGAGATCGATGCGTGCATCGGTCCCTGCGGCTGCGGGCTGGTGACAAGTGCCGCAGGACATGGTGTTGTCGCTGGAGAGCTGCTCGTCCCAGAAGAGGATCTTTCCGAGATCTGATTTCGCTTGCGTAAACGGATTTTCAGCGGGGAACGGCACAGGCGGGAGCGGCTGAGCGGAAGCGATGGTACTGATCCCGATCACGAACAATGGGATGATGAGAGCGAAACAGCGTGTATTCCTGTGCATTGGGAACTCCTTTTGAATTGATCAATCAAAAAAGATTGCAGCCACAGGTGGTTTCTGTGACTGCAATCTTTGGTTTTTATTGATTTTTCAACAGTTTTACGGGCAACCTGCTCCGTATGCGCTCAGGAAGGCACTGATATCGAAGAAGTCGTAGATCCCGTCGTCGTTGAAGTCGGCGATTGGATCCATGTTGCCGTAGGCAGTCAGGAACGCGGAGATGTCGAAGAAGTCGAGGACGCCGTCTCCGTTGAGATCAGCTGGGCATCCTGCTGCGAGGAGCGAGACGACTCGGTTTGCGGAGGTGCCGCTGATATTGCTGAATCCGCCTCCGATGATGAGTGCTTCGCCTTCACCTGCGTCGTAGACGATGCCGGTGAAGATGCTGCCGTTGACGCTGGTGCTCACGGCTTCCCAGTCGGTGCCGTTCCAGCGTGCGACTCCTGCGATTGGGGTAGCGCCGGAGTTTGAGAAGTTTCCGAGTGCGTAGAGTGCTTCACCTGAGCCGTCGTCGAAGACGACGAGTTCGTGGACATCGCCGTCGAAGCCGTCGCCCATGTCGGACCAGGACATGCCGTCCCATTTCGCGATGTTCTGTGAGACAGCGACGCCTCCTGCGAGGTTGAAGCGTCCGCCGACATAGAGGGCTTCACCTGAGCCGTCGTCCCATGAGGTCATGTGGAGGACTTGCGCGAACCCTGAAGTGCGGGAGACTCCGAGATCCATGGCTTTCCATGATGATCCGTCCCATTCAGCGACATTGAGTGCTGGGATTCCGCCCATTGTGAGGAAGCGACCACCTGCGTAGAGGTTGTTTCCGCCGCCGAGGTCTGTTTGATGGAGATCAAGGACGATGAGCGGGACGGCTCCGCCGATGGTGCCTCCGACTCCGGTGTAGTTTGATCCGTCCCATTTGGCGATGTGATCGAGTCCGGCTTGTCCGTTGAGTGCGCCGTAGTTCCCAGCGATGTAGAGTTGTTCACCTGTGATGCCGTCGTCGTAGACTTCGAGGTCCCACATGGAGTTGAGGAAGATTTCGGATTGTGCGTCCATGGCGTTCCATGCGGCACCGTCCCAGCGTGCGAGCTTTGCGGATCCTGCGACGCCGTCTGCGGTGTCGAAGTATCCTGCGACGATGAGATCGCCTTGGAACTCTGCGGCGGCATTGGTGTATCCGCCTTGGAGTCCACCTCCGACGGATTGCCACGCGGCGCCGTCCCAGCGGGCGACTTGGGTTCCTGTTGAACCTCCGCCTGCGATGGAGAAGCTGCCGACGACGAAGAGTGATTCTCCGGAGCCGTCATCGTGGACAGTCATCCCTGAGACATATGAGCCTGTGAAGCCGGGGGTGCCGAGCGTGCCTGAAAAGTTTTGAGCGGATGCGAGCCCTGCGGTCGTGAGCAGAGCGAGTGCTGTTGCAGCAGCGTTTGGTTTCGTAAATCGCATATCTTCCTCCTTTATATGAAAAGTGAATGGTTTTACAGTGGTCCGAAAATACACGATCTTGTCAGAACCAATGAGACAAAACCCCCAAAACCGTTGGAATTAGGGTGTAGTCTCTGGGTAAAACAACAAAATTCATTCGCAAGAAAGGTCGGTCTAGTGGGAGTTTTGAGCGGTTTGGCTGATTGGAGTCGTTACGGACAGCCTGCGGCGTACGCGACAAGGAACGCGCTGATGTCGAAGAAATCGAAGAGACCATCGTTGTTGAAGTCGGCAATCGGATCCGCGGTGCTGTACGCCGAGAGGAAGGCGCTGATGTCGAAGAAGTCCAAGAGCGTGTCTTGGTTGAAGTCTGCAGGGCACGCGGATCGCGGCGCGGAGAATCGGTACGCTGATCCGGTGAACAAGCCTTGGTCCTGATCCGCGATCGCGCCGACGAGGACCTTCACGGCGGTCTCGCTCTCGGGCTGATCCTCAGGCATGATCGCAACATCGGAACGACCGACCCAATCGTTGTCTTCCGCGTCAGTTGATAAGAGCTTGGCGGTCTGCGACTCGGTGGTTGCGTTGAAGGTGTAGACCGCGCCGGCATCGGATCCGAACTCGTCGTCTGCGTACGCGCCTGATGCGATCGTGTTCGCGTTGAGGTCGATCGAAATCCCGAGCGCATCACCTGGATCAGGGTCCTCAGAGACGAGCTTGGAGAGTTGATCTCCTGTGGATGTGCGATAGAGATAGATCGCTCCGGCATCGGTGATGATGAGCGGATCGTCGGGATCGCTGCTGATGATGAGATCATGACCGAATGCGCCGACGGCGATCAGATCACTCTCAATAGCAACGGCGGTCCCGAACGAGTCCCCCATTGCTCCGTCATTGGCGGCGAGTTTGTGGAGCTGCGAACCATCGGAAAGATCGAAGACATACGCGGCTCCGGTTGATGTTCCTGCGACTTGCGCGCCCAGTGCGCCGACCACTGCATGCGTCGCGCTGAGATCGACGGATGATCCGAACAATGCGTTGGTAGTCGGATCGCTCGGCGTGAGCTTGCGGAGCTGTGCTTTGCTGAGCGAATCGAAGAGGTACGCGGATCCCGCTTCGTCTCCGGCGGATCCAATCAGGATGGTGTTTGCGTGGATCGCGACATCGATCCCGAAGCTGTCGAAGGCTTGGCCGTCGTCTGGGAGGAGTTTGGCGAGTTGCTGTCCTGTCGTTGCGTCGAAGAGGTATACGGATCCGGAATCGGTCCCGAGATCGTCGTCTTTGTGTGCGCCGACGACGATGATTGATCCTGAAATCGCGACGGAGACTCCGAACTCGTCGTCGAGCGCGAGGTCGTCTGGAGTGAGCTTGCGGAGGAACTGGTCGGTGGTCGCATCAAACAGATACACGGCTCCGGACTGCTGATCTCGGAACGCGCCGATCGCGATGTAGTCTTGGGTCATCGCGACGGAGACTCCGAAGAATGATCCCCCGCTTGCATCGGGCGCCGAAAACTTGATGTCCTCGTTGATCGTCTGCGCGCACAACGATTGGCTGATCCCGATCAGTGTCAATGCAGCTGAACGGGTGATCATCCCTGAATAGAGAGGCAGACTTGATATCGGACTGGTGCGGCGCATCTCGTGGTCTCCAGATCCAGACATCGGAGGGATGCGGATCGTGGTCAACCACAACTACGGCTCAGCGAAAGAGCGGTTCCCGGATGGGTTGATGATTCCGTTTCGCACGCGAATGACACGGATCATTGTGGATATTCGGAGGTTATGGACACAAGCGGCTACGGGCATCCCGATGAGAACGCGGTCAGGAACGCGCTGATGTCGAAGAAGTCGAAGAGTCCATCGTCCGAGAAATCCGCGATCGGGTCTTGCGCCGAGAACGCGGTAAGGAATGCGGAGATGTCGAAGAAATCGAGAACGCCGTCGGCGTTGAGGTCTGGTGGACACGCGATGTTGGTGGTGATCGAGAGACAGACCTCGTGGACTGTCCCAGTGTCGTAGGACGATTCATCCGAGACAAGCAGGAACCAGAGTCCCGAAGCGAGCTCTCCAGTGAACGCATCCATCGGCATCGAGGGGATGACTTCTCCGGCGATGACTGGGACCGCGGTGGTCGAGCAGACGGATTCTGCAGAGACGAGCGCTTGATCGGTGAAGGTGCAGTCGAGGTCGCGCCCGCCGCATCCGAAGGGCCCTGGGAAACCGGTTGATGGGACCCCGGCTCGATCGAGGAGGGTGATGGTTGTGCCGCTGGGAGATCGGAGCTTGACGACGAGATCTCCGACCCAGTCGTGACTCATGAGCAGATCGACGCTGATGGTGCTGACCAGTTCATTTGCTTGTCCAACGAAGACGAGCGGGATGCTGACCTCGCTCGAGTTGTCGGGGATCGGGGTCGTCTGCGTTGTGCAGAAATCGGTCGCGAGCGTGGTCGTCGCGAGCAAGGACATTCCTGCAGCTGCGATTGATCGGAAGTGGTTCATCGTTTGGCCTCCTGATTCATGATCGCGTTTCGGTTGGGATCGGTGCATTGTCCCGGATCGCGCATGTCCGCGGTGTGGCACCATCCTTCGAGGTGTCCCATGTTGTTGGCGCCGGGGAGTTGTCCCGCGTCGCGTTCGATGACGCCGTCGTCTGGGTCGGAGAGGAGGAGATCGGTGACGAAGTTGCAGTAGTCGAATCCGAATCCGTCTTCGAATGAAGTCGTGTAGTAGTAGACCTGTTGGCGTGATGCGGTTGGGATGAGCGAGAGCCAGTTTGCCGAACCGGTGTAGGTCATGTCGGTGTTCTCGCCGCATCCGAATCCGAAGATGTCTCCCAGCACAGCGGCGTTCCCGGCGAGTGCGGTGCCTTGGTACGGGGCGCCGACGGATTGGATGAGTCGGTTCCCGTTGCGAGCCCAGTCGAGTCCGCTCCAGTAGTAGGTGTAGAGATGGAGGGCGCCCATGCCGCCTTGGGAGTGTCCGACGACTCCGAAAGATTTCATGTTCGCGGATTGTGCGAGCATCTGGAGTGCGAACTGGTCGTGGGATCGGCTCTGGTTGTAGTCTTGGAACTGCGCGAGGTTTCCGGAGAAGTGCGAGACGGTGAATGGGGTTGCGTCGGTGCAGTAGCCGTGGACGAGCATGAGTCGGTGACCGAGTTCTGCGCCGCGTTCTTGTAGTGTTGGCAAGGGTGTTTGGACCGACACTTGACGCGTTCCCATCAGCATCTCGTTGGTGATTTCTGTTGGTGCGTCTGGGAGGACGAGTCCTTCGACTGGGATCGGCGCTCGGTTGATGATCTCGATCGGGACGAACGATTCAAGATCGTGCAGACGCACGGCTCGGAGTTCGAGGGATTCTGGGTCGACTCCTGCGAGCGCGATCCAGCGCGGGTCGAGGGTGAGTGAGCGATCGGATCCGACGATGCTGGAGATCCATGCAACTGGGATTGAGGTGCTGTCATGCATCCCCCAGACTTCCGCGGCAAGGATCGTGCGGCGCGGAGAGTTTGATGGCGCGAACTCGATAGTAACTTGGTTGTTCTCGACTCTGGTTGTTGGCTGATTGAGCAGCGGCGCGAGTGGTGCGACATGCACGGCATGCTGTGTGGTGAGGAGGATCGGGGTGCTGTTGGTGTCAACGCCTTGTGCGATGAGTCGGATGGAGTGTGGACCGACTTCGGTTGGGACGAAGGTGACTTCGGATGATCCTTGCTGAGCAGTCTCAATCGTGATGATCCCGGATGGTGCGGTGATCTCCGCTGCGAAGGTCGCGTTCTGTACTTGATCAGAGAATGAAGAGACGAGCGTGATGGGATGGTCTTGGAGCGTGCTGTGTTGTTTGATGTGTGTTGAGAGGGATACTTCGGGTCCGGACTCGATCAGCACGAATCCCGCGGCGTTGTGATCGGCGGTGATGTTGAGGGACCATGCGCCAGCGTCGGAGCGATTGATCGTCAGGTGGTTGAAGTCGCGATCCTCGGCGACCCACGCGAGGGGCGCGATTCCTGCTATGACGCGTTGATCAGACGCAACACGCTGCATTGGGAGCGTTGTGCTTTCTGGTGTTGTGAGGTGTGTCGTCCATGCGCTTGGTTGTGCAGGGAGCAGCGCGATGCGTGCTTCGCGTTGAGTCGTGTGGATCGGCATGGACCACGACCATCGGCCATTGACGAACTGGAGTTCGACGGGGATCAACGCGGAGCGCGAGACGACTGGGACTGATGAAGGCTCGGGGAGTTTGAGCATCCCTGAAACCACATCGCTCGGCGGCGCAGTGACCTGCTTGGTGTGCACAGGAACCAACGGCTGCGCGTGGAGCGTGCTTGCGCACAGGAGTGCGCAGACTGACGAAAGTAGCCGGGACGGTATAGACATACAAAACTCCGGAGTGAAGGACTCGATCCGGAGCATGGTATCACGGGAGTGGATGTTCACACAAGCGAATTATGGGATACTTGTTCTTGGCATCTGTTGTTATGGGCAACCCTGCGAATAGGCGGTCAGGAAGGCGCTGATGTCGAAGAAATCGAATACGCCGTCGTTTGAGAAGTCGGCGATTGGGTCCTGGTTCGTGAAGGCAGTGAGGAAGGCGGAGATGTCGAAGAAGTCGAGGATGCCGTCGTTGTTTAGATCAACTGGGCAAACGCTTTGCGAGCATTTATTGAAGAGTACCGAAATGCTATCAGACAGCTCATTTGCAGTAACGAGATCTGCCCGGCCATTGCCATCGAGATCGCCGATCGCGACTCGTACCGGCCTTCCCATGTTGTAGGTCCCTTCAAGTTTGAACGAGCTAACACCATCGTTTAAGAATACGAAAGTGGTCTCAGATCCGATCCCGACAAAGTCTAGTGAGTCGTTGTCGTCGATAAAGCCAAACGCGAATGAATCCAGAGATTCTGTGGTATCGAACTGGGTTTGTGGAGCGAAGGTTCCATCTCCATTGTTGAGCAGAATGCTCACATAGCTGCTTGCGCTGTTTGCGGTTGCGATATCGAGAACCCCGTCCTTGTTCAGGTCTCTGATCTCAACTGCTCTTGGCGCAACACCTACGGCGTAGTCAATCTTTGGAGAAAAATTTCCATCACCGATATTGAGCAAGACACTTACGGTGTCATCGCCATCGTTTGCTGTGACCACATCGAGATCGGAATCGCCATCAAGATCGCCGACACTGACAGAGCGGGCACCAGCACCGACTGAATAGACCACGGCGGGAGCGAATGTGCCATCACCCGCATTGATCATTACCCCAAGTCTACGGTTTCCGGGACTGACCGCGACGATATCGAGAATAGCATCCCCGTTCACATCACCGAGTGAGAGGGCATCAACAGACCCACCGGCGTAATAAATGATGTCGTTTGCAAAGGAGCCGTCGCCGTTGTTGAGCAGCACGCTGACATCATTCCATCCATTGGCAACCGCGAGATCGGGACTGCTGTCTCCGTTGAGATCACCGATGACCACGGCTTCTGGGAATCGGCCTGCGTAATAGGTCTCGTCGAGTTGGTACTCTCCGCCTCCTTGATTCAGTAGGACTTTGACTTTCCCGCCTGTCCATGAGAATTCACCTTCTGAATCTGCTACAGCGATATCAAGCAGGCCGTCTGCATTGAGATCATCAATCGCAACTGTTCTTGGGTCTCCACCTACTGTATATGAAACGCCTGCTAAGAGATGGTCTGATCCGTTTGTACTGAGAATGGAAATACGATCGCTCAAACTACTTGCTGTCATCAGTTCGGGCAAGCCGTTTCCATCCAAGTCTTCGGTGGTTATTGATCGAACAAGGAATTCGGTGACATATTGTGCATGCTGATTGAATGAGCCGTCGCCCAAGTTTGACAGCACACTTATCGTCCCGGCAGAATAGTTTGCGGTTGCAAGATCCTTATCCCCGTCATTATTGATATCCACTATGCATATCGCGATCGGTCCTTCTCCAACTCCATAGACCACATCAAATCCAAGTGTTCCATCACCGTTATTGAAGAGCACACTCACATTATCAGTGGTTTCATTTGCAAGGGCAAGATCGGGATACCCGTCACCATTCAGATCATCGACGGCGATTGATTTTGGAGAACGACCCGCTCCATAGAGGCCGCCGTCTACAAATGTGGCATCCCCATTGTTGAGTAGAACACTTGCCATACCAGTTGAAAAATTAGAACCAATTGCTGCGACGAGGTCGAGATCGGAATCTCCATCCATGTCCGCTATCCCAAGAGCAAAGACATCAAGTCCCGAGGATGGGGTGTACACAGTACCCAACGAGAAGGTGGCATCGCCGGCATTGAGCAGCACGCTGACATCTTCGCTATACTGACCCGCAACCGCAAGGTCAAGGTCGCCATCGCTGTCTAGGTCACCAGAAACTATGGAACCTGGACCGTTCCCAACAAGGTAGATCGACTCAAGCTCAAAGGCACCATTCCCATCATTGACAAACACATAGACATTATCACTAAAAAGATTGGCTACTGCAAAATCGAGGTCACCATCGTTATCAAAGTCCCCTGTAGCGATTTGTGTCGGTGCCGTCCCGGTTTCATACGAGACTGGTGGCGCAAACTCCATGTCTCCGTACCCCAGTAGTACATCAACGCTTGGCCCTGCGGGGGAAGAAAGGACGATATCTACAATGCCATCGCTGTTCAAATCTTCGGTCGTGACAAACTTTGGGCTTGTGCCAACATCGATGAATTGGGCTATATCAAAGATCGTTCCTGAATCACATGGGGAGATTGCGGCGAGGCATTGCGTGGGCAGAATCGCAGAAAGAATACACAGGGATCGAATCATCAAAGGCCTTTCATATGAAGCAATTGCTTCACCAAATAAATTTCGAATCAACACTACTCTACTTGATTTTGATGTCAAACTACAAGTAAAAAACCCGCACGAAGCGGGTTATCAAATCAAAGATTGTACAGAGGTTTACCCGTTCCAGCCTGCCTTGAAGTTGTTGAGGGCATCGACGAGCTTTGGTTCGATCTCGTCGGTGAGGGCCTTAGCTTGATCGATCTCGTCCCAGACTGCTTTGCCGCTGGTCTGGAAGTACTCGTGCATTGCTTTCTCGAACTCAGCGACCTTGGTGATCTCGACATTGTCGAGGAAGCCCTTGGTGCCTGCGTAGATCGAGATGACCTGATCAACAACATTGAACGGGACATACTGAGGCTGCTTGAGGAGTTCAACCATGCGTGCACCGCGATCGAGCTGTGCCTTGGTTGCTTTGTCGAGATCGGTACCGAGCTGCGCGAACGCTTCGAGTTCGCGGTACGCTGCGAGGTCGAGGCGGAGTGAGCCTGCGATCTTCTTCATCGCTTTAATCTGAGCGGCACCACCCACGCGGGAGACCGAGATACCGACATTGATCGCTGGGCGAACGCCGGAGAAGAAGAGTTCTGGTTCGAGGTAGATCTGACCGTCGGTAATCGAAATCACGTTGGTCGGGATGTACGCCGAAACATCGCCTTCTTGGGTTTCGATGATCGGGAGTGCGGTCAGTGAGCCTGCGCCGTTGTCATCGGAGAGCTTGGTGGAGCGTTCAAGCAGGCGTGAGTGCAGGTAGAAAACATCGCCTGGGAATGCTTCGCGTCCTGGAGGACGGCGGAGGAGGAGTGAGAGCTGGCGGTAAGCAACCGCTTGCTTGGAAAGGTCGTCGTAGACACAGAGGACATGCTTCGGGTATGGGGACCCGTTGGACATGGTCTTGCCTTCTTCTTTGCCTGACCACATGAAGTGCTCACCCATCGCGGTACCGGAGTATGGCGCGATGTACTGCATCGGAGCTGGGTCGGATGATCCCGCGTTGACAACGATGGTGTAGTCCATCGCGCCCGCGTCTTTGAGCGTCTGGACGACGCCTGCGACGGTTGATTCTTTCTGACCAACAGCAACATACACACAGACGACGGCGTCTTTGGTTCCCCAGAACTGCTTCTGGTTGATGATCGCGTCGATTGCGACCGCTGTTTTACCGGTCTTGCGGTCACCAATGATGAGCTCGCGCTGACCACGGCCGACTGGGATCATCGCGTCGACTGCTTTGATACCTGTTTGGAGTGGTTCGTGAACTGGTTGACGAGCCGCGATGCCTGGCGCGATGATGTCGACCATTGCGGTTTCGGTTGCGTTGATTTCAGCGCCGTCGTCGATGGGAACACCGAGTGGGTTGACGACGCGGCCGAGCATAGCTTCACCGACTGGTACGGAGAGCAGGTTGCCTGTAGCTTTGACGGTGTCGCCTTCCTTTACGGAGAGGTAGTCACCGAAGATCACGGCACCGACGGTGTCTTCTTCGAGGTTCATGACCTGACCCATGACGGAT
Source organism: Phycisphaerales bacterium (assembly GCA_051252395.1). Classification (GTDB taxonomy): domain Bacteria; phylum Planctomycetota; class Phycisphaerae; order Phycisphaerales; family UBA1924; genus UBA1924. The sequence goes on along the minus strand of JBPOFX010000002.1, from coordinate 924,014 downwards.
CCGTTTTTGGTCTGGAACTCGATAAGTTCGGATGCTTTGGCTTTGGAGAGCCCGTAGATGCGGGCGATACCGTCACCGACCTCGACGACTCGACCGACCTCTGAGATCTCGAGTTGTGAGGAGAAGCTTTCGATTTCTTGCTTGATGACGCTGACGATTTCGTCGGTCTTGATCTTCACGGGTGGCTCCCTGATCGTCCGGCCGCGGACGGTTCAAACTGGTCTACAAAGCGGAAGTAACTCCCCTTCAAGCATCGGCTCCGGTGCCGACTACGGGGTCTATAGGGTAGCTCCCGATGCGCGCAAAGTCATTGAATTGGAGCCGATTCGATGGGCCTGATCGGTCAATTCTTTTTGAGTTCTGATCGAGGGTCAGCTCGCGGATTCAGCGTTAGGGGGTCGTCTGGACTGGATCAGCGATGGGCTGGGGCGCCGCGGTGATCGTGAAGTTGATCTCAGGTAGGGTCGTGGTGACCTGCACGCCGTCTGGGAGGCCGAGGAGTTCGACTTGTTTGGTCGAAATTGCCCGTTCCAGCTCTTGGAATGAGAGCGAGAGTGCTGCCGAGGGGACGATGGTTCCATTGTTGATCGCTTCGAGAGCGGCCGTGGGACCTGTAATTTGGACGGAAACGAGGTCTTCAGAGCCTGGTTCAAGAGCGATATCCCAGCGTCCGACCTCTCCAGGCGCGATCAGGACCTGGATTGGGAGCCGATCGATTGTGGTCGTTTGGGTCAATGAGCGGATGGTCAGTCGGATGTCAACGCGAGCAGGGGTCAGGACTGGGGTCCAGCTTGGGGACAAGCTCGGATCCGCGACGATCGGGAGCGTGAGGGTCACGCCTGGGACGGTTTCGAGTCGTCCAGAAGGGAGCGAAGCGACTGTTGAGGGGTTGGGGACAGCGATCGCGTCGCGTCCTTCGAGGATCGCGAGCTGGGATGCTGGGCCTTGGACAGTGACTGTTGGTGGGACGGATCGGGGTGGTCCGGTCAGCGCGACACTTGCCGGGAGCTCTACGCGGACTGGGAGTTCGATGGAGATGATCTCATCAACCTCGACTTTGACGAGTTCAGTGGAGAGTGAATGGATTGATACGCCGTGGGAGCGGAGGGAGGGGAGATCGCGGAGCACGGCTCGGAGGTCGATGTCGTGGATCCCGGCTCGTGCTGGGATCTGATCTCCGACAGCGAGCTGGACTCTCCCTCGCAGTTCACGCTGGGCTTGGTCGAGGGACGCGAGTGAGCCTTCGAGCTCGAGATCGATGGAACTGCTCCAGAGCTCATCGGTGATTGGTTGAACGACGAAGTGCTGCTCGGAATCCGCGCTGGTTCCCAGAAGCACCACCTGGAGCTCGACGACACGGGTCTGGATCATGCGGGATTCAGCGAGGACCCAGACGAGGATAGTCAGGAATGAGACGAGGATCACTGTGCGGATCTGTGACCAGATGCCTGGCTTGGAATCGGACTGGGAAGATGGCTGGGCCATTATGAAGCCTCCCGTTGATCGTCAGGAGTAGTGGTCGGCGGCTTGTCGCTTGTCGTGTCCGACATTGTCCCTGTAGTGGTGGTTGGCTTGGGGACTTCCTCGACGAATCCGGATTCGGGATCATCAGCAGGAGCTTCTGGGATGCTCGAGTCCGCTTCGTCGTGATGACCAAGCAGCTCGCGGAGCATGTCTTCGAGCGCTGCTCGCTTGATTGGTTTAGAGAGCATCCCGCGCTGCGCTGTGCGGATATGTCCGGTTTCTTCAGAAACAACCACGACGAGCGCATCAGAATCTTTGGTCACACCGATCGCGGCGCGGTGACGCGATCCGAAGGATTGGTCGGTGATCTCGGTCGCGCTTGCCATCGGGAGTTGGACACCTGCAGAGTGGACCCGATCGGCGCGGATCACGACCGCGAGGTCGTGGAGTGCGGATCCTGGATGGAAGATAGTCTGGATGAGCGAAGAGCTGATTTTCGCGTCGAGCATAGTCCCGCCTTCAGTCACGGCTTTGAGACCAACGCGACGCTCGATGACGATGATCGCGCCGAACTTGGCTTTCGAGAGGAACACACACGCCGGCGCGAGCTCGGCGGCGATCGTCGCGGCTCCGTGCTGGCTGGTCCCAAAGAATCGGGTTTCTCCGAGACGGATCAACGCTCGGCGGAGCTCGGGCTGGAAGATCACGACGAGCGCGAGCGCGAACCCTGCAAGGACGCGGTCGTAGAGGTAGGTGAGTCGTGCGAAGGTGTCGTCGCCGAGGACTCGGACGATGACGGTCCCGACGATCAGGACGAAGATCAGTCCTTTGATGGCGCGGGCGGCTCTGGTGCCTTGGAGGAATCGAAGGATGGCGTAGACGACGATCCAGATGATGGTGAGCTCGACAAGAACCTCCCAGCCTGCGTAGGCGTTGAGACGGTTAAACAGGTCTTGGAGTCTGGTGAGCTTTCCCACGGGCTACCCTTTGGGGGTCTGGATTGGGTTTCGGATGTGGATCTGAGGTGAGCCACGAACGATTCTAACCGATCATCCGCGCCGATGCACTGTTTAAGGCGCTTCGGAGACGCAATCGTTGAGGGAAAGCGCCAACGCGCGGGAAGGGATGGTTTGGGATACACGATCCGCGACATCGAGAATACTCCGAATCCACTGGCGCGGAAGCTGATCGTTGATCCATCGCCGGGACGGATTGTTTCGGTGTTTGACGCGTCGAAGGGGTCGGATGATCCGCTCGCGAGCGCGATCCTGTCGTGCGATGGGGTGACCAATGTGCTGGTGCATACGGACTTTGTCTCAGTGTGCTTCACGAGAGAGACGCGATGGGCGACGCTCAAGGGTCAGATCGGGAAAGCGATCGGGGCAGTTGATGGGTGAGTCTCTGGGTAAACATGATGACCAAGCGATCAGCAGGTCGCTTGAAGCATGGTTTGCTCGCGAGGCGCGGGAGCTTCCTTGGAGGATCTCGCCGAGGGATCCGTATTGGTCGCTTGTGAGTGAGTTCATGCTCCAGCAGACGCAGGTGTCGAGGGTCTTGGAGAAGTTTGAGCCGTTCCTTGAGCGGTTTCCGAGTGTGGACTCCCTCGCGGCCGCGGATGAAGAGGATGTGCTGGGAGAGTGGTCGGGACTGGGGTATTACCGTCGCGCTCGGATGCTGCACGCGTGCGCCAAGGCGATTGTGGATCGGCACGATGGGGAGGTGCCGAGGGATGTGGAGTCGCTGATGGCGCTCCCAGGGATTGGGCGCTATACAGCTGGCGCGATGGCATCTATGGTGTTTGGGGATCGGGAGCCTTTAGTCGATGGGAATGTGACGAGGGTGCTGCAGCGTTTGCACAACAATCCGTCGCAGCAGACTGATCCCGAGACGATCAAATGGGCGTGGGAGCGAGCGATTGCGCTGGTTGAAGCGTCGGGTGATCCTGCGGTGCTCAATGAGTCGCTGATGGAACTGGGCGCGACGGTCTGCACTCCCAAGAAAATCAAATGCAACGAATGTCCGATCGCGGAGCACTGCGAAGCGTTGCGGATGGGGACGACGGAGTCGGTTCCTCCTCCCAAGCCTCGCGCCAAGCGGAAGGAGCTGTTCTGCGCTTCGGTGCTGAGGATGGACGAGCAGGATCGCGTGCTGATGGAGCAACGGAGTGTTGATGGGCTCTGGGGGAATATGTGGCAGGTGCCGACGATGGAGAACGAGAACGCTCCGATGGATGTTCTGGAGATCGGGGACGACGCGGAGTTGGTTGAATCCTTTCTTCATCAGACGACGCATCGGATTGTGCGGTTCGATGTATTCCACTGTCCCAGCTGGGAACCACGCGAGGGTCAATCGTTCCTGAGCATCGATCAGATCGCTGCACTGGGGGTTTCCAACGCGCAGCGGCGAATCCTCTCTCTGAGCGATACACTCACGGCATGAACCACATGAGCCCCTATGTCCTCGGCGTACTCATTCCGGTCTACAACGAAGAGAACATGCTCGAACGCATGTTCGCAAGACTTGAGAAGACCCCCCCACCAACGCTCCCAGACGGGACTCCGGTCGAGCGGCGGATCTATTTCATCAACGACGGATCAACCGATGGATCCGCGGCGATCCTCAGCAAGCTCGGACATAAGCCTGGGGTGCAAGCGATCCATCAGCCTTCGAATCAGGGGAAGGGCTCGGCGATCAATGTCGGATTCAAACGCGCCATCAACGACGGGTGCGATGTGCTGATTATTCAGGATGCGGACATGGAGTACGATCCAAGCGAGCACGACGCGGTGCTCGCGCCGATCCTTGATGGACGCGCCGATGCGGTGATCGGGACGCGGTTCCTTGGACAGACGCATCGCGTGCTGTACTACTGGCACTCGATCGCGAACCGGATCATTACGCTGTTTTCCAACATGCTCAGCAACCTGAACCTGACGGACATCGAGTGCGGATACAAGGCGTTCACGAAAGAAGCGATCAAGAACATCCATATCCATGAGGATCGATTCGGGATTGAGCCTGAGATTGTCGCGAAGCTCGCTCGCGCGAAGGTCGAGGATCCGGAGACGAAGCTGTATCGTCCGCTTCGGATTTATGAGGTCCCGATCTCGTACGCTGGTCGGACCTACGACGAGGGCAAGAAAATCGGCTGGTTCGACGGCGTCGAAGCGCTGTGGTGCATCGTCAAGTACAACCTCTTTCGCTAAGCAGACCGCTCAACCAACGATTCGGGTGAAGCGTTCGAGCAGTGCGTCGAGTTCTTCTGGGGTCGATGCGTTGAGCGTGATGTGTCCGATCTTGCGTCCGGCTCGTGGTTCTTTGCCGTACAGATGCACATTGGCTTGCGGCATCGCTTCGAGGGATCCCTCGCGGGGTTCGTTCCCGATCAGGTTGATCATCGCGCTGTGTCCGATCGGGCCCGCACTCCCAAGCTCCATCCCAAGCACGGCTCGCATGTGGTTCTCGAACTGGCTGGTTTTCGCGCCCTCGATCGTCCAGTGACCTGTATTGTGCACACGCGGCGCGATCTCGTTGGCGAGGAGTTTGGCGCTGGCGCCGCTCCCGACCTGAAAGAACTCCACGGCGAGCGTCCCGACATAGTCGAAGTGTTCGAGGATCGATTTGATCGCGGTTCGAGCTTGCTCGAAAACCGCTTCGTGGACGGCGCGAGCGGGGGCTTTGGTGAGTCGCAGGATCCCGCCGCGATGGATGTTCTCGCTGAGGGGGTAGTACTCGATGGAGCCGTCGGTTGCGCGTGTTGCGATGATCGAGAGTTCGCGATCGAACTCGATGAATCCATCGAGGATCGCGGGGACTCCTCCGAGCGTGTCGTACGCTTGGTCAGATTTGGTTGGATCGCTGATGAGGACCTGTCCTTTGCCGTCGTATCCGAGTGTGCGTGCTTTGAGGATGGAGGGTGCGCCGAGTTTTTCGATCGCAACTTTGAGATCGGATTTGGAATCGATCTGCTGGTAGGGAGGAACATCGATCCCGAGGTCTTTGAACATGGAGCGTTCGCTGAGTCGGTCTTGGGAGATGCTGAGTGCTTTGGGGTTGGGATGGATTGAGCCGTGGTTTGCGATGAGGGATGCGCCCTGTCCCGGGACATTCTCGAACTCGTAGGTGACGACATCGTTGGACTGCGCGAGTTTGATTAACGCTGCTTCGTCGTCGTACGCGGCACAGATCTGGTCGCATTTGCCGATCTCATTGGTTGCGCAGCATTCAGGATTTGGATCAAGGACGGTGCATTGAACACCAAGATGTTGGACGGACTGCGCGAGCATCTGGGCGAGTTGTCCGCCTCCGATGATCCCGGCTGTTTGTGATGCTTTGTTCGGCTGGCTCATGATCCGCTTCTCGGATCGGGATTCTCGAGCACGGCGTTGGTCTGGTTGGTCCGGAACGCTTCGAGCTTCGCGTGGGTGTCTTCGTATTTGTTGCTCAGGATGGACGCCGCGAGGAGCGCGGAGTTTTTTGCTCCTGCTTTCCCGATCGCGACGGTCGCGACCGGGATCCCTCCAGGCATCTGTGCGATCGAGAGCAGCGAGTCCATGCCTTTGAGTGCTTTGCTCATGACCGGGACTCCGATGACTGGGAGCGTGGTCATGGATGCGACCATTCCTGGGAGATGGGCCGCGCCTCCGGCTCCGGCGATGATGACCTCGATCCCGCGATCGCGAGCACCCTTCGCATGCTCGACAAGCAGGTCGGGGGTCCGGTGGGCGGAGACGACCTTGACCTCGTGGGGAATCCCCAGTTCATCGAGCATCGCGCCGGCGTGCTCCATGACATCGGGCCAATCGGACTGGGAACCCATGATGACACTGACGAGCGGGGTGGTGGGCGTGGTTTGGGGGGTCATGATCGATGGTATCCGTTGTTGATTATGGATCAACTTCTGCGGGCTCAACGAGGAGTTTGAATGTGGATTCGATGAGTTCGAAGCCGGATTCGTACTGCTCGGCATATTGGGTTGGATAGACCGATCGGAGTTCGAGGAGTCGATCGTCGGGGAGTGTTGAGATATGGATCTGTGTCCGCCAGGTCAAGCCATCGGTAGATGGGGAGATCCCTGAGATCCCGAAGCCGTCGAATCCGAAGAACTGATCCATAGGTTGTTCGGATTCGAGTCTTCCTGTATCGGTGTAGTTTTCGAGCGATACTCCGAGTTCAGCTCGCGGGCTGAGTCCTGATTCATAGATATTGAGTTGGAAGTATCCCAACCCAGGCGTCTGAATCATCGCGTAGCTGTACGGCATGTTGGTGGTGCCGTCGTCGTTGGTGGTTGCTGGTTCGCTTTGGGTTTGAACCCACCAGTTGGACGGGATGTCAAACTGCACTCCTTCGGTCTCAACGGTGTAGGTCCTCTGGAGATCTGGGAGCATATCGATTGGATCGGTAACGGCGAGGGTCTTGAGGGTGTGCCAGAATCCCGGCTTGATCTCGTCCCAGATGTCTTCGGTGCTCATGATCATGGTCACGATCTCGGAGTACTCACCGATCGGCGAGACAAAGAGAGTGAGGTGGTAATCCGAGCCTTCGAACTTGATGGTGTACTCTCTCCCTCGGCCTTCGAGGCCTGGGATTGTGGTGCGTTGCTTGCCTTCAGAGACGACTCTCATGTCACTTTCGATGAGCGAGTCGAGGGTTACCTGGAGCTGATCGACGCTGTCATCGAGGTCGTAAATAGCAACCTGCAAGAACGCGTCGGCGAGTGCTGGCTCGACTTTGAACCAGGTTGGCGGGCCGGGGACTTCTTGGTCGTATTCGACGATCCAGTTCGACGGATATTCGAACTGGAACGATGTATTCACATGTGTGCTTGGGTTGTCGAGGGAAGGGGTTGGGTTGATCGATAGGAGCAGAATGCCGACCATCAACGCAGCGAGCCCGAACACTCGCAGTAGTAATGGCAGGATGAGGAGCCAGACCATCGCCCACATTCTTTCGAGCGGGAAGACAGCACGCGATCCGAAGTAGAGCGTGAATGAAGACCAGAAGATCGCTATGAGACTGATGGCCCCTGTGATATAGAATATGACGCCATCTTCGTTGATGAGGTACTCTTTAAAGGTTTCAAACTGCACCATAGCTATTGCCATGGACAGAATGGTCACTAAGTGCTTTGCCGTCCCAGAGAGCATGTAGACCCGTCCTGCTGTAGAAAACTCAGATTGTTTGTAGCCGCAGAAACCGAGTCGGACCCTATACCACCATGTTCCTAAGCCGTAGACAATCAGTCCTCGCAGCGTGCCTGAAAAAAGTGCAAGGAAGAGCACTGCAGACCAAGAGTCAAAAATCTCCGGCAACGCCCTGCCGAGCACCGAGTTGTTTTCCAGTCTTGAAAACACCAACGAGATTCCTGTAATCCAGATGACGATCGCGAGCACGAACTGGGATGCGTAGATCCCGTTGCGTGTCATGTACTCACCGGGACGGAAGAAGAACGCGTACGGGACCTTCAGCAGCGGGATGGGATCGGCTGCAAGTTCATGATCCACGCTGGATGACGGATCCGAATACTCAGGGCGTTCATCATCGAAACGATATTGATTCTGCATACTCATCTCTCACGAGTTCTGGGTCACCACTCAAACGATGTGCCGAAGACGATTGAGCCCCAGGTTTGAGAATCGTTCTGGACTTCGAAACGGTTGGTCTGGATGTTCTGGGTCCATCCGAGATAAAAACTTTCGTAGCGTGCGATGAGTCCGAAGGAGAAGGTCGCGACGAGGGGTTCACGCTCAGCGGAGCGGGACGCGGAAAAGGCTGTGCCGTCGAGGAAGAGGTCGCGTGCGATCGCGTCGACTCCCAATCGGGTGTAGGCGTAGAGGGACCAGTTGGTTTCCTCGACGCCGGGACGGATTCCGGTTTCGCTGACGCGGACAGTGTGGTCTTTGTGTCCCAGCAAACTCGCGGGACCGAAGTCGGTTGGGAGGTTTTTGCCGATCCGGAGCGTCATCGATGAGCGTGCTGCGATGGAGACGGTTCCCAGATCGAATCCGAGTGCTGGGAGCATTTCCATCTCGAGTCCACCTAGATTGGCGCGTTCGGTTTTCCAAGTGCGTGTGTATGCGAAGTTGATGGTTGCTTCTGTGGGAAGCTGTGTGTTCCATCCGAGCGGGTCGTCTTCGTCTGGGAAGGTGTTGTGGATCCAGCCTTGGATGGATTCGGCGCCGCTGGAGTGTCCTGTGATTCCGAGCGTGAGACCAAAGTGGTCGTGCGTGTGATCGTCGGCTCGTTGGAACGCGAGCGCGAGTGCGAGGTGTCCGCCGTAGGGATGATCGCGTGGTGGTGGGTTCGTCTGGAGGATGCTCGTCGGCGTGAAGATGCGTTGCTTGACTGCGACCCCGACCCCGAAGCGTTGTTGGTCTGCGGGCTGATCGGAGATTGCCCATCGCGCTTTGGCAGCTGGTGAGAGTCCGGGGTCAAAGCTGAGTTCGAGTCCGACGCCGTTGGTGTAGTAGCGATCGGTGTCGTCGATGAAGTTGGGGACGGTGCCGTCGTTTTCCCAGTAGGCGGTGAAGTCGCGGAAGGAGTAGTGCGTGAGGCTGAGAAGTTGGGTGAGCGAATCACCCCGATCATCGTTGATGCTGCTGCGCAGGAGTGCGAGGTTGGGTTCGTCGAGCTGAACGGACGCATCACGATCTTCGTGTGTTGGATCGGACTGCGCAATCGCAGACGCTGGGAGTAATGCGGAAGTGAACAGGGCAAACAATAAGCATGGGCGAGCAAGCATGACTCCATGATAGCGAGTACAAACTTCTAAGGTTGACTCGGTTGATAGAGTTCATCAAACCCTTTTATGAGTCATCATCCCCCGCAAGTTTCGCGACGACGGAGAGGTCTTCGAGCGTCGTGATGTCCTGCGTGATCTCTGTATCACCCGCGGCGATCGAGCGGAGGAGTCTTCGCATGATCTTTCCTGAGCGGGTTTTGGGGAGTGAAGCCGTGAATCGGATCATGTCGGGTTTGGCGATCGCGCCGATGTCTTTGGCAACATGCTCACGGAGAGCTTGGATCAGTTCTTCGTTCCCCTCGAATCCTGCTGCAGGGGTCACGAATGCGGCGATTCCAGTGCCCTTGATCTCGTGCGGCATCCCGACGACCGCGGCTTCGACAACGCTCTCGTGCGCGACCAGTGCGCTCTCGACTTCCATTGTGCCTAGACGATGTCCCGAGACATTGATGACATCGTCTGTGCGTCCCATGATCCAGAAGTTGCCCATCTCGTCGCGGCGCGCGCCGTCTCCGGCGGCGTAGTACGGCTCGCCGTCTTTCGCGACGGTGCTCCAATAGGTATCGATGAATCGCTCGCGATCGCCGTAGACGCCTCGGAGCATGCTCGGCCAGGGTTTGCGGATCGCCATGAGTCCGCCGGTGTTTGGTTTGGAGACATTCCCGAGCTCATCGGTGACCGCTGCGTCGATCCCGAGCATCGGGAGCGTGCAGCTTCCGGGTTTGGTCGGGGTCACGCCGGGGAGCGGGGTGATGACATGTCCTCCGGTCTCGGTTTGCCAGTAGGTGTCTACGATCGGACACACGCCGCGACCGATGGTGTTGCGGTACCACATCCATGCTTCTGGATTGATCGGCTCCCCCACTGTTCCCAGGACCTGCAACGAACTCAGGTCGCAGGACGCTGGATGCTCGTCTCCCCATTTCATGAACGCTCGGATCGCTGTTGGTGCAGTGTAGAACTGCGTGACTTTGTGACGATCGACGATTTGCCAGAAGCGGGACGCGGTTGGGTAGTCTGGTCCGCCTTCGAACATGAGTGAGGGGACGCGGTTGGGGAGGATGCCGTAGACGATGTAGGAGTGTCCTGTGATCCATCCGCAATCAGCGGTGCACCAGAAGACTTGCTGCTGATCCGGGATGAGGTTGAAGGTGTACTTGCTCGTCATCGCCGTGAAGATCATGTATCCAGCGGTCGAGTGGACGATGCCCTTTGGTTTTCCGGTTGATCCGGAGGTGTAGAGGAGGAAGAGCATGTCTTCGCTCTCCATCGGTTCGCAGGGACAGTCGTCGGATGCGTTGTCCATAGACTCGTGCCAGCAGCGATCGAGTGCGCCCCACTTGATGTCGTTGTGACAGCGTCCGAAGCACAGGACATGCTCGACGGGCTGGGTGCCTGCTTCCGTCATGAGTTTGATTGCTTCATCGACATTGTCTTTGAGCGGGACGACCTTGCCTCGGCGCCATGATCCGTCGCAGGTAATGATCATTTTGGAGTTCGCATCGGTGACACGGTCGGCGATTGCTTGGGCGCTGAATCCGCCGAAGATGACGGAGTGGGGCGCTCCGATGCGTGCGCACGCGAGCATCGCGATCGCGAGCTCGGGGACCATTCCCATATAGATAGTGACGATGTCGCCTTTTTTGATCCCGTTGGATTTGAGGACATTGGCGAGCTTGGAGACTTCGGTCTGGAGGTCTTTGTAGGTCAGTGTGCGTTGATCGGTTGGCGCTCCGGAGTCATCAACCGGTTCACCTTCCCAGATGATTGCGGGCTGATCTCCGAATCCGTCTTCGACTTGTTTGTCTACGCAGTTGTAGCAGACATTGGTTTGTCCGCCGTTGAACCATTTCGCGTCTGGCGCGTTCCATTCCAGGACGCTGTCCCATTTCTTGAACCAGTGGAAATCCTCGGCAACCTCTCCCCAGAACTGCTCTGGGTGCTCGATGGATTTCTTGTAGAGCTCGTTGTACTCGTCTATCGACGAGACCAGCCACTTTGCAGCGCCGACTTCGTTTGGAGCTGGAGGATTGAAGACGCGGTTCTCGTGAAGAACGGATTCGATGGATTGGTCGGTCATTTTGGCTCCTCGATTGCGTTTCCCATTCTATACGGGATTCGATGTGTATGCAGTGAGCCGAGGATCATCGAAAAACAGAGCACCAGATCATTCTGGTGCTCTGTGGAGATGAACTGTATTCAAAGATTGGACTTACGAGACGGTTTGTGCGGTGCGAACGACTGGGAAGTCGATCTCTGGGTCCGCGATGTGGTTGAAGTAGTTGGTGAAGATGTTCTGCGCGACGACGGAGATAACCTCGATGACTTCTTGATCCGTGATCCCTGCATCGCGTGCGGCGGAGAGGTCTGCGTCTGAGAGGTGGCCTTGCTTCTCGACAATCTGCTTGGTGAGTGTCAGGAAGGCTTGTGTCTTGGGATCGCTTGCGCTGCCTGCGAGGTTGGATGCGAGCTCGTCTTCCTTGAGACCAGCACCCTTCCCGATGGTGGTGTGTGCTGAAGCACAGTAATCGCAGGAGTTGATCCCGGCGACTGCGAGCGCGATCTGCTCGCGGAGTGGTGCCGAGAGCGAGAGCTTGCTGTTCGCTTCTCCGAATCCGAGGATCGCGTTGAGCGCCGCAGGCGCGTGGGCCATCGTCGCGTAGATGTTGGGGACCATTCCGATCTTGCCCTTGATTGCGGACAGGGTCGCGGCGGTGTCGGATGGGGCGTTTTCGATGGTCAGTGGATTGATTCGTGGCATGGTCTGCTCCAGTGTGTAAGTGGTTGATGGATCATACGGACCCGAAACCAGTTTATGTACACAGATACACCACTAGAACGATCTTTCTATTTCAAAGATCGCTGATAATTTTGCTAAATTGCGCTTTAGGGCCTCTTTTTAGACCAGTCGGTCTTTTTAATGGGCGCTGGTCACACGCAAGACTTCTTGGATACTGGTCAGTCCCTGTCGCGCCTTGTTGATCCCGTCGGCGCGGAGGGAGTTCATCCCACGCTCGAGACACAATCGACGGAACTCAGAGACATTGGGGTTGCGAGCGATCACATCACGCAGCGCGTCATCCACGGCGAGCATCTCGTAGATCCCCACTCGGCCTGTGTATCCGGTATTGCGGCACTTGTCGCACCCTTCGGGGACCCACATCTCGTCGTTGGGGATGCCGTTCATTTCGAGGAACTCGGCCATCTCTTCAGTCGGAGCTTCCTGCTTTTTACAGTTGGTGCACAAACGACGGAGGAGCCGCTGAGCGAGCACGCCGTTGACTGCGGCGCCGACGAGGAAGGGTTCGAGACCGATGTTCACGAGACGGGTCACGGAACTCGGCGCATCGTTGGTGTGGAGTGTCGAGAGCACCAAGTGACCAGTGAGCGCGGCTTGGACAGCGGTATGCGCGGTCTCGTGGTCACGAATTTCACCAACCATGATGACATCGGGATCCTGACGCAGGAGTGCCTTGAGCGCCTTCGCGAAGGTCATGTCGATCTTCGCGTGGGTCTGGGTCTGGGTGATGCCGTCGAGGTGGTATTCGATCGGATCTTCGACGGTCGAGACATTGAGCTTCTTGTTGTCGATCTGACGGAGTGATGAGTAGAGCGTGGTGGTTTTACCAGAACCTGTTGGACCTGTGACGAGGACGATGCCGTGGGGTTGCTTGATCTGGTTCTTCCAGATCTCGAGTGAGTGGTCGTCGAATCCGAGGTCTTCGAGGTTTACATTGATCGACTTGGTATCGAGGATACGCATGACGATCTTCTCGCCGTATCCGGTTGGGAGCGATGACACACGAAGGTCGAGCTTGCGTCCTTGAACGGTACAGCGGATACGACCGTCCTGCGGGACGCGTCGTTCGGAGATGTCGAGATCTGCCATGATCTTGAGACGCGAGGTGATCGCGGCGGACATCTGCGGCGGAGGGTTCATGGATTCGTAGAGGACGCCGTCGATGCGGAGACGGACTTTGATTTTTTTCTCACCCGGCTCGATGTGGATATCCGACGCGCCTTCTTTGACGGCGTTCTGGATGATGTAGTTCACATAGCGGATAACGGGAGACTCTCCCGCTTGTGCTTCGAGATCGACCGCTTCGTCTTTCTGCGCTGTTGCGACTTCGACATCTCCGACATCGACATCCGCGAGGATCTCGGAGAGATCGACATCATCTCCGCCGTCGTGTCCGATGAGTTCGAGCGAGGCGCTGATGTCGCTCGGCGTGACCATGATGAGCTTGACGCTCGATACGCGGAGACGCGAGGAGATCTCGTCGATCATGAACACATCGTCTGGAGTGACCACTCCGATGACGACGCGTGTGCCTTCGGTTCTCAGCGGGATGACCTGGTGCGCCTGACAGAACTCAGGGGTGAGTCTCTGGAGGAGCTTTCCATCGAATCCGCCATCGAGTCCGGCTTCGACATTGATGCGCTCGAAGGGGACACCGGTCCGTTGCGCGATGATTGATTGAACTTTCTCTTCGTCGGCGCCTTGCTCAAAGAGGAGATCGACCAGCGAAGCGCCGGGGGTCTGCTTGAGGACCTGATGCGCGGCGGTGATCTGCTCAGCGGTGACCGCTTCGGAGTCGATGAGCTGTTGTTCGAGATCGCTATCGGGGACAACCTCGCTTTGTTGCTCTCCGTCTGGACGATAGATTTCGTGGACGGCGTTTCCGACTGCGGACTTTGGAGCCGCGAGTTGGGATTCGAGGACAGCTGGGTCTTCATCTGAGTTCGGGCCTTCTTGGCCGTAGCGTTTTTGACCGGACGGCATCGAGGGGAGCGGGGAGAATGACCCGGTCCGTTTGTCGAGACGGTGCGGCGATTTCCCTTTGCTCGGATTGAGCGCGCGACGAGGGCGCTGGTCGCTCTCGTCTACGCCGAGCTCGTTGAGGATGTCATCGATGTCCGCCATGTTGCCGAGTCCTCTGCCTGTGAGTCCGCATGTGTTTGCGTATGTGTCCGGCGATCCCCCGCCGATCTGGTTCTAGTTCCGGTGTATCTTGAATGGATTAATCGATCCGGACCGCTCCTGATCCGAGTGTGATCTCGTACTTGAGATCCTCGACGCTGAGGATGACTGTCGAGCCTTTGATGGATTCGACGGTGAAGATATCCGCGACCTTCATCCCGACGCGGACCGGTTCTCCGGAGATGCGAGCGACGGGGCGTGATCCGCCGAGGATACTCTGGAGGTTGAGTCCCATCGCGGCGCGCTCGTATTCAGCGAGCTTTTGCTGCTGTGCTTCGCGGAGTTCCTTCTCGCGTTGTTGTGCGAGACGCGCCATGCGTGCGCTGGAATCGTCTGGATTCACGACAGGGAGATCGATATCGACTTCTTCAGCGACTGCCATCGTGAACGGCGATTGTGGGAGCACGGTCTCTTTGTCGAATCGGACTGAGAGCGAGACTTCTTCGAGATCCGCCATGACTTCGTCGAAGCGCTGGACGAAGTCGGGTGAGGTTGTCGATGCGGTGTACTCGACCATCTTCACCGACTCTTTGATCCCGGCTTGCATCCCGATGTAGCGCATCGCGTAGATGGAGCCGACTCCGATGACGAAGACCATTCCTGCGAGGATGACCTGGCCGTTGAACTTGGAGGACTCGCTTGAGCCGGGTGAGAACCCGCCACCGGATCCTCCGCTGCTTGCTTCTCCCATCCCAGGGAGGGTCGCGGGGACCCCGGTCGCTTCGTCTGGTTTATTGAGGTCGAGGAAGACATTGGATTCGCCGTGTCCACCTTCGGATTCTTTGGGAGTGAATGGGTTGATCTCGCTCATGATGTCACCTCGCTGCGGAAGAAGATGCTGAGTGTAAAGCTTGCTTTGATTTCGGTTTCTTCGCTCGTGGTGTCCTGAATCTTGAGGTCAACGATGCGCGTGATCCGTGGCATCTGCTCGATCTTGAGGAGGAAGGTGTAGAACCCCTGCCATGACCCTTCGATGCTCATTTCAAGCGGTTGCTCGCGGTACTGCGCCGCGGCTTGCGGCTTGGTGCTCTTGAGTGTCGGGGACGAGAGTCCCGACTCGATCGCGAGTCCAGAAACCTGACGGACGATCTGATCGACTTCCTTGTCGGATGGGAGCATGGACTCCATCGCGTCGATGCGCTCGGTGATCGTTTGATTGATCAGGAGCAGGTCGTCGTTGCGTGCTGTTTCTGCGCGGAGCTTGCCGAGCATTTCTTTCTTGTGTGCGATCTCGACCTGGGCGCTCTCGATGTTGGCGCTCTGTGGTCTGAAGACCAGCAGGTAGCTCACGACCGGCAGTAGCAGGACGGTGAGGAAGAGGACGAGTTCTCGGATTCCAAACTGCATGTGAATCTCCTTCGGGTGCCTCGCGGCGGGGATGCTCGATCAGGGGTTCAGCGAGAGCCTTGATCAGTCTTGTGTGTCCTCAGAAACCTCTGCGAGCTTCTTGTCGGTGATTGAATCGGACTCTGTACCTGACTCTGAATCGGAGTCGGTGTCGCTCGTGACCTTCGTGCTTCCTCGTGTTTCTACGATGTTGCCTTCCATGTCAATCGCGACGGTGCCTTCGACCATGCTCGCGTCTGCGTACGGCGCGAGGTCCATCGTGATCCGGAACTTGCGGAACTCGATCGAGTCGATGAGTGTCTGGTTGATGAACTGGAGTTCGACGCCGTCGAGGAGAGGGGATGCTTTGAGCGATGAGAGGTAGTCAGCGATGTCATCGTTGTTCTCGCTGAGACCATCGACGGAGATCGTGAACTTAAACTTTGGAGGGTGGACCTTCGGAGCGGAAGACGCGGCGTCCTTGCCGTTCCCTACGCCGTTGACTCCGATGGATTTGACCTTCTTAGCCTTCGGATCTGCTTTGGGCTTTGGAGGACGGACGCGGTCGCCTTCGAGTTCGATCTCGGTCAGGGTGATCCCTGATCCGATTCCTCTGACGAGTTCTCCAACGAGGACTGAGCGTGGGACGCGGTCCTTGAGCGCGGTCACGATCTCGGCTTTGTCGGTGAGGACGACGCGTTGTTCTTCGAGGACCTTGAGTTGTTCGATTTTGGCGGTTTCTTCTTTGAAGGATGCCGCGACGATTTGCTGTTCTTCGAAGACTCGGCTCCAGCGTTGGTGGTTGACGAAGAACGCTCCGATCACACCCGCGAGGACGAGCACGAAGAGGAGGATCGCGAACATCGAGGCGCGTGCTTGTCCTTTGCCTCGGACATAGTCAGAGGGGAGGAAGCTGCCGCCGTCATTGGTACCTTTCGATCGCATCGAAAATCTCCTTGCTCGGTCTGGTGTCAGACCACTCTCTCGTCGCTTACAGGTCGGTGGGGCACAGTGCGCACCCTACAGTGGTTGCCCATCCGGGCTGTGGTTTACTCAGATCAACTCCGGAGACCGGCACCTTCCCGGCGCGGCCGAGGGTGCTCATTGGGTCGACGACCCTGGTTTCCAGATTCAGAACACGCGCCAGGTGCGCGCTGATTGCTTTGTGTCCGGCCATGCCTCCCACGAAGTACGCACGCTCGAGCGGGACATCCGGGAATGAGGCTTTGTAGTAACGCAGACACATCATGATCTCGTCGATCATGATCTCGATTGGTTCGTTGATGTCCGGATCGTCCATCGATGGATGCGGATTGGCGCTCTGCTGGACGCCGGTCGTTACGGCGGCGATCTCTGTGATCCGCTCACGCATCGAGCGGGCTTCCATCATCGAGCAGCGGAACTGACGGCAGATCGCTTGATCGAAGGACACGGCGCCGTGCTCGATCGTTCGAGCGAAGACCATCTGTCCTTGGTACATAATCATGACGACGGTGCACGCGCTCCCAAGGTCGATCAGCAGCGATGCTCCGGACTGGTCCTTGGTTTCTGGGATAATCTGACGGAGCGTCTCGAAGGTGTTGTGGATCCCGACGGGTTCGAGCTTTGCTCGCTTGAGCGCGTCCATCATGCGTCCGACGAATGACTTCGAGGCTCCGAAGCAGATGACCTCTTGCTTGTTGGCTTGCTTGGATGGACCGACCTCGATGCTCCGGACGAGCAGTGCGCCGGGTTCGCATCCGAGTCGATCGCACATCTGACCCGCGGCGATGTCACCGATGGGAACGCCTGGGACTGGTGCGACTTGGAGGTGCTTGCACGACATCTGCTGGGTCGGGATCACACACGCGGCGCGGAGTCCTGAGAGTTTCCCGCTCTTGATGAGCTTGGGGAGCGCATCGAACTGGAACAAGATTCGCTTCGCTGGATTGTCGAGCAGGTCGTCGGGAGTGACGAGCTGTGCCGCGCTCTCGATGGACGCGGGGTTTCCGGAAGAGACCTTGAGCACACGCAGCGCCGAGACACCAAAGTCCACAGCGAGTGGATTCCCCATCGGACGCATCGAGTTCATCGTTTTGAGCGTTGATCGGAGTTGTTGGATGACGCGTGGCTTGCCCATAGTTTCCTTATTCCTGGACCGGTTGGTGTTGGTCCCTGCATGTTCGTGTCCCGTCCTACACCACCCGGCATCGGGTACAGCCGAGGCTGAAAGAACCGGCAGCGCCGGTCTTGTCTGGGTCACGACCTATGGAATCGGCCAGTTTCAGGATGAAATATGGGCCTGCTTGGATCAAACATCGCCGCATCAAATGCATGCAAGTCCCAGATCATGCAGACGCTACAGACGGATGTTTGAGGGTCCGGAGTTGACTACTCCGATCGGCGCAGTCGTCCGAGAACATGCGTGAGCTTCGAGAGCGCGAGATCCAGATCCCAGACCTGCTTGGTCCGATCACCTGTCGTGTTGGAAATCACGCGGAGCTCACCGGTTTTGATCGTTGGATCAAGAATCTGCGCCGATTGAGCGCACGCGGCACCTTCCATCGCTTCAGCGATCGCTTCTGTTCTGTTGACCACGCCTTGGGCGCATCCATCGTCACCTGAACACCACGAGACGGTCGCGATGATCCCGCTGAGATCCGCGACAGACTCGAGCAGCGAGCTCAGTGCTGGATTGTGCTCGATGGACATGGTCCCGTTTGCGAATGGCGCGAATCCCAGCTCGCTCATCTTGATGAACTGATCGCTCGCGCCGACACCTTCGTCCGAGAACACAGATCGCGTCGCGGCGATGCACTGTCCGATCTCGATCGGTTTCGATTCAGGATCATGAGATGGGAGTGATCCTGCGATTCCGACTGAAATCACAGACCGATGGTCTTTGAGCATCAGCGCACGCATCGTGGACGCGGCTGCGGCGGACTTCCCGACCCCGCTCCGGACGAGATCAAAGCGGTCGTCGAGCTGGACAGGAATCCCGAGCGGTGCTTCGATGGATTGATCGAACGCTTCGAGGACGGCGCGTGCTTCTTTGGGAGCTGCGGCAACAAGCAGGCAACGGGATGTTGGATTGATCAGAGAATCCATACCCAAGGATAGTCCAGATCTCGGAAGGCGAGGTCTGAACCAGATTAAGCCGCTTCATCAGGGACAAAATGATGCAATCCGTTACTCATGTTCCGCTGAAGGACGCGGAGGTCGAACTGACCCTTTGTGACTGGATAGAAGTTGTATTTGCGGACATCGGTCCCATCGCATTCGACGATGGTGATGTCGCGTTCGTCCTTGAGATTGAACACGGCCCCGAACTCCTCGTCCTCGAAGTGCGAGAGCTGATGAACCTGCGGGCGGCACGGATCCGCTGGATCCCAGTCCGTCACGACGCCGTTGACTCCGTTACTGAGTTTGACCGATGTCCCCGGCGGATACGCAGGACAGACCGCGAGGAGCGCTTTGAAAACAATCGGGTCGATCCAGTCTCCGAACGGCTTGCTCATCATCGTCTTGAGCGCGACGACGGCTGGCTTGGAGAGGCCGTCCCCTGGTTCTTCTCCGATGAACGACGCTTTGTGGTTCAGACGATCGAAAATATCCGCGGCACAGATGATGCGCGCAAAGATATGGATGTCGTTCCCAACCACATTCTTGAGATTCCCGGCGGCGTCTTTTTTCTTTGGGAATCCCGATCCGTCAAAGTGCTGGTGGTGATGCAGGACGGCGCTTGCCGCGGATGGTTGGATCGAGCCTTGGACGCTTTTGTATCCGAGCTGGACATGCTCTTGCCACTCGGGATCTGATGCGTCGTGTTCCTTGCTCCATCGTTTGATGACTTCCTCATCGAGTCGAGTCATCCCGATGTCGTGGAGCATCCCTGCGACTCCCAACGCCGTGACATCGCGCGAGAATCGGGAGGGGACATACTTGCGTTCGCGCATCAGGTAGAACCCGAGACGCATGCCGAGGAGGAGCGAGAGGAATCCGACATTGGCGCCGTGACGGACTGCAGGGGCGCCGCAGTCGACCAGTTCTCCGACAAACATCGCGCTCTTTGGATCGTCGATCAGGTTGTTGAGCAGCTGCGACATGGACGCTTTGTACTGATTGAAATCGAGCTTCGCGTGCGCGCCTTTGGATGCGTCGAGGAACGCTTTGGAAACATCTCCGGCGACCATGGCG
Source organism: Phycisphaerales bacterium (assembly GCA_051252395.1). Lineage (GTDB taxonomy): Bacteria > Planctomycetota > Phycisphaerae > Phycisphaerales > UBA1924 > UBA1924. The sequence continues at coordinate 904,326 of JBPOFX010000002.1, read as the reverse complement.
CGGGCAGCCATGATTTTGGGGCTGATGAACTCCCCCACCATTTCCATACCTGGATACTGGATCCAGAGTTCGGGGATCTTCATGTCAACAAGTCGGGTGATGGTGCTTTCTGAGAGCTCGACGCCGGCGCGCAGCAGGACCGTCTCAGCGGTTGAACGCGGATGGAACACGGGTTGTGCAAGCACCATGCCCGGCTTGGCAAGTGACATCTGAACACGAAGCATCGATCACTCCTGGGACGACCAAGGAGGCATCGACATTCGGAGCAGTTCGATCAAGCGGGACCGCTAGGAAACAGGGGGATTCCCGGCGTACGACGCGATCACATACGCGAGATACACAAGGAGTAGCACCAACGCGAATACGCGATAGATTACCGGACGGACGATGACCCAGATCATTAGCAGCAACGCGACGCCAAGCATGGTGTAGAGGTGCCAGCTCATGGTTGGGTCCATCGATAATGGTTTGACGAGCGCTGTGACTCCCAGCACAGACAACAGGTTGAAGACATTGGATCCGACAATATTGCCTACGGCCATATCCGATTGCTTGCTCATCGCGGCACGCACAGTCGCGGCGAGTTCTGGAACACTCGTCCCGAACGCGACGATCGTCGTCCCGATAATCCCTGCGGAGATCCCGATCGACTGCGCTAGGTCCGTTGCTCCCATCACGAGGACGCGTGCGCCGAGTCCGAGGCCTGCGATTCCTGCGACGACATAGACGATGTCCATCCAGACTGGTTTGATCTTTCCGACGGCATCATCGAGTCCATGCTCGATGTCTTCGGAGTGTGCTTTGACGATGTAGACGACATACGCGATGAGTCCTGCGAGGAGCGCTCCGCCTTCGATGCGGGAGATGTGCTGGTCGAGGAGCAGGACCATTGTTGCGATGGTCACGACGACCATGAGCGGGATCTCGATCCTGCGGACTTTTTGGTGGACCGGGATCGCGATGAGCAGGCCTCCGATGCCGAGGATGAGTGCGATGTTTGCGATGTTGGATCCGATGACATTCCCGATCGCGAGTTCGGTTTGCCCTTGGACTGCAGCGCCGATGCTCGCGAAGAGTTCGGGCGCGCTGGTCCCGAACGCGACGACGGTCACGCCGATCGCGAAGGGGCTGAGTCCGAGATGCTTTGCGAGCTGCGCCGCGCCGCGGACGAGCGCATCAGCGCCGATAATCAGCACCACCAATCCGATGAGCAGCAGAGCGACAGCGATCAGTTGGGTCATGGCTGTGGTCCTTGAGTAGAGGATGAAGTGTTGGTGCTCGGGGATGCTGGTTGTTTCGATGCGGTTGGTCCAAGGAGTCGATAGCTTCCGCCGGACTTTGGAACGAACACGATCAGGACTTTCTTTGGAGCGACATAGCGTTTTCCTGGCGCGACATAGCCTGTGCCTTGTGCGGTGAGCATCTGTTGTCCGAGTGTGCGGATCTGGGGGGTGGATGGTCCCAGAGATGGATCGGTTGGCGCATCGACCTCGATCTCATCGGTCTGCGCATCTTGGACCCATTCGATTCCTGGATCTTCTCCGACGAGCACGAGCGACATTTCTGGATCCATCAGCAGACTCAGCTGGAGTTCGTCGATGAGCGGGCCGTCGTCGAAGACTGAGGGGAGCGTCGGTGCTTTCCATGCGATCCCAGATCTGGGTTCGGTGATCTGCAGCGCCGCGTCGAGATGGAGACGAGCGACGACACCTTTGTCGGTGAGTTCGGGAGTCGTCCACACGCGCGCCAGCAGACGCGGTCGTCCGCTGAGTGTTCTTGAACGCGCGAATCCGGATGCACCGACGCGGACAGTCGAGTTCTGAATGTTCGCGGTCCGGATCACCGGCCTCCACTGTGGGAACTCGCCCATCCAACGGACCTGTCCCGCTTGGGTCTGGTTGAGATCCGAAAGCACGCGATCGAGCTTTCTTGTCGGGACGACGATCCAACGCAGTCCCCAGTCGCGCCAGACCTCGCGTGAGAGCTCGTCCATCGGTCCCAGATCCGATTGATACTCCGCGAGCGCATGGGCGACGCGATCTCCCGCATCATCAACGGTCATCACGCGCAGTTCGAGTCCGCGCTGGCGCGCGCCGATCGAGGAATCGACCTCGACCTGCGGATCAAGCGTTGCTGGATCCGATGAGCGATCGCTCTTGCTTGAACCTGAACACGCGGACAGAGCCGAGGCGAGAACCACGGCTCCGATCAGCATGCAAGGATTTCTCAAGCTCAGATCACGCATCGGCAAACGAGTTGATCCGGTCGATCAACGCACGGACCAGTCCGAACTTGTAACGCGTGTGCGTGAACACAACGCGCGGGAGATCGAGGTGGTCCTTCTCTTGCGAGAGGGCTTCGGACATGTGGATGTCACCCGACTTGACCAAGATCGAGAACTCGTCGTTGAGGATCTTGATCTGCTCTTCGGTCAGGACCTTCTTCACACGGATCACGAGCTCGTCGCGGACATAACGCGAAGAGTGGTATACGGAGTAGAAGTTGGTGACATGATCCGCGGCGTCTTGTGGGTTCTTCGCGTGATAGAAAAGGTGGTTGTCTTCTGCGCTGATCCAGCCTCGTCCTTCGAGCTGGGTTTTGATGTAGTGGATCCATCCGTCCCAGTAGGAGCCGTGCTCGTCGTTGGATGCGTCGCCGTCGACGAAGACGACAGGGACAATGCTCGCTTTCCCGGTCTGGATGAGCGTGAGCGCTTCGAAGCATTCATCGAGCGTCCCGAATCCTCCAGGGAAACAGACCACGGCTTCTGCTTGCGACAGGAACATCAGCTTGCGTGTGAAGAAATAGCGGAAGTTGATGAGTTTTTCATCTCCCGCGATGACGGTGTTGGCGCTGGTTTCGAAGGGGAGACGGATCGCGACGCCGAAGCTGGATTCGCGTCCGGGTCCTTCGTGTCCGGCTTTCATGATGCCGTCTCCAGCACCGGTGATCGCCATCCATCCACGCTGTGCCATGAGTTTGGAGAACTCGACAGCTGCGAGGTAGTCTGGGTGATCCTCAGGTGTTCGCGCGGATCCGAAGATCGTGACTTTGTGCGGCTCTGGGTACTCTCCAAACACGCGGTACGCGTAGCGGAGTTCCTTCATCGTCGCGGTCATGAGCTTGAGCTCTCCGGTGTCGCGCCCGTCTGGGAGGAGCTTGAGTCCAGCGGTGATGAGCTCGCGGACGAGCTTCGCGTCGTAGTCATCGACGCGTCCAGCGACTTTATCGATGAGATCGACGATGCTGTCTTGGATTTCGCCGTCGTCGGCGCGTTGGACGGCACGCGGCTCAGGCGGCGCGGCTTGCTCGTTCTTCGGCTGCGTGCTATTCGGCGGATCCAGCTCAACACGGTTGTGCTCGGTTCCGGATTTTGAAGGGTTGTTTGAACTTGGAGTCATAGGTATCTTTCGTCTTTCTTGTCTGTGGGACACCCGATGTGTCCCGGATTCATCTTTGTATGAACTTTACTTTTTGTATTGTTTCGTGTGTAGGCATTCGCTTCTGTGCTGGGGTTTACTGAATCGTGTGAGGTTCAGTCTGTAGATTCACCCCTGTCCTTGGGTTCTTTCGTTGGTCGGATCACGCGTTCGTCTTGATCGCTCCTGAGCAGACCCGATCCGAATCGCTCTCGGCTTTCGACCTCTCGCAGACGACGCTGCTGCTCGGTCTCAGGACTTCCGAAGAGTGAATCGAGGAATCTTCTGGTCGTCCCGAACTGTTCGGGAGAGTACGCGATCGATCCGGGCGCTCCGGTGACCCTGATCGTGATCAGCTCATCGCGGATCCCTTCGATCAGGTCGGAGAGGAACGGGACGGGCTTAATCGATCGTGATCGGAAGCGTAGATCGATATCTCGTGAAGTCCAGTCCATTGTGCCGTATCCGAGGATCTCGATCGCTTGGGAGGACGCACTGAGTCGTTCAAACGCGATTGTGGGTCCGTCGATGTACATCTCGGCTTCCGCGAGGTTGAGCCGAGAACCGGTCGGGAGGGTGAAGTTGCTCGCTTCGATGAGGTTGATGAGTCCTGGGAGTGCGACGATCGAGCCTCCGGAAACACGCACGAATCCGCGTCCCTGACGCTCGTTTGGTTTCCCGATTGGTCCGGTCATCGCAAGGTCCGCGAGCATGATCCCGCGCGAAACATCAGTATCGACATTCCATGCGGATCGAACACTCGACGAGCTCGGACGCGGCGGACCTTCGAGACCCTCAACAGGAAGGAAGAGATCGTCAAAGATGGGTGCGGCGCGGACTCCGGAGGTACGGATCTCGGTCGAGTACCAGAGCTGGTCTCCGTCTCCAGGACGGATCTGTGCGTTTCCTGAGACCATCCCGCCGTGCATCCCGGCGCGGAGCTGCGGGACGAGCACGACTCCTTGCTCGTTGGGATCGTTCATCACAGTCGCGTGCGCGTTGTGTACTCGCAGGAGTCCGGCGCGGAGGAGTGATGCGTGGAGATCAAGCTGGTAATCGAGGGTTGGTTCGAGTGATGGATCCTCCGATGCGAGCGACGAGACCTTGAAATCGACGCGTCCATCGAGTTCCGTGATCGGGACGCCGACCAATGCTTCAACATCGAGCATATCCGCTGATCCATCGATCTCGAATGATGGACGCAGTGTTCCGAGTCGGTCCGCGTCGATGTGGAGACTCGTGAGTTTGGTCTTCTGGCTCGAGCGGACTTCGAGCTGATCGACAACGCGATTGAGTGTGTCAGGGAGGATCGCGCGGACCGGTCCGTTGAGGACATCTCCGATTGCGCTGATCTGGACTTCGATGTCCGCGCCGTCGCCGGGATTGAGGATCCATTGGCCATCAACTGTCAGCTCGTAGTCCTTATTGCGAGCGACGATGTTGTCGAAGTATCCGTCGAGTCCATCGAAGCGGATGGATCCGGTCAGCTGGTTCGCTTGGACTGGATCGGAACCCGGAACCTCGATGAGCTGCGGATCGTTCCAGAAGCTCAGTTCGTTCCCGTCGCGCTGGATGCGGAGTGTTTTGGGGATCATGGAGCCGTCGATCTCGACAGGGGGGAGTCCGATGGTTCCCGGCGCGGCGCTGGACACACGCGCGCCGTCGATCGGGGTGAGGTCGATGAGCAGATCGAACTCGCCTTCGAGTCCGTAGCGTTCGAAGAACTGGCTTGTGCTTTTGCTTCCGCTCGATCCCATCCGTTCGACGATCGCGCGGACTCCTGGAGATTCGAGCTGTCCGCGTTCCATTGAGAGTCGGAGCGAGGGTTCGTCCTTGAGTTCGAGGAGCTGACCTCCTCGTGTCAGGCGCGTTGAGCCTTCGATTGCGATCTTTCCCATCCGCTCGTTGTCGATCCCGATCGGGACGCTGAATCCTCGGCTCTTCAGATACGGCTTGATCCCCAATCCGAGCTCGATCGAACCCACCGAATCCCCAAGGTTGTAGCGATGCTGCTCGACATTGAATCCGATCTCGCGGATCTGGTCGATCTGGAGTTCGGTACTCAGCGATGCGCCGACGCGTCCTTCGAGTTCTGCTTTGAGATCCAGCACGCCGTCGGGGGTGTACTGCTCGCGCCAACCTGCGACGCGATTGGCGAAGCTCGGAGAGAGCACTGCGATCGCGTGCTCGAGCGGCATCTGGAGATCCAGTCCGCGCGTCAGCACGCGTGTGTAGATCTCAGGACCTGAGACTGGAGGACCGACCTCGAAGGGGAGCAAGCCGTTGGTGCGTTTGAGATTCCCGACTTTGGGTTTGTTGGGGAGTGTGAGCTGAGTGGTGAGCTCGATCGGGGTTGGGGGGATCGGTTGGGATGGGGATTCCATCATGCCGTTGAGGTAGACGATGATGATCGACTCGGTCACATAAATCGTTCCCGACATATCCGCGAGTTGGACGGAGTCGAGTCCGAGATTTCCTTCGCTGGCGAGTTGCTGATTCTCGATGAGCTGGAGTCCCATGCTCAATGGATGCGCTGAGCCTTCAACAACTCCCGCTTCGACGGTGTAAGTGATCCGTCCGTCCGCTCCCGGCGCGATGGTCGCGTCGGCTTCGACAGTCCCCTGCATGCGGAGACGATCGAGGATTCTCCGGAGCGTGATTTCCGACGGATCCTCGGGCTGCGCGTCGTAGTATCCCGGGATCGCGGCGATCAACCGGTCGTCGATCGGGATGCGCCGAGCTTTGATCTCGACTGAAGGCTGCGGATCGCTGAACCCTTCGCGAGGCTCGAAGCTCGCGACGACGGTTGCCCAACCGCCGCTCAAACCAAGATACTCACCTCCGGTCAGGTAGACCGAACCATCGGCGATGCTGATGTTCACATCACGCGCGACGATCGGGAGCGGGAACTGCTTGGGAACAATCCCGGCGTTCGGGATCTTCGCGGCGATATCCGTCGTCCAACGATTGTCCTCCGGTCGCTCAGGATGACGACGCAGGGTGACCCCCACTCCGATCAGTCCTCCGAAGTCAAACTCAGGAACACGGAGCGTGTTGTTGATGTTCGAAAGCTCTGCAGAAAGCGCGGCACGCTCCACAACCGGCGCGTCATCGGAGAGTCTCCCGATCGTTCGGACCAACGCGTCGCGTTCTTTGATCAGCGACTGTCTGCGCGATGACTCCAGCAAGTATCCCGATTCGAGCAGGTTCTCGTATTGGCTTCTTGAGAAGAGCGTATCGACGAGTTCTCGCTGATCCTTGTCCATCGCGCCCAGCAGGTGCTCGTCGATCGGGAGGTTGTTGACATCGACGAGGATCTCGACGACTGAATCTTCTCCGAGACCATCGAAGCTCCCCGATGCGTTGAGCGTCGCGCCGGTTGGTCCGTTTCCCGTGATATCCTCGAAGTTCACTCCGCTGGGAGTGAACGAGATGACCCCCTCGATGTTCTCGAATGGATAGAGGAACTCTTCATACTTCGCGGACCCATTGGCAACCTTCGCGTTTCCTGATACGAGGATCGGCGCGTCGTTGCTTGAATCCTTCGTAGGCGCACCTCGCTCGATGTGCACCGTTGCGTCGATGTCCGCTTTGAGTCCGACGAAGCGGTCGAGCTTTTCTGTCACGCGAGGCGGGAGGAACAAGAGCGGACGGAATCCCTCTTCGATCCGGAACTTGGTCCGCAGATCCCCGGCAAAGGCGCTGTTCTGTGAATACCCCTTGTAATCCAGCTCGACCTCGTAGAGCAGGTCGTCGATGTCGCCTTCGAGATCCGCGAGCATCTGATCGCTTGCGAACTCGATGGTCCCTTTGGTCGATCGCATCCGGAGGAGTCGTTCGGGACCATCAAACTCTCCGAGCGGGATGAACGGCATCGAGACATCCACGCCTTCAAGCGTGAGGATGACTCGGGGCTTTCCGTTGTTTGGGAGCGCGAATCGGGTCGGCGCGAGGTTCCCAGTCAGCGCCAGCGAACGGTAGAACTCGCGGTTTTTCTTGGGGACAATCTCCGCGGGCCAATCTTCGAGTTGGAGACCGGTCATTCGTCCCTCGATGCCGTCCTTCCCGATGGTGCCTGTGATTTTGACATCACCCTGCGCCTTTGGGAGTCCGGAGGACATGCCTGGGAGTCGTGAGGTTGCGAGGAGCGAGAAGTTTGCATCTCCCGCGGCGTTTGGCTTTTGGAGACTCCCTGCGACGGAGAGTTCTTTGAGGAGCGTGTACTGACCGGCTTGATGCTCTCCGACTTCGATGACGCCGTTGGTTATTGAGATCGCGGGGGTTGCCGCTCCACCACCTCCCGATTGCTGGAGCGTGAGAGATTGCAGATTCACGATTCCTGTTTCGGAATCGATGCTGACGCGGAGACGGGGTCTCTGGAGTTGGACGCCGCTGATTGCTTTGGCGCCGGAGAGGATGGATCCCCATTTCACAGAGATGACGGCGCTGTCGAGCGTGATAATTTCTCCGCCTTTGCCGTCGATCGTTGGGGCACGGAGGATCGCGTCTCGGAGTTCAATTTCGCTCGTCGGCGTGAGCACGACGCTGCCTTGGGTGATCTCCAGACCGGTCTCGCGTTCGATGATCGGGATGACGAATCCGGTCATCCCGCCGTTCATGACGAAGATTCCGCCTCCGATGATCAGTACCAGCGGGATCAAAAGCAGGACCATGACGATCCAGCGGCGTTTTTTACGCTTCGGAGCCGAGGTCACGGCGGGTTGTTTGGTCTTCGGAGAGAGATCAGACATCAGGTGCATCATTCTACGCACGCCACACACCGAACAGATCCCGGTCGAACCGCGATGATTCGGCTATGATCGCGACATGAGCAAGACCCGAACCATCTTTGTATGCACCAACTGCGGCTCCACACACTCCAGCTGGATGGGCAAATGCTCCGACTGCGGCACATGGGACTCGCTCGAAGAATCCCAGTTCGACAAATCCTCAGCGTCCGATCCCCATCGTGGATCGTCGTGGGTCGAAACCAAAGCAAGCACCGAAACCCCAGTCGCGACCTCGATCACAGAGATCATGTCCTCGACGGGACCGATGAAACGACTCCCAACTGGAATCACGGAACTCGATCGCGTGCTTGGAGGCACGGAAGCCGATGAAACACGCGGCTTGGTTCCCGGATCGGTCGTGCTGGTTGGTGGTGAGCCTGGGATTGGGAAGTCGACGCTGTTGTTGCAAGCAGCGGGTGCGTGGGCGTCTCCGATCAACATGAACGCGAAAGATCCGGATTGGACGAGCAAGGTGCTGTATGTGTCGAGCGAGGAATCCGCACAGCAGGTGCAGCTGCGTTCGGATCGTCTCGGCGTTGCGGATGCGGACGGATTGTTCGTGCTTGCGGACACGAATCTTGCTCGGATTCTTGAGCAGGCGCGGAAGATCAAGCCTGATGTCTGTGTGATTGATTCGATCCAGATGATTTACAAAGCGGATATCGAAGCGGCGCCGGGATCGGTGACGCAGTTGCGTCGTTGCTGTAGTGAGCTGGTGTACTTCGCGAAAGCGACTGGGATTTCAGTGGTGCTTGTGGGACATGTCACGAAAGAAGGCACGCTTGCTGGTCCCCGGATGCTTGAGCACATGGTAGATGCCGTGCTGTACTTTGAGGGGGATCGGTACCACAGCGCGCGCATCGTCCGCGCGATCAAGAACCGATTCGGGACGACGCAGGAACTCGGGATTTTCGAGATGACCGGACAGGGACTCCAGCAACTCCCCGGCGGGATGAGTGTCGCAGCGATTCAGGGAGGTGACGAGCATCGTCCCGGCGCAATCGTCTGTCCAGCGATGCACGGCTCGCGCTGCGTGTGTGTCGAGATCCAAGCGTTGACTGCGACCGGATTCGTCGGGAGCGCGAAGCGGAAATCATCGGGACTGGATTCGAATCGTCTCGCGATGCTGATCGCTGTCCTCGAACAGCACGGCGGGTTGCGTCTCGCGGATCGGGATGTGTTTGCGTCTGTGGTGGGTGGGTTGAAGATCGTGGAACCAGCCGCGGATCTTGCGATGGCGCTGTCGATCGCTGGAGCGCACTACAAACGCTCGCTCCCGCCAACCACCATCGCGATCGGGGAGGTGGGATTGGGAGGTGAACTCCGCTCCGCAACGCAGATCGAGCAACGACTGCGTGAATCCGCTCGGCTCGGATACACCCACGCGATCATCCCGCTGTCCGGCGCTTCCAAGCTACCGAAGATCAAAGGGATGGAACTGATCCCTGTGAAGAATCTGTCACAGGCGATTGAGCGGTTGATGTAATGAATGACCAAACTCCAATGAAAGACCACCGCCGACTTGGCATTTCAGTGCTGTTGCTGTTCGCAGCTCTTGCTGTCAGCTTTTTGTGGATACGCACCATCGTTGGTCCAAACCAAAGTTTTCAGTCCGAACTCTGGAAGGACCAATCGCTTCACATAGACAATTCCAGTCTCCGGCTTGAAATGGTCAAAGACCTCCAGCGAAATATTCTCAAGCATGGGATGACACGAGATGAGATCGAGTCATTGCTTGGAAAGAGTGAACTCATACTGCCTACACACATGGATGATTTGACCTATCTATTGGGTTCTGACCCTGATTCAGGAACAACCACTCGGTCCGGCGCGACTGTTCGGTTGTATGGTCGAGAACACTGGCTTGTACTCAAGCTCAATAACAACGAACGATTGACTGATTGGCGAATAGTGACGCGCTAACTCCCAATCAACCACTCCGGCAACGCCTTGGGTCGTCCATCACTCCCAACGCACGCAAGCTCGGTCGTCGCAACAGCACACACCCCATCGCTCGGCACCGCTGTATCAGTGAAATCTGGCTTCTCTCCGAGCCGTTCGACCAGCACCATCTCATACGAATGATGCAGTTTGACCTTGCTCGCTTTGTCCACCTTCGTGCGGATCTCGATCACATCGTCGTACTTGAGCGGTCTGCGGTATTTCACTTCAAGCTTCGTCACGACCATGAAGACTCCCGCTTCTTCCAGACTCGCGTAGCTCTCCCCCACTGCTCGCAGCAACTCGGTCCGACCGATCTCCATCCAAGGCAGGTAGCTCGAATGGTGCACGACCCCCATCGGGTCGCACTCGACATAGCGGACGCGGAGTTGATGGGTTCCTGAACTCGGTGGGGTTTGATGTGTTGATTGGGGAGTGGTCATGCTGAACCATAGCAACGCGCATACACTCTCTCCCTATGTCATTCGGACTCGGACACGGCAAACCACTCGACAGCGCGCCAGGCGTGGTGGGTATCTCATCGGATGAACTCCCCCCACTCCCCGATTCGGTGATGACCGATCCGGAATCGGGCCGTCTTGATCCTCGCAACTGGTTCAGCGATCCATCTAAACGCTTTGAGCTTGAGATCGGGTCAGGAAAGGGCGCGTTCCTTGTCCAGCAAGCGGAGCTGCAGCCGGAGACCAACTTCCTCGGCATCGAATGGGCCGGGGAGTTCGCGGCGTATACCGCTGATCGGATCCGACGCAAACGCGAGAACGAGGGGACGCACACCAATGTGCGCGTTCTGAACTCCGACGCGGCTCAGTTCCTGCAGTGGCGCTGTCCGGATGAATCGATCGATGTGCTGCATCTGTATTTTTCGGATCCTTGGCCGAAGAACAAGCACCACAAGAAGCGCGTGATCCAGCACCAGACGATGTACGACATCTGGCGCTGTCTCAAAAAGGGCGGGGAACTCCGCGTCGTCACGGATCACGATGACTTGTGGTCGTGGGACCTGGCGCACTTTGATCTGTGGGCATCGGGATCAGCAGAATCAAACGAGAACTTCGGACGACCCATGATCCCAACGGCACCTCCGAAGGTTGCAGAGTTTCTCAACAGCTGCGAGGAGCTGCCGTATGTGTTTGGTGCGTTTGAAGCGCCGGAGTCTGCGGGTGAGGGGGAGCTCGTGGGGACGAACTTTGAGCGGAAGTTCCGGATCGAAGGGCGGAGCTTTAATGCGGGTGTATTGAAGAAGCCTTGAAGCCAGGCTCTTTTATAGAATATTGTTCGATCGAATCCAATATCTTCCTTGCTTTGATCGATCGGAACAGGTCTGAATTTGGATGGTCAGATCTTAGTTGTTCAATTTCTTCGAATGTAGGATGATATCGCATCATGCTTCTCGAAATGAATTTATTGACGGCGTTGAATTTGTGTGATCGAGTAGCTGCGAGTATTCTCCAGAGAAGTACAGCCAAGGAAAGCCCACCTCCAACTGTCCAAAGATAGTCATATTGGTGCTGAACATTCCCACTAAGAACCATCGCGGCACCTACCGACGAAACTATAAAAACAAGCCCAATAACAGCGGTAATGCTTTCATAGTTTCCCGTTGTGGTCTTCAACGCCGCCATATATTCCATCATACCGACAGCTTCCCAGAGCAATCCCATTCTTTCGTTATACGACGCTTTTCCTGAAACAACTCGCTTCTCAACCTCAGCTCTCTCTTGAAGCCAAAAAGGCAGCATTGGATTGGTAATCTTCACGCTCTCAACAGTTAGTCCATCTGATGGCTCGTAGAAATCCCAATGATCTAGTGGGTAACCATAGATAGCACCACAATGGTTGCACTTTGACTCTAAATGCTCTGCTTTTAAGCTTCCAGTGGAAACCATATAGAAATGTCGTCGTGTACCTACGGTTTCTACATGAAACATCCGAGCAGCCCTACACACATAGCAGTAGTCTGCAGCAAAACCGTTCTTCGCTTTACTTCGGCGCTGTCCAGTGACAAAGAACATCTCTGCCCCCTAAGACTAATGCAAGTTATTCAAGACAACCCTATCACGCCGGCTCGGCAGCGATCCGCACCGACTGATCCCGACGCACGCGGCGTTGGGCGGCTTGCTCTTGTTCCTTCTGCATCGTCTCGGCTTCGAGGAAGTCTTCGCCGAAGCGGAACAACCTAAACGAGTTGCCGATCACGAAGACATCGGGGACGAAGTGGAAGAACGCTGCGAATCCGACACCCAAGCTTGCGCCGAGTGCTTCGCCGCCGATGACTTGGAAGGTCCCGGATGCAGCAAGCACAAGCCCGACGATCGCCATGAGGATGGAGACGACGATGTTCTGCGTGATGATGACGCGTGTTCTGCGAGCCAGTTCCATGAGGAACGGGATACGGTTGAGTTCGTCGGTCATCAGCGCGACGCCTGCAGAGTTTGCGGCGATGTCTGATCCGGACAATCCCATCGCGACACCGACATCGGATTCGGCGAGTGCGGGACCGTCGTTGATGCCGTCGCCGACCATCATGACGCGGTAACCGTCTTGGCGCATCTGACGGATGAGCTGGTGCTTCTCGACCGGGAGACATTCCGCTTCAACGGAGTCCACGCCTGCGAGTTGACCGACGCGCTTCCCGACGCTCAAGCGATCTCCGGTAAAGATCCCGACAAATCGGATTCCGAGTTCGCGGAGACGATCGACGACGGACTTTGCGTTTGGACGCGGAGTGTCTTCGAGACCGACCGCTCCCATGTACACGCCGTCCTTGACGACATGGACGCCGGACATGCCTTCGATGTGGTTCTCGACATTCGAGACCGCATCAACCGACTGCGGCATGAGTTCTTTGATCCACGACCCACGACCCGCGATGATCTCTCCGATCGAGGTTTTGGCTTTGACACCAGCGCCGTGGGTTTCTTCGTAGGACCCTTCGCTCGACACTTCGATGCGTGCTTGCTTCGCGGTGCGGAGGATCGAGAGTCCCAGCGGGTGGTTCGAGTGTGCTTCTGCGTACGCGGCTGCTTTGAGCAGATCCGCGCCTTCGATTCCAGGAGCAGGTGACAGACGCGAGACGCCGAACGATCCGGTGGTCAGGGTACCGGTCTTGTCCATGACCACGGCATCGACATTCGCGGATGCTTCAAGATAAGTCGTTCGTTTGATCATGACACCCAATCTAGCCGCGGATGCGAACGCGGCGACCATCGCGGATGGCGACGAAAGCAGCAACGCGGTCGGACAGGTGACCACAAGGACAGTCACGGCACGAAGCGCCGCACCTTCGCGGACGGATGCGACTTCTGATTGCGAGAACAAGAAGAACACAACCAGCGCGACGGAGATCGCGACTGGGACATAGAAGCGGGCGACCTGCTCGATCAGGAGCTGGCGTTCGGTCTTGGTGGATTCTGCTTCGCGGATGAGCGAGGAGACCTTTCCGATGGTGGTCTCTGCACCGACCTGTGTGACTTCGATCTCGATCGCGCCGGTCAGGTTGCTTGTCCCTGCATAGACCGCTGAGCCGTCTTGGACTTCGACGGGCATGGATTCACCAGTCAGGGATGCTTGGTTGATGGTGGACTCGCCCGTCAGGACTTTGCCGTCGACTGGGAGGTTCTCGCCGGGACGGATGCGGACGCGTTGTCCGACGCTGACTTGTCCGACAGGGACCATGCGTTCGTTGCCGTCCTCATCGACGATGCGTGCATCGTCGGGAGTGAGCGAGATGAGTTGTTCGATCGCACGCTTCGCGCCGTCGGCGGTGCGTGAGACGATCTGGTCAGCGACGAGGAGGATGAACGCGAGGAACGCGGCGGTGCCGTACTTCCCGACTGCCATCGCGGCGAGGATCGCGAGCGCTGCGAGCGAGCTTGATGAGACCTGTCCGTTGAGGACTTCTCGGAAGGACGCGTAGAAGAGTTTCCATCCCAGCAAAATCGCTGCGATCACTGCTGGGATCGTCGCGACGAGTTCGTTGGTTGATCCGCTGACATTCGCAATCCACGAGACGGTCGCGAGGACGCCGCCTGCGAGGTAGAGGAAGATCCAGCGATCGCCTTGGAGGTCGTGGTGTGAGCAGCACTGGATCGGGGAGTCCGAATCGTGCGAGTGGTCGTGTGTGTGTGTATGCGTGTGTGCCGTGTCGCTCATGGAGATTGGTATCCGGTTGATTCTGGGAGGTGGTCCCAGTGCCAAGTTGTCTGGCTGTGTACCCTGCCGAGTTGCTGAGGCATGGATCCAGTAGTCCCTGAGGAGTTTTGATCCCCAGACAAGTCTGAAACACGCGCCCCGGCGTGGTCAGTACTGTAGGATTGGTCTGCGACCCATCCCACCCATGCCAAAACCCTTACGCATGGAGATTGCTGGCGGTTCACCAGCTCACGAAAGGATTCCGATGCCTGAGAACAACCCGGCCATGAACCACGATATTCCCAAGGTCTGCATCCTCGGGATCGGACAGATGGGTCTGGTCTGTGCTGGAGCACTCACCCTCCCTGATCCGCAGGGAGCGGGGGTCGATCCGCGTGCTCAGGTCACAATGTGGGGATATGACGACAACGAGAACGGTGCGCTCGCTCAAACGCGCAAATCTGACCGTCTCCCTGGATTTGAGCTCCCTCGATGCGTCCGTGTCGCGCTGAGCGACCCGGAAGCGTTTGAAGACGCCGACATCATCATCAACGCGATCCCGGTCCAGTTCATCCGGAGCGTTTGGGAGCGGATCAAGCCGTTGGTTCCGTCTGGGACTTCGCTGATCTCGGTCGCGAAGGGGATCGAGAACGAGACGCTGATGCGTCCGACCCAGATTATCGCGGATGTGCTGCAGGACGATCCGGACGCGAAGCCCCGCGCTCTGGGATGCATGTCGGGTCCTGCGATCGCGACAGAACTCGCGGCATGTCTTCCCGCGACGATGGCTGCGGCTTCGGATCATCCGGGATTCAGCGAGACGATCCAGAAACTGTTCTCCACGAGCTGGCTCCGGATTTACACCAATCCGGATCTGATCGGGGTCGAACTCGCAGGCGCAACCAAAAATGTCATCGCGATCGCGGCTGGGATCATCGACGGGCTCGGCGCAGGTTTCAATGCAAAGAGCGCGCTGCTCGCACGCGGACTCGCGGAAACCACTCGGCTCGGTCAAGCGATGGGCGCCTCCCCAAAGACCTTCTACGGCATCGCGGGCGCAGGGGACCTCGCGACCACCTGCTTCTCTCCAGAAGGACGCAACCGCTCCTGCGGCGAAGCGCTCGGGAAAGGGAAGAAACTCGACGAGTACCTCCGCGAATCACTCTGCGTCGTCGAAGGTGTTGCAACAACCAGCTCCGTCATGGATCTCGCTGAGCGATACGAAGTCGATCTCCCGATCGCGTCTGCGGTGCATGCTGTGTTGTTTGAGCACATGGATCCGGTCGATGCGATCGCGATGCTCATGAGCCGCGAGCTGCGCGAGGAACAGGTTGATTGATGACCAGTACTGATGCACATCAGATAAGACCAGCAGACCCACGCGACGAACGGGACGCGGCACTGCAGATCATCCAGCAGCTCCGCGACGCGGATCACATCGCGTACCTCGCTGGAGGGTGCGTCCGCGATCAGTTGCTGGGAGAAATCCCGAAGGATTACGATGTCGCGACCTCGGCGCATCCGGAGCATATCGAGTCGATTTTCAAGAAAACCGCTGCTGTTGGAGCGTCTTTTGGGGTGATGCTTGTTCGAGACTTTGGTCCGACGATCGAGGTCGCAACCTTCCGATCTGATGGGCCGTACAGCGATGCGCGTCGTCCGGATCATGTGGAGTTCTCGACTCCTGAGCTCGATGCACAGCGGCGCGACTTTACCATCAACGCGCTCTTTCTCGATCCGACTCCGGAAGGCGACCAGATCATCGACTTCGTCAATGGACAAGCGGATATGGAAGCACGCGTGCTCCGCGCTGTTGGTGATCCGCATCATCGATTGCAGGAGGATCATCTTCGTGCGCTGCGAGCCGTGCGTTTCGCTGCTCGCTACAACCTCGCAATGGATCCAACGACACGCGATGCGATCACGCAGCACGCGAGCGAACTCAGCGGCGTAAGCATCGAACGGATCGGTCACGAGATCCATCGGATGATGGCGCATCCATCACGAGCGCGAGCCGCGACGCTGATCCATGACATGGGACTCGACTCAGTGATCTTTGGACACGCGTGCGATTCGGGATCGATCCCGACACTCGATTCGCTTGAATCCGGAGCGTCCGCTCCTGTTGCGCTGAGTGCTTGGTGCTTGGATCAACACGGAGACAGCGTGCTTGATCGGAAAGCGGCGCTTGCGACTAAATGGTCTGCGAAGCTCGACATGAGCAACGCGGACAAAGAACAGTTCATCGCAACGCTCGACATCGCAGGCCTGCTGAAGTCCGATTGGTCCTCGATGAACATCGCGCTGCGCAAGCGACTCGCGATGCGCCCACACTGCTGCGGCGCGATTATGCTGACGAAAGCGATCAACGCTCCGTTTGCTGATCAAATCTGCGAGCAGATCGAGGAGATGTCGAGCGACGGCATCGGACTCGCGCCGGAGCCGCTAATTGATGGACAGGTGCTCATCGAGATGGGACACACGCCTGGAGCGTCGTTTAAAGCGGTTCTGGATCGAATCTATGATGCCCAGTTGATGGGTGAAATCAGTACATATAGTGAAGCACGCAACCTTGCGAAGGAACTGTTTGTAAACTATACTAAAAATGACCAGTAAATCCTCATCCCGCTGTATCCTCGGCGGGTTTCAATATTTGGAGCTTCACGATGACCGCTACGCCGACCACTGACTTTGTCCCTGCTGTATTCAATGGAACCGACTGGAGCGTCGTTGAGCCGCTCCTCAATGCGCTTGTTGAACGCGAGGTCAACTCTGCAGAAGAGTTCGACCAATGGCTGCTCGATCGCTCGGAGCTCGAATCCGCGATTGGGGAATCCGCCGCGAATACCTACATCAACATGACCTGCGACACTGAGGACGAATCCAAGCAAGCGGACTGGACCTCGTACCTTGAGAATGTTGCGCCCAAGTTTAAGCCGGTCGCGTTTGTGCTTGATAAGAAGCTCAAGGAACTCGCGGAAAAGTTCAGCAAGACTGATGGATACCACGAGGTTCTGTATCGCGACACTGCCGCGGATGTGGACCTGTTCCGCGATGACAATGTTCCGCTCGAAACCGAACTCGCGAAGCTTGATCAGGAATACGACAAAATCTGCGGCAAGATGACCGTCGAGTTCGACGGCGAAGAAAAGACCCTCCCGATGATGGGCAAGTACTCCGAGTCCACAGATCGCCAGGTCCGTGAGGATGCGTGGAAAGTCGTTGCCAAGCGTCGTCTTGAAGATCAAGAAGCAATCAGCGGCATCTACGACCAGATGATCGCGAAGCGTGACCAGTGCGCCAAGAACGCGGGATTCGACAACTATGTCGAATACATCTACAAAGCGAAGCACCGTTTCGATTACGACACCTCGCACGCGTACGCGTTCCATGACGCGATCGAGAAGCATGTGATGCCGTTCGTCGCGAAACTCGACGCGACGCGCCAGAAGGAACTCGGCGTCGATGTGTTGCGTCCTTGGGATCTCAATGTCGACCCAAAGAACCGCGGCGAGCTCAAGCCGTTCGACGGCGGCGTGGATCTGGTTGCCAAGACCAAAGCAAGCTTCGATCGTCTGAGTCCCGAACTCGGGAAGATGTTTGCATCCATGGGTGACGGCGCCAACACCAACGGCACCGACAATGGGAACGCATCGCTCGACCTCGATTCCCGCAAGGGCAAAGCACCAGGCGGATACCAGTACATGCGTGATCGCTCGCGCAAGCCGTTCATCTTTATGAACGCGGCGGGTCAGCATCGCGATGTCGAGACGATGGTCCACGAAGCGGGACACGCGTTCCACTCGATGTACTCTGATCAGGAGCCTTTGGTCTGGTACCGCAGCGCACCGATCGAGTTCTGTGAGGTCGCGTCGATGAGCATGGAGCTGTTGACGATGCCGTACTGGAGCGAGTTCTACGCGAGCGAAGAGGACGCGAACCGTGCTCGTCGTAAGCAGCTCGAAGGTTCGATCTCGCTGCTGCCTTGGATCGCGACGATCGACGCGTTCCAGCACTGGGTCTACCTGAACCCAACGCACTCACGCGAAGAACGCGCCAACGCATGGCTCGACATCGAATCACGATTCGGACACATGGGTCATCGCGTGGACTTCACTGGACTCGAAGAAGAACGCAAGTTCGTCTGGCAGCGTCAGGGTCACCTCTTTGGTGTGCCGTTCTACTACATCGAGTACGGCATCGCACAACTCGGAGCACTCGGGATCTGGCTGACCAGTCTCGAAGAGTCCGAAGAGGCAGCACTCGCGGCGTACAAGAAAGCGATGACCCTCGGCGGGACTCGTCCGCTCCCAGAACTGTTCAACGCGGCGGGACTCCCGTTCGACTTTGGTCCTGAGACGGTTGGGCGATTGGTGGATCGGGTGCAGCTGGAGCTTGATAAGCTTCCTGAGTGATATTTGAACGATTCTCGGATCTTCATATAGCGCAATGCGTATCTTGTTATACCCCGAATTCGGGACGCGCTGTCCTGTCGGTGCATACTAAATTATTCAGAAAGTGAGCAAGAAATGAATATGAAAGTTCCAGCTGTCCTCATCGCACTCGCAGCACTCGCGCCAGCCGCGGCGGCGCAGCTCGAAAACTTCATGGTCGCTGATCTCCAAGGCATCCTCTACGAAGTTGACGGTGATACCTTGCAAGCCACACAGGTCGTCGAGCTCGAGTACGGAAACTCCATCAGCGAAATTCTGTATCTCGGAAACAACGAAATCATGGCAAGCACCATCGGGGGATTCATCCGCTACAACCTGAGCACAGGTGTCGAAACCATCGAGTTTGTCTCAGGCGACTTCGCTCCCTCTACATCAATCGCGTGGATCGAGTCTGCAGGATTCACAGCACAACGCAATATGTATTTCGGGGTTTCCGAACATTACCTCGGAGGCGACTCCAGGTACGGCATGCTGTACAATCCACACACCGGCGCGTTTACCCGGTTGGCTGATCACGAAGAGCCACCAAGCCATCTGTATTTTGATTACATCGAGGTCGGGAACCACATCTTCCTCGCCACAGACGGACTTGGACGAACCATCCGAACATTCGATGCAGAGACCGGTGAGATTCATTCAGAGTTCGATTTACCGATGCAGATACACACCTTCCTGATGCTCGGAGACGATGTCTACGCGATTGACGGCTCGAGCCAGCTGTATACATACGATCTGGAAACAGGGTCCGCTGAACTCTATGGAACCATTACTGGACTTCAGCACAACATCATCGGCGCCACGAGCATGACTGTCCCTCAGACTTCTGACATCAACTACGACGGAGCACGCGATTTCTTTGATATGACCGACTTCCTCAATGACTTCGAATCCAGAGAACCAATCGCTGACTGGAACGACGACGGCCAATGGGACTTCTTCGACATCTCGAAGTTCATGACCGATTTTGGAGAGTAAACCTCGACTCGCATTGGTGAGTTGTGTTGATGGAATCCATCGGGCGGAAACGAGCTCGATTCCAACAAAAAACCGTCTTCTACCAGACTGAATTCCGTGTGTTTACCAGTGATTTGCTCGCATTCTTGATGGATGTGCGCATACTCCAATTGGAAGATTTGTACCCCATATAGGAAATCACATGAATGTACTGCACAGACTCTCGATCGGTTTGATTCTGACAACAACAGTTGCCGCACATGCGGATCTGTCGGATTTTGTCATCATGTCGGATGATGGACAACTCCTCCGCGTCAACGGTCAAACGCTCGAAGCGTCGCTCGTTGCGGATCTTGACATCACTGGAGATCCATCCAGAAAGATCGAGCTTGAGTACATCTCAGACTCACAGATCTATGTCAAGCACGACGGAGGACTCAGTGTCTACAACGCGGGTTCTGAATCACTCGACAGCGTCTTTACCTCATCTGATCTTAGTGATCACCCAGACATCAGTTTTTCGCGATACCACGGCACGCTGCTGACCAACGATGGACGCATTCTTGGGAGTGCACCCCAAATCGTACCCGGCGAAGGACTTGTCTGGCACGGGGTGGAGGTGGACACAAACACAAACGACTGGGATACTACTTCCCAATTAGTCGATGTCAATGGCTCATTGGATATGCATATGTACGGTCCAGGCCAGTTTCTCAATCTCGCTCCCAATCATTTGCTGGTCGTTCACGACTTTAACAACCCAGAATATATCAACGATTTATGGATTGACAACCAAGACCCGCTCAACCCCTACTATGCAGTCTCAATCTTTGAGTCTGATGGACAACTCCTCGTCATCGATCCGAACGGCGAGATCTATTCAATCGATCCAGCAAACAGCAGCTTTGCTCGCTATGGACAGATCACTGGAATCGACGGCCTCTACCTCCACGCGGCCTCAACAGTCCCTGCACCAAGCAGCATCGCACCATTCGCGATCACCCTGCTTGCTGCTCGCCGACGGCGCAGCTAGACAGCGGACCTGAATCAATCATCAAATAATAAAGCCGGCCCGTGAAACACACGGGCCGGCTTGTTGATTTCTTATCAACAACAGTCCATCTGCTCAGCGACGACGACGCGTTGTCGCGAGTCCGAGCAGTGCGAGTGCTGACAATGCGCCAGGTGCTGGGACAAGCGTGGCGCCTACGCCATCGATGCCCATGTATGCGATCTCGAACACGCCGGCTGTGGTCTCGGCGCGGATCTCGAGCAAGAAATCGCTCGCTGTAGCTTCGAACTGGACGCTCTGCTCTGTCCAGACGATTGGATCGCTCCCGGACGCTTGCTTGCTCAGCGCGTCGCTGGTCGCAACGAGATTGCCGTCGGCGTAGAACTCGAAGTAGCCGTCGAATCCGCCCCACGCTCCGGTCGAAGCGGTCAGGAATCCGAGGTTCACGGCATAGAAACTGATCTCGTAGGACTGTCCGACTTCGAATCCAGTGACATTCTGTGAGATGCCTTCGGATTGCTCGTTCCCTACGCCGTTCATACGAGCGAAGGTGCCTCCGTCTGGAGAGAGATCCCAAGGGTTCCCTGTGTTGTTGAATGGGCCGTTGGCATTGACGACATCGGGAGTCGCTTGGGCAACCATCCAGTTTGCAGGCGAGAAGCCCGCACCTGGAGTGCCGTCCATTCCGCCGTTCATGATGACGGGCTCCGCGGCTGCGCCGGAGACGATGGTGACGAACGCAGTAAGACAAAGTGTTGATTTGGTTTGCATGTTCTTCCCTCTGAAAATAGTGGTATTGCAGTGAGTAAGAAAACATACAACAAGCACACCAAAACACCAGTTGAATGGGTGTTTTTACGCTTTTGGACTAGTGGACTCAGAGCTTAAATTGTCGCAAACCGCTGTGGGTTATCAGCTTACGACTTTTTCCAAGGCCCAGTGATCGCGAGGGTCCAGCCCATGGATTGGATGTTGACGAACATCGTTTCGCCGTCTGGACTGAAGCACACGCCTGCGAACTCGGAGGAGTTGTAGGAGTTCTTCCCGAACTGGTAGAGCTCTCCATCTGGAGTCACGCCGACGAGGAACTGGGGTCCTTCGCCGTCTTCGCAGACCATGATGTCTCCCCAAGGCGAGAAGGTGATGTTGTCCGCGTTTTGGAGGACGCTCACATCGTTGGGTTCGATGAAGAGTTCCAGCGCGTCCATCCCGACTCCGAGCCCGTTGGGAGTGAGTCTCCAGATCTGTCCCGCGCCCGCGGCTCCGCCGTTGGTACACGCGAAATACGCAGCTCCCGCTTGCGCGTCGCGCCCTTGACTCCCCCACCACATCCCTTCGCCGCGTGCAAAGCGTGCGGCTCCTTTTTCGTATCCTCGATAACGAAGATCATCGAGCGGTGCATCCACATCGTCCATTGTGACCCAGCCGCATGCCATGGGGTGGTTGGGTTTGATGCGCTGCCCGTCCCAGTTGCGTGTGTCGGCGCCGCGTTGGTTCAGAATTACCAACGCCTGCAGTTTCCCCCCGGCGTGCAGATCCCCGGCTTTGTTTGGGATGAAGCGGTACAGCAAGGAATCATGACGATCCTCCGTCATGTACACAATCCCAGAATCCGGATCGACACAGATCGCTTCGTGGTTCATTCGACCCATCGCGCGGATCGGTCTGGGTTCTGCGAGCTTTGGTTCGTGCGTGACTGGGACCTCGAAGCAGTAGCCGTGGTCACGCTCGTAGCGTCCGCCTTTGACGATCACGGATTCTTCGCAGCTGACCCAGCTCCCCCAAGGCGTTGCGCCTCCGGCACAGTTGTGCTCGGTTCCTGCGAGCGAGAGCCATTGCTTCTCGACCTGCTGTTCTTTGAGGTTGTAGATGAGCGTCGTGCATCCGCCGCGTGAAGCCTTGCCGTTCCCGAGGTCGTAGACCCCGCTCGGATCGACTGTATCCATACGCTCCTGGCGCGAACCGAAGGGGGAGATGGTCCTGTGCGCATCGGAGATCTCGTGATTGCGGATCAGGATGCAGCGATCCGGATCGACGGAGCCGTCGTCGTTCATGTAGGGGAAGGACGCCATGCCGTCGTGTTTGCCTGGGACGATGAGTCCATCGTCCATCTCCGCGCTCATCGGGCTGATGATGCGGTACGAGAATCCTTTGGGGAGATCGAGGATCCCATCGGGATCGCTGATCATCGGGCCGTACCCGATGCCGTCTGTGCTCGGCTGTTGCTCATCGAGCAACGCAGCCATCGCGCCGCGTGCGAGCGAGGTGTGAAGACCTGCGAACCCGGCCGCGACTGCGGAGGAGCGCATCAGAAAGTAGCGTCGTGTTACTGGATCCATGACCAACTCTATTCGTGCTGTGAACTGAAACAGATCAATGACGCTCGGCTTTATGTGTTCTTATTCAACTCTACTGAGATGTGCTAGCAGCCGTTGGCGAGAGCAGCCGCGAAGATGCTGAGATCGAAGAAGTCGAAGAGTCCATCGTCGTTCAAATCTGCGCCCTCATCCATGCTCGCGTAGTCTTGGAGGTATGCACTGATGTCGAAGAAGTCCGGGATCCCGTCATGGTTATAGTCCGCGATACAGTTCGGGAACTGACCATAAAACACACGGATACAGGTATTCCCTGAGTATCCGATGACCAGGTCTGGTCGTCCGTCGCCGTTGAGGTCTCCCAACGCCATGGAGGTCCCGACTTCTGGAGCGTCGTAGGTCCATGCGGGATCGGTATCGAGGACGCCGTCGCGATTCAGGTAGAGATGTGCACGCCCGTCGGAGAAGTGGACTTCTCCGAAGTCATCGTCGCCGTCGTTATCGACATCGAAGAAATGGACCTCCTGAGGACCTGTGAACGGCGGGTTGGTCGTGCTTGATGGAAGTATCGCGCCGTGGACCAAGCTATAGATCGTCGATGGATCTCCTCCGAATCCAACCTCAGGGGAGAAGTCGTTTTGCAGATCCGTGAACGCGGCTCCCTTTTCTGCATCCGTATTGGGAACAAACAAGGACTGGAAGGTGTCGGGAGTCCCGGTCGTGTTGTAGTAGATCCCGCTGGAAAAATTCACCCACTTCGCGACCGCGAGGTCTGGGAAGCCGTCTCCAGTGATGTCGCGTGCGTCGATGCCGTTGGAGATTTCGGAGTCTGCGGATTCCCATGACGGATCGGTCTCGAATCCTGAGCCGTCGTTGCGGAACATGAACATCGGACGCGTTGGCGCGGTTGTCCCGGATCCTTGGTTGGTGGTGACGAGATCAAGATCGTTGTCGTTGTCCATATCCACCAGAATCCCGGAGGTCCCCCACGCGTTGGGACTCGTGTTTGAGATGAATCCTGCGAGTGTGTTTATGCCTCCGCTTGCGAGTCCGTAGTGGACCATGACGCTGTCGGTGCGGATCCCGCCGTGGATGCTGACGACATCGAGGATCGAGTCGCCGTTGACATCTCCGACCTGGACATCAGCAGTGTGTGTTTGCTCGTCGGACAACCAAGACGGGGTGGTCACAAGACCAGTCACAGGATCGTTGTAGAAGATCATGTCCTGCCAGTTCTCATACGGCGGGAAGGAGTTGGAGATGTAGCACACCGCGACGAGATCGTTGTAGCCGTCGTTATTGAGGTCCGCGATCGCGAGCCCGCTGACCTGACGACGGAGCTCGACGGTCAGATCGGGTTCAGTTCCGAAAGGCGCTTCGATTGCTGCAGTTCCGGTCGGAGCATGCCCCTCAAATCCAACAGGTCCGAGCGGGATGCTCAGCGTGGTCTGTCCATCAGGAGTGATCTCGACGCGTGCGTTGTTGCGAGTGTCGGTCGGCTCAGCGGAGACAGCGGTCCCTGCACAAATCGCAAGAAGACAGATCGTGTGTGATGCATGATGGATCATCGGTTTCTCCAGAATGGATTGGTGTCGTGGTGTGTACCTCGACACTCTACCAGTGATCCCGCTCCATCACAAGAGAATTCCGATCCGTATTCCCATCTGGACATCGTCTTCAACCACGACTGAAACGATCGCTACGCCTTGAAAATGTGCATGGAATGGTTTCTTTTGGGATCGTTGTCAACAAAGCGTCAACATCGCGGTGTTATATCGGAAACTACACCTATATGGAGACTTCAACATGAAACGCACACTCCTTTTGCTCGCGTTGCTCGCAACCACTCCGCTCCTGACCGGATGCGAGATCAGCAAATCATTCAGCATCCACAAGGACCGATCCTGCGGCTGTCATGGTCCGCGCCATCATCAGCATTGTTCACACAAATCCAAACATCGTGGATCGCGCACAGGATCACACGACCCACTCATTCCCGATCATCCTGATCGAGGTCACGACATCTTCACACATCGGATCGCGAGCAGCTCAATCGCTCGGGTCAACCACGGCACCATCGCGAACCGATCCATCACTCCTCGTCCCAAACCAACACGATCGAGACCCAGAGCGGTCAGCAAGGCATCATCCAATCACGCTCTGAGCCCAGATTCAAAACGGACGAAAGCGAACATAATCAAACAGAAAAAGGTAAGTATGAAGCGCGGGCGATGATTGCCTGAAATCAGACTGGTACGATTCCCCAATACACAGACACACCGGAGCCGAAGCATGTTGATCTCATCCAAAGCCGTCCGTATCTCAACCGTCTCAGCAGTCCTCCTCGCTTCCCCCGCGCTGCTGGGTGGGTGTCTGGTGAGCCAGAACAAAAGCACGCGCATCAGCGGCGCGTATGTCCAGCCGAGCGAACTGTCGCGCGTCAAAACCTTCAGCTCGACGCAGGACGATGTGCTCAACATCCTCTCTGAACCCTCTTCACGAAAAGCACACGACGACGGCACAGAGACCTGGTCATGGAACTGGTCGCGCAGCGAGAAAGGATCGGGATCACTCTTCCTGATCTTCGCGGGATCAAGCGACAAGCAGATTGACGAGAGCGCTCACATCACTTTCGACCAAGGCGTCGCGATCAAGAAGTGGCGAGATTAATCGCTTCTCCTTCAACAACTCACTCGCAACAACTCACTCACCGATCCACATCCCCATCAGGATCTCGTCGTCATACACGCCGCTCGGTTGCTTGATGGACCTGAGTTTGCATCCTTCTTCGACAAATCCCGCACGCTCGTACATCCGCTGAGCGATGTCGTTGCCTTTGATGACGCCGAGTTCGATCTTGAGAATCGTTGGGTGCGCTTTGATGTCGCGAATCGCGCGATCGAGCATCCATTTTCCGAGACCAACCCCTTGCCAATCCGGGAGGACCCCAGTCCCGAGCGTTGCGATGTGCGCGGTTTTGACGCGTGAGCTCATTATGAATGAAGTGCTCGCGATGATCGAGCCGTCCTCTGGATGGATTGCGCTGAGTGAATAGAACTCTCCGCGCAATGCCATCTCGACATGCTCTTCGTACGCGGATGCTGGTCGGATATCTCCCGGAAACGAAAGCACGAAATCCGTAGACGCGCCGAGCGTGCTGAGGTAGTCGCGGACCAGCTCGCCGTCCCCGGCTTGCGGACCTCGGATGAGCACGCTGCGTCCGTCTTTCAATGTGATCGTTTCTTCAACCATCTCTTTGCTATCCGATCCGTTTCTCTAGCTGTGCGTCAGGTCCCGCGTGTGTCGCCGAACAACTGGACATGCACACGCGGACAGTAGCTCCATCCTCGCTCGATGCACGCATCCACGACCCACGCGATTTCTTCCTGAGTCGGGACCGTCACCCCTTCGGGCATCAACATCACATCCCCCGGCATGTACCCAACCAACTGCTCAAGCACCGATTCGATCTCCACCAGATCCCTTGGCTCACTGACCACAAACTTGAGCTGACGATCACGCGTCGAAGCGATCAGCTCATTGATCGCACCAAAGTCCAATCGTCGCTCCTCATGACGCTTGGCCCATGCGCCGCTGGGATCGCGTGGATCATCGACAGGGGTCGAGTTGGCGAGCTTGGGAGACAGACTCATGAGATGACAAACCACTCCGGGAAGCGTGAGTGTCCCTGCGGTTTCGATCGTGATATGCAATCCAGCGAGAGACAGTTGTTGCGAGAGCTCAACGAGCTGCGCAAACATCATCGGCTCACCACCCGTCAGCACGGCGTGCTTGACTCCAGAACCCACCGCTTCCTTGACAAGCTCATCGACTGTCCGCGTCGTCTTCTCAGGTTCCCAGCTCGCGTACGGCGTATCGCACCAGGTACATCGCAGATTGCATCCTGAGACACGACAAAACCAGCTCGGGACTCCGGTGAGCTTCCCTTCGCCTTGGATTGAGACGAATGTTTCTGAGATGGGAAGAGTGGTCGTGTTGGTTGTCATGATGCGCCCTGCTGATGCGCGTAGAGCGTTGGATCGTTCATCTCTGCTTGCTCGAATCCTCGGCGGCGCAGGATGCACGAATCGCACTCGCCGCACGCTTTGCCTTCGATCGGGTCGTAGCAGGAATGCGTCATGGAATAGTCCACACCAAGCTCCTCACCTCGCTTCACGATCTCCGCTTTGGTCATCTCCATCAAAGGCGAATGCACGCGGATCCCGTTCCCTTCGACAGCTCGCTCCTCAACCCCAATCTTCGTCGCAAGGTTTGCCGTCGTTGTGAACGAGTCGATGAACTCGGGACGACAATCCGGATACCCCGAATAGTCCACGGCGTTCACTCCCAAGAAAATATCCTTCGCGCCCAGCGTCTCAGCGAGCGCCGTCGCGATGGACAGGAACACCAGATTCCGCGCCGGGACATAGGTGATCGGGATCTCAGTCATCTCCGACTCGTCGCGTCCTTTGGGGACCTCGATGTCAGCCGTGAGTGCGGATCCTCCGAACGCGCCGATGTTGATCGGGAAGACTCGGTGCGTCGCAGCGCCGAGTGTTGAGCTGATCGTCGCGCTTGCGTCGAGTTCGTTGCGATGGCGCTGCCCGTAATCAAACGCAATGGTGTGGCATTCGTACCCCTGCTCGCGAGCGATCGCGAGGACGGTCGTGGAATCGAGTCCTCCAGAGAGCAGCACAACCGCGGCTCTGTTGGGTTCAGTAGACGAAATTTGGTCGTTCCGAGTGGGCATATCCAACGGTAGGTCGCTGAACTTGAAGATTGAGTGCCACCGATCAGCTGGATTCTGGTATATTGGTGTATGCCCTTCTCGCTCATCAGTGCGACGGTGCTGCGTATCCGCCCAATCGGGGTCACTCCCGACTACTGCCCGGTCTGCCGGCAGGAGCGCCGTTTCAAGCTCTCCCAAGCCGAGCATCGACGCTATTTCTTCTGCATGGATCGCGGTCGGCACGGGCATCCCCACCACGAGCTCACCTGCTCTACCTGCGGCTGTCGCGTCGAACGACCCACTCAAGAGCGACCGATCGACATCCTCCCTGATCCCAAGAGTTCCGATTCGTACGAGCCTCCGATGCTCCCGATCGTCTCCAAGCGGATCGAAGACTGCTCGACGATGGAAGCGGCGCGCCGAGACGACAAGCTCAAATCTGGACAACGCGAGGAGATGATCCGTCACTCGCTCTACTGCTTTGCACGACTCTACGACGAAGAAACCTTCGAGCGACTCACCCCGCTCGCTCGGCTCCTGATCCTGATCGCTGTGCTGATCATCGGCGCGAGCGGGTATTACGCGTGGACACAGACAGGGTCTCCCGCTGCGCCGATCATCGCCGCGATCGCGATCGTGCTGATCTTCCTCTCGCTGATGTTCTGGGCATTCAAGCACTCTCCTCGCAAACGAGTCCGGACCTGGCTCGCGATGGCGCTGCTCCCGCTCGATCCGACAAGCGAAGAGATCCGCAAAGCACGCGCCGAGCTGCAAGGATCGCGTCTTAAAGCGGGATTCCAGATCCGCACCCACAAGCTCCTCGCAAAGATCAAGAAGCTTAAAGCGAAGTCTGCGAACAACACGCTAGCTCAGAAGTAACGCTCACTTCTTGAGATCGATGTAGCCTCGTGCGTTCTTGCGGATGACTTTGAGTCGCACGCCGCGATCGTAGTTTGCGGTTGACAAGAACCCATCGAGTTGTGAAGCGTCCTCGAAGGACTTCCCATCCACTTCGTAGACAAAGTCACCCGGCTCAAGCCCAGCGAGTTCTGCAGGGGAGTTGGGTTGGATCTCAAGAACCTGGAATCCATCGAGCTGATCGATCACGCGTCCTCGGCGGGTCCATGTTTTCTCATCGGGAACCATCGACACACCAAGCTCTTCGATGAACGCTCCACCAAACGCGATCGCTCGCTGCTTGTCACGATCCTGCAGCGTGGCGCGAGCGCGATGGATGCTTCCGTCGCGGTAGTACTCGACATCCACGGGCTGTCCGGGCTTGGCAAGCATGATCGCGTTGGCCATCCGCACGACATTCTCAGTCGCTCGTCCGCCGAGCGTGACGACGATGTCACCCTCTCGCAATCCCGCGTTCTCTGCGGGTCCGTTGGGCGCGACGCTGCTGAGCACAACGCCTCCATCGATCCCGAGGGTGTACGCATCGAGCGGGGTTAGTTCTCCCATCCCGACACCGAACCAGCCGCGATCGACGCGTCCTGTGTCGATGATCCGCTCCATGACCGATCCCGCGATGTCGATCGGGATCGCGAATCCCAATCCGTTGTTTCCTCCGGAGCGTGACAAGATTGCTGTGTTGATCCCGATCACACGCCCGTGCAGATCGACCAGTGGTCCACCCGAGTTCCCTGGATTAATCGCGGCATCCGTCTGGATGAACTCTTGGAATCGTTGCAGGCCTGGTTGTTCTCCCCCGGCGCTTGTGCTCATCGATCCGCGTCCCTTGGCGCTGACGATCCCGGCGGTCACTGACTGCTGGAACCCAAACGGAGATCCGACAGCGAGGACCCACTCTCCGACTCTCAGTCCTTCCGAGTCACCAAACTCCGCAGCAACCAGTCCCTCCGCTTCGATCTTGAGGACCGCGACATCGGTCTCAGCAAAGGTCCCGATCAGATCCGCTTCCATCTCGCGTCCATCGCTCAGACGCACACTGATAATGCTCCCGGCCTCCACAACATGAGCATTGGTCAAGATATACCCACGCTCATCAGCGACGACTCCCGAACCGAGTCCCGTCCGCTGACGAAACCCTCGACGATTCTCGGATTCGGTGATGATGTGGACGACGGAGGATTCGATCGTTTCGCTCGCGTACTCGAACGCCATGGAGAGGTCCATCGCCATGGACATCGCTTGTTTCTGTTGCGCGTCTGGTGACGCTTCAATCTCTCCGCTGTGCGCCAGACCTGCGGCACTTGTGATCGCGAGCAGACCAGAGAGCAATCCTGAGCGTACTTGGGAACGAGTAGACGAACTTGATGGGAACATAACGAGACTCCTTATTGAACTTCTCCAACACAACAACGCCCGACAGTGCGGGACTATTGCCTTCCACCTGACTTCCATCGTTGTTCTTTGGAATTCGGTCTTTTAGATTACGAAATGCCGTATTCCGCCCAAGAACTCGATGTCTCGGTCACGCGGACCCGCTCAAGGGTCAATCCTGCCGGGAGCACAAACTCCTTGCCGTGGGTGTCGGTATACCGACCGCCGCTCGTGAGCTGTGCTGACACATATTCGTAGATGCGCCGCGCGAGGACTTCCGTCGTGGGATCCTCATCTTCGCACACAATCACGCGAGTCTGGTTCTCGCTCGTCAGCTGATCCAGGATCGGATCCGCAGAGTTGACCATCAGAGCGTGGTCGTAGGAGTCGATGTAGTCCTCGACGGCGAGTTTCAGAGACTTAAAATCGCAGACCATATCGCCGTCTCCGAGATGTCCCGACGCGATGACCAGATCGACCCGGCGTGAATGGCCGTGCGGATATTTGCACCTTCCGGGATGTTTCGAGAGCATGTGTCCGCTCTCGACTTCAAAGCTCTTGCAGACTCGGTAAACCATGCCCAATCGTATGCCGAGGATTGGTCCATATACTTGGTCATGATACGACTGATTCTGACTATCCTGACCGTTTCCGTGCTCTGTTCGTGCCGCTCATCGAGTGAAGCTCGTTCAGACAAACCCACCCCCCAAACAAACCAGAAGATTCTCGGACCAATCGAGAACCTCTACCAGCTCAACGATGGCTTGTACTCCGGGAGTGAGCCGGGTGAGCTGATGCACTACCAGCAGCTCGCAGACCTCGGCATCAAAACCGTCATCAGCGTCGATGCGATCGCTCCCAATCCCGACTATGCCAAGCGGTTCGGGATCAACATCGTCCACTTCCCGATCGGATACGACGGCATCAGTGATGAACGAGCCGTCCAGCTCGCGCAAGCGATCTCCCAGCTTGAGCATCCGATCTTCGTCAACTGTCATCACGGCAAGCATCGTGGTCCCGCAGCACTCTGCGTCGGCGCGATCGGCGCTGGATTCATCACGACACAGCAAGCAGAATCGTTCATGACCTCGACAGGGACCTCACCCAACTATCCAGGACTCTGGGACGCGGCGCGGACCGCTAGCCTACTCGACAGCAGTACCCAACACGCGGATGTCGAGTTCCCCGCTCATGCGCCGGTCCCTGGATTCGTGGACTCGATGGGACAGCTCGATCGTCTCTACGATCGGCTCTGGGACCTCGCGGATGACGATTGGCAGACCCCTGCGGATCATCCGGACCTGTCTGCGAGTGCCGTGAGTGGTCGGGTCTATGACTTGATGCGGAACATGCTGACGCTGCCGTACTTTGATGAAGGGGACGGGAAAGAGATGCTCGCTGACTTTGAGCACAGCACGGAGCTTGCTCGTCAGATCGAGGTCAACATCGAGCAGAACAACCACGACGGCGCGCTGTCGATGCTCTCTGCGTTTTCAAAGTCGTGCAAAGACTGTCATAACGAGTTTCGGAACTGAGTGCAGCAGAATCACGCGATCGTGCTCGATCCCTGATACCATGCACGAGTGAAGTCCCCCACCATCCAACTCCTCGAACCTGAGCTTCTCGAACTCCTCGAAGCACGCGACTATCGCCAGGTCCGCGATGCGCTCGCGATTCTTGAGCCTGCGGATGTTGCCGACTTGATCGAATCGCTTGATCCCGAACCCGCCGGGATCGCGTTCCGGATTCTTCCGCGCGAGATGGCCTCGGATGTCTTTGCTGAGCTTGAGACCCCGATCCAGGAATCAATCCTTGATGAACTGGGAGACGAACGCTCGGCGCGCGTGATCGAATCGCTCGAGCCCGACGACCGAGCCGCGATTCTTGATGAGCTTCCGGTCGAGGTCGCGACGCAGATCATCAAAAGGCTCTCACCCAAAAACCGGCGCATCACCCAAGCGATCCTTGGATACGACCCCGACAGCGTCGGCCGATTGATGACCCCTGACTATGTCCGCATCCGCAAGGAATGGACTGTTGAACAATCGCTCAACCACATCCGTCAGTATGGTCAGGACGCAGAAACTGTCCACTGGGTCTATGTCATCGCTTCCGATGGAACCCTCATCGACGATCTCCACATCCGCACGCTCCTGCTCGCTGATCCCAGCTCATCCATCGAAGACACGATGGATGACCAGTTCGTCGCGCTGAGCGCCTCGGACGATCGCGAAGAAGCGGTCCGCGCGATGGCGCGGTACAACCGCACCGCGCTCCCAGTCGTGGACTCGCTTGGACTGCTCGTCGGGATCGTCACGGCTGACGACATCGCAGATGTCGCGGAAGAAGAGTTTACCGAGGATGTCCAGAAGCTCGGCGGTATGGAAGCGCTCGACTCTCCATACACCAGCACCCCTGTCAAAGACATGGTCCGCAAGCGCGGACTCTGGCTCGTCGGGCTTTTCTTTCTCCAACTCCTGAGCATCGGGGTCATGGGGGTCTTCGACGAGCAGCTCAACAAAGCCGTGGTGCTTGCGTTGTTTGTCCCGATGATTATCGCTTCAGGAGGGAACACCGGAACGCAAGCCGCGAGCCTGCTGGTTCGTGCGATCGCTGTCGAAGAGGTCCACCTCGGACTCTGGTGGCGCATCATGCGCAAAGAGATCCTGACCGGTCTCGTCCTCGGCGCCATCCTCGGCTTGATGGGCGCCGCGACAGTTCACCTGATGGCCATCTCCGGATTCGCGCACACCGACCACACCTCCCCGCTCGCGCTCACAGTCGGAAGCTCCGTCTTCCTGATCGTTATCTGGGGCACGCTCATCGGATCTATGCTCCCGCTGATCCTCCACCGACTCGGAATGGACCCCGCGGCGTCATCAGCACCACTCGTCGCAACGCTCATGGATGTCTCGGGACTCACGATCTACTTCGCATTCGCGATCCTGATCCTCCGAGGATCATTGCTCTAAAAACTCACCCACCGGCCGCGACTTTCGCGCTGGTAATCCGGTACTCCTTCAACGGCTCCATCCCGATCTCTTCGCGTGCTCGATTGGTCTCAGCAATATCAACAATCGCAGGCGGCAGAACCGACATGGTTTTGGAGTCGAACGCTTGCATCTTGCCGTAGAGTTGGGGCTTCCCATCGTGCTGTTGCTTGCGATCATAGATCATCGCGTAGGGGCCGGGATCCATGCGCCCTTCGATGACTTCTGTGTAGAGTTTGGGGAGCACCCACTCCGCGTCTTCCATCGTCATATGGATCAGCACAGGGACGGGACTCGCGTACCCCTCTCCCGCGGTTTCATTGGTCGGCCAGCCGTGTTCGTCGATCAGCTGCATCAGCTTCTTGGTATTGGATTGATCGATCAGTGTTTGCATGCCCCAGAAGACTTCCTCAGTCTCCGGATCGAGCTTGATGCCTTCTTTGTTCCGCCGAACATACTCGGCCATGCTCGCGTCATCATCGAGCGCTTCGAGCCGTGCGAGCTCTTCGGGATCGGTCGTCCCCCACGAAATAGCCGTGCGGTAGCGTTGATCGGATTCGATGATCTCATCGAGCGCCGCGTGGTACTGGTCAGGTGACCATTCAGACGCTCGGGACTGAGCTGATGAGCATCCAATGCATGCCAACATAAGCACGAGCAAGCACGCGGATACAAAGAGACCGATCGATCGGGATGGTGGGAGTTGTGGTGTCATACACACTCAGATGCTTTGAGAACACAAAGCAGTCACCCAGTTTTCAAAAATTCACTCGCCGACCCACATCGCCATCAAGAACTCGTCCCGATACGACCCGTCAGGCTGCTGGACCGCTTTGACCCGCTTCCCTTCGTGCTCGAACCCGATTTGTTCGTACATGCGTCTTGCGTGGTCGTTGCCGTCCATGACGACGAGCTGGAGTCGCTTGATTCTGGGATGCTGTTTCATATCCTCGATCGATCGCTTGAGCATCCACGCGCCAAGTCCGTTGCCTTGCCAATCTGGGAGGACCCCCATCGCGAGTCCCGCGACATGGGACAACTTCACCGGCTCATTGAAATACAGCGCGGAGTTCCCGATCATCGTGCCAGTGTCTTCATCGATCGCAGTCAACGCATAAAAACCACCGGTATCAATCTTCGACAAACAACTCTCATACACCCCCGCCATACGCATATCTTCAGGGTGCGTGAGCATGTACTCGGTTGACGCACCAAGCTCTGTGAGATACGCACGGAACAATTCCCCGTCCTCGGCCTGAGCATCGCGGATCAATACTGACCGGCCGTCATTGAGCTTGAGTATTTCCGTATGAATTGCCGATCCCACGCACTGCTCCTACTTGATCAACGATTCGATCAACTTCTCAAACCGCTCGCGCTGTTGAGTGTACGCACCCCCTGTTGCTGGACCGCTGAATCCCGAGTACACGCCTTGCACTTCGTTGTTGCGATCGAGGAAGATGAGTGTTGGGTATGAGCGGACTTTGTCAAGCACCGGGAGCGTTTCGGACGCTTTGTCCTTGTCGCTCAGTCCCGCGATCAGGATCGGCCAATCCGTCCCGATATGCTCGTGATGACGCTTGACCTGCTGGACGGATCGATCGAAGTCTTCCGTGATCTCAAACGCGAGTCCGACGACGGCGAGGTCGTCGCCGTACTGCTCTCGCAGCGACACCAACTCGCGCCCGGCGTCGCTGCAGTTGGGGCACCAAGTCCCGAAGATCTCGATGATGCGAGCAGGAGCGTTCGATTCGTCGAGCACATCAAGCACCCGCGTCGGCTCGCCATCAAGATTCTTGAACACCATGTCATCGAGCGCCTCGTCATCAGCGATCACCGTCTGCTCGAACGCATCAGGGAGCGTCGCGTTCTCGTCGCGCGTCGCGGTCCATGTTTCGTGATGCCAGTTGCCTGACCAAAACTCACCATGCATTGCTTGCATGACATCCTTCTGATGAGACACAGCAGTGAATAAAAAAGCATGAGCACCATCAAAACAAGAGAACATGTACACTCGATCTGGATATACAACTTGGCCATCTGAGTCAGTTTTATATCCATTCCCACAGAGCTCAAAATGATAAAGCTCATAGCCTGACATGAATCTGAAATCACCGGTAGGAGTTTGGATTGTCGCAGACATTGGGTTGAGATGACGCAACCAAGATAAATCAGATTCTATCGAAGCTGTGTATACACCAAAATTAGCGATTGCTTCTCCAGACTCAGTTAGTTTCATTGCCCACCTAGATTCGACCAACTTGCCGTGCTCCGTATCAAACACAGGCTCAGCGATAAGCGCGTACGCTAGATTATTCTCTGGCATGAGTGTGTGTACGCCACCAACATCTGAGCAGGCAAATCGAACTCGCGCAACATTATCGCCACGATGCTTAATCCACTCACCATCAAGCTGTAAACCCAGTGATGGAAGCCGTGTTGTACTCGGCGTACTATAACTGATTTCGATCTCGACAACTGAGTCGTAGTGAGGGAACTTCCACGACATTTTACCCTGTTCATACACGATCTCCGGAACTTGGATCACTTCCAAACCATTCCTGATCCAAACAGTTAGATCAAAGTTTCGGTCTAAATCAGGATCAAGATAAAGAAGCTGCTCTTGATACCAGTTTCGATGCGACTCTGACAAGGGATGTGTGGAATTATCCGACGCATCGACAACTGCCCAAAGCTCATCCAATCTCTTTTGAGTTTGTATAAAACTATCTTCAAGCAAATCATCTTCTACAACTAGATTCCAAGTCCAGTCGAACGGCAGCCACTGATCCCGCTCACGGTCTAATCGCTCATCATGAACTGTCCCCACAAGTAAGCCTGCAGTTCGCCAGGTCGAATCATCCGGCCCTCTGCCTAATCTATCAGCAGCTTGTACCGCTTGTACGAAAAGAATGCTCAATGCGAAATACAAGGCTTGCGGCTTCATCATGATATCAGTATAACGAGAATCCACCCATACTATTGCAACCGCTTTGTCACACCTACATCCCTCCACTTATGCCCACAATGCCCAACCAGACATCTACAATCACCACTATGCCAAATGCCTCCCCAGCCGTGAATCCCCCATTCTCCCCGATCGAGGACATCCTCGAAGAGCTCCGCAATGGACGCATGGTCGTCGTCACCGACGATGAATCACGCGAGAACGAGGGCGACCTCATCCTCCCGGCTCAGTTCATCACCCCTGAAGCGATCATGTTCATGCTCAAGGAAGCATCCGGATACATGTTCGTCTCGCTCCCGGAATCGGACTGCGATCGTCTGGATCTCCATGGTCAGTCTGCCGTGAACACCTCGGCGCGTGGAACGCCGCTGACTGTATCCGTCGACGGTCACCCCAAGCACGGCTTCACGACCGGAGTCTCCGCACACGAACGCGCCAAGACCATCCAGATGCTCATCGATCCCAGCACCGTCCCGACTGACTTCGTGCGTCCGGGACACATCAACCCGCTCCGTTCACGCGACGGCGGAGTCCTCGTCCGTGTCGGTCACACCGAAGGCATTGTCGATCTCTGCAGACTCGCAGGACTCAATCCCGGATGCGTCGGGATCGAGATCGTTCATCCAGAAGGACGCATGATGCGCGTCCCTGATCTCGAGATCTTCTGCAAAGACAACTCGATCAAGATGTGCTCAATCAAGCAGATCATCGAATACCGACTCGCGAAATCCGCGATCGTCCAGCGGCTCGATCCGATCGAAGGCACCACCATCAACACCCCCCACGGCGAGTTCAACCTCGTCGCGTTCCGATCCCCAAGCGACCCGATGCCTCACCTCGCACTCACCGTCGGCGATGTCGGACGACTCGACGAATACAAAAACCCAATCCCCAACAACGAACCAACACTCGTCCGTGTCCACAAGCGTGATCTGCTGGGAGACATCTTTAACGACCTCAGCTCGGGATCTGGAAGCTCGACTGGTCAGACACTCCAAGCGTCGATGAAGATGATCCAAGCGGAAGGCCGAGGCGCGATCATCTACCTCCGTCCACACGGCGTCGGAGACGCACTCACCGATCGACTCTCCCGACCACACGCGCACAACCAAGAAGACGCGATCACCGAAGCACTCTCCCCTGAAATGGTCGAGTACGGCACAGGATCCCAGATCCTCCGCGCCTTAGGAATCTCAAACCTCAAACTCATCACCAACTCCGAAGCGTCCTACCCCCACCTCGAATCCTTCGGACTTGAAATCTCCGAGCGTGTCAAGTCCTCGAAGTAAGCCTTGAAGAGGCCGATTCCGCCATCTTGGAGGAAACTCGGCTTTTTTGTTTGGTTTATTTTTGGCATTTGCCGATAAAATCCCTGACAATGGACCAAGAGTATGCAAGACTAGAGCACACCCGCCCGGTCGTGCTGACCGGGAACCACACACCTACAGGAGACAATCAATGAAACTCGCTTCACTCATCGCATTCGCTTCAGGCTCACTCGTCACAGCTGGGATCGCGGTCCTGATCGCAGCGGGTCCAGAGCACAAGCATGATCACTCAGAGCCTGCAAAGGATCACATGGCGGAGATGTCACCCGATGACATGATGGCCGGGATGGCCAAGCTCGCGACCCCCAACGAGCATCACGCAGAGCTCATGGAAACCGTCGGCAACTGGAACGCGAAGACCAGCTTCATCATGGCGCCGGACGCACCACCGACCGAATCCCCTGCGACGATGACCGTCAAGTCACTCCTTGATGGACGCCATGTCATGTCGCACTTCAAGATGGATTTCATGGGACAACCCTTCGAAGGCTACTCCATCATGGGATACGACAACGCGCACGACCAGTACAACTCCGTCTGGATCGATTCCATGTCCACCAAGATCACCTACATGACCGGCAACAAAAACAAGGACGGCGACATCGTCATGCACGGCACCTCATCAACCCCGATGGGTGACAACCCGATGAAAATCGTCACCTCCAAGAGCGACGACGGCACATGGACCGACAAGTTCTACGACCAGATGCCCGACGGCACATGGTTCAACTCCGGAACCATCACCTACACACGCGACTAAGCACACCTATCCATCAATCAAAAGCACCCACCCGATCGCGTGGGTGCTTTGTCTTTTGAGAACACAGAATCAGGGTATCGAGCGAGTTCGGTCAGGACTCTTGAGCTTCACACGACCGCCGGGCGCGAACGCGTTGGACTTCCTGAGAAGCACTTTCCCGAAGATCATCGATTCAAGATCTTCTGAGAGCTGCTCAGCCGTGGATTGATCCAGCGGGTGCACCCTGATCCCGTCGAGTCTGTATTGTTTGGGGTCATACACATCCGGGACAGTGTTCTCGAAGAACTCCACGAACGAAACGGTGAGCCCACCAAAGTCCGATGTGATCTCCCGCATAGCTTCTTCGGTTTCCTGCAGTCGTTGCTCAGACCCCACCAGACCAATCGGCCATGGCACCACATTGATCAGACCCGGACGAGGCTTCCCAACATCATTAAACGCGGCGTTCCAGCGGTTTATCAGGTTCAGATGTCGGTCATACACCCGCTGACCATCATTCGGTTCGGAGTTATGACCAAGCATCACCATGAGTGTGTTGGCATCGATCATCTCCACCAGTGCACGCCTGCTGAAATCTGAAACATCGAGGTGATCCTCATAACCCCATCCAGGATTCGACATCGAACCAACGATCATCCCGTTCTTAGGACGCAGGTTCTGATCGACGCGCATGATTGATACGCCGAGCACTTGGAAAACCATCAGGTCCTGCTCTACCACGCCGTCAGGAAGATACACCGCAACACCAGCGCTCGTGGTTTGTCCAGGAGTTGCATGAATCACCTGTTCGATAATCGCGTATCCATATTCAGGATTCAATACATGTACCGTTGCTGATCCCGGATCGACAAACCCGTTCCGCAACGCTCGTGTCTCGACTGCGGGAACCACAATCGATGTCGTCCGGACAGCAATCCGAGCAACAAGCGTCTCCCCGCTCATCCAGTCCGAGTTCCAAGGCGACTGATTCACCGAACCCAAGTTCTGTTCAAAGGTCGCGATCGGAACCTCAGGCGAATCTACATCACCACTCAAACGCCATTCGAGACCTCGATGACACATCCAGTCCTCAAGCCCTATTCCGTACCACTGGAAAGGCAAAATGATCTCACGACTCAAAATTGAAGGCGTACTCGTGACATCGATATCGACATTCTGGCCCGCCCATGGGAAGTCTGCAATAAAGAAAGTCCCAGCGATCGGCAGATCCCATCGTCTCATTGCTTGACGCAGCCGATTCCCTGCCGGGGAAGCGACCTGAGAATCTCCAACAAGAATGCAACGAAAATTGTTTGGGTCAAAGACCGGCACCACCTGCTTCTCAGGAGATCCGACGGACCGCGTCCCAGCATACTCTGCACCACTCGGCGCCTGAGCAAGAGCCGATCCGACAACTGATGCAACTATCGCCAGACTCATAAGCCTGCTCTGAATCATTCGATGCCTCCAACCTTCCCACTCACCAATATACCTGATCCATTACAAACGCCAAGCAAAATGTGAGTCAGACCGTGCTGTTCCAGCTGAAAACCGCAAAAACCTGTTCCCGCTTCGGTCGCTGCTCCAGCGTACAGTGCAAAGCCGGACTGATAACCCGAATGAATCTGCACCCCGTCTCCGCTCGCACGGCTTGCTTTCATACCATCAACTCATGCAACAGTTCATCTGCTTCCTCACCCCTACCCGCGAGGGGATGCCCGACGATCCGACCCCTGAAGAATCTGCAGCTGCGATAGCGCACTTTGAGTACTACAAGGAACTCCACAGCAAAGGCACCCTCATCCTTGCCGGACGCACGCAAACAACGCCGCATACCGGAATCTTGATCTTTGAAGCCGAGCACGAGAGCGCCGCACACGAAATCGTCAACCTCGACCCCGCTGTCATCGCAGGCGTATTCCAAGCGCGAGTTCAACCATACCAAGTCGCACTCATGCGCTATTAACCAGCACGATCAGAAATCAAATCCGCTCGTACAACGGTAAATCCCCAACCAATGGACGGCAGTAGTCCAAGAACTTCTGACTCACATTGTTGTGACCCTCGATGAACTCCGCGGGCATGTGCTTGGTCTTCGCAGCAACATCACGCAGCTCGATCCGCTCGTACTTCGCTGCGTACGGCTGTCCTTCACCGATCGGGCTCGTCCGAAGAATCGCGACCGATCCATCCAGATCCCCGCTCGTCGCGAGGCGCGCCGCGTAGCGACCAACGCCGCGTGCCTCTTTCATGTCAACGGGTGATTGATCTGGGAAACACCGCTGCACATACCCGAAGGTATCAGCGCGGACACGGACCTGTTTGCCGCCGACTGGTGTGAGTCTCTTTTTGAGCAGATCCGAGAGTGCGTCACCAAGCGCGCCGGAACCTGAAAGTTGGACATTACCGTGCGCGTCGGTTTGACCGTCTTTGATGAGTTGTCCGCCGATGGAGTTGCCGTCCTTGTCCGCGATGCCTTCAG
The DNA here is from genome assembly GCA_051252395.1 of Phycisphaerales bacterium. Lineage (GTDB taxonomy): Bacteria > Planctomycetota > Phycisphaerae > Phycisphaerales > UBA1924 > UBA1924. Next base: position 863,767 of record JBPOFX010000002.1, on the reverse strand, counting down.
AAACCGCGATGTGACAGCGTCCGTGACGCTCAAAGATCGTTGCGACATCATCCACAAACCGGTCCGTGTCAAACGGGACTTCCGGGAGATAGATCAGCTGAGGACCATCGGTCGAAGCACCCTCATGCTCGTAACGATCATCACGACGCGCCAGCGCGGACGCCGCGGTCAAGAACCCGGCATGACGACCCATGATGACATTGATCTTGATCCCAGGGAGCGAGATATTGTCGAGAAAGTCCGCCATACACGCTTTGGCAACAAACCGCGCCGCGCTCGGGAATCCTGGAGTGTGGTCGTTGATCATCAGATCGTTGTCAACAGTCTTTGGGATATGGAAGCAGCGAAGCTCGTATCCCTTCTCGTTGGAGAGTTCGTTCACGATCCGGCAGGTATCACTCGAATCGTTCCCACCGATGTAGAAGAAGTAGCGGATGTCGTGCTTCTGACACGCTTCGAAGATCTTCTCGCAGTACGCCGCGTCTGGTTTGTCACGAGTGGATCCGAGTCCAGCGCTGGGAGTCTGCGCGAGGATCTGCAAACGATCGTGCGGATAGTCTGTGAGGTCATACAGATCGTCGTTGACCAGTCCCGTCACGCCGTGGCGCATCCCCAGCACCTTCTTGATCGGATTCCCGCTCGTCCCAGCGCCTTGCGAGCGGAGACCTTCAATCACGCCGACGAGAGACTGATTGATGACCGCTGTAGGACCACCGGATTGACCGATGACCGCGTTCCCTTTGATAAGATCCGCCATTTTCTCGCTCCTGCGTAAAAGGTGTAAGCACAGACGGTAGCGAGGGTCATCGCACAATTCAGACCGATTCACATCAGTTTTTCGTACACACCCGGCTCCACCTGATATACACTCTGTCTATGAGCCATCCGGACGCGGATGGAGAGAGAACACGAGAGAGCCTGCCCGAGAGGGCAAGAGAGAAAGGCAGACAACTATGAAGACCAAGATCGCATTGGCGGCAAGCGTTATCGCATCCGCAGGATTCGCATCATCCGCACTCGCAGGACACACCGTCACACACGAGGATTCCTTCTTCGCGTTCGGCGCAGAAATGCCCTACGGCGACGGGAACAGCAACGCCAACTTCACCATCGCACGCAACAACGACCTCTTCGGAGACCTCGAAATCGGACTCAAAGCAAAGGAACGCTTCGTTGGTGATCTCACCACCAACGGCGCCGGACGCTACTACGCCGCCGCGGGTTCACCAAACAACGACGGCGTCAGCAGCTGGAACATCGACTACGGCTTCGCGCTCTCACGCGACGCAGTCCCTGCAAACTACAACCTCTCACTGATGGTTGATTTTGACGCAGGATACGGCACACAGAGCTGGGTCACCCTCGACATCACCCAGACACTCGAAAACTTCTTCCTGACCACTCCGTCCGGCGGAGACAGCCAGAACCTCAACTTCGGATTCTGGGGAACCTCCACCTCCGGATTGCTCAACCTCGAACTCGACGCATCGGGACACATCCTCTTCGATGCCGACGCTCCAGGAGAGTATGACATCAAGCTCGTCCTCCACGAAGCAACCGGCGCTCCGCTCGCTGAAGCCGCGATCGTTGTCGAGGTCGTCCCGGCTCCAAGCGCACTGGCGCTGCTCGGATTGGGTGGAGTTGCGGCATCGCGCCGTCGCCGAACTGCATAAGACCTTCTCAGTTTTTCAATCATAAATCACATATTCATCAAGCCGGAGCGTGGCCGGCTTGTTCCTCCCACGCAAAGTTTGTTTATTCACTTTTTAGAGAGAAAGTATGAGAAAACACATGAAAAACAGCACATTGATCACTATCGCAGCGACACTCGCAACCGCGACCACAAGCGTCGCACTCGCCGCCGACGGCGGAGTTATCTCCACCGATCGCTTCGGATACGAAGGCACCATCACACGCTACAACACACTCATCGACGCACAGATGGGTCTCAACAGCATGGAAACCCTGAACATCATGGACCGCGACCTGTCGCTCTATGTTGCCAACAACGATTCCACCGAATCCGATTTTAACTACATGGCCGGGTCATGGTGGTACACCACCAACCCCAACGGCGTAGCAGGCTGGGGAAACACCACCGGGAATACAGGCCCTGGATTCATGCAGCTTTATGACGATGACGCATCCACAGACATCAATGTCTCGATGGATTTCAATAACTGGAACGGCACACACTACACCCAGTTCGACCTGAGCGTCGAAGGCGCCGGCGCAGACGCCGCGGACGCAGCTCGCCTCTCCGCATACGACAACCTCAACGACGGCGGGATCTGGCACAGCTACGCGATGAACATCTCCGCGACCGGACTCGAAGGGGTTATGACCGCTCCAGGAATCATCGAAGCAACCAACCAGCCCGTCGGTGTCAGCGGATCCATCACCGCGATCTTCGAGATCACCGAAAACCAAACCAACGGCGACAGCATCGGGTTCTACGCCGTGGACTTCAACCTCACCATGAATAACTGGGCATTCGCAAACCGGGACAACCTGACCGGCGACTACATGTTCGCTGACAGCTTCTTCCGCACCGTCCCGACCCCAGGTTCAGTCGCAATCCTCGCGATGACCGGCCTCTTCGGATCACGCCGCCGTCGATAAACAGGACAGATCATTTCAACCCTCGACCCGCTCGCACGCGAGCGGGTTTTTTCATGCCCAGAACCTCCGAAACGATGCCACCTACCAGCCGTCTTTTGGTACCATCAAACTCCAAGGAGTCTCAGTCTATGAAATCAGTTGCCGTCCCCCTCGCATTCGCCGCTCTCGCCCTCACCTCCCCGCTCGCGTCCAGCGCTGCCGACCCGCTCGCGCCGCGCCCCAACGGCATGGCGGTTGATCGTCCCTCCAACCACATCCTCATCGGCGCAACGATCCATCTCTCGCCTACAGAGACCTACGAGTCTGAGAACAACCCCGCACTCCTCATCGAGAACGGCACCATCGTTGGCGTCTTCAAATCCGCAAACACCATCCGCATCAAACCCGGATACCAGATCCACCAGCTCGATCCCGACCAGCATATCTACCCTGGATTCATCGACGCGTTCGTCGAGATCGACTCCCCTTCGATCGACGCATCATCCGCAGGTGTCCACTGGAACTCACGCGTCACGCCGCAGCGTGATGTGCTCTCAGGACCGGGACTCCCAGACAACAAAGCCAAATCCCTGCGCGAGCTCGGATTCACCACCGCGATGATCGCGCCTGACTCCGGAGTGTTGCGAGGATGGACCGCGACCGTGTCCACAGCATCGGACTACTCCGACCCTTCACTCGGCGCAACCCCGATCTACCAGCACCGCAGCGGACAGATGCTCGGATTCGATCGCAGCGGATGGCAAGAAGGCACCTACCCAACGAGCCACATGGGAGTCATCGCGCTCATGCGCCAATCCTTCCTCGACGCATCGAACAGCGAAGATCCATCCTGTCTCACCAACATCGCGTCCAAAGACACAACGCTGTTCTACGACACCTCCCACGAGCTCGAAGCGAACCTCGCCGGGAAGATCGCCGAGGAGTTTGATCACAAGAATGTGGTCATCATCGGTTCAGGATCCGAGCACCGCCGTCTCGATGCGATCGCATCGATGGGATTCCCGGTTGTGACGCCGTTGACCTTCCCGAAGGACCCCGATGTCTGGACAGTCAACGATGCAGACTCCGTCACGCTCGCGTCGCTCCAGCACTGGGAACGCGCCCCGGCAAACGCGCGATGGCTCAACAACTCAGGAGTCACTGTCGCGCTCACGAGCAGCAAGCTCCGCGACGACGAAAAATTCATCACCAACCTCCACGCCGCGATCAAAAAAGGTCTCCCAGCAAGCGACGCACTCGCGATGCTCACGACCAACCCCGCTCAGATCCTCGACCTCGACAACCAAGGCGAGATCAAGAACGGCAACATCGCCAACTTCGTCGTCACCTCCGATGACCTCTTCGATCCAACAGCAAAAGCCAAGATCCTCGAAACATGGATCGACGGCCGCAAGCACCACATCAACGACCCAACCAACACCACCTTCGACGGCACATGGACAGTCACCATCCCAGGAGCCGGGATGTCACTCACCATGATCATCGAGGACGACTCCCTGACCATCAACGATCACGCACAAGACTCCACCACCAAAGCAAGCAAGTACGAAGCAACCAAAGACTCCTTCTCCTTCACGATCGACTACGACAACGACGAGGTCGGCGCGTATGTCTCCTCCGCAACCATCCTCCCAGACGGATCGCTCAGAGGAACCTCCATCACCCCAAACAACGCACTCGTCCAATGGACCGCTGAGAAGACCGATCCAGCAACAACCATGTCCACCTTCAAAGGCACATGGGACGCAACCCTCGCAAGCAAGTTCAATCTCAGCTTCAAAGTTGACAAAGATTCCGTCACGATCATCGAGCATGTCGAAGGTCAAGACGACATCACCCAGACCGCGTCATCCGCTGAGATCAAGAACGACACCCTCAACTTCACCTTCGACCACACCCCCTTCGGCATGCCGGGTGATTTCTCCATCGCACTCACCGCACCATCCGACGACGACACCCTCATGGGACTCGGAGCACGACCAGACGGCAAAGCATTCGATATCGTCGCATCCAAAGCCGACGACACAGACGACACAATGGAAGACGACGAGGACAACCAACTCCCCGATCTCCCTGATTCCCCATTCGGTCCATACACACTCTCCGAGATCCCACCACAAGATTCTGTGCTCATCACCAACGCAACCGTCTGGACCCAGTCCGACGAAGGCATCCTCGAAGACGCATGGATCATCATCCGCAACGGAAAGATCCACTCCGTCGGATCCGGAGGCTACCCACGCATCGCCGTCGATCACACCATCGACGCGCAAGGCAAGCACATCACCCCAGGACTCATTGATGCGCACTCCCACACCGGACTCTTCCGCTTCGGAGTCAACGAGACCGGACAAGCCGTAACCGCTGAAGTCCGCATCGAAGACTCGCTCGATCCCGGATACATCGGGTTCTACCGCGAGCTCGCCGGAGGACTCACCTCCGCGATGCTCCTCCACGGCTCCGCAAACCCGATCGGTGGACAATCCAAAACCATCAAGCTCCGTTGGGGATCTGACAAACCCCAAGACATGTACATGCAAGATGCGATCCCAGGCATCAAGTTCGCGCTGGGAGAGAATGTCAAACAATCCAACTGGGGAGATGACAACACTACCCGCTACCCCCAAACCCGCATGGGAGTCGAGACCACCATGCGCGACCGCTTCACCAAAGCACGCGAGTACGCCGATCGTGGAATGAAAACCGATGAAGGCAATACCGACCTCGAGCTCCAAACCCTCGCTGAGATCCTCGCCGGAGATCGTTTGGTCCACTGCCACTCCTACCGCCAAGACGAAATACTGATGCTCTGCCGCATCGCCGAAGAGTTCGGATTCAAGATCGGCACCTTCCAGCACGGCCTCGAGACCTACAAGGTCGCTGAGATCGTCAAAGAACACGCCATCGGCGCTTCCATCTTCTCCGACTGGTGGGCTTACAAAGTCGAAGTCACCGACGCGATCCCCTACGCAGGACCGATCAATCACGAGGTCGGACTCCTGACCAGCTTCAACTCCGACTCCGACGATGTCGCGCGTCGCATGAATACCGAAGCCGCCAAAGCACTCAAGTACGCGAGAGCATCCGGGATCGAGATGAGCGAACAAGACGCCCTCGCGTTCGTCACCACCAACCCCGCGATCCAGCTCGGGATCATCGACCGAGTCGGAACCCTCGAAGCCGGGAAAGACGCCGACATCGTGATCTGGTCCGGATCACCACTCTCCTCCCTCTCCCGCTGCGAAGCAACTTATGTCGATGGACGCAAGTACTTCTCCCTCGAAGACGACCAAACGCACCGCGACGCAATCAACGCCGAGCGCACCCGCTTGATTCAACTCGTTCTCACCGACGGCAAGCCATCCACAAAATCAGACTCCGATGAGCACGAACATGACCACGATCACGGACACGATCTTGGACAAGATGAAACAGAGTTCCACGACACACGCGGCGACTGCGGCTGCAATCAACTCCTCCCCGCATGGAGCACTGACTACTAAGCACTACCAACTCTTCGAAACTCATCAGCCGCAAACATTCAACGGAAAGCACACACCATGAACCGAATCACCACACTCGCCGCGACCCTGACCGCATCAATCACTTCGCTCACGATCGCACAAGACCTCGCGCCGTCCGCACCGCCGCAAAGCAACCCCGTCATCCTCGTCGGCGCCACGGCACACACGATCTCAGGAGAAACCATCCAGAACGCCCTCGTCTCGATCAACGAAGGTAAAATCGGAATGGTCGGACGCGCCGACGAGATCCTCCCAAGAATCTCCCTCTCCGAGAACACCCAGATCATCGACCTGAGCGGGAAACACATCTACCCAGGACTCATCGATTCCGTCACCACCCTAGGACTGCAAGAAACCTCCGCCGTCCGCGCCACGCTCGACCACAACGAAGTCGGACCAATGACCCCAGAGGTCCGCGCGTATGTCGCTGTCAACCCTGACTCCACCGTCATCCCAGTCGCACGAACCAACGGCATCCTTACCGCAGGAGTCTTCCCAACCGGAGGCGCACTCCCAGGACGCGCATCTATCATCTATACAGACGGCTGGACCACCGAAGACCTCGCACTCGATCGCGACGCCGGACTCATCATCTCACTGAGCGACAACAACACCGACAACCTCGACGAGATCTTCGCACAAGCCGTCTCCTACGCACAAGCACACAACGAAACAGACCAACGCCTCGACGCGATCACAACAGTCCTTGCGCCAAACGATGAGAACAAAAACCAGAACCCAGTCTTCATGCGAGCAAACTCCTACGACCAGATCACCAAATCAATCAACTGGGCGCTCAAGCACAATCTCAAACCAATCCTCGTCGGCGGACGCGACGCACACCTCTGCACCGACCTCCTCACCTCCACCAACACCCCAGTCATCATCGGAGGCACCTACACCTTCCCCAAACGAACCGACTCCGCATACGACGCACGCTACACACTCCCGCAAAAACTCGACGACGCCGGAGTCCGTTGGTCACTGACCATGTCCTCACGATTCGGACACGAACGCAACCTCCCAGACGCCGCCGCGATTGCCGTCGCCCACGGCCTCTCCCAAGAAGCCGCACTCCACTCCATCACACTCGGAGCCGCACAAATCCTCGGCATCGATCACCTCATCGGTTCCATCGAACCCGGGAAGCACGCGACACTCATCGTCACCGACGGCAACATCCTCGAAACCACCACCCTCGTCGAAGCCGCCTACATCCAAGGCCGCTCGATCGATCTCTCCAACAAACAGACCGAACTCCGCGACACCTACCGCGAAAAATACCGCCAGCTCGACATGATCGATTGATCGCAAGACGCTTCAGCCATCACTGATTACATTCAGGATCTCAAAGTCATCCTGCATCGACTCGATCGAGCCATCAGTGCGCCCAGTCCGGTACTGCACCCGAAGTCGGCCGCGTCCCTCTGCGTCGAACCACTCAGGAAGACCCGATAGCACAAACCGGTAGGTCCGCGTCACCGAATCAAAGTACGACACATTGACCTCAAAGTCGCGCAGATCAATATCCCACTTCGTCCCACCCTGCCCGAGCGAGGTCGATCCCGACTTTCGAAGATGCACGCTCAGATCACCGATCCCCTTGACCGTGTCGCCCCACCCATCGCGCAGCTCGATATGCAGCACAATCCGCCTCTTGTTCCCGACCGGCTCAACATGCGTCAGCGGATGAATCCGCATCTCCGCCGGAGAGAAAGGCCCAGGACGGACCATCCCCTCATCAGCCTCCGTAACCTCTTCGCGGATGCTCACCACACGATTACACCCGGCGCTCACAACAGCCGCGCCAAGCACACTCGCCCCCAACACCGATCTAATCGCGTTGCTCGCCATACCCCAGTCTATGCCTGAACCCCGCGTCCAGACAGCGCATCGAGCAATCCACGCTGACCCGCCTCCAGCAAACACAACGCACGCGTATTCTCGCGGATCACCTCGATCAGTGCCGCCCGCTCATCAATCTGACCGATCAGCTTCGCGTGTGTCTCGTTGATCTGCTGCTCCATCTTCGCCGATGCCCTCCGCTCAATAAGCCACATCGCGCAGACCATCCCCGCGACCCCAAACTGTGTCAACGCCCCGATCACTTCCGTCTCCATGCAATTCCCTCCTCAACTCAAAGCGGCCCAGTCAGACGACCAAACACCGCGATATACCCCACCGAGACATCACGCCCCCGCTGTGTCGGACCGGTCTCCTCGTAAGTCAAAAACTTCATGTCTTCCCACTCATGTCCGTGCTCATCCTCCAGCGTTCCCTCCGAAACCCCATACGCGGCTTGCGCCAGAATCAAATCCCGAAGTGCCCACAACGACGAATCCGAGCTCGCGACAAGCCGCCCGCGAACCTCGACCCAGACCTCCCAATCCCCCGCCTCGAATGTCCCCGGAAAGAGCGGACTCCCCTCAACCGACGAGTTCGAGATTACACGCCGACCAAGCTTGCGATTGACAAACCGGTGCCCACCCGATCCAAACAGATTCTGTCCTTTAAACGAAGACGCCATACTCAACCCCCATTCACACTCACCGGCTCAACATCACCTCGCGTCGAAACCGCAACCAACCGAATCTCACGCGACGATCGCGAACCAGAAAACGAATACGACACGGACTGCACCATCGCCGTGCACGAAACCACGCGAGCATCCGAGTCATTCCCCCGATCCACCTCGACTCGCAGCGTCGCCTCGTCCCCGATCTCCGGATCAAGCAGATCATCCCCGTCAAGATCCTGAACAACACGCACCGTCGTCTTCCGACGAGTCGAATCCGCATACATTAGGTTCGGACCCTCATCATCCCAATCCTCCACGACCTCCACGCTCAACGACTCAATCGCTACGCGCAGCACATCGTCCCAAACGTCACTCCCAAACCGTACTCGCGCTGGTCGAAAGATAAGCATCATCTCACCTCACCCTCTCGAAAGCAGAAACGAGTTCGGATGACGCCGCGTCTCCGCGATCCCATCCCCGTCCAGATCAATCATCGCCGTCACATGCCCGCGCTGCATCGAGAACCGCTGCTGGAACACCTTCGCGCGTTCCAGATACGCCTCGCCCCCGCGCCCCGGCGCACCAGCAGACGCATAAATCAAATGCAACGCCCCCAGCGCCTCGAGCACAATCAACGCGCCGGGATTCGTGACCGCCGACTCCCCAAGCCCATCGGGATCATCCACATCAATCCCCACCATCGACAACACCTGGCGATGCACAATCGCTATCTGAGGCTCAAAGGTAAACACCTCCACCACCGCCGCCGCAACATCCTTCCCGCCAACCGCAACCGAATCCGTATCACCACGCATGATCGAAACCGTCGCGCTCGTCGAACTCTGCACGCTCACCACTTCCATAGGCACCGAATCAATCAGCACCACATGCCCCGCATCGATCCCGCTCTCCGTAAACGATCCCGTCAAAAGAGTCAGCGTCGTCCCATCCAGATCCCCCACCCCGCTCAGCAGCCTCTGACCATTCCACTTCACATCCCGATACAACCCAGGCTCCAGAATCAACAAATCCCGATCACTCGCAAACATACCCAACCTCCCACTTTCTAAACCAACCCACTAAACCCGGAGCGGATGTCTCCACCCGCCCCGAGCGTCCTAGCCCCCACCAGAACCCCGCAATCACAACTCACTCAGATCAAACAGCGAGCCCGCTGATCAACCCGTGCGCATTCTCGTTCTTGATCTCCGCCGTGTACTCACCAATGACCTGACCCGAGACCGAATCCCCCGTCGCCGCCAAAGGCTTGTAATGGAAACTCCGTCCCTGCATCGGCATGACCGAGATCCGTGAAGAATCCAGCAGCATCACCGTGTCCTTCGGAACCCATCGCGACAAAATCACTCGGCACACCCCAAAGTCACTCTCGTACACACTGATCATGTCCGAATAGGTCTGATCATCCGGAAGATACGCTCGGCTCCCACTCGCAAACGCATTGATCTTCCGCTTCTGAGCACCACCAACCACAATCGTATCGACACCACCCGAAGACTGATCCCAGATCTGCTTGAGCGCCGCATTCAACACTTCCTCGCTCAGCTCATCACCCGAACCCTCACCATCGGGAATCGCACCAACCCCAGGCTCAAACAGATTCGTGCTCATCGAGTGGATCAGCCCATTCATCGAACGACGAACCGTCCCAGTCCCCTGCTGATCACTCGAAGGCGCAACCCCATTGATCAAACAGTTCTCCAGATCACGAAGCAGCTCACGCATCCGCTCCTGCTTCTGGTAATCCACCTCATCGCTGATCCCATACGCCCGCGACGCCTGCAGCGAACCCGAGACATCAATCCCCGCTGTGAAGATCTGTGTGTAGTTGCTCTTGCGAACACGATTCGTGAACCGCGCATCAGGAGCATCATCACCCTCGAGAGCCGCGTTGCCGAGCACATGCAGCTCCATATTGTCCGCAAGCGTCGCCGCCGTCGTCGCGCCGTACCCGCGAACCACGCCAATAAACGAGCCACCCGAATCCACGCTCGTGACCAGCATCACCTCGCCCGTCCCGCCGGGACGAACCAGATCCCCGACCCGGAACACGCTCACATCATCCACGATGATCCCAACCGCCGACTCCGGATCAGGAGAGAAACTCGACTGATTAATCATCCCCTTGTTTGGGAGCAGCGAATCCTCGATCCACTCATGCACCGTGCTCAACGCTGAACGCTTCGCATCACCCAAATGATCAAGCAACGGCGTCTCAAACGGACTCACAATCCCAATAATGTCGCTCACATCCTCAACCAACTCAGGAAGCCCCGCGCCACCCGAATAACTCGCCTTACCAGTAAATGCCATCCCAGTTCTCCTTTACTCTGAACCCTGAACTTTCAACCCAATCAACCGCTTCAACTTCCTCAACACCCTCAACCACCGCGCCGAGCACGCAGATACCTCAGCAACTCGTTCCGATCCCCGCTGCTCCGCGCACTGCTCGCAATATTCGAAATGTTCCCAAGCCCGTCACCCCCGCCGCTCGAATGCGCACTCATCACCCCGACCCCCGACTTCCCGTGCGCTTGACACTGAAACAGGTAAGGCTTCCGAGCCTTGAGCTCACGAACCGCGATCGCCACATCCGGATCATCCATCTCCCCGATCGTCGCCTCCGTCAACAAACACGCCGTCTCCAGATCGACCGTCCTCGCCGCTGTCAGCTCCCGCTCGATCTCGCCGCGCCGCTGCGTCAACACCACCGACTCATTCGCAGAAACCAGCTCCCCCTCAAGCTCAACAATCCGCGCCTCGCACGCCGCGAGCTTCTCCTCCGCTTCCTGCGCCCGCGCCTTCCAAATCACCTCTTCGTTGACCTCAACCGGATCAACCGTTTCAGCCGACTCTGTCCCAGGCCCAAGACTCATCGAGTCACCATCGCCCAAACCAATCTTCATACCAGTTCTCCCTTCAAACCAATCACTATTTCGCAGCCTTACACAATCCCCGGATCCGCCTGATCAAGCCCAAGCTCCCCGAGCACCTGCTCCTCCGAAGCCCCAAGCTCGATCTTCGCGCGTCCCGCATCCAGCGATTCCTCCTCGCCGATCGGACCAAGCACGCCCCACACCACACGCACCCCGCGCTCCGAATCCGCAACACGAAGCACCCCCGCTTCATTCATCGCCTGAAGCACAAGAGAGCAGACCTGCTCAATCCCGCGCCCGTATGTCACCCGCTTCCGCATCGTCTTGGCAATCAACCCCATCAGCGTCACACGCAGCGCGTTCGCACTCGACAGATTCCCAAGCTTCGCCTTCACCACCCCGCCCGCCAACGGCGGCACCCCCGAAATCTTGTCCATCGCTTCTCGGATCTCCGCGATATGCGCATCCTCACTCGGACTGCTCGCATCCCCGCCAAACCCAACGATCGACGCCTCCGGATTGTCCGTGCTCCACACCGTCCCAGGCCCAACCCCCGAACCATCAAACCCCTCAATCCCACGCGCCAGATACATCTTGAAACTCTGAAGCGTCACCCGATTCGCGCGATCACTCAATCTCGTATTGAGTTCATCCTGAAGCGGGATCAATCCCTCCACCTCACCAAGCCCCGAATACACAAAAGGCTGACTCATATTCTGAATATGCACCACAGGCACCACCGACCCAAGCACCGACCGAGTCCCACGCGAGACGCGCTCGCCGTCCTCAAACACTTCCCACCCTGAATCCGTGATCACCTCAGTCACCGTCGAGCGCTTCCGCTCGACCGACCCATTCCCCGCGCCAACCAACCGACCAAACCGATTCCGGATTGTGTTCTTTGTGCTCACATCCTCAACCTGATTCAACTCACGCTCAAAGTGAATCGCGTACCCATCAAGCTCGCGATAATCCGAGTCATTGACAATCGGCACACCACGCCTCGGCTCAATCGGCTCAATCGAAAACGCCTCATGCACCGTCTCAACCGTCGCCCCAACCAACCGCTCCTCATCCACCCGAACAAGCAGATCCACATACCCATACACATGCCCAAGCGTCGCAATATCCTGCATCAGCGAGATCCCCCCGCTCCGCTCCCAAACACGCTCAAGCACGCCCTCGATCACTTCCTTCTTCGCCTGATCACCATCAGCCAATGACTCGATCCGCACCGGAGACCCAAACATAAAGTCCACCATCGTCCCGACCCGCCAACCAATATCATTCTCGATCACCACCTCACGACGATTCCTTGGCTCACTCACCCCATCCAAACTCGTCCCAGTCACACGAGCCGGAAGCCCGCGTTCCTGCGCCATCCGATACCACCCCTGACGACCGCCACCGATCGCCAAACCACTCCGCCCAACCAGCTCGAGTGGGTTGCGGTAATACGCCCACAACTGCTCAAGTCGAGGCAACGCCTCGTTCTCGTGCGTATCGATCAACGATCGCACAAGCTCCCATCGTCTTTGAGCATTTCCCGACAACCCACTCGAACTCTGATCAGACATCGTCCCGCCTCCACATCCCGGCATGCATCCATTCACACGCTCACCCAATAGATCAATCGGACCCCAGCGTGCGCACAAAACAAGTCAGTCCGCGCACCCGAAAGCACGCAAACCACTGAAAACAAAGCTCGAAAAAAGTTTTGGATTGCTGAAAATGCGCCGAAAAATTCTGCACATCTGTGCGCACAAAAACAGCGGTCCACTCAGAACCGCTGCTCACTTCAACTCAGCAGAAAGATCTAGCCGGGTGCCACGGCTTGACCGTCTTCGGCAAGCCGTGTCTTACTCTGTTCTTTCTTCCCCTAATGGCCAATGGCTAGTGGCCAGTCCCCTCTTCACCCGATCACATCGACCCGCGAATGCTGATCCAGATTCACCACCACCAACTCCCCATCATCCTTGCGAAGCTCAACCCGATCAAGCCACAGCTTCTTGTCCCGCCCATGAGCAAACCACGACCCCGTCTTCTGCTGCCCTACCCGCAGCACCACCCCCTCGACACTCGTCACCTGCGCCGAATCATGCAGCATCACCTGCTGAGAAACCCGAACCCGCGACCCAATCTCGTAATCAGTCATTGCTTCACTCATGCCCACAGTATACACCCAACGATTCAGCACGGTCTCTCCTCCCCCGGGCCTCCGGGGGAGGTGTCCGCGTCTTCGCGGTCGGAGGGGGTCTTCATCCTCCCAACCCCTGAATCTCACCCTCAATCTCCCCCGCCACACGCTCCGCCTCCGCCTTGCTCGGCGCCTCCACAATCACCCGCATGATCGGCTCCGTATTGCTCGCCCGAACATGCGCCCAGACCCCCCGCTCGTCCCAATCAATCCGGATCCCATCCTGCAAATCCACTCGGCACCCGTCCGCCTTCGAGTAAATCCCATTCAAATGCTCCACAACAGGCACCGCATCCGCCTTGCTCGCCAGATCCGACTTCGCCTTGAGAATCGTGTACCCGTTCGCCTTGACCTCATCTGTCGGCCCAAACGAGTTCACCATCTCCACCAACTCACTGACAGTCTTCCCAGTCCGAGCCATCAACGACAACACAAGCGCCATCCCAGAGAGCGAATCACGAACATAAGTCACCTCAGCCCAGATGACCCCCCCATTCCCTTCACCCCCAAGCACCACATCCCGCCCCTGTGCCTTGAGCGACTTCATGATCTCAACCACATTCGCCTCCCCCACCGCCGAGCGAACAACCTCTCCGCCGTAGTGCGCCGCGACATCATCAATCATCCGCGAAGTCGAAAGATTCACCACAAACACAGGCTTGCCATTCCCCTCACGATCTTCATCCCCCATCCGCGCTTCCATCAACGCCATCGCGCACAACACCAGCGTGTACTCCTCCCCGATGTATTCGCCGTTCTCATCCACAATCGCCAACCGATCCGCATCCGGATCCTGTGCAAACCCCACATCAGCCTTGATCCCAGGCACCACATCACACAACCCACCCTCGCCGGAAAGATTCTCCCGAGTCGGCTCAGGCGTATGCGGGAAGACACCAGTCCCCTTGTTATTCAACTGAATCAGTTCAACTGGACCGCCACGATAAAACAAGTGATCTATTTCACATGAAGACGCATTGACAGAATCAGTCACAACACGCAACCCCTTGGATGTAGCAACACGCTCGTTCCAAGTCATCCCAAATGTACGAGCAACTGCATGCTTGACCGAATAGCAATGCTTCTCATTCGAATCATCATCCCAGCAATAGGTTCCAGTGCCGAGACCGTTGTTGTAGACAGCTTCATATTGCTGAAACCGAGTCACGATCTCATCAGCCATGACCAAACTCGGCGCACATGCATCAACCCCCTCACTATCCGGCCGCCCCCGCCCATCACTACACAAACCTGATTCCCATGACTCAGGACGAACAAGAGCCTTGATGCCATTCCACTCTTGAGGATTATGACTCGCTGTGACAATCAGTGCGCCATCGTATTTGAGTGCATCAAGCACTACACCAACAGTCGGCGTCATCACCGTAGTCAAATTCCGCACATTACATCCAACTGACAGCAAGCCTGAACTAATAGCGTGAACCAACGCACAGCCACCAGCCCTACCGTCAGTCGCTATTAACACTTCTGTTTTACGATGCATTGGAGTCCGAGCATTAAGCCATCTCCCAAAGCTAGCCGCGTACCGCAACGCAAGCTCCGGAGTCAGACTTTCCCCAACAATCCCCCTCAATCCACTCACACCCAAAATCAACGGCGAATCACCCATCGCAAACACTCCTTTATCAACTCCACCACTCTAGCCGTCTCCCCCCCTACCCTTCCCCCTATGCCTGAATACATCCACAACTTCCTCTTCTCCTACTACGGCCTCGACTGGGCCGCCGCCGTCTTCATGTTCCTCTCCATGTACCGACTCGGAAAGCACAAAAAAGACGGCTTCGTCTACGCCGCCCTCGCCTCCATCTGCTGGATCGCCTTCAACCTCATCGCCCAATCCGCCGCAGGAGTTGTCGCCAACGCCATCATCGCCGTGATGGCCTTCCGCTCACTCACGACCTGGTCCAAAACACACCCAGACACATCGCCCGCTCCTGAATCCTAAAGTCCATCCATGTTCACCATCCAAGTCACCCACGAGTTCTGCGCCGCCCACACCATCTCCATCCTCGGCACCCAAGAACCCATCCACGGCCACAACTTCGTCACCACCGCAACCATCGCAGGACAAACCCTCGACGACGACGGCCTCCTCTGCGACTTCCACACCGTCCAAGCACAACTCGTCGACATCTGCCAACCCTTCACCAACCAGAACCTCAACGAAACCCCCCCCTTCAACACCCTCAACCCCACCGCCGAACTTATCGCCAAACACATCGCCAACGAGCTTGCCGATCGCCTCGACGCATCGCTCTCCCCGCACGCGAAGGTCCACTCCGTCACGATCACTGAAGCACCAAACTGCAAAGCAACCTACACGCGCCCATCCAACTAAGCCGCACAAACCAACCAGCGCAGATAACGCGCCGGACGCTCCCGCCCCCCTCCTACACACTCGAATCCAATCCGGATTAGGTGGATCGCACCAAACTCCACTCCAAACCACGCCGATCACTTCACCACTGATCGCATGCGCGATCTCCAAATCAACACCCAATCAAAGGGCACCCCATGTTCAACTCACCATTCGCATTCAACGGCTTCAACTCATCCCCAAACTCACAAAACGGATTCTCCACACCATGGAACCAGTCCTGGAACCAAGGCTGGAATCAGCCATGGAACACCGGATGGAACCCAGCCGCTGCACAAACCCCAAGCTGGAACCAATCATGGAACCAAGGCTGGTCCCCAAGCTTCTCCCAAAGCTGGAACGCCCCATTCAACGGCTTCAACCCATTCTGGAACCAATCCTCCGCTGAGTTCTCAGGATTCAACGGCAACAACAGCTTCGGCTTCGGCGGCAACCCAGGATTTGGTTTCGGATCAGGATTCGGATTCGGCGGCAGCAACTTCGGACCAAGCAACTTCGGTCCATCGAACTTCGCAGCCGGATTCAACCCATTCTGGAACCAATCCACCCCAGCATGGAACTGGTTCAACTCACCCGCCGCATTCTTCGGCCAATCACCAACCCCATTCGGATTCAACTGGTGGAACCAAGAATCCAATCAATCCGAATCAAACACCCCATTCAACTTCAACCCATTCTCAGGCGTCACCCCTGCAAACACAAACACCCAAGCCGCCTAACCCAAAGCGTCTACCAAAGACCACCAACCCCTGCACACGCAGGGGTTTTTTATGCTCATGCATAATTCGATTTCAACGCTCTTCGCGAACCATCTCGATCCGGAAATGCTTCCCGTCCCGATACCACTTCCCGAACACCCCTTCGATATCCGTCGCGCCGATCACCGAATACGAATCCCGCATCGACCACAACGCATCCACATCCCCGCCTCGTTCTCCCAGCTGCGCCAGACGAGTTGCCCAGAACCCTGTCCCTGTGACCCACTTCCCCAACGCCTCGCTGATCCGATCGCGAGGCTCCTCCGCCTCCCAAACCTCAACCCCGCCGTATGCCATCCGCTCGAGTTCGTCCTCGAGCAGAGCCGTCCAATCCTCGATGTCCTCCTCATCGCACACCACACGCGTAAACATCACCACGCGTCCCGGCAGCAGATCGAGTGTCATCGCCCCGCTCATCACCTCGACCTCCTGATCGAGCCCGCGTGCGAGTTCTTGCAGCCGACCATCAAGCACCATCCCCGCGACTGTCAGCGTCCTCAGCTCCTCAATATCCCCAACCTCGCACGCACCAAACCCCACCATCACCCCGCTCATCCCATCATCCGCAGCCACACGAACAGTCTCCTCCCCCTCGACCCCAATCTCGATCTGTTCAACCAAGCGTGCTGGATCCGACTCACCACCCGCTGGAATCCAACCAAACTCAGAAGCGCACGCCTCGATCGCGATCTCTGCGTCGATCCCCCCCGCGATCCCGATCTCGATCGCATCCCCGCGCACCCGCTCGCTCATCCATTCTCGAACCGACCGCGCATCGACTCCCTCTCCAAACACATCACTCCTGCGAGCATCGAACCGCACCCCGAACGCTCGCGCGATCCCCACCTCAACATCGTCGATCGGCGCACCGATCCGCCGTTCCCCCGAGAACGCCTGCGCCTGGATCTCATCGATCAACTCGCCCTCGATCCTCAGATCCGTCAGCATCGCATGCGCCAGCTCCGCGACGCGCTGATACGACTCCACAGGACCGCTCACCTCAAGCTCGATCCCCCACGCCCCGAGCTCCACGCTCATCGCAAGATCATGCTCAACCTGAATCCCGCGCAGCTCCCGCTCTGTCCGCGATCTGATCGCGCCACGATTCATCGCTTCAACAACCACATCCCCCGCACCGTTCATCGACGCATCCTCGATCGATCCAAACCCCACACGCACAACCATCACCACCCGCCCCGGAAATTCCGGATCCTTCATCTCCCGATGACGCACCACGACGCCGTTGGTCAGCCTCGCCGTCACCACGCCCGATTGCGGATGCACCGAGATCTCATCAACGCGTTCTCGTGAGCCCTCACCGTATCCCGATCGCGCTGCTGTTCGATTGCTCCGCTCAAGAATCGGACCACTCAGCTCATCAATCCACCCCCCCCCAATCGCAGGCAGCTCATCACGACGAGCCTCATCCAAAACCGCGCGAATCTCATCTTCCCCCGCCGCACGCTCACCATTCGTCAATACCAACACCGCAGGCTCTTCGCTGAACATCTCGCGGATCACCCCGTGAACACGATCGCCGTCCACCCCATCGAGCAACCCCTGCGCCCACTCCACCCACTCCGCGAGATCCACCAAAGGCCGGCCCATTGCCATCATCCAACTCAACGAACGCGCCAGCTCATCGCTCGTCGATCCCTCCCACTGATCCACCTCATACCCCCACTGCTGGATCAACCACTCACGCGCCCGCTCGATCTCCCGATCACTCAATCCATCACGAACCAATCGAACCCGTTCGCGTTCCATCGCGCCGATGACCGAATCCCATCCCCGGCCGCCCTCGGCCTCTGACTGATTCTCAAACACCGCCACAATCTGCCCGTACCGCGCCCGCCCGAGCAGATCACCCGCATCAACACGAACCTGCTCGACCGACTCAAACTCGGCGCGAAGCATCAGACTCACGCGATGCCGCATCGATTCCGCGACCAGCGCCATCACCAGCATCTCTTCAACACCCGCCTCATCCCACCTCGGCTCATGCGTCTCCCCAAACCACACCAACCCGATCCGCGAAAGCTCCACACGCTCATTACTCAGACTCACGATCCGACCATCGAGCCCATCCTTGAAAACCTCCGGGAACGCCACCTCATCCCCATCACCAGATCCGCATCCATCAAACACCCGCTGCGCCTGCGCAACGATCTCCGCTCCATCCACATCCCCAACCACCAGAATACTCGCTTGATCCGGAGTCCACGCACGCCGTACAAACGCACGAACAGCATCACCGCTCATCCCCTCGATCACCCCCCGCTCTGGAAGAGGGAGCCGCCCGTACGCGCTCCCGTCTACCAAATCAGGAAGCCAAACGCGCGCCAACGCGCGATCAATCTCTTCCGTCTCGATCCGTTCGAGTTCTTCGAGCATCCCACGCCGCGCCTGTTCGATCATCTCATCACTCGGCGCAAACCCCTCCACCAATCCGCGCCCTACGCGCAGCGCCGACTCCATCAACTCATCATCAGCCTCCACCCCAACACGAAACGGAAACTCCACATGACTCCCACGAACCTGGACGCCGCTCCCAGAGAGCACCTGCTCGATCTCGACTCCAAGCAGCTCCAGCATCCGATCCTGCGTCACCCCTCCAACCCCAAACGCCGCGGCTCGCGCCGCCATCACCGACGCGCCACGCTCCTCGTCCGCTTCATACATCGCGCCCTGATGCAACCGAACCCAGACCTGCGTCTCGCCGACCATCCCCTCCTGCGCGTACACCACCACCTCAAGCCCGCACTCAAGCGTCTCGCGTGTCACCTCAGCACACGCCGTCTCATCATCCGCTGAATATCCGCTCCCAGCGCAGACACCCACCACACCCCCCAGCACGACCATCACCACCAGCATCAATCGCAGCTTCACCCGATCCACAGCAGCACCGCTCCAATCGCGATCTCAAGAACCAACCCAAGAACTCAATGCAATCATTCCGAGTCACACACGACAGCCAAACACATCCATCGCGTCCCGAGCCAAACACTCGGCCCACACCCAATATACCGACTCAAACCACCCGCGATGCAGTCAATCCACCCAATCCCGACCAACAGATAGACCCACAGTCTTAAGCCTGGGACGACCCCGGCTCATCGACCTTCCGCATATACAAATGGATCGCCGTCGATCCATACACATGCGTCTCAGGCCCATGCGCCCCCTCCATCTCAAGCGAAATATCCCAAGTCCGATACTTCGGTTTCCCACCATCCTTCACATCCGCATCGCTCGCGATCCCCTCAAGCTCATCATCTGATGGGAAGTCCCCACCAAACTCACCCTCCCAATCGCTCTCCATATCAATCTCGACCATCTCCTCGCCTTCGATGACCTCAGTATGGAGCGCATCCTTGCGAGCAGGTTTCTCTTTAGTCTTGACAACCGGAGCTTCCGTCTCATCCTCAACCAACTCGCGATGATAAAAAGGCCAAGGCGTCCGGATGATCGCATACCCCGTCTCATCGAGCATCCCGATCAAACGCTCGAACTGCTTCTTGACCCTCGGCCAATCATCATGATCACGCACCATCGGATACGGCGGATCCATAAACACAATGTGCGCCGGCTTAGGACACCGCGCCAAAGTCGCAGGACCCAACGCATCACACACAGCGACCTCCACACGATCCTCGCACCCCAGCATCTCGATGTTGTCCTCAAGCGTGTTAGCCATCCGACGATCCCGCTCGACACACACCACCCGGCTCGCGCCCTGACTGACCGCTTCGAGACCAACCGATCCCGATCCCGCGAAGACATCAATCACCCCGACATCCTCGAAGTGACCACGAAGCAGATTAAACAACGCTTCCTTCACCATGTCAGGCACAGGACGAGTCTCCACCCCTTTCGGAAGCGAGTGCAATCGTCGGCCACGAAACTCTCCACTGATAATGCGCATCCCCAATCAATCCCAGCCCACGCCGCAAAGTAAACCCCCGACCCCCGACTCAGCGCAAGAAAAAACAGCCCATCGAGCCGTCCGTCACCATCTCATTCGATGTATTGAGCAGTTTCAAGCCCTGTATCAATCAATACCCAGAATCCGCGAGCAACCGATCAATCGCACAAAGCGTCGTCCTCGGCGATGCCTGACCACTCACAAGCTCCCAGAACGGCATTTCCCCGCCGCCCCCCGGCCCCCAAGAGTTCAACCTCGAATCCACCCGTCGTGCTTCACGCTCGATCGCTCCGGATCCAACATACACACATCGCTGAACCAGTACCGCCCCGTCGTCGGCGTATTCCATCTCAGCGCTCACCCCCGCCATGACCTCCGCCATGTCCTGGAACAATCCGCGATCCCGCCTTGCCAGCAGATCCGCATCGTGCCATACAAACACACGCATCCGCTCGCGTCGTCGCCCTGGAACCCCGCTCCGCTGACGCAGCAGCGAAGATATCCCACGAGGACCATCCACCGTTCGGCTCAGTCGCTCGACCGGAATGAGCCGCTCAAGCTGCTCGCACAGATCATTGATGCTCGAAATTGCGCGTCCGTGCAACACACAAACCTGTGTGTCAGCGAGTGTTGAAAGATACTGCTGGAAGCACGCCGCGAACCGCGTCCGCACATTCACATCATCGCCCCACGCGACAAGGTGACGATCTTCGAGGCGCGCAAGCACTTCCGGCTGCCAAGTAATCGGCTCAAACACAAACCCTTGTTGTCCCGGAACAGCGGACATACACAGATCCTCAAATAGCAGACAAAATTGTCCCACTTCGTCTCAACTCAAATCAAATATGCGCCATTCTGCCCACCAGACCAGCAATCTCAGGAGAATTACTGGTCCTATTCACACCCAAGCACAAGCTGTCTCATTGCTGTGTGAGCACCACTCCAAAAAACACACAAATGTAATATTTGATGCATATACAGAACTTTACCCGCTCGTATCCCCAATAAGGGGATACCCCAAAAAAGCCCCACAGGGAGCATTAGAGTCATATTAATGACCCCAAATCACTGATACACAAAACAACAATCAGTCGATTTAGAATAAACAAACCAAAGGCCTCCAATGACCAACCACTCCCCAATCCGATCACAGCCCACACCCTCCCCCCATTCATATCACCGACTGACCGAAACCTTGCTTTCGATAGCAGCCCTCCCTTCCGCTCCAACATTCGACTGGACCACCAAAGCCGCGCAGGCCATCGCTCGCATCCACCCCCAAGCCACGATCGGGCTCATTGTCGCGACCCTGAACAAAGACCATTCAAGAATCACCGCCGAGTCCACAGGCGTCGGGCACCACTGGGAGTCCTCCACACCCATGAACAATGAATCCCGAGCAGGCAACCCGCCCAACCCCGAGCACGAACGCTGCGCACTCGATCGGATCGACGCAACGCCCATCCACCTCCCTCAAACCGCCCTCAGCACGGGCTACCTCACACACGCCTCCAAACTCCTCCCGAGCTGGTTTGCACACACACTGAGTGACCCCTGGAACACATCCCACCCAGACATATCAACCCAAACCATCGCCGCCTACGCACCAATCTACGCGATCGATGATTCAACGAACCCAAACACCCCGTGCCTGCTCGCAATCACCCGAGCAGACCCACACTCACTCCCGAACCTCGCACTCTTACTCTCCGAAGCAATGTCGGCAATCGTCCACAAAGCGAGAATCACCTTCGATACACCCGCGCTCAACAACCGCCTCGCCAACTTCAACCCCACTCCCTACCAATGGCTCACCCAACGCGAGCAGACCATCCTCGACCAGCTCGTCGAAGGCAAATCCGTCCGTGTCATCGCAGAATGCATCGGACGCTCGCCGCATACTGTGCACGATCATGTCAAGAATCTCCATCGCAAGCTCAACGCATGCAGCCGAGGACAACTCATCGCTCGAGCAATCGGACACCCAACCCCCCCGTCACATTCCGAGATGCTCAATCTCACAATCGATCCAGATGTAATCGAGAAGCGTCCTGCAGAGCTTGGACGGCAATCACGCACATCCCCAGAGCTCAAGCTCGCCCAGCCTCTCCATAGCGCGATGCAACACAGTACCGAAGCAGCCCCTCAGCGATTGCGAGCTACGCCGCTCAACCGTTCGTCTGAGACTTCGCGAGCCGCGCTCTGATCGCTTCACCGATCCGCTCAGCGAGCAACCCATCATTCCCGATCGGAGTCACCATCCGTGAAGGTTCGCGCCGGCCATGACTCCCGATCACTGCGTAATGCGAAGAACTCGCGATGCTCTCCGTCTCGACGCGCCAGCCCGGACGATGCACGCGCTGGACCATCACCGAGACCACGATCTCCCCGCTCTCTTCAATCAGCACACGCACGGCTCGCTCGTGCTGATTCACAAAGTCCGCAGTCTCCTGCGTCAGCGACCCCTGCTCCCCATCCCAAGGCGACCCGATCCCCTGCGTCGATTTCACCGCCGTCGTCACCACGCCGCGTCTTGCATCGACACGATCGATCACAAAGCGATGATCCGTGAGCACCTCGCGGATCGCCCCGATCATCAACTCCCGATCCACGCTCGTTTCCCCATGCGCCTCAGCCCCGAGCCCTGTCGCAAAGCGATAGTCGTGCCCGTCATAAACTGTCGAGCTTGTGCACCCACCGATGCTCAGCTGACCAAGACAGACCAGACCGACACCAATCTTGAGCACTCTAAAGAGATTCGCATGCATCCACGAGTCTAGTGCGAACCAAGCACCCGATCCAACCCAACCCCGATCTCCTCAAACAGCACCTCGATATCCGACCGCGTCACGCCGGGAGTCCCCACACTCACGCGAGCGATCGACTCGCCCGAGCGTTCTGGACCGATCGGGACGATCGAATGCGTAATCATCACACGCCCACGCTCGTTGACGACCTCGACCAGTTTCTTCGTCATACCAGCGTCTCCAACAACGCGGAAACACACCAACCCAAGCATGCGATCACAGACCAACTCAACGCGATCGTCCCCAACAACCCACCGCTCCACCTCCTCAGCGAGCGACACATGCGAACGGATGTGACCCCGCAACCCGTCAACCCCAAAGCAGCGGATCACGAACCACAGCTTGAGCGCCCGCATCCGTCGTCCCAGCGCGACATGCCAATCACGATAATCGATCACTTCGCCGCCCCCACGCTCGCTCGCCTTGTCTCGCAAGTACGCCGGTGTGATGCTCATCGAATCCACAAGCACATCGCGATCGCGCACCCAGAACAGATCACAGTCGAAGTTCGTCAGCAACCACTTGTGCGGATTGATGCACAACGAGTCCGCACGCTCCACCCCTGCAAGCAACCCCTGAAACTCCGGACAGACACACGCCGCCCCCGCCCACGCGGCATCAACATGTACCCAAGGCTTCTCCTCACCAAACGATTCAACCACATCCATGATCTCCACAATCGGATCACGCGCCCCAGTCGAAGTCGTCCCAATCGTCGGGACCACTAACGCCGGAACCAACCCCGCCTCAAGATCCGCACGCATCAACCGCTCAAGATCCTTGGGATCAATCCGCAGATCCCCATCGGTGTCCAGCACACGCACTCGGCTCCGATCCTCCGCGTCGTCCGCAAGCCCCGCGACCATCGCTGCCTTGACAACCGATGAGTGCGCTTGGTCACTCGTATAAATAGTCACCAAAGACCGATCCACCCCCCGCTTCGTGCAGCGCCTCCGCGCCGCGACGACCGCCGCGAGCACTGCTTCTGATGCTGTCCCTTGGATACACCCTCCACCCTTCTCCGAACGATCAAAGCGGAACCCATCATCCAACCCAAACATCTGCGCGCACCAGTCCATCATCCGGACCTCAAGCTCAGTACAAGCAGGCGAGGTGGACCAGAGCATCCCATTGACATTCACCACCGCGCTCATCAGCTCCCCAAGAATCGCAGGCACCGAGTTCGAGCACGGAAAGTACGCAAAGAACCTTGGAGACCCCCAGTGTACCAACCGCTCCATGAACTCCTCATCCGCTTCGTCGATCAACCCCCTGATCTCCCCGATCGCCACCCCAATCTCTGGAGGCTCCGTATCCATCCCTGCCAGGAGTTCCCCCCATTCCATCGGAGGACACACCGAACGATCTCCCAATGACTTCAGGTACCCCCGCGCCCAGTCCACCACGCCCTCGATCCCAGTTGTGAGCGATTCGATCCCCTCATCACTCTGAGCGATCCATTGCTGATAGTCCATGCGTACGCCTTTCTGGGGAAAATTCGCAACTGCACTCTTGCGGTGCCTTTGGTGTTCTGGTAGTCTAGCTGAGTTCACTCGAACGCCGTGGGGGTGTTTGAAGTGCCAATTTGTTCAGGCTGTGAATGCAAAGGGTCTCGCATTCACCTCTTCGCCGTATCCCCATCGCGTTGCGACTTGTCGCGCGGGCTTATTCACTGCGCGTCGTGCGTCGCCGGATTGGTACTGTTTGCCAACCCGCGAATCCACTTCCGCGCGATGGTTGTGCTCGATCAGCACTGCCAATGCTATCGCATGGACTCGTCGGGATACAGATTATGCTCGTTCTTTCAGTCTTTCGCAGCACCCTCCAGTCCCCTCTCACAAGATGGATGCCGATCATCACCGCCAGCTGCACAGCAATCGCAGGCGAGCCTTCGCTCCTCTTCACCGACCAGACCACCCAAGCAGGACTCACCTCTCAAAACGCTCAGCGTGATGGACAGCTCTACGCCGTGATGATCGCAGGAGGAGTCGCCGCGGATTTCAACAACGACGGCTTCCACGACATCCTCCAACTCGGATCACTCAACCCCAACAAGCTCTTCATCAACAACCAAGACGGAACCTTCACCGACCACGCCTCGGAGTGGGGGATTGATGGACCGTTCCACTCCTACGGCGCCTCCGTCGCAGACTTCAACAACGACGGATTCCTCGATGTCTACATCACCTCCTTCGGACCCGCTCACCTCCCTCCCCAAGCCGGGAAGCTCATGCTGATGATGAACAACGGACCAGACATCCACGGCCAATGGTCATTCACCGATGTCGCACAATCCGCAGGTGTCCATCGACTCCTCCCAAACAACAACGCGCCAGAAGGATCCGGATCCGCATGGGGAGACTACGACCTCGACGGCGATCTCGACCTCTTCGTCTGCGCCTACTCCCCGATCTCCCCCACCAACCGACTCTTCCGCAACGACGGCCCTGACAAAACCGACACCTGGAGGTTCACGGATGTCACCGCTGAAGCGGGACTCGAACAGACCAACCTGCGTGGATTTCTCCCTGCGTTTATCGACATGAACAACGATCGCTACCCTGAACTCTTCATCGTCGGAGATTTCAGCACCTCACGCATGTACACCAACAACCACGACGGCACCTTCACCAATGTCACCAACACACTCACCAACATCAACACCGCCAACGCGATGGGAGTCGATTTCGCGGATGTCAATCACGACCACCTGCTCGACATGTTCGTCTCCAACATCCGATGGGTCAGCCCCCCGATCGGAGGAAACCTCCTGCTCATCCAACGACCAGACCACTCCTACGCAAACACCGCGCCGCAGAGCCAGTGCAACTTGGGACACTGGGGTTGGGGGTCCCTCATCAACGACTTCGACCACGACGGAGACAAGGACATCCTCGAAGTCAACGGCATCTACGGCTTCGGACCATACTCCGCGCAACCCGCGACCCTCTATCTCAACAACGGAGACGGATCCCAGTTCACCGAAGCCGCGGAAGTCTGCGGCATCGCGCACACCGGACAAGGACGAGGACTCGTCCGACTCGACGCCGACAATGACGGCGATATGGACACGATGATCTTCAACCACCTCCAACCAAACGCGTACTTCCGTAACGAACTCCTGGACGCTACAGCAGACACCACAGGGAAGCACTGGTCAAGAATCAAACTCGACACCTACGCACGCGACACCCTCGCGCCCCAAGGCATCGGCGCGATGATCACCCTTTCGACCCCAACCAGAGACTACATCCTCCCGATCCACAGCAACCCAACCTACTGCGGATCGTCCCCCGCCGAGACACACATCGGACTCGCAGACGAATCACAGATCACAGCAATCCAAGTCGCTTGGCCCGACGGCTCATTCACAACACTCGACAATCCCAAGTCAGATTCGATCATCACCATCACCGCGACGGCGCATCCAGCGGACTACGACGCGTCAGGAACTGTGGACTTCAACGATGTCCTCGAGTTCGTCAGCAGACTCAAAGCTCGCTCACTGAGCGCCGATCACAACGGCGATGCAGAGATCGATTACTTCGATATTTCCGCATTCCTCTCTGACTTCAAGGACTCGATAACCAAGTAAATCCCTCCCAAAGCCTCTAGAAATACACGATTTAACCCTTGCACTGAATCTCCGATTCTGGTATTCTGTCTCTGTTCACTCGAACGCCGTGGGGGTGTTTGAGCTGCCAATTCGTTCTCGGCAAGTGAATACACAGGTCCCGTATTCACGCCCTCAGAAGACCCCACTGCGTTGTGCGTTGTTTGTATGTGTCGTGTGCATATGAACAACCCACCGATCCGGTGTCGTGTGCTGGATCGCGAACAAACGCCGTGATGTTGTTGCGCCCGCTGGTCAATCCAGTGGAGGTTATGACATTGGGGGTCTCGTTATGCCCGCGTTCTGCAGAGCAAGTATCCGTTTCGCTGTCCAATCCTCAGCCCTCTCCATCCTCGCGATGAGTTCATCCGCAGGGGATCCCGTCCTCCATTTCAGCAACCAAACTGTGGAAGCGGGACTGACCGCGTTCAACGATTTCTCGTCGTTCCAGAGCTACGCAACCATGGCCGGAGGCGGAGTCGCCGCGGACTTCAACAACGACGGATTCGACGACATCCTCATGCTCGGATCGCTCAACCCCAACGCGCTCTACATCAACAACCAAGACGGCACCTTCACCGACCAAGCCGAAAGCTGGGGGATCCAAGGCCCGTTCCATTCCTACGCCGCGTCCTCCGCAGACTTTAACAACGACGGATACATCGACCTCTTCATCACCTCGTTCGGTCCCGCATCCCAGCTCCCACAGCCGGGCAAGTTCCAACTCCTGATGAACAACGGACCAGATAAAAAAGGCAACTGGTCCTTCACTGATGTCGCTGTGTCCGCAGGAGTCAACAGACTTCTCGCAGGCGTCAACAACCACGAAGGGACCGGATCCGGATGGGGAGACTACGACCTCGACGGCGACCTCGACCTCATCGTCACCGCACTCTCCCCGCTCATCCCTGGAAACAGACTCTTCCGCAACGACGGACCTGACGAAACCAACACCTGGCGCTTTACCGATGTCACCGTCGAAGCGGGACTCGACCAAACCAATGTGCGAGGATTTCTCCCCTCCTTCGCAGACATGAACAACGACCGCTATCCCGAACTCATCATCATCTCCGACTCGGGAACCTCCCGCTACTTCACCAACAACCAAGACGGCACCTTCACCGATACAACATCAACCGCACGGGGAATCCAGACCATCAACGGCATGGGGATCGACATCGCGGACATCAACAACGATCACAAACTCGATTTCTACGCAACCAACATCCGCTACACCACCCCGCCCGTCGGAGGGAACATCCTCCTCATCCAAAACTCAGACGGCTCCTTCGACAACCACGGCCCATCCACAGGGACACACCTGGGATACTGGGGATGGGGCGCACTCATTAACGACTTCAACCACGATGGACACAAAGACATCCTCGAAAACAACGGATTCACCACAGGTGGTTTCGGGAACGACCCCACCACACTCTTCCTCAACAACGGAAACGCGACCAGCTTCACCGAATCCGCTGAAGACTGCAACATCAGCTATGTCGCGCAAGGCCGCGGACTCGTGCGCCTCGACGCAGACAACGATGGAGACATCGACGCGGTTTTCTTCAACCACAAAGAATCCATCGCGTACTTCCGAAACAACCTCATCTCCCCAGAGTCCACACCTGAAAACGCGCACTGGATGCGGATCAAACTCGACACCTCCGCACGCGACTCGATCGCTCCCCAAGGCATCGGCGCGATGATCACCCTCTCGACCCCAACCAAAGACTACCTCCTCCCGATCCACAACAATGTCTCGTACTGCGGCACCTCCCCAGTCGAAACACACATCGGACTCGCCGAAGAATCCCAGATCACCGCGATCAAGGTCGCTTGGCCCGACGGCTCATTCAGCACATGGACCGATCTCCAGTCCGATCAGATCCTCACCCTCTCAGCAACATCATCCCCTGCTGACTACGACGCCGACGGCTTCGTCGATCCTCACGATCTCTTTGATTTCGTCAGCCGCTTGACCAATCGAAGCCTCACTGCTGACCACAACGGAGACGGAGTCATTGACTACTTCGACATCTCCGCATTCATCCGCGACTACCGCACCGCAACTAAGCCATAAAGCATGTTGTAAAGCATGCCAATTACACAGCCACACGAGCCACGGGCGCCGATCAATACACCGATCGACGCCTGTTGGTTTTTTGAATCACCCACTCTCAATCATCAAGCTTCGGACGGATCCGCTCGACCACATCCTTCGGCTTCCCACCAGTCCGCAGCTCCTCAAGCAATCGCAGATAGGTGTCATACCGCACGGCCGTGATCTCCCCCGCTTCAACAGCAGCACGCACCGCACACCCCGGCTCATGATCGTGCGAGCAGTCATTGAACTTGCAATCGTGCGTGTATTCCACAAACTCCGGGAACATCCAACGCAACTCCTCCGGAGTCACATCCGCAAGACCAAAGAACCGAACCCCAGGCGTATCAATCACGCGGATCCACTGACCATCCGCAGTTTCTATAAAGTGCATCGAGCTCGCCGTCGTCGTGTGACGACCACGCTGATCCCGCTCGCGCACGCGCCCCGTCTCGATCGCAAGCGACGGATCAAGCGCATTGGCAAGCGAACTCTTCCCAACTCCAGAGTGTCCCACAAACGCGCAGGTCTTCCCCTTGAGCAGCTCACGCAGCTCATCCACGCGCCGGTTCTCCATATCCGCATCGCCGTCCCCGCCAACACCCCCTCCAGGAACCGCGGCACAGACCGCGATCGGAATCCCCGCATCCCGATACGGATCGAGCTTCGCGATCTCCGCATCAAACAACTCCGGATCGAGCAGATCGACCTTATTCACAGCGATCACCGCTTCGCAACCACCCGCTTCGATCGCGACCAGATACCGATCAATCAATCTCGGATGCAGCGGCGGAGACACCACCGACACCACGACCACAATCACATCCACATTCGCCGCGACGACCCGCTCGCTCCGGACATCATGCGCATCAGGACGAGCAAGCTTCGTCGTCCGCTCGAGGACACTCACGACCTCAAACAAATCCTCATCATCGTCCTTCGCGTCGAGCATCGTGTACACGACGCGATCCCCCACCGCGATCCCTGATTGCTGACGAGCCGCGAGCTCCGCGCTGAGCCGGCAATGGAACGCCTTCTCAACATCGCGCTCGCCAAGCGGGAGCACCGTCGCGCGCCGGCGCGTCAGCTCGATGACCAAGCCTTCCTGAAGCTCCGTCTCATCCGACTCCTGCTCGCGCACCGCTTTCGCGTGCCCATACTCTTTTTCGACGATCCGCAGCACCCAATCGATCAACGGATCAGCGCGACGCCGTCCCCCGATCCGCTCGCCGTCTTCTGTTTCGCGTGATTTGGAGCGACGACGCTTCTGCGCCGCTGACCGCTGCTCGCGTGCAAGGCCGTAGACACGATCCCGATCCGCTTTCGACAGCGATTCAAGGATCCCTTCAAGTTTGGTGCGTTGATGCTTATTCAAGAATCAATCATACGCGGCTGCAACTCACTCAGATCAATGAATCACGCCGTCAACAAGGTTCTTCTCCACCCACGCCTGTGATTCAGGAGTCGCACCGTTCCCTTGCCAAACACTCCCGCTCGGATACCAGGGGGTTGGGTCTGTCCACGCTTCCTCACGAGACATGTAGCGGAGCGATCCATCAAACATCGTCGCGTACATCCCGGCCCCGCCTTGCTTGCGGAAACTCAGATCCGTGTTTGCTTGGCTCGGAGCTGAACCTGACTCCCGCCCGTATGCAGTACTGCTATCAAGGATTGGTCCGGTCGAAGTGTGGTCTGAGAACCGCGCCTGCTCTGATTCAACATTGAGCGATAAACCAATGTCGTCTTCATAGTAACGAGTACCGTCTGCAAACATCACTTTGTTCGACAGCTGCACACCGACATTCCAAACGCTGGGCGCGTACCCCTTCGGCGACGACGCCGGCCCATCCAGAGATTGCACCGCAAAGTACTGAAAATTCGCTGCGCCAGGACCATCAATAGATTCAATCGCGGCGTGCTCCGACGAGAAATGCGTAAAGCTACGCATCATCAAGAAGCTCCCTTGCCGATAACCGATCGTATTGAAGATCTCCTCGAAATCAGTCAAATCCGATGGGATTGAACTCCCAAAGTACAGAGTGTCCGCGTGCATTGATGCGGTTGGATCTCCAAATGTTTCCAAAACCTGCTGAAGACGCTGGGCGCGATTACTTGATAGTCCAACAGCATCCCCAGCAATCGGAGAAATCCAATCGCTCACAGATGTTGGTGTGCTCGAAGACTGATCACCCTCGAGCTGTCTCCAATACCCAATAACGCCCTCGCCCGGGACTACAGAAATCCGGTTCCATTCAAGCCCAGAAGTGTTCGGACCAGTAAACGCCCCCTTGTTATCCCCCATGTACATCATCTGACGCCGAGCCAGATCATGATGCACCCATTGCGATCTCGTATCCAAGTTATTCTTCTGGAGTTGATTCCCGGCCGGGATCAACACCCCTCCGAGCGATCCCATCGCGACGATCAACACCGAGAGTTCAACTACCGTAAATCCACGCCGTCCGTTCAAATCATTCATAATGAGTCCCTTTATAATGCAGTGTTCACAACACTATTCGCCGAATTTCACCCCTAAGATCCCTCAATCGACCAGTAAGATCCAAGGACCCCCACCATGCCGACCACAACAGCCTCCACCCCGTTCGCGATCCGCACCAACGAAACCCTCGCGATGCTCGAATCCACAGGACAAACCAAAGTCCTCCAGACCCTCGACTCCCCGATGGACGCGATTGTCACCATGATCGACGACGACGGCTCAAAGCACGAACGAATCTGTATGTGCTCCAACAACTACCTCGGACTCGCCAACCATCCCGAGGTCATCGACGCCGGGATTGAAGCACTCAAGCGATACGGAGCCGGAACCGCATCCGTCCGCTTCATCTGTGGCACCTTCACTCCCCACCACGAACTCGAACAGACCATCGCCGAGTTCATGGGAACCCAGGCCGCGTACACCTTCGTCAGCTGCTGGAACGCGACCGAAGCGCTCTTCCCGACTGTCTGCGAGCCGGGAGACATCATCATCTCCGACTCGCTCAACCACGCGTGCATCGTCGACTCCATGCGCCTTACCCCCGTCATCAAGAAGGGCGTCAAGAAAGCGATCTACCCACACTCCGACATGGAAGCGTGCAAAGCGGTCCTCGAGAGCGCCAAGAACAACCCAGAAGTCACCGGACAGATCTGGCTCATCACCGACGGCGTCTTCTCGATGGAAGGCGACATCGCTGACCTGCCAACTCTCCGCAAGCTCTGCGATGAATACGGCGCCATGCTCTGCGTCGACGACTCACACGGCCACGGCGTCATGGGCAAAACCGGACGAGGCACCCACGAACACTTCGACATGATCAACCCCGACGGCTCATCACAAGTCGATGTCTTCACCGGAACCCTCGGCAAAGGACTCGGAGGCGGCGCGGGAGGATTCATCGCCGCGAGCCAACAACTCATCGACCTCATCATCCAGCGTGGACGCCCAACCCTGTTCAGCAACGCCCTCCCCGTCACCGTCGCCGCGAGCGCCAACGCCGCGATCCGCACGCTGATGAATGAGCCAGAGCGTGTCCAGAAACTCCGCGATATCACGAAGTACTGCCGCGAGCAGATCAAAGCCAAAACCAACTTCGATGTCCTCGAATCCCCCACCGCGATCTGCCCCATCATCGTCGGCGAAACCGCGACCGCGATCGCCATGTCCAAAAAACTCCTCGACCATGGCATCTTCGTCATCGGCTTCGGATTCCCCGTCGTCCCCGAAGGCGAAGCACGACTCCGAATCCAAATGTCCGCGGCCCATACTGAAGCGCATGTGGATCAGCTCGTTGAGGCGCTGAAGCAACTCTAAACAAAGACCCGTACTGCATGAACAAGATAGTGACTCATCTAGCATCACAGACCAAGCCCCTACTAGCGGGTCTTGGAGCGTTGTATCTCATATCAAGTTTCGTACTCATCCGCGCCCTAGACCCATTCGTTGTTTCCGGCACAAACAGCTTTGCAGAATGGACGATCTTCTACGCCATGATCGGAAGCATGATTCCAATCTCCTACCTGTCATACACCTATCTCAGGACAACACACCCAACGAACACAAAGATGCAATCTTGGCGATCTGCTTTACCCATACTTATTATCGCTGCAATCATACAGTTCGCAGTCACACAGATGACGAGCTTCATGTTGTCACTGCTTGGACTTATCTAACCGAATTCCGGGGAGTGCCGGGTGCCCCGACTCGCCGTCATCGGCGCAGTCGGGAATCACGAATCCTTCAACCACCGATTCCACCCCTTCGGCGACCGGTACCCTTTCAGCCCATCCCATGCCCTGATCGCATCAACCCCATTGATCCCGCACCCACACTCAGTGCACACATGCTCCGCATCCGCCTTCTCCAACTCGCACAGCGGATACAAACAACTCGGGCATGGGACCCCCTCAAGTCTTTCAAGTAGTGTTGCATTTTTCTGCAGAAAGCCCAGACCATACGGCTTCATATAAACATCTATCGCGTAAAAGATCACAGATAAGAAACCCAAAGCGACCACCACACTCACCCATCCAGGGAAGTTCAGCAAGTCATCTGAATCGGCAACGAATGTAAAGATGAAAATCAATGGGCAAATCACCAGCATCAATACCGTTGTAAACCGTCGACGGCGCACATGCCACGCCGGCTTCCCATTGATCAACGGACTCTTGATCGGATCATCCATACCGACACAGTTTACGCCAGCTCATCATCCGCCACCGAATACTGCGGATCCTCAAGCACATTCACCTCGACCATATCCCCTGCCTTATGCAGCAACAATCGGCAGTCCTCACTCAGATGCCGAAGGTGTAAAGTCTTCCCGGCTTTGCGATACTTCTCCGCAAGCGTATCAATCGCTTCAATAGCAGAATGATCCACCACACGCGAGTTGCGGAACTCGATCACGACATCGTCCGGATCATTCGCAGGATCAAAGAACTCGCGGAACTCCTTAATACACCCAAAGAACAAAGGCCCGTTGAGCTCGTACACACGCGACCCATCCTCGTCATCACGCATCACCACATGCAAGTGCTTCGCATGCTCCCACGCGAAGATCAGCACGGAAACAATCACGCCGACGATCACCGCAAGCGCAAGATCCGTCGCGACCGTCACCGCCGACACCAAGATCAGCACAAACGCATCCTTGAGCGGGATCTTCTTCATGATCCGGAAGCTCGACCATTCAAAGGTCGCGATGACGACCATGAACATCACCCCCACCAGCGCCGCCATCGGGATCATCTCGATCTGGTTCGATGCAAACAGGATGAACATCAACAAGAAAATCGCGGCACTAATCCCCGACAACCGACCTCGCCCGCCCGAGTTGATGTTGATCATGCTCTGGCCGATCATTGCGCAGCCGCCCATACCACCAAACAAGCCACACACAGAGTTCGCGATCCCCTGACCGACGCACTCACGATTCCCGCGTCCGCGCGTGTCGGTCATCTCATCAATCAGCGTCAAGGTCAGCAGCGACTCGATCAACCCCACCGCCGCGAGGATAAACGCGTACGGCAAGATAATCCGAAGCGTCTCAATAGTCATCGGCACTGTCAAAGGCTGAAACGCCGGGAACCCACCCTTGATCGAAGCGATGTCCCCAACTGTCTTCGTATCAATATTGAACCCGATCACAATCACCGACACCAACAAAATCCCAGCGAGCGCTGATGGAAACGCCTTCGTGATCTTGGGAAGGAAGAACATCACCGCCATCGTCAATAGCACGAATCCACAGAACACCATCATCGGCGTCCCGCTCATCCACACCATCTCGCCGTCCTCACCCATCACCTTAAACTGTGACAGCTGCGCGAGGAAGATCACGATTGCAAGACCATTGACAAACCCAAGCATCACCGGATGAGGGACGATACGAATAAACTTCCCAAGATGCAGCACCCCGACACTGATCTGGATCAATCCAGTCAGCACAACCGCCGCGAACAAATACTCGACGCCGTGCTCCGCAACAAGGTGCACCATCACGACCGCCATCGCGCCAGTCGCTCCGGAGATCATGCCGGGACGCCCCCCAAAGATCGACGCGAGCAGCCCCACCATGAACGCGGCGTACAACCCAACCAACGGATTCACATTCGCAATAATCGCAAACGCGACCGCTTCAGGAACCAGCGCCAGTGCGACGGTTAATCCGGAAAGCACCTCGGTTTTGATCCCGCTGCCGAGAAAGCCCTTGCTTGAAAACCGACCCAGACCCGCCGGCGTGGCGATCTTCGTTGCGTTGCTATCCATAACTGATGTATTCCTACCCGTGTGAGCGTCAGAGAAAGACGGAGACAGCCGTGATCAAGACCACACATCACACCACAGCGTCAGGATGCGAATCGTAGACCCCTGTATTGTCCAACCTGACTTACCGCCTTGGATTCCGCGCTGTCCCCTTCGCGTGCGGATCCCCGACCACCGTCGGCCCCTTGATCCCGGCAGGTTTCACTGGATGGCGGACCTCCTGCCCATGCTGTTCATGGGATTCCTGACCGGATTCAGCAGAATGCTCCGAATCCCGTCCATTGTCGTGGTCATTCGAGCGTGCCCCACCGAATCCAGGATCACCCGGGAGATCGCCCTGATAGTCAGGATCAGCCATATCAACGCGAGCAAACAACAACCGACCCGCGGCGGTCTGCATCGTGCTGGTAATCACCAGCTCACGAGTATGACCAATAAAGTCATGCCCGTCCTCAGCAACAACCATCGTCCCATCATCCAGATACCCCACCGCTTGCCCTTGCTGCTCGCCTGCTTTGATCAGATCAACACGGATGAGCTTCCCAGGAATCACCGTAGGCTTGAGCGCGTTGCTCAGATCATTCATATCCAGCACAGGGATCTTCTGGATCGACGCGACCCGCGCCAATCCTGTATCAAGCGTCACCAGCATCGACTTGGTCATCTCCGCAAGCTCTACGAGCGCGAGGTCAACACCCTTCTTCTGGACAGGAGTCGAATCAATCACGACATCAACCATCCGCATCCGCTGGAGTTTGCTCACCATATCCAATCCACGGCGACCCTTGTTCCGCTTCATCCGATCACGCGAGTCCGCCATCACCTGCATCTCTTCGAGCACAAACTGCGGAATCACCACGGCTTGTTGGATCAATCCAGTCGCCGCGATATCAACAATGCGTGCATCGATCAACACCGAAGTATCCAGCAGCAACGGACGAGGACCACGAATCTGCTTCGCGAACTCGACATACGGAATCACCAATCTGAAATCATCCTGCGACTGCAGCACCGTCGTAATCCCAAGGAACGAAAGCGACACGCCGAGCAGCACCTTGACGACCGATACAAACGGCCCAGCCTCAAAGTCCCACGACTGCACGACCAGATCAATGATCGTCGAGAGTACCCACGCCGCCATCAAACCCGCGAGCAGACCAAAGACAATCCCAGAGATCATCGAGATCTTCTTGCGAGGCATCATCACATCGATACTCAGGAAAATTCCTGACAGCAGCAACGCAACCATGACCGGAACCCATGGCCGCTTCGCAAAGCCGACCTCAAGGTCCCCTGCTGTCTGTGTGATGCTGAACACATACAGCATCATCACGACCATCATCAGCCCAACAAAGCCGATGCGAACAAAGCGGACCAACATCTTGGAATCACGATCTTCGGTCAAACTCATACGGAAATACCTTCGCATTCAAAGAGGCGGACAAGACATCCGCCGGAATCTGTAGGATGATGCTGAAATCTATAGCTCCCAGCGTGGACACCCCACTGTATCATCTTCAGCACACAATTGCCTCATAGAAAACGGTTCCAAAGGGTCAGATTCTGTAACTGTTTCAGAACGCTCGGTCCGTAGTACCGAGATATGATCTCTCTATGAACCCGCTCAAACGCTCCGTCGTCATCACAGGCATTGGACCAATCTGCTCCATTTCTGACTCCCCCGAATCCTTCTGGGAAGCCTTGTGCGATGGCACAACCTCCATCACTGGTATAGAAGATTTCGACGCTTCAGGTTTCACATCACAGTATGCCGGTCAAGTTTCCGCAAAAGTACGCGATTGGGTCCCCAAGTCCTACCGCAAAGCGACCAAAGTGATGGCCAGGGACACCGAATTGGGTGTCATCGCGGCCAAAATCGCTGCAGACCACGCCGGACTGCTCACCTCAGGATCCGACGAGGGAGACTCCGGATTCCAGATCAACCAAGCCCGAACCGGATGCCAGATTGGAGCCGGACTCATCGCCGCTGATACTGCGGAGATGTCCCGAGCCGTCGTGACCGCGACCGACAGCTCCGGCGCGTTCAATACCAAGGAATGGGGAACAGAGGACGCCGGACAAGCCGGGATGAACAACCTCCCCCCACTCTGGTTGCTCAAATACCTCCCAAACATGCCCGCGTGTCATGTCACGATCATCCACGGGCTCCAAGGCCCCTCCAACACGATCATGGGAGCTGAAGCCGGCGCGCTCCTCTCGATCATCGAATCGACGCGAGTCATCCGCCGCAACGCTGCTGATATGTGCCTGACCGGCGGCGCCGAGTCACGGATCAACCCGCTGGGACTTCTCCGCTGGGACTACGCCGGTCGTCTTGCCGAGACCGGACCCGACGCGGACCCATCGCAGATCCTCAAACCTTTCGATCCAGCTTCCAAAGGCTCCATCATGGGAGAAGCCGGAGGGATGCTCGTTGTTGAAGAGGAAAACCATGCCCGAGCACGCAACGCGACCGCGTTCGCTCGTATCACAGGCTACGCGACCACCCAATCCATCAACCCCACCCTCCCGATTTTCGAAGCCGACCCCGCCGATGACGAAGCGCTGAGCCGAGCGATCGACATCGCGATCGCCCAAGCCGGTCTCACTCCAGACGATATAGATGTCGTCCTCCCACTGGGAATCGGAGACCCGGAACTCGACACGCGTGAAGCCGGAGCGATCCGGAGATCGTTGGGAAGCTCTGCTGAAACAGTTCCAATCGTGACACTCACCGAGCGGATCGGGAACACGCTCTCGGCGCATGCCGGATTGATGACCGCCGCCGGCGCGTTGATCCTCCACCATCAACATCTCCCAGCGAATACGAGAACACTTGATAATTCAGGGGTGTATACCCCAGAAAAATCTCAACCTATCCAGCACATCTTAATTTGCACGAGTTCACTCGCCGGACAGTGTGGTGCCCTTGTCCTGAGCCACATCTGACGCAACAATAGTTGGACTTACCCAATTACTGGCTATAGTGAATGCCAGACATACGGCGTGCTGTTTCTAAGCCGCTTCTAATTTCCGCTCGCAGGGACATTGATTTTATTATGCCACACAACACTCAAGAACGCCGCCGCGGCCGCTCGACTCCTCTTTCGGACCTCGACCCAGCCCTGACCGAATCAAGCCGCAGACTCATCGGATGCGCAATCGAAGTCCACAAAGAACTCGGACCAGGTTACCCAATCGATATCTACCGGAAAGCACTCATCAAAGAACTCGAGATCGAAGAGGTCCCGCACAAGACCGATCACAAGATCGATGTTGAGTTCGACGAAGAAGTCATCGGCACTGTCGGCGCGGACTTCTTCATCGAAGACCGCTTCCTCCTCAACATCATCGCTGAATACCAAGATGTCACCTCAGGAGACCGCAACGCGCTCCGCGCTACGCTCCGCGCCGCAGAACTCGAACTCGGACTGATCATCAACTTCGGTCAGCGCCGCCTCAAAGACGGCCTCGTCCGCGTCCTCAATCCAGACGCGCTCCGCAAGGACGACGACGAGGACGACGACTACGAAGATGGCGACGACGAAGAATAAACCAGCCCCACGCGTGGTTGAACAACTATGAGCACCAAAGCACCACTCCCCGACGACCAACGCGTCGTCATCACCGGCGCCGGATGGGTCACCCCACTGGGGACGGATATCGATACTGTCTGGGAACGCTTGCTCAACGCTGAGAGCGCGATCGCGCCGATCACCCACTTCGACGCATCCACCTTCGCGACCAACTTCGCCGCGGAGGTCACCGATTTCGATCTCACAGACTTCATCGAAGACGACGGCCTTCACGCGACCGCCGGACTCTCCACCCGCTATGCGCTCGCAGCGTGCCAGAACGCATTCAAAGCCGCAAAGCTCGACAAGCACGCGATCGATCCGGCACGGATCGGTGTGTACCTCGGAGCAGGAGAAGGCGTCCTCGACTACGAGCCGTACATGGCCGCGAATGTCGCCGCGTGGGACCACGAGGCGCGTACCTTCAATCCCAAAGCATGGGCCGACAAAGCGTACGCCGGGATGACCCCCGCGCCAGAACTCGAACAAGAACCCCAACTCACTGCGCTCCACATCGCGAAACGATTCAAAGCGCAGGGACCGAACCTCAACTGCATGACCGCGTGCGCTGCATCCACTCAAGCGATCGGTGAAGCCGCGGAGCTCATCCGGATGGGAGAAGCCGACGCGATGATCGCCGGCGGATGCCATGCGATGATCCACACGCTCGGCATCACCGGATTCATCCGACTCACCGCGATGTCCACACGACGCGACGATCCCTCCACCGCATCGCGCCCCTTCGATGTCTCCCGCAATGGATTCGTTATGGGAGAAGGCGCCGGGATCGTCATCCTCGAATCGCTTGCGTCCGCAAAGAAACGCGGCGCCAACATCCTCGCTGAAATCTCAGGATTCGGATCCACCGCAGA
Source organism: Phycisphaerales bacterium (assembly GCA_051252395.1). GTDB lineage: Bacteria > Planctomycetota > Phycisphaerae > Phycisphaerales > UBA1924 > UBA1924. The sequence continues at coordinate 823,692 of JBPOFX010000002.1, read as the reverse complement.
CGCGTACCGCATCACCGATATCCATCCCGATGGACAAGGCGGCGCAGGCGCGATGAAGCTCGCACTCGAGCAAGCCGGGATCGATCCCAACGAACTCGACGAGCAAGGCAAACCCCTCGTCCAGTGGATCAACGCCCACGGCACATCCACTCAAGAAAACGACAAAACCGAATCCAACGCCGTCCGCTCCGTCTTCAACGACAACGCGATGAAGGTCCCCTTCTCTTCAGTCAAATCCATGCTGGGACATCTGATCCAAGCAGCAGGTGCCGTCGAACTCATTACTTGTTTGAAAGCGATCGAGACCGGGATGATCCCGCCGACCGCGAACCTCAAAGATGTCGATCCAGTCTGCGGCCTCGACCACATCCCAGGACAAGCACGCGACTGCAACCCAACCGGAGGAGTCAACGCGACCTTGTCAAACTCCTTCGGATTCGGCGGACAAAACGACTGCGTTTGCCTGACCAAATACACCGGATAATTCATCTTCCTCCCTTTCCCCTAGGGAGAGGGCCGGGGTGAGGGTCCTCTCTTTCCAGAAAATCACCCGCTCTTGCCGATACCACTGGTGTATGTCCAAGCTCGGCGCTATCCAGACCACCATCACCTCCCTCGCGATCATCGGAGCCGTCGGCGCGGTCTCGCTGATTGGATTAAAAGTCGCACGAGCGGAAGCCGCGAGCAGTGTGTACCAAGACCGCCTCCGCGATCTCTCCACTGAGTACGAATCACTCCGATCCCACTACAACCAAGCCGTGCGCCAGACCGCGATCACCGAACTCGTTGTCAAAGATCGCAGCGTGACTGTCCAGGTCCGCACGATCGAAGGCGATCAAGAGATCATCCAAACCAACTGCAACGCCGACAAAGAAATCTATGTCGACTTCGCGCTCATCCAAGGCCGACTCTGGATCCGTCGCGTCTTCGACGCCGACACCCCTCCATCACAAGCGACGATCATTAATCCCAAGCTCGCGGATGTCGACTGGGACTCAGAGGGCGCGCTCGTTGGACAAGCCGTGTACCGTCAGCTCGGAGAAGGACGCTGGATCGTCAACGCCGCCGGAGACGGCGCGCTGGCGCTGACCAAAGTCCCTGTAGATCAGATCGTGAATCTCGCGCCCCCTCCTGAGATCAAGAGCTACACCGAGGTCCAGTCCGAGGTTGATGAAGAGATCGACAAAGTTACCTGGCGCGATGTCCTCGCATCGGTCTTCAACGACTAAAGAACTCTCCTCCCCCGGGCTTCCGGGGGAGGTGTCGCGCAGCGACGGAGGGGGTCTTCACCCCTTCCAGATACACCAATAGTGCACCGCCGCCGCGTGCCAAACAATGTGGCGCAGCATCACCCCGATCATCTCATCGAAGAACATCTCTTCGCCGTATGTGATTCTCCCGCACCGATCTGGATGCTCCCGGCACCACTCGCAGAACCGCTCGACATCCTCGCGGATCATCCGTCCCGCTCCAGCAACACTCCGCTCAGCGCTCGGCCAATCGTCCACTTCGCTCCCCCACTCCCCCATCGCTGCTTTCGCATGCACGCGGAACACCTCCGCGATGTGCATCAGATGCCACGCACCGCTCCCCTCTTCGTCGATGTCCCCAATCTCCATCCACGCGTGCTTATCCAGCGCCTGACGCAGCGATTCCCAAGGCTCTCTTACTGTCGCAAGCAACTGCCCCACCAAAGTCTCAACCCGAATCGCATGCTCGTCCATACAAACCTACCGATCACATCTTGCTGCAAGCACAGATCAAGGCGCTACAACGCCGTAGCCCTCACTAAAGACCTCGACCGGATCACCAACACCAAGCGGTATCCCCGATGCGTTCCAGACGACGATCATCACCATCCATACCAGCGTAAACGCAATCGTATACGGCAGCATCATCGCGATCAGCGTCCCGATCCCCGCTTTGGGCGCGTACTTCTGCACATACATCAAGATAATGACCATGTACGGATTCAACGGCGTGATGATGTTCGTCGTCGAGTCCCCGATCCGATACGCCGTCTGCGTCATCTCAGGACGGATCCCGATCAGCATAAACATCGGTACAAAGATCGGCGCGAAGAGTGCATACTTCGCGCTCATCGATCCTACAAACAGATTAAACACCATCGTCACCGCAATAAACGCGATGAGCAGGCCCCCAGCACCAAACTGCTGATTGAACAACCATTCACCACCGGAGAACGCGAGCATGCGTCCCAGTCCCGATTCATCGAACGCCGCGACGAACTGACCCGCAAAGAACGCGAGCACAATGATCGGCGCCATCCCCGCCATCGATTCAACCATCGTCCGAGCCGCATCTTTCGTCGATTTGATGTTCCCAACCACCGCGCCGTACACGCACGCCGGGAGAATCGTCAGCACAAACATCAAAGGCACAATCACCGCGACCCAGCGTGGGAACGGGCCATCGGATCCATACAACGGAGACCCCTTCCAGAACACCAGCGTTGCGGTCAACGCGAGCCCAATCCCGAAGGTCAATCCCGCCCAGATCAATCCCTTGAACTCCTCCGGCGCAAGCTTCCCGTGTCCGCCGAGCGTCGACGCGTGCGCCGGATCAGGACCACCGTCTTCAGGAGACTTGGCCGCCAATCGTTTCTCGACAAACATCGCCGTCGTTGCCCAACCGACAAAGGTCAGCACAATCGTCGACGCCGCCATGAAATACCACGCCGCGGTCGCAGCCACCGCACGATCCGCATCAATCGTCTGCGCCGCGCCCTGCGACAGGTTACTCATCAAAGGCTCAAGACTCGTAATCAACAGGTTCGCATTGAACCCAGCCGCGACCCCTGCAAACACCGCCGCGATCCCCGCAAGCGGAGAGCGACCCACGGCGAGATACGCGAGTGCCGCAAGCGGCGGAAGCACGACATACCCCGCGTCCGATCCAAGCGAACTCATAATCCCAAGGAAGATCATCGCAGGCGTCAGCAACATCCCAGGCACGCGCGACAACGCCGCACGCAATATCGCCGAAATCAACCCCACCCGCTCCATCGGACCAATCCCCAGCATCCCAAGCAGCACAACCCCCAACGGCGCAAATCCCAAGAAGTTTGCTTCCATACTCGCGAGCAGCCAATAGATCCCCTCGCTCGTCAGCAGCGACCGCGCGAACATCACGCGTCCATTGGATACCAGCTCAGGAGGAGTCTCCGGATCACCATCCGTATCCAAAGGCACCTTCTCAAAGACCGCCCAACCATGCTCGGCGACATTCATCGGAGAGCCATCGGGACCAAGGACCGTCTCCCCTGTCTCGTCGATCACCAATCGAGCATGCAGATTCGCAGGATCCGCATTGTCCACCACAATACTCGCAGGCTCAAAGACCTCCCCGTCGTCTGAGTCGCTGACGCGCCCGATGACCCCGACCCGTTCGTCCACGCCGCCGTTTGCGACATCGACCTTCCAGCGGACCTCAAACCCATCGGGAAGCGTCGGAGCCGCGAGATGACTGGCGCCCAAGACCAGCACCAGCCCGATCAAGAAGAGAAAGGCAGGGTCCGGGAGCTTGTTCCCAAGCCATTCAACGCCGTTCAGCGCCTTCCCAAGAATGCCCACTTTGGGCGTGCCGGATATTTGAGAATCAGATGCGTTCGATGCTGTTTCATTTGACATGCCGACCAGTGTCGCCGATCTCGCGTCCATCCGCAACCCAGTCCACGGCCAGATCTCAAACTGATCCCAGATAGATCTCAGACCGACCAGACGCTCCAAATCCTCCTCCAGATCCCTCATCCTCCGAGACCACAGCCGGATACCCGATCGCTCCCCCCCTACACTTCGCTTCACCCACGCGAAGGACCTATCCAATGACCGAAACTGCCGCAGACAACTCAACTTCCATCAAATCCATGGACGACATCATGGCCCTGTGCAAACGCCGGGGATTCATCTACCAAGCCTCCGAAATCTACCAAGGCTCAAAGGTTCAAGGTTGCGACACCGCCATCAGCTTCAACGGGTTCTGGGACTACGGCCCGCTGGGCGCACAACTCAAGAAAAACCTCCGCGACGCATGGTGGAATGATGTCGTCATGATGGGATGCAACGGACAAGACGGCCCCAACGGCAAACCCGTCGAGATCGTCCCAATCGAATCCTGCATCATTCAGCACCCGAAAGTCTGGGAAGCATCAGGACACCTCGCCGGATTCGCAGACCCGATGCGCAAATGCAACTCCTGCGGGCACTTCGTCCGCGCCGATCATCTCTGGGAAATTTTGGCAGACAACTGCGCATGGCTCACCGACCTGCTCCAAGAGTTCACCCCAATCGTCGGCGACATCGACACGCCCCGACTCATGAAATGGGCAAAGGGGAAAGGTAAAAAACTCGCCCCAAACCTCGCGCTTGTCAAAAATCCAGAAGTGACTCTCTCTTGGCTAGCAACCAGGGTCAACGGGCAACCCGATGTCCCGGTCGAAATGAAAGAGTTCGTCCAGCATCTCGCTACCGAACAACTCAACGAATCCGGTCTCCAAGACCCATGCCCACACTGCGGCGGACCGCTTGGTGATCCAGCCCCCTTCAAACTCATGTTCGAAACTTGGGCCGGCATCATGCAGTCCGATGAGAACAAAGTCTACCTCCGCCCGGAAACCGCCCAAGGCATCTTCGTCAACTTCAAAAATGTAGTCGATACCACACGCGTCTCCGTCCCCTTCGGGATCGCGCAAACAGGCAAAGCATTCCGCAACGAGGTCACCCCACGCAACTTCACCTTCCGCTCGCGCGAGTTCGAGCAGATGGAGATCGAGTTCTTCTGTCACCCAGACGACTCAAAGGACTGGTACACCTTCTGGCGCGACTGGCGCATGAGCTGGTGGCAATCGCTCGGACTCAACTCCGACAACCTCATCCTCCGCGAGCACGACCAGGATGAACTCGCCCACTACGCCAAAGAAGGCGCGGGAACCGCGGATATCGAATACAAGTTCCCCTTCACAGCTCCAGGATACGGCGAACTCGAAGGCATCGCCGACCGAACCAACTTCGACCTCTCACAACACGCGACGCACTCCAAGACCAAACTCGAATACTTCGACAACACGCGCGGCGAGCTCGCAAAGAACGGCCAACCCAAGGGTGAGCGCTACCTCCCCCATGTCATCGAACCCTCCGCAGGACTCGACCGCGGAGTCCTCGCGATCCTGTGCGAGGCCTACACCCCAGACCCCGATCGCGCTTCAGGGGTCTACATGAAGTTCCATCCAAGACTCGCGCCGATCAAAGCCGCCGTCTTCCCGCTCGTCAAAAAGGACGGCATGCCCGAAATCGCGGAACCTTTATACAAGGAACTCCGCAAACGATTCGGACACCTCGGAACCATCGAGTACGACGAGAAGCAATCGATCGGGAAACGCTACGCACGCATGGACGAAGCGGGATGCCCCTTCTGCTTCACGATCGATTCGCAGACCCTCGAAGACCAGACCGTGACCGTCCGTCACCGCGACACGCTCGATCAGGAGCGGATCGCGATCGACCAAGTCGGCGCGTTCCTCGCTGAGAAACTGGGTCTCTGAGCGCATCAGTTTCCTGCGTCGATCCTCCGAGATGACAATTTCGCGAATTTCCTGTCCCGAATCAGGGATTTGGTTCGAATTCACGAAACCTGCCGTCCCCGATCCCCATAAAACTCACCGCACAGTCTCGCCTAACAAAATACTCGCGCAGGGGTCATCTCTATGGGTTTCGGAAAGATCATCGGTATCACAGTCGTCGGACTCGGAATCATCGGAGTCGCCGGCTTCATGGTCGTCAAATCCCCGATTGGGAAGCAGTTCACCGAAGGACGCAACCAGAAGGACGACTCACTCGCCGTCATCATGGAGCCTGTCACCTTTGGAGACCTCGAACGCACCGTCTCCGCGCCGGGATCCATCGAACCCAAAAAGCTCATCAACATCTCCTCCCAAGTCTCCGCAAAGGTCCTCGCGCTCCCCTTTGAAGAAGGCGAGTTCGTCAAAGAAGGCGATGTCGTCATCCGACTCGACCCCCAAAACCTGATCGCGATCCTCAACAGCTCCAAAGCGGGACTCAAGCAACAACAAGCGTCCCTCCTCGGCGCCGAAGCATCCCTCATCAACGCACGCGTCCAGTACGAGCGTCTCCAATCGCTCCAAGAAACCGGAGACGCGACCAAAGCCGAGCTCGACAGCGCCGAAGCCGCGTACCTCAACGCTCAATCCAGCAAAGCCGTGATCGAAGCGTCGATCGAGCAAGCACAAGCACGCATCGAGCAAGCCGAGAAAGATCTCGAGAACACGATCATCTCCTCCCCGATCGACGGCGTCATCACCTCGCTCAACACCGAAGTGGGTGAAACCGTCATCGTCGGCACCACCAACAACCCCGGATCCATCATCATGGAAATCGCGGACCTGTCGGAGATGCTCCTCAAAGCAGCCGTGGACGAAGCGAATATCTCCCCAGTTCAAGTCGGACAAGAAGCGAAGATCTTTGTCAACGCATACACCGATCGTGAATACCAAGGGAATATCCAACGCATCGGTCTCAAACGACAAGTCGCCGGAGACGGCACAGGGACCTTCGAAGTCGAGATCCTCATGAATCTCTCGGAAGGAGAAACCCTCTACTCCGGACTCTCCGCATCGACCGACATCATCGTCGAGCACTTCTACGACGCGATGATCGTCCCCTCCCAAGCAGTCGTCGACCGACGCATCGAAGAACTCCCAGAAGACATCCGTGAAGGCAACGACCTCATCGACCTCAACAAAACCTTCACCCGCATCGTCTATGTCGTCAAGGACGGCAAAACCGTCGCGACCCCAGTCAAGGTCGGACCGTCTGATCTCACCCAGACCGTCATCACCGAAGGACTCTCCAAAGACGACATCCTCGTCACCGGCCCGTTCCGTCTGCTCGTCGACCTCAAGCACGACCGAGCCGTCCGCGATGAGAGCCTCGACGAAGACAAAGCCCAGAACAAGGACCAGAACAAAGACGCTGAAGACGAAAGCGAATCCGAAGACTCAGCAGAATCGACAGACAGCACAGACGATGACGAAGCAGAAGCCGGGACCGTATCGAGCGACGACGAGCAGGAGTCACCATAAGCATGACTCCTGATTCTTCCAACAACTCCAGCAGCCCAACGATCCAGATCAAGGGACTCAAAAAGTACTTCCGCGTCGGAGACGAGCGCGTCCGCGCCCTCGACGGCGTAGACATCTCCATCTTCCCAAACGAGTTCGTCGCGATCATGGGAGCCTCGGGATCAGGCAAATCCACACTCATGAACATCCTCGGATGTCTCGACAAACCCACCGCAGGACAGTACATCCTCAACGGATACCCAACCCACAAAATGGGGATGGGCAAGCTCGCACAAGTCCGCAACTCCGAAATCGGATTCATCTTCCAGTCCTACGAACTCCTCTCGAGATCCACCTCGCTCAAAAATGTCATGCTCCCGATGCTCTACTCCAAGAAGCACCTCTTCTCCGCAAAGCGACGAGCAAAGGATAAGCTCGAAGTCGTCGGACTCGCCGACCGAATGACGCACCGACCCAACCAACTCTCCGGCGGACAGCGCCAGCGCGTCGCGATCGCCCGCGCACTGGTCAACGACCCCTCGATCCTCCTTGCCGACGAACCAACAGGGAACCTTGATTCCAAAACAACCGTCGAGATCATCGCGCTCTTCAAGCAGCTCCACGAATCCGGACAAACCATCGTGATCGTCACGCACGAGGAAGATGTCGCGGGACACGCCGAGCGAATCATCCGACTTCGCGACGGTCGCGTGATCTCCGATTACCCCTCCGCCGAGGACCCCATCCACCTCGACTGGGTCGAACGCATGGCATCAGGACGAGCAAGCATCACCGACGCCGAGCTCGCGATCAATGCTGAAGCGGATGCCAAGCTCAAAGCCGCGCGTCTCGAGGAACAAAAGAACACCCGCTCCTTCTTCTCGCGCCGAAAGAATGTCGCTGTCCCAACCAAGAGTGAGTCCGACCAATGATCAAGCTCCTCCTCTCCCCAGTCGTCTTTGTGCTCCGCCTGCTCTGGCAAACGGTGTTCCTCGCGATCGGTCAGGTCTGGGCCAACAAGATCCGCGCCATCCTCACCGCACTCGGCATTATCATCGGCGTGCTCGGTGTCACAGTCGTCGCCGCGGGACTCGACGGCATGCAGGGATATGTGCTCAATCAGTTCGAAGACATCGGCGCCAAAAAAATGTGGCTCTGGGGAGATGTCCCCGACGACAAACGCTCCGTCATGAGCTGGACCGATGTCAAAATCACCACCTACGAAGCCAAGCTCATCCTCGAACACGCCGACTCGATCGACACGCTCACACCGGGATGCCGCGCCAGCTGGAATGTTGCCAACGGCAAGAAACTCTCGCAAGGTGTCCGCGTGACCGGGATCTGGCCCGCATGGCACGAGATCGAAAACCGACAAGTCATTTTCGGACGCCCCTTCTCACGCATCGACGACGACGAAAACCGCCAGGTCTGTCTCATCAACGAACAAGGCATCGAAGAACTCAACCTCGATACCGATCCCACAGGAGACTACATCCTCGTCAACGGCCGACGCTTCCTCATCGTCGGAGTCGTCGAGACCAAAGAACTCAGCCCGATGATGGGCGGCGGACAATCCCGAACCGAGATCTATATTCCGTTCGGCACGCACAAAATGATGAACCCCTACACCTGGACCGACCTCACGCTCCAGCTCTTCGATCCCGACAAATCCGATGAAGCACAAGAAGAGATCCGCTTCATCCTCCGCAACCACCGCAAACTCGATCCAGACGACGAGGATACCTTCGACATGTTCGTCATCCAGAGCGCGATCGAAGATTTCAACAATGTCGCGCAGGTCATCGGTTTCGTCATGGGAGGAGTCGTCGCCGTGTCTCTTCTCGTCGGCGGCATCGGGATCATGAACATCATGCTCGTCTCCGTCTCCGAACGAACACGAGAGATCGGCCTCCGCAAAGCGATGGGTGCCAAACCCCCTGTTGTCCTTCTCCAGTTCCTCGTCGAAGCCGTCGTGCTCTGTGTCGTTGGAGGACTCGTCGGACTCTTCATCGGAAATGTCCTTGTGACCGGCGTCCAGTTCGTCCCGAACTTCCCGCTCGAATCCATGACCATCCCACGCTGGGCCGTGATGCTCTCACTCGGATTCTCCGCCGCAGTCGGGATCATCTTCGGCATGTTCCCCGCGATCAAAGCGTCCATGCTCAACCCGATCGACGCACTCCGTCACGAGTAAAGATCCACAGCACAGTCCAACCCTCCACGCACAGATTCGAACACCACAATGACCACACACCACACCACGCCATCTGTCCGCTCGCTCCTCCTCGCCGCGACTTGCACAGCGACCGCGTCCCTCACACTCCTCTCCGGATGCACCTCCAACCCGTTCTCCAAGAGTCCCTTCGACACCACCGCCGTCGCGAGCAAGGACCGTCTTCACAAGATCGATGTCTTCCAGCTTGAACGCGCCCCAGAAGACTCCGCGAAGGACACCAAAGAACAACTCGAGATCGCGCAGACCGACTACGCGAGCGTCGAGCAACTCGATCTCTCACTGAGCGACGCGCGAACCGCCGCGCTCGCCAACAACCTCGGACTCTCCGCGACCCTCATCGCTCCCGAGATCGCAGCTCAGCGCGTCAACCAAGAACTCGCCGCGTTCGAATCCGCGTTCACACTCAGCGCCAGCTGGAACGAAACCGACGCGCCCACCGCCTCCACACTTGTCGGATCACAAGCACGCAACCAGTCCATCACCCCCGGCGTCCGCATCCCGCTCATGACCGGAGGAGAGATCTCCGTCACCGCGCCGATCAACCGCTCGTCCACCAACAACGCATTCTCCACGCTCAATCCCGCATGGACCTCCGATCTCCAGGTCTCGCTCTCGCACAACCTCCTCCGCAACGCTGGACGCCGCGCGACGACCCACGCACTCCGACTCGCAGACTTCGATCGACAAACCTCGCTCGCGCAGACCAAGCTCGAAGTCATCCGTGTCCTCGCAGATGTTGACCGCGCCTACTGGCGCTTGTACGCATCCATCAAAGCGCTCGAAGTCGTCGAGCAGCAGTACACCGTCGCGCAGACCCAGCTCGGATCGGCGCAGCGCAAGCGCGAAGCCGGGACCGGGACCGAGGTCGATATTGTCCGCGCCCAGTCCGGAGCCGCGGATCGGATCGAAGCGATCATCCGCGCCCAGAACGATGTCAAGATCCAGCAGCGCACGCTCAAGCAGCTCATCAATATGCCTGGACTGACTGTCGATACCAGCACGCGGATCATCACCGATTCCGCGCCCGATCCCGTTGAGTACCTCTACAACCTCGAATCTTTGACCGAGACTGCGGTCGAGAACCGCATGGAGATGCTCGAGCTTGAGATCCAGCTGGCGCGCCAAGCCGCTCAGATCGGATTCGCTGAGAACCAGAAACTCCCGCTCGTCGCGCTCAACTACACCTACCGCGTCAACGGCCTCGCAGGATCGCTCGGAAACTCCGTCGATGTACTCGCACAAAACGAGTTCGAGGACTGGTCCGTCGGACTCAACGCTGAGTTCCCGCTCGGGAACGAAGCCGCGAAAGCATCCCTCGCTCAAGCGATCCTCGCAAGACTCCAGACCATGGCGTCGCGCGAAGCCCGCGAGCAGGTCATCACCACTGAGATCCACAACGCCGTGGATAACCTCCAAAGCACCTGGCACCGCATCCTCGCGTCCCAAGACTCCGTCCTCCTCAACGCTCGGCTCCTCGAAGCAGAAAAACGCCAGTTCGATGTCGGACGCTCGACCTCCACAATCGTGCTCGACGCTGATGCGAACCTTGCCAATGCCCGCCTTTCCGAGATCCGCGCGATCGTGGACTACCAGATCGCGCAGATCGACCTCGCCGTCGCATCGGGAACCCTGCTGGGACAAGCGAAGGTCCAATGGGAATCCGACCCCACCCTCCTCGGCGACGACTCCCGCGCCAAAGCACGCGAAGGGGTCACCCCCTACCACCCAACATCTGGGATCTGGACCGCGCCGTAACCCGAGCGTCTCCCGATCGACTGAACAACCGACAGGCGAATCGCCGGCTTCAAGTTTTTTGTGCGATCTTGCGCACCAAGAAACCAAAGACTCAATCCACGCCAGCGAATCACCGATCACAAAGTGCATGGAGCACCCCAACACCAACCCGATCCAACTCCCGGATCCAGCGAAAGCCGGAACCAGCGAGATCGAGGCTGCTCCTGATCACAGCCAATCCAGCGATCCGATCCGATCGCTCTTCCCAGCCGCGAGCGCCGACCAACTCCTGAGCATGATCGCTCAAGGAGAGGACGCCTCGGACCTCAACGCCCTGATCAACAACGCCGCGTAATCCGGATCCTCGCGGCTCCAATCCTGTCCTTCTCAAAGCAAGAGCCGCGAACCCACCAGAGTCCGCGGCTCTTTCTTTATTCAATCTCGATCCAACACAACTGGGATTGGACTCAGTTGCACCCGCCCGAATACGCCGTCAGGAACGCGGAAATATCAAAGAAATCAAACGCGCCGTCCCCGCTCAGATCCGCTTGCGGATGCTGCTCAACAAACGCTCCCAGATACGCGGAAACATCGAAGAAATCGAGTGATCCGCTCGGCGCGAAGTCCGCGACGCATTCGCGAGCCGTGATTGTGTAGCGACCCGGCGCGACGGACGCGAGTGTTTCTGTCGATCCATCCGCGTAGGTAATCGTCAGATCCGCGGCCGTCTCCGATCCGATCCCGAAGTGGACCGAAAGCTCCGACTGCGCGAGGAAGTTCGATCCTCCAGCGAGGTAGCGGATCTGGGTCATCCCCCCTGAAGTCAGCTCGACATGTGTCCCGAATCCATCAGGAGCGAGTCCCGAAACACCTGAGGTATCAAACTCCAGCGTGATCGACGCGCCTCCGGCTGTGTCGTTGCGGAGACAGACCATCGCTTGTCGGTTATTAAAGATCAGGACATCCTGATCGCCATCGTTTTCAAGATCGACATTCAGCAATCCGCGTCCCTGACCAACATCGCTGATCCCGCTGACTGCTGCGGATTCCGTAAAGGTCCCGTCGCCGTCGTTGAGGAAGAGCACAGTCGGATCCATCTCAAAGTTTCCAGTGAAACCATTGGTCGCGATGACATCGAGCCAGCCATCTTGATCGAAATCGATCGCCGTCGTGCCCCATCCCCAGTAGCCGTGGAGCGTCCCGCTTTCGTCTGAGACTTCTTCGAATACATGATCCACACCAGTCGCTCGATAGAACATGTTCCCCGAGCCGCTCGTCTGATCCGCATTGATCCGGCTCGTCACATACCAGTCCATCAGCCCGTCGTTGTTCAGATCACCAAAGGTGTTCCCCATCCCGTTGGAATCCAGACCAGTCCCTGAGCTTGCCGTCTGATCGGTAAAGGTCCCGTCCCCGTTATTCACGAGGTAACGCGAGGTAAAGAAGTCTGCGACCCAGAGGATCTCTGGATAGCGATCGCCGTCCATATCGACGAACTGTGGCGCAAAGCCGCGCACGGCACCCATATCCGAATCAATCGCCGCGACCGTCACATCGGTAAAGGTCCCGTCTCCATTATTCTGATACAACCGATTCCCACCGAGCCATCCCGCGACTGCGAGATCGAGATCGCCGTCCAGGTCGTAATCCCCAAACGCCGAGGAGAACGCATCGCCGTTGACAGGGTTGTTCGTCGAGAGTCCCGCGATCGCAGTCACATCGGTAAATGTTCCATCCCCGTTGTTCATGTACAACCGGTTCTGACCCGGGAGCATCCCAGTCGCGACAGTCCCTGTGGAAGTCACAAACAGATCGAGATCCCCGTCATTGTCGTAATCCGCGACCGATGCGCCCGATCCACGATGCGAGCGTGCGACCCCCGCCGCGGCTCCGCCTTCTGTGAAGTTCCCGTTCCCATCATTCCAGTACAGCAGATCGATCCCTGTCGAACCACCAATCACAAACAGGTCCTGATCCCCATCACGATCAAAGTCCCCCACGGCTCCCCCGCCGTGCATGAACTCCATGTCCGGACCAGCCGACACTGTGCCGTGCGTATGCGAGAGCCCCACCGCGCCGGTCTGCTCAACAAAGGTTACCGGACCACCCTCAGCAGTCTCGGCAGCAATCCCAGCACACAATCCAGCAACCAGCACACATCCAAGCGTGCGAGTACAAACAGTATCCATAGACATGACTTCTCTCCTCCACTCGAAACCCCAGCACATCCCTGTGTGCTCGGCGGTCAATGCGTCAAGTCTACCCGAAAATCCCCGAGTTTCATACACTTTTTCGACGACTCCCCACCCAAATTGACCCCCTGTACGCCTTGGGTCCGATTTCGCACATCACAAGTCTCCACAGCCCACGAAAAAACACCCACGACCGAAGCCGTGGGTGTGATTATCGAGTCATTCAGGATGCCAAGGTCTTACGGGCAGCCCTGTGCGAAGACGCTCAGGAACGCGCTGACATCGAAGAAGTCGAACGCGCCGTCGTCGTTGAGATCCGCCATCGCGTCCATCGCGCCAAACGCGGTCAGGAAGCCTGAGATATCAAAGAAGTCCAGCACGCCGTCAGCATTGAAGTCCGCCGCGTTGCACATCGTCGGACCCACCATTCCAGCAAGGACCGCGCGATCGCTCGCTGATGGAGTGTCTTCGCCGTCGATTGGATCGAGCCCGCGTGCTGCGAGGTATCCGTTTGCGAGACGATCCTGGAAGACATACGACTGGAAGTTCGAACCCGGATTGTTCGGATCCGCGATCGGCAGACCTGTATCGTCGTCGATGTAGTCCTCAGTCGCATCAAAGTCCGCGCCAGCGAAGGTCGAATCAAAGAGCGAAAGATCATCCGCATCGACCACGCCGTCGAAGTTCAGGTCACCAGTCACGAAGCGGAACTGGGTGATCCCAGTCGCGCCGTGATCGTTGAATGAACCGGGGGTCAGCTTGAAGCTGTCGCCGTCAACCGAGATCGCGATGTCCGCGAACCCGTCGCCCGATGGATCGGTCGGCGCGCCGTAGCGTGTGTCGTCGTAGGTGAAATCGACCGATGCACCAGTGAGGTCGCCGTAGACGAATGATTCATCTGCTGTGCGTGTCGGGACCACTTCCATGTCCGAGTTCAGTCGCTGACCGAGCATCGGGTTCTCGCCGTAGTACGCGACGCGTGATGCGCCGTCCGGATTAAATCCGTCGGTGGTCGAGATCTCTTGTTCTGAAGAACGCACATACTCTTTCCCCCCGGCGTTCGACCATGCGAATCCATCGATGATCTGGATCGGATCGATCATGCTGACGGGATCCGAGGTTCCCGAAGTCGGGATCTCGAATCCAAAGTCGAGTTTCCCGTCATAGTCAACATCCGGATCAACATCCTTGCGGATCGAGTAGCCCGGCTCGTACACCGAAGCTCCTTCGACGATCGAGTGGAACGGACGCTTGCGGATCAGCAGGTAGGTCGAGGACCCGTCGTTGTTCAGATTCCCGTTGGTATCCGTCGTCGGGATGTGCGTATCAAAGAAGCTCGCGCTGTTCTCGCCCTCGTTCGGGAGGAAGAGCGGGATCAACGACTGCGCAACTGTGCCGTTGTAGATCACGAGGAATCCGTTGGAACCGATGCTCAATCCATCGAGCGAGAATGCTTCGTCGATCTCTGCTGGTTCTTCTGGGATGTTATCGTCATTGTCCTCGCCGCCCTTGAACTGACCGATGCAGTATCCGGTCAGGTCCATTCCTGGAGTGCCGTAGAGCTCGATGTACTCGAGGACCGCGTCGTTGGTTGACCCGCTCCCCGGAGGGTTCTCGTAGACTTCGTTAATAACAACTTGCCCTGAGGCAACCGATCCTGCGGCCATCAACAATGCGATGATCCCAAATGACTTCGTCGCGGATTTCATAGTACTCTCTCCAGAGTTTCCGAATGACTCAACAAAAACCGACAGGTCTTAACGATACCTGCCGGACAACAGTTCCCCATAAAACACAGAGTTCGAATCAAAGTCGGGATAGACCGCTTGCCCTCGCGCTCGCGCCTCAGACTGCGGGTCGTAGTTGAAGGTCTTATCCCCGTTCACATCCGTGAACACGCTGACATGCCCATCAGCGAACAAGAAGTTCCCTTGCGTATTGGTGTGGCCTTTGACCAGACCGGTTTTGCGTTTTCCGTGTGCTGGACCAAAGTCTGAGAAATCGTGATTCGCCATATTGAACCCGATGCGCCAGTTTGGACCATCCGTGACCGACTTCGTTGCCGGGAGTACCTCGCCGTCGATCGTGATCGAGTCGTTGTTTGCATCCGAGTCCGCATCAACACGAGCATCAGCCATCATCGGGATAATCGATGACGAGATCACCGAAGTGTGCGATGATTTCAGCGGCCCAACAACACCCGTCCCCGAATCCGCGGGCTGACCCTGACGACCGATCCGTGTGTTTTTCCACTGCGTGTACGCCATGTACCACGACTGTGTGTAGTTGGTATTGAATCCAGCAGTAATCAAGCGGTCGCGTTCTTCTTCTGTGTACTCGTTGAATCCATCGTCATTGAGACGATCCAAGTTGAGATTCTGGTTGTGATTCGCAGGAGCCGTTGGACAGAGGAGTTCGCCTGGACGACCAAACCCGCCGTTGACCATGTCCGCGACCCATCCAATGCGTTCGATCCCGCCACGCTCGTCGTGTTCCTGACGGGCCCATTGATTGACAATCTGCTCACCCTTCGCGTGCTTGCGGACTCGGTTATCCAGAGGACCAGAAGAGTAATAGTCCTGACTGCTCACAGAGTACGAGGTAAACCCGACCCCCATCTGCCGAAGATTCGACATGCAGCTCACCCGCTTTGCGGTATCACGCGCCTGACTCAGTGATGGGAGCAAGATCCCAATCAGCAAAGCAATAATCGCGATCACAACCAACAACTCAATCAGTGTAAACGCGCGTGTGGTTCGGACAGTCCAACGCTCATGTGTGTTCATGAGAAAAGAATAGTGTCAGCGACTCCCTCGCCAACCAATCTGAATATGAAGCTTTCGCTAAGCCGCTTAACGCTTTCTTTGCGCAATCCTGATCCGTTGTTTATACGGGGATTTTCATCGTTGCCTAATTTTCATCGTTGGAACTCCGATCGCTGTTGATCGGCGCTAACACCTTTGGGTCGCCTGGAGAGAGTGGACCCATCGGCACACTGCAACTCATTTTTTTGGAGAGATCACCATGCGTTACGCACTCACACTCGCAGCAATCGCACTCGCAGGCACCACCGCATCAGCGAACCTCGCAATCACAGAGGTCTACGCTGGAATGACCGGCGAAGACGGCACACAAGACTGGATCGAAGTCACCAACCTCGGTTCAACTGCAATCGATACCGGAAGCTTCTACTTCGACGACGAAAGCCGCTCAATCGATGACGGCGGACTCATGGACTCCTACCTCCTCGGAGCAGGCGAATCCGCGATCTTCATCATCTCCGACAACGACGAAGCAAACGACGATGTCACCTACTCATCAGCAATCGCTGAGTTTGCAGCAGTCTGGAACTACGCAGGATTCATCGGCCTCACCAACGGCGGAGGCAACCTCAGCCAGAACGGCGACGAAGCTGTCCTCATGACCGGAACTGCTGGAAATGAAGTCATCGAAGCTTCAGCAGCATTCGGTTCAGGTTTCGCAAACACCGGCGCGACCATGGACTTCCTCTCAGGATCACCAGTCGATTCCGTTCTCGGCGTCAACGGCGCGTACGAATCCAACCTCTTCTTCAACGACAACTTCACTTTCCCGAACGACATGACCTCACTCGTCGGCTCCGTCGGCACCATCCCAACCCCAGGCTCAGTCGCTCTGATCCTTGCAGGCGGACTCGTCGGCGCTCGCCGTCGCCGTGCATAAGACACAACACCTTCTCAATCCGTATATATTGAAAGTACCTCGCCCTGCGATTGCTCGGCGAGGTACTTTTACAATCCATGATCTCCGACTCTCTACGACTACCTGATCTCAAAGATCGTCAAGCACCCACCCACCTCGCTCGCAACCGCGAGATAGTCCCGCCCGTTCATGCTCACAAACGACAACCCCTCAGGACGCGAGCACCCATCGCTTAGCGCCACAGCATCAAGCAACCGCGCCGAGTGTGGATCAGAGATGTCGTACAAAAAAACCGCGTCGCTCCGCTCAAGACCCACCCCGAGCAGCGTCCGATCCCCCACTTTCCCGATCGCGATCCCCTCAGGTTCAGGTCCCGATCGATCGCTCCGCGAATCACCCGCGTTGTACTTCTCGCTCCAGCGCAACCCAGTCACCAACTCGAACTGCTCCCCCGAGTCCCAGACAATCTCCCCAGTCTCCGCATCCATGATCGACACACTCCGGCCCCCCATCACGCTCGGATGATCGATATCCCCGTCCCCATCAACATCGCCGTCGATCGTGCTCATCCACACCCCGCGCGATGAACCGAGATCAAGCCGAGCGACTACCGAGCGATCGATCAACCCACGCTCGACCGCATCACCCAGACGCATCGAATCCAGTTCGTCCTTCTCCCCCTCGTTCGCGAGCACCACATACCCGCGCCCATCAATCTCCACAAACGCAATCGTGTCGGGCTGAGGAAGCATCCGCAGTTCCGGGTGTTCCTTGATCCGAAACCCATCATCATCCGAAGCATCCATCGGATGCGACAGCGGAGCCAACCCTTCGACCGATGTCCATCGCCGCTGCGCAAAGTCGAAATACGCGATCCCGTTGTTCTCTTGCAAACCAACCCAAACCCCCGCATTGGTCGGTGCCAGATACTCCGGTTCAATATCTAGCTCAGGAACATTCCGCGAATCCGTCCCGATCCGCAAGCCTTGGATCGTAACCCTTGTCGCGAGGTGCTCACTCATAAAGTCGTAGCTCTTCACTTCATTGAATCCTATGAAGTCCCGCGCCGACCGAATCATGCTGATATCCGCGATCGAGATCCCACCCGCTCGATCCCCGTCCTCCCCCGGCTCGCATTCATTTGCGGCAATCAAGTACCGCCCATCAGGAGTCATCGCAACACAATCTGGGTGATACCCCATCGGGAACTGCCAAACAACTTCTCCGCTTCCTGCATCCAGCACCTGCACCATCCCAGGCGCACGATCCGCAGGATCCGGGATCCATGAGCACACCACAAACCCGCGCCCAAGAGGATCAACCGCGACCGAAGTCGCGTCCCAATCCTGAACACTCGAAAACCGAACAGGTTCCTCCATCCCAATGGACTCAAGATCATTGAGATCAAAGCTCATCCGACCACCCGCTCCGACGGCATGAAGCGTCTGATGCGCACGATCAAAGGAAATCACTTCTACCCCACCTTCGACGGCGACATTCGCGACTTCTAGTAATCTCAGCTCGTCGCTGTTCGCCGTCGCTGAGCACGCAAGAAGACCACCCGCGATGATCGAGAGGTACTGTTTGAGTTCCATACTGCACTCCCTGTCCTAAGTCTGTCCTCAACCTGTCCTCAACACTGACGAACTCGGTCGACTGCGAATGCTTGGAACGCCATCATTCGAAAGCCCGCGCCACAGTGTTAGCATCTGATGAAGATCTCAAAAACAAACCCGCGGCCGAGCCTTTCAGCCCTGCCGCAGGTGTCCGAAACAAATCGGTCGTGTGAACAACCAGTGCACGAAGCACCGGTCAGCTCAAGTTATGGGCAGCCAGCGCCGTATGCACCGAGGAATGCCGAGATGTCGAAGAAGTCGAACACGGTGTCTTCGTTGAAGTCAACAGAGTTCGAGAGGAAGAAGGAGATGTCGAAGAAGTCGAGCAAGCCGTCTTCGTTCAGGTCTGCAGGGCAGTCCGAACCGTTGAGTGCGTCCCAAGCAGCGAGGTCATCGCCGTCGACATCGCCGTCACAGTCGATATCGCCTTCGGAGTAGAACATGCCTTCACCAGTGAACGCAACGATAATCGCACGGTCATCAGCATCGACATCACCGTCGAGATCGAAGTCACCCATCGACGAGTCGAGGATGCCTTCAACGATTTCGACTACATCGCTTGCATCAACGACGAGATCGCCGTTCATGTCTGCCGAGAGATCGATGTGGACCGCTTGATCGATGACCGACCAGTCACCGAAGTTTGCACAGACATAATCGACATCAGCGCCATCAACCACGCCGTCGTATCCGTTTGGACGGAAACCACGGGTCGGGAGCGGGTTCATCGAGCCGAATCCGAAGAAGTCAGCCGATGCAACATCGCCGCGTGAGTCGCCGTCGTCGTAGACGCCGGTGACGAGCGAGGTCCCGAAGAAGTTGGCACCAGCAGCAGCGTCAACAGCGACGAACCCGGCCTTGCGGTCAAGGTTGCCTCCAACCAAGTGGAGGCCGTCGGCGAAGTAGCGGACATCAACATCGTTGAAGTTCCCGTCCGCATCGAAGTCACCAAGGATTTCAAGACACGCACGCCTGTCAGGGTTCACCGAACCACCGTTCCACGATCCGCCGTTGAAAGCGAAGTTGTATGCCGCGATCATGTCAGCGACATCGTCGCTGTTGCGAGCGCCGTCGCCGTTAAAGTCGCCCGCGATGAGGTTGCGGCTGTTCTCCATCTCTCCGTCAAAGTCGAGGTCACCGATGAACGAGCCGTAATCGATGCGTGTGCCATCGATGGACTCGAAGTGAGTGCCGCCGGAGATGCCGTCGTCGTAGGTGACGCCGAGGGTACGGGTCGGAACGATACCACCAGTGTTGGTGTTGTACGACGCGTACTCTGAGAGTGCGAGCACATTGTTTGGGTCGTTGAGCACAAACTGGGTCAGGACATCGTTCCGCTCAGCATTGGGAACGATCGGGATGCAGATCTCGCTCGCGTCCGGGTTGGTCTCAGGGACATTGTACGAAGTCGCCGGGAGGACGAACTGGATCCCGAGGAACTCACCTGGGGAGAACGCGTTTGCTGGATCCGAAGGGACCGCTGATACAGCAGCGACCGAGCGGGTGATGTTGTTCACATACGCCGCAGCTTGCAGGTTCCGCATCGGCTGAACAGGATTTGGGTTTGCTCCGATTTCCGAAGCATCCCAGCCCCAACCGCCAAGATTTGCAGGCGCCGAGCGTGGATCACCGACAGTCGCGATACCACCGAGTCCTTGGATGTTGTACCCGTCTGGTCCGCCGTCAACGACATTCTCGATCGTTGGACGAGCAAAGACTGTCCCGCCCTTGAGGTCTGCCTGAACCGCGAAGAGTTCGAGCTCGCCATCGATGAGCCAGCCTTTGGACTGACCACGCTCTGCACCGGTGTGACCGATTCCCAGACGCGTATTCTTGACGGTTGCTTCCATGCGTGACGATCCACCCTTGTTTGAAGGGGTAAAGTCAGGACCTGCCTTATCATTGACCGATGAGGAAGTCTTTGGACCGATGTTCTCGCCGACGCCCCATGACGGATCGAGGCAGATGCCGTTCATGTACGCATTCCGAGTTCCCGATCCAGAGTCACGGGTCACAACCATCAGGTTCTCGCCGTTGACGCGACGCCCGGTCGCGTTGAGGTGACGAAGATCTGACATCTGGATTTCCTGCATGCCGACACCGAGGTTGGTGATCGCGGCCACTGGGGTCAAAGTCACAGGCGTGTCATAAATCGTGAACGCGTCAGGAGCGGACACATTGGTGTTGAATGTTGCACCGTTTGGTGAGACCAGTGTCTTGAGCTTGTTGCCTTGCGAAAGGTCGTAGCCGTCACCACCGGTCGCGATGCGTGGGTTGTTCCCGTACCCAGGCGCACCCGGAACGCGGTTGTACTGGGTTGTTCCCGAGTCGTTGATCACAAACCAGCTGACCGGAACATCGAGCGCCGAGAAGTCCATCTGGACGCCTGTACCAGCACCGGTAAGGGTGGTAATCGCGTGCGATCCGTCATCGAGGGTCCGGTACGGAGTTGCGCCAGGATTCCCGCTATTTGAAGCACCCTGCGTCACACCCGCGGCAATGAAGAGCTGAGTGTTGAAATACGCCGCGTCCGCTTCATCAGAGTTGAAGGTGAGATTCAACGGATCGAGGTCTGGATCGGTCGCATACAAGGTGCTCCAGTCACGCATTTCTGCGAAGCCGTTGCCCGAACCAGTAACGCGGTAGGTGAACTGCCAGTGCTGGTTGGAAATAAACGGCGCGGTCGCGTCGAACGGTGCGAGTTGCTCCTGAACAATCCCGTCGCCGTCGGCGTCGATGAAGTCGAGGGTGTTCGCAGGAGCTTTGAACAAAGCCTCAAGCAAAGTAGCCCCGGAACCATTCACGCCGAACGGCTGCGCAGACGCAACACTCGTTGCAGCGCCGCACGCAGCGACCATCAAACTTAGTTTCTGAATGTTTGTCATTTGAACTCTCTCCTACGAATATTCAAATCGATAGCGATGCCATGAGACACGCGTCCCACGACCAGGTCAGGTCATTCATCTTCCTTGAACATCAAGATCACAACCATGTGATCCCAGAAATCCAGACGCCTCGTTTCCAAGGCGTCTAGAGAATCTCAATCAGTTTTCGTCATCAGCATTGTCAGCAAGCTTGTTGTTCCCTGTGATCGAGTAGAACTCATCACCCCACTGCTTGTCCTCGATCGTCTCGATCAGATCACGCAACTCGACATGCCCGTCGATAAATCCGAAGGTCGCCTTCCCATTGAAGGTATCCCCCACTGCCTCGAGTGAAGAGCTCGAGCCGCCCTGACCAACGATCAATCCGATCGCGTCATAGGTGGTCTCTTTCCGGATTTGCCTGAGCTGTTCGATCTCTGGATACGAGAAGCGAGCAATGCTGTGATTCGACGGCTCGTTATACACATCCGCACCAGCAGAGAGCCCAAAGAACGGAGTAATCGGGCGGTGACTCTTGATCACATTCTCGCCGCTTTCACTCCCAGGATCAGCAAGCGAACGCCATTGCGCTGTATCCTTGAGCTCCGCGATCAAGATCGTGTTTGAAGGACGATGGATCTTGTTCTGACGCACGAGCTGCGCCTTGCGCTGCGATCCCGACGGATTAAACTTGTTTCTCGGCATGATTGCGCCGTTGGCCGCGAATGCAAGGCGAGGAACCTGTCGATCTCTCGGCCAGCTTGCGCCTTCGCCCTGCCCAAGGTCATTGACCTGACCGAACTCCCAGTCATTTGGATCATTCCCTGGATTCGTGCGCGGCGCCCCACGCGAGGTCACCGCCGGGGACTCAAACGCGTCCTGCGGAACTTCACCGTTATCAAACAACGCGTACGACCAATGGATGTACCCATTGATCCGCTGAGGGTGTGTGGCACGCTGCATGTTGAGACGCCACTCCATGCTGTCGCGATCCGCGCCGTACACATACGAAGGCGGATGCAACTCTCGGTTCCCATTTGTATACAGCGTGTCAGCAAGCAACACATTGCGTGCGTTCGAACTGATCACCACCGCCCACGCACTCTTGCGAGCAGAGCTGAGCGAGGGAAGCAAGATCCCAATCAGCAACGCGATAATCGCGATGACCACTAACAGTTCAATGAGGGTGAAGCCCCCAACGCCTCGCCCAATATTTCGAGTTCCTGTGCGCATCCGAAGGTCTCCTGAGACAAAGTTTGTTTCTGAACAAGAGAAACATACCCTTACGGAAAACACCATTCTGTTCAGATGCCGTCAGTCTTTCATGAAGAAGATTTATATTAAGATCCGCGTCTTAACACTATGAGCGCAGCGCCATATCACAACAAAACGCTGCAAAACATGTGCTTCACAGCGAATCTAGAACACCAACTACTTGATCTCAAGGAACGCTAGAGTGGAATCTCTTTACAAAACATCAGAGTACCTTGGTTACTCGACGGTTACTCGACGGTTACTCGACCTCAAGATACTCAAAATCCCGTTTCGGGTTCCCGTCCAGCGTCTCTTGAATCGTCGCGATCAGCGTTCCGGTATCAAACGGCTTTTGTAAAACAACCGCGTTGATCAACCCGCCGGTCTCGTCCTGAATTCTGCGCGTGTCGTGACCAGTGATAAAGATCACCGGAACATCCGCGATCTCATCGATCGCGCGGATCCGATGGAGCACGCTCACACCCGAACCCGCAGGCATCGAGATATCCAGAATCAACAAATCAGGATGCTCACGCCGCGCAATCGCCAGCGCCTGGTACCCGTCCTGTGTACAAAACACCCGATACCCAAGACTCTCGAGACGAAGTTCCATCGCCTTGAGAAGCCCCGTGTCATCATCCGCAATGAGAACCGTAACCTTGCTCATAGATAGCTCCTTGATCCGCTACGCGAACGATGCGTCATCATGACACCCTGCAGAGAGACCGATCGCGATCTCAACCTCGTCGATCAGTGAGTTGATCTCAAAGGGCTTCTTGACCACATGCACATTCTCATACCCCTGCAGATCCTCTTTGTACGAAGACTCAAAGCCTGTAATCACAATCACAGGAACCCCACTCTTTGCGCGAATCCCATGGATCAACGAGGACCCATCTCCCGACGGCATATTCAGATCCGTCAACACCGCGTCATATACGCCGTCCTCAAAGAGCGCAATCCCCTGAGATCCGCTATGAGCGGTAATGCACTCATACCCCGCGTGCGAAAATCTCAACGAGAGTGCTTCGACGAGCCCCTCATCATTATCAACGATTAATAGCGTGCTTACCCTCTCACTCATGATTGACACTCCTCGTGTGCTCGACCCTCGACCAGCTCGTCGATCGCTTTCAAAATAGAACTTGATTCATACGGCTTGGAAATAAAGCGGTCCCCACCCGCTTCGCTTGCCTTTAAAATAGCCTCGTCCTGAACATTCGCAGAAAGGAAGATGATCGGGATCTTCGAAAGCCGAGGCATACGACGGATCCGAGAGCAGGTCTCATACCCATCAATATCAGGCATCCGGATATCCAACAGGATCACATCAGGCTCATACAACGATGCCGCCTCGATCCCCGCTAGACCATTGATCGCGTGGTACACAACAAACCCAACCGATTCCAGTCGCGTCATCAACGCCGCTGTAATCCGAGGCTCATCATCAACTATCAGTACTGATCGGGACATTGATCGTCCCTCCTTTCATTGACCCTTCAAGAAGACCAAGCACATAAGACTCAGCACGCGAAGCTTCCCATGAGCCATATACAGTGAGAATAAGTGCTGATCGCGGAGACGAGCTCTGCTTTTGTAATGCCTGGTCCGCTTCAAGAACCCGCTTCTTCCACCCTTCGAGATCTTCCGTACACCCGACCACATAGACCTGACCAACCTCGTTGGATTCCAGCACCATGTCCATCGGATAGCTCGTCTTTTTGAGATCCTGAACCAACTCATCGGACCCCACTTCCCGATGCGCCCGCTGCGCAGACATCACGACCACCTCCGAACCATCGACATCCTTGATTGCATTCTTCAGGTACTCAGTGAGAATACTGACCGGGTTCATCATCGGAACTGTGAACGAGAAAGTACTCCCCACTCCAAGCTCACTCTCAATATCCACAGATCCGAGATTAATCGCGACCATCTCTTTGACAATATTGAGACCGAGCCCAAACCCCGAAGCAAGACGACGCTCATCAGCATCGCCCTGATTGAACCGCATAAACAGCTCTTGGACCGAATCCTCTGCGAGCCCCGAACCAAAGTCTTGGACACTTAAACGAACCGAATGCTCATCGTTGACCGAAGCAAGCACACGCACCTCGGTATCCGGATTCGAGAACTTGATCGCGTTGACCACAAGATTAATCAGCGACCGCTGCATTTTGTCCGCATCAACAAAGACCTCAGGAAGATCATCATCAATCTCAAGCGTCAGCTTGATCGACTTGGACGACGCCCTGGACCGGAGCATCGGTTCTATAGCCTCGATCACTCGCGACACTTCACACCCGCGACGATCAACACGGATCGAGTTTGATCGAAGCCGGCTGCTATTTAAAAAATCATCAATGAGCCCCGCCAGATCCCCTGCTGACCCAGTGATGTGATTGAGAAACTCTGATTGCTTCGGAGTGACTTCCCCACCCAGACCATCAGCAATGATCGAAGCAAACTCCTTGATCACCGCGAGCGGCGTCCGGAACTCATGCGCCACATCCTCAACGAACTTGTGTGCCGATTCAGTCAGTTCCGTGAGCTTCCGGTTCTTGGAGTTCAGATCCTTGTTCGCGGCCTTCAACTGCTTCGCAAGATCATGATTTAAACTCTCAAGCCTGTACTTCCTCAGTGACTCACGGATCGATCTTTCCAGCAGCGATGCATTTCGGAAAACCTCACCCTTGAGCACATAGTCAGCCGCCCCTGCCCGGAAAGCCTCGGTAGCAATTTTCTCATCCCCCGAAGAAGTGACCAATATCACAGGCCCAGCCCCAGCGTTCACAAAATCCGAGAGCCACTCAATACCTGTTCCCTCGTTGAGCTGGTAATCAATCAGGATCACCTGATTGCTCGCATCCCCGATATTCACCAATGCTTCCGCAGGGTTGTCGTATGCAACCACACGCGCTTTCATCTGGTCAGAAGAGACGCTACTTTCAATGATCTGGGTCATCAGTGAAAGGTGGTCACGATTGTCATCAATAACGACAACTGTCAGATCCTTCCTTTGCTGTGCTGACCCCATACGATGCACTCCTTAGTGGATTTCAGTAGCTTCTGGAGCCCGCTCCATGAAACGAACACCCTACTAGATCGACCCGTGTCTGCAGGAAGTGAACCAAAGTACTTAGAATCAAATGGATTACACCCATACTGATTGATTTTAGGTAGATACCACTGTGTCCCAAATCCATTTCAGCACCTCGAGCAGGTTATTCATAATGGGAGTAGGTGAATAACAAATCATTGAATTTCGAGTTGTCTTCATAGAAAAATGAGCAAACAGACCGGCCAATCTCTCTAAACCAAAGTTCAAGGTCTGATACCAATGATTCTTTCGAAAACCTCTTGATTAAAAGAAACAAATCCGTTGTGCAATCCGACATTTGAATTGTACGGTTAGCAAGGGTTTCCTCGTACAAATTTTGGAGAGCCTCCCATGAGCGAGATAACTCACACGACTGCACCAACCCGTTTCCTCATCGTCGAGGACGATGATGATCACGCAGAGCTCATCAAGCTCTCCATGCAGATCAGCGGAGGAAATAGCCAACTCAATCGCGTGAGCAATGGCGCCGAAGCGATCGCTTACCTGAAGCAGTACGGCACTCATCAAGACAAGCAACTCCCCGATGTGATCCTCCTCGATCTCAACATGCCCAAGGTCAACGGCCACCAGGTCATCGAAGCCGTCAAAACCGATGAAAATCTCAAGCTCATCCCAGTGGTCGTCCTCACAACCTCCAACGCAGAGCAAGACCGAACACGCGCATACGCATCAAGCGCAAACGGGTATGTCGTCAAACCGGTTAACTTCGCCCAGTTCAAAGAACTCGTGCACGACCTCGAGAAGTTCTGGTCAGAATGGAATCAATCACCATTCGTCAAGACCGCCTGATCTCACCCCCCGCTCCATCTCCGAGCCAACCCAATGCCAAAACGAAAACCCCGCCCATTCCAGCGGGGACACTGCTGGAAGGACGGAGCTTCTTACCCCACGATTGACGGCATCGCGCCCAAACGCAGATGCCGACCACTCTCTCTCCGCTTATCGTCTGCGGCGTGATCCAACGAGACCACCAAGACCAAGCAACGCGAAGGTGCCCGGCGTTGGAACAACGGTCATCGAAGTAATCAGCGAGCCTCCACCGATCTCACCGAGCGCAGTCGCTTCGCCTGTCAAGAGATTAATCTGCCAGAAGGTCGAGCTTGAGAAATCATCACTCACGACCGTCGCGTACGCGAGACCTGTTGCTCCTGAAATATCAAAGCTCAGCGTGTCATTGAGATCCACGCCGACACTCCCGATCGTCTGAAGCGTCCCAGCACTGTTTGCTTGAGTCACCAGCACGTCCAATCCAGTATCAATCCCGTACAACTGGGTCGAGGTCGCGCCGAAGAAGCTGTTGGTGTACGCTGAGCCCACGATGTTCGGATCCATGCCTTCGTTGATATCACCAGCGCCAAAGAACAGATCAGTCACCATCGTCGAGGTCCCATCATTGGGATTCAGCACGAGGTTCTGGTTCGCATCACTCACAACGCGGATGCGATCGATGACCGGATTGAAATCAAACCCGAAGCTCGATCCATTGGTCGGCGGCGCGAACGGACCGCTTCCGACCTGTGTTGCCGCACCAGTTGCAGCGTCGATGGTGTACATATTGTTAAAGCTGCCAAGCGCGTAGAGCTGACCGGTCGCAGGACGGATATCAATCCCACGAATTTGCTCGTTGCTCGCGAGTCCCGAGATCGCGACGCCGCTCAGGATGCTTGTAGAGTCACTCGAATCAAACGAAACAAGCGTCTGTGTATCAGTCACGCCGTACACAAGCTCCGCGTTCGCGGCTCCCGCCAACGCGACGATCGCTGTGACAGTCGCGAGTGTTCCATATGTATTTTTGCTATTCATTACGCATACCTCCAGTATTCAAGATGTTGCAGGACATGGTCCCCATGCCCAGAGTGTGCGGAGAACTCCGTCCACTGAGTGTGGATCGTTCGGGTGTTCATCCACGAGCCTTTCGGACCTGATCCCGCAGGTGTTTTTGATTCTTTTGAAATTCTTGAATCGAGTTTGTGATACACTACGAAGACCTGAGACAATACAGAACCGATTGCATCCGCAGGTTCTCTCAGATGTCAACCGGAGCTTCACTTGGACTCAATCCTTCAACGCATCACAGCAGGCGACGAATCAGCCGCCAATGACTGCGTACAGGAATACGGCGGGATGATCTGGCGCCTCGCCAAGAGATACCTCAACCGTGCCGATTCCGAGATCGACGACGCTGTTCAGGAAGTCTTCGTAGAAATCTGGATCCACGCGGACCGCTTCGATCCATCGAAGGGAACCGAAGCCGCATTCGTTGCAACGCTCGCGCACCGACGAATAATAGATCGCCAACGCAAAATCAGCACACGCCGCAGCCACGAACGAGCATCAGTGACCGAGCACAAAGCACAAACCAGCTCAAACAACACCAACGCCGGTATCCCCTCAAGCGACGATCTCAAGTCCGAGAACGCCCACCTCTACCGGAAGGAACTCGCCGATGGATTCGCGGCCCTCCCAGACTCAGAACGAGCCGCCCTCTGGATGTCCGTCTATAAAGGTCTCAGCCATCGCGACATCAGCCAGCTCACCGAAACACCTGTCGGCACAGTCAAATCGAGAATCCGACGAGCGATGATCCGACTCACCGAAACCATCGCAGGCTCCACATCAGACAAAATCACCGAAGGGAGCACACCATGAGTGGCGCCCATCAACACCCAAGCGAGTTCCCCGATCGTCTCCTCGAACTCCTCGCAGCACAACAGCTGGGTGATTTGTCGCACGAAGAACACGACGAACTCCTCGCACTCGCATCACAGCACAACACACTCCCATCGGACCTGAGCGAAAACCTCCACGGCGAGCTCCTCGTCATGCTCGACAAACTCTCGCAAGACCAAGAACCGATGCCGCAGCACCTCGCCGAGTCCCTCACCATCGGAGGACAAGCCGCGATTGCTGCACGCAAGGGAACGCACCAAACATCTACAGCCCCGATCGGTTCAATCAAGCCCCAGCAGAACTCTGACACCCGCTCCAACGCACCAAGGTACTGGATGACCAGCGCCGCCGCGGCCATCGCGATCGGCGCGTCGATCCTCGCGATCACCGCGTATTCCTCGAAGAACCAAGCGCAGATCCAGTACACGCAAGAGATCGCTGCTCTCCAAGAGCGGATCAGCGACAACAACCAACTCCTCGATGCAAGCCGGCTCGCTGCCGCTGAAGCGCAGCAATCCATCCAGCAGCTCGAAGAACAGAACCGACTCCAAGCATCGCAGGTCGCGCAACTCGAGAGCAGCCGACTCGATCTCGCGACCCAACTCGCCAGCGCGACCTCATCGCTCAACGATGCTCGCGACCGCATCGCGATCTACGAAACCCCGCTCGATCCGGCGCAGCTCGCCGAGAACCGTCGCCAGCTCTTGACCGTCCCAGACGCGATCCAGGTCGCTTGGCAACCCTTCGATCTCCCCGACGCGCCAGCTGAACAGCAAGGCGTCCAAGGTGATGTCGTCTGGTCCGACGAACTCCAAGAAGGGTACATCCGCTTCGTTGGTCTCGAACCAAACGATCCGAATGTTGAGCAGTACCAAGTCTGGGTCATCGACGAACGCGGACTCGAACAAAAAGTCAGCGGAGGCGTCTTCAATGCCAACGCCGAAGGCGAGATCATCGTCGAGATCGTCCCAGGTATCGATGTCGGTCGCGTCGGACTCTTCGCGATCACCGTCGAGAACCCCGGAGGCACATGGGTCCCGGATCTCTCTCGCCGCGTCGTCGTCGCTCCGCGCGACGGATAATCAACCAAAGTCCTGATGCACACCAAGGCTCTGCACTCATCCGCAGAGCCTTGCTCATTTTTACCCATGAACAAAAACACCCACTGCTCCGCACACGAAAGACCCATGTAAGCAGGTCGCCGTAGACCAGCCAGCTCAATCCGTGCACATCCTCAGCACCCTCCCGCCGCGACACACCGCGACCAAGGTTGTCCTGCGCACGCAACACATCAAAGGAAACAGCATGATCCGCAACACCACAACACTCGCCGGAGCGACCGCGCTCCTCTTCGCCGCAGGCTCACTCCTGACCCTCAGCACCGCGCCAGCGATCGCATCGAGCCACAGCGATGCGCCATCAATCAAGCAGGACCCACAAGCCAACCTCACCGATGTCTACGCGTTCGTCGGAACCAAATACGACAACGACTCCGTCGAAGTCCTCAACATTGTCGCGAGCGTCCGCCCGTTCTCCGAACCAGGCGACGGCGTCATCTACGACCGCTTCGCGCCAGACGCACGCTACTCACTCCACATCACCAACCCAAGCACAGGTGAAACACTCACCCGCTACGATTTCCAGTTCTCGCCTGTCACCTCAGGATACAAGAACACCGGAACCATCCTCTCCTACGGCCTTGGAACAGAAGTCGGACCGATCCAAACCATCGGAGATGCTCGACAAAACTACACCCAAACCTACTCCGTCACAACAAGCACCAACGACACCCTCGTCAACGACGCAATCGTCGCGCCTCCAAACATCGGCGCCAACACCACCCCGCACTACAACAACGAGTCCGGAGTCGCACAATCCGGCGCGACCAACGCAAAGGAACTCGATCCCTACACCCAGCAAGCGATCTATGAAGGCGCCAACGGCGAAACCTTCTTCGCAGGACCACGCGACGACAGCTTCTACTCCGACATCCCAGGGATCTTCGACCTCCTCAATGTCCGTATCCTCGATAACAACGGATCCCTCGCTGACGGACTCGGACAAGACGGCCAAGGCGTCGATGGATTCAAAGGATTCAATGTCCTCACCATCGCGATGCAAATCCCGCTCGACCAGCTCCCATCGCTCGAATACAACGACGCGTTCTTCGGCGCGCAAACCGGTGTAGGCGTGTACGCATCCGTGAGCCGTCAACAAACAACGATCCGTCTCTCAGGTGACGACATCCAAAGCTCCGGAGACTGGGTCCAGGTCAACCGACTCGGGAACCCGCTCTTCAACGAAGCCCTCGTCCCGATCGCCGACAAAGACCGCTTCAACGCGCTCGTCCCAACCGATGACGCTCAGTTCTCAACCTACGCCGCAAACCCTGAACTCGCAGCGTTGATCAACTTCGTCTACTCCACAGAGTTCGAGACAACTGGTCGCGCTGATCTCGAAGCAGTCTTTATCCCCGATGTCCTCCGCGTCGCAACATCGACCGGACCGGTCCCCCTCGCTGGACAAACCGGATTCTCCCGCTTCGGATTCGTCGGAGGCGACATGACCGGAGGAGTCTCCAGTGGATGGCCAAACGGCCGTCGCTTCGGAGATGATGTCATCGACATCGCCCTCACCGCCGTCGCGTCGGGACCGATCTACGAGACCATCACCGTCGTCGGCGACAACATCGCCGAGAACGACATCGAGTTCAACATGGTCTTCCCATACGCCGCGACCCCGCACGCCGGGACCACCAACCGAAAGGACCCGAACCCGACCGACTTCGACATCGCTGATGTCAACGGCGACGGCCAGATCGATTTCTACGATGTGAGCGCCTTCATCGAAGCGTTCAACACCGCTCAAAACTAATCAAACACACACCTGCCCATCACGAAAGCGATGCGCAGGACTTTCACGAAATCCACCACTCAACCAGGAATCAACATGAGAACCCAAAGCCTCGCACTCGCATTCACAACCCTGCTCACCTCGCTCGTTGCTCCATCAAACGCCCACGAGTTCTGGATCCAGACCAAACGCATCAACACCGCCCAAGGCGAAGTCGTCTCCGTCCAACTCATGCACGGCGAACGATTCCAGGGAGACATCGTCCCAACAGATGAACCCCAGATCAACCGCTTCGAGCTGGTCCACAACTCATCAGAATCAGGACATCAAACCACAGACCTCACCTACCGACACATGGGCAAAACAAGCTACACCAATGCACAAGACTCCGGGATCATCGTCTACGAATCGAACCTGTACACCAGCAATCTCCAAGCCGAGAAGTTCGAGTCGTACCTGAAAGAGGAACACCTCGACCACGCAATCCAGGACCGCGCCGATCGCAACGAGAGCGACACGATGGGCCGAGAGCTGTACGCCCGATGCGCCAAATCAATCTTGAAACCAACCGATCACCCAATGCACGCAGACGAGATCGACCACGAAGTCGGTCTCCCGCTGGAGATCATCATTGAGTCGATCGAACCAAAATCTGAAAGCACAGAATCATCATCAACCACACACAGCGTGACCGCGATCATCACACTCAACAGCACACCGATCAAGAATCTCCGCACCGTCGCGACAAGTGACCAACACCCAGACCAGCTCATCGAGCTTCATACCGACGAGCAAGGCCGAGTGCAGTTCGACGCGGATCTTGACGCTCAATGGATGATCACCACCCTCCACATCCAGCGCCTCTCAGAAGAACAATCCACCAAAACAAACGCCGACTGGATCAGCTACTGGGCATCAATCACTTTCTGAATAAACTCACCCCGCCATGCGATCCGACACCTGAGTGCGAATCGCTGGGAGTTCTTGGCGCAGATCCTCGAGACACCGCGAAACATCCGCGAGCAAGCCCTCGATTGAGTCGATCTCCATACCCCGAGCTGCATCTTCCAGCATCTTTGCAAAGGACGCCAGCTCATCCGCACCGATGTTTGACGCAGCACCCTTGAGCGAGTGTGCCTGCTTCCGCACAGAAACCAGATCCGACGCGTTCACGCTTTCCTTGAACATCTCCCCTGAACTCACCGTCATGCGCTCAAACTCATCGAGAACCATGCACAGTATCTCAGGTTTCCCTGCACAACGCTCCAAAGCAGATTCAATATCAATCAACTCGCGATCAGCCGACACCGTGTCTGTAACCGCTTCCTCTTGAAGCGCGTTTGATTCATCACCCGATCTGCCCGACCCTGTTCCCGTAACCATTGGCTTATAGAACTTTAACAGCGTCGCGAACAACTTCTTCGCGTTGATCGGCTTGGTCAGGTAGTCATTCATCCCGCAATCGATACACTTCTCGCGATCACCCTGGATCGCATTGGCGGTCAGCGCGATAATCGGGATGTGCTTGCCATCCATCCTCATTTCTTCCTGCTTACGGATCCAGCGTGTCGCTTCATACCCATCAAGCTCAGGCATCTCACAGTCCATCAGCACAAGATCATACGAATGCTCATCAACCTTCGACACCGCATCCCCGCCGTTGTCGACGATATCTACAGTGATCCCAGCGGTTTTAAGCAGCTCAGAAATCACCATCTGATTCACCGAGTTGTCTTCAGCAACAAGAACGCGAGCACCTTCTAAATTCATTTTATCCACCGAGTCCTGATCTGCATGCAGACCAATATCGACAACCCCATCATACATATACTGCGCCAACGCATCATGCAGCGTTGACAAACGGACGGGCTTCTGTAAGCACGCCGCGATGGATAGATTTTCAAGATCCTCCGCATCCGGAGTGTGGTACATCGAGGTAAGCATCACCATCGTCGGCGCCTCGATCGAACTATCCGACACGATCGCATCCGCGAGCTGCACCCCATCCATCTCAGGCATCTGCATATCAAGAATCGCGAGCTTAAACGGATCATCACCAGCCGCAGTATTCAACGCTTCGAGCGCTTCTTTACCACTGGAGAATGCTTCGGGACGCATACCCCAGTTCCCCAGCGCCTCCATATAGATCTGCTGGTTCACAATATTATCATCGACGATAATTGTGCGCATATTGTGAAGCACGCCCCGGAACACCGGACGCTGCTCAACATGTTTGTCGCAATATCCCGCCTCGAATGTGAACCAGAACTCGGATCCAACTTCACGATCTGGAGAAACACCGATCTCGCCCCCCATCAACTCGACAAAGCCCTTGCTGATCGCAAGACCAAGCCCAGTTCCACCAAACTTGCGGGTCGTGGTTGCGTCGACCTGCGAGAACGATTTGAACAATCGATCACGCTGATCTTCAGGGATACCGATCCCTGTGTCACACACCGTCGCACGACACGACCAAGTATCATCGTCTTTCCGCTCCGCGGTGAGCCGGATGACCACATCGCCCGAATCCGTAAACTTGATCGCATTATTGACAATATTGACCAGTACCTGACGCACCCGTGTCGGATCGCCCAGGATATACCGAGGCACAGAGGGATCGATGTTACAGATCAGCTCCACATCCTTCTTCGCGGCTTGATGCGCAAGCATCTCCGCAACCGACTCAAAGATATCGTGCAAGTCCATCGAGAACCGTTCAAGATCAAACTGCCCCGCTTCGATCTTGGAGAAATCCAGAATATCATTAATCAAACTCAGCAGAGAATCCGCGGAGCTGGTCGCCGTCCGGATCTGCCGGCGCTGTTTCTCAGTGGTCTTCGTCATCGAGAGCAGCTCGAGCATCCCGATCACGCCATTGATCGGCGTTCGAATCTCATGGCTCATATGCGCAAGAAACTGACTCTTCGCTTGGTTCGCATCCTCTGCGATCTTCTGCGATGCCTTGAGTTCTCTCTGGTACTCCTTCTCGACTTCTTCCCGCTCCTGAATCGCAACACGCATCATCTCATACGCCGAGTACACTGTGCTGATCTCATCATTCCGGTCATCAACCAAGCTGTGTGAGTAGTCACCGTGCGAGATATATTCAGTCACCTCGACAAGCCTCATCAGCCGCTTGGTCCAGCCTCCAACAATCAAGAAAATCAGAGGCGTCGCAATCACCATCACCCCGGTAACCGTGAGCCACAGCGCATTCCACTGCTGGTTCTGCGCAGTCATAAGCCCCTCGTTCGAGACTCCAACAATCAGTGTACCGATCACTGTTGAGACCTGATCAGCCTCCCCCTCTTGCAAACCATCGAAGAAACTTGCGTCGTCCCCTTCCCCCGCAAGTGAAACAATCTCACGACTGCGCACCATCAGCATATTTGGATTGTACGAACCATCCAAATACCCCTGTAAAACCTCGTCCGATTCAACCTTGAGCGAACTCTCATTCCCATCCGAATCACGGATCAGGATAAACTCGACATCAGGAATCAGGTCGTAAAACTCTTCTGTGAGCCGATCAAGCTCGGTCGAATCCCCAACAGTCAACGGCAACTCGATCGCGCTCGCTAATGCAGATCCCAAGCCATTCACAGAGATCTCTTGATTCTGCTTGAGAATCCGGTCAACCCTCAAAACACTGAATACCGACACACTCAGCAACGCGCATGTGATCAATGCAGCCACAACCATCGTCGCACGCGTACGAAGTCCAAATGAAAAACCGGTGTTGGTTATGGTGTCCATAGGCTACCTCGATCAAGTCAGCATAAATGCCATATCAATTCAACTATCGGAACAAATATGCAACAACTTGATGAAGACCAAGATTAACTCAGCTATGGGGGTTATACCGATTATTCAGGCCAAACACACCTCAAGCTGAACTAGCGACCCTACCTCGCCGAAACCACTTCAGAATCTTCATTCAAATACGAATGGACTCTATTAGGACCTCTGCGATGCACACAAATAGCACACTATCAACCCGTCGATCGCTTCACAATCGCTATGACCTCTGCATTGTGGCCGCTGTAATCACCTTCACTCAATCAACCACCATCGCACTTGAACCGACTCAATCCTCTCCCGCGACACCAATGCCACTCACCGAATCGACATCCGTTGAAACACAAGAATCAACAGACATTGATCTCGAAGAGTCACTCGAGTTTGAGCTTGATCCCGACTCCGCACCTGAAACAAGCGAAGACGACCTCCTCGAACTCGACGAATCGATCGACCTCCTCTTCGAAGATTTCGATATCGTCATCAGCGCTACGCGCTCCGAGCAATCCTCGAACATGACCCCCGTCCCAGTCAGTATCCTCAGCGCAGAAGACATTCGCTATTCAGGTGTCCGCGAGATCCCCGAACTCTTCGCCTTCATCCCAGGCGTCGACGCGCTCAAACTCGACAACAATCGCTGGGCAATCGGCGTTCGAGGACTCCACCAAACCTTCTCCGACCGCACACTCTTCCTCCTCAACGGACGCAACATCAGCAACCCAATCCACGGCGGTGTTGATTTCCAACGCATCCCCCTCTTCCTCGATGACATCAAACAAATCGAAACCGTCCGAGGACCAGGAGGCGCCGCATGGGGCGCAAACGCGTTCAACGGCGTCATCAACATCATCGAAAAAAGCCCTCGCGACACCGCCGGCGTCCTGTTCAGCCAACGCGTAGATGAACACGGAGACTCCAAAACAAACTTCCGCATCGGTCAATCCGACGGCAAACTCTCCTGGAGATTCTCTGGAGAATACAACGACATTGAAAAGAGCGATTCGAACTACATTTCAACAGCAGCAAACACCGCACCCCCGCGTCCCAAAGACTTCCACCGAAGCCAAAAATACGACTTTGACGCCGTCTACGACATCGACGAGTCCACCGCATTCGATTTCGGAATCGGAGGCACACACCTCGAACGAGGAGACTCCTCATTCCTCGGACTCCAACTCGGAATCGACGAACGCATCGACCTCCTCCGCGCCCACGCGAAACTCTCAAAGGAATACGCCGACGGCGCCTCAAGCTACCTCCAGTGGTACGGCACCTACCAAGATGTCGACCGACCATCCATGTTCCGCTACAACACCTACGACAACAACATCGACGGCCAGTATTCCTTCAGCCCAAACGAAGACCATAAGTTCACCGTAGGCGGGACCGCACGAACCATTTTCATCAACATCAGCGAGATCCGCCCCACCGACGCACTCCCGTCCGGATACACCTCCGAGCACTGGTTCGGAGTCTTCGCGAGCAACGACTGGTTTATCAACGATACCTGGACACTCGAATCCCAGCTCCGCCTCGACTGGTACTCCGAAACAACCCTCGATTGGTCCGGACGCGTCGCATTGCTCCACGCCGCGGGTGATAACAAAGAACATGTCCTCCGCTTCGCGCTCGCCAAAGCATTCCGAACACCCCAGACCGCGCTCCGCGAGCTCAGCAGCGAGCGACTCCCAGTCGGAGGCGGATTCTTCGGAGTCAATATCATCCCATCACACGACATCGACAACGAACAGCTCTACTCCATGGAACTCGGATACACAGGACGCATCGCAGAAGGACTCACATTCCGCGCCGATACCTATCTACAACACTACGAAGACCTCACCGGATCAATTGATCTTCCCGAGCCTGCCCCGATACTCGGACGAGGGTTCTTCACTGTTGACAACATCGGATCCGCAAGCGCCGTCGGCGCCGAAACCGAACTCAAGTATCAGAACGATACCTCGACACTCTCACTCTGGTACGCCTACAACGAGTTCGACTTCCAGCTCAACAACCAGAACGCACGAGCGTTCCGCCCGGCGCGACACAAGGTCGGGATAACCGGACGAACCAAGATCTCTGATTGGCTCGTTCTCAACGCAAACTACCGGTTTACCGAAGAAACCTT
This sequence comes from Phycisphaerales bacterium, assembly GCA_051252395.1. Taxonomy (GTDB): domain Bacteria; phylum Planctomycetota; class Phycisphaerae; order Phycisphaerales; family UBA1924; genus UBA1924. The sequence continues at coordinate 786,446 of JBPOFX010000002.1, read as the reverse complement.
CGGCGACTCCGTCACCGAAGTCCCCGCACACCACCGTCTCGATCTGACCGCTACGATCCTGATACCCGACTGGAAAGCCGAGTTCCAGTTCGGTGTCCTGGACCTCCTCGACGAAACAGACCTCTTCATCCAGGATCAGACCTCCACAGGTATTGCCCAAGAAACCGCAGGGCAATCCTTCTTCCTCCAACTCCATGCTGCGTTCTAACTCCCGATGATCTACAAGCACCCAACAACACGCTCCATCACACAGTTGATCACTATCCTGATCAGTGTGTTGTTCCTCGCAACCTCATCAAGCATCGGGGGGAACACAAGGACCACCCTCGCAACCTCCAACACCCCCGTCATCATCCTTTCGTCCGAATCCAAACCCTACCAATCCGCCGCACAAGCCTGCACCACATCCCTGAAAGCTACAGGTCACAAACCCCGGGTCGTGCTCCTCAAATCACTCTCAGACCAAGACTTCAACTCAATGAACGGCAGTGTCGTCGCCATCGGCGCACGAGCCGCACGATCCGCACTCAACAAACTCCCACAAACCACCAAGCTCTACTACTGCATGGTCCCAAGCCCCGACACCATCGGACTCACCACGCGTCCAAACACCGCAGGCATCAGCAGCGATGCCGATCCCGCTGAAGAAATCAGAATCATCAATACCGCTTCCAGCTCTTTCACTAAGCTCGGCATGTTCTACAACTCCGACTCGACAAACTCAGTCAACAGACTCCAAAGATACAAAGACGCAATCCCGAGCTCTATCAAGCTTGTCACCGTCGATCTCAAAAACTACAGCTCCGTCTCCGATGCGATCAATGAACTCATCGACCAAGATATCGACATGATCTGGACCGCCCCCGATCCAACGGTCTACAACTCCGCAATGGTCAAGTCCCTCCTGATCGAGTCGCTCAAAAAACGAGTCCCAGTCTTCGGATTCTCCCTCTCCATCGTTCGCGCGGGATCAACCTTTGGATTCGGTATTCAACCAGAAACCCAAGGCACCCGGCTCGCATCGCTTGTAGAGAACAACACGACCGACGAGCATGTCCACCCAGAGCTCACCATCGCAATCAACACCGTCGTCGCATCAAGAATCAACTTCCGATTCAACAACGCAATTCTCGACCAAGCCGAGATCACCTTCGGAGACGAGTGAATCCCCCACTTCTCTCAGGACAATGAAAAAACGCCAGCGGAATTTCACCGCCGGCGTCTGAATTGTTCGACGAATCAATTACGGACACCCAGCCCCGTACCGCGACAGGAACTCAGAAATATCAAAGAAGTCCAGTTCGCCGTCGTTGTTCATATCAACCGTGCATGGATTTGGGGAAGCGATCTCAACGACGCTGTAGACAACTGCACCGTTCGGACCCCAGTTATATGCAGCGTCAAACCATGACCCTCCAGTGCTCATCACGACATAGTTTTCAGATGCGCTCGCTGAAGGCTCATTCAACAACCAGCTCCGATACAACGACAAGGAATCATTATCCCAATCATAAATCCCCTCGAACTTCGCATCGCTCAGCCCGATCCAAGCGCGCCGACTCCCACCGTCATACCGGACAACATTTGAGTACACCCAGTCGCGCTCTTCCTCATCATCGATCGTGACCAGATGCCCACCAAGCGCACGAGCCGCGGCATCCGCCTGAATCCGATTGGAATGATCCATCAGGTAATAGGTATGCCCGTTGTAGTAAAACGGCCCCGCTTCGATGCTCGGGATCTGCACCTCGACAACACCATACATCGGAACAAAGAGATCCCCCCAGTTATTCTCAAGATCAGCCCATTGCGTGCTCCCCTGAACCATACCCGCATAGTCCTGCAATGCTCCCCCGTCAGGTTCACCAGGAATCCATCTGGTATACCCGACCGGCTGATTATCCGCCCATACAAAGGTCCCCTCCGTGTCACGATCCGTCAGCCCGATCCAACCGTTCCGATTTTCCCCATCAAAGTTCAGCACGCTTGTACGAACAAAGGTGTTCTCGCCAACATCATTGATGGTCACCAGATGAGCACCAAGCCTCTGAATAGCCGCCTGCTCACTCATTTCCCAAGTCGCAGGCTCAAGCAAGTAATACGCCGAGCCCCCAAACTGAAACGGACCAGCAATCACCTCAGGAAGAGCAGCCCCTCCCGTCGTTGAAACAACCGGGTCAACCCGCTCAGCAGCTCCCGCAAGATCCACAGCTGCAACCTGCCCAAATGAAACCCCTGAGCCCGCGACCAACGCGAAAATCCCAAACTGAAAACCATACTGTGCTCGTTGTGTGTTCATCTTTCAACCTTTCGTTCTGTGTTGCTGTTGAATCAAGAAGTAGTTCTCACCAGCGTTCATGCAATCAAACACGCACGCCTTCATCTACTCATGCGCAGTCCACCCCCCGCGCTCCTATCGAAACACACAAAAAATTTGAACACTCCCCAGATAACCAACTCAACATGCCTGCAAAGCCACAGCAAAAAAACGCCGCCAGCTCAAAGCCGACGGCGTTCTCAAAATCTTCATTCAAAAAAGACCCATCACCCAGTCAATGATCCCTGATCAATCGCGGACTCTTCCAGCAGCATCTGCTTCTGTTTAAACTCCCTCCCCCACTCCTGCATCTGCACCAAGATCGATTCAAGCGAACGCCCATACGCCGTCAGCTCGTACTCCACCCGAGGCGGCACCTCTGCATACGCATGCCGATTGACAATCCCGTCCGCTTCCAGCTCCTTGAGCTGCAGCGTGATCATCCGCTCAGTCGCGTTGGGAGTCAGTCGGCGAAGCTCTCCATACCGCTTCTTCCCACTCAATAAATGACACACCAAGATTGGTTTCCATCGTCCACCAATCACGCTGAGCGTCGCTTCGACATCACATCCCGTTTTCCAGTCGTATTTCCGCGCCATCACCGCTCCATAGACAAAAATGTGCATACGAACATTTTTGTGGGTACTTGCCAATACCAAAGCATAGGCGTAACTTCACTCAAACGCCAATTGAGCCCCCCCTAATCCACCAAGGAGCCCCAGATGGACCACGACATCACCCACTACGCAAAATCCCGCCACACCGTCAAGGCCTACGATCCAAACAAGAAAGTCTCCGACGAGGACATCTCCAAAATCAAAGAACTCCTCCGCTACAGCGCCTCAAGCACCAACGCCCAACCTTGGCACTTCGTGATCGCCTCGACCGAAGAAGGCAAAGAAAAGATCGCCAAGTCCACCGACCGCCTCTACCCCTTCAACCGAAACTCCATCGTGAACGCGTCCCATGTCGTCGTCTTCTGTTCCAAGCTCGACATCGAAGAGGACTACCTCCTCCATGTCCTCGAACAAGAAGAGAAAGACGGCCGCTTCGGAGGCAACCCAGACTTCAAAGCACAGATGCACGCCGGACGCAGCCTCTTCGTCAATCTCCACAAGCACGACTTCAAAGATGTTCAGCACTGGATGGATAAGCAAGTCTACCTCAACCTCGGCGCCTTCCTCCTCGGCGTCTCCACCCTCGGCATCGACGCAACCCCGATGGAAGGCATCGAGATCAGCGAGCTCGACCAACAACTCGGTCTCCGCGAACAAGGCTACACCGGACTCGTCGTCGTCCCGATCGGGTACCACCACGAAGAAGAAGACTACAACGCGAATCTCCCCAAATCACGCCTCCCTGAAGCCGACATCCTCACCATGATCTAATCCCGAAAGGTTGCAACACCATGCCCAAACTCACCACCGCCACAATGTCCCTGCTCACGCTCGCGTTCACACTGTGCGCCGCGTGCTCAAGCACGCCGACCGTCAGCAAGAACAAAGCATCGAGTGATCTCGAAGTAGTTCATTTCTCCGACATCAACTGGATCCCGCTCATCCCAGCACTCGGCGACAACAGCCCAAAATCAGGCACCCTCTGGGGAGATCGCGCCGCCAACACAGCAACCGGATTCCTCGTCCAGTTCAATGACGGCTTCTCTTCCCCACCTCACATCCACAATGTGTCGTACCGAGGAATCATCCTCAGCGGACGCATCCACAACGACGATCCATCCGCCGCAAAGATGTGGATGCCCGCCGGCTCCTACTGGACACAGCCGCAAGGAGAACCCCACATCACCGCCGCCCAAGGCAGCATAAACATGGCCTACATCGAAATCGACTCAGGCCCCTACCTCGTCCACCCAACCGACCAAGCCTACGACAACGGAGAGCGACCAATCAATGTCGATGCCTCAAACATCGTCTGGCTCAACACCACAGCAAACACCCAAATCGCGCACCTCTGGGGAAACGACGCACAAGGTCAACCCAACGGCGTCCTCGTCAAACTCCCCAAAGACTTCAGCGGATACATCAGCTCAAACAGCGCACACACCAACGCAGTCGTTATCCAAGGCCAACTCCTGGTTCACAACCCCAACCAATCAAACCCTGAATCACTCCAAACAGGAAGTGCGTTCGAATCACACTCTGCATTCAACATCAAAGTCTCGAATACTGCACACCAAGACAGCATCATTTATATCCGATCAGAAGGCACACTCACCATCTCAGACAACTAAAGAAAACACCCCACTCCGTCATTCATCGAAGAGCGGTTGTGCTCCGTGTCCTTTCAAAAACACAGCCGAAAACCCACCTTTCCAAACCGTGCACAACCTTGGACGCAGAAGCATGACTCTGGGACTCTGTCAGAGTACATTCGACACACCCTATCTCTCTGTTTATCCGATGACTGTTGTAGCGGGCGCGCTGCGTACGCATCAGTTTCCTCTTACAGAAAGAACCATCATGTCAAGCATCAATGGACTAGGCGCCTCCAGCTCGCTGCTGCAACAAATGCAGTCGAGCGGTCGCCCAAGCGGACCCCCTCCAAGTCCACCACCGGGTCAAACTGAAGCAATCGAATCGGTTGCACAGGAAGCAGGTCTGGATTCAACAGAGATCTCAGACCTCATGGCCGCACTCGACGAAACCGCGCAGTCAATCAAAGAAAGCGGGCAAGGCCGCGAAGCCATGAAGCAAGCGTTGGATTCTGTGCTCGAAGAAGCCGGGATCGATACCACCGACCTTCATGAAAAGCTCTCAAGCCTCGGAGGAGGCCGCCCACCCGCTGGAGGCCCCAACGGACAAGGCGCAAACTCCCAAGGCTTCGAATCAACAGACACCGAGTTCGATGCCAGCAGCATCTTCGAGATGCTCCAAAGCTTGCCGATCGGATCGCTCATCGATTCAGACGCATAACCCAACCACTCAATCGGTCACCCGGCGGCGGAGCCACCGGAGACCCGATTTGCAAGACGGAACCGACCCGGCGCCTCGCCGTGAAACTCTTGAAACGCCGACGAAAACGCGCTCTCGGATGAATACCCGACCTCAGTCGCCACCTCATGCACTGTCATCCCAGTCGTCGTCAGCAGCGCAGCAGCTCGCGACAAACGCAGCTCCCTCAAATACGCAAACGCGGATCTCCCTAGCGTGCTCTGAAACCGCTTGGCAAAGCTCGATCGCGAGAGACCCGACTCATTCGCCAGCCGTTCCAGCGACCACGCATCCCCAGGCGCCTCGTGCATCAACGCAACCGCAGGACCTAGGTGCTCATCACCAGCGATCTGCAGAATCATCGCCGAGCAATCTCCCCGCTCATACGCATCCCCCAACGCTTTGAGCAGGAGCGTCGTCACCATGCTCGCAATCATTGGTCGAGCATGATGCCCCGGCTTCCCCAGCTCCGAAGCAAGCAACTCAACATGCTTGGAAACCGAAGCATCATTCGAACGAGAAACCAAAATCGAAGGCAACACCCCCGGGCTGATCACCATATCCCCAAACGACAATTCAAACACAGCACGAACCCCACGACAAGGCTCGTACGCGTCCAACTCCCGGCTCGAAACCACAAAGTCATCCCCAAACACAAACGCAAACTGATGATTGCAAAGCGTGTAAGTCACAGACCGATCCCGTTTCGAAATACACAACGCCCCATCAAGCACAACATAATACTTGCACGAGCTCTGCAACTGATCCTGCATCCAGCGGTCGTGAAAGTCTGAGAACGCAATCCGCATCTTCGCGATCCGAAGATTCGACAAAATCTCCGAAGCAGCTCCGAGAGAGTCCATGCGACCAGTGTTGTTCTCACCTTGTAGGTTCATGATGACAGAGTTCCAAGGAATGCCTGGAATGATCTAGTTGCCCGATGAATCACCACGCGATGAGCGACCCTCGTCGTTGCGAGGGGATCCACTCATACCGCCCGGCCTCCCGCCCCGACGCTCCCCCGATCCCTCACCCCGTCCCTCACCAGGCCCCCCGCCCGGACCACCCAGCCGCATGCTCGCGTCAGGAGTCCCAACCCAAGTCCGTGGAATCGATGGGAACTCGTCGGTAATCACATAGTAATAAGTCCCATCCGGAAACTCCGGAGTCACCCCTGTCCGACCATTAGACTCATCAAGATCACCCAGCCCCTCCACATACTCATAATCCGCCGTGAAGGTGCCGTCGTATTCGCCGCCCGGTCCATCGGGATTCGCAGGACGCGTCCCCTTCTTGACTCGATAACTCGACGACAGCTCAACGATCCCTGAATCCGCATCGTCCGGATCTTGGTATCCATACGCCGCGTAGACCGGGAATCCGTCGAACGCCCAGCCGAGTTGGATCATCTCATGGACATGACCATCATGCCCTTCATGCGTATGCTCGCCTCCGAGCGATTGAACCAAACCAGTCGGGACGCCGTGATAGTGATACTTCCCAGTCGGCTGTACATGCCCGTGATTAAAGTCCACCCCGAATCGCGATTGGTTGTTCTCGCTCCCAGCGTCATAGTTCCACGCGGATCTCCCACGCCCACCACTCGCTGTCCAGAACTCACCGGTCCCCGAATCAAAGATCACGCCGTTGAGCCCAACCCCAAACTCTGGCCCCGATGGCATGCGCCGTTCAGCGATCACCGGATTGAGCGGGATCTTGAACTCTCGATCGATACTCCGGAGCGCATTGGGATTGTTCGGATTGGGAAACTCACCGATCGCATGATCCGGGAGCGTGTTGGTCTTGATGACCCTGTAGTCCCCCTCAATCTTGATCGTCACCGACGGATCAGGAAGCTCAACAACCTCCATCGGCTTCCCTCGCCGGACCTGAAGATCCGATCCGTCACCGCTACGCGACTCGGGTTGGTGCGCGTATGTACGGCCCGCGCTCAGCGCGATCACACTCGACACAATCAATACAGAACTTGTTTTCATCCGGATACCCTTTCAAATAGTGTGTGTCCCTGAGAATCCAAAGACTGATCAAAAAAATGAACTAGTTGCTGACCGTGTACTGCCCAAGACGCAACGCATCCGCTTCTTCACGAATTTCGCTGTCAACCTGTGAAACGAAGTACACCATCGCGGCCAAAATTTCCTCGTTGTAATGCTCATCGCTGCTAACCAACCTACTCGACTCCTGACCCATATCCACCTGCGCCTCCGAAGCTCTCGTAGATAGATCTTCATACATCGCGAGCAACCGACTCGGATCACGATCATCCGCGACGCCCGCCGTCGATCTCAATTGATCAAACTCGTTGATCGCCGACAACGATCGACCGACGATCGAGTTCAGTTTCAGCACTGTTTCACGCGTGAACGGCGATTCAATATCATCAAGCTCCTGCTCAACAAATCTCGACTCCTCATTCAGAACAAGCGAGGACTCGCCGTGGATCACAACCTGTTCCGATCCGGTATCGGAGAACACCGACACGCGTACCAGTGAACCGATGACAGAGATCGCGACGATCAGGGATGTTGCTTTATATGCATTCATAAGACAGCTCCAATTCGATATTTACTCTCAAAGGCTCCCCGCTCGCGTTATCAAGCGGGGAGCGGCCGTGTCAGTTTTCGCAGTTCTGGTAAAGATCGAGAAAGAGTGTGATATCGAAGAAGTCCAACACGCCATTCGAATCCATGTCGGCGTACCCATCCTCTTCGCGGTAAAGCCGCAAAAACTCTGACACATCAAAGAAGTTCATCTCGCCGTTCTGATCCATATCAGCTCTGCAGAACGCTGCTTGAAATGCGGCCCCCTCAGTAAGAATGAACTCCCCGATCGATTCACCCATCTCTTGCCCAGCAATGTTGTCCCATTGCCAGTGCACGCCGTTGTAGATCCGGCTGATCCCATTGGACCGCTGCGCTTCAAGCAACGATGTAAACCGAACAGGAACAAGAGGACGAGGAGTCCCGAGCGGATCTACCCCCTCGCCGTTGTACTCATCAGAAACAAAGGTGAACCGAGTGCGATTCCCAAAGAAATCACGCATGATCTCAAACGCAGTCGAACCAAAGGTCGAGTGACCAGATGGGTACGCCGGGAACGGAGGTGTTGGAGTGATCGCAAGCTCGGTATTGATCACAGAGATACCAACCGGTTTCCAATCAGGATTCTCCATCGTCTGCTGCACACCGTCCGACTGCGGGATCGCCGTGACAGGACGCCAGTAGTTGTAGTAGTACTTGCTGTCCCACGACGCGATCCCCGCATCCGCGAGCCCGGCGTTGATCATCGCGAGGTACCGCGCCATCTCCAGCGCATCATCCATCCCTTGATCCACAGCGACCTGTGCCGCAATCTGGTTGTAAATCCGAGGCGGGGTCCCAAGCAACGGAGTTCCGTCATACCCCCAGAAGTTCCCAAAGAATCTCGTATGCGGCGTCGACTGACTCCCAGTTGTATCCACAGAAGCACCAATCCTCTGCACCTCTCGATACCCCTCGATGTACCGCTGCGAACCAGGTTCAGGCGGTTCAGGAGCACGGAACTGATCACCGCTCTCCAACAAGAACGGCGTCACAGCTCCCCAGTACGCACCAAGCGCGAGACCAGACTCCCCCTCACCCACTGGAGTCAGCGGATCAGGTTCCCACTCAAACTGCAGAGTCGTCCCGCCGTTGACCGGAGTCCCGTTGATCGTCAGATCACCGCTCGCGATGAGACCCCCTTCCCCGAAGTCAGGTTCCGCGTGTGAAGAGTTGTCGTTAGATCGCGCATCAATAATCGCCTGAGCGGCCAAAACCCCGACCGCTTGACCCAACGCGATGCTCTCAGCACTATCACTGATCTGACCCAGATCCGACGCAAGCAAAGAATCGAACCGCTCGATCTGCTCTGGGTACAGCGTACTCTGCACTGTGTACGCAGCGTACGCGATCGCCGCATCAATCGACGAGTCATCTGAAGCCAATCCGATATCGTTGTACGCTATGTACTTCCCCAGGATACTGTTGACCGCATCAAACACCGCGATCTGAGTCATCGCCAGCGCCCGGCTCGTCCGAGTTGGACCCGCATGAGCAGACCCAACATCACCAGTATCGGGATCAGGCGTGTGATCAATCACAACCGAATCCAATGCGATCTCATGCCAAAGCAGCACACGATCCACCTGACCATCTACCACACGAACATTTCTCTGGTTCTGCAGACGATCGAGCACATTGCGAGCCATCTCCGACCGACTCGTTGTCCCCAAGTACCCAATCTCTTGGCTCTTTGAAAGTTTCTTATTCCCCTCCTGTGCATACACAGGCTGAGCCTGGAGACTCAGCAATGTCCCAGAGATCATGAATGTAGAGAGTGTATATTTGATCATGGCTGCCTCCTTTGCAAACCGTCTAGATTGTCCGGAAGAGTGTTCTTCCAACCTCAGTTGTGTCAAAATGGGAGATCTGTGACACCAGCGTCTAAAGTTTTCCAAAAGTATTTTTTGTGCTGTTTTTAAGATTTTTCGGGAACCGATGTCACACAATCACGACACACGCACAATACATATTGAAATCGTTCTGATTTCTGCTGCGATCTGGAGAAGCACATGCCATCCCCGCCGAACACCCCAAACGCCAAGGCGATCTTTGAAATCCTTGTGCGCGAGAATACCGATATGCTCATGGCCTATCTCCGCAGCACCGTCGACGACTCCTCCGCAATCGACGACCTCTTCCAAGAAACAATGATCGTCGCGTGGAAAAGAATCAACGACTACGACCGCTCCCGCCCCTTCGGTCCATGGCTCAGAGGAATCGCACGCATGCTCGTCCTCGCCCACTACAGAACACTCAGCAAATCCCCAGCATGGAACAACACCGAAATCCTCGACACCATCGAATCCCGGTTCCAAGAGTTCCTCACCCAAAACGGACGCACCTTCAGCGAACAAGCACACGACCTACTCAACTGCATGAAACGACTCTCAAGCGGACTCAAACAAATCGTTGAACTCCTCTACGCAAGAGACATGTCCCACACCCAGATCGCGGCCGCCCTCAACGAGCAAGCAGCAACCATCCGGAAACGCGCCCAGCGAGCACGCGCCCAGCTCTACGAGTGCATGAAATCCACGGGAGAACACGCATGAACACTCCCAACGACAACAACCTCAATGATCACGACCCACGCGATCCAGATCAGTCACCCGAATCCATCGCCAACGATCGTTTCATCCACGGCCTGCTGGGATACATCCACCACGATTCAAAGGCTACCAAAGAAACGCGCATCCAACGAGTCCTCGACAATCTAGACGAAAGCCATCCCCGCAAGCACCACCCTTTCAAGATCGCCTTCAAAAATTGGATCCCGCTTGCTTCTGCAGCGATGATCATGATGGTCGCCTTCACCCTTTTCATCCTCTCGCCGCAGCCAACCGCATACGCGATCGTCAACAACGCGATCGAAGCTACCCGCACCTCTGCAACACTCCGCTACGAGATCAAAGCCCCAAGCAACAAAGACGACAACCAATCCGCGGACAATGACGAGGACACTCACGAGTCCATCGGCACACTCGACATGCGCGGAAACCTCTCACGAGTACAACTCACAACACCCCACGGCCACAACTTCATCATGGGAACAGACGCCCAAGGTCAATGGTCACTCCGACGAGACGGAACCGTCGAACGACACAACCCAAAAGGCGCCGCACCACGATGGATCAATCTCGGCGCATCAACAATCCTCATCGCGTCACTCGACGAGTTCCTCATCCAACTCAAAGAAGAGTATTCCGTCGAAGTCGTTTCCGACAACTCAACCAGCATCATCCAGCTCAACGCGACCAGACTCCCCAGAACCAAAAAATCCAAACCCGATCAAATCTCTGTCTGGATTGATCCCAACTCACTCCTCGTTGACCGACTCGAACTGCGCTGGAACCAAAGACAAGGCAACCGACGCAACACGCCTCGCAGACCACGACCAGAACCAGGATCAAAACCAGGACCAGACGCAGACAGAGATACAGAAGCAACTCCTGAACGAAGACCACCAAACCATCGACCGCCCCCACCACCGCACCACGATCCACTCGAAGCCCAATGGTTCCCCGAACTCCTCGGCCCTACCCCCATGTTCGACGAAGGACACAACCCGCCACCCCCACCTCCCCCATTGATCATCTTCCAACGCGTTGAACCGATCGACTTGCCCGATGAAAGCTTCTCCCCTCCATCTACTTGATGCACGCGTACTGAGACAGATCAAAACTTGCCAATGAACGCTTTGGACTACAGCGACCAATGATGAGAAGTGCTCTCCTCAGAAATCAACCAGAGCTTGGATGCCATCGCTCGATCCAAGGCACACTCATCCAACAGACATTCCCCGACAGGACCCACAGTGTCAGCCCGCTTGGTCGGACCATAGAGCTTGAACGCCTCCACCCCGTCATCAGTCGCGCACATCACTTCAGGCCAAGAACCTCGCTCAGCTGACTGAGCAATCACCTTTGAAAGCACGGCCCAAACGATTTTGTTGAAAGCACTCGCAGTATCCTTCAGTAAGTTCGTCCGCGAAGCCCCTGGATGACAAACCCGGACCTGCACACGCTTCCCCGCCTCCATAACCCGGTGCTGCAACTCGTACGCAAACATCATCTGCGCAAGCTTGCTCTGCGCGTAGGACTTCCAAGCCGTGTAGTTCCGATCGAAGTTGATATCATCAAACTGGATCTTCTTCAGACCCATCTTGTATGCGTTGCTCCCAACCACAACAATGCGACCGTCAGATTCTTCGATTCGATCAAAGAGTAAACCACACAACAAGAAATGCCCGAAGTGATTCACACCGAGCTGGCTTTCAAAGCCATCCACAGTAATCTCCTGCTTCGCTACCTGAGCAATCGCAGCATTACAGATAAGCGCATCAACCTGAGGAACATTCTCGAGCACCCCCGCCGCTGCTTCGCGCACAGAATCCAGAACCGCAAGATCCATGCGCAGGAATGTGACATCAGCATCACTCCCGAACTCCTGCTTAAGCGTCGAGATCGCAGCCGAGGATTTCTCCGCGTTGCGATTCAGCATCACGACCTTCGCCCCTTTAGACAGCAATACCCTCGCCGCTTCAAAACCAGCACCCGCGTTTGCGCCTGTGATGACATAAGTCTTGCCTTCAAGCGATCCAATCCGCTCCGGCGTCCATCCCTTGGATCCGTATGCATTGCTGCCCATCAACTTGCCCCTTTCGAGTTACAACCTTCGAGTAGTCTAAGCCACCCACTCAAGCTGACAACCAAGCAAAAACGCCCACTCTTCCGGCATCTTCATACATGACCATCAAAAAACGCACTGGTTTCAAACCAGCGGCGTTTTCTTCTTTCCGAAACAAGCGGAGACGATGAGAGTCGAACTCACAACCTCTTGCATGCCATGCAATGCACAAACCCCAGAGTCAGCGTCTGAAGGCTGTTATGGAGGGACTGAGCTGGACTCCTTTAGACACAAAGCGGGTCAGCAAACGGATCAAGAACCCACCATGGTTCGAATCAGACTTTAATTCAGCGATCTCGTCTTTCACACACGCAACACAGCGATTGCCATGATGCAATGCTGATCATATTGATCACTACTCGCAACGAATCAGTTCATTTGGTGTACAACTGTAATGCGGGGTTCCGATCGAATCTCCCAGAATCATCTACTGATCAGCTTCAGGTGATACGACACACAAGGACCCTAGGCAATGACTAATCGCATCTCATTCTTTCTGACGCTGCTGATCTGCAACAGTTGCTCCGCATCACACTCTGCGAATCCCGCTCCCAGGAATCTGGATTCTCCAAAGGATCGCCAGGCAGCCGTGGAGAAAAACCTGTTGGCCGAGACTTGGGTCGATGGCCATGCATTTGGACTCGAAGAGCGAATGCGCATCCTTGATGTCCCCGGAGTGAGTGTCGCAGTCATTCACAATGGCCAACTTGATTGGGCCGCCGGGTATGGTGTTCGAGATGAAACGAGCGGACTTCCCGTAAACACTGAAACTCTCTTTCAGGCAGCATCCATTTCGAAACCAGTTTCCGCACTTGCAGCTATTCAGTTAGCGCAAGAAGGGCGATTAGACCTGGATGCTCCAATTCAAAAATATCTCGTTTCATACCAACTACCCGCATCTGACTTTCATGGCGAAGTCACCCCCAGACGGATTCTAAACCACACAGGTGGACTCAATGTCAGTGGATTCGCAGGCTACCAACCCGGTGAATACATCCCCACAGCCCCCGATCTACTCGAAGGAAAGGGCAACAGCGACCCACTCCAGCAAACCGAACATGCCGGCGCGAGATATCGCTACTCAGGCGGAGGCAGCACCTTGCTCCAAGTCGCCATGTCAGATATTACTAAACAAGATTTTAACTCCATCATGCAAGAAATTGTCCTCCACCCTCTCAATATGACCAGGAGCACATACGAACAACCCCTCTCAATGGAATCATGGCCAAACCACAGCGCCGCCCATGATCACGCAGGAAGACGGGTCTCCGGCGGATTCCATGTATACCCCGAGCAGTTCCCCGCAGGTCTATGGACAACCCCAACCGATCTCGCAAAGTTTGTTCTCGAAGTACAACAAGTTGCAATCGGACAAAATGGAAAAATCCTCACTCCAAAATGGGGAAAGGAAATGCTGACCCCGGTCTTTGGTAGACCCGCCTTAGGGCTCTTCATCAGAGAGTTTGACGGCGAGCAATGGTTCGAACACTCGGGTTCAAATCAAGGATTCAAGTGTGACTTTCGCGCAAGTTTCAAAGGTGGGAATGGCGTCATCATCATGACCAATAGCCAGACGGGCTATGGGCTTTGCCAAGACATTATCCGAGCTGTTGCTAAGGTCTATCAATGGCCTGACATGATCCATGAACCGCTCAAAGAAAAACCCATATCCACGGATCAGTTGAAACAGTATGTAGGAGACTACGCCTATAGCCCAGACGAAGTAGCATTCATCAACATAGAAGACGACCGGCTAATGGTCCAGCAGTTGCCCTATCCACAAATGCCACTCGCACCACTCGGAAATCACCGCTTCCAAATCATTGGAACCGAGTTCCACATCGACTTCGTTACTCGCAATACAGAGAAGCCCGAATCATTATCGATGAGCTTTGCTCCCGAGCAGCACGCAAAACGAATGACGACCAAAGAGTCATGGCCAGTACAAGACCTGGTTCTCGGGAACGCAGATAAAGCCGTGAGCCGATACCGTAAAATCTATGAGACTGATCCCCAAAGCCCTCTGGTGAACTGCGATCGATTGGTCCAGCTGTCCAACAGTATTCTAAAGTTCAACCAACCCGATGTTGCCCAAAGACTCAGCAAGTGCATCTCCGAACTGTACCCACAGAAAGCTGTAGCCTGGGATGCCCTTGGGCAGGCCTACTACATGCGTGGGGAGATAGACGAGGCAACCAAAGCGTATCAAGAATGCTTACTTCGCATCCCCGAAGATACGTCACTCGACGAACCTGCGCGGAATCATCTCCATTCCCACACACTTGCACGCCTGCGCGGGCTTGAAAATCAATCTCCTTGACGACAACTTAAAAATGTCCATTAACATTAAAAAACGTCACTGGTTCAATACCAGCTGCGTTTTCTGTAAGTGGAGACGATGAGAGTCGAACTCACGACCTCTTGCATGCCATGCAACGCACTTACCTCCCTATCAGCGTTTGAAGGCTGTTATTGATGATATGGAGGGACTGTGATGGACTGGTTTGGACTCAAAGCGGGTCAGCAAACGTTCTCAGATCCTCTCGTCCCGATTAGCTCTAATTGTGACCTCGGTAAAATATCGGAGCCACAGGCGTTTACGCTGTGTTCAACTGTGGCTTTCACCGTTGCCTTTGGGGTTCTCGGCGAGCACGTGGATGGGCGTTCTCCTTTTAGACACAACAGTTTCGCTGCCAAGGCGGTAATTCAAACAGACGATTTATAACAGTTGTCGCTTGGTGGCGCAATCATTCATCTGGCCGACAACCTTGATGAGCCGGATCAACTCGGGTGGTGCATTGATACTGAGGGGCGGGATTTCAGCGACACTTTGCATGCACACTCGTGCAAGCCAGAAGGATCTGACGTCCTGTTTCGCTACAACGAGGAAACGCTTCAGAGTTGTTCAGTCACGTATCCTGGTTATTGTGCAGCAATGATCGGCGGGCCACGACTAGGCATGACAATAAACCTTGCCAAAAGTGAGGCCGGTTCTAGTGACCAGAAATTTGTCTACCACGAAAGCAGTGGTGAGTTCCGGCCTTTCGCGGATCAGGAACTGTGTCTTGCAGTCGATAGTACAAGCGAATCCGCAGGGCCTTACATGTCACGCAAGCTGACATTGAAGGAACGAGAGAGCACGGAAAAGAAGTTCAAGCAATGGATAGTTCAAAAGTGAATTGGATCTTTCATGCGTCAAAGCATTGGGCACAATGCTTTGGCAGTGCGATATAGAATCCAGTCGTTGTAACTCACCGAACCTCAACTCCTGGTCCACAATCAGACGACAGGAATCGTGAGCATTGCGGTTGCGCCACAAACATGCACCGGTATAAACACGCGCTGTGTATCGAATCCTGTCGGTTTATTTCACGCCTCTTAGCCATCTCGAGAATCGATTCACATCGTCAACAACCACAAACAAGGCAGGGACAACAATCAGCGTGATCGCTGTGGCGACGAGGATACCAAAGCCAAGTGAGATGGCCATGGGAATCATGAAACGCGCCTGTCTTGAGGTTTCGAAAATCATGGGTGCCAGCCCGCCGAAGGTGGTGAGCGTTGTCAGGATGATCGGCCGAAAGCGGCGAACTCCGGCCATGTGGATCGCTTCTGTCGCCGTGACATTCTGATCACTCCGGATTTGATTTGCTTTCACGATCAGAACGAGAGAATCGTTGACCACGACTCCGGAGAGCGCGATAACGCCCATCATGCTGATTGAAGACATGGAGTAACCCATGATCACATGCCCGATGATTGCGCCGATGACTCCGAATGGTATCGCCGCCATGACGATGAGCGGTTGCATGTAACTGCTGAACGCCATTGCGAGCAAGAAGTAGATTATGCAGAGCGCGATTAGAAGGCCACTTCCAAGGGCACTCATTGATTCGGCCAAGTCGGCCTGGCGACCCGCCCAGGTCCAGGTCAGCCCGGGAAAGTCGTTCATGAGTTCAGGGAGAATCGTTGCTGTAAGAGCAGATTTGATGCTTGTGCTCTGATCAATCGGCGTCACATCCGCCGTAACCGAAGTTGTCCTGCGCCCGTCAGTTCGTGTGATCTCGGTATATGCGTTTCCGCGCGTCAGTGTTGCAACGTCGGTGAGCGGCACTTCGACGCCGTCAGGTGATTTCACTACGAACTGCTCCAGATCGTATTCACTCACGCGTTCGGAGTCGGGGAGACGTAGCCGAACTGTCACTTCACTGCGTCCCCGCTGCTGCTTGATTGCTTCGGAACCCTGGTACGCGTCTCGAAGTTGCCGGCCGAGTGATGCGCCGGTGAGCCCAAGGCTCCTACCGTAGTCGTTGATCTGGAAATTCAGCTGTTGCTTTCCTGCTGCAACCCCGTTGTCCACATCGGAGACTGATCCAAACTCTTCCAAGAGAGCGCCAAGCCGTTCTGCGGCTCGTTCGAGCGTTGCGGTATCCCTGTGGCTCAAATCGATGCTGATCGCGGCGCCGCCGCCGGGCCCGCCACGGTCAGATTCAAATTTCAGAGTCTCCAACAACGGCATGCTTGGGGTTGCCTCACGCCAGCGACGCGTAACCTCGGTCGTGCTGTGCGGGCGAATATCCGAAGATGTGAGCAGCACCGAAACCTCAACAGCGTTGTCGTTGATGGAACTGGTGTAGCCGGTAACCAGATCATCGCCACCCGACGCTTCAGCGACGCCGTACGCAGAATCGAGGAGTGCTTGCTCGACTTCCATCATGTGTTCGAGTGGAGAGCCGACGGGCAGCGTGGCGCTGGCAACCGCTTGGTCAGCTTCGACGCGTGGCATCAGGATTAGTCCGAGTCGGCCGGACTGGACATATCCTAGTGATACGAGGAGGATCGCAATCGCGATGCTCAGTGTGAACGCACGCTGTCTCAAGCACAAGTCCAAGATCGGCCCGTAGATCTTGTATATGAAGTTGCGCACAAGCAAGCTGAATGCTTGCTGCTTCCGATCGATCCAGCGAAAGATGCTCAAGCGATGCTCTCCTGCGCTATGAGCAAGATGCGACGGGAGAATGTAGAGAGACTCGACCAATGAGAGCGCAAACGCGGTGCAAACCACGACCGGAATGACGCCCCAAATCTTTCCGAGAAATCCGGGGATCATGGCGAGCGGGATGAACGCGACAATGTTCGTGATGACCGCGAAGTAGACCGGTTTTCCAACGTCGCGAGCGCCTTGGATCGCCGCGTCAACCGCCGACAAGCCGCGTTGGCGATACTCGTAGACATTCTCACCAACCACGATCGCGTCATCGACAACAATCCCGAGTGAGATCAGGAACGCAAACATCGAGATCATGTTAATGCTCATCCCGGCGAAGGGGAGGAGCAGAATCGTCCCGAGAAACGAGATCGGGATGCCCATCATCACCCAGAACGCGAGCCGGAGTTCGAGGAAAAGACCAAGAACCACGAGCACGATGACGAGCCCCATCCCGATGTTCTTGAGCAGCAGGTCGCGGCGCTCCTTGAACAGATCAGCGTCGTCGTCCGTCACCCCCCAAGAGACGTTCGGCGGGAGGCTTGCCTCGATCTCCGCCATCGTGTCGTACGCCGCGTTTGCAACGCTCGCGGGAGTCTGATCGCCGATCCGATAGATTTTGATCTCGATTGCGGGTAGTCCGTTGTAGTTGCTAAAGACATCGGTGTCCTCGAATCCTTCTCGCACCGTGGCGATGTCGACAAGCCGCACGATTCCGCCCGACTCGGTTGTCACGATAGGGATGCCGGCAAACTCACTTGCCCAGTCGCTGCGTTGATCGATCCGCACCAGCACATCGCCTGAAGCGGTGTCGATCGAACCTGCTGGGACCTCCGTGGATTCTGTCTGTAGCCGTTCGCTGATCTGTTGCAAGGTCAGGCCGTATCGCCGAAGGGCCTCTTGCGGAATCTCGATGAGAATTTCTCGATCGCGTGCGCCGTTGAGATCGACCTGTGTGATGTCCTCGTTTTGGAGTAGTGCGTCTCGCACCATCTCGACGGACTCGCGAAGATCCGATTCTCCAACATTGCCATAGATCTGCAGTTCGAGCACATCGCGACGCCGAACATTCAAACTGATGATGGGCTCCTCGGCATCGTCGGGGAAAGTGGTGATGCGGTTGATCTCCTGCTGAATGTCCTGGAAAACGACCTGCCGATCAACACCTTCGAGCAACTCAGCAACGACCTGCCCACTGCCTTCGTTTGCTGTCGCGATGACCTCATCGATACCATCAAGCCCACGGATTGCTTCTTCGATTACAAGAATGATCCCTTGCTCAATCTCCTCAGGGCTTGCGCCGGCATACGGAACGCGTACGGTCACGGAATCGATATCAAAGCTCGGGAAGACTTCCTTTGTTACGCCGTGGGTGTAGGTCAGCAAGCCGCCGATGAGCAGCAGAAGCATGATCAGGTTTGGCGTGACACGATTGTGGACCATCCACCCGATGACGCCGCTCTTTGATTCGGCTTGTGTGCCAGAAGTAGTCACTCGCGACTCCCTTCAGCGGTGCCACTCTCAGATCGTGCGGCGGTCGGTGAGTCGTCGGTACGAAGCGGAAGTCCGTCAACAGCAGTCGAAAGGTTGGTCGTTACGATCTTCTCGCCGGCTTCAACGCCTTCGGATATCAGTACAGAGTCTGGTTCCCGAAAGGCAATAGTCACCCGACGGTTCTCAAGTTCACTGGATTCATTCATGATCCGAACCAGATTGCCGTCACGCACCACGGCGCGAGGCAGCCGGACCACATCCCGGATTGTCGGGCCAAACACGCTAGCTTGGACGTAACTTCCGACCAGCAGCATGGGAAGTTGACCGCTCTGGTCTGTGAGGGCGAGGGGGTCATCAACCTCGACCAATACCCTCGCCATACGTGATGTTGTGTCGATCTGTGGCAGGATCTGGATCACACTCGCGTCGCGGTGCACATCGCCGCCCCATGCCGAGGGGTTCCGAATCTCGACACGCGATGGCGGTTCGCCGTGTGCTCCAGTCTCGATCCAGCGAGTATCTGACATAGGAACAGCGAGCTCAACCCAGATGTAATCAGTCCCGAGCAGACTCGCAAGCGTGGAGGATGCATCCACGATGTCCCCGACGCCCGCGTTCTTCTCCATCACCACCGCATTGAACGGGGCATAGACAGTTGTTCGTTCCAGATCCAGTTGCGCTTGAGCGCGCCGATTCTCAGCCGCTTCGAGCGCCGCTTCAGCAGATGCAATCGCAGCTTGCGCCGATTCAACCGCTGCTCGGGCGGCCTGGATTTGTGGTTCTCGAAGTACGAGCGATCGGTCTCTCTCTGAGATCGTCTCACCCAAGAGTTCAAACTCACGCCTAGCGACATTCTGGCTTCCCTGCTCGATTGACAGTTCTCGCTCGGCAGCAGTCAAATCAGCATGAGCTGCGACAATTTGGCTCTGTGCCTGCAGCACTTCACTCTCACGCTGCGAAAGTGCAAGCTTGAAGTCGCTCGGGTCAATTCTGAGGACTTCTTGCCCGGCCTCGAACCGACCGCCGGGGACGAGTGATGATGAGATGGAGATGATCCGCCCACTGATTTGAGGTCTGAGTTGTACCTCCGACGCCGGGATCACTTCACCCATTGCAGAAAGCATGGCGGGATAATCGCCAGCAGTCGCGGTCGTCGTGTCTACCAGCCAAGCCGTCTTTTCTGGTGTCCGGCGTGTTGCTGTCGTGGGGTTGTTGACAAGGTAGGAAAACAACCAGATGCCAACAAGCAAGACCCCAGCGCAGACGAGCAGTGTTACCACTACTTGTGCGCCAATCCGGGCCTTTGAGCGGGGCGCGTTGTTCGGGCTAATTGTCATCAAGAATCTCCTGAAGCGGCATCGCTTGCCGCATGGTCATCTGACGAATTCTCTGATTCGTCCACTTCTACAAATCGTGCCGGTTCCGGAGCAGTCGCCGCCCACCCCCCAGCAAGTGCCCGGGAGAGATCAACTCGGTATCCGATCAAAACCCTTCGAGCTTCCAGCCGCTGCAACTCGAGTTGCTGGACGGAGGTTTGCGCTTCAAGCACATTCAAGTAATCACTCTGCCCGCCAAGATAGCTATCGCGCACACGCTCAACGACTTGCTGCCCAATCGTGAACTGCCTGTCGATACTCTGAACATACGCCATCTGCTGTCGTTCTTGTGCCAGAGCTGATTCGACTTCGCTGAGCGCCGTGAGCACCGTTTGACCGTAGTTGTTGATAGCTTCGGAAGTGCTGGCCAGCGTGCGATCAACCTCGGCCCGGCGCTGTCCTCCGTCGAGCAACGGTTGAATCAGATTTCCGGCTAGGTTTGCGGCCCAGTTGTCGAATAGATCGCTGACTCGGTTTGCAGAAGTCCCGATTGATGCTGACAGACTCACATTTGGATATCTGTCCGCGATCGCAGCGGCAGTCCGTCGGTCCGCGGCTTGAACCGCTCGGTAAGCACTGCGCACATCGGGCCGCTGCTGAAGCATCACTGAAGGGATACCAATATCTGGTAGCGGTGGGAGGTTTATGAGCACCGCTTCTTCAACCGGGAGGGCGGCGTCGGGCGATTGTCCAAGCAGGACCAAAAGCTGCAAGCGGATCGTCTCAGCTTGTTGTTGTGCGAGCGCAAGATCGCCAACGCTTGATTCAACAAGGTTTTGCTGACGGAGCACATCTTCTGCACGGACTTGGCCTGCTCTAAACTGCGCTGTGATGATCTCAAGCACTTCCCGATTGTTTCGTTGCTGACGCGTAAGCACCTCGATGCGCTGGCCTTGTTCCGCGTACTCAAACCAACGGCTTGCGATGTCTGCAGTCAATGAGATTGCCGCAGCGTGGACATCCTCCTCGGCGACCATAGCGTCAAGCAACGCCGCGTCACGCGTGCTGCGTACACGCCCCCAGACATCCAGTTCGTAACTCGCGATGAGTCCTAGATCCCAGTCCGTCGTGTAGCTCGAGTCTTGGCCACGCGTTCGGCTCACGCCGCCTGTCAAATCAAGCGTCGGTGAGATTTCCGCACCGTCGCGACGTGCAATCGCTCTTGCTTGAGAGAGCCGGTCCCATGCCATACGGAGACTGAAGTTGCCATCGAGCGCGGTCTCTATCAGTTGATCGAGAGATGGATCATCCAACGAAGTCCACCACTGATCGGGCAAGACAGGTCCATTGGGCGCATCCGTCCACTCGCTCGGAACATCAATAGGGGACTGGAAATCACTGGGTGTTGAGTGACAGCCAGCGAGAACGCTTGCGACAAAAAGCAGGCCGACCCAGGATTTCATGGTGCACCTCGACTCTCAATGTTTCGTCGCATCGCATCGATGCCGGCGAGTGATGTCATTAAAAAGTGATCGATCAGCGCCTCGTACCCGCCCTCTTGTTCGATGGCATGCCGGAACTCCGCTCCCGGGAGTTTCAGGCATGCCGATCCGCCTTCTTCATGGGATGGGCGATCCCGACGATACACAGACTGTTGCTGAAGTCCGAGCCCGACGACGGGGACGACGATCCCCATAGTCGTAAAGAGCACATCTCGCTCCGTCGCGCCCTCGCCCAGCATCTCACGGACGAGTGCGCACATCGCCGTATGCGGCGGTTGAACTGCTTCAAATCGGATTTGATCAATGGCCGGGTCGGTCGGCACCGCGAGTTCGTGGATGATGAGCATCGCCAGCTCGCTCGGAGCGTTCGGCCGAACGAACCTGTGGATCAGTGACCGGATTCTGCCCTTGAGCCGTTCCTCCGCGGGTGCGCCTTCCGGGACTCCACCATCCGCAGGATTCGAGACGGCTTCGCGTTCAAGCGCGACCTTCCACACCTGGGTATATAGCTCAAGCTTCGAGTGGAAGTAGTAGTTGACGGCGGCAACATTGACCTTTGCCTGCTCGCAGATTGCCGCAACCGATGTCGAACGATAACCCCTTTGGCTAAAAAGCTTTACGGCGACACCGAGGATGCGATTTTTCGTGTCGGTCTCTGTCGGGCTGTTGTGTTCTTTTGGGTTCACAGAATATCGAACGCCCAATTCAAATGGGCATTTCATTCTGCTCGGATTTTTCTTCCCTGCATCCTCTCAGCTCATATTGGACGCAAACACCCAAAACGACCACTGAACTTCAAGCACACGAACCACTTCTTCAACGGACAATCCATTGAACGTCAAAAGGTAAAAAATTGGAACTCCGAAATATCCAACAACAAAGGCCACTCGTGACTCGACTGATTTCTTGTTCTTCAAAATGACACCAACTCGCTCGCAGCCGAGAGTTGAGATTCCCCTCTTTGGGTATATCGACTCGTTGTCTGGATGTTCTCATGACCAAGTATCTGTGCCAGACCAACAAGATCATTGTTGTTAGCGTTCAAATACTGAGTCGCAAATGAGTGACGAAGAGCGTGCGGATGAACGTCTAAACCAATGGCGATTCCATACTTCTCCACTGTGTAGCGGACACCATCAATCCCCAAAGGCTTGATTCCCCGGCCTATGAAGAAATGACCGGTATTGGCTGGTAGCCTACTTGCTAGATAATCCAAGAGCATTCGCCTTGCTTGAATGGGAACTGGTACCGCCCTTTCTTTGAGTTGCTTGCCTTGGCGGACAATGAGAAACCCACGACGCTCGGTTAGATCGATGTCTCCAATTTGCAGTACTGCAACTTCGCTGATTCCGGGTCAGAGCGGGTCAACCCCAAAATCACCAACTCAGTCACTCCATCAAAAAACGCCCTTAGCATCAAGCCAAAGGCGTTTTCTGTAAGTGGAGACGATGAGAGTCGAACTCACGACCTCTTGCATGCCATGCAAGCGCTCTACCAACTGAGCTACGTCCCCGTTCCCCGCGATCATCCGATCAGAAGGGGCATTCATCCTAGGAATCAACCCCACAAGGTCAAGCATCCCCTCCTCCCCTCCCAATCAATTCCCCATTCCCACTTCAGTCCCCCTCTGAATCCGCCGATCCCACCTCTGAAAGGTCCGGATATGGTCACTCCAAACCTCATCATCTGGTGGATCGACGCCGCAGGAATCCTCCATACCTGCGCCCAGATCACCACCCCACCATCCAACGCCACCGCGCAAGGACTCTACGCGCAAGGCACACTCAACCCCCTCCTACGTACCGGAACCATCACCCACATCTGCGGCAACCCCGCCAACATCTGCACCACTCCACGCGGACTCCTCGACGCACTCCACAACCGCTTCCCACAAACACGCTGGTGGATTCCAGACCATTCCGCTCAAAACGCAACACAACCACAAACCCCACCAGACAACCGCCCCGACAACAAACCAGTCCCGGCCCACTCATAACAACTCAAAATCGACTACTCACCCACCGATCGCGTGCGCCATCGCCGCTTGCCGAA
This sequence comes from Phycisphaerales bacterium, assembly GCA_051252395.1. GTDB lineage: Bacteria > Planctomycetota > Phycisphaerae > Phycisphaerales > UBA1924 > UBA1924. The sequence goes on along the minus strand of JBPOFX010000002.1, from coordinate 762,541 downwards.
CAAGCACGCCGCCGCGCACCTGATCCAGCACCACCGTGCGCTCATCAGAAGCAACACCCGCGCTGATCTCCACCCCCCGATTCATCGGACCCGGATGCATCACGATCGCGCCATCCTTCATCCGATCCAGACGAGCGTTGTGCATCCCGAACCGACTGTGATACTCCCGCGTCGATGCCAGCGTCGCGCCCCCGCCGCGCTCAAACTGGATCCGCAGCATCATCACCGCGTCGCACTCCCCGAGCACCGAATCGAAGTCGCTCGTCACACTGCACCCAAGCGATTCAAGCGAGCTCGGCGCCATCCCCGCCGGACCAACAAGCACCACCTCCGCGCCGAGACCTGTCAATAATCCAACATTGCTCCGCGCCACGCGCGACGAGATCACATCCCCAACGATCGCAACCCTGAGCCCGCTAAAGTCCCACCCATCACTCCGACCGAGCGAACGCCCGATCGACAGCGCATCCGTCAGCGCCTGCGTCGGATGCTGATGCGTCCCGTCCCCCGCGTTGAGCACCGCGCACTGTGTGTGCTCATCAATCAGCTCCGCGGCCCCTGTTTCCCCAGACCGAACCACAATCGCGTCAACCCCCATCGCCTCGATCGTCCACGCCGTATCAAGCAGCGTCTCCCCCTTCGCAAAGCTCGACCCAGCACTCGCAAGATCAACAACCTTGCCCCCAAGCATCTGCGCCGCCATCGAAAAACTCACGCGCGTGCGTGTCGAATCCTCAAAGAACAGATTCGCGACAACCTTCCCCGCAAGCTCATCGCCGCGCCACGATTCACGATGCGCCGCATCAAGCAGCGACCGCGCTTCGCCCGCATCAACCCCATCCATCGACAGCAAGCTCCGACCGGTCCACATACAAGACCCTTTCGTTAATCTTCAATCTCACGATACAACGCCTGATCATCAGGATCAGTCGTCGATGTAGATGGCGATGTTGATCGCGATGAGCGTGGTGTTTCAACCAGCGACTCGACAGCAGGAGCATCATCCAACTCCTCCATCTCGCGAGGTTCTTCGTACCCATCATCATCCATCATCTCTTCAACGCGCCCATCCTTCCCGACAGGCACATAGATCGGAGGCGTCGGGATCGTCCCCGGCGCCCAGTACTGCAAACGCTCGACATACCACGAACGATCACCGCCGTGCACCCAAGCCGTCACCCCACCATCCGTGTCCGCATCAATCGGATACACCACATCAACCTTCCCCGTCGCGCCGCGCAACCAGATCCGCGAGATGTGATAGACCGGCACCGACTCATCCATCCCATCCCAAGGAATCACCGCGCCCTTGGGAATCTTCCCAAGAATCTCCTGAGCCGTCTCGGGAGTCGTCCCCGCAGGAAGATTGATCGCGTACCGACCCTGCGCATCCTTCATCGGATGACGCAGCACCACGCGATCGATCGCCGCAGAGATCGACTTGATCGACGCCCCAGAGTTCGCGTGCTTAAACGCCGGCGCACTGCTCGGCACAGGAACATTCGTATAACTCACGCACCCACCAGCCGAGAATCCGAGAACTCCACCCGCAACCATCAATCCCAGAACCGTCCGCTTCAAACCTGCCATTTCGATCTCCCGCCGCGTGCTTCACGCGTCTGTATCGCTGTATCACTCGAATATCCCTACACGATGATAGTGCCAACCCTTGCACGAAACCCACGCACTAGGATTCACTCATGCCCAATCCTCCACACAATACCAAACCCTTCATGGTCTCGCGCCAAACGACCCCTCCCCCATCTCCCCCAGAACCCACAAAAAACCGCTACATCCTCGCGATCACCGGCGCTTCCGGAGCCGTCTACGCCACCCGCCTCCTCGACCAGCTCCTCACCAAAGGACACGAGGTACACCTCGTCATCTCCACCTACGGCAAGCGCCTCCTCGCCGACGAAATGAACATCACCAAGTTCAACCTCGACACCCTCGCACCCCACCTCGCCGCAGACCAACACGCCGACTTCTACAACTCCCAGCTCATCATGCACCCCAACAAAGATGTCGGCGCCTCCATCGCCTCAGGATCATTCCTCCACAACGGCATGGTCGTCCTCCCCTGCTCCTCCACCACCCTTGGCGCGATCGCAAGCGGATCAGGATCCAACCTCCTGAGCCGCGCCGCCGCCGTCACCCTCAAAGAACGCCACCCGCTCATCATCTGCCACCGCGAGTCCCCCCTCAATCTCATCGATATCGAGAACATGCGCACCCTCACTCTCGCCGGCGCGATCATCGCCCCCACCAACCCAGGACTCTACCTCCGCCCCACCTCCATCGACGACCTCATCGACTTCACCGTAGGCAAAGCCCTCGATCTCCTGAAAATCCCCCACGACCTCAAAACCCGCTGGGAAGGATGACAAGGGCAAGCTCATGAGTGAATTGCCAAGCACGAACTCCACACCGCCAAGCTCCATCGCAAGCTGGATCGGACTCGCTCTCGGCCCAATCCTCGCCGTCATCGTCTGGAACATCCTCCCTACAACACAACTCGATCCAGCAGGGAACCCAATCGCAGGACTCTCCGATGCCGGACGAATGACCGGCGCCATCGCAACACTCATGGCCTGCTGGTGGCTCACCGAAGCAATCCCCCTCAGCGCCACCTCCCTCCTCCCCATCATCCTCTTCCCCATCGCAGGCGTGCTCGATTTCTCCGCCGCCGCCGCCCCCTACGCGAGCCAGGTCATCTTCCTCTTCATGGGAGGTTTCATCCTCGGCCTCGCCATGCAACGCTGCGGACTCCACAAACGAATCGCGCTCATCACCATCCAACTCGTCGGCACAAACCCAAAGCGACTCATCGCCGGATTCATGATCGCCTCCGCGCTCCTCAGCATGTGGGTCAGCAACACCGCGACCGCGATCATGATGTTCCCCATCGCGATGAGCGTCATCGCACTGGTCCGCGACCGACTCGCAAATCCAGACGCCCCCTCCGATAAAGACCTCTCACCCGACCCAAACTTCGAATCCTCACTCCTGCTCGGACTCGCGTACGCCGCCTCCATCGGAGGCGTCGCGACCTTCATCGGTTCACCCCCCAACGCTGTCTTCAAGGGATTCGTCGAAGGACACTACAACCACACCGCAGGATTCACCGACTGGATGAAGATCACCCTGCCCATCGTCATCGTGTTCCTCCCCATCGCGTGGTTCTACATGACATGCGTCAGCCAGCCCGTCCGGATCAAGCAAATCCCAGGCGGCAAATCCATGATCCGAACAGAACTCACCAAGCTCGGACCAATGAGCCTTGGAGAATGGGTCGTCTTCATCGTCTTCCTCATGACCGTCGCACTCTGGATTTTCAGACCCACGCTCATCGATCTCGCCTCGGCGCAAGGATTCCAGCACTTCTCCGCACTCAACGACGCATCCATCGTCCTCTTCTCGAGCCTGCTCCTGTTCATCATCCCGATCAAACCAAAAGAACGCGTCTTCGCGATGGACTGGAAAACCGCCGAACAACTCCCCTGGGGCACACTCATCCTCTTCGGAGGAGGACTCAGCCTCGCCGCCGCCATCGCCTCCAGCGGCCTCGACATCTACATCGGACAGTTCTTCACAGGACTCGCCGGACTCCCAACCCCACTCATCATCCTCGCCCTCGTCACCGTCGTCATCTTCGCATCCGAACTCGCGAGCAACACCGCCGTCGCGACCGCGATCCTCCCCATCCTCGCCGCCGCCGCCCCCTCAATGGGAATCGACCCCTACCGACTCCTCATCCCCGCGACCATCGCCGCAAGCATGGCCTTCATGCTCCCTGTAGGAACCCCACCCAACGCGATCGTCTACGCCACCGGACGAGTCACCTCCAAACAAATGATCATGCCGGATTCGGACTCAACATCATCGCCATCATCGTCATCACACTGACGACAGAAGTCATGAGCGATTGGATCGCGTGGAACTGATTGATCAGCAGCAACTGAGCGAAAGCCAGACTCACTCGACCGGAAGATAACTCAGCTTCTCACAAATCTTGTCCCCGCGCATCCTGAAGAAGTCCGCACCCTTGAGTTCACCCTTTGATCCGTCAGGGAGATCCCACTGAATCGTCCACTGCACCGCGCACCGATCCCCATTCCCCACAACATCAACAACCCCGAGCGTGTAGTTCGGAAAATGCTCCGGGAGCGACGCGAACGCCGCACGCACCGCCTCGCGTCCCTCGAAGCGTCCAATACTCTTGTCTTCCGCCGCGACATGCTCAAAGACCGCATCGTCCGTCATATCCGACATGACCAGATCAAAGTCGTATGTATTAAAGTTGTTCTCAAACCGCGTCACGACATCGATCGTGGTCTGTGTATCAGATGCACTCATGATTCTGCCCTTCTCGTATTGAAGCAAAGAACAGCTCAGTTCTTCGCGTACTGCTTCCTTCGATCATCCTTATTGAGCTCAATACTCACCCCCCCACTCAGCCGAACCGAATCCGCCCCAAGCTCACTACAGATCGCATTCACCAGCTCCGGACGCATATGCGTCTTGATGCTCTTTCCTTCCTCGTTCTCGCCCGGCTCAACAAGCACCCACGCCCCCTCGATCTCCGCGATCAACATCACCGGACGCGCACTCTTGCCAATCGACAAATCACTCACATCCGCAGGAGTCTCCAGAATCCCGCGCACCCGATCCAGCACCTCCCCTGCATTCCCATTGACTCTTGACGAACGCACCATCACCTGGATCGTCCCCTGCTCCAGCGGATGCCCATCAATCGGCACCACACGATCCAAGATAATCTGCGCATCCCCCCGCGAGTGATCCAGCCGCCCCATAAAGAACTTCGGCATATCCGTATCCGTCAGATGCCCAAACGACGCGTACACATTCGAGAACATCACCGCATCCGTCGTCCCCGTCGCATCCTCCACCGTCAGGATCGCCATCTTCTGACCAGCACTGCGACCATTCTTCGTCACAATCGTCCGCACCCCCTGCACCATCGCAGGCACAATCACCCGCTTGTCCTGAGGCAACTTCTTGAGCTCCCCAACCTTCAAAGGCGTAAACACCCGCGCCCAGTCGTCCCACTCCTCCATCGGATGACTCGACACATAAAACCCAAGCGTCTCCTTCTCCTGACGCAAGGTCTCCGACTCACTCCACCCCTCCACCTGAATCAGAGGCGTCTCAGGCATCTCCTGCGTCTGCACCTCCTCCCCACCACCAAACCCGAACAACGCCCCCTGCCCCGCCGCCTTATCCGCCGCGATCGACTGCCCCGCGCTCACCGCTGCTTCAATACTCGCGATCATCGACGCACGCTCTTCGCGCGAATGAATCGCATCAAACGCCCCCGCGCGAATCAACGCCTCGATCGTCGCCTTGTTCACCGAACCGCTCGGCACCCGCTCGCAGAAATCAAACAGACTCGCAAACGCCACCCGCTCAGGTTTTTCAGGATCAATCCCGAACTCCCGCTCCTTGACAATCGCCTCGATCGCTTTCGTTCCCGCCCCCTTAATCGCGCGCATCCCAAACCGGACCTGCCCCCCATGCGCACAAGGTTCCTCGTCCTCGCCGAACACAACAGAAAAGTCCGTCTTCGAAAGATTCACATCCGGCGCATTCACTTCGACACCCGTCTTGATCACCTCGCCAGACTTCGGATCCACAAACCGCGTCCGTTTGCAGTCGTCCAGATACGGAATCCAATCACTCACCTTCTGCGCCTGCGATTCAAAGCTCAGGAACGACGCCATGTAATGGTTCGGGAAGTAGGTCTTGAGGTACGCCGTCTGATACGCGACAATCGCGTACCCAGTCGAGTGCGACTTATTAAAACCATATCCCGCAAACTTGAGGATCAGATCAAACAGCTCTTCCGCCTTCTCCGCCGCAAGCCCCTTCGCGCCCGCGCCCTCGATGAACTTGGGACGCTCCGCATTGATCACGCTTTCTTTCTTTTTACTGATCGCCTTAATCAACGAGTACGCGCTGCGCAGCGGGATCCCACCCAGCTCATGCACGATCTGCATGACCTGTTCCTGATAGATCATCACGCCATACGTTTCTTCCGTGAAGTGATCCACGATCGGGTGCACTTTGGGGACTGTGTCCTCGCCATGCTTACGCCGGTTGTAATCCGGAATCAGGTCCATCGGCCCAGGTCGGAACAACGCATTGGCCGCGATCAAATCTTCGAGCCGGTCGGGTTTCATCTCCGTCAGCAATCGGCGCATTCCCCCCGATTCAAACTGGAACACACCCGTCGTATCCCCGCGCTGGAAGATATCAAACACAATCGGATCCGTAAACTTGAGCCGATCCAGATCCAGCGGATGATCCGCGCCCTTGACCTTCTTCTTCCCCACCGCTTCCCAGATCTTCTCCTCAGGAAGCGTTTCGAGAATCCGTTCCTTCGCCCCCTCGATAATCGACAGCGTCCGCAGTCCCAAGAAATCCATCTTGAGCAGACCCATCATCTCGCAGGTCGGACCATCCCACTGCGTAATCACATCCTCACTACCAGATTGTTTATACAACGGCACCACTTCATGCAGCGGACGCGTCGCGACAATCACCCCCGCCGCGTGCACCGACGAGTGCCGCGCCTGACCCTCGAAGGTCCGTCCTGTATCAATAATCCGCTTGACCGTTGGATCCTGGTCATACCAATCCTTGAGATCAGGCTCCTGCTCCAGCGCTTTCTCAAGCGTGATCCCAAGCTCTTCCGGGATCAGCTTCGCAAGCTTGTCCGCATCCCCAAGCGGGAACTCCATCACTCTTGACACATCCCGGATCGCCGCGCGCGCCTTGAGTGTCCCGAAAGTAATGATCTGCGCCACATGCCCGTACTTCTCGCGCACATAATCAATCACCTTGATCCGTCCGTTCTGACACAGATCAATATCAATATCGGGATACTCCGTTCTATCCGGATCGGTAAACCGCTCAAACAGCAAGCCGTAATGCACCGGACACGCGTTCGATAAACCAAGCACATACCCCGCCATCGTCCCCACACCCGAACCACGCGCAATCGACGGGATCCCGCGCTGCCGACCCCAGTTCACAAAGTCCCACACAATCAAGAAGTACGCCGAGATCAACTTGTCCGCAAGGATCTTGAGCTCCCGATTGAGCCGCGCCCACTTCTTCCACCCATCCGCGTTCTCACCCTCAAGCCCATCAGGAATCTCATCGATCCCCTCGATCTCCTGATGAATATGGTCCATGATGCTCGGCCCATACCGCCACACCATCCCCGCTTCACACAACAACCGCAGCGTCTTATCACACTCCACCTTCAGCGAAGCCTGATCCAAATCCGGATCATTCGCAGGCTCAAGCTCAAACTTATCACAGAACGCTTTGAACCACGCCGTCAGATCCCCACCAAACTCCTTCGCCGAATGTTTCGGAAGCTTGCTCTTCGCCGGCGCCTTGACCACAACAACCGGCGCATGATTCGCACCGATCGGGAGCTCCACATCACACCGATCCGCAATCGCAACCGTATTATCCAGCGCCTCAATCCCCGCGTTCCCGATCTCCTCGTTGTTGTACTCCTCGGCCTCAAAGAGCTCGCGCATCTCCGCCGCCGACTTCACATACAACTCCGTCGGATACCGCATCCGCTCCGGATCGTTCTTCACCTTCCCCGTCGAGATACAAATCAGCGTGTCGTGCGCATCGTGATCATCTTCCATCAAGAAGTGCGAGTCATTATCACACACCAAAGGCAGATCCAACTCACGCGCCAGCTTGATCACATGCGGATTGATCGAGTTCTGCAACCCGATATGGTGCTGCAACTCCAGATAAAACCCAGGCCCCTTCTCAGTCCCCTTGAAAGTATCTCTGTGCCAGATCGCGACATCCTTCGCCGCATCCCAGTGCGACTGATCCCGCGTCTGCTCGTACTTGACCATGTGCCTCGCGATCTCAGACCCCAAGTGCCCGTTGATCGCGATCAACCCCTCCGAATGCTTCTCCAGAATCTCCCGATCCATCCGAGGCTTGTAGTAAAACCCATTGATGTACGCTTCAGAGCATAAATACAGCAGGTTCTCCCACCCCGCATTGTTCTCCGCGAGCAGCACCAAGTGGTACCCGCCGTCCGCGACCCCTGTATAGGTCCGATCGTGCCGATCCCCCGGCGCGACATACGCCTCGACCCCCAAAATCGGCTTGATCCCGTTCTTCCGTGCGATGTTGTAGAACTTCACCGCCGCGTGCATGTTCCCGTGATCCGTGATCGCGACGGCATCCATCCCAAGCTCTTTGACGCGAGCGACGAGCTTGTCCGTACGATTCCCACCATCAAGAAGCGAAAACTCCGAGTGTAAGTGCAAGTGAACAAACGAGTTCTCAGCTTTCGTCTCCGGCATGCACCGCTCCATCAAATCCGCACACAATTCCAGTCCAATACCCATCCTACCAACCGACCCCTCCCCACGCGCCCCCTCATCGCGTTTTCCCCAGAACCACCCATAATCCACTCGAAGATTGTGGAAAAACCCCAATCTGACTTGGAAAATCAAAAACCGCTTCCCACCAAGTTCCTGAGAGATAATAATATAGATAGAGAGAACCGCAAGCCCTGTCTGTTCAGGGTCTTGCACAACAGAGAAGAAGAGAGATAATGATGAATTGTACCACCGCTATCGCGTCCCTCGCGATCGTCGCAGGCACCGCCACCGCTGATGTCTTCAGCGACTGGAACCTTGTCGTCCGCAACGATCTCAACATCACCTCCGAAGTCGACGGCTCCGCAATGATCGGCGGCTCCGTCTTCGGCACCTCCAACTACGCCGTCCAAGGCGTCACCTCCTCGACCGGCGACGGCCTCGTCGTCGGCGGAAACCTCGGCGCCGGATCAAACTACCAAATCAACAACGGCGGAAACCTCCGCATCTCCGGCAATGTCAACGGAAACGCCAACCTCAACGGAGGTGGATCAACCATCAACGACAACGCCGTCTCCGCAATGGTCAACAGCGCCATGCTCCAAGCCTCCAGCCTCAGCTCCTACTTCGCAGGATTCTCCGCGACCGGAACCGTGGATAACGGCGGAAACATGAACGCCTCCACCACCATGGTCGGATCAGAACAACTCGCCGTCTACTCCCTCAACCAATCCGACATCTCAGGACTCGGACAGCTCAACCTCAACTTCGGATCAGCTGACACCGTCGTCATCAACTTCGACGCATCAGACAACGGCGGAATCGCCAACTTCAACGCACCACCAAACCTCATCGGTGGATTCAACCAGAACAACTCCACACGCATCGTCTGGAATTTCCTCAACACCACCGAACTCAACATCAACAACTCCTTCAACGGCATGGTCCTCGCCACCGACGCCGAACTCAACCTCCTCGGCGGTGGTCTCAACGGCTCAGTCTTCGTCGATTCAGTCGCCACCATGAACGCCGAGATCCGCCGGAACACCTACACCGGAATCGTCCCAACCCCAGGCTCATTCGCCCTCATCGGACTCAGCGGCCTTGTCGCAGCACGCCGCAAGCGAGCATAAGCCGCTTATTATCAAACCCTTAGGTCTTCACCGCCCTCTTGTGATTTCATAAGAGGGTTTTTTATTGGACCACCAATCACATTCACCAGGTCCGACTTTCATCCCACCTCTGCGCACCCTCTCTCCAAATCGCTTCCAGAGCCCGCAAGCCGCAGTTTCTTATGGGACCTCGCCATCCGCTGATAATTTCAAAATTCCTCAAGTCTTTCTCCCGCAATTGCTTGCACTCCACCAAATCGGGCGCACATTACATCCGAGAACATTTGGAGAGTCTCAACTTAGGGGTAACGCCCCGTGGGAGAAATCAGTTATGTTGAAGAATCACGCACTTATCATCGCCGCATCCGCCGCCATTGCCTCAACAGCAATCGCGAGCGATCCTCAGTTCGTCCTTTCGGACCGCAACTCAACCGCAACATTTGATGTCAACAACGGCCAGATCGCTTGGGAAGTCGATGGAGTCTCACAACTCTTCGCCCAAGAGTTCTACTTCCGCCGTGCATTCGATACCCGCGAGCACCTGCTCAGCGCTGCCAACCTCAGCCTCGACGGGATCCTCACCACCGACACCAACCCATTCCGCGACGACAGCGACGACTCGCTTTCACAACTCTACTCAGATGACGCCGGTCTTCAAATCGAAACCGTCTTTACTCTCCGTGGCGGCACCGACGGCTCAAGCCGTGCAGACCTCGCAGAGCAGATCATCATCCGTAACCTCTCGCAAGAGTCCATGTCGATCTCCTTCTTCCAGTTCGTAGATTTCGACCTCGGCGGAGACGCAGCAGGTGACGCAGGCCAAATCGTCAGCGGCAACACCGTCAGCCAATCCGACGACGGATTTTTCGTCTCAGAAACTGTCGTCACCCCACAACCAAACTACTTCCAAGTTGGTGACGCCGACGAAATCTCAGGAATGCTCAACGACGAAAGCGTCGATAGCCTCGACAACACCGCTTCCTACGCAGGCAATGTCGGCTGGTCATTCCAGTGGGACATCACCCTCGCAGCCGGACAATCCTTCATCATCACCAAGGACAAGTCCGTCGTCCCAGCCCCAGGCTCATTCGCACTCCTCGGCCTCGCAGGTGCAATCGTCACCCGCCGTCGCCGCTAATCACAGTCCATTTCTCACTGATTCATCTGCAACACTGAATCATCACCAAGAAGTTTAAAGATCTGGAGCCCCACTCGTTGGGAACACTCCGGGGGAGACCACCATGAAAAAGACAACAGCACTCACGCTCGCTGCAATCACCGCACTCTCATCAGCTGCAATCGCAGGCGATGAAGTCATCCTCGGCGACGCAAACTCAACCGCATCATTCGATTCATCAGGCCAGTACTCATGGACCGTCGACGGCGTTGATCACCTCTACGCTCAAGAGTTCTACTTCCGTCGTGCAGGATACAACGATGAAGTCAATGTCAACTCGCTCGACCTCATTGGTCAAGCAATCAATGACACCAATACCTTCACCGATGATCGCGATGACTCACTGAACTCGCTCTACTCCGATGGCAACGGCCTCGAAATCTCAACACTCTTCACCCTCCGTGGTGGATCCAATGGTTCAGGGATCTCCAGCCTCGCTGAGCAGATCACCATCACCAACACCTCCACCTCCACCATGTTCATCTCCTTCTTCCAGTATGTCGATTTCGACCTCGGCGGAGACACAAGCGATGACTGGGGCCAAATCCTCGACGGCAACACCGCTATGCAGTTCGATGACGAGTTCGCACTCTCCGAAACCGTTGTCACACCACAACCAACCCTCTTCCAAATGGGCGACGAAGGTGATGTCTCAGAACTCTGGGGCAACAGCCAAGTCGACGACCTCAACGGCGATTCCTCATACGCAGGCGATGTCGCCTGGGCATTCCAGTGGAACATCGAACTCGCCGCTGGAGACTCCTTCCTCATCTCCAAAAACAAGACCCTCGGCGTTCCAACCCCAGGCTCACTCGCACTCCTCGCATCAGCTGGTCTCATCTCGACCCGCCGTCGCCGAGCATAAACACTTAACCATTCCTGATCCCACTCAGAACACCCCGGCCCGCCGGGGTGTTCTTGTAATTGCCGCACCAAAACCAAACACCAACCATCCCCCGATCATCCAGCACCACAATTCTGCTCCAATCCCGATAATTAATTCAATTTTGGACAAATCCTGCTTGAACTGGTGATACACCCCAGTACACTTAGAACAGTGGGACAAGTTTTCATAGCGGCTCCGTGCTGGCTGCTCCCTAGAGAGATAGAGAGAGAGAACACAATCATGCAAAACAAAACAGTATTCGCGATCGCATCATGCGCCGGATTCGCAGCAACCGCACTCGCTGGAGGCGATTTCGTCCTCGGCGACGGAAACTCCACCGCAGCATTCAACCCAGACCAAGGTCAGGTCGACTGGAATGTCGACGGCGTAGATCACCTCTTCACCCAAGAGTTCTACCTCCGCCGCTCCACCGATTCGCAAGAATACCGCGTGGATTCCCTCAACTTCAACAATGTCGGAAACTTCGCAACCGATACCAACGGCTTCACCGATGCACGCGACGATGCCTTCGGATCACTCTTTACCGACGGCAACGGCCTCGAAATCGAAACACTCTTCACCCTCCGCGGCAACACCGCAGGATCAGGAAGCTCATCTCTCGCAGAGGTCATCACCCTCCGCAACACCTCAAACTCCACCATGAGCCTCTCATTCTTCCAGTTCGTCGACTTCGACCTCGGCGCATCCTTCTCAGATGACACAGGCGAAATCACCAACGGCAACACCGCCTGGCAGTGGGACGGAAGCTCCTCCATCCTCTCCGAAACCGCGACCACCCCTGCTCCAGACCTCTTCCAAATGGGCAACGGCGTCTCCCTCCGAGCAATGCTCGCAGACGGATCCATCGATAACCTCGACGGCACCGCAGCATTCGCAGGCGATGTCGGCTGGGCATTCCAGTGGAACATCACCCTCGCAGCAGGCGATTCCTTCCTCATCTCCAAAAACAAAACCCTGGTCCCAACACCAGGCACCATGATGCTTCTCGGCTCCGCAGGCCTCCTCGCCGGACGCCGTCGCCGCTAAAGCACGCTCAACCAGCACTTCTCACACAAGACCCTGCTCCAAGCAGGGTCTTGTTCTTGTATTGACTCGAAATGAACGAACCACCAGAATACCAATACTTCAATACCCAGAACACCCCAACCTAAGTCGATACTCGCCCTAGATTTCAAGACCAAATACACGCAATCGGGGTTTCCACGAAAAAGCCAAATTATTCTTCACAATTCATTTGCAAATTAGAAAACAGACTTGCATTGGTGGTTTGCCCCACAGTACAATCAGTACAGTGGGACGAGTAAATGCAGTTCTGTGCCGGCTGCTTAAAGAGAGAACTTGAGAAAGAGAGAAATAACCATGTTCAAAAACACCCTCGTAGCTATCGCGTCATGCGCCGGTATGGCATCAGTAACGCTCGCAGGCGGAACACATGTTCTCGCTGACGCGAACAGCACCGCAACCTTCGACACCAACTCCGGACAAGTCGACTGGCTCGTCGACGGCGTCAGCCAACTCTTCGCGCAAGAGTTCTACTTCCGTCGTGCAAACGACACCCAAGAACTCGGCGTCAATGCCTCGAACCTCAACCTCGACGGTATCTTCACCACCGACACCAACCCGTTCTCGGATAACAATGTTGACGCACTGTCACAACTCTACTCCGACGGCAACGGCCTCCAAATCGAAACCATCTTCACCCTCCGCGGCGGCACCGCAGGATCAGCAAACGCTGACCTCGCAGAGCAAATCATCATCCGCAACACAGGGTCCTCATCAATGTCGCTCTCCTTCTTCCAGTTCGTTGACTTCGACCTCGGCGGAGACTTCAGCGATGACTCAGGCGACATCATCAACGGCAACACCGCACGCCAGTTCGACGACGACTTCTCAGTCTCCGAAACTGTCGTGACCCCTTCGCCGACCTCCTTCCAAATGGGCAACGCAGTCGCCATGTCAGACATGTTCAACGACAGCAGCATCGACAACCTCGACGGCACCGCCGCAGGCCTCGGCGATGTCGGCTGGGCATTCCAGTGGGACATCTCCCTCGCTGCAGGCGAAGCCTTCATCATCACCAAGGACAAGTCCATCGTTCCAACCCCAGGCACGATGTTCCTCCTCGGCGCAGCAGGACTCACCGCGACCCGCCGTCGCCGCAGCTAACCTGCTTCCAAATCCGAATCTCTTCCTTGAAAGGCCCTCGAATCCTCGAGGGCCTTTTCTATGCGTCAGCCCTACAAGCCTAAACCCAGCCCCAAACCGTTATCGCCCCCAAACTCCATCTGTATCAATCCTGCCGGATCTAACCCCCCTCTGCACCCTCCATCGCTCATCATCCACCGACTTCCCTTGTGTTCCCCCCCGTTGAATTGGAACCTTGAGCATCGCCGGAGAGCCGCATGCGTTCGCGTCTCCCAATGAGAACTCGATACCAGATACAGGGGAGTCACCACATGAACACGCAGAAGAAACTGATCAACAGCGCCTCATTCATCGCCGTCGCAGCAATCGCAACCGCCTCCAACGCAGACCTCGTCGATATGCAGTTCACCGGAACAGGCGCCGGATCAAATGTCCAGATCCAGCTCGGATTCGCCGACGCAAAGAATGTCTTCGCAGGTGAACTCAACCATGTCATCTCAAGCGCAACCGGTCTCAGCTCCTACCTCAACGGCGAGCACCGCACCTTCTGCGCAGACATCACCGAATCCGTCTCCAGCAGTGGAGCACAGTACCTCGTCGCTCCGCTCGAGACCATCCCGCTGACCGCTACAGTCACAACCCCGATGTCCACACAACGAGCAGACGCGATCCGCGCCCTCTACCGCTCAAGCTCCGCAACCCTCCTCGCAGGAGACCTCTCCAACGCCTACGCAGCAGCGATGCAGCTCACCGTCTGGGAAATCGTCAACGACTTCGACGGCTCAGCAGACTCCATCAACCTCGACCAAGGAACCCTCCGCGTCACAGGAACCAACGGCTCAGACATGAACCAAGACATCCTTGACCAACTCAGCAATCTCAAGTCCGACATCATGTTCGCACTCAACCAACAAGATGATGGAATCGAGCGCGTCATCGGACTCTCCAACAGCGGAGCACAGGATCAGCTCGTCACGATCCCAGCCCCAGGCGCCTTCGCACTCATCGCGATTGGTGGACTCATCACACACCGCCGCCGACGCCTTTGAAATTCCCATCAATCCCACCCCCTCCAGCCCGTCTCAGGACGGGTTTTTTCATGTTCAAAGACCATCAAGGCCCCATAAAAACACCTTTTTTGCCATAAGTCCATAAGTTTCAATCGTTTATATCCATTTATTCTGTACAAACAGAAATTTCTGAGGTACCTTATACCCATGGGACCGGGTTTCACACACCTAGGTACGCATGCTTGTGTACGCATGCACAAATCCCTCCTAGAGAGAAGTTTACGGGAGAATTCAAAATGAAAAACATGACCATTGCCATCTCGGCACTCGCAATCGCATCCGCAGCCTCAGCAGGCACACTCGATATGCAGTACCTCAGCGCAGGAGCAGGCCTCGAAGTCAACCTCATCGAAGGCGCAGACAGCCGCGACATCTTCGTCGGCGAACTCGAGCACGAAATCAGCAACGCCATGGGACCAGACGCCTACCTCAACGGCATCCACTACACCTTCTGTGTAGACATCACCCAAGTCGTCAGCGGCGTTTCACCAGTTGAGTACTACACCTCACCAATCGAAAACATGCCAGACGCACCAGGAATCATGCCAATGGGTATGGTCAAAGCAGATGCGATCCGCGCACTCTACAGCTCAGCATCATCAACACTCGACGGCGGATCACTCTCCGACGAGTACGCAGCAGCATTCCAACTCGTCATCTACGAAATCGTTGACGACTTCGACGGCTCAGCAGCATCACTCGATCTCAGCGCCGGATACATCCAAGCAACCGCCGTCGGCGGAGGCGCACTCGACGCAGGCATCATGGCCGCGATCTCAAGCCTCACTTCAGACCTCATGACCGCGCTCGGAAACGGCGAAGGCTCATACGCAGGCGTTGTCGGAGTCGCAAACGACACCTACCAAGACCAGCTCGTCTATGTCCCAGCCCCAGGCGCTCTCGCGCTCCTCGGAATGGGCAGCCTCGCAGCGACCCGCCGTCGCCGCAGCTAATCCCTCAAGGATTCATAGAGCAAGCACAAGCTTCTAGCAACCCGTCTCCAAACTCTCCCCACCTACCCGCTGCCTTCCCACGGCAGCGGGTTTTTTACGCGCCAACGCCACCCCTCTCCATAACCCCACTTGAAAGCCCCCGCCCCAACATCCCTACAATCACATGATGGAACACCTCAACGCAACCTCAACCTCAACCACCACCACCGTCCGCATCCGTCAAGCAGGACCATTCACCCGCGCCCTCATGTTCTGCGCCGTGATCCTCTTCGCCGTCCTCTCCTTCATCATCGCCGTCCCCCTCATCCTCCTCGCCCTCATCCTCGGCCTCGTCTTCTACATCATCCTCAAAATCAAATCCCTCTTCACCAAAGCCCACGCCCCCAACGGCCCCCTCGACGGACGACACAATGTCAAAGTCATCAACCGCGATGAGTGAAGCGAAATCCGAACCATTCAACTGCATCCACTGCGGCCATAATCTCGCATCATTGATCACCACACACGCATCGATCAACTGCCCGCAATGTAATAAGCAAACCGATCCGTACAACACACTCGCGAGAAATATTCAAAAACAGAGTCTCTATGGAGTGTTCATTCGCGTGGTCACAGCAGCACTCCTCCCGGGAATCGGTCTCGCTTTCGTTGCGATCGCGTCCCCACTCCTCTTTATCCTGCTCTGGCCAACCATCATCCCCGCATGCTTCCTCTCTGATCGCATACTCAAGCAAACCCCAAAGCAACAACGCATGCTCATCAGCCTGACGCTATGGACCGCGTGGGTCTCAGGCATCGCTACAGCATTCCTCACAACACTGAGCATTCTGTAATCGAATCACGACGGGTGCCACGGCTTGACCGTCTTCGGCAAGCCGTGTCTTCAACACCACACAACGACCAACCCAATCCGGGTGCCACTACTCGCCGCTTCGGCGCAGTAGTGTCTTCCAAACACCACCAAATCAACTCTCCTCCCCCGGGCCTCCGGGGGAGGTGTCGCGCAGCGACGGAGGGGGTCTTCAACAACTAACCCAGCGCATACAATCCGCTGTGACCAACAAAGATCCAAACCTTGCCTGCCCAAGCTGTGCATACGAACTTTCAGGTCTCTCAATCACAAACGGAAAAACAACCTGCCCCGAATGCGGAAAAACAGGAATCCCAATTCCACGCGATCGATTTTTCACACACAAACACCTTCACACACAACTCGCAAAGAATGTGCTCGCTCCGAGCGCAGCACCAATGCTCGTCTTAGTGCTCGCAACACTCGCTTTCGAACCGCTCATGCTCCTCGGCATCCTGCTGTTCATCCTCTACCCTGCATTCATCTTGTACCTTGGAATCCACCAACTCAACTCAGCACTCGATGATGTCGACAGTTCCCCCATGAAGATATGGAGACCAATGATCTTCATTTGGGTACTTCTCTACGCCATGCCTGGAACCATGCTGTTTCTGTACTTCATCGGAATCGGAATCCGCAGTTTCGCAAGCATCACTTAACCCAAAACCCCAGCCCGAATCTCCCCCGTCACCATCCCAGGCGCTCCGCTCCCAATCACCTCCGCCTCCACCTTCACCACCGGAAGCACCTTCCAACTCGAGTTCGTCAAGAACACCTCGTCAGCATCAAGCAGATCATCGATCGACATCATCCGAACCTCGACCCCCAGCCCCATCTCCTTCGCGACCTCCATCACCCGCGCCCTGGTAATCCCAGGCAGCACCGGACTCGGAAGCGCATGCGCTTCGCTACTCTCCTCACCCCGCGCGATCGGTGTCACCAGCTTCCCCTCACTGACCACAAACAAATTCGACACACACCCGCCGCACAAGTGATTGCTCACCTGTAGCACGATCGACTCCCCCGCCCCCTTCGCAGCCGCGCTCTGCAGCTCGCGCAATCTCCACCAGTAGTTCAAAGTCTTATGCCCCGCCGTCGGATCAAGCGGATTCGCCCGCGCCCCCGCGATCGTCGCCATGATCCCGTTCTCAAACATCTCGTCCGGATATTCCGTCGATGGATGCGCCTGAATCAACACCGTCGGACGATGCCCGCCCCCCCCACCAAGCTGCAGCATATTCAGATCCCCGCCCGTCACTGTCAACCGAACACGCGTGTTCTTATACCGAGCGCGACGAACAGTCTCCACAACCGCTTCCCCAAGCGCACCGGTCTTGAGATCATCACTCAACCCAAGCAACGCCGCGGACTCCTGCAACCGATCCATGTGCTCATCAAGATCCTCAACCACCACCCCATCGGGAGTCGCGAACCCGTGCATCGTCTCAAACAACCCAACCCCATGCTGAAACGCGGCATCAAACGCCGAAAGCTTCGCCTCCTCACGAGTCATCATCTGACCATCAAGAAACACACTCTCGCAAGTCTCACCGTTCTGATTCTGATCTTCCATCCCCAAGCCTACACCCCACAACCCCCCATGGCACATACTCCCCACCCGTGATCTCCTCTTCCTCCCTCTCCCTCAGGGAGAGGGCCGGGGTGAGGGTCTTCTAACTTCTAATTCGCATCGGGTGCCCGTACTCGCCGTCTTCGGCGCAGTGCGGATCCCCCCCTAATCCTCAGCCTCCGCCGCCGCGACCTTCTTCCGATACCCCCGCATGATCGATCCCGGCCCAAGCAATGCGATCAGATGCAACAGCACCAGCGTCCCATTGATCACCATCCGGACCGTCCGAACATCCCCATCCATCCCCGTATGAATCCGATCAATCGCCTTAAGACACCCGCACCCCGTCGCTAGCAGCACCGCATCATCAACAAGCGTCAGGTAGTAGGTAAAAGCCAGAATCGAGCTCATCGACAGCACCAGCACAAAGCGACCAAAGAACTTAGTCAGCTCCGACCCCATCGCAAAAACCAGCATCAATCCAAGCACAAGCTCCCCAGGACCGACCCACCACATCAACCCAAACAACTCCTGAGGCAGCACATCATGCTCCTCAACAGTATTCACAAACGCCGAGATGTCCTGAACCTTCGAAAACCCCGCCGCGACCCACATCGCGATAATCAACCCCACGCACACGCGAGGCACAATCATCTTGGGCTTCTTCACACCCTCAGGATTTATCGGCTGATCGCTCACTACCCCATATTCTCCATTACGCAAAGACCAACGACCGCTTGCCAAAATCAATCTTCATCGCTTCCTTGGCAAGGTAAAGCGTCTCTTCCGCCGCGTTATTCGCTTGTTTGGTATGTTCGTACAACAACTCCAAAACCTTCGCGTCCCCCGCTTCCCCCTCATAAGGCACCCTCCGCTCACGCATCGGCTCTAAAAGCTTGTCAATGTGCTCCGCGACCTCCACCTTGATATGCCCATCCCCGATGTTATCACCCTTGCTATACGCCTCTTCGAGCTCCTTGATCCGCTCATCATCCCGAATAAACGCATGCACATACTCAAACAACGAGTTCTTGATATCCCCAGGCTCATCCATCGTCACCCGCCCCGTGTACAACCCGCCCATCTTCTTCTTGATCTGCTTAAAGGTATCCGTCAAGAAGATCGCGTTGTTGAGCGACTTGGACATCTTGTGCTTCCCGTCCGTCCCCACCAATCGCGCCACGCGCCCGACCTTCCCCTCAGGGATCGGGAACAGCCCCCCCTCCTTCACATAGTCCTCATCCTCTGTATGCGGATCAACGCCGCAGTACATCTGATTAAACCGACGCGCCACCTCTCGACAAGGCTCAATATGCGCCAGCTGATCCTCCCCCACCGGCACAAGCTCAGGACGGAACAACAAAATATCCGCGCACTGACCAACCGAATACATCGGGAACCCAAAGCTGTAGTTGTCCCCCAGCCCCTTATCCTCCAGCTCGCTCTTAAGCGTCGGATTCCGCATCACCCGATTGAAAGGCAGCAGCATCGCAAGATACCAACTCAGCTCCGCGATCCCAGGAATCTCCGTCTGCAACACAAAGGTCGACTTCTCCGGATCAATCCCGCACGCGATCCAATCCTTCACAATGTCAATCGTCGACCGACGGATCTCGTCCGGCTTATCCGCCCGCGTCGTAAACGCGTGCATATTCGCGATCAGAAAGAAGCACTCATACTCCTCCTGCAACGCAACCCGGTTCTCCAAAGAACCCACCCAGTGCCCAAGATGCAACTGCCCCGTAGGAGTATCCCCAGTCAGAATCCGTGCCCGTCCATTCGTTGTCGTGTTATCACTCATAGACCACGATCGTAGCCCAAAAAACCCAACCCCAAGCCATCATTTCACCCGTTCCCTGCCCAACACCCCCACTTTCTCCTTGTGATCCCGCCGACAAACAGATACAGTGGAATCCTCAAAAGGAGTGGATCATGAACCAGCATCAAATCAACCGCCGCCAGTTTGTCGCTGCCAGTGCCGCCGTGACCGCGACCGCAGCGATCAACGCTCCCGCGCTGGCGCGTCCAGAAGCCCTCCAACCAACCAAACCACTCCCCGCCCCCTCGATCGCCCGCGTGATCCGCTCAACCCAGAATCCTTCAGCCGCACGCCTCAGCAGCTCGATTTTCAACCCCACACCCTCCACCACCCCGCTCTCGACCCCAACCCTCGCGATCACCCCCCTCCCCTGCATCAGCGGTCGAATCCACACCGACACCTCCCTGACCATCGAGGTCTTGTACCCAACCCCAAACGCCTACGCCATCCTCTACAGCGCCCACAACATCGAGATCAAAGACCAGAGCATCGCCGCCTACCCCGCATCGAGCCAGATCAACGCACCACGCGACTCGCGCCACCGCGTCACCCTCCGCATCACCCAGCAAACCCCAACTTCAAAGCGCACCAAAGAACTCACCCTCCCCGCATCATCCGCGAGCGACTACCTCCTCGCGATCCCAACCGCCCGCCACGCAAGCAACGCGAGCTGGCGCTTCAGCAGCGCACAACTCGATGATTCCGGGAACATCACCAAACTCACCAATCCACTGCCCGGCGTCTCAACCCGCTGCGCGTATTTCAAACTCACCATCGAAGAAAGCACAGGAGCCTAAATATGGAACCCTTCATCGGTCAAATCATGCTGTTCGCAGGCAACTTCGCCGTCCGAGGCTGGGCCCTTTGCGACGGACAACTCCTCCCCATCAGCCAACACTCCGCCCTCTTCTCCATCCTCGGCACCCAATACGGCGGAAACGGCGAATCCACCTTCGGACTCCCAGACCTCCGCGGTCGAGTCCCCATCCATATGGGCAACGGCCCAGGTCTCACCAACCGACCACTCGGCTCCAAATCCGGCGCTGAAACACACACACTCAACGCCGGCGAAATGCCCTCACACTCCCACAACGCAATCCTCCGTGCCTCCGATCAAGAAGGCACCTCCGCATCACCAGACGAACTCGTCATCGCCAAGTCCGGATCAGGAGACCCAGACTACAACGGAGAAGCACTCCACGCCGCACTCCGCTCCGACTCCATCGAAGTCTCCAACAACGGCGGGAACCAACCACACAACAACATGCAACCCTACCTCACCCTCAACTACCAAATCGCACTCGTCGGCATCTTCCCATCACGCGACTGATCTCACCCATCACCCAGAGGTCGTTGTTCTCCCAACACAAAGGTCACACCCATGAAGATCCAATCCGCAGCCGCATTCGTGCTCGCATTCATCTCGTGCACCACACTCGCAGACTTCCAGTTCGCGAACCTCGAACCGTCTGACCAAACATGGGACCGCCCAACCGCGACCGGCGCTCAAGACCTCGGCCCCTGCAACACCCAAGTCGCAGACTCCTTCAACGATGCCGTCCCCTACGACCTCTACTACATCCGCGCCGTGAACCACACCACCCTCCTCGACATCAGCGTCTATTCCCATGAACCAAACCCCATCGACCTCGATCCCATGATCGTCGTCTACTGCGGCCAGTTCGACCCCTCCATGCCGAATGTGAATGTCGAAAATATCGACGATGACTCAGCAGGATACCCAAACCCCGCAGTCCTCTCCTCAAACTTCGCCGACCCAAACTCCGTCTACGCCGTCGTCGTCAGCTCGTACTCCAACTACGCACCATCCCAATACGGCGCCTACGAAATCAACCTCGGACCAGGACTCATCTTCACCTCCGCATGCCTCCCAGACTTCTCCAACGACGGCGTCCTCGACTTCTTCGACATCTCCGCATTCCTCAACCTCTTCAACGCACAACACCCCTCCACCGATCTCAACCACGACAACAACTACGACTTCTTCGATGTCTCCGAGTTCCTCGCCGCATACGCCAACGGATGCCCATAACTCCACCGCCCAGCCGACAAGCAACCGCTTGAGTCATCCTCAGTTGTGATCTGAATCTCACACGCCCGTCTGCGACGCATCCGCGCTGATCATCAGCGCCAACAGCACATTGTACAAGTTAAAGCACATATGCATCGTGATCGGAACCCCCACCCGCTTGGTCCGCTCGTACGCGATCCCGCATGACATCCCCACCGCAAAGATCGGGAGCAACGCATGCCAAGGGACCGTGTCCCCCACACGATGCATCCCCGCAAAGATCACCGAAGTAAAGATAATCGCGAGCCAAGGACTCTTGAGCCACCTCAGAAACGCGCCCTGCAAGAACACGCGATACACAAGCTCTTCAACAAACGGCGCCCCAACCACCGCCGCGACCACAATCGCCCAGATCCACCCATTGTCAGGCTGATCCACCAACATCTGCAGCGTCCCATGTCCAACACCGTTGGGCTCCGCCCCCTGCGTCTGAGAGTACGCAAACACACCAAGCAGATTCATCAGCTGTATAAACGGGAACGCGAGCATAAAGCACCCAAGCCCGACCGGGAGATCCAGCAAGCTCAATCCCAACCCACTCTTGCTCTCACCCTCAAGAATCGTGCTCCGCTTGAGCACAAACAGCATCCCCAAGCCCGCAACAATCCCGAACACATACTGCCCGACCGTATGAATCGCGAGCATCTGCGTTTCGTCGTATTCCTGCTCATGGATCCAGCCGATCTTATTGATTGTCTGAGGAGCCGCGAACATCGCCAGGAACACCATCATGATCGCAAACAACCAGATCACGCTCGGCAGCGAAGAAATATCCCGCAGCCCCGCCTTCGCGAACCCACCTGGACGCAGCAGCCCCCCCGCAAACAAGAGCGCGATCACCAGAATCATCGCCACACCCAGAATCACCAGATTCCAGTTCTTCATCGTCTCAACCAGATCCCCCACACTCTGATCCTGCACCCCCGCCGAGTCCACCACCTGACCAAACGCCTGCGGCGCAACTCCCGCAAAGACCACCCCAATAATCAACCACATGCCTACCCCACCAAACAACCGACCAGACAGCCCACCCGAAATCCCCGCCGTCCTCTCCGAGATCATCGCCGACAAGCGCGAGCAGGTCGATACCGAGATCGCCTCGGTCCCGCTTTCCCAGCTCGAATCACAACTCAAGGACATCGAACCACCCCGCGACTTCTTCGCATCCGTCGTCACCAACCCGCGCCACGAGACCATGTCCGTCATCGCCGAGGTCAAACGGCGCAGCCCAAGCGCAGGCCTCATCAGACCTGAATACGACTCAGAAGACACACAGAATGGTTTCAATCCAGCAGTCATCGCGCAAGGGTACTCCAATGCAGGCGCATCGGCCATTTCCTGCCTCACCGACCAAAAATACTTCGGAGGCCACCCAACCTTCATCCAACAAATCAAACAATCCGTCCCCCTCCCAGTCCTCCGCAAAGACTTCATCATCGACCCCTACCAGATCACCCAAGCAAGAGCCATCAACGCCGACGCCGTCCTCCTGATCGCCGAGTGCCTCTCCGACGCTCAAATCACCGACTTCATCGCACAAATCACCGATCTCAAAATGACCACCCTCCTCGAGATCCACGACCAATCCAACCTCGACCGCGTCCTCCCCATCATCGAAGCCTCCAACTCCAACACCCCCTCAACCCGCCTCCTCCTCGGCATCAACAACCGCGACCTCACCAAAATGACCACCGACCTCAACCATTCCATCAACCTGATGGGAAACATCCCCGAGCACATCCCACTCGTCACGGAGTCAGGGATCCGCACCCCATCGGACCTCCAAACCCTCAAAGCCGCCGGCCTCAACATCGCCCTCATCGGACAACACCTCATGGCCACCCCCAACCCAGGACACGCACTCGCCCAAATGCTCAACCCCGAATAACCAACACAGGGCGCCCCAACCTCACCGTCCTCGGCGCAGTCGGGTCTTCTCAACCCAAACCGATAACCCGCCCCCTCCCAAAACCAGCATACAATCAAGCAATATCCCCACAACCCCCCCGTTGAGCACCTGTTATGACCAAACCCCTCCACATCCTGACCCTCGCCGTCCTCCTCCTCACCGCCCTCTTGACCAACCAAGCCCGCGCACAGGACGACAACCCAGTCCAGATCCTCCAAGACTCCGCCGCCGCACTCAAAGCGACCCCAGGCTTCTCCGCAAAAGTCGAACTCTCAGGAGACGGCTCCGCGATGATCCTCAACACCCTCCCCTCCCTCACAGCACAGTTCACCATGGGAACCCACTCCGAGCTCGGGAAGGTCCTCCACCTCATCGGAGAGTTCGTCCAAAAAGAAGGCGCCGCCCCCGAGTCCTTCGACATCGTCTACACCAACGACAAACTCATCTGGGCCGACCACGCCAAGCAGACCATCAACATCCGACCACCATCCGTGTCCGCTCGGCAAAAACCCGCCCCCTTCAAGTACCTCATGTTCGCCGAGCTCCTCAAAGAAACCCCCTTCGAGTCCGAGCTCGCCAAAGCCGATAGCGTCGACCTCGAACCCAACCAATCCATCGCAGGCACCGACTGCCGCGTCATCCTCATCACGCGCCCATCATCCGCAGGTTCAAAGCGTTCCGGCGTCGGCGCCCACAACCTCGAACGCTGGTACATCGGCGCAAGCGACAACCTCCCAAGACGCGTCGAGCACATCACCGACGCCGGGATGATCAAAGCAACCCTCATCATGGAGCTCTCCAACCTCACCGTCAAACTCCCGGCAGACAAAGACCTCGATGTCTTCCGTCCTGAAACCTACAAAGTCTCCGACACCACCAAAGCCCCCGCCAAGACCACTCCAAAGGCAACCACCAAAGCCCCCAACACCACCAAGCCGACAACACGCCCAAGCGATACCAATCAGAACACCCGCCCCGCGCCGCCGACCAACCCCCAAGCCCCCAACTTCAGCTTCATCGACACCAACAACACCACCGTCACCCGCGCCTCCCAAGCCGGACGCATGACCGTCCTCTATTTCTTCGGATCATGGTCCATCCCCTCAAAGCAAACCTCCCCCCTATTCGCTGACCTCGCGCGTGAGATCCAATCGAACATTCAAGCAACTGATCCCGAAACCCCAGTCGACTTCTTCGCCCTCGCCTTCCGCGAGTCCGACCCCCAAACCCTCATCGACGCTCACCAAAGCTCCAGCGCCCCCTACGCCCTTGCGATCAACCCCGCCCAAACCCTCCCATCCCAGTTCAAAGCCCGCGTCTTCCCCACCATCGTCATCATCGACGAACGCTCCCGCATCATCTACACCAACAGCTTCTCGAAGGATGTCCAGCACCAAGAGCTCATCGACCAAACCCGAGAAGCCCTCAACGACGCCCTGAACTAATCCCCACCCTCGCACATTCACAATAAATCCCCATGTACAAGTCATGCAATCCAGCATGCCCGCTGTCGTTCTACCCACAGCACCCACAGGAGAACACGCATGCACCCCCTCATCGCCCCCCTCGCCCTGATCACGCTCATCACCAGCACCACAATCTCCCAACAACAGCAACAACCAAGCACCCCGACACCAACGGCCAACCAACTCACCCGCGCTGACAACCTCCACCCAATCACTCAACGCAACATCACCCTCCACGACACCCAGCGCGACAAAGACCTCCCCCTCCGCGTTATCTACCCCACCAACCTCCAACCAGACACCCCAACCCCCACCATCATCTTCTCCCACGGCGCCGGAGGCGCAGGCACCAACTACGACCCCCTCGCACTCCACTGGGCAACCCAAGGCTACATCGTCCTCCTCCCCACACACTCCGACAGCATCACCACCAACGCACCCACAACATCAGGACGCCCATTCATCCAAAGACTCCACAACAGAAAGACCGCACGCGCAAAGCGAAACGCACGGCTCGGACCAGACTTTGACTTCACCGATTGGCCAAACCGCCCGCGCGACATCTCCTTCGTCATCGATTCCGTCTCCACGATCGAATCCATCATCCCCGATCTCGCAGGACGCATCGACCCGAACCGCATCGGAGTCGGAGGCCACTCCTACGGCGCCTTCACCGCCCAGCTCATCGCAGGCACCGACCCCATCGGACCCGGAAACTTCACCGACTCCCGCTCACGCTGCCAGCTCCTCATCTCCCCCCAAGGCTCCGGAGGTCTCCTCAACAACACCTCCTGGAATACCTTCACAGGTCCCTCCTTCACCATCACAGGAGACAACGACACCGGACGGAACGGAGAACCCGCAACCTGGCGCAGAGAACCCTTCGACAACTCACCACCAAACACCCACACCCTCCTCTGGATCGACGACGCCTACCACAACTTCGGAGGCATCGCAGGACAAGTCCTCCCCCTCCCAGATCAAGGTCCCGAAAACCCAACCCATGTCCAGATCGTCCAAACAGCCACCCTCGCGTTCTGGGACCACCACCTCCGCAACGAATCCCAAGACATCCCCGCCTTCGCAGACACCCTCGAATCACAACTCGAAAGCCAAGCCGTCTCCATAGAACACAACTAAAGACAACTCAAATCACCTGAGGCACCCGCCCACACTCAGGACACGAATACAGCAGTTCCGCTCAGGATAATCTATCCAAAATCACCGCCTGCGCCGCCGCCAATCGCGCGATCGGAACACGGAACGGCGAACAACTCACATAATCCAACCCCTGCTTGTGACAGAACCACACACTCCGCGGATCCCCGCCGTGCTCGCCGCAGATCCCGACCTTCAGATCACTCTTGGCCCCGCGCCCCTTCTCGACCCCCATCGTGACCAGCTGACCAACCCCCGATTGATCCAGACCCTGGAACGGATCGTTCGACAAAATCTCACGCGTCAGATACCCAGGCATAAAGCTGTTGATGTCGTCACGCGAATACCCAAAGACCAGCTGCGTCAGGTCATTGGTCCCGAAGCTAAAGAAGTCCGCGTGCTCCGCGATCTCATCCGCCGTCAGCGCCGCGCGAGGCACCTCGATCATCGTCCCGATCTTGATCTCCAGCTTGCGTTTGAACCCATGCTCTTTCTTGACCGCCGCGATCACCTCTTCCGCCTGCGCCCGCAGGATCCGCAACTCCTGATGCGCCCCCACCAGCGGGATCATGATCTCCGGACTCGTCTTGATCTTGTCTTTCGCGCACTCAATCGCCGCTTCGACTATCGCGCGGACCTGCATCGTCAGAATCTCCGGATAGGTAATCGCCAAACGACACCCACGATGCCCCAGCATCGGATTCGCTTCATGCAGCGCACCCACTCTCCGTCGCACCATCTCCACCGACAACCCAAGATCCTCCGCGATCCGCTCAACCGCGCCCTCTTCCTGAGGAAGGAACTCATGCAACGGCGGATCCAACAACCGGATCGTCACCGGAAGCCCCCTCATCGCCGTGAAGATCGCCACAAAGTCCTCCCGCTGATAAGGAAGCAGCTTCGCCAGCGCCTCCTCGCGCTGCGCCGTGTCCTCCGCAAGGATCATCTCCCGCATCGCGACAATCCGATCCCCCTCAAAGAACATGTGCTCCGTCCGTGTCAGCCCGATCCCCTCAGCACCGAAACTCCGCGCGCGTGCCGCATCTTCCGGAGTATCCGCATTCGTCCGAACGCCGAGCGTCCGATGCGAATCCGCCCACCGCATCAGCTTCGCAAAGTCCCCCGTAATCCCGCTCGGCTCAATCGTCTCAAGCGATCCCGAGAACACCTCACCCGTCGAACCATCCACCGAGATCAGATCCCCGCGCCCGAAAGTCTTCCCATCAATCTCAAACAACCCATCGCGCTCGTTGATGTGCACCGCGCTGGCGCCCGCGACGCAGCACTTCCCCCAACCCCGCGCAACCACCGCCGCGTGCGAGGTCATCCCGCCTGTGCTTGTCAGGATCCCCACCGCGCTGTTCATCCCATCGACATCCTCCGGACTCGTCTCCTTGCGGACCAGGATCACCTTCTCCCCGCTTTGCGCGCGTTCCACCGCTTCCTCCGCTGAGAACGCCGGATGCCCGACCGACGCGCCTGGAGACGCCGGGAGCCCGATCGTCAGCACCTCGCTCTTCTCCTTCGCCGCCGGATCAAAGTAAGGCAGCAACATCTGTATCAGATCCCCAGCAGGGACGCGCAGGATCGCCTCCTCCTCACTGATCAACCCAGACCGCACCAGATCGCACGCGATCTTCACCGCCGCCATCCCCGTGCGTTTCCCTGTGCGCGTCTGGAGCATAAACAACTCGCCGCGCTCGATCGTGAACTCGATATCCTGCACATCTCGATAGTGCCCCTCAAGGATCTTCTTGATCTCCAGCAGCTGCGAGTACACCCTCCGATTCCACCCCCGCATCTCCGCGATCGCCCTCGGCGTCCGGATCCCCGCCACCACATCCTCCCCCTGCGCGTTGATCAAAAACTCGCCATAGAAAGTGTTCTTCCCCGTCGAAGGATTCCGCGTAAACGCGACCCCCGTCCCGCAGTCATCCCCCATATTCCCGAACACCATCGCCTGCACATTCACCGCTGTCCCCAGCAGCCCCCGCATCGCCTCATTGCGCCGGCTCTCAATGTTTCGATACGAAACCGCCTTCTCCGACATCCACGACCCAAACACCGCTTCAATCGCAGACTCCAGCTGCACCATCGGATCCTGAGGGAACTCCTCCCCCACATGCATCTGGTACACCGCCTTGTACGACTCGCACAGATCACGCAACCCCTCCGCAGGAACCCCCGCATCATCCGAGGCTCCGTACCGCTCCTTGATAATGTCGAACGCCTGCTCGAAGTAGGTGTGCTTCACCCCCATCACCACTTCGCCGAACATATTGATCAGCCGACGATACGCATCAAACGCGAACCGCTCGTTCCCCGTCAGCTCCGCGAGCCCCACCACTGACCGATCATTCAGTCCTAAGTTCAGAATCGTGTCCATCATCCCAGGCATCGAAACCGCCGCCCCGGACCGCACCGACACCAACAACGGATCCCCCTCATCCCCAAACACCTTCCCGCGCTGCTTCTCCAGCCTCCGCATCTGCGCCCCCACCTCATCGATCAATCCAGCAGGGAGCGTTCCCTTCCGCTCGTAATACGCCGCGCACGCTTCCGTCGTGATCGTGAACCCCGCAGGGACAGGCAACCCAAGCGAGGTCATCTCCGCAAGGTTCGCGCCCTTCCCCCCAAGCAGCGCGCGCATCGAACGATCCCCCTCCGTCTTGACCCCGAACGCATACACCATCTTCCCTTTGATGACTCGTGCTCTGACTCGCCCGCGAGCTCCCTTTGTATTCCCACCATCCCCCGACTTCCGCGCCACCTTCTTCCCGCTCTTGCGAACCACCCCTTTGCGCGCCATCCCCGCGTGCCGTTTCGCGCCGTCCTTCTTCCCATCTTTCTTACCAGCCTTCTTCTTCGTACCGACCCCCTTCTTCCCAATCTTCTTCACCACCTTCTTCGCGGCTTTCTTCCCGCCCTTCTTCGAACCCTTCCCCTGATGCGTCGCCTTCTTGCCCGCCTTTGAATCAGTCTTCTTTGAGCGTTTTTTCTTCGCCATCACGCACCTTCTCACTTCTATCGCAGCAATCAAGCATCGCACGAACCGCCCGCACGCAAGCACCAATCAGTGTAGCAGAACTCCCCAACCCCGTTCATCCCAAGCCATACCATCCCCTGTGACCACCCCCGCCGCACCAAACCAAATCAGCCAAACCGCACAAGCCCTCCTCGCAGGACTCGGATCTTCAACATCCACCCTCTCCATCCTCCAAACCCACCTCATCCAATCCCGCCAAATCACAGACTCGCCCGACCCCCTCGCTTCCCTCCAATCCCTCCTCGACGCCCATCCCGACCACCACTGGATCATCACCCTCGCCTACGACCTCGCCCCCTCCATCGAACCTTCAGTCCCCACCACCACTTCAGACTTCCCCCACATCATCGCCCAGCACTGCCAAACAACCCCAGCTCATCACCAAACCCCAACCCCCCAATCCAACACCTGGTCCATCGACCCCACCCAACTCAACCTCATCCCCAAAGCATCCTACCTCTCAAGAGTCTCCCGCGCCAAAGACTACATCGCCGCCGGGGACATCTACCAGGTCAACCTCACCCACCCCATCACCGTCCCCTTCACCGGATCATCCGCATCCCTCGCCCATCACCTCTTCAAAAACACCAATCCCACCAAAGGCTCATTCACCTGCTTTGATGCCGACGACCACACCCGCCACGCGATCATCTCCCTCTCCCCCGAATCCTTCCTTACCTACAACACCAAAACCGACACCCTCACCACCACCCCGATGAAAGGCACCAGCCCCGCGACCTCCAATCCCTCCGACCTCTACCACTCCGAAAAAGACCGCGCCGAGCTCAACATGATCACCGATCTCATGCGCAACGACCTCACCCGGATCTCCATCCCCTCAACCGTTAAAGTCACCAACCCTCGACAGATCACCACCCACCACAACTCCGTCCACCAAGCAACCTCCACCATCACCTCCACCCCCAAACCCAACACCACCCTCACCGACATCCTCCGCGCCACCTTCCCACCAGGCTCCATCACCGGAGCCCCCAAAGTCCGCGCCATGCAGATCATCCACGAACTCGAAACCAACCTATCCCCCTTCTCTTCTGCCCGAGGTCCATACTGCGGATCAACACTCGCCCTCGCTCCCGACGGATCATTCGACGCCTCCGTCAACATCCGCACCCTCCACATCCAAGGCACCCCCTCCCCAACATCCCCCGATTCCTTCGAATCCGCCACCCTCACCTACCGCACAGGCGCAGGCATCGTCGCCGACTCAGACCCCGAATCCGAATGGCAAGAAACCCTCACCAAAGCACGAATACTTGAATCCACCCTCGGCCTCAAACTCCCCTATAATCCAAGTAAATAAAGCCAATCATCCGTATCAACAGGACCAACGCATGCCCATCTATGTCTACCAATACCTCAACGAACAAGGCGAACCAACCGGTGAACCAACCTTCGAACTCATGCAGTCCATGTCCGAAGACGCGCTCACAGAGCACGAAGGCAAACCCGTCGAACGCGTAATCCAACCGCCAAACATCGCCGGAAAATGGTCCGACATGAAAGGCAAATCACAACTCTCCAACGAGAACCTCGACCGACTCGGATTCACCAAATACGAAAAACGAGGCGACGGCTACATGGAACGCACCGCAGGAAAAGAAGGACCCAAGTCCATCTCCCTCGACGATTAACAGAATCTATTAAAACTGAGTCTCGATCGCGCTCTTGCCAATTTCCTCAGGCTCAAGCAATGTCTGGAGCATAAACGACAGCTCCGCGCCCACGATCTCTTCCTCATCCACCACCACATCCGCGCCAGCGCGCCGCACCTCGCCGATGTGCCGATGGTACCGCGCCCGCGCGACGATCAACGCATCAGTATTGAGTGAGCGCACCGCCGACACCACCGCCCCTGCCGCCGATGGATCAGGAACCGCAACAACAACGATCCGCGCCCGCGATGTGCCCGCGTGTTCGAGCACCTCCGCTTGCGTCGCGTCGCCCACCTGACCGACAAATCCGAACCGGTCCGCGTTGCCCACATTGACCGGATTCAGATCCAAAACAACCGCCGCGATCCCCGCGCGTTTCAAGACCTTCCCGACCCCTTGCCCCGCTGGACCAAACCCAACGATCACCGCGTGCCCGCTCAGTTCTTCCGACGCGCGCTCACCGAGCAGCGGATCCGCCTTGAGGATCTTCAACCGCACGAGCATGCTCACCACCCGATCACCGATCGTCCCCGCGTTGGCAACCAGCGTCGGCGTGACAAACATCGACGCGATCGAAACCGACACCACCAACCCGAACACCTCATCACCGATCAGCGTCCGCCCCGCCGTCGCGATCACAAACGAGAACTCCCCGATCTGCGCCAGACACAACCCCGTGCTCAGCGCGCCCCGGTGCCCAACCCCAAGCACCCGAAGCACCACCCAGATCACCATCGGCTTGCCGATCAGCACCCCGCCCAGCCCCAGCAGCACCCACCACCAGTGCTCCATGATCCACACCGGATCAGCGAGCATCCCAACAGAACTAAAGAACAGCGTCACCAGCAGCGTCTTGACCGAAGCCGCGTCCGCGCGAACCTGCGTCGCATACGGCGACTCCGCAAGCAGCATCCCCGCCGCGAACGCACCAAGCGCCGGAGACAACCCCATCGCGTGCGCGCCCCACGCCGAACCCAATCCGATCACCATCGCAAGCAGAATCGGAAGGTCCCGATTCTCGCTCACATCACCCTTCCCGATCATCCGAGGCAGGATCACATTGAGCACCCCATACAACACCACGATCAACACCAACGCACCAAGCACCGCCTGCACCATCCCCCCCGCGATCTGCGCCATCTCACCTGCTCCCGCAGCATCACCCGAATGAGATCCATCAGATCCGTGCCCCCCGCTCACCCCAGCAAGCAGCGACACCATCAGCACCGCCGGGACCACCGCGATGTCCTGCATCAACAGCACCCCCAGCGCGAGCCGCCCGTGCCGACTCTCCATCTCCGAGCGCGACGCGAGCGTGCGAAGCACACACGCCGTGCTGCTCAGCGTGACCACGGCGCCGATGACATACGCGCCAGACAATCCGTACCCAAACCCCAGCGCAATCGCGCCGAAGACCAGCGTCGTCACCAGGATCTGCCCCGCGCCCCCAATCAGCGCCGACCCACCAAGCCCCTTGAGTCTCGGCCAAGAAAACTCGAGTCCAATCGTAAACAGCAGCAGCGAAACCCCAAGCTCCGCAAGCACATGCATCCCATCCCCCTCACCCACAATCCCGATCGCGTGCGGCCCAAGCAACATCCCCGCCGCGAGATACCCCACGATCGGACTCTGCTTCAATCGCGAAAAAATCACCCCAAGCACCATCGCGCCGCTCAACAGAATCAGAATATCAAGGAGCAAACCCCAGCTGTTCATCCGTTTCCTTACTCGGCCTCAAGCAACCGATCGACAATATCACGACTCATCGTATCCGCATCACGCCCCGGCGCATCGATCCAGATCGAACCAACGCGTCTTCCCCGAAACCTTTTGAGCCATGTGCGTTGGTTCTTTGCGAACCGGCGCGTGTCGATCTTGATCCGTTCGATCGCGTCATCGAGCGAGCATCGTCCCTCGAAGTGTTCGATGAGCTGTTTGTATCCGATTGCCTGCGATGCCTGCTCCCCAAGCTTGCCCGACTCCCAAAGCGATCGCGCTTCTTCGACGAGTCCCATCTCGATCATCTGCTTGACGCGCGCGTTAATCCTCGGATTGATCTCTTCGCTCGGCCAGTGCAGTCCAACCAGCACCGCCCCGGATCGCGCGTGGTCCTCTTGATCCCACTGACGCTGCAACTCCGTGATCGGAGTCCCGGTCTGGAGAAACACCGCAAGCGCACGCCGTGTCCGCCGGAGATCGTTGGAATCAATCCGCTCGTGCGCCTCGGGATCAACCTCAAGCAACTTCGCGCGTCGCTCGGATTGCTCCATCCCCTGGACCTGCGCCATCACTTCATCGCTTGGTTCCGGCGCACTGAACATGCCGTCGAGGAAGGTTTGGATGTATAGATTCGTCCCGCCGACGATGACTGGATGGATGCCGTCGCTGATGAGCCGATCAGTCACTGCATCCGCGTGCTCCAACCAATCCGCGACTGTGAACCGTTCGTTCGGATCGACCATGTCAATCAGATGATGCTCGGCTTGCGCGCGTTCCTCGGCGGTTGGCTTGGCCGTCCCGATATCCATACCTGTATAAATCTGATACGCATCCGCCGCGACGGCGTGTCCTGCTGGGAGTCCTCGCCGTTCATACTCCCGGCACAGCGCGATCGACAACGCCGTCTTCCCACCAGCGGTTGGGCCGACAATGACTGGATATTTCAGAACTGGTCGCGCAGATCCCATCCCACACTCTAGCCGGCATGCACTGCACGGCGGGTCGAGATCCGCTGGGACGGTTTCGCTTGCGGCAACAATCCCAGCAGTACCAACAGCATCCCCCCCGCGATGACCCACAACCTGGTTTCTGGGATCATGACCAACCGCTCAAGCCGAGAGTAGCGCGGCGCGAACTCCGGACGATCCAGCGGCGCAGGCTCTAGGAGCTCGAAGACCATCGGATCAGGCTTCGCGCCTGGCGCGACCAGCGCGTTGTGGTCGGCGGGGATCACGCCGAGGTTGGACTGGGCGAGGAGTCGGAGCGTGTCGGGATTTTTCTGATCGATCGCGGCGATCATCTGCGCGTATGACGCGTTTCGTGCGAGATTTTCTTGTTCCTGAACCAGCGCGAGGTTGCGCTGGTGGGTGGTCCATTCGAGATCGGCACGGAGTGGGAGGACAGCGGCGGCGACGATGAGGACTAGGCCTGTGATGAAAAATCCGGCGCGGGAAATTTCCGAGGCGTAGTCTCGGCTGGAGTCTGATTCAGGATGGGCGTGCGAATGTTCCACATGGAACAATCGGCGATTGGGATGGGATCGCTCGAATCGTGCGGGAAATTTCGGTTGGGGTGAGATTTCCACACGCGGGTGGTTGTTGGCACTTGCTTACACGCAAGAGCAGGATGACCCCCTCCGTCTGCTGCGCAGACACCTCCTCGGAAGCGCGGGGGAGGAGAGTTGGAGGTCTTTGTTGTTTTAGATTTTGACGGCGCCGGTGCCGGTGTGGGCGAGCATTCGGTTGAGGGAGAGGATCGCGAGCTTTTGGGCTTCTGGGTGGACGGCGACGACATTGTTGACCACTTGCTTGTTGTCTTTGTTTGGGGTGCCGTCGGGGGTGAGGGCGCAGAGGCCGTCGAGGATCCAGAGGAGGTGGGGCTGGTTGATGCGGTACATGGTGGTGCAGAGGCACTGGCAATCGGAGAGCATGGTCACCTCGACGCCTCGCTCTTTGTGCTCGTTGGCTAAACGATTGACGAGGTGGACTTCGGTGCCGATCGCCCAACGGGTTCCGGGTGCGGCGGCGGCGATGGTGTTGATGATGAACTCGGTTGATCCGGCGAGGTCGGCGAGGTCGACGACTTCTTTGCAGCACTCTGGGTGGACCAAGATTTGCATCGGTTCGATGCCTGCTTCGAGGGTCTTGTTGTCTTCGCGGATCTGGGCGCAGTGTTCTGGCGCGAAGAGTTTGTGGACGCTGCAATGTCCTGCCCACAATATAGTTGCGGCGTTGTATAACTGTTGGACGGACGCTCCTCCGAGGGGTTCGCCGCGTTCTGTTTTCTTGGGGTCGTAGACGCAGGTGTGGTTGACGACATCGATGCCGAAGGCGGCGGAGGTGTTGCGTCCGAGGTGTTGGTCGGGGAGGAAGAGGACCTTGATGTCTTCGCCGTCCTTGCGGGGTTCGGTTCCGCCGTTCATGGCCCATTCGAAGACTTGTCCGGCGTTGGAGGAGGTGCAGCATGCGCCGCCGTGGTCTCCGACGAAGGCTTTGATGGCGGCGGTGGAGTTGACATAGGTGATGGGGATGATGCGTCCGTTCCATCCTTGCTCTTCGAGAGAGGCGTGGATGACCTCCCATGCTTCGACGGTTTGGTCGTAGTCGGCCATGTCGGCCATGGAGCATCCGGCGGAGAGGTCTGGGAGGATGACCTGGACGGAGTCTGGCGTGAGGATGTCGGCGGTTTCGGCCATGAAGTGGACGCCGCAGAAGATGATGTGTTCGACTGGGGTGTTTGCGGCGGCGCGGTCTTCGACGACGGACGCGGCGAGCTGGGCGAGTTTGAGAGAATCACCTAGGAAGTCGGCGTGTTGGACGACGGAGTCCATTTGGTAGTGGTGGCCGAGGATGAGGAGTTTTTCACCGAGTTGTTTGCGGCGGGCTTCGATGCGCGCGGTGAGTTCTGCTTCGGAGAGCGTGTGGTAGGAATCGGGGATGGAGGGTTGCCAGAGCATGTTGTATTGTAGGGGTTTGATGCTGAAAAGAAGGGTGAAATCCGATTGTGGGGTTTACGAAGTAGTATGATGGATGGAGATGATTGCAGGACTTGGTATTCTGGGGACGGTAGGGCTTGGGGTGCTTGGCGTTGGTCTTGCGGTGGTTCTGGTTCTTTGGATTATCAAAGAAGCTGAGAAAGCGAAGGCGCGGGCGGCGGCTCGGCTGGCGGCGATGGTCGGGTTTGCGGAGAAGAACGGGCTCGTGTTTCGTCCTGAACCCAATGCATCGCATGATGAGGAGTTTCATCACATCGAGTTGTTCCAGCGGGGGTTTGCAAAGCGGGCGTACAACACGATCACTGGGGTCATCGAGAACGGGGCTCTGAGCGGGCGGGTGACGGCGGGCGACTATACCTACAAGACGCGTGAGACCTATACGACGACGGATTCGAAGGGGCGGACGACGACACGGACGCGGATTGTGACGCATCGGTTCAGCTACTTTATTTATGACACGGGGTATGCGGGGATGCCTGACTTGCTCATCCGGAGGGAGGGTGTGTTTGATCGGATCGCGTCGCTGTTTGGGAAGAACGATATTGACTTTGAGAGCTCGGAGTTCTCGAAGAAGTACTATGTGAAGTGTGACAGCAGGAAGTTCGCGTATGATGTTGTGCATCAACGGATGATTGAGTTCTTGCTGGAAACGAAGCCTGGCTTGGTTGATATTGAGCGTGGGCGGATCTGTTTGTCCGACGGGGTTTCTGTTTGGAAAGCGGATCGGTTTGGTGAATCGCTGGGATGGACGCTGGGGTTCCTTGGACACTGGCCTGCGTATCTGGTTGAGGATTTAGAAGAAGGGAAGCAGCTATGACTGGTTTATGGATCGCACTTGGCGTGATTGTGGTGATCGGATTGATCGTTCTGATGTGGGGGGTCGGCGTGTACAACTCGCTGGTCCGGATCCGTCAACACCTCAAGGACTCGTGGGCGGGGGTTGATGTCGAGCTTAAGCGTCGGTATGACCTGATCCCAAATCTGGTCAATACGGTGAAGGGGTACGCGGCTCATGAATCGGAGACGCTCGAAAGAGTCATCGCGGCGCGGAACGCGGCGGCGGGGAATCATGGATCGGTTGAATCGCAAGCGAAGGACGAGGGGGCGTTGATCGGAGCGATGAAGCAGCTGTCGGTGGTTGTGGAGCAGTATCCGAATCTCAAAGCGGACACGCAGTTTGTACAGCTGCAGGAAGAGCTTTCGGAGACGGAGAATCGGCTCGCTTCGGCGCGGAGGTTGTACAACGGGAATGTGCGGGATATGAACACTGCGGTGGAAACTTTCCCGAGCGTGATCATCGCGGGGGTGTTCAACTTTGACAAAGCGGAGTACTTTGAGATCGAGGACGCGGCGGTTCGGGAAGTGCCTACGGTGAGTTTCTGAGTTTGGTCGATCCGGTTACGCGGCGCGGCGTTGGGGTGCGGCGAGTTCGGTGAGGTTGAACTGGGGGGCGTCGAACTC
This sequence comes from Phycisphaerales bacterium, assembly GCA_051252395.1. GTDB lineage: Bacteria > Planctomycetota > Phycisphaerae > Phycisphaerales > UBA1924 > UBA1924. Next base: position 725,029 of record JBPOFX010000002.1, on the reverse strand, counting down.
GACGGCGATGCGTTGGCAGTCATGGTCGATCGGGGTGACTCGGACGACGGTGGCGCTGATCATTTTCTTGGCGCTCAGGATGGGGCAGGTTGGGGAGTTGAAGGCGAGGGCGAGACGGTCTCCCACTTGAGTGGATCTTGGGGAGGTGATCTGGAGGGCGGCTCCGCCGGGGGAGAGGTCAATGGTTTGGGCAGGGGCGAAGAGGGTGTTGGCGCTGCGCCGGCATTTGCAGGCGATTTCGGCGTGTGCTCGCTCGTAGCGTCGTCGATTGGTAGTCGTCATCTTTTGGCCCCTTGAAACATATGGGAGTGTGTAAGTTGTTTCGTGGAATGATCTTTTGATCGGTCCGCGACCTTTTATCATCGGCGGAGGGGGGTGGCGGGGTTGAGTAAAGATTTGTGTAAACCCGGTAATCAGCTGGATTTGCGGAAAACTGGCGGGTTTTTGGATGTTGATGGGTGGGGTTTTTGGTGGGTTAGCCGAAGATTTGACCTGAATCGGTGTCTTGCATTTTCCATCCGGTGGCTTTGCAGATGCGCTGGAGGACTGGCCATGCGAAGTCGGTGTTGTAGACGACGACCATGGCTTGTTGGAGGGTGTCGTGGCCTTGGGCGTATTCGACGGTGTATCCTGGGCCGTGGAGGACCATGGTTCCCATGCGGGTGAGGGTGGCGCCGTCGGGGAGGGTGTTGAACTTGGCGAGTTCTTTGCAGACTTCCTTTGGGGAGCCGAGGGGGAAGTTGCCTTCGATCGGGTTATCGATGTCTTTGGGCTTGATGAAGACGAGGATTCGTTTTTTGGATTTGGCCATGGTTGGGTAGTGTAGGGGGGATGGGTGTAGGGGGTGTTGTCTTACTCTTCTTCGAGGGCATCGAGTGCGTCGTCGCGGGCGTCGAGGAGTTCGACGGCTTTGTCGAGCAGGAGGGAGAGGGGGACTGGTTTTTGGAGGTAGGCGTCTACGCCGAGGGATTCGCCGTAGGCTTGGTGGCGTTGTCCTTCGTTGGCGGTGACCATGATGACGATGGGTGAGGATTCGAGGCCTTTGATGCGTTCGAGGACGAGGAATCCGGAGCGTTTGGGGAGCATCATGTCGAGGATGACGATGTCGGGTGGATCGTCGTTGCAGATGCGGACGGCTTCGTCTCCATCGGCGGCGGTGAGAGTGAGGGCGTCTTCGGAAAGGAAGGCGGCTTCGAAGGCTTCGAGGATGTCGCGCTCGTCGTCAACGATGAGGACGCGGACATCGGAGAGGCGTCCTTCGTCGTAGCTGTCTTGTTGTTGGTCGTCCATTGGTGTCCCTGTGCTTGTGCGTATGTATATCTGATTTTACTTGAAATGCGTGATGTTGTGCTCGGCCATGTAGGCGCGGTCGCGGTCGGAGCGGTCGATGAGCTTGGCGAGCTCGTCGTCGGTCATCCAAGGGAGGTTGGCGAGCTTGCGTTTGAGCGACTCTGGGAAGGGTTTGTTGAGTCGTTCGTGTCTCGGACGGCTCTTCCAGATTCGGTGCATCCAGAGGTACTGTTCCGGGGTATTGCGGATCATGGTCTCAATTGAGCGCCGATAGCGTGCGGTGATGTAGAAAAGGGGGTCGGGCTGGTCGTTCCAGTCTTCGCTGGAGAACTGGTCAACGACCTCGATGCGGTAGCGCATGGATTGGTCGGTGCCTGGGGTGGTTGGGAGTCTTCGGGCTTGTCCGATGAGGATGTTGGCGTCGTACTGGAGGGCGGTAAGTCCGATGGATTTGTAGCTCGATGCGAGGCGTCCGAAGTACGGGACTTGGAGTCCTCTGTCCCCGGCGTTCTGGTCGGCGACGAAAGCGACGGCTTCTCCTTGCTCCATCAGGGTTGGCATCGCTTTCATGACTCCGAACTTGTCGAGCAGGTCGAGACCTCTTCGCGATCGGGTCTGACGGACCCACGCGTCGGCGGGTCTTAGGTCGAGGGGGCGATAGATGGCGTGCATGTTGAAGCCGAGAAGCGCCATGGTGTATCCGATGATTTCCCAGTTGCCGCAGTGTCCGGTGAGGAGGAGGGTGGGTCGGTCATTGAGGAGGGGGCGCATGACGGACTGGAGGTTCCCGAGCTGGACATAGTCGGTCCACGCGTCTTCGCTCAGGAGTCTTGGGGTAACAGCGAGCTCGACTCCGAGCATCGCGAGGTGCTGATAGGCTTTGGAGACGAGTTCTTTGCGCTGCTCGAGGTCCATCTCTGGGAAGGCGACCTCGAGGCGCTTGATGGCTTGATCGACGCGCTTTTGGTTGAAGCGTGCGTTCCCGAATCGTTCTCCCATTGAGCTTGCGGCTCGGAGGACAGTCGGGAGGGGGAAGAGGTGTGCGGGTAACAACGCCGTGCGCATGGCGGCGTAGGTGAGGGGCTGGGTGACATGTTTTTGGAGAGGGGACAGGGTCCCTCTTGGGTCACGGGGCATGGGTCACCAGCGTTGCTTTGGATGTGCTGAACGGCGAAGCGTGCGTACTGATCTGGCTGGTTTGACAGCTTGGTTTGACAGCTTGGTTGATCAGTTTGGGAAGTCGCCGATGAGGGTTTGGAGACGGTTGGCGTTGAGCAGCGGGATCGATGCGTCTTCGGCGCGGAGCATGAGGTCGTCGTAGCGTTGGATTTCGCGTTGGAGACGGACATATTCCTGCATGGTCGCGATCGGTGCGCCTGGTCCTGGAGGTGGTGGGAGGATTGGTTTTTCTCCCAGTACGACGAAGTCGATGTCTCCGACGACCTCGTCTTCGATGGCGCCTCCCCATTGCTGGATGAGTGCTTCGAGTTCGTCGGTTTCGAATCCGGTCGCGATGCCGTCGCCGTTGATATCGAAGAGGCCGTCAACGACGAACTTGTAGGTTTTGGATGGGTCGTAGACGGCGTTGGCGATCACATTGTTGCGGAGGATCGGGTTGCCTTGTGAGGAGGAGATGATGCGTGCTCGGGAGAAGTCGTCTTCGACTTCGATGATTTCGATGACTGCTTTTCCTGCTGGGTAGGTGCCTGTGTCATCGAGGCGGATTTCGGTGGCGTTGTCGTAGACTGCGAAGGTCATGCCGAGGACGGCTTTTTGGTTGCGTCCGATGGAGAGGAGGACTTCGTCGTCTGCGGAGATGACCTGGTCGATTCGGCCGTCGACGAGTTCTGCTTCATTGACTGGCTTGAGGCGGTCGGACTTGCCTTCGCCGCGGAGTCTTGCGAGCTGATCGCGGAGGATGCGGTTGTCGCGGATGGAATCGTCGAGGCGTGCTTGCATGTCGTTGAGCGCGGTCGCGGTGTCGGACTCGGTTTCTTCGATGCGGCTGGTGTAGCGGCCTTCGACATGCTTGAGTGTGTCTTCGAGGCCTTCGACTCGTGCGGAGTAGTCGGTCACATTGTCTTGCATGGTTGAGGCGGTGGAGTTGAACTCGGACTCGATGGCAGCAACGCGGTTGGCTTCGTATTCAGCGGTTTGCTGGGCGGCACGGCGTTGGTCCTCGGCTTCTTGGAGGCGCTCGGAGAGCGAGTCGATTTCGTTGTTCTTTTTCGCGACGAGGTCGAGGAGTGATCCTTCGGCGATGTCTGGGAGTTGGTTGAGTCGGTCGCGGAGCTGGGTCATCTGTGTGGATGAGTCTCCGGTAATGGAGGCGACGAGTTCGGAGCGGTTTCCTGCGAGGTACTCGACGACGGTTTTGTTTCCGTCGGAGCGTGCTTCTTCGAGGATGGCGCGGATGATGGCGTGTTCGCGTTGGTCTGGGGAGACGAACTGTTTGTAGCTGTCTTGTGCGGTCGCGAGGTCACCTTGGGCGCGTTGGGCTTGGCCGTAGAAGACCATGGTGGTGACGAAGAATCCGAGCGCGAATGCGCCAAGGACTGTGATGGTGACGGCGACGCCGACGCTTGCTCCGGTGCGAGCTGCCATAGGACTCTCCTGTTGGGTGGTGTGCCCTTCAAGGGTGAGTGAATGCGATATTCCCGCAACGATCGCGGGTCTGATGTATCCGCACGCGAGCGAGAATGGTTCGATCGCGTGGGGGGTATGGTAGAGGGGTTTTGGGGTCGAGTGGGGGTTGGGGGGTTAGAAAGCGTGTTGGGAGGGGGTTTGGGTCGGCTTAGGGGAATTTGCTTGGCATTGAGGATCATTTCGAGTCGATTTTCGTATATGGCAATACCTATATATGGAGATCATACGATGCGATACCTGCTGGCGAGCGTGTTTTTGGGGTTGAGTGCTGGGACTGTCTGCGGGCAATCGTTCCCGATTCGGGCGTTGAGTGAGCCTGTGATGCCAGTGGATGATGATGATCCGCTGGCGTACGCGTGGGAATCTGGGCTGGGGACGATGGAGCGGGTTGGGGATGTGAACGGGGATGGGGTGGATGATCTGGTGGTGCTGATTGTCAATGATGACACGGCGTATCCGGAGTTCCGGTCGATGTTCCTGTTTCTGGGTCAGCGGGGCGCGGATGGGTCGGTTTCGTTTGGGGTCGCTGAACGGATCGCGGGTTTTGAGATCGATGGGGATTCCATTTGCAGCTTTGAGCTTCACGACCATGATGGGGATGGGCTTGATGATCTGTTGGTCATGCATCAGCAGCGGAACTCGTTTGATGTTTGGCTGAGCACGGGGGAGGGGTTTGTGCTGGGGACGGCGCTGGATACTGGGCTTGAGGAGTACACGGAGTCTCAGCGGATGCTGATTGGGGACCTGGGTTCAGATGGGGACATGGACTATGTGCTGTACAACACGCAGGGGTATGAAGCTGGGGCATGGACGAATCTTGGGGATGGGAGCTTTGCGTATGAAGAGATTGGGTTTTTGACGAATAACGATCTTCTTCGCGCGGCGCTGATTGATGTGGATGGGGATGGGGATCTTGATATGGCAGGGCTGATTCCGGATATTGATGAGTTGTATGTGGTTGAAAACACGGATATGGGCTGGGTGGAGAACGAGGAGTGGTTGAGGCTGTCGAACGGGGGCTTCGAGTTTGAGGATTATGCATGCTTTGCGGATGTGAATGGGGATGGGAGTCTTGATGTGGTCGCGCGGGGGGAATCGTATTTGCATGAAGATGCGAGTTGGGGGCTTGGGGTTCTCTTGTCGCCGTTTATAGATGATGATGAGCGCGATGTTCCGTTTGTGGCAGTACCTGAGTTCGAGAACTTATACTCACATGTCTTTCAACATCCCCGCGGGCTTTATCACCCGGACGCGAATCAACACACTGTGCTGCGATCGGCGGGGGATCTGGATGGGGATGGGACGGATGATCTTTTGTATTACCCGTTTGGAGGAAAGACCTCTGGATGGAGGATCATGGATCCGATGAATCTGAATGGGCGTCGGGGTGTTTCCAATGAGCTCTCTGTGCACGGGGAGGGCGTGATCTGGATGGACTGGGTTCTTGAGCCTGATCGGTATGCGTATCGGGAGGTGTTCAGTGATGTGAATGGGGACGGGGTGAAGGACAAGATTGTGGCGACCTTTGCTCAGCGGCCGGAGGTGTTTCAAGCGGGTGATGGCGGGGAGATGCCTGGATTGATGGTGTGGGGGGTGCTCGGGAATCCGTTTAACAAACGGGTGGTTTTTGATGAGCAGGATGCGATCGCGATTCGACACGATGCGAACCATGTGCTGACGGTGGACCTTGATAATGACCAAGACCTTGAGATCATGTACACATCGGATGTATACCTCAATGCAATTGATCGGGATCATGAAGGTCTACTGAGAGAAATTCGTGAGCTTGAGTTTCATGGCGCGCAGGTGGGCTTTCGATCTGTAGTGGCTTCGATGGATGGCGATCCGTATCCCGACATTCTTTCGCTTCGACTCAATGGGGTCGCACAGGCGCCGGCGATGTTCTTGAACCCGATGATTCCGCATTTCGGAGAGGGCGTGAATAATGCGGTTGAGTTTAATCCGAGTTTGACTGAACGGCTTGAGGCTCTTGGGATCCAGTTTGAAAGCTTTGACAACTCGTTTGCTGTCGGCGATGTTGATGGGGATGGGGCTCAGGACATCGTGATTCGGGGGGAAGCGATGGTCTATGACACTGACGAGGAAATGAAGGAGCAGTATTCAGGGGAGGCGGTTCTGTCGTGGATTGGTGATGGGATAGGGGGACTGGGCTTTGGCGCGGTTTCTCCGATCCGTGAGCTGCGAGCGGTACGGACTTTCAGTTTGGAGTTGATCGATTTCAATCGGGACGGGTTGATGGATGTCGTGTCGGTCGGGGACGATGACTTTAGCGGGGGGTATGTGCTGCAGGTTCTTGTCAATGAGGGTGATGGGGTATTTGGGGTGGTGCAGGAGGTGGTGATTGATGCGGCTCGCTCGAGCATTGAGCCGTATTGGATGGAGATTGAGGATCTTGATGGGGATGGATACCAGGATGTGATGGTGCTGCTCAAGAATACTCGCGATCTGCATCAGGTCGCGATTGTGTATGGTTCGGAGACGGGTCTCGCTGCGGATGCGGAATATGTGTACGGCGGGAACGCGGCGGAGTTGATAGCCGTGGATCTGGATGGGAATGGCTTGCGGGATCTGTTGACATGTTCATATGAGAGTGATCGAAGCAAGTTGTTGAAGAACTCGGTGTCGATCATGTTCCAGATGGAGGCGAGGGTGTTTAGTCCGATTGTTTCGATCAACGATCTGGATATGTCAACGGTGAATGTCGCGGACCTGAACGGGGACGGCGGGCTGGATCTGATCGCAGGAGCGATTACGACTGCTTGGTCCGAACTTGGCCGGTTGATTCGTGTATTTTACAGTGTGCCTGCGGCGTGTCGTGCGGATCTGAATCTGGATGGGGCGCTGGATTACTTTGATGTGTCGTTGTTTGTTCAGTTGCTGAGTGAGCGGCGGGCGATTGTGGATCTTGATGGAGACGGCGCGTGGGGTGTCTCGGATGTGCAAGTGTTTTTGGAGATGTATGTGCAAGGCTGCGAGTGAGTTTGGCTTGTAAGTTATGCGTGCTGTATGGCTGATTTGAATCGTGTAACCGGTTCCAGCGGATGTGGTGGATCAGAAAAATAAAAAATTTCCCGCTCGCTTGTTCACTGCACACTAACAGTCTGTGATTGCGCTTCACATTTTTATGGATGTCTGTTTCAAATGTGCTTTGTCGTCATTATTGACGCATTCACGGCTTCGAACCTGTTTGTGGGTTGAGTATTTTCCCTGAATGAATAGTAAAAAGACCTAAATTTACAAAGCGTAATTCATTTCATTTAATGCGCACTCAACGCGCTATGAGTGATCGTTGAAGGAATCGATCGTGTGCAATATGGGTCTCTTGTTGCATCGATTGTAGCTTGTGCGCTGTATATTGGGTTATAGATGGAATGACCCATGCATACAGCTTGAGGGGTTGATTAATTATGACAGCTCGAAAAATTCGACCGGATGACTTTGAACTCTTTCAGCAGATCCCAGGTATCGCTGCGGTAGCGCGTGACGAGGATTTGAGACTTTTTTGGTGCACAGAGACTTTTTACAAGGTTGCGGGGAAAGTTGATTCTGTCGATGACATGAAGGGGACTATGTTGGATGATGTGCTGCCGACTGCTGCTGCACAGGAGCGGGAGGCCCTCCAGCGCGAGGTGATGGCGAGCGGGGTTTCAAACAGTCATTACCAGTTCAGTGCTGATGCGCGTGTACTTTGTACGGTTTTCCCGCTTGATGAGGAAGCGTTTGGGCATCGGGGGATCTTTGCGGTGGTTAAGGATGCGCCGGTCAATACACGGCTGTGCGACTGCCATGACATTGAGGTGCTGTCGACTCCGAATCTGCTTCAGCTTGGGGTGTTGTCTTCGAGAGAGCTTGAGATCTTGCATTATGTTGCAACGGGGATGTCGACGCATGAGATCGCGGAGTTGGTGTGCCGAGCGGATAAGACTGTGGAGCATCATGTGAACTCGATCCATGGGAAGCTCGGAACACACAGCAGGGCGCAGCTGGTGCGGTATGCTTCTGAGCGTGGGATCCAGTCGTTCTCGGCGATGGAATGGACCTCGATTGTACGCGGGGCACGATCGGTCAAGACCAAGGCTCGCGCAGGCAGCGATATTGAAGCGAAGGAAATGGCTCGGCAGCAGACTGTTGTGAGGGCTCAGGAGCGGGCGTAGATCCTGTGTAGTGTGGGCTGCGGGCTCTTGATCGGGCTTGATTGAGTTGCGTTTGTGAAGCCGCTGATGTATGATGGCTCAATGGATTTTTTGAACAGTGTTGTGTTGAGCGGGATGCTTGATGGGTATTCATCGGGTTTGGGTGGTGGATTGTCGCTTGGGCAGATTGACTGGTCGGTTTCGTATGACGAGAAGGTGAGCGTGATGCTTCGGCTGGGGCTCGCGGCGTTGTTTGGATCGCTGCTTGGGTGGGAGCGTGGTCGATCGGAGAAGCCTGCGGATATTCGTACGATGATCTTGATCGGCGCGGGGGCGGCGATGTTTACACTGCTCGGAGAACGGATGATCGAGTCGGGCGGGGACGAGGCAATTATCCGTGCGGATCCGACGCGTGTCCTCTCGTACATCATCTCGGGGGTCGGGTTCTTGGGCGCGGGGGCAATCCTGCACTCGAAGCGGTCGGTCAAGGGGCTGACTACGGCGGCTTCGATCTGGACAGTCGCGGCGATCGGGGCGGCGTGCGGGGTCGGGGAGTTTATGATCGCGTTGTTCTTGTTCTCGATCGCGTTTGTGACGCTTTGGACGCCTTGGGTGGTGGCGCTTGCGGACGGGACGCTGGATGAGTATGAGATCACGCCGCTTGATGCGAACAAGGTGGAGGATGAGGAGCACAAGAAGATTGGGGAGAAGAAGGAATCGGGTGGGGACGATCGTTCGGGATCTTGAAACGAGATAACGACCCCCTCCGTCGCTGCGCGACACCTCCCCCGCAGGCGCGGGGGAGGAGAGAAGACACGGCTTGCCGAAGACGGTCAAGCCGTGGCACCCAGAGATTGGATTAGACGCCTCGGTCGGCGGAGCCTAGGGAATCGAGTTCGTCTTTGTAGCGGTCCTTCAATGGTTCGACGACTTCCTTTAAGAATCGTTCGGTTTGTTCGACGCTGCGTCCGATGAAGTTCATGGGATTGAGGATCTGGTCTTCGGTGAGCATGTGGTGGATCGGCGCGAAGTCTGGGTCGGCTTTGAGGCGGTCGATGAGGTCGTTGTCGAGGCCTTCTTGTTTGACGCGGTGGCCGGCTTCTTGGGAGTGGACTCGGATTTTTTCGTGGAGGTCTTGGCGGTCGCCTCCGGCTTTGACGGCTTCCATGAGGATGTTTTCGGTCGCCATGAACGGGAGTTCGAGCATGAGGTTCTTGCGGACCATCGCTTCGTTGACGACGAGTCCGGACGCGACGGTGTGCATGAGGTCGAGCGCGCCGTCGAGGGCGAGGAAGGCTTCGGGGAGTGAGAGGCGTCGGTTGGAGGAGTCATCGAGTGTGCGTTCGAGCCATTGGGTGGCGGCGGTGTCGTAGGCGTTTCCGACGAGGTTCATGACGAAGCGGGTGAGGCCGCAGATGCGTTCGCACTTCATGGGGTTGCGTTTGTAGGGCATCGCGGAGGAGCCGATTTGGTTTTTGCCGAATGGTTCATCGATTTCTTTTCGGTTGGAGAGGAGGCGGATGTCGGTGGCGATTTTGTGGAGGACGGAGGCGATGGAGGCGAGGTCTGCGAGGACCATTGAATCAAACACACGGGGGTATGTCTGCCCGCATAGGCGAACTGAACGATCTGAAACGGCAGCAAACTCGTTAAACTCATTCAGGGTACGGCGGATACTCTTTGGATGGCACAAAGAGGAAATTTTCGAAACTACATCATCTTCAAAGAGACCCACAGCCGTCTGATCTCCGCCGAACAAAGCCAAAAATGATGCCTGGGTTCCTGTAGCACCTTTCATTCCCTTTGGAGCTAGAGACAACATACGGTTTCCAAACTCTGCTCGAATTAGGTATAGATCGTATGCCCAGCCCGCAGTTCGGCGACCAACAGTAAGAGGCTGAGCTGGTTGGTAATGAGTGAAACCAAGTGTTGGGAGTTCAGCATATTGTTTCGCAGAATCACCAAGGGCTGCAATTACACGCACAAGTTTTTGATTGAGTTGGTGAAAGGCGTTCATCATGACCACATAGTCAGCATTGCACACAACATCCTGACTGGTGCAGCCAAGATGAATGATTGATCGTGCTGTTGGGCATTGATCGCCTAGACAATGAACATGAGCCATGACGTCGTGACGGAGTTCACGCTCGTACTTTGCGGCTAGTTCAAATTCTTCATCCGTAATCTCTTTGGCGGCAACTTCAGCAAGCTCCTTCACCTGTTTATCTGTCACCAATGCCGGGAATTTATCCTTGCCCACATACGAATCGCACATTCGGTGTTGAGATTGTGCGACGGCGAGCCAGATCTTGCGCCAGGTGGTGAACTTGTGACGCGGCGACCAGATTTTGCACATCTCGGGGGATGCGTTCCGGGCGGCGAGGGGGGAGGTGTAGGTGTCGTGGGGGGAGGTTGGGGGGGTGGTCGATTGGCTGGATTGCTGGGTCATGATGGATGGTAGGGTTTGCACCACGACGGGAGGGCACTACACTTGGGGCATGAATGAACAGCGACTGTCTGATGTTGGGATAGATGCGGGGGGCGGGGTGGCTCAGGAGCCGGTTCGGCTGATCGTGGGGATGTCGCGTGCGGGGACAACCTGGGTGACCAAGGAACTGTCGCGGCATCCGTCGGTGGTTTCGTATGGGGAGACCATGGTCTGGGGGCGGAAATATCTTGAGACTGATCTGGAAGGCGGGCGGGACAGCGTGGCTCGGGCGCGGGAACGGGTTTTCACTGTTTTAGACTTTGTTCAGGAGACAGTGGAGTATTCCAAGCTTGACGATATGCGGGAGCGGTATGAATCGGGGAAGCTTGGTCATATCCCTGCGGAGACCCTTGAGCTGATCGCGGAGGATCTGCGTGGGTTGATGGATTCGATGGATCGGCCGATGACTCCGGCGGAGGTCTTTCATGAGACGAACCGTGTGTTCGGGGAGCGGTGCGGCGCGGATGTTGTGATTGAATCGACCCCGAACCACCTCAACTTTCTTGGTCGGATTTTTTCTGCGATCCCCAACTCCTTGGTTATTGCGATGCTGCGTGAGCCTTACGCGTTTATGGTGTCGTACAAGCACCAGGGTGATCGGAAACATCCCGATATGCAGCGGATGTTCAAGAGGCTGTATCACCCGATGTTCTGCGCAATCATTTGGCGTCGGTACTCGAAGAGCGCGCGGGCTGCGATCAAGAATCACGCTGGGAATGTTCGGACGGTTTGGCTAGGCGAGCTTCAAGATGGTGGTTGTGATGCGATGATCGAGCTTGCAGAATTTCTGCAGATACCCAACGCAGAGTTCTTTGCGGGCAAGGCTGAGAAGAAATCAGCTACCAACACCAGCTTTCCGGGTGGCAAACGACCTGAGCTCTCTCCCGCGGATCTGTTTTGGATGAATCTTGTCGCACGCGGCGAGATGAAACTCCATGGGCTGAAGAAAGTACACTCAGGCTTTCATCCCGTCTCCGTGCTTCTCTCGGTTCTGAAGCTTCCGATCAGCGCCTTCTGGGTGCTGTGGATTATGAACTCGCGGATTGCGGGATCGAAGTTTGGATATGCAAAAAAAATCCTGCTGGGCAGGTGATGCACTTTCGTTGATGCTTCCATTCAGTTCGCGACGATGTTGACCAAGCGTCCCGGCACGACGATGACTTTGCGGACCTGTTTGCCTTCGAGGAAGGTGGTGATCTTCGCATCGGCGAGGGCGGCTTCTTCCATCGACTTGTTGTCGGCGTCTTTGGGCATGATGATCTTTGAACGCAGTTTGCCCATCACCTGGACGGGGATCTCGATCTCGTCGTCGACGAGCTTGGATTCGTCGTAGGTTGGCCAATCGGCATGGGCGACGCTTGGGGGGTTCCCGAGCTTGGACCAGAGTTCCTCGGCAAGGTGCGGGACGAAGGGTGACAACACTCGTACGAAGCGGTCGAGCTGGTCGCGTGTGAGTGGCTTGGCCATATTCACAAACTCAAAGATCGCGGCGATCGCGGTGTTGAAGGACAGCTTCTCGATGTCCGCGCCGGCTTTGGCGATGAGGCGGTGGAGTTGTTTTTCCGTTGCTTCGTCCGCTGTCTCGGAGATCGAAATGCTTGCGTCTTCGTTGGTGACCAAGCGCCAGATCTTTTGGAGGAGGCGCTGGAGACCCACGATGTCTCTTGTGGACCAGGGTTTGGAGGCTTCGAGGGGTCCCATGTACATCTCGTAGAGGCGGAAGGTGTCGGCGCCGTAGTCGGCGATGACATCGTCTGGGTTGATGACATTTTTGAGGGTCTTGGACATCTTGGCGACGATGCGTTCGACTGGGCTTCCGGTCGCGATTTCGATATAACTCGGATTATCTTCGGTACCTCGGTTTTCGACTTCATCGACTGGAACAAGAGATTTGTTTCCGCGTTGGTAGGCCATGGAGGTGATCATGCCTTGGTGGAAGAGTTTGCGGAAGGGTTCTTCGGATTGGAGGACTCCGAGGTCGTGGAGGCACATGTGCCAGAAGCGTGCGTAGAGGAGGTGGAGGACGGCGTGTTCGTTGCCTCCGATGTAGAGGTCGACTCCTGAGTCACCCAACCAGTAATCCTGTGCATCGTCTCCGATGATCTGGTCGTTGTTTTTGGAATCGCAGTAGCGGAGGTAATACCAACAGCTCCCGGCCCATCCCGGCATGGTGTTGGTTTCGCGTTTGAGCTGCTTGTCGTCGTCGAATCCTTCGACCCCCCCCACTTCTCCGGCGGTAACCTTGACCCAGTCCTCGGCTTTGGCGAGGAGTGGTTGTGGATCGTTGGACTCAACCGGCGCGTAGTCGGTCAGGGGCGGGAGCTCGACTGGGAGCTGGGACTCGGGGATTGGGTAGTGGTTCTGCCATTCATCGAAGACGATGGGGAAGGGTTCACCCCAGTAGCGTTGACGGGAGAAGAGCCAATCGCGGAGTTTGTAGTTGACCTTTGGGGCGCCGGCTTTGAGTTCGGTGAGCCAATCGATGATTTTGGCTTTGGCTTCTTCGACTTCGAGGCCGTTGAGGAAGTCGGAGTTGATCGCGGGTCCGGTTCCGGTGAAGGCTTCACCCTCGAAGTCTTCGGGGGGTTGGACGGTTCGGACGATGGGGAGTTCGAACTCGGTTGCGAAGTCCCAGTCGCGTTGGTCTTGAGCGGGGACGGCCATGATTGCGCCGGTGCCGTAGCCCATGAGGACATAGTCGGAGGTCCATACAGGGACGGGTTCTCCGGTCGCGGGGTTGATGACATTGAGTCCGAGGTAGACGCCTGATTTTTCTTTGTTTTCTTGGCGCTCGATGTCGGAGCGGTCGCGCGCCCAATCAACATAGTTGCTGAGGCGCTTGAGGTCGAGTTCGGGTGGCGCGAAGTCCATCGCGAGTTCGACGAGGGGGTGTTCGGGCGCGACGACCATGTAGGTGGCCCCGAAGATGGTGTCGGGGCGGGTGGTGAAGACGCGGAGGGCTTCACCCATTTCGGTCCCACCTGGGCCGAGGATTGGGAAGTCGATCTCGGCGCCGACGGAGCGTCCGATCCATTCGGCTTGTTGGGTTTTGGTGGAGGACGGCCAATCGAGGTCGGTAAGACCATCGAGGAGTCGGTCGGCGTAGCTGGTGATGCGGAACATCCATTGGCGCAGCGGTTTGCGGTGGACTGGGTAGGATCCGCGTTCGGAGAGGCCGTTGATGACTTCTTCGTTGGCGAGTGCAGTCCCGAGCTTTGGGCACCAGTTGACGGTTTGCTCGCTGAGGTACGCCAGTCGGTAGGAGTCGATGATTGCTTTTTTGGTTTCGCGGTCGAGGGTTTCCCAAGGGCCGGCGTCGGTGCCGTCGGGGAGATCGCCCGCGCCGGTGTATTCAGCGGCGTTGGGGTTGAGCTTGGCTTTGCGCGCGCCGGATTCGAGATCGGCGATCAGTTCGGCGATCGGTCGGGCTTGGCCTTTCCCGTTGTTTGCTTCGGTGTCGAACCAGGAGTTGTAGATCTTGAGGAAGATCCACTGGGTCCATTTGTAGTAATCGGGGTCGATGGTTCCAAACTCACGCTCCCAGTCGTAGGAGAATCCGAATCGTTTGAGCTGTCTGCGGAAGTTGTCGATCGCGGACTTGGTGGTGACTTCTGGGTGGACACCTGTCTGGATCGCGTACTGCTCGGCGGGAAGGCCGAAGGCGTCCCATCCCATTGGGTGGAGGACATTGTGGCCGGTCATCTTTTTGTAGCGGCAGATGATGTCGGTCGCGGTGTATCCCTCGGGGTGTCCGACATGGAGACCTGCTCCGGAGGGGTAGGGGAACATGTCGAGGCAGTAGTACTTGGGTTTGGAGGCGTCGAAGTTTGGATCGCCGGGATTGGGGACTTTGTTGGTCTGGTGCTCATCCCAGTAGGACTGCCATCGGGTTTCGATGTCGGAGGCGAGGGCCGCGTCGTAGCGGATGGCGGTCTGGTTGTGATCATCTGATGGCATAGGACCTGAGTTTAGCACATTGGGGCGGGGTTTATCCCGGTTTTTTGGGTGAGATCGGGTATGGTTTGGGGATGTGTGGACGCTTTGCTCAGGTGTTTGAGGAGAAGGAAGTCTCGCGGATCGAGGAGATCCTGCGGGCGGCGTGTTCTGTTGAGGATCTGGGGATTCCGTGCTTTAACACGGCTCCGACGGATCAAGCGGGGATTGTGGTGCAGGGGGAGGGGGATCAGCAGGATCGGAAGCATCAATCTGGGCGGAATCGGTCTAGGCGGGCTCGGTTTGGGTTGGTGCCTTCTTGGAGTGATGGGCCTGGAACGGGTCCGATGATGATGAATGCGCGGAGCGAGACGGTGCGGGAGAAGGCGGCGTTTCGGGGATTGGTGCGGTCGCGGCGGTGTGTGGTCCCGATCTCGGGGTTCTTTGAGTGGGAGAAGGTGGACGGGGAGAAGCGGAAGAGGCCTTGGTATGTGACGCGGGCGGACGGGGAGGCGATGCTGCTGGCGGGGCTGTGGGACACTTGGGTTTCTGATGGGGGACTGGGGAGCGAACTGGATTCGTTTTCGATCTTGACGATGGTCCCTGATTCGTTTTTGGGGGCGATCCATGATCGGATGCCTGTGATTTTGGAGCATGAGGAGGTTGGGGTGTGGATGGATCGGGAGCAGAGCGATCGGGAGATTGATGGGCTGCTGGCTCGTGGTCCGATCGAGGGGGTGCTGACGGGGCATCGGGTCGGGCGCGGGGTCGCGTCGGCGGAGAGGGGGGACGCGACGGTGCTGAATCCGATTGAAGCGGAGGAAGGCGAGCAGGGTCGGTTGTTTTGAGGAGGCGGTTGATGGAGTCTGCCTAGGATGGAACTGTTTATCAATACCGGCGATCGCGGGCATCGCGGGGCCGAGCACACTGGGACCAGATCCGATGAAGAGCATCGGAGGGAGAACTCGAATGGCGAATCTGACGATTGATGTGGCGAAGGTACTCGAGGACGACGCGTTGCTGAGCTTTGATTCGCCTGCGATTTCCAAGGATCGGCTGCATGTGCCTGGTGGTGATTTCATTGATCGCGTGATGGCGATGACTGATCGCAACCAGAATGTGCTCAACAACTACCATCGGATTCTCCACACAGGACGCTTGGCGGGGACTGGATACACCTCGATCCTTCCAGTAGACCAGGGCATCGAGCACTCGGCGGGTGCTTCGTTCGCTCCGAACCCCGATTACTTTGATCCTTCGAACATCGTCGAGCTCGCGATCGAGGGTGGGTGTAACGCGGTCGCTTCGACCTTCGGCGTGCTGGGCGCGACGGCTCGGAAGTATGCGCACAAGATCCCGTACATCGTCAAGTTCAATCACAACGAGCTGATGACCTACCCGAACACCTTCAACCAGATTCCGTTTGGCAGCATCAAGCAGTGCTGGGAGATGGGCGCCGCAGCGGTCGGCGCAACGATCTACTTTGGGTCCGATGAGTCGGAAGCTCAGATCCAGTATGTCGCGGACATGTTCGCAGAAGCGCATGACTACGGCATGGTGACGATCCTCTGGTGCTACATCCGCAACAGCGCGTTCAAGGTCAACGGCGTGGACTACCACGCATCGGCGGACCTGACCTCGCAAGCGAATCACCTCGGCGTCACGATCCAAGCGGACATCATCAAGCAGAAACTCCCGACGAATAATGGTGGCTACAACGCGCTGAACTCGGGCGACTCGTCATACGGCAAGTTCAACACGGGGATCTACACGGATCTGAACTCATCGGACGACAAGGGTCAGGGCGGGCATCCGATTGATTTGTGCCGGTACCAGGTTGCGAACTGCTACATGGGTCGGTCGCCTTTGATCAACTCGGGCGGCGAGTCGAAGGGCGCGAGCGATCTCAAGGACGCGGTGACCACTGCGGTCATCAACAAGCGTGCTGGTGGGATGGGCTTGATTTCTGGCCGCAAGGCGTTCCAGCGTCCTCGCAATGAGGGAGCGGCACTGCTCAACGCGATTCAGGACGTGTATCTTGATGACAAGGTGACGATCGCTTGAGTGAACTGTTTGAATACAGAAAGGCCCGCACGATCTTGTGCGGGCCTTTTTTCGTTTTGTGTTGGTTGTGTTAGCCGTTGGAGCGGTTGACCCAGAGTTTGAGGACTTCTTGTTCTCGTTGCGGGTCGAGGCCGCCTCGGATTTGTTTGGCCCAGTTTTCGTAGAACTCGTGTCCGCGCTCGGCTCGGATTTCTTGACCTCGGTTCATGTAGTAGTTGACGGTTGATTCGGTGGTGTCGTCGATGTGGCGGGTTTTGAGTCCGGCTTTGATGGATTTGGCGGTTGAGAGCTGGCCTTGACCTTCGTAGCCCTCAGCGGAGTTGGGGACCCATGCGGGCATGTGTTGCCAAGCGTTGACGCCGTTGGCGGCGAGGAACTCGGCGTCGACCCATTCAACTTCTGTTTTCCCGCCGTATTTTTTGGCGATACGGACGGCGCTTTCGATCATGTCGCGTGTGGTGCGCTCGCCGGCGGGTGAGATCCCGTTGTAGGCGCCCATGTGTTGTTGTTCGATGCAGTGGATGGTGAAGTCTCCGAGGTCACGGACATCGATGTATTGAACGAAGTCTTCGCCGGTGCCTGGGGCGATCATGGTGCCGCCTTCGGTGGCGCGGACGGGCCAATAGGTGTAGCGTCCGGTGGTGTCGCGGTCTCCCACGATGAGACCGGGGCGGATGGTGCAGACCTTTCCTGGGAATCGGTCTTCGGCGGCTTGCTCGACTCTTGCTTTCATAGCGCCGTAGTGGACTCCCACTTCTCGGTGCGTGGTGATTCCTGATGCGATTTCGTCGGAGACTGTTGCGAGCTCGCCGTTCTCATCCATCCCTGGGTTGGTTCGGGATGCGTAGACGGAGGTGGTGGAGATCACGACATACTGGTTCATGATCGGGAGGAGGATGTCCATCGTGTCGGTAACGGTTTTGGGGACATAGGTGAAGGTGTCGATCACGGCGTCGAAGTGGCGGCCGTCTTTGACGAGTTTTTGTAGGCCGGACAAATCTGTGTAGCGGTCGCCTTGGATATGTTCGATGTCGGGGAACATGTCGGGCGCGGTTTGTCCTCGGTTGAAGAGGGTGACTTTGTGTCCATTATCGAGGGCGCGTTGGACCATTTTGGGTCCTGCGAATCCAGTGCCTCCGAGCATGAGGATGTTGAGTTTTTTGTTTGGTTTGAAGAGTAGGCCGCTGGCGAGGGCCGATGGTGTGAGTGCGGCTCCGATGGTGACTGCTCCGGCTTGTCCGATGAACTCGCGGCGGGTTTTCATGATGGGATCTCCTGTGGTTCTTTCGTATCTTGTGATACCGATTGTGATCGTTTGTGTTGCATGATCGCTAAGGCAATGGCGAGACCAGACCAGAGCGCAGCGAGGGGGGCGGCGACCATCACCATCCCCCAGAGTCCTACAGCGGCGCCGGCGAGCGTGGACTCGATCCCGGTGCCTGCGACATCGCCTCCTCGATAGAGGAAGACATCGATGATGGGTTTGGATTTGTATTTTTCGTGGCGCGAGACGACAGAGAAGAGGGTTTCTCGCGCCGGACGGATGATCGCGTAGCGCGTGGCGCGGTGGGTCGCGCTGAAGATCGCGAGGACGGCGAAGACTTGCCAGGGTTCAATATTGGGTTGATCGGAGACCCACGCGAGGGCGATGAATCCGAGCAGGGTGATGACAGGGATGATGCACAATGCGAAGGCGATCCCGAGGTGCTTGATGAGTTTGGCGGTGACGAAGAGCTGGACGAGGAGGGTCGCGAGTTGTGCGTAGAGGTCGAGCTGTGCGAAGAGGGCGATGCGCTGGGCGAGTTCATCGGCACCTTCGGTGACGATTTTCGCTTGGGTGAAATAGATGAGTGTTGAGCTGATCGCGACGAGGGTGATGTAGAGTCCGATGCCGAGGAGGTATGGGGAGCGGAGGAGGGTGGTCGCGCCTTGGTGCCAGGCGCCTCCGATGGGCTCGTGTTGTGCGTGTTGTTGATGAGGGTGTTGGTGATGAGCGGTTGTCTGCTTGACGCGGCGCATGGTTTGGATAGCGAGTTCAAAGCAGAGGCACGCGGCGAGCATTTGCCAGATCGGTCCGATGAGGTCGGCGGTGGTCCATGCGGTGTATGAGCCGAGGATGGCGCCGAGGGTGCCTCCGACTCCGATGGTTGGGTAGAGCTTTTTGGCTTGTTCGAGTGACCAAGTGTCGGCCATGAATCCCCAGAAGACGGAGACCATGAAGAGGTTGACGATGGAGAGCCAGACATAGAAGACATACCCAGAGTAGAGCTTGAGGTCTTCGGGGAGGGTGAGGAGCGCGAGGGCGAAGACGAGCAGGCACGCGATGACTGTTCGGTAACCGATGGTGATGAATCGTCTTGGATTGGCGCGGGAGACGAGGGATCCGAAGGCGAGGGAGATGACGAGGGACGCGGCGCAGGTGATGAGGAAGAGTTCGCGGAGATCGGACATGGATCGCTGGACACCCATGGCTTCACGGAGGGGTCGGAGGAGGAAGTAGCCGTAGAGGAGGAAGAAGAAGATGGTGGCGGAGAGGAGCGTGGTGGTCAGCGTGGATGGGTGCTGATCTGGTTGGGGATCTGGCTGCTGATCCGGGTGTGGAGGTTGTGTTGTGGTCCCCTGCTGCATGAGGGGGTGTACTGGGACTGTTCTGAATGGTTGCGATTTCTGAATGATGATTTTGGCGTGGTCAGGCAATTGGATACGAGTGCCACTATCGTGTGGGGATGGATACGGATGCGAACTCAACAAGCGGCAGACTTCGGTCGGCGATCTTCTTGGATCGGGATGACACGATTAATGTGAATGCGGAGCTTCCGGCTGGGGCTTGGGAGGGGGTCAAGGAGGGGGATCTGCTGAATCCTGAGTTCGCGATCTTGATGGACGGGGTTCGCGAGGCGCTGGTGGCGCTGAAGAACGCGGGGTATGTGCTGGTGGTGATTACGAATCAGGGGGGGTTAGCGCGGGGAGGGGGGACGACTCGGTGTGTTGAAGCGGTGAATGATGCGTTGCGCGAAGCAATCAATGGCAAGGGGTGCGGGGTGTTCGGGGAACAGGTTGTTGAGGGGTGGTACTTTGCGCCGCATCATGCGGAGGGGTGTGTTGAGCCGTATGACTGTGATCATCCTTGGCGGAAACCTCATGGGGGGATGATCAAAGCGGCGTGCGAAGAGCTTGGGTTGGATGCGAGCACGTCGTGGATGGTTGGGGATAAGCAACGGGATTTGGATGCGGGGATGGATGCGGGGGTGCTTGCGGAGCACACGATTCATGTGGGTCCCAATGGCACGCATGCGGATTTGATGGCTGCGGCGGAGGAGATACTGACGGAGCCTGCTGGGTCGGGGTCGGAGGTGGATGCGGTTCCGGAGATTGAGCCTGGGACGCGGGTGATGTTGAAATCGACGGATGCGAACTTTGTGCCGATGGCGGACGATCGGACTCGGGAGATGGTCGAGGCGGTGGCGCGGGGGATCGCGGAGCGGACGGGGATTGTGATTCATGAGCTTTCGATTGATTCCAAGAGGATTTCGGTGGTGATCGGGGTGCATCGGTTGGGTGCGCTCGCGTTTATGGCGCAGTTGCGCCGGGACACGAATCGTTGGCATGAGCGGAACTTCGGGACGGCGTTGTGGTCGATTGGTCGGGACTGGTGATGAGTGATCGTCCTTTGAAATTGCTGATTGTGTTGCCTTCGTGGGTGGGTGATGTGGTGATGGCGACGCCTGCAATTCGGCGGATTCGGGAGGCGATGCCTGGGATCTTTCTTGGGGCGCTGTGTCGGCCGGGGATTGATCAGCTGATCGGTCGCAATGGTGAGGAATCGGATCTCTTTGATGAGGTGCATGTTTTTGTGCCTCATGGGATGATGGCGACGAAGAAGGCGGCGGCGAAGGTTCGTCCGCGCCGCTACGACACGGCGGTGCTGCTGACGAACTCGTTCTCGACGGCGCTGACGACGCGGATGGCGTTTATTCCAAGACGGATCGGGTATGACCGGGACGGTCGGGGGATATTGCTGACGGACAAAGTGGTGCCTCCTCGCAATGATGATCGGTCATGGCGGATGGTGCCTGCGGTGGATTACTACTGGAATCTTGCGGCTCATTTGTTGGGGGAGGCTGGTGTGGATTGGTCGGTGCATGAGCCGGTGGATTGTGTGGAGATGCCGCTGGCACTTCCGGATGGGGTGGTGATGGAACTTCCCGTTTCTGACTCGGAACAGAACAAGTGTGATGAGATTTTGGGGAAGGCGGGGTTCGGTTCTGGGAAGAGCGATGGGGAGCGGTTTGCTGTTCTCAATCCTGGTGGGAACAACGAGAAGAAACGCTGGCCCGCGGATCGGTTTGCGCGATTGGCGGATTGGCTGCATGATGAGCATGGGATGCGGGTGCTGCTCAATGGATCTCCGGCGGAGAGTGATTTGATTGAAGAGATCCGTTCGCTGAGTTCAACGGAACCGATTTCTCTTCCCGCACTTGGGAACACGCTTGGTGCGCTCAAGGCGATTTGCGCACGCGCGGAGATCATGGTGACGAACGACACGGGTCCGAGGCATATCGCGGCGGCGATGGGGACGAAGTTGGTGACGATGTTTGGGCCGACGGATCCGAGGTGGACGACGGTTCCTGTGCGGTCGCTCAGTGACGGGCGCGCCAGCGAGGTGGTGCTTGTTGCGGATCCGACGCTCCCTGCGGCGGAGTCGGCGAACGATCATCCGGAGCGGTGCGCGATTGAACGGATCGAGGAATCGCGTGTGCGGGACGCTGTGGAGTTCCTGTTGAATGCGAACTTTGCGTAATTGCACAATTGTACGGAACTGATTTCTTGTGAGTGCATATTGTGCCTTGTGCTATGAGAACGCGACGACTTCAACATGGGTTTGAGCTTGCCGCGACGATGCTCTTCGCGCTGGGCTTTGTGCTTGCGGGATCGGGGTGGTCGTTTGTATTGTCGACGATCGACAGCGATCGTCCATCATGGTCGGTGTGTGGGCAAGCGATGTGTTCGTGTGTGATGCCGACTCCTGAAGACCCGGCGTGTCCGCTGTGTGTTTCGGGGTTGATGGATCCTGATGAGCGCAGTTCGGATGCACCTGTACGGCGCGTGCCGAAGAATAACGACTCTATTGAGGCGCTGGGTGGCGCGGGAACGAATGTTGCGATCGCGTTCTTTGTGGGGACGATGATGGGGCACACCAACTCGATGAGCTTTGTGGACACGGGGTGTTCGCTGAATGCTGCTGAGAACGATCGGGTGCCTTGGTCGAGGGGGCTTGAGCTGCCGACTCCTCCGCCTCGCGCGTGAGTTGAGTGCTCGTTTTCTTTGAACCTATTTGATTCCGAATGATCTGACTTTTGTTTTGGTGCGCTTTGTCGTATCGAAGGAGGGTTGCTGGTATGCAACGCTTATTGAATGCTCGTCGCGGGTTTACGCTGATTGAGTTGCTTGTTGTGATCGCGATTGTCGCGCTGCTGATTGGGATGCTGATGCCTGCACTTTCTGGGGCGCGTGACAGTGCGCGTTCGGTCAAGTGTTTGGCGTCGATGCGTTCGCTTGGGGTCGCGATGAGTTTGTACAGCGAGGACAACGAGGGGTTGATGCCGCGGTCGAAGCATTCGGTGGGGTTTTCGGGGCTGCTGCCTTGGGGGCCTCAGATGTTTGAGTATTTGACTGATCGTCCGTTTGAGGGGACTTCGGAGATCTGGCAGGACGAGTCCTGGTGGAATGCGACGAACGATTTTTACCGTTGTGCGCATGATCGAAGAGAGAGTCCTGTTGAGATTGCTGGGTTGCCTTTCTCGACGGTGGCGGTGAGTTATGGGTTCAATGTGTATTACGAGCTGAGGCGCGAGGAGATTGATCCGGAGAAGTATTCGGGGAATCGGTTCGAGCCGTATCGGAAGCGTTCGTCGATTCCGCGTCCATCGGGCACGATATTGCTTGGTGAGATGTCGGAAGAGTCGAGCGCGGATCACATCATGTCCCACTTCTGGCGCACGCGCGGCGTGGAGGCTGGATTCGAGGTCGCGACGGAGCGGCACGGGGACGGCGCGGGGTACTTGTTGCTCGACGGGCACGCGGAGACGCGGTCGTTTGGTGAGGTGTACGACGCGGAGAACAGCCGGGACGCTTGGTATCCGGCGATGGTTCAGTAGTTTTTAACAACAACACCGCACCTTGAGGGTGCGGATATATAGAAAGTGAATTTAAAATGAAGACAACACAGTTTAATTTGGCGACAGTTTCGGTTTTGGCGCTCGCGTGTGGTTCAGCGGTTGCGGGGTTCAGTGCTCCCAACTCGCATAGCTGGCCTATGGAGCATGTGATGGTGACCTTTGATGGGAACGCGGTCTCGGCGCACGCGAACAATGATGCGTCGTCGGCGATCCAGCTGCTCCGCTTTGAAGGCGAGGATTATTCCGGCGCGTCGTCGGTGATGGACGACACCTACTACTCGGATCAGTATGGCTGGGTCCCCGATGGATTCATCAGTCTTGGTGCGGACGAGTTTCTGTGGATCGAGCGGGTCAGCTCTACGGCTGGTTTGAATGTGTACGAAGGCGGGATGCGGATGATGCGTGATATGCATTCATACGACGCGATCCTCGGGACCGATGGCTCGGACGACGCGTGGATGTGGGGCGGGACGATGGTGCATAACTGGTATAGCGCGGATGATCTGGGTTCGTATGAAGTGACCTACGAGGTGTTTGTGGGTGATGCGAGCGGGAACGCGTACTCGCAGTACGCGAGTGATACGGTGACGCTGTACTTTGATGCGGTGCCTTCCCCTGCTGGAGCGGCCGTGTTGGGTCTTGGCGGATTGGTCGCGGCTCGTCGGCGGAGGGCATAACTCATGAATCATTCAGCGTTCACCATCGGGGTTGTTTCTGTTCTGGGCGCGGTTGCTCAGGCGGGGGCAACTCAAGGATCTGGGCCACAGATGGGCGGGAATATGAGTCACTTGTTGGTGTCGATCTTTGATCAGCAGGTGTTTATTGGGTTTGAGTCTCCTGCGATGGCGACGGTTGAGCTGCAGGAGTCGTTCAGTCTGTTTGAAGGCGATGCTTCGGTGCTCAATCACACTGGACACAACGCGCAGTTTGGGTGGTTGGTCGGCGGGTTTATCTCGCTTCCACCAAGCAGCGGCGTGTTTGTGCAGACGCTCGGCGGATCAGAGCATCTGTCGGTGTACTCGGAGTTTGGGTATGACCCGATTCTGGGGACCGATGGATCGGACGAGGTCTGGCAATGGGACGGGACGATGACGCACAACTGGTATTCCAGCGAGGTCAAGGGTCCCCACTCGGTTCGCTATGAGGTGTTCGTGGGTGATCTGATGGGCAATCCGCTCGATGGGTGGATGTCTGGTCAGGTGGAGCTCAACTTTGTCTATGGCGAGGACATCAGTGATCGGGTTCGTCCGCTGCACGGCAGCGGGCTGGCTGGTAC
This sequence comes from Phycisphaerales bacterium, assembly GCA_051252395.1. Lineage (GTDB taxonomy): Bacteria > Planctomycetota > Phycisphaerae > Phycisphaerales > UBA1924 > UBA1924. The sequence goes on along the minus strand of JBPOFX010000002.1, from coordinate 700,999 downwards.
GGTACCTGGGCCGGGCTCGCTTGCGGCGCTTGGACTTGCAGGTCTCGGGTTCGGACGACGGCAACGCTGAGTGAGCAGTTGCATTCATTGGGGACGGCTTGTTCTGGAGACGAGCCGTCCCCTTTTTATTTTTGGTTCGTATTTGTGGTTTGTTTTTTAAGTGTGATGGTGTCGGTGTGTGGGGACGCGCGGAGGAAGTTGCTATGCTGGTTTGTATGGAGACGATTGAAATGGATACCGGATACCCACGACTCGCGACGGACACGGATAATGGGCTGCTGCTGATTATTTCAGGGCCTTCAGGGGTCGGGAAGACGACGATTACACGCGGCGTGGAGCGGGGGATCGGGGATTCGGTGTTCTCGGTGAGCTACACGACACGCGCGAAAACCGAAGCAGACACAGAGGGTGTGGATTACCACTTCATCTCGGATGAGGAGTTCGACACTCTGAATGCGGAGGGGGCGTTTCTGGAGTCGGCGGATGTGTTCGGGAAGAAATACGGCACACGCAAGCGGTGGGTTGATGAACAGCTGGCGCGAGGTCGGTTGGTGATCCTCGAGATCGATGTGCTTGGGGCGCAGCAGGTCAAGAGCAAGATGCCTGACGCGTTTGCGATGTTTATCCTCCCTCCGAGTGAAGAGGAGCTGCTGAATCGGCTCCAGAACCGCAAGCGGGAGTCGGAGGAGCAGATCCAAAAACGCTTCGCGGAAGCGAAGCGGGAGATCGCGTTTGCGAAGGATTCGGATGTGTACGACACCTTCGTCACGAACGAAGATATCGAGACGGCGATCAGCGAAGCGATCCAGAAGGTCGCGGCGGCGCGGACCGCTCAAGCGTGAACTGCTGCTGGTTTAGCAGCTTTCGCCGCACTGGTCTGAGTACTGGTAGCAGAACTCTTCTTTGACGATCTTGTCGTTCTCGACGGTGTAGGTCGCGATTTCTTTCATCTGCATGCGTGGGAAGGCGCCGACTTTGGATTCCATGTCGAGGTCAAAGATTACACTGAAGGTGTTCTGACCGATGAACGGGCCTTCGACTTTGCAGTCGTGGCAGGTGACTTCGGATTGCCACTTTTTGTACTTGGCGATGAGTTCATCGCGTGTGTTGCAGACTTTGCCGTCGCCTTCGATGCTGGTCCAGTTCTCGGCGAAATGCTTGTCCCAGAGCTTGGAATCGTGCTCGACGAAGTCCTCGGCGGGGGTTTGGCAGTGGGCGACGAGGTCGTTGGCGATCTGGGCGATGGTGCTTGCGGTCGTGGACATGGGGGTCTCCTGTTTGGGGTGAAGGGAAATTTTGTTTGGTATCTGGTTGGAGTATACCACTGACACAACGCTGAGGGTGCGTGGAGGGTCCGAAAATCTTTCTGAATATGAAGAGCGCGTCAATACAGGGGATTGTGGTTGAGTTTGGGGCGCGGATGTGCTGTACTTGAGGGGACGGATTTGGCCTGTTTTCCGAGGATTTGGTATGTCACTGATTCGCTGTTGTCTTGTGTACTCGATTGCGTGTGGGTCGGTGGGTGCGCTTGCTGGGATGGGGCCTTGGATCACGAATCGATCGACGCGTCCAAGCTCGTCGAAGGTGGTCCCGATGGATCGGCAGCTTCGTCTGGAGAACGCAGGTGCTTCGATGGGGATCCGTCCCGCGTTCCCGGCATATGGGATGGGGACGGGGGTGATCGCGGCGGACTATGACAATGACGGGGATGTGGACCTGTTTGTTCCGAGCCGATCGGGATTGAACTGTCAGCTGTATCAGAACACGGACGGCGTGTTTTCGGATGTGACTTTCTTTTCGGGGATCGTCGAGTTCGACAATGCACGCTCGGCGTTGTGGTTTGATGCGAACGGGGATGACCTGTTGGATCTGCTGATTCAGTTTGATCAGTACCAGAATCCAGGGGTGATCGGGGCTCGGACTGTGGCGTTGTTCGAGCAACAAGCGGACCACACCTTTGTGGAGGTGACGGCTGGATCGGGGTTGGATTTGATGCCGTTAATTGCAGCCCAGACGCACGGGGGGGCGATGGCGGCCGGGGATTTGAATGGGGATGATCGGCTTGATCTGGTCATCACGACTTGGGACGAGGGGGTGTGGATCTTCCGCAACGACGGCGGGATGCAGTTTACGGATATTACTGAGGACTCTCCGCTCGATGGGACTGGTGGTGCGTTCTGGCAGCCTGTGATGTTTGATCCCGATGGGGATGATGATCTGGATGTGTTTATCGCGCATGATTTCTCGGCGAATCCGTTTTTAGATAACGACGGGACGGGATCGTTTATTGATACCGCTCCGATGCTCGGGATCGACACGGCGTTCAACGAGATGGGGGTCGCGGTCGGGGATAGTGACAACGATGGGGACTTTGATCTGTATGTGACGAACCTGATCGGTCCCGGCGAGCACAATGTGTTCTTTACCAAGAGCGATGTTGGGATTGGGTACAGCGAAGACTCGATCGCGCTGGGTGTGGATGAGGGGGGATGGGGCTGGGGGACAGTCTTTGCAGATCTTGATCTGGATGGTCGTTTGGATCTTGTGGAGGTGAACGCGGCGGAGAATGAGCCGTATGTGACGCCTTGGAGGGTGTGGATGAATCGGGGTCCGATGGTGGGGACTCCGGTGTACGAGGCACAGGAGGAGGCGATCGGGTTTGATTACGATGAGTACGGCTCGGCGCTGGCGCACGCGGACTTTGATCGCGACGGGGATCTGGATCTGGTCACAACGACGGTCAATGGTCCGGTTCGGGTGCATCGGAATAATGCGACAGATGTTCGGCCGTTCAATCAGTGGTTGGTTGTCAAGCCGAGGATGCCGGGGACGATGAACACGCGGGCGATCGGTGCGGTGGTGACGGTGACCATCGGGAATGTGTCGCGGATGCGGTTAATCAGCGCGGGGACGAGCTTCATGTCGCAGGTCCCTGCGGAGGCGCACTTCGGGATCGGGAACATGACTCGGATTGACGAGGTGATCGTTCGTTGGCCGGATGGCACGGAGACGGTGCTCACGGATGTTGATCCGGATCAGGTGCTGACCATCACGCCGGCACCTGCCCCACTGCCGAGCAAGGGTGTGGGTCGCGTGAAAGCGTTGATAAAATCTGCTTTCCCTAACTGATGCTGAGCGTTGGTGCTTGGTTGGACTTGCTCATCGATGCGAGTGTGACCTGCGCGACGAGTTGGGTGGCGAGTTGATCGAGCGCGGCGGGGAGTTGTGGTCCTCCGGCGGTGGACTCTTCGAAGTTCTTGGTGGGATTTCCGTTGTCCATATTTTGACGGAGTGCTGTATTGATGGGGATGGATCCAAGGAACGGGAGGCCCAATTTTTGGGCCATTTGTTGGGCGCCGCCTTTCCCGAAGATGTCGTATTCCTTTCCATCGTCTCCGATGAAGTAGGACATGTTTTCGACGACTCCGAGGCGTTCGACTCCCAAGGACTCGAACATATTGGCGGCGCGGACGGCGTCGTCTTGCGCGACTTTCTGAGGCGTGCAGACAATCACGGCTCCGCTGAGTTGGACAGACTGGGCGAGTGTCAGGGGGACATCTCCGGTTCCTGGTGGGAGGTCGATGATGAGGTAGTCGAGTTCTCCCCACTGCGTGCGTTCGATGAGTTGGTGGAACGCGCCGTGGGCCATGGGTCCGCGCCAGATGAGTGGTTTTTCTGGATCGACGAGTTTGCCCATCGTGATGGATTTGATGCCGTGGACGAGGAAGGGCTGGAGTGTTGATTCGATGACGGCTTGGTCCATTGCGCCGAGTCCGAGCATGGTGGGGAGTGATGGGCCGTAGATGTCACCGTCGAGGACTCCGACGCTGTGTCCTTGTCGAGCGAGTCCGATCGCGAGGTTGACGGCGACGGTTGATTTCCCGACTCCGCCTTTCCCAGCGCCGACGGCGATGATGTGCTTGACTCCTGGGACTCCTGCGGCGGCGTTGTTCTGGGGGACTTGTTCTTTGGTGTTGGACTCTGCGGTGTCGGCGGTATTCTTGGTATCACTCTTGAGTTTGAGGATCACTTGTCCCGCGTGGTCGACGAAGTCGATGACGAGTCCGAGGTTGTCGATGCCTTCTGATTTCGCAGCGGCGCGGATGACTTGCTCGGCGAACTTGCCCATGTTCGAGAGGGCTTCGCGCGGGGGCTGGGGTTGGTCGGGGTGTCCTTGCGTGTAGCAGATGCGGACGGATGCGTCTTGATCGCATGCGGCGATGTTGAGAACGCATCCGCGTGAGACGAGGTCGTCGCCGTCGGGGTGGGCGACTCCGGTAAGGGCTTCGTTGATGAGTTCTTTGGTCAGCGGCATGCGGCGTCTTTCTATAGAAAGGAAAGCTAGAGGGGGTTCATGGGCGGGATAACCGTTGCAGACGGACCCGATTGAATAATAGTCACTTTGTGCTTGGATACCTGTGCAATATGGATTCTGGTGCGGCGTTTAGCGGTCGACAGAGTGAATGAAACCACACACGCTGAGCTTTGCTTGGCTCGACTAGGAGGTCTGAACTATGAACACTTTGAACACCAAACGGATCGGGCTCGCACTCTTGATGACCGCTGTTGCGGGGAGTGCGCTCGCTGCTGAACCTGGAGCGACTGAAGCGGATCTGCTTCGTGGGCCGCAGGTTGTTGATGCGTCCGGACCTGACGGCGGGGACACGATGGACGGATCGGCTGCTGAATCAAAGCGTGCGGGCGACATGCCTTTCCAAGCGTACCTTGGTGCGGTTCGCGGATTGAACCGAGCCGCGAAAGACAACCCTGAGCTTGCGTTGACCGACGAGCAGAAAGAATCGATCAAAGAGATCGGTCGCGAGTTCCAGGAAGAAATGAAGGCGTTCCGCGAGGAGCACAAGGAAGAGTTCGGCGCGATGCGTGAGCGTACTGGCGAACGAGCCGGCGAGCGAGGAAAGCGTGTCGAGAAGGGCGAGAAGGGCAAAGATCGCGGAGCGAAAGGCGAACGAGCTGAGCGTCCTGAACGGGGTGAACGGGGCGCCGAGATGAAAGAGCGTCCATCACCTGAAGAGATGCAGCGGATGCGTGAGAAGATGGCTGAGCTCAGAGCACAGGCACCTTCTGGTCAGGACGCGAAGAAGCAGCTTTGGGCCGTGCTGACAGTTGAGCAGCAAGGTGCTGTTCAGGAGCATGTTGAAATGTTGCGTGCGAAGCGCCATGAGCGCGTTGACCAAGCGATGCAACGCAGCGGCAACGAGCATGCGGATGGTCGCGCTGCAGAAGGCGACCAAGGCAAGAAGCGAACTCAGGGCAAGAAGTTTCGTGGCAAAGAGGGCGGCAAAGACAAAGGGAAAGATCGTCCTAAACGCAAGCCCCTTGATGACGATTGAACCAGAACACGCCGGACTGTGTGATCCGGTGAACCAAACCACACCATCCTGATTCCTTCAGGCGGACAGCGGGCGGAGACGCCCGTTGTTTGTTTTTGGGTTGTTTGTTGTTGAGTTGATGAAGAACTACTTGGCGAACTTTGAGCCGAGGATGGGGATCTGTGTTCTTCGGATCGCGATGATGACCAGTCCTCCAACGAAGACGATGACGGCCATGATGAACAGTCCCGGACCTTCGAGCGGAGCGATGTTTGGTTTAGCGAGTGCGATCGGGTCGATGGATATCCCGAGCTTGGTGAGGTGCGCCATGATCGCGCCGGAGATGACTCCGACGGAAGCGATCGCGCCGATGACGCTGGTTTTGGGGACCAGCAGGAGGATGACGCAGACGAGTTCTGCGATTGCGGTCGCGATGCGTCCGAAGGGTTCGGCGCCGAGGACTTCGAAGAGTGCGACGGTTTCTGGTTGGGCGGTAAACTTGAAGAAGAGTGACTGGCCGAGAATGAAGGCGAGAACGAGTTGGAGGATCCAACTGGTGATGAGGAGCGGCTTGGGGATGGGGTTTGAGGATACGAGGGGTGATGGCGGCTGTGATTCTGGGTTATTCATAGTTGATTCCTTCTAGGCTTCCAAGACCAACAGGAGGCTAGGTGGAATTATTCTGTTGAAATGGAGATGGACTGTTTTTGCTATGCCGCGTCGCGTGAGTCCTGGTCCAATAGTTCAGCGCAGGTCCTGAAAAGGTGCGGGAAATCGATAGGTTTGCAGTGATAGGCGGTCGCGCCGATCGCGTAGCAGCGGTCCCGTTCTTCTTTGAGGATGTGAGCGGTGAGCATGACAATCGGGACTGCATGACCTTGGGATCTGAGTTTTTTGGTACATTCGATGCCGTCCATATTGGGCATTGAGATGTCCATGAGGACGAGGTCGTAGGGGGATCCGTCTTCGATCGCTTTGTTGAATTTTTCAAGAGCGAGGACGCCGTCGTGTGCGGTATCGAGTTGGACACCGATTCGTTTAAAGTGGTGCGTGATGAGCTTACGGTTGTCTGGCCCATCTTCGACGAGAAGAAGTCTTGAGTGATTGAGATTGTGTCCAGAGTTCTTCTTGTCTGATTTACTTACTGTTGTGTCCTTGAGCTCTGCGTCTACTCTTTGTGCTGTGAGTGTGCATGTGAATGCTGATCCAATCCCGAGGTCAGATTGGACGACTAGATCACCACCGAGGTCTCGAGCGATTCTTCGCGAGATCGCGAGACCTAGGCCGGTCCCGCCAAACTCACGGCGGGTCGAAGAGCTTTCTTGCGTGAATGAATCAAATATCGCGTCGAGTCTGCTTGGCGAGATCCCGACGCCGGTATCACGGACGGTAATCGTGAAGACGCACTGATCATCTGGTTCAACAGCGTTGTTGGTGACCAGTGCGGGCATAATTTCGATGAAGATATCACCCAGGTCAGTAAACTTCACGGAGTTCTCAACCAAGTTGGTCACCAACTGCTTGACGCGTGTCGGATCGGTGATGATGAGTTGGGGGATGGACTTATGAACATTAACATGGATCCCGGTCCCTTTGAGCTTTGCCTTGACGGACATCATGTCGAGTACTTCGATCACGATCTCACGGATCGAGCACGGCACACGCTCGTATTCGACTGATCCTGATTCGATCTGCGTGACATCGAGGATGTCATTGATTAGATTGAGAAGGTGCACAGAGTTCTTTTTAATGGTCAGGATCTCGTCCTTCCGAGTCTCGCAGTGTGTTTCTTTTTCAATCACGATGTCGGTAAATCCAATAATTGCTGTCAACGGCGTTCGGATCTCATGACTCATGCTTGCTAAGAAATCGCTCTTGGCGCGGTCCGCGTTCTCGGCGCGTTCCTTTGCGATCCTGAGGTGTGTGGTTGCTTCGAGTACCTTTGCTTCGAGTGCTGCGTTTTCTCTGCTGAGGGATTCGGTGAGCTGTCTGGACAGTCGTTTGGCGCTGAGCGAGACTTTGAAGTCCTCGAGATTAAGCGCGAACTTCCATGTGAAGAATCCGAGCGGGACAAGCATCAGCGCGAGGAATCGGTAGGCGGGCCAGAAGAAGAGGACGATTGATGAGACATAGCCGCAGATTGCGCAGAAGAGAAAGATCCACGCGAGATCCATCAGTTTTTTGTTGCGGTCGTGGAGTTCTTCTTGGAGGTACGCTTTGCGCCAGAAGGCGAATATTCTGAAGTAACCAGTGATGATGATCGCGTTGAGGGCAACGAGTATCCAGACGAAGAGCCAGTCGGTCTCTCCGGTTTGCGTGGTCATGCAGTGGGTGCGTGGGAGGTAGTTGCCGTCGGCGGTGAACACATCGAGCACGGCGTACCCTGTTGCCGACGAATGGTCATGGTCGAGTGTGCACTGCGACTCTTTTCCCCAGAGCGGGGATCGTGGGCCGGATGGCGAGACACCGCTGATGCTTGACTGAATTGCAAGCAGGCTGACTGCTGCAAACAGCACAACGAATACGCTGGTCAGAATGGTGCGCGTGGAAATCACCATACCGTTGGTATCGTCGCGGGGACTAGGACGCTTGTACCTATAGGGAATCTCTGTCATAAACAGAGATCGCAGACACATAAAGGGGGGTTATCACTGAGCAATTAAGTGAGTAATACCACCCAAACAAGTGTTTGAACTAGCCGAGCGTTGCCATATCGAGGGTGACTGGGACGAAGGTGCGTTGGACCTTGTTCTCGAACTCTGTAGGGAATTTTTCCATGAGTGTGCGGACGGCCCAGTTGTTGCCGTCTGCGAGGCCGCAGATTGTGGTACCTGGCATCGAGCCCATTGATACGGCGATTTCCTTCGCGAGGTCGAGGTCCTTCGACTTCGCGTCTCCGGCTTCGATGCGGGTCATGATCTGGTACAACCATCCCGAACCTTCACGACAAGGTGTGCACTGACCACACGATTCGTGCTTGTAGAAGCGGGTGATGTTGCGCGCGACAGAAACCATGCAGGTGTCTTCGTCGAAGACGGTTGGTCCGGAGGTTCCGAGTCCGAGGACATCGTATTTTTTGCCGATATCGAAGTCCATCTCGGCTTCGTATTGGTCAGTTCCCAGGATGCCCATGGAGACACCTCCTGGGATCGCGGCTTTGTATTTTTTGCCGTTGCGGATTCCGCCGCAGTAGTCTTCGATGAGTGTGCGGAGTGGGATCCCGAGTTCGAGCTCGTAGCAGCCTGGCTTTTCAACATGTCCGGAGACACCCATGAGTTTGGTGCCGAAGGAGGGTGGGCCTCCGATGGAAGACTCAACGCCTTGCTCGCAGAACGCTTTCGCACCGTCGGTCATGATGAACGGGAGGTGCGCGAGGGTTTCGACATTGTTGATGATTGTTGGACGACCGAACAAGCCTTTGATCGCCGGGAACGGTGGCTTGATGCGTGGCCAGCCTCGTTTGCCTTCGATGCCTTCGAGGAGTGCGGTTTCTTCGCCGCAGATGTAGGCGCCGGCTCCGCGGTGGACATAGCAGTCGGCGCGGAAGGGGTCAGCTGATGCGTTCCCCGATTGGCTCATGAGACCCTTTTCGCCGAAGATTCCGTGGTCGTAGGCTTCTTTGATCGCGTTCTCGAGGACCTTGGCTTGGTGGTGGTATTCGCCTCGGATGAAGATGTAGGCTTTGTCGAGTCGGCACGCGTACATGCAGATCGCGATGCCTTCGAGCAAGCCGTGGGGATCGAAGTCCATGAGGAGGCGGTCTTTGAAGGTGCCTGGCTCGGATTCGTCGGCGTTGATCGCGAGGTAGCGTTCTCCGCCGTCGGGATCTGGGAGGAAGGTCCACTTGAGGCCGCAGGGGAATCCCGCGCCTCCGCGTCCACGCAGGACGGAGTCTTTGACTTCGGAGGTGACATCCTCGGGCTTCATGGTCAGCGCTTTGCGGAGACCTTCGTAGCCTCCGGTCTTGACATACTCGTCGTATCCGACGACATGGCGGTCGCGGATGTGACCGAAGGGTGCGGTCGGGATGCGTTTGAGCAGGTAGTGCTCGGAGAGTGAGTTGTCCCAGGCTTTCTTCGGCATTGATCGGCTCCAACTGATCTGAGAGGCAAGGCGGTCGATTCTAGCCTGTCCGGAGGGTCAATTGTGCATCAAAGCTGCTTGAGAGCGGTATGCTGGGACATGAACATACTTGTCCTCGGCGGAACCCAGTTCAGTGGTCGTGCGTTTGTTGAGCATGCGATCGGTGCTGGACATCAGATTACCCTCTTGCATCGTTCACCTGCTGATCCGGGACTCCCTGAGGGGGTCCGGAGACTGGTCGGGGATCGGGATCCTGAGAAGGGGGGCGGTCTGGGGGAGATCCAGAAGCTGATTGATGACGGCGAGCGGTTCGATGCGGTGCTGGATATTTGTGGGTATGTGCCGAGGGTGATGCAGGCGAGTTGCGAGCTGCTCAAGGATGCGTGCGATCTGTATGTGTTTACCTCGACGATCAGCGTGTACGACAAGGATTGCAACGACGAGGTGCCGGACGAGGACTCGAAGCTGATCGATCTTGAGGACAAGACGGTCGAGGAGGTCAACGGCGAGACCTACGGCGGATTGAAAGTTCTCTGCGAGCAGGTCGTCCGATCGTGGTATCCGGAGAACCACTGTATTGTGCGTCCGACAGTTATTGCTGGTCCGAACGATCCGACGGATCGGGTGACCTGGTGGACGCGGATGCTTGTGACGCTTGATGCGATGGTGATCCCGGCTGAGCCGAGCGGATTGGCGGGGTTTATTGACTCGCGCGATCTTGCGGCGTTCTTTGTTCGATGCGTCGAGCACACGATCACAGGGACCTACAACGCGGTTGGTCCTGAGGTTGGTCTGGGGTTGTGTGCGTTCATCGAGCGCAGCCGTGCGGCGCTTGGATCGGAGACGGAGCTGATTGATGTGAGTCCTGAGCAGCTTGAGGAGCTTGGGGTGAAGGCTTGGGTGGATATTCCAACCTGGATTCCTCAAGAGGGGCAGTTCATGTATCGGATCTCGGCGCAGCGCGCGATCGATCAGGGGCTTACGCTGCGACCGCTCGAGGAAACCATGCGCGCGATCCGCGCGTGGGATGTCGATCGCGGCGAGCCTGAGCTCAAGGCGGGGATCACTGCAGAGCGGATGGATGAGCTGGTCGGATCTGTGCGGGACTAGGGATCGTGAACCTCGATCTCTTCGATCGTGGTTCTGCGGAGGGTGACTTTTTTGCCGTCAATCTCGGCGTCGGATTCTTCGGAGTGCTGTGAGACGATGGTGGATTCGGAGTCTTGCTCGACTGGTTTGGTCGTTGCGTTCCAGAGGTGTCCGAAGAATCGCCCCACTGCTCTGGTGATCGGGATGTCCTTGTCGTTTTTCACGCTCTATTCTAGTGGTGTATGACTACGAAGACCAAACAGCGGTGTGAATGGGCTCGATCGGAGTCGGAGATTGCGTATCACGACGAGGAATGGGGTGTGCCTCAGCGGGATGAGCATCATCTGTTTGAGATGCTCACGCTTGAAGGGGCGCAGGCGGGATTGAGCTGGTCAACGATTCTCAACAAACGCGAAGGGTATCGGAAGCTCTTCAAGAAGTTTGATCCCAAGAAGGTCGCGAAGTTCACGCAGGATGATGTTGAGCGGCTGATGCTTGATGCGTCGATCGTGCGGAATCGGTTGAAGATCGAATCCACGGTCAACAACGCGAGGGCGGTGTTGGAACTGTACAAGCAAGGCACGACCTTCAGCGCGTTGATGTGGGGGTATGTTGATGACACGCCGATCAAGAACGAGTTTGCAACGATGAAAGACCTTCCGGCGCAGACGGAGCTTTCGAAGTTCATCTCGAAGGATCTGAAGAAGCGAGGGTTCCGGTTTGTCGGACCGACGGTGATCTATGCGATGATGCAGGCGTGCGGGATGGTCAATGACCATGTGACAAGCTGTCCACGGCACAGTGCGTGCGCGAAGTTGAGATAGGATCGATTAGAGATCTTCTTTGACGGCTCCGGTGCCGCCTTGTTTGTAGGTGCCGTTCTGGACTTGCTCGATGAGCTCGACGGTGCGCTCTGGGGTGAGGTTCTCGTGGAGGTCTTCGTTGATGAGCGCAGCTGGAGCTGTGCCGCAGGATCCGATGCATTCGAGCTCGACGAGGGTGAACTTGTTGTCGGGGGTGGTCTGTCCGACATCGATGCCGAGCTTGGACTTGATTGCTTCGGTGCAGTCGGTTGCGCTGCAGAACTCGCACGCGATGGAGCGGCAGACGGAGATCAGATTCTCGCCCTTGCTGTGCTCCCAGTATTCTTCGTAGAAGGTGACGGTGTCGAGGACTTCCGATGGCGCGATGTCGAGGACCTCGGCGATCTCTTTCATCGCTTGGTGCGGGACCCAACCATAGTGGTGCTGGATCATGTGGAGAGCTGGGAAGAGTGCGCCCTTTGGTTGCGCGTAGCGCGGGAGGTAGGTCTCGCGGAGTTCGGAGATCATTTCTGAAGTGAGGTATGGCTCATCGCGGGTTTCGATGGTTGCGGAGCCTGATTTTTTGGTGATCCAGGGCATGGGTTAATCCTCAAATAGCGGTCTCTGGATCGTAGGGGCTTCGTTTGGGCGGGTCTTTTGGTGGTCACTCTTTCGTGAGACTGACTTCGAACGCGGTCCAACTGGTGGTGGTGCCCTTGGTGACCTGCGCGGTGTAGGTGCCTCTCTTGATGACGAAGGACTCAGGGGTTGCGACGGTCGCGCCGGCTTCTCCGATCTGGAGGACGACGCGTTCAAGGGGCGGGGATTCGACTGGGCCGAGCGTTTGCTCATGTCCAGGCTGGACTGTGATCGATCCCAGCAAGACTGCGGAATCGAAGCGGCGTTCGTGCTCGATGCGTGCATTGATGGACTTGGTCGAGTTGTTGACGACATGGACGGTGTAGGTTGGGTTGACGGAGCATCCACCCAGAACGATCCCGATCAGGAACACTGCAAACAACATCAGTGTGCTCTTGTAGCTCATGTGCTTCATCGGTCGAGTTCGCCGGCGACGATGTTGAGTGATCCGATGACCGCGACGATATCCGCGAGCATGTGTCCTTCGAGCATCTTGGCGACGAGCGAATAGTTGATGAAGCTCGGCGGGCGAGTCTTGGCGCGCCATGAGCATTTGCTGCCGTCTCCGACGATGTAGTATCCGAGCTCGCCGTTGGCGGTTTCGTGCGCGCCGTAGACCTCGCCGATCGGTGCGTCCCAACCTCGATTGGTCATGATGAGCTCGAAGTGCTGGATGAGACCTTCGATGGAGCCGTAGACCTCGCCCTTTGGTGGCTTGGTCATTTTTTCATCAGCGAAGACATCGGTCGGTCCTTCTGGGATCCGGTCGATGAGCTGGTCGATGATGCGGATGGATTGCTTGATCTCTTCGACGCGAACGAGGAAGCGGCAGTACGCGTCGCCGTCGCGTGCGACAGGGACATCGAACTCGACGGCCTTCGCTCCGTTTCCGTCCCAGTTGTCCGCGTAGCAGAGGTAGGGTTCGTCCTTGCGGAGGTCGCGGCGAACACCCGATCCACGCGCGACGGGTCCGGTCGCGCTGTACGCGATCGCTTCGTCGTGGGTGATGACCCCGATGCCTTGGGTGCGGTCCATGAAGATGCGGTTGCGTTCGACGAGGTTCATGAGATCGCCGATGGCTTCTTCGAGAACGCCGTGGAGGAACTTTTTGACCATCCGCGCGAAGACTTCTTCGTCTGGGATTTCTTTGACGATCCCACCGACGCGTGACCAGTCTGGGTGGAAGCGTTGTCCCGATGCGTAGTCCATGATGTCGTAGATGTGTTCGCGTGGGTTGAAGCAGTAGAGGAAGCCGGTGATCGCGCCGACATCGAGTCCTGCGGCTCCGACGCAGAGGAGGTGGTCTTGGATGCGTCCGAGCTCGGCCATGATGGTGCGGAGGACTTTGCACTTGGTTGAGATTTCGATGCCGAAGAGTTTCTCGACGGTGTGGTGCCAGCAGATGCCGTTGGAGATCGAGGAGAGGTAGTTCATCCGCGAGACGATGGTGACATACTGGTTGTAGTCGAGGTGCTCGGCGAGCTTTTCGAATCCGGAGTGGAGGTATCCGATGTGTGGCGTGCATCGCGCGACGCGCTCGCCGTCGAGTTCGAGGACGAGACGGAGGGTGGTGTGGGTCGCGGGGTGCTGAGGACCGAAGTTGAGGACCCAACGATCTCCGGTATCGATGTGGTCTTTGATGTAGTCGATGTTCTCGGCGTTGGCATCGATGCCGGTATCGGGAGTGAGCGTGTATGGCATAATTGGTGTCCTCTAAGGGATTTGGAGGATGCTAGGGGCGTTCTGGACGCGGAATCGCCCTTCATGGTCGATTAATTCCTTGTGCGCGGGTGTGGAATCAAAGTATACTGGGACCAAAGGAGACTGCTATGAAGGGACCGCTCTACGGACTATTCGGGCTTCTGACTCTCTCGGGGTGCGTCGGCATCCTCCACGCGGATGTGCTTGCGGACTCGGTTGAAGATTTCAGCGGTGTTCAGGGGCAAGACAACTGGTACTACGGCTACTACCGAACGGATGTTGGTGACACCCCCACTGTTCCCTTGTCATTTCGAGAAGCCGAGAACTTCAATATGGACTTTACCAACCTCTGGAGCCTTGACGGGACTGGAGACTGGCTCGGAATCGGAGCAGAGAATCAGCATCCGCATCGACCTGGAGCGGGACGGAACACGCCTGGCGTGTACTGGGCAACGCGGCGGTGGGTCTCAGACTTTGAGGGTGATGTCAACATCTCGGGGCTTGTTGATGAAGCCGACCTCGGCGGGGACGGCGTGGTCGTTCGGCTCTTTATCGATGGCGTGAAGTTTGGACAGTGGGATCTGCTCTCAACTTCCAATAGCATGATCGAGTTTGATCTCTCCGCAGCAGTCTTGATTGGATCCATCATCGACATGACTGTTGATCCCAAAAACGATATCTTGTTTGACGGAACCAGTATTGAGTATTCCATCCGCAGTGGGTTCGTGTGTGCTGCGGATCTCAACGGGGATTGCGTTCTGGATTTCTTTGATATTTCCGAGTTCCTGACCGCCTTTGGAGCGATGGACACTATCGCAGACTTTAACGATGACGGGAACTTCGATTTCTTTGACATCTCGGCGTTCCTGACGGAGTTCAGTGCTGGATGTCCTTGAGCTGATTAGCCCAGCTGATTGATTTGGGTTAGATACTCGGCCTTGATTCCTTGATTCTGGGCTCACAGGGGATGTTCTGGAATATCTCTCGGGTTGTTGTGATACTCTTCTATATGAATAGCTTTTTTGCTGAACTGTGGATGATTCTGACGGAATCGTCGGTCTGGCTGATCTTCGGGTTCCTGCTCGCGGGGGTGGTGCATGTTTTGGTGCCTCGGGAGTGGATGCTGAAGCACTTAGGCGGGAAGGGTATTGTCCCGATCCTCAAGGCGTCGCTATTGGGGATTCCGCTCCCATTGTGTTCGTGCAGTGTGATTCCGGTCGCGGCTGGATTGCGGAAGCAGGGCGCGAGCAAGGGGGCGAGTGCGGCGTTTGCGATTTCGACGCCTCAGACTGGGGAGGAATCGATCCCGCTGACCTGGGCGCTGTTTGGGCCGGTGTTTGCGCTGGCGCGTCCTGTGATCGCGGTGGTGACGGCGTTGCTTGCGGGGCTGTTGATTGATGTGACGCACAAAAACGAGGACGATGAGTCGATCGAAGATCCAAACGCGATCGGGTTGTCGATCACCAATCCGGGCGATGCGGGATCGGTGGTTGAGTCGGTTGAGAAGAAAGGGACGGGATCGTGCTGCTCGTCGAGTGAGCCTGCGACGAGTTCATGTTGTTCTTCGACTGCTCCTGACGAATCGGCGGCTTCGTGCTGCTCGGCTTCGCCTCAGAAAGCTGGGCTTGGGTTTGTGGGTGGGGTGAAGGAATCGGTTCGGTATGGTTTTGGGGTGATGCTGGTTGATCTCGCGGTATGGCTGACGGTCGGCTTGCTCATGGCGGCGGCGATCGGTGCGATGGTCCCTCAGGGATGGATCGAAGAACATGTCGGGCAGGGGATCCTCCCGATGCTTCTGATGCTGGTGGTGGGGATTCCGTTGTATATCTGTGCGACGAGTTCGACGCCGCTCGCGTTTGGGTTGGTCGTCGCGGGATTGTCTCCCGGCGCTGCGCTGGTGCTGTTGCTTTCGGGTCCAGCGACCAATGTCGCGACGATGAGCTGGTTGCTCAAGGATCTTGGCGCCAAGGCGCTGGGGATCTACCTCGCAGTGATCGCGGCGGTTGCTCTTGGTTCGGGGATTCTGTTTGATGCGTTCTTCAAGCAGCTCGTGACGCTTGCGGATTTGGCGCACGAGCATGAGCACGGGATGGGCGGGTTCGGGTACAAGGATGCCTTTGCGGTACTCTTTGTGCTGCTGATGGCGTGGGCGCTGGGGCGCGTCGCGAGTGGGTGGATGGATACGAAGGGGATCGGAGTCAAACCTGCAGCGACTGGTGGGTGTGGGAGCGGGTGTGGGTGTTCGTCCGGGGCTGGAGACGCGCAAGAAAAACCCGCCGGGGGTGGCGGGTGTTGTGGGTCGAAATAGTTGAGCTCGATTAGCTTCGTTCGACGACTTCCGCGAGGAGGCGAGCGCCGAATCCGGTTGGTCCTGGATTGAACGGTCCCTTTGCGGACTTGACGACATGGGTGCCTGCGATGTCGACATGCGCCCACTTGACGCCTTCTTCGACGAAGTGCTCGAGGAACGCGGCACCCTGGATTGGATGGGCTTCGCGGACAGGCGCGCTGTTAAGGATGTCAGCGATCGGGGACTTCATGAGCTTCTTGTATTCCGGGTCGAGCGGCATGCGCCAGACGCGTTCACCTGATGCGACTCCTGCTTCGTTGAACTTCTCGAAGACCGAGTCGTCGTTGGACCAGCATCCTGCGAAGGTTGATCCGAGTGCGACGACGACGCCACCTGTGAGGGTCGCGATGTCGACGACGAACTCTGGTTTTTCTTTTTCGCATGCCCAGCACAGGCCGTCGGCCATGACGAGGCGTCCTTCGGCGTCGGTGTTGGTGATCTCGACGGTGACTCCGTTGCGGAACTCGATGACATCGTCAGGGCGGTACGCTTCATCAGAGATGGAGTTTTCCGCGGCGACGAGCAGCGCGACGACTGGACGGTTTGGTTTGATGACATTGGCGATGATCTGCATCGCGCCGATGGCGCCACAGCCGCCGTCCTTGTCACGCTTCATGCCGACCATGCCTCCGCCGACTTTGATGGAGAGACCACCTGAGTCGTAGGACATGGTTTTCCCGACGATGACGATCGGGGCTTTGGATTTGCCACTCTTGGGGGTGTACTCGAGACGGATCATGCAGGGCTTGTTCTCGGAAGCTTTCCCGACATTGATGAGGCCTTGGAGTCGTTCGTCTTCGAGTTTCTTTCCTGAGAAGACGGTGCACTTCATTCCGGTCTTGCGTGCGAGTTTCTTGCATTCTCCGGCGATCCACATCGGGGTCGCGATGTTTGGTGGGGTCTGGGAGAGGGTGCGCGCGAGGTTTGAGCCTTCGGCCATCCCGAGTCCGCGTTTGAGTCCGTCATCAAACTTGGTGTGTGATCCGGTCATCGCGAGGGCTGGGTATTTCTTGACTTCGGTCGCGGTCCCGCGCAGGTCGTCGTAGGTCCAGGAGACAAGTCCGAGACCTTCGCCGAGCATGGCACCGGCTTGGAATGGCTGGACCTTGTTCTTCTTGGAGAGCTTGCTCATCGCGCCGCTGAGTGCGAACTCGACGGAAGTGATCCCTGAGGCGCTGATGGCGCGTCCGAGCGAACCTCCAGCGTTGCGGAGTGATGAGACATCGAAGGTTGCTTTGTCTCCGAGTCCGATGATGAAGACGCGTTCGTATCCTTTGGAGGGGAACGCTTGGGTGATGGTTCCGGCGTCTCCGGTTGCTTCGGCGCGTTTGGTCGCGGCGAGGATGGAGCCGTCTTTATCGAGGGCTTTGGTATCAGCGTCGAGTGATTGACCTTTGAAGAGTCCCACGACGAGTGCTTTAGGCTTGGATCGTGAGCCGACTTTGAATGAGCTAAACATTTCAGAATCTCCTATTTTTCTGAATACTTATATCGGTTCGGAGTCGGCTGGTTGCTGGAGAAATGGTCTCAGCGGTCCAAAAAACCCCGGTTTGTAGTGTGAATGTAGACGGCTCGCGTGGGTTTGGCGCGATTTTGGGCGATTTGGGATGTTGGAGGGGTGGGATTCCAGCAGGCTTAGGCTTGTGCTTTGGACTGGGCTTTAGCCTCGAAGAGGGCTTTGACTTCTCCAGCAAGGTAGAAGCTGCCGAGGATGAGGAGGACATCGTTGGAGCCGAGGGACTTGCCTGCGGCTCGGATCGCTTCGGTCGGAGTGTTGTAGGCTTCGGAGGATTTGGTGGATCGCTCGGTGTACATGTCAGCGAGTGCCTTCGGATCCATCGCACGCGCGTTGGTGGATGCTTTGGTGAAGACGACCTTGTCGGCGCGGGTGGTGAGTTCTTCGATCATGCCGACGGTTTTCTTGTCAGCGCTGCATCCGAAGACGACGATGAGCGAGTCGTAGCGGATCTGCTGGGAGATCGCTTTAAGTGTTTCGCGGACGCTTTCTGGAGTGTGCGCGCCGTCGATGAAGACTCGTGGTCGTTCGTTGATTTGTTCGAGTCGTCCATCGCGTGGAGTGTGTTCAAGTCCTGCGATGATTTGTCGTTCCGGGAGGTCGTAGCCGTGATCGCGGAGCGCGTGGATGATCGCGAGTGCGAGGGCGCAGTTGGCGCCTTGGTGCTCTCCCATGAGCGGGACGGACATGTGCTCGAAGCATCCTTCTCCCGATCCGACGCAGACCTTTGGGTGTGGGCCTTTGGTGGTTGCGGACTGGAATCTGCAGGAGTAGAGGATTTCTTCACCAAGCACTTCGAGCGTCGCGCGGGCATCTGAAGCTTTGGCGCGGAAGACCTCGATGACTTCTTCTTCCTGTGGGACGCTGATCGCTTTGATTCCCGGCTTGATGATCCCGGCTTTCTCAGAAGCGATTTTGCTGAGCGTGTCCCCAAGCACATCGGTGTGTTCGAGCTGGATGCTGGTGAGCCCTGCGACAATTGGACGGGCGACATTGGTGCAGTCGAGTCGTCCTCCGAGTCCGGTTTCGAGGATGACAATATCCACGGCTTCTTCGGCGAACACGACGAACGCAGCGGCGGTCAGGAGCTCGAAGTAGGTCGCTTGGCCGTGGGCTTTGGCGATTGCGTGCGCGGCGTCTTTGCACTTGGCGAGCGCGTCGATGAACCTCGGCTTCTCGACCATCTGGTTATTGATCTGAATACGCTCGCGTTCATCAACAAGGTGCGGACTCGTGAACAGACCGGTTGTGTATCCGCTTGAGCGGAGACAGCTCTCGAGCATGGCGCAGGTGGATCCCTTGCCTTTGGATCCTGCGATGTGCACAACAGGGACCGCGAGGTGCGGATTGTCGAGCTGAGCGACCAATGCGTGCATGCGATCGAGTTTGAAGGACTCGGGCTTGATTCGGCTCGAGTGGATATGTTCGAGATTCACGCGCGAGTTGAGAAAATCGATCCCGGCTTCGTAGTTAACGAAGGGGCCTTGGGCAGTGGACTTGTTGGTCTTCTTTGTGCGCGGCGAGGCTGAGTTGGCGGATCCGCGTGTCATGGAAGTGATCATACCATAGATCGCGCACAGACCAAGCGGAAACTTGTGAAACTCGCGCATGCATTGCAAGTCTGCGGCATGTTCCCTAGTGCGCTCGTGAATCAGTAGGCTAAATCGATCGTTCTTGCGCGCGGTTCATCAGCGCCTTCATTTCCGAGACCGATGCTCGCAATCCAACGAACACGGCACGCGAGACAATGGAGTGTCCGATGTGGAGCTCGTCGATCCCTGGGAGCGATGCGATGTGGTGGACATTGTGGAAGTTGAGCGCGTGTCCGGCATTGAAACGCATGCCCAGCACGCTGATGCGCTCTCCGGCGTCCGCGACTTCTTTGATTGAATCTTGGAGCGCGGATTGACGGAGGTCTCCGCCGCAGCGGTGGAAGACCTCTGCGTAGGGACCAGTGTGGACCTCGCAGACATCGAATCCTGCGTCTGCGGCGGCTTGGACCTGGACCAGGTCTGGATCGATGAACGCGCTGACGATGAGTCCCGCGTCTTGCAGACTCTTGACGACGGATTTCATGCGCTCGGGTTGTCCGGCAACATCAAGCCCCCCTTCGGTCGTCACTTCTTGTCGTCCTTCGGGGACAAGCATCGCGGTGTGGGGTTTGATGGTGCGTGCGATCTCGACCATCTCGTCGGTCGCGGCCATCTCAAGGTTAAGCTTGATGTTAACGAGCTGGCGCAGGAGACGGACATCGCGGTCCATGATGTGCCTGCGGTCCTCGCGGAGATGGACGGTGATGGAGTCCGCGCCTCCGAGCTCCGCTTCGTGCGCCGCGCGGACAGGGTCGGGCTCGGCGCCGCTGGACTGGTTATCCACGGGTTCGAGGAGTCCACGATAGCGAGCGTTGCGGACGGTTGCGACATGGTCGATGTTGACGCCGAGCTGGATCATGGATGATGATAGGGTCATACCCGATCCGTTCATATCAGATCAACGGCGGATTCTGCGGATCGCGTTGTCGAGCGCCGATGAATCTCGGCTGGAGTTGTAGGTCGAGCGGAGGGATTGGAGGTACGCGACGGCGTTATCGATCGAGGTTCGGCGGATCGCCATCGCGATGTCCTCGGCGTCTTGGAGCTCTTGGTGCTTGCGGAGGTTGGTCCGCATCAGTGCGATTGCTCTGCCGTCTTGGAATCGGTTGGCGCGGTAGCGGGCGGCCATCCACAGTGTGTCTTGGGTCAGGAGATCAGTTCGGGCGCTTTGGCTCAGACGCTCGAAGGCGTCGAGGACCAGCTCGTACTCCCCTTGACGGAAAGCCGCGTGCATCATGATCTTCGCGGCGGTGTCGTCAACGGCGGCGGGTTTATCACGGAGCAGGGCTTTGGCGATGCGGGCCGCGGATTCATCCTGGTTGGTGAGCACGAAAGATTCGAGGGAGGACGCGTAGTCCCCGGCTTTGAGGGTGTCCTTGGCGTGTTGCTTGAGGAACTGTGCGTCATTCTCAGCGAGCTGCTTGGTGAGTGGTTCTGGAATCGAAGGAAACCGATTCCCGCACGGGCTGATGGTTTTGAGCGGGTCTCCGAGCACGGCGATCTTCCACGCTTGTCCATCGTCGTAATGAATCGCGGCAGCGAATGGGAGCTGTCCAAGGATGCGCTTGGCAACGATCGGGGTCTGGACGAATCCGGAGAGGAATGGTTCGTCTACGGATCCGGCATAGAGGTAGACGCCGCGATCGAGCCAGCGTCCTCCGACAGTGAGATTGCTGCGCGGGGTTGCGAGCGAGAAGGAGTGGACCATGTGCAGGGCGCTGGGGACCTGGAGCATCGGGAGGTCTCCGGGTCGTCCTTGTCCGTCTGGAGCATCGGCGAGGTCGTAATAGGACTGTGAACCCTTGGTGTTCATGAAGATGAGCGATGCGTCGACTGGACGCGATGATGATCGTCCTTTGAAACTCGCGAGGGTGTTGCGGGGTTTGTCGAAGAGTTCGACCTGCATCCCAGCGTCTTCGAGGATCTGCGCGGCTTCGGTGCCGTCGTATTTATCCCAGCTTCCGGATTTGGAGTATCCGTCCCAGACGAAGGCGCTGTCGAGCGGGAGGAAGAGGGCGCACATCGCTTGGTAGACAGAGGAGGTGGTGGTTCCGAAGAGTTGTCCGGACCATGCCCATCGCATGCCTCCAAGATCTGCGGTCTCGCGTCCGATCTGATCGGTGGTCGCGAGACGGTCGCGGTCGTTGGGTCCGGTTTTGATTTTGACTCCCAGCCGGAACGCGAGGGTGATGGTGTCGATCTCGTCTCCGATCTGATCGAAGGAGAGGTCGAGCTTGCGGAGTCCTTGCTCGATGGATTGGTTGTACGCTTGCGCCTGGTGGGGTTCGAGTTCCTTCGTGGAGTTGTCGGGAGCGCCGATGTAGATAATCGATTGGAGACGACCCGCGGCGAGCGCAAGGCCTCCTGCCCAGAGTTGGTCCATTGGGTCGATGACAACGACTCCTGGAGAGACGACGCCGGTGTCTTTGAGTGCTTTGAGTGTTGCTCTCCAGTCGGGCTGGGACTGCTGGAAGGACGCGGCGAGCGCGGTATCGATCGACGCTTGACGCTCGGCGGTTGATCCCCCCCACTGCGATTGGCTCTTACCAGTCACGCGGACGACTTCGTCGGGATTGAAGTCGCGGACGAAGCGGGCGATGTGCTCGCGTGCGAGGTCTGAGCCGTCGTCGTAGAGGACCGGGAACTTGACGGGTCCTTCCCACGATGCGATCGCGTCGAGGTATGCGCCGGGATTGTCCACGATCAGCACGATCGGGACGACCTGCATCGACTGAGCAATGAGCGACGAACGGAGACCGGCGCGACGGGTCGGATCGGCTTGATTGACGGATTGGAAGACCTCTCCGAAGGTCATGGTTTTTTTCGGCTGCTGTTGGATTGGCTGCTGGGTTGGCTGCAGTGTTTGGTCAGTCGCTGGTTGATCCGCTGGGATCTGCGGCGAGGACGGCACCTGCGCCAGCGCAGAGGCGCAGGAGATCGCGAGTGAGAGGAGAGTTGTGCGGAATGGTCTGGATGCGGTCTGGGTCGTCATATGGATACTGTACCGCTTGGGGAGCGGTTGGGTTCGGTGATTGATGATTCGAGAAGTGTTTGGCGCATAGACTGGGGGCAATGCCTTCATCGACGCTGACTGAGTTTATTGAGACTGTTGCTGATGCCCGCAAATATGGGCATGAGGTTGTTGTCGTCCCTGTCGGGATCCGTGTGCTTGCGGATCAGCTGACTCCGGTGCTCGCGTATCGCAGACTCGTGAGCGCCGATGATCGCACGGCTCCGTCGTTCCTGCTCGAATCGGTCGAAGGGGGGACGCATCAGGGGAGACACTCGATCCTCGGCACGCGTCCGATCGTTGAAGTGAGCGCGAAGGACGGGCAGATTACCATCGAGGATCATCGGAGCGGTGAAACAACGAGCGAAGCGTGCGCCGATCCGCTCGCTCGCTTGCGCGGGATATCAGAGAGCTGGCACCTGTCGATCCCAGCGGTTGCTGAGGATCGTGGGTTGATCCCGACCTGCGTGCTCGGCGGTTGGTTCGGGTACGCGGGGTACGACTCGGTTCGGTATGCGGAGCCGATCAAGCTGGATCCGAAGCTTGCGCCAAAGGATGATCGGGGCTTACCTGAGATCGCGTTTGGGTTTTATGACACGGTCGTGGTATTTGATCATGTCGAAAAGCTCGTGCATCTGGTTCGTCTCGCGGTTGTGCGCTCTGGGGATGATCCTGAATCGGTCTACAAGCAATCGATCGAGGATCTTGAGGCGCTGTCGAGCAAGATCCAGCATCACGCGAAGCCTTTGGTGCTTGGTCGCGTGGCGCGGACTCCAACAGTCAAGCACGAAGCGATGAACGCGAACACGACGCGCGAGCAGCACGCGTCGATGATCGAGCGGGCGCGTGAGTACATCAAGGCCGGGGATATCTTCCAGGTCGTGCTGGGTCATCGCTTTGAGCGGAGGACGGATGCGGATCCGTTTGATGTGTACCGATCGCTGCGTGCTGTGAATCCGTCGCCGTATATGGTGTACTTGCAGACGAAGGGGTGCATACTCGTTGCGTCGTCTCCTGAAATTCTCTGTCGCGTGCGTCGCGAGGGGGATGGCTCGCTGAAGGTCACGAATCGTCCGCTTGCGGGAACGCGGAGGCGCGGCCGGACTGTTGAAGAAGATCTTGAGATGGAGCGTGAGCTGCTTGCGGATCCGAAGGAGTGCTCGGAGCATTCGATGCTTGTGGATCTGGGGCGCAATGATGTTGGCCGTGTTGCGAGACCCGGATCGATCGAGCTCGAATCGGTGATGGATATTGAGCGGTACTCGCATGTCATGCACATCTCTTCAACGGTGACGGGGATCATCCGCGACGGGCTCGACTGCTGGGATGCGCTGCGTGCTGCACTCCCGGTCGGGACGATTTCGGGTGCTCCCAAGGTTCGCGCGATGCAGATCATTGATGAGCTTGAGCTCGTTCGAAGGGGGCCGTATGGAGGGGGGCTTGGTTGGGTGGGACTCAATCAAGAGATGGACATCGCGCTGGCGCTGCGGACGATTGTGGTTCCGATCGATCGGATCGACGATTCGAACGCGGATGGGAAATGGGAGTACCACATCCAAGCCGCGGGGGGGATTGTCGCGGATTCGGTTCCTGAACTGGAGTTCAAGGAGACGGTCAACAAAGCGGCAGCACTCGGTCGCGCGATTGATCTCGCTGAGGATGCGTTCGTTCAGTGAATCGGTTGATCAAAAAACCCCGCTCGTGCGGGGCTCAGAGAGAAGTTTGGGTCATGAACTCTCGATGAGGTCAGATCAAATGAGTGAAGAACTCAGGAGTGCTGCATGCTCTGTGCGTGCAGGTTTTCTTTGAGCTGCTGGGAAGGCTTAAACGAGCAGGTGGTGGACTCGTTGATCTGGATTGGTTGTTTGGTTGCTGGATTCATCCCAGTGCGCGCGGCGCGGTGTTTTTTGGTGAAGGTGCCGAAGCCGGAGATCGCAACTTTTTGCTCGGCTTGGAGTCCTTCGGAGATCGAAGCGATGACGGCTTCGATTGCTCGGCCTGCTTCCGCTTTGCTTGTTTCGAGCTGGGAAGCGACGGAGTCGATGAGGTCGGATTTGTTCATTTGGGCGCCTCCAATACTGGGTGCTGATCTTGATGTCCCGCTTGGTCATCCTTGACCGAGCGTCCGTACGGCTTTATTCGGACACATATAGGCTTTTGCTTGAATATAGCGGAATGTTGGGTTGATCCGCAGTGCGTGTGATGTGCGTAGAATCCCGTATTCAATGGGTGCTGTCTCGCACCAAGACTGATTCTAATTTATTTCTATGAAAGCACTTACTCTATGAACCGCCCCCTCGTCTTGGTAACTGAACCGATCTCTGCTGAGCCGAGAAACTGGATCGGTGATCGGTGTGAAGTTCGCGAAGGGAACTTGGAAGATGATTCGATCCATAAGGATCTCGCGAAGGTCCAGGGGTTGGTCGTTCGGACCTACACGACTGTGGACTCGGCGCTGCTTGAGTTGATGCCGAGCTTGAAGGTGGTTGGACGCGCGGGGGTTGGATTGGACAATATCGATCTTGATGCGTGCGCCGCTCGTGGGATCCGCGTGGTGCATACGCCTCGCGCCAACGCGATGTCGGTGGTTGAGTACACGATCTCGATGATGATGCGATCGCTCCGCACGATCCAGAGCATCGATCGCGTCTTGGATGAAGCGCACTGGCACCAAGCACGCGAGTCGGCGATCAGCGATTCGTCTGTTGTTGATTCCACGCTTGGAATCGTGGGGTTTGGGTACATCGGGTCGCGGGTCGGGAGAGCGGCGGAGGCGCTGGGGATGCGGGTGGTGTATCACGATCTACTTGAACATAATCTGCTCGAAATGCAAGGGTCGGATGCAGAGGCCCGGTCGTTTGAAGAGACACTTCGTGAGAGTCGGTGTGTGACGATTCACGTTGATGGGCGCGGGGAGAATCGTGGATTGATCAATGAGCATGCGTTCGGGATGATGCGCGATGATGTCGTGCTGATCAACGCGTCGAGGGGATTTGTGATCAATCCGGTCGCGGCGGCGCGGTTTGCGATGGAGCATCCCAGCGCTCGGCTGATCTTTGATGTGCATGATCCGGAGCCGATCCGAGCGGTGGGTCCGGATTGGCCGAGCGGGCTTCCTTCGCTGATGGATCTGGAGAATGTGGTGCTGACCCCTCATATCGCGGCGGCAACGCGTGAAGCGAAGACGGCGATGAGCTGGGTTGTCCGCGATGTCTGGGCCGTGCTTGAGGGACGCGATCCGGAGCACGCGAGGGTGTGAATTGTCATAAAATCACCCTTAATCGCGCCCAATTCAGGGGTTCTGGTGAAACCAGGACTCGGGTCGATGCGAACAGTTGAGCGGTGCTTGGTTGTCTTTGCGCCTGCTGTTCTCAGTCCGAGAACAGTGATCAGTTGTTTGAATAGGGACATTTCGGTGAGAGTTGCTATTGCTGAGGGGCAGCGGACGGTTCTCGGACCTCCCGCATGGATCTGAGGTGGAATCGATCGGGTTGTTCTTGATGGAGCGTCCGATTCGGTGTGCGGACTCTCTGGAATCGCTCGAAATACGCGATTCTGACGGCTCAAGGGGCATTCTGCCTTGTGTATAGCCGAAAAAACCAGTGTTCCGGAGGCTTCTGGATCCGCTGTTTGGATCAGGACTCTGAGGGGAACGGGTTGTGTGGTTGCACTGTTTTGATCAGTGTGATCATCGACAACAGATGATGGATGACTCAAGCGGGACAGTTGGACCGCACTGAATGAAAAGGAACTTGAGGAATGAACTTGGACTCATTGAATCGTGCGGTGCGTTCGGCAGCCGCTTCTGCGACGATCTCGACCACGCTCGCGTTGGTGCTCACGAGCGGTTTGTGTGCTGGTCAGGACTCGTACTCGAGCCCGGGCACGAAGCCGATCAAGGGGACGATGATCTCCGGATCCGCTGAAGCGGTCCGTCTGACGGCGTCGCAACGAGCACAGGTCGGCGACGCGTTCAACTGGATGGGACGCGACGCGGATGTGATGAACGGGACGATCACGCCGACGACTGTGTTTACTGAGGTCATCGGACTCAAGGAGCGGACCGATCGTTTGACAGTCAAAGTCAAGACACGCTCACAGATGATGCAGCAGATCGGGACGGACATGGCGCTCGGCAAGGTGTCGGCTCCTGAAGTCCGTGGCGTTGCTGGGATCGCTGATGCGAATGCAGCGGCGGAGTTTGTCGCGCAAGCTGAGCAGCGGATGATCGAGGCGCGTGATCGGATCGCGCCGTCGCTGATCGAAGCGTTCGACGATGTAGACATGCACACCGTCGAGCTCCCTGTCGGGGTGAGCGCCGAGGTGATGGCAGAGATCCTGATGCGGACTGGGGATTACGAGTTCGTATCGATCGACTGGTGGTGCTACCCAACGATTGAGTCCAACGATCCACGACTGAGCTTCCAGTGGTACCACGATGAAGATCGCATCGACACCTTCGGCGCATGGGACCACACCACTGGGTCCGGCGAGATCATCGCGGTCTGTGACTCGGGTGTTGATATCGATCACCCTGATCTTGAAGACGCGCTCGTGCTTGGTTTCAACGCGGTAGACAACCTCGCAGAAATCAACGGCGGGCTCGTCAATGACAACCTCAACGGGCACGGCACTCTGGTTGCAGGATGCTCAGCAGCGATCGGGAACAACGGGGTCGGGATTTCGGGGATTGGCTGGAACTTCGGGATCATGCCTGTCAAGGTCTCGAACATCTCGAGCGGGAACGCGTTCCTCTCCGACATCCTCCAGGGTGCACGCTGGGGATCGGACAACGGGGCGTATGTCTCCAACTGTTCGTTCGGCGGCGCGGAAGACAACGCGACCTTCACGACTGGTCTCTCGATCCGCTCGCAGGGTCACCTGCTCGTCTTCTCTTCAGGTAACGATGGTGTCGGCAACCAGACCAATGACTGGAGCACGGTCACAATCGTCGGTGCATCAAACACAAGCGACAACTACGCGGGGTTCTCGAACTTCGGTGTTGGTATTGATGTGATTGCGCCGGGGACCAATATCCAGTCCACGACACGGACCGGCGGGTACGGCAATACAACCGGCACAAGCTTCTCTTCTCCGATCACTGCGGCGGCGATGATGCTCATCCACTCTGCGAACCCATCACACTCTGCGGATGAGGTTGAGCAGATTCTGTTCAACTCAGCAGACGACAAAGAATCAATGGGTGAGGACAACCTGACTGGATACGGGCGTATCAATGTCGGTCGAGCTGTTGAGGACGCGATCTTTGGTCCGTCTTCGATCAGCCTGCCGTTCTCGGATACCTTTGATGACAGCGGTCTCCCGCTGTGGCGCGATTCATCCGGATCCGTTGAGGTCAACAGCGATGGAATCGATGAGCCGAGCGATGACGACTCGATGAACATGTCGGGCGCGGCGCAGATCAACACGGTCATGATCCGCGCATCGGAGTTTGTATCAACAACTGGACAGATCAGCTTCCACACCCAGCACATCGGGACAGAAGCGGGTGAAGACCTCGTCGTCGAATACGCGAACCTGATCGGTGGCTGGGTTGACCTCGCGACGATCTCGTCCGATGGATCTGACCAGGACGCGTTCGAGTACCACCTGCTTGAAGTCCCGCCTCTAGCGATCCACAATGAGCTCAAGCTCCGCTTCACAACAAGCGGCGACGAAGCGAACGACAACTGGTACATCGACGATGTCGAGGTCAAGTTCTTCGAGGGTAACAGCGTCCCTTGGGAAGACACCTTTGAGTCAGGCATCTCACTCAACTTCAACTGGGAATCGAGCAACGCGTCCCCAAGCTCCGCGGCTGACAACGAACCGTCCGGAACACAGAGCGCGAACCTTGATAACTCCGACTCGATGACCTCCAAGTTGATCGATGTCACGACTGCTGAGCCGATCGTGTACGCACGCTTCTACACACAACACAAGGGCGTTGAGAGCGGCGAGTCACTCTTTGTCGAGTACAAAGACCTCATCGGAAACTGGGGCGAGCTCGCGACTGTCGTCTCCGACGGCATTGACCAGACCGAGTTCACGCTGCATCAGATCGCGCTCCCGTTCCAGGCGTACGGCCCCGACCTGCAGCTCCGATTGACTGCACAAGGCGACGAAGCGGACGACGACTGGTATGTTGACAGCATCGCGGTGACGATGGAGTTCATCGAAGAGAACGAGCCGTGTCCTGCTGACTTCAACGGCGACGAGGTCCTCGACTTCTTCGACATCTCCGCGTTCCTCACCGCGTTCGGCGGCGGAGATCCGAGCGGGGATTACAACGGAGACGGCGAATACGACTTCTTCGATATCTCAGCATTCCTGACTGATTACAGCATGGGATGCCCTTAACACGCTCAAGTAACCATCTGGGCCGGACGGCGAAAGCTGTCCGGCTTCATTTCTCACCAACAACCAAACACCGGTGGATTGCACGGAGCAGTCGTGGACCGGTCAGATAGGAGCTTTGACAACATGCTTTCCCCTTCCCACACTCGTACAGCGGCGCTCGCCTGTTCGCTGTTTCTCTTCTCCGGATCGGTCGCGGGTCTCGCGTCTGCGGATCCAACCTCGCAGCCTCAGGCGTCTAAGAATATTTCGGCGTCCATGCTCGCGGTCAAGATGAACGCGGTTCGTTCGGCGCTTGCGTTGAATCCAAGCGACGACGCGGTCATGCTCGATGCGGCGCGGAACCCATTGATGTTTGCGAATGTCGAGGGACAACGCGAGTTCACTGGTGAGCTCATTGTCCATGTGAAAGCGGGACGAGTGCTTTCTGGTGAGGCACGCGTGCTTCCTGCGATCGTCAAGAAGAGCGCGTTCATGAGCGAGTATGTCGTGACTGTCCCGGCAGGTGTTGACGAGGGCGAACTCGCGGCGATGCTGATGGCGACAGGTGACTACGAGTTCGTCGAACCTAACTACCGCTTGTTCCAAGAAGTCGTTCCCAACGATTCGCAGTACGGATCGAGCTGGCAGCACAGCCGGATCGAGTCCGCGGCGGCATGGGACCTGCATACAGGCGAGAGCGATGTTGTCGTCGCGGTGTGTGACTCCGGAGTGGACTCGAATCACCCTGACCTTGAAGACGCGCTGATCCTCGGATACAACGCGGTTGACAACCTCGCGGAAGCTGACGGCGGGACCACTGAGGACATCAACGGGCACGGGACCTTTGTCGCTGGATGTGCCGCGGCGCAGGGCAACAACAACCGCGGCGTGGTCGGTGTTGGCTGGGACTTTACGATCATGCCGATCCGTGTGAGTAACCTGAGTTCGGGTAATGCCAACTCGTTTGATATCCTCGAAGGCGCCCGCTGGGCTGTGGACAACGGCGCTGACATTGTCAACGCGTCGTACTCCGGAGGAACCAGCAGCGCGAACCAATCGACCGCGAAGTACATCGCTGATCGTGGTGGTCTGCTCTTCTGGTCATCAGGGAACGACAACTCGCTCGTTTCGTACAATGGTCCTGATCTGATCATGGTCGGATCGACCACCTCCGGCGATAACCGCTCGGGTTTCTCAAACTACGGGCCTGCGGTTGATGTTTCGGCACCGGGTTCAAGCGTCCGCTCGACGACCCGCGGCGGCAACTACAGCAACAGCTCTGGAACCAGTTTCGCGGCTCCGATCGCGGCTGGCGTCGGCGCGATGATCTTCTCTGTCCGTTCTGACATCAGCGCACGCGATGCACAAGACATCCTCTACCGGTCTGTTGATGACCTTGGAACTCCGGGCCGGGACGATTCGTTTGGCCACGGACGCGTCAATACATTCAACGCGATCCAGACGGCACTGAGCTATGTTCCTCGCTTGCCGATCCCTCACACCGAATCGTTCGACTCTGCTTCATGGATGGATCTGCTCTCGGCGACTGCTGGATCTCCTGCGACTGTAGTCGATGCTCAGTCAACCGATTCCGGATCTGTACTCCTTCTTGAAGGCGGCGATCAGGTCCAGACAGTCAAGCTCGCTGGGAGTTCCATCACCGCATCGCTCGGTCTTGGGTTTGGTCTCAAAGAGTCCGGGATTGAAGCGGGTGAGTCGCTCTTGATCGAACTCTCGCTCGATGACGGCTCATGGGAAACCGTGTATGAGCACACCTCGACCGGCGTTGATAGCAACGGGTACACCGACTTCTGGGTTGAGCTTCCGAGCTCCTTCCGCTGGCACGGCGTCGAACTCCGGATGTCGGCGCAAGGATCCGATTCATCTGATCAATGGCGGATCGATGATCTCGCGATCGAACATCGTGATCCTCAGCCTGTTGGCCCGTTTGTTGATGGGTTTGAAGGAGGACCGGTTTCCCCGATCAACTGGGAAGAGAACACTGGTGTAGAAGTTGCGATCGTCGGATCGTCGCATGTCGCAGCGTTCCTAGGCGAGCAAGAACTCGAATCCGTTGATGTGCTGCTGAATCAGTTCGGTATCACTCCTGCGTATGTCCGTGTTGATGCATGGGCCGAGAACGGAGCAAGCGCGGACGACACGCTCACGATCGAAGTCCTCGATATCGGTGACAACTGGCTGACGGTTGCGACGCTCGATGGATCATCACTCGGAGAGGCATCGAGCACTTACGAGTACCAAACCCCCTTCGGTTCATGGGCGATTGACACCACACGCGTGCGTCTGACCTCGGCGGGTGATGATGTGCTGTATGTTGACAATGTCTACTACGGCACTGAGCAACAGACCAGCGCATGTAACGAAGCGGACTTCAACGAGGACGGCTTGCTGGACTTCTTTGACATCTCCGCATTCCTCACGGCATATGGCAACTCAGAGCCGATCGCGGATCTGAATAACGATGCGGTCTTGGACTTCTTCGACATCTCTGCGTTCTTGACAGCGTACGGCGCGGGTTGCCCGTAACACGCTGAGTCATTGCTGACTGAATATACGAAACGCCGGGCACAGATCTGATCTGTGCCCGGCTTTGTTTTTGTCTATGGACTTGGTAAGTCGGTCTTCCTTACGGGCACCCTGCATTAAACGCAGCGATGAACGAGGAGACATCGAAGAAGTCGAGTTGTCCGTCGCTGTTGAAGTCTGCGACTGGATCCGAGTTCCCGAACGCAGTAAGAAATGCGGAGATGTCAAAGAAGTCCAGCACACCATCGCTGTTCATGTCGGGGATACAAGTCTCGATGTCTTCACACACGAAGCGTGCGATCTGGATGTTGTCGAGTCCTGCTTCGATGACATTCTGAGTCCCGCTGTCGTCAACGAGGAATCGGAAACGCATCTGATCCGTCGCGGCGATCTCGGTTCCGACGAGGATCGTGTCGCTTCTCCAATCGCTGGAGACGATGGTTGAGCTTCGGAGCGGGATCCATGTGACGCCGCCGTTGAAGGAGCCTTCGACGGCCCATTGGTCGCCGTTGACTTCTCCGGTTGGGATGTCGGAGTACCAGTAGTCGAAGCTGAACTCCCCGCCATCCGATATGTCGTAGATCGGGGAGGTGAGGATTGTTGTGCCGTCGTCGACATCGGAGTTGCATGAGTTTCCTGAGTCGTTGTCCGTAACCCAGCATTGTCCGGATCCGTCGGAGTCGCTTGCTGGCGCGCCTCGGCTTGCGCAGTCAACGGGATCACCTCGCGTCCAGGCGCCGTCCGCGGCGTCACCTGAAACGGTCCATCCGTTGTCGCTCTCGAAGTTGTCCATCAAAGCGACCTTGATCTGTCCGATCTCGGTATGCGTCGGTGATGCGGCACCTGTTGGAGGCGAGAACTTCGGGCCTGCGATGGATCCGCTTGCAGAGGTGTAGTACTCGATGGTGTCGCCGCAGGTTGCGCCGGGGATCGTCGCGGAGTAGGTTCCGTCCTCGTTTTGAGTCATCGGGATGGTCGTGAATGTGCCTGGTGCGTAGCGGTAGTTGAGCTGGACCGATCCTGGGACGAGTGTGTCGATGCCTTCTTTGACTTCAGCGGTCACTGTGATCGGCGTTCCCGGCAGGATCAACTCAGGCGCACTCTCGGTCAGGAGGATGCTCAGGAGTCCGTCTCCGATATCGAGCGATGAAGCGAGCGCGAAGGACTGGGGACCATCGGAGATCGCATTCCCGATCACTTGGACTTGCCAAACCCCGGCTTGTGGATTCTGGACATAGACCTGCTCGATGTTGTTCACATGATCTTCCTGCGTGCGGATCGCGCCAGCGCTGGGGCTGAACTGATTGAGCGTCCAGGGATAGTGACGCACGCCGTTGGGATCAAGGACGATCAGGTCGAGATCATTGACGAGCGCGAGCGAGACATTGGGAGCGCCTGCTGGATCGTCCCACGCGATGGTGACGCGGAACTCCGGATCATCTTCTGAGACTTGGATGCTGTAGGTCGATGCGGTTTCTTGTCCGATCGTGTCCTCGCGGAAGTTTCCGGTTCTCAGGAAGTCGATGCTGTCAACGGCGCGGATGGAGCCGTATCCGGATTGGTAGTCTGGTCCGGGATTGAGGATGTCCTCGGCGCCTTCGATGAGGATCACTTTCATGAGTTGGTTGGAGGGGTCTCCCCAGGTCGGGAACTTGTCGCGGAAGTCTTGGACGATGAGCGCGCCGATTCCCGCGGCGGTTGGTGTTGCCATGGATGTACCGCAGAGGGTGATGTATTCGGAATCGGATCCGTCACCTGTGGAGGTGACTCCGCCGTCGGACCCTGATTGACATCCTGGAGCGGACACGACTGGACGGATGCGTCCGTCGTCGGATGGTCCCCAGCTCGAGAAGCTGGTCATGGAGTCGTCGTTGGAGTTGAGTGCTCCGATGGAGATGGAGTTTTTGTTGTTGCTTGGTGGAGCGGTTGTGCCGTAGGACACTCCGCAGCGTCCGTTCCCGCGTTCGTTCCCGGCTGCCCAGAAGACGGTGATTGGATCTCCGAGCGATCCACGGATGACATTGTCGATCGTTCCTGCGGTGATGCCGTAGTCGCCGTGCCAGGCGCAGGGGTACCCGTTCTGCGCGACATTGGCGCCGATGGAGTTGTTGGAGATGGTCGCGCCGAGCGACATCGCGAGGGAGTAATCCGCTTCGAGATCACCCGGATCGGTGTAGAGGAATCCTTCGCTGAGTCCTCCCGCGACTTCGAATCCCGCGCCGAGGATGCTGACTCCTGGCGCCATGCCTCGGTTGTTTGCGTTGGTTGATCCGTCGCCTCCGATGGTTCCCGCGACATGGGTCGGGTGGTAGTGGACTCCAGCGGAGTCGATGTTGGTGACTCTTCCCGAGAAGTCGTTGTGTGAGGCGCGGATGGTTCCGCCGTCATAGACGAGGACGGTGACTCCTGTGCCGTCGAGGTTGTACGGCGCGGAGTTGGCGGTGTTGACCTGTGTGATGACGCGGTTGGACGAGTTGCTTGTTTCCAGCGGGGGGAGCGGAGGCTCGATCCACTGCACGCGATCATCGTCGGCGAGCTTCTTGAGCTGCGAGTACCGCATCTCCACAACGACTGTGTTCATCGACATCACGATCGAACGGAGCGAACCCTTCGCGGATTTGACCATCGACGCGATCTCGTTTGATGTCGGATCCACATCGCGATGCAGCATGACATACGCGGCGACCTTCGGATCAGTCATCGAACCATCAACGGCGCGGAGCGTGTTGCTCCCGACGATTGACCATTCGGGCATCTCGTCGTTCTGGATCGTTGGATGCAGTTTGTGGGCGCGGGTGAGGTTGCTTGCGCTGCTGATCGTTGCTTCGATGCTATCGGTATTGGCTGATGCATCGATGCGTGCAAAGTACGACGATGGACCGACCGGTTCAAGGAGGGTGAGGCCGTCGGCTTGGAGCGATTGTCGTGTCGCTTGGTCTGGGGTTTTGTCGAGTGTGACGAGGATGTATCCGGAGTGGTTGGTTGCGGCGCGTTTGGTCTTTGCGTTCTTGAGGACGCTCGACACTGAAACACGCTGGACCTGTGCTGCTTGGAGTTCGGGGCTCTCGCTGTTCTTCCATGCGATGGGCGCACCGATTGTTGTGCCGCTGAGTAGAGCGAGCGTGCACATCGTGGTGAGATTGGTGGATCGGGTGCGCAGAGCGCGGGGTGATGACAGCGGTGTCCCGTTGGTTGACCTTGCGAACATATCGGTCTCCAGAAGCTGCGTGATGCGCTTGCCTCAAACAACTCGGGCGGTGCGCGGTCGGATTGTCAAACAGCACGAGGGTCGTTTCCGACCCTCGCGTGGAAAGGCTTTATGGGCATCCCGCGGCGTAGAGCGACAGGAATGCGGAGATATCGAAGAAGTCCCACTGAGCATCGTTGGTAAAGTCCGCTGACGGATCATTCATACCGAATGCGGTGAGGAACGCGGATATGTCGAAGAAGTCGACTTCGCCGTCCATGTTGAAGTCCGCTTCGCATCCTCCGGTGAACTCGTACGCCATGTAGTCCATCTCGACGATGGGGCTCTTGCCGTGGAGGACCCACTGCTCGTATGCGATCTCTCCCGAGCTTGGGTTCATCGGATCAACACCAGTCTGTTCGTTCTCGTCGCGGAGGAACTCGATGTATTCCTTGCTTACGAGTTGGAAGTAGACGCGGACTTCTGCGTTGGTCGCGCCGGCAGGGATCGTGTAGTCGGTATCGTCCCAGTACTGTCCATCCATATAGGTGTATCCAACAGGCGCTGCTTGGACGGATTCGAATCCTGCGTTGGTAAATCCGCGTGGTGGGATGCGGTTGTCCTGGATCCAGACATTGTTTGCAGCGAAGTGGAAGCCTTCGCCTTCTGGGATTCCAGTGAGTGCGGCGACAGCTGAATCGACGCCGAGCTTCGCTTCGTAGACCTTGGTGTCTCCAGTGGTGAGCTCTGCGGTCACATCGTCGTACGCGCCGTGTTCAGCGACGAGCGTGTTGGAATCGTCGAAGAACTTCACATTGATCCACATGCGCCGGCCTTCAGGATACCCGGTCGGGAGCTTGTGACCAGTCTGGTTGATGAC
Organism: Phycisphaerales bacterium; assembly: GCA_051252395.1. Taxonomy (GTDB): domain Bacteria; phylum Planctomycetota; class Phycisphaerae; order Phycisphaerales; family UBA1924; genus UBA1924. The sequence goes on along the minus strand of JBPOFX010000002.1, from coordinate 665,933 downwards.
GCGGACGCTGAGGTTTGAACCATCGTCACTGAGTTCGAGGTCCGACGCGTTTTCGAGCATGTATTCTGCGCGAGCGACTGAATCTTCGACGATCTCGTCGGTCAGTCCGGTTTCACCATCATCGTAGAGCGAGCGGACAGCGTTGATGACCCAGTTGTTCCCGCCGTTGAAAGCGTGCTGAGGCATGTCGGGACGCGGGGTTGGATCAATGCGGCACGCGTTGGCGTTCTGGTCCGGCATGTGACAGTCTTGACAGGTCGAGACCATTGGGTTCTCGCCGCCGAAGCGTCCGGTCATATCGATCGGTCCGAGTGCGAAGTCACTCTGAGCCCATTCGGAGTAGGTGCGTTCGACAGGGAACATGTCGTACTTATCAAAGGTTTCGTGCGGCGTATCGATCGCGTTGAGTGCGTAGGTGCCGTCTTTTTGCTTGGAGAATGCAGGGTTGGACACATCGTGACAGGTCGCGCACATCGCGGAGTCTTGGTGGTATGGGGAGAGTTCCCATGAGTGGTAGAAGAACTCGTCACCAAGATCGAACGGGCCACGGCGACGATCGAAGAAGTCCACGACGAATGCAGCGGTGTGCGGATTCGGGGTTGTCGCGTCGATACCTGGGTTGATGCCGTCGACGCCGTCGAAGACTTCGAGGTCAACGATCGGGCTCACGCCCGGCTTGTATTCTGGGTCGACCATCCGGTGGCAAAAGTTACAGGTGACGCCTTGGAAGTCGATGCCTTCGAGTGCTGAGCCGTCGGTCGGGGTGGAGCGGCCTCCGAGCCAGCCGCCTGGAGTGTGACAGCGGAGACAGAGGTCTCCTGCGAACGCGACATCTTGGTTCGCGATGTCGAGACACGCGTAGAACAACGGATCACGAGCGGCTTGTCCCATCATGGAGCCGACCCATCCTTCGTAGGGATCGAAATCGTGCGCTGGTTCGGAGTGACACGCGGCACAGTTGTTGCCGTCGGAGATCGGGTGATTCAGGGTCTCAGGCTGCGTTCCCGGCAGGAAGAAGTCCTCGATCGTCGTCGGGACAGGCGACGCGAACACCGAACTTGTCGCCGCAAAGAGAGCCGAGAGACCCGCTACCACGACGCGGTGTTTGACCATAACTGAGTCACGATTCGCGTGATTTTCCATCGCACATCCTCCAGATTATTGCGCAATCATCTCCAGACCCGATCGGGTCCTTCTCTACTCATATTGTCCCCAAACCACCGAAAGGATGCAAGAAAAACACCTGAAATACAGGATATTCTTGTGGGTTGGTCTGTGCGGATCCTGTTGAACCGAATTGGTCTGATAACTTCTCTAGACGATCGTTCTCGAATCTCTTATGGACACCCTGCGCCGTACGCAGTGAGGAACGCGGAGATGTCGAAGAAGTCCCAAGCGCTGTCGTTGTTGAAGTCCGCGATTGCTTCCTGAGCACTGAATGCAGTCAGGAATCCGGACACATCAAAGAAGTCGAGCTGGCCGTCTCCGTTGATGTCAGGTTGGCACTCGGGAATTTCACCAGTCGCGACCATGGTCGCTGTGCCGGTCACGATCACTGTCCCGACTTCGGTGCCTTCAACGATCAGAGGCTCCGAGGCTTCGAGCTGGATGGTGTTTGAGATCGTGACCATACCGTCGGCGGATGAGATGTCGCCGCTGATCGGGGTTGCGGATTGTCCGAGTGTGGACAGATCGATCATCTGCTTCCCGGATCCGACGAGGAAGATGTCGTAGTTGACATCGAGGACGCCTCCGAGGATGATCGGGACATCGATGAACGCGAACATGCCGTCGGTGATCGAGACAGGTCCGATGTCGTTTCCGGGATCGGCGTACTCGACGAAGCCTCCGGTCAGGTTCGCATCAGCGCTCGAGAGGAACGCGGGCTCCCAGCTGAAGTTGAGCGTCGATTCGAGCTCGGCGTGGAAGTCGTGGAGGGTGATTGAGCTTGGATCTGCAGGAGCATCAACGCTGGCGAATATCTCTCCGATGAGACCGGTTGAATCGGAGCTGGTGTCGCCTCCGAGCGATCCGAGATCGATCTCGATGGTGAGGTTGAGCGTCGACATGCTGGTGTCAAGCTGAAACTCGATCGGCTGAGCGACCGCTGCGCTGACAAGTCCTGCGAAGGCGACATACTGGATTGCTTTCATCTTGAGACTCCCGCTCTTGAGATGCCGGACGGGATACATCCGGACTTTGGTGTGGTGGTCATTCGATCTTCCGATCAATGACCGCGCCGATTGACGCTCAAACTCTGATTAATCAATCTCCCCGGCCTCTCTGCGCTGGGGAGAACAAGGATACCTGTCCTGAGAGTTACGAACAACTCCCGCTGTAAATTTGGAGGAACAATGAGATGTCGAAGAAGTCGAACATTCCGTCGAGGTTGATGTCTCCTCGTGTGTCTTGTGCTCCGAAGAATCCGAGGAATGTAGAGATGTCGAAGAAGTCCAGGACGCCGTCTCCAGAGAGATCCGCGTCGCAGGTCAGGATGACATACACACGGCTGTTCTCGTAGATCACGCGGTAAACCAATCCGGGTCCCGCGTCGGGCATGTTGTCGGTATCGAACTCTCCGACGACTGTGCCTCCAGAGATGATGTCCCAGGTGTCTCCGAAGTTGGGGACATATCCCGAATCGATGTTGACAGTGAGGTCTCCAGCGAGCTCGATGGAGTCGCTCCCAGCGAGGACAAGGCGGTCGTACTCACCTACAAGAAGACCTCCGAGATCAGCGGTCATGCTGGTCGTGGATGCGAAACGCATGGTGTCGATGTAGAAGTTTCGGGTTGGTCCTGCTGGATCGATCCCGCCGTTGATTTCGAGCTCTCCGACGAGTTGTCCGTCACCAGTGAGATCTTGACCTGATCCGAGCACACCGACTACACCTGACTGAGCGATGATCTGCGCATCGTTGTTTTGGGTCGCAGTGGACATGTTGATCTGACCAACGCCGTCGATCATTGTGTCGGTCGTGAAGCGGATGTGTGCGTTGAAGTTACTGAGATTGGAGTTGATGGTGATGGCGCCGTCGTTTGTGAGCGGACCGGTGAGTTCGAGGATCCCGCCGTTGCCTTGGATATCGAGGTTGCCTTCGTTGGTCATCGACCCGATCTGTGCGATACCGCTTGTGGTCATCGTGACTGATCCTGTCCCGACTGTTTGGAAGGTTCCGCCGTTCATGACCAGTCCGCTTGAAAGACCGAGCAAGCCGTCGGTTGAGCGGTAGATGCCCCCACCGCTGCCGTCGTGGTTTCCTTCGAGACGGAGTTCGTTGAGCGGATCATCGCCGTCGATGATGCCGTTGTTGACGATGGTGCCTCCGGATCGTCCTTCAACGATGCCTGAACCTGCGACGGTTTGTCCCGATCCGAGCTGGACGGAGAACGCGCCGCCGGTAAACAACTGTGCATCGTTGAGCTGGTTGGTGATCTGCAATCGGATTTCACCAGAACCGTCGATTGACGCTGTTGGGTTCTCGAATCTGAGGTGAGCGTTGAAGTTTGTATTGGAGGTATTTACGGAGATCAAGCCGTTGTTCGTGACCGGTCCGGAGAGTGCAAGGAAGCTGCTGTTGCCTTGGATTCCGATGTGTCCAAGATTGGTGATGTTGGAGATCGTTGCGGTACCGCTGCTTACGACTTCGATGATTCCGACACCCGATGTGTCGAAGGTTGCGTCGGTGAGGACCAAGCCGTTGCCGAGCCCGAGCAAGCCGTCGTCGGATCGGTAGGTCCCTACGGAGCTTCCTGTGTGGTTCCCTCGCAAGCGGAGCTCTCGGACAGGATCTTTCCCTGCTGCTGCGTGGTTGCCGTTGATCACGCCGAGGTTTTCGATGGTGCCGTCGAAGTCTCCGATGATGCGTCCTGAACCTGAAACAACTTGGCCGGGACCGAAGGTCAGGGTGACGGCATCTTCTGTGAAGATCTGAGCGTCGTTGACATCACTCGCCGCTGACATCCCGATAGTGCCTGTGCCACTGATCGTGGTGTTGATCCCAGTGACCAGGTGAGCGTTGAAGATGCTCATGTCGTTGTTGATGGATATATCGCCGTTGTTTGTCATCGGCCCTGCGAGACGGATGAATGCGCTTTGTCCTTGGATGTTGACCTGTCCGTTGTTGGTCACATTGCTGATCGTTGCGGTCCCGCTCGCGTCTTTGGTAATCGAACCGGTTCCTGTGGAATCAAAGGTTCCTCCATCGAGCACGAGTCCGTTTCGGAGCAGGATGGTGCCGTTGTCGGAGCGGTAGACCCCTGAGGTTCCTTGGTGATTCCCGGCTAGGCCTAGCCCGCCGAGTGGGTTGTTGCCGTTGATGATGCCGTTGTTGATGATGAGTCCGTCGGTGCCTGAGACGATCAAACCTCCGCCCTGCACGAGTTGGTTGGCACCGATCGTTCCAGTGATTCCTGTGTTGGTGAGGATTTGAGCATCAGCGATGTCGCCGGCTCCTGAGTTCATCACGATGTCGCCTGAGCCGTTGATCGCAGAGTCAGCGATGAAGCGGATGTGTGCGTTGAAGATTGTGCCTGTCGAGTTGACGGTTATGGTTCCATCGTTGACGATGTCGGCGTTGATATCGAGGAATCGGCTATTGCCTGGGATATCGATCGATCCGGTGTTGGTCAGATTCCCGACTGCCGCGGAGCCTCCAGCGACTTGGATGGATGATCCTGGTCCGGTGCTGAGTGTACCTCCGGTGGTCACCGATCCGTTGTTGAGTTCGAGGATCCCTCCGAGATCGGCGCCTGCTTGACCTGATGCGGTTTGGGTCAGGACGCCGTTAAGTTCGAGTGGTCCAGCGATGCTGTCGGCGCTGATGATCCCCTCGTTGATCATGTTTCCGGAGATGCGTCCCGCGCCGTGGATGGTGTGACCTGAGCTGTGAGTCACTGTGAACGGATCGTTGACGATGATCTGTGCGTCTTCGCCTCCTGCTGCGCCGTTGAGGGTGATGAGTCCGCTGCCGCTGATCATCGCGTCGGAGTTGAACGCGAGATGGCTGTTGAAGACTGATCCGCTGGTGTTGATGACCACAGTGCCGTCGTTGAAGAGATCGCCGTTGGTTGTGTGGAAGATGCTCCCAAGCGAGAGGGTCGCGTCTGGATTGGTGATCGAGATCCCGCCGTGGGTGAAGTTGTTGGTGACGGAAACGAGGTACGCGCCGACCAATCCGAGCACGGCGTCTTCGCCGACTGCGTCGGGGACATCGGCGCCGAGCCAGTTCGCGGCGGTGTTCCAGTTGCCGTCGATCGGAGCGAGCCAATCGATTGCTGATGCTGCTGTTGTTGTGCCTGCAAGTGCGACGATCGCCGAAGCAATAACTGCCATATCCCGTTTCATACCAAGCTCCTGTGCGTTCCCCTGAGTGAGAATCCCTACGAATCACAAGGATAGCACACCTCTTTGAAATGCCAAAGGGTAAACCATATCTTCATACGGGATTCTGCCCAATTTTCCAACAAAAAGAGCGATCCGCTCTCCCCTGAATCTCAGGAGAAGACGGATCGCTCGCATGTTCCGATAACTCACAGAACGAGTCGCGTTGAGCGTTACGGGCATCCAGCCGCGAACGCAGTGAGGAAGGCACTGATATCGAAGAAGTCGAAATCGCCGTCCCCTGTCAGATCTGCGGATAGATCCGAGCTTGAGAACGCGGACAGGAACGCGGAAATGTCGAAGAAATCGAGCGAGCCGTCGTTGTTGAAGTCTGGGAGACATGACGCAGGGGTTGCGATGATCTGCAGCGTTGAGCTGTATCCGAGCATCACGGCGAGCTCATCAGGGTCCAGTGTCAGCAGCACGCCTGCGGTTTCTGTTCCGAGCGTTGGGAGCTCGAACGGGATCTCGGGAGTGGTGACATCTTCAATCGGCGTAGATTGATCAAGTTCCTGCGGATCAACAGTGATGGTCATCAGGAGCGAGCCGTCGGTCTGCACATGGAGAAGACCATCGAGCGGGAGGATGATCGGTAGCGGCGCGAATCCATCATCAGGTGTCTGGATGTCTCCGAATCCGAGCGAAAACGCGAGCGAGAGTTCGGCGGGCAGCGCGATCTGGAACTCGAAGATGTCGGGATCGTCAGTTGGAGTCAGCACCCCCACTCCTGATCCGGTCTGGGATGCAATCGCTTGGTCGATCGTTGACGCGTCTCCAAGCGGGAACTCGAACGGGATCCCTCCTGGATAAATAAACGACGGAGCTTGCGTGTGGAAGGTGTCGTACACCATCGACACGGTCGGCTGCGCCGCGCCGGATTGTCCTCCGAGCAGATCGATCTCGAGACCAGTGATGTCGATCGTGAGGTTGTCGAGATCAAGATCGATCATCATCGCGCCTGTTGGGGATGCGTTGATGTCGCTCACGACAGCTCCGACAAGCTCGATCCCGATCGGGTTGTTCCCGGATCCTCCGAAGAATCCTGGGATGGTGCTGGTGCCATCTGGATTGGTTTCGCTGTTGTAATCACCGATCAGTGTGCCTGTGGTGTGCAGCTCTACGGTTCCTGAGAGTGATGCGGTGGATGTATTTGAATCGACAGTCGCGTCGAATGTATCTGCTGGTGCCGCGAATGAAAGAAGAGCGATCGTTGCCGAGGTGGCGACGACGCTCTTCATCGCGGAACCGTTCAACTCATGGATATTCATGATTGGTGGTTCCTGTGTGTTGAGATGTTTGATCAAACAAACGATCGTTGGTTACGGGCATCCTGCTGAGTATGCAGTCAGAAACGCGGAGATATCGAAGAAGTCGTACTCGCCGTCTCCGTTAAAATCCGCGATCATTTCCTCGGCTGAGTACGCGGTCAGAAAGCCGCTGATGTCGAAGAAGTCGAGTTCGCCGTCGCCGTTGATGTCTGGGAGACATGCGGATTCGCATGCATCGACGATGCCGTCTTCGTTCTTGTCTGCAGCGTCTGGGTTGACGATGCGGAAGACTTCGCCGCCGAAGAGGTCTGCGATGTAGAGTTCGCCTGCCTCGTCTTGACCGAAGGAGGAGAGGCCGAATCCGAAGTTGAACTCAGTGACGCGTGAGTATCCGTTGTCTGGATCGAGTGTCCAGACATTGCCACCACAGTAGTCGCCGAAGAAGTAGAGTCCTTGGTATTCTTCACCGAGTTCACAGCCGCGGTAGACATACCCGCCGGTGACGGAGCAGTTTCCTCCGGCGCGTGTGTAGTCATGGACCGGATCGACGAATCCTGATGAACCACAGGAGAGACCAGTTGAGATGTTTCCTTCGCGGCAGCGCCAGCCGTAGTTGTTGCCGCCCATGTTGCCGATGTCGTGGTTGACTTCTTCGCGTGCGCTCTGACCGACATCTGCCATCCAGAGGTCGCCGTTTTCGCTATCGAAGCTTGAGCGCCATGGGTTGCGGAGTCCGTAGTGCCAGATCGAGTCGATCGCGCCAGAGTCTGCGATGAACGGGTTGTCCGCTGGGATCGCGTAGTTGTGGTCGGCGTCTGCTGGGAAGTCATCAGCACTGTCGATGTCGATGCGGTGCATCTTTCCGAGGTAGTTGCCGAGGTTTGCGGCGCGGTTTCCTGGATCGTTGCCTGAGCCGCCGTCGCCGAGCGCGATGTAGAGGAATCCGTCATCTGGACCGAATCCGAGCCATCCGCCGTTGTGGTTGGAGAACGGCTGATCGACCTTCATCACCAAACGAGCGGTTCCTGGATTTGCGAGGTTTGGATCTGCCGCGAGGACTTCGTACTCGACGACATAAGTGTCGCTCCCTGCGCCGATGTAGTTGACATAGAACTTGCCTTCGCCGTCGGCGCCTTCGGTTGCGTAGTCTGGGTGGAACGCGAGTCCGAGCATGCCTTGCTCGTTGCCGCCGGAGGTGCCTCCGGTGACGATCGCGTCGATGTCGAGGAACGGGGTCGCGAGGAGGTTGCCGTCGGAATCGACGACACGGATCGCGCCTTCTTGCTCGATGATGAAGAGCCGTCCTGATCCATCATTCGCATGGGTGATGAAGACCGGACGATCGAGTCCGGTGACATGGCTTTGGGTTTGAAGTTGGGCTTGGACAGCGCTTGTCGCGCCGGCAGCTAAAACACACGCACTCAGAAGATGCTTCATCAGATCGTCTCCTCCAGATCGCAATGATCTTGATCTCGTTTACAAGTTGGTTGGGACAGACTTGTCCCTTTGAATACAGCGTACACGCTGGAATGCGTCTACACCAGATAATTTCGGTCTAAAAACCCCACGGTTGCACGGAAATCGAGGATTCGTGCGAGACGAACACACTCAGCATCTATGCAAACTGTTACGGGCAGCCCTGTCCGAATCCTGTTAGGAACTCAGAGATGTCGAAGAAGTCGAATACGCCGTCTGAACTCAGGTCCGCAGCAGGGTTCTGCATGCTAAAGGCGGTCAAGAACGCGGAAATATCGAAGAAGTCCGATAAGCCGTCGCCGTTGAAATCCGCGACGCATTCGATCGTACAAGGCGTGGATTCGGTACAGAAAATATCGAGTTGAGCGAATGGAGTACGGACGACGCCTCCAACTCCTGCTGGATCGGTCACGATCCATTGCATGTAGAGCTGGGTCCCGATTTTGGTTGGGTCGTTGGTGATGGGGTAGTGCATCGTGCCGTATCCATTGCCATTCCCCATCCCAGCGAGGTTGATTGGTCCCAAGAGTTCATCGCTCGCGACGACTCCATTGACTGGAGCACTCTGGGAGACGGCAACCCAAGCCTCGGCGCCGCCGAGCGCGAAGTCGATCCCGACTCTGAAATCTTCGTTCCCGAGGTTTGGTGGGATGACCGCGACCATCGTTGGGACGAATCCACCTGATCCGAACTCACCTGATCCGACGATCGATGGATTCGGGGCGTCATGCTCGGAGTAGAGGTGCGGACGATCGAACGGGAAGGTCTCGTTGGCGACGCGCGGATCGGTGAGTCCGTTGACGAGGAAGTCTTTGATCTTTGCTTCAGCGTCCGGATTGAAACGGATCGGGCTGCGGACCAGACCGTTCGCTTCGCTGATCACTGGCGCGAGTCCGTTTCGATGGCCGTAGAAATCGAAGATGTCATCGACATCACTCAGACGACCGTTGTGCATGAGCTTGGTTCGCAGGCTCATATTGCGGATGGATGCGGTTTTGAACTTGCCTCGATCGGCGCTGCGTTTGGTGACGCCTTGTCGTCCGATGTCCTCAATCGCAGGGCGCACGCCGTCGGCCATCATGTCGAAGTTGCTGAAGGTCGGCGCGGCGTGACAGAATCCACACGCGGATGCTTGGAACACCTCCAGCCCTTCGATTTGATCAGCGGTCAACGCGTTTGTGTCGCCGTCGTTCCAGAGGTCGAATGGGGTTTGGTTCGGAACAAGACTGCGCTGATAGGTCGCGAGCGCGTATGCGATCCGAACCGCGTTGATTTCCGAGTCTCCGAACGCGTCCTCGAAGAGATCCGCGTAGGACGCGCCGGTCTGCACGGCATCCAGCATGTCCTGCGGGATGTCATCCGAGAGCGCGAGCGGACGCACACGATTCAGCTTGTCGCGGACCTGGTCCCAGGTTCGTCCCTCGTGCGCCATCTCGACATCGCTCATGATCGGCTCGGTCGCTTGGATCTCGAGTCCTGCGACACCTGACTGGAACAGGAGCTCCCCTGTCTCTGGATCGATGAAGTTGAGTTCCGATCGTCCATCCCAGAACAGACTCCCGGCGAACATCCCCATCATGTTTGATTGCGCCACGCGCGGCGTCACCTGTGCTTCTAAACCAAAGGAGTCGTCGGGTTCGTAGTTCCCTTGCTCGTCCATATTGAGTACACCCAATGACCCGAACACATCATCCGCGGTCAGGAATGCTTGGTCAAATCCAGGATTCACGGCATCGCGTGGATCGCCTCCACCTTCTGTCCCGATGTGACAGGTGCCGCAGGACATGGTGTTATCGCTCGAGAGCTGCTCGTCCCAGAAGAGGATCTTCCCGAGCACTCGTTTGGATTCGGAGTACTGGTTCTGGAACGGCGCACTGGGTGTCCAGAGCGGTGGGAATCCCGACAGACCGACCTCGCCTTGGAGCATCTTCTCAGGTTCTGCGAGTCCTGAGATCGGAGAGACATCGGGACCAGCAAGATCCTGGAACGCTTCGCGGACCTCGGTCAGTGCGCGTGGTTCTTCCGCGATCACCAACGAACCCAAGCTCATCGGGAGCAGCGAGCACATCACGACTGTTTGGGTTCGCAGCTGCTTCCGCACGCGAGCGGATCGTTCAAGGCGAGGGCTGATCAGCATAATGGCTCCTGTAGTCAGGTCTGATTGTGGAAACGGCGCTTCGGGATGCCGCCGAGGTTCAGTTTACGGGCAACCCTGACTGAATGCAGTCAGGAAGGCGCTGATATCGAAGAAGTCGAACTCGCCGTCCACATTGAAGTCCGCGCTGGTTTCCTGGTTGGTAAACGCAGTCAGGAATGCGGAGACATCGAAGAAGTCGAGCTCGCCGTCCATTGTGAAGTCTGGTGGGCACGCTGACTCGCAGAGTTCTGATCCAGGTCCGAACCAGTCTCCACCAACAAGATCACAGGTGGTTTTGTCGAACTGGATGCAGGTTTCGGTCTGAGGCACATAGCACGCGCCGAGACATTGTTCTGTTGCACAAGTGGTTCCCGGCCCGTTCCAGACCGCATCGAGCAGGATCGCGTCTTCTTCGGTGACATTGTCAACACATCCGCCGTCTGGGAGACACGCGGAACCGATCTGACCTCCAGCGCAATCGATGATCGCACGGATGATCCAGTCGCCTGTGACTCCGAGGGATTCTGAGGAGCGCCAGAGGCTGCCGTTGGTTTTGACTGCGTTTTTATTCGGAGTGATCCCTGAATCATCGAAGAGGATGCTTGGTCCGAGGATCGAGGATGGATTGAAGAACTTGAGCGAGAGCACAAACTCTTCGCCTGCGGTCACTGGGATGTTGATCGGGATGGTCTGGTTTTCATCCTCGTAGCGGAACTCGTTGAGTCCGCCGTCTTGGAGTGCTGGCGCGAGGAGTTCGCTTTTGATTGCGCCGGGATTGGGGAATGAGCCCCCTTCGTAGACGATGACGGAATCTTCGAGCGAGACTGGGGAGCCTCCAAGCTGGGATCTCCAGAAGATCTGGAATCCAACGATCGCGCCGTCGCACGGCGCGGTCAGCCAGACCGCGGCTTCTTCGGATACAGCGAAGCATGGACAGATGGTTGCTTGGTCGCCTTCATCGAGGGAGTCGTTCTGGACGATGACCTCGTCAGAAAGGGCTGGGAGGGTACACAGGCCGATGAGGGCCGACAAAGTAGCAAATTTGATACGCATTTTTGATCACTTTCCTGCAGAGGTTCCGCAACAACAACCGCGCCTTCCGGCGCGTGCCCCGCACTAGTGTACTGGAAAGCGTCCGAATTGCGAGTCCTTTTTATCGTTTTCCAAGGTCCGCATAAGAAATCTGCATCTCTGATATGATCGCATACGGATCAGAAATATGAACAGTACGAGCAACAATCACGCTCACTCTCCGTACTGCCACTGTTATTGATCATGATGTACTGTGATCTAATTATGCACTCACTATGCACCAAGGGATTCAATCTGATGATGTCCAAAGCTCCCAAGTCTGACCCCAATGCTGCTCCTGAGACGCTGCCGTTCTTTATCGTTGAGGATATTGAAACGATGCAGACACTCGCGAGTCCTGTGCGATGGGAAGTGCTCGATGCGGTCAGTGCGCTGGGAGAATGCTCCGCGGCAGAGATCGCGGAGTTCACGGCTCGCGCTCGCACTTCGCTCTATCCGCACATCCAGAAACTGGTCGAGTCCGGACTCATCTATGAAACAGGCACCCGGCTCATGGGCAAGCGGTACGAGCAGCTCTACAGACCCAAAGCGGTCATGATCGGGACGCGATTCAACAAAGACGACCAGGACAACCTCGACTACCACGCGGACTTTGCCAATGCGCTTGCTCGACAGATGGCACGCAAGCACATCCGAGCAGCGTCTGAAGATGGCGTGAATCCACGCACCGATCAACGGAACCACCACTGCGGCGGTCACAGTGTCTGGGTCGATGATCAGCAGCTCAAGAAGCTCAACTCGATGATCGACGACATCTGGGAGTTCTGCGAGAACTCAAGGCCGGGCGAAGGCAAGCAACTGCTGCATCTCGGCGTGTTCCTCAGCCGGCATCTTCCCAAAGAGAAGAAATCGAAATCGAAGTAACACCGATCGCTTATGGACATCCCGCTGAGTACGCGGTCAAGAAGGCGCTGATATCGAAGAAGTCGTAGCTGCCGTCGTCGTTGAAATCTGCGACTGGGTCCATCGCTGAGAACGCGGTGAGGAACGCAGAGATGTCGAAGAAATCGAGCACGCCGTCGTCGTTGAGATCAGGCTGGCAACCAGTCACAGGTGTTGCGACGAAGACCCCCACTGTCCCGTTGCGGAGGAACGCGCTGAAGGCGATTTGTCCGTTGTCGTTGATGTCGATGACGCCGCTCGTGACTTGCTTGCCGTCGAGTCCTCCGAAGTCGAATCCGAGCGGGAGCATTCCGAGGTCGGTCTCGATCATCTGGTCGTATTCAATGATTTTGACGAGTTGTGTGCCGTCGCCGACCCAGATCGCGGTCGCGTCGTTGGCAACATCGCTGGCGCGGAACGCGACCAAACCATTGGAGTTGATGACCGGCGGGAAGTTGGTCAGCGATCCGTTCTGAATGCTTTCGTCGTCCCCCGCGACGATCGGGGTGGTGGTCGCTCCGTCCCACTTGTTGACGACCCACATTGAGTTTGCTGTTTGACGAGCGGTGAATGCGACATCCCCGTTCTGCGCGATCGCGGTTGAGTTGACAAACGCGTTCCATCCCGGACCGGTCTCGGCAACAGTTGTTGCGATGCCCATGTCGTCGAATCGGACAATGCGCCGTGACGGCCCGACCTCTGGGATCGTGTTGGTTACGACCTGACGAGCGTCGTTCATTTCTGGCGCGAAGAGGAAGGAGTAGTCTCCTGAGAAGGTGTTGGCGATGCTTGTTTGGATGCGAGATCCATCGACGAACTGGTCGATGATGAGCTTGTCTTCTGAACCGAAGTCACCTCGATACGCGACCGCGCCGTCGCTAGCGAGGGTGATGCCTCCGATCCCGGAAATACCTTCGGAACCTCCGGTCGTGAAGTCTTCGAGCAGATCACCTGCGGTTGAGAAGAGCTGCGCGCCGTCTCCGAATCCTCCCAGCTCGATCGCGATCATGGAGTTGCGGAGATCGAGTGTTGTGGACCAGACAGGATCAACAGGAGCTGGCGCAGAGAAGATGATGCTCCCTGAGCCGTCTTGTCCATAGAACACGCCTTCTTGTCCTGCGAGGATAACACGAATCGCGACATCTCCTTGTTCACCAATCGAGACATACTGCGACGAGAGCGAGCTCGGGAACGGGAGGTTGTATGCAGGGATCGCGTTGTCCAAGCTTGATCGGCACTGGAGCTCGATCGACCACTCGGTCGGGACCTGCGCGAAAGCCGAGGCTTGGGTAAGAAGTGCGAGGATCGCGAGTCGGGTCGGTGTCTGCATCATGTTGGAATCTCCTGTGTGCCGTCGTGTGTGTGGGTATGCCGCACAGGGTACACGAAAGCATCAGGATGTCCAAGGGGAAAATGATCGAGACTGGGTGAATCTACGCGAAGTCTTGTGTTATGACTTCCCGACGAGGTCTTCGTTGGTCTCGAAGCGTGACAACGCCGCGAGGAGTTGTTCGACCTGTTGTGGAGGTGGCATGTTCATCATGCGACGACGAAGAGCGGTGATTGTTTTGAGTGGTTCGGCGCCGATGAGTTTGTCGTCCTTGCGCGTCCCGCTCGCGGCGAGGTTAATCGCTGGGAACAATCGCTTCTCTGCGATCTTGCGATCGAGGATCAGCTCCATGTTCCCGGTGCCTTTGAACTCTTCGAAGATCACCTGATCCCCTTGCGATCCGGTATCGACGAGGCAGGTCGCAATGATCGTGAGTGATCCGCCTTCTTCTGTATTGCGCGCTGCGCCGAAGATCCGTTTGGGGACTTCGAGCGCTTTGGAGTCGATCCCGCCGGAGAGCGTGCGACCGGAGTTGGCGTGCTTTCCTGATCGGTTGAACGCGCGTCCGAGTCGGGTGAGTGAGTCGAGGACGACGACGACATGCTGTCCGTTCTCGACCATCCGCTTGCAGCGGTCGAGCGTCTGGGTCGATATCTCGATGTGTCGCTTGACATCATGGTCATTGCTTGACGCGATGATCTCGATCTGGTCCTGCTTCCACTGCTTGTCCCATTCCGCATCGCCTTCGCGTTGCGCGAGTGTGCCTTGGAAAGCGCGGGTAAAGTCAGTCACTTCTTCTGGTCGTTCGTCGATCAGCAGCGCGATGACATGGACATCGGGATGGTTGATCAGGATCCCGGTCGTGATGTCCTTGAGGAGCGTGGTCTTCCCGGCTTTCGGAGGAGAGACGATCATCCCGCGTTGTCCGCGACCGATCGGGCAGAACATGTCGATGAGCCTACAGGCAGGAGCGCATCCCGGATACTCGAGATTCATGATCGGCTCAGGATCGATCGAGGTCAGATCCTCGAACTTCTTTCGATTGGCAAACTCTTCGGGAGTCATCCCTTCGATCTTCACGAAGCGTTCAACGACAGGACGCGCCTGGCGTGGACCGCTCGATCCTCGGCTGTTCTTCCCTCGACGGCGACGGCGCGGCTTCTTCATCTCCACGACAACCTCGACGCGGAGTCCGTCGCAGAGCGGGAGTTCTTCACCGAAGTGCACTGGGACAAAAGGATCGTCGTTGATCTCGTGATCTTCCCCGGCAGCGCCGTTGATACGGACGCGCCCCTCTGTGCGCTGTGGCCATTCCAGAATGCCTGTGAGCATAGTCATCCAAACCCACTATTCTTGTTGAATAGTTCTGTAGACAGAATCTCGTAACCGGAAATCCAGAGGCCGGGGGCGAAAGTTGATCGCCTCGCTCAGACTGTGGATCACATGTGCGTCGAGCAAACAGTACTCGTGACGCTGCAGAGTATAGTCCTTTATTCCAGAGCAGGTGTCAAGGACTTCATCAACATCAAACACCCCCTGCGTCCGATAGCTTCTTCCTCTCTATATCTGTTGCGCTAATATAGACGACACTGTATTGAGTACAAACCGCTCCACAGGACACAGCTGCGGACTTTATGAATCGAATCACAGGAATCCCGGTCTCCAAAGGTCTCGTCATCGGGCGCGTCTATCTCATGGAACAAGACCGCTCCCTGCGCGTCGGTCGTCAGCCGATCGCTCCGGAGGATGCTCCGGCTCAGCTGGAGCGATTCGAGCTCGCTCGCAGAGCCGCGATCGCGGATCTGGATGCTCTGCATGAGGAATCGACCGGGGAGATGGGCGAGGAAGCCGCGAAGATTTTCTTGTTTCATATTGGTGCGCTCAACGATCCCTCGATCCTGACCCCGATCCGCTCGATGATCGAGAATGATCATCTGACTCCGGAATACGCGACGAGTTTCACGCTCAAAAAGCTCGCTGATCGCTTCGCAAAGCACCCAGACTCCACTTTCCAGTCCAAAGTGGACGATCTGCGTGACCTCGCATCGCGCCTGCTCAGCAAACTCAGCGGCAAATCCGCGGCGACGCTCGCGGCAGTCGCAAAGAACACGATTATCGTCGCTCGCGACCTCACTCCCACGCAAACAGCAGGATTCAATCGTCAGCATGTGACGGGATTCGTCACGGATCTGGGTGGTCGAACCTCGCATACTGCGATCGTTGCTGGCGCGCTCTCGATGCCTGCGGTGGTCGGGACCAAGGACATCACGGCTCAAGCACGCGATGGACAGACCATCATCGTCGATGGCAACAAGGGTACGGTGATCCTCGATCCGGATGAGGAGACGATCGAGCAGTACCAGATCATGATCCAGACGGCCGAGGAGGCGCGGATCTCGCTCCACGAGCTTGCGACGCTGCCTGCAATCACGACGGACGGCGTCGAGATCGAACTGCTCGGAAACATCGAGTTTGCGGACGAAATCGCCCATCTTCTCGACGAAGGTGGGCAGGGGGTTGGTCTGTTCCGCACTGAGTTCCTGTACCTGACTGGGAATCAGTCTCCGACTGAGGAAGACCATTTCAACTCGTACAAGCGATGCATCGAGATGCTCAATGGGAAGCCTTTGACGATCCGGACGATTGATCTTGGAGCGGACAAATACACGCAGAAACAACAGGAAACGCCGGAGCGGAACCCGTCGCTGGGACTCCGCTCGATCAGACACTCGCTCCAGAATCAGAAAATGTTCCGGACCCAGCTCCGCGCGATCCTCCGCGCCAGTGCTTTTGGGCCTGTGAAAGTGATGTTCCCGCTGATCACCAACATCACTGAGTTCCGTTCGGCGCGGTATTTCCTCAACGAGGAGATGGAAGAACTGACGGAAGCGGGTATCGAACACAACCCTGACATCGATGTGGGGATGATGGTCGAGGTCCCCGCTGCGGCGCTGATGGCCTCGGCTTTTGCGCGAGAAGTGGACTTTTTCTCGGTCGGAACCAATGACCTGGTTCAGTACACCCTTGCTGTGGACCGAACCAATGAGAGGGTCGCGTCGTTGTATACACCGATCCATCCAGCGGTGCTCCGATTGGTCCGTGATGTCGCAAGAGCGGCACACAAACGCGAGATCCCGGTCTCGTGTTGCGGGCAATCTGCGGCAGATCCTGCGTTTGCCGCGTTGCTGATCGGGATGGGCGTGCGTACCCTCTCTGTAACCGCATCAAGTCTCCCGCTCGTCAAACGGACGATCCGAGCACTTGATTCGAAAAAATGCGAACGGATCGTCAAACGCGCGATCGGGTTCGATTCCGAAGCCGAAGCATCCAGTTATGTGTTCAATCGGCTGAGAAAGATTGTCCCTGAGGTTTTCGACGGCCGTTCCGTTCGATAAACCTCGTACCGAACCTCCGCGCCGTGTGCACACCAGCGCCGCCGGGAGAATGCCCTCCGCGACCTCGTCCGCTCGAATCGAGCGTGATACGCGACCTACGGCTTCCCCGCATCGCACGACACGCACCGCGCATAACCAGTGAGCGAGCGAAGCGTTTGAAAAACCGCACGCGCCTGACCAACTCGATTCAATCGATCTCCCTCGTGGGAGAACTGTCGCTGCAAACACAGCGGCTGATGATCGACCGATCAAGCGATCCGTACTCTACTAACACGCTCTTCTCGCACACGACTCAGGAATCCAAGAATGATCGACTCCAAGGCCGACGAGCCCAAGGACGCTGCTGCGTCAACTGAATCAGAGACCGAAACGACCTCAAGCACTTCAAAGAAAACTACGAAGAAGTCCGCGAAGAAAACAACCAAAAAGACGACCAAGAAGACAGCCAAAAAAACTGCTGCAAAGAAGACTGCGAAAAAGTCTGCAAAGAAGACGACCAAGAAGAAGGTCACCAAGAAAGCCGCTGAACAGACAGAGGACGAGGGTGTCTCCTCTGACGAAGAGACTGAATCAGTAGTTGAATCTGCTCCAAAACCGGCCGCGGCTGAATCTGAATCGAGTTCGGATAGCAGTGATGACTCGGATGACGACAACCAAGAAGTCGATCAAGACGAGGATGCTCTGAAGAAGACCACACGCAGATCCTCGAAGCGTTCGACGAAGAAGACTTCGAAGGTCGCATCGAGCAAGAAGTCTGATGATGACAAGCCTGCCGCGAAGACCACGCGATCGCGTTCCAAATCCAAAGCGGAAGAGAAGCGTCCTTACACAGAGATGATCGTGAACTATGTTCCCGGCGAGGACTGCCGGATCGCGATTGTTGAGGATGGACAGCTCGAGGATGTGTTTTCTGAGAACACCAACAAGGTCTCGCGCGTCAACAATATCTATGTCGGCAAGGTGACCAATGTCGAAGCGTCGATCCAAGCCGCGTTTGTGGACTTTGGGACGGAACTCAACGGGTTCCTGCACATCTCGGACATCCATCCGCAGTACTTCGCGAAGGGCGATGACAAGACCGAACGCGTCGGGAAGAAGACCCCCCATCGTGATCGCCCGCCGATCCAGGACTGCTTGAAGCGTGGACAAGAGATCATCGTTCAGGTCCTCAAAGAAGGCGTCGGGACCAAGGGTCCTTCGCTGACCTCGTACCTCTCGATCCCCGGCCGCTTCCTTGTGATGATGCCTGGGATGGACAAGGTGGGTGTCTCTCGCAAGGAAGAGGACGACGACAAGCGGAAAGCCGCGAAGACGATCCTCAACGGGCTCGATCTCCCTGATGGATTCGGGTTTATTCTGCGGACCGCTGGGTTTGATCGCACGAAGACCGAACTCAAACGCGACCTCGCATACCTGAACCGACTCTGGGCAGACATGGAGAAGCGTCGCAAGAGCGGGAAGAAGCCTCGCTTGTTGTACTCCGAATCTGACCTGCTCGTCCGCACTGTGCGTGACCTGCTCTCGTCGGATATGGACCGCGTCGTGATCGATTCGGAAGCGGCTCTCAAGCGCGTCGCTCGTTTCGTGAAGATCGCTGCTCCACGCTCCCACGCGAAGCTTGCGCACTATGTCGGGACCGCGCCGATCTTCCACGCGTTTGATATCGAGCGTCAGATCGAGAACATCCACGCACGCGAGGTCGAACTCCCGTCCGGCGGACGCTTGGTCATCGATCAGACCGAAGCACTCGTCGCGATTGATGTGAACTCCGGGAAGAGCCGAGGAGCGAAAGACGCGGAGACCAACGCGTACAAGACCAACCTCGAAGCGGTCGATGCGATCTGCAGGCAGCTGCGACTGCGCGATCTGGGTGGACTGGTCGTCAACGACCTGATTGATATGCGGTACTCATCGCATCGCCGTGATGTTGAGAACCGGTTCCGCGATCGACTCAAGCGCGATCGAGCGAAGACAACCGTTGGTCCGATCTCGGACTTCGGACTCCTCGAAATGACGCGTCAGCGGATGCGTGGCTCGATGGAGTCGCAGCACTTTGCGGATTGTCCGACCTGCCGAGGACGAGGGCTTGTCCAGCGTCCGGGATCAGTCGCGGACGGCGCGCTGCGTGATCTTGCGTCGATTGTGGATCACAAACCGGTGCATCGCGCTGAGCTTGTGGTAAATCCGCGCGTTGCGTCCGAGCTGCTGTCCACCAAACGATCCGCGTTGATCCGTGTTGAGCTGAGTTCTGGGAAATCGGTTGATGTCCGCGTCTCTGATGCGCTCCCGATGGATCGGTTCTCGATCTACGCGTATGAGAAGAACGGCAACGACATCGATACCGAGAAGCTCGCGAAGATGACCAAACCCAAGCCGAGCGTGGTGGAGTGGTCAAAGATCGACACAGACGACTCGAGCTGGGCGATCGATCTCGCAGAAGAGAGCGACGAGTCCACAGTGCTCAAGCTCGCGGAAGACTTTGCCAAGAAGGCAGAGCAAGCGGAGAATGCCGAACTTCCGATTGATGATTCCAAGCCGCTGATCGATGAGAACGGCGAACCGGTCAAGAAGAAGCGCCGTCGTCGTCGACGCGGCCGCGGACGCGGAGACGGGGAAGGCAACAGCGATCAGGCTGAAGGCACATCGAATGATGATTCAGATCGCAAGTCGTCCTCCGCTGAAACCAAGTCCGAAGAACAAAGCAATAACGAGAATCAATCCGAGTCTTCTCAGGAGACCAACGAGGACGGGAGCCCACGCAAGAAACGCCGGAGACGGCGTGGTCGTGGACGATCGAAAGCTGAAGGCGAATCGGGATCTGGAGAAGCATCCAGCGAAGAGTCGGGTTCATCGAGCGAAGAGAAGCCTGCAAAGTCTCGGTCTCGTTCGAAAGCGAAATCTGAATCCAAATCAGATGCCAAGTCCGAATCCAAATCAGAACCGGTCGCTGAGCCCAAGCCTCGTCGCCGAGGTCTGTACTCTGGTGGACGACGCAAGCTCACCAGCGCCGAGGTCGCATCGATCGATCGCGACGGATAACTCCTCATCAAAGAGCACCCATGAGTTCTGATCCATCCAACACGGACCATGCTCCAACGACCATGAGGGTCGCTGTGCTCGGATCCACCGGATCGATCGGGACGCAGACGCTCGACACAATCGCGCACCTCAACGCGCTGCACGATGACGATCGTCATCCGACGCGCTACGAGATCGTCGCGCTCGCGGCGTGCACAAACACCAAAGCACTCGCGGAGCAGAGTACGCTGCATCCCAACGCGAAAATCGGGGTGTCCTCGATGGATGCATCGGTCGACTCGCTGGATCAGCATCGTCTGATCCACGCGGACGATGCGCCGACGAAGTTAATCGAGGAAACGAGACCTGATCTGGTCGTCGGCGCGATTGTTGGGATCGCGGGACTCGCGAGCACGCTGCGCAGTGTTGAACTCGGGATTGATTTGGCGCTTGCGAACAAGGAATCGCTCGTCGCTGCTGGAGATCTGGTGACCCAAGCCGCGGATCGTAGCGGCGCTCGGATTTTCCCTGTGGATTCTGAGCACGCTGGGGTTTGGCAGTGCATGCTGTCGCTGACCAGTCCGGACTACGCGCCCCCATCGTTGACCGCTCCTGCTCAGATCCGGAAGGTGACACTGACCGCATCGGGTGGGCCGTTCAGGGAACGATCACTCGAAAGCGTCGAGCACGCGAGTGTTCAAGATGCCCTCGATCATCCGACCTGGTCGATGGGTAAGAAAGTCTCGATCGACAGCGCGACGCTGATGAACAAAGCGCTCGAACTCATCGAAGCACGATGGCTGTTCGGACTCCGCGCCGACCAGCTCGACGCGGTGATCCATCCGCAGTCTTCGGTCCACGCGTTCGTCGAAACCATCGACGGCTCGGTTCTGGCGCACCTTGGACCAACAGATATGCGTTGTCCCATCCAGCACGCGCTCACGCATCCGCATCGCGCTCCGATGCAACCAAATCCACTCAACTTCGCGGAGCTTGGTTCGCTTGAGTTCTCAGCGATTGATCCGGATCGGTTCCCAGCGATCGGACTCGCGAAATCGGTCATTGAGCAAGGCGGCAGCGCTGGTGCTGTATTCAATGCCGCGAACGAAGCCGCGGTCGAAGCGTTCCTCAAGGATGAGCTTGAATTCGGCGCGATCACACGCGTCGTTGCGGAGACGCTTGAGCAATCTGGGTCCCCCACTGCAAACACGCTCGACGAGATCCTTGATCTCCATCACAGCACGAAGCGTTTGACCAACCAACTCATCACCACTCATTCAACATCCAGAGCATGAGCCGATCACCTCGCCAATCTCCGTTGCACGCTCAGAAGCACAACAGACTGCTCAAGCAGATCCAAGAGATCTATGCGCTGTACCAGAAGGGTCAGCTCACGCAGGCGCAGGCGCAGATCACGCGACTGATCGCGAAGGAACCCAAATCATCGCACGCCCAGACGCTCGCGTCGATGGTTTGTGCCTCGACTGGTCAACACGATCGTGCGCTCTATCACGCGCAGACAGCGATCAAACTCGACCCATCGAATCCCGATGCACAGTCCACGCTCGCATCGATCTATTCGCTCAATGGAAAGCACGAAGAGGCGCGGACGCATTACGAACTCGCGCTCAGCGCAGCCCCTCAGCATCCCGGCGCGTTGTCTGGACTCGGATCGACGCTCTCGCAGCTCGGGGAGTATTCCAAAGCGCGAGCAACACTCCAAGCAGTGCACGAACTGACGCCTGATCTTCCTGATCCGCTCGTCAATCGCGCGCTCCTTGAACTCGACACAACGCACGCACATCGAGCGATCGAGATCCTTGAGAACGCGCCAGCTCCGCTCCAGAAACACCCTGCTGTCCTTGATCTGCGTGCGCTCGCGTACTCCTACGATGACACAAAAACACGCGAGCAGGTGTACCAAGCACACAAAGACTACGGCGACGAACTCGAAACACACATCCCCCCTCAACGACACAGCGGGATCGATCTGAATCCGGATCGGAAGCTCAAGATCGGATACCTGTCTGGGGATCTCCATCGACACTCGATCACCTACTTCCTCGAACCAATCCTGCGTCACACAGACAACTCCTCGTTCGAGACACATGTCTTCACGACTTCCGCTCATCGCGACGAGGTGACTGAGCGGCTCAACGACTGCGCCGACCACTGGCACGATTGCAGCACCAAACCAGCGCAGGAACTCTCGAAGTTCATCAAGGATCAAGGCATCGACATCCTTGTCGAGCTCACTGGTCACTTTGCGGGACACAAGCTCTCGGTCTTTGCATCCAAACCCGCGCCGATCCAGATCACCTTCATCGGATACGGCAACACCACCGGACTCTCGCGCATCGACGCCCGCTTTGTAGACGAGATCACCGATCCGACTCCCGATACCGATGCGCTCGCAACAGAAACACTCGTCCGACTCGATGGGTGTTTCTTGTGCTACCAGCCCCCTAAGTTGCTGCCGATCGTTCGGGAACCTGATACGGATCGACCGTTCACGATCGGATCGTTCAACAACCTCAAGAAACTCTCGGACTCAACCATCAAGGTCTGGGTCCAGATCCTTGAGCAACGCGAGCAGACGAAGTTGCTGATCAAATCATCCAAACTCGCAAACGACGAGTTCCGGACTGAACTGATCGAACGCTTCTCAACGCACGGGATTGACCAATCAAGACTCGACCTCCGCGCGTTCTCTGAGACAGTCGAATCCCATCTCGATACCTACAACGAGCTGGATCTCGCGCTCGACACTTTCCCATATACCGGGACAACGACAACCTGCGAGTCCCTCGCGATGGGGGTTCCGGTGCTTACGCTGCTGGGGAATGCGCACGCGGGTCGCGTGAGCGCGTCTTTGCTGAGCACGGTCGGTCTTCAAGAACTCATCGCGGCTGATGAATCCGCGTACATCACCAAAGCCATCGATCGTATTGATGCCGGGAAGTGGTCTATGGAGCAGCGTGGATTGCTCCGTGATCAGATGCTCGGATCTCCGTTGTGTGAGCAAGAGCCGTACACGCGGAAGGTGTTGGACGCATACCGTACACTCTGGACGCGTTTGTCCGAACGATCGTCGTAAGCTCAACCCAACGAGACCCACTATGTCCACTGTCTGGATCGCATCCTATCCCAAGAGCGGCAACACCTGGCTCCGCTTCATGCTCTATGCGTCGCTCTATGGCGAGCCCAAACGCTCGGCGGATGTCCCGCTTCGGATTCCCGACATCCATCGTCAGATGCCGTTCGAGCCACCTGCATCTGGACCGACCTACATCAAGACGCACTTTGAGCTCACGGACCAGCACCCGCAGATTAACGACACACTCAAAGCGATCCATATCATCCGCAATCCGCGCGATATTCTGCTCAGCGCGCTCAACTACCGGAAGCTCGCTCCCAAGAAAGGCTTCTCGCTGACCGACACCAACAAGAACTTCGCAAAGGAGTTCATCAAATGCGGCGGTGGTCCCGGATGGCTCCAGAACGGATTCGGATCTTGGGGATCCCACGCTCGCTCGTGGCGCAACACGGATCGGTTCGAGGTCCTCAATCTCCGCTACGAAGAACTCAAGAGCGATCCAGCATCTGGACTCAAGCACATCCTCGCGTTCCTCGACATCTCCAGAACAGATGACGAGATCGACCTCGCGGTCAAGCACAGTTCCTTCGACTTCATGCGCGCACTGGAGATCCGCGAGAAGAACGCGGACAAATCCAACGATCTCTCCAAGCGACTGTTCGTCGGGACAAGCGAAGCTTCCAAAAAGGGACACTTCTTTGTCAACAAGGGTCTCTCCAACCAATCGCTCAACACGATCGCGCCGGGACTCGATGCAATCTTCAACAACGCGTTCAAGGATGATCTCGAAGAGTTCGGGTATCTCGACAGCTGAATCTACTGCTCGTATCCGAGCAGCTCGCAGGTCTTCTGGTAGTCTTCGTTGGCGCGGAACTCTGCGAGGAGTTCTTCATCGACCGATCGTCGTTTGAATGAGCGGATCTCTTTGTACTCGTTCCCGCGTCCGACGGATTTGACCGTGTCGCCTGTGATGGTTGTGTAGGACCACCACTTATTGAGAAACTCCTTGTCGTACGGCATCTCGAGTCGCTCGCAGATCAAACGGATGTACTTCTCGGGTTCATTGGTGAAGTCTTCGTAGCGCACGAATCCAGTGTCTACAGCAGCTTTTGCGTACTCGGCGCATCCTTTGAGGTACTCGGCGCGCGTGAAGCGCTTGCCGCCTCCGATTCCCAGGAACGAGAGGTACTGGTCGAGCGGATGGCGGACAGTGCAAGTCACGACGACATCGAACATCGGTTCGAGCGCGTCGGTGAGTCCTGATCCCATTGTTGGATTTGCGAAGGGGACGCCGTGGTAGTCGAGGTGCGACCAGTCGCGGAGGACGAGGATCTGGTTCCTGGATTGTGCTGTGGAATGGCACGCCCAGATGAACTGCTCGAAGCTTGGTCCTTTGCGGATTTTCCATGCCATCATCTGCGTGCGTGGCACGAGCTTGAACCACTCGACCGCTTGTTTCATCGGATTGGTGACCGCCAGATTTGCTGGATGGATCTCAGAGATCAGGACGACATCATCCATCGAACCGAGGCATTTGGAGATCAGGGTTCCGCCGGAGCGTGCGAGATGGCGCAGGACGCGGATCTTGGGTTTGCTCACGAGATTCAGCCTCCAACCTTGTTGATGAGATCCGCGTTGCTTTGCATCCACTCCCACTGCTTCGCGATGCCGTCGCGGATCGAAGTCGTCGCGCCGTATCCGAGCTCGGATCTGGATCGCGAAAGATCCGCCCAGGTCCGGTTCACATCTCCCGGCTGCATCGGTTGCTGATCGATGACCGCTTCCTTGCCAACCACTTCAGCGACTGTTGAGATGAGTTTGTGGAGTTCCATCGGGTGGTCGCTTCCGAGGTTCCAGATGCGATAGCCGTGCTCATCGATTTTTTCGTAGGACGCGAGGACACCTGCAACGATGTCGTCGATAAAGGTAAAGTCTCGGCTCATGGATCCATCTCCGAACATCGTGATGGTGTCGCCGCGACCGATCTTGTTGAGGAACAAGCGGATCGCGAGGTCTGGTCGCTGACCAGGTCCGAAGACTGTGAAGAACCGGAGCATCGCGACTGGGAGACCGGTCAAATGGTTATGCGTTTCTCCGATCAGTTCGCACGAGCGCTTCGTCGCGGCGTATGGAGAAATCGGATGCTCAACAGAATCCTCTTCGCTGAACGGCGCCTTCTCGTTGTTGCCATACACAGAGGAGGAGGACGCCGCGGACACACGCTTACATCCCGCGTTGGTTGCGGCAGTCAGCACAGACTGCGTCCCAACGACATTGTGGAGCGCGTACCCAATTGGATCAGCAATCGATGGACGCACCCCAGCCTTGGCAGCGAGGTGGACCACGCCGGTCACACTCTGGTCTTTCAAAAGTGATTCGAGCGCGGGAGTGTCGCAGATGTCCATCTGCTTGAATACAAAATCGCCCCCGGCTTCTTCGACCATCTTGAGATTATGGTCCTTGAGCTGACGCGCGTAATACGGATCGAAGTTGTCAACCCCGATGACTTTCGCGCCGAGTCCCAAGAGACGGATCGAGACATGGGAACCAATAAACCCCGCGGCACCAGTCACTAAAACACATTCGTTGCCAAAGTTCATCTCAACCTCGTTGAAGAAAGCATCGAGTGCTCAAAAACGGATTCTAGCGATCCATGATTCTGGTCTCCGCTCAGTACAAAAAGAAAGCAGGGTGCCATGGGTCCACGGCACCCCGCTGGAGGAGAGAGAGATCTGTATAGAATGATCGAAACACAGAACCTTCAAACAAACTTATCGGCTAATTCACATTTTTCCTTGCCTATCTTCACATATATAACAATCTGTTCGGTATTTATTTGTATAATTATCGTGTTCATGTGGATATCTCGGCATCCACCTGTCGAAGGGGTCGATACAATACCGTTCGGTTTTCGCTCCACGAAACCACAGGTGCCGCGTTGGTACGCGTGATGTTTCGGATTTGAGTATCTCCACGATGCCCACCATCATTGATGATGATCCTTACCCTCCGCCGGCGCGGTCGATCGAGCTTGAGCTGATCGACCCTCTCAATTATTTATCACACGCCGAGCACGACCAGCTCCAAGAGTGGGCCGGCGCGGTCTTCACACAGCTCGATACAACAGGCTCTGTCCGTGTCAAGATTGTCAACGACTCGATGATGTCCGATGCGCATCAGCGCTTCTCTGGTATCGAAGGAACCACCGATGTGCTGACCTTCGATCTCAGCGAATCAGATGCAGGTCATGACACAGAGCAAGACGACATCCAACACAAGATTCTCGATACCGATCTGATCGTCTGTTACGACGAAGCGGAGCGTCAAGCCGCGGATCGATCGCACACGACGCTCCACGAACTCCTCCTCTACATCGTCCATGGCACGCTCCACTGTTTGGGGTACGACGACCATGACGACGATGACTACGCACGCATGCACGCTCGCGAAGACGAGCTTCTGACGGCTGCCGGGATCGGGCCGTTGTTTGATTTGGGGGGGAACTGATGAACACTATGAACTACCAAAGCGAAACACTCGAGCAACCTACCGAGAATCCGACAGAGAACATGGAATCAGAACTGATCGAGAGCACGCAAGCCGAGGGCAGCAGCTTCGACTACGGCGAGATTGAGACGACCGCAACCAACCCACCGAGCACTGGATGGTCATTCGTGATCATCTGCGTCCTGCTGGTGTTCTCCGCGCTCCTTTCGTCGCTCACGCTTTCACTGCTGACCATGTCCCGCGCCAAGATCGCGTCGATCATCCAGCGTGACGAGGAATCCCCGCTCTCGAAACGACTCCAGACAATCGAGGGCGATCCCGATGGACACGCCGCGTCGATCGCGATCACACGACTGCTGCTCAACATGCTGGTCGGTCTCGCGTGTATCTCATGGGTCATGGGGCTCCGCGAGCAAACCACGCTCGGACTGGGGTCCATTTTCATCGGATTGCTCATGGCATCAATCCTGACCTGGATCACGGCATTCCTTGTCCCGATCGGGGTTGCAAACCATGCCGGCGAACGGATCATCGCGATGTTCTCCGCGCCGATCCGCGCCCTGCACGCGATCTTCTTCCCGATCCTCATCCTCATGCGTTTCGTTGACGAAGTCATCCGGAGACTCGCTGGAACAGATCTAGAACCTGCACAAGACGCGATCAGCTCCGAGCTGCTCTCGGTCGTATCTGAAGGCGAGCGCGAGGGACACATCGACGAAACCGAACGCGACATGATCGAAGCGGTCGTCGAGTTCCGAAAGACACTCGCTGAATCCGTCATGACTCCTCGAACAGAAGTCGATGCGCTGGAGTACACCAACGACCTCGCGGCAGTCCAAAAATTCATCGACGAGCACGGGCACTCACGCGCCCCAGTCTACGAAGAAAACCTCGATCACATCGTCGGGATGCTCTACGCAAAGGATCTCCTCGGATGGATCATGGCCAACGGCTCCGACAGCTCCGTGCCGTTCAATCTCAAGTCGATCCTGCGCCCGCCTTCGTTCGTGCCTGAGACCAAAACCGTCCGCGAGCTGCTCGCTCAGCTCCTCGCTGACAAGGTCCACATCGCGATCATCATCGACGAATACGGCGGAACCTCCGGACTCGTCACGATGGAAGACATCGTCGAAGAAATCTTCGGCGAGATCCAAGACGAATACGAAGACCCAGAAGATGATCCGAGAGGCGTGGACATCAATGAAGCCTCAACGCTCGCAGAAATCGATGCGCGGACCGAAATCGACGACGCGAACGACGAACTCGAACAACTCGGATTCCAGATTCCAGAATCCGACGACTACGACACCGTCGCTGGATACATCAACACCACGCTCGGACGCATCCCAGAGCAAGGCGAGCAGGTCACACAAGACCTTATGCACATCACAATTCTGGAAGCAGAACCGACGCGCGTGCTGAGGATTGCTGTTGAACATGCACCGTCAGAAGTCGAAGAGTCTTGAAGTTGTAGAGCCTCAAATAGTTTCAGGAACGCGGAGCGAGATACGGATTCGGTCAGCGTCGACGACCGACAACCCCGCTTCGCGAGCGATCATCGCGAGCTCTATTCGGTTGGTTTCGTTGAGCTTGAGTCCGAGCGAGCTCCGATGATGCTCGATGGTCTTGGGAGATCGGTAGAGTAGTTCTGCGATTTCTTTCGCGGTCAATCCCTGACCAATGAGTGCGAGGACTTCGAGTTCTCGTTTGCTGATGATCTCGAGTTCTCCGAGTTCTGCGAACTCGGAGTCAATGACCTGGAGTTCAGTATCATGAAGATGGTCCGCTTCTTCACCTGCTGGGATCCTGCGTGTGATGAAGAGTGCTCGTGGGAGTTCGCCCTCTTCAACGCCGAGCGATCGGACCCAACTGAACTGCTGATGTCCTAGCCAGATTGCGCGGAACATGAACTCTTGTTTCTGATCGGTTGCTCTTTGGATGAGTTTCAAACGCTCATCCACCCAGCTCTGAGGTAGTCCGAGCTCATCAATCCGTCGGCCGATGACTTCACTCTCATGTGCCATGTCGGGTAAACAAATCCTGATCGCTTCAGCGTTGAAGTACAGTATTTTCCCATCCCGATCAAATACCTTGACCGCCGCGCCGGTCTCTTGGCTGATGACTGAATATGGATCTTCATATTGATTTGTCATTAAGAGTCTCCCTAAGAAAATTGAAGTTGCACAATTGTAGACCAACTGTCTTGTATTTGCAGATCACACCACTCCAGCGCTCTAAGCGAGCTGTTTTCTGAAGATCGCACACGACCCCATCAATTGCGGGATTTATGCATAAAAAGAGGTTGTGTGAAATATATAACAAGCGTCGCAAGGGCGATAGAGCGGTTTACTATGAGGCAAATTAGTTTAAAATACCTAACTAAAAATCAGGCAACTATCGGCTCACGCGTTGACGACCAGAGTCGTCCACCATCAATCCTGCCGAGCGAGCGATCATCGCGAGTTCGACCTTGTTGGACTTCTGGAGTTTGGTCCCCAGCGAGATCCGATGGTTCTCGATCGTCTTGACCGAACGGTGCATAATCGCTGCGATCTCTTTCGCAGTGAGCCCTTGTCCGATGAGTGCGAGGACTTCGATCTCACGCTTGGTGAGCTGCGCGAGATCTCCCAGACCTGCGACTTCAGAGTTGACAAACGGGGTCTCAGAATCCTGCAGACGATCCGATTCCTCACCCGCTCCCATTCTGCGAGTGACGATCAAGACGCGGAACTCTTCGCCGGCTTCTTGGTCCAGCGGACGCATCCAGCTGAACTGCTGGCGCCCCTGCCAGATGGTGCGGAGGATCATCTCTTCGCCCGTTGATTCGATCTGACGGATCAGACGCAGACGCTCCTCGGCCCACTCCTTCGGGAATCCCATCTCCACCATGTTCTTGCCTTGGAGATCTTCGAGCGTTTTGGGTTCATCGAAGAACAACCGGATCGACTCTTCATTGAGGTAATGCAAGACCCCGTCGCGATCAAGAACAGACACACCAGTCCCTGGTTCACGATTCAGTACGGTAAAGATTTCGTCGGATGGGCTCATATGGTAGAAATTCCAGAGTATTTTTCCTGCAGACCAGCATAGGTCGCTTCCTACGATCACACGATGACTTTTACGCTATACAACACGATCACGAAGAAAAATGAGACCTTTCTCCCAAATCACCCGGATGAGATCACATTCTACTCGTGTGGACCAACTGTGTACGACGACGCGCACATCGGGAACTTCCGATCTTTCCTCGCCGCGGATCTCCTGCGTCGCTGGATCGAATCTCCGCTCTGCACGATCACCAACAGCGACGGCACAGAGCACAGCGGTCCTCGGCGCGTGACGCATGTCATGAATATTACCGATGTTGGGCACATGACCGACGATGAGAACGCCGACGGCGGTGGTCAGGACAAAATGGAACTCGCTGCTCAACGACTCAAGGAGTCTAAAAAAAACGGCAATATCCATAATAGCGCGGACATCGATCCCTCCGATCCACGACAAATCGCACGCTTCTACGAGCAACGATTCAAAGAGGACGCGATCAAGCTCGGACTCAAGGTCGCGATCGAGGCGCAGGACGATGAGTCGCTGATGCCTCGCGCTTCAAATCATGTCAAGCACATGAAATCAATCATCGCTCAACTCCTCGACTCCGGCGCGGCGTATGTCGGAGGACACCCCGGATCGAGAGCCGTGTACTTCAACACTGAACAATTCCCGAGCTACGGCAAGCTCTCAGGGAATACCCTGAACCAACTCAAAGGCGGCGCAGGCGGACGAGTCGACGACGCACAGCAATCCGAGAAACGCCATCCTGCGGACTTTCTCCTCTGGAAAGAGGACAAAACCCACACGATGCGATGGAGCGCTCCGGACCATCAGCTCTGCGAAGGATGGGACGAAGGCTATCCCGGCTGGCACATCGAATGCAGCGCCATGGCGCTCGATCGGCTTGTGAAGGGCGGTCTCCCAGCCGCACGCGCCAAGCATGCGACGATCGATCTCCACTCAGGAGGCGAGGACAATATCTTCCCGCACCACGAATGCGAGATCGCGCAGTCGTGCTGCTTTACCGGATCATCCAGTTTCGCTCGTCATTGGTTCCACGCTCGATTCCTGAAGGTCGAAGGCGAGAAGATGTCCAAGTCCAAAGGGACGATGTACACGCTCTCGGATTTGATCGAGAAGGGGATCGATCCCGCGGCTGTGCGCCTCGAGCTGATCAAAACGCATTACCGCGCCAACGCGGACTTCTCGATGCAGGGACTCGCGGATTCCGCAAAGCAGATCGCGCGTTGGAGACGCTTTATTGAAGCCGGGGAATCGGGACCCGATGGTCAACAAAACTCGCTCGTTGAACAGCGCGTGACCGATGCGTTGAGTGACGATCTCAACATCGCAGGCGCGATCGGCGCGATCAATACCTGGATCAAAGAAACCACCGAACCAACCAAGTCGGACGCGAAGACCTTCCGGCTCTTCGACGACATCCTCGGCGTCCTCTCACTCAAGCAGCCTGAAGCAGCACAGTCCGAATCTGGAATCGCTCTGTACCAACCCGGCGTTACCCCATCGGACGAGATCGAGTCATTGCTCGCTCAGCGCGCCGATGCAAAGAAGTCCAAAGACTTCGCAACCGCCGATGCGATCCGTGATCAACTCGCGGCGATGAACCTCTCGATCATGGACAAGCCGGGGGGTAAGGTCGAGGTTGCTCGCGTGAACTGATCGGGTCCTCAAAACCAACAACGGACGCGCTCGACAGAACGCGTCCGCAGTGGAGAAAGGTACCCGGCACAGGAAACCAGGTCTCTTGTAGATAAAGCATGGACAATGCGGATTCGACCCCGCTCCTCAAGTCGATGCAGCGGTTGAAATTAAATCATAAAATCGTGCTCTAGAACCCTACTATCCCCAATGCTCTGGACCCTCTGGCGATCCATCTTGTTCGAGTTCTGGCGGATGCTGCTGATTACCACATCGGTCGTCGTTGCCGCGATCGCGTTCGCGACAACCGTCAAACCACTCGCGGATGGATCGCTGAGCATCGACCAAGCGTTCCGATTCCTCGGATACGCGATCCCACCAATGCTCGCGTACGCGCTCCCCTTCGCGGCTGGATTCTCCGCGACGATGACCTACCACCGGATGGTCTCCGAAAATGAACTGACCGCAACCTTCGCGTCCGGAGTCTCGCACCGACAGGTCCTCTTCCCGATGCTCGTCTCTGGAGTCCTGCTCGCTGGAGGACTCGTCGCACTCAACAACCAGATTATCCCAAGGTTCTTGCAGCGCATGGAAGAGATGGTCACGCGTGACTTCGCGAAGATCCTCGTCAACTCGCTCTCGCAGGGACAGTCCGCGATGGTCGGGAACACAGAGATCCACGCGGATCGTGTCGAAGAAGTCGCTCCGGAAGCGGGATCACCGATCGAGCAGCAGTTCCTGCTTGGAGGGGTCGTGATGGTCGAAGCGAACGACGACGGGTCCATCCGCATCGACGGCACCGCCGCACGCGCGTGGATCCTGCTCCTCCCGGCATGGGCGCTCTCTCCTGAGGATCGTCCACGCATCGCGAACGACAACGACCGCGCCGTCGTGATGAAGTTCGAAGATCTGACTATTAATGAAGAAGGCGACGCCGTCGCGTGGGATTCGGTCACTTCTCCTGCGATCCCGATCCCGAGAGTCTTTAAAGATGATCCGAAGTTCATGTCCGCTCAGGAAATGGAGAAGCTCGAAGAGAATCCCGACCTGATGAACTTTGTCGATCGTCGGCGCATCGAGCTCGCGCGTGCGATCGCATCGACCGAAGCATTCAACACCCTCAGCGAGATGGTCAGCTCCGGACAAGCGATCGATTTCCGAGCGGGACCGAATCAAACGATCACTGTCCTCGCGGGATCGATCGAACGCGACCGGAAGGATTGGGTGCTCAAGCCGCTCGAATCGACTGGGACGATCGAGATCGAGATCAAGCGGACGAGCAACCGATCGAGCACGAGCCGATCTTCGAGCACGGATCGTCTGAGCGTGCGTTCTGCGATCATCCATCCGAACACCACCGCGAAGATCGATCCGTTTGATGCGGGATCATCGACCAACAACCTCGCGATGGAACTCGAACTCTTCAACATCACGATCCAATCGAATGATGCGTCTACACAAACACAGATCGCGCAAACGGAGTACGCGAACCTGAACATCGATAACGATCCGCTCCCAGAACTGCTCGAGATTCCGAGTGCTCGGATGCTGGAGGTTGCGCAGCCGTATCGCCAGGAAGAGTCGATCCAGTACAACTCAACTGTGTCTCGGCTCGCGAGGAACCTTGAGTTCGAGGTTGATGATCTCGGACGCGAAGTCCTCTCAAAGATCCACGAACGCTGGGCGTTCTCTGTCTCCTCCCTCATCATGGTCCTCGCGGGAGGGGTCACGGCGATGCGTCTTCGGCACGCACAGCCGTTGATGATTTATCTCTGGTCGTTCTTCCCCGCGCTGCTGACCGTGTTGTTTATCTCCGGCGGACAGCAAGCCGTGCATAAGTCAGGAGCGGTCGCGCTCCCGCTGCTGTGGTCCGGGATCCTGCTGATCATCGGATACACCCTCAACGCGCTCCGCAAGGTCTCTAAGCACTGATCCCCCGATGTCTTCATCACCTCCCAATACTGAAGTTCAGAAGTGGTGGATGACACTTGGTCGCAAGCCGCTCGCTGGTGTTCTTTTGATTTTCGCGCTGTTTGTTCTTCGACTGATCTGGCAAGCGATCTCCCCCTATACGCTCGTCGAGGACGAGGCGCACTACTGGGAGTGGTCGCGTCATCTCGACTGGTCGTACTACTCCAAAGGTCCCGGCGTCGCGTGGGTGATCTACCTCTCGACCAATGCGCTCGGAAACACCGAACTCGCCGTGCGACTCCCGGCGCTCATCGCATCGGCGCTGGGATCATTCGCGATCCTCAAAGCCGCGCAGATCGCGTACAGCGATCATCTCACGAGCTTCGTCGCGGCGCTCCTCTGGATGTGCGTGCCGGGACTCGCGATCGCGGGACTCGTCATGACCATCGACGCGCCGTACACGGCATGCTGGTCCGGCGCAACCTACTTCGCGGCGCGAGCGTTGATCAAAGATTCTCCAAAGTCGTGGATCGGATTTGGTCTCATGATCGCGCTGGGATTCATCTTTAAATACACCATCCTGCTGCTCATCCCAGGCGTACTGCTCGCAGGACTCTTGGTCAAACCCAACAAACTCCATCTCAGATGGTTCATCGCAGGACTGCTTGTCTCGCTCCTCGGATTGCTCCCAGTACTCATCTGGAACGCGAATCACGACTGGGCAACCGTCCGTCACTTGCTGGGACACCTCGGCATGAAAGGCGGCGATACCGAGAACACCAATGTGACCAAACTGCCTTGGACACCGTTCTGGGCATTGGAATACATCGTCCTGCAGATCGCGATCGGCGCGGGAGTGCTGTTCCTCGCGATCTTCGCGATGCTCAATGTCAGAAAGCACGCTGATACAAAGACACAATCATCTACAGCGACACTGCTCTGGTTCGCGTTCCCGATTTTCGCGTTCTACTTGGTCGTCTCGCTGATCACGCAGACCGAAGGAAACTGGGCGCTCGCTGGATTCGTGTCGTTGATCCCTCCCGCGGCGTGGGCCGCGATTGATGGGGTTCGGCGCAACGATCATCCGGTCAAGTTCGCGTGGGGCGCATCGATCTTCATTGGTGCAGCGTCGCTCCTGTTCTTCCCGATCGGGCCTTGGATGTCCAAGCGTGCGATCGTTGGACAGTACATCCCGATCTCGCGCATGACAGGAATGCGCGAGCACGCGACGGCCGTGCAAGAACAACTCGATGCACTCCAAGCACGCACTGGTCATGAGCCGATCCTCATGACCGAGCACTACGGACGAGCATCGCAGCTCGCGTTCTATCTCGATGGTCACCCCACCACCTACTGCATCTCCGCACTCGTCGGCGGACGCAAGACGCAGTACGACCTCTGGGAATCGACCGACCTCACCAACCCAAACACACTCGCGCGGCTCCAGGGACGCGCCGGATTGCTGATGGGTGGTCGCATCGACCAATGGACGGCTGGATACGACCAGGTGCTCGATATTGGACAGCTCGACCACGAACCTGTGGACAACCGGACCTCGTATATTGGGTACAACTTCACCAACTTCAACTCATGGGCCCCCCGTAAACGGCTCGATAAAGCCAATACGAATACCCCCCAAACGAACACACAAGACACGCAATCCCCATGACCTACCGAACACCCAATGAACGACGAGCACGATGGCTCACGATCTACCAGTTCGGCGCAGCGTTCGTGGTCGCGTTCGTCCTTGTTTCGCTGTTCGACTTCGTCCTCCTCCACGCGCTGACCACCATCAATCCAAGCAACGGCAAGGTCGATCGCTCATTCGAGAGCGAAGACTGGTACCGACTGCTCAGGATCATCGGATTTATTGGGACCTGGCTAGTCGCATCGATCGCGCTGCTGCTCAACGATCGAAACTTCAAACGCGCGATCCCGATGCTTTTGGTCCCAATCCTGTCGGGTGCTGGAGCCGAGCTTCTCAAGCTCATCTTCGTCCGCGAGCGTCCCGTCAGCGACTCGATCATCCAAGAGGGCGGCTACCACTTCCGCTTCCCGTTCTCCGGATTCATCGACGGGCACAACCTCGGACTCCCATCGAGTCACGCCGCGGTCGCGTTTGGTGGCGCGTGCATGCTCGGATATTTCCTTCCTAGGCTCCGTCCGCTCCTGATCCTGCTCGCGATCGGATGCGCGTACTCCAGGATGATCACCGGCGCTCATTTCGCGTCTGATGTGTTCCTCGGCGCTCTGGTCGGATGGGGGATCGCGAAGCTCTTCGCATCGGGACTCCCCAGAGCAGACCGCAAGTTCACGCTCTAGCACGCTCGGCCTGCTTGCTACGAACCACTTGGCATATGATCACTCCAGATGTCCCTCCTCGACCGCTACATCGCGCGCCAGTTCCTGACAAATGTCGTTCTGCTGTTTGTGATCCTCTTTAGCTTTATCGTGGTCATCGATGTCTCGCTCAACATCGACCAGTTCATGGAGATGGCCAAGCGTCTGGGAGCACAAGCCGGGGAAGAAGATCCTGGGACAATCCGCAAATCAGTCCTCTCGATCTTGCTCATCGCTGATCTGTGGTGGCCCAAGCTCTTGCAGCTCTACAACTTCCTGCTCGGCATGGTCATGGTCGGCGCGATGGGATTCACCTACTCCCAGATGTCCAAAAACCGCGAGCTGATCGCGCTGATGGCCGCAGGGGTTGGTCTGCACAAAATCATCAAACCCGTCCTGCTCGTCGCGATCGGGCTGACGCTCCTCCAAGCGGTCAACCAAGAGTTCATCATCCCGCGCATCGCGCCGCTGCTTGTGCGTGATCACGAAGATGCCGGAGATCATCGCTTGAGCGTGGATTCGGTCCCACTCACGAAGGACGGGCAAGGACGCTTGTTCCGAGCCGCGGCTTTCGATGCGAACACCAACACGCTCGAAGGCCTCTACATCCTCGAACGCGATGAGAACGGACACACCGCTCGTTCGATCACTGCACAGTCCGCGACCTATCAGAAGGGCGGATGGGATCTCGTCAACGCGACCGCTCAATCACGCACCCAGACCACTGTCGGACAACCAACCCCGATCTCGCGGATCGAGTCCTCGCTTGATCCCAACGAACTCCGGATCAATCGCTACGAGTCATATTCGCAGGCCCTGTCCTTCGCGCAAGCACGCGAGATGCTGGGACGCGAAACCCTCAAAGATCCAAAGAAACGCGCCAGATACGAGCGGATCGCGTTGGGACGCTTCTCGATGATGATCTCTGGGATCCTGACTTTGATCATCGCGACGCCGTTCTATGCGACCCGTGAACCCAAGAACATGGTCATCCAATCCATCCGCTGCGCCCCCATCGCGATCATCACCCTCATCGCAGGCGTCATCGGCGCGACCGCAGCGATCCCGGGACTCCCGACGACCGTCGGGGTCTTCATCCCGGTGATGATCCTCTCCGTCGTCGCCGTCGCCCAGTTCAGCGCACTGAAAACCTGATTACTTCAAATCAAAATATTTTTGCAAATAACCATCAAGCTCTTTCCAGCCACCAAAACAAGATCCTAGTGCTCGATGAATATCATCGTGTGGTAATTTTTTCACTACCAGTCTCAGCTCTCCACCAGGTTTATCACGCTTACCACTTCGACTCAGTGAGATCACGCTGGATCTCAGCAACACTTGCCTTCGTGACTCAATTAAATTCTCTAAAATCGAACTTCGTTTCTCAGGATACTTACCGCCCATCTTGTACAACTCGGCCTTCGTCTCCCGAATCTCATTCTCTACTTGATCCTTTGTGTATTTAGTTGGCAGTGGCTGAGCACTCTCAAAATCTTCAACGCTCGGAACCGCTTCTTGATAAACATCAAGAACGACATACAGCGCTTCCTGATACTTCGGCGTTCGCTCGATTTTGCGCACTTTCAAACCAGTCCACTTCCCAGAAGGCAACTGGTACGCAAGCCCATCCCCCACCTCCCATTCGATCTCATCCACAAACGGCTTCTTGATCTTCGTCGGCTTCTTTTGCCGCCCAAGAATCCGCTTCTCCAATCGTTTGATTGCCCGCTTCCGAGCCGGAACCAACTCGGGACAGTCGCGCTCGAATCCAGCGACACCCGCCTCACTCTCAATGATCTCAAGAGCACGCTTCTTTACCATCTCAGTCAGCCGACCCGCCTTGACTTGCACAGCTGCAAGCGCAAGCCAAAACTCAGCGCCTTCGTCCTCAATATCATTCTCAGGATCCCAATCCTCAATCAGCTTCTTGACGGCATCTTCTACCCCAACCCCTTCCCCCATCATGTCACGGAACTCCGCTTCGATATCCAAAGCAGTATCACTATCAAAGATGCCAGCGCCCCATGTGCCCATACCAAATACTAGCAATGACTCTTCTACAATCTATTTAACCCGATTCCACTTGCATATCCGATAAGAATCAGCGACAATCGCACCACCGCGAAAGGGCAAACCCATGGCATCCATCAACTTCTACTTCCAGGTCCACCAGCCCCATCGCTTGAAACCCTACTCCGTGTTCCACACGGACCCCTTCTACTTCGACGAGGACGCGAACGGCGAAATCTGCGAGAAGGTCGCTGAGAAATGCTACCGACCCACCACCAAGCTCATGCTGGATCTGGTCAAGCGTCACGAGGGGAACTTCCGCCTCTCCTACGCGATCACAGGCACAGTCATCGACCAATGGAAGAAGTTCTGCCCCGATGTGCTCGATCTGTTTGTCCAGCTCGCGGAGACGGGCTGCTGTGAGTTTGTCGCGGAGACCTACTACCACTCGCTGAGCTACATCTACTCGCAGGACGAGTTCGCATACCAGGTTGATAAGCACACCAAGCTGATTCAGGAGCACTTCGGTCAGACCCCGACCGTGTTCCGCAACACCGAGCTGATCTACACCAACGAACTCTCCCGCGCTCTCGCAAAGATCAAAGACAAAGACGGCAACCCCCGCTTCCTCGGCACGATCTGCGAAGGGACCGATCGACACCTCGGATACCGCTCACCGAACCATGTGTATCGTCCTCCCAACGACGAAAACGATCAGCCTTTGATGGGACCGGACGGACGCCCATTCGGACTCTTGCTCAAGAACTACAAACTCTCCGACGACATCGCGTTCCGCTTCTCGAATAAGGGCTGGGAAGAATGGCCTTTAACAACCGAAAAATTCGCCAAATGGGTCCACGACATCAACGGCGACGGGTACCTCTGCAACCTCTTCATGGACTACGAAACCTTCGGAGAGCACCAGTGGGAAGACACAGGGATCTTCAACTTCCTTGCCAAACTCCCTGAAGCGATCTTCGATGTCGCGCACAAAGCAGACGGCACGACAGAAAACCACTTCATCACGCCGAGCGAGGCGCTCAAGCGGTTCGATCCCGTCGGCGTGTACGATGTTCCCGAGTTCATTTCATGGGCGGATACCGAACGCGACCTCTCCGCATGGCGCGGCAATGACATGCAGCACAACGCGCTGGAAGAAACCTACCGCGTCGAAGAAGCGATCAAACAACGACTCGTCGAGATCAAATCAACCCACGACCACAAGCGCGAGCAGGAGATGGAATACATCATCGACGACTGGCGCAAACTCACAACAAGCGACCACTTCTACTACATGTGCACCAAGTACTGGGCCGACGGCGATGTCCACAAATACTTCAGCCCCTACGAC
The DNA here is from genome assembly GCA_051252395.1 of Phycisphaerales bacterium. Classification (GTDB taxonomy): domain Bacteria; phylum Planctomycetota; class Phycisphaerae; order Phycisphaerales; family UBA1924; genus UBA1924. The sequence goes on along the minus strand of JBPOFX010000002.1, from coordinate 627,024 downwards.
TCGCCGTACGACGGGTACATCAACTTCATGAATGTGCTGGACAATGTGAAGACCCGGATCGCCAAGGCGTAAGCCTCAATCACGCAGCTCTTGAGCCCGCTCGATCAACCCCTCACGATCTTCGAACTCACCGGTCGGACTCAGCACAAAGTGCCATTCGTTGACCGATTCGAAATCAATCGGAGCCGCGTTCGCGGCGAGGTCGATGATCGGATATTCGTAGATCGGCGCTTTCATCGTGCGGCCTTCGTGAATCGGTTCGTATCCATCGAGCGCAAGCCGGACATCGTATTTGCCGTAGAACTTGAAGCCCGCTTGGCAAGGGGTCGTTCCGATCATCTCGTCGTTGAGCCAGACGCGAGCGCCGCTCGGTTCGCTCGTGACCTTGACGCGCCGCTCGACGCATCCGCCCAGCATGGTCACGGCAGCAAGTGATGCGACCAAGAGTGTGCTCGCGGACTTATGCATCACTCGCTCCCTGATTCACGGGCTCGCGTTCGGATTCATCGAACTCGTCGCCTCGGAACATTGAACCAAGATACGCTCTCCGCACCAGATCCGAGTTGATCAGCTGCTTCGGAGTTCCCTCAGCGAGCACGCGTCCGGAATCCAAGATATACGCACGATCACAGACATTGAGCGTCTGCTGGACATTGTGATCCGTGATCAGGATCGAGATGCCGCGCTGTGTGAGTGCTCGGATCTCGTCTTGCAGGTCTTCGACGGCGATCGGATCAACGCCGGAGAATGGTTCGTCGAGGAGGATCAACTTCGGATTCGTAATCAGCGATCGAGCGATCTCGAGCTTGCGCCGTTCACCACCAGAGCAGGTGCGTGCCGCGTCGTGTGCCTTGTGCGTCAGACCAAACTGATCCAGCAGTTCCGAGGCTCGCTTCTTCCGCTCTCTGCGCGAAATCTTGAGTGTTTCCAGAATCGCGAGCAGGTTCTGCTCGCAAGTCAATCGTCCGAACACACTGGGTTCCTGCGAGAGGTACCCCATCCCCAATCGAGCGTGACGGTACATCGGGAGTCCGGTGACTTCCGTGTTGTTGAAGATCACGCGCCCCTCGTCGCGTTCGATCATCCCGATCGTCATGCGGAAGGTCGTGGTCTTCCCGGCACCGTTGCGTCCCAGGAGTCCGACGATTTCCGAATGCTCGACCTCGAGCGACACGCCGTTGACCACGGCTCGTCCACCAAAGGATTTCTTGAGATTGATCGCTTCAAACAATGACATCCCCCAAGTTTAGGCGAGTGATCGAGCGGATCATGCCCGCGAGATCGCGCAACTCTCGTACAAGACACCTCGTGGATTGGGGTCATACTCGTGCTGAAAACCTGTTGTATCACCCATATCCGGAGGAACCGATGAATCCACACTTCAATGCGACCCACATCGCGCTTGCCTGCTCGCTTGCATCGCTTGCTGCTCAAGCCGAGATTGTCTACAGCCAGACCTCGACCGATCCGTCCCAGACCGACTTTGGTTGGTACAGCAGCTCCGAGCCTCGACCAACACGGAACTTCAAGCACGCGGACAACTTCATGCTCGGATCATCTACGCAGGTCACAGCTATCAACTGGTGGGGGACCAGCGAGGGGCTCAGTCACACGGATTTGACCAACTTCGACTCCTTCCAGATCGAGTTCTGGTCCTCACGCACCCAACCCAATGGACGGATCAAACCCAACACGCTCCTCTCTACCGAGTCCTTCGATCTTGACGAGACCAACGCAACAGATACCGGACGACGCTCGACCCGCGGCGCGATCCAGTACATGCACAGTGCCACTCTTGGAAGCGCCGTCACCCTCGAAGCGGACACGATGTACTGGATCTCGATCAGCGCTCGCTCGATCGACCCAACCGGGGATGTTTGGCAATGGCAGGACGCGGACACCTTCGATCAGATTTCCAGTTCATGGACCTACCAGTTCGGGGTCTGGCAGTACCAGTTCGATACCGACAGCGCGTTCGAGCTTGTGACAGTCCCGTCGCCATCAGCGCTCTCGATCGTATGTTTTGTGAGCGTTGGACTGACTACGCGCAGACGACGCTGCGGAACTCGTTTGGGGTCATCCCTGTGAATTTCTTGAACGCGTTGGAGAGATGCGCCTGATCCACAAATCCCGCTTCCGTCGCGATCCGTGCGATTGAGGTCCTTTCATCAGCAAGCATTCGTGCTGAACGATTCAAGCGTACACGCCGATGGTATTCGCCGGGAGTGATCCCTACTGCTGTACGGAAACCCCGGACCAGATGTCCTCGGCTCACGCCTGCAATCTTGGACAGTTCTTCCAGAGAGAGTGGACGGTCATGCAAGTCATGGATCGCGTCGCGGACTACGCCTAGCCAACCAGCCCTGCAGCGACCTTTGCGTGCAACTGAACGAACCTCATCGAGCAGTTCGTAGACCAAAGACTCCATTGCCAGTTCCGAAGAACGATCCGGAGTGGTGAGTTCTCGATAGATCCCTGCCGCGAGTCCGATTGCACGCGAATGCTCAAGCTCTTCGACAGCGACCCGTTTGGTCCCGAACGCTTCATCAAGAGTTGTGCGAGGGAGGACGACATGCATCGAGCGGATCCCGTTGCCGTCGCTTGTAAACTTATGACGCAGCTCTTCACGGAAGAACTCGACAAGACCAGGCGACGAACGCACCTCACGCGAGCCGTAGGTACCAACGCCTCCGCCCGCGAGGATGAAGTCGATGCTCCCGCACTCGTGCTCGTGCCATCTCTGTGTAAAGTCATTTGTGTACGACTTGTGCGTGATATACATCTCACCGACCCAAGCAGACGCGTGGAGAAATGCGGATCCTGACAGATCGTTTTTGTGCTGAGGGAGCATCATAAAGTGCTATTCGACAGCGAGATCAACCGGTTGCATGCCCCGATCCCCTATCGGACTACCCACCGAACTGCTTCCGCATCCGAGCGGTCGGGATTCCAAGCTGGTCGCGATACTTCGCAACGGTGCGTCGCGCGATCTCGATCCCGCGTTCCTTGAGTGCTTTGACCATCGCTTCATCGCTCAGGGGCTTCGCCTTGTTCTCGCCTTCGATCAACTCCTCGATCGCAGCGCGCACGGCATTGGCGCTGACATCATCCCCTGAATCCGTCGAGAGACCACCCGAAAAGAACGAACGCAGCGGGACGACGCCGCGCGGGGTCATGATGAACTTCTCGCTGACCGCACGCGAAACCGTCGCGACATGGATCCCCAACCGATCCGCGATCGGCTGCATAGGGAGCGGCTTGAGCGCCTCGGGACCAAAGTCAAAGTAGTCACGCTGTTCATCCACCACAGCGTTGACCACTCGAAGCAGCGTGTGACGGCGCTGACCGATCGCGTCGATGAGCCATTGCGCGTTGGACAGGTTTTTCTTGAGGAAATCGCGGTCATTCTTCTGGACCTCATTGTCCATCGCCATGCGTGCGTACTCGCGATTGATCTGCACATCCGGAAGTCGTCCATCCGTCAGGTACGCGATGTATCGATCCAGATCTTCGTCGTACTCAACCACCGCATCTGGATACACCGCCGTCTGCTCTCCAGCGGACATCCCTCGACCCGGAGACAGCGAGAGCTTCTTGAGCACGCTAAGACCAAGATTGATCTCATCGAGCGTCAGTCCTGCTTTCCCCGCGATTTTGGGGAGCCGATTTTTCATCATGTCCTCGAAGAACTCGCCGACGAGTCTGCGCGCGACGAGCAATCCTTCGCCGCTGAGTTCGGGTTCGTCCTCGTCTTGGACCTCGACCCGATCGAGCCGAGCGTCGATCTGGATGAGCAAGCATTCACGCGCATCGCGTGCGCCGATCCCGATCGGCTCCAGAAACAGCTGCATCGCTTGGAGCGCCATCTCCCAGTCCGCTTCCGTTGGGTTCATCGTTTTGACTGCTTCCGGAGCTGTGTCCGCGACCTCCTCGAACGGAGTCCGGAGGTACCCATCATCATCGAGCGCGCTGATCAAAACCTCGCCGAGCGTGCGGACATCTTCTTCGACATCCGTGAGCGACCACTGATCCAGCAACTGCTCGCTCATCGAAGCGCCGCGCGCCGGCGCTTGCGCCATCGCGTCCTGTTTCGCGTCGCGCTCTCCGGACGACGACCTCGACCGAGGACCAAGATCGTCGTACTCACGCGTCCGATCCTTCGATCCAGAGAACATGTTGTCCGCGGCTTCAGGATTCGCATCCGTGTACTCATCCAGACGAGCAAAGTCCTCCGCACTCTCAGGGACTATGTCGAGCGTCCCTTCGCTCACAGACTGCTCCGAATCCGAGCTGCTCGTTACGGCGCTGCCCCCCACTTCCACGATTTCCATCGTGGGATTCGATTCAAGCTCTTGTTCGAGCCGTTCGTGGAGTTCTGCGAGCGGCATCTGCAGAATCTCCATCGACTGGATCATCCGAGGCGACAGCTTCATCTGCTGTCCGAGCTTAATTTGTTGTGAGGTATCAAACCGCATACTTGGACTCACATCGACCGAATAGGCCTGCAAACTACATGCCATGCTCAATGATGTATTCTATGACACGCCGATCCAAGCGTCCTCGAACTAAAAACCGTGTTTCTTCAGTTGAGAGCTCGCTTAGATCCCCTGCTGAAGCAAGCTCAGGAAAGCGGAGATGTCATTGAAATCAAAGTCCCCGTCTTGATTCAGGTCCGCGTTGTACTGAACAAGGATTGAAACATCAAAGAAATCGAGGAAGCCGTCACGATTCATATCCGCAGGATTCGGTTCGGAGCATCCGCCGTCGAGGTCAACGAGATGCAGACCTGTGAAGTAGTCAGCCGCGAGCAGCTGATCACCGATCAGCACACTGCCGACTGCTTTGCCTCCGGGTGTTGAATATCGCTCTTCCAAAACAGGGTTCGTTTTATTGAGTGTGTTCAGTCGTTTGACACCACTCGGAAGCGTGATATACACCTCGTCTCCATGAACCTCCATTTGGCTGTGAGGCTCCTCGAGAACAACCAGACTCAATCTCGACATCCTGGCATAATCAGTGATATCGACAAGTTCGATCCGATCTCCCAACAGGTAGAGCACATCATCCGTAAAATGAATATCTCTGAGCAGCTTATCTGAGGCAAAGAAACCTCCGAGCTCAACAGGATTCACCGGGTCCGAAAAATCTACCGCAAGGATCCAATGACCCGTCTGGCTCCCAGAAACCAAGTTCAGAAATCCGATGTCCCCATCAACATCAAGCCGGAATGGTTTGAGTTGAACCCCTTTGCTCTCAAACTCAGCCAGCCCCATCAATACTGGTGCTGAAGGATCACTCACATCTACAACTTCCAAGCCTTGCACCTGATCGCCTACCCAAAAGTGTGGAATGTACAACACCCCATCCGCGACATCGAAGTTTGGAACCTGACCATCAGAAGAATACGATCCAACAATCATCGGCATTGAGTGGTCACTCAAATCGATGATATCAATCATCCCTTGATTCACCTCTCGAGAAGCAAACGCAAGGTTTCCCACCACCCGAAGGCTTCGAGAACTCCCCGGCGTCGCTACGAAGCCGACCAACTCAGGGGCCCCCGATTGTGTGATCTCATAAATCTCAAGACCTGATTGTGCTGCACTATTCAAAACATAGACATATCCATCCTCGACAACGATATCGGCAGGATTGTGCGTGCTGGGGATCCAGTCCACATCGCACCCGAATCCGCTCTCCGTTCCGAATGCAGACGCATGCGTGATACTGCACAACAGAGAGAACAATGCAAATAGATTCAGAAATCTCATAGAAAACCTACCTTATCTGACTCGAAGTTCATAACAATGGACCAATCAAACATCAATAGTGTAATGGTTGAATGAAATTGAACAAGAGCAAATCTGGATCTTTAGCCCATATCCTGACGACCCATCAACGCATCCCCAAGCACGGCTTTGTTCGCAAACTCCAGCGAGCTCCCTGTTGGGACACCCCTTGCGAGCCTAGTAACGCGGATCCCTGTGCTCGAGAGCTCCTGAGCGAGGTACAACGCCGTCCCGTCACCCTCAAGCGTTGGATTGAGTCCCAGAACGATCTCCTCGATCCGGACTCGCCCGTCCCCTTCGTCCGCTTCTTGCGACCGCTTGACGCGTCCGACAAGATGTGACACCGTCAGATCATCGGGACCGATCCCATCGAGCGGAGACAACCTCCCCATCAGCACATGGTACAGACCTTTGTACATACCGGTCTGCTCAAGCGCGATCAGGTCCTTCGGCTGCTCAACGACGCAGATCAGCGAGCGATCCCGCCGACGATCGCTGCATACGAGACACACATCATCATCCGAAAGATTAAAACACACCTTGCAATGCTGGACCGTCTCCTTCACGGCACGGATCGCAGACGACAGCGCAATCGCGTCTTGCGGATTGGATTTGAGGATATGGAACGCAAGACGCTCCGCTGAGCGGATCCCGATGCCTGGAAGACCACTCAATCGCTCGATCAGCTCGCGGACCGCGAGCGGATAGCCGTTTCCAGCACCACTGCTGCCCGATCCGTTGCTGTCCTTCTTGCTTCCCATACCCAATCCTATGCGGACTCCTGCTACCCTACACCGATGCGCCGTGTAGCTTCTCATCCTGTTGTCCAGTTCGTACTCATCGTGCTGCTGTGCGCCTGCGTCACGCTCCCAAACCTCGATGCTCAAGGCTTAACCAGCTCCGAAGGTCATCGCGTGATCCCAGCGATCGAGATGCTCGAATCTGGAGAGTATCTTGTCCCGACGATGTTCGGACAGGAGTATGTCCGCAAGCCTCAGATGGTGCCTTGGATGTTTTCTGTTGCGCTGCGGATCAACGACAACCCCGACCTCTCTCCCAGACTCGTCTCAGGACTCGCGTTCACACTGATGGTCTTTGGATCGTGGTTCTTCGCTCGCAGGTGGTTCGGAAAGGGAGCGGGTTTCGCAGCAGCTCTCGCGCTGGGACTCACCCCTCTCTACTGGTCCCCGGCTCGCGCTGCGGAGATCGAATCCATCCACAACCTCTACACCGCGATCGGCGCTTGGATCGTGATCGAACTCTGTGTCCGATCGCACTCCAAATCCTCCGCTCTCCTCTGGCAGCTCGGACTCTGCATCATCAGCCTCTGCATGCTGCTCACGAAGGGTCCAGCTGGATTCCCGATCATGCTGGGAGTCCTGATCGCGTGCACGATTCTTTCAAGTACAGCTCGCGAGCGCATTGTCGCGTTCACGCGTCCGTCGGTCTGGATTCCGGTCATCATCGCCGCGATCGTGTTCGCTTTTCATTGGTCCAACACGCTTAACGCCGCGGGACCCAGCGCTGTGATTCAGACTCCAAACGCGTTTATGTTTGAATCGGGCCGGCTCCTTAAGCTCGCTGGATTCGTTCCCGTCGCGCTGCTAACTGCGCTGCCGCTCTCGCTCGCGATGCTGTTCCCTTGGGGATCTGATGCACGCGCCGAAGCGAGCGAGAGCGAATCACTGACCACACAACTGCACATCGCGAAGGTCATCGCGCTCGCCGTGCTGAGCGCATTGATCGTCATGATGCTCACTGGAGTCTCCAACGATCGCTACGCGCAACCGATCCTCGCGCCGCTCGCTCCACTCGTCGGTTGGCTGCTGACTACGCAACTCACCACCAAACGCACGAGCATTCTCCGTATTCTCACGCTCGGCCAACCCATCATCCTCGCGGCGGTCCTCTGTATTGGTCTTCTCTTCTACATCATCAAGTTCGAACCTGATCGACGAGCAACCTCTGGGAAGCTCCCTGCACAAGAGGCCGCACGCTCGCTCATCGAGGAACTCGAACGCAATCCAATCGAACCTACCCCGATCCTTGTCGCGCACAACATGATCGAGGCGCGTCCCGAAACCCTGCTCTATCTCCGATCCGCGCTCCGCGATGCAGGACATGATCTGGACATCCGCTGGATCCCCAAGCTCGACCCCCAACACATGCCGAGCGTCACGCTCGCGATGATCCGTACCGATCAAAACGGAAACGAGTCCGATAAAGTTCTGGTAGACAGTGTGATAGCTCAAAACACAGTCCACGAGTTCACCTTCGCGATTGTCAGACTTCGAAATCAGGACTGATCCCTACTCACGATTTTCATCGGAGTCTTGGGGAATTCCTCTGATTGCTCTTGCATCGCCCCCCTGCTTTCGGTAGTCTGACTCACTCAAGCTGGCAGCGCTGGGACTCTTTTGTGGAGAGAGGTTCGTCCTAGGGCTGCTAGTTTTTTTATGTCATCCACACACCGATTCGCACGCAAAGAACACACCTGTTCACCAAATCCGAACACGCTCCGCTCGTAGTTTTCAAGCGGGAGGTCTATCATCCCTTTCTAACATGCTGGGAGATAAAAACATGCGGGCAATCGTCACAGGTCAGGTCGGGATGGAGAAAAAACCATACTTGGAGCTCGTCTCCAAGTTCGCAGGTCAGCAGGGTGAATCCGTGCCGATCTACCATGTCGGGAACATGATGTACGGCGAAGCCCCGGATATCCGCGACGGACGCATCCTCGATCTCCCGCTCTCGCGTCTCCACTCGCTGAGAAGAGCCGCGTTTAAGGACATCATCGCCGAGTCCCGCGACGAGGACACGATGATCGTCAACACCCACGCGACCTTCCGCTGGAGACACGGCCTGTTCTCCGCGTTCGACTTCGACCAGATCAACAAACTCGCGCCTGACCTGTTCATCTGCCTCGTCGACAACATCGAGGTCGTCCACCAGAACCTCCACAACGCGCACGACATCGATGCGACGCTCAAAGACTGCATGGTCTGGCGCGAAGAAGAGATCCTCGCGACCGAGCTTATGAGCCAAGCCGTCCCAGGATCCAAGTTCTACATCGTCTCGCGTGGCCGTCACGCATCGACCGAACGCACGATGTTCAGATTGCTCTGTCGACCAGACATGAAGACCGTGTACCCGAGCTTCCCGATGAGCCATGTCGTGGACATGCCTGAAGTCATGGCGGAGATCGACGCGTTCCGCGCCGAGCTCGCTGAGCACTTCATTACCTTCGATCCGGGTGATGTTGACGAGAAGCTTCTTCTTGATCGCGCGCTCGAAGCCGTGAAAGAAGGCAAGGACTTCTTCGACCATATGCCCCACCAACTTGGAGGCGTGCAGAAGGACATGGAACCGATCCGGATGCGCACCCGCGAGGTCCTCGACATCGCCGGAGACATCGACGGCCAGATCTACATGCGTGACTTCAAACTCATTGACCAAGCCGACATGATCGTCAGCTTCGTCCCTGAACTCATCAGCGAATCAGGCAAAGTCATCCCAGGCCTGTCATCAGGCGTCGAACGCGAACTCCAGCATGCATGGGAGCACGCGAAAGAGGTCTATGTCGTCTGGAAACCGAGCAAGCCACCTTCACCGTTCATCACGGAAACCGCGACCAAGGTCTTTACATCGGTTGATGAAGCCCTCAAATACTTCGAAGAACAGGGCATGTTCTCGACGCGGAACCTGTTTGGGCAATAACTACATTCAAGCTAAATAACAAATATATAACTTTAATTTTGAGTAATTAAGGTGTTTTTTGCCATTTCCAGCCATTTTATGAGTGGTGTCAAGAATCCATTCTCAAGACAACCCGATATCCGCTTGACACAATGTTTGGTATCTCTGATAATAATATCCACCAGCCCGGTAGGCGGCTCGGTGAATAAACTTCTTGTAGGAAGTATTATCATGATTTCCACCCTCCAGTCACTCATTCTCATAACTGCCGGAACAGCGACTTCGTCTATTGCAAGTTGCACGCAGACAAACTCGACAAGTTGTTTTTTACAAGAAGCCGCTCTGATTGCAGATTGCAACGATACTTATGACAACGATGATCCAAACAATCAATGGAACTGGGATAACGCGGCTGCGTATGATGCGTGTCTGAGTGCTGCAGCAGCTGACAAGGATCTGTGCGAAGCCGGTATCCCAAATAGTGACCGGACTACATTGTGGACTGAATTAGAAACCAATCTTCAGTATTGTCTAGATTTTTTCCCTGAGGATGAACCAGAAGCCTTAGAGGCTTGTATTCGGAGTGCATTAGACACATACATGGATGGACTCAACGACCTTCTCGACCCCGATGATGACGAGTGTACTGATTCCCTGCCAGCAAGCCGGCTTGGGAGTATCGAGAATCTATCCCTTTCCCCCCAAGCTATTGATGGCAAGTTTCCCGTCTCCATGATGACCAACCTCTCAGTCCAAGCTGGTGTCTCCGCTCTCCCAGGAACGCCATACGACGCTAAGCAATCACCATGCATCAAGCACGCCGCCCTTCTCGCGATCAGCCGTAACAAGACGGGCGTCCAAATCGAGCTGGTCTCCGCTGACATGGACACATCAGACGGCACGACTTTCACAATGCCACTCATCCCTACAAAGTTTGTTGGAGTCAATGACTTTGTGCTCGTATCGCTTTTCCTTGATGAGAATGGCGACGCACGATTTGCCGAAGTCGCAACAACTACTATTCTTCAAAGCCCAGTTCAAGGCGACTGGAACCGTGACGGTGTCAAAGACCTGCAGGATGTCGCTGATTACACCGAGTTCTATGGCTTACAGAAAAAATCTGCAGATCTCAATAACGATGACAATGTTGATGCCGCGGACCTCTCGGAGTTTCTCTCAAACTACACAGACTAACCCACCTGTTCCACTGCTTAGAAAATCAGTATCATGAGCAGGCTTCTGAAAGCCAAATCTATTCTTTCCCAATGACCTCTTGCGGGAATACGCCCGCGAGGGAATAATCACGCATGAACGCACAGCAGGGACAAGAACCGCACCGACAACCCCCCGTCAATGATCGCGGACGAGCATTCGATCCGGATGTTTCCGCCGACGAGCGGTCGACTGCGCTCTTTCTTCACCTCTCGTTGCTCGCGCATCTCGTCTTGTCGCTCATCGCGATCCTGATCCCGATCATCTTGTGGCAGGTCAAAAAGGACGAATCGCCATTTCTCGACGACCACGGCAGAGAAGCCGTGAACTTCCAGATTACGCTCATCCTGTACTCGTTCATCTTCACGATCGCCGCGATCCCGATCGGGTTCCTCACCTGCGGCGTCGGATTCGCGCTCGCGTTCGTGCCGTATGTCCTTGGGATTGTCGGGATGATCCAAGCGTCACAAGCCGCGAACCGCGGCGAGTTCTACCGATACCCCATGACGATGAGATTCGTATAAACACGATTCTTGGAAGCGTTACGATGTTCCCGCGAGCTTCCGCACTGTCACATCGAAGTTCTTGACCAACGCGCCGATGACCGTGAACACGATCCCGATATAAACACCCGCGCTGATGATCGCTCCCACTGACAGCGAGATCCGCGCAGTGACCAATCCGTTCGAACTTGAATCCACTGTTTCTGCGAGCCGATCCGCAGGCACAACCAACGCATCGAGCAGACTCGCAGGAGACAACGACGCGAGCGCCGGACCAACGACCGGCATGTCCGACGCGGATGCCCAACCGCATAAACCAAGGATCCCCGACACGATCGCGACGACCGAAACCGTCCCGATGACTGCTGACAAGGTCCCCTTGCTCTTGAGCGACCACTGCAATCCGATCATCACACAGAACGCAACGAACGGCACAAGCACAATCGCCGCGAGCAATCCAGCTTCTGGGAGCACGACGGGAACATCCAGCGCATTCCCAGAAACAGTCCGCGCCGAGATCGTTGCGAGTCCCTGCTTGCCGAGACCTCCCATGAGCGCATAGATCCCACCAATCCCGATCGTGAACACAGGCACCAAAATCAACGGCAGCAAGTAACTCACCAATCCGCGAAGTTTCCCCATCAGATACATGCGTGGCGTGATCGGAGTCGTCAGGATCAAATCCAGCGTTCCGTCCTCGCGCTCTCCAGCAACCGCAGTCGCGGCCATATTGATCGCGATCAGTGAGATCACAAAGACCTCCGTGAAGATCACGGATCGGACGATGAACTGGTAATCGGAAGTGTTGATCGTCCCGATGTGGTACGCGATCGTCAAACCCAGACCAATCGCGAGACCGATGATCACAAACGACCAGCGAGCGATGATGCGCCAGAAGGTCGCGTTGCGAGCCGCGGCTTCGCGCCACGCGATCGGGTTCGCCCACACCGTCCGAGGTGGACGATGCTCCGCTTGATCGCTCATCCGCAGGAGCTTGCGATGGATGGGAACTCCCGACGAGGTCTTGGCCATCTGCCGAAGACCACCTGTCCGTACTGTGAGTGTTGATCCGAGCACCAAGAGTCCCGACAAGCAGAGCGAGCCATACACCCAAGCGCGAGCCGGGGATTCGAGCATGAGCGCCTTGATCCCTGCGTAGGTTCCCTCGACCGCTGCTGGATACGACGCAGGAGAGAGCAACGCACGCAGCGCCAAGAACGGATTGGCGGCACTGATGATCGTCACGCCATCCCCGCTTGATCCAGCACCCATCCCGCGTGATCGCAGCCATGCATCCATCGCGAGTGTGATCGCGAGGTAGGTAATCACCGACACATAGAACGCGAAGACCGCACGCTGACCAACCAACCTTGACACGGACAACGCGATCGCGATGGTCCCTACCAAAATCGCGGCTCCGGCGCTCACGATGTACGCCGCGAAGATCGAGCGTCCAGGGACACCACCAAAGAACTGAGTGAGCGCAAACAACGGGAGCGAAGCAAACAACAACGCGAGCACAAAGAACAAGCGACCAAACAGGTTCCCAAGCACGATCTCGAGTTTCGACATCGGAGTCGTAAGCAGGATATCCCAAGTCTTAGGATTCGCTTCATGCGAGATCGCACCAGCCATGAAGACCGGAGACAGGATGCAAATGAGCGCGACCTGAAGGTACGCGATCCCTGCGAAGCTCGACGCGCCAGCGGACGCGAGCTCGCGGTACGACACATCACCGGTCGGGGTCGATCCGAGCATCGCCCAGAGCAGCACAACGATGAGCACGCCGAGGTATCCCGAACGCGCGTAGTTGTGCTTCGAGCGTCTCGAAGCGTTCTGAACCAAACGGACAGCGATCGGATTAGCGGGTCCTAAACGAAGGAGCCATCTGAGAAAAATCGGCATGGCAAAGTATATAAGAAACCACGACCCAGTTGTGACACAGAAATCAGAATTGCCTCGCTTCGGTCAGCACAAAAAAACACCCAAGGCATGCCTTGGGTGCTGTTCATTGATCTTCAATAGACTCAGGTCGATTGGGTCCCAGCAGATTCTGGTGGGTTCGACTCCGCTTCCTTCTTCGCTGCTTCGATGTCCTCAGCACGCGAATCCGGCTCAGGAGCATGCTCAGGCTCAACATACGACAGGTTGAACTTCAGCTCGTCATCCGTCCCGATCCGGGTCGTGTTGATGACATTCTTCTCGTGGAGATCGCCGCTGAGCAGGAGCTCGGACAACGGATCCTCAATGAAGTTCCCGATCGCACGACGCAGCGGACGAGCACCGAAGTCAGGGTTGTACCCCTTCTCGATGAGGAAGTCCTTCGCGTCCTGATCAAGCTCGAGCTTGAAGCCCTGCATCTGGAGACGCTCGGAAACCTTCGCGACCTCGAACTCGACGATGTGGATCAGATCCTCCTTCGTCAATGGCTTGAACACAATCACATCGTCCAGGCGGTTGATGAACTCGGGACGGAAGAACCGCTCGATTTCCTTCATCAGGACCGACTTGATCGACTCGAACTTGTCGTCCGGAGCGTGCTTGCCGAACCCGAACCCGCCGCCGCCCTTAATAAGGTCAGCACCGATGTTTGAGGTCATGATGATGATCGTGTTGCGGAAGTCCACATGACGACCGAACGAGTCGGTCAAACGACCCTCTTCCATGATCTGGAGGAGCATGTTGAACACATCCGGGTGTGCCTTCTCGACTTCGTCAAGCAGCAGCACAGAGTACGGACGACGACGGATCGCTTCAGTAAGCTGTCCGCCCTCTTCGTATCCGACATAGCCGGGAGGCGCGCCGACCAATCGGCTGACGGTGTGCTTCTCCATGTACTCGGACATATCGAGGTGGATCAATGCATCTGGATTCCCGAACATGAACTCCGCGAGCGACTTGGACAGGAGTGTCTTACCAACACCTGAAGGTCCAACAAAGATAAAGCTGCCCATCGGACGCTTCGGATCCTTGAGCCCTGCGCGAGCACGACGGATCGCTTTGGAGATCGCTTTGACCGCATCGTCCTGGGAGATAACGCTCTTGTGGAGCTCTTCTTCCAGACGCAGCAGACGCTTCGCTTCTTCCTTCTCGAGTTTCTGCAATGGAACGCCGGTCATCTTGGAGATGACTTCCGCGATCACCGCTTCGTCGACGAGCCCTGCAGATTCTTGCTGCTTGGCGCGCCACTCGACCTGGATCTCGTCCTTCTTCTTACGCAGCTGCTCCGCTTGGTCGCGGAGTTCCGCAGCCTTCTCGTAGTCAGCATTCTTGACCGCATCGTCTTTCGCAATCGAAAGCTTCTCGATGTCCGACTCAAGATCCGCAAGGTTCGGCGGCTTCGTCATCGACTTGATCCGGATGCGTGCACCCGCTTCATCAAGCACATCGATCGACTTGTCCGGCTGCACGCGACCAGTGATATAGCGCCCCGACAGCTCGACTGCTGCGCGGATCGCTGCATCCGTGTATTTCACGCGGTGATGCTCTTCGTACTTCGGACGGATCCCCTTGAGGATCTCAACCGCTTGCTCATCGCTCGGGGGATCGACAGGGATCGACTGGAAACGACGATCGAGTGCCGCGTCCTTCTCGATGTACTTGCGGTACTCATCAAAGGTCGTCGCGCCAACGCACTGGATCTCTCCACGCGCCATCGCAGGCTTGAGCACATTGGACGCATCAATCGCGCCCTCGGCACCACCAGCACCGACCAGAGTATGCAACTCGTCGATAAACAGGATGATGTTGCCCGCACGGCGGACCTCGTTCATCACCGCTTTGATTCGTTCTTCAAACTGACCACGGTACTTGGTTCCCGCGACCATCATCGCGAGGTCGAGCACCACGACGCGCTTGCCGTCGAGGATGTCTGGGACTTCCTGAGCGACGATGCGCTGAGCGAGTCCTTCCACAATCGCGGTCTTCCCGACACCCGCTTCACCAAGAAGCACAGGGTTGTTCTTCGTGCGACGGCAGAGAATCTGTGTCAGACGCTCGATCTCATGAGCACGGCCGATGACCGGATCAAGCTGACCGGTCTGCGCCAGCTCAGTCAGATCACGACCAAACGAGTCGAGTGCTGGAGTCTTGGACTTGCCTTTGGACTTGGACGACGATCCGCTTGCAGCACCGCCTTCATCAGGAGCACTGGAGATCGCTTCTCCGCCGGATTCAGTACCAGCGCCGAGAAGGTTGAGGACCTCCTCGCGGACTTCTTCGAGCTTGAGCGACAGGTTCATGAGAACCTGAGCAGCGACGCCGTCGTGTTCACGCAGGAGTCCGAGCAGCAGGTGCTCAGTCCCGACATAGTTGTGGTTGAGATTGCGAGCTTCCTCAATCGCGTACTCGATCACTTTCTTGGCGCGAGGAGTCTGAGGGAGCTTGCCCATCGTGACCATCTCAGGTCCGGCGCGGACAAGGCGCTCGACTTCGAGGCGCACCTTGCGGAGATCGACCTCGAGGTTCTTGAGGACATTGGCGCCGACGCCGGAGCCCTCTTTGACGAGTCCGAGCAGAACATGCTCAGTCCCGATGTATTCGTGGTTGAAGCGTTGAGCTTCTTGGTTGGCCAGTGCCATGACTTTGCGGGCACGATCTGTAAATCGTTCAAACATGTCTTAATCTCCCGCTCCCGGCTTCAACACCGAGCGCTTATTGGCGCTTTCACACGCCGGACTGTGTGTCCCTACTGAGTACTCAACAAGGGAACCGTAAGAATTGTTCGTGCAACAACGAAGATCGGATCTAGATCAAACCCAAGTTGCGACAGAAACAGTCCTATCTCCCTCTATCGGATGCATGAGGCGTGCCAGTGTGGTCGGACCTGAAAATCGAGCCCATATCTCCATTTTTCAACGCAAAACACGCATTGACAACTATTTATGCGCCAGCACCAACCACCCTTCATCCATTCATCCACTTCGAAATCATGCCTCGATCGGAAAATGATGCCGAATTGGCAGAATCCACGACCAATCCGATCAATGCGCTGCATCACCACCCCAGATTCCAAGGAACTCCAACCACGAAGCACTCCCCAGTGTTGGCGAGAAAAACACGGTTCTCTCTTTAGTGATCAACATCCGTTCCTATAGTCCCGATGCAGGTATCAAACCCCTCTGAAACTCTCGCAATCGCGATCGATAAAGGATATAGGCGTGGCAAACAAGCACTTTGATGTCGTAGTTATTGGTGGAGGCCCTGGAGGCTATGTTGGCGCAATCCGAGCAGCACAGCTCGGATACAAGGTCGCGATCGTCGAACGCGCCCGCCTCGGAGGCGTCTGTCTCAACTGGGGATGTATCCCCTCCAAGGCACTCATTGCCAATGCCGAGCTCATGGAAAAACTCGCCGAGCAAGAAGAATGGGGCATCTCCACAGGAGAGGTCAAGTTCGACTGGAACAAGGTCATCGGACGCTCCCGCGATGTCGCCGACAAACTCAACAAGGGTGTCGAATACCTCATGAAGAAGAACAAGATCGAGTTCTTCCACATGCATGCCAAGATCGTCAAAGCGGGTCCCAAAGCAGAAATCGAACTCCGCGAGTGCGGACTCAACGAAGAGTTCACCCCTTCACCAGTCGATGTCAAAGCGGTCAAAGAGACCATTACCGCCGACAAGGTCGTCGTCGCGACCGGAGCGGTCGCTCGTGATCTCCCGTTCGCAAAGTTCGACGGCGACAAGATCTGGGGCGCACGCGAAGCGATGTACAACAAAGAAAAACCAGACCACCTCATCGTCGTCGGCGCCGGCGCGATCGGGATGGAGTTTGGGTATGTCTACAAGAACTTCGGATCCAAGGTCACCATCATCGAGATGCTCGACCGCCTCGTCCCAGTCGAGGACGAACAGGTCGGCAAGGAAATGACCAAGATCTACAAGAAGCACGGCTTCGATGTCAAGGTCAAAACCGGGGTCATGGACATCGATACCAAAGGCAAGGGCGTCAAAGTCACCTGCGCACCAATGGGCAAGGACGGCAAACCTGACGCCTCCAAGAAAGAAGACATCGAAGGCGACAAGGTCCTCCTTGCGATCGGTGTCGTCGGTCGATTCGACGGCCTCTTCGACGAATCACTCGGACTCGAAACTATCAACGGACACATCAAAACTGATTATGTCCCGCTCAGCGCCGACTCCCCAAGCGAACCCAAATCACTCACCTACGCAACCAACCTCCCAGGCATCTATGCAATCGGCGATGTCATCGGACCACCATGGCTCGCGCATGTCGCGGGTGAAGAAGCCGTGCTCTGTGTCGAGCGCTTCGCGTTCAAAGACGGCAAAACCAAACACGATCCAATCCCGATGGACTACACCGTCATCCCAGGATGTACCTACTGCCATCCACAAGTCGGATCGGTCGGACACACCGAGCAGTCCCTCAAAGCACAAGGCATGAAGAAGGGCGAAGACTACGAGGTCGGCGTATTCCAAAACCAAGCACTCGGCAAAGCAATCGCAACGCGCCACACCGAAGGCTTCGTGAAGATCATCCGAGGACTCCCACGCGGAGAAATCTTGGGTGCTCACATCCTCGGCGATCAAGCAACCGAACTCATCGCAGAGCTCACGCTCGGACGCCGACTCGAAGCGACGACCGAAGAGATCATCGCAACAGTCCACGCGCACCCAACGATGCACGAAGCCGTCCACGAAGCGGCACTCGCATCGGAAGGTCGTGTGATCAACTCTTGAAATGCCTATCCCTTGATCCGACTGCAATCTTTATCGGGTACAACTTAAGCCTTGATTGAAGCAAGCTGTTTTTGTAGGATAAAGAATCCTCACGCAAAACACTCAGGATCTGGATTATATGAGGTTTCAGTTTGCCAATTTGATTACCATATCGTTTCTTAGCATGCCCTTGCTAGGTCAACCTTGCGACCCCTCTGAACTCTTCTTTGAAACAAAAGAGTTCGATACAATTCAGCGAGGAAGTTCATTTTGTGTAGGCGATCTCGATGGAGACGGGGATGTCGATATCGCAGTCGCAATTCAGATTCTTGATCGTGCTGGAGTCCTGCTCAACAACGGAGATGGCACCTTTCAACCGATCACACTGTATGAAGTTGGAGACGAGCCCTACTCAATCGCAATCGGCGATATCAATGCAAACGGAAACCTAGATCTTGCTGTCGCGAACAAAGAAAGCAGCGATATCAGTATCCTGTTCAACATCGGCAACGGCACCTTCATCCCGCAAGTACGGTTCGCAACAAACCGGGAGCCGCTCTCAGTTGAGTTGGTTGATATCAACGGCGACGCAACTCTCGATCTAGTCGCCAATGAACGAGCTCTATTGAATCCAGGAAACGGACTCTACTCACCTGATATACCAATCAATGCCGGGAGATACGAGAACAATCGAGCATTTGGCGATCTCGACGGGAATGGATCCATTGACATTGTGTACTCAGATTACGACGATGGTATTGTCACACAAATGAACCTAGGCGATGGCACCTTTCAAGAAATCGTGGCTGTTCATAAAATTGAAGACGGATTTGGAGCAGTTGCAGTCGGCGATTATGATGACGATTTGGATCTTGATCTTGCCACTGTTCACTTACTTAACGACTCCGAATGGGTAATCTCTGTTTATTCAAACGACGGAACTGGGAACCTGACCTACGGAGCGACCTACCAAGTTGGTGAGCGTGCTCTTTGGGTTTCGACAGCAGATTTTGATATGGACGGTGCCCTTGATCTTGTTATTGCGAATCAATCAAACTCCAGCATTACCGTACTGCTTGGAGCAGGCGACGGCACATTCACCGAAGGTGTGAACTACGGCTTGAATGGTTACCCGCAATCAATCGAAGCCGCAGACTTCACGGGCGACGGATTGCCGGATGTCGTCACGCTCAATATCTCAGATCACGTTGTCGGTCTGTCAGTCAACCAAGGAGGTGGGATTCTGACCGGAAACGGTTATCTTGTGACATCCACAGAATCGAACTCTATAGCGTTGGGCGATCTCAATGACGACGGCTACGACGACCTCGCGGTAACCAATAGTGGAGTCTTTTCTGATTACGGAAAATCAATCAGTGTACATCTGTCAAATGGTCTGCATTCGTATGAGCCGGCTATCGAATATGCTGCTGGACTCGAGCCACGAGCTATTCTGTTTAACGATATAGACAATGACGACGATCTTGATGTGATCGTAGCAAACCGCTTAACTAGCGATGTCAGCGTGTATTTGAATGATGGGCTCGGGAGTCTGGATGAACAAGTAACCTACAAAACAAAAAACCTACCCATTGACATGATCGCTGCAGACCTCAACAACAACGGGTCCTCTGATATCGTCACAATTAGTAGGCACACGAACCAGATAGGAATATTATGGAACAACGGCGCCGGCGAGCTTCTCTCCGAGTCAACGTTTGGTGGAGTTGATGACCCCCGCTCAATACAGACGCTAGATATTGATCTCGATGGTTTTCTCGATCTTGTGGTCGCGAATCATGACAGCGACGACTTAAGCGTTTATATGAACACCGGAGACGGCAACATGTCTCCGGCTTCGTATCTCGATGCGGGAAATGGCCCTGAATATATAACTATTGGTGATTTAGATGAAAACGGATATGACGATATTGTAGTTGCAAACGAGAATAGCAATGATATATCAATCATCATGAATATTGATGGAGTTTTTAATCCTTCTAACGAATATGCATCCAACTACCATCCCCGAACGCTTTCCATTCAGGATATGAACAATGATGAAATTCAAGATATTGTGATTCTGAGTCAAGATTTTGGCAAGTCGCAGGTTTTGTTTAACAATGGAGATGGAACCTATTCTTTTTCCCATGACTTTGGTGCCGGCGCTGCTCCATATAGAATGGTTGCCCGTGATCTTGACCATAACGGATCGCCAGATCTCGTTGTGACTAATCCTTCAAGTAATACAGTAAGCTTCGTGCTGAATCAGTGTACGTTTGCAACACCTTGCCGAACTGACCTGAACTCTGATGGTGCGATTGATTTCTTTGATGTCTCCGCCTTCGTTAGCGCTTACTCAACTGATAATCTGATAGCAGACTTTAATGATGATGGGTTACTCGACTTCTTCGACATCTCCGCCTTCCTCACAGCCTTCAGTGCCGGATGCCCGTAATCCTTCCACGAAACCCGCCGTATATCCCTAATTCCCAATATTTCCGTTGATCCAATCCGCATCCTGATCGATACTCGACCGGTAACCCTACTACCCACTCAGGGTTGTCCGAACGATCAAAAATCAAGATGTGATGGAGAGCGGAATGAAGTCGCGAATCAATACAAGCCTAGCAATCGGGATGCTGACCGCGTCCGCACTCGTGTCTTTCGCTGGAGCCGCGGAAGTCCCATTCAAGAAAGCGATCGAAGGCTACGAAAAAGTCCCCGTCCTCGCCGGCGAGAAAGAGTTCTACAAGCTCTACACCAAAGAAAAAGGCGCCCAGATCCTCGCCGAGCTTCCCAAAAACTTCGAAGGCAAAAAATTCTACCTCGTCGCGACCGTCTCAGCTGGTCACCCGCAAGCCGGGGTCTACTCGATCTGGCACAACGCCGTGGGCGTCCCTGCCAAAACCGTTTACTGGTCCAAACGCGATGACCAGCTCATGCTCATCGAACCCAACATGTCCGTCCGCACGAGCGGCGACGCGCAGTCCAAAGCCGGAGTCGAACGCGTCAACACCGATCGCGTCATCCTCTCTGTCCCGATCATCACCACCGGACCTGGTGGCGGCCCAGTCATCGACCTCGACCGCGCACTGCTCGGATCATCCAGCGCATTCATCGGTCGGTTTTTAGATCGCGCCAATGTTGGTCTCGCGAAGATCACCAAAGCGAAGGTCTTCCCGAACAATGTCGAGATCGGATACCAACTCCCGCGCGCCAATGGGCAGTTCGCAGAGGTCCGCTTTTCGCTCGGGATGCCTGAACGCAATAAAGACTTCAAACCACGCGAAGCCGACCGCCGCGTTGGGATCTACTACGAAGCGTACGAAGACCGCGCGATCAACGACGGATCATCCCAGATCGTCCGCTACGCGAACCGCTGGCACATCCAGAAAGCCGACCCCAACCTCAAGATGAGCCCGCCGCGCGAGCCGATCGTCTACTACATCGAGCACACCACCCCGCTCCGCTACCGGCGCTGGGTCCGCGACGGCGTCCTCGCGTGGAACAAAGCCTTCGAAGAAATCGGCATCCTCGACGCGATCGAAGTCCGTCAACAAGACGCATCCTCCGGACAATACATGGACATCGATCCAGAGGACAGCCGCTACTCATTCATCCGCTGGACCAACGCGGGAATGGGTTTCGCGATCGGCCCAGTCCACGCGCACCCTGATACCGGAGAGATCTACGAAGCTGACATCGTGATGGACGAAGGATTCATCGGTTCGTACGCAAACCAGTACCAACAGATCGAACTCGCATCCAACGCGATGAGCGTCCTCTCTCCTGAGCTCTCGTCATGGCTCGCCGAGCATCCGCACTGGGACCCACGCGTGCGTCTCGCGGATCCTGTCGATCGCGATCGTGTCGCGTCGCTCACCAAAGCAATCACCGAGCATCCAGAGCAAGCCGGGGAACTCCTGATCGACGCGCCGAAGACCCTCTCCCCGATGGTCTGGGAGCCGCACCGATCGCATTCGCACACGAGCAAAGCGATGTGTCTGATGCAACCCGGACTCGCGTCCAACATCGCGTCCGCTCGTCTCGCTATGGACATGGGGATCGGCGCACTGGGATCTATGAAAGACGAAGCCGCAGATGGCGACTCCGATGTCTCCATGCTCGACGGCCTCCCCGAATGGTTCGTCGGACCGATGCTCCGCGATGTTGTCATGCACGAAGTCGGACACACGATGGGGATGACCCACAACTGGAAGGGCTCCGCGCTCCACTCCATCGCTGAAATGAACAGCGAAGGGTTCGACCAACCGATCCAATCGACAGTCATGGACTACGCGCTCTCCAACATCATCGTCGAAGACGAAAGCCGCGGATTCGTCCAAGGCGACTATGTCCCAATGGAGATCGGTCCCTACGATATGTGGGCAATCGAATGGAACTACACCTTCGGAGATCCAAAGGAAGTCGCGTCCCGAGCCGCAGAACCAGCGCACGCGTACATGGCCGAGGACGGACAGTTCTCACCAGACCCCCAAGCGAAAACCTGGGACCTCGGTCGCGACTCGATCGACTTCGCCGAAGAACGCATGCGTCTCGTGAACAAAGCCCGAGGCGAGTTCCTCGACAAAGCCGTGAAAGAAGGCGAGAGCTGGCAGAAAGCCCGCCAGGTCTACTCCCAGCTCGTCGGAATGCAATACGGCGCGGTCAACATGGCCATGCACTGGGTCGGTGGATCACATATCCAACGCTCGATGAAAGGCGATCCCGGCGCGCCAGCTCCCGTCCGTCCAGTTGATGCGGATCAGCAGCGCCGAGCCGTGAACTTCATCGTGGACAACGCGTTCAACAGCGACTCCTTCGGACTCGATCCAGAAACCCTCTCCTACCTCCAGAGCGACAACTGGTACGACGAAGGATACGGCACAGCCCACTCCTACCCTGTCGCGCAATCAGTCCTCGGCATCCAAGCGTCCGCGATGACCGGACTCATCAATCCACAGCGCCTCACACGCATCATGGACAACGAACTCCGCACTGAAGAAGGTAAGGACGCGATTACCGTCCCCGAAGTCTTCGACGCGATCCGCGATCAAGTCTGGGACCTTCCCGACCGATCAGGAAGCTACACCAACCGGAAGCCTTTGATCGACCAGCTCGACCGCAACCTCCAGATGGAGCACCTCTCGCGCATGATCGATCTCGCGACCGGCATGCGTTGGCCCGGCGCTTCAGGACGCACGATCCAAGCACTCGCTCGTCAAGAACTTCTGAAAATCCAAGACAAGATCAGCGACTACACAGACGCATCAAGCATCGACGACTACAGCGCAGCGCATCTGAGCGACGCAAACGAACGCATCAAACGCGCACTCGAAGCGTCGTACCTCCGCAACGACTAATCAACAGCACATATCCGGCAAACACACCACTCGCCCATCGGCGAGTTTTTTATAGGCACTTCTGACCGAACCACGCAAATCACACAGTTTTCTCTTTGAAAACACACACAGAGAAAGTACCATGGACGCTCGCAATCACGACCAGAACCGAGGTACAGAACCATGCGTTTGATCCCACTCATCCTCCTGACATCCGCGTGCGGCCTTGCTACAGCAGCCGCCCCTTCGCAAGATGTCCTGCTGATCCCCGAGTCAACCAGCGACACCGTCTGGGCATTCGATGCCAACGACGGGACCATGCTCATGAACAACTTCATCGCCGATCCCGGAACCGACGGCGGGGTCAATGTCTTCGATCGACCGCTCGAAGTCCTCGTCGCTCAAGACGGCACACTCCTCGTCGTGGACCAGTTCTCCGACATCGTCTCCCAGTTCTCCGCCGACGGCACAACCTACCTCGGGATCTTCTCCCTCGAAGGTGTCCGCGACACCAATATCATGAACAACATCCGAGGCGGACACGTCCTCACCCAAGGCCCAGACGCCGGGGATGTCCTCGTCACCAACTCGGGACCCTTCAACGACCTCGCGATCTCCCAGTACAATGTCAAACGACTCGCGCCCAGCACTGGAGCCGAGGAAACCGACTTTGCCTTCAACCGCTACGGCGGGATCCGAGGCCCGTTCGATGTCATCGAGTACAACGGAGAAGTCCTCGTCGCCGACGAAGGACAAGACAAAATCGTCCGCTACACACTCGAAGGTAAGTTCAACGAACGCTTCACCAGCGCCCTCGAGGTCCCCCAGCTCGACTTCCCACAACAAATGGCAATCGCGTCCAACGGCAATCTCCTCGTCTGTGCCTTCTCCAGTGGTTTCATCCTCGAGTTCAATCCCGACGGATCACTCGCAGGTCAGTACGATCCGGGAACCCTCGAGCTCTATCGCGGGATCGCCGAGCTTGGAAACGGGAACCTCCTCGTCACCACAACCTCCGGAGTCTTTGAAGTCACCCGGACCGGACTCGTCGTCGAGACCGAAGCCGCGGGAGACGGATTCCGCTACATCACCCCCTACACCATCGCAGCCCCCGGCTTCGCTCGCACAACCGACCACGAACCCCCCAACCAAGAACCACCAAACCAAGAACCACCAATCGCCAAACCCGACCTGCGCGACCGCGACGAGATCCTCCGCGACGAACTCGGTCTGAGCCACACACACAGCAAAAACATCAAGACGGAGGCTTCACGATGAACACCCAACTCACTCAGAACCTCACGAAGCACATCGCCACCCTCGCACTCGCAACCTGCACCGCTCCGGCGCTCGCAGGACCAAGCAGCCCGACACACGCGTACATCATCGAAGGCTCCGCGTACTTCGGCGCTCCGGGAATCGAGTTGGCGCGCGTCGGATATGTCAACCTCGCAGATCCGAGCGATGTCACCCGCCTCTCGCTTGCCGGAGATTTCCTGCGCTTCGGAGGCGCGGACATCCGTCCCGCAACCCCTGACCTCGTCGCGTTCGAGAACACCACCAACGCGCTCCGCATCGTCGATCTCGACTCCGGAGGCAACACACTCATCGACTCAATCGGATTCATGGATTCGGGAGTCGCCGGGATGACTTACTCCAACGACGGATCCGTCGTTTATGTCAACACCGTCGTCGGCGGATTCCTCCGCATCGTCACTGCAGACGCGAGCACTGGAGAAGTCCTCGCGATCAACAACATCCTCAACAACACCGTCACCTCACTCGCCGTGGTCCCCGATGGACACCCAACCCTCACCCCAGGAGATCTCTACGGCCTCACCCTCTCATTCAGCGGATCCGTCCAACTCGCACGCATCGACCTCGATTCCAACACCATCGCATCGACGCAGTTTGTCTCAGGGATCGGATTCACTCCCCAGTTCGAGACTGGACTCGACTTCGCGCCAGACGGCACCCTCTACGCCGTCATCCAAGGCTACGACGAAGTCTCTCCCGATGTCTTCGTCGAGATCTCTAGCCACCTCTACACGATCAACCCAACAACCGGAGCCGCGACGGATCTTGGAGTCATCGAAGCCGACGCGACCTGGGACGCGGTCACGATCGTGATCGATACAGCCGAGGACAACTCGTGTCTCCCTGATCTCAACGGAGACGGCGCACTGGACTTCTTCGACATCTCCGCATTCCTCACGGCGTACGCGAACTTCGATCCAGCCGCAGACTTCAACAACGACGAACAGTTCGATTTCTTCGACATCTCCGCGTTCTTGACCGCATACTCAGCAGGATGCCCATAAATCTGTATTCCGTAATCTATATATAGATAGCTTGGAGACTATTCGCTGCAACACAACCTGAGTACGCGGACCTCTATAAGAGAGAACCAGACCGCCGCCTGTTCCGGGGCATCCCTCGACCCAACCAAGGAGCACGCCATGCATCGATCCCGCTTCAACTCAATCTCTACAGCAGCACAAGTCTCCGCAGCGATCTGCGTGCTCGCATCAACCCAAGCTCACGCGGATTGGCCGACCGATCCGTCCACCCCAATCATCGTCGGCCCGATGGAACGCGCGTTCAGCGAGCGACACGCCGTCGTCACCACCAACGACCAAGCGACTTGGTACGCCTGGCAAGACAGCCTCTGCGTTGGACAACTCCGCGTCCAGCGTCTCGATCACAACGCACAGCTCCTCACTCCAGATGGGATCCAAGCACAAGCCGACCCTACCTGCGCCTTCCATCTCCCACCAATCCTCGCGCCGATCGGAGACAACATCGTCTTCAGCAGAGCACAAACCTCCACCCAGCTCGATCCGGTCATCCGACTCAACCCCGACGGCTCAAACGCATGGCCGACAGGATTCTCCACTCCATCGCCCAGAGTACTCGGAGGCGCAACCGAACTCTCCTCAGGTGATACTTTGATCGCTACCTATATCTCTGGATCAATCTACGCTGACCGCATCGATTCCTCCGGCGCATCGGTCTGGGAATCCTCCGCAGTCCTCGTCGAGGGAGTCTCGTCGAACATGCGCATCTTCTCCGTCGTCCCAACTACCAACGGCGGAGCGTATATCTTCTGGGATTCCCCGCTCGCGTACACACGATTGATCTACACCATGCTCGTCAACGCCGACGGCTCAAACGCGTGGGACTCCCACCTCCAAATCGTCGCCCCCCCACCCGGAACCGCGAGTTCACGCCATACCGATCCCGTCGCGATTTCCGATCACAACGGAGGCGCCCTGCTCGTCTTCACGCACGGATTCGAGACCGGGACCACCCCGGCGCCGCTCCTCTACCAGCACATCCTCCCAGACGGATCACTCGCTCAACCAATCGAAGGCACACGGATCTCAACAAGCACACACAGACAATACTTCCCCAAGATCACCACCGACCCAATCACAGGGGATCTCTTTGTTCTCTGGATGGAAGGACAGATGCAAAGCGCAACCGTCCGCGCTCAGCGCCTCACCCAATCCGGCGCACCACTCTGGGGAGAGCAAGGCATCGAAATCGCACCGTTCGATTTCACTTTCGGAAGCTACGACAGCGTCTGGTTAGACAACCAACTCGCCGTCTTCGTCGCTGACCAAACCCAAGTTCATTACCACGCCGTGGACGCCAGCGGCACACAACACGCTCCCCATCTCGTCGGCGATTCGACGATGACTGAGAACATCCGAGCCGTCGAATCGAACAACGGATTCATCATCTCATGGGAAGACGACGGATACCTCGCCGCACAACGCGTCAATCCGGACGGACGACTCGGGAACGCAGATTGCAACAGCGCAGACATCGCCGAAGCATTCGGAGAACTCGACTTCTTTGACATCTCCGCGTTCCTCACCGCGTTCGCTCAGCAGGAACCCATCGCAGATTTCACAAGCGACGGCGTGTACGACTTCTTCGATATCTCCGCTTTTCTAAGCGCATTTTCCAATGGATGTTCGTAAAAAAGTGCACACAAACCTATTGCTCACTAGCCGACAGAAGTGACACAAATAGACGCGCTTAGCGAGATGTGAACAATTACAATGTAATAAATCGCATCATGCAATTGTGAAATTGTGCCTCTCTTGTTTGACCTTGACTGTCCGGATGGAATCCACGGGCCATACCATCAATCGGTCTATTCTGACCATTGCGTTTTTGTAAGTACACAATCGAATACAGGTTGATCAGTTCAACAGCCACATCAGTCTCATCCGCTTGAATCTCATTCAAGACTGGATGCTGAATCGTTACCAGATGGTCCCGTCTTGTGTAAGGCGTGATCTATCGAGCACAGGAGAATCACACAATGAAGAGAACACGAATCGGAAAGCTATTCCATCGAACCCTCGCCGGCGCAGCGTTCCTCGCTGCCGCAGGCACACAATCCATCGGCGCCCCTGTCCAGCAACAGGCCCACGCCGAGGGTTTCCGCCCGATCGTCGTTGAACGCGACGCGGGACTCCCGAACTCAGGAGTGAATGTTCCCCAGTTCTTCCGCGACCAGCAGGTCTTTGATCGCGCTGCAGAGCTCCCGCCGCACCCGCCGCTGGATCAGATCCCAGCGATGCCGATGCCTGAAGCGAACCCAGCACCCGGACTCCTCCCAGTAGATATGGACAACAGCGCCATCTTCTACGACGCGCAGACCGGATACTCCGAGATCCTCCCACAACAAATGCCCTCCGGCAGAATCGGTGGACAGAGCCTTGAAACCGACTACTTCGGAGTCATGCCATTCCAAGGCGACCTCCAATCCCCAGCAGGTTTCGGGACCATGTCCGTCGCGAGCGGACTCGAATCTGCTCCCCGTTCTTACAATGTCAAGCTCATCATGCGCTTCACCGATATCAACGGCATCCAGCGCTGGTTCGCATGCTCAGGATCCATGCAAGACCCAGGTGTCGTCCTGACCGCCGCACACTGCGTCTACGCACGCACACCCAACGGCATCACGATCAACAGCTTCGCTGACATCGTCTATGTCTACCCAGCATGGGACGGCAACTCAAACAACGGCCCATTCGGCGCTCCAGACGGCGACGAAGTCATCCAAAACTTCGGATGGGCATCAGGCACCGCATTCCTCGCAGGTTCCGATTACATCAACAACGGGAACACCGATCGCGACGCAGGACTCATCCGTCTCACACGCGGCACCTCACGCAACATCGGTATGCTCACCGGCTGGTACGCATGGGCATGGGGTGGAAGCTGCGCGTCAATCCAAGGTCGCACCTACCACAACTTCTCATACCCCGCAGAGAACTGCCCGACCGCTGGTCTCCACACTGGTACAACCATGTACTACTGGAACGGCACTGTAGATGATTGCCCGGATAACCAGATGCAGCTCAACACTTCAGGCAACTGCCTCGACACCGTCTGGGGCGGGATGTCCGGTTCCGCGATGTACTACATCGACGGCGACAACCGATACGCACACGCCGTCTGCTCAACATCCAACCGAACCACCAGAGGCTACTACTGCAAACTCTGGGAAGGCTTCACCACCGACATGGTCAGCTTCGAGAACAACACCCGCACCAACTCGGAAGACTGGGAGCCGCTCATGATGCGCGCTCGCGGCTCAACCACCGTCCAAGCGGGAACCACTATGAATGACTCCTTTGATGTCAAGATGGTCAACGCGACCAACGCTGACCCTGCACCGCAAGACTATGTCCTGCGTGTGTACCTCTCCTCAAACAACAACATCTCAACCGGTGACACCCTCATCGGGACATGGGTCTGGGGAAATCGTGACTTTGGCGCGATGAACAATGTCAACTTCGTCGTCCCAGCTCCGACCATCCCGATCGACACCCCTCCAGGAACCTACTGGATCGGTGTCATCGCAGACTCCGGAATCCCAGGCACCACAACCAACGACGACACCGATACCTGGGACGCCCAGCAGATCACTGTCACTGTTGGACTCCCAGATCAAGCAGGAGTGGTCACACCACCAAACGGCGCGACCAATGTTGATAACAACGAGAACCTCGACTGGACCGCAGGCGCACGCGCTACATCGTCCACAGTCTACTTCGGAACCGACCCAACCCCTGACGCTGGAGAGTTCCTCGTCTCGACCGTTGGTTCATCATGGAATCTCCCAGCACTCGACTGGAACACCACCTACTACTGGCGCGTCGATTCCAACAACTCCGCAGGCACCACAACAGGATCCGTCTGGTCATTCACCACCGAATCCGAACCACTGCCTGACCTTGAAGCAACATCAGCAGTCTACACCCCAGGAGTCTACTACCCAGGTCAAACCATCAACCTGACCCACCGGACCTTCAACATCGGGACCGCGTCCTCATCATCTGTTGATCTCGACTTCCGTGCGTCGACCAACAACTTCATCTCAACAGGTGATGTCCAGATCGGGACCCGCAACTATTCAGGTCTCGCTCCAGGCGCAAACTACTGGGTCTCCTCCAACTTCACCCTCCCTCCAACCCTTGCCCCAGGAACCTACTGGCTCGGATTCATCGCAAGCGAATCAGATGACATCGACCCGAACTCCGGGAACGATTGGGTCGCAGGCGTTGACACCATCACCGTCGTCGCATGCCGACCTGACCTCAACTCCGATGGTCAGCTCGACTTCTTCGACATCTCCGCGTTCCTGACCGCGTTCAGCAACCAGGACCCAATCGCCGACTGGAACAATGACGGATTCTTCGACTTCTTCGATATCTCCGGATTCCTCCAGTCCTACTCCAACGGCTGCGCATAACCAGCCGCTGATTCATCAGTCAATCACAACCCCGCACCAACCCCCTTCATGTTGGTGCGGGGTTTTTCATGCGCTTTATTCTCCCAGCGTACAAACAATGCAACGAAAAAACCCCGATCGAAACCGGGGCTTTCAAAGTCTCAATCAATCAAGCCTTAGACAGGAACGCCGAGCAGCGCCATGACCTTGCTCACGATGTCCTCAGCAGTCAAGCCGCACATCTGGAGCATCTCTTCCGGAGTGCGAGCACTCTTCGGGATCCGCTTGACATACATCTGAGCGAGCTCGAACCCATCGCCTGACTCCATGAGCGCATCTGCGATTGCTGAGCCAAGCCCGCCGCCGTAGTTGTCTTCGAGCGAGATGACGAACCCGCCGTTCTCTGCGACGATATCAAGAAGCTTGTCGGTATCGAACGGGATCGAGTACATATCGAGCAGCGTCGCCGAGACGCCTGCTTTATCAAGCAGCTCGACGGCCTTGTTGCCCTCGTGGACCATGATCCCCGAAGCCGCGAGCACAATGTCGCGTCCCTGAGCGAGTGTCTCGAACCCACCGAGGTTAAAGACATGATCATCGGAGTACAACAACTCGGTATCCGCACGAAGCGTCCGCATGTAGCACATACCTTCGTACTCAGCCATCGTCGCCGTCAACGCGTACGCCGCGTATGCATCGGATGGTTGGAGCACATAGCACCCCGGATTCCCGCGATGATCGGTCGCAAGCGAGAGTGAGCGGAACCACGCAACATCTGGGAGCGACATCTGCGAAGGACCGTCCGCCGCGAGTGTGATGCCTGAGTGCGAACCAACAATCTTGAGGTTCGCACCCGAGTTCATCGCCATCTCGATCTGGTCGTAGGCGCGAGTCAGGAACTTCGCGAAGCTCGAGCAGAACGGGATTTTCCCGCCCGCGCTCATGCCTGCACCGACGCTGATCATGTTCTGCTCAGCGATCTTGCATTCAACGAACCGATCCGCGTTTGCTTTGTTCTTCGCGAAGGTTTCCGAGAAGGTCGAGTTGGACACATCCGCGTCAAGCACGACAACATCCTGATTCGTTGCACCCAGTGCACGCAGCGCTACGCCGTATGCTTTGCGGGTCGCGAACTTCCCAGTATGAAGCACGCTCTCCATATCCAGATCCTTCATCGCTTCGGAAAGCGTGAGCAGATCATCGCTCGGAACCGGACGCTCTGGAGCTTGTGCAGGAGGATCGATCGTGAACTGATCGGATCCCGCGAGCGACGAGGTCAGCTCGATGCGTGCTTCATTGAGCTCAGCGATCGCTTTCTCAAGCGCATCACCTGTCGCAGGCTTCCCGTGCCATCCGCCGCCTTGGAGTGATGGACATCCCCATCCCTTGACAGTCGTCGCGATGACCGCGATTGGTTTCGCGTTGGTATCCGCAGACACTTCCGCGAAACGATCGAAACATCCCTTGATCGCTGCAGGATCATGCCCGTCGATGCTGTGGACCTCGAAGCCGTACGCTTCAAACTTCGCCGCAAGCACTTCAGGGCTCTGCTGACCAGACACGCGATCCGCTTGTCCGTACTCATTACAGTTGACGATCGTGCACACATTGGTGAGCTGATGATCAACAATGAAGTCCATCGCTTCTGCGATCTGACCCTCGCGGACCTCGCCGTCGCCGCAGATGCAGTACACACGACGATCGGTCCCATCAAGACGCGCCGCCTTGGCAACACCCGCCGCGACACTCAGTCCCTGACCAAGCGATCCAGTCGCGGCATCAAAGAAGTCCACGCCTTCCATCGGATTCGGATGACCATCAAGCACCGACTTCCATTCACGAAGCGAGCTCAGATCATCAACCGTCAGCTTCCGACGATCATCTTCCTGTCCAACAACAACGCCGAGCGATGCCATCGCGGCATACACCGCAGGGACCGCGTGACCCTCCGACAACACCAAACGATCACTCGTCGGATAGTTCGGGTAATCAGGAGACCAACGCATCGACGAGAACATCAGTGTCGTCACAATGTGACCAATACTCATCGCACTCGTCGGATGACCAGTACCTGACGCAGCGGTCATCTCAAGTGACAGACGATCAATCTCAATAGCTTGTGCATGCACGGCGGCTTCAAACGACATAGGGGGACCTCCAAAAACGACGCTGCCGCCCTTCCTGGACCCCTCCACCGGCCTCACGAGAGGAAAAAAGGGTCCGGAGCGCGGCGTCGCGGGTAAGTTGTTCTACTTCACACCATCCTAGCACACCTCAACGCTGGCATCATGCTTGCTCAAGCCGCCGTCCTCCAAATTGACATATTACATCAATTCCCCCACACCACGAGCCCAACCCACAACCCACCCCCAACCTAGATCCCACCCCTGCCCCCAACCCAATCTCCTACAGGAAACACACCACAAACCACCCCCCGATCCATGCCAACTCAGACCAATCCTGCTAAACTTACACACACAAAAATCGGCCAAACAGGCCGGTCTGGAGCCTCCCTATGAAAGTCATCTGCGAACGAGCTGCACTGCTCGAAGCGGTCAATCAAGTCTCCGGCGTCGTCGCTTCGCGATCACCACGCCCGCAGCTTACCTGCATCAAGCTCACCGCGACCACAGACGCGCAAGGTCCAGAGCTTGTCCTCTCAGGGACCGACGCCGAGATCGCGCTCTCAGTCCGCATCGCACGCGTTGAAGTCGAGCAAGAAGGCAGCGCCCTGATCCCTGCAGACAAGCTCCGCCAGATCATCTCCGCCGAGGACAACGAACCAACCCTCACCATCGAATCCGCCGGAGAAACTACCCACATCCGCGGCGCCGATGCCCACTTCCAGCTCCACGGCTTCGATGCCGCGGACTTCCCGCAACTCGCGAATTTCAGCGATATTTCCAAGGGATCAGCGTCATCCCCGGCCGCGAAATCCATCTTCACGCTCGATGCAGGGACCCTCGACACGCTCATCGCACGCACCCTCTTCGCCGCCGCACGCGAGAACTCCCGCTACGCGATCAACGGCGTCCTCCTCGTGCGTGACGGGAAAAAGCTCGACCTCATCGCGACCGACGGCCGTCGCCTTGCAAAATGCCACGCGACGATCGACTCCAAAGGCGATCCCGCACAGTGCATCATCCCATCCAAAGCACTGTCGATGATCCAAAAAATGACCGCCGACGAGAACGAAGCGGTCCACATCGCCGTGACCGACAATCAAGCCGTCATCGTCTTCGGCGAAGACCCAATGGACGCACGCGCGACCCTGTCATCCAACCTCGTCGAAGGCACCTTCCCTCCATACGAAGATGTCATCCCCAAGGATCAAGACATCAAGGTCAGCTTCAACCGCGATGTCCTCGCGTCAGCCGTCCGCCGTGCAGCACTCCTGACCAACGAAGAATCCCGAGGCGTCCGCCTCGCGTTCAACGGCGCCGAAAAATCCCTCGAACTCTCGTCCAGAGCTCCAGAAATGGGTGAAGCGACCATCCAGGTCGAACTCGCCGGATACGACGGCGACGACATCGAGATCGGATTCAATCCCGCGTTCATCACTGATGCACTCAAAGTCATCAACGACTCAGAAGTCATGATCGAGCTCAAGTCTGGGAACAAGCCAGGACTCTTCAAAGCCGGCACAGACTTCGTCTATGTCGTCATGCCCGTCAACCTGACCTAATCTGATTACCAATAAAAACTTAACGACTCATCGAACGATCAAACAGCCTGTTTGCGTTCCGTCGTTGCGCGAACGCCCCGATGAGTCTCAAACCCTGACTCATGAGGGACATGCGATCCATGGACCACCGAATCGCGATCCGCGCGAGCGATGGATAAAGAAGCCTTCGGCTCAATCAAGACCGATTGGTCTAGTCTCAATTCTTCAGCCACCCCACCGCTCCTGCGATGGTTCCGCTCGAGCATCAAGACCGGAATCGGGACGCACAACAGCACCAAAACCGAGACCAGCGCCACCGTAGGCACAGTCTGCAGATTCTCAGGACTCATCAGCGAAACCAGAACACCGATCCCTGTCACGATCGTCAGACCGCCGAGCCCGACGAGCAACGCCCAGTGCACACGACGCGCGATCCGCGCCATCGCGCCGACCGAACCTGTTGAATCTGTCCCGTTGTGTTGCATCAAGCCGTGTCCCGCGTTGAGTAATCAGTCACAAATCTGTTCACATTTCTCGGCCACAGACCCGCACGGCGTCCCTGAAGCAGCGGACACGATATATAGGGAATGACACCCAGACCAGAACCCTACTGAAACTTTCCACATTCTCTTCAATCTCTTGAGCGCAAGATCAAACAAACACCTGCACGATGTCGACGACTTCTGCGATTCATCCTCGAAACCGATGGTACAAGCCCCTTCAACGGTGTATCGTCCCCCTCACATGACTGCTCCCGTGCTTCCAGCGATCCAACCCGTTCTCCGCCACCGCCGATCATCCTCGGCGATCTCCCGCGCCGCGATGCTCACCATCCTCTGTGGATGCACGCTCGGACTCACCACTGCAGCAGCATCTGCCCAATCAACCGCTGACACCCAGACCAATCCGAGCATCGCGTCGGATATCGAGGTCTACGAGAACCGCCAGATCGCGAGTGTCCAGGTCCGAGGATCGATCACTTCTGAAGGCGATCGCACGCCGCTGAGTCCAGAAGCGAAGCAGCAAGCGATCAACATCATCCGATCCACCCAAGGCTCCATTTTCGACGCCGATCGCGTGCGAGACGACATCCGCCAGCTCAACCGACTCGGACTCTTCCAACGCGTCGAGATCTACGCCGGACTCACCGATGACGGATCGGTGGACATCGCATTCGACCTCCTCGAACGCATGCAGGTCATCGATGTGCAGGTGACCGGGAATACCGAGATCAACGACACGGAACTCCGCAGCGTCATCGATGTCATTTCAGGAACCCCGATCGACCGCTTCCAGATCGACCGCTCCGCGCGACGCATCGAAGAGCTCTACCGCAACAAGGGGTATTACTATGTCCGCGTCAACATCGACGAAGAAGAACTCGCTGATACCGGACTCGTGATCTTCCGCGTCCTTGAGGGCAACCGACTCAAAGTCACAGGAATCCGCTTCAGCGGAAACGAAGCGTTCGAGAACAAAAAACTCCGCCGCGAGATCAAAACAAAACAAGCGAACATCTTCCGCCGAGGACAGCTCGACGACACGATCCTTGATGTGGACATCGCCAAAATCATCACCTTCTACCGCGATCGTGGATACCTTGATATCCGCGCCGACCGCTTGATCCAGCCCGCGCCCAACGGCCGCGAAGCGATCATCACCTACCTCATCGAGGAGGGACCGCTCTACACGATGCGCGAAGTGCAGGTCGACATCGTCAACCCAGAAGGATCAGAGCCAGTCTTCGATCGCGCGCAGATCGCGGGACTCATGACCATCAAGCCGGGTGATGTGTACTCGCTCAAGGACCTCGACGAGTCCATCAAAATTATCCGCGATGCCTACGGCCAGATGGGATACATCGGAGCCGTCGTCGAACGACTCGAACGACGCGACGAGAACGAACCGCTTGTTGACCTCGTCGTCGCGATCGAAGAAGTTCAACGCTCAAGAGTCGGCGAAGTCATCATCCAAGGCAACGACCTGACGCGCCAAGAAGTCATCCGCAGACAGATCGAACTCAAACCAACACGCCCGCTCGATTCCACCGCGATGGAACGAAGCAAGAAACGCCTCCAGTACCTCCGCCTCTTCAACGACCGGACCGGCGCGAAGGTCACCCCTCAAGAATCCGGAGTCGAGTTCTTCGCAGAAGTCTGGGACGACGAGTTCATCCCACGCGCACGCAAATCACGCTCACTCACGATCGACGACGAAGGAAACGAGTCCCCAGTAACCGACGGCTCAGACATCGCGCCGCTCGACCCAATCTCCCTAACACTCACCCCTCCAGACAAATCAACCTTCCGCGATGTGCTGATCGAGATCGAAGAAACCAACACAGGTAGCTTCGACCTCGGCGGAGCCGTGTCCTCCGACTCAGGGGTCATCGGTCGCATCGCAATCACGCAGCGCAACTTCGATCTCCGCGACACCCCCGACTCGTTCGGAGAGTTCTTCGCAGGACGCGCCTTCCGCGGCGGAGGACAAACCTTCCAGATCGAAGCACTCCCAGGTAACGAGGTCCAAACCTACCGCATCTCACTCTCCGAACCCTACCTCATGGAATCCCGATACTCCGGATCCGCGAGCGCATTCTTCAGAAGACGCGACTTCGACGAGTTCGACGAACAACGCGCCGGCGTCACGCTGGGACTCGGACGACGCTTCGGGACACGATGGACCGGTGGACTCAACTTCCGCTACAACCTCATCGAACTCGGAGATGTCGAACCATCCCGCCCGGTCGATATCTTCAAAGTCGCCGACGAAACCACACTCGTTGGACTCAGCGCCTCGCTCGTCCGCACCACCCTCGACTCCAATGTAAGACCAACCAAAGGCTCCAAGTCCTCCATCGCGATCGAACAAGTCGCAGGCGACTTCACCTACACCCCGATCCGCCTCAAGCACAACACCTTCATCCCGATCCGAGAGGACTACCTCAACCGCTCAACAATCCTCAAGCTCAGCTCCGAGATCGGATACATCCCGCAAGGCCGCGACGACACTCCAACCTACGAACGCTTCTTCTCCGGCGGCCAAGACTTCCGAGGATTCGAGTTCCGCACCATCTCACCAAAGGGCATCCGCAACGATAACGGACTCCCATCCGACGACGCTGTCGGAGGCACCTATATGTTCTTCCTCGGCGCCGAAGTCCACCAACCACTCTACGAAGACCTCCTCTCCCTCGTCGGCTTCGTCGATTCAGGAACCGTCTCCTTCGATCCAGGATTCGATGAATACCGTGTCTCTGTCGGATTCGGATTCCGTATCTTCATGCCATCGCTCTCGCCTGCACCGCTCGCGTTCGATTTCGGATTCCCGATCGTCAAAGAAGACACCGACAAATCCCGTCTATTCACCTTCTCAGTCGATCTCCCATTCAACTAACTGGGAATTCCACCAAGAACCACACAAACACCGTCAACCCGCCGCGCATGCCGCGGTATATCATTGTTCATAGAACCGAAAGTCATGTAAACACACATCGACGACACACGCTCTGCTCATGGAGATCACACAGATGCACACCAAGACCCGAATGCTCACCACCATCTCGATCGCTTCGATCCTCATCACCGCGCTCCTCGCATGGACCGCGGGAGCATCCTCCTCGCGTCCTCCAGCACAACCAACCGCGATCGCGACCGTGGACATCATGAGCGTCATCGAAGGACTCAACGAACGCGATGTCCTCAAAGCCGAGCTCGAATCCCGAACCGAAGCACGCCAAGAACAACTCAACTCCGTCGTCAAGCAACTCGAAGCACTCGATGCAGATATCCAGATGCTCAAGCAAGGGACCGATCAGCACCGCGAGAAAATGCAAGAAGGCATCGAACTCCAAGCACTCGCCAAAACCCGCCGTGATGTCCTCTCCCAGATCGTCTCGATCGACAACGGGACCGTTATGCAGAAGCTCTTCGTGAAGATCGAAACCGCCGTCAAAGACATCTCCGAGCGTGAAGGCTACGACATCGTCCTCTTCGACGATACCTCTTTCGAAGTCCCAGCCGACTCACCGAACCAGGATGTCGTCCGCGCGATCATCACCAAGAGCCTGATCTACCGCCACGACTCGATCGACATCACCCAGCAGGTCATCACCCTGATGAACAACGAGTACAGCGCGCCGTAAGAGCCGCCCATACTCGCTCATCTTCTGGTACCCTATAGACCACACGCGCCATCAAGTTCTTCAGAGATCCGATGAGTTCAATGACCGCACACAACGCCGATTCAGTCGCCGACAACCATACTGATCACACGCTATCGCTCCCGATCAGCTCCAGTGATCTCGCGGCTCTCCTCGGCGCTCAGCTCCTGGGAAACCCAGACCTCCCGCTCAGCACCATCGGATCCATCGAGGAAGGTTCACCCGAAACCCTCACCTTCATCCGCTCGCAAAGCTTCGCGACCCACTGGGCAAACTCCGCATGCAAAGTCGCGCTCGTCAGTGAAGGGATCGAAGTCCCAGGACACGATCCTCAGACCCGCGCACTCATCATCGTCAAAGACGCCGACGAAGCGCTCGTGACCATCCTCAACGCGATCAACCCAAAGCGCGAGCGTCCACAAGCAGGGATCCATCAATCAGCGATCATTGATCCGACCGCAACAATCGATCCATCCGCCGCGATCGGTCCCGGATGCTCGATCGGCGCTCAAACAGTCATCGGCCCGCGCGTCGTGCTCATGCCCAATGTCACGATCGGCGCTCGCGCCTCGATCGGTCAAGACACCATCCTCGAGCCGGGAGTGGTCATCGAAGACCGCTGCTCCGTTGGACAACGCTGCCACTTCGGCGCCAACTGCGTCGTCGGAACCGACGGCTTCGGATTCCTCCCGCCAACCAACGACCGTCCCGCGATCAAAGTCCCGCAGATCGGGACTGTCGAAATCGGAGACGATGTCGAGATGGGCGCGTGCGTTACCGTCGATCGCGCCAAGCTCGGCGTCACAAGCATCGGTCATCGAACCAAAATCGACAACCAGGTCCATGTCGCACACAACTGCGTCATCGGAACCGACACCCTCATCTGCGGCCGCACAACCCTCGGCGGATCAGTCACGATCGGAGACTTCGCGATGATCGGAGGAGCCGTCGTCCTCAACGACCAATCCACCGTCGGAAAGAACGCCCGAGTCGCCGGCGGAGCGGTTATCCTCGACTCCGTCCCAGAAGGCGAAACCTACGCCGGGATCCCAGGGATGCCCGCGCGTCAAGCACTCCTCAACTACGCGTCCTTCCGAGAGCTCAGCACCTTCGCAAGGCAAGTCGAGAAACGACTTAAAAAACTCGAAGCCGATCAAAAATCTGACTAAAAACCTGAGTAGCCTTCTACGACCAACCACCATGCTCACTCAACGCACACTCAAAGCAACCGCAACGATCCAAGGTACCGCCCTCTTCACTGCGACCCCCTCCCGCTGCGTCATTCACCCCTCAGAACCCAATACCGGAATCGCGTTCCTCCACGACGGATCCATGATCCGCGTCCACCCTGATTCCATCAGCACCAAACCGGTCCACCGCGCCTTCGCATCGATCCCGCCGCGCTGCAGCGCGCTGACCGACAACAACTCCATCAAAACCGTCTGGCTCGTCGAGCACATCCTCTCCGCGCTCGCCGGCCTCGGAATCACCAACGCACGCATCGAAACAAACCACCACGAACTCCCGATCCTCGACGGATCATCACGCGATTTCACCAACGCAATCCTCAAGGTCGGTATCGAAAACCAGAACACCCCAATCGAACAAATCAGACTCACCAAACCAATCCGAGTCGAGCACAACGACAGCTGGATCCAAGCATCCCCCGCCGACGCCCCCTCCTACCGCTACACCATCGACTACGGCCCAACCTCTCCGATCACGCAAGCAAGCGTCGAGTGGAACAACGATCCCGCCGAGTACACCTCGCGCATCGCACACGCACGCACCTTCTGCCTCGATCATGAAGCGGAAGCACTCGCCGAAGCCGGACTCTTCAAACACCTCGATTTCTCCGACATGCTCGTGCTTGGACCCAACGGCCCGATCGACAACACGCTCCGCGATCCACACGAATGCGCCCTGCACAAACTCCTCGACCTCATCGGAGATGTCGCACTCCTCGGCTCACCAATCTGCGCCAAGATCGAAG
The DNA here is from genome assembly GCA_051252395.1 of Phycisphaerales bacterium. Lineage (GTDB taxonomy): Bacteria > Planctomycetota > Phycisphaerae > Phycisphaerales > UBA1924 > UBA1924. The sequence goes on along the minus strand of JBPOFX010000002.1, from coordinate 587,223 downwards.
CGCACAAATCAGGTCATGCGCTCGCCCATACACTCGTCCAAGAGATCGTCAGCAGCCAATGACCATTTCCGTGCGCCTTTGATCGCGTGAGTCCACTGAAAATACGCGCCGCTCTTGTTTTATAGAGTACAATTCAACCCCCCACACAGAGTTTCCACCCCGCGGCACGCGACCTCATCGTGCTCAGTGGTCGCGTTGCACACACCAAGAGCGCGGAGAAATCATCATGTGGAACACAAAGACACTCATCATCACAACCCTGATCATCACACTCACTATCCTGACACTGTTCAGCGGATGCGCCCCGATCGGTCAATCCATCGAACAGCTCACAGGAATCCGAGACCAAGCGACACAAATTGAATCCGATCTCGATTCCCAGCTCGACGAGCTTACCTTGATGCGTGAATCCATCCCCGATGGATCCGACCAAGCCGACGCGCTCGATGCACTCATCGCACAGATCAACGCGAAGCTCGCCGTCGTCCAAGCATCAATCCTCCACGCGGATCAGGTCATCGAAAGCGCGACCAATCCGAGCGATCCGTTGACGATCGCCGCGGATGCCGTGTCGCCGTATGTCCCGGCGCCGATCCAAGCACCCCTTGTGCTCGGCGCTGCGCTGATCGCAACGATGCTCCGCTCGCGATCACTCACAACAGGCACGCGCTCGATCGTCGAATCCATCAACCACGCGCTCAAGCGAGACGAAAGCTTCCAAGCCGCGTTCAGCGCCAACGCCGACACGATCCGGACGATCCAGACTCCAGCAGCACGCAAGCTCGTCGACAAGTGGACCAAGTAATCAAGTAGAATTTCTCACTCAGCAAGCTCGGTCCGCAGCGCAAGCTCAAGCCGATGCTCACCAGGACGGATCGCGCGGATGCGGACGCGCCGTCCATCACCCAGATCCACGGACGCGTTACCGAGTCTCTCGCTCGCGAGGTATCCCGCTGCAAGTCCAGCGGGAACGCGCGCGCCGCCGACAAAGACCCGCCGTGTCCGGATCTCGAATCGTCCATCGTCGTTCGCTGAGACATCAAAGACCGACCACACGATCGTCGAGCCGTGCGCGTGTCTGAGCTGCGCCCCCGCCGTGATCCCGCTCGGATCGAGCAGCACACGGATCTCTCCGAGCTGATCCACCTCCGCATCTTGATCAAAGGAACTGATCGTCTCGCGGAGCCGATGCGCCAGCCAGCTATTGAGTTGATCCTGATCGATCGCGGCCGTCCAGTCCTCCTCACCTTCCAAACGAACACGCGTGAGCGCACTGGTGATCCGATTCTCCAGCTCGATCCCGACCTGCTCAGTGTTGGATGGATTGTCATCCATCACGCTCCACCACTGAGGTCGATGATCAAGCTTCCCGATCTGCCAGAGGACCACGGCGCAGACGACCACCGACCCGATCATCGCGCCGATGATGCTCACCACGAACGAATCACGCGGCGTTTCTTTGGATCGCTTAGGAGAAGCCATACACCACTATAGAAAAAACAGCCCGACAATGCCGGGCTGCTGTTCGTGAATCTGTATTGTTCGAACGAATCGATTAACGCTTCGAGAACTGGAAGCGACGACGAGCACCAGGCTGGCCGTACTTCTTGCGTTCAACCTTACGAGCGTCACGAGTCAGGTAACCCGCTTCACGCAGTGCAGGCTCGAAGTTCGGATCGTATCCGACGAGCGCACGAGCGATTCCAAGACGGATCGCTTGAGCTTGACCCATGTACCCACCGCCGTGACAGCGGACGAAGATATCCAGCTTGCCGTTAGTTTCAGTGAGTGTCAGTGGAGCAACCGCATCGCTGCGATCACGCATCTCTGAGAAGTACTCTTCGATGGTCTTGAACTGCTTGCGCGAGACCTGGATCTGCACGCTGCCCTTGCCTTCGTCCTTTGCAGGACGGAAACGCACGCGTGCAACCGCACGCTTACGGCGACCAGTGCCCCACCACCAGCCGTGCTTATCAGCAGGCTTTGGATCAGGGAGAACTCGGGTTTGTACTTCTGCAGGACCAGCGTCAGCGACAGTCTCGCCGGCAAGGTCTGGGTTGGTGATGGTGGTTTCGTATCCAGCCATGTGTTCACTTTCCTTTTCGTATCCGTCCGCATCCGCTGGTCTCGGCACTCCCGAGACCGCTTTGGACGGTGGGTGTTCTTTGGTTTAGAGAGCCGTTGGGTTCACGCCCGCGTGCGGGTGATCCGCTCCGTCGTAGACCTTGAGCTTCTTGAGCATCTGACGACCAAGACGGCTCTTCGGGAGCATGCGACGAACAGCTTCTGAGATCAGCACATCCGAGCGACGCTCACGCAGGTTGCCGTACGACTCTGCCGATTGGCCACCTGGGTAACCAGAGTAGGTCAGACGGATTTTCTGATCTGCTTTGTTACCGCTCAGTGCGACCTTGCCCGCGTTGACGACGATGACGAAGTCGCCGCAGTCAACATGAGGGGTGTACTCTGGACGATGCTTGCCCATGAGGACAGTTGCGATGTCCGACGCCATGCGTCCGAGTGATTGGTCAGTCGCGTCGACGATGTGCCAGTTCTTCGCGACTTCGCCGTTCTTAGCCATGTATGTTTCGCGACGCAAGTGGTGGCGAGTTGGTTTGCTTCCCATCGTGGTCTCCTAAATCGGACACTGATACAGTCCGGACTGCGAATGCGAGCAGTTCAATCGTCTCAAATCCGAGCCGAAGAACGAGCATCCGCGTGGGGTGCTTAGTACGCTGCCTACCGGGCAGGGCGGACTATTCGATCGCTCGAACAGCATGCTTGTGAAATATGCCAGCAGCCAAACCGCTGGGGACCAAGAAATTAGGCTTATTCTGCTCCGAGGTCAAATGATGACGACTGCAACAAGTCTCAATTCCTCCAGAACACAACGATCCATCAAACATATTGCGCCCAACACCCCAAAGACCCGATGAACCCACCATGAATGACCAGAATGAGACCAGCCACGAGATGAACCTAGACACCCAACCAGAATCCGATCAGATTCAAACTCCTGATCCGGGAACACCTTTCTCGCGACTGATCGCGCTCGTTCTCGCCGTGGTCTTCGCGACCGGCATCATCCTCTGGCAGAACCTCCCAGAATCGACCCAATACCAAGCGATCGGAGAATCCGTCCCCGTCACCCTCCCAGACGCCGACTCCCCGGCTCCTGGACGATTCGGACAGATCGACCTCCCCGCTCGCATCTTCATCAAAGGACACACCCTCTTCGAATCCCAACCAACCGACTACTCCCAAATGGTCATGGAGCAGTTCGACATCGCATTCACTCCTGAGGACCAGGTCCGCGCCATCATCATGAGCGGCGTCTACGAAGACAACCAACAAACACTCGATCGCTTAAACGCAACGAGAATCGAACTCAGCGGCGATTCAGATCTCGAAACTCCATCACTCTCTGAAGCCGCGACCATCAACCAACAACTCGTCCTCGAAGAACTCGACGCGCTCGAATCAATCTACACCAAAGGACGCGATTCAATCTCCCAGCAGCAGCACGACCAACTCATCGCTCGCTACGGCATCCTGGGACAAGCCGCGATCACGCACGGGCTTGATCCAGACGATCCACAACGCAAACCAATCGTCACAGGATTCGGATGGATCGCAACACTCCTGTTCTTCGTCTTCGCTGTCGCGATCATCGGATTCCTCGCAGGACTCGTCCTCCTCCTCCTCGGCATCATCAATCTCGCATCAGGAAAGCTCAAACTCCGCTTCAAAGCACCACCCCAAGGCGGATCCGTCTTCCTCGAAACCTACGCGCTCTTCCTCGCTGGATTCGCGATCCTCTCGATCGGACTCTTTGTCCTCAGCGCCAAACTCAATCCTGAACTGGGAGCACTCTCGATCCCGCTCCAGTGGATCCTGATCTTCACCCCCGCTTGGGCACTCCTCCGAGGCATGAAACCATCCGAGTGGCGCCACGCGATCGGTCTCCACTCAGGAGAAGGCATCCTCAAAGAAATCGCGTGCGGCTTCCTCGTCTACATCGCGAGCATCCCTGTCTACTGCGTCGGTGTCCTCATCACCCTTGTCGTCCTGATCATCCAAGGCATGATGGCAACAAACAGCGGAGCAGCACCGGCGCCGCCAACCAACCCGATCTTCGATCTCATCAGCGACGGCGGACCGATGATCATCCTCTTCGTCTTCACGCTCGCAACCATCTGGGCGCCGATCGCTGAAGAACTCATCTTCCGCGGCGCGCTCTACCGACACATCAACTCCAGAGTCCACTGGGTAGTAGCCGCATTCATCACGGCACTCCTCTTCGCATACATGCACTCCTACGGCCCGTTCATGGTCGCGCCGCTCATCGCACTCGGATTCATGTTCGCGTTCATGCGTCAGTGGCGCGGATCGATCATCCCTTGCATCACCGCACACTTCATCCACAACGCATCACTGATCGGATTTATGGTCCTGCTGATCAACCTGCTCAAAGACCCAGTGATTTAAGCAGTTCTTTACGCCGTCGCGAGTGTTGACGATGGAGTCTCTGACTTCTTCGAGACTTTCAACAGCGTCGAAGCCGCGACTTTGCTGATGACGACGAGTGCCGTGATGGTCGCGATGATCCCCGCGATGACGACCCAGCGTGGTTGATCGAACCCGCCGTTCCATCCTGTGAACGACACCCCGATCAGGACCGCCGCGAGTGTTCTTGGGAGCATCCCAAGCACCGTCCCAACAAAGAACACGCCGCGTGAAACACCGAGACATCCAAGGACCAGATTCGTCAACGCAAATGGCGCACTTGGAGACGCACGCAGCAGCGTCACAATCAGAATCGCTCGACGCGTACTCGCAGTAAGCAACGCATCGCGGATCATCGTTGTCCTCGGCGATCGATTGAGCTCCTGCTCAACGCGCTTGCGTGCGAGCCGTTGAACAAGCTCGTATCCGATCAGTGACGCACCACCAAAACCGATCAACGCTGCCGGGAGTCCGAAACCAACCCCGAACGCGTACCCCGCAAGGATCGCTTGCGACACCGTAGGCAGACACCCAAAGCCCGCGAGCACAATAAAGCAGCAGGTATAGATCCCAAGACCCATGAACAACTGAGCCGTGGACCCTGAGTCACCCACCAGAACCAAGCGGATCGGTTCCATATTCAAGACCAGCATCACCCCCGCGAAGCTCGGGAGCGTGGACCACGCAACGCCGAGGATCGTCGCAGGACCGAGCCGACGCAGCATCGCGCATCCGCCGTTGATCCGATCGCGTCCCATCTTGGATACAAACCCAATCGCGAACGCGGCGCACAGTCCCCACGCGAGCATCGGTCCAACACTCGTCGTCAAGATATTGATCCGGACCCACTCCCGCATCCCATCACTCATCACAGGCACAAGCGCCGGCAGCGAAACCAGAGCCGCGATCCCAGTGATGCTCCAGTAGAACATCTGGATCGTCAATCGAGCTTTGAGCGATTTGGGTTTATCCGTCTTCGTCGAAGCCCCCACCATCGCACAAGTCGCGGCATTCGCAAACGACGCCGCCCCTGAACACCCGTCGCACCCCTTGCATCCCACGCCGTCGCATCCATCCGACTCCTCATCGACATGCAGATCCAGCGCCACCGTGCGAGGCGGAACCACGCTCGGCTGAAGATCTGTATCTAGTTGAGACTCGGTATCAATAACAGACATACACCGGATCGTAGACCACCCAAACCGATCATTCTCAATCGTTTGCGTCTGAATCTGACCCGCTCGCAGAATCAGCATTGGCGCCTGAATCCGCTCCGTTCCCCATCGCTTTCTCGATCGCTTTGTTCGCCATCTGACCCAGAATCACGAGCACAGCAAACATCAGCACGATCCCCGCGATGATGAGCCATTTGGGTTTGTCGTACTCGTCCCAGCTCTCGATCTGCGACCCGATCCAGACCGCCGCGAAGGTCCGCGGCGCCATCCCCACCACCGTCGCCATCACATACGGCACCAGCTTCACGCCCGACACCGCCATAAACCCGTTCATCAACGAGAACGGCGAAGCCGGAGACACACGCAGCAGCATCAGAATCCCGGTCGCACGCCAGAACCCGTGACGAACAAACGCATCACGAACAATCTCCGCCTTTGGATGACGATGGATCTCGTTCTCAACGCGCTTGCGTGCAACGAACCGTGCAATAAAGTACCCGATGATCGACGCGCCGGTAAACCCCGCGAGTGCTGCTGGGAATCCAAACGCAACCCCAAACGCGAACCCCGCGAGGATCGCTTGGGAATAGGTCGGGAGGATCCCAACCCCTGCCGTGAGGATAAAGATCCCGACATACATCGCGATCCCGATCGCGAGTGAACCGCCGCCTTCTTCATTGCGTTGCATGAGGATGTCGGACGCTTTGGACATATTGCTCAGCAACACAATCCCCGCAATCGCCGGCATCGCCGCCCAAGCAAACCCAAGATACGCCGCGGGACCAAGCCGCGAGATGATCGCGCCGATGGATTGTTTGGTTTCTGGAGTGTCAGTAGAGGGGGTTTCGGTCATGCGGTGATGGTATGCGAGAGTTCGGAAGCGGGATCTAATCAATTCTGAAGCCGTATGGTGCTAGGTATGAAACCGTTTCTCAGGACATTTTTGATATGGCTACTCCTTCTCTTTACATTTCAAATTTTATTCATGTATTGGATGCGTCACCCACATGAATCCGGCCCCCTGTTCTACCCAGGTCGCGGGTGGAGTGAGCCAGTACAAGTGTATATTTTTCAAGACGGTGACAAAATCACTGTTCGAGACCACGTCGTAACCAACGGAAGTAGCCCAAACCCAATTGGGAAATATCGATTCATCATTCAGGAGCGATATTACCCTGTTGCATTTTATTATGAGTTGATCTCAAAACAAGAGCTCGACATCATCCTCAATTATGCAGTATCTATACCTGGGCATCGGGAACGACTCCAGTTATCAGGAACACAACTCCACAATCTGAACTCAGCATTGCATTCCTATGCCACAAATCATCCTGTATTGTCGAAATTAAAGCCCGGTGGCCCGCCTACCTACAGGATTGCATGGAACCGAATATGGTTCAGCCTAATTATCTTCACGGCATTTGGAGTTGCTTCTGGGTTCTGTATGTATGGGTTTCAAGATACACGCAGAAAGCTTAAAAACGCAAAGAATGAACGCCGAGTGAAGTGTGGTCTTTGTATCAACTGTGCGTATCCGATTGCAGGATTACCAAGTCCAGATTGCCCAGAATGCGGCCAATCGCACAGTTCAATGACCGAATCCCCCGCCTAAACTCCCCCACCGCCCGCTTATCGCGGGCACCAACACCAGTTTCCACCCGCGCCAAAGCTCGGGTTTGAGGAGATTTCGACATGATCCCGCGTCCGCCGCCTCGTGAAGGCTCCCTCGGCTTCCTCTACCTCCCACCTTTCCGCGTCCAAGGCTACTCCGTCGCAGGAGAAGCGACCGCGATCTCTATCCCAGAAATGGACATCTGCTTTGATATGGGCAAACCCTTCCGCGCCCACCTCGCACCCAAATACTGCGTCCTCTCCCACGGCCACATGGACCACATCGGAGGTCTCGCGTACTGGTGCTCCCAACGCAACTTCCAAGGCATGGGTCCAGGAACCATCGTCTGCGACAAACGCATCGAATCCGATGTCCGAGGCATGATGGACGGCTTCCAATCACTCGAACGACAAAAAACCCCCTACGAACTCATCGCCCTCGAAGAAGGCGACGAACTCCAGATCAAAAACAATATCTACCTCCGCCCCTTCCCGACAGAACACACCTGCCCCTCATCGGGATACACCATCGTCGAGAAACGCACCAAGCTCAAACCCGAGCTCGCAGGACTCCCTCAAGAAAAGATCAAAGAACTCCGTCAACGAGGAGAAGAGATCGTCAACCACTTCGAGGTCCCGCAGATCGCGTACACCGGAGACACCCTCCCAGGCCCGCACCTGCTCCGCGAAGATGTGATGAACGCGCAGATCATCATCACCGAGTGCACCTTCTTCGAGAAAGACCACCAGCAGCGCGCCAAGATCGGGATGCACATGCATGTCAACGACATCGCGGAATGGCTCAAAGTCGCGCAGTGCGAGCACATGGTCATCTGCCATGTCTCGCGTCGCACACATCTGGGACAAGCCCGCAAAGCACTCACCGATGTCGCCGGGAAAGAACTCGCGAAAAAGGTGCACTTTCTGATGGATCACCGCTCGAATCGAGACCGCTACGAGGTCCAAGCCGAGGAAGCGCAGCGGATCGAAGACGAACTCGCGAATCGCGACTGATTGTTCCCAACAATTATTCCACTTCCGGGTGCCACTACTCGCCGTCTTCGGCGCAGTAGTGTCTTCATTGGTCAACAGATCCCGATCGTTCAAAGAACACTACTGCGCATAAGAATGCCAGTAGTGGCACCCTGCTATCAATCAGTCCTCAACCCCAAGATCACGCTTGGTAAACAACGAGTGGAACACCACCCCCGCGCCCTCGATGTTTTCGCGCGCGCCCTCCTGACGATCGATCACACTGATAATTGCAGGGACCTTCGCACCAAGTGACTTCAGGATCTCCACCGCTTCCAGCGCCTGCCCCCCAGTCGTCGCGACATCCTCGACGAAGACCACGACATCGCCTTCATTCACTTCCCCCTCGACCTGCTTCGCCGTGCCGTACTCTTTCTTTGCGTTGCGCACAAAGATCGCAGGCTTCCCGGTCTCCATCGCCGCGACGGTCACAAGCGGGATCCCCCCGAGTTCCGCGCCAGCGAGTCGTGTCACTGTCCCGAACTCCGACTCCACTTCCGCGATCCTTGACGCGAACATCGAACCCAGTTTCACCAAAATCTCAGGCTTCGTCGAGAACTTGTATTTATCAAGGTAGTAGCTGCTCGTGCGTCCGCTCCGGAGTGTGAACTCGCCTCGCAGGAGCGATGCGTCTGCGATCAGTCCCGCAAGCTCAGAGGTCGGCTGGATCGATTCGGGTGTCTTCATGGTCGTTCTCGCTTTGAATACTGTGGATCGTCCGGGAATTATCGAGGTCTTGGGATGAAAAACCCTCATTTGAACGGTTTTTTACACAGGGCGCGTCATAATTGGAGCCCCTGTGCGTTTGGCTGCGTGAGCCCTGCCTTGGGATGAAGCATACCCCTCGGCACGCCGATATGTGTTACTCGGCCAGGGATGGTAAGTGGAACGATCGAGCTTTCGCAATGGCGCGTCAACTCCGATCGGCAATACTCAGATACTTGAAGGATTCGGGAGGATCTACAAATGAAACTCAATGCACACCGTTGTTTCCTGATCGCAGGACTCGCCGTCGGACTTATGAGCACCAGCACCTTCGCTCAGGTCGCTCCAGCTCCAGAGAAAAAAGACCAAGCCGCGGAGAAAGCACCAGCTGCTCAAAAACAATCCGCGATCAAGGGTCCACAGAGCATGCCTGTGCCGAAGAAGCCCGCGACAGCATCGAGCGCGACAGGCAACACCCAAGCCGCGTCACTCCCGACCAATGTTCCTTACCCCAAGCTCGTCAAGAAAGATGAAAACGGGAAGATCATCCGTCTGACCGAACTCCCAGACATCCTCGCACTCCGCTCCAACCCAACCGTCGGCGAGAAATCCGTCCGCGCGATCATGCCTGTCCTCTACGGCCGGCGTGCACGCTTCGAACGCATCGTCATCGACAACCTCGACCTCTTCTGGATGGCCTCCGATGGACGAATCGAAACCATCAACCTCAACGACATCCAGAACATGGCGCAGACCGCCGAGATGATCAAGCCACTCGTCGGACGCACCACCCTCTCCGCAGAACTCCTCAACCGAGGGATCCTCACCCGGACCCAAGGCGGGATGAACGAGTACATCGTCAACGAGTACAAGCAAGCGGTCACCGCTGAGATCCAGTTCGAATCCGAAGACCCACTGAGCGAAGTCATGCGTTTCGTGCTCCTCGATTCGATCCACGAACCGATCCAAGCGTACAACGCGATGATCGCTGAAGCATCCTCGCAGATCGCTGATCTCGTCAAAGAGACCGGCCTCACCTCGTCCGCCGCGATGGAAGTCGCCAAACTCCAACGCCCGCTCAACGAGGACCCTGCACTCCAAGCAGCCGAGCTCGAAGAGTTCGACGCCGCGTTCCGCAAGCTCGATGTCGAGGAAGGCATCGCGATCCTGACCGCGATGCGCAACAACCGCGACAATGCGGACATCTCGCCTGCGATCCACACGCTCAATGTGATGCACGATCGCAAGATCGACATCTCAGATTCCAAAGCAATGCAAGGCACCATCACCTACTCGGACGGCCGCAAGATCGATACCAAAGAAGCCGCCGCGAAATACGACAAGATCATGGAAGAACGCGAAGCCGAGCAACGCAAGGCTCTGGAAGAATCAAAGAAGAAAGCGGACGACTGATCCCACATCAGTCCCCTTTCAAGTCTCATTCAAATCAAACAACACCCGGTACGCAACCGGGTGTTGTTTTTATGTGTTGTGAGTTGTATGAAAGCTGCTGTCCGAATCAGTTATGAGTTCGCGACAGGACGCATCATCGGGAATGGGAGCACATCGCGGATCGTCCGTGAGTTGCTCATCAGCATCACCAAACGATCGATCCCAAGACCGAGTCCACCCGCCGGAGGCATCCCGACCTTCAGCGCGTTAATGAAGTCTTCGTCGAAGTTGCGGAAGGTCGATTCCTCATCGTCCACTCCCGCGAGCTGCTCGCGGAACTTCGCTTCCTGGATATCTGGATCGTTGAGCTCTGTGTACGCAGGACCGATCTCCATCCCACCAATAAACAAGTCCCAACGCTCAGCGAGCGGGATCGGATCATCCATCGTGTCCGCTTTCGGACGCGTGAGCGGCGACAACGCCGCGGGATAATCCAGCACAAAGGTCGGCTTGCTCGGATCAATCCTCGCTTCCGCGACCTCTTCAAAGAGTTCGTTGACAATAAAGATATCCGCGATCGGAGTCCCGTCCTCGCTCTTGGTTTTGAATCCGCGCTTGGTCGCTTCCGCGCGCGCCTTCTCAAGATCGTCGATCTCGAAACCAAGCGCCTCCTTGAACAACTCGCGATAAGTCACCCGAGCAAAGTCGCTCGCGTAATCAATCTCCAGATCCCCGAACGGCATCGCTGAGGGACTATGGCCATTGTTTAATCCAGCTACCTGCGCAAACTGTGCAACCAATCCCTCCGCGATCTCGCGCATCGTCTCGTAGTTCCCGAACGCTTGGTACAACTCCAGACTTGTAAACTCCGGGTTGTGACTCTTGTCGAGCCCCTCGTTCCGGAAGTTCCGACTCACCTCATACACACGAGGCATCCCACCAACCAACAACCGCTTGAGATACAGCTCCGGCGCGATCCGCAACGATAGATCAATCCCCAGTGCGTTCATATGTGTAAAGAACGGACGAGCCGCGGCACCACCCGCCTGCGTTTGCAAGACAGGTGTATCCACTTCAACGAACCCCCGCGTATCAAGATACTGCCGCAGTGTCTGCATCAGCTTCGAGCGCAGCATAAACACACGCGTCGTCTCCGGATTCACCCACATATCCAGGTACCGCTGACGATACCGCTGCTCTGTATCCGTCAATCCCGCGTGTTTCTCAGGAGGCGGGACCAGACACTTGCTCGCAGGAACAAGCGAATCCGCCCAGCAGGTCACCTCGCCGGTATTCGTTCTTGTGAGTGGTCCTTCCGCGATCACGATGTCACCAAGATCCAGCTTCTTCGCGAGACCAAACCCAAGCTCATCACAATCACGCTTGGATACAGCGATCTGGAACACATCACGCGAATGATCACGCAGGTTCAACCAGATCAGCTTCCCGTTGTCACGCGCCAGCACGACGCGCCCCGCAACCTTCACGCGCGGACGATCATCCACAATCGCAGGTAGCTCCGCATCATCAGCATCAGGCTGCTCGCGCTTCGCGGCTTTCCGCGCCTGATTCGACGCCTTGTTCGCTTCGTCCGCGCCCTCGCTGTAGAGCGCGAACGCCTCAGCGAGTGTCATCAGATCATCGGTCCGCTGTCCATAAGGCAGCATCCCCAGCGCCACGACCTCGTCACGATTCGTGCGTCTCTGGAGTTCCAAACGATGGATATCGATCGGTTCGGTCTGCTCGCTCAACTCTGTTTGGGTCGTATGTTCACTCATCACCACGATCGTATCCAGAACGCACCAAAAAAGGTCCGTTCGAGCCTCAATCATGTTCATTCCAAGAGAGAACTTCGGATCACTTCTTCCCAAGCGTCAGCTCGACGCGAGCCGTCATCTTCTCGTCACACAAAGGTAGGTTCGCACCCACCTCGTTGAGCAGATCCGACATCGAGACCCCTGAGAACTGATCAATCAGCATCTGTCGCGTCTCATCGAGCTTCCGATGAAGCGGACACAGTCCACCCGAATGATTCTTGAGATCGAGCGGACACGCCGTGATCCGTTGGATCGGATCGATCGCGTTGATGACATCGAGCATGCTGATCGACTCTGGATCGCGTGAGAGCCGATACCCCCCACCCACGCCGCGACGCCCGCTGACCAGATCTGCTCGCGCGAGCAACTGCAGCACCTTCGCGAGGTAGTTCATCGGGACCTTGGTCACCTCTGCAAGCTCAGAAGTCGATACCAAACCCTCTCGGCTGTACGACAAACAAATCGTCGCTCGCAGTGCGTATTCAGCGGTTTGTGAGAGCATCGGGGACTCCAAGCCAAGTCATCAAGCATTCAAAATACTCTATCTGAACACCCTAATTGCGACGGATTCTCAATAAATACCAGAGATCGTGATCCAGTATAAGGCAAACCCATCATTCAGGAATACTTTTTCGTACCAGCAGAGCCGATTTCAGTAAAAAAATCCTGCCAAGCAGAAACTCCATCTGGGACTCACTCGACCACGCTCCGGATCGCATCACGAGACCGATCGTCCATTCCATCCATCGGGACCGACGCGAGCAGGTCATCGATCACCGTCTCAGGCGTCACACGATCCGCTTGCGCGTTGAAGTTGAGCACCACGCGATGCCGAAGCACAGGATGCGCCACGGCTCGGATCGTCTCCACAGTCACCAATCCATCCCCAACCAGCATCGCGTGCGCCTTCGCGGCATGCACCAACGCCTCGCTCGCGCGAGGACCTGCACCCCACGACACATAGTCACGCACGACATCAGGAACCGCGCCCGCTTCATTCGCTCGCGTCGAACGAACCAATCGCAATGCGTAGCGACACACATGATCAGGGACCGGCGTGTGCTTGATGATCTTCTGCACCTCAATGATCCGCTGAGCATCCACGACTGCTTCCACGCTCGTCTCGCCTTTCGTCGCGCTCCGCTTGATCACCTCAAGCTCCTCGCTCTCGCTCGGATAGCGAACCAGAATCTGGAACATGAACCGGTCGAGCTGCGCTTCAGGAAGCGGATAGGTCCCCTCCTGCTCCAGCGGATTCTGTGTCGCGAGCACGAAGAACGGATCTGGGAGCACATGACGAGTCCCGCCCGCAGTCACCTGACGCTCCTGCATCGCTTCGAGCAGCGCCGCCTGCGTCTTTGGAGGCGTTCTGTTGATCTCGTCCGCAAGAATCACGCTCGAAAAGATCGGTCCAGGCACAAACCGCAACGATCGCTGACCGGTCGATTTGTCCTCCTCGATCACTTCCGTCCCAGTAATATCGCTCGGCATCAAGTCAGGAGTGAACTGGATCCGCGAGAATCCAAGATCCATCGACTGCGCGATCGTCGAGATCACCAAAGTCTTCGCAAGCCCAGGCACCCCAACCAGCATCGCGTGACCACGCGAGAAGACCGCCATCAGGATCTGGTCGATCACCTCGTCCTGACCCACGATCACCTTCGCGATCTCCTTGCGGAGCAGGTCGTAGCTCTCGCGCACATACGCGATCATCTCTTCTCCGGATCGTGCATCGCTGTTGTGTGCAGAATTGTGCTCAGACATCATGAAGTCTCCTACCTGTACCCTCTTGCCTATCCGCTCTTGGTCAATCCATTCGACCAATCCCGTCATGCACAGTATCGGATCAAACCCAGACCTGTACTCAATCAACGCACCAACACATCAGGGATTTCACCGACGCGCCTGCAGACTCATCATACCGATCGTTTGGATTGAGGTTCGCCAAAGTCCCGACGAACCCAATCAAGGATCATAAACAGTCCCCAAAGACACAGTCCAAAAAAGAAATGGCGGCTGCACGGGGTCTCATCGCGCAGCCGCCGGGGAACGGTTCCACATAAATGCGAAACCGGCGTCGTGGTCAGTTTCCTGATTGGGAAACGCCCAACCATATTTTCAACCGATGACCAGAAAACAAGTTGCCGGGATCGGAAAGTTTTCTACTGTTCATTTAATCTTCGTCAAGACGATTGATAAGACGCTCGATCAGATCGCTCAGACTCTCCATCCGCTCATCAAGAGCGTCCTCGAGTTCTTCGAGACGATCTTCGAGTTCTTCGAGTCGTCCGCCGAGCTCTTCCTCGATGTGAGGCATCTGCTCATGGAGCCGTTCTTCGAGCTCGTGGATGTGGTTCTCAAGACCCTCAGCGTGCCGCTTGAGCAGCAGCTGCCCGTCCTTGAACTCCAGCGTCATCCGCTCCGCTTCACGCATCGCTTGCTCCGCTTTCTTCCGCATCGTCTCAGCGAGGAATCGCTGATCATCATTCTGTGCCTGATCATGATCGCGATGGAGCTGGAAGACACGATTGTTGTCTTGTCCCTGCGAGGTCCAGAAGTTGCCTTGGAGTGTTGTTGCAAGGTCCTCTTCGATCGTCGCGATGATGCTGTCTTCGATCCCCTTCTCGCGGAGCTTCGCGATGATCCGCTCGCGTGTCTCATCACGAGCTTGCGGTGCAAAGAAGAAGTTGTCCTGACCCTGCAAACGATCCACCGTCGTTGAACCAGTCACTGCTGGGAACTTTGAATCCTCGGTCACCCAGATATTCGCGCTCGATGAATCATGTCCCAGCGCTACCGCGTCGTACGCGAGGAGCTTGGTGTCGAGTTTCATCTTCTGTCCCTTGCGGAGCACAACAATCTCGATCTTGTCATCAGGAGCGTGCTTTCTGAGGATCTTGGTCAGACCTGAGGACGACACGCCATCGGAGCCGTCGATCGAGATGATGATGTCGTTATCTTTGATGCCTGCTTTATCCGCAGACAACCCTTTGATCACCGATTCAACGATGATCGCATCGCCCTTGATCCCGAGATGTTCACGAAGTGAATCGCCGACCTCATCGGAGTAGATCCCGAGCATCACCTTGGGAGACTGCGTGACATTCACATCAAAGTTGACATGACCAGACGCATCGTGCTGACCAGTCACAAAAGCTTGGATCGGACGAGGGGCGCGAGGGAGCGCCGGAGTCGATGGTCTCATCGAAGAGTACTGAGCGACCTCAAACTCGTAGAGCACATTGCCGTCCTTGTCATACGCAACGACGGTCTCCGCGTTCTTTTTGATCTGATCATCAGGGATCTTCTTCCCGTCGATCTTCACGGCATACTCGCCGTTCTTAATCTTGAGCTCATAGCTGTGATTGTTGTCAGTGACCATATAGGTCGTAGTGCTCTTTGAAGTGGTCGATGCGTGATCATCGTGATCGTGATCCGGATGGACTGTGGATTCGATGATGAACCCATCGTTGGTCGAGGTCTCCAGTGCGTGCGCGAGTCCTGAAACTCCGAACAAGAGTGCGGTTGTCAATAGAGTCGTTGCTGTCCGTGCTGTCCGTTTCATGTGGTTGCCTCCATGAGAGCAGGTTGAGTGTTTGTGTGATTCGGGATCGCTCGAAAATGCAGAAACGAGCAGGTCCCACTCACTGAGATGCGCCGCGTGGATTGACCTGTCACGATCACACGGATTCATCTTGTTTTCTTGACGAATATTTCTTAATGAGTACTTTTTATTGGGACCGTTTCCGCTTCAGCGAGTCCAGATCGACAGGCACCACAACAGGCGCCCCGAACTCATCGACCGCTTCGCGATACGCCTTCTCAAGCACCTTGCGCTCGACGACCTGACGGATGTAGATCACCTCGATCGTCCCATCAAGCAAAGGTTTGGTCTCAACAACAATCTGGTTCGGCATCTCCCCCACAACCTGTCCCGAACTCTGTCCCGCTTGCATGTACTGATCAAACGCTTGGTCCGTATCCGCTTGACGCAGCGGGATCATCCCAGCAACCTGACCATTGGAACCAAGAGTGTTCCCGTTCTGCGCGTTCATCGAGATCGTTCCTGTGAACCATCCCAGGAGCAGCACCGCCGCGATCGCCCAGCCCCCCCAGCGTGCTGTAGCCGTGACGCGACTCTCGAAGACCAAAGGCGATCCCGATCCTCCAGGAAGATCGACGCCGTCAGCGATACTCGAAGCAAGATGCATGACCTCGCTGAGCGCCTCGTGTTCGCGCTGCGCATCGCTCAGATCTGTCCAAACCTCCGCGTCCTTCGCCGCGAGGATGCGGAACGAGGACCAGTCTTCTGGAGTCGCGGAGCCATCGATGACACGCGAGATCAAGAGATCACGCATGTGCGCCGAGTTCCGCATATCGAGCTCATTCGATTGGTCGTTCATCTGGTCATCCATCACACACCTCCGACACGGACTGCCCGCGTCTCGTTGTTCTGTTTGTTGAGCTCCATCGCTTGTTTTGCTTGGAGCTCGATCGTCTCGCGGAGCATGCGTCGTCCTCGCGCGATCCGCGTCTCGATCGTTGTTTCAGGGAGCGAGAGCACCTCCGCGATCTGTTTGTAGCTCATCGATTGCTGACATCGCATCAGCACGGGCTCTCTGTATTTCTCTGGAAGGCTCATCGCCGCATCCAGCACCCTCTTCGCATCCTCTGAGAGCTGCATGCTCCCGATCGTGTCCCGCTTCTCGTTCTTTGCTCGTCCGACGAGTCTCAGCATCCCGCTCCGCTTTCGTGTCGCCTTGCGTCCCTGCTCGCGTGCGATGTTGATCGTCACGGTTCGCAGCCAAGGCTTAAACAGCGCCGGATCACGCACCTCGTGCACCTTCCTGCAGACCTGCAACGCGACGAGCTGCAACAGATCCTCAAGATCCGCTTCGCGAGGTTTGTGCGCGATCAGGATCGCCGCGACCCAGCGTCGAACGCCGACCCAGACGACCGACAGCGCATCACTGTGACCAGCAATCGCGTCCTCGATCGGTAATGACTGATCCCAGCGTTCACTCACATCCATTCCCCTGCTTCCACACGACGACACCCACACGGATGCGCCCCGATCCCTGTCCAGTCGGCGATTCTCAGATTTCCGAGCAGAAATCCCGATCGCATCGTGCTGCTCCCAAGTTCGCATTCGAGCACGCTTCCAAAGGTATTACTGGTCAAACACCCCCTAGAGTTGCACGCTCATGCCCGACACGCCTCCTCCATCCCGTTCCCAATCCCGCTTTGGGACCGATAAAGACGCTTCTTCATCGTCCGGACAATCGAGCCAGATCCCAGGACGAGTCGAAGAAGACGACTGGAGCGTCATGTCGCTCGGAGATCACCTCGAGGATCTCCGCAAACGCGTCTTCCTTGCCGTCATCGGCGTGATCCCGATCTTCGTCATCGCGTTCGCTTCAGGACGCTTCCTGCTCGATCTGCTCATCGCGCCGGCACGAAACAAACTCCTCGCCGGAGGACAAGGCTCGTCGCTGCTCGCGACAGGACCATTCGAAACCTTCGGCACTGTCGTCCACCTCGCGTTCGTCGTCACGATCCTGCTCGGATCGCCTTGGATCCTCTACCACCTCTGGAGATTCGTCTCTCCCGGCCTCTACAAACACGAACGACGCGTCGTCTACCTCCTCATCCCGTTCTCAGGGATCCTCACTGTCCTGAGCATGCTCTTCCTCTACTTCGTCATCCTCCCAGTCATCCTCACCTTCTTCATCACCTACGGCTCCAATGTCTCGGGAAGCACCTCCGCCGCGACCGCACCAGTCCCACAAGGGATCGTCCTCCCCACGATCCCAGTCCTCCAAGCGGACCCCGAATCCCCAACGCTCGGCATGACCTGGATCAACGAGTCCATGATGCAACAACGCGTCGTGACCTCTGTCAATCCAGACAACGGAACCCCAACCATCCGCACAATCCAGCTGACAACCGACATCGGGATCATCCAGCAGTACCGCGTCAGCGAGTACATCAAAGCCGTGCTGAACATGGGACTCGCGTTCGGGATCGCGTTCCAGACGCCGGTCGTCATCGTCATGCTGGGATGGGTCGGACTCCTCGATCCGCGAGCGATGGGCAAGTACCGCAAGCACTCCATCGCGATCTGCGCGATCCTCGGCGCGTTCCTCACGCCTGCTGATCCGCTGTCGATGATCCTGCTCGCAACCCCGCTCTACGGCTTGTACGAACTGGGACTCCTCATCCTCCGCGTCTTCCCGATCTCACGAGTCATCGGAGACATCCGAGAGCAGCAAGACCAAAGCGCGATCACACACGACGACAACTCGCTCTAATCACTCATGACCGATCCCGATCCACATCCGACCCAGTCCCCCACCCAGACACCCACCCCAACCCAGACCGATCTGGAGATGATGACCCGCGCCCTCACGCTCGCAAGCGAAGCGGGAGATCGTGGAGAAGTCCCAGTCGGCGCGATCGTCTACGAAACAGAAACCGGCACGATCCTCGGCACAGGATCCAACACCCGCGAATGCAATCGCGATCCAGCAGGACACGCCGAGTTCATCGCGATCCTCAATGCGTGCAAGTCCATCAACGACTGGCGCTTAAACCACTGCACACTTGTTGTCACGCTCGAACCTTGTCCGATGTGCGCCGGATTGATCGTCAATGCTCGTCTAGGACGCGTTGTGTACGGCGCCGATGATCCCAAAGCCGGAGCCGTCCGCTCGCTGTTCCAGATTTGCGATGACGAGCGTCTGAACCACCGCTCAGCGATTCTCCCAGGCGTCATGGCACCAGAGTCGTCCCAACTCCTCAAGTCCTTCTTCAAGCGTCTGAGAGACGCACGCGAACGCTCTTAACCAAGCTTTCATACACAAGCCTTGCACATTGAGCACTCAATCACCCGATCCTGTGTTATCCCACACCTATCCACACGCGTGTTGAGAACCCTGTCAGTTTCGATCTTGCCCCGGATGGTCTGTCTTCTCTTCTAATACATCAATTGAATTAATTAGGTGGTAGTAGTAATTGGTGCGCCCAAATGGTGCACAAACGCATCTATCTGACTGGTAAGGTAATACAAATAAACGGGTTACATCGCGAAACGAGCCCTGATCAGCCTGTCGGTTACCTGTCGTCAATCGTCCACTGCGCTCGCTCAACTCCGACCACTCCACAGCGCCACCTCCAAGTGTCCATCAACCACCAAGCGCGATCGAGCGCAATTCCGCGCTTATCCACCGGTTATTCACAGCGTTACAGACAAGCGCATGCACACTGAAAACCACCCAATTCTCACGCACCGATCGCGCTCAATCACGATTTTTTTGTGTTCAAAGTGGGTTAAGACCCAGACCCGACCCGCAAACGAGACTCGATCGCAAGCACATCGCTATGGAGCGCCTCGTCGTCCTTGCTCCGCTTCGTGATCGTCCGCACGGCGTGCATGACCGTTGTGTGATCGCGCCCACCAAACTGAGCGCCGACCTCTTCGAGCGAGTGCCGCGTGTATTTGCGAGAGAGGTACATCCCGACCTGACGCGGAAGTGCGATGGACTTCTGACGACGCTTGCCGAGGATCTCTGTGCGTTTGACGGAGTAGTACCCCGAAATCTCCGTGATGATCCGATCAATCGTCGGACCGGTCCCCTGCGCACTCACAGCAGCCGCGAACTCTTCTCCCAGCGCATCACGCGCCAGATCCAGATCGATATCTCGTTTCTCGACGCTCGCGTAGATCTGCAGCTTCGTGATCGCGCCTTCGAGCTCGCGGATGTTGGTATCGATGTAGTGCGCGATTTCCGTCACAACCGGATCTGGGAGCGTCAATCCGCGTGCGTCTGCTTTGCGTTTGAGGATCTCGATCCGCGTTTCGAAGCCCGGCTTCTCGACCTTCGCGACCAATCCCCACATAAAGCGCGAGACGAGCCGTTCTTCGAGATCAGGGATTTCTTCAGGAGGCGCATCGGACGAGAGGATGATCTGCTTGTTTGCTTGGTAGAGCGCGTTGAAGGTGTGGAAGAACTCTTCCTGCGTGCGATCGCGCTTCGCGAGGAAGTGGATGTCGTCAATCACCAGCAGGTCCACATCGCGGAAGGTATGACGGAACTCTGCCATCTTCCCAGACTGCACGGCACTCATGAACTGGGTCATAAACCCATCACACGACACATAGTGTAGGTTGATGTCTGGATTCTCCTGCGTGATCTTCAGACAGATCGCTTGGAGCAAGTGGGTCTTCCCGAGTCCGACCCCGCCATGGATGAATAAAGGGTTGTACGCGTATCCAGGGTTTTCCGACACAGCGACCGATGCCGCGTGCGCGAGTCGGTTGTTGGGACCGATGACGAAATCTCCGAACGCGTAGTCTGGATTGATCGGGAGTGCGCCGCTCGTATCGAGCCTTGAGCGTTCGGAGCTCGCGTGGACGATCGGGGTTGGTCGATTCGATGCATCGCGGAGCTCATCAGCGGATAACCCCGCTTCGTCGGCCCAAATATTCTTCCCGGCGTTCTTTCCAGCACTCTTCCCAGTACTTGTAGGTTGAGCAGGCGCGTTCATCTGATCAGCAACCGCACCATCACTCGAATCGGATCCAACGCTCGACTGGACAGGATTCTTGACCTCGCTGAGTGTGGAATCTCCAAGACCGCGTGCGCTCATCGCGTTCTTCTTCACTGTCGGCTTGGTCGCTTCCCAAGGATCTGATGGACCCAAGAACCGGAACGCGAGGAGCTGTCCTGTGACATCACGCAGCGCCTCGTTGAACGCTTCGAGACAGGCGCGTCGGAGATAATCACGATGCATGTCGCTCTGCGCTCGAACGCCGAAGGCGCCGGAGACGACTCCGAGCGCGTCAAGTTCCTCGAACCACTTGCGTGCGTGCTGAGGATGCAAGCTCCGGATCTGCGCGAGGACATCTTCGAGAATGCCTTGGTCATTCTGTCGGTCGCTCTGCCGATCGTGTTGACGGTTTTGGATCCCCATGATGATCTGCTTTGAGCCCTCGTAATCCATCCAAAGAAATATGCGTCCGGCGCAGATCGCGAGCGGATCATCGAACCAATGAGCCGTACCCCTCGACGAGTTGCGTGTCCCGCAAGACGCTCAGGCGATTTCAAGGCCGAAGCAGTCGAACAGGAACTACCGTACAAAGTTCATTGGGTGTTTGTCAACCATGAACTGTGAAGAGGGATCATACTCATTCATAATTCAGAAGTTTTCCCCGTTTCCATTTCTGCGATTCCAATTCCGCATTGCGAACGCTCAAGATTGGATCTTCAAAGACTCATCGCCTCTCGGGAACCGCAACCCTATTGTTGTGCTATGCCTGACCTTGCAGTGCGAGTCGCGAACATGAATCCTGAGGAACGCTCAGCAATGATCCAGCGCGCCGCTGATGCACTGGTCGATCACCAGTGCATCGTGCTCCCAACCGACACGCTCTATGGATTGATGACACGAGCCGACGATCAAGGCTCAGCGCTGCTCGATCAAATCACAGGTCATCCAGAGATCGACACCTCCTCCGCACTCCCAGAACCTCGCATGACACTGCATCTAGCAGATCTTGACCAAGTTATGGAACATCTTGTGCTTGGTCCCGCGACCATGCGTCGATTGATCGACCGCTTACTCCCTGGACCATCTCGTCTAATCATCGAGCAACCTGAAGAACAGATCAGTGTTCTGTGCGAAGCCCTCGGTATCAGCCGAGGAGTGATCGACAACGGCACGCACATCGCGCTGCGGATCCCGGATCACCCGCTCTGTCGTCAGATTCTGCGAGCCGCGAAAGTGCCTTGCGTCGCAAGAAGACTCGGCGCGGCGCTCTGGTCCATCGGAGACCAACCAGGCACTGACCTCAGCGGCGTGCCTCAGAACTGGTCGTCGGATGATTGCCAGACCCCTGTTCCAGTCATCATCCTTGATGACGGATCAACGCTCCATCAGCAAGGATCGACCACAGTCACCCTCTCGCAGAGCGGGAAGATCGAGGTCAGCGACTACGGCGTGCTCAGTCAGCGAGAAGTCTTGTCCAATCTTGAGCGCACCGTGCTGTTCGTGTGCACAGGAAACACCTGCCGGAGCCCGATGGCTGAAGCGATCGCACGCGACATGCTCAGCAAGCAGAGCCATGAGGGAATCACCACACATGTCGCCAGCGCCGGAGTCGCTGCCGGGAATGGTATGCCCGCAACCAAAGAAGCACTCGACGCGCTGACGACGATGGGGATCACGCTCAGCGATCACCAATCGCGTCAACTCACCCTGTCCATGATCGATCAAGCGGAGGTCGTGTACACGATGACCCCATCGCACGCGCAAGCGATCATGACCATGGCTCCAAACTCAGTCCACAAAGTCTTCGTGCTCGATGAGCAGGAGAGCGTTCCTGATCCGATCGGACAGAGCGCCCAGATGTACCAACACACCGCTGATCGGCTCGGCGAACTCATCGCTCGCCGACTCGAGGAGATCACTGTATGACCGACCAAAGCACCAAACTGACTGTCGCGATCGGTTCCGATCATCGCGGTTCATCCGCAGCAGATCAGATCCTCGACACCATCAAAAACCTCGGACACGACGGATGGATCGTCGGCCAGTGCGATGACCAACCTTGTGACTACCCAGAAAAAGCTTGGCAGGTCGGACAAGAAGTCGCTTCAGGGAAAGCGAACCGAGGTGTGCTCATCTGCGGCACAGGGATCGGGATGTCGATCGCCGCGAATAAAATCGACGGCCTCCGCGCCTCGCTCGTCCACGACGAACTCACCGCACAACTCTCACGATCACACAACGACGCGAACATCCTCTGTCTCTCGGCGGATCTCCTCGGCGCTCGTCTGATGGACAAGATCGTCGAGACCTGGATCAAAACCCCCTTCGAAGGCGGGCGACACGAACGACGCATCAACAAGATCACGGAGATCGAGCAGGGACACGACCCATCACTCGCGAAAGCATGATCAAAACGGATCTAGTCTGATCAAATCTGATTGGTTCCCAGTCGAGTTCTGGTACTCAACAGTTCACTCAGTCTTGAGCACAATACTCACCTCACCAAACCCAATCACCACCACGCCAGTCGCGGCTTGCGCGCTCGTTGGTTGTCGTTGGATCTGAGCCGGGAGTGAGAGTTCGATCGAGTCGAGCAGCCTTGCGTTCTCAAGATCCATCAGCGTGATCGGGACCTGCATCGTCAGATTATCTTCAGAGGATGCACGCTGGACCATCGCGACTTTGCTCGCGCCCCAAGCCGTGTCGACATACGGATAGGTCCCCAGATCCGGATCGAGTCCCAGTGTTCGTCCGCTCGGATCAAAGATCCCGAGTCCTCCCGATCCAGCAACAACCAGACGCTCATCGCGTGTCTTGAGATCGACCCATCCACGCTCAAGGATCCGTCCCGAAGTGTCGGTCGGATTATCTGGGAGTTTGCCGTCGTGGAGACCGATCATCCACAGACCAACAAACTCATCGAGCACGATCAGCGTGTCGTCCGCGATCCATCCAGCGTTTGTGTTGATCAGTCCATCGTTGCGGATGACCCAGTCGAGTGTCCCGCCGCGCGTCGAGACTGAAAGCACGCGTTGGCTCGTTCCCACGATCAGATTCCCAGACGGCGCGACGCGGATCCAGCGAGGGGTCGAGGTCTGCTGATGCAACAACTGGATCGTCTGACCTGTCCGGATATCAATCGATGCGATCCGAGGCGAGCGCATCGCGACCTCTCCAGTATCCGCGTTGTGATCAACATACCACATCCCTGTGATCCCCAGCACCCCCGATGCGGAATCAAGATCGTGCACGCGATTGATCGGGAGATCCTCGCTCCACAAGACCTGTCCTGTCAGGATATCGATCCCCATCCCTCGACCGATGCGATCAACAAGCACGAGCACCGATCCATCGCACACATTCATGATCTGCTCGAGCCGAACGACGCCTTCTGTCGGCGCGACGAACTGGCCATCGATCCGTGCTGAGTCGTCTGGACGACGCACGGATTTCTCGAGCAGCTTCGCGCCGATCCCTTCGATTTTCCATCGAGATTCGCCGGTCATTGTGTCGATCGACTCGATCATCCCGCTTTCCGAATCTTCATTCGTCGGAGACCACATCAGCACAGTCTGGTAGTCGTTGTGCACCACCACCATCGGAGCTTCCGCATTCTGCGACTGACGCGTCCAGAGGACCTCGGGAGTCTGGTTCGTAAAGCGAACCATGCGCGCCTGCGCGAGCTGAGGAGCAAACATCACGACCGAGTCGTACTCCGATCGGATCGGAGACTTGACGGGATATCCAGCAATCATGCTCGGCGATTGCTCAGCGACGAAGTGCTCCCCGAGCTGCGGAGCCGGGAGTCCGGAAGACAATCCAACAGAGAGTGCGCTCGCGTCGATCGGTTGTCCGTTCATTGTGATGGTGATGGTCGGATAGGTCCGCGCGAGTTTGGTCGCAAGACGAGACGCTTCGGAGCGTCGCTGCGAGTCGAGGAGTCCGCTGATGAGCACGGATCCGAGCGAGTCGAGGGTGCGTTGTTCGATCACGATGCCTTGATCATTCAGACGCTCGATCGAGTCGAACCCAGCACGCGCCGCGCGGACTGCTGCAGGCGCGTTGCTCGCATCGGACCACCCCGCCGCGGCGCGCTCCCACGCGATCGGAGAAGTCGGCGCCCAGGGGAATCGACGCGCCAGTTCCTCGTAGTCCTGTGCATCTACATCCATTGTGCCTTGTGAATTGAGGTCGCTGAGTTCCATCGCTGCGAGCGCATCGAACATGTCGCACGCGCCGCGTCCGTATTCATCAACGATCTCGTTGAGTTGATGGGTCGATTCGATTTCTGCGCGGATCGCGAGCCCGCCGCCTTGCCACATCCCTGCTGCGAGTGCTTGGTCTTGGAGGATGCCGTGGTAGATCCCGACCGCGTCGTTGATGTTCCCTTGCGCGATCGCCCACGCGCCGCTCGTCATCTGGTGCGCGAGCGTCTGCTCCGAGCTCCGCGCAATCGTCCCCGCTCGCTTGAGCAGCAGCGCGCGGATCGCATCGGACACGATCGGAGAGGCTTCCTGATCCGCTGATGTGCTGTTGAGATCGTTGGGGAGTCCGACCATATCAAGCGTGATCGAAAACAGACGATCGCGTGCTTCCTGGATCGTCCGTTGTTCGCTCGCTGGAATCGTCTTGCGCAACATCGAGATCGCGCGGTCGATCGCGGGAATGATTTCCTCATGATGATCCGATCGGTACGCGAGATCGCTCAGCGTGATCGCGGCATGCACATCACCAAGCTCATCAATACGACTCGACAACATCAACCGAGCGATATCCCAGCTCAAAAAACTCGAGACATGATTCTCATCCGCGATCAAGATCTGACCGTCAAGCGCGACCGCGATCCCGCTCCGCTCAAGATCGATCGACTCGCGCACGCCCGTGCGTGTTGTGTCGAGCACGACCAGACCCGTTTCCATCGGGACGATCAACGATTCTCCAGACGCGACAACGCGTCCCTGGATCACGCTGCGTCCATCACCAGTCGGGGTCATGAGTTTGGGCTTGCTCGTCGCGAACTGCTCAACACTGTGCAGAGAGATCGCGTTGCGACCAACGCAGACAAGCCCATCGTTCATCTCAAGCAGGTACAGCCCGTCGCCGTTACTGAGCGCACGCGTAGACGCGAGGACCTCGCCTGTCTCCTTGTCGAGTTTGCTGATCATCTGACCACCAACATCGAGGATAAATACCGCGTCCCCGATCACGATCGGCGTCGAAACAGTCCAAGGCTCACGCTCGTACCTCGTGTACACATCCGTGCTCGGCTCAGCACGCGCCCAGAGCGTCTGACCAGTCGAAGACTCCACGGCACACACAAGCCCCATGATGTCAGTCCAGTACAACACCCCCTCGTCGAGCATCCCTGAATGCGAGATCTGTCCGATCTGTTGGAACGGGAGCGATCCCGCGCTCCCGATATCGCGCGTCCAGAGTTTCTTGAAGGACCGACGATCGATCCCGACAAGCGACAGCGCTACGAGACGCTCGCGCCGAAGGTTTTTGCGAGCCGCGACGATGAGCGTGTCTCCATCGACAATCACCGAGCCTCGGATCGTCGCGCCGACGAGATTCGGATCAAGCTCATCGAGCGTCGTTTGATTGAGCACCCCGCCCGATTCGAGATCAAGCGCAAGCAGACGGTTGTCCCCAGTCCGTCCACCCGTCCGCGCTAATCCAGCCGCGGCGTACACAACATCATCCGTAATCGTCACACTGGAAAGATCCTCGATCGTCCGCGCGATCCGAGATCGGATCCCTCTGCTCGTCCGATCCTGTTCCTCAGTATCCGTCGTCGTCGTGGACAATCTCCATCTCGGACGCAGCGTGAAGCGATCGAAGCACGAGATCGTGACGCCGTCGTTGGTGATCAGTGTGTCGCCCTTGACCACCGGCATCGTCCAAGGCTTGGGTTTGATGATCGCGCCAGAGTTCACACGATCATCCTCGCTCAGCAAATCCTCGTTCGTGGATGGCGGAGTCAATCGCGCCGACGCGATCGGTCGCTGGACGATCCCGTCAAGACGGAGCGTTTCAGCATCGGGATCGATCGGGGATGATCGCATCGAGGTCCACGCATCGTCGCGATCAATCGGTCCACGCAACGGATCAAGCGATCCGATCGGTTCTCTGCTCAACGATGACCATTGATCGAGGACTCGTGACGCACGCTCGGATTGTGATGCGCGCCATGCGAGCCTTGCGAGTTCCATCGCGCGTGATGCGTTCTGGATCGCGTTGGGATGTGCTGTGAGACGATCGAGCACGCGGAGTCCCGATCCGATCTGTCCCGACTCGATCAGCATCTGCGCGTGATTGAGCGATCCGATGCATCCCGCGTTGGTGAGCCAGTACGATCGAGCGGCTTCCTCGAACGCGCCGCTCTCGAGGATTCTGTGTGCTTTCGCGTCGTTGATCCGTTGGTAGGCGCGGAGCAGTTCCGGATCATCCATCAGCAGCGCGTTGATCCGCTGGCGCACAGGAATCATCACGCCGGGGACCGATGCGTTGGGGGTCAACCGATCGCCGTGCTCGACAATGAGTTGACTCAGCGTGCGAGCAGCTTCCGCGAAACTTCCCTGCGCCGAGAGCGCCATCGCGCGTTCGATCGTCTCGATCGCGATCGGTGCATCCGCGAGGTAGACGGGATTGACGCGTTCTTCTTCGTCGTCGCTTTGTCCACACGCGAGTCCGGACGAGAGCACCAACGCGAGCGCGGAGACCCTGAGTGTGCGTGCGAAGCTGCTGGTTCGATGACTATTGTTCAACGCGTGACTCCATCTATATCAACTGAGCTCTTCTATTGAACATCCGAGAACCATCAGTGTTGCGTTCCAGCAGACCCGATTTTGTTCACAAATTCAACCTCAAACTCGATCTCTCGATAGTGTAGTGGATCCGATCATCCACGCCCGAGAACTCAGAAGTTCCATCCACGGCTCAATCTCTCCGATTTTCAACTCACGCTTTCCCGATCTGTGCGATCATGGACACCTCAGTCCCTGAATCCCGATCACTCATCCAGAGACTCTCGGCTCCGTTCCGAGATCGCTCCTTCCGAGTCATCGCGCTGATCACGCTGATCATCGCGATGTCCGCTGTGGATCTCTACCTGACAATCCTCTATGTCACGCATTCAGGGATGACGGAAGCGAACCCGCTCGCTCGTGCGATGATGGAATACCAATCTCCCGCGATCCTCGCGCTCTGGAAAGCCGCGACCGTCGTTCTGGGAGTCGGAATCCTTGCTCTGATCCGAAAAAAGCGATCCGCTGAGTTCGGAGCATGGATCGGGTGCTTCATCCTCGGCTTCCTCATGTCCCACTGGATCACTTACATCCACGAGCACGCAAGCATGCCCGACGGCCCGATCATGATCGAAGCGATGGGAGACCCAAACTGGGTCCACATGAACGCGGATCTGCTCGGACCGACGACTGTGATCCCAACAGTGATCCCTTAACTCAGTTCTCCGAACGCTCCGCTCGCTCGAATTTGGTCACTTTCATCGACAGCGTGCATACGCTCGATCATGCGAACATTGACCCAAATCACCCTCTTTGCCGTGCTCTCAATGAGCGCCCTTCTGTCAATCGGATGCTCAAGCGTCAAGAGCCCGCGCTTCGAGATGCTCGGCGTGCGCGAAGTCGAACACACGGAAACACGCACGGTCTACGCGTTCTCCGTCAAAGCGACCAATCCAAACAAAGAATCGATCCCGCTCAAAGAGGTCAGCTACACAGTCTCGCTTGACAACACGCATGTGTTCACTGGAGTCCGCAGCCCGGAGACCACGCTCCATACCTACGGCGAGCACACCTTCGAGCTCCCAGCGGTCTTCGAAGTCCCACGCTCAAAGCTCAACGGGATCATCGACTACAAACTCGTCGGATCGACCAAATACCTGCGTCCCGGAAAGCTGCAGGAAGTCCTGTACGACTCCAAGCTGAGCGTCCCCAAAGCAGGATTCAACCTGCGCGGGAAGATCAATGTCGATGATCCGGATCAATAAGGATCCTATTTGGCATCATCTAAACTCTCTATACCCAGCCACTCTTATCCAACAACGATGCAATCCCGATCTTGATTCGAGATGATGACCTCTTGATCTGGAACGAGTTTGTTGAGCCTTGCTTCGAGTCTTGGAAGGTATCCGCGTTCGGTGTTGGTATGACCTGCGAGCAGTACCGAAACCCCGGCATGTCGAGCCGCGAGGATCTCGTGGTGCGTCATCTCGCCGGTAATGAACACCTCGCATCCTTCCTTCTGTGCGAGATCCACGAGCGATGCGCCTGATCCTGGAACGACTCCGATCGTGCGGAAAGGTCGGTCGTCGCCTGAGAGTGCGTAGCGCATCCGTGATCGACCAAGATGCACCTTGAGACGATCGATCAGATCCCCCATCGATGCGGGCTGGTCGAGCGTGAGTCTTCTCCCTGATCCAACTTGACGCAATGGTTCGGGGACCAACTCGACAATGTCATACGCCGGCTCTTCGTACGGATGGAACGAGTTGAGCGTATCAATAACCAACGGCAGCGCACGGCGCTCACAGACCATCTCCAATCGCATCTCTTCAACCCTGTTCAGGATCCCACGCTTCCCAACAGTCGGATTCGCATCCTCATCTGGGAGGAAGGTCCCCTGTCCAGCAGTCGTAAACGAGCAGAGCTTGTATTTCCCAAGTCCTCCCGCTCCAGCGGTCCCCAGCGCGTTGCGGACCTGATCGACATGCGTCGTGGGAACAAAGGTAATCACTTTGACCTCGCGCGACGGATCTCCCCCAATCCCAGGCGACAACGCTCGGCAGTCCCCATCAATCACGCCTTCCTTTGCTTGACCACGCGCCGATCCGATCCCTTCGCACAACCAATCCGTCACCCCTCCCGGCGCTGCATCGAGTGCTGTGTGAGGCGTGAAAATAGCGATCCCCGATTCCGCAGCACCTCGGATGATCCGTTCGGTATGCGTCGCGTCTGTGAGAGCCGTGAGCGGAGTCCACAGCGGAGGGTGATACGCGATGATCATCCCGGCTTGCTTCCGCATCGCTTCTTCGAGCACTTCTTCTGTCAGATCGATCGTCAGCATCACAGGCCCGCCGATCGCGCGATCCGCGACACCGAGCTGGAGACCAACCTTGTCCCACGACTCCGCGTACTTGAGCGGAGCAATCTGTTCCATCGCGTTGATCAGGTCCTGCACATTCATCATCGTTCTCCTCATCATGAGTCTTCCACATCGTAGGGAGCGCGGATCCGCGCTACGCTTGCATGATGTCCATCAGCCGTACGATCCAGACGCACGCGAAGATCAACCTGATCCTCAAAATCGCGCCCCCTAACGAGCAGGGGCTCCACCCGATCCACTCCTGGATGCACCCGATCGACCTCAGCGATCAGCTGACCGTCACACGAACCCAATCCGCATCAACCTTTACTGTTCAATGGGACACAGGCGATTCGGTCCATGCACCCGTGGATTGGCCGATCGAGTCCGATCTGGTGTTCAAAGCGCATCGCGCGATGGAATCGCACCTCGATCGTCAGCTCCCAGTCGATGTTCGGCTCATCAAGTCCATCCCAGCTGGAGGAGGACTCGGAGGCGGATCGTCCAACGCCGCGGGAATGCTGCTGCTGCTCAACGACCTCTTTGATCTTGGACTCGATGAAGATCAGCTCCGATCCATCGCCCACTCGATCGGGACGGACATCCCGTTCTTCATCGATCTTCAAATGCACGCAATCAGCCGACCGCCGCGTCCTGCGATTGTGTCTGGGATCGGAGACTCGATCCGCCGTCTCGAACCGATCCACGCGGACCTGACCTTGCTGATCCCGGCTTTCGGATGTCCGACGGGAGCGGTTTACCAAGCGTTCGATCGGTTGCTCGACGAATCACAGCCCCAACCAATCAACACAGCGCATATTGACGCGATCGCTTCAAAGTCCAGCATCCAGAGCGCAGAACTCAGCAACGACCTGACTGCGGCAGCGATCGCAACAGTCCCTCAGCTCGGAACTGTGCTCAACTCGCTGAGCGATCTGGGATTGGATATCCACCTCTCAGGATCAGGATCGACGATCTTCATGCTTGGACATCCCGATGCAGCCGTATTGAGCACACTCGCTGAGAAGCTCCCTGATCTTCGGATCATCCCAACCTCGTTGGTTCAATGAAAAACGCGGCCGAGTGGGCCGCGTTCTGGAAGATCGTTTGGTATGGATCTGATTTAGAGTTCGAACTCGAGGTCTTCGATGACGCCATCGATCGCCGCTTCGAGTCGTTCCGGAGTGTCGTACTGTCCCGCGTCGATTTGCTCGCGGACTCGTGCGATCAGTTCGCTGCGCTCTGCTGGTCCTGCCTTGAGATCAGAGAGGTAACGAGCGACATTCGAGAACTCGACCTGATCTTTGGATCGGGACGGTCTTTGTCGCGTATCGTTGTCTGCCACATCTGGACGCGAGATCTGTCCTGATTGGGCTCTGCCAACATTTGACGCAGCGCCAAGGTTGGTCGGTGAGATGTAACTCATGAAGAAAACTCCTTCTTATGCCTGCCTACTTCTTGTGTCTTGCAATGCCCACCACTCGGACACCACAACATGTTGTTGTTCGAAGGATCGTTCCACCATCCTTCAGAGTATGTATCGACCGCGACTTCAGTGGAAGAACACAAAACGATAAAATTGGCCAATTTCGTCTAATCACTATACCAGAAAAGACTTAGAGAGTATAACACAACAAGGGACCCGTGAAAAATGTTCATCAACTCCAAACAGAACGCACGAACACGCGCCAAAACCGCCCATCACAAGCAGGTTTTCTGTTTGTTCGGTATTGGCGCACAATCCGCGCATTCTGCACACGCCCGCCCGCTCATGCTCGGAATCCTCCTTTCCACGGCACTCCTCCTCCCGGCCTGCGGCTCGTCTGACAACAAGAGAGACGAGAATCGAGACCAATACATCAACCAAGGTCCAGGTGTATTCGATGAAAACGCGCCGTTGGATATCCCCGATGCGCAGGACGATTCGCTCCATTGGTCCATCATCCTCGCAACGCTCCCGAACGATCGCGTCGCCCAGGACGCACTCTCAACCATCAAAGCAAACTACGGGCTCAACAACGCGTATACCGCGCCGCGACAAGGGAATACCGTCGTTGCGTTTGGGAAATACACCGGACCCAACGATCGACAAGCACTCCTGGATCTCGATCAGATCCGCGAAGTGACCAACGGCACATCCCGTCCGTTCGCGAGCGCGTTCCTCGCGCCGCCTTCAGGAGATACGCTGGGAGGATCCAACAGCCAGTACGATCTCCGCACTGTCAAAGAACGATTCGGTCCCACTGCTCTCTATACACTCCAGCTTGGTGTCTACGGCACAGACGATCAATCCACCCCAAATCCCGCTCAGATCAAGGATTTTCGAGCCGCAGCAGAACAAGCGGTCTTGGAGCTACGAGCGCAAGGAGAACGGGCGTTCTATTACCACGGCCCGTTCCAGAGCATGGTCACCGTCGGCGTGTTCGGGAGCGGAGATTTCGATGCATCCACGATGCCTGCGATCGAGTCCCAGCGTCTCAAGGATGTCCGCGAGCGATTCCCCTACAACTACCTCAACGGCAAAGGGATCCGCGAAACCATCACCTCCGCGTCTGGACAGCGCGTGACACGCTTGCAGCCTTCGAGCTTGGTCGGGATTCCAGAGAAGTAAAGCTCAGAAACTTGTAAGGTGTTTCAATACAGGAGCTTGTGTTCATCCAGCAGGATTGGGCACGCCTTGGATCCAGACAGGTCGAACAAGCACGGCTTTCCAATCATCGCTCTCAACGCTGACGCGTTCCCAGTGGACCATCCACCAGCTCGAACTGGGAGGCATGACCTCGCCGCCGGCGCGGACCTTGATCATCGTGCGTGCAACGCGCGGTCCTGGGAGATCCGCACGAACCTCGCGGACTGTGTGCTCATCCACAACGCGAGGCACTCGGCTCGACGCGATCTCGATCACCTCGTCCTTCCCTCGCGCATTGGCAAATCGGGTCTCGACCGTCACATCCTCGCCGAATAAGGACTGCAGGGCGCTCTCGTCTCCGATCGCGACGGCGTCTACCAGCTCATTGGCGCGGATCGCGAGCATCTCCCGATCGGTCGTGACGAGCATGCTCAAGACAAAGATCGCGCCCGCGACGAGCAGCGAACATCCGAAGATGACGAGTCCCGTCCCGTTCTTGCCTCGTGATCGCATCGCGAGCATCAGGAGAATCCCGAGCATTCCCGCGATTGCCATCGCGAGGAGCGGAGATTCAAAGAGCAATCGCGTGAACGATCCCGCTTGCTCGAGCTCAGGGAGATTGTTCGGCTCAAAGAGATCAGATTGCATCGCGTCCTCCATATCGATCCACCACTCAAGCTCTACCAGTCCTATACCAGAACCAACGATCCAGGTCGCACACAATTACATCCGTATGAGCGATGGATCACAGATCCCTGATTTCCCTGAAAGCTGTGCAATTTACGCGTGATCCGCCGATAGATGTGCTATGAACAGCGCGATTGAACCCGATCTCCAGATACTCGAACGCAACCTCCGAGCGATCGGGGTCCGATCTCCCAAAGCCGCTCAGCGGATTCTGGACGCGACTCCGAGCAGTGATGTCGAGTTCATTACGGCGCCGACTGGAGTTATCGTTGCTGTGCACGATGGTCGAGCGCTGGGATCCAAACGCGATCCGATGCGCGAAGCAACGACTTGGGCGCAGCAGTACTCGCCGCAGGACGCTGGATTCCTCGGCGTCATCGGGTTCGCGCTGGGACACCATCTCCGCGCGCTCCATCAATCCCACGGCAAGCACTCGGTCATGCTCTGTTTTGAGCCTGATCTTGGATTGCTCCGAGCCGTGCTTGAGCGCATCGATCACAGCGACTGGATTAGCGAGTCCATCTTTCTCCTCGCGACGGATGCGAACGACGCTTCGGAACTGACGCAGCTGATGAACAACGCTGAAGCGTTCCTCTCAACCGGAGTCGAGCTGGCGCCACACCCTCCAAGCAAGAACAGGCTCGGAGATCGCGCGAGCGAGTTCTCAACAACACTCCTGAGCGTTGTCCGCAGCACACGCACGCACCTTGTCACCGTTCTCGCGCATTCAGGGCTGACGCTCCGCAACATCCTGATGAACGCGGGTCTCTACGCGACGCGTCCCGGGATCGAGTCGCTCAAGGATTCGTGCAAAGACCGAACCGCGATCTTGATCTCTGCAGGACCGAGCCTTGAGCGCAACCTGCACTTGCTCGATGATCCGCAGCTCCGCGAGCGTGTCGTGATCATCGCGGTCCAGACGATGCTCAAGCCGCTGCTCAAACGCGGGATCAAACCCGATTTCATCACTGCGTTGGATCACCACGAGATCAGCAAGCGTTTCTACGAAGGTCTTACAGAAGAAGATGTCCAAGGCGTGCGACTGGTGATGGAACCCAAAGCGAACGCCGCGATCGCGCAAGCATTCCCCGGCGAGATCCTGTGCACACAAGAACAACAGCTCGACAATGTGCTTGGTGAAGACCTCGCACGCTCAATGGGCAAGCTCCCAGCTGGAGCAACCGTAGCGCACCTCAACTACTACCTCGCGCGTCATCTCGGATGCTCAAAGATCATCCTGGTCGGTCAGGACCTCGGATTCACGGATGGACAGTACTACGCGAGCGGCGCGTCGATCCATAGTGTGTGGTCAGGGGAACTCTCCGAGCATCGCACGCTCGAAATGTTCGAGTGGGAACGCATCGCGCGGATGAAGAACCTGCTGCGCGCCAAGCGCGACATCCACGGCCGACAAATCTTCACCGACGAACAGATGTCCACTTACATCGCGCAGTTCGAATCCGACTTCAAAAAAGACCAAGAGTCGGATCCCAATCTCCGCATTATCAACGCAACCGAAGGCGGCGTGAACATCGAGTCCGCCGAGACCCTCCCGCTCGCAAGCGCGATCGAGCAATGCGTCGATGATCGCGCAGTCTGTATCCCAGAGACCAGTGATCAAGAGATCAACGACGACCAACGAAAGCTCCTCATCAAGGCGCGGTTCGAGCTTGTCCTGCGTCAGCTCGAATCGATCGGTCGGAGCTCAACCAAAACCCTCGAACTCATCGCGTCCGCTCTCGAGCATCCAGAAGACGAACGGCACATCGACCGGTGCATCGCAAAGATCCATGTCATCCGCGACGATGTGATGGCCAGTGAGCCGGGGTTCGGTCTCGTGAACTTCATCAACCAGAAGGGCGGGCTCGACCGCTTCAAGGTTGACCGCTTGATCGCGCTGGATTCGGATCTCTCGAAAACCGATCGTCAGATCAAACAACTCAAGCGCGACGCGAACAACATCCGCTGGATCATCACTTCAGTCGAAGAAGTCCAGGGACTCATGAAACGCTCGCTCGCGGTGTTCGAGAACAACGCATCCCCGATGACACGCGACGAGTTCGCTGATGAAGCGGTTGTGGATTCGAAGACCAAAGCAACTACCACACAATCGCGCCGCGTCGAAGCGGTGATCTTTGCGGACCCAACACTCGGACCGCTCGGTCAGCAGCGTGATCTCGCGCAGCCGATCCACCAGGGACTTAACGCGCTGGAGCTCACAACCAAACGGCTCTCTCGCTCGAACCAAATCGACGGCATCACCATCATCACCCCAGAACCAGACCGCATCGCAACCATGACACTCGGAGACGGCTCAATGCCAATCCGAATCATCGGTGCCGATCCACAAACACTCCGCGCGCGGACCAAGAGCATCGGGCACGCGCGGCACGCATCAAGCGACTGCTGGCGCGGATCCATCGCGTCGCTCGGATGCTACGACGAATCGCTCGATCCGATGACGCTCGAATCTGTGATGCGCGAGCACTCGATCGACGCAGCCGCGATCGTCGGGAGCGACTGGGCAATGGTCGATCCGTCGCTGGTTGATCAGATCGTTGCCCGTCATCGCGCGAACCCTGAGCAATGCCATATCCCGTTCTCGCAAGCCGTCCCCGGCTTGGGATGCTGCGTGCTCGATCGCTCTGCCGTCGAATCATTATCAACCGCAGCACAACGCTCCAGCGCGTTTGGATCCATCGGCGCGATGCTGAGCTACATCCCGATCGGGCCGCAGGGAGATCCGATCGCTTCTCCGTTGTGTGTCGGGGTCGATCCTTTGATCCGCGATGCGGGTGTCCGCGTCGTTGCGGATTCTCCGATGCGCGTGCAGTCCATGATCGCCGCGTATCAGGGTCTTGGTGACTTCGCGATGGCCGCGGATACGAGTGTGCTGCTCCGAGCGTTCGTCAATGAACTCAACACACGACAACACGACGCACCATCACGCATCGAGATCGAACTGACCACCAAGAGCCAAACCCAAGGTGAGTGGGCGAGCATGCAGCAGCGATTACCAACCGATTGCGACATGAATGCCGACGATGCACAGTCACTCATCGATCAAGCACACCAACTCAACACCGATTGCTCCCTGCTCATCGCAGGACGAGGCGATCCGCTCATGCACGACCAAGTCATGCAGGTCATCAACCACGCGACCGGGACCGGGGTTTCAACGATCGAGCTGAGAACGGATCTCCTCGACCAAGCCGAGAACCAGCACTACGACATCGAGCAGATCCTAAGCTCTGGAATCGGCGTGCTCAGCGTGGACCTCCTCGCCAACACGCCGCAACTCTACCAGCACATGAGCGGCTCAAACCGATTCGATGCGATCCTCGACACGATGCAAGCACTCTTCACGCAGCGATCGAATGATCCATCACCGCTCCCGACGCCTTGGATAGTTCCGCGCATCACCCGATGCGACGCGGTCTACAACGACCTCCTCGGCTTCTACGATCGCTGGCTCTCCGTCTGCGGCTGCGCGATTATCGACCCCCCACCACCCAACACGCCGGGACGCATCCAGCAGCTCCGCATCCCCGATCAACGCGCGAGCCAACTCAACACGCGCACGCTCCGCATCGCCGCTGATGGACAGGTCGTCGATCAGCACCACCAACCGATCGGATCCATTAACGCGATCGAACTCGGGATTCAAGAAGCGTACCGACAGATGCGATCCGCGCTCGAGTCGTCATCGACCGTCCACGCAGAACCCAAACCACTGCACCAACAGGTGGTCACGCAATGACCCATCGCTCGCACAGCGCAACAGCGATCATCCTCGCGCGAGGGGGATCCAAGGGACTCCCAGGCAAGAACCACGCGATGGTCGGAGGTCAGCCGTGTGTACAATGGACGATCGACGCCGCGAAAAACGCACGATCGATCTCGCAGATCGTGATCTCTTCCGATGATCCGCAGGTCCTTGAGATCAGCAGCCAGAACGGATGCACAAGTGTCGAGCGTCCAAGCGATCTCGCGCACGACACCGCAACGATCGACAGCGCCGCGCGACATGCGTACGAACAGATCGGATCACCCGACACCCCCATCGTGATCCTGTATGCCAATGTCCCCGTCCGTCCCGACACGCTCATCGACGACGCGGTCGATCTGCTCATCAAGTCCAACGCCCACAGCGTCCAGTCCTACGCGCGCGTCGGGAAGCATCACCCTTGGTGGACCGTCAAACTCAACGACGACGGCAGCGTCCACCCTTGGCAAGGCGATGTCCTCTATCACAACTGCTTCCGAAGACAAGACCTCCCGCCCGCACAAGTCCCCGATGGAGGAGTCATCGCGCTGACCCCCGATGCGCTCACGCTCCGCACCAACGCGCCAGCAGGACCCCACCAGTTCCTCGGCACCGATCGACGCGGAATCGAAACACAAGAAGGCGATGTCATCGACATCGATTCCCGAATCGACCAACTCGTCGCGGATGCGATCCTCAAAGAAAGAACAGTCCATGCGCATCGGTAATCACGAGATCGGTCTGAACCATCGCCCGTACATCATCGCGGAGATCGGGGTGAATCACGACGGCGATGTCCAGCGCGCCCTCGACCTAACCGACGCAGCCGCAGACGCAAACGCGGACGCAATCAAGCTCCAGTTCTTCGAGACCGACCGCTTGATGAGCAAAGCCGCCAAACTCGCGGCGTACCAAAAGAACGCCGGAGAAACCGATCCGATCGAGATGCTCCGAAGACTCGAACTGAATATTGACGAGATGGCGCAAGTCGTCGAGCGAGCACACAGCAAAGGCATCCACGCAATCGTGACGGTGTTCAGCACAGAGCTGGTCCCGATCGCCGAGACCCTCCCCTGGGACGCCTATAAAACTGCGAGCCCGGACATCGTCAACAAGCCAATCCTTGAAGCATTAATGCAGACTGGTAAGCCGATGGTCGTGAGCACCGGTGCAAGCACGATGGATGAAGTGATTCGAGCAATCAAATGGCTTAATTCTGCACGTGAACGACTCGCTGTGCTGCAGTGCGTGAGCAGTTATCCTGTCGTAGGACCGGAGAGAGGCTTTGGTGGTGTCGCAGAGTTTTTAAAGACACTTGGCGTTCCGATTGGATACAGCGATCATACAAAATCACACAAAACTGGTAAACTTGCTACTGCGTTTGGTGCTTGTATTCTCGAAAAACACATAACTGATGATCGTCATCGCTCAGGACCAGATCACGCAGCATCATTACTTGTGGCACAACTGATTGGGTATATAGAGCTGGCGACAGAGGGCATCGATTGGAGAGAGGAAGTTCAAAAAGCCATTGATGACAACGTCGACCAAATACAGGATGGTGCGAAGCTCAAAGAATACTCAGATGCGATTCAACATCCAAATCCATTTTGGGATGTCATTTATGCTGTTTCCGAAAGTGAGATGAACAAACGTGTCCTCGACTGCGAACAAGATGTCCGCATTGTCTCCCGTCAATCCGTCGTCTCCACAACCGACATCCCCGCCAAAACCAAAATCACCCGCGACATGCTCACCATCAAAAGACCAGGCACCGGCATCCTCGCGTGCGATCTCGAATCGGTCATCGGATGCACAACCGCACAGCCGATCGAAGCCGATGTCCCGATCAACGCGACCGACCTAGTTCAGTTTGAAGCTTCGATGGCGCGCCTGTAGCGATCATACATCGCTTCAAGCGAACTCGGGATCACACGGATCCCACCCACCGCCGTGATGAAGTTCGTATCCCCGCTCCAGCGCGGGATCACATGCACATGCAGATGACTCGGGACCCCCGCACCACCAGCGCGTCCCTGATTGATCCCGATGTTCATCCCCTGAGGCTCAAGCGCCAAGGTCGCCAACTCCGACGCACGATCCACAAGCGACCACAACGCCGCGCGTTGATCGGGTTCATAGTCCAGGAGCGTCGGACGAGCATCCCCGAGCGCAATCAATAAATGCCCATTGGAGTACGGATAGCGATTGAGCAGGATCATCCCGTGCTCAGTGCGCTCGATGACATGATGCTGCTCATCAAGCTCAGGTGCGTTCCAGTAATCCAGCAAGAAACTCCCGCTCGACTCAACCCTCTTCTTGGGATCATTACCGGACGACTGCTCCCCCTCCGATAACGACTCGATATACGCTAAACGCCAGGGCGCCCAGATCGCAGACGGCCCAAACCCTACACCTTCACCCCCAGATTCGTTATCGCTCATGCAACAGTGTAGCGCACTACGCGATCATCCGATCCACACTCCATGACCGCACTCATCGTCAACGATGTCATGACCCACCCGATCGAGACCATCTCGATGGATGACTCCATTGAGACCATCCAGAACATCTTCGAATCCAACCACTACCACCACCTCATCGTCCACGGCGATCACGGCAAATGCGTCGGAGTCATCTCCGATCGCGATCTGCTCAAAAACATCTCACCCTTCATCGGAAAGATGGGAGAACGCACCGCGGATCGCTCGCTGCTCAATCGTCGAGCACACCAGATCATGACCAGACAGCTCATCGCGGTCCGCTCGAACACCGCGCTCCGCTCCGCGGCTCGTGTCATGCTCGATCATCGCATCTCGTGCCTCCCAGTCGTGGATCAGCACGGCCATTGCACCGGGATCATCACCCTGCGTGATATCGTCCGCTGGGCCGTCGATGAGCTCGAGTACCCAGGCCGAGCAGAAGCAAAAAAAGCCGCCTGACCGAGAAATCGATATAGTCTATAAATATCTATAAATAAACAACTTGCGCACATTAGGGGCCATCTAGGTCTGAATAATCCCCAAGGTTATTGGCATCTCCCCATTCCTGTGGTCTATTAGACACGGTAGGAAAATCGGGCTCTATGGCCCATTTGGGATCGAAAGGTCCCGAGAGATGTTCGAAATGCCTTCGGTAGCGCCGAGGGCATTTCACTTTTTCCACCCTCACCAAACCCTCAATCAGAACTCAAGATTTGATCGTACACCGATTCGAGGTCCTCGATCATCCGCTCTGTGCTGAACATTTCGCTGCACATCGCGCGCCCCACATCTCCCAGTCTCCTGCGATCCTGCGGATGCTCGTGCATCCAGACCACGCACTCGCGAAGCTCCTTCGAGTCTCCAACAGGGAACAGCAACCCAGTGCCATAGATCGGATTCTGTCTCGCGTCCAGACACACCTCAGGAGTCCCGTCTGTATCCGTCGCTACGACCGGCACGCCGCAGAGCAACGCCTGAGGCACTGTCCGAGGTAACCCCTCGCGATAACTCGGATGCAGCAGCACATCCATCGCACGCACCATCGCAGGCACGCGCGCGTGCGGAACCAATCCCGTATGCACCACCTGATCCTCAAGACCAAGCGATCGAACACGCTCCATCAACCGATCCGTCCACCACCCATCCCCGACCCACAGCAGCTTCCAGTTCGGATGCGCTTTCAGATCCTCACCCAATCCATCAAGGATGTCATCGTGTCCCTTGTGCTGCGCCAAACGCGCGACTGTCCCGATCACAAAGTCGTCATCAACAAACCCAAGCTCGCGCCGCATCGATGCGCGATCCTCGTTCTCTTGTGCGTTGAGATACCCCTCGACCTCCATCCCGGATCGAACCGTCACATACTGCGACTTGTTCCCGATCTTGCGATCCAGAAACTGCTGCGTCATCGCATCAGCAACGGAGACAATGACATGACAACGCTTCGCCGCGAATCGTTCCGCGTAGGTATAGATCGCATTCTTCGCGCGAACCTTCATCCGTCCAACGAGCGATCCCTCGATCGGCATAAACGGCGGCCCATGAATCGTGTGCACGACCGCGATATGAGCCTTGTTTTTCAGCAAAAATTTCCACGCCGCCCATCGACCAAGGACCCCCGCTTTCGACGAGTGCGTGTGCACCACATCGGGACGAACAGCGTTCATCAGGTTCTTGAGATCACGATGGAAGCAGTGATGGTCCTTGATCGGATGAATCTCTCGGACCATATTGGGGAGTTCATGAAGCACGATCTCCGTCGCGCCGTCCTCAAGCCCATCGCGCACGCGCTGATTGAACCGCTCGACGGTCTCTTTGTGTGATCCTTCGGGACCAAAGATCGGGCCGTACGCGAGATGGACTTGGTGACCGAGCCTACTCTGACCGATGCACGAGAGGACCGTGTTCTCTTGCGATCCGCCGAGGATCAAGCGCGTCGAGATGTGGAGTATGATCTTTCCCATCGGATCATCGTACGCCGAGCGGAGCGTTCATCAGGTGGACCACCGTCGGCACGCCGTAATACACATCCGACTCCCCGATCTCGACGAACCCCGCTTTGATCAGCACGCGCCGCGACGCAAGATTGTCGTGATGCGTCACCGCGACGAGTTTCTCCAAGCCGAGCGATTCGAATCCATACTGCGCAGACGCTCTCGCGATCTCCGACGCGTACCCCTTCCCCCAGTGCGCTCGACCGATCCGATACCCAAGCTCAACCTCGGGACCATTGAACTCGATCGGAACCAGACCTCCCTGTCCGATCACTGCTCCTGATTCGCGCTCGATCACAGTCCAGAAAGTCATCCCCCGATCGCGTTGCATCCCGATCGCACGCTCGATCCGCTCACTGATCTTCGCACGATCCCACGCGGATCCATCCCCGATGAACCGCATCGTCTCGGGATCACCCCAAAGCTCGCTCAAAGGCTCACAATCCTCAATCCCAGGTGCAACCAGATCCAACCGTGCCGTCGCTGTAATCACTTCGCGCATCCCAACCTCCAACCGGATCACCTGACTCATCGCCAACCAGATCATATCTGGGATCAAACACGACCTAGCTAAAAGAGTCCGATAACACACAAAGACTCAAGGTCTTACAAAATCATGACTTGTATATCATCGTAGCTCTTGATTAGGGGGTTTTACTGGTGTATTTTTGTCTTGCTCAGCCGGATTCTGTGTAGGTCCGGTGCGTTCAGGTGAGAGCGAACGCATTGAGCAATAGAGAGAAACCCTTTAATAAGAGAGAGTTACAAAAATGAAGCTTACCATGATCGCATTGACCGCGGCGGCTATCGCCTCGGCCGCTACCGCTGACACCCTGGACTTTTCCGACCTGACCCACGGCGAAATCGTCGCTGAGCAGTACGCAGGACTGGGTGTCCACATCTCCGCCGACAACTTCAGCAGCGCTGTTGATGTTGCAATGGCATTCGACACCACCCTTTCAGGAACCGCCGACGGCGACCTCGAAGACCCGTTCAGCCTCGGAAACACCGACCTCAACACCCCACTCGGAAATGTCCTCATCATCTCCGAAGACGGCACACCAAACGATGAAGGCAACCGCCCTGCAGGTACCATGACCTTCACCTTCGACATGATCGTCACCTCGTTCGGTTTCCATGTCGTTGACCTCGAAAGCGAAACAGCTGAAAACAGCTCACTCGATTTCTACCGCGACGGCGGCCTCGTCGAATCGGTTGACTTCGCAGACTTCCTCGCAGGTGGTTCGCACGACAACGGCGTTGTCTACGGCAACAACTCCATCAACCTCATCAGCGAGTTCGCTGTTGCAGGCGGATACGACGAGCTCGTCATCAATGTCGGAGGCTCAATGGGCTTCGACAACATCACCTACACCATCCCAGCTCCAGGTGCATTCGCACTCCTCGGCATGGGCGCCGCAGCAGGCATCCGCCGTCGCCGCTAAACCTTTGTAGGTTGATAGATCATTTCAAAACAAAGACCCGCATCGATCACTCGGTGCGGGTCTCTTCAATTTGTATTGACGGTTCATCGGGTGCCACAACTCGCCGTCTTCGGCGCAGTCGTGTCTTCGAGTTCCAGCAACTCAGCTCGTCTCGCCCACAATCATCGCAGCGCCGACCGTGTTGTTGGTCTGCTCATCCACGATGATAAAGCTCCCTGTCGCTCGGCACTGACGATACGGATCAAAGAACAACGGACGCGTCGTACGGAACGACACACGACCGATCTCATTGAGCTTCAGGTCCGTCGCTTCTTCCACACGATGCAGCGACTCGATATCCATGCGGTAGCGCAGGTTCTTGATCACGCAGCGGACCTCATTCGATGTATGCCGGATCGTGTATTTCTTCCCGACCACCATCGGCTGCTCTGCCATCCACACTACCATCGCGTCGATGTCTTGGCCTGTGGTAGACTTGTTGTTTGGTCGGCACAGCATGTCGCCGCGCGAGAGATCAATGTCGTCCTCAAGCTGGATCGAAACACTCTGAGGTGGAGACGCAAACTGCTGCTCAACCCCACCAATATCGATCGACTTGATCTTGCTCTCCA
The DNA here is from genome assembly GCA_051252395.1 of Phycisphaerales bacterium. Classification (GTDB taxonomy): domain Bacteria; phylum Planctomycetota; class Phycisphaerae; order Phycisphaerales; family UBA1924; genus UBA1924. Next base: position 543,715 of record JBPOFX010000002.1, on the reverse strand, counting down.
TCCCTGATGGGAGCGCGACCACATCATCACCGATCTGGAACACGCCCGACGCGACCTGACCGCCGTACCCGCGATAGTCATGATGCTCATCGCCTTGCGGACGCACAACCCACTGCACAGGGAAGCGTGGATCGATCATGTCGCGATCACCCGCGATGTGCACATTCTCCAGATGATGCAGCAGCGATGGACCCTGATACCAGTCCATGTTCTTCGAGCGGTTCACAACATTGTCACCAGTCAGTGCGCTCATCGGCACAAAGGTGATGTCGTTGATCTCAAACCGAGCCGCGAACTCTTCAAAGTCACTGCGGATCTTCTCGTAGGTCTCCTGCGACCAGTCCACGAGGTCCATCTTGTTCACACACACCACAAGGTGCGGGATGCGGAGCAAGCTGGTAATAAAGGAGTGGCGACGCGTCTGCTCGATCACGCCGTGACGCGCGTCGATCAAGATCAACGCAAGGTTCGCTGTCGAGGCACCCGTGACCATGTTGCGTGTGTACTGCACATGACCAGGACAATCCGCGATGATGAACTTCCGCTTGGGAGTCGCGAAGTAGCGGTACGCAACATCGATCGTGATCCCCTGCTCACGCTCGGCGCGAAGACCATCGGTCAACAGCGCAAGGTCCATCCGCTGATCACCACGCGAAAGCGAAGCGCTCTCCGCGGCTTCGAGCTGATCCTCAAAGATCGATTTCGAATCGTACAACAACCGACCGATCAAAGTCGATTTCCCGTCATCCACCGAGCCGCAGGTCAGAAACCGCAGCAGGTCCATGTCGAGGTACGCATCCGTCGAGAACTCCATGCCCTGGTTGGCGCCAGCACTGGTCGAAAGATCTGATTCTGTCGTATTGGAAGTCATGTCCTAGAAATACCCTTCTTTTTTACGATCTTCCATCGCTGCTTCGCTGTTCTTGTCATCCATCCGCGCCCCGCGTTCGCTCGCTCGCGCTGCCGCGACTTCCACGACGATATCTTCGAGTGTCGCTGCTGGAGAATCCGTCGCTGCCGTGCAGCTCATATCCCCGACCGTGCGGAAACGCACAGTCCGCGAGGTCACTTCTTCCCCTTCGCGCGGACCAAACGGCTCATCTCCGACAGGCACATACTGACCCATCCGGGTGACCACATCGCGTGTATGCGAGAAGTAGAGCTCCGGGATCTCGATCTTCTCGAGCATGATGTACTGCCAAACATCCATCTCCGTCCAGTTGGAGATCGGGAACACACGGATGTTCTCGCCCATCTGGTGACGCCCGTTGTACAGGTTCCAGAGTTCTGGTCGTTGGTTCTTGGGATCCCATTGTCCGAAGTCATCGCGGAACGAGAAGATGCGCTCCTTCGCGCGAGCCTTCTCTTCGTCACGACGAGCACCACCAAAGAGTGCATCGAATCGGTACGTCTCGATCGCATCGAGCAGCGTCGGGATCTGCGCCCTATTTCTTGACGGATACGGCCCAGGATCTTCGCTCGCGATCCCCTTATCAATCAGATCCTGCACCTTGTGAACAATCAGCCGTTCGCCGATCTGCTCGACCAAGCGATCCCGGAAATCGAGCGCTTCAGGGAAGTTGTGTCCTGTGTCAATGTGCAGCAGCGGGAACGGGAACTTCGCGGGACGGAACGCCTTCATCGCGAGATGAACCATGACGATCGAGTCCTTCCCACCTGAGAACATCAGCGCGGGACGCTCGAACTGAGCCGCGACCTCCCGCATGATGTGGATCGCCTCAGCTTCGAGCGCCTTGAGGTGCGTCAGCTTGTAGTGCGCACCGTCTTGTGATGTACTGGAATCCAAAGTCTGGGACATACCCAAGGCCTCCGCCTGCGAATGAGAGTCTAAAACCGTCCTTGATCCGTCCAAAACCGGTCATCTATGCCGATTCCAGCCGTCCAGAATCTGTATCGGCGATCGAATCGATCCGCTCAACGCAAAGAGCCGCGATTCACGCCTTGAAACAGCCGAAGTATAGACCACAGAGCGGTTTCAATACCTATTTTATCCAGACACGAACCAAGACCACATGATCGGACCTACATCACGCTCAATTCACCCCAAACAATCACCAGGTCTATCCTCCAGAAATCACTCGCATCAGCCCAATCGACCAAGGAACACCCGCGTGACCGATCCCAAATCCGAAAACATCACCTGGCACGGCAGCCAGATCACCCACGAAGACCGCGCCAGAGTCCTCGGCCATCGAGGATGCACACTCTGGCTCACCGGATTGTCGGGATCAGGCAAATCCACCATCGCCGTCGCTCTCGAGCATGCCCTCATCAATAGAGGCTGCCTCGCCTACCGACTCGACGGCGACAATATCCGATACGGACTCAATAACAACCTCGGATTCTCCGCTGACGACCGCAAAGAGAACATCCGCAGAATCGGAGAGGTCTCCAAACTCTTCGCCGACTCCGGAGTCATCACGATCTCCAGCTTCATCTCCCCCTACCGCGCTGATCGAGATCAGGTCCGCACGATCCACACCGATGCCAAACTTCCGTTCTTCGAGGTCTTTATCAACACCCCGATCGAAGTCTGCGAGTCCCGCGACCCCAAGGGGCTCTACAAAAAAGCCCGAGCAGGAGAGATCAAAGGTTTCACAGGCATCGACGATCCCTACGAAACCCCCGAATCCGCAGAAATCGAACTCAAAACCGATCAACTCTCCCCTGAGCAAGCCGCCGATCAGCTCATTGATGCACTCGTGTCCCATAGAATCCTGGACGCAAGCAGTTCCAAGGAGGACACCCAATCATGATCGACCACGCCCGCTACGCCGCCGCAGGACGAGAAGCTGTCATCGCCGCATCCATCGTCTGTCGCGAGGTCCAGAACAACCTCGAAGAGGTCCGCAAGATCACCAAGGACGACAAGTCCCCTGTGACGATCGCGGATCTCGCGTCCCAAGCAATTGTGGGAATGGTCCTCAAGCAACAACTCGGAGAAGACCTCCACCTCGTCGCTGAAGAAGACTCCGCGTTCCTCCGCGATGAAGACAACTCCGTCTTCCTCGACGCAACAGTCGCTGCTGTCCAAGGCGTCTGGGAAGGCGCGACCGAACAAAAAGTCCTCGACGCGATCGACCTCGGCGCCGGAGACACCGACCACCACTCCTTCTGGACCCTCGACCCGATCGATGGCACCAAGGGATTCCTCCGCAACCAGCAGTACGCTGTCGCGCTGGGATTCATCGAAAAAGACACCCCCACCATCGGGATCATGGGATGCCCGAACCTCCCGATCGACATGTCCCAACCGCTCGACGAACGCGACGACAAGGGCTGCCTCTACATGGCAATCCAAGGCGACGGCGTCTACGAATCCTCCTGCGATGATGTCAACTCACCAGTCATCCGCATCACAAGGCTCGATCATGTTGAAGGCGAAGAGATCGCCGTCTGCGCCTCAGTCGAAAAAGCGCACACCAACATGAGCGCAACCGATCGCATCCTCCAATGGATCGAAGAGCAAGGACTCGGACACGCCGGGGAGCCGGTCCGTCTCGACTCCCAGTGCAAATATTCCGTCGTCGCGCGCGGACAAGCGGACGCGTATCTCCGTCTCCCCACCAAGAAACCGTATGTTGAACGCATCTGGGACCACGCCGCGGGCGCCTGCATCGCAAGCGAGTCCGGCGCGTTCGTCACCGACATCTTCGGACGCAACCTCGACTTCTCCCACGGGCGAGGACTCGAAAAGAATAAAGGCATCGTCTGCGCCCCCCCACGCATCCACGGCACGCTCATCCGCGCCATCAAAGAACTCGGCATCGGACAAGACGCCCCCCAAACACCACCCAGTGCATGATCACACCACTTGTCGATCCCGTTGTGACTTCCAATGCTGTTGAATCCATCAGCTCGTGGCAACCAACCCTCACAGGGATCCTCATCGTCCTCATGATCGGGACCATGGCAGTCGGACGCTTCGGTGCCGACCTCGTCATGATGGGAACACTCCTGATCCTCCTGCTCGCAGGAATCCTCCAGCCGAGCGAAGCGATCGCAGGATTCGCAAACGAGGGAGTCATCACCGTCGCGATGCTCTACATCGTCGCCAGCGCCATGCGAGAGACCGGCGCGATGGCGCGCATCACCACGATGGTGCTGGGGAAACCCAAAACCGAACGCAGCGCGCAGATGAAGCTCGCGATCCCTGTTGCGTTCCTCAGCGCGTTCATCAACAACACCCCAATCGTCGCGATGTTCCTCCCGACACTTTCCAATGTCGCCCGTCGCTGCTCGTTCTCACCAAGCAAGCTCTACATGCCCCTCTCCTTCGCCTCCATCCTCGGCGGGGTCTGCACACTCATCGGAACCTCCACCAATGTTGTTGTTGCCAAACTCCTCGACGACGAACAACTCCTGGGACCAACCGGAGAAACACTCAAGTTCGGGATGTTTACCCTCGCGAAAGTCGGTCTCCCAATCGCAATCGTCGGCTTGCTCTACATCCTCTTCTTCGGACGCAAACTCCTCCCCGACCGAATCTCCCCGATGGAAGACGCCGAGACTCACGACGAGGGATACCACGCGGCGCTCCGCGTCGAAACCAACTCCCCGATCGTCGGGAAAACCGTCGAAGACGCGGACCTCCGCGATCTCCCAGGACTCTTCCTCGCACGCATCGAACGCGAGCACTCCACACTCGGCGCCGTCGCGCCCCACGAACGCATCAACGCCGGGGATGTCCTCGTCTTTGTAGGACAACTCGACTCCGTCGTGGATCTCCAACAGATCAAAGGCTTGGTCCCGTCCACACTCCCAAGCTCCGACGAATCCATCGATGAACTCGAAGACCCCCACTACCGACCCAACCTCCGGATCTCCGAAGCCGTCGTTGCTTCAAACTCTTCACTCGTCGGACTGACAATCAAGGAATCCGGAATCCGCACCCGCTACGGCGCGGTCGTCGTTGCCGTGCGCCGTCAAGGTCAACGACTGACCGGGAAGCTGGGAGAGATCCGTCTCCGCGCCGGAGACACCCTCCTCCTCGAAGCACCTCCAGGATTCGGGAACCGCTTTACGACTTCGGGAGATTTCTACCTCGTCAACGAACGCATCACTCCCGCTGCGCTGCGTCACGATCGTGCATGGGCCGCCCTCGCTGTGCTCGCGCTGCTCGTCACGATCCTGACCTTCGGAGTCCTCCCTCCGATGACCGCAGCGATGCTTGCCGCGGCGCTCATGGTTATCACCAGATGTTGCACGGGTCCCCAAGCACGCCATGGAGTCGATTTTCAGATCCTTGTCGTCATCGGCGCCGCGTTCGGGATCGGGACCGCGATGACCAAAACCGGACTCGCCTCCGACATCGCCCACACCATCACCGAGCTTGTCTCCGCGCTCGGTCCCTACGGCCTCCTCGCCTCGATCTATATCCTCACCTCGGTCTTCACCGCGACGATGACCAACAACGCCGCCGCGGTCCTCATGTTCCCGATCGCGCTCGCCGTCGCGATTGAACAACAGTTCAACCCGATGCCGTTCATCGTCGCGATCACCGTTGCCGCGAGTTGCGAGTTCTCCACACCGATCGGATACCAGACCAACCTGATGGTCATGGGACCCGGAGGATACAAGTGGACCGACTACACCAAGTTTGGTCTCCCCCTCACAATCATCTGCGGCCTCATCTGCGTCGCCCTCGCACCAAGCGCCTTCGGCGGATTCTAAACGAGTACCCATATCACATAAAAAACGCGTGGATCGTCACCGATCCACGCGCTCAAGTTCAGTCCAAACTTTCAGAGAGATTGTCCTAGCGGCGACGACGCGTCCCAACAAGACCGGTCATCCCGATCAGCGCCAATGACGCAGGCGCCGGGACCGTAGTGGTGATGCTGATGTTATCGACTGTGACATCGTAATCATCGAAGGTAAAGAAGAAGCCTGGGAGCAGGGTCGAGATCGCCATCTCATCAACATTGCCCATGATGTCCGCGAAGGTCACGCCATCGGGAAGCATCGGCTCAAAGGTGTTCGGATCTTCCGCACCGAAGCCGCCCCAGCCAGCTGGGAGCGCCATCGCGTTTGGATCAAAGGTCGTCGAGAGTGTGATGTAATCGCTGAAGGAGTCCTGCCCGTACCAATCAAAGAGCAGGTACGCGCTCGCCCATGGATATCCATCAGCCGCGAGTGTTGTGCTCCGCATCTCGAGCATAAACGGGCGAGGCACAGGGAGGAACGAACCGATCTGATCGATCTTGAGATCGAACGAGACAGTTACCTCGTCATACCCTGTGAAATCTCCAGTAAACGCTTCGTTGGTGGAGTTGGTGAACGCGATCCCGAAGTTATTGAACTCGGTACGCAGTCCTGCGCTCCCGCCGTTGCCTCCGGTCGCATCGATATAGGACGCTCCCCCGATACCTTGTGGTCCGTCCCAGCCTTCGAGTCCGTTCTCGAAATCAACAGTCGTCGTGGTCACTCCAGCCAGCGAAGCCGTTGTTGTTGTTCCCAGTGCAATCATCAGTGCAGTCAGTTTCATCGTGTTCCCTTTCGTTTATAGAATATTCAAGCATGGATCATCCATGGCTTCAATCAATTTCTTGCACACTTGGATCCACTCTCCAACGCATGCCTCCTGAGCACAGAACCATGAGCAAAATGCCCAATCAAACAGAGCATTCTGCGCCCAACTTGAGTTATAACGCGCTGCAGACCCTGTTGCAAGGAAGTTTCCTAGAAACTACCAAGAAATTGCATGCATTTCTCTAAATATCGTCGTATACTCTAGAAACGCCGATTCCATCATCAAAAAACTGACCCACAATCCGAGCCGTACATCAATGCCAACCCCCGAATCCAATATCTCAACCAAGGCTTCCATCCAGAGTACGCCGGCGCACACCATGGGAACCCTCGAAGTCCGCATCAACTCCGCTGGAGAAGATCTCCTCCAAGGACTCACCAAAGTCCTCTCCCAGATCCCCGACACCGATGCCGGACCGCAACAACTCGCTAAAGCGCTCGGGATCGACAAAGTCCTCGCTTCACGAATCCTCAAAGCACTCCGTGCCCCTGACCCAATGTCCGTCGTCCATCGCGTCCCAGGCCCTGAACCAATGCGACGCTTGCTCAAAGCTTCTTCCAAGCTCGGCGTCGATCCACAAGACCTCATCAACGCGAACTCCGCCGTCGATCGTTTCGAGACCCTCATCCGATCCGAGATCGGAGACCGCAGCGCGCTCGAAGCCATCCTCAGCGCGTGGGTCCCTGAAGCCCGGCGTGAGTTTGAGATGCGCCGAAAGCAGACCGCGTTCCGCGCCATGTCCCAGCTCAAGGGCGCGCAAGCAGATGTCTACGCCGAAGCTGCGATCTTCTACCCGAGTCCTGACAACGAGCACATCGATATTGTCTGGATCAAAGCTGTCATCGGACTCCATCGTTTGCGTCCAGGAGTCCGCGTCAAGTTCACCAGCCGGCGACAGATCGAAGACCAGACCGGTCGCAAAACCTACACCCTCGCAGGTGAGCCAGTCGATTCGATCTCCAGCGCCACCCTTGCGCAGTACTGCTCAACCCCCACTCCGACCCTCGAAGCGCACCACGCCGGGGAAGCGATGCACTACCTGCTCCAAGACCTCGACTTCGGAGCGTCCTCTTCTGTCGACCTCGTGACTTGCGAGGTCAACCGCGCCGAGATCCCACGCTACATCCCCGATTCCAAAAATCGAAAAGCATGGGCATCCAGCGACATCAATATCCCCTCAAAGCGAATGCAGTTCGATGTCCTCGTCCATCAAGACCTCTACAACCGCTCGTTCCCAGAGCTCAAAATCTACGACACCACCATCAATGGACAAGCCGACATCAACGATCCATCAAGAGACATGGACCAGCTCGACCTCCTCGAATCCATCGAAAACCTCGGCACCGGAACCACCCGCTTCGGATCGTCACTCGTTCCCAAGTACCGCAAAATGATCGAAGAAGTCTGCGCCACCCTCAGCTTCGACCCATCGCTCCTGCGCGGATACCGCTGCACCGCAGACTATCCCATCCATGGCTCACAAACCGCGATGGTCTTCTCAACACAACAACGACCATAAGTCATTGTCCCATTTTACACTTGTTTCTAAGGCTCAATCAGCCTTCGGATACACGCCCGCTTCTTCGCCCGCAGCGAGGATGACTTCCGCGTACTGCGCCGAGCAGATCTGCCGAGTGTAGCGCCGCTCGAACAACGCGCGAGCTTGGACGCCCATCTCATCGGTCTTTGCAGCGTCCGCCATCATCGCGCGGATGCCGTTGGCGAGACCTTCCGAGTCTCCGAGTCCCGCCCAGATCCCACAGTCAGCATCTTCAACAATCGAGCGCAGCTCCGAGTCGGGTTCCGAGATCGCAACAATCGCTTTCCCAGTCGCGAGCGATGTGTACAGCTTGCTCGGGAAACTAATCCCTTCGATCCCTTCCGCGATCGTCACCAGCGAAGCATCGCACGCATTGAGCGAATCATTGAGCGTCTCAAACGGACGGTACGGCAGCACCACAGTATTCGTCAGCCCCCGCGCCTTCACCTGCTCTTCGCACCATGCCTTCTTCCCCCCACCGCCAACGAGCACCAAGCGGAACGCTTCGTCCTTCAACAGTTCCGCAGCGCCAAGGATCGTGTCAAAGTCGTAGTACAGCCCCATATTCCCCGAATACAGCAGCGTGAATGGCTCAACACAATCCAGCTCCTTCGCAAAGTCCGTCTCCGATTTTGCAACAGGATAGATCTTCTCGCCGTCTGCCCAGTTCGGGATCACCGCGATGTCGGATTCAGGAACCGCGTACTCGTCTTGCAAAAGCTTCGACGCGGCGCTGCACAGCACAACCTTCCGCTTCGCGCCGTTATAGATCCTCCGGTTCATCCAGTGCCAAGCTCGCTCGATGAACCCACCCTTCTTAAAGGTCCCGACCCACACCCCGACCTGCGGATACGAATCATACAGAAGCGTGCAGTAGGTCTGTCTTCTGAGAATCCGAGCAATCACCCCGACCAGCGCGCCATACGGCGGCGCGGTCGTGTACACAAACACCTTCCCCTTCTGCTTCCCGAATACGGACCGCAACCCGAGCTGGATCATGTACACGCCGTCTTTGATCGCGCGTCCCGCGAGTACATTCTTGCTGAGTCTCGGCGCCCACACCCGCTTGAAGGTCACATTCCCCTCGCGCTCAACGCGCGGACAATCCACCCAGCTGTCCTTGTCGCCGTAGCTCGGTTGTGTGGTCAGCACCTCAACCTCAAACCCATGATTCTCCGCGAGCTCGTGCGCCAGAATATGAATCAGGTGCCCCGTCGATGCGACATCCGGATAACAGTACTGGTTCACCAGCACCACAATCGGCTTCCCCTCTCCCGCTCCTCTGCCACTCTCCATCAGAGTAATCTCCCGCAAATCAAGCGAAAGAAGGCGGTTATGGATACTTCACGCTCGCTCATCACAACATCCTTCTCAAAAACTCAAACAACTCGTTCGGATTCACCCAGTATCGGCATTCAATACCACACAATGCACCCAAGAAACGGATTCGTTTGCAAGCAATACGAGTCGCTCGACCCGCGAACTTTAGCTTGACCGATCTCGTAGTTCGGTCGATAGTAGAACAAGCCAGTCCAGAAACCGATCAACGCACACCACATGACCACCACACAATCGACAACCGAGCCGGGTTATCCGGACCAACAACCCCTGCCCGATGCGCTCGATCTCAAAAGCGCACCGAGCCCGCACGGCTTGAAAAATAAGCTGATGCGTGCACTCTGGGGGGTGGTCCAAGCAACGCTTTTCCGCTGGAGCCCCAATCCGATGCACGCATGGAGGGCATTCCTCCTCCGTCTCTTTGGCGCCCAGGTCTCCAAAAAAGCCCGCGTCTATCCCAAAGCGAAAATCTGGGGCCCATGGAATCTCATCATGGATGACTATTCCACACTCGCCAACGATGTCGATTGTTATTGTGTCGACAAGATTACGATCGGACGCCAAACCACAATCTCACAATACTCCTACCTCTGCGGCGCTACCCACGACTTCACCCACCCCAAGCACCCACTCACCCCATTCCCCATCACCATCGGTGCGGATGTCTGGGTCGCGGCTGATGTGTTCGTCGCTCCAGGGGTCACCATCGCCGACGGCGTCGTCGTCGGCGCCCGATCGAGCGTCTTCAAAGACCTCCCAGAATGGACCGTCTGCGTCGGATCTCCGGCCAAACCCAAAGGCCCGCGTATGATGAATTCCAACGATCAGAATCAATCACCGGACACAGGAAAGTAATCCCATGAGCGTATCTGTCATGATCATGACTCTCAACGAAGAGCAGAACCTCCCGGGTGCACTCGACAGCCTGAAGTGGTGCGACGATGTCGTCGTCTTTGACTCCTACTCAACCGACAGCACCACAGAGATCGCAGAACGATACGGTGCGCGAGTCGTCAAACGAAAGTTCGATTCCTTCGGCCCGCACCAGACCTGGGGAATCAAAGAAATCGAATACAAGCACCGCTGGGTCTTCATGCTCGACGCCGACGAACGCATGACCCCATCGCTGCAGCAAGAACTCGAATCCATCGCCGCTAAATGGGAGTCCGGAGAGCACACCGCCGACAAAGATCCCGTCGCGTACTACTGCGGTCGTCGGAACTACTTCCGAGGCAAGTGGATCAAGCACGCCATGCCTCCAGGCAACAACATGCGATTCTTCCAGCCTCCCCTCATCCGCTTTGAGCGAGAGGTCCACCAGGTCCCCGTCGTCGACGGATCCATCGGATACATGAAAGGTATGTTCGAGCACTACAACTTCTCCAAAGGCATCGGGGAATGGTTCAACCGCCACAACCGATACGCGACCATGGAAGCCAACGAGACCATCATCGCGCTCAAAGAAAAACCGATCAAGTTCTCCAACCTCTTCTCCAAGGACCGCAACACACGACGCCTGGAAATGAAAAACATCTCCTTCAGGCTACCCTTCCGACCCTTCGTCAAGTTCCTCTATATGTACATCCTCAAGCTCGGTTTCCTCGATGGACACCCAGGACTCACCTACTGCACCATCCTCTCGGTATACGAATACCTCATCGTTCTCAAGGTCCGCGAGATCAACCGCCCGGACCTCACCGCCGCAGACCGAGGCGAAAAACCAGCACCAAAGCACTGAACACAGCTGCGCGAACTCAAGACGAGCTTTGAATCATGACCACCGACACCAATGCACAACCCAAGCGCGTCGCGGTCATCTACCACTACTTCGCCCACTACCGTCAGCCGGTCCTCCTCCAACTCATCGAGCAAGGCCGACACCACTACGAGTTCCTCGCCAACGATCACAGCTTCGATACCGGGATTAAACTCGCTGATCAAATCCCCACCGACCGATTCCAGAAAGCACCCGGCAAGTTCCTAGGCCCATTCCTCTTCCAGTTCGGCGCCGTCAAAGCCGCACTCTCATCACGCTACGACACCCTCATCATGCTCGGGAACCCAACCTGGCCAACCACATGGCTCGCCGCGATTCTCGGAAGACTCCGCGGAAAGCAAATCCTCTACTGGACCCACGGCTACCTCAAAGAAGATACCGGACTCAAAGCACTCTTCCGAAACACCTTCAACAAACTCGCCCACGGCCTCCTCCTCTATGGACACCGCGCCAAAGAACTCGGAACCAAAGCCGGACTCAACCCAGATCGACTCCATGTCATCTACAACTCCCTCGATTGCCAACTCCAAGACCAAGCACGCTCGCAAATCAAACCAACCGATCGCCAAGCAACACGAGACAAACTCTTCGCAGACCACGCTGATCGACCTGTCCTGATCAATATCACAAGACTCCAACCCCACAAACGCCTCGACCTCCTCATCGACGCCGCCGCGATCCTCAAAGAACAAGGCACCCCCGTCAATGTACTCATTGTCGGAGAAGGCGAAGAAAAACAAGCCCTCGAGCAACGCGCCAAAGAACAAGACATCACCGCTGTCTTCACCGGCGCACTCTATGAAGAGTTAGAGATCGGACGCATGCTCAACGCCGCGGATATCGCCGTCATGCCCGGACCTGTTGGATTGCTCGTCATGCACGCCCTCGCCTACGGCGTCCCCGTCATCTCAAACAATAACTTCGATACCCAGATGCCGGAGTTCGAAGCCATCAAGCAAGGACTGACAGGCGATTTCTTCAAGCCCCAAGACCTCGACTCGCTCGTTGAATCCATCAAACGCACCCTCAATTCAACCACAACCTACGAGCAGCGATACTCCCAAGCAAGAGAGCCGATCGATCATCGCTACAACCCGATCTCCCAGCGCATCCTCATCGACCGTGCCGTCGACGGCCTCCCCGCGGACGACGACTTCAATGCCGCACTCCCTAGCTACCAAGCACACAGCACCACCAGCGAGCAAACAGCATGATCAACTCCATCAAAGACCAACTCCGCAAAACAACAAAGCTCCGTCTTGCGATCCGATCAGCCCTCATGTCCTACCGCCGCACGCGATACGGGCTCAAGCATGTCCACCAAACCTTCTATTCCGAGGACTGTACACGACTCAGCCGTGATCTGGTCGCGCACGAGTACTCCTTCTGCGGCCCAGAATGCGTCGTCGGACCCAAAGTAGAACTCGGTGCCTATGTGATGCTCGGACCACGCGTCATGATCGTCGGAGATGACCATCTCTTCGATAAGCCGGGAGTCCCCACCATCTTCTCAGGACGACCCGCGAAACGCGAAACCAAAATCGAACGCGATGCCTGGCTCGGCGCCGGTTCAATCATCATGGCAGGAGTCACCGTCGGTCGAGGCTCGATCGTCGCCGCCGGCGCGATCGTGACCAAAGACATCCCGCCCTACGAGATCCACGCAGGGGTCCCAGCTAAAAAAATCAAAGACCGTTTCGAGAACGAAGCAGACCGCGATGCACACGAAGCAATGCTCAACAAAGAACCATTCATGGGTGAGTTCTGCCAACCGCTCGAAACACGCTAAGCAATCAGCGGATAAGAGAGCTCATCAGAGAGGATGAGATCAAAGCGCCCCAGCCGATTGGAACTCTTCATCGGCATAGTCCATGTACTCATGCTCATAGTCATCCTCGCTCACCTCAGCGAGCTGCGCTACGCGCGTTTGGTACAACTTCGAAAGAACCAGGTACGCGTAGAACGGAAGCGGGAGCAGAAGATACGACCCCTGCTTCATCGAAATCAGTGTTACATAGCCAGAAATTGCGAGCACGATCGCAACCGCATGACGCTCAATTAACCCCGAGTGCACCATCCGAAGCAGCTTGAAGGTGTGAATCCCGCTGACCAAAATAATGAGCAGGAGTAATCCAAATCCAATCAATCCATGATCAGCGATGATTTCAACAAACAGGTTGTGAGGGTATGAAACCCCTTCCCCAGTACCAGCTTCAATATAAAAATTGAACGAACCGGTCCCCATGCCCTGAAGATACTGCCCGGGACTCGAGAGGTATTCCCCCAACAGGGTCTTCGCGTAGTACATCCGCGAATCCATACCGCTCGATAGGCTCTCCCCTGTGAATCGCTCGCTCGCTTCAGAACTGAACAAGAAGGTCTTGGCAACAAAGAGCATGATCGCCGCCATGGTCCCGAGCATACCAGCACGAATAAGGAACTGTTTGGCATTCTTGATCTGATACGCGACCGGAAAGAACAGTACCGCGACCGCAACCGAGAAAATGAGCTGTCCACGCGAGGCCGAGAAAAAGCAGATTGTGATCCCCAAAACAATCGCGCAAATCCGCAACGCCGCGATGAGCAGATTCTTGTTGGTCTGATGCATGAGCGACCCCACAATCACCATGATCCCGCCGATCTCAGCAATCGCCAGTGGGTTCCCTTTCTCGCCGGCGCCCTGCGTATAACTCATATCAAGGTACATGCGCGATCCTGTAAACTCCGCACGCGGACTCACAAGCACCATCATCACCAACGCGCAACCCGCAAGAAGATACGGCACACTCATCTTGTTGATCACATCCGTCCCTGTAATCAAACACGGAAGCACCCCAAGCAGCAAAACCATATACGGAAACCCGGTCCTCACAAAGTGTGCACCAGCATCCTGTGTATTCCCATAAAACATTCCAAGATAAGAGAACGCGATCAATGCAAAAACCAGAATGCTATTGGGATTCAGCGCCCCCCTCAACGGACGCTTCCCCGATCCGATTGCCGTTGCGACCGCTGTCATAGATATCAACGCAACCGAAACATTAATCAGCCATGGTTTCGATGCGAGAAGACCCATGCTTGTTGACAGAAGCTGCTCATACCCAAAGAAGCAAAACAACAACACCAATGTCCAGTGCCGTTTGAAGATCGCAAGCACCGAGATCCCTCCGAAGACCAGCAGTGCCAAAACATTGAGTGCAGCAACCATAGAAAGACTTCCTATCCAATCATTTCAAGACCCGGCAGATCCATCCACCATCAAGCCTGCACGCACGCCGCGATGATCCGATCCCGGAATAACAACCGTGGACCACGATACCCCTTTCACCGTCTCGCTTACCCAAATATCGTCAATTAATAACCCAAACATCGACATCTTCGCCGGGAAAGTACTCTTTGGATCAAACAGTGCCGAGGTCCTCACAACCCCGAGCCGCTCTCGCAATACCCGATCCCGACTATTCATCGGCCCCCCGTTCAAATCCCCCGCAATCACCACAGGCAACCCATCACGCAAGCTCAACGCCTCCACACGCTCTGCCAACTCACCAACCATCCGGTTCCCCAGCAACCAACGCTCCTCACTGCGAGGGGAATGAGCATACATCCCCACCACACGAAAACGCCCACCCAGCGATTCAGGACGATTCACCACCACACTTATCCCCAGCCAAGGCTCCACAGATTCATCACGCACAATCTCCCACCGACTCAGCACCATCATCGGAGAGGTAACCTGCCCGTCACGCCGACGCAACACACGATGAGGATGCCGACTCAGCCGGTCATCCCGATCCATGAGCAGCGCAAACACATTCCACTGAGGCTCAACAAGCACCAAAACATCATCATCAAGCGTCTCCAAAAAACCCATCAACCCCTCAGGATCCTGATTCGACATCAACAGATTCATCCCAACCACCGAGACATACTCCGCACCAACCTCCCCCGCATCATCCCCCAAAGGCAGCAACCGCCGACCATTCATGCACATCATCAGCACACTCATGCACACCACCGCCAGCACAACCGAACGCCATGAACGGACGACCGCCATCCGACCAAGCGACACCACCGCAAGCCCAACACCCAGATACACACTCCCATTGAGCGCAACATCCCCGATCCACCAGCGACCCCCAACCAGATACACCAGCCACCAACCCGCAACAAGCACAAGCAACCCGAAGCACACCACTCGGCCGATCAATCCAAGGCTACGCTTCCGGTCACTTTCACCGTGAACCTCACCATGTTGCTGTACTTCTGATTCCAATCCGATTCCCAAACATCCCGCCCAGTATCCTCAAACAATCAAACCCACCCCATTCATATCGGCACCCTCCCCCGCCTTCACCACTACACCATCCAGACCCACCAAGTTCTCCCAAAAAAGAACACAACAAGACCATAAAAAACGGGCGGCTCCCAAAGGAACCGCCCGCATCAATCAAACTTGATTCACACCAAGATCAAAGATCTTCAGTGTTGTAGATGTAGTCCGCATCGAGCGCCTTGCCGATCCGTGCCGAGACTTCCATCAGGTGCGCCATCGAGTACGCATCAAGACTTCCCGACTCGAGCGCGTTATCGACATCCTTCTGGAGGTTCCGAAGGTGCATCGACGCGAGCGTCTTGACCGACATCGAAGCCGAGCTGAACCCGTTGTTCTCCATCGACATGTCGATCAGACGATCGAGATGCTCGCGCTGAAGGTTCCGACGCAGCGACGAGATCATCGGCTTCCGGTTCGTGTACTTCCCGCTCGGACCATCCGCGACCTCAGACCAGACCGAATCGGTCACCGTCTGGAGCGCCTCAGCGAGCGTTAGCACATCTTCGTCCGCAGGGACAAACATCTCGTAGTCATACAACCGCTTGACCGTCTGCGGATTCATGAGCAGGGTCAGCGCCGAAGCCTGCATCCCCATCACGCGATCGTGGATCTCCAGCGCCGAGTCCGAAAGGATCGAGTTGAAGTTGTCCCACCACTTGTCAACCGAAGCGTGCGCGAGGAGTTCAGGGGTGATGCCGTACGCATCATCCTGGAACGCGTTGTCCACAACGAACTGCAACGCAGCGCGTTGGCGCTCAGCCGGGACCACCTCGATCGGAGCCGAGCTATTCGGATCACCCTTCTTCGAGCGTGAGACATACGCTGATCCGACCCAGTTGCCCATCATCGAGAGCGCCTGCATCTGTGTGCTGAGCGTAATCGAGTATCCGCGACGAGCACGCGACCATGAGTCGCCGTCCTTCACGAATCCATCGATGAGACCTTCGCGGATCGTCTTGACGAGTTCCATCTGGTTGTTCGCATAATCAAGCGGGTTCTCCGCAAGGTCGTAGCGACGAGTGCGAGGGTCAGGACCGAACGCATCCTCGTCCGTGCCGTAGTCCAGCATCGGATCCGCGGATCGGCTCAGAATCTCTTTGAGATCCCCGCTGCCGTATCCATACTCGATCGCCCACTGGTCGTACGCACCGATCCCGATCACAGAGTAATCACCCTGCTCAGTCCCAGTGCCAGGCATCCGGATATTGATCCCGTTGTAGTCCATCACCGAAGTCGACCAAGGCTTCTGACCCTTCATCTCCGCAGAGTTGATCTCGTCAAGCGAGTACGCGCTCGAACCCTTGAAGTTGTGACGAAGACCGATCGTGTGACCAACCTCGTGCGCCACAAGCTCAGCAAGCATCGGACCAACGAACCATTCAGGTACGCCGTCGATCATCTGCTCGTCGTCCTTGTCGCCGCCCTTGTCAGCGGCGACCTCTTCTTCGACTTCCTTCTCTTCTTCAGTCTCGTCATCCTTCTTTTCAAGCATCGCAAGGTGCTCTGCAGGGATCATCTCACGCAGCGCCGGATTCTCTTCGAGCTGCTTGCGGATCATCTCGAGCATCTCTTCGCTGATCTCAGGATCAGTCGTCGTGCTCAGTTCCGCAGCCGTGTTGAGCATTCCGACCATTGAAAGGTTCATCCGCATCATCGCAAGATCAAGCGCCTTACCAGTCGCGGCATGACACATCCCAGAAACCTGCGAAGCACGGCCTCCAAGACCATCAAACTCATCGTCGCCGATCATCATCGTCGAATCATCACGAGCAGGATCATGATCCTCACACGCCGAGTGCGTAGCCGCATACGCATCACGCATCCGACGCTCGTTCATGATCTGATCGCGTCCCGCAGGAGTCGCAAGACGCAGACGCGGATCCCAGCTCGGATTCTCTTCCAGCCACGCCAGCGTGTCCGGACCCAACCCTTCGGTCGCGAGGTTGCTCAGCATATCTTCCCAGCGGTAGGTAAACACGCGGATCCAGCCGTCGGTCAAGACGACATCCGCATCAAGGATCTCACCCGTCATCGGATTGACGCGTGAAGGCCCGATCGCTGTAGCAATGTCATTGGAGATCCAGCGGATGAAGTTGTAGCGCACATCTTCCGGATCCTTGTCCATGTTCGCGCCAGTGGTTTTGTCCTGGTACTGAACCTGGATCGCGCCATCAATCCCGATCTCGCGGAACGCTTCGTTCCAGTATTCGATCCCCTGCTTCACATAGCGACGGTACCGGATCGGAACAGTGTGATCCACATAGTACACGATCGGCTCTTTCGGAGGACTCAGCTTGAGCTTCGGATCAGCCTTCTCGATGTGCCAGCGATTAATCAGGCGCTGTGAAGTGTCCTCCCAATCAAACTTGCCCAGGTCCGTGTAGTTGGTCACAAAGTACCCAACACGCTCATCCGCAGCGCGAGGCTTAAACCCACGCGAACCCTCGATCATCGAGATCGAGTAGTGGAAGGTCTTCATCGTCCCGCCCGCGACCGGACCCTTAAACTCAAGCTCGATGTTCTTCGGGAACGCCTTGATCGATTCAACCACAGTCAGCGACTTGTTGAGACCAAACGACGAACGACCAAAGAACTTGCTCGATTGTCCCACAAGCAGATCATCCATATCAATCACAGGCTGACCACTCGGACCCATCGCAACGATCGGGAGATCGAGGATCACACGATCCGTCCAGATCATCTCGACCGAGTCGCGCGATTCCTGATCGCCCGAAGACCGAACCGAAATCTGAGGCTGCACAAGCATCAGTCGCTTCCCAACCTTCTTCCACTGCGTGTACATATCACCAGCCTGCAGACCCGCAAAGATCTCGCCGCCCGCGACGGTCATCGCAAAGAAGTGATGCTGCTTCTCGTACCCGCGAGGAAGCTCAGCGAGCACCTGGTTGGTCTTGTTGTTGACATAGAGGTTGTAGAGCGAGCTGCCGTCAGCCGTCGAGACGACCTTGGTGAACCCCTTCGATACATCCTTCCAGTCTTTGTATTCTTTTTCCGGAGCCGATGCACCCCCGCCGCCGCGTCCGCCCGCCATCGCTGCAAGAGCCGCGAAGTCGATCGATTCCTCAGCACCCGCATTCACTGGTTCGTTCGCCATCGCCATCGATGACGCCGCGACAAGCGCGCCCAGCCCGATCACAGATCCAACAACTCCGCTCAATGTCCGTAAGTTCGCACGCATCTAAAAACTCCGTTAGTATTCCAAAAGGGCGAGAGAACCCCGCCAGGCCTGCCTTGTACTCGCCAGACAACCAAAGACCCATTGTCCACACATCATCACGAAATGATGTATCGACAATCGGCCCAAGCTGTCCCACGCTCGATCGGTATCGGTCGCATACAGCGCCATACCAAACAACACACAACTCCGGAGCGCACGAACTGCGCCGGAACCATGCCTACCGATATACAGCCCAAGATACCGAAGGTTTCATCGAATCCGAACAACAAAATGAAATGAAATCACCCCGCCAGCAGCATCGCACCCACCGTCAACGCCACAAATCCCACCCCCGACAACCGAACAACAGGGTCCTTGATCGCAAGCTCAGTCGGATCGTCGTACCGACCATCCATAATCAGCGTGATCGTCCGCAACAACCCCAACATCGCAGGCATCACCGTCATCCAAAGCAAGTTAAACGAGAACTCCCCGCCCATCCCAGACGCCAAGACGACCGACATATCATGCTCGCGGCTTTGCACATAACCCGTGTATGTCAAAAGAGTTGCAACGCCCACAACAACCACCATCATCCGCAAAATCTGATCCGAATACCGCAGCAACACCCCGCGTGTCGCCCCCGCATCTTCGCTCCCCATCACCCGTCGCTCGCCCAATCGCTTCCCGAACGCAAGGAACATGCTCAGGAACAGCGTCGCGTTCAGCAGCCAAGTCGAAGGCGTCACCGCGACCGCGGCACAACCACCCAAAACCCGCAAAACAAACCCACTCGACAAACTCAACACATCAAAGATCACAATGTGCTTCAAAACCGCCGTGTAGAGCATCACATTCACGATATAGAGCGCCACCAAGCCCCCAACCCACCAACCAACCGTCCCAGGCACCAAAAATCCAAGCCCAAGACCGATAACCAACAAGAGCACCCCAAACACCCGCGCCTGCCCCTCGCTCACGCGACCAGACGCGATAGGCCTTTTACATTTCCTCGGATGCAACCGATCCCGCTCCACATCCGCAAGGTCGTTAAAAACATAGCACCCCGAAGCCGACAGGCAAAACGCAAAGAATGCAAGTCCAGTTGTCCAGAGCAGTTGTGATATGCTGACGCCATCATCACCGACCGTCAGCGAGTGGTCACCGATCGCAAACGCAGGACCCAGCAGCACAAAGACACCCTTCGTCCACTGATGAGGTCTCGCGAGTTTAATCAGCCCGCCGACGACCCCGCCACTGCTCGAAGCAGCACTCGAAGCAGCAGTTTGTTGGTCACCAGATGGATCGCCCGCAGGCATCATTTCACTCATGTGCACCTCGCATCGACATAACGATGCTCATTCCTCAACAGTTCACACCAGACACCATATGAATTCCACCCAATAAACTATCATGGACTCAGATCGGTCATCCGATCGCTGTTCCGCGAGTGCCCAAAAACCTGCCGCTGAGCCGATGCACCAGACCAAGCATGACAACCTCTCCCGACCCATCCTCCCCCCCACATTCCTCATCACCAGCCCCACGCTGGTGCGC
Source organism: Phycisphaerales bacterium (assembly GCA_051252395.1). Lineage (GTDB taxonomy): Bacteria > Planctomycetota > Phycisphaerae > Phycisphaerales > UBA1924 > UBA1924. The sequence continues at coordinate 523,436 of JBPOFX010000002.1, read as the reverse complement.
GTTCATCGTCATCCTGCTCACCATCCTGATCGCATGGCCCTTCATCATCACAGGCAATGTCAGCGGCCGCGGAGCCTACGACGACCTCCTGTATCATTGGCCAACCATCCAAAAATTCGCGCAACAACTCCCTGTTCCAGACCTCTCGAACTACCAATCCGCCACCACCCCAGGCTATCACCTCGAACTCTCCATCCTCCATCGCCTCGGCGCGTCGAGAATATTCATCCAACTCTACGCGTCGATGTGGACCATCATTCTCGTCGGAATCCTCGCGTGGCGCGCCGGTAAAGCCTTCGGCAAGCCCGGCATCATCCTCCCGCTCCCCCTCCTTGCCTCGATGTACGGCCTCTTCCCCGCCATCTGGCTCCTCCCCGACAACGCCGGATGGCTCTGCGTGCTCCTCCTCCTCATCCTCGCCCTCGAACACCCACCAACCGTCCGCACACTACTCGCCTCAGGAATCGTCCTCGCATTCCTCGTCATGATCAGACAAGTCCACATCTGGGCCGCCGCCATCATCTGGGTCGCCGCGTGGATGGGAACCCATGACCAGACCCCCACCCCCTCCAAACTCTTCTCAGAGATCGCTCCCCGAACCCGTCGTCTTGCCCTCGGCTTGATCGCCGCCCTCCCCGCCGCGCTCATCCTCCTCTACTTCTTCAAACTCTGGGGAGGACTCGTCACCCCCGCTTTCCAAGACCAACACCAAGGACCCAACCCCGCGACACCCGCTTTCATCCTCACCCAGATCGCAATCCTCTCAGCCTTCTTCGCTCCCGTCATGCTCCCCCAGCTCTTGAGTATCCTGAAAGCCCGCAAGGGCTGGATCCTCCTCGCCCTCGCCGCGGGACTCCTCATCGGGATCATCCCCCACTCATCCCACTCCGTTGAAGACGGACGCTTCTCTGGATACTGGAACATTATTCAGAAGTTCCCAACATTCGCTGACCGTTCCCCCATCATCATCCTCGGCTCAACAGCCGGCGCAGTCGCATGTGTCCTCTGGTGCTCCATGATCGCAAAGCGTGATGCGTGGATTCTCATGATCACCCTCATCGCCTTCACCGCTGCCCAATCCGCAAACCACGCCTCCTGGCAACGCTACCACGAACCCATGCTCATCATCACAGGAATCATCATCCTCACCCGCTCCCACATCACGATCCAGTTCCCCAAGCGTGTCCTTCTCGGATCCTTAGCACTCACGATGGTGCTCGCAGCAATCACCCTCCCAACACTCTTCAATGCACAAAGTTTCGAAACCGAACCCCAAACCCACACCGACCAGACACAGCATCCAGCACCTCAGAGCGACAAGATCACACGACTTTCACAACAAATTCCGTGACCCATACCCCATCTCACCTCGTATTCATACCCTCAGGTCAACATCTCACCAAAACACGCCGATGCTCAATCACTCGAGCGTACTATTGACCCCCTAAGGTCATACAGCAGTTATCACCAAGACCGCACCAACGAAGGAACAGGCAACAAATGAGCGACCCAAAACGAGCACTCATCACAGGAATCACAGGACAAGACGGCTCATACCTCGCCGAGTTCCTCCTCTCCAAAGGCTACGAAGTCCACGGCATGATCCGCCGCGCCTCCTCCTTCAACACCGAACGACTCGATGAAATCTACCAAGACCCGCACATCGACGGCGCCAAACTCAAACTCCACTACGGAGACCTCTGCGACGCCAACAACATCAACAAGATCATGGACAATGTCAAACCACACGAGGTCTACAACCTCGGCGCACAGTCCCATGTCCGCGTCTCCTTCGACATGCCAATCTACACCGCCGACACCGTCGGCATGGGCGCTCTCCGCCTCCTCGAAGCCATCCGCGACTTCATGGACAAGTCCGGACAAGAAGTCCGCTACTACCAAGCATCCTCCTCAGAAATGTACGGCAAAGTCCTCGAAGTCCCACAATCCGAAAAGACCCCCTTCTGGCCACGCTCCCCATACTCCTGCGCCAAAGTCATGGCCCACTGGGCAACCGTCAACTTCCGCGAGTCGTACGGCATGCACGCATCCTGCGGCATCCTCTTCAACCACGAATCACCACGCCGTGGTGAAACCTTCGTCACTCGCAAGATCACCCGCGCCGTCGGACGCATCAAGCTCGGCATGCAAGACAAGGTCTACCTCGGAAACCTCGACGCCAAGCGCGACTGGGGATTCGCAGGTGACTATGTCAAGATGATGTGGATGATGCTCCAGATGCCTGAAGCAGACGACTATGTCGTCGCAACAGGACGCACCATCTCCGTCCGCGAGTTCGCTGAGATGGCATTCAACTCCGTCGGTCTCAACTTCGACGACCATGTCGAGTTCGATCCACGCTACCTCCGTCCTGCAGAAGTCGACCTCCTGCTTGGTGATCCAACCAAAGCGAAAGAAAAGCTTGGATGGGAACCAGAGACCACAGTCGAAGAGCTCGCCGCGATGATGGTCGAGCACGACATGGAGCTTGCCGCCCGCGAGAAGACCCTCAAAGACGCCGGACACAAACTCCCAGAGTTCACCGGACACGACCAGTAATGAGCCTATCAAAGTCAATACCGCCAGTGCGCCAGTGTGCAAACGGCGCCCAACGGATCCTCACCATCGTGCAGGATCTGGGTCCAGGTGGTACCCAGCGTTCCGCTGAGAACAACGCGATTTCGTATCACAAAGCCGGTCGCGCTTCCGCCGTCCTTGCACGATTCAAAGGCGGCAACCGCGCCCAAAGGATCGAAGACGCCGGCGTTCCCGTGTTCCTCCCCAAACCGGGTCAGCACGAAACCGACCCCGCGCTGATCGACCAAATCGCTGAGTGGAACCCAAGCGTCATCCAGTTCCACAGACACGGACACCACGACCCCTCCAGCGGCATCCTCCTCAGAGCCATCGCTGACAAACTCGGTTACCGAGTACCCACCGCTGAGCTCAGCCACTTCGGACGCTGCGACCGCTCCGAAGACCGCCTCCTCTTTGATCTGCACATGCAGCTCTCAGCCGCATGTCTCAAACGATACCGCAACTGGGCGCGAGGACTCAAACCCCAGCCCGTGTCGATCACTGTCCCCCATATGATCGACACCGACCGCTTCTTCACCGCGACCGCCGAGGAAGCAAACAGTTTCCGTGACGAGCACAACATCCCACGCGATGCATTCGTCTATGTCCGCGTCGGACAGCCCATCATCAGCAAGTGGACCACAGGGGTTGTCCACGCATTCGCTCAAATCGCAGAGCAACAACCAAACGCCTACCTCGTGCTCGTCGGACTCCCAGACAATGTCCGCGCAGCTGCAGCTGTCCTCGATCCCAAAATCCGCGAGCGGATCGTCCCCATCGATTTCCTCGACGGAGACCCAGCCCTCCGCGCCTGCTACACCGCCAGCGATCTCTTTGTCCATACCGCAAAGGTTGGAGAAACCTTCGGTCTCGTCCTCGCCGAATCCATGGCCTGCGGCACCCCCTGTCTCACCATCTCCACTCCCACACGCGACAACTCACAAGGGAGCGTGGTCGGTCACAACGACGCCGGGATCGTCCTCGCAAACGAGTCACTCCTTGCCCAGCACATGCTTATGCTCGCCCGCGAACCCGACCGCCTTGCCAAGCTCGCGGCGCGTGCCCGTCCCCGCGTGCTCGAACACTTCCACCACGACACCGTGATCCCCGATGCACTCCACGCGCTGGACGCAACCGCAATGCACGCCGGCGACCCCGCCGCGCTCAAAAAGACAATCGAGCAACGACCACACCTCATGCCCGATGACAAGGTGCTCAATGCCCCGGAACAAATGGTCGGGATTCACGCACTCAAAGATCGCATCATTGTCGCAGGCAAAGAAATCCCACTCTTCTACCAAGCATTCTGCGCCATCAAACAAAGACGCGCCCGTAAAAAACGAGCCGGCAATCCAAAATGAGCACCAGAATCGCCATCATCGGAGAAGTCTTCTCGCCAAACCTCGGTGACGGCATGATCAGATCATGCGCTCTCAAACACAGTATCCACCTAAGAGTCGTGCACTCTTCACACTTCTAGACGCTCTCAAACGCCTACCGCCACCGGAACATCAAGTAGTCCATCGCAGAGCACCACCTTGCCCCCCCAACCAGATCAATCCAAGCCCGGACCCTCATTGACTCACCGCGCCGCGCGCGGAGCGCTCCTGGGATCAATTGCCGCCGTCATCGACCGACTTAACGCCCTAGCGATCGGTGTGCTTCTCTCGTACATCCTCCTCAAAGAAGACTTTGGTCTCTGGTCACTCGCCCTCCCGATCATGGGACTCGCCGCTGTCCCCATCCAATCCTCGATCCGCGACATCCTCATCAACCGCGCCGACAAGTTCCACCTCTGGTCCACTCCCGCCGCCTGGCTCTCCACCGCGATGGGCGCCGCCGCGAGCCTCAGCATCATCCTGATGGGGATCGCCGCGAGCTTCATCTACGATTCTCCCAAAATATTCCTCGTCCTTCTCATCGCGTCGATCCAGCAACTCGCCGGAGGATTCACAACCGTCCACCGCGCCCGCATGTCCATCGACATGCGCTTCGGCGCACTCGCCGCGTTCTTCTGTGTCTCCAGCATCTCCAACTGGGTCCTCGCCCTCGTCTTCGCGCTCCTCGGATTCGGAGTGTTCTCATTCCCGATGGGGATCGGGATCACCTCCGTCGCGCAGATCATCCTCATCAACTCCATCGCGCCAGTCAGAATCAAGCTCACCCCCCAGCTCCGCCGCTGGAAGTACATCCTCAACGACACCGGCGCCATCGTCGCGTCCAACTTCGCAAGCTGGATCCGCACGCAAGGCGACCGACTCATCCTCGGCCTCTTCCTCTCCCAATCCATGCTCGGCGTCTACTTCGTCGCCTTCCAACTCTCCATCCAAACCTTCTCCGTCATCACCCTCAACCTCGCCTCAGTCCTCCTCCCAACACTGGGCGCACTCAACAAAGAACCCGAGCGCCAAGCCAACGCCTTCGTCCGCTCCGTCAAAATGCTCCTTTTCATGGCCGCACCAATCTGCGCCGGCGCAATTGTCGTCGCCACCCCCGCCGTCCGGATCCTCTACGACGAGAACGAATGGAAATACCTCGACTCCACCTTCCAACTCATCACCGTCGGGATGGTCTTCCGCGCCGTCGAACCCCCCGTCCGCTCACTCATGAACGCCCAAGGCCGCTTCAAAGAACTCTTCATCCTCAACCTCATCTCCACCATCAGTTTCGCGATCTTCGTCTTCGCGATCCTCTACGCCGCAGGATTCATCGAAACCGAAACCTCCAACATCTACGCCGCCGCCATCGCAGGAACAGTCTTCCACATCTTCTGGGCGCTCGTCCTCCTCCACGCCGCACTCAAGAACACCCACCTCGGACTTTTTCACGCCTGCATCCAGCTCGCCGAGCCCGTCCTCTACGCCGCCATCGCCGGCGCGATCTCCTACGCCGTCATCCTCCAGCTCCCGAGCGACCCCACCCTACCCCTCGACATCGCCCGCATCGCGATCGCCGTTGCGATCTTCATCATCACCTACATCGTCATCGCCCAGATCCGCAAACCCGACGAACTCAATGTCCTCCTCGGCTTCGCGATCCGAATGACCCCCAAGAAACTCCGTCCGCTCGCAACACGCTTCACTACCCTCACCTTCAACTACAAACCGCAATAGCCGTTCAACACAACTCCCCCCCAAAAAAACACCCGGCTCAAAGCCGGGTGCAATGGATTCCTATATCACAAATCACTTCAGTCAATCTCAAGCACAGGACTCTCCTCAACCGGAACTCGCCGAGGACGAGTCTCCATAAGCGCCGCCCCCGTCGCTTCGGAGTACTTGTCAGGATCAATTCCCGCAGGAACCTCCATCCGATTGAGCACAACCGGATCCGCGTCATAGATCACGATCGAAAAATTATCCTGAACCTCCACATTGCCCGAGTTCAGATCCCAGATCTTCACCGCGATATCCCCAGCCGCTGTGTTAAAGGTTGCCAGTCTCGGCTCATTGGAATCCACCACACTCAACGAAACCGTATGAGTCGAGAACCCCATTGATTCACCCGCGACCGAAATCAGATATCGAGAGCCCACATCATCCCATGTCGCCGAAAGGTTCGCCGTTCCCGAGGACACATTGCCACTCGCCGAAATCGACCCATACGCCAAAGGCCCGATCGGACTCGGACTGTTGCTCGCGTAATCACGCGTCGCCTCCCCCTGCACACGAAGATCATCCCGCGCAAGCACATCCCCATCAAAGTCCCCGGCATAATCAGCAGTCCCCAGCCGAGCAGAGGTCCCCGCAGCACCATTGGTCGCCCAAACCGCAATAACATCAGGAGATGAACCAAACCCAACGCTGCCTACGATCGCCGCCGACAAACCCGAGAGCGTCGGAGGATCACTGAAGAACCCAACGATCGAGAACCGACTGCCCTCACCCCGGATCGCAACCTCATCATCCATCGAGTCCACAAGCAACGCGCCGGACTGGAAGTTAAACGAAGAAGTAAACACATTCTCGCCCCGGATATACACCGTAGGCTCATCGCTCACACCGTCCGCCCGAAGCTCCGCGATCGTCCCACCAAACTCACTCGTCAACGAGATCATCGTGCTCGGATCACCAAACGGATCCGAGTACGAATCTGTATACGGGAAAATCAGCGCCTCCGAATACCCACTGTACTGCGCGCGAGCACCCCACCCCATCGGTACCCGAGTCCCAAGCGTTTCATAAGGCCCACCCTGAAACATCGCGACCCCGATCTCAAGATACATATCCTGATTGCCAACATCCTCCCAGAAGATCTGCGCATTCTCGAGCGATCCCCCCATCTGCACCTCAACGACAAACAATCCATTCACCACAGGCACTTCTTCGGATTCAAAGAACATCTCCGAAGCAATATCAAAACCCGTCGGATCATTAAACGCCTCGAACCGGAACGAATAACTCCCGTTCGCCGCCACCCCATCCATCTCCAGATACCCCTGGTAGCTAAAGCTCCCATCGTTGGACACGATGACCCCAGCCGTCCCCCACGACGAAACGCACGAAAGCACCAACAAACCAACCAACGCGCAAACCCATGTCTTCATCGTAATCTCCTCAGCTGGATCCAGAAACAAACTAGACCAAGCGTACCAGATCCAGACGCACGATCAAAACACTCTTTTCGATTTCTCACCCACCTCTTTTCGCCCACCTCTTTTGACCCAGTTAATCCTCACCTACCAGATCCACCACCTGCACCCCATGACTCCCCCCCAGCGCCCGTCCGTTGTACGAACGAAACACCCCGTATCCCCCCGCTTCCCACCCGTTCCCTGTTAGTGCCAGATCAATATGCCAATCCGCGATCGCGATCCCAAACCGCTCGATCACATTCCTCCCCTCAGGGACCCACGACCGAGCCGGGCCCACTCCCGACTGCACAAACGCATCATCAAACCCATCCCCACCCTCAAACCGATCAAACACCCCAAGCGACCCCGATCCCCTCGGCGTATTGAAATCCCCGATCAACAACGCCGGACGATCGACCACCCCCCACTCCGAAACCGGAAGCACCACCCGTCCCGCCTTGCGTGCATCCTCCCACTGATCGATCCGCTCATCGATCTTCCCCGCCATCATCTCAAACATCTCTCGACGAAGCGCCGTTGGCTCGCTCGGAGAATCCACCAGCCACACCAACACATCCCCTCCCTCCTCCTCACCGCGATGCACGGTCACCATCGCTACCCACCCGTACCGCCCTGTCCCCCGCACACCCCGCTCTTCCTCGTCAGGCGCGAGCCCAAGATACACCACCGATGCCGACACCCTGAACCTCGACACCACCAGCGCCTGCCCGATCGACAGACTCCCGCCCCACCCATCATCAACCCCGGCCGTTCCCACCCTGCTCATCAAACCATCTCGCAACAACTCCCGCTGCCCGTCCCAACGAGCGTTCGCGACCAGCACCACATCCGCATCGAGCCAATCCACCAGTCTCTCAAACGCCCCCTCATCAACCTCTCCCCCCGCGATGTTCCAGTGCACCACGCGGAGATCCTCCGCCCGCTGCTGTGCTGACCGCTCCGGTTCAATCCCCGCATCCCCACCAATCACCCGATACCACCGCTGCACCCCAATCAGCACAAACACACTCACCCCAAGACACCCCACCAACAACACCCTCCGAACAGCAACCCGTCTCCCGTACCGCCCGCCGCGCACCACAGACACCCACCCGATCACCCCGCTCATCGCCCACAACCCCCACACCCCAACCACCCACCACATCCCAGGCACCCACCACACCCACTGCGACCACCCAAACCGATCCGTCAACACCCGCGAAACAACAAACCCCACCACCACAACGATTCCCACCAATGAAAGCAACAACGACACCCCCCCAAGCACCCCTCCTGCTCTGCGACGATTCTTCCGTTGGTGTTGCCCAGTACTCACATCACAGAATATCGACCCAATCCCCGCTCCGCATCCACCAACAAAAAACCGGACCCATCCCAGGCCCGGCCATTTGATCCAAATCTATCTCAAACTCAATCGATCGTCACCGCACTGTTCTTGTAGATCACAAAGCTAAACGCGGACTGAATATTCTGATCGCTCAGCGAATGGATATAAACCAGCATGTCCCCGTTCGTCGAAGCCGTAGTGACCACCCGTGGAGAAGTGCTGCTCGCGTTGGCAACCAATGTATTGAACGACGAAGAAATCGACTCCCCATCCACCGAGATCACATACCGACCGAGCGAGCCATCCCACGAAGAAGTAAAGTTCCCAGTCCCCGAGATCACAGTCCCGTTCGATCCCACAGTCCCATACGCGATCGGACCATGCCGATAGAAATCTCCCGACCCATAGTCCTTCACAACATCATCACCCGCGACAAGCGTGTCCACCACAGCCGTGTCCTCACCCAACGACAACGCCGGCGTGAAAGAACTTCCAATGAAAAATCGAACCTGATTGAACGCAGGTGAATACTCCATAAACGCCGCCGTTGAGTTATTCATCGCAAACCCATAAAACGGCGAACCACCCGAACCAACCGAGTTGATATACATCCCGCCAAAGCTCGAGTTTTCAAAGTTCAACTGCAGATCCGTGAACTGGTTCAGCGGATTCCCACCCGTCAAACTCGGGTTCACCAGAATCGAATCATTCGTATCCCCCACACTCAGCAGATCCCCGCTCCGTACCCATTCATTATCAAGCGAAGTCACCGCAACAGCCGCCGTGTCCGCCATCACCGCAGTCTCCGCTTCCCCCGCCTTGATCGCGTAGACCGCGAACGGCGAAGCCGTCACCTCCTGCCGTGGACTCAAATCCGTATACGCACTCCCCCCCGCTTGGCGCACACGCACCTGCAAAAACCTCCGCTGCCCAACGGTAAACACATTCCCCAAATCAATCGGGAAGCTCATCAGCCCATCAACCACCTCATATTCCAGATACGCAATAGTCGTCGGAAACGGATTCCCAAGCTCATCATAAAACTGAATCTGGATGTCATACATCCCATTCGCCGGCGCACCCCCATCATTGAGCACCCCCTGATAGGTAAAGGTCTCCCGCACAGGCTCCGCCGCAAAGCTCGAAAACGAACACCCAAAAACTGCAACCACAAACGCTACCGCTACACAAGCCGATCTCAACATCACCATCTCTCCAAAGGTAAAAAATCCATTGATCCAGAACAAACAAAGCTACCCGATCCAAGAGCGCAATTCCAGATGAATTTCAATTCCTTGACCCATACCCATCCACGCCCCAAACCCTCTACCATCCCCCTCAATCCGACTTCAACAGACCGCCCGGAGCCAATCAAATGTCCAATACCGATTCCGTCAACTGGAAAGACCAACGCATCATCATCACCGGAGGCTCCGGATTCCTCGGCAAGCACATCGTCGACGGACTCCACAAACGCGGAGTCGCCGATAACCAGATCGTCATCCCACGCTCCGCCAAATACGACCTCACCGAAAAAGACGCCGTCTGCGCACTCTACGACGAAGCCTTCGACGCCGACAAAGCCACCATGATCATCCACCTCGCCGCCGAAGTCGGAGGCATCGGCGCCAACATGAAAAACCCCGGACGATACTTCTACGCCAACATGGCCATGGCCCTCCACCTCATCGAACAAGCCCGCGCCGACGGCCTCATCGAACGCAACGGAAAGTTCATCCAAACCGGAACCATCTGCGCCTACCCCAACCTCACCCCCGTCCCCTTCCAAGAAGACAACCTCTGGAACGGATACCCCGAAGTCACCAACGCACCCTACGGCGTCGCCAAGAAAGCCGCATGGCAAATGCTCGACGCATACAAACTCCAATACGGCATGAAGTCCGCCTTCGTCCTCCCCGTCAACCTCTACGGCCCCCACGACAACTTCAACCTCGACTCCTCACATGTCATCCCCGCCCTTATCCGCAAATGCGTCGAAGCCATGGACCGAGGAGACGACCACCTCCCAGTCTGGGGAACAGGCTCCGCGAGCCGGGAGTTCCTCTACATCGAAGACTGCGCCGATGGACTCCTAACCGCCGCCGAAAAGATGGACGACCCAACCCCCATCAACCTCGGCACCAACATGGAAATCACCATCAAAGACCTCGTCCACCTCATCGCCAAACTCACCGGCTTCGCCACCGAAGAAACCATCGCCCAGCGCATCCAATGGGACCCCACCAAACCCGACGGCCAACCCCGCCGCTGCCTCGATGTCTCCAGAGCCAAAGAACTCATCAACTGGGAAGCCAAGGTCTCCTTCGAACAAGGCCTCCGCCAAACCATCGACTGGTTCAACCAAAACCGAACCAACTCAGAAGCCCGCATGTAATAATTGGAGTTGACATGACATACCAAGCAATGGATGAGAATCGTTTTTGGACACTCATTGAACCAGTGGCACAAGTATCTGGAGACGATATCGACGAACAAGAAGCATGTATGGAGGAACAACTCGCAACATTGAGCGACGATGAGCTCGTCTCATTTCAGATGCGATACGATCACCTTCATGCCAAAGCGTATCGCTGGGAGTTGTGGGAGGTCGCATTCTTCACAGGCGGTGGTTGTTCAGACGATGGCTTCACATACTTCAGGAACTGGCTCATTGGTCGTGGTAAAGAGGCTTTTTATGCTGTACTAGAGCACCCCGACAATCTTGCCGATTACCCAATGGGAGAGGATCCGATTATGTCAGCTCAAAGTGTTGAGTGGGATCTACTCCCGTGCCAGGTTTGGGAGTCTCGGAATGAATCACGAAGTGATGATCAGTGGTTCGATCTAGTCCCGATTGGTGAGCCCACACACAAGGAGCCGATTGGTACAATTTTTTCTGAGGATGATATAGAAGGTTTTAGAACTCGCTATCCAAGACTCTCATCGATGTATCTGGACATGCTTTAACATTTGAAGCCAATTGTTGGTCACTTTATGAAAATCACCCCCTACACCAACTCCACCCTCCAAGCCTGGCTCAAAATGCGAGCCGCCCTCTTCCACGACGAGGACCCCAAACTCCTCGAAGAAGAAGTCACCCAGATCACCAAATCCAACACCCTCAAGTCCCAACCCTTCCAATGTCTCCTCGCCTTCGACTCTTCTAACAATCCAATCGGCTTCATCGAACTCACCATCCGCTCCTCCGCCGAAGATTGCATGACCTCCCCAGTCCTCTACATCGAAGGCTGGTATGTCGACCCCAACCACCAAGGTCAAGGCATCGGCAAAGCCCTCATGAACGCCGCCTTCCAATGGGGACGCCAAAACAACTGCCAAGAAGCCGCCTCCGACGCACGACCAGACAACACCCAGTCCATCAGCGCCCACCACGCGCTCGGATTCGAGGACGCCGGAATCATCCACTGCTTCCGAACGCCCCTCTAAGAAAGACAACCCCAGCGAACAACCAAGCTTCCCAATCTCATTGCAATACACGAACCCAAGGACCGTTCTTCGTGTATACATAATATTGCCTATATCAATATTCATGAGAAAGGAAGCCCCATGCACCCACGACGAACAGCCGCCCTCACTATGCTGACCGCCCTTGTTCTCTCCATCCCACTCCTGCTCGCGCCTCTCGCCGTCGCATCTTCCCCCATCTTCGCAGACATCACCCACGAACAAGCAATTAAAGATTCAATCGAAAACCCCTACGCCTTCACCATCCTCTGGTTCACCGCCCCTTGGTGCGGCCCCTGCCAAGCCCTTGAAGAAGACTCTTGGTCCGACAAGTCCGTCTTCAACTGGACAACCAAAAACAACTACACCGTCCTCTCCATCAACGCCGACGACCACCCAGAACTCGTCAGCAAATACAAAGTCACCAACATCCCGATGATGATCGCAATCCATAAAGGTTCCGAGATCGAACGCACCAACAAACCCACCGATTCTGAGCATCTCATCGAGTGGTTCAAAGACCTCGACACCGAACCCCAGCAGTCCCAAAGGCCCACATCCAAATCCAACACCGACTTCCTCCACCGTCTCGAAGCCGCCAAAGCGCTCACAGCCCAATCCAAGTTCCCCCAAGCCATCGATGAATACCTCTGGCTCTGGGAAAACGCCCCCAACCGGACCCCAGGCGTGCAAGCCTCCCGCCTCGTCTATGTCGCATCAGGGATGAAAGACCTCGCCAAAAAAAGCCTCGATGCACAACGCGTCTTCACAAAGCTCCGCGACGATCTCACCCCAAAGATCAATGAAAATCCCCACTCCAAAGAAATCCTCTCAGACTGGGTCGTCCTCAACCTCCGAGTCCTCAACGACAAAGACACCCTCAACTCATGGATCGAAAACCTCAAACGCAATGACCCAAGGCCAGAAGTCACCATCAAAAAAATCCACCACATCATCAAAGACTTCCTCGTCGAAACCAACAACTGGGAACTCTTCGGAAAAGGACTCCGATCTCCAGACATGACCATCAGCATGTACGCCAACATGTTCGAGACCGAGTACCCAAAGCACTTCACCCCCGAGAGCATTGAAATGATCGAAAGCACGACCAGAGCAATGGTCATCGAAGAACTCTCAAACGCCCACGCCGGATACCTCGCTATAGACCGCGAAGAAGACGCATGGAAGATCACCCAAGCAATGTTCAAATATATCGATACCAAGGAATCCCACACCGCCATCCTCACCAAAGCCCTCGCCGCAGACCAGGTCAAACCCAAGCACCTCGAACTCACATCAAAGGCCGATCCAGTCCTCAAAGGAAAGTGCAAAGTAGCCCTCGCGCGAAAGAAACTCGCAGACGATTAACCAAGCCCGCAAAACCCAAAATAAACCACAGCACTCATCAATCAATGGGTGCTGTTTTGATCCGCCCAATCCACCAGTCACGCTCAATCCGACCCATAATCCAGCCGATCCAACACCCGTACCTCAACGCCCTCCTATCGGGCCAAACGGATAAAGGATCGTCCAATGTCATACACCACACTCACCGCCGCACTTCTTATCGGTCTCTCCTCAACAACGCTCGCCCTCACCTCCCCAGAGTTCGAGTCTCAACAGCCATCCGAACAACCACAACAACAAGAGTTCTCCGAGCAACTCCTCGCAATCAACGACGCCGTCGAGCTCACCAAGCACGACCCCGAAGCCTTCTGCTTCGTCATCGCCCTCCCAGACTCCTTCACCGAAGCCCGCCAAGCCCGCGACCAGTGGGTCGCCGCCAAAGCAAACTTCGACGAAACCCACCACCCCGTCTTCTTCGTGATGGGAGACGACGCGCAGTTCGTCCTCGAAAACTCCTTCATCTCCTCAGCCCCCGCCGCGATCATCTTCCGCAACGGACGCCCCTACCACGCCCGCACCGGAACACTCACCCAAAAGAACATCCAAGCACTCATCGCACTCTCCTTCGATGAAACCGCCCCAACCACCAACTCCCCAGACCAAACCCAGTACCTCTTCGAGTCCATGAACCAGCTCGCGATCGAAGGACAAGAAACCACCGCCGCACAAGGAGGATGCAACATCATGCTCAACCTCCACGCTCTCATCCACGGCCCATACTCTTCCACCTTCTCCGATCTCGACCTCGAAACCATGACCGAGATCTACAACGAAACCCAGCTCACACTCGCGAGCCTCGATCACTCCAACCCCGCCGTCCTCGACCAGATCCAAACCGCATCAGCAATGGGTCTCAAAACCTGGAACAAACGCACCAACTCCACCTTCGGGATCGGGATCTTCTTCGACCTCGCCCTCGTCACCGGAGACACCGACCCAGTCCTCGACTGGATCGACCAAGGATTCGAAGGACACTACCAATCCAAACGAATCACCCAGTCCCTTGCCGAGTTCGGACAACCCCTCGCATCACTCCTGACCACAACCCACCGCTACCAAGCCCTCGCCGCGACCTACACCTCGCCTTCACAGATCACCGAGTCATTCGAGTCCGTCGCGAGTCGCACAACTGAAGAGCTGATCTGGAAGACCCAAGCCGCGACCGAGCAAGCCGCCGCCTACCACGCCGCCCTCCTCCTCGCAGGACGCGATCAAGAAGCCTGGGAAGTCGCCGAGCTGACCCAAGAGTTCGCCGGAGATGAAGCCGCCAGCGCATCGCTCTGCTCCGCCGCACTCCAAGCCGGCGCCCTCACCGACCGCCACGCGTTCCTCGTCGAGCACCTCGACCAGTCCACCCACGCGAGCCTCATCAACGACATGAACACCAGCTTCGCCGTCGTCCCAGGCGCTGACAACTAAACTTACCACAACCTAAAACCCCCAACCCGAGCCATGCGCTCGGGTTTTTCATGCGCCCATCAAAAATCACTTGCATCCCGACCCGATTTTCGAGAACATTGGTCTATCCGATAACCACAGCTCCAAACTCGAGAGGGAACCCATGAACACCAAAGCCATCACACTCGCCGCTGTCCTACTCGCCGCATCCACCACGACCACGCTCGCCGCACCCGACCCAACCACCATGTCCTATCAAGGCGCCCTCTCCGACGCAGGAGAACCCGCCCAAGGCCTCTACGAGTTCCAGCTCCGCGTCCTCGACTCCATCGGAACACAAATCGGTTCCACCCAAACACTCATCGCCACCGTCACCGATGGCCTCTTCACCATCTCCCCAGACTTCGGACCCGCCGCATTCAACGCCGACTACCGCGAACTCGAAATCTCCGTCCGCTCAGTCATGGACGGCGGAGCATTCACCACCCTCTCCCCAAACACCCCCATCACCTCAACCCCCGTCGCCCAGTTCGCCCTCGCCGGAAACGAAGGCCCAACCGGACCACAAGGACCAACAGGTCCACAAGGCGACCAAGGCCCGCAAGGAAACCCAGGCAGCCAGGGTCCTCAAGGCGATCCAGGACCCACCGGTCCCCAAGGACCACAAGGACCAATCGGAGACACCGGACCCGCAGGCACCACCCTCTGGTCCGGACTCTCCGGAATCCCAGCAGGATTCGCAGACAACATCGACAACAACACCACCTACACCCCAGGCCTAGGTCTTCAACTCATCGGAAACTCCTTCAGGATCAGCGACAACGGCGTCAGCTCCAACATGATCGGACCCGACCAAGTCAACGCCTCCGACCTCACTCGAAACGCCGCCTCACTCATAGAAGTCTCCGGAGGACTCGTCACCTCTACAGGATCACGCATCGGAATCAATACCACAAACCCAACCGACACCCTCCATGTTGCCTCAGCCGCAGGACTCAGCGCCCTGCGCGTCCAAGTCGACGGCACCACACGCTTCCGCATCAGCCCCAACGGAGGCATCGCAATCGGAAACTCGAACACCACCGTCGCCGACGGCGACCTCTACGCCGCATTCAATATCGGTGTCGCAACGCCAACACCATCCAACCAACTCCACATCGCTGCACTCACCCCAAACAACCACGGCCTCCTCCTCACCAACGGATCAAACAACGCACTCATCGCACCCACCATGTTCCAATCAGGCACCAGCTTTGTCTTTGACAGCAGTGATGATTTCAGCATCCTTCCAGACAACGACCTAATCATCGACACCGGAAGACTCTTCAACATGGTCACCGGAACCTCCTTCACCCTCGACGCCGGGACCAAAGCCCAGATCGACGCCAACACCGAAATCGAACTCAACTCAGCTTCAAACATCGATGTCAACGCCAGCGGCACCCTCGATATGGACGCCAACTTCGTCGACATCGACGCCAGCACCTCCGTCACGATCGAAGGCACAACTTTTACCGGGAGCGATGTCACCATTGCTGACGACCTCACCGTCCAAAACGACATCACCGTCGCCAGCGTCGCAACCATCGGCGGCGCCAAAGCATTCACCTTCGGACTCAATGTCTACACATCCGCAGGCAAACCCGGTGGCGGACTCTGGTCCGTCTTCTCCGACGCACGACTCAAATCAAACATCCACACCATGACCGGATCCCTCGACACCCTCTCCGCGCTCCGCCCCGTCACCTTCAACTACACCAATAAAGACCACTTCTCTTACACCCCAGGCACCCTCCCAGGATTCCTCGCACAAGAAGTCCAACAAGTCATCCCCCAATGGGTCGAGCAAGCCGACGACGGATACCTCTACCTCAACCCAGTCGGATACGAAGCAATGGTCGTGGACGCCCTCCAAGAACTCCGCGCCGAAAAAGACGCCCAGATCCAGCACCTCCAAAACCAGAACGCCAAACTCGAAGCCCGCCTCCAGCGACTCGAACAACTCATGATGAGCCAACTCAAGAACTGATCCCTACCCTCCAGTATGGACCAGAACCCCACAGACCCAAAGCACACCCGCTTCTGCGTCAACAACCCAAGAAACCTCCAAGAGCGAAAAAGCCTCATCGATCAAGGGTTCACCTGCCGCGACTGCCTCTCCAACTGCACCCGCTGCTTCGAGACCCGCTTCCTCGAAATCAACGACACCTTCATCGAAGGCGACTCCTACGAACAAATCCTCAAATCCGCTCACCCACCTTCCCCACCAACTTCACACCCATAAACAAACAGCCGGCCCTCAAAAGGGGCCGGCTGTCATGAAGTAGGCACTTCGTTAATCAGGCAATCAAGCCATCAATCATGCAGCGCGACGACGAACCGTCTTGCGAGCCGTGGTCTTGCGTGCAGTGGTCTTCTTGCCAATACGACCAACGACCGCCTTGCGTGCCACGCTCTTCCGAGCGACAGGCTTGCGAGCGGTCGTCTTGCGTGCAGTGGTTTTGCGTGCTGCAGTCTTCTTTGCTGCAGTCTTGCGTGCGACAGGCTTCTTGGTCGCTGTCTTGCGAGCGGTGGTTTTCTTCGCAGTGGTCTTACGAGCAACAGCCTTCTTCGCAACGGTCTTACGAGCGGTGGTCTTCTTCGCCGCAGTCTTGCGAACCGGTGACTTGCGAGCAGTGGTCTTCTTCGCGGTCGTCTTGCGTGCGACAGGCTTGCGGGTCGCGGTCTTGCGTGCAGTCGTCTTCTTCGCTGCAGTCTTCCGGACTGGTGACTTGCGTGCAGTGGTCTTCTTCGCAGTAGCTTTCTTTGCTGCAGTCTTGCGAACCGGAGTCTTCTTCGCGGTTGCCTTCTTCGCAACAGTCTTCTTCGCTGCGGTCTTGCGGACCGGAGTCTTCTTCACAGTCGCTTTCTTCGCAGCGGTCTTGCGAGCGGTCGTCTTCTTCGCCGCAGGCTTACGAGTCGCGGTCTTCTTCGCGGTGGTCTTCTTAGCCGCGGTCTTCTTTGCTGGAGTCTTCTTCGCAGCAGTCTTGCGTGCAGTTGTCTTCTTCGCGAGCGTCTTCTTTGCAGCAGTCTTCTTTGGTGCAGCCTTGCGAGCAGTCTTCTTCGCCGGGCTCTTCTTGACTGCTGTCTTCTTCGCAGTTGTCTTTTTCTTCGCAGGGGTCTTGCGGGCCGCAGTCTTCTTTGCAGAAGCCTTGCGGGTGGTACGCTTCGCCGTCGATTTCTTCGCAGGGTGTTTCTTCGTGCGAGTTGCCATAACAGTTCTCCGTATGCCCAAACCTCAAAAGAGCAGGGCGGGTGATTCAACGCCGGGATTCCTTCCCCGGCTGCTCAGCCCGCCGACACCGACAGGCACACACCAATTTTCAGGTGCACTGCCGTTTTCGACCGCCCAAGGTCCCCATATAAAGAACTCATCTGAAATTTATGAAAAAACGCGCAAGAAGATCGCACAAGCCAAACCGTTAACCAATATCAGAGCAAATTCAGCCTGCTCGCCTTCAACCACCACCCAGCGCCACCCGACGCCGTTCCGCCTCATCCGCCCATTCCTGACTCTTCTCCGCATCTCCCAGCGCCGAATACATCTCCGCGACCTTCTGCGCGATCGCCGCGTTCCGATCATCAAACCCCGCCGCGTCCACCATCGCCGCGACCCCTTCGCTCGGACGCCCGCCATTAAACAGGATCGTCGCGTAATCGACCATAAACACAGGGACATCCGTCCGCCGCCTCGCCAGCTCTTCGTAGTGCTCAAACCCCATCGCAAGCGCCCGATCATTCCCGAGCATCAACCCGATCCGCGTCATCAGTTCGATAATAAACTTCCGGTCAAAGTCGTTCTCCGCCCGCTCCTCCGCAAGCTCCAGCAGATCCAGCGACCGATCAACCTGATCCGCGTCCGCCAAAATCCCCGCCGCACGACGCAAAACCTCCGACCGCTCATTGCCAGGCATCGTCAGCGCCATCTCCGCACGCTCCACCGAAACCGGGATCTCCCGCAGCGCATTGGCAAGCTCACCCGCACTCAGCCAGGTCAGCCCCGTCGCGTCCTCGTGCTCGACCGCTTTGATCGCCATGTCGTGCATGATCTGCCGAAGCCCAAACCGCGACGCTCCCCGCGCCACCTCGATGTACATCCCCGCCTGATTCCCATCAAGCGTCGGGACCATCTCCACCGCTTCCGCATAGGTCTTCTGAACCGCAGGCATATCCCCCGTAAACGCCTCGTACCCAGCACGAGACAACAAGAACCCGATCTCATTGTCCCCAGGTTCATAGTCCCACATCGCCGCCGCCTCTTCACGCTGCCCGCGCGACCACGCCGCTTTCGCAAGCTCGCCGCGGATAATGTGCAGATCTGGATGCGCCGCAAGCCCCTCGCGATACACATCAAGCAGTCCCGTGACATCACCCGTATCCAGCTCCGCGAGCTGCCCCGCCTGAATAATCAGATTATCCGTCGGATTCCCGTGCTCGATCACCTCCCGCAGATGCGCCAGCCCCTCGCCCGGATCATTGAGCACCGCATCGAGATACGCCATCTTCACCTGATAGTCCGCGTTGAGCGCCCATCCGTACCCGCCCTGCTCAATCGAGCCCCCGCGCGTGTACCACGCCAGCGCCTCGCGTGCATCCGCTTGCATCTGTGGCGACCCCATAAAGTCCCGCCGCATCATCCCGCTCGTCGGGACATCAAACCCCGCATAAATCAGGTCCCCGCGCCAGCGTGCATACTTCGCGTGCCCCGACCATCCCGCGCCCAGCATCATCACCAGCGCTACAAACCCCATCACCCACCCAGCAAGTTTCATCTTCCCCGCCTTCTTGAGCTGGAAGGTGTACATCCGCACATGCTCTTTCTTGATCATCCACCACACCTGCACCACAAGCATCGTCACCACCGCCGCCAATCCACCCGCCATCAGCATCGGGACCCGATCAAACAGCCCCCGCGTTCCATAGAACGCAAACCAGAACACCCCAAACGCCACCACATCCTCCCAGAGGTTCAGATCGTACCGACGCTTCCGTTTCTCCGCCGCCATCTTCGCCGCAGGAGTGTCCTTCGCCTTCTTCAATATCGCAGGCCCACCAAACCCAATAGACAACGCATCATTCGGACACGCGCTCACGCAATCCAGCGTCTTCATGCACCCGTTATCGATCACCATCCCGAAGTCGCGCACCTCTTCATTGACCCGGACATTCGAACTGCACACCGCTGTGCAATGCCCGCACTGACGACAATCGTCATTGACCACAATCCGCACCGGCGCAATCTTGTCAATAGGCTTAAAGAACCCCGCGTACGGACACGCATAAGTACAAAAACCCTTCGCCCCCAAAAAGTACACCGTCACAAACCCGCACACAATCAGGAACACCACCGCCACCTCCCAAGGAGGCATCGTCGCCCAAAAATCACTCACGATCAGCCCGTCCGTCAGCTCATGAATCTCCCCCACAGGACGCAACCACACAGGCCACTCAACCCCCCGCGCCTCCAGCACAGGCTTCACCACCAACCGCTTGAATGTAGGCCAAAGGAACATGTACCACCCAAGCAACAAAGGCACCCACATCAACAACCGAGACCGGAACGCCTTGGGACGCACCCCGATCCGCGACATAAACACCGCACACGCATCCTGCAGCGCCACCACATGACACCCCCACCCACAGAAGAACCTTCCGAAGATCGCCGTCGAGATGATCGCCACCAAGAAGAAAATCGCCCCCGCGTTCACCACCCCAACCTCCAGCGTCTCCATCGCCTCGCTCGGCTCAATCGGAGAAACCGTCATCCCCACAATCAACCACTGAATCAAATGCGCGATCATCAGCACATTGACCATCACCAACACAACCGTCCGCCAACGCCCCGCCCGCGTCTGCCCCATCTTCGGAGCCCCCTGGATCACATCCAACTCCACAGTCCGCTCACCATTTGCATTCGATTTGCATTTGTCACTCATACCCACACTCTAGCGTCAACTCCCCCCTCCTCATACCCGATTCTTTGGATGTCCTACCCTTCACAGTCAGTTTCCGTCCAATAAGTACCATCCAAACGCCACCAAGTTCCAGAACCATCATCAACATGCCCAACCCAAACACACAATCAGGCACCCCCTCATCAGACTGGTCCCCAGACTCCTGGAAATCCGCCCCCTTCAACCCCCCCTACACCTACACCGACCCCTCCGCCCTCACCGCCGCCACCGCGCGCCTCGCCCAACTCCCACCCCTCGTCACCTCCTGGGAAATCGAACGCCTCAAAGCCCAGATCGCCCAAGCCCAACTCGGACAACGCTTCATCCTCCAAGGAGGCGACTGCGCCGAAACCCTCGACGACTGCCGACCAGAATACATCGCCAACAAACTCAAAATCCTCCTCCAGATGTCCCTCGTCCTCATCCACGGCCTCCGCACCCCCGTCACCCGCATCGGACGCTTCGCAGGTCAATACGCCAAACCAAGATCCTCCCCAACCGAAACCGCAGACCACAACGGATCACCCTGCGAACTCCCAAGCTACTTCGGTGACCTCGTCAACCGCGCCCCCTTCGATCCAAGCTCCCGAAACCCAGACCCAAACCTCATGGTCGAAGGATACAAACACGCCTCCATGACCCTCAACTTCATCCGCTCCCTCCTCGACGGCGGATTCGCAGACCTCCACCACCCCGAATACTGGGACCTCTCCTTCTTCAACAACGCCGACCTCTCCGACGACCGCAAATCCCAATACCAACACATGTCCCGCACCCTCGCCGACGGCCTCTCCTTCATGGAAAACCTCGGAGAACAACGCGTCCACGAATCCACACGAGTTGACTTCTACACCTCACACGAAGGACTCAACCTCCACTACGAACAAGCACAAACAAGAACAGTCCCAAGACGCGAAGGCCACTTCGACCTCACCACCCACCTCCCCTGGATCGGTGAACGCAACCGCAACCTCGACGGCCCACACATCGAGTTCTTCAAAGGAATCAACAACCCCGTCGGAGTCAAAGTCGGACCCACAATGCACCCCGACGAACTCGTCACCCTCATCGACACCCTCAACCCAACCAACGAAGCAGGCAAACTCGTCCTCATCGTCCGCATGGGCGCGAGCAGAGTCGCCGACAACCTCCCGCCGTTGCTCGACCGAATTAAACAAGAAGGCCGTCATGTCCTCTGGATGACCGACCCCATGCACGCTAACGGCACAACAACCGCTACCGGAATCAAAACCAGAAACTTCAACGACATCCTCACCGAACTCGAACACACCATCCAAGCCCACAAAGCCGCAGGAACAATCCTCGGCGGAGTCCACTTCGAACTCACCGGAGAAGATGTCACCGAATGCCTCGGAGGCGCCTCAGGCATCACCGAAGACGACCTCACCAAAAACTATGTCTCCCTCTGCGACCCAAGACTCAACTACCAACAATCCCTAGAACTCGCCTTCCTCCTCGCCACCGCGATGACTCCATAGTGTTGGCATTCGCCATGATTTCTACGAGGTAAACAATGGCTAACGAGTTCGATCAATTCCTGGACGATTTAGTAGAGTACTTGTGGAACAATACTCCGGATGGTTTTGAAGAGTTTTTAGAATTGGCTTCAGGATCGTTTGGTTCTAAAGCGTCCAGAAAAAGAGCTTCAGAAGCACTCGGGCAGCTTCTGGACAATCTATCCGTGCTATCTTGTGCAGACGAGCACGGGTTGATAGCGCCTTCAGCTAGGCCAAAGTATGTTGAAATTGTCAAGTACGTTTCTAAACATGAGTCAGCGTACGAATCAAAGGGTATTCGTGTTCCATGTTATGTGAAAGTGGCTTGCGGTAGAATTTAAACAGGCCGGGTGCCATGGAGGTGTCGTCTTCGACTCCTCCATGTCTTCTACTCTCCTCCGCTCGCCTCCCCGTAGCCGGTACCCTCCTTTGACCGTCTTCGTCAAACGAGATCCCAGCCTCTTCCCCCATATATTCCCCACTCCCTTCTTCCTCTGTGCTCTCAATGCCCTTCGTGTTCAACTCTTCCATCCTCCAAGTCCGCAGTCTTCTCATCGTCCTCAGCGTTCTTTGCACCCTCTGCGTACAACTCTCCCTATCCTCTCCCTATGGACATCCGCATCCTCTCAATCGGCACCCTCTCCGCTCACCCCCTCTGGAACGAGCGATCCCCTGTCCGCACCGGACACACCACCACCACGCTCATCCAAACAGATGACGCAAAGATCATCGTCGACCCCGGACTCCCCGCCCAAGCCATCCAAGCACGCCTCTCCGAACGCGCCGGACTCACCCCCCAAGACATCACCCATGTCTTCCTCACCTCCTTCAACCCCGAAGCCCGCCGCGCCATCGAACTCTTCGACAAAGCCCATTGGCTCATCTCCCCAACCGAACGCGAAACCGTCGGGATCCCCATCGCCCAGTCCCTCGCCCAGCTCGCCCACTCCAAACAAGAAGCCGACGACCGCGGAGATGAACTCCCCGAAGACGAACAACTCCTGATGGACATGCTCACCAAAGATATCCAACTCCTCCAACGCATCCAACCCGCCGAGGACACCATCGTCAAATCCGTCGACCTCTTCCCCCTCCCAGGAGTCTCTCAAGGAACCTGCGGCCTTCTCATCTCCCAACCCACCACCACCACCCTCATCTGCGGCGACGCCCTCCCCACCGTCGAACACCTCCAAGCCGGACAGGTATTAGAAGGCGCCGACCGCAAAGCCGCCCAAGCTTCCTTCCAAGAAGCCATCGAGATCGCCGACATCCTCATCCCAGGACGCGACAACATCACCCCAAATCTTCTCAACGCGTCCCGCCAAAAACCATTCACCTAACCCCCCAAAAATGCCGAGAAAACCTACACTCTCAACACACCCAGCCACCAAACCAGCCCACCAAACCAGCAGCCCAAAGCACTCATGGCAAAGCAACCCAAAAACAAGATGACCCCCCAGCTCCGCAAGCAGCTGCACCACGCCTCCCAACAAATCAAAGCCGGGAAAGCAACCGATGTCCTCAAAGGCCTCATGACCCTCGCCCAGCAGCACCCCAAAAACCCACTCATCTTCGACCTCCTCTGCAGCTGTAACAACGAAATGGGACGCCGCGACGAAGCCATCGCCTCAGGACAACACGCCGTCGATCTGGACCCCAAAAACCACGAAACCCGCATCCGCTTTGCAATGGCCCTCCAAGCCGGAGGAGAATACGAACGCGCCCTCATCGAATGCGAACGCGCCCTCTACCTCTCCCCCGACCACCTCCAAGCACTCAAAACAATCCTCAGCATCCACACCGATACCGCAAACCACGAGAAAGCCCTCGAAGCCCTCGAGCGCCTCGAAGCCGCCGCCGCAAAGCAAGACCTTGAAGTCAAAGACACCATCGGGATCGCCCTCAACAAAGCCCGCCTCTCTCCAAAGCCGCTCCCCCCAGAACCCGTCATCGAAGAGCTCACCCCCCTCGCCGAGGACGAGTCCCTCCCCACAAGCTTCCGCGTCATCACCTGCCACCACATCGGACGACTCAGCGAAGGCATCAAAGACCACGAGAATGCCTTCAAGTTCTGGACCAAAGGCAACGAACTCAACAAACCAGAGTGGAACCCCGACATCCACTCCAAATACATCGACAAACTCATCCACTGCTGGAAGGGCATCAGCAAAATCCCGCCCTCCACCTACAAGTTCGATGGATCACGCCTCATCTTCGTCGTCGGAATGATGCGATCAGGAACTTCCCTCACTGAGCAGATGCTCGCACAACTCCCCAATGTCACGCCAGGCGGAGAAATGAACGCCATCTCCCGCTCCGTCTTCCCCTTCGAATCCCTCCCCCACCCGCAAGGCGGACTCCCCCTCCCCGTCTCCCGTCTCATCTACAACCAACGCGTCATCAACAAAATGGCCTCCAACGCCGCAACCTACTACAACGATGTCGCCGAAGAAGGCATCGTCACCGACAAGCAACCCCACAACATGTACATGGTCCCCCTCATCACCCGCATGTTCCCCGGATGCAAAATCATCCACTGCGCCCGCGATGCACAAGACAACTGCCTCTCAAACTTCCAGCAAACCTTCGCAAGATCCCACCCCCAAACCCACGACCTCTACTGGTTAGGACGCTACCACACCGACTACCAACGCATGATGCAAGCCTGGCACGAACTCCCCGAAGTCGACATGCTCGATGTCCAATACGAAGAGACCGTCGCCGACCCCGAAACCCAATCCAAACGAGTCTGCGAGTTCATCGGACAACCCTGGACCGAGGACATCCTCAACTTCCACAAGTCCTCAAGAACCGTCCGCACCGCCTCCCGCGATCAGGTCCGCAAACCAATCTACAAATCCTCCGTCAAAAAACACTCCCTCTACGCCGCACACCTCGCCCCCCTCCGCGAAGGACTCGGGATCAGCGACGACCAACCCGACTCCTAAACACCCGCACCCAACCGACAACCCCAAATCCAACCAGAGCGCACCTACGCTCACCCCATGAACATCCTCCTCACCAACGACGACGGCATCCACGCACCTGGAATCGCCGCACTCCATCGCGCACTCTCCAATCCAAAGCACAAGGATGGCCCGCTCGGAAACATCTTCACCGTCGCACCCGCCACCGCCCAGTCCGCAACCTCCCACGGCATCACCTACCACATCCCCCTCATGGTCACCAAAGAAACCATCAACAACCAACCCGCACTCGCCGTCGATGGACGACCCGCCGACTGCACCAAACTCGCACTCACCAACCTCTACCCAGAACACTTCGGAACCACAGCAAAGCCCGACCTCGTCATCTCAGGAATGAACGCCGGCGCCAACTGCGGCATCAATGTCCTCTACTCCGGAACCGTCGCCGCCGCCATCGAAGCCGCCTTCATCGGAGTCCCCGCCATCGCCGTCTCCCTCCACCTCGACTCCACCGACGAACACCCAACCCCAGACTGGGACCGCGCCGCCCAAGCCGCACGCAAAACAATCGACACCCTCATCCAAACCGGACTCCCCAACCAACACGAAGTCCTCTCCATCAACATCCCCGCGACCCAGTACCTCAACGACGATACCAAAGCCGTCGTCTGCCCAATGAACACCCACGCACTCGTCGACCAATACGAACAACGCGCCACCCCAAAGGGCGCCGCCTACTACTGGTCCACCGCCCACGGCCTCGAGTTCCGCTCCACAGACACCAACACCGATGTCCACGAACTCTTCGAACGCAACATCACCATCACCCCCCTCACCTACGACCTCACCAACCACGAAAGACTCAGCTACTGGAACGACCGCATCAGCAACTAAAAAGAGAAAGCCCCGGACAACAGTCCAGGGCTTCCGAATCAACAATCATTCATTCAATCAAACAGCCGTGTCCGCCTCTTCAAGCTTCTCCTGAAGCTCAACAAGCAACGACTCAATCATCTCATCAGTCAGCTTCAGCGACTCACGAACCTCCGGAACAATCGCCGGCGAAGGCTGATCAAGCTTGAACCCACCCTCCAAGCGTGCCGCAAGATAATCCGCGACATGCACCAAGTACACAATCTTCTGACACTCCGATGGACACTCCAAAGGACTGTGATGGAACCCCGCCGCAGCCGCGAACGGCGCTGGGAACTTCCACTTCTTACAGAGCCCGACACCAAAGTCCTGGTGATTCGCACCAAACACTTCTTCCTCGCACTCCATCAGGTTCTTCGAAGGAACCCCATTCATATCCGCACCACAACGATCGATCGCATCAATCAGATCACTCCGGTCATACTGCATCTCAACCATCATCCCAATGTCGTGAATCAACCCAGCAAGGTACGCCTCATCCGACAACCCCATCCCGAGCTTGTCCGAGAGCAACTTACAACCGATCGCCACAGCGTTCGAGTGCTCCCACAAATCCTTCGCACTAAAGAAAGGCGTCAGCTCACCACCACGGAACAACTTCGCAAGCGAAGCCGCGATCGCGATGTTCTTCACCGCATTGAGCCCAAGCATCACAATCGCACGATTGATCGAAGCGATCTGACCCGGAAGCCCGTAGAACGAAGAGTTCACAACCTTCAAGATGCGTGTACACAAAGCCGGATCATTGCTGATCACCTCATGCAGATCCTGAGCAGTACTCTCCGGATCCTCAACAAGCTCGATGATCTTCAGCGTCACCTCAGGAAGCGTCGCAATATGCGAGATCTCCTTAAGGGCACCCTCAACAGCCTGTTCACGCGATTCCTGAGTTACGGTCATTGTATTGCTCCATCATGAGTGCTCGCGGCATGCAAAGCTCTGCAATGCCCGCAAAGGTTGATTCACCCAAAGCATCGACCAACCCCACCCCGCACTTGCGTGGAAGAGTCGTCTACAACACCATCAAAATGGAATCCACCCGCACACACCAACCCACTCAACACCTACCCCCGATAATTACCCCCTTAATACACACACCGCTTCCGCACAAACCCCTCAACCGAGGGATCAATCCCCGCCAGCAACCTCGCAATCTGCACCCCCGCCGTCCCGTCCCCATACGGATGTGCTGATCCTCGATCCACACAAGAGCACAACTCCCGCAGCGCCTCTTGTATCCGAACCTCAACCCCATCCCCCGACTCCACATGCACCGTCATCCCCTGACAACGCTCCCGCCCAGACTGCCGCCCCCCAACATCAACACTCGGACACCCAAGCGCACTGCACTCAATCAACCCCGCCGAAGAGTTCCCCACAAGCGCACCCCCCTCAACCCCAACCCGCCGCAGCAACCCCACAAACACATCCCGCTCCAAATGCTCCCGATACATTCTTCCTCCCTCTCCCCCGGGGAGAGGGCCGGGGTGAGGGCTCTTACTCTCCTCCCCCGGACTTCTTCTTTGGGGGGCGGGGGAGGTGTCCGCGTCTTCGCGGACGGAGGGGGTCTTCTTCTCTTCTCCCACAAACTGACCGGGTGCCACGGCTTGACCGTCCTCGGCAAGCCGTGTCTTCCCCTCCCACTCCCGAATCGCTTCAAAGATCCCCCGCCTCCCAGGATCAAGATTCGGCGCCAGCACAAGCACCCGTTTATCTTCAACCCCCTTCAAAACAAGCCTCATCTCCTCCCGCTCAACCTCATCCCCCCGCCCGCAAGGATGCATCAACACCACCACCTCAGGCGCACCCAGATCCGCATACGCCCCATCCCCCAAAGGAGGAATCACCCCAAGCCCATCAATCGCAGGCGACCCAACCGTAAACACCCGCTCCGGATCCTCACCCATCCGAACGATCCGCTCCGCGCTCCCCTCAGTCGCCGCAAAGTGCACATTCGCCATCTTCGTAATCGCGTGCCGCATCGCCTCATCCGCAACCCCTTCCGCGCGATCTCCCCCATGAATATGCGCCAGCGCTCTTCCGCCAATACTCGCCGCCGAAGCCGCCGCAAAAGCCTCGATCCGATCCCCCAAAACCACCACCCAATCCGGATCCAGCAGCTCAAATGACCGCCCGAACCGACCGATCCCCTTCCCCACCGCCTCAACATCCTCAGCGCGACCAACCCGCCCCGCCGTCTGCATCGGGATCGAATCCGCGACCGCAAACTCCGCCTTCACTTCCCGAAAGGTCACCGCAGGCTGCACCAAATGCGACCCCGCCGCCACCACCAAAAGCTCAAGATCCCCCCCTTCCCCATCAGCATCCCCACTCCGATCCAGCACCGCCTTCATCACAGGCCGCAGCAACCCAAACTCCGCCCGAGTCCCCGTCACCACCAACACACGCCGCTTCCGTTTTAGTTCACTCATGCCCCATCCTAGCGTCATCCCCATACCTGCAGCGCACAAAAAAACACCCAAGCAAGCCCGGGTGCTTTCGAGAATATACATGTTCAAATCAACAGAGCATTACCGACGCCGACGACCAGCAACAACTCCGCCAAGCCCCAACATCGCCAACGCGCCAGGCGCCGGGATCGTGTTTAGCTCAAAGTTATGAGCAAGAGCACCACCGCTCGCGCCACCGAAGGTGTTATCTTCGCTGCCAATAGTCGGGCCAGCATCGCTCAAGAACCACTGGCCTTCCGAAGTATCACCAGTCGAGACCTGCAAAACGCCTGCGCCATCAACAGTGACCGTGCCACCGAGGTTGATGGTCCAGATGAAGTTTCCTCCCGTTGCAAGATTCACGCTGAAGCCGTCGATGAATGTATCGCCAGCAGCGTTAAAGAACTCAAAGTTCAGTGTGCCACCATCTGCAACAACGCCGCCAACAAAGCGGAGCGACTGAAGCACCAGTGGGCCAGCTTCCGTCGAGGTGTAGTCGTCAAACCCAAGCACGCCGTTCCCAGCAGGGAATGCCTGATATCCTGAACCAGCATCCATATTGGAATACACAGTGTTCGATGCTCCCTGTACACCCTGCTCAAGCGTCACAGCAGTGACCTGCTCAGCCGAGATCTGTGTGTAAGTCGAGTAGTCACCAAGGACAGGTGCAGCAGCAGCAGTACCAGCCGCCGCAACGATCACGATCAATGCAGAAAACTTTGTCATTTCGATTTCTCTCTTTCATTGTGTCTGCCAGCCTGAAGACGCCAGCAACTAGGAAGGGGCCAAACATATACCCCGTTTCTCTCTCAATATCTCTCGTACTTATAACCAAGCTCTCACCCCAGCTATACGAGAAGACTACCACAACCGATGCAACCCCACCCCCCAAAACAGCCAAAAAACTCATTTTATGACCAATAACCTCCACCAAATCCCCCCACGCCTCCCTCTCCACACTCAGGACACACCCCACCATCCAACCCCTCAAGCAAATACCCACACCCCTCACAACATCCCGCCAACCGCCGCCCCCTTCTCACGCCCCTCACTAACCACCAAGACCAAAACATCAAGAGCACCGCAACATACGCCATCGGCATTTCAACCCACCGGTGCGGCCCGCGTTCCCCCCACGCCCCCGTATCAGTAGAAGGCGCCGACCACCAACGAACATGCCGACTATTCGAACCAACCCCAGTCAATACATATGGAGTCCAAGTAGTCCTAGGTGGCGCGGCAAATATCATATTGGGTGCATAGATCGGATCACGCTCAGCAATCAATCGAGCATTGACAATCCGAATCCCGAACATGGTTTTCGTGTAGTTCGGATGAAGCCCAACAACCATCACCATCGGTTGAACCCACACCGAAACCGGAATCGAAACCACCACCAAAAAAGTACACACCCAAACCCCCCACCGCCCAACCCCCCGCAATTGCTCCCGCTTCTCACTCCCCATACCGCACCCACTCCAGCCGCAGCCCCATCGGAGGCAGCGTCACCCCCCGATTTTTCAACCGATCCGCCTCCTCCACCACCGCCCGCACATCATCCACCGACATCTTCCCCCGCCCCACCTCAACCAGCGTCCCCGCAACAATCCGAACCATGTTGTACAAAAACCCCGACCCCGAAACCCGCACCCGCACATACCGAATCCCATCACCCTCCTCCCCTAGCCCGGGTGCCACGGCTTGACCGTCTTCGGCAAGCCGTGTCTTCTCTTGTGCGAGCTCCACCACCGAACACCCAAAGATCGTCCGCACCGTCGTCTTCCGACCATGATTCACCTGCGCAAACCCCGCAAAGTCATGCTCCCCAACAAGCACCTGCGCCGCCTCGTTCATCTTCGCAACATCCAGGTCATACCAAGTATGCCACACATACCGCCGCCCAAACACCGGACGCGCCTCCCCGCACGCGATCGTGTAGGTGTATTCCTTCTCAACCGCCCCCCCGATCACATTGAAGTCCTCCTGAACAATCTCCGCCGACCGCACCCACACATCGCGAGGGAGCCGTCCATTGACCGCCTTCACCAGCTTCTCCACCCCCCGCTCCGCAGGCCACCCAACCCCCTTCTCCGCCTGAGGCTCGCTCACAAAGAACGCCGTCTGCCCCCAAGCATGCACCCCCGAATCCGTCCGCGACGCCCCCGTCAGCACAACCTCCTCCCGAAGCGCCTCCCGCACCGCGCGTTCTAAAACATGCTGCACCGTCCGCAACTGCACCCGCTCAACCCCATCCTTCACAATCCGCCCAACAACCTCCCCCTTCGTCCCAACAAGACCCCCCAAGTGAGCACCCCTTCTTCCTCCCTCTCCCTCTGGGAGAGGGCCGGGGTGAGGGTCTTCCTTCCCACCCAAAAACTCTGAAGCCGGAGGCTCCTGCTTCTGCCACCCACAAAAATCCGTCCCGTCATACGAAACCACCAGCTTGTATCCAACCCGCTCCACCCCCATCAACCCGTCTTCTCATCAGAAGACTCATCCCCACCCTCAGCACCCCCACCATCCTGAATCACCACAGGCTCCGACTGCGAATCAAGATCCGCAATCACCGTCGCCTTGCTGATATCCACCGGACCACCACCCCCGTGCCCAAACTTCTTGTACTCCGCATCCGCCCACTGGTCCCCGATCCTCCACCAGATATAGGTAAAGAAAGTCGCAAACACAAACAGCACCAGCCCAAGCCCCAGCCAGACATACCACGGAAACATCATCAGTACAACTCCCGCTTTGGTTAGAGCGTCACCATCTCCATATCCGATTCAACCAGCTCCTCCTCAGGAGCAGCCGCGATCGACCCCACATACCCCGACAACGATTCGATCTTGCCCATCTCCCCACGGATGACCTCAACCTCAAACAACTCGCCCCGCTCAAGATTCACCGATTCGCTCGCGCCCGATACCTGACCAGGCTGCGCATCAACAATCTGCGCCCCAAACGCCGGAGGCCGCTGCGTCAGCTTCCCACCAGACCCAAGCTCGATCAGATCCATCGCGATCTGCCCCTCGCTCTTGCTCGCGTGCTGACCAGGGATCGCCTGCCCGAAGTGCTGGACCACCCCATCACAGTTCTCAAAGCTCCCCGACTTCTCCGCAAAGGTCGACGAAGGCAGCACCACCCCCGCCATCTCAACAAGCGTGCTGTCGAGCGTATCAATCAGCACCAGCTCCGTATCACTGATCGCCTTGACCAGCTCATCCGTCACCCAGTCGCTCGGATAGTTCCCCGTCAGCACAACGCACCCATGACCCGGCGCATCCTTGATAAACGCACCAAACTCCCCGCCGTTCGCGTTCATCGAATCCAGCACCCGGCGAACCCCGCGCGCGTTCGGAGCTTTCTCCGCCCGCATCACAAACTCTCTGGCGCCCGCTGTGTTCTTGAACACCCGATCCTCGCCATCAACAGGCACCGCGCCCACATAGAACTTCGCATCCCCATCAATCGACCGCACCGCCGTGACCAACGCAAACGCTTCCTCCGAAGTCAGCATCGGTGAAACCACCACACCAACCGAACCCTCAGCGTTCATCATCGCAATCGCCTGCTTGTACGCCCGCGCCCAGGTCGCCTCGACCATCATCCCATGCTCACGCCGCACCGGACCAACAAGCCGATCCTCACTATGCACAAACTTCCACCCGTACCGGACCTCATCCGTCATCCACCAGGTATTGATGTCCATGTTCTCGCGAGGCTTCAGTCGATACACCTGCCCCTGATTATGCTCGACCCAAATATTGTCACCCGATGAAGTCAACGGATCGATCCCCGCAGTTCGCTTGAGGAACCACACCCGCTGCGTAAACAAGAAATCCTTATCCAGCAGCGCACCCACAGGACACAGATCAATCACATTACTCGCCAGCGGATTATCCAGTGGAACCCCAGGGAACACATCAATCTGCGACTGATTCCCGCGCCCATCAATCATCAGCTCAGTCGTCCCCGCAACCTCATCCGCGAACCGCACACACCGCGTGCACAAAATGCACCGATCCGAATACAGGTACACATTGGGTCCCAGATCCTTCTTAGGCTGCTTGACCTTCTGATCCGTAAACCGCGAATGCCCCCGACCATAGTGGTACGAGAAATCCTGCAGCGTGCACTCCCCCGCCTGATCACACACCGGACAATCCAGCGGGTGATTAATCAGCAAGAACTCCATCACCGCCTTCTGATTCGCGACCGCCGACTCAGATTCCGTCGTGACGACCATCCCCTCCGCCGCATCCGTCGAACAGGTCGGGAGCAGCTTCCCCCCCATCATCAGCTCGAGCTTGCCGTCATTGCGAGGATTCGGAGCCGAGATCTGCGCCAAACAAATCCGACACTGCGCAGGCACACTCAACCCCTTGTGGTAGCAGTACTGAGGGATCTCGATGCCGCTGCGATTCGCAACATCCAGAATCTTCTCACCCTGCTCAAACTCACACACAAGCCCGTTGATCGTAATCGTGCCCATAGCAACCTCAATCAATACCAACGCACACGCCAAGAAGCGTCCACGCAAAGTCTTCACCAGCTCACCGCCGGCCAAACCCTACTTTAGCACCCTCAACCCCCCAACCCCCCAAAAAGAACACCCCCAATCCTCCTCCTCCATCCCCACACAACTCAACCACCGCCCCGCTCCCCAATCTCCATAAACCGCGGATCATCCCGCACATCCTCAAAGTCCGGATCAACCATCCACCACCCCTCGATCGACTCGTTCTCCAGATACCCCCGCTCAACCGCAACCCCCCAGTACACCAGCGACTTCTCCACCTCCCCCGCACACCCCCAGTAGCACGCCAGGTTGTACGCCAGCAGCGACCCCATCCCATCAACCATCTCAGGACGCTCCCCGTTCTCCCCCCACGCGATCCCCAGACTCGCCTCCGTCCCCTCCGCGAGTCTCAAAAAATCCTCCCTCGACCGCTCAATCTCCCCCATCCCCCGCCGAGCCCACCCGCGCATATACAACGCGTTCATCAGCGTTGATCCCCCCAACTCCTCAAGATCCCGTTGCCCCACAATCACCCGCAGCATCGCCCACCCATCAAACCGCTCCATATCCCGCCCCGCCATCCGAAACGCGTACCCCCGATTCAGCTGCGCCGTCGCATCCTGCGGATACCGCTCCCCCAGATCCTCCGCCGCCCCAAGCGCCGACTCCAGCTGCCCCGCCGCCATCGCCTTCCGCAGGTTCTGTATCAATCGCGCCCGATTCGGACCCGCCGCCAGCGCCCCCGCCCGCGGCGACCGCACCACATCAATCTCCCCATACCCAATCTCATACCCAAACCCCACCAGCCCCGCCAGCACAGAAACCACCACAACATGCTTCAGCTTCAGCCCCATACCAACTCCTTCCACACCCTCCCCAATCTTCCCGCCTCCCCCACGCCTGTGGGGGAGGTGTCGCGCAGCGACGGAGGGGGTCTTCTTCCCCCTTGCAGCCAGGGTGCCGTGGAGGTGTCGTCTTCGACTCCTCCACGATCTTCCACTTCAACCCCCCTACCCTACACCATCATGTCGAAAACTGCGAAACAAATCCAACCCCCCAAAGGCACAAGAGACCTCTACCCAGAAGACCTCCTCAAACGCCGCTACATCAAAAACGCCTGGCGCGACGCCTCCCTCCGCTGCGGATTCGATGAAATCGAAGGCCCAACCTTCGAATCCTCAGACCTCTATTCGATCAAATCAGGAGAAGGGATCCTCTCAGAACTCTTCCAAACCTTCTCCGGCAAAGGCGGCCAAGAAACCCTCGACAAACTCGTCGCTAATGGCAAAGCCGACTTCGCCCTCCGCCCAGAGTTCACCCCCACCCTCGCCAGAATGTACACCGCGCGAGCCAAACAGCTCACCAAACCCTGCAAATGGTTCACCATCGGCCCCTACTTCCGCGCCGAACGACCACAAAAAGGACGACTAAGAGAGTTCCTCCAACTCAACTGCGACATCGTCGGCCTCCCAAGCGACGAAGACACTCCACAAACCCGCGCCCAAATGGACGCCGAAGCCATCGAAGTCTGCATCAGCGTCTTCTCCGCGCTCGGACTCGACCAATCCAACCTCAGCATCCAACTCAACGACCGCGCCGTCATGTCCGCCCACTTCCAAACCTTGGGATTGACCGATACGCAAACCGACACCGCCTTCAACCTCCTCGATAAACGAGACAAACTCCCCCTCGACAAACTCGCCGACCTCGCCCGCCAGGAATCCCTCCCCGAACCCTTCATCACCTTCCTCACCAGACCACTCACAGGCGACCCCTCCCAAGAACCAAGCCCCGACCAACTCAGCGCCATCAACGCCGCAACTTCAAGCTACGCCGACTGGATCACCACCAACTTCAACATCGCCCGCGGCCTCGCCTACTACACCGGAACCGTCTTCGAAGCCATCGCCGACGGCCACCGCGCCCTCGTCGGAGGAGGACGCTACGACAACCTCATCGAACTCATGGGAGGCCCACCAACCCCCGCCGTCGGTTTCGGAATGGGAGATGTCACCCTCTTCAACACCCTCGAAGAAAAACAACTCATCCCAGAAGGCCAAGACCTCATGGAAGCCGTCTCGCGCCAGCAAGCCTCCATCCGCCCCCAAGCTTTCATCGCCGTCCCCAACAACGACGAAGAAAACAAAGCCGCCGCCCAATCCCTCACCGCCGCATTGCGCCGAGGCCAAGAATCCGAAACCTACCTCAACAACGAAAACAAAAAACCCTGGGACACCAACCGCTACACAATCCCCCCCCTCCACACCCGAATCTCCTACAAATCAACAACCAACCCAGGCAAACTCCGCAAAGACGCCGATAGCCAACACGCCAAATACTTCATCGAGATCCACGCCCCCAACAAAGTCGAACTCACCGACATGGATAAACGCGAACCCATCACCTCCCCAACCCACGGCTCATTCTCCACCAACCCCACCGACCAAAACTACATCGGCACCGCCCTCGCCAACCTCATCAAATGAACCGCTCCGCCCTCATCACCCTACTCCCCCTCCTCGCACTCGCCGCCTGCGACAACGAAAAATCACCACTCTCCTCCCCCGGGCTTCCGGGGGAGGTATCGCCGTCTTCGGCGACGGAGGGGGTCTTCTCTTCTTCCTCTCCATTCTCCCCCCGTCCCAACAACCTCCTCCAAAACCCCTCACTCGAAACCCAACCCCTCACCGCTTGGCACGACCTCGCCGAACGCTCCCCAACCTGGCACCCCTTCACCCTCTCCTCAACCGAAGCCCACACCGGAACCCACTCCGCACAGCTCACCATCAACAACACCATCACCTCAACAGAAAACCCCGCCGCCATCCTCGGCATCATCCAAAATCTAAAACCTACCTCCCCAACCCTCCCCACAACCATCGCCGGACACTACAAAGTCACCAACTGGACAAGAGCCACCAAAGACCAATACCTCCAAGCCGTCATCATGTGCGCTCGCCCAACAAACAACCCCACCGGAACCAACTACCCCACCTTCCAACTCGCCATCCCCCTCGCAGGCATCTCAGAACCCCCCTTCAAAATCGGCAACCGCAAGTTCGCCTTCGACCCCCACAACACCCCCCCACTCGAACCCCAACTCAACGAGTGGATCCCCTTCGAGTTCAACCTCCACGACCTCTATCAACACCACTGGGGATTCATCCCCGAGAACTCCGCCGAGTACAAAGTCTTCTTCGAAGTCCGCTACGACAACAAACAACCAGACGAACACCCAACCGCCACCGTCTACTTCGACGACCTCTACCTAGGCACCCCCGACGATTAACGATCAACTCTGGGTGCCACGACTCGCCGTCTTCGGCGCAGTCGTGTCTTGCTGGGTGCCGTGGAGGTGTCGTCTTCGACTCCTCCACGATCTGAAAATCAAAGCACAAGTGCCACAGCTTGATCGTCCTTAGGGGGCGGCAATCCGTGTCTTCATTCTTCCTCCCTCTCCCCCAGGGAGAGGGCCGGGGTGAGGGCTCTTCAATCTTCCCGCCTCTTCTCTCCTCCCCCGCGCTTGCGGGGGAGGTGTCTGCGCAGCAGACGGAGGGGGTCTTCTCTTCGAACTGTAATAATCTAAACCGTCTTCATCACCCGCGCCGGATTCCCCGCCACCACCGCATGATCCCCAACCCCGCGCACCACCACCGCCCCCGCGCCAACAACAACCCCGACCCCAATCTCCATCCCAGGCAGCACCGTACTCCCAATCCCCACAAGCGTCCCGCGCCCAATCCGCACCCCGCCCCCCACAACACTCCCAGGCCCAACATGCGCGTTGTACCCCACAACACAGTCATGCTCCACCACCGCACCCGAGTTCACAATCCCGTGCGCCCGAACCTTCGCACCCGAATGCACCACCGCCATCGGACCCACAAACACCCCCTCCTCAAGCTCCGCATCCGGCGCCACAAACGCACTCGGATGAATCATCGGCCCACTCGCCCCCTCGTCATACCGCGACAACACCTTCCCACGCACACCAAGATCACCGATGCACATCATCCACCCCATCGGCGCACTCTCCACAAACGAATCCACTCCCCCCAAATACTCCGGAACCCTCGGCGGAGGAGGACGATGCAGCATCTTCGCCGACCGATCATCATCAAAGATCCCCACCACCTCAATCCCAACCAAATGCGCACACTGCCCAACAACCCCCGCGTGCCCGCCGCCACCAACCAAAATCAACTCGTTTCTGCTCATACCCCTCTATCGACCATCGAGCACATCCCACCGCGCAAACTCTCCATACAAAAGAACCCATACAAAAAAGAACCGACCCTCAAAGAGGATCGGTTCTTCAAAATGCGACGCCGGGCTGTAGCGCAACCCGACGCCGGGTGGGTAGGAAAGTCGTGCTTTCGTAGCTCGTACATGACCGCTCTCGCAGTCGAATTCTGATTCACTCCCACCAGATTCGAGCATCTACCCATTCAAATGTCGGCCAAGCAAGAGAGAGAAGCAGGCCTCATCATCGGCAATCAAGCCCAAACCAGTTGAGCTTCAGTGAACGCCGAGACTTCGAAGACAGCTTTCATGCCTTCACCCCAGAATGTACAGATTTTCAAGCCCCCGACCACCCAATCATCCGGTTTATAGGGGCTTTTTTCACCCCCAAACCAAACTTTCACCCCCTCCAATCACTCCCAACACCCAATAATCACCCAACACAACACGCTTCAAACCCGCCCCAAAGCCCATCCGAGCCAATTCCATGAACATCGCCGCCGTCTCCTACCTCAACACCGCCCCACTCATCCAAGGCCTCTCCTCCCACAAAGAAACCACCCTCATCCGAGCCGTCCCCTCCAAAATCGCCAAAATGGTACAAACAGCAGAAGCCGACATCGGACTCGCCTCCATCATCGACTTCGCCCGATCACAATCCTCCCCCACCCCCCTCACCCTCATCCCCGCCGGGATGATCGGATGCGACGGCCCAACCCTCACCGTCCGACTCTTCTCCTCCGTTCCCATCGACCAAATCAAAGCCGTCCACGCCGACACCGACTCCCACACCTCCGTCGCTCTCTGCAAACTCATCCTCAAAGCCGTCCACAACATCACCCCAGACTTCATCGACTACGACACCAGAGAACACTTCCCCCCAAACAACGCCGACAACCCAGACGACAGCAAAACCGAACCCCAAAGCCTCCTCATGATCGGAGACAAGGTCGTCACCGCCTCCCCCCCCGCCGTCCGCTACCCCCACCAGATCGACCTCGGACAAGCCTGGAACGAGCTCACCAACCTCCCCTTCGTCTACGCCACCTGGATGTGCAAGTCGTCAGACTTAACCGACCCAGAATCCAAAGCCAACATCATCGCCACCGCCCACATCCTCGAACGCACCATGCTCAAAAACCAGACCCGCATCGATTGGCTCGTCGCCACCCACGCCAAACGCACCGGCTGGCCAACCGACCTCGCCCAAGACTACATCGGAAACCTCCTGAGATTCAAAGTCGACGACCGCGCCAAACAAGCCGTCCAAACCTTCCTCACCATGCTCGCCGACCACAACCTCCTCCCCGAACCCGTCACTCCAGTCTGGCTCAACCTCGCCCCCGAAGCAGTACCCCCCGCTTCGTTCTGCCATTCGTAAACAACCGAGCCACGCGAGTCACATCGACAAAGTGAAACTCATCAAGTTTCGAACCAGAATCGAATATCTTTCTGGTATCATGATCCGATGGACGACCCATCACACAACCAAACCAATCCGACAAACCCCTCGTATTCCCAAGCCGACACGCAAGCCAGCCATCCCTCCCAAAACAAACACCACACCCCCCACCCCTACCTACCCGCCACCATCGGCCGCTACCGCATCGAATCCCTCATCGGTCAAGGAGGTATGGGCGCCGTCTACAAAGCCCAACAAGACTCCCCCCGCCGCACCGTCGCCCTCAAAGTCATCAAAGCCGGAGTCGCCAGCAAAAATCTCCTCCTCCGCTTCGAGATCGAAGCCCAAATCCTCGGCAAACTCGATCACCCCGGAATCGCAACCATCTACGAAGCCGGGACCTTCGACGAAGGTCAAGGCACCCAACCCTTCTTCGCCATGGAGTTCGTCGAGGGACAAGAACTCCTCGACTACGCCAACTCCAAAAACCTAGGCACCCGCGACCGACTCACACTCCTCGCCAAAATCGCAGACGCCGTGCAGCACGCACACCAAAAAGGCATCATCCACCGCGACCTCAAACCAGGCAACATCCTCGTCAACAACAAGGGCCAGATCAAAATCCTCGACTTCGGGGTCGCCCGCGCCACCGACGCCGACATCCAAACCGCAACCATGCAGACCGACATCGGTCAACTCATCGGCACCATCCCCTACATGAGCCCCGAGCAAGCCTCAGGAAACCCCGACGACCTCGACACCCGGAGCGATGTCTACGCGATCGGTGTCATCGCCTACGAACTCTTGACCGGTCAGATGCCCTACGACCTCAAACAAAAAATGATCCACGAAGCCGTCCGCGTCATCCGCGAGGACCAGCCCAAAGCACTCAGCACCATCAACAAAACCTTCCGAGGCGATGTCGAGATCATCGTCTCAAAAGCACTCGTCAAAGAAAAAGAACACCGCTACCAATCCGCCAGCGATCTCTCCAGCGACATCGAACGCTACCTGAGCAACGAACCCATCGAAGCACGCCCCCCAAGCACCTGGTACCAACTCACCAAGTTCTCCAAACGAAACAAGGCCCTCGTCGTCGGCGTCATCGCCGTACTCATCGTGTCCGTCGCCGGCGCACTCATTTCCATCAACTTCGCGATGGGCGAAGCCGAGCAGAAACGCATTGCGATCCAAGCCGCCGATGATGCACGGATCGCCGAGGAATCAGCACAAATTGCCCAAAGCGCCGAGGCCGAACGCGCCCAGCAACTCCAGCAGGTCGTCGACTTCCAATCCGAGCAACTCGGCGCGACCAACCCCGAGTTGATGGGCATCAACCTACGCCGGAGCTTGTTGGATGCAGCCCTCGAGAGCGAGCGCACCGAGATCGAGTCCGCGTTGGGAGGGATTAACTTCACCAACATCGCGCTCAACACGCTCAAGGAGAACATCTTCGAGCCGACAATCGAGACAATCGATACCCAGTTTGAAGCCCAACCACTCGTGCATGCACAAATGCTCCAGACGATCGCAATGACACTAAGACAACTTGGGCTAACTGACCTAGCGACAGACCCGCTCTCCCGAGCATTGAAGATCCGTCGCACAGAACTCGGTGATGAGCATCTTGACACGCTCAACACGATCAACGAACTGGCCGGACTGCTCAAAGTCCAAGGCAAACTGACCGAAGCCGAGCAGTACTACCAAGAATCTCTAGAAGCGCACCGTCGTGTGCTCGGGAATGATCATCAATCCACCCTCACAACGATCGGCAATATGGGGCTCCTGCTTCAGGAGCAAGGCAAACTGACCGAAGCCGAGCAGTACTTCCGAGAAGCCTTGGAAGGGAGTCGTCGCGTGCACGCCGATGACCACATGAAGATGATTCGGTCGCTCGAGAATCTAGGCGGGCTCTTCCACGAAAAACGAAAACTTGTCGAGGCCGAGCCGTACTACGAAGAAGTTCTGGAGTTGAAACGCCGCAATCTAGGCGACGACCATCCATCCACGCTCAACACGATCGCCAACATGGGGCACCTCCTTCATCAGCAAGAACGACAGGCCGAGGCCGAGCCGTACTACAAAGAAGCGCTCGAATCAAGGCGCCGCATACTAGGGGACAACCATCCGTCCACACTTGTTTTAATCAATAACATGGGGGCCCTCCTACGAGACCAAGGCAAACTGGCCGAAGCAGAATCGTACTACCGCGAATCTCTGGAAAGGGGACGCGATGTGTTCGGAGATGATCACCCGACCACTCTCATGATGCTCAACAACATGGGAGGTTTACTTGGGACACAAGGCAAGCTAGTTGAGGCCGAGTCATACTACCAACTTTCCTTAGAAGGCAATCGCCGTGTGCTCGGCGATGACCATCCAAACACACTTGATTCCATGAACAACATCGGATGGCTACTCCAGCACCAAGGCAAACTGGCCGAAGCCGAGCCGTACTACCAAAAGGTCCTCGATGGCCGGCGGAAAATCGAGCCAGAAGGGGGACAAAGGGTTGATATGGCACTCTTAGGTCTGGGATCCATCCTGATCGAACAGGACAAATACGCTGATGCTGAACCGATCTGGAGAGAATGTCTCGAAAGCATTCGGCGCAAATTGCCCGAAGGAAGCTGGTTCATCTGGAACATGCAGAGTGAACTCGGCGAAACGCTCGCCAAACAATCCAAGTTCATCGAAGCCGAGAAACTGTTGATTGAAGCCGCTGAGCAGATTGAACCGCCGGAACATTTGCTAAGTGACCGAGACAAAGCCATCCAACGCGTCATCGATCTCTACACCGCCTGGCACATCTCAGAACCCAACAGCGGCTACGACACCAAAGCACAAGAATGGCAAACCAAACTCGCGTCCACCGAGTAATCCCACGCCCATACACTCCCCCAATGCCCGCGCTCTCCAAAATCCACACCCCCGCCCTCAGCGCCCTCGCCGCCGAACTCTCCTTCGCCGGGAAACCAACCCTCCTCCGCCACCTCGCCCGCATCGAACAACTCGCCCCCCTCATCGAACAAGACGGGCTCTACCCCCAAGACTTCATCGTCTTCCGCATCACCAACTACCGACCCGACATCGAGAACCCCCAGCTCATCCCCGCCTCCGATCTCTTGACCGACCTCTCCGCCCTCGCCGAGCACCTCTCCAGCGCCGCCAAACTCACCCCCGAAGACCTCCCCCCCGATGTGCTCTCGATAGACCAGCTCGCCGACCGCTGGAGCGTCTCCCGCAAAACCATCGAACGCTACCGCCGCCTCGGACTCGTCGCCCGCCGCATCGACAAAGGATCCGGACACCATTCCATCGCCTTCCTCCAAGGCCCGATCGAATGGTTCGAAGAACACCACGCCGCCAGACTCAAATCAGCCGCCCAGTTCTCTCGCATGGACCCATCACTCACCACGAAAATCATCAACGACGCCCGCCGCTACAAACGCCGCCTCAACCTCAACCGCTCCCACACCGCCCAGCGCATCGCCCAGCGCATCGGACGCTCCAGCGAATCCGTCCGCCGAACCCTCATCGCCTATGACGATGCCTGCTCATCAGCATCTACCGATCCAAACCAACAACCCATCTTCGCGATGCCCCTCCCCCCAAACGAGTACCAGCAGCGCACCATGCTCGTCCAATCCCTCCAAGGCAAGCGCACCGGCACCATCGCCGCACTCCACAACCGCTCCTCCATCGCCGTCTCCCGATCCATCAACCGCGCCCGAGCCGCCCTCATCAAAAACGCCGGACTCCAGCAAGCCCACCAGCTCCCCTCCGACTACAACGAAACCAATCCCCTCAACCACCCATCCCTCAATACCCCCATCACGACCACCAACCTCATCACCTCCCCCCCATCAAGCCTCACCGAGTTCCTCACCAATCTCCGCAACGCCTCCCCCCCAGTCCTCCACGAACACACCACCCGCGCCACCGCCATCACCATCCTCGAACACCACGCAACACAACTCGCCCAAAACCTCCACCCCTCCACCCCCTCCGGAACAACCCTCGACCAGATCGAAACCAACCTCCGCTGGATCGTCCTCCTCAAAAACACCCTCATCGACACCCAGCTCCCCCTCATGCTCTCCACCATCGAGCAACACATCGGAGGCCCGATCGACACCCTCGACCCAACCCG
This sequence comes from Phycisphaerales bacterium, assembly GCA_051252395.1. Lineage (GTDB taxonomy): Bacteria > Planctomycetota > Phycisphaerae > Phycisphaerales > UBA1924 > UBA1924. Next base: position 480,532 of record JBPOFX010000002.1, on the reverse strand, counting down.
CGCCACGCAAATCCTCCAAGACGCCATCGCCACCGTCGCCGCCGCCATCACCACCTCCCTCCACCGCCATGTCCCCACCGCGACGAGCCGACTCGCCGCCCCCGTCTCCCTCGCCATCACCCGCTGGTCAACGCGCCTCCCCGACATCGCCACCCCCCCCACCGAAGGCAAAGCCGCCCGCCGAATCATCCAAGACTACCCCGCCCCCAACTGGACCCTCCAACTCTGGGCCCAATGGTGGTGGCTCATCCCCCCCGCACTCCTCCAAACTCAGTCCACTCCGCTCCCAGAACAAGAACAAGAACAAGATCCAGATACACAAACCTCACCGGGACCACCAAAGAAACACAATCAACTCGCCGACCGCGACCACCAGATCCTCACCCGCCGCTACGCCCTCGATGGAAACAAACCCCACTCCCTCAACGACCTCTCCGACTGGTTAGGAACCCCGCCCCTCCACGCCTCGCGCATGGCACAAGCCGCACTCAAAAGAGCGCAACCCAAGAACCAAACAGCACAACTCCCCACCCCCTTCGAGATCTCCCCTACCGAACAACCATCCGGATCGGAATGATCGCCTCCCCGACCCGCTCCCCGACCAAATCACGCATCACCACCTTCAGGTGATACCGACCCACCCCAAGATTCGCCGGGAGCGTGATCTTGTTAATCAAGTAGTAATCCCGCACCCGATTCCGCGAAACACTCCGATCAACCTCCGCCGCACGATTCCAAGTATTCAAATCATCCGCGACATGGTACAGCTCCAAACGCTGACTCATCTCGACTTCAAACCTCGGCTGCCCATCCGTCCCCGTCAGCTCCCGCTGCGCAAACCGATCCACCTCCACATACACAATCACTTCCTGCGCCCGCCCCGCAATAAACTCATTGCTCGCGAACGGCTCATACCTCCCAAACCCATCCACCCGCGTGCACAACAACGCCCGCGAAACCCGGATCCCCGAAGCCCGATCCAGATCATCCTTCAACCGCGTCAGCAAATCCCCCACCTCCTCAGGTGACGCGATCTCCCCAGAACTCACCACCGAATCAAACATCTCCCGCACCGCGCGCAGCGTGCTCAGCTCCGAATCCGACAGAACCCCCTCGTCCCGCAGCCCCTCAAGAATCTCCACCGACATCGACTCCATCCCCGCCAGCGTCGCCACCGCCCGCCCCGGATCATCACTCGTCCGCGCCAGATCCGTCAGCACCACAACCAGCTCCGAGACCAGCTCCGCCTTCCGCTGCTCCGCATCAACAGCCGCAACTTCTGAATCAACAACTTCAGTATCAACAGCACCAGCATCAGTACCAGACACATCAGTCACATCCGAGTCCCGCTCCCGTTCCGCCATCGCCGTCGAGAGCGAGAATGAACCGTCAACAGTTCCGTCAACAGTTCCATCAACCGTTCCGTCAGCAGGCTCATCAACAGCCCCGTCAACCGATCCATCGACATCCCCGCCCGCCAACTCAGTCCCCGCATCGATCTCCGTAAACGGATCATCCCCAACCCCCGAATCAATCTCCACCGCCTCCGTGAGATCGTTCTCCGCCGTCATCCCCGAAAAATACTCATCCATCATCCGCGCCGACTCAAGCACCCGATCCCGCGTCGAACCAAACTCCTCCGCCGTCGTCCTAGGCACCCCACCACTCCCCTCAATCGCCACCGGATCAGAATCCTTCGCCAGCGCACTGAGCGAAGTATCCACCTCCTCAGGACCCCGAACGCCGTCCTCAACGATCGGCTCCTTGTTCTTCTTCCACCACCGGTCTTTCTTCCCGCACCCGCCAGCAAACAACACCCCGCCCGCAAGCCCCAGCGCACACCCCGACACCAGCACCACCTCTACAACCCGACTTCCTGTCTTCCGCGCCATCGTGAGCCTCCTGCTCCCAAAGGATCAAATCATCCATCCCACTATACCAGAGCGCACCCACAAAGGTTCACCCATATCCCCACACGCCTATCCCCGCCTGCCCCGAACTACCGAGACGCCGCCACAAACGACAGCACCAACCGCTCAAGCATAATCCGCGTATCAATCCCGCTCGACTTGCTCGCCACATCCGCCGCGATACACGATTCAAACAACCGCCGCGACCCCGCAGGACCGAGCCGCTTCGCCGTCCGCAAAATCGCGTCCTTGCTCGCGCCCCACAGTTTGAGTTCTTTCGAGATCATCCCAGGATTCATCCCCGAAGCCATCCCCTCGCTCGCCCCCATCACCTTCCGTGCAAGATCACTGCACGCAAACAACACCGGGACCGCGTTGTCATTCTTCGAGTTCCCCAGAATCACCCGAAGCTCAGACAACGCCCGCTCAGGATTCCCGCACAACAAATACGACTGGATCGCCCACACCTCTTCCTCGCGCGTGAGTCCCACAAGCTCCGTCACCATCGCCCCCGTGATCGGATTCCCTTTCCCCGCCGCCGTTGCCAGCTTGCTCAGCTCCGTATCGATCCGACCCAAATCCGCGCCCAGCCGTTCAACAAGCCCCGCCGCTGTCCGCTGATCAATAGAAGATTCATATTGCTTCTGCGCCCGCGCCATCACCCATCGGCACGCCGTCCCCTCATCGACCGCATCACACTTGATCATGATCCCGACCTTCCCGATCGCGACATCAAGCTTCCCCTTGTTCCATTTCCCCGCGCGCAGCACCAGCGTCGCCCCCTCGCTTGGCGCCTCGACATACCGCTCGATCATCGCGCGCGTCCCCGCGTTGACAAACGAGTCCGCCCCGTCCACCACCACCAACTTGTGCCCCGACATCAACCCAAACGATCGGCACTCATCAAGCACCTCCGCCGGATCCACCGACTCCCCCTCAAACTTGAACACCTCGATCTCCCCGTGCTCCTTCTCGAGCCGCTCCTTGAGCATCGCCGTGTACTGCGACCGCAGGAACAACTCCTTCCCCGTCAGCACCACCACCCGATGCTCAGCACTCGGAGTGTTCGTTCCACCAGCCTTTTTTGTTCCTGCTTTCGCCACGCCACCATTGTACGCAACCCAAAACCACACTATCCTCCACAAATGCCCAAACTCACCGTCATCAAAGGCCCAGACGAGGGCAAAGAATACCAACTCCCCCTCGGAGAACCCCAACTCATCGGTCGCTCCAGTGAAGCACTCCCCATCACCGACAACACCGTCTCCCGCCGACACGCCGAACTCACCCCCGACGGACCAGTCTGGTACATCCGAGACCTCAAATCCAACAACGGCACCCTCGTCAACGGCGTCAAAATCCTCGACCGAATCCGACTCGAACCCGGAGACGAAATCGCCGTCGGAATCACCACCCTCCTCTTCGGAATCTCCCCCGCAGAACGCAACCACTCCCCCGTCCTCCTCACCGACGACGAACAAGAAATCGATGTCGAACTCACCCTCCCCTCCTCAGGAGACTCCTACATCGGAGACGCGATCGACCCCACCGCCGCCGCCGAAGACCATCTGAGAGTTATCTACGCGCTCACCTCCATCACCGCGCGCATCGCCAACAAACGCGAACTCCTCGACGCCGTCATGACCCTCATCTTCAACGAGTTCCGCCCAGAACGCGGAGTCATCATGATCCCCGGCGCCACCCCCGAAGCACCAATGGTCCCCGGCATCATCCGCTACGCCAACCAACCCAAAGACGACGAAGCCGCCCGCATCCATGTCTCCACAACAATCCTCAAAGCCGCCATGGACGGCGACGGAGTCCTCTCCACCAACGCCATGCAAGACCCACGCTTCGCCTCCGGAGACTCCGTCCAGCAATACCAAATCCGCTCCGCCATCTGCTCCCCCATCACCTTCGGAGACCACCCCTTCGGCGCCATTTACATCGACTCCTCCACAGTCCACCACGCCTTCACCCGACAACAACTCGCACTCCTCAACGCCATCGGTCAACACACCGGACTCGCCCTCGCCAACGCCGACGAACACCTCAAACGCGTCAACTCCGAACGCATGGCCGCCATCGGAGAAACCGTCGCCAACCTCTCCCACTCCATCAAAAATATCCTCCAAGGCCTCAAAGGCGGCGCCGATGTCGTAGAAATCGGTCTCCACAAAGGAGACCTCGCCATCGCCCGAAACGGTTGGGGAATCCTTCGCAGAAACCTCGACCGCATCGCCTCCCTCACCATGAACATGCTCACCTTCGGACGCAAACTCCAGCTCGAGCTCGAGCTCACCCATATCAACAAGCTCGCCCACGACTGCGCCCAGCTCATGGAAAATGTCTGCCAAGAAAGAGGCATCGCCCTCATCGTCGACGCCGACCCCGAGATGCCCCCCATCTCCGTAGACCCATCCCTCATCCATCAGGTCCTCATGAACCTGATCTCCAACGCCATCGAATGCGTCGAGCCCGAGACCGGAGCCGTCACCGTCAAAGTCTCCTTCGTCTCCTCAAGACCCGACAAGAAAAACGCCGGACATGTCCTCCGCCCAACCGTCATCATCTCCGTCATCGATAACGGCCCAGGAATCCCCCAAGACCGACTCGCCTGGATCTTCGAACCCTTCAACACCACAAAGGGACTCAAAGGCACCGGACTCGGTCTCGCCGTAACCAAACGAATCGCCTACGAACACAAAGGACGCATCCGCGTCGAGTCCACCCCAGCCCCCGCCCCAAACCACGGCTCAACCTTCAAAGTCATCATCCCCGCCGACCTCGACGCGCAGCTCGACCCAAGCGCCACCTCAAACCGACAATCAAACAACAACGAATCCATGGGACTCATCCCCTAACCCAGACTTAAGCCGCTCTCGCCCCGCCGTCTTCCGACCCCCGCTCTCCAAGATCAAGACCGCTCCGAGAAATCATCCGCTCAACCGTCCGCAACAACCGCGCCCGATTCACCGGCTTCGTTTCATACTCATCAAACCCCGACTCAATGCACTGCTGACGATCCCCCGACATCGCATTGGCAGTCAACGCCAACATCGGGAGCGTGCACCCACGATCACGCAGCATCCGCGCCGCCTCATGCCCATCCATCACAGGCATCTGGATATCCATAATAATCAAATCAAACGATGGGTCAGCCTCGATCAGATCAACCGCCTCGCGCCCGTTGTACACAAACACAACTTCGACCCCAGTCTTCTTCAAGAAATGCTTGATCAACCGCTGATTGTCCACCCCGTCCTCCGCAACCAGCACCCGCCCCTCGATCTGTGTCACCGCCGATTCCTTCTTCGAATCCTCAAGCACTTCACAAGGCAGTTGCTCAATCATCTCCACCCCGCCCCAGCTCTCAGATCCATCCACCACATCCTCTTGCGGAACCATCATCGGAAGCGTACAAGTAAACACCGACCCCTCACCAAGCACACTCGTCGCCGTCAACTCCCCGTCCATCATCTCCGCAAGCTGACGAGAGATCGAAAGCCCCAGCCCAGTCCCCTTCTGCGAGGAATCCTGCGCATACTCATCCTGCTCGAAAGGCTCGAACAACCCCTCGATCCGATCAAGCCGCATCCCGATCCCAGTATCATGCACCGAGAACCACATCTTCCCATCAGTACACCCCACCGCGATCCGCACGCCCCCCTCCTCTGTAAACTTGATCGCGTTCCCCACAAGGTTCAACAAAATCTGACGCACCCGATACGGATCCGCAATCACCCGTCCAGGAACCTCCGTCTCAAAGTCAACCCCAAGCTTGAGACCCGCCTCGTTCGCCCGCACCCGCATTGTCCCCACAACCTCAGACAACACCTCGCCAATCCGACAAGGAACCTTGTTCACAGGCAGCTTCCCAGATTCAATCCGCGACAAATCAAGCACATCATTGACCACCATCAACAAGTGCGAACCCGCCCGATCAATCCTCCCAACCGCGTCCCTCATCTCCTCGACCGAGCCCCCCTCGTCGAGCATCTCCGCAAGAAGCTCCGTGTACCCAAGCACCGAAGTCATCGGTGACCGGATCTCGTGACTCATGTTCGCAAGGAACCTCGACTTCGCCTGGTTCGCCAGCTGCGCGTGATACGCAAACGCACGCTGACGACGCTCGCTCTTGCGCAGCGTGCTCGTCATCCGTCCCGCAACCCGATGCGCCCGGATCCGCCCGTACTCAACAATCAGCGTCACCACAATCACCACCAGCGTCAGCCGGATCCCGAGATACAACGCGTTGTGCGCCTTGCGCATGTTCTCGTCAAACTCTGTGAGCGACAACGAACCATCAATGTGATTGGTATCAGGAATAACCGTCGTGAACATCCGTTTCCCGGAAACCTCCGAGACAAAGGACCCCGTCACCTCATCATCAAAGTCGCAATCATCGCACGACCCGTTGTGTGAGCTAAACGAATCGATGAGAACAACACGCTCGCCGTTGCTCGCATTCATGCTCAGCGTCAGCCGGTCCGTCCCCTCAGAAACATACAACGCGTACTCCGTGAAGTACGACATATCGATCGCCACCGCGACCCACCCGCGCACCGCTTGCCTCCGCTCTTGAGCATCCTCGATAGGCATGCCCCGTGTATAAACAGGGAGCACCATCACCAGACCAAGCGAAGCAACGTGAGCTTCCCGCTGCGCCAGCGTAAATGGATCCGACATCTGCGTCAAATCCGTATCCGTCGCTTTGTCGTACACCGCCTTATTCACCGCCAGCGACGACACATCCACCCCGATCACCGCCGCGTTCCGCTCCATCGGTTCTTCATACTTGATGATGTACCGCTCGCAAGGTTCAGGATCAACAACCTCCCGCCAACCCTCTTCTACCCCCTGATAAGTCTTGATCGCAAACGAATCAAAGCCCTGATTATGCATCTCAAAGATCAACTCATCGATCTTCCCCGAAGCAACCCGCTCCACATACGCAAACCCCATCACCCCAGGAAACCGGGACTCAAGCTCCGCATACTGGACAAACGCAGACCACTCAGACTGGTCCACATACTGACTCGATTGGATATACCCCCGCATGTACCGCAGCGCATGCTCATAGCTTGCAAACCGATCAACCACCGCGTCATGCTGCTGACGCGCCTCCTCGATCAACGCCTGCGAATGCTGCGTCTCCGCCGCGTGCACAAACGACCGGTACGCCGAATACGAAACCACCATCCCCGCGACCACCACAAACAGCACCGCCCAATACCGAACACAGAACCCCTTCAAGCCTGAATCAGACTTCCTTGTATCTGGAGTTGTGTTCGTATCCGGATCGGTCATGATCACCGAATCGACCCAAATACCCAGCAGGTATACTGAGAATCAGTACACCACCCCACTTTCATCATGCACCACCCAAGCGTGCTCGCCCAAGACCATCTGTACACCAGCTTCGCCCAAATCACGCGTAACTTCTGCGCGTTCTGCGCCACAGGAACTCCCATAGAGCCGATCCTCAGCACGCATCGAGTCCAATAAAAAACACCCCGCACAAAGCGAGGTGTTCTCAAACTCAACTCAATCAGAGCCCTCAACCAGAGCCTCAATCAGCCCCCCCCAATCAAGCCCAATCAAACCCCCACGGCCTCAAGCTTCATCGCCTTCGCCATCGCGATCCCCATCTCCGATGGATTCATCGCAATCTCAACACCCGCCTCGCGCAGAGCGTCAATCTTACTATCCGCCGTACCAGTAGGCTTCCCACCAGCACCCGCAGAAATAATCGCACCAGCATGACCCATCCGCTTACCCTCAGGCGCCGTACGCCCCGCAATAAACCCAGCCACAGGCTTCGTCACATGCTTCGCAATGTACTCCGCCGCAGCCTCTTCGTCCTCCCCACCAATCTCACCGATCATCATGATCCCGTGCGTATCCGGATCCTCTTCAAACATCCGGATGCAATCAATGTGATTCAACCCACGAACCGGATCCCCGCCAATCCCAACACAAGTCGACTGCCCCAGCCCGATCTGCGAAGTCTGCCATACCGCCTCATAAGTCAGCGTCCCCGAACGCGACACAATGCCCACGGCCTTCCCAGTCTTCGCCTCCGAAACATGCGTGTGAATATACCCAGGCATAATCCCAATTTTACATCCACTATTCGTGTAATGCGACTCGGCTGTATCTTCACCAGTCTTCGGACCAGGAGTAATCACACCAGGACAGTTCGGACCAATCAGCGTAAACAACTCCGTCGAGTGACCCGAATCAGCCCCACGCGCCGCCGCGTTCCGCTCATCCATAATCGCCCGCACCCGGATCATGTCATTGACCGGCACACCCTCCGTGATACAACAAATCAAACGGATCCCCGCATCCATCGCTTCCAAAATAGCATCCGCACTAAACGCCGGAGGCACAAAGATCATCGTCGCATCAGCACCCGTCGCCTCCACAGACTCCCGAACCGTATTAAAGATTGGTAAACCATTCGCATCCTTCTGCCCCCCCTTGCCCGGAGTCACCCCACCAACCATCTGCGTCCCGTAATGCAAACACCCCCTCGTATGCAGCGCCCCAGCAGACCCCGTAATCCCCTGTGTAATCACCTTTGTGTTCGCATCAACAAGAATCGCCATGACCAGCTCCTATCCGTGTAGTTCGTGAATCGCCGTGAATCAATCCGTGATCCGCCCACGATACCAACCATCATAGCACGCCCCGCCCTCCCCTACCGACAACCTACGCCCCTTCCCCCCATCAACCCTCCCCCCTACCATCACCCACTATGGGAACCAAAATCCAAATCGACAACCTCACCAAAACCTTCGGCTCAGGCAAATCCGCCGCCACCGCCGTCGACAACCTCTCACTCACCATCAACCCAGGTGACCTCTTCTTCCTCCTAGGACCCTCAGGCTGCGGCAAAACAACCCTCCTCCGCATGATCGCCGGATTCATCGACCCCACCAAAGGCAAAATCGCCTTCGACGACAAAGTCGTCACCCACGAACCACCAAACAAACGAAACACCGGCATGGTCTTCCAGTCCTACGCGCTCTGGCCCCACATGACCGTCGCCCAAAATGTCGCCTTCGGCCTAAACGTCCGCAAAGTCCCCACCGCCGACCAACGCGCCCAAGTCATCGAAGCCCTCGAAGCCGTCCAAATGGCCGAGTACGCCGACCGCAAACCCACCCAACTCTCCGGCGGACAACAACAACGCGTCGCATTAGCCCGAGCAATCGTCATCAAACCCTCCGTCCTGTTGTTAGACGAACCCCTCTCCAACCTCGACGCCAAACTCCGCAACGACCTCCGCCTCCAGATCCGCAACATCTGCAAAGCCTCCGGAATCACCACCGTCTATGTCACCCACGACCAAAAAGAAGCCCTCTCCATGGCCGACCAAGTCGCCCTCTTGAAGAACGGCCAGGTCATGCAACTCGGAACCCCAGTCGAACTCTACCGCAAACCCAAATCCACCTTCGTCGCCGAATTCCTAGGCGAAACAAACCTCATCAAAACCAAAGCCTCCGGAACTGGATCAAACACCACCCTCCAAATCGAAGCAGGCACCTTCCAAGCCAACCTCGACGCCGACCACTCCGGAGACACCCTCATCTCCATCCGCCCCGAAGCCATCACCATCCAAAAGCCAGGCACCCCAAACACCCTCCCCGCCAAACTCCTCCACTCCACCTACCTCGGCGAGACAGCCCAACACCTCATCGAACTCAAAGGCGCCCCCCCAATCAAAGTCGCCCAGATGAACCCCTTCGCCCCCACCACCATCGCCCCAAACCCAGGCGACGAAATCGCCCTCCACCTCTCCCCCACCGACATCGTCCCCATCAACAACGACTGATTGAATCAAAGGGTGCCCCGACTCGCCGTCTTCGGCGCAGTCGGGATTGCATTCACATTCAAACTCGACAAGAATCCCGGCCGCCGTGAATGTGTCACGCAGCGATCCAGCGGGTCATTCTTTATAAACACCTCAATACAAAAAACCCGCCACAAAGACGGGTCATTCAAGTCTCAAAAAACTCAAATCTGAGATATACGAAGCCGCTTACTTCGCCGTGTACTGACCACGCGAAACCTTCTTAAAGGTCTTCGTCTCGCGGATCAGCGCCTGGTTCACGATCGTGCGGAAGTTCGCCGCAGTCGTCATGTACCCCGCATCCCGTGCCGCCTGAGCCGCATCGGTCACCGACATCGTCTTGTTCTTGAGCACCTTCTGGAGCGTATCCACAAGGTTCATCTCGTTGCGTGGACGACGGCGGATCCCGCCGGTCGCGCTGAGCGCCCCGAAGCTCGCCAGCTCAGCATCGATCTCCGAAAGCTCCGCCTGCAAGCGATTCCGCTTGCGCTCAAGCCGTCCCACAAGCTTCGAGCGACGCGCCATCTCCGCCTGCAGTTCCTCAAAGGAGACCGCACCGAGCTTGCCCGTTGCCTTACCAGCCGACTTTGCCCCGCCAGCTTTCGCGCCAGCCTTCTTCTTTGTTTTCTTCTTGGCCATCTAAAAAACCCATCCCTTCATTTCTGGGTACCACACCCGCCGCCGAGGACAGATGTATCGAGGATGTGCATCGCGCACACCGCGTGTAGTTGCAGTTTGATAAAGAACAGAAATCAATCAATGCATTCGAAATAGAGGATCATGTATGTTTCAGAATGAATACAAACATAGTACACAATAACAAGACCCATGTCGAGCCAGTTCCGCAGATACTTGTTTACAGCATCATTCTTGTATTCATATGTACGATGAGTCTCGATAATTGAGGAAAGATCACTAACCACCAAGCGAACCCTCAAGTTGCAACGAACTAACCCCGCGTCGTCACCCCAAGCCGACCAAGCAACCCATCGAACTGATCAAGATCAAAGAACTCGATCACCACCCGACCCCGCGTCCTGCTCTTATCAGTGCGAATTTTCACCCGTGTTCCGAGCTCCTCGCCCACCTGACGCTCAAGATCCCGCAACACACTCAGCGCCCGATCCTCCTCAGGAGTCCCCCGAGCATGCGGATCAGTATTCGATTGGTGTGATTCCCCTTGAGCAGGGACATCAACTCCATCCGCATCGTCATCACATGCTTTCTGAAGTAGACGGATATTCCATCCTTCTTTCAAACATCGCGCTGCAAACTTACGCTGCTTCTCAGGAGCGCCCAAAGATAACAAGACCTTACCATGACCGCTTGAGAGTTTTCCCTCAACAATCAAACCCCGAACCTCATCAGGCAAATCAAGCAGCCGAACAGTGTTCGCCACCAACGACCGCGACACCCCCACCGTCCCCGAGATCTGCTCCTGCGTCATCCCGTACCGATCCGACAGCACCCGATACCCCTCCGCCAGCTCGATCACATTCAGATCCTCGCGCTGCACATTCTCAATCAACGCCAGCTGCGCGCTCGTCTCATCATCCACCACCCGCACAATCGCCGGGATCGTCTCAAGCCCCGCAATCTGCGACGCCCGCCACCGCCGCTCCCCAGCAATCAACTCATACGCTTCCCCCCTCTCCCCCTGGGAGAGGGCCGGGGTGAGGGTCTTCCCATCTAGTGCAGAATCCACATTTGCACCATCCGCAACCACCCGAACCACAATAGGTTGCATCACCCCATGCACCGCGATCGACCCCGCCAGATCATTCAACCGATCCTCATCAAACACCCGCCTCGGCTGATCCCGATTCACCCGGATCACCCCCACCGACAACTCCACCACCCGCTCCCCGCCAGCCAAGCTCGCCGCATCATCCTGAGCAACCCCAGCATCTCCATCAACCGAACCACCCAACTCCCCCTCAGCAGCACGACTCAAATCCGAGGATTTCCGCCCATCAACTGCACTCCCAGCACCGCCCCCCACACCACCAGGCACACGACCAGACCGACCACCGGCCCCACCACCAGCCCGCTCACCCTCACCAAGACCCCCACCCCCACCGTGACCAGTACTCGGTTGGGTGTTTTTCCCAATACCAGAGTTATCGGACTTTACAGGGGCTTCCACCACCACCGGCTCCACCGCCGGGGTCTCCACCAGCGCACTCAACCCACGCCCCAAACGAGAACGCTTCACCCGCCCAGACTTTTTGCCAGAAGCAGTATTCTTCGCCGCACTATTTGTCCCAGTCGATTTTTCACTCATCGCATTTTCCCATTCTCATCGCCGGCCCATCGAGACCAGCATCTGAACCTACCTCAGGCACCAACTTGCACCAATTCCACACTAGGCATACCATCGCCCATGCCCGCCCCCCAACAGACCGAGTTCATCGCCCGCGCCCTGATCCTACACCATTCGCATGTCCTGATGTGCCGAAGCGTCTCCGGAAACTACCTCTATCTTCCAGGAGGCCACATCAACTTCGCCGAACCCGCCCAGAACGCCTTAATCCGCGAACTCCAGGAAGAGGCCAACCTCAAAATCGCCGTGGGTCCCCTACTCCTGACCACTGAATCCACATTCAACGACGGCCAATCCGACCACCATGAACTCACGCTGATCTTCCGAGCTGAGCTCCAGAACCAATTGTTCCACATGGAACAATTGGCCACCGACCCCTCCCAGCCACTCCCAAACGAGCCGGCGGCTTCTGAGAATCCAGTCCCGGCAGCGAGGGCAGTAGGGGACCGGGATTCGGAGTCGGACCTGCCGAGGGTGGTCTCGGCGGAATCTCATATCAATTTTGTGTGGGTCGATCTCGCGTCGGCGACGGATCTGGATATCCGTCCTCCCGAGATCAAGGCGTGGCTCATGCTCGGCGGCGATGATGGTCACCATCTCGCCAACTTCGATCCGGCGATCGGGCCGAGGATCGAATCCGCGATCTGAGTCACGATCAAACCGTGGGGGTGATGGATTTGAAACTGATTTGAGTTTGGGATTCTTACGCCAATTGTTCCACATGGAACAATTGGCGTGTTGTGAGATGGTGATGTGCCGGGAATCGAATTGTTCCATGTGGAACAATTTGATCCCCGGTGTTTGTGGCGTGGTGGCGGATTGGTGGTGAATGGGGCGGTATTTGGGGGTTTTTGGGGATTGGGGTGGAGTGGGGTGGGGGGTGGTCCGATACCGGCGAGGTGCGATCAGTTGATGAAATGAGTTTGGGTGAGGGTGTGTCCGGCGAGCATGGCCGGGGGGATGTTTGTGCGGCTGGGCCGGCGGCTGGTACTGGGGTTGGTTCTGGGGTTGGGGCTGGTACAGATCGTGCGGTTGGGGGAGTGGTGGCGGATGGGATTGATCGGGTCGAGGCGGCGGCGGGGGCGGCGCTGGATCTTGGGCGAGATCTGGATCGAGACGCGGGGAGAGTGGAGGAAGTGGCGGGTGGGATGCTCGGGGCTCGGATGTTTGCGCATGAGGTCAATAACTTGGTGACGGCGATCGCGGGGCGGGCGCAGCGGGGGTTGGTGACTGGGGAGGATGAGCATGTGCGGGCGGCGCTGGAACTGGCGGCGGATGTTGGGGGGCGGGTCGCTGGGTTGTGTGCGTTGTTTTTGGAAAGTACGGGCGAGGGCGAGAGTAGACAAGTCGTTCTAGATCGTTCGCAATTGGTTGGTGTGCATGAGTTTGCAGCAGTTTGTGTGGCGGGGCATCCAGTGTTGGTGGGGGGGGAGCGTGGATGGGGGGGGGTTGATTTTGTGTGCGATCTTGGTGGGGTTGATGAGGGGAATCAGGGGCAGATGGAGTGGGGGGAATGGGGGGAATGGGGGGTTGGGATGCCTGGGATGTTATTGGGGCAGGTGCTGGTGAACTTGTATGGGAATGCGCTGACGGGGATCGGGCGGGGATTGTATAGGGATGATCAGGGAGGGAAGACCCTCACCCCGGCCCTCTCCCTGGGGCAGAGGGAGGAAGAGGGGGAAGCGGAGGCGTGTACACCGATGCTTTCGGTGCGGGCGGAAGAGGAAGTAGAGGAGGAAGTGGGGGGGTTGGGTCTGAAGGCTGGGGTGGTTCGGTTGCGAGGAGGGTGGGTTGAAGGTGGTGGGGTTGAGCTGGTGGTGGAGGATTCGGGGGTTGGTTTTGATGATGGTGGGGTTCTGGAAGATGGGGCGGTTGGGACGAGTGGTGCTGGGGGTGTTGGCTTTGGAGGATATGGTTTGGGGCTTGGGGTGTGCAGGGCGTTGGTTGGTGGGTTTGGGGGGCGGCTTGAGACTGGGCGATCGATGGATCTTGGTGGTGGGTTGGTGCGGTTGGTCTTTGGGTGAGTTCAGAAACGCGCTTGGGTGGGCAGGAGTTGTTGAGTGTGTTTGAGGGTGGGGATCGTTTGATCTCTTTGGTGCTGGCTTTGATGTCGGTCTAGATGTCGGGGTTGGTGTTGCGTCAGGGTTGGCGTCGGGGCTGGCGTTGGGGTTGGAGTTTGAAACGGAGTGTTGTGTTGGTCGGCGTGCGCTGGGATGGTGGTGGGTACCACCGATTCGGGGTGGGTGCTATGGGGTTGGGGGTGGGTGTGCGAGTTGACCCCCTGTTTTGGATTTGTGTAGATCTGGCTTTGTGTTGAGTTGCGGAGTTGTTGGGTCGTTGTGTTGTATGCGTACAACGGACGATGAAACCTGATGACAACTGGAGTCTACACAATGAACTTGAGCATACGAATGAAACTGGTGATGGGGTTTGGGTCAGCGATCCTGATGTTGATCTTGCTGCTCGGGGTGGTGCAGGTGAAGACTCAAGAGGCGGGGGCTTCGACGGATCGGGTTTTGTATGAGGCGACGCCTGCGGTGGATTTGTGTTTGTCTATTCAGGGCGAGATTCATCATGCGTTGTCGATGCATCGCGGGTACATGATTCTTGGGTTGCCTGCGCTTGCCCAGGAGCGGTTGGAGACTTGGGATGTGATTGATGGATACTTGCTTGAGCTCGATGAGCTGGCGAGCAAGTGGGAGAGCGCGTCGCTCAAGGACGAGTATGCGAACTTCAAGCTGGTGATGGCGGACTTTAAGACTGCTCAGCAGAAAATCGCGGATGTGTCTTGGACGGAGAATGATCTCCCGGCCAATGTGCAGTACTTTGATGTTGCGGAGCCTTTTGGCGATGCGATGGTCGAGAGCTTGCAGGCGATTCTCAATATTGAGGAGTCGCTTGAGGCGAGCGCGGAGCGGAAGCTGTTGGTTCGTCGCGTGAGCGAGGCGGAGGGGCACTTGCTTAAGAGCCGGAACGCGATTGCGTCGTATCTTGGTTCGGGGAGCGAGGAGCATCTTGCGAAGATCAACTCGTGTTTGACGGCGTGTCAGGCTTCGGTGGATCGTTTGATGACGATGACGGGTTTGTTTACGGATTCGCAGAAGAAGCATTACGACGAGTACATTGAATCGCGGACGGTGTTTATTGAGAAGGCGAAGGAAGCGGTGCAAATCCGGAGCAATCCTGGGTACTGTGTTTCGGAGGATATTTGTTTGAATCAGGTGACGCCTTTGGCGATTGAGGCGGTTGATCTGATGGGGTCGATCGCGGATCAGCAGGTTGCGTTCAAGGAGGCTTCGGTTGAGGACTATGTAACGGCGAGCTCGGCGATGCTGCGGACTGTTTGGGTGGTTGGGATCTTGGCGATCGCGTTGTCGGTCGGGGTTTCGTTGTTCTTGTCGGGGTCGATCACTCGTCGTTTGTCGCAGGTGATGAACTACGCGAAGCGGATCGCGGATCGTGATCTGAGTATTGAAGATCTGGACATGAAATCGAGCGACGAGATCGGTCAGCTTGCTGGTGCGGTCAATGTGATGAAGAGTTCGATCAAGGAAGTGATCGCGGATGTTTCGCATACGACGCAGGCGGTGGCTTCGGCTTCGACTGAGCTTGCGGCGAGTGCTGAGCAGATGTCGGCGGGCATGAGTACGCAGCAGCAGCAGACGCAGCAGGTCGCGGCGGCGGTTGAAGAGTTGTCGCAGTCGGTTGCGGAAGTCGCGGCGAAGTCATCGGATGCGACGACTGCGTCGGGTGAATCGCAGCGTCTTGCTGAAGATGGCGGCGAGATCGTGAGTAACACAGTTGAAGAGATGGAAGGGATCGCGCGGGAGGTCCAGTCGAGTGCGGACACGATTAATACGCTTGGTGAAAAGTCGAAGACGATCGGCGAGATCATCGCGGTGATTAATGACATCGCGGATCAGACGAACCTGCTTGCACTCAACGCGGCGATTGAAGCGGCGCGTGCTGGAGAGCATGGTCGTGGGTTTGCGGTGGTTGCTGATGAGGTCCGAAAACTCGCGGAGCGGACGACTGAGGCAACGGAGGAGGTCTCGCAGTCGATTCAGGGGATCCAGTCGGAGACGGAGTCGGCGGTGACGCTGATCGAGGCGGGATCCGAGCGTGTTGGGAAGGGTGTGGATTTGGCTTCGCGTGCGGGTGATGCGCTCAAGAGCATTGTTGGGGGGTCGAAGGGTGTTCAGGGGATGGTGCAGGATATTGCGGCGGCGGCGAATGAGCAGACGGCGGCGACAGATGAGATTGCACGGGCGATCGAGGGGATTAACTCGGTGACGAGTGAGTCCTCGGTTGGGGCTTCTCAGGCGGCGCAGGCCGCGAGTGATTTGGCGATGCAGGCGGAGCAGTTGCAGGCGTTGGTTGGCCAGTTCCGTTTGAGTTGATTGGGTATTTGGGGGGTTAATGTGGATTGAATGCCGCTCACCGGTTCTGGTGGGCGGTTTTAAGTAGGTTGACCCATTAAATTTGGTGGTGTGTTGGCGATTGGTTAAATAGGGGGGGATCCCTGAACGATATGAGTGTGGCGGGGTCTTTCACCCACCTGAACTGGTGGGAGGCACGCGTTGTTCACGCTACTACAAAGAGGAGAACTCAGAGATGAACCTATCGATTCGGACAAAGCTTGGATTGGGCTTCGGCTTCATTATTGTGATGTTAATGATGCTGGTTGCTGTGGTCCAGGTAAAGACAACTCAGGCGAAGAAGCATCTGAAGAAGGCGAGTTCTGCTGTGGAGGTGTGTTTGTCGTTGCAGGGTGAGATTCACCATGCGTTGTCGATGCATCGCGGGTACATGATTCTTGGGCTCCCGGCGTTGTCTGAGGAGCGGTTGGAGACTTGGGATCTGATTGATGGGTACATTGCTGAGCTTGATGAGATGTCTGTTGACTGGGAAGATCAGGAGCAGCTCGCGGATTACGCGAAGTTCAAGACTGTGATGGCGGACTTTGAGGTTGCGCAGCAGGAGATCGCGGATGTGTCTTGGACGGAGGCGAATCTTCCTGCCAATGTGCAGTACTTTGATGTTGCGGAGCCTTTTGGCGATGCGATGGTCGAGAGCTTGCAGGCGATTCTCAATATTGAAGAAACGCTTGAGGCGAGCGCGGAGCGGAAGCTTTTGGTTCGTCGCGTGAGCGAGGCGGAGGGGCACTTGCTCAAGAGCCGGAACGCGATTGCGTCGTATCTTGGGTCGGGGAGCGAGGAGCATCTTGAGAAGATCAACTCGTGTTTGACGGCGTGTCAGGCTTCGGTGGATCGTTTGATGACGATGACGGGGTTGTTCACTCCTGCTCAGAAGGCGCACTACGACGAGTATATTGAATCGCGGACGGTGTTCATTGCTGAGGCGAAGAAGGCCGTGGAGATCAGGAGTAATCCTGGGTTCTGTGTGTCGGAGGATATTTGTTTGAACACGGTGACCCCGCTTGCGACTGAGGCGGCGGAGTTGGTGGGCGTGCTTGCTGAGAAGCAGGCGGCGTTCAAGGCTGCGTCGATGCAGAAGTACAACGATGCGAACAAGTCGATGGTGGCAACGGTTCAGATTGTTGGTGTGATTTCGATCTTGGTATCGACAGTGCTGGCGTTTGTGTTGTCGACCTCGATCACGCGTCGTCTTGGGGCGTTGATGAAGTATGCACAGACGATCGCGGAGCGTGATCTGAGTGTTGAAGATCTTGAGTTCCAATCGGGTGATGAGATCGGTCAGCTTGCTGGTGCGGTCAATGTGATGAAGAACTCGATTAAGGAAGTGATCTCGGATGTTTCGCACACGACGCAGGCGGTTGCTTCGGCATCGACTGAGCTTGCGGCGAGTGCGGAAGAGATGTCGGCTGGGATGGATACGCAGCAGCAGCAGACGCAGCAGGTCGCAGCGGCGGTAGAAGAACTGTCGCAGTCGGTCGCTGAGGTTGCGGCGAAGTCGTCGGATGCGTCAACGGCATCGGGCGAGTCGCAGCGTCTTGCTGAAGACGGCGGTGAGATCGTGAGCAATACCGTTTCTGAGATGGAAGGGATTGCACGCGAGGTGCAGTCGAGTGCGGATACGATCAACACGCTTGGTCAGAAGTCGCAGACGATCGGTGAGATCATCGCGGTGATTAATGACATCGCGGATCAGACGAACCTGCTTGCACTCAACGCTGCGATTGAAGCGGCGCGTGCTGGTGAGCACGGGCGTGGGTTTGCGGTTGTGGCTGATGAGGTCCGCAAGCTCGCGGAGCGGACCACTGAAGCGACTGAAGAGGTTTCGCAGTCGATCCTTGGTATTCAGACGGAAACCAAGTCGGCGGTGACGCTGATCGAAGCGGGCTCGGAGCGCGTCGGGAAGGGCGTTGATCTGGCGACTCAGGCGGGGACGGCGCTGCGGAGTATCGTCGATGGTTCCAAGGGTGTCCAGGGCATGGTCCAGGACATCGCGGCGGCGGCGAATCAGCAGACGGCGGCGGCTGATGAGATTGCTCGTGCTATTGAGGGTATCAACTCGGTGACGAGTGAGTCTTCGGTGGGAGCATCGCAGGCGGCGCAGGCCGCGAGTGATTTGGCGATGCAGGCGGAGCAGCTGCAGGGTCTGGTAGGTCGGTTCCGTTTGAGTTGATATATTGAACTGACGGATTGATTTGAGATTCGAGAGCAGCCGTCCACCAAATGGTGGGCGGTTTTTATGTGTTATGTCCCCTGTTCGGGTGGTATGGATCTGGGGGATTTGTTGGATGTTGTGGATTGATGGGGTGCTGGCGTAATTTTGGTATTTGCGATGTCGATGTGTGGAATGAGCCAAATGGTTGGCTGCTTCGATTTTCACTACTCAGCAAGGATACTGATATGACAGTGCACCAGGGTACATCAAAGTTTTCGTTTGGTCTTTCGGCCAAGATCATGGTCGCGTCGTTGGGCGTGATGCTCGTGGTTGTCGCGGTGAACTATGTGGTGTTCTTGAGCGGGTACCGCAAGGATGCTCAGTCGGCGATGATGGAGCGGGCGTCGGCGTTTACGGCGGTGGCTGATGAGGCGAAGATCGATGCTTCGGAGAAGTTTCTCAACGGCGAGGTGAACACTGATGAATTGCTTGATCGTGCGTATGAGAAGATCGAGAACGGGGGGCACTATTCTGATACACGCTACTACGCGTCGATCCCGGTGATTGTTGGGTGGAACACTGGTGCGAAGGCCGCGGAGAAAGAGGGGATGGAGTTCGGGGTTGTGTCGCTCGAGGCGCGGAATCCGGACAACGCTCCAAAGTCTGACTTTCAGAACGAGATGATCCACGAGCTCACAGAGATGTATAAGTCCTCGGGAGAAACCACGATCGGGAAGATCAATGAGGAGACCAACACGATGCACTACATGCGTGCGATCACGCTTGATGAGTCTTGCATGACTTGTCATGGTGATCCGGCGGTGTACGACGAGCGTGATGAGGAGGGGAACTTTGATGGGAAGGACGCGCTTGGGTTCCGGTATGAGAGCTGGGAGCCTGGGTATATGCACGGGGCGTATGAGATCAAGATGCCTTTGGATCTGGTGGATGCGCAGGTGGCGGGGTTCTTCCAGAAGGGGCTGATGTTTACGGTGCCTTTGATCCTGATCGCGGGTGGCGGGATGATTTTCTTGCTGCGTATGTTGCTTGCCAAGCCACTCAATGCGACGATCGCGATGGTAAAGGATGTGGCAACAGGTGATGGTGATCTGACGAAGCGGTTGAATCTTTCGCGGAATGATGAGATCGGGAAGCTGGGGCACTGGTTTGATCTGTTCCTCTCGAATCTCCATGACATTATTTCGCAGCTGACGGATACGACTCAGGTGGTTGCGTCGGCGTCGACACAGATCGCGGCGAGTTCTGAGGAGATGGCGACTGGGTTGCAGACTCAGGAGCAGCAGACTCAGCAGGTCGCGGCGGCGGTCGAACAGCTTTCGCAGTCGGTGAATGAAGTGGCGGCGAAGTCTGCGGATGCGACGACGGCTTCGGAGGAGAGTCAGCATCAGGCTGAGCAGGGTGGTCAGATCGTGAGTAACACGGTGGCTGAGATGGAAGGGATTGCACGGGAAGTGCAATCGAGTGCGGACACGATTAATACGCTTGGTCGCAAGAGCGAGACGATCGGTGAGATCATCGCGGTGATCAACGACATCGCGGATCAGACGAACCTGCTTGCACTCAACGCTGCGATCGAAGCGGCGCGTGCTGGTGAGCATGGTCGTGGGTTTGCGGTGGTTGCTGATGAGGTTCGCAAGCTTGCTGAGCGGACGACTGAGGCGACGGAAGAGGTTTCGCAGTCGATCCTTGGTATTCAGACGGAGACGAAGTCTGCGGTCACACTGATCGAGGCGGGCTCGGAGCGTGTGGGTAAGGGTGTTGAACTGGCGACGCAGGCGGGGACGGCGCTGGGGAGCATTGTGCAGGGATCGCAGAGTGTTCAGGGCATGGTCCAGGATATTGCGGCGGCGGCGAATCAGCAGTCGGCGGCGACGGGTGAGATCGCGCGTGCGGTTGAGGGGATTAACTCTGTGACGCGTCAGTCGGCGGAGGGTGCATCGCAGGCGGCGCAGGCCGCGGGTGATTTGGCGCACCAGTCGGAGCAGTTGCAGAGTTTGGTTGGTCGTTTCAAGCTGAGTTGATGCTTTGTTGAGTTGATTTGGAGAATGTGTGCCGTCTCGGTCTTTGTTGATCGGGGTGGTTTTCTTTGTGCGGGTGTTGGGGGGTGTTGGGGGGAGTTGGGGGGTATTGGGGGGTGAAATCGGGTACAAGGGGGGATGGGTTTGTATTTGGTTGAGCGTGAGCAAGAGGGGGGGCGACGGGCTTGGGTGTTGGCTTGGGGGAGTGTTGTGGCGGGGGTGGTTGGGGTTTGGGGTGGGGTTGGTTTTGCGATGGATTCTGTGGTGTGGTTTTCGGCGGGGTGTGGGCTGGTGTGTCTGGGGGTGTGCTTTGGTGGGGGGTTGGGTGGTGTGGTTCGGAGGGCGGCGTTGTGGTTGGCGGTGGCGGCGTTGATGGGTGGGGTGGTTACGGGGAGGCTTGATGTGGGTGATGGGGATCGGTTGGATGTGATGGTGGGGATTGGCGGGGCGAATAAGCGGGCGGTGGTTCGGGTTCGCGGGGTGGTGGTGGAGGGGGTTGAGTGGAGTGAGGGGCGGCGGGAGGTTTGGGAGCCTGTGATGTGGGCGGGGGTGCGGGGACGGATGCGGGTTGAGGTGCGGGAGGTGTTTGATGGTTCGGGGTGGGTGGAGTCGAGCGGGGAGGTTCGGGTGGTGGTTCCAGGGGGGCGGATGAAGACCCTCACCCCGGCCCTCTCCCTGAGGGAGAGGGAGGAAGAGGGGGATGAGATTGAGGTTGGGGATGTGGTGGAGGTGATGGGAGTGATGCGGGGGGGGTCGTCTGGGAAGCGGAATGTGGGGGATCGGGACTGGGGGATGGTCGCGGCGATGGAGGATCGGGTGGGGGTGATCTCGGTGACGGGGGGCGGGATGGTTGATGTGGTTGGGGAGGCGGATGGGGTTTGGTGGTCGGTGCGGAGATGGCGGGCGGCGTTGCGCGGTCGGGCGATGGGTGCGTTGGGGATTGATGGAGATTTGGATCGCGCGAAGACCCTCACCCCGGCCCTCTCCCAGGGGGAGAGGGGGGAAGAGAAGGCCTCCTCCGTCCGCGAAGCGCGGATATCTCCCCTGCCCCCCAATGAAGATGCGCGGGGGAGGAGAGAAGATGCGGGGAAGGTGGTGATAGGGGCGTTGTTGCTTGGTGAGCGGACTGTTGAGGGAAGAGAAGTGGAGCGGAGCTTTGCGCGGGTGGGGGTGGGGCATGTGCTGGCGGTGTCGGGGTTTCATGTGGCGCTTTTGGCGGGGATGTGTGTGGTTTTGGTGCGGGTGGTTGGTGGGTTTGGATGGGGGGTGCGGTTGATTGGGGGGCGTGTGTGGGTGGAGGGGGTGGTGGTGTGTTTGGTGCTTCTTGGGATGTGGGTGTTGGTTCCGGTGCGGGTGCCTGTGGTGCGGGCGATGGTGTTGATCGGGGCGGTGATGGTTGGGCGGGCGGTTGGGCGTCGGTATGACACGATGGCGGTTTTGGGATGGGTGGCGGTTGGGTTGATGGTGTGGAGGCCGATGGATGTGTTTGGGTTGGGGTTTCAGTTGAGTGTGGGGATTACGGGGTTGCTTGTTTGGATGGGGCGGGGGAGTCGGGAAGAGGGAAGACCCCCTCCGTCTGCTGCGCAGACACCTCCCCCACAAGCGTGGGGGAGGAGATTGGGGAGGCGATTTGATTTTGAGAATGCTTTGTTGAAATGGGTGTGGGGGTTGTTGAAGGTGAACTTTGCGTGTTGGTTGGTGGCGCTGCCTGGGATTGTTTGGCATGTGGGGGTGGTGAGTGTGGTTGGGGTTTTGATGGCGGTGGTGGTGGCGCTGATGGCGGGGGTGTTGATGGGGGCTGGGTATGTGCAGGTTTTGGTGGGGGTATTGGTGCCTGGGGTTGGTGAGCGGACGCGGTGGGTTGTGGAGGGGATGGGGGAGTGGTTGGCGGGGTTTGTGGGGTGGGTTGATTCGGTGGGGTGGTCGTCGGTGCGCGGGGTGAATCTGGGGGTTGGGTGGACGGTGGCGGCGACGGCTTTGGCTTGGGTTGTGGTGACGCGTCCGAAGGAGGTTTCACGGCGTGTGCTTTTGATTGCGGTTGTTGTGTTGATTGGGTGGGGCGCGGGCAGCTGGTCGGTTCGGTCGAGGGTTGATGGGGTGCGGGTGGAGATGGTTGATGTGGGGGATGGGAGCGCGTATCTGGTTCGGTCGGGGGGGGAGAGTCTGTTGTATGACTGCGGGTCGTTGGACTATCGGGTTGGCGGGACGGTTGAGCGTGTGGCGCATCGGCGCGGGGTTCGGCGGATCGGGACGGTGATTGTGTCGCACGACAATGTTGATCATTACAACGGGCTCGTTGAGCTGGCGCGATCGGGGGTTGGGTTTGATCGGGTGTACATCAGCGCGGTCATGGACCAAGATCCGAGCGCGGCGTGGGGTGCGGTGCGCGAAGAACTTGAAACACACGGCGCGGAGGTGGTGGTGATGGGGCGCGGGGATTCGTTTGCGTTTGGTTCGGCGCGGGTGGTGTGTGTTGGGGGGGTGGGGGGTGTGGATGGAGGGGTGTCGGACAATGACGCGTCGCTGGTGGTGCGCGTGGAGATGGATGTGGTTGTTGAAGGCGAGGTCGTTGAGCGCGCGGTGTTGATGACGGGGGATATCGGGGGCGCGGGGATGGGGGCGATTGATGAGGCGGATCTTGAAGGGGTGGTGGTGATGGAGCTTCCGCATCATGGTTCGATCAGTGGTTCAAGTGGGGGTTCGAGTGGGGGGGCGGCGCGGGGGTTTGTTGCGCGGGTCGATCCGGAGGTGGTGTTGCAGTCCACTGGGATCGGGCGGGTGGATGGTCGGTGGGATCAGATGCGTGATGGTCGGGCTTGGTTTGCGAGTGCGGTTGGTGGGGGGGCTTGGGTGGAGATTGGTGGTGATGGGGTGGTGGAGAGTGGGTGGAGTGTTGGTGGGCGAACTAGAATTGAAAAACACCCTTGAAATCAAGGGTGTTTTCTAGGTGATTCGGTGTGGAGCTTTGAAGGGGCGTGGGCTGGTTAATCTTCTTCGTCTTCTTTTTTCTTGTTTCCGAAGAGGTTGCCGAGTCCTTTTTCGATTTCTTCTTTGGCGTCGTCGACGGCTTTTTCGGCTTGGTCGGTGACATCTTTGGTGGCGTCTTTGAGGCCGTCACCGATTCCGGCGGGGAGGTCTTTGGTGGCGTTGTCGATGGCGTCTTGGGCGCCGTCGGTGATGTTGCCGACTTGATCGAGGACATTGTCGAGTTGTTCTCCGACGAGTTCTCCGGCGTCGTTGAGGACGGTGATTCCCATGTCGGAGAGTGAGGAGAGGTCGGTGAGTCCGCTTGCGAGTCCGGAGAGGACATCGGTTGGGAGGATTCCTCCTCCGGCTTCGACGGCGGCGGTGAGTACGGTTTTGATGACGAGGTTGACGACCTGTGCGGCGGTCATGGGTTCGTCTTTGCCGATGTTTTTGAGTTCGATGGAGGGGATGTTGATGGCGACATCACCTGTGAGGAGGGAGACTCCGGGCATGTTGGCGACGCGGATGTCGATGTTGTTGAGGGTGAGGGAATCGATGGCGACTTTCTTTCCTCCTGAGTTTTCGGGTGCGGCTTTGGTGTCGGAGGTTTCGAAGCGTTTGAGTGAGTTGAGGATGGTGTTGTAGTTGGAGGGGTCTCCGCCTTTATCGAGGATGATGTCGATATTGTTGAAGGCGACGGTTGGGACGGCGATGACATCGGAGGTGATGGAGGAGGTTTGGAGTTCTACGGAGGTGTCTCCGAGGGTGAGGAAGTGGTCGGAGGTGAATCCGGTGGGGTTGGCGATTTTGAGGCCGGACATGGAGAAGGTGCCGTCGGTGATTCCGAGGTTGACCTCGTCGACGGTGGTGGTGGTTTGGGTGGCGTAGGTGCCTCCGCGTTCGATGGCGGCTTTGAGGATGGCGTCGGCTTGGGAGAGTCCGAAGGCGATGAGTGCGATGAAGCCGATGACGACGAGGACGATGAGGACGGCTGCGATTTTGATGAATGTTTTCATGGTGTGTTCCTATGGAGGAGGTGTCCCATAACTGTAGGAGGGGTATAGGTGGAGTTATCTTTTGAGTTGCGTTTGATGCGTGGGCGTGTTACGGGGCGGATTTGAAGGCGGCGAGGAAGAGGGTGATGTCTTCGGGGTCGAGGAGGGTGTTGTTGTTGAGGTCGGCGATTGGGTTGTGGGATGACCAGTAGCGGAGGAAGATGTTGATGTCGAAGAAGTCGTGGATGCCGTCGGCGTTGAAGTCGACGAGGGAGTTTGTGGTGGAGACGGCGACGGAGGGCATGAGTGTGACGGAGTGGGGGGTGCCTTGGGTGTTGGTGGTGGCTTTGATGGTGAGCGGGTGGATTCCTGGGGTGGCGCCTTTTTGGGAGTGGGCGTAGAGGGGGATTTCGTAGATGCCTGGGAGGATTTGGGTGGGGAGTCCGGGGGTGAGGTTGGTTGGGTTGTAGTCGAGGGTGAAGGTTGCGGGGGAGGTGATGGGGGTGTTCTGGAAATCGAGGAGGCGGACGCGGATGGATTGGGGCGCGGCGGGGGAGTCGATGAGGATCCGGGTTGGGGTGGTGGCGGTGGATTGGACGGCGTCGATCTTTCCGACTTGGTCTGTGCGGAAGTCGTTGAACTGGGTGAGCATTTGGTCGACGGGGTCCTGGGCGGCGGCGCTTTGGTTGAAGATGTTGATGAACATGTATTTGTCGCCGCGGGCGAAACCGGTTTGGCGCTGGACGGTGGCGTTTTGGAGGTTGTCGTAGATGAGGAGGTTTGATCCGGCGTTGGTGATGAGGTCTTGGTCTCCGTCGTTGTTGAGGTCTGTGAGGAGGGCGTTGGTTGGGGTGCCTCCCATTCGTGTGCGGTCGGTTTCGGTGAAGTTGCCTGCGCCGTCTCCGAGGTAGTAGCGGAGGTTTGCGCCGGAGGAGAGGAGGACGATGGCGTCTTGGATGCCGTCGTTGTTGAGGTCGGTGATTTGGTGGTCGATTGCTTGGTTTGCGATTGGTGAGCTGAGGGCGATGTCGTAGGTTGGGGCTTCTGGGGTTCCGGTGTTGATGAAGGCGTTGAGGGCGCGGGAGGATCCGGTGGAGATGAGGATGTCGATGAGTCCGTCGTTGTTGAGGTCGGCGGTGCGGGCGGTTCTTGGGTCGGGGTCTGTTTTGAGTGTGTCGAAGGGGTCGGCGATGACGCCGTGGGAGGTGGTTTGGTGGAGGGTTGCGGTTTGGAGGTTTGGTTGGATGATGATGAGTTCGTCGTAGCGATCGTTGTTGAGGTTGGTGAAGTGTGATTGCGCGTTCATGGAGTTGGTGACGACTCCGGAGGTGGGGAGGAGGGCGTCGTCGCTGAGAAGGTAGGTCTGGGCGGTAGCGCGGTCGGTGACGAGGAGGAGGTCGAAGGGGGAGTTGGTTGTGGTGACGGCGTCGATGTCGGTGATCGCGTCGGCGAAGCGGTAGCGGGTTGGCGGGGCGAAGGTGTTGGGCTCGGTCTGGAGGAAGACGGCGAGGGCGGAGGTTCCTGAGATGGCGATGAGGTCGTTGAGTCCGTTGTTGTCGAGGTCGGCGGCGGTGAGTTTGGAGAGGTCGGTGTAGGGGGTTTGGAATGTGTGCTCGAGGTTGAAGTGCGCGGTCTGGGCTTGGGGGCGGGTGGAGTTGGTGTAGATCTCGATGGTGCCTGAGCTGGTGGTGAGGGCGAACTGGTTGGTGTTGAGTTGGGTGAGTGCGGTGGACTGGGAGGGGAGCTGATAGAAGGCGCGGATGGAATCGGTGTCGTCGGCTCTTGATCCGATCATGTATCCGACATGGGCGGATTTGAACTCTCCGGGGGGTGGTGAGCCGCAGGAGGTTGGGTTTGCGGAGGAGCAGGAGCAGCGTCCGTCTCCTCCGGTGATGCGTGCGGCGAGCATGGAGGCCATGAGTCGTTCGGGGAGGTCGCTGTTGGTTGCGATGATGGCGTCGACGGCGGCTTGGACGACGGGTTGTCCGGTGAGGATGTTGCCTTGGACGGCGTAGACGATGTCGTCGGCGGGTCCTGGTCGTCCTTGTTCGATTCGTCCGGTGAGTCCTCCGGCCCAGTCGGCGTTGTCGGGTCCGGAGTAGGTGAGTGTCTGTCCGGATGCGGTGATCATGCCGTACTGGCGGTTGTTGTGTCCGGGGTCGTACTCGGAGAGTTCGGAGAGGATGGAGGAGAGGGGGGCGCGTTCGAGGAGGCGGTCGCGCGCGAGCATGCGGTTGAGTCCGGTGGAGTCGACGGAGGACTGGGCGGTGATGGCGCCGATCCCGGTAAGGATGACGGGGGTTTCGATCGCGAGGTCGAATCCGGTCAGGCAGGTTGCTGATCCGACAACGATCTCTCCGGTTCGGGTGTCGGCGATGAGGATGGACCAGGTTGCGGAGGCGGGGGTCGAGAGAAGGGTGGCGATGGAGATCGCGCCGGCTTGGAGGATTTTTTTGGGGATGTCCATTGTCTAGCTAGACTAGTTGAAACGAGAACTGGGCACAAGGGAAATGTGTTGGATAGCGGTGGTTTTCGGACGGTGGGGACCAGAAAGGCGAGCTAGGCGGCGTTGTCTTGTGAGGGTCTTGATTGGATGCGTTTGATGAGGTAGATGAGTTGTCTGATGCTTGAGGCGGATTCGAGCGGGGAGCATGATGCGTTGAGTTCTTTGATCACGCTCTGGGCTTTTTCTGAGAGGAGGGTGTATCCGTATCCGGCTCCGGTGGAGTAGATTGAGTTGCAGAACTTGAGGGCGAGTTGGTAGTCGTCGTTCTTGATTGAGGTCTCGAGTTTCTGGGTGATCATGGTGACGAGTCGGATGTACTCGTCGAGTCGTTCGGTGGTGCAGTATTCTTCGGAGATGATGGAGTAGATGGGTTCGGTGCTTTGGTCGAGGCTGCTTGTTTGTTCGAGTATGTCCTTGATGAGGGCGAGGAGTTGTGCGAGGTCGAATGGGTGCTGGATGGCGGTGTTGATCCCTGGGTATTTGGAGACAAGGTCGGTTGGGTCTCCTG
This sequence comes from Phycisphaerales bacterium, assembly GCA_051252395.1. Lineage (GTDB taxonomy): Bacteria > Planctomycetota > Phycisphaerae > Phycisphaerales > UBA1924 > UBA1924. Next base: position 452,832 of record JBPOFX010000002.1, on the reverse strand, counting down.
AAGTTGAGAGGATGAGGGGTCCTGAGTAGCCGTGGGCTTTGATTTGGCTGATGACTTCTTCGGTGGGGACGGTTTCGTCGAGGGTGTCGCTGAGGAGGATCAGGTCGTAGAGATTGCTTTTGATGTGGTCGAGTGTTGATCCGAGTGTTTCGCAGTTTGTTGTTGAGATGTTTCCGTTGGAGAGCATCATCTGGATGACGCTGAACTTGAGGATGTCTGGTTCTGCGATGAGTGCTCTTCGGCTTTGGGTCCAGGTGTTGTCGTCGGAGTTGAGTGCGAAGTTGACCCATTCTTCTTCGGTGGTGTAGTCTTTGGGGTCAACGGGGGAGTTGAACTGGACGCCGAAGATGTGGACTTGTTTGTCGTAGTACTCGCACCATCGGACGGTTCCTTTGGCGATGTATTCTTCGCCGTCGGTTGTTTTGAGGAAGACGGTGAGCTTGGTTCCTTTGTGGAGGAATCCTCTGTAGACGAGTCCGGCGCCGTAGGTGCAGATGTTGTAGATCAGGGCATATCCGTAGTCGATGGAGCCTCCGGGGTGCTCGAACTGGACCATGACTTCGGAGGCGGCGGGATCGAAGCGGTGGTGTTCTCTTTTGTCTGTGAGGCTTTCGGAGAGGTCGCGGGTGTTGATGTGTTTTTTTACGGCTTTGAGGAGCTTTGCAGTCTCGGCTCTATCGAGACGGAAGCTGGAAGGGGCTTTGTTGTGGGGGGGTGGCATGGTGATGGACCTCGTGGGGAGAGGTTGTTTTGATCGGTATCGAGGAGAGGAGTATTGATGGGGAGTGGATGGGTGGCGAGGGGTTGCGCAAGGGGGGGTGTATTCACACGAATTTGAGTTGATAACACAACGATGGGCATAGGAGGGAACAGATTTGTGTCGCGAGAGCGTGGGGCACACAAATATGTGTGTTGTGGGGCGGTGTGTTGGGGGATGTGGGTGGGGTTGTGATGGGAGAGGGCTTGAGTTGGTGGGGAGAAAATGGGGGGTGGTTGGTATGACAACACCCCTCGCGGGTGCGGGGGGTGTTGGGGGTGTGGGGTTTGTGTTGGATTGGTTAGCGGCGGCGGGTGGTGGTGAGGGCAGCGAGTCCTAGGAGTGCGAGGGAGGAGGGGGCTGGGACTGGGGTCATGGAGACGAGTTCGATGAGGTCTCCGATGTCTCCGTTGTTGCCTTCTCCGAGACCGAAGTCTGGGGAGATTCCGCCGAGGACGAGGACGAAGGGTTGGAAGCCGGTTGGGGCTTCTGGGTTTGGTCCTGGTCCTGCGAGGTCGCCGAAGGCGCTGAAGACATTGAAGTCTGCGAATCCGACTTGTCCCATGAGTTCGGTGTGGAGGTTGATGGGGTCGAATTGTGGGCCGTCGCCTTGGTTGTCGCGGTTGAGGAACTCGTCTTCTCCGACATTCCAGATGACGGATGAGAAGTCTCCGTTTGCGTTGGAGAAGGTGCCGTTGCCTTGGCGGGCGCCGGTGACGGTGATGGAGAAGTCTGAGAAGGGGGAGCTTTCCCATTCTCCAGCGAAGAATCCTGGGTTGGGGACGAGGTCGGTGTCGAGGGTGACGAATCCGGTCGCGGAGGCTTCGTTGAAGAAGTTCTGTCCTGACCATTCGAGCTGGTAGGTGATGAGCTCGGCGTTGGCTGTGGTGGTCGCGGTGAATGCTGCGGCGAGGGTGAGGAGGCGGTTGCGTGTGTTCATTTGGGTCCTCTTTTCGGTTGTGTGTGTTTGTTGCGTTCTCCTGAGTGCGGAGAGGCAAGTGAAACCTACATCAAGATCAGAGGGGTGCCAGCGATGTGGGGGGAGGGGGGGTGGATTGTGGGAAATGGGGGTCAGGGTTTGCGCGATGGGGGGGTTGTGCGGGCTGTGCGGTTTGTGTGCGTGGGGGAGGGAGTGGGGGGGATCCATGAGGCCGAGGGGGAGTTGGGGGCGAGTAGGGGTGAGGAGGCGTGGGTTATGCGGCTTGACGGGTGTGGATGCGGGCGATGAGCTTGATGAGGGAGCGGATCTCGATGGAAGATTCCTTGCATGACCCGGAGGCGTTGAGGGCTTTGGTGACAACCATCGCGGTCGAGGAGATGAGGGGGTATCCGAATCCTGATCCGGAGGTGAGGAGGGCGTTGCACACGGAGAGTGCGGTTTGGAGATCATTGTTGTTGATTGCGTCGGCGAGTTGGGAGGATGATTTGGCGAGGGCGACGATGTAGCCTTGGAGGCTTTTGTCGTCGCATTGGTCTTGGGTGAGTGTGGAGTAGATGGGGGTGTGGTTGGTGTGGTTGCGTTGGGCGCGTTGGATGGAGTCTTGGAGTTTGGTGAGGAGTGGGGCGAGTTGGATGGGTTGTTGGAGGACGGCGGCTGCGCCTGCGTTTATGAACGCGTTTGATCTCGAATCAGCTGTGGGGGTTTCGATGAGGATTGGTCCTGTGTAGCCGTGGGCTTGGAGGGTTGAGATATCTGTTTCGGTGATGATGGGGTCTGGGTGGGCTGTGAGGAAGATGGCGTCGTAGGTATTGGGTTGTAAGAGTTGGATTGTGTGTTGGGTGGAACTGGCTTGTGTGGCTGAGACATTTGCGGTTTTGAGGAGTTTCTGGAGGGTATTGAAGGCGATTTGGTCGGAGGAGATGATGAGTGAATCTCTTGGGGTGGTCCAATCGAAGGGGTTTGTTTCTTCGGGTTGGTTCCATTGGTCTGTGGAGACGAAGTGGCGTGGGTCGATTGGTTGGTCGAATGCGATTCCTGATTCATGGGATTGTGCACTGAAGTAGTTGCACCATTTGACTGTGGCGGTGATGGAGACGGGGTCTCCGCCGTTCATGATGAGTTTGAGAGTGAGCTTGGTGTTGTTGTGTAGGAATGAGCGTGTGGCGATGCAGGCGCCGTTTTTTGAGATATTGACAAGGAGTGCTTCGTTGTTGGATACGGAGCCTCCTGGGTGCTCGAACTGGACGCTGACTTCGGGGGTGAGGGGGATGTATCGTGGCTCTGATCGTTTGTCGGTGTGTTGCTGGTGTTTGAGTTCTTCGTGTTGTCTGAGTGCTTTGAGCAGTTCGGTGGGGTCTTGGGTTTTCATAATGGTGCACCTTCGAATGAAGCGAGCTGGGCTCAAGAATGTGTTCATGGTTATGAATTGCGGTTAGGCAAGAATCGCCTGAATAGGTACCCCACATAAGGGGTGTAGGTTGAATTTCCTATTTCGATATTGGCTGTTGAGAGATTGGTGTAGTTTTCCGGTTGTGCGGGCGACGGCGTTCGTATTCTGATAGGGCTCTATATGATGGGGTGAGAGGTCGTTTGATGGGTATGGGGGATATGATTTTGGAGGGTAATTTTGAGAATTGATTGTGATGGGTAAGGTGCTTGGTGGCAATTGGTTGACCGTGGCTTGGGGAGGGGTATGATCCCATCCCGCTCGGTTGAATGGCCGGGCGGTGTTTGTGCCGCTGTAGCTCAGTGGTAGAGCGCACCCTTGGTAAGGGTGAGGTCGAGAGTTCAACTCTCTCTAGCGGCTTTTTGCTCGGCACAACAGCGTCTTGGGGTGTGATTGCATTTTGCGATCGTGCTTGAAGGCGAGAGATGATGGGCGAAGAGATGAGGGTTCTTTGGGACCCTGAAATGAGATTGTTCAGGGGTCGATCGCGAACGGTTGGCTCGGAAAAACGGATTGTGCGGCCATTGGGTTCTCTTGTTAGAGGGCTATCGCAAGAGGTCGTCGAAAGAAACTAGATAGAGGAATCGAACAATGGCAAAGGGAACCTTTGAGCGGAACAAACCGCACGTGAACGTTGGGACGATCGGTCACATTGACCACGGTAAATCGACCCTTACTGCAGCTCTTGTTGCTCGCGCGGCGGCCAAGGGTTTGTCGGAAGCAAAGTCATACGCTGATATCACCAAGGGTGGTACTGTGCGTGACTCGAACAAGACTGTGACGATTCACTCTTCACACGTTGAGTACGAGACAGAGTCTCGTCACTACGCTCACGTGGACTGTCCTGGTCACGCGGACTTCGTGAAGAACATGATTACTGGTGCTGCTCAGATGGACGGCGCTATTCTCGTTGTTGCTGCGGACTCGGGACCGATGCCTCAGACTCGTGAGCACGTGCTCTTGGGTCGTCAGGTTGGTGTTCCTTACATCGTCGTGTTCATGAACAAGGTTGACCTTGTTGACGACGACGAGCTTCTCGACCTCGTCGAGATGGAAATCCGTGAGCTGCTCGACAAGTACGACTTCCCTGGCGACGACACCCCTGTGGTTCGTGGTCAGTCGAAGGCTGCTCTTGAGAACCCATCGGACGACGCGATTTGTGCGCCGCTTGATGAGTTGTTCAACCACCTTGATACCTACATCCCTGAGCCTGAGCGTGAGGACGATAAGCCGTTCTTGATCTCGGTTGAAGATGTGTTCTCGATTAAGGGTCGTGGTACTGTTGCTACGGGTCGTGTCGAGCGTGGTACTGTCAAGGTCGGCGATGCTGCTGAGATCGTTGGTCTCTCGAAAGAGAACCAGGCGACCACCATCACTGGTGTTGAAATGTTCAACAAGACTCTCGATACCGCGATCTCAGGCGACAACTGTGGCGTTCTGATGCGTGGTGTTGAAAAGAACGACATCACTCGTGGTCAGGTTATCTGTAAGCCTGGCTCGATTACTCCGCACACCAAGTTCAAGGGTCAGGTCTATGTTCTGACCAAGGACGAGGGCGGTCGTCACACTCCGTTCTTCGCGGGTTACAAGCCTCAGTTCTACTTCCGTACGACTGACGTGACTGGTCAGGTTCTGAACCTGTTCGGCGACGGTGGCGCGAAGGCAGAGATGTGCATGCCTGGTGACAACGTGACGATGGAAATCGACCTTGGCGAGAAGCCAGTGGCGATGGAAAACGGGCTGCGTTTCGCGGTTCGTGAAGGTGGACGGACCATTGGTTCGGGCACTGTGACTGAGATCATCGAGTAATCGATGTTCTGATCGGTCGTGATGACCGATGGTCATGGTTCACCATGATTTGAACTTCCCGGCCCGGAGGCGGAAGCTTCCGGGCCGATTTGATGAAACGGGTTGCCTGAGGTTTCGGGCTTTACGATGAAATAGGAGGCCTGTCATGGCCAAGAAGAAAGCTGGAGCTCGCGAGTATGTTTGGTTGCAGTGCACCGAGTCGGGTGACCTGAACTACCGGACGAGCATCAATGTGAAGGGCGGGATCAGTGATCGCGTCAAGGAAGGGTACAGCAAGTACTCCCCTCGTTTGCGTAAGCACACGCTGCACAAGATCAAGCGGAAGTAATTGAGCAGAGCACTGGTGCTGTCTGCTGGCATTGCTGGCGATGGTGGTGTTTCTGATTGCTACGGCAGTAGCTCAGTCCGGTAGAGCAGCGGATTCCAAATCCGCCGGTCGTAGGTTCGAATCCTTCCTGCCGTGTTTATTGAATGTTGTTTGGCTTGCTTGGGTCGATGGTGGCTTGTGTTGGCCGGCGACTGATGGGCTGGATTGGCTGTTGATTGGCGGGTGCTGATTGACTTGTGTGGTCTGGCTTTGAGGTTGAAACGCGAGGTCCTTGCACGATGGCACTGGGAATATACAAACAGGGGCAGGGCTACTGGATCCGTGTGATGACGGCTCTTTTCGTGGGGATCATTGTGCTGTCTGCGGCGGCGTGGGGCTGGAAGCAGGCGGGGGCGGTTCGTCTCCCGGCACGGTCTTGGTCGATCTCGCTGAGTGATACACAGATTGCTGGGATGACTGATATCTCTGCGGCGTCTGGAAGCGTTTCGGTTGATGACACGGTGATCTTGATGGGGTATGTGGGGACTGGCGACGAGCTTGAAGAGATTGGCCGTGGGTTGGTGGAGTCGTTTACTCCTGATCGCGGGAACCGGTCTTTGCTGGTGGTTTCGGGGTTTGATTCTGATCTGACGCGTGATACGGCGGGGGATGCTGAGCGTGTGGTGGTGGGGAATATGGATCAGCCGACGATGAGTGGTGCGGTTCGGAGTGCGACGAGCACGCCGATCTTCCCGGTGCAGTATCTGCAGACTGGGGTTGCGAGCGGGCTTTTGTTGGTTGGCGCGATCTTCTTGTACTGGTATATTGGGTTGTCGCGTCGGTCGGTTGAGTTCTTGATTGCGACGGACGGCGAGATGAAGAAGGTGAACTGGACCTCGTATCGCGAGGTGAAGGGTTCGACGATTGTTGTGATCGTGGCGACCTTCTTGATCGCGGGGATCTTGTATCTTGTTGATATGGGGTTCTCGTATATCTTCAGCGCGATCGGCGTGCTGGAGCGGTGATCTTTGGGGAAGCGGTTATGCACTGTGCGGAATGGACAGTGGACAGCACTTTGCACGGCTCTGAAACTGGGCACGCTGAAACGGGGCTTTGAATGAACGAAGAGATGAACAACGAACAATCGCAGGTCGGGACTGAAGCTGGTGTGACTGGTGCTGACGGGTCGTCTCCTGAGGTCGTGACGACTGAGGCCGCGAATGAAGCGGTTGAGTCGGCGCCTTCGGTTTCGGGGACGACGGTGAGTGATCTTCGTGAGGATGTGCCTCAGATCGAGGGTCGGATTGGTCTTGATGAGCCTTTGGTCCAGGACGGGATGCAGTGGTTTGTTTTGCGGGTTGCTTCCAATAAGGAGAACTCGGTTCAGCAGACGCTGCTTCGCAAGATCCAGATCGAGAACATGACGCATCTGGTTGGTCGGATTCTGGTGCCTACTGAGAAGATCAAGACGATCAAGGGCGGTCGGACGAAGATCAAGGAAGAGAAGCTGTATGCTGGGTATGTGTTTGTCGAGATGCGTCTTGAGGATGATGGGCGGATTCCGCAGGACATCTTCTTCTTGATCAAGGAGACGACTGGGGTTGGTGACTTTATTGGCACGGCTGGTCGTCCGACTCCGATGGAGATGCACGAGGCGGAGAAGATGCTGCTTGATTCACGGAAGCCTGAGGACGAGCCAACGATTAAGTTGATGTTCGAGAAGGGCGAGAATGTGACGATCAAGGAGGGTGCGTTCGAGAACTACGAGGGCACGGTTGATGAGTTGTTCCCTGAGAAGGGTATGGTTCGTGTGCTTGTGTCGATCTTTGGTCGTCAGGCTCCGGTGGATCTTGAGGAATGGCAGATCTCGAAGGCTGAAGAAGGCTAAGACGGCAGGTTCGATATTCGAGTATGATTTTGAGAGCCCGTTCGGTAGAGCGGGTTTTTTTATTGGTTGATTGAAAAGAGGAGGGCGTGTGATGTTGAATCAGACTGGTGTGCGGGCTGGAGTTCTGGTTGGGATGTTTGTTGGTGGGCTGGCTGGATTGGCTGGTGTGCTTGGGGGGTGCAGCGCGGTTGAGGAAACGGACCGCGGGGTGGTCGCGAAGCGGTACGCGGGGTTCGGGAACTACACACGCGAGATCACGACGGATTCAGCGGCGGCGCAGGAATGGTTTGATCAGGGGATCCAGCTGATGTATGGGTTCAACCATGACGAGGCGATCCGCTCGTTTGAGATGGCGGCGGAGGTGGATCCTTCGGCGGCGATGGCGTGGTGGGGGATCGCGTACTGTCAGGGGATCAATATTAATGATCCGGAGATGACGGAGGAGCGGTCGAAGGCTGGGCGCAGAGCGGTTGACAAGGCGATGGCGGAGCTTGATGATGAGAGCGCGGTGGAGCGGGCATTGGTGGGTGCGCTTGATGAGCGGTATGAGTGGCCTGCGCCGGAGGATCGGTCGGGGCTGGATCGGGCGTATGCGGGGGCGATGGAAGAGGTCTACGCGCGGTTCTCGGATGACGGGGATGTGGGGGCATTGTACAGCGAGTCGTTGATGAACTTGCAGCCTTGGGACTACTGGGAGAATGATGGGACTCCCAAGGGGAGGATCACGGAGGTGGTGAAGGTGCTTGAGCGGGTGATGCGGGCGCATCCGGAGCATCCTGGCGCGAAGCACTTTTATATTCATGCGGTGGAGGCGTCGAGCAATCCGGATCGCGCGGTCGCGGCGGCGGAGGAGCTGATTGACATGGTTCCTGGGTCGGGGCATCTGGTGCATATGCCTTCGCATATCTTTATTCGGGTAGGTCGGTATGAGGACGCGGCGGAATCGAACATGGCGGCGATCGAGGCGGATCGGGCGTATTTCAGGGATGCGCCGGAGCCTGGGTTGTATGCGATGTATTACGGGCACAATGTGCACTTCTTGGCATTCGCGTCGATGATGTCGGGGAACTATGAGCGGGCGATCGGGGCGGCGCGTGATCTGGAGGTAGAGATTCCGGAGGCGGCGTTGCGTGGGTATGCGGGGCTGATTGATGGGATTATGCCGAGCTCGTTGCATGTGATGATCCGGTTTGGGAAGTGGGAGGAGATTCTTGAGGAGCCTGACTATCCGGAGTATCGGTTGATGTCACGGGCGACCTGGTCGTATGCGCGGTCGGTCGCGTGCAGTGCGCTGGGGAGGACGACGCAGGCTCGTCGGGAGATGGCGGAGTTTGAGCGGCGGATCGGGTTGGTTCCTGAAGAGTGGTATGTGATGCAGAATCCGGTGGGGAATATTCTCCCGATCGCGCGGGCGATGGTGAAGGGGGAGTTGCTGTATCGCGAGGGGAAGAAGGAGGAGGCGTTTGCGATTCTGCGCGAGGGGATCGTGGTGGAGGACCAGCTGATTTATGATGAGCCTCCGGGGTGGATGCTCCCGGTGCGGCATGCGTTGGGGGCGCTGCTTGTCGAGAGCGGGGAGTTTGTGGAAGCGGAGAAGCTGTATCGAGAAGACTTGGAGTTCAATCGCGGGAACGGGTGGGCGCTGGTTGGGTTGCGCGAGGCGTTGGTTGGTCAGGGGAAGATGGGTGAGGCGATGAAGCTTGATGATCGGATCAGTGCCGCGTTTGCGGATGCGGATACGGTGGTGGAGTCTTCGTGTTTCTGTGCGCCGTGAGCTTAGTTGTGCGCGTGGTTCGGTGAGTGGGGGAAATTGCGTGGGTGGTGGTTTTGCGTATTCTGAATTAGTTTGCGATGTTGTTATGTTTTGATTGCGCGTGGGGGCGGATTCATTGCGTTGGTCTTTAGAGCATCGTGTTCTGGTTGATGGGATGTGATTGGCTCTTGGCGCTGCGCGTGCGGCGGTTGTTATTGTGAGAATATTTTATTGGAGAAGTATTATGAAGATGAGTGGAATGTATGTTTTTGGAGCTGTGGGCGTTGCCGGGATTGCGGGGGCGGCGTTTGGTCAGCATGAGATCCCGGTGGACTTTGAGGTTGATGGAGCGGCGGACATCCGTGCGGTGTTTGATCCGACCTTTACGGATCTGCAGATGGATGGTGCGAAGGGTTTGGCGACGGACGGGGATACTTTGCTTGTGGGGCGCACGCACAAGATTGATATTGATGTGGCGCCTGCGGGGCAGGATGCGTTGGTTCCTGGGGAGGTGTTGATTTACCGGAAGAATCTGAGCGGGACGGACTTTGATTTGGTGGGGCGGTTGAATGATTCGGTGGTGGGGACGCCGGGCGCGTCGCTGGTGAGTCCGAACGATATGTTTGGGTGGACTGTTGCGATCGAGAAGAACACGATGGCGGTGGGGTCTCCGTACTACGGTCGGTATGTGGACCCGACTGATCCGGCTTCTGCGTTTGTGCAGGACAATACTGGTGCGGGGTACGGGGATGAGGATGAGACGGGTGCGGTGTTTATCTACACGCGTCCATCATCGGCGTCGGATACTTGGACACTGACTCAGATTCTGTATGATGATCGTCCGGTGAATGGTGAGCGGTTTGGTCAGGATGTGTACTTTCATGGGGGGAATCTTGTGGTGACGACTCCTCGGAACTGGACTCCAGGGTTCTCGCGTATGGGGCCTCCGGGGACTTTCCCGAGCGGGGATGGGTGTCAGAACATTGGGAGTGCTGTGAGTGTGTTTCGGAAGGATGTGCTGACAGGAGAGTTTGGGCTGGAGCAGTATATTGAGCTGCCGTTCTTTATGAGCGAGTGGGTTGGGGGGGGTCCTCCGGTTCCCAATGGTGATCCGCTTGATATGCAGGGCGATTGTGACGGCTTTATTTACAGCACTCCCCCGATCGCTTCTCGCGATGGTGTCGGGTTTGGGCGTGAACGGGCGAGAGAGCTTGCTCTCGACGGGGAGTGGTTGCTTTCGGTTGGGCAGTTTGGGGTGCTGGTGTATAAGTATGATTATGTGGATCAGGAGTATGATTTTTATCAAGAGGTTGTGTTGAGTGCGCCTTCGGGTGGATCGGGTTTGGGGGGATCTGGGTATACCTCGATCTCGATGCATGATGGTGTTGCGGTTGTTGGCGTGAAGAAGTTTACGGTGAACGCGCCGAATCCGAAGTATCGTGGTGCGTTGATCATGCTTGAGTATGATGCGGTGAGTGGCGATTGGGTTCAGACGACTGATTGGTATCGCACTACGCACACTGGGAGTCAACTCGGGATCGGGGTTTCGATTCAGGATGACACGGTTGTGGGGTATTCGAAGTTCGCGGCTGCGGCGTTGTTCCGGTATGACCGGGTGAATGACGAGTTGTTGTATGCGGGGAGGGTTCCTGGCGCAGGGACGAACGGTCCTGCGAGCAAGACGGCGTGGTATGGGGATACGGTGCTGTTGAGTGACAATGAGGCTCGCAATCCTGGCCGGGTGAACATTGTTCGCGCGGTGACGAGTTGTCCGACGGATATCGATGAGGATGGAGTGGTGAACTTCTTTGATCTGAGTCTGTATATGACTTGGTACGGGAACGGGGATCTGCGTGCGGATTATGTGGAGCCGTTTGGGGTGCTTGATGGGAACGATGTGCTGCATTTCCAGGCGCTGATGAATCTTGGGTGTCCTTGATGTGATTGAGGATTGATTTGGTGCTGATCTTTGACCCGCTCGGTTTCGAGCGGGTTTTTTTGTGTGTGCTATTCTGTACACGTTGTCAAATATACTTGACACAGTGGCGATGAATGTATACAATTCGGACATACAAAGGAGATTGAGATGAATGATTCAGGGACTGGGGCGGAGTTTCGGGTTCGGTCGAGCTGGGCGTGTTTGATTACGACGGCGTTGATCTATCCGGTGCTGATTGTGACTGGGGTGATCTGGGGATGGAACGGGATCGAGCTTGCGGGGATGCTTGGGGTGGGGGTCGGGATCCAGGCGGTGGTGCTGGTGGCGGTGCATATCTATTTGGCGATCAAGATGCCTAATGAGTCTGATGATGAGCGGGATCGGATGTTGCTGAATCGGGCGTCGGCGATCGCGGGGTATGTGTTGCAGTCGGGGGTGTTTGTGGTGCTGGTGTTGATGGTTGGGATGGTGATTCTGAAGATGGCGGGGAGCGAGGGGCGCGAGGGGACGGGGATCGAGGACATGCTCCCGATCTTTGCGCTGCTGGGGGTGTGGATCGCTTCGGAGTTGGTGCGGTATGCGTTGACGATTACTGGGTACAAGCAGCTTTGAAGGGGTGGTGCGATGGGTTTGAAGAAGGATGCGAAGAAGAAGGCTGGATTGAAATCGAACAGCAAGTCGACGCCGATCGAGAATCAGATCCGGAAGCTGCGGTTTTTAGCAGATGAGATGACGCAGCAGGAGCTTGCGGAGCGGGTGGGGGTTTCAAGGCAGACGATCGTGGCGATTGAGAAGGCGAAGTATTCGCCGACGCTGGAGCTGGCGTTCCGGATTGCGCGGGTGTTTGAGATGCCTTTGGAAGAGGTGTTTGTGTTTGTTGATGAGGGGGCGGATTGATGGAGGAGAAGAATGGAAAGGGAAAGCGGACAGCTTTGTTTGGGTTGCCTTTTTATAAGGTCCGTTGCATTCGGGCGATGCTCATTTACTCTCTGTTGAGTATCTTGTATTTTAACTCACTTGAGTATCTGGTGAGTTCTGAGGTGGTTTCGACGGATTTCATATTTGATCACTGGGTAGCTGTGCTATTGGTGGTCATGTTGCCGTCTTTGATCATGATCATTCTTGCTTGGAAATCGTCAAATAGGCTGGTAGCTTTCGCACATAGGTTTCAAGAACTCCACGGGCGGATATGTTTGAGGTGTGGGTATGAACTGGCAGAGGGGCTCGATGTGTGTTCTGAGTGTGGGGCGGCGTGGTCGCTGAAGGGGTTGCTCAAAGGATATCGAAAGATGGCGGATGGGGAGAAGGGGTGAGTTTCATGAAGAAGAAGCGGAAGGTTTGGTTTGGGATTCCGGTCTATGTGGTGCGAAGGTTGGGGATGCCATTGGTTTTGGTGGCGGGCTTGGCGCTTCTGTATTTTTTGGTTGTGATTGGGAATGACTCTGAGTACTTTGTGGACTTGCTGATTCATGATCGTTGGATAGCTTTGCTCATTATTGGATTTCCGGGGTTGGTTCCGTTTGTATCAGTTCTGATTTTTTACAAGAGACAGAACAGATATATGAAGCGATTCAAGAGGCTTGGGGGGCGGGTGTGCTTTGTGTGTGATTATGAGATTGCTGAGGGACTCGATAGTTGTTCGGAGTGTGGGGCTCGGTGGTGTGTTGGGGATTTGAATTGTCGGTGGCGGGATATGGCGGGGCAGGAGGGGTGATGCCTGAAGACACTACTGCGCCGAAGACGGCGAGTAGTGGCACCCGGTACGCGGTTGTGGCATTCGGATGGAATAGGGAAGACCCTCACTCCGGCCCTCTCCCTGAGGGAGAGGGAGGATGAGAAGTTGGGAGAGGAAGAAGTCGGAGAAGACCCCCTCCGTCCGCGAAGACGCGGACACCTCCCCCGCAAGCGTGGGGGAGGAGAGTGGTTGTGTGCTTTGGTTGGTACTGATGTTTGGCGGGTTAATTGCTTGGGAGTTGTTGATTGGGGAGGAGTGGGGGGACGGGGACGCTGAGGGTGTCGGCGATGGCTCGGATGAGCTCGGCTTCGGTGGTGGTGATGATGCGGTCGTGGGCGGCGGTGAGGGTGGCGGCGTGGAGGATGGCGCGTTTGAGTTTGGGGGAGGCGGTGTTGAGGGTCTTTAATGCGGCGCCGAGGGCGTCGAGGGTGCACTGGTCCTCGGGGAGGAGGGTGGCGATTGGAGAGGGATTGGAAGAAGGCAGCGCGGTGTTGGCGAGGGTGATGGACTCTTGGGCTTGGGTCTCTGTCGGTGTGTCGGTTCGCGCGATGATGGAGAGGAGGGTGGAGACTTCGGTGGTGAGTTTGTTGAGGGCGTAGTACTGGGTGGTGGGGCGTTCGTTGGTGCCTTGGCGTTGTTGGAGGTGGCGGGTGAGGACACGGATGGTGACCCATTCGAAGAGGGTGACGGCGGAGTCCATGTTGATGAGCGCGGTGATGTTGTTGCGGAAGGTTTGGTGTTGTTGGTCGGAGAGGTGGGCGAGGGACGCGAGGGTCATGTCGAGGAGCGGGAGGCGGAGTTCGGGTTTGAGGGTGGTCGCGGCGGTGGAGAGTTTTTGAGTGAGTTTGGCGACGGCGGGGTCGGCGTGCTTTGAGAGATGATCGATCTGGTCTTGGAAGACTTTCGCGTCTTTGGTGTCGAGGAGGAGCGCGTAGACGACGGCGCGGGACGAGGAGATGTCGTGGGCGGCGTCTTTGAGCTGATCGGGGATGGACTGGATGATGGTGCGGGCGTGGTCGATGTGGTCGGGGGTGAGTGATCCGGACGCGGCGAGGAGGGGGATAGCTGCGGTGAGCGATTCGGGGATCGCGGTTCCCATGCGTTTGTTGAACTGATCGCGGAGGCGTTCTTGGGCGGACGGTTTTGTTGATTGTGGCTGTGGTTCGGGGGCGGTGATTTGAAGTGGGGGGAGGAAGGTGCCGTCCCATTGGGGGTTGATGCGTTTGATGCGTTGTTTGAGTGGGGGGTGGGTGGCGAGTGAGGCGCCGAGGTTGAGGGCTTCTCCGAAGAACATGTGGGCGGATTCTTGGGCGCGGGGGTGTTTGACCTTGGTGGCGGATTGCTTTGATCCGAGTCTTCTGAGGGCGTTGGCGATGCCTTCTGGGTTTCTTGTGAACTGCACAGCGGAGGCGTCGGCGAGGAACTCGCGTTGGCGGCTTACTGAAGCTTGGATGAGTTTGGCGGCGAGGGCGCCGAGGGATCCGAGGACGAGCATGGAGATCGCGAGGGCGAGCATGACGAGGAGGATGGGGACGCCGTTCTTGTCGCGGGCGGTGTGGGGGGCGGTGCGGAGGAGGATGTGTCCGACGATGGTGAGGAGGAGGATGCCGTTGAGGAAACCGATCATTCGGATGTTGAGTTTCATGTCGCCGTTGAGGATGTGGGAGAACTCGTGTGCGATGACTCCTTGGAGTTCGTCGCGTTTGAGACCTTCGATGCAGCCTTGGGTGACTCCGATGACGGCGTCTCCTGGGGTGTATCCGGCGGCGAAGGCGTTGATGCCTCGTTCCTTGTGCATGAGGTAGACGGGGGGGACGGGGACTCCGGAGGCGATGGACATTTCTTCGACGATGTTGAGGAGTTGTCGTTGGTGTGGGTCTTTGGTGGAGGGGTCGATGAGGATCCCGCCGAGGGATTGGGCGACGGTGGATCCTCCGCCTCGGAGTTCGGAGATTCGGTGTGCGGATCCGGCGCCGATGAGGAGGGCGGTGATGATCGCGGTGATCGCGGCGGCGGCGAGGGCGGGGAGGGTGGCGGATTGGTTGGGTTCGCTTGCGGAGAAGTAGACGATGGCGAAGGTGATGATGGAGAGCACGATACAGATCGCGATGACGGCGGCGGCGTAGAGGAGGACGAACTTTCTGGACTGCGCTTTGGCGCGGTCTTGGTGCTCGAAGAAGTCCATTGTTTGGAGGGGGGTGGTGGTCATGTTTTTGATCTTAGTTTACGAACTTCAGAAAGAAGAAAGACCCCCTCCGTCGCTGCGCGACACCTCCCCCGGAGGCCCGGGGGAGGAGAGTTGGTGGGGCTTTAGGTGAGTGATGCGCTTGGGGCGTTTTGGATTTCGGCGGAGTCTTCGAACTCGAGGAAGGCGGCGTCGGTGGCGTGTCCGACCATTGGTCCGATGAAGACTGGGGGGAAGGATTGGCGGTAGGTGTTGTAGGTGGTGACGGAGTCGTTGTAGGACTGACGCGCGAAGGCGATTTTGTTTTCGGTGGAGGTGAGCTCTTCTTGGAGGGCGGTGGTTTGGGTGTCGGCTTTGAGATCTGGGTAGGCTTCCATGACGGCCATGAGTCCTCCAACGGCGCCGGAGAGGGCGCCCTGCGCGCCGGCGAGGGCGGTCATCGCGGATTGATCGGAGGGGTTTTTGGAGGCGGCTTCGAGGAGGGAGGCGGCTTGGTTTCGTGCGCTGATGACCTTCTCGAAGGTTTCTTGTTCGTGGGTCATGTAGCCTTTGACGGTTTCGACGAGGTTGGGGATGAGGTCGTGTCGGCGTTTGAGCTGGACTTCGATCTGGGCGAAGGCGTTGAGGTATCGGTTTTTGAGTTTGACGAGTGTGTTGTAGATCCCGACGACGAAGATGAGGATCGCGATCACGATGACGGCGAGGATGGCGAGGGTGATGATGTATCCCATTGGGGTCTCCGGTCGGGTGTGTGATTTACCGCTTGTATATTAGGGTTTTCGTGTTGCTGGTTTTGGTTGTGTGTATTTAGGGGTCGCTGAGGATGGTGTGTTTGTCGGTCCAGAGTTTTTCGATTCGTTGGGTGAAGGAGGGGGTTTGGGGGAGGGATGAGCCGCAGGCGATGAGGAGGTCGATCATTCCTTGGTAGTCGTCGATACCGATGTGTTCTTGTCCAACGCGTGGGGGGGTGCCGTGGGTTTGTTCGTGTGTTCCGGCTTGTGCGTCGGTGAGGTTTGCCATGTTGTGGTAGTTTCCCAGCGGGAGGCAGACGCAGGTGGCGGTGTAGCCGTAGGCGCAGAAGACGGAGGCTTCGCAGGCGCCTCCGGCCATGAGTTTGCGTTGCCACTTCCATTTTGGTTGGTCGGATTCTTTTTGTGATGCTTTGGGGGTTGCTGGTCCTCCCGCGATGGTCTCGGCGACTTTGGCGACGGCGCCGGTGAGGTCTGGGGAGAAGACGGAGATGCGGTCTCCGACGCGGACGATTGGTCCGGCGTGGATGGGGGAGTCGGGGAAGGCTCGGGAGTTTTCCAGCGCGATGATGCGCGAGTCTTTGGGCATGAACTGATCGCGGCAGGCGCCGATCGCGCCGATGAATCCGACTTCTTCGGCGCGGGTCAGGAGGAGGCGGGTGTCGGATGGGGAGTGGAGGTGGCGGAGCTCGTCGAGGGCGGCGAGGGCGGCGGCGAGGGCGGCGAGATCGTCGCAGGCGTTGGTGTAGAGGATCTGGTTGCCTTCGTCGTCTTCGATGATTTCTGGGTCGGGGAGGTCCCAGGTGGCGATGGAGTTGAGGTCGATCGGGCGCGGGGTTTCGAGGACGGCGTGGTAGCGTTTGTAGGGTGGTTTACTATTTGAGTCAGAGTTTTCTGGGTCTAGGTTTTCGGGTTTCACTTCCTCGCTGATGATTGCGAGGGTGTATTCGTTTGGGTCAGAATCGGTGGGTGTGTGGATTCGGATTTTTGCGTCGGGGAAGTAGTCGTCCATGACTCCTCCTCGGAACTGGAGGACGAGTTCTGCTTTGGAGAGGATTTCGTCGACGACGAAGGCGGGGTGGTCGAGGTGGGCGGTGAAGTAGATTGGGTTGTTGGTTTTCTCGTTGTTGGAGATTCTGATTTCGATGTTGCCGTGGGTGTCGGTTTTGGAGGTGAGGTCTGGGCGTTGGTTGAGCCAGTTGGTGATCCACGCGATGACGCGGTGTTCATGGCCTGCGGCGGTGGGGATGGCGGTGAGTTCTTTGAGCCATTGGATGTGGTCCGCGCGTCGGTTATCTGGAACGGTGTGGAGGGGCTTATCGGAAGGGTTGTTGGGGGTTGATGTGGTCATGTGGTAGGGTAGGGCTTGAGTGGGGCGGATTGGTGGGCCGATGATGTGGTAGTGGGGTGCGTATTGGTGTAGAGTGTTGGGGCAGGAAATGGTCGTTGGGTAGTCAACGGCTTTGACAGGAGATCGTGCTATGACTCATATTATTGCTGAGCCTTGTATTGCTACGAAGGACACGGCGTGTGTTGATGCGTGTCCGGTGGACTGCATCCATCCGACGAAGGATGAGCCTGACTTTGCGACGGCGGAGCAGTTGTATATCGATCCGGATGTGTGCATTGATTGCGGGCTGTGTGTGGACGAGTGTCCGGTGCAGGCGATTTTTCAGGATGAGGATTTGCCTGACGAGTGGTCGAAGTACACGCAGCTGAATATTTCGTATTACGAAGACAAGTGAGCTGATTGCTTGTTTGAGTTGAAGATGAATTGAAAGACGCACGGTTTTTGGCCGTGCGTCTTGTTTGTTTTGATCGGAAGAACACAGGCGGGATGCCTGTGCCACCGGCTTTCGGAATGGTTTTAAGCGGCTTCGGAGAAGTCGTCGTCGAGTTCTGAGAAGTCATCGTCGGAGTCGCCGAAGGCGGCTTCGAAGGCTTCGAGGGCTTCGTCGGTGAGTTCTTTTTCTGACTTGGGTCCCTTTGATGGGGACGCGCCGACGGCGAGTTGGTTGGTTTCGTCATCGGTGAAGCGGGAGGCCCAGCGGTCGGGTCTGACATTGGCTGGGGAGTGGGGGGATTCGAGCCAGTCTTCGGCATTGGAGAGGTTGAGTTCGGAGGACATGGTTTTGCGGTATCCCAGGAGCCTGACGACTTCGAGGACATCGGTCCATGTTGGGAACATGCGGTCGTTGCCTTTTTTGAAGGCGTCGATTGCCATGAGGAAGAGGAACTGTTCTGGGGTCATCTCGCCTTCTTCGGCGGACTTGGTGAACTCGGAGAGGCGGCGTCCTCGTCCGCGTTTGCGTTCGAGTCCGGTGGTGGATGTGTTGTTGGACTTCTCGGACTTTTTGTCTGATTTCTTCGAGGAGACGAGTTTGCCGTTGTTTGTATCTGAGGTTGGGGAGTCAACAGCGCGGTGTTCGAGTCCTAGACGGCGGTCGATGACGGTGCCTGGTGGTGGGGTGCCGTTTCTGTTTTTACGGCGGTCACCTTGGCGGCGCTTTGGTGCGGAGTCTTTTGGGGACTCTTGACTGGAGCTTTGGTTGTTTGATTCGTTGGTCATCGACGGATCTCCTTTGGGAGCCGTCGATGGGATTTTGAGTGATCACCGACGGTTCTTAGAAGTCATCTTCGTCCAGATCGTTGTCTTGGTCGAGTTCGTCGTCGTCATCGTCGAGATCGTCGTCGTAGTCATCGTCATCTTCGTCGTATTCGTCAACTTCGTCTTCATCGTCGTCATCGTCGAGGAAGTAGGCTTCGTCCTCGTCGAGATCGTCTGGGCCGTCGCAGAGGGGGGTGTTGGTCCAGCGTGGGGTGGAGGGGGTGATAACTGCGGTGTTGTTATCGGTGTCGCTTTGGGAGGGATTGTCGAGTTGGATTCGGAGTGTGGTGAAGAGGTCGTCGGCGGTCAAAATGGCTTGCATGGGTGGTCTCCGGGGCACGGATGCGAATGTCTGTCTGCTTGTCTGGATCAATCGATCTTGATTTTGGAACTGATCGTTTCTCGCCACTGTATCCCCTGTGTGTGTGTTGTCAATCTGAGTTGGGGGAGAGTTGGCGTGGTTTTGTTCGCAGGTGGGTGGGGCGCGGTTTCAGGGGATAGGATGGGACCAGATGAATACTGGATCAGGACAGGATAACGGCGGTGTCAATGTGATCGCGGGGATCTGCGCGATGGTGTTCCCGGGACTCGGGCACATCGTGTCGGGGCGGGTGCATCGCGGGATTCTGGCAATGATCGGGGTGATGGGGCTCTTCGGGCTCGGGCTGTTTGTCGGAGGGATCGACGCGATCGATTCCAAGGGGGGGACGGACCGGTTCTGGTTTATGGGGCAGGCGATGGTTGGGCCTACGGCGTTTGCGGTGAACTATGTGCACCAGAACCATTTCAAAGCGATTGATCCGGACACTGGGGTGAATCGGACAGGGGAGCCGGGCGAGAAGCGGGTGCAGGTGACTGGTCCTCGCGGGACGCAGTGGCAGTGGGAAATGATGAGCGGGGCGGAGATTGAGGGGGCTGATGGGGCGGTGGGTGTTGGTGGGAAGAATGTTCCTGGGCTTGGGCGGCTCAATGAGATCGCGATGCTGTCGTGCACGCTTGCTGGGATGCTGAACTTGATTATCTTCTTGGATGCGTTGCTGCCGTGTGGGTATGGGCAGCGGAAGGACGAGGGGGTGGCGTCGTGAGTGGATTGACGATGGGGTACACGCCGTTTGTGGATGCGATTTCTGCGCATGATCAGTGGTATCTTTTGATTGTGCCTATGGTGGTGTTTTTGGCGATCGGGTACAAGTCTGTGCGGGTGGGGGATATGAAGCAGTACTGGCGGAGCGTGTTTGCTTTTGTGGTGCAGGTGCTTGCGGTGATGGTTGTTTTGGCGATTGCTTTTACGATTGTGATTACGGTTTTGGTGCCGATGTTGGCTCCGATGCCGAGGTGATCGATGAAGCGGGGTCGATTGAGATCGATTGGGCGGTGGGGGGTGTTTGTTGTTACAGGTTTGGTTTTGGTTTCGATTCCGGTTTCGGTTTGGGTCGCACCGAGTATTTACATCCGATATGAGAAATCAGATGCGAAGCAGACTGTGAAGCCTTGGTGGTTGAATTTGGTTGATGGACGTTTTGTCTGGTATTCGGAAGCAGAGTATTAGGCGGCTATTCCTGACATAGTCACCCATGCTCCGGTATCGGGTGTTCCTGATCCAAATCCAGGTTGGCATATACGCTTTGGCACTGGAGTAGATGGGTTTGGACTTTGGACTTCGCACGGTAGTTGGTGGTTTCCGAAAATTTATGATGAGCGCCCATACGCGTATCGGTTCGATTTACCGCTGATTTATCCGGCGTTATTGACGGTGTTGATGTCTGGTATTTTGATCTGGAATCCCTCTCGACGACGGAACAAAAGACTTGGGGGTTGTGTTGGGTGTGGGTATTCGCTTGTTGGGTTGAATGGGGGGGTGTGTCCGGAGTGTGGGGAGGGAACAAAGTAAGAGAAGACCCCCTCCGTCCGCGAAGCGCGGACACCTCCCCCGGAAGCCCGGTGGAGGAGAGAAGTCCCGACTGCGCCGAAGACGGCGAGTCGGGGCACCCGCCGAAGACGGTCAAGCCATGGCATCCAGCGAAGACATGCAGGAGGCGAAGACGCCACCTGCATGGCACCCAGAGACCTGCTTGCCACCCAGAGAAGAGTTAGTTGAGGTAGGTGGATTTTTTGTGGGTGTAGGGTTGGTCGAGGTTTTGGATCATGTATCTGAGGGCGTCGATGGCGTGGTCGGAGCCGTCTTTTTCGGGGGTTGGGCTTAGGGGGTTGTCTTGGGGGTAGTGGTAGGTTTCGAGGCACTTGATGAGGTGGGTGCATGAGTGGTGGATCATGAGGGTGGGTGATCCGGTTGCGGGGTTGAGGCGGGATCGGATGAGATCGAGTCCTTGGTGGATGGAGGAGCGCGCGTCGCGGATGGTGAGTCCGGCTTTACGGAGCGCGGCGATGTCGGAGATTCCGGTTTGGAGTCCTCGTTGTCGGCCTGCGGGGTCGACGCCGATCCAGCTCAGGGGTGTGAGTGGTTTGGTTGCTTTGATGGCGCTGATGTGCTCGGTGAGTGGGACTCCGGCCTGTACATATTCGTGGGTGATCCAGAGGGTGTTGTGTTGGTCGAGTGATGCGAAGAGGACGACGGTTGGGGCGCGGATTCCGAAGTCCATGCCTGCGATGGTTTGGGTGATGTTGGAGGGGTCGGGGAGTTGGTTGGCGATGTGGATGGACTGATCGAACTCGGGGAGGACGCAGTCGGAGCGTTTGGGTTTAAGACAGAGCATCTCGGAATCCCATGTTGATTGGGAAACGCGGGATTTGAGGGCGATCGCGTTGTTGATGGTGAGGTGTCCCGGGGTGTGTCCTTGCGCGTCGCGTTCTTTTGCTTTGCCTGCGCATTCGTCGAGGAGGTCACAGTTGTGATCTTCGGATGTGCATTGGTGTTGATCGGTGCATTGGTCGAGGATGTCGACGACTCCCCATTGGAAGAGTTTGCGGTGTTGTTGGTTGGAGTCTTTCGATTGGGTGACGAGGTCGTGCATGAGTCCGAAGGGGACATGGAGGGTGGAGAGGCATTCGATGGATCCTGGGACTTGGGTTTGGCCTTCTTTGGTGGAGCAGGTTTTTTCTCGGATGGTGAGTTGTGCGGCTTCCCAGACTTCGGGGTCGAAGAGTTCGACTTCGTCGCATCGGAGTTTTTGGACTCGTGTGCCTCGGACGGAGGTTTGTGATTGGGCGAGGAGTTCGACGATTGAGCCGTTGATGAGTTTGATCTTTCGTTCGGTGATTTTGCCTGCGATGAGTTCTTCGAGTGGTTCTGTTGCGAGGAGTGCGCGGAGGTGGGTGTGCATTCTTTTGGCTTGGTCGAGTGATCCTGCGAGGATTCGGATTTCGATGCTCGGTTTGAAGATGAGATCGAGTAGTGTGGCGATGGCGGCGTAGAAGGTTTTGCCTCCGCCTCGGTTGGCCCAGACGATGCAGTCTCTTGGTTGTCGGTCTTCGAAGAATGCGTGGGCGAGGTATTCGAGGGGGGCGTTGTGTCCTGGGATGAGGGGGGCGGTGGGGACGCGGATGTGGAGGTTTCTTTCGATCCACTCGGCGAGTTGTTGGTTGGTTTGTGGTGCGTCGCCTGCGATGGCGTAGACGGCGTCGTGGCTGTTCGTGTTTTCGTGTGTTTCGTTGTTCATGTGTTCCCCCTTGGAATGAATGTTTATTTGATGACTATTTGATGTTGAGTGCGTTGATGAGTGCGGCGGTTCGGTTTGGGTTGAGTTGTTTGAGGGCTCGGAGGATCTGGGTGCGCTGCTGGCGTGTGAGGAAGAAGGTGAGGGCGGCGGGGAGGTGATCTTGCGTGGGTTCGGGTTTGGGTTGTGGGATGGGTGAAGGAAGACCCCCTCCGTCGCTGCGCGACACCTCCCCCGGAAGCCCGGGGGAGGAGAGGGGAGATGTTGGTTTGATGTTCATGACTGTTGGCCTCCGTTGTTGTTGACATGGGTGTACGCGCGGGGTTGGGTGAGGAGGCGGAAGGCGGCGTGGTGTGCGAGGTTCTCGGCGTGGGGGTTGAGGTTTCGAGCTCGCGCCCAGGTTTGGAGTTCGCGGGTGAGGAGGGGGTGGAGTTGTGATGAAGAAAGACCCTCACCCCGGCCCTCTCCCAGGGGGAGAGGGGGGAAGAGCAGGTTGTGTGGGGTTTGGTTGAGGTGGTGGAGGGTGTCGAGGAGGCGGAGGTCTGTTGGGGAGTGGGGGACTGGGTATTCGGTCATGCCTGCGATTTTGAGGAAGGGGTTGGTGGATCCCATCGCGGCGAGGGCTTCTGTTACTGGGGTGAGGGGATTGCTCAGGTAGTTGCGGACGAGGGTGGAGGCGATGGAGAGGCCTCGGGCGTTTGAGGCGGTGATGATGCGGGCGAGGCAGCGGAGCTCGGCGTTGATGCGTTTGGCGTTCTGGGATTTGGTGGAGGAGGTGTAGCGTCCCGGCCAGGCGCGATCGCGCCAGGACGCGTTGAGGGTTGGGTACGCAACGACGAGGACGGCGGCGAGGTGGGTGGTGTTGGTGATGGGGCAGGTCCGCGTCGCGCGGGTGATCTGCGCGATGGAGGCGGGGTCGGACGCGATGTAGTGGTGGGGTTTGAGGGCGCGGTAGTCTTCGATGGTTCCAGGCTCGTAGGTGATGGGTTCGGGGGTGTATTGATTGGGGAGGATGGCTCGATTGGCGGCGCGGATGAGGAGGTCGGTGTCGAGGTAGGTGGGGAGGTCTTCGTGCGCGGCGGCGGCGATGAGTTTGATGGAGGGGAATCGGTTGAACGCTTTGATGAGCGAAGCGCCGAGCGATCGCGCGGTGAGTCGGTCGAGGGGGGTCGCGAGTTCGTCGATGAGGATGGTGGTTGGTAGGTCGCTTTGGAGGGCGCGGTCGATGAGGCG
This sequence comes from Phycisphaerales bacterium, assembly GCA_051252395.1. GTDB lineage: Bacteria > Planctomycetota > Phycisphaerae > Phycisphaerales > UBA1924 > UBA1924. Next base: position 429,868 of record JBPOFX010000002.1, on the reverse strand, counting down.
CGCGATCTGGAGACGGGCGTGTTCTCCAGTCGAGAGGGTGGTGGCGGGCTGGGTCCAGAGTTTGGGTTCGGCGAGTCCGACGGCGGAGAGGAGGGAGAGGGTCTGGTTGAGGGGGCTCTCGAAGAGATTGATGATGGGGAGGGTTGGGGATTCGATTGGGAGATCGGACTGGTTGATGACGGTTTGGTGCTTGTATTGAAGGGTTTCTTTGAGCTGTGTGAGGAGGGTGGACTTTCCTGATCCGGATGGGCCTGTGATGAGGGTGTGTTTGGAGGCTAGCAGTTGGTTGAGAAGTTCGGGGGCGAGTGGTTGTGTCTCGCGGGTGGTTGGTTGGTGGGTAGGGAGGAGGCCGAAGGGGAGGAGGGCGTTGAGGGATCGCGCGGTTGGTTTGGCGTTGGTGCAGATTGGTGTTGGCGCGTGGATTGGGCGCGTGGAAGATTTGTTCTTGTTGTTTGGCATGGGTCCCACCCCTGAATGGTTGTGTGTTCGTTTGTGTGCTTGGTTAGATCTTTGGTGTGCGCCAGGCGCGGTTGGGGGATTGGGGTTTTGAGTGTTGCTTTGAGGTCATTGTGCTTTGATAGAGGTCAAGGATCGCGGTTCGGTGTCGGCGGACCTGGTGGACTTTGAGTTCGAGGTGGTCGGCGGTTTGTCGGATGGAGTGTCCGGCTTGGAAGAGGGACTGGGCGACTTTCCGGCGGGTCGTGGACCAGTTGGATTGGTGGGTGATGACGAAGATGAAGAGGGGGTCGGAGAGTCGGGCGAGCGCGAGCTTGATGCGCCGGCGGACTTGTCTGGGGTCGAGATCTCCGAGGCGTGCGATTTGTGCTGCGGAATGGCCGTCGCGGTACATGGCTTCGACGAAGGCGCGATCGGGGCCTTTGAGGTGGATGGAGCGGCTGATGATTTGGTCTGCAAGGAGGGTGTTGCAGCGATGACGGAAGTCGATCCCGGTGGGGAGCTGGTCGAGCCAATCGGCTTGGTAGACTTTGCTGGTCATCTTTTTACTCCTTTTTGGGGTATTTATACTTGACATTGCACAAACATGTGTTCACAATAGAGAGAACGATGATTTGATAATAATACACCAGCATGAGAACGATTTGCAAGGGTATTGTATGGAGTCTGGTTTATTTCGCGCACAAATGTGGTCGGTCTATACCGAATAGAAGCCGATTGTGTGGGTGTGTTGTTTGTGGATGATCAGAAGGGATGTGTTGTGATTGGTTCTGGTGATGATGCGGAAAGGCAGGGATACTGGTCGTATCTGCATGAGCGTCAGACGGCTGGTCTATCGGGAGCACAGGTCTTGGATGATTCAAAGGTTGAGCTTGGGTTTGGTGAAGTGATTCATAGGAGGCGCACGGCGTTGCGGTTGTCGCTTGCTGAGGTGGCGCGTCGTGCGGGGTGTGCCAAGTCGTATTTGTCTGCGATCGAGAATGGGATTAAGGGTGCGCCGGGTGAGGAGCTTTCTGAGAAGCTTGAGCGGGTGTTGTCGTTTCGGGATGGGGAGTTGGTGGAGATGTCGATGTGGGCGCGGACGCCTGCGGCAGTGCGGGCGGATGTGGAAGCGATGCGGGCGCGGGATGCGGCGCGTGATCAGGTGGCGCGGGAGCTTGCGGCGTTGCTGAAGGAGGATGGGGTGGATGCGTTGCATCGCGGTGGGAAGTTGGCGGAGTTGATCCGGGCGTATGAGGGTGGTGATGAGGGGGCTCAAAATGACGGGCTGGAAGCCCGTCCCGCCGAAGAGGCGAATGGTGTTGAGCGGGTGGGGCTACCGATTGAGATTCCGTTGATTAATAAGGTGACGGCGGGGTATCCGGGATCGTTTACGGATTTGGGGTATCCGGCGCGGGTCGCGGATGAATACATTCGTGCGCCGGATGTGCATGATCCGGATGCGTTCGCGGCTCGGGTGGTCGGGGATTCGATGGAGCCGGCGTATCGGGAGGGGGACATCGTCGTGTTTTCTCCGGCGCGATTGGTGGAGAGCGGGATGGATTGCTTTGTGCGGCTTGAGCCTGACTCGGAGACGACCTTTAAGCGGGTGTACTTTGAGGAGGGGGAGGATGGTGAGGAGCGTATCCGGATTCAGCCTATTAACAATGCGTATCGCGCGATGGTGGTGGGGCGCGAGGAGGTTGCGGGGTTGTATGCGGGGGTGAGCGTGACTCGGGTGATCTAAAGAAACTCGGCATGTCTTCTAGAACATGTCGAGCGAGGAGGTTTGCGTTCAGTTGTTATGCGCAGCGAGATTGGTTATCCGGTGGTGATGTATTGGCGCATGGTTTTGACTTCGATGTTGAGGTCGTTGTTGGTGGCGGCGTTGAGGTCTCCGATGGAGATGATGCCGGCGAGGGGGGTTGTATTGTTGGTGTGATCGATGACGGGGATGTGGCGGACTTTGCAGTCGGTCATGAGGTGGCGGACTTCGTTGAGGGTGGAGTCGGGGGTGCAGTGGATGACTTCTTTGGTCATGACCTTATGGATCTGGGTGACTGCGGGGTCGAGTTGTTTGGCGACGACTCTGGTGAGGATATCGCGTTCGGTGATGATGCCTGCGATGTTTGAGTGGAAGTCGGTGATGATGAGTGAGCCGATGTGGTGCTCGTTCATGAGGTGGGCGGCTTCGAGGACTGTGGAGTCTTTGGAGATGGTGTGGACGCGTTCGATGCGGTGGTTGCCGTGGTCACCTTCGTTCCAGTGTTGTTTGTTTGCGAGGAGTTGAGCGACGGTATTCATGTCCGATTCCTTTCGGTTCGGATCATCGGCTCGGCTCCTGAGGGGGGAAAGAACTGGTTGGCGTGTTGGCCTGTGTGGAGTCGGCCGAGGATCTGGTTGGTTTTATTATGCACAATTTGGGGTGAATTGGAAGAGGATTCTGATTTGGGGTGGATTCGCTGGGTTTAGAGGGGATTTTCGGTTGATCCGTTTGCAGGATGATCGGTGAGCGTTCGTGGTGTGGCAACCGATCGGGGTGGTGGTGCGTAGTTGTTTGGTGTGCATGGGGTTGGTTCAATTGCGCTGGTTTGGGTGCTATTGTTTGGGCCTGTTACAAAAGTGATCTCTACCGGAGCGGATGACCTATGGCGAAGATGTTTTACACACTCGAAGAAGCGGCTGCGAAGCTTGGAATGACGACCGATGAGGTCCAGGGGCTTGTGGAGTCGGGTCAGTTGCAGGAGTTCCGGGATCGGGACAACCTGATGTTCAAGGTTGACCAGGTCGATCTGCTCGGCGGCGATGAAGATGACGACATCGGAGAGATCTCGCTAGCGGACACAGCGGGTGGATCTGGGATCAGCGCGGTGGGGCTTGAAGAAAGCTCGATTGAAATCGGTGTTGACGATGATGCGCTTGATCCGATTTCGTTGAGTGCGTCGGGGAGCGCGAGTGCAGTTTCGCTCGATGGCAGCGGCGACGCGACTGGTGTTTCGGTGTTTGACGCTGAGGACGGCGAAGACGCGGACGCGAACGCGGAGACTCTGGTTTCCGGCGGCGGGCTCGGCGGCATGGCGCTCGGTGGTTCGGGCGGGCTCGGTGGATCCGGGTTCGGGATGGACGCGGGCGCGAGTGGTTCGGGGCTAGCACAGCTGGCGTTTGAGCCTGACGATACTTCGCTTGGTGGGAATCTGCTTGATGATCTTGCGAGCGACTCGCAGGGCGCTTCGGCTCTTGGTGCATCGGCGCTTGGAGAGTCGGCGGTCGGTGCTTCGGTTGCGGGCGGCGCGTTGTTTGAGGGTGCGGTTGAAGCGCCTGCGGCGTTTGCATCGCAGAACGCTCCGATGGCGATGCCTATGGGGATGGTCGAGGCGTACGACGGTCCCGCTTCGGGATTGTTTGGCGGGATCGCGCTGGGGTCGCTGCTTGTGCTGATGCTCGCGATGGGGGTGATGATTCTTGGATTGAGCGGCGGGTCGGACTCGGTGCTTGCGTCGGTGGATCAGAACATGCTGTACATGGTGATGGGTGGGTCCGCGGTCGTGATGCTGGTCCTAGGCGGGATCGGTTGGGCGATGCTGCGGAAGAGCTGATTCTGCAATCTCGTGAATGAACTTTGAGCCCCGGCGTTGAGTCGGGGTTTTTTGTGTTGGTGTGGATCGCTATGATTGGGGGATGGTGTATCTGGATCACAATGCAACGACGCGTCCGACTCCTGGTGTGGTGGAGGCGGTGACGCGTGCGATGGTGGAGGGGTGGGGGAATCCGTCGAGTGTGCATCGGTTCGGACAAGAGGCGAAGCACTCTGTGGAGGTCGCGCGCGGGCGCGTGGCGAAGTTACTTGGTGTGAAGGGGGGGGGACGCGGGATTGTGTTTACAGGGACGGGGAGCGAAGCGATCGGGCTGGGGATTCGCGGGACGATGACTGCGATGCGCGGGACGGGGAAGCATGTGATCGTGACGAGCAGCGTTGAACACTCGGCGGTGCGGGAGTTGTGCGAGCAGCTGGGATCGGGTGATGCGTTCGAGGTGCGGACGGTTGGGGTTGATGGGGATGGGGTGATTGATTTTTCGGCGCTTGAGGATGCGGTTGATGAATCGGTGGGGATGGTGAGTATTCAGTGGGTGAACAACGAGACGGGGGTGGTGCAGGATGTTGGTCGGATCGGCGGGTTGTGCCGGGAGCGGGGGGTGGTGTTTCATTGTGATGCAACGCAGTGGGTGGGGAAGATGGAGACTTGCGTGGACGGAGGGGTTGATGGGGAGCGTCCAGAAGAGGGGGCATTGATTGATGTGCTGACCTGTGCGCCGCACAAGTTTCATGGGGTGAAGGGCGTGGGGGTGTTGTGGGCGCGGTCGGATCGGGCGCGTCGTGTGCGGCTGGTGCCGATGGTGCCTGGGAGTCAGGAGCTTGGGCGTCGAGGGGGGACGGAGGGGGTCCCTGCGATTGTGGGGGCTGGGGTCGCGGCGATGGAAGCGTCGGAGTGGTTGTCTAAGGGAAGAGACGAACGGGCGCGGCTGACGGCGATGCGCGATCGGTTGGAGACGACGATCGTTGAGCGGTGCTCGGCGGTGATGGGTGAACAGGTGGTGGTCAATGGAGCGGGTGCGGATCATCGGACGGGACGGATGTGGAATGTGACGAACCTTGGATTCCCGGCGCTGGAAGCGGAGGCGTTGCTGCTTGCGATGAGTGAGCGGGGGTTGTGTGCTTCTGCTGGAGCGGCGTGTGCATCTGGATCGCTTGAGGCGTCAGAGGTGCTGGTGGCGATGGGAGTCGATGAACGGATCGGACGGGGATCGATCCGGTTGAGCTTGTCACGCGAGACGACGGATGAGGAGATTGATCAGGGGATCGAGATCGTGTGCAAAGCGGTTGAGGTGGTGGGGAGGTCGATGGTGTGATGGATCAGAATGCGAGCGGACATGTTGAAGGCGGGGATGGCGGAGGCGACGGGGTTGTTCGTCGTGGTGATCCGTTGACGAGATTGCGTGGGTTTCGTGTGCGCGGCGATCGTGGTCGGGGGGTGACGGATGATTGCGAGATGTTGATGCGTTCGCTCAAGCGGGTAAGCAGGGACCAGTCGGCGGTGGGGATGGCGTGGGAGACGGCGGCGCCGGATGATCTGCGCGAGCTTGGATGGATTCTGGGACTCAACGGCGGACGGCTGGAGATCGGGGTCGAGAACGCGGGGGCGCGGCATCGGGTGGATCGGTGGCTGCGCGGCGGGGGACTGGAGATGATTCGTGAACTGGGGAAGGTGCGGATCAAGTCGGTGGTGCTGCGGATCGGGGAGCGGGTTGTTGATCAGGAGCATGAATCTGAGCATCAGTAGCATGGGGTTGTGGTTTGGGGAAGCTTACGAGAAAAAAATCGGCTTGAAATTTAGGGGGAAACTAGCAATCGAATGGGTTGGTGTTGATTGCAGAGAGATTTTGGGGCTTTGGCTTTGACAGGGGGCGTGAAATATGAGATGATGGCGCGTCGGCGTCGTGGCTGGCGGGTTTTGTGATCGATTGGTTGCACCCGTGCTATCGTCTTTTGGACGATGGGGTCTCGCTCAGCAGGTTACTCTCTGTGCTGAGCTTGATGGGTGTTTCTCAATGGATCAACAAAAAGAGCTTGGGCGTAGCTGATCGCAGATCCTCCTGTGCGATCAGTGCTCGGGACCGAAGCAGCATTCCTCGTGGGATGCTGCTTTTTTTTTGATGGCCTGTTTGGGGAGTGGGGGTGAGAAGACACGACTGCGCCGCCCCCCAAAGACGACGAGTAGTGGCACCTTGTGACAGATTATGCTTGGTGGGCGTGCTGGTGGATGGACCAGTAGTGGTTGAAGCTGGAATCGAAGCTGTAGTTTTTCATGTGCTCGACGGCGGCGCGGGACATCGCGGCGCGGCGGTCTGGGTCGCAGGCGAGATCGATGAGGGCGTCGATCCACGCTGCTTGGTCTTGGTCGGTCTCGAAGGGGAGGACGAGTCCGGATTCTCGTTCAGTACCTTCGTGGAGGATGACTTCTTTGGGTCCTCCTTGGTCGGTCGCGATGACGGGGACTCCGGAGGCTTGCGATTCCATGACGACTTGTCCGAGGGTGTCGGTGGTGGAGGGGAAGGCGAAGAGGTCGCAGGACGCGTAGAGGGTTGCGAGTTCTGAGCCGTGCTTGAATCCGAGGAAGTGGGTGTCGTGCGATTCGAGTTTGGATTGCATTTCGGGGCGGTATGGGCCGTCTCCGATGATGATGAGTTGTGCGGGTTGGTTGGTTCTGGATTCGATGTGTTGTTTGATGCTCGGCCAGTTTTTGGTGAGGATGGGGAGGTTTTTTTCGGTGGAGACTCGGCCGCAGAAGAAGAGTTTGAATCCGTCGGTTGGGATTCCGAGCGGTTTCCAGATGGAGGGGTCACGGAGGGATGCGGAGAACTGTTGGTTGTCGAAACCTGGGGTGAGTCTGACGAGTTTGTGTGGGTTGATTCCGAGGTCGGTGAGTCGGGATTCGTAGTCGGCGGATCTGGAGAAGACGGCGGCGAACTGTTTGTAGAAGGTGCGCATCATGGCGCGGCATCCGAAGGACATGAACTTGGAGTCGAAGAGCTCGTCGATGTACGCGGGGAAGTCGGTGTGGTAGACGCCGGTGATTGGGGTGCGCATGAGTTTGGCGGCGAGCATCCCGACCATTCCGACAGCGCCGGGGGTGGAGATGTGGATGACATCGGGTCGGTGATCCTCGGCGGCGCGGAGCATCTCGAGCATGGGGGGGATCGCGAGGTCGAGGGTGTCGTATCCCGGCATGGGGCGCGCGTAGAGGGGGGTGAAGTTTTTGATGTTGGGGAGTGGTTTGAGGTGTTCGGGGAACTCGATGCGCGTGGAGGTGAAGACGGTGAGGTCGCTGCTTGTATGTTCGAAGGTTCTGTGCGCGGTGGCGGCGGTGTTTTGGATGAAGCGGCAGACGCCGTTGATGTCGACGAGGGTGTCGGTGAACTTGAGGACTCGGGTGTGGGTGTTGTGTGTTGGTTGTTGTTGGTTTGTCACGGCGTCGTCCTTGTGTCGTCCATGTGTTGATGAGAGGGTAGCCGTGGGTTTGTTGGGTTTTGGTGTGGAGGGGTGTTGTGGTTGTGTGAAGGTGGAATTGAAAACCCCGCGTCGGGGGGATCGACGCGGGGCGTGCGCGGGCTAGTACCCGGTTTACGCAGCTGCTCGGCACGGCTACGCGTTGTGGGACAACCGGGTGGAGAGGCCCGCTGGGACTCAGGTGAACTATGACTAACAGCGGGCGGGTTGGCTGGTGTGGTTGGTTGGGGATTTTGGGTCGGGGTGGGGTTGTGCGGGTTGGATCGGTTGGGTGGGATACACAAAAAGACCCACGCGAGCGTGGGTCTTTGATCAGCGGGGAGAGTGCTGGTTGGATGTGGTTCCCGACGAGATGTGGGAGAGGAGAGGGGGGGAGGTCTTCTGTATTGGTTTAGTATGGTTTGATGTTGTAGTGGAGGCGCGATGGGCGATCGAGGTGCATGATGCGGTCGAAGTCGGTGTGGAGTGCGCGGGTGTCGGTGTCGAAGGTGTAGCTCATGGTGTTGGTGCGATCGACGGAGCGTTGGGAGAGGTTGTGCATCGCGGGGGAGTGGCTCGTGCATGCGGTAAGGGAGAGGGCGCCTGCTGCGAGGAGGAGGGTTGCGAGTGCTTTGGATCGGTTGGTGAGCTTGATGGTCAGGTTGGTCATGATTGGGGGCGTCCCTTGTGTATTGGTTTGAAATCACTTGTGTGTGATGGGATGACGATAGCGCGGTTTGTTGTGTGTGATCCACTATACGGGCGAATTGAGGTGGGTGTTTCGTGGAGTTTTCGGGAGGTGGGGCTGGGGGGGTTGGAAGGGGTGGTTATCCACTGGTTGTGCTCAATTGTTGTTGAATTGAGCGAACCGGTTGGGGGTTGATGACGGATGTGGTATCGTTGTCAGGACGACCTGTTACAGCCGGCAGGGGTTGATATTCGATCCCTTTGAACCTCTGATCGGGAGCTACGGCATTACCGGACGAAGATCATGCCTCCATTGAGTGGACGATCGGGATTCGGGCTACGGCACCCACCTTCTCATCAGGGCTTCGGATGCTGCTGCTGGCTGTAACAGGTCGTTTTTTCATGCGCACAGGGGAGGTGGATCGGTGTTGGGGATGGAAACAGCCGATGGGATGGGCGTATGGAACAGGACTCTAATCGAACGGTCGGGAATGCGGAGCAGTCTTCAGTGACGAGGCTGGTGATCGGGTGCGCGGATCGGCGCGGGGTGATCGCGGCGGTCACGGCAGCGATCGCGGACGCGGGGGGGAATGTGCTGGATGCTGACCAGCACGCGGATCCGGAGACGGGACATTTCTCGATGCGGCTCGCGTTTGAAGGGCTTGAGGATCGGGGGGGATTGGAATCGGTTCTTGACGGGATGAATCTGCAGTACCGGATCCGCACGGCGAGTCCATGGGCGAAGGTCGCTGTTCTGTGCAGCAAGCAGACGCATTGTGTTGCGGATTTGTTGTGGAGGGCATCGAATGGGGAGATGCCTGCGACAGTGACGCGGGTGATCTCGAATCATGAAGATGCGCGGTCGATCGCGGAGACCTTTGGGTTTGCGTATGAGGTGCTTCCAGTGACGAAGGAGACGAAGGCGGCGCAGGAAGCACAGGTGATGAAACTGCTTGAGGATGATGGGGTGGAGCTTGTTGTTTTGGCTCGGTACATGCAGGTGTTGAGCGCGGGGTTTGTCGCGAAGTATCCTGGGCGGATTATTAATATCCATCATAGTTTTTTACCTGCGTTTGCGGGGGCGAAGCCGTATCACAGGGCGTTTGAGCGGGGGGTGAAGCTGATTGGTGCGACGGCGCATTATGTGACGGAGGAGCTTGATGAGGGGCCGATCATTGCGCAGCGGACGGCTCATGTTTCTCATCGGGATTCGGTGGAGGACATGGTGCGGAAGGGGCGTGATCTGGAGCGTGTGGTGCTCGCTGAGGCGGTGCGGATGCATCTGGAGGATCGGGTGTTGATTGATGGTGGGCGGACGGTGGTGTTCGAGTAGGGGCTGCCTTGCTGGCAGGTTTGAGGGGAAACGGCAGGTTGGGTGCGAGGAATTGGGTGTTTTTGGTGTTCTGAGGGGGATGCGCGGTGTGGCGCGCGGTTTGCATTCTGTGTTGATGTCTGCGAGGAATGCTCGGCGGACAGAAATGGAGGATGTACACATGATGGATCGAATGACCACACTTGCGCAGCAAGCACTCGCGTCGGCACAGCAGTCGGCGATGGGCGCGTCAAACCCTGAGGTTGGCGCGTTGCATGTTCTTGCGGCGTTGATTGAAGATGACGGGGGGCCTGGGGTTTCTATTTTGAAGAAGGCGGGCTTGGACAAGGGCGGGGCTGATGTTGGGCGCGTGCGCTCGATGGTTGGTTCTGAGCTTGGAAGGCTGCCTACGACGAGTTCGGGCGCGGGGAGCAGCGGGCGCGAGATTATGGAGCTGATGGGCAAAGCGGACGCGAGCGCCAAAGCGATGGGCGATTCGTTTGTGTCCAGTGAACATTTGTTGGTCGCGATCACGCAGGTCGGGGGGACGGCGAAGGAACTGCTCAAAGTCAACGGCATCGAGACGAAGGAAGTAGAACGCGCGATCGCGGAGATCCGCAAGGCGTCGGGTGTTGAGAACATCACGGACGCTGGGGGTGAGGGGTCATTCGAGGCGCTTGATAAATACTCGATTGATCTGACGGCGATGGCGTCGAGCGGGAAGCTTGATCCGGTCATTGGTCGTGATGAAGAGATCCGGAGATGTATGCAAGTGCTGTCGCGTCGGACGAAGAACAACCCGGTGCTCATTGGTGAGCCTGGCGTAGGGAAGACGGCGATCGCGGAGGGCTTGGCGCTGCGGATTGTCAATGGGGATTGTCCGGAGGGGATGAAGGACAAGCGGATCATGGCGCTGGATGTTGGTCAGCTGCTCGCGGGCGCGAAGTATCGCGGCGAGTTTGAGGATCGGTTGAAGGCGGTGCTGCGCGAGGTCGAGGCGAGCGACGGGCGGATTATTCTGTTTGTTGATGAGCTGCACACGATCATTGGAGCGGGAGCTGCCGAGGGCGCGGTGAGTGCGGGGAACTTACTGAAGCCTGCACTGGCGCGGGGCGGATTGCGGTGTATCGGGGCGACGACGCTTGATGAATATCGCAAGCATATCGAGAAGGATGCGGCGTTTGAGCGTCGGTTCCAGAAGGTGCTGGTTGGCGCGCCGAGTGTTGAGGAGACCGTTGCGATCCTGCGTGGATTGAAAGAGCGCTACGAAGCGCATCATGGGGTTCGTATCCAAGACAGCGCGATTCTCGCGGCGGCGTCGCTGAGTGATCGCTACATTACCGAGCGGTTCCTTCCGGATAAGGCGATCGATCTGATTGATGAGGCGGCGAGCTCGCTGAAGATGGAGATCGAGTCGATGCCTGCGGAGATTGATGAGCTGCGGAGACGGATCATGTCGCTTGAGATCGAGCGCGAGGCGCTCAAGCTTGAAGAGAAGTCGGATGTCAATACGACGGAGATCGAGCGGGTCGAGAGTGAGCTTGCGGGATTGCGTGAGCGGAATAATGCGCTGAGTGCTCGATGGGAAGAAGAGAAGCAGGATCTGGATGTTGCGCGGTCGATTAAGAATGAGATCGAGCAGAAGAAGATCGAGCTTGAGCGGGCGCAGCGCGTCGGCGATCTTGAATCGGCAGCGAAGATCCAGTACGGCGAGCTGATCGAGCTGCAGAAGCAGCTTGATGAAGCGGAGAAAGTGATCGATGCTCGGCAGGCGACTGGTGATGTGTTGATTAAAGAAGAGGTTGATCCCGAGGCGGTCGCGCAGATCGTTGGTCGCTGGACGGGGATTCCTGTTTCGAAGCTGATTGAATCTGAGCGTGAGAAGCTGGTGCATATTGAGCAGCATCTGACGGAGCGGGTGGTTGGTCAGGACGAGGCGCTGCGTGCGGTTGGGGATGCGGTGCGCAGGTCGCGTGCGGGTCTTGGTGATCCGACGAAACCGATCGGGAGCTTCTTGTTCCTTGGGCCGACGGGTGTGGGGAAGACGGAGACTTGCAAGGCGCTTGCGGAGTTCTTGTTTGATACTGAGGATGCGTTGGTGCGGATCGATATGAGCGAGTACATGGAGAAGCATGCCGTGGCTCGGATGGTCGGTGCGCCTCCGGGGTATGTTGGGTATGAGGAGGGCGGGTCGCTGACGGAAGCGGTTCGTCGCCGGCCTTACTCGGTGGTGTTATTCGATGAGATCGAGAAGGCGCATCCGGATGTGTTCAATGTGTTGCTGCAGCTCTTGGATGACGGTCGCTTGACGGATGGTCAGGGTCGGACGGTTGATTTCAAGAACACGATTGTGGTGATGACGAGTAATATTGGTTCTCAGAAGATTCTGAGCATGGCCGAGAGCGGTGCGGAGGATTGGGAGATCGAGGCGGCGGTGCGGGATCTGATCCGGCGCGGTCCCGGAGCGGATCTTGACGCGAAGGGGATGAAGCCTGATCTTGAGAGCGGGACGATGAACGCGAATCTCAATGTGGGGATGCGCGAGCAGTTCTTCCGTCCTGAGCTTCTCAATCGCATCGATGAAACGGTTGTGTTCCATCAGCTTGGTAAGGAAACGCTGCGCGGGATCGCGAAGATTGTGCTTGCTGGTCTCGAGCGGAGGCTCGCGGATCGTGGGTTGTCGCTGGAGCTGAGTGAAGGCGCGTTCGAGCGGTTGATCGCGGAGGGGTATGACCCAGCGTATGGGGCGCGTCCTTTGGCGCGGACGATCCAGCGGCAGATCGAGAATCCGCTGGCGACCAAGATCCTGAGCGGTGAGTTTGAACGCGGCGACACGATCGTCGTGGATGACACGGGCGCGGGGTTCGGGTTTACGAAGGGGACTTCGTCGAAGGCTGGTGAGAAAGCGGGGATGTAAGTTTCTTGCGTGAGTTTGTGTAGAGCAAGGGCTGCCGGGGATCGGTCGTCCTTGTTTGTTTGTATACTACGGGTATGACGAAGACACGCGGGACACCAGGGCAACGAAAGCGGGCGGCGAAACTGATTCGATTGGCGAGGGAGGAGTTTGGGGAATTACAACCAGGGGAAGTGAAGATGCTTCGGGGGGCAGCTTTGGGAGAACCTGTGGATCTTGCGATCGATTCTAAGGATGATCGAAGACTTTGGTTTACACCATTTCGTCGTGATCAAATGGTTGGGCCGTGGGATTCGTGGGGGAAACACCGGAGGATCAGAGCAAGTGTTCTTCGGTGGGTATCTTCGCGTGAAGAGGCTAAAAAATTGTTAGATTCTTATGGTTTTCGTATTCGGTCAGCTTTGATCGAGGGGCGATTAGATCTGAGTTCTGTAGAGTTTCCGTACTTGTTTTTGCTGGCATGTTGCGCCTTTCCTTCTGGCGTATATACACAGGATGCTAGTTTTGGAGTGTTCGGCTTAGATGGTTCAACAGTATCCCATCTAGATGCAGATCGGATGCGGTCATCAGGAAGTATTGGGCTTAGGTCTGGATTTCGATCTTTGGGAGAAGTGCGCCTAATCAATGCGGAAATATACGGCAGTCTAGATTTTAGCGGAGGTATTTTTGAAGGAATTCATGAGGATTCGATAGTTGCGGAAGGCGTAAAAGTATTTGGAGCTGTGTTTTTTGATCATGCAACCTGTGTGGCTGGGCGAGTGGCTTTTGCTGGTGCAAAATTTTACGGAGAGTTGGAATTTCAAGGACGATTTTGTGGCGTGTTGGATTTGAGCCGAATGGTTGTAGGTGGAGCATTTATATTTCAACCAACTGAAAGGGCAAAGTCAGTAGATGTCACGCATGCCAAGGTTAGTTATCTGGCAGACGCAGTATCGCAATGGCCTGAAGAGATTTATCTTGCAGATTTTCATTATCAGAGCATTCATCCTGACTGTCTTGGGAAAAATCTGAATGAAAGATTAGTGTGGTTGGCTAAACATGACGCTACATGTAAAGAATCTGATCGATTTAATACTCAGCCATATCGACAGTTGTCGAAGGTGCTCCGGCAGTTAGGCTATGAAACATTTGCTGATAGAGTAATGTATGCTGCTTGCGATTTTCAAGCAAAATCAAGAGTGAAACAGTTGCTTAATGGCACAGAAATATTTGGTAAATTTGCTGGTGGATTTCTTGTAGTATTTTATGGATTTTATGACAGATTGATCGGCTACGGATATGAAAGGTGGAATCCATTTTTATATATGGCGTTAGTCATTGTGTTCGGGGCTGTTACTTTTACGGGGTTTGATTCTTCTGGAATTTTTGGCGAAGGCAGTTCGTTTCCAAGCATGATGCAGCCGACCCAAGCAAAGGCGGTTCAGGCGATGCATGATGGCGAGGCATGGATCGAAAACTATCCAGCGTTTCGTCCGCTTGCGTATTCAGCGGATGCGTTTTTGCCGTTGGTTGATTTGCATCAGGAAACCTATTGGACACCGAAGCACTGGTTGGTGAAGAGGGTGTATTTGCCGTTTCATATTTTGTCTGGTTGGGTGGTGACGACGCTGGCGGCGGTTTCGGTGACGGGGTTAGTGCGGCATCACAAGGAGTAAGTTTTGGGGTGTGATTTATTTCGTTGTTATCGGAGAGTGTGTTTTTTTGATGGGGTGATTGCAACCGGGTGTTTTGGGGTGCGTATTGTTTGGTGTGTCCCATTCGGGGCAGTGAGTTGATTCACGAGAAGCCATGTTGTTTGAGTGGTGTGGACCAGCGGATGAATAGAGACAACTGAATATTGAGCTTGAGAAAAACTGATCTGGAGAGATTGGCTTTTGAGAGAGTGGATTGTGTTGATAGCGTGTTTGCGCGTCGATGCAATGAGAGAGAGGTTGCGGCGTTGGCCGTGGGTCTGCTTATTGAGAAACGGGCAGACATCATCCGGCTCCGGGTGGGTAGGACTTCTCGGAGTTTTCCTCTGGTGATTGCGCGTGTGTGTGTTTTTTGGCGCATTGCTGGGGAAGAGAATCTGGATGGGTGAGTGCCGCCTGGGGAGAGACGGCACCCTGTCTAGACAATGAGCGGCTGGTTGGATGACCGCCTGCTCAATCGGCCCGGTTGGGAATGTCCCCCTCAACCGGGCCTTCTTTATTTTTGGGGTGTAGGGTTGGGGTATGGGCGAACGGCTGTTCTATAGAAAGAGGCATCGGGTACGGACTGCAGATGAGTTCAGCGCGGTGTTTGATTTCAAGGTCCGCAAGTCGCGGGGCGCGCTGACGGTGTTTTTGAAACCCAATGGGTTGAGTGAGCATCGGTTGGGGTTGTCTGTAGGGAAGCGGGTTGGGAACGCGGTGGCGCGGGGGAAAGCGAAGCGGATGATCCGCGAGGCGTTCCGGCATGAGCGGTCTGGGATCCCGATGGGGAGTGATGGGTGCGGGTTTGATCTGGTGGTCAGTGTGCGGGGGCACGATCCGGTCGGGTTGGAGGTCTGGCGCGAGTGGCTGGTCGGTGCGACGAACGCGGCGATTCGGGTGGTGGAGAAGAGGGACGCTGAGCGCGTTGCGGAGGACGGGGGCGGGGATGTGTGATACGAATGAACCTTCAATGGGTTTGGCGGCGTCGTCGCGGGTGGAGTCTGAGCTTGGGTGGTTTGGTCGTGTGGGGAATGTGCCGTTTCTTGTGTTGATTCGGGTCTATCGTGTGGTGTTGTCTCCGGTGATTGGTGGGCAGTGTCGGTTTGAGCCGACTTGTTCGTTGTATTCGATGGAGGCGTATCGGTTGTATGGGCCGGTGATTGGGACGCGGATGACGATCGGTCGGATTTGTCGATGTCATCCTTGGAATGCGGGTGGGTTTGATCCGGTGCGGATTCCGGATGGGGCCGAAGATAGAACTCGGGTGCGAGAAGCGGGCGCTCAGGACGGGTGTCTAGAGATGGAAGGTGATCAGGATGGCACGACTGCCGGCGGCACAGAGACGTGAACAGTTGTTGGATGTGGCGGCGCAGTTGTTTGCAACGCGCGGGTACGCTGGTGCGACGACGGCGCAGATCGCGAAGGAGGCGGATGTCACTGAGCCGATCATTTACAGGCACTTTAAGAGCAAGCGTGATCTGTTTGTGGCGCTGATCGAGCGGATCGGGAAGCAGACGCTTGAGCAGTGGGAATCGGATCTTGGGAAGTCGGAGAATCCGGCGATCCGATTGGCACGCCTGCTTGGGGAGAATCCGATGGTGTCGGGGGAGGGGCGCGTCGGGTATCGCGTGATGCTCCAGGCCGTGTCGGAGATTGATGATGAGCTGATCCATGCGGCGGTTACGGAGCACATGACGGCGCTGCACGCGTTTATTACCAAAGAGATCGAGCGGGCGCAGAAGAGCGCGCAGGTCGAGGATCGGTTCAGCAGCGAGGTGCTCGCGTGGGTGCTTGTGAATATCGGGATGGGATATGGCGTGCTTGAAGCGATGGGGATCCCGGGTCACGGTCGTGACAGCGATGGGGTCTCGGTGCGTGAGGTGTTGGCGCGGGTGCTTGTTGGGCCGGGGCTCAAGCGGGGCGGCGAGTAATCAGGTTTAGATTCGATTTGAGGCAGGGGCTTGGGCGCTGATCGCGTTTGAGGTGTTTGTCGTTGAAGTGGTGAGGAGGTTGAGCATGGACTCGACTTGTTTGCGCTGCGTGAGGATGGTCTGGGTGGTGGCTTGCTCGAGGATCTGGGAGCGGACGAGCTTGGCGGTCTCGACGGCGTAGTCTGTATCGAGGATCTGGGAGAGCGCGTCGGAGGTGCCTTCGAGTTCGGCTTGGAGGGCGCGGGACTGGGAATCGATCGCGTTGAGTCGGTTGCCTACCGCGCCGCGGCGGTTGGAGACTTTGGTTGCGGCGAGCTGCGCGATTTCTTGTGCGGCTTCGGGGTCCGATTCGAGGAGCTGGGGGAGGTCGGCGAGTGTTTTTTGGACCGTGATTGGTTCGCCTGTTTCTGGGTCGGTGGTTTCGATGCTGATCGAGGCGAGGTCTGCTGCGCCGAATCCGGTCAGGATGTTGACGCCTTTGAAGGTTGCGGAGGATTGGATGTGGTTGATCGCGTTGACGATTGATTTCGCTTGATCGGTGTTGGCGTCGCGTTCTTCTTGGGAGAGGGCGCCGGTGTTGGCGTTGGTGACGGTAAGGGCGTCGAGTTCGATCATGAGATCGGAGAGGACGGAGAGGGTGCCTTCTTGAGCGCCGAGGGACGCGGATTCGTGCTCGAAGCTGGTGAGTCGTTTTTGGAGCGAGAGCTGGGAGGCTTGGAGTTTGTTGGACGCGATGAGTCCGGAGGGGTCGTCGGCGCCTCGGTTGATCTTTTTGCCTGTCGAGAGTCGTTCGAGGGATTGGTTGATGTCGGCGCGGTGTTGGCCGAGCTTGGAGATCCCTGAGAAGAGGGATGAGAGGTTGAATGATGATGAGCCGATGGTGGGCATGGGTGTTCTATCGGTCTATTTGAAGGGGTGGATGAATGAAGTTGTCGCGAGGGTCGTTATCATGATGGAACGGAGGCATTGATGGCTGTAGGACTTGATCAGGATGATGACTGGGATCTGGGGGAGGGATTGGATCCGGAGGGTCCAAGCGGGGCGGATCTGGATCGGTTTGGGGATGAACTGATGCGGTGCACGAGCTGCGGCGCGACGATGTATGACCAGGCATCGGTGTGTCCGGAGTGCGGGGCGTATGTGGTGGAGGGGGAGAAGGGGCTGTCTGTTTGGGTGGTGATTGGTGTTTTGGGGATGGTGGGGATGTTGTTGTGGATGGTGCTGTAGTGGATTGAGTGGGGGTTGGGCGGGGAAAGTGGTGCAAAGTTGGGGTCGGGGCATCCAGAGGGAGGGCGGATGCGTATAGAGTCTGGGGATACGCTGTGATTGACAGGTCTGGCTGAAAAGGCTGAGGATGTTGTCGTGGTGCTTGTCGGCGGGAATTAAGATGAAAAGCGTGGAGTGCAGGTATGCCCAGGATTGAAATGAATGTGGTCGGTTTTCGTCGGACGGCGTTTAGTCTGGTGGAGATGTTGCTGGTGATTGCGGTGATCGGGATTTTGATCGCGATGCTGCTCCCGGCGTTGTCGGGTGCTCGCGATAGCGGGCTCAAGGTCAGCACCCAATCGATCATGGCGGACTTTGCGACGGCGGCTCAGCGGTTCGGGAACGACAACTCGGGTCGGAATCCGGGGTTCTTCTCAGAAGCGGAGATGGGGCACTCGGACAATCTCATGATCGGGATGTCCGCGGCTGAGAACGCGATGCTTGAACTCGGGGGGAGTTCGGCGATTCTTGGATTGGAATCTGATCCTGCTGTTGCGGATTTGATTGATGAGGATGCTGGGATCATCGCGATCGGTCCCAAGTCGGATACGGATGAGACGCCGCGGGTGGTGGTGAATGTGAACCTGATCGGGGCGGAGGGGGCGTACTTTACTCCTGAGAAGAAGTTCTTCGTGGTCCAGCCTCAAGGGGGGGACGACGACGGGCAGGCCGGCGATCCGACTGGTGAGGGGCAGGAGTTGATGCCTGACCTTGTGGATGCTTGGGGGAATCCGTTGCTGGTTTGGGCGCAGGATCAGTCGGCGCGTGGTTCGATTCTGGTCAACGGCGGCGATTCGGGAGACAATGTCTACACACAGTTTGTGCGGATCACGAGTGACGGGAATGGTCAGGGCAATGATGTGGATGGTCCGGCGTGGTTCTATCTTGCTTCGAACTCAGCGTTCTTGAACGCAGAAGAGTTTGGATCGCAGGGGATCGATATGGGTGGTGATCCGACAACGGGACGCTCCAGTGTGCTGGGTGACTCGGTTGATGATATGGATCGGATTTACACGCTCGCGGCGATGCTCGCGTCTCCGGGGTCGTATCAGATCGATCCGGATGTTGGGGATCTGGCGTCGGCAACGCATCAGCAGGTGTTCCCGACTCGTCCACGCGGGCGGTTCATGGTGCACTCGGCGGGGATCGACGGCGTATACATGAGCGGAACCGATAGTGGTTGGCGTTCCAATGCGGACTTTGCGACAGACTATCGTCTTGAGTTTGGGACGAACTATGTCAGCCGAGCCGGGGATCGGTTGACCGATGACTCTGGCGCGTTTACCAACGAGGACATGTCGAAGGACTTTGATGATCTGATCATCGGGTCGAAGTGATTCTCATCGGACGCGGCTCAGTTGGACTGATCGGGTTCGAGAGCTTGGATAACTATGAGAGAACCCTGAGCATTGCTTGGGGTTCTTTTTTTGGGTTGCGTTGGCTCTAGGGCGGCTTGCGGGTGGTTTAGGGGGTCAAACTCGGATAAGGTGGGGTTATGACACAAATGCAACAATTCGACGGGACTGAACATATTACGATGTACCATGAGCCGGAGCGGACGAGCATCGCGGCGATCCTCGGGCTGGTGTGCTCGTGCATCGGGTGCTGTTTCGGGGTGACGGCGATCTTGGGTGTGGTCTTGTCGGTCTTCGGGATCGTGGGGATCTCACGCTCGAAGGGGCGCGTCGGGGGGATGGGCTTTGCGATCGCTGGATTGCTTGTCGGGATCCTGATGCTCGCGTTGTGGGGTGCGGCGCTGGGCGGAGCGATGTTTGTTGGGAAGCAGATGGACGCGAATGTGGTCCAGCCTGTCTATGGGATGTTTGGGGATCTTGAGAATGACGACTTTGACTCGGCGCGGAGTGTGCTGATGCCTCCGGCGTCGGACGCGACGGATGCGGAGCTTATTGAGTTCCGCGATGGGTACCTGGCGATGCTCGGTCCTGTGGTTTCGACTCCGGGGAGTTTCTTTGAGTATGTTGGTCAGGTGATGGAGCGGGGCGAGCCTTTGGCTGATTACCAGGGCGCGAACAACATGATCCCGATCCCGATGCAGTTCCAGAACGGCGAGGGGCTTGTGGTGATCTTCTTTGATCAGACCCAGTCGGGGAACAGCAACGGGTTCCCTGTGCCGACGGATATCATCGTGTTTGATAAGGATGGGAACGAAGTGTCGCTGCCTGCGAAGAAGAAATCTGCGGCTCCGGCGGCGGATTCTGACCCAGATTCTGATCTCGATGATGGGCTTCCTGGTGTGGATGTTGAAGATTTTTCGGATGAAACGGACGAAGATGTCGATGAAGGACCCTGATATCAACTTGTTTGGATAGGGGCGATTCGTGGATCAACAGGACGGGCCATCTGACATTCTTGCGAGCGGTGATGAGGGTGGGGCTCATCAGAGCGCGCATTCAGGCGTGCGTGCTGATGGGGTTGAACCGATCGTCAGGTGCCGGGGTGTCATCAAGAAGTTTGATGATCAGACGGTCCTCAAGGGCATCGATCTGGATGTGTATCCGGGTGAGACGATGGTCGTGATGGGGGGGTCGGGCTCGGGGAAATCCACGCTGCTGCGCTGCATGATCGGGACGCATCAGGTAGATGGCGGGAGCATCGAACTGTTCGGTCAGAACATCTGCGGGCTCGACGAAGAAGGACTCAACGAGGTCCGCAAGAAGTTCGGGATCTTGTTCCAATCCGGCGCGTTGTTTAACTCGATGACGCTCGCGGAGAATGTCGCGCTCCCGCTCCAGGAGCACACGGACATTGATCAAGAGATTATTGATATCCAGGTGAAGATCAAGCTCGAGCTGGTTGGGTTGCGCGAGCACGCGGACAAGTTCCCGGCTCAGATCTCGGGGGGGATGAAGAAGCGAGCAGGACTGGCGCGGGCGCTGGCGCTGGATCCGAAGATATTGTTTTATGATGAGCCGAGTGCTGGGCTGGATCCGGTGACGAGCGCGCAGATCGATCAGCTGATGGTGGCGCTGTCCAAGCAGCTTGGGGTGACGAGTATCGTGGTGACGCACGAGATGGACAGCGCGTTTACGATCGCGGATCGGATGGCGATGCTGGATCGTGGGCGGATGCTGTGCGTGCACGAGCGTGAGTGGTTTGAGCATCTGCGAGATCTTG
Source organism: Phycisphaerales bacterium (assembly GCA_051252395.1). GTDB lineage: Bacteria > Planctomycetota > Phycisphaerae > Phycisphaerales > UBA1924 > UBA1924. The sequence continues at coordinate 409,470 of JBPOFX010000002.1, read as the reverse complement.
ATGATGAGAAGACGAAGCTGCTTGATGAAGATAAGCAGTTGGTTCGGCAGTTTTTGAGGGGTGCTCCGGATGGTCCGCTCGCGGCGCGTCGTGATGAGCAGGGGTATTCGGCGGATTTGTTCGGGATGACGATGGATCGTGTGACGCGGACGCCGAGTGTGGAGCCAACTCGGGGGTGATGGTCGGCTTGATTTGAGCCGATTGAAGTAAGATGGCTGGCAACAGTGGTTGTTGGTTGGAGGTATGAAGCATGAGCATGCGGACAGTGAATCAGAACAATGTGCTTGCCGGGAGCTTTGTGATTGTGGGCGTGCTGCTCGCGGTTGCGTTCAGCTTTATTTTGGGTGATATCTCCGGGAAGTTTGGTTCCAAGAAATCGCTGGTTGTGCGGTTCCCGACAACGGTTGGTGTGCTTGGTCTTGAAGCGGGGTCGGAGGTGACCTTCGCGGGGTTGTCGGTCGGCGAGGTGGTTTCGGTCTCGATGCACAGCGAGATGGACGAGGCGTCGGGGGTGATGGCGCCGGTCGCGATGGATGTGATGATCGAGGTTGCTTCTGATCTGGTGTTGTTCGAGGACGCGATCGCGGATCTGGCGCCTCCGATTTTGGGAGGGATCTCCAGGATCAATATCGCTTCGGCGGGGACAGGCTCGGTCGCAGCGGATGAGGCGCACGCGTCGTGGTCTCCCGATGCTGGCGGGGTGCTTGATGAGAACGAGATGATCGCTGGACGCTTTGCGCCATCGATTTTGACGCAGATGGGTCTGGGTGCTGAAGAGGCGCGGAAGATCAAGGATGTGATCGGGAAGTTCCCGGAGTGGTCGGACACGGTCACGCAGACTGCGGAGAACGCGAAAGAGGTCACGGCTTCGGTTCGACGGATGGCCGAGGAGCTTGAGCCGGAGTTCAAGGAAGGCGTTGATGATGGGCGCACGACGATGGCAAACATCCGGATGTTTACGGATCGGTTGACGGCTGAGGGAGGTTGGGGCGACAAGATCGATTCGACGATCAGCTCGGTCGATGGGGTCGCGTCGAAGATTGAGCCTGCGATTGAGGATGCTCGCGAGACGATGGCGAGCATCAAGGGGGCGGTTGATGAGAATCGCGAGAATGTTGTCGAGATTACACAGAATGTCAAGGACATCACAGAGCGTGTGAAGAGCGAGACGATAGATAAAGCGAACACGCTGCTCGATGATGGTGCGCTTGCTGTTGGATCGTTCAACGACACGCTGGGCGAGGTGCAGGGAATCATGGTCGAGAATCGTCCACGGATCTCGTCGACGATGGTCAATGCGCAGCAGCTGAGTCTGGATGCGAAGGTGTTTGTTGAGGAGCTTCGCTGGCAGCCTTGGCGTTTGCTCAAGAAGCCGAGCAAGGATGAGCTGAAGAAGGAGCCTTTGTACGAGGCGACACGGATGTATGCTCGATCGGTCGCGGATCTGCACTCGGCGAGTCAGTCGCTTGATACAGCGGTGCGTCTTGCTGGAGGGCAGGGGTCTGATCCGAAGATGACTGGGGACGAGCTCAAGCTGGAGCTGCAGCGTCTTGCGACGACTGTTGATGCGGCGTACAAGCGGTATGAAGAGGCGGAGCGTGGGTTGCTGCGTTTGCTTGCGGAGTCGCCGTGAATCGGAAGGATGATGGGGGATCGCATGTTGATGAGCTGATGGCGCTGGTGATCGGGATCGCTGGGGCGCTGTGTGTGTGGCTCGGCGGGATCGCGGTTGGGGCGGGCGAGCTCGTCGGTGGGGATTGGCGGAACGGAGCGGGGCTTGGTGGTTGGGTCGAGCGTCCTGATGGGATCGTGCGTTGGTTTGATGGGCGCGATTGGTTTGATTCTGATTCGGAACAGTTCTCGTGGTTTGTGGAGAGTGATCCGAGCGGTGGATTCCCGGGCGAGCGTGTGGTGTTGTTGGTGCACGGGCTCGATGAGCCGGGGGGGGTGTGGGATGATGTGGCGCCGGCGTTGTTTGAGGGTGGGTATCGTGTGGCGCGGTTTGACTATCCGAATGATCAGTCGGTGGTGCGGAGTGCCGAGGGCTTTGCGGGTGCGGTTGAGTGGTTAGGGACGCTGGGCGTGGAGCGGGTGGATTTGGTGGCGCACTCGATGGGGGGGTTGGTGTCACGCGAGGCGTTGACGAGTCCTGAACTGGGCGCGTCGAGCGGTGCGATTGAGGGCGTGGATATCGGGAGGCTGATTCTGGTCGGGACTCCCAACGAAGGATCGGCGTGGGCGAAGCTCCGAGGCGTTGCGGAGGTGCGCGAGCGCGTTCAGCGGTGGGTCGCGTCTGCGGAGCTTGATGTGGGGTTGCTGGGGAATCTCGGGGAGGACGGGGACGGTCAGGCTGGAAGGGACTTGCTTCCTGGGTCTGCGTTTTTGACTGAGCTGAATAGCCGGGAGATGCCGGCGTCGGTCCCGGTGACCTGCGTTGTGGGGCGGGTGATTGCTCCGGTCCAGACGAAAGGGATGGACGCGGTCGATGAGGCGGCGGACGCGCTGGGGGATGGGGTTGTTTCGGTGGAGTCGGCGAGTCTGGATGGGTGTGATGATGTGGTGCTGTTTGTCGCGAACCATCGGAGCTTGATCCGGACGGTCGAGGTCGAGGAGGCGTGGAGGCTGATGGTGGGGTTCGAGCGAGCGGAGCATCCGATGGGGATCTGGATTATTCTGGATCGATTGGGGTGGGATCCTGAGCCGGTGGAGTGAGTGGCGGTTCTGGATACCGAACAAAAAGTGACAATATCCTGACGGATACCGATCAATTTTGGTCGGGCTCTGGTATGCTGTGGTGTATGGCACAGCGTCGGCATCATTATGAGCGTGCGTTTGAGGGATATCTGCGTGATCAGCGGGTGCCGTATATGGCGGTGAATGAGGCGCGGAGGGCGCTGCTTCCCAAGCAGGCGAAGCTGGAGCTGATTGATACGGAAAAGGGTCCTGGGGGGGAGAAATCGGCGATCAAGAACTTTGATTTCGTGGTCTACGGCGATCCAGCAGACGACAGCGTGGCGGGTTTAGGGGCGGACAACTTGCTGGTGGAGGTGAAGGGTCGGAGGCTGCCGAGGATGCGTCTGGCGGATGGGCGACCTGCGAAGGCGCGGCTGGAGTCGTGGGTGACGATGGATGATGTGGAGGCGATGGGGACCTGGGAGCGGTTGTTTGGGGAGGGGTATCGGGGGGTTTTTGTGTTTGTGTACTGGTGTGATGATGTGCCTCCGGATGGGTTGTTTGCGGAGGTCTTTGAGTATCAGGGGCGTTGGTACACGGTCCGAGCGGTCACGCTGGAAGATTATGAGGGGTGCATGAAGGTGCGGTCTCCCAAGTGGAGGACAGTGAATCTCTCCGCGGCGGACTACGAGCGGGTGTGGCGCGGGGTGTGTCCGGCGAACGGGGCGGGGTTGAGCGGGTCTCATTTGTTCGGAGTTGGGGCGGCAATTTGATCGGTGGGGTCGGCGCGGGTAGCGTTGTGGATGATTGAACAGGCTCAGAATCGGATTTCGTCGTTGTACTCTTGGCTTCGCATGGGGCTGATTCTGGGTGTGGTGTCGCTGATGAGCTCTCCGGTCTGGGCGCAGGCCGAGGGTTTGAGGCCTCCGAAAGCGAAGGAAGCGCCGAGTTCTCCGAAGTTTATTCTGATGGCGATCCTGCTCGTGCTTGTTGGCGCAACGGTGGTTGCGGTGACGCTCAAGACGAAGCGTGATCATCAGGATTAACGATTCAGAGTCCAACGGGATCGCACGGAGCCTTTGGATTCAGGCGAACCTGAATGGATCGTGTGCGGATTGTGTGGTAGATTGATCGCGTGGATCGGGTCACGGCAGGTGGCTGCTTTTTCCATTTGGTCTTCTGAGCGGCTTCTTGGTGGACGACTGGATGGGCGTCCGGATGGACGGCTGGGTTGATTGATCGGTTCGCAATGAAAGGAATGGCATCATGAACAACGAACAACGGAACGGGAAATCGCTGGCGCGGTTGAATCTCTTTCTCGCGGCTGGCGCGGTCGTCCTGGCGGTCGTGGGGATGGCGGGGGCGCAGTCCACGCAACCCAAACGCACAGCGGGGCAGTACACCTGTGTGGGGGGTCAGACGCTCGGCGGGTACACGAATGTGATCTATGTGCTGGACTCGGCGAATCGTGAGATGGTCGCGCTCCAGTGGAATGATGCTGAGAAGCAGCTCGATGGGGTTGGGTATCGGGATCTGGTTGAGGATATCTCGAAGGAGAACGACCGATGAACAGCTCGACTTCTACTGAGATGAATACAGACAGCTTGCTCGAGAGCAAGTGGTTGACGGTCGGTTTGCTGATGGTCGTGGTGTTGATGCTCTCGCGGGTGGTTGGGGTGATGGACAACACGGCGTATGCGGAGATGGCGGTCAGCGAGAACGGGTACACGATGATGACGACCGATGGTGGGACCGATGAGGTGCTGGTGGTCATCGACTCGCGTGAGGAGATGATTATGGTGTATCGCGCCAGTCCGGCGAGCGGGAACCAGGGGGGGGTTGAGCTGCTTGATCGGGAGCCTTTGAGCGGTCTGTTTCAGAGAGCGCGTGCGCGGGCGATTGGCAGCCCCTAAAGTGTTGTTGTGACTATTTCTCCCCTACCACAGTTTGAAGCGGATCTTGCGGACTATCTCAAAGAGAAGGCGGATCGCGATGCGTACGAGAAGCTGAATGCTCCTTCGTCGATCGTGGTGCGCTTTGGGTACTCGATGATGGTGGGGGAGTTCCCGTATCAGGGTGAGGTGAAGCCTGGTTGTGGGAGTAAGCTGGTGGTCAAGACGCAGCGCGGGACGGAGATGGGGGAGATGCTCACGAGCACTTGCGCCAACTCTGGGTGTTCCAAGAGCGTGTCGCGCAAGGAGATGCTTAAGTACATCGAGAACTCTGGTGGTCGCAAGTATCCGTTTTACGATCAGGGACAGGTGCTGCGTGTCGCGACGAAAGCGGACATGGACGAGGTGGCGCGTCTGGAGCAATCCAAGCACGGGTTGCGGACGATCGTGCGATCGAAGATCAAAGAGCACGGGCTGGATATGCGGCTCGTTGAGGTCGAACCGATCCTCGGCGGCGAGCGCGTGATTGTGTACTTCAGCTCTGAGGAGCGGGTGGACTTTCGTGATCTGGTCAAGGAACTACAGGTTGATCTGAAGAATCGGGTCGAGCTGGTGCAGGTGGGGTCGCGCGATGAGGCGCGGATTGTTGCGGATTATGAGCGGTGCGGTCAGTACTGCTGCTGCAAGAACTTCTTGAAGGTCCTCAAGCCGATCAGTATGAAGAGCGCGAAGATCCAGAAAGCGACGCTGGATCCGCTCAAGATATCGGGTCGGTGCGGGCGATTGATGTGCTGCTTGCGGTACGAGGACGAGACCTATGACCAGCTCCGCAAGAACCTTCCTCATCGCAAGAGTCGGGTGGGGACTCCGGAGGGTGACGGGATGGTGCTGGACTCGCAGATCCTGACGCAGCTGAGCAAGATCCGTCTCGATGACGGGACGATTGTCGCGATCGCGATTGAGGATCTGACTGAACCCAAGCTCGCGAAGGCGCCGGATCCGGAGGAATCGCGTGGCGGGCGGACGATGCGGCGTGAGTCTCGCGGTGGCGGTGGCGGTGGCGGGGCAGCGGTTGAGACCAAGAAGGACGGCAAGTCGTCACGCGGCAAGTCGCGTCGGACTGGTGATGGGGATCCTGCGAACGAAGCTGGTGGGGATCGTCCGAAGCGGAAGCGGCGGCGGTCTGGGTCCAAAGCGGGTACTTCTGAAGCTCAGGGGCAGATTCAGGGTGCTGGCGAGCAGGCTGGTTCTGGGACTCAAACAGGTTCTGGGTCGCAGACTGGAGAGGACGGGGTGGAGCGTCCCAAGCGGAAGCGTCGTCGTGGTGGGAAGCGTCCTCGTCCTACGGAAGCGGAGCGTGCTGAGCGTGCGAAACGGGCCGCGGAACAGGCTGGGAACTCTGCTGAGAAGACGAGCGGCGGGGATGCTGAGGGCGGTTCGTCTGGCTCGGCTGATGGAAGTGCTGGGAAGAAGAAGCGGCGGCGGAGACGGCGGCGCGGTGGGTCGTCTGGTGGAGGGACGGCTGAAGGCTCTGGTGGGGGGTCTGGCGGCGGATCTGGTAGTGGGTCGGGCGGGGACTGATTTTGAACGCAAGCGGTGTGGGGGGCGTATTGTGTGGTGATGAGTACACCAACGCAGACGACACCAACTGATTCAGCATCCGGCACCAAGCTCGCTTCGAGCGCGAGCACGCACCACAAACCGATCGGGATCAAGGAGACGATCACGAGTCTGTTGATCGCGTTTATGCTCGCGTTTATCTTTCGCGGCTTTGTGATCGAGGGGTTCCAGATCCCGACAGGATCGATGGCGCCGACGCTGCTTGGGAAGAATATTCGGTTTGTGAGTCCGCACAATGGGTATGACTGGACGACTGGTCCTCATGATCGTCAGGGTGCGAATGGTCCGCCGTTGAGTGTGCAGGGGGTGAGTACTCCGATGCAGGTGACGGATCCGATGACGGGACTGGATCAGGGGGAGACGAAACGGAAGTTGTCGTCGGGGGATCGGGTGTTTGTGCTCAAGTATCTGCCTGTGCTGCATGAAGCGGAGCGGTGGGATGTGGTGGTCTTTAAGAATCCGGGGACACACGAGAACTACATCAAGCGTTTGGTCGGGCTTCCGGGAGAGCAGATCGCGTTTGTGGATGGAGATGTCTTTGCGAGGCCTTATGTTGAGGGGCAGACGCTGATTACTGGGTGGGACGCGTGGGCGCAGGGGGACTGGGAGGTTGCTCGCAAGAGCGAGCGCGTGCAGCGTGCGATGCTGCAGGATATTTCGGATTCACGCTACGCGCCGGTTTCGGGTGATCCGGGGTACCGGTCGCCTTGGGATGGTGAGGGGAGCGGATGGGAAGGGGTGCGGAGCGCGTCGAGTTATGTGTTTGCTGGATCGGGTGATGCGAAGCTGGTGTGGAACGGGTCGCGTCCTTTGACGGATCGCAACGCGTACAACCAGGTCCGCAACGGGTTTAGTTTGTGGGCGAGTCCGAATGATCGGAGTGTGTCGGGTCATCGTCCGTTCTGGGTGTCTGATCTTGCATTGTCGGCGGATATCGCGATGGATGATGCATCGGTAGTTGCGATGCCGATCGTCAAGGCGCGCGGGCATGAGTTCAGGGGGGTTGTTGATGCTGGCGCGGGGACGGCTCGCGTTGAGATGCGGTCGGCTGCGATTGATGGTGGGGAATGGGGCGAAGGGATTCCTGCGGGAGAATGGACGCTGCTTGATTCTGGGGAGTTTGGCGCGCGTTCGGGTGGGGGTGTGGTCGGCGTTGAGTTCTGGCACATCGATCAGTCGCTGTGGTTGTTTGTTGATGGCGAGCTGGTTGCGGGCGGCGCTGAAGATGGGGCGTACTCGATGACTCCGGTCCAGCGCGCGAGTGCCGCGACTGGGATGAGTCTTGAGGAGCTCGCGGGGTATGGGGATGAAGATAAGGACTGGCGATTGCACGCGGGGGTGCTTTCGCGTGCGGAGTTGTATTCGAAGCCGAGCGTGGAGTGGGGGTTCAGTGGGGGCGGGTTTACGCTCCATAATGTGCGTGTGCGCCGGGACATCAGTTACATGAATATGAGGGGACAGGCAACACGCGGCGGGCATCCGGACTTCTTCCCGACTCTGAGCGACGAGGAGTACTTCATGTGCGGCGACAACTCGGCGCGGTCAGCGGATTCTCGTTTGTGGGAAGAGGGGTCGATTGTGCCTTGGGTAGAGGAGCTGATTGATGATCGCGCGGGGATGGTGAATAAGGATTTGGTGGTGGGGAAGGCTTTTGTGGTGTACTGGCCGAGCATGTTGAAGGATGGGGCGGTGCCTGCGCCGGATCTTGGGCGGGTTCGTTGGATTTGGTGAGGTTGTGAAGACCCCCTCTGTCGCTGCGCGACAGCTCCCCCGCCCCCCAAAGAAGAAGCCCGGGGGTGGCGAGAAGACACGGCTTGCCGAAGACGGTCAAGCCGTGGCACCCGTATAGCAGTTATGGGATTTAGAAGAGGATGATGTCGAGGGATCCCAGGGCGCCGATGGTGAGGGAGATGAGGCCGTTGAGGGTGAAGAAGGCGATGGGGATGCCGGCTTTGCCTCGCTTGGTGAGGATGGCGTGCTCGTAGATGAGCAGCACGGCGGTGAGGGCGGCGGAGATCGCGAAGAGGGTGGAGAGCTGGGACGATTGGTACCACGCGTAGACGAGGGCTGAGAGGGCGATCGTGTGGAATGCTCGCGCGATCCAGATGGCGCGTTTCCATCCGAACTTTGCGGGGATCGAGTTGAGCTTGACGCGCTGGTCGTAGTCGAGGTCTTGGAGCGCGTAGATGATGTCGAATCCAGCGACCCAGAACAGGACCATGATCGCGATGGTGTAGATCTCAAGGGTGTACTGGATATGCGATGGGTTGATCGCGATCGCGGCGGCGATCGGGGACGCGGCGAGGGCGCCTCCAAGGAAGACATGACAAAGGAAGGTGAAGCGTTTGGTGAAGGAGTAGAACCCGATCCAGATGAGGACTGGGATCGAGAGGATCGCGGGGAGCCAGTTGTTGTAGAAGAATCCGAAGCATGATGCGGTCGCGATGAATCCGAGTGCGGATGCGGCGAGCATCAGGTAGCCGTCTTTGAGGGAGAGTGCGCCGCTGGCGAAGGCGCGGTTTTTGGTTCGGTCGTTGTCGGCGTCGATTTTGGAGTCGGCGACGCGGTTGACGAGCATGGCCCATGTCCTTGCGAAGATCATGCAGAGGATGATGAGGGGGAGCATGCCGAGGAAGGCGGTCCAGTTGATGGTGTGCTGTGATCCGTCGGAGGTGTAGGGCGCGACGAGGAAGGCGCCGAGGATCGCAAAGGGGAGTGCAAAGACGGAGTGGGCGAGTTTGATATCGCTGAGGGCGAGGGTGATGCGCCGGGTGAGCGGTAGCTGGGTTGGCGAGGTGTCGATGGTGGTCACGGGGTCTTTTGGTTCTTGAGGGTTCGCGTGAGCTCGGCGAGGGCGGCGAGGGTTTGTTGTGAAGTGTGGTGCTCGATTCCCTCGGCGTCGATCTGGGCTTGGTGCTCGTCGATCCCGATCGCGAGGAGGAAGGCGAGGATGATCTCGTGGCGTGCGTGGGATTCCTCGGCCATGGTCTGACCGGCTTGGGTTAGGTGGATCGGTTTGCGTGGTTCTTTGGTGACCAAACCCTCTTTGGAGAGTCGGTTGATGATCCGCGTGACGGTGACATGGGAGACTCCCATGCACTGAGCGAGGTCGCTGATGCGCGCGGTCCCGGTCTGCTCGATGAGCTGGGCGATCGCTTCGACATAGTCCTCGGCGGTCTCGTCGCGGTGGGCGGCTCGCGTGGACTCGAAGCGGGCGGTATGGGTGATGTCGGGCTGGGGCTTGCTCACGATGTGTCCATGCTCATTCGGGGGGAGAGTCGGATGGGAATGAGCATAGATGGTAGGGTTCGCAGATCTTTGGGGTGGGATTATGGATCGCTTGTGAGGTGAACGAGGAGGGCTTGGGTAGAGGAAAAATCGGATCCTGTGATCGAGAGGATTTTTTCGGGATTGGTGTGTCCTGAGGTGACCTGTACCATCGAGGGTTTGATGCTCAGCGACTTTGCGATCAGGGCGCAGATCGATTTGTTCGCTTTCCCGTTCTCTGGAGCGGCGGAGATGCGGACCTTGAGGCGGTCTCCCAGCATCCCTGCGATTTGGTCTTTCGAGGCGCCGGGGACTGCTTTGATTGGGAGCGTGATCGGGAGGGTGGTCTGGGCTTGGGCTTGGGTTTGGGGGACGCTCATGATGGTTGGGCTCTTGCAGGATTAGTTGCAGTTGCCGGCGACGATTGCGTTGAAGCGTTCGATGAAGACGAAGATGTCGGCATCGTTGAGGGCGCCATCGTCGTTGAGATCAGCGATTGGGTTCTTCGCGTGGAGTGCGCTGAGGAAGGCGCTGACATCGAAGTAGTCGAACTGGGCGTCTTGGGTGTAGTCCATCGGGTGGTAGGCTTTGATGGTCAGGTGCTGGTTTGCAGGGACATCGTGCATGACGGTTGATGATCCGTCTGGGTACTCGATGCGGAGTTCGGAGATTGTTTCGTTGGCTCCCATCCCGATGTGTGTGGTGAGCTGGGACTGGCCGAGGAAGGACGCGTTGTTGTGGACGGCGTGGAGCTGGGTGCGGAAGTTGACGGTTGCGTAGACCATTGTGCCGTATCCGTTTGGAGCGAGGCATGGGTGTGCGGAGGTGTCGAAGTCGATGCGGAGGTAGTTGGTGAATCCGTCTTGGATCGCGAGGTCGTTGCGGTAGAAGCGGACGGGTCCTTGGTTGTCGACGAAGATGAGGTCGAGGTCGCCGTCATTGTCGTGGTCGAGCGAGACGAGTCCTCGGCCGTTGATGTTGAAGAGGAGTCCGGCGCTGATGGAGTTGTCGGAGAAGAGTCCGATTCCGTTGTTTGACCAGAGGCGGGTGGTCGCGTTTGGCCAACCTGGCCAGCCGTTGGTGGCGACGAGGTCTTGGTCGGTGTCGTTGTCGAAGTCTCCAGCGACGGTGCCCCATCCCCAACCGATGTCTTGGACACCTCGTGCGGCGGCTTGGTCTTGGAAGATTGGATCGCCCTCACTGTCGATCTGGTTGTTCATGTAGAGTGTGTTTCCGCGGCTTTCGGTCGCGACATAGATGTTGGTCTGGAACCAGTCGAGGAGGCCGTCGGCGTTGAAGTCTGCGACGGCGGCGCCCATGCCGTTCTCGTCGGCGTCGATGTTGGATTTGTTGGTCGTGGTGCGGAAGGTCGCGCGGCCTTGCTTGTTGACTCCGTTGTTGACGAAGACTTCGGAGGTGGAGAAGTCAGCGGTGAGCAGGATCTCGGGGTAGCGGTCTCCGGTGATGTCGACGATGTGGGGGGTGAATCCTCGTGAGATCTGTTGACGGTCGGGCGCGGACATGGATTCTGATGTGATGTCGATGAAGGTTGCTTTTCCGGTTTGGTTGAACTGGTTCTCGAAGAGTCGGTTTCCGGAATCGTCGAAGCGCCAGGTGGCGACGAAGAGGTCGAGGTCGCCGTCGAGGTCGATGTCTCCGAAGGCGGGGGTCATCCCTCCTGCGATGTCCATGACTTCGTTGACACCTGCGGATTGAGCGATGTCGGTGAAGGTGTGGTTGCCTTGCTTGTCTGGTCCTGAGTTGAGGAGCATGAAGCACTTACCTGGACCAGTTGTTGTTGGTCCGGGGCGGCCGTAGGAGACGACGAAGATGTCGAGGTATCCGTCGTTGTTGATGTCGGCGACGGCGGATCCCATCGCGATGTGGGTGTCTTGGATTCCCCACGCGGCGGCTTGGTCAGTGAAGGTGCCGTCTTGATTGTTGATGTAGAGTTTGTTGGGTGTGATCCCGAGCGATTGGATGAAGAGGTCGGGGTAGGAGTCGTTGTTGAAGTCGCCGACCGATAGGCCTCCGGCCATGAGGCTGTGCTGCTGGGGGTATCCCTCAGCGGTCACTGACTCTGCGGAGATCCCGACTTGAGATGTGGAGAGGGAGTAGTTGGCGATCTGGGCGCTGGAAGCAGATGAGAAGAGGGGGAAGATGATGGCGCATGCAGCGGGGGCAATGAACGCGCGAGCGTCGCGCACGGATCGGCTCTTGGAGTGGGTTGTCATACCTACAGGATGACGCGAAAACGGCATTTTTCAAGTGTTTTCGGGGTATTGAGAGACAATTGGGTCTTTATAGGGGTGAAGAGGGGGGGACTTTGAGGGGGGTGAGGGCGGATTGAGCAATCCGAGCTAGCTGGCGGATTGAGCGGGCTCTTTGGGAGCGCGTTTGGGAGCGATCGCGGTGGAGGCTCCTCGTGCTGCAGTGAGGTCGCGGATGGGTCCGAGTTTGATGCGTTCCATTGCGGTTTTCGCGTTGTCTTTGGAGAACTCGGTTCCGACGAAGTTTCGGTTGAGGGCTGTTGCGACGACGGCGGTGGTTCCTGAGCCGAGGAAGGGATCGAGGACGGTGTCTCCCTCGTTGGAGGTCGAAGCGATGACGCGGTGGAGGTAGGTTTCGGGGAGTTGGTTGTCGTGTTGTGGTCGTCGTTCTTTGTTGTTGCCTTGGATGCGTCCGAGGTGTTTGCCGTACCAGACATCCATCGGGACGCGGAGTCCGGCGGGCATGCCATCGCGTTTGTTTTCGGTGCGTGAGTCGGAGTAGATGGCGCGTCGGTCGGACTCTTCGAGGATCGGGTCGGGGTTCCAGGTCCGGTTGTTGGGGTCCTTAGCGAAGTAGAGCGCGTGGACTTTGGAGTTGATGAATCGGGACTTGGTGTTTTGTCCGAAGCGGTAGTGCCAGACGCACCAGTTGATCATCGTGAGGTTGCGCTTCTTGAGATGCACGACGATTTCCGCGGCCCAGTCGTCGGGGATGTTGACCCAGATGCTTCCTGAGGGTTTGAGGGCGCCGATGCAGAGGTCGATCCAGTCGTAGGTGAACTGGGTGTATTCGGACTCGGACATGGCGCTGTCGTCCCAGACCTTGTTGGATTTGGTGTTGGGAGTCTCGTGCTTGTTGTAGTCGCGGTTCCAGTTGAAAGGGGGGTCGGCGAAGACGAGATCGACGGAGGACTTTTGGACCTCTGGGATCTTGGGGAGCTGGGTACGGCAATCACCGACCCAGACGCGCGCAGTTGCGCCGGACTTGAGGGTGAGGGATCGGGTTGGTTTTGTTGGCGGCATGGCTGGAGTCTATCTCACTTGTCGGAATTGCGCAAGCCCCAGGCGTGTTGAATCATGATGTATCCGTCGGGGTCGTGTGCTTTGAGCTGCTCGCGCGAGAAGGGATAGAAGTCGTTGCGTCCGAAGTAGGACTCGGTGAGTTCAGCGAAGTATTCGGTCGCGTTGTTCATCGCGTAGTGTGGGCGCTTTGATCCCGAGACATGATCGACGAGGTCGTAGGTTCCGGAGTCTTTGGCGCGTTGGTAGGGGGTGGTGATGAGTGGGTTGTTGTATCCATGCGTGGCGTGTTGGTAGGCGTGGGCGAGCTCGTGGAGGATCATGGAGGGTTGGGAGTCGTTGACCCAGTTGACGAAGTTGGTGGTGTTGGAGATCTCGATTGAGCGTTCTTTATCGGTGTTGTAGCCGTTGGCTGCGAGCCAATCGGGGTTGGGGTGGTAGCATGCGCAGGGGAATCCTGGGTTGTTGTGCTCGATCCAGATGGTGGTTTTGCGGAGGGTTTTGTGGGTGTGTTTGGGGGTTTGGGCGAGCGTGTCTTTGAGCTGGGATTCGAGGACTTTGAGTGCGGGGGTGGTTGTGGAGGGATGGTTGAGGGCTGCTTGGGAGATGCGGACTTTGAAGCCTTGGATGATTCGGAGGGTGTATTGGTCGGTGGTTTCGTGGATGAAGGCGGGGCTGGTGTGGAGGGGAGCAGCAGGCTGGGTGATTGGCTGAGAAGTCGCGCAGGATGCGAGGGGCAGGAGGGAGAGGGTCAGGATGATCGAGCGTGTTGGTGTGGGCATTGGATTGGGCTTGGTGTTGGGATCGGGGCGCGATGTGTGCTAGTCTACTGGATCATGACAGATGGCGCAAGAACAACTGAGCAAGAACCGCTTGATTTAACGGTGATGATTCCGTGTCGGAACAACATCCGGACGATGGGCCGGGTGCTGGACTCGGTGCGTGGGTTGTGCTCGCAGCTTGTGGTGATTGATTCGGGGTCGACCGATGGAACGCTGGAGCTTGTTGAGGCGTGTAGGGAGTGGTGCGAGGTGGTGCTGGTGCAGACGCACTGGCGCGGGTTTGTGCGGACCTCTTCGATGGCGCTGGGTGCGTGCACGCGCGGGCATACTTTGTGGCTCGATTCGGATGAGCCGGTGAGTGATGAGCTTGCGGAGTCGGTGCGCGATGCGGTGGGGCGCGGGGTCGCGGCGGCGTATGTGAATCGGGTCGTCGAGTTTCAGGGGACGCTGCTGGTGCACTCTTGGCAGCCCGAGTGGCGGATGCGGCTGATCCGGATGGACCTGGTGCACGCCGGGAAGGCCCGGATTACTGGGATCAATCCGCATAACTATTTAGAGGTTGATGACGGGATCAAGGTTGAGAATCTCAAGGGGATCCTGATCCATGACTCGTTCGAGAGTTTTTCAGAGCACCTGTTTAATCAGTACGGGCTCGCAAAGGCGAGTGCGATCTCGCTGCATGAGATGGGCAAAGAGACCAATGCGCTGAAGATGGCGCTGTCTCCGCTCTGGTCGTTCTTTAAGCAAGCGATGCTTAAGGGGTCGTGGAGGGACGGTCGCGCGGGGTGGCTCGCGGCGTCTACGAGCTCGGCGGGGACGCTGATGAAGCACATGATGTTGTATGAGTTGCGGAATCGGGATTGAGGGTGTTGTAATATCTTTGGCCTATGATGGTTGCGTGCGTTGGCGTTGTGCTGGCGTGGTTGAAGGTGCCGAGGGTCGTCATGGGGCGGTCTGGTTCGGCAAATGCTCAGTGATTGAGCGGAATGGATGATTTTCTATGGGCGATCAAGATCGTGACGGCGGTGGGTCTGGTGGACGACGGCGTTCAAGCGGGGGGAACAAAGGCGGCGGGAGCCGGGGCGGGAAGAAGGGGAGCGGCAAAGGGCGCGGCAAGGGTGGGGGACGCGGTCCACGCGAGAAGGACACTCCGGAGCCGACCCGGACTCGGCAGATCAGTGAGCCTGAGGGTGGGTGGAGCGATGAATCATTCTGCTTGGACAAGACCTTCGCGGATCTTGGGTTGTCTGACGACATTCTCAAGGCGATGGATGAGCGCGGGTTCAAGCATCCGACGAAGATCCAAGCGGAGCTTGTGCCGCTCGCGTTGACTGAGGTTGATATCTTGGGTCAAGCGAAGACGGGGACTGGGAAGACGGCGGCGTTTGCGTTGCCGTTGATTGAGCTGATTGAGCCGGGCGATTCGATGTGCGCGATTGTGCTGGCGCCGACGCGCGAGCTTGCGGTGCAGATCAAGCAGGATATCGAGGAGCTTGCTCCGCATACTGGATTGAGCGTGTGCGCGATCTATGGCGGGCAGTCGATCAATGTGCAAGCGGATCAGCTCCGCAAGCATCCTGAGATTATTGTGGGGACTCCTGGACGCGTGCTGGACATGATCGAGCGTGGGTACCTGTCGTTGTCGCAGATCGAGTTTGCGGTGCTTGACGAGGTGGACCGGATGCTTGATATCGGGTTCCGTGATGACATCCGGAAGATTCTTGGGAAGTGTCCGAAGGATCGTCAGACGATCTTTGTGTCCGCGACCTTTACCGATGAGATCGAGAAGCTTGCTCGCAAGTTCATGCAGGATCCGGTTAAGCTTGAGGTTTCGGCTGGCGCGTTGACTGTGGATCTGGTGAAGCAGGGGTATGTGACGGTTGAGCCTTGGGATAAGCGGCGGATGCTGGCGCATGTGCTGACGCACGAGGAACCCGCGCTGACGATTGTGTTCTGTCGGATGAAGCGGACGGTGGATTCCGTTGTGCGGTATCTGGAACGCAAGGGGATCTCGGCGCACGCGATCCACGGCGATCTCACGCAGTCGAAACGCAACTCGGTGATGAACAAGTTCCGGTCAGGAGATCTCGCGGTTCTGGTCGCGAGTGATCTTGCATCGCGCGGGATTGATGTCGAGGGGATCACGCATGTTGTGAACTACGACCTCCCTGAGGATCCGGATATCTATGTCCACCGGATCGGTCGGACGGCTCGCGCTGGACGCAACGGTCACGCGTGGTCGCTCGTGACTCCGGCGCAGGGCGCGCTGCTGACGGATATCGAGCTGCTGGTGAATGCTGAGATTCCTGCGATGAAATATCCGGACTTTGAGGCGCGGGAGCGTCCAGAGGACTGGAAGGATGAGCCGACTGGTGGTCGTCCGAGCTATGAGGTCAAGGGGGTCAAGAAGGAAGCGAAGAACCGGTTCGCGGAAGAAGCGCCTCCTGCAGAGAAGGAACTGAGCGACGCGGAGAAGGCGGCGAAGTTCCCGGGTGGGATTGTCCCTGCGAAGCGTCCTCCTCGTGTGATGCGTGGGAAGACGCGGACGCGTGGTCGCTGATCTGAGTTCAATGATTTGAAGAAGATGCGAAGAAAAAGACCGGGCCTTGCGGCTCGGTCTTTTCTTTACTTGGTCTATTGGTTTGGTTGTGCTCAGTGCGTCTTAGCTGCTCGCGACGGCTTCTTCGCGGGTGATTGACCCGATGATTGCTGGCGCGTTTCCGGTATTGACATGGACTTGCGGCTTGGGCTCAGCGGCGCGGGCGCTGGTGACGGCTTGCGTGTCTTGATGAGCTGCTGGTGTGCTGGTAGGGGTGCTGGTGGGGGTTTCTAGGCACTCACGCATCCGGCGTCCGGCTTTGAACTTGACGGTGCGCTTGGCGGGGACAGGGACGCGTTCGAGGGTCTTTGGGTTCTGAGCCATGCGCGGGGCGCGGTGCTTGACTTCAAAGACTCCGAAATCGCGGAACTCAAGGCGGTTGCCTTCGGCGATTTCATCGATCACTTGATCAAGAAACTCCTGGATGATCTGCTTTGCGACGACACGCTTGTGTCCGGTTCGTTGTGCGATCTGATCGACGAGAGCTTTCTTGGTGATCGTTTTCATGCGTTGTGTCTTTCTGTCCGCTGAGTGCATTGCGGTGTGTTGCGTGCGTGCTCAGGGTGGATGATTCAGTGGGTGGGGAGTGCCCTTGAGTGGCTGCGGTGCGGAGTCGACTTTGAGAGCTCGAAGGGGTGCTTCGAAAGGTCTAGGCTGCGGAGCCTCAGGGGAGATGCCCCAAACGAATGTACCGGATTGGCCCTGTGTGTGTGGGGCTGTTTTCGGTATGCCCGGTGGGGACGCCGGGCGTGCGTGCAATGGAATTACACGCATGTGCAGTATCGCAGACAATGTGGCTCAGGTCAACGGGTGGGAGCGAGTTCTTTTGGTCATAACTCAAAATTGAACAAGCACTTGCAATTGGGTGAATCGTCTGCTATGGCTGTGTATGGAATCGGGTTTTTCGGACAATGCGGCGGTCTCGATCGGTGGTGGTCGGACGATTGATGGGTCGCTTTTAGCGTTCACATTTGTGCGTTCTTCGGGGCCTGGTGGTCAGAATGTGAACAAGCGTGCGACCAAGGCGCAGCTGCGTGTAGCGGTGGATGATTTGGCGCTGCCGATGATGGTCGCGCTGCGATTGCGGAAGCTTGCTGGAAGCGCGATTACGAATGATGATGAGTTGTTGATCTCGTGTGATACGACGCGGAGTCAGGGACGGAATCGGCAGGGGTGTTTGGATCAGCTGCGCGCGATGGTGAATGAGGCGCATGTGGTTCCCAAGAAGCGGAAGAAAACGAAGCCGACGCGTGGATCGGTGGAGCGACGGATCGGTGAGAAGAAACGACGAGGCGAGATCAAGAAGCGGCGCGGCTCGGCGGGGGAAGACTAGAGTATCTTCAATGGGTTCACACACGGATGACAATCAGAACGGTGGGCAGAGGCGCGGGCAGAAGTACGCGCTGGGGATCGAGTGCTCGAATCCGAGTGCACGCGGCTCGAATCGTGGAGAGGTCGGGCTCGGGAAGTTCGTTGAGTCCGGCGATCTTGTGTTTGTGGGGTCGGTGGGTTTATCGCAGGACGCGCGCGGGAGTGATGGGTTGGTCTCGGCGATTGACGAGTTGTGCAAGACGCATGATGTGGACGCGTCGCAGATCGCGCGGATTGTCGTGTCGGTCGGTCCCGGCGGGTACACGGCGTTGCGGATCTCGGTGACGGTCGCGAAGATGCTGGCGCGAGTGATCGGGTGTCCGGTGGTTCCTGTAGAAAGCGCAGCGGTCGCGGCGATGGGATTCTTGGAGGAATCGAGTGGGGTTGTGATCGCGCTGGCAAGCAAGAACGGCAAGGCACACTGTACGAAACTGATCAACGGCGAGCTTGCAGTGCTCGGGGTGATCGACGGGCAGGGAGTTGTTGAGAGCGGCGCGGCGGTGCTGGTTGGTGATGAGCATCTCCCCAAAGAGATGGTTGAGGCGGCGATAGAAGCAGGGATCGAGGTGCGTCGGATCGAGCTGTCGGCTCGCGCGTGTCTGGAGGCTTCGTTGGGGTTTGGGGGGCGGTTCGGGGAGGTTGAAGCGTCGGGTTTGGGGGTTGCGTATGCGCGTGAGCCGGACGCGGTGACGCAGTGGCGTGCGTTGCATGGTGGGTAGGGCGGGTCGATTTGCTGGGCGGATGGGGAAAGTTTGGAAAGTGGGGGGGCTTTGGTTATCGGTGTGAAGTTGGGGGGGTTGGGGGACGATGAACGCGACTGAGCGTGCCTATTTCAGGCGGCGCAGTCGGGATTGTTCATGAGTAAGCCACAACCAGATTGGTCGGGGAAGAAGGTCTTTACGACAGGAGAAGCGGCGACGGTCTGCAAGGTTTCGCAGCAGACGATTATCCGTTGCTTTGATTCTGGGAGGCTCAATGGGTTCCGCGTGCCTGGCTCGCGGTTCCGGAGGATTCCGCGTGAGGAGTTGTTGCGCTTTATGCAGACCAACGACATCCCGGTCTCGGTGCTCGAAGGCGGATTGACGGGGAGTCTCAAGCGTGTGCTGGTTGTGGATGATGATCCGGAGATCGGCGCGTTGATCCGTGATGTGCTTGGTGACGATGGTCGCTTTGAGATCCGTGTCGTGGAGACTGGGTACGACGCGGGGATGGAGACCGAGCGGTTCCGTCCTCATCTGATTGTGCTGGATTACATGCTGCCGGATTTGAATGGTGACATCGTGTGCAAGCGTGTTCGTGAGAACGATGCGCTGAGCGAGACGCGTGTGCTGTGTGTTTCGGGGGTGATCGAATCTTCGGAGGTCGAGCGTTTGATGGATGCAGGAGCGGACGGTTTTATGAAGAAGCCGTTTGATCTTCGCGTGCTGATTGAGCGGATCGAGGGGTTGCTTGGGATGTCAGAGCGGAGCGCGGGATGAACTGGGAATCGTCATCAGTTGATGGAGATTGGCAGGGGGCGGCTCCGGGGGCAGCGCCGGGAGCGTCGTCGAGAGAGGCGCCGAGAGGAGCGGATGCTTCGGGCATCAGCGAGAACAGCAGGCAAGCTGAGGCGATCCTTGCAGGCGTGACACGGCTCCCGACCCTTCCAGCGGTCGCGACGCGGTTGCTGTCGATGGGGGTTTCGGAAGAGGTCCACTTTGATGAGATGATCGAACTGATCGAGGCGGATCCGGCGCTGAGCGCGCGGATGCTCTCGTTGTGTCGCTGCGCGGATGCGGGGTTGGGTGATCGGATCACGACTGTTCGCAGAGCGGTGATCATGCTCGGACTCGAAGCGGTCCGCTCGGCGGTGCTGAGCGTGCTGGTGTTCGATCGGATGCGCGTGGATCGGGATGATCTTGATCAGGAATCGCTGCTCGATATCGAGGGGTTCTGGACACGCTCGATCGCGACGGCGTGCGTGAGCGAGCGCGTCGCAAACATCCGAGGCAAGAGCGGCGTCAGCGGCGTGTCGTCTGATCAAGCGTACCTCGCGGGACTGGTCTCGGGACTTGGGAAACTCTCGTTGTACAAGGTGCTCCCCAAGTCATGGGAAAAGGCGCTGGCGATGGCGGAGGTGCAGCATGTCTCGCTGAGCAGCGCCGAGCGTGCGACGATCGGGATCGATCATCACACAGCGGGGAAACGACTCGCGGAACACTGGGGGCTACCAGAAAGCGTTCGTGATGTTATGTGGCTCCATGGTCAGCTCCCGGCTGGTCTTCCCGAGCAGTGCAATCGCGAGCTGGTCTCGATCGTGACGCTCGCAGGAGCGTGGTGCGAGGATCGGCACATCGGATGGTCTGGAGAAGTCCGCGCGCCGGTGGATCTTGATGAGATCGCAGACGAGCTTGGATTTGATCTTGCGGAGCTTGATACGAGTTCTGGAGAGATTGTCGAGCAGGTCAGTGATCGTGCGAAAATCTTGGGGGTTGGTGAGTTCAGTGCTCCGGAGCTGTTGCTGGGATCACTCGTTCGCGCCAACAGCAAGCTCGCGGCGATCAACGATGAGCTGCGCGGGAAACAGCAGATCGCGGATCGTTCGCATCGGTTGCTCGAAGCCGTGGATACTTTTTATGAAACGATCGGGGATGGGGTTGATCCTGAGCGAGTGGTCGAGGCGATGGTTCAGTCCGGCGCGACGCTGACTGGGATTGATCTCGGGATGGTGGTGGTGCAGGATGAGCCTGGCTATCCGTGGTATCGGTACAAGGTGGTCAACGGGCAGGTGGTGGATGATTCAGAAGACAAGAGCGGCGCTGCGGAGCGTGTTGAGAGTCCTCCGATGTCGGATGCCGGGGAGATCCGTCCTGGACATATCGCTGGACTAAGCGGGGATCAGGTTCTGGATCTCGCATCGCTTGGCTGGTTCCGCGACATGATCACGACTGTTCGTGAGGTTGGGGTCGCGTCGTTGATCGGGGTCGGTGATGCTGGGCTGGTCGATGATGATGGTCTTGGGGATGGGAGCAGCGGTGGGGTCTCGTGTCTGGTGGTGCTGGTCAAAGCGTCGTCGAGCGCGGCTCCGGAGCTGAGCGCTAAGGGATTCCGCGTGATTGCGCGGTCGTGGGGTCGATCACTGACGACTGCGGTTCAAGCGAAGGCGGCAAAGCTGCTCGCTGAAGAACTGGTGAACACGAATCGTGAGCTTGCTTCGATGCAGCGCGAGCGGACGAAGAATGAGTCGTTGTTGCGGCTTGGTCAGATGGCCGCGGGCGCGGCGCATGAGATGAACAATCCGCTCTCGGTGATCAATGGGCGTGCTTTGCAGCTCTTTGAGCGGTTGGGGGGTCAGCGTGATCGGGAAGCTGTCCAAGCGATTTCCTCTGCGGCGGATTCGTTGTCGAGCATGATTACCTCGATGCATCTGCTCGCGGAGCCTCCGGTTCCGGCACTCGCGAGCGCTGATCCGGTTCTTGTGGTTCGTCAAGCGATCGAGCTTGCGAAGTCGCAGAGCAAGAACGCGGGAATCCGCGCGAAGGTGAAGCTGAGCACGGCTGGTGAGCTTGACGCGATCAATGTGGATCGTGATCTGATGGCGAAAGCGATCTGCGAACCGATCCTCAATGCGATTAATTCAAATCCTATTGGTGTGGTGACGGTTTCGATTGAACCTGCGGGCGCGGATGGTCGAGTTATGGTACGGATCGTTGATACCGGGCCTGGCTTGTCAAAGCGGGCGGAGAATCACGCGTTTGATCCGTTCTTTTCGGAGCTCAAGGCCGGGCGTCGTCCAGGGCTTGGTCTAGCAAGAGCGCGGAGCGTGATCGAGCTGCACGGCGGGAACATCACGATCGCGAACACTCCTGGGAAAGTCTCGGGGGCGCAGGTGCAGATCACCTTGCAGACGAAAACGAAGAGCCGACGGAGAGCGGCGTGAGTAGAGCGGATGAGTACTTGGGAAGAGAGTAGACATCGAGCATTGGGATAGAGAGTTCAATGAGACCATTTATGAATCACCGAGACACCCCATCTGAACAGCCGGCACACAACGACGGGAGCGATGCGCTCTGGAATGAGTCGATCGGTGCGGAGGTTGGGCGAGACGATCCGATGATGATCGAATCGGTCGGGCTCAACGCTCGTGTGCTCGCGGTGAGTCCTCGCAAGTCTGTGCGTCGTCGGATCTCGTCGATGCTCAAGGGGCGCGTTGAGTCGCTGGACTTTGTCGAGAGCTCGGCGGGTGCGCTCGAACACATGAACTCAGGATCGACTGATCTGGTTATCATCGAGCGGGCGCTTGAGAACAGCGACGGGATTGATCTGCTTGAAACGATTACGACGCATCATCCGATGACGGTTGGTGTGATCCTTGGAGCGATCCACTGTACCGATGATGCGGTCCGCGCGATGCGTGCTGGAGCGTGTGATCTGATCCCGATTGGATCGACCGGCGCGGATACAGCGCGCCGGATGAGCGAAGCGGTCGAGCGGGCGGAGCGCGTTCGTCGTCGAGATGCTCGCGTGGATCGGCTCAAGAAACTGTGCAGTAAGTTGAATAACGCGAGGCAGGAAGTGTCGGGGCAGATCGGTGGGTTGTGCACGGATCTGACGGATGCGTATCGGGACCTGACTCAGCAGTTCGGGGATGTGAAGATTTCGAGTGAGCTTGAGACGCTGCTGCGTCAGGAGCTTGATATTGAATCGCTGCTGCGGACATTGCTTGAGTTTACCTTGACGAAGATTGGTCCGACGAACGCGGCGGTGTTTATGCCGACGAGTGCGGGGGATTATTCGGTCGGGGCGTATGTGAACTATGACATCGCGAAGGAGACCGCGGAGGTGATGCTGGATCAGCTCGCTGATTCGGTGCCTTGTGCGGTAGAGGATCAGCGCGGGGTCTCGGCGATGTGCGGGCGTTCGGAGATGACCGAGATGCTCGGGACCAGCGCGTACTGGGTCGAGGACTCGACGATGCTGACGGTTTCATGCATGGAGGACGATGAGTGTCTCGCGGTGCTCGCGTTGTTCAGGGATCGTTCGCGGAGCTTTGGCGAGGACGATATCCGGATGCTGGAGATCATCGGGAATCTGTTTGGTCGTCAGCTCGCTCGCGTGATCCAGACGCATCATCGTCATCTTCCGCGCGACGAGTGGGGACTCAGCGGGGATTACGGGATCGACGATGAGCCGGGCGGAGATGACTACGGCTACGACGATCTGGGTGATTCCTACGGCGGGTTCGCGGCTTGATGCGTTTCTGCTGAGCGAAACTGAAATCAGAAATACTGGATTCCGTATAAGATTGTGATCGGGCCAATGCCCTTTCAGGGTCTACGGATACGCACATCTCGTGATTGAGCGTTACACTATCCTGTCGGGCGATCGATGCCCGCGGGAGTTTTTGCAATGATGGATATGCTCTTTGGCGGATTGATGCCTTGGTTCACGGCACCGGCGCTGCTTGGTACAGGATTCTTGCTGATCCAGTTGGTGCTCGGAGAACTGGGCGGCGACGGGGCGCTGGATATCGATCTCGATATTGATATGGACGGCGATCATCCCGGCGCGGAGTTCGGGCTCCTGAGTGCGCAGTCGATCTCGGCGTTCTTTATGGGCTACGGCTGGATCGGGATGGCGGCGTATCAGTTCCTTGGGATCGGGTTCACAGGCTCGGCGCTCATCGCGGTGCTCGCAGGGTTTGGGGTTGCGTGGCTGATGGTGTGGTTGCTGCGGAGCTTTATGAAGCTGCAGAACAATACAAATGTGCAGATCTCCCAAGCAGTGGGTTTGGTGGGGGATGTGTACGCGTCGATCCCTGCGGCGGGTGAGGGGCGCGGCGAGATCATTCTGGTGATCAATCAATCGCAGCACAACTACTTCGCGATCCAGGAGGGGAGCGAGGCAATTTCTTCGCACTCACGCGTGCGCGTGCTGCGTGCGGATGCAACAAGCAATCTGCTGGTGGTAGAAGCGGAGAGTTGAAACTTGAGCTTCTTGTTGCCGGTGATTTTTCAAACGGATATTCAGTTCTTTATGAAGGAGAGTACATGCTGATTTCAACACTTCTTGCGCAATCGGATACGAGTAACTCGGGGATGTTCATCATCATCGTTGTTGCCGTGATCCTGTTTGTTGCCCTCTTTGTCACGCTGTTCCTTGCGAGTCGGTATCGGCGGTGTCCGTCGAACCGGATCTTGGTGATCTGGGGTACAGGCTCGAAATCGTCGGCGCAGTGTTTCCACGGCGGCGGCAAGTTTGTTTGGCCTGTGATCCAGGACTTTGCGTACATGAGTCTTGAGCCGTTGGTGATTGAGATCCCGCTGCAGGGCGCATTGTCGCTCAACAACATCCGTGTGAATGTGCCTTCGACCTTTACGGTTGGTATCTCGAAGACTCCGGTGTTGATGAGCAATGCCGCGGAGCGTTTGCTTGGGTTGAATCCGCAGGCAATCCAGGAGCAGGCGCAGGACATTATTCTGGGTCAGCTCCGTCTGGTGATCGCGACGCTCTCGATTGAAGAGATCAATAAGGATCGCGAGAAGTTCATGAACCTTGTCAACGAGAATGTTGCTGAGGAAATCAACAAGATCGGTCTGACGCTGATCAATGTGAATATCCGGGACATCACGGATGAGTCGGGGTACATCGAGGCGATCGGTAAGCGTGCTGCTGCTGAAGCGATCAACCGCGCAAAGGTTGAGGTTGCTCAGCAAGAACGAGAAGGCGCGGTCGGTGAAGCCGCGGCGGTCCGCGAGCGGAATGTTCGAGTTGCAGAGGAGCGGTCGCTCGCTGAGCAGGGACAGAAGAACGCGGAGCAGCAGCAGCGTATTGCTGTGGCGCAGCTCGAAGCACAAGCGGTCGTGGGTGAGGTTGAATCCAAGCGTGACCAAGAGATCGCTGCAGCAGAACGCACAGCGGAAACGATCGCGGCATCCAAGCGTGCGGAACAAGAGCAGCGTGTTCAGGTTGCGAGTGCTGAAGCGATCGCGGTTGAAGGTGAGAATACCTCGTCTGCGAAGGTTGCAGAGTCCAACGCGGAGCTCGCGGAGATCCGAGCGGAAGCGAGCCGACGATCAGATGTTGCTGCAGCGGAAGCTCGTCAGAAGATCTTTACCGCTCAGCGTGAAGAGGAGCTTGCTCGTCTCGCGAAGGAGCAGCTTGCTCCACAGGAGATCGAGAAGAAGCGTGTTGAGATCGAAGCGGAAGCAGCCGCGGAACGCGAACGGCGCGAAGCACGCGGTCATGCGGATGCGATCCTTGCGAAGTACGAAGCGGAAGCGAAGGGTACCCAGCAGGTGCTTGAAGCGAAGGCGGAGGGGTACCGTCAGCTGATGGAATCGTGTGCTCAGAATCCGCGTGTTGCTCCGACGCTGCTGATGATCGAGCAACTCCCTGAACTCGTCGCGATGCAGGTCAAGGCGATCCAGAACCTCAAGATCGACAAGATCACTGTATGGGATTCTGGGAGTGGATCGGGCGACAGCAAGGGGAACGCGACTGCGAACTTCTTGAGCGGGATGATCGGCTCACTCCCTCAGGTGCACGAGCTCGCGAAGCAAGCAGGGATCGAACTCCCGAGTGCACTTGGTCATGTGGTCGATGCTGAAGAGGTTCAGGATCGCGATGGGGATGACACTGCGGTGTGATCTGATCGAGTAAGTTCTGTTTGATTGAAATATAGAAATGCACCCCGGTGTTGCGCCGGGGTGCTTTGTTTTTGTGTTGGTATTTGTTGTGGTTAGACGATGAATCGGCCGGTTGATTCGGCAAGCGAGTTGGCGGTCTTTGCGAGTCCGTCGCACGCTTCTGAGGAGAGTTCTGCGGCTGAGTTAACCTCGCGGATGGATTCGGTGATGTCGGAGATGTCCTGGGAGACCTGGCGGACTCCGATGACGATTTGATCCAGGTTCTCAGCGGCTCCGCTTGCGAGCTTCCCGTTCTCCATCGCTTGCTCAACGGTGCGGCGCATGCGTTCTGCGGCGTCTGAGGAGTTGTTTCGGAGTTCTTGGATAGCTTGGCTGATCTCACTTGCTGCCGTGGATGAGCGGTCGGCGAGTTTGCGGACCTCGTCAGCGACCACTGCGAATCCTCGTCCTTGGTCTCCGGCGCGTGCGGCTTCGATCGCGGCATTGAGCGCGAGCAGGTTGGTCTGGTCCGCGATATCAACAATGGTTTGGACAAACCCTGCGATGGAGTCGCTTGCGTTGACAAAGTCGTCCACGGCTTCTGCGGATTCTTCGATTTTCCCCTGCATGTCTCCGATGTTCTCGATTGTTCGAGCAATGACATGCCCGCCTTCTTCGGCGATGAGTGAAGCGTTCTCGGCGCGCTGCATCGCGTCGGTTGCGCGGTTGGTGATGCTTTGTGTGATCCCTGAGGTTTCGACCGCAGCTCCAGCGATCTGTTCTGAGGCTTCTCGAGTGAGCTGGGTGGTATCGGAGATTTGTTCGATGGTTTGGCGCATCGACTGCATGAAGCCGTCGATCGCGATCGCGATGTTCCCGAGTCCTGATTCTTGATCAACCGTGATCGAGTTGGTGAGGTTGTTGGTTGTTTCCATATTGGCGAGCTGTTGTCCGAGATCCGCGGCGGCGTTGGTGATGGCGTCTGCTGTTTCGTCGAGCTTGGCTTCTCGGTCAGCTGCGGAGCGCATGTCAGCCATCGCGGTTCTGGTCATGTAGATGAGGAATCCGACTTCGGCGACGAGCCAGACGGCGTGCTCGATCCAGCGGAGCTTGCTTGCGGTCTCAATGCCGTACATGGACTGGGTCCAGAAGATCCCACGGAATGCGTGATCGGCCGCGGCGATAGCTGTTGCGGCGATGAGGACGCGCCAGTCTCTGTAGAGGGAGAGGACTGCCATAGATGCGAAGTAGTGGAAGTGGTATTCGATGCGTCCGCCTCCGACATGGACGAAGAGGCCTCCCATGAGTGCGAACGCGATCCCTGTGCTGACGCGTGTGGTGAGATGGCCTGCTCGGAGTATGGTCATCAGTGCTGGGAAGAGTGCGACCAGACCGCCGAGGACGATCGAAGCGATAAGGTGGTTGTTGGGGCTGGAGCTTGCGCCGATCCAGGTCTTTGGGGTGACGGTGAGCGCAAGGGCGATGAGGATCATCCACTGCGCGATCAGCGCGATCGCGAGGACCTTGTCTGTTTTGATGCAGAGCTTGTTGAAGTTGAGCTGGAGAAGTTTCTCGGACTTTGCTTGGATCGATGCGGTGCTCATGGCGTGTTGCGTCCTTGATCTGGGCATGGTGTGTATGGTGCGTTGGAGTCGGTGATGCAGATCTCAGTGGTTTCGTTCTGATCTTCTGAAGGACAGAGTGGGCATCCGAATACGGGCGCGGACTCTCGGATTGGTGTTTGGCCTTTGAGGATGTCTTTGAGTGCGGACGATCCGGTGTTGGGTCCGGTGTGTGCTCGCGTTGGGGTGAGTCCGCCGGAGAATGCGAGTTCTCCTTGGGGGGTGTAGATGAGTGTGTGTCCGGAGGTGAGTGCTCCGAAGGATTGGGCGATCATTGAGTCGGGGTCAGCGATGCATTGGACGCCTGGGATTCTTTTGAGTCGTTTGGTGATACTGGTTCGGGCGAAGGTCTCGACATCGATGTCGGATTCTGAGACATGCGGGTTGTTTGGTGATGGCTCGAAAATCAGCGCAAGGACGAGGGGTGTGCTTTGCGATTGAGCGAGCACGCCTTCGAGTTCGTCGAGCGTTGCGCGTGTGCAAGGGCAACGCGGGTGGACACTGACGATGATGGTGTGATTGTTTTGGTCTCGGTTGATTGGTGAGTTGTCGGGCCAGCTGGTGGGGACTTGGCCGACGAGGCCTGGGGTTGCGGAGTAGTCTGCAAGAATACCAAGGCCGGCACCAATAGCGCCGAGCCAGAGGGCAATGAAGAGGATCGTCAAGCGATTGTGTGTAAAGTCGATAGACATGTGTGAAATGTCATCGGGGTAGCTCCTAGACGACTTCTCTAGAACACACCCATTTGGGTGTGTTATAAGAGAAAATAAAGTCCGGTGCTGGTTACTACTGAACTGGAATAGAAGATCGTGAACTCAGTCGTCGAAGTACGCGCTCGCGTCGTCTGGGAGATCGAGGAGGAACGCATCGCGATCGATGGTCTCTTCGCTCATGTCCTCGTCGAAGCGTCCTGTGGTTTGGTCCGGGATATGGAGCTGCTTTCCGGTCGCGGATTCGGATTTCTTCTCGACTCGTGAGCGTGCTCGCAGGATGAGTTTGATCGGGACCTCTCCGAACGGGAGCACTTCGCGGATGCGGTTCATGAGGTAGCGTTCGTAGTTGAGCGTGAAGCGGTCTGGGTCGTTGACAACCAGTACCAGTGTTGGTGGGTTGGTTTTGACCTGCGATGCGAAGTAGACGCGCGCCTCGGCGCCGAGCTTGTTGGTCGGGCCGCGTTTTTGGATGATGGATCCGACGGTGCGGTTGAGCTGTCCTGTCCCGACACGAGTCGACGCTTGTTCGAAGATATCGAATGCGACTTCGAGGGTGTTGGTGATGTTCATGCCTTCTTTGGCGCTGATGATCGCGATGGGCGCCCAGGAGAGTCCTTTGAGTTCCTTGCGGATGTATTCTTCGTAGCGTTTCGGGGTGACCGCTCGTCCGGCGTCGTCTGAGCCGTCTTTCGCGACATCCCATTTGTTGAGCACGATGACGACCGGCTTGTGGGAATCGACGATGAGCTGTCCGAGTTGTTCGTCGACCTGCGAGATTTCAGTCGTCGAATCAAGGACGAAGAGGACGACATCACATCTGCTGATGGCACGCTTGGCGCGATCGAGCGCATAGTACTCGATCTTGTCCTGGAATGATTTCTTTCGACGGAGTCCAGCAGTGTCGATCGCGAGGATGGATTTTTCACCCATCTCGATTTTGACATCGATCGCGTCGCGTGTGGTGCCTGCGATTTCCGAGACGATCACGCGTTGCTCTCCGGCGAGCGTGTTGATCAGGGTGGACTTCCCGGCGTTGCGCTTCCCGACGATTGCGATCTTCATATCGACTTCGGGTTCCGGATCCCCTTCGTATTCTGGGACGATCTCGAAGAGCTTGTTGAGCATGTCTCTGCGGAGGTATTTGGAGGTCGAGGAGCAGAGCAAGGGAGCGCCGAATCCGAAGGCCGCGAGTTCGTAGGCGTGGGGTTCCCAGCTGGAGTCGTCGCATTTGGTCGCGACGACATGGACAGGGGTGAGCTCGGAGTTTTTGACGCCGTCTTTGTCTCGGCGACCGAGTTTTTGTTCGCGGAGCATCTGTCCAATCGCTTGGTCCTGTGCAGTGATCCCGGCTTGGCAATCGACAGCGAAGAGGATGATGTCGGCGGTGGAGACGGCTTGAGCGATCTGATGCTCGATGTCGTCGGTCAGCGTCGCGAGGTCCGCGCCGATCTCGTTGTATCGTGCGCCTTCAGCGACATAGACCCCGAAACCTCCGGTATCGGTAAGCTCGACCTGCTTCGCGGATCCCTTCTCGTTGAGGGGGTCGCTTGGGTCGATGAGATCGACGATGATTGAGAGTCGATCTCGGGTCACGCCTGGCGTGTCGTCAACGATCGCGATCCGCTCTTGGGCGATGAGATTGAGGAGGGAGGACTTGCCGACATTGGGTCGGCCGACGATGGCGATGCGGGGGATGGGCATAGTCGAGGATGATAGACAGCCGCTTTGATTTGTCAGTTGGATTGGGTCGCAAGCCGATGATTTTGGGGGGTTTGTGTCGATTTAGATCATCGGCTGGCAGCGATCTGGCCCACAAGCTCATGGTGGTCTTCGATGATCTGCGTCGCGCCGGCGCTGAGAAGATCGTCAGCAGGGGTGAGCGAGGCGATCCCGATCACACGCATGTTCGCGTTGCGGGCGGCTTGGACGCCTGCGACGGAATCCTCGACGACAATGCAGTCTTCTGGGTCGTGTCCCATCGAGGTCGCGGCGTGGAGGAAGAGTGCAGGATCGGGTTTCCACTTCCCGACCTCGTAGGCGCTGAAGAGCGTGGGTTTGGATTGGTCCGTCGGATGGGTGAATCGGTCGAGAAGGCTCGCGCCGGTCAGGGTGAGTGTTGCCTTCTTGATCGGCGCGTTGGTTCCGACACAGCGATCCGGGGCGTCTGATCCGAGTTCGTCGAGGAGGTTGAGGAGTTCGTGGATTCCCGCGATTGGTGGGACGCCGTGGGTTTCGATCTCTTCGTACATGCGCGAGCGGTAGGTGTCGAGGAGATCGGGGAGCTTGGTGTTGAGCTTGGTCTCGACATCATGGAGGATGTCTGCGAGGTTGCGTCCCTTGAAGTGCGCGATGGAGTAGTCCGCGTCGACTTCCCATCCGGCTTCTGTGACGACCTGCGCGAGGACTCGGTTGGTGAGTGGTTCGGTGTCGACGAGTACGCCGTCGCAGTCGAAAATGATGAGGGAGGAGTTGAGCATGAGGTTTATACGACCGCTTCGGGAGCGGGTTCGTTGGAGTCAGCACGCATGAAGAGGGCGTCGCCTTTGGTGATAGACTGGCCTTTTTTGATCGAGTGGTCGCTGTTCCATTGCGCGAGCTGGGAGAGTGGTGCGATGAACGCGGAGTTGGGATCGGATTGGTCGGTGAGGTGCTCGCAGTTCCATGCGTTCCAGAGCTCGGTCATTTTCTGAGGCATCGCGGGGTACAGCAGGAGCGACGCGATGCGGAGTGCTTCGGCGCAGGAGTAGAGGATCGAGCGGAGCGCGTGGGGTGCGTCGTCGAGGGTGTCGAGCTGTTTCGCGAGTGTGAAGGGGGCGCTGTAGGAGATGAACTCGTCGACGAAGCGGACGATCGAGCGTGCGGAGTCGAGCATCGATTCGAGGTCCATGCGTGCGAGTGCTTCGTGGTAGTCGTTGGTTGCTTTGGTGATGAACTCTTGGAAGTGGAAGGTTCGGGTTGGGTCGTCGGCGGGTTTCCCGACGGATTCGAGTGCTTTGAGTGCTGTTTGGAGGGATGAGCCGTCGGGAAATCCGAACTCTCCGTTGCAGGTCGCGGGGACGGTGCCTTCGAAGTATTTCGCGACCATATTCCCGACGCGGGACATGGAGTTCCCGATCGAGTTGGCGAGGTCGGCGTTGTAGACCTCGACGAAGCGGGCGTGCGCGAAGTCCGCATCGTTGGCGCCGAGCGGGCCTTGGGTGGTCAGGAACCAGCGGACCGCATCGAGGGAGTATTTGTCGGCGTACGCAGCGAGGAGATCGATCTCGATGAAGTTGCCAAGCGACTTGGACATTTTCGTCCCCTCAGCGATCCAGTACGCGTGCGCGTACACGGTCTGTGGAGGTTGTTTCCCCATCGCGTGGAGCATCGCGGGCCAGACGATGGCGTGGAACCAGAGGATGTCCTTGGCCATGAGATGGGTGACTTCGCCCTCCCAGTATTTGGCGCGCTCGTCGTTGTCAACGGTCGTCAGGTAGTTGCAGAGCGCTTCGATCCAGACATAGATCCGGTGGTTGTCATCGCCGGGCATTTTGATGCCCCAGTCGGGATCGCCTTCTTTGATCTTGCGGGAGACGGGGACTTTCATGAGTCCTTGCTTGAGTCTTCCCAAGACTTCGTTCTTGCGTGCGCCGGGGAGGATGTTGATCGAGTCGTTTGCGAACTGCTGTTCGAGCCAAGGCTGGTATTTGTCGAGACGGAAGAAGTAGTTCTGTTCGACGCGTTTTTCGAGCGGTTTGCCTGTGACTGGGGAGTTGTAGTTGCTTTCTTTCGCGACCATTTCCGTCAGGTACTCTTCTTGGGATGGGTCGTACCAGCCCTCGTAGTCTCCGAGTTCGATGTCTCCCTGATCGAGGAGCTGCTGGATGTACTGGGTCGCTTTGGAGATGTGCCGGTCTTCGGTCGTGCGGACGAAGTCGTCGTTGGAGAAGTTCATGAACGCGAACGCGTCCTTGAAACGCTCGGCGTTGAAAGTTGCCCATTCCATCGGGGTTTTATCGTGCTCAAGAGCGGTTTTGGAGACCTTCTCGGCGTGTTCGTCGGTGCCAGTCAGGAAGAAAACATCGCGTCCGACCAGCCGTTGGGCGCGGGCGGCGACATCCGCGATGAGCGTCGTGTAGCAGTGTCCGATATGTGGACGATCGTTCACATAGTAAATTGGTGTGGTGATGTAGTACGGCGTTTGATTGGAGTGGTCTGATCCCATGGTCGGAGATTGTAGAGCGGAGGTCACGCAGAAGGGCTTGAGCGGGGGAGCGGTATTTCGGAATGTGCGGTTTGATACGGCACGGAAATTGCACTACTGTTGTGGATTGGTGGGAATAGAGTAGTATGAACTCCTGTTAGTCACTGTGTCGAGAGGCGGGCGAGTTGGAACGAAGTAAGTTTGAACAACTCGCTATGCAGCATCTTGACGCTGTTTATCGCATGGCGTTCCACCTGAGCCGGGACGCGGATGTTGCGGACGAGTTGGTTCAGGAGGTCTACATGCGGGCGTTCCGTCCCGGCACGATTGAGCGCTTCGAAGACAAGAGCGCTGAAGATGACCTGACTTCGGGGACCGGAGGCATGCGTTCGTGGTTGTTTGCGATCACGCACAATGTGTTCTACTCGAAGATCAAGAAAGACAAGCGTCGCCCGATGGCGGTTGAAGAGTTCTTCAACGAATCGTCCGACGAACCGATGCCCGATGAGGCGCCGCCGGTCTATGACCGAGCGTCGCTGGATTTCGAGCATGTCGATGAGAAGCTCAAAGAGGTTCTCTTCGGATTGAAAGACGAGTACCGAGAGGTGCTGCTGATGTGGGCGGTCGATGGTCTGAAGTACCGTGAGATCGCTGAGATATTGGAAGTCCCGATCGGGACGGTGATGAGCCGATTGCACAGGGCTCGCAAGCTGCTTGGGGATTCCCTCCTCAGCGACGAGAAGGCTGTTGAAGACTTAGGTTTGAGGGTGATGAGCGGCGGATCTACTGATGAATGATGACACGACCAACAACCCGAACCAGACCGACCAGCACGATGGGGGAGCTGCGTTTGTGCCTGATATCAATGCTGAGGAGCTCTGTATCGCAGCGATGCTGCGAGCGTGCGCCGACGGCGAGCTGTGTCCAGAAGGATGCGATCGACTCAAGGCATACCTTGCGGAGAATCCGGATGCTCAGGCGCAGGTCGCGTTTGAGAAGGAACTCAAGGGGTGCTGCGAGCGGGTGATGAAGAAGTCACCTTGTCCCGATGCGCTGCGAGCAAAGATCGAAGCAATGGCAGCGGCGTCGATGACAGCGGGCGCGATCGAAGCGTCCAATGTCGTGACACGCGAGAAGAGCTTCTGGCAGCGCAGTCCGATGATGAGCGCAATGGCGGCGGTTCTTGTGCTCGCGGGCGGGGCATTGATCTGGCAGAGCGCATCCTTGATTACCAAAGGGAGCGGTCTGGGGATCGTCGAGACCAGTCCGATCGCATACGCGGAACGGGTCGGGAACTTTGTTGCTCGCGAGCATGTTCGCTGTTGTGAAGAGAACGCAGCAGGCAGGAAGCTCATTCACGAAGATATCAACGAGGCAACGAGCTACTTTAGCGAGAAGTTCTCCAAGCCTGTCGTGACTCCTACATCGCTCAACACGACGGATGCCTCGGGGAACCAGATCCGTTTCTTCGGCGGAGGGGATTGTCATCTGCCTGCAACGGATGGGTCGGGTCATATGCGGTTTGACGCGGTTGGCGTGGATGGCAAGGCCGTCTCGCTTTCGCTGTTTATCGCACCAGATCCCGGGCTGCTGGAGATGGAAGAAGGCGTGACCTATGTCTTGAACTCGAGTCAGTGCACCGAGCGCGGCGCGAGTTTGTTTGCTTGGGTCCGCGGCGGGGTGATGTATCTGTTGGTTTCTGAAGCCGACGAGACGATGTGTGCTCCCGTTCGTCAGATGATGAACGCTCCAGTAGAGATCCGTCCGCTTTGAGTTGATCTGCATTGGTCAGGCGGGCATTGGTCAGGCGGACACTGCAGGGTGGGGTTTGAAAATCCATGACAACTTGAAGAGAGATGGTTGCCTGATTGCCGATTATGGGGTCACGGGGGTTGAATTGTGCCCGCGGCGGTGCGATCGTGCGAACCGGGGTAGGGGGGCGGCGAGTATAATTGGACAGCGGAAGGAAATTGCTATGAATCTCGATCAGCGTGTCCAATCTCGTCTCCGGTCAAACATCCGGATCCCAACCCTCGCAGCGGCGTGTATCGTCGCGCTTTCTGGACAAGCTGCGTTTGCTCAAAATGCGTTGGGAGACGGCAGGGGACTCGAAGCAAACTCTCGGCAAGGATCCGATGGACGCAACTACCAGCGTCCGAGTCTCGCTGAACAGGTCCAGTTCCGTAACGCGATCTCGACAGGCAACGCGCCGGGTGGTCTGAGCTTTCGCGGCGATCTGGGCTATCAAGCGCCGGGAGAGTTCACAGGTGCTCTGGGTTCTGATTCGATCTATGCGTTTCGGAGAGATTCGCTCTACTCCGGACTCGCGGGCATGGGGATCCGAGGGACCGACGCGCTCCAGTACCAGTTCTCGATGACCACAGGGTCACGCGTGACGCAGAACCTGGTCGGGACCGGGATGGTCTCACGCTACGGCGGATCATCCTCGTCATCGCTTCCAGGTGGTAACGGCACTCCGATCGAGGGGCTCGCCGTGGATCCGATGGCGCAGTATCGAGGGAGCGGATCAACGAGTGGGACACTCCGCTCGACCTCGTCGTATTCATCGACATCAAGCATGGTCCCTGAGCTGATTTCGATCTATGAGAGCGGTCTAGAGCGGAATCGATTCGGAGTGGTATCGACGCCTTTGATGGGACTGGTTTCGACCCCGATGCAAGAGGCGCGGAATCCGGATTCAAAGACAAACTCGCGGATAGTCTCGCCGACTTCGTATGACAACACGATCAAAGCGATCCAGGAACGCGCCAAAGAGGTGCGTGAGCGCCGTCAGCAGGTCGATGCGGGGGGGACCGATGTCGGCGGGAAGACTGCAGAAGAACTCGAGAAAGAGAACAACGACTGGATTGCTGAGCGGATCGGTGCGCTCCAGCGTCAGGTGCTGGGTCTTCCTGATCCATCGGAGCAAGGGGAGGAGTTTGAGGGGAGTGATACCGAGATCGAGCAGGGGATTGGTTCTGTGAATCCGGTGAGAATTGTTGATCCGATGAATCCAGATCTTGGTGATGGGAATCGGATTGAGGACGCTGCGAATCCGGATATCAGCTTTGATCAAGGACAGGGTCTCAAACAGAGCGTGCGGGATGGCTCAGGGACCGGGTTGTTGTATCAGATTGATCCAGACACGCTCGAGGTGATCAAAGGCGACGGGAATCGTGTGACCTATCTGGTGGATCCCAAGGCCGCGGATCGTGATCCGTATGCTGAGCACATGGTTGCGGGTGAGCGTTTACTCGCTGAGGGTCGGTACTTTGATGCCGAGGAGCGGTTCACCTATGCGATGTCGCTCCGAGGCGGGAATGTGTCGGCGCAGCTCGGCCGTCTGCATTCGCAGATCGGTGCGGGACTGGTGCTGAGCGGATCGATGAATCTCCAGTCATTGTTTTCAGAGCATCTCGAGATCGTTTCGAATCGGTACACAGGTGATCTGCTTCCGAGTCAGGAGCGGATCCGTGATCTGATCGAGGTGCTCCGCGAGCGTTCGGGTCTTGATGAGCGTCCCGCGTATGTCATGGAAGAATCCGTTGAGGTCCGTGTCGCGTCTGGATTGCTGCTCGCGTATCTGGGGTACCAGATCGGGGACGCGGAGCAGATGAGAGCGGGTCTCGGGCTCGTGCGAGAACACGGCACCAATCCGGATCAGCGACTCGCACGGCTGCTCGACGAGGTTTGGGGTTCGGTGCTCGATGAGACCGGGCCTGGGATGGATCAGCCTGGGATGACCCTTCCGGGCGCATCGGGTGGTGCGAGCGATGGGTCGAAGCCATGAAGGCGATGAGGGGATCGGGCGCGAGTACCGGCCGAGGCACTGGTGGTACTGGTGGTTCATTGCGTGACTACTGGACCGATGGATCAGTCGCGCGTCTGTGCGCCACGCTCAGCGAACTCACAGGGGTTGTAGTCGAGCTCCGCGATGAACGAGGGATCGTGCTTGATCTTGATCACGACGCGGAGTTCTTCGGCGGACACATCAAACCAATCGTCGAAGGCTCGGAAGTCTTCCCGGTTCATCTTGGTGGAGAGGGCGGCTCGATGATCGGGTCGGTCGTGATCGGGGCCGGCGGGGACATCGCAAGGCCTTTGCTTGATCGGATGGGATCGCTGCTCGCGTCGATGGTCGCGGAGATGACGAGCGATGTCTCTGAGCTTCGTCTGCGCGTCAAGGAAATCGAGGTCCTCTATCGGCTCAACGCGCTGCTGGTATCAGGTGGGCGCGTCGATGAGACGCTGGAGCTGGCGCTTGAATCTGGACTCGATACGCTCGATCTTGATGCAGGCGCGATCATGCTGCTCCCAGAAGATTCAGAGGGGTTGACGCGGACGGATAATGAGGACGAGCTGGTGCGGAGCGCGTCGATTGGGTTGAGTGAATCGTGGTTGTCGTCGCCGTTGCCGTTGTCGGAGGGGCGCGAGATTGATCGTGCGAGTTTGTCTGGGAAGGTGACGGTTGTTGAGGATCTGCTTGCTGACGAACGGATCATCGCGCGTGATCAGGTGGAGAAGGAGGGGCTGCGTTCGTTCCTTGGGACTGGGATGGTCTTTGATGGTCGTCCGATCGGGGTGATCCGTCTGTATTCGCGTTCGCATCGGAAGTTCTCAGGCGCGGAGCGCCGTTTGATCCGTTCGATCGGACAGTCGGCAGCAATGGCGGTCGAACAAGCGCGGCTCATCAAGATGAAAGCACGCGAGCGCCGCACGCAGCGTTCGCTCAAGATCGCGGCGACTGTGCAGAAGCGGATGATGCCTGACACACTCCCGAAGGTTGAGAATCTGGACATCGCGGCGCGGTTCCGTCCGAGCTTCCAGATCGCGGGCGATTTTTATGATGTCTTCGAGGTCCGCGATAAGATCGGGATCATGGTTGGAGATGTGGTGGGCAAAGGGATCGTCGCGGGATTGCTCATGAGCGCGGTCCGCGCGACGCTCCGCGCGTATGCGGAGCTGAGCGATGACCTGTCGCGCGTGATGGCGCGGACGAACGAGGCGCTGCATCGTGATACGACTGTTTCTGAGTTCGCGACGATCTGGTACGGCGTGTTTGATCCGCAGACCAACGAGCTGTGTTATGTGACAGCAGGGCACGAGCCTCCGATCGTGCTGACGATGGACGACGACGGGAAATGGTCGCATCGGATGCTCAGCGGCGTCGGTCTCGTCGCAGGAATCCAGGACGACGAAGAGTATGAGATGCAGCGGGTGGTGCTCGAGAAGGACCAGGTTGTGGTCGCATATACCGACGGCATGATGGACGCGATGGACTTTACAGGCGCTCGCTTTGGTCGTCAGCGGCTGATCTCAGCAGTTGTCGAGACGCTCAACGAGGAACCTGACGCGAGCGCGGAGCGGGTGATCGAGCGGATTTTCTGGCACATGCGACAGTTTACGGGATTGCAGCCTCAGACGGATGACGAGACAGTTGTGGTGATGCGGGCGCGGTAAGGGGTTGGTTCAACGGTAGCAGATTGAGTAAAACGCTCGCGGCATCCATGAGGCGAGCGTTTCGTGGTGGGTTTGGAATTGAAATGGTGGTCGATGAAGAGTGTGTTACGCGGCGTATGGGCCGTCGTCGTCTTCAGGTCCGGTCCACTGGGCGATCGAGTAGGATTCGATTTCCTCTTCGACGATCTCGTTGAGTTCAGCCATCTTTGATTCAGCGGCTGCGAGTGCTTGGTTTGCGAATTCGATCGAGTCCATCGTGTCCTCCTTTGGAGCGTCGCCCGCTTGGCGCCAAGATGGTACCGAAGTGAACGGTAACGGGGCTGGGGGATCTTGGATTGTGTCCGTTTCTCGGCAGAGTCTCAGATTCGGCATTGCAGTCCTCCTCGCACAGGGGTGAGTCCAATAGAGTCTGCATTACAGATCGTCACATGGTTCCTGCGAATGAAGAGCAATCCGGTGACCGGAGTCGGTTTACGCCGATGAGTCAAAACGGGTGATCCCATGCTCAGGGTTATCGGCGCTATAGGGTCGCGGAGTTGAGCGATGGATGATGAGGATATGTCTTAATTTGCCGTAGAATTTGGGTCTATTGCGTGTGGGGAGTCCTGGTTACTCCGCTGATTCGGGCTTGGGACTGGGAGAAGAGCCTATTTTGGGCTCCGTCCCGATCATGGCGCGTTTGAGATTTCCTCGATGTTTGTAGATCACAATCACGGCGAGGAGGGTCGCGGCGACGAGGAATGGGGTGCCTTGGAACTCGAACATCTGCTTGAGATCCTCAGCGGGCATGTCCGCGTAGCGAGGTTGCTCTCCGAATCGGCGTTCTTGGGTTGTCTCAAAGAGTCGGAAGGCTTGCCAGGTCCAGAGGGGGAGCGTCGCGGCAGCGATCGAGGATGCGACCCCGATCATGCGCCAGAGTTTGAGGACGACGATGAAGACCACGGCGGCTCCGACAGCAGGGAGGGTCATCGCAGGCATAACGCCGAGGAGCGATCCGAGTCCGGTCGCGACGCCTTTGCCTCCTTTGAATCCGAGCCATGGGGTGAACATGTGTCCGAGCGGGGACGCAAACATCACGGCGAGCCAGATCCATGCTTGGGTCTCGGTCATGTCCATCGTGCCGAGGGTGCCTAGGACAGAGCCTGCGATGAGCGAGGGGGTGAGTCCTTTGGTGAAGTCGAGGACGAAGCAGTACGCGAAGTATTTCTTGCCGAGGATGCGTCCGAGGTTTGAGGCGCCGATGTTTCCGGAGCCTTGTGTGCGGATATCAACACCTTTGGCGCGACCGATGAGGAATCCGAAGGGGATGGATCCAAAGAGGAAGGCGCCGAGGATGAGGAGGGGGATGAGGAGGTAGTCAGGCATGGGAGAAGCGTAGGGAATCTATGTGTGAGAGGTTGTCGAGTAGGGTTGAGTATGTTGGGCTGGATTGAGTTGGGGTGTTTGTGGAAAACTTGTGGGGCGGGTGAGGATACTGGTGTCGGTAAATTGGCCAGTTCGTGCAATGTGATGTTGTGGGGAGATTTCCGAAATCTCCGTTGGATCCCGGCTTTGCGGCTGGAGCGCTGGATCGTGGGTTGGAATGTGAAGAAAAAATGTTCTTGCGAACCATATCTGTAGCGGGCGATTTGTTATGTTAATGTCTTCATTGGTTTGTTGCATCACGCAATAGGCTAGGAGTTTTATTGTGGATGCACATTTTTTGGAGAAATATATATGAAGATTAAATGTACAACATTCGTATTGTCAGCCGCGGTGCTGTCTCAGGTTTCTGGGCATGCGATTGCGGGTTCGCCGACGATTACTTACCGGGAGTCGAGCCGGACGACACTGCTCAAGATTACGACCGAGTACAACACGCCGGTTGATGCGAGCAACTCTGTGACGCAAGCGAGTGCCAGCGCGAGCACCATCGGGTCAGCGTGTTGGACTGACACGGCTGACTTTGATTTTGATTCCGATCCTTCGCCGGGGAACTCGCCTGATCATAACGCGAGTGCTTCAGCGTCTGATACGCTGTATACCTGTAATCCTACTGGGGGAGGCGGGTGTGTCGCTTCCAGTGCAAGCTCGATCGTTGGGTGTGGATTGTCGGCGGATTATCTGAAGTCAACCATCTCGGTCACTACATCGGTGGTTGGGTCGAGTGTGATCCGCTCTGAAGGGTGTCCGGGTTGTGAGTATCAAGCGACCGGGATGGTCGGGGGTTCGTTTGTCGCCGCGTGGGCACAGGGGGCGAGCGGATCGATCGACAACATCGAAGTAAAGATGAGCATGAACTTTGAGACAGAGACCAACACAACCAACTGTTTGGTGTTTAGCGGTGGAAGCCCGACTGGTCTTGCTTCATCATTGTTGAGTGATGAGTTTACATCCGTCACGATCGAGTACTTTGATAGCAGTGATGCGAGCTTGGGTTCAGACACACTGCAGGGTGTGATCTTTACGGATATTGATGAAATGGGGGATCACAACATCTCGATTCATGGCGAGTTGTATGATGACCCCTCGATTGGCGGCCCGCTCCAGTATCCATGTCCGATCGGGACACAGTGCGAGAAGCGGAATGTGACGGTTGATTTCACACCACCTGCTGGGACGGCGTACGCAGTCTACACAGGTGAGACACTCAACACAGGAGACTTCGACTACATGGATGTGAACCTCGATGGCGTGATTGATTACTTCGATCGCGTTGAGGTTGCGTTGTCGTTTGGATTGGATGTTGACGACCTTGCGTACCTGCCTTGGGCGGACCTCACGCGTGACGGCGATATCGACTCCTCAGACGGCGCGGTTCTTGATGCAGTGAACTGCATCGCGGACCTCAACGATGATGGCGTGATCGATAGCGATGATTCGGATATCTTCTTGGCGTGGTACAACTCGGTCGACCCTGCAGACAACGCGAAAGCGGATCTCACAGGGGATGGAACACTCAACTACTTTGATGTAGCAGCGTTTCTCGATATGATGTCGACTGGTTGCAGCTAAAGCATGACCGTCTGTATATTGAAACACACCGCAATCCCGCTTTGGGGTTGCGGTTTTTCTATCTACGGGCACCCGTTGGAGTACAGCATGAGAAACGAGGAGATGTCGAAGAAGTCGAAGAGGGCATCTCCTGTGAAATCAGCGATTGCATCCTGCTCGGAGAACGCTGTAAGGAAGGCGGAGATGTCGAAGAAGTCGAGGGTGCCGTCGGTGTTGAGATCGGATCGGCCGCAGAACGGGGTGTTGAGCCTGAGCGCGGTCGCTTCCATGATCGGGGTCAGCGAGGCGTTGAGCAGGTCGCTGTTCCAGACTTCCATGTAGCGGACTCCGGAGTCGATCGCGAGGTCGATCTCTCCTTGGTATCCGTTGTCGCTGAATCGTTCAGGAGTGTTGGTGTAGCTGTTGGCGACCTGGACTTCGGAGTGGCTCTGGTACGACGCGTCTTGGAGGATTTCGAACATTCCTGGATAGACATCGATCGCGTTGTGGACCATCCACCACGCGGCGAGGACCCCGATCTGGTCGCCGTGGGTGAGTCGGGTGTAGTCGTAGACCTCTTGAGCGACGGCGTCGCTGCCGAGGACAGGGTGGACCTCGTGAGCGAGTGCGTGATTGGGGAACGCGTCAGCGAACGCATCGATCGCGAACTTCCAAGAGTCGGCGTAGAGCGCGTCGGTGTATCCGATGTTTGCCCAGTTGATCTGATCGGCTGGGGATCGCGGGAGCTGCATCTCGAAGCCGTTGGAGCTTGAGTTGGTGATGTAGACGAGGGAGATGGTGTCTTCGCTTTCGTAGCGAGCGCCCAGGTCGTCGATGAACTGTCCCCATCGTGTTTGGAAGGTGATGTCCCAAGGGACTGGGATGGACTCTGCAGAGTCGTGGAAGATGTAGTCGAACATCTCGACTCCAAGGCCGGGGAGCCAATCGGGTGCGACGAGTCCGTTGACGACGGCGAGGGAGACTTTGATGCCGTAGGTTTGGGCTGCTTGGATCTGGCTGTCGATGAGCGACCAGTCGTAGACGCCGGGGCTCGTTTCGATGTCTTCCCATGCGACGCGGACGAGGACGCCGTCGACATGATCGAGCTGCGCGATAGAGGGAATGACGGAGACTGAGCCGTGGGGATTGGTCGGCGGACAACTGCAGTACAATCCCATCGGAGTCGGGGTTGATCCAGCGAGTGCTGGGAGAGTTGAGAGCGCAATGAGACCGATCGTGTACATTCCTGTGTGCATCATGATCGCACAACTCCCGAAATGCACGGAAATTACAATGAGTTTGAGATTATTCGAGTGCCCACACTAGACGGCGGGTCTTATGAGTCTGATCCATCGGCAAAGCGGGTCGAGAGCACATCGATGATGTTGTTGAAGACCTTCGAAGTGCTTCCGGTTGCGTCGACTCGGAGATAGCGTTGTGCGTCTGGGTCCGAAGCGATGAGGTCCTGGTATCCCTGACGGACCTTCGCGTGGAACGCAGCGCCCTTGGCTTCCATCCGATCGAGGAGCGGGTTCAGACGCGAAGCTGCTGTGTCCTGATCGACATCAAAGATCAGCGTCGCGTCGGGATGGGTGTCCTGCATCGCGATTTTCGCGGCGGCGTCGATCTCTTGGATCGGGATCCCGCCTGCGGTGCCTTGGTACGCGTAGGTCGAGGAGACGAAGCGGTCCGCGATGACGAGCTTCCCCGCTTCAAGTGCTGGAGCGATGACCTGCTGGCAGAGCTGGGCGCGTGACGCCATGTACAACAGCATCTCGCAGCGAAGGGACATGGTCTCTCTATCGAGGTGTCCCAGCAGCGCGTCGCGGATTTTCTCTCCGACTTCGGTCCCTCCCGGCTCGCGGACCTCCGCGACTTCGATCCCGGCGTTGCGGACGGCGCGGAGGAACATGGTCAGCTGGGTGGATTTCCCTGAGCCGTCCGGTCCATCAAAGACGAGGAACTTTCCACGCAGCGCGGTTTGCAGAGCTTGCGGGAGTTCTCGTGGTGGGGCGGTCATATCAGGTACGGCTTCGATGGTTGATTGGGCACTCACGGTTGAGAGTGTAGCGTATTTGACGCGTTCATGAGTCGGCTCCGGAACGGTTCTGGGCCGAGCTTTTGATCGATGAGTTTGAGTCGGGTCAGGTGGGCGCGTGCGGCGTCGTGGTCGCTCGCGTTGCCATGCGTGATGATGGTTTCGAGGATGAGCGTCCAGCAGTGCCAGAAGTGTTTGGAAGCGTTGTTGTTGAGTGCATCGGCGAGTGTAGTGAGTCGCGTGAGTGCGCGTTCGTGTTGTCCGGCGCCAAGGAGCGCTTGTGCGTAGAGGAGTTCGAGTTGTGGATTTTCAGGGTCCGGATTTTTTTGCATCATCCGCGCGAGATGAACGGATGCTTGTGCAGGATCCGTGTCGATCTGCAGCTCCGCGGCGGTTCGGTGCCAGTGATTCGCGAGCGGCGAGCGGAGCGCGTCGAGGGTCGATGCGGTGTTGATTGCGTGTGAGAGCGGGTCAGCGGGTTTGGTACTCAGCGCGTTCTCGTGGAGGATCTGTGCTCCCAGATCGGATTCGCGCGTCGCA
The DNA here is from genome assembly GCA_051252395.1 of Phycisphaerales bacterium. Classification (GTDB taxonomy): domain Bacteria; phylum Planctomycetota; class Phycisphaerae; order Phycisphaerales; family UBA1924; genus UBA1924. Next base: position 366,840 of record JBPOFX010000002.1, on the reverse strand, counting down.
GGGGTGAGGGCTTTGATGAGGTCGAGTTGTTCAGAGCCGCTGGTCAGCTCGATGAGTTCGAGTCTCCAGAGATCGATCTCGATTCGGTTCGGGAACAGTGCGATGGTCTGTCGCAGGAGTGCGACGAGGCGCGGATCTTTGTTGGATCGCGCTGAGTCGATCGCGCCTGCGAGCGCGTCGGGAGCGCCTTCGTGGTCTGGGAATCGGTTCGCGAGCTTTGAAGCCGCGGAAATGAGGAGAGGGGAGGAGGCGCGGGAGTTGAGCGCACGAGCGCCGAGGCACGCGATCCAGAGGGAGTCTTGGGAGAGGGACTCGTCTGAGGAGTCCGCGAGTTCGAGGAGGGTGGAGATGGATTCGAGTCGCTGTTCTTGTGATCCTGTGGAAATGCGCGAGCGTGCGACGATGAATCGTCCGAGTTCTGGGAGTGTGCTGGGGTCGGTCTGGGTGTACCTGACGATGCGCTCGATCGATGCGTCGATCTGTGCGCTGAGCGGCTCGTAGTTCGCTCGCAGGTCAAGCAACGGCTTGAGTGGGTCTGGACGCGAGTTGCGGAATCGGATGTGGGATTCGGATTCAGCGAGCATCAGCGCCCACGCGGGATCGGTGGTGAACGGCGCTTGGTTGATCTGATCGCTCGGGAGCTGTTCGTAGCTGCTCAGCACGAGCGCGGCGTGTGCTGCGATGATTGGGGAGTAGTTGAGTGTGCTCTGTTCTTCGAGGAGTGCGGAGAGGTCGGACGGGTCAGCTCTGAGCTGTGCGAGCACGATCCGTCGTCTTGCATCAAGATCAGGAGAGACGAAGACTGTTTCGGAGAGGGTTTCGATGAGGTCTTCAGGGATTTGGTGGTGCATATTGAGCACGCGTGCGAGCACGGATGCTTCGGCAATCAGCAGTGCACTGCGTGGATCGTCTGGGTCTGTTCTTTCGAGCATTGAGTCGACTCGACGCAGTGCGTTGTCGATTGATTCGAGGTCTGCTTTGGTCGGGATCGAGGTGGTGGCGCGGTAGTAAGAGCCGTTGGCTTTGAGGGACGCGAGCTGTTCGTCGGCAGTCGTGAGTCGGTTGTCGCTCGTAGTCGGAGCGGGCGCGGAGGGCTCGGGGTCTGGGGAGATGAGCTGGTTGTAGGTGATGACTTGGTGGTCGTTGTGTCCGTCGCCGTGGAAGACTCCGATGGTCCGCATGATTCCGGTTGGGTCCTCGTCGAGGAGCTGGATGGTTTTGATGACAGCGGGACGCGTACCTGAGATCTGGTCGAGTGGGTTGAGCTCGTCGAGACGCTGGCGGACATTCTTGAGTCCCCCGGCCCATGGCGCTTCGGTGCGCTGAATCCCTCGTGAGATGAGCAGGATCATGTCGGGTTTGAGTTCGAGCGCTGCTGCGAGTCCATCGACGGGATTGGATTGTCCTCGTGCGGGCATCGTGTTGAGCCAATCCGCGACGGCTTGTTTGTTGGCGCGCGTGGCGCGTGGGAGTTTGCCTTTGGTTGTTTGGAGTGTTGGGGAGGTGTGGGTCGAGTCTCCGAGCTTGCGGAACGCGATGACCTGGAAGCGTTGGGTCGGACTCAAGCGGTCGATGGATTGGAGCAATCGCTCGCGGATGTAGCTCAGCGAGGTCATGGTCGCGCCGGAGGTGTCGATGACATAGACGATCGAGCGTGCGGCACCCGTCGAGACTCCCGCAAAGCTGATCGCGGCGGGTGCGTTGGAGGGTTCCGCAGAGAGCGACGACGATTGGTTGACAAGCTGCTGCAGCGTCGCGGCGCTCATCGCTTGGGACGCGACTGGGGTCGGTGCTTGGAGTGCTTGGGCGCTGCGATCGAGCAGGTTGGGTTGGGGTTGGATAGGTGGAGCTTGATCTGGGGACGACTGAGTCTGAGCCTGAGACTGGGTCTGATCTGTCGGTTCTGTGTCAGTCTGTGGAGCGGTTGTAGGGGGCGCGATGGTTTCGAGTTCTGCGAGCGGGAGTCGTTTGGGTTTGGGTTGTTGCGCAGCGATCGACGCGGCACGTGAGCCTGCGATGATGAGCAGGGTGAGGAGGGATCCATGGATGACGACGGAAACGCCGGGGGGCAAAGCCCATTTTAGGATCGATCGTTGGTCGGGCACGGCTGATTCTAGGAGAGTCGTTACGGAGTCGGATCTGTGCGAGGCGGAGGGGTCCGATCAAACGCGCTGCGGTCCTGAGGAGGAGCTTCAGGGTCCGCTCTGTGCTTGACGGGTTTGGCAGGCTTGGTGGGAGGTGTATTGCTCCCCGATCCTCCGGTCACATACGGATCGCGTCGTCCTGGACGGAAGAGAATCCGGTCGATCGAGAGGGGGCCGGCGCCGAGGAGCATCACGCTGAGGGACATGATGATGAGCGCGAACTGCCAGAGCATGACATTGTATGAGGAGGGGTCCCAGACATCGGCGGCACGCGGGATGAAGCCGAGGATCGCGTTGGTGTCGTGGAGCATCGCGGGACCGATGTTCGTGGACCACAGCGCGACGAGCATGACGGTCATGAGCGAGAAGGCGCTGAGGCGCGTAAGGAATCCGATGAGCAAGAACACGCCTGCGGCGAGTTCAGTGATCGCGGTTGCCCATGCAGAAATGACCGGCATCTTTCCCTTACCCATCCACTTGGGGAGGAGCGGGGAGACGGGCTGTGAGTCTTCGGTGAGTGCTGGATTGGCGGCGTGATCGACGAGGAGTGCGATGCCGTAGACACGCTTGATCTTGACGGGATCGGGGTAATCGGATCCGACGGCTGGTGCAACGGACTGGACGACGCGGTGGATTGAATATGGAGCGAAGTCAACGGATCGGACGACAGGGTTCTCGGATGACTCTGATTCTGTTTCAGATTCCGGATTGGTCAGGAGTTCCTCGGCCTCGTCGATGACCTGATCGATCGCATCGTCGATCGTCGGAGTGGACTCGTCTTCAGGAGTCACATTCGTGCCTGGGAGCGGTGATGCTGGTTCGTTTGGTGTTTCGGATTCTGGTTCGGGAGCTGGGGTATCGGCGATGAAGGTGACTCCGAGATTCGCAAGCCGGGCGGCGTTGTCGCCTTGGACAGTGGTGGTGCCGACGATTTTGGCAGTCCCGGCCCAGAGGAAAGTGATCGCGAGCGCTAAGCGGAGCAAGAACGGGGGAAGGGTCAGGGCAATGTGGTCACGGCAGCGCATAGGCGGCTCCCAGTTGGTGTTTGAGGCGTTCGGATGGTGCTTGACGCGAATCTTGGGCGTACCATCACTGAATATTCGTATACAGGAATCTATCGGCCAGTTGGAATGGATTTGGCCTAGATTTGATCGGTAAAGTGTGCGGATTGGTTGGTTTGAAGCCGAATTTGGACCAATGGACACTACAGAACACCTCAGCGGGTGTGGCGGAACTGGTAGACGCGCCAGATTTAGGTTCTGGTGGGCATAGCCCGTGCAGGTTCGATTCCTGTCACCCGCATTGAGAAGGCCCCAGCATTTGAATGCTGGGGCCTTCTCATTCCTTCGAAGAACGAGGGATGCTGTTATGGGCAGCCTTGGGAATAGGAACCGATGAACTCGGCGATATCGAAGAAGTCGATGTTGTTGTCGTTGTTGAAATCTGCGCCGGGGTTTTGTGCGGAGTAATCACTGATGAAGGCTGCGATGTCAAAGAAATCAAGCTCGGCGTTGAAGTCGTAGTCGGCGGTACAGGTCCATCCGAGTTGAACCGAGTGCTCGTTGTAGCGGGTGATAAACTCGATGCGTTCGTCATCACTTGGTGCAGGAGGGTAATTGATGGTCTCAAACTGGCCGGTGATCCCTTCTTCTGCGGTGATGATGGTCGCGGTCCATGCGGAGGTCGGGGCGAACCCCTCGTCGTATGTGATCTCGAGCGTTCCCGCAGCGTGGAAGCTCGATGTGGATTCGATGAGGTCGCTTGTGGATTGGCCCATCACGCCAACCTCGAGGTTGCCCGTTGGGTCCATTGTGATCGGGGCGGACGCGTAGAGCATACGGACGGGGTCGCCTCCATCGAAATACGGCGGGGTTCCGATGCGGAGTGTGCCTTGGTTGAGGAGGTGGGTGTTGATCTGTCCGCCTCCGACGATGGTGTGATCGATTGCGTTTGTGAATGTGAAAGCTGCGCCTGGGCTGGCGATAGCTGCGTAGTAGAACGGGCCGCTAAGGATCATGGTTCCAGATCCGGAGACGGTGATGTCGTCCTGGATGGTGAGCGGGGTGTATCCGCCTGAGGCTTCGAGGTTGACGGTGATGGTATTGTTGTTGATGAGGTCTGTGGGGAGGAAGAGTTTTTCTTGTTTGCGGATCCCGAGTGGTGCGTTGATGATGACGCCTTCGAGGGTGGAGTCTTCTTCGATGTAGAAGTATCCGGTGCCGACGGATTCGAAAGAGCCACCGATGACTGTGCAGTCTGTGAGCTGAACGACGGCGTTGTCGGCGAGGATGTGTCGGTGGCCGGGTTGGCTGATTGTGGAGTTGTGATCGAAGATGAGGGTGGCGTTGTTGGTTGCTTTGAGTGTGCCGTTGTTGATGAATGGGTTGCCGTGAATTTCGAGTTCGTGTCCTGCGCGTGAGGCGTTGACGGTGCCTGCGTTGATGATGGATCCGAAGATTTGACCTGATCCGAGGATGGTTTGTTGGTGTCCGATGGTGAGGGTCCCGAGGGATGTGACATGGATGCGTCCGCCGTTGTATGCTGGTCCGCCGTCTTTGTTGTCGTGGAGTTCGATTGTGCCGTTGCCATCGATGGTGGTATCTTCATTCACTAAGATGATGGTGCTGCGGGTATCGATTTGTTCTGGGTTGACGGTGATGTAGGCGTTGTTGGTGACGCGGTAGTTGAATGTGGCGTGGCTGTCGTATTCCGCGATCATTTCTCCAACGAGGGTGGTGTGGGCGAGTGTCGGGCCTCGGAGGATAAACGGTGAGTTGTTTCTTGATTCAAGGATCCCGCCTGTGTAATTCCCCCCGCTGAGTTTGACGGTTCCGCCGTCGGCGAGGATGAGTCCGGGGGTTGTGCCGTCGTCTGATTCGTTGAGGAGTGTTCCACTGCCGAGGGTGAGTTGGCCTGCGGTGGAGACGAGGAGACCTGTGTTTTGTGATTGCTCGAGCTGGTAGAGGAACTGGTGGTCGGGGATCGCGGATTCAATGGTGCCTTGGTTGATGACGCTGCCTTCGATGTTCCCGATGCCGGTGATGGTGTGGTCCGGGCCGTGGGTGATTGTGTACCCATCGCGGACTTCGATCCCGGTGTCTGATCCGTCGTACAGGTCACGGAACTCGATGGTGCCTGATCCTGTGATGGTCGAGTCTGCTTCGAAGTAGAGGAGTTGTGAGCCGGCGATTTCTGCGTCGTCGATGATGTATCGGCCTTCGTTGTGGAAGTTGCCGTGGACGAAGTGGACTTCTCTGTGGCGGAGTCGGACTGTGGCTTTTGGGTTGAAGTTATTGTAGTCGTTTGTGTAGATGCGGTCGGTGATGCTGATGGTGTAGGTGCCGTTGTCTGGGATGTAGACATTATGGTTGGTGGCGTTGGGAAAGCTGAGATTGAAGCCCCAGTTTGCGGGGAGTTGCCAATCGCCGTCAGCGGAGATGTCCCAGTTGAAATCGTACTCAACCCCGTTGTGCTGCGCGGGAGCTCCGGTTGCAAATAACAGTGAGATTGCTGTGGCTGAGATGAGATTCATTGGCGTTGGACTCTCGCATGGGGTTGGTGTGGACATGATATCAGAATCGACGATGTTTTTACACCAAAAAACACCCGATTGCTCGGGTGTTCGTGAGAAATGATATTGAAGCTGCGGTTATGGGCACCCACTCGCGAATGACGACAGGAAGAGTGAGATGTCGAAGAAGTCGTACTCGCCGTCCTGGTTGTAGTCCGCGGCGGGGTCCTGCATCGTGAAGAGTGACAGGAAGCTGGAGATGTCGAAGAAGTCGATCTCGCCGTTGAAGTCGATGTCTGAATCGCAGACGGCACCGATGCGGATCTCGTTGTCGAAGTATCCGATCTTGTAGCTCAGACGCGGATCCGCTGGAGGCGGAGGCGCGATGAGCGTGTCGAAGGTTCCAGTGACTCCTGCGTCTGCGGTGACGATGGTTGCTACGAAGGAGGTGGTCGGGACGAATCCGTCGATGAGCTGGACATTGAGCACGCCATCGGCGTGGAAGGTGGAGGTCGAATCGATGGTGTCGTGGGTGGTTGCGCCTGAGATCTCAACTTCGTAGGTGCTGGTGTCGGAGAGGGTGATTGGTGCGTTTGCTTCGATTTTTCCAACGGAGAATCCTGGAGCGACGGTGCCGTGATGGGTGAGCGGTGCGTTGACCTGCCCGTTCCCTGAGAGTGTCTGGTCGGGACCCATGGTGAGTCCTGCTCCGGAGATCTGGGATCGTGTGGAGGTTCCAGCGAGGACAACCTTTCCGGAGCCATCGATGGTTGCTGGTGCTGGCGAGTCGAGGGCGGTTGAGAAGCCCCCACCTGTTGGGTTGATGTTGATCACGCTGTTGTTGGTGACGGTGCCGACGATTTGGAGTGCCGTCCCGGTGTTGATGTTGGTTGGTGAGAGGAGGTCGAGATCTTGATAGGTTGAGTTTCCGGAAATTGTGATCGATCCAGCGGCGATGGCGTCGAGTGTGCCGCCTTTGATTGTCGCACCACTGAGTGTCATGAGTCCGTCATTGTTGAGGATCTGGCCGCCCGCGGACTGATCGATTTCTACGCCCTCGACGGTCATCTGAGCACCGGGATCGATCTGGATGAGTGAGTTATTGAGTTTGTCTTCGGTTAGAAGATACAGGGTATTCCCTGCGACATCAGCGGTGATGAAGCCGTTGTTGATAAGAGAAGCGTTGATCTGTCCGAATCCTCGCACGGTTTGTGAACTCCCGATGGTGCCTGTCTCACCTGGGCTGGAGTTGAGCTGCGCTCGGCTGATACTCCCGTTGAGGGCGATGGTTCCGGTTCCTGAGAGCGTTGAGGAATCCGTGAACACGAGGCCTGTCGCGAAGCCGCCTCCGGTGTTGTTGACGGTGATGGTGTCGTTGTTTTCGAGGCCGTTGACGATGCTGATGGTGGAGCCGGTGTTCATGGAGATCGGTGCGTTGCTTGTGACCTGATCGAGGGTTGTGACTCCTGAGTTTTGGAGAACACCACCCGAGGTGGCGTTGATTGTGCCGTTGATGATGGCTGCTCCGTTGAGCGTCATGGATCCGTCGCCTAGATCAATCTGTGCGGATGGATCTTGAGTGATGGTGATCCCGTTCACAGTAATGTTTGCATCGGGTTGCGCTGAAATAAGTCCGTTGTTCACTTTGTCGTTGGTCAGGAAGTACAAGATTTGACCGGTTGATGAAGAGTCGATGGTGCCGTTATTGATGAGTGATGCGTTGATCTGTCCGAAGCCTTGGATAAGGTGATCGCTTGCGATGGTTACGGTTTCGCCAACCTCGGTGTTGAGTTGCGCTCTTGATGTTGTGCCGTTGAGTCGTGTTGTTCCGGCCCCCGAGAGGGTTGAGGAATCTGTGAAGAAGAGTGCAGATGCGAACCCGCCGTTGGAGTTGTTGATGGTGAGTGTCGAGTTGTTGATCAGTCCGTCAACGACCAACAGCGTGGTCCCGGTGTTCATCGAGACTGGCGCGTCTGTTTGAATCTGTTCGAAGATATTGACCCCTGAGTTGAGGAGTGCGAATCCGTCCCCTGAGTAGATGGCGCCTCCAACGAGGGTTGCTGCATTGAGGTCGAGGCGTCCGTTGTCGATCTGGATACTCCCGCTCCCTTGCTGATCGACGGCGATGGAGTTGATCGTCATGACTGCATCGTTGGTGACGCGGTAGATGTTGTTGTTGGTTTGATCGTTGGTGTTGAGAGTGAGTGTTGCTGGGTAGTCGGCAACGATTTCACCGTTATTGACGATCGAAGCTTGGATGATTCCTTGGCCGTGGATCGTGTGTGTGAATGCTTGGGTGACTTCGTCGGATGAGTTGAGTGTGGTCAGGACGGAGCGTGAAGCGGAGCCGTTGAGGAGAATTTCTCCTGTCCCGTTGAGGGCAAACGGGGTTTGGAACTGGAGGTTGGATTGGAATCCGCCGTTGGTGTTATTGATGATGAGTGTTCCATCATTCTGGATGGTGTTGATGAGGTTGAGATGCACTCCGCTGTTGGATGATCCATCACCGATGAGGTGAACGGAGTCGAGTGTGTTGGTGCCTTGGATGCCGGTCCAACTGAATCCGGGAAGTGCACGGATGGTCCCGTTGGTGACATTCGTGTGGTTGAGATTGAGCGTCCCGTCTTCGACTCGGAGTTCTCCGCTCGCGGATTGTGTAATATCAAGCGAGTTGAGGTTCATGGTTGCGCTGTTGATGACTTCTAGGCTGTTGTTGTTGGTCCATGTACCTGTGAAGATGTCAAGGGATTGGCCTGGGGTGCTGGCGCTGATGGTGCCGTCATTGATGAAGTTGCCGGTGATGCGGCCGATGCCGTTGATGGTGTGTCCCGCTCCGTGCGTGACAGTGACACCTCCGGGAGCGTTGAGTTGTGATCGTGTCCCGGTGCCGTTGAGTGTGATGGTCCCGGTTCCTGAGATCATTCCGGAGCTATTGAAGTTGAAGTTGGATGCGAATCCGCCGTTGGTGTTGTTGATGAGGATGAGTCCGTTGTTGAAGATGCCGTTCTGGACTCCCAGTGTGACCCCTGTGTTGGTCGAGAGGGTGCAGTCTGGATCGAAGATGCTGACGGATCCGAGTCCATTGGCGGTAATGTTGAGTGTCGCGGTGTAGGTCCCGCCGATCGAGAAGACGGCGGTCTCGGTCGCCATGCTCGGAACGGTTGCGGGTGTCCAGTTCGCAGGGGCGTTCCAGAGACCGCCCGCTCCGTTGTTCCAGTTGATGTTCTGCGCGCTGGCGCTGGCGGCCGTGGATCCTGCGAGTGCGATGAGTGCGAGTGCTTTGGTCGGGAAGGTATTCATGATGATCTATCTCTCTCTAACAAACTCAGTGTGTTGAGTGTTTCAGTTTGTGTGTGAACCGATAGACCAAGTTTATAAGGAAAATGCCCTAGGCCAAAAGAAAAACCCGCGAAATCGCGGGCTTTTGGTGTTTGGATGGGGTTCTGGTTTACGGGCAGCCGGCACTGAACGCGGTGAGGAAGCCTGAAATATCGAAGAAATCGAATGCGCCGTCTCCAGAGAAGTCCGCAGATGGATCCTGAGCACCGAACGCGGTCAGGAATGCGGAGATGTCGAAGAAGTCGAGCACGCCGTCGCCATTGATATCAGCGATGCAATCTGGTGCATCGACGCATGAAGCAAGCTCGATCTTCACGGCATCAACTCCCGCTTCGACGACCGAACCTTCTCCGGTATCACCTGCACGGAATCGGATGCGGACCTGAGTCGAAGGAGCAGTGAAGATCTCGCTGAGATCGAAGGTGTAGACATTCCATCCGCCTCCGGCGTTTGGATGTCCCGGCCCAATCGTGTCGAGGGTTTGCCAGTTGGAGCCGTTGTTGTTGGAAATGTCCACGAACATGGTGTCGTCGGTCGCTCCGATGTTGTTGGAGTACCAGAGCGCGTAGGAGAGGACCGGGGTGCCTTCACCGGTTGCGTCCATTGAAGGGGAGGTGAGGGTGGTGGTCCCGCCGTCTACATCGGAGTTGCCTTCTTCGTTGTCGGTCAGGTAGCAGAAACCTGATCCGTCGAAGTCAGCGGCTGGATCACCTCGGCCGCCTCCGCCGTTGGGGACGCCGCGTTCCCAGGCGCCGTCATCGACGGATCCTGAGACGGACCATCCTGCGTTGGTCTGGAAGTTGTCAGCGTACACCTCCTCGTATCCGGACGCGACATTCGCAGAGTAGAACTCGCTCGGCGCGTTTGCGGGTAGGGTTTTGGTCTCGCCGTTGTTGTCGGTTGCTCGGAAGTAGTACTGGAACGATTCGCCGCAATCAACTTGTGGGGACATCGCTGATGCGGAGCCGTCTCCGTTGTTGGTCATCGCGATTGGGGTGAATCCTGATCCGTCGGTGTTGACGAACATCTCGATCGACTGGAAGGAGGTTCCCTCGCGTGTCAGGAGGTTGACATTGATGGGGTTCCCGCCTTCAGGCGCGACAGTTGATGGGAGATCGTCGGCTTCTCCAAGCGCGAATCCGTCGAGGTCCGCGTTGAGCGAGACGAGGAACAATCCACGCTCGATGTCGGAGATCGCGATGGTTCCCGATGGGAAGAACGGGTAGTTCGACCACGCGCCGTTGAAGCTGTTGCTGTTTGAGCCGGGGTAGGTATCGAAGTACGCGACCTCGACTGGGTTGTTTGGGTCCAACGCATCAAAGACGCGGAGTCCTGAGCGGTAGTTGGATTCGTAGATGATGTGATCGCGTGTGTAGAGGTTGTGGTCCGTGGCACCCTGTCCGCTCGTGAAGGTCCCGAGGAAGACTGGGTTCATCGGGTCCTCGACATTGATCATGCGTGTGGTGGTGACGGGGACCTGACCGTTTTGTTCGTCGAGCTCGTCGTTGAGGTACAACACGGTCCGGTCGGTCGAGAGCCAGCACTGGTGGGAGTAGCTTGAGCTTGGGTAGAAGAGGGTCGAGAGCGTCACGGGGTTGCTTGGATCGGTGACATCCGCGATGCGGAGACCGGTTTCAGTCGCGCCGTTCCCGAATCCGGATGAGAGGAACGCGATCTCTCGTCCGTCGAGCGCTCCGCCTTCCCAGTTGACGACCTGCGCGTCGTGGACATACATCTCGGTCCATCCATCGTTGAGTGATGGGAGTGATGGGTTGGAGATGTCGATGTTGATGAGTCCGCCGTTGCCGATGTTGGAGCCGCAGATCCAGAGTGATCCGGAGTCTTGGTTGACGACGATGTTGTGTGTTGTGGAGTATCCGCCGGAGGTCCAGTTTCGGACAAGGGTGACATTCCCGCTGTCGATGTTGGAGAGATCCATGACTTGGATACCTGATCCGCCTTCGGAAACGCCATAGGCGTACTCGCCGGAGACTTTGACATCGTGCCAGAGTGAGGATGGTCCGGAGACGGTGTCCACAACGACTGGGTTGATTGGATCGGTGATTTCGACGAAGCCGTATCCGCCTTCGAGACCCATGATGACATACTCGCGTCCGGATGGGGAGACATATCCCCAGCAGTCGTTTCCTGAGTTGCGATTGACGCCTGGGAAGTTGTTGAGCGGGATGTTCGCGAGGAGCGTCATGTTCTGGAGATCGAACGCGCCGCGGTTTTGGGTGGATGATCCAGCGGTCCAGATCGGGCCGAAGACAGGAGGCTGCCTGTCGAGGAGTTTGAGGTAGTCGTCGTCGTGTGCACTCGCGACGGTTGAGCACGCGAGTGTGAGAGCGATCGCGGTGAGGGTTTGACGAGAACGCGATCCCTGGGAGGACTGGTGACGCATCGGATTTTTCCTTTCAAGACCCACCGATCTGAGAAGATCGGGGTATAACTGGAGCGGGTACCTCGAGCGAGGCGTCTTTGTATACGCTGAATCGTCGATTCCGGTTGCTTTTTTCGGCCAATCCGGAGAATCTTGTGTGAATTACGCGACACTGATTGCACGATCCTCGTATGGGGATGCAAAGGGAGATCTGGATGCGAACTGGTCGGCGATATTGGACCCTGATTCTACTGGCGGCGAGCGTTTCAAACGCCGCTGCGCAAACGGATGGGATCGCTGACGATCAGCGCCGAGGCGTGCTCGTCGCGGACCAGATGGTTGAGCCGTCAGTGACGATCCGATGGATGAGCAAGGATGGGGAGCGCGTACTGAGCGGGCGTTTGCCGTATGGACCTCCGACTGGTGGTTCGGTTTTGGCGCAGGTGGGTGAAGGCGAAGGGGGCGATCAGAAAGATGAGGTTGTTGATACGCAGAGCAACATCCGAGCGTACATGGCGCTGGGAGGCTCGCGGATCGACACAGGCGCGGGACATCCCAAAGGGGTTGTGCTGCGTGTTGGTCTGACGAAGGTTGATCCGTCTCGCGCGTTCTTTGCGAAGATTGTGCCTGGGACTTCAGTGGTGATTGAGCTTGAGGGGGTGGCGCTTTCCAAGCCTGTGGTGTATCACGAGGGGACGGGATTGATGCACCTAAAGTACGCGATCGGTGATCTCGAAGCGTGCTCGCTTCCTGGAACCGCTCGCAACCAGTACCTGCTCTCGCATCCGGATGACACACTCGCAGGGCGCGTCGTCGATGGCGTCAACGCATCACGCGGCGTATTCGATGAGCGTGAGGGGGAGTTGTATGGGGATCTTGATGTGTTGATCGAACAGAACGACGACGGCGAGCAGCGGATTGGGTTCCGCTTTGAGGTGCCGTATGGATTGTTCCGTCATCTCCAAGACCCTTGGGATTCTGTCCTGCCTGGGACATTCTTTGAACCGATCCACCTGCATGCGGAGGTCGAGATGATCCCGGTCTGGGCAACCCCGATCGATCTTTCGCAGATCATTGATACCGAAGCGGAAGTGCTCAACGAGACGAATGACGCGTCTGAAGCTGATCGAGAGTCGGACGACAACTGATCGTGTAAAGTAGTTGCATGACCCCTCTCAATGAACTCGATCAACGCGCCCTCGATGCGGCGTACCAGCAAGCACTCAAATCACAGAGCGAAGGCGGGATCCCGATCGGGTCGGCGCTGATGTCGCGTGACGGGACGATCGTTGCGGTTGGTCACAACGAGCGTGTCCAGAGCGGTGATCCGACGGCGCACGCTGAGACGGTCTGCATCCGAAACGCGGGACGGCGACGAGATTGGCACGAGCTGACGCTCGCTTCGACGCTCTCCCCCTGCGCCATGTGCACAGGGACAGCGGTGCTGCATCGCATCCCGCGCGTGGTGATTGGGGAGCACGAGACTTTCCTCGGCCGAGAGGATTGGCTCTCGCAAGAAGGGGTCGAGGTTGTGCTCGCAGAAGATGAGCGATGCATCAAACTGATGCGTGACTTCATCGAGGCTCGTCCGGATCTTTGGGATGAAGATATCGGTGTGCCGCCGGTTGAGTGAGCTGGATTGGATCAGACGGTGCCGTACATGCGATCGCCGGCGTCTCCGAGTCCTGGGACGATGTATCCCTTGTCGTTGAGATGATCGTCGAGCGCCGCGGCGTAGATCGTGAGTCCCGGATGATCTTTCTGCAGTCGCTCCACGCCTTCAGGTGCTGCGACGAGACAGATCATGCTGATGTCTTTAGCGCCGGCTTCTTTGAGCATCGAGATCGCTGCAGACGCGCTGCCTCCGGTTGCGAGCATCGGGTCGACGAGGATGACCGGTCCGGCGTCGATGTCCACTGGGAGCTTGTTGAGGTACGCGATGGGTTCGAGCGTTTCTTCGTCGCGTGCGAGTCCGAGATGTCCGACGCGTGCTTCAGGCATGACTTCGAGGATGCCGTCGATCATGCCGAGTCCGGCGCGGAGGACCGGGACGATGGTGATGGTGCCTTCGAGGCGCTGACCAGTGGTGGTGGTGACAGGGGTCGTGATCTCGATCGGTTTGGTTTTGAATGATCGCGTGACCTCGAAGACCATGAGTCCCGCGATCTGCGAGAGCGTCGCGCGGAAGGGTCGGTGCGCTGTGTGCTGATCACGGATGGTGGACATCTTGTGTGCGATGAGCGGATGATCGAAGACAACGAGCGGCGGCTGGGTAATGGTCGAGGTCATGCGTGAGTGTATGAGAGGAATCATGAGCGGGCATCAAAAAACCCCGAGACCGCGTGGGTCTCGGGGTTCTGGTTTCACATAGCTGAGCAGGTTGCTCAGGGAGCGATCTCAAGCTTGATTATTCAGGGCATCCAGCTGAGAAAGCGGTGAGGAATCCTGAGATATCGAAGAAGTCGAACAGACCGTCATCGTTGAAGTCAGCGGCGGTATCTTCATTGCCGTAAGCAGTGAGGAATGCTGAAACATCGAAGAAGTCAAGGACGCCGTCGCCGTTCATGTCAGCTGCACAGGTGGTGCCTGCGGTTGGGACGATCGCTGCGAACGAGAGGGTGTCGTTGCTCTTGAACGCTTCGGTCGAGACCGAGCCGTTGGTTGGAGCTGCGTCTGTTTCGAACCAGTAGTTGTACATGGTGCCCCAGCGGACTGCGTTGCCCATGATGTTGTCAGCTGCTTTTTCGGAGTTCCAGGTGACGCCTGTGACGCCTTCAACTGGAGCCCAGTCAGCAGGGTTGACATTTTCGTCTACGGTTGAGTGGTAGTCAACATCGTTGAATCCGAAGTTGGATGTCGCGGTGGTGACAGGGACGCTGAGTGAAGCGACGCTGAGATCCGAGTTCTGGTTGTAGACGCCGTAGTCGTAGCGCCATGTGCCGTCGCCGAGGTCGGTTGCCTTGGAAGCGACGATGATGCGTCCTTCACCTGGGTAATCTTGCTCGGTGATCATGACACCTGGATCCTGTGCTTGCCATGCGTAGATCGCAGGGACTTCACGGAAGGTGGTACCAGTGGTGTTTGCGTTGAAGCTCGACTGGTTGATGTTGAACTCGCGATAGGTCGCGTTGTTGAAGTTGGTTCCTGCAGCGGAGTCTTGCTTGTGGACATAGACGCCTTCGACATAGAAGGTCGCGGTGGAGTCAGCGATGTCTGACTGCTTGACCTGGATGCGTTTGAAGATGTTGTTGCCGCCTTGGTTGATCCCGGTGTATGGGTAGACGAACTCAGCGGAGAAGCCGTTGACTTCGGTACGAGGACCGAGGTCGCCTTGGTTCCCGTTGAGGCCTGCGCCGTATGGGTCAGAGCAGCCTGGGCCGAGGTGGGAGAAGTCGCCGCCTGGTTGGCAAGGCTGACAAACATTGCCCTGGAGGGAAGCGAATGAGTGTTTCACTTGGGTGACGCCGAGCTGTGTGAGGCGTGCGGTCTCATCGTCGTATTTCCAGATGGTCACAGCGATGACCGGGTGGTTTGGAGTTCCGTCGATCCATTCAGCAGGGGTGTCACCGATATTACATGCGGTGGTTCCGACTGAGTACGCGCGGATGGTTTCGCCGTTGACTGAGCGAGTACCGTGGTTCTGAACATCTGGCATAGCGCCACAGATGACGTCAGGGGTTGCCATAGCGGTACCGGTGCAGGCAGCCAACACGGCTGCGAGAGTTAAACGATTCATTTTTGTTCCTCCAGTGGGGATTGTCATGGGGTTTTGTATATCGAGAGTACAGGATGATGCTCGGAATTGGTAGGGCAAATTGGAGAGTTTGATCACAATTTTACCCAAATATTTCCCGTACATGCAATCAGTTATGGGCAGCCTTGGTTATACAGGGTGATGAAGGCACTGATATCGAAGAAATCGAAGTTGCCGTCGTCGTTCAGGTCGGCTTCAGCAAACTCGCCGTTGAAGAGGCTGAGGTAGTGGCTGATGTCGAAGAAGTTGACATCGCCGTCGCCGTTGACATCACTAGGGCAAGGCTCTGATTCAGCGCTCAGATCACAATCAAGCGAACTCAGGTACTCGAGAATCGCTGTTTGGACGCGAGGATGGAAGCGGAGGTCGATGTTCGACAGTCCTCCGCTG
The DNA here is from genome assembly GCA_051252395.1 of Phycisphaerales bacterium. Taxonomy (GTDB): domain Bacteria; phylum Planctomycetota; class Phycisphaerae; order Phycisphaerales; family UBA1924; genus UBA1924. Next base: position 351,319 of record JBPOFX010000002.1, on the reverse strand, counting down.
CAGAGATGGCAGTAGGACATGATGGTCGAGTCGAGGGCTTGTGAGCAGTCCCCGTTGCCGCAGCCGTCGATGACCGGTGTGTAGGAATCGTGGGTGTGTCCTGATCCGAAGTTGTGACCGAGTTCGTGAGCCGTGACCATGATGTCCCAGTTGTTGTGGGAGTTGTCTTGGAGTGGGTTGGGGAAGAATCCATCGAGGTTGGCGCTGACGCCGATGCTCCAGAAGTCGCTGCATGTGGACGGGAAGTACGCGACTCCACCTCCGAGGTTGCGGGCGCTGAGGCCATGGACATTGGAGCGTTCGATGTTCGCTTCATCGCCGGTATTGAACTCGTCTTGGACCTGATCGAGGAAGTCACCGATGTCTGATCCGCCGTAGGGGTCGTTGTTGGACTCGTAGGTGCGGAGGTATGACAACGAGACGGTCATGTTGACATCGCGGTCGTAGATCGTTGAAATCGCTGCGAAGAGCGAGGTCGCGTAGGACGCGGACGCGGTGGTGTTTCCGCCGAAGAGGACATTGGAGAACTCGTAGTCGGTTTCCAGCGCGATCGTTGCGTTGCGAGCAGGTGGGGAACCTTGATTTGTAGTTGTATCGTGCGACTCACGCTCAGGGCTCATCTGGATCCCGAGCGGATTGAAACGCGGATTGTTGACATCCACAGCACAGTTCTGTCCGAGCGGCGCGAGGTTGAGCATGTCCGATGGGAAGACGAACAAGTCCTCAGCGACCTTCGCTTGTCCAGAATACGCGCCGGTCGAAACCACATGCGGCTGTCCATCATGCTCGATGTATCCAGAGGTTCCGAACGGAGTGATCGCGATGTATGCGATCTGGGATTCATCCCCGGCTATGTGTCCACGCAGGTGGATGTCTGCTGAGAGATCAAGCGTGCGTTCGTTGCCTTGAGCATCGACTGAGATGATCTGAGCGCCGTTTGTGAATGGATTGAATCGTTCGAGTTCGAGCTCGATGTGGGTGCCGTCTTGAAGGGTGACAGGCATCTCGACGAGATCCCCGATGCGGACTGCGGAGAGGGTGCTGACATTGGTGAGTGCGGTAACTGTCGTTGAACGCTCGATCGAGTGAACATGCGCCGGCTGGGACGCTGCAACAGCAGACAGGGACAATGCGGCGGATGCAGCGACGGCGAGAGTGATTGGCATCGACATCTGGTGAGACTCCAAGTTTGGATCGACTGAAGCGTGTGCTGGATGCTCAGGATTCGGGAAAACCCAGGCAGTGCTACACACAGTGCAGGCGATCAAGAAACAAGATGGTGGTACACAACGCGGGGAGAGTTCCCCTGAGTGGATATGGAGTGATTCGGGTGTGAACTGTTCCGGTTCCCTAGAACAAGTGTCCTTTTTGAGATCTCTAGCACCGGTTTGATCGTTCGGAGTCCAGTATGGATTCGGGAGGGGCATAAAAAAGCCGCGATTGCTCGCGGCTTGTAAAGAGTAGTTTCGGTCCGATCAGCAACGCTGAGTCATGGTTTAGTCGTCGTCATCGACGAGTGGACCCATGGTCTCAGGCTCTGGTTCCGGCGCGGGCTTGCAGGTAAGCAAGAGTCCGGCACCACCGATCGCGGAGATCGCGGACGCGACGAGGATCGCGAGCTTTGCGTGCTCAAGGTGCGACACGCTGTTGGCGTATGCGAGGTTTGCGATGAAGATTGCCATCGTAAATCCGATGCCGCCGAGCATGCCGGCGCCGAAGATGTGTCTCCAGGTGACTCCGCGTGGGAGCGTAGCGATGCCCATCTTGCATGCGATGAGACACATGATGATGATGCCGACTGGTTTCCCGACAAAGAGGCCGAGGATGATACCGATCGCGGCGGGGTCCTTGAGATTTTCAGTGATACCGCCGTGGATCGGGATCCCTGCGTTTGCGAGCGCAAAGACTGGGATGATCACGAACGCGGCCCACGGATGGAGGACATGCTCGATCCGATGGAGTGGTGGGAGGACCAGACGCGAGTTGTGGATGATCGCGTTGACCGCTGCGCGGCGTTCTGAGGACTGGGTGACTGCGGTATCCGGATCGTCGTGTGCGTTGGCAAAGACATCAAGTGCCTTGCGTGTCGAGAACACGAAGTTGACTGGATTGACGCGAGCGTGTGCTGGGATGGTCGCTGCAAGCAAGACGCCTGCGATGGTTGCGTGGACGCCGGACATGTAGACGAAGTACCAGAGCGGGAGTCCGAGCACGAGGTAGAGCGTGATCCAGCGGACACGCAGGACATTCATGAACATGAGTACGGCGACGATGGTGCCGGCGTATCCCAGGTATGCCATTTCGAGGTTTTCTGTGTAGAAGACCGCAATCACAACGAGTGCGCCGAGGTCATCGACGATCGCGAGACTGGTGAGGAAGACTTTGAGTGAGTTGGGGATGCGTGATCCGAGCATCGCGAGGATACCGACAGCGAACGCGATATCGGTTGCCATGGGGATTCCCCAGCCTCCGATGGTTTCTTTGCCGTAGTTGAACGCGACGAAGATCAGCGCGGGACCGATCATCCCGCCGAGGGCGCCGAAGATCGGGAGCGCGGCTCGCTTGGGTGATGCGAGCTCTCCACAGAGGACTTCGCGTTTGATTTCGAGTCCGACGACGAGGAAGAAGATCGCCATCAGGAAGTCGTTGATCCAGAGAGCGGAGGAGTGCTGTTGATACCACATCGGTTCTTCGGTGACTGGTTGCCAGCCGTGACCGTGGTGTCCTCCCTCGCCGTGTGCGTCATCGCCGTGGCCATCTTCAGCGTGGCTATCTTCGGCATGGTGATCGTCGCCGACCACCATGGACAGGTCTTCGACTGTTTCCTCGATCGCATGGGCGGCATCTTCGATTGCTGACTCGCTGTGGTCATCATCGTGTGACTCGGAGTGTGGGTCAGCGGCATGAGAATCGGTCTCGCCGTGTCCTGTGTCACCGTGTCCTGTATCTCCATGGCCTGATCCGATAGAAACGGCGATGGTGGTGTTGGTGTTGTAGAAGATGTCGTTGTAGGAGTCGGCATACTTTGAGTTTGCCCAGATCATCGCGATCGCGGTCATCGCGAGGAGGACGATGCCGCCTGAGCTGGAGAGGGATGCGAATCGTTGGAATGGACGCGCTAAACGCTCACCCGGTTCGGGATTCAGTTCAGATGCTGCGGTGGGGATGTGATGGTCGTCTGACATGCCTGAAGCTCCTAGAAACGCATGGGTCGGTGGAGTCCCCTAAAGATGGGGCGATATTCGTGCGTTGGTGTCACTTCTATCGGGCCATGAGAGATGGAGCATTGACCGTGGAGCGGGAAGTCGATGTGAATTTAGGTAAGGTTGGACGCGATTGAGGATCACGAGCATAGAGAGCGGCGAAAACTGCGCTTCTCGACGATCAGACCCGTTCTTACTGCTGGAATGCGTACAAGCCTGGGAGATCGAGAATCTGCGTAAGCTCGTCGAGCGTGTCGATGCAGGACTGGGCAAGCGCGGGATCCAGCAGGTCGGACTGCGTGAGTTCTTCTGGATAGGTTCTGGAGACAAAGTCGACGAGTCTTGCGTGGAGATCGTCGGTCATGATGACCCCTTGATGCACGGCGGAGAGCTCGGATGAGGACAGCGGGACTCGGAGACGCAGACATGCCGGTCCTCCTCCGTTGCGCATCGATTCGCGGACATCAAGGTAGTGGACCTCGTTGACGGGGTTGGTGTCGCTCGCGATCATCGAATCAATGAACTTGGACACTCGTGGATTCTCGGAAGCTTCGAGCGGCGCGATCAGAGCCATGGACGCTTCACCAGATTCGCCTGGGAGCGTGACGATCTGGGAGTTGAAGAGGTAGGACTTGACCGCGTCATCGAGCGAGAAATCGGTGTCGTGTGCTTCGATTGGGATCAAAGGCAAGCCGAGCGGAGCGGAGAGGTCGGTCAGCATCGAACGCGAGGTCGCGAACGCTTGCTCGTGGTAGAGGAACACTCGCTCGTTCCCGGTCGCGATGACATCGTTGTGGAAGACTCCCGCGTCGATCGCGTCAGGATGCTGACGAGCGAAGACGACGCGTCCCGGATCGAGCTTGTGGTTGCGTGCGATCGCTTCGCACGCGGCTCGTGTCTGACGCGATGGGTAGTTCCGCGCGGAGTTGGACGGATCGTGGATGTCTACGCCGTAGACGAAGAGCTCGATCCCGGGCTGATCGTGCGAGGTCGCAAAGCGGACATGGTTCGCTGCTCCCTCGTCGGCAAAGCGTGCTTGATCCGGGAGCGGATCGTGGACCGTGAAGTGGTCTTCGTTATTGAAGATCATCCGCAGGGCGCGTGTGGTTGTGGGGTGCTCGATGGATCGGTGGAGATTCGAGACGAGGTTTGCGGGAGTCAGGTGGACCTTGCTGTCTGCAGTATCGGGACTCGGAGACACTGTCGCAGCGTTTGCGGCCCACATACTGCTCGCACTCCAGACCGCTGCGAGCAGGGTTGGGTCCGCGTCGTTTGCTTGCGCGAGGACATGCGCGTCTGGTCCTTCAAATCCGATCCGGCGCAGGAACGCGAGGTCTGGTCGTTGTTGTGGAGGGAGGACGCCTTGCGTGAGTCCCAGATCCATCAACGCTTTCATTTTGGAGAGTCCCTGGAGCGCCGCGGCTTTGGGTTTGGAGGTGCCTCCGGCGTTGGAGAGCGAAGCGATATTCCCGGCGGAGAGTCCGGAGTAGTTGTGGGTCGGACCGATGAGTCCGTCAAAGTTGACTTCCTGGAAGCGGGATGATGTCGTGTCGGCGTTTGGCATGCGAGAGGATAGGGGCAAACTTGCGAGAAGCATGGACTATCGAGGTGGAACCGGCTTGTCGTGCGGATCGGTCTGGGTGTCGGAGATCGGGAGGGTCGTGTTGAGGTGTTCGAGCTGCTCAGCGATGTCGTGAACATTGTCGGGACGGATCCCGGCTTGATCGACGAGGTACCCTTCCCAGAGACGATGACGACGGATGATTCTCGCGCCCTCTTGTCGTCCCTTGTCGGTAAGCTCGATCGAGTCGAGGGTGCGGGTGATCAGTCCCTGACGAGCCGCGAGTGCGAGGATCAGATTGAAATCAGGGGTGTTGAGGGTTGCGTCGAGAACAGTGGTCTCGGTTGTGAGGTCCCCGGTCTCATCGGCGCGGTAGAGGAGTCCGACAAGATCCTCGATCGCGATGGTCCTGCGGAGCGTTCGTTGTCGCAGTGATTTCGCGATGAGTCCATGCGATGGAGATCCGATCGCCGCGATCGCAACGAGCAGTCCCGCGACAGTCGCCATCATTCCCGCGGCGTTGAGCGAGGAAGGCATCCCGATCGCTTCAGGGACAAACGACGCGAGCAGGTATCCGATGATCGCAGCGGACACAGCGAAGACGGCGCTGAGCTTGATCTGAGTCGAGAGACGATCGGTACAGAGACGCGCCGCAGCTGCTGGACAGATCAGCATCGCGATGACAAGGATCGATCCGACCGCTTCAAACGACGCAACAGCGCACGCGGCGGTCATGACCATGAGCAGCGTGCTCATGAGTCCGGAGTGGACGCCTTGGGTCGTTGCGAGTCCCGGATCGAAGGACGCGATGCGGAGTTCTTTGTGCAGCGCGAGCTTGAAGATGATGACGAGGATCGTGAGTCCAATCAGCGTCGTGACCTGGGTCGGGATCGCGGAGAGGGTTTCGGATGAGAAGAACTGCTCCCATGTATCGGGAGCGATGAAGAAGAGTGTTTCGAGCTGTCCATACAGCACGCAGTCCGCATCAAGATCCACATGATCCGCGGCGGCTTGCTCGAGCATCAAGACTCCCAGCGCGAACATGACAGAGAACACCACCCCCATCGCAGCGCCGGGTTCGACGCGTCCGAGTCGTTTGACGAGTTCTATCAGCGCGACGGTGACCAGCGCCGATGCGCCGGCGCCGAGGAGCATGACCATAGGGGATCGCGACGATGCGAGCAAGAACGCCGCGACGAGTCCAGGGAGCACGGCGTGGGAGATCGCGTCCCCCATCATGGATTGTTTGCGCAGGACGAGGTGGTTCCCGATGAGTCCACACGAGAGCGCGACGCAGATCGCGGAAGTGAGCGGAAAGAGGTCGAACGAGAGGTACTCACGCAGTTGTTCTGGGATGGGTGTTGTTGCGAGTGTGGAGATCATCGCGTGACCTCCTCAAGCTCAAGACCACTGGCGCGGATCTCGCGTTCGAGTTTGCGGATGAGTTTTTCGTCGAGAACATGCTCGACGAGATCGACGGACCAATCGACATGCGACGGCGCGATATCCGCTTGGGTGATGAGGTACTGCTCCCAGAGCATGTGGTTGCGACGCACACGCCGTCCTCGTTCGAGTCCCGATTGCGTGAGTGACCCTGAGCTTGCGGATGATTCGGTGTATCCCTTGAAGCGAAGGAAGAGTCTCATCAGGATCGGTGTGTTGAGCGGGATTCCGGGATGCTCGAACTTGTGTTCGAGCGTGTGGTCGATCGCGATGCGCAGGCGCAGACGAGAGCTTTGGATGAGCTGCGCGATCACCCCTCTGCGAGGCGCGATGAGCATGGAGAGCACGAAGATGCATCCAGCGGTCAGCACAATCACCGCGCCTGCTGGTTTGCGTGGGAGTAGTGCTGAGACGGAAGATCCGAAGAATCCGGAGAGTGCGCCGATGAGTGCGCTCAGGAGCACGAGTCGTTTGACACGATCGGTCCAGAATCGAGCAGCAGCGGGGGGGATGATCAGCATCGCGACGATCAGGATCAATCCGACGGCTTGGAGTCCCGCGACAGTGACCAGAACGATGAGCGCGAGGATGAGCGCGTCGATGAGTCCGGCGCTGATCCCAGCGACCGTCGCGAAGGACTCGTTGAAACAGACTGCAGTGATCTCTTTCATCGCGACGAGTGCGATGAGTGTCGCGATGAGTGCGATCGCGCCCATCGTGATCGCGTCTTGTGTGAGCATCGCGGCGGTCTGGCCGTAGATGAAATGGTTCAGACCCGCGGCTCCGGACGATGCGGTGGACTGGACGACAGAGAGCAGCACGACACCGATCCCGAAGAACACAGACAGCACGATCCCGATCGCGGCGTCCTCGCGGAGTCGGGTTTTGGTGAGGATGAGGTGGATAAGTCCGACGCCGAGGATTCCGGAGATGGTTGCGCCGATGAGGAGGATCGGGAGTGATCGTCCGGCGTATCCCAGCGCCGACGCGATGAGGAACGCGCCAGCGATTCCTGGGAGTGTTGCGTGGGAGAGCGCGTCAGCAGTGAGGGATCGCTTTCGCAAGAGCGCGAACGCGCCGATGATTCCTGCCGCGATTCCCAGCAGCGTCGCGGCGATGATGACCGCGTTGGTGTTGAATCCAGAGCGCAGCGTGATCGTCTCGATGACATCGCTCAACGACGGCATCTCGTCGCGAGTCTGCGTGAGAGATTGAGCGAGGGTCGGGATCACTTGGTCGGCTTCTTCGTTGATTTTTTGGTCGTCTTCTTGGAAGATTTCTTCGGTTTTCCAGTATGCTTCCCGACGCGTGCGACTGCTTCGGAAGCTTCTGCGAGGAGCGTGAGTCGTCCGCCGTAGGTTTTGTGGAGGTTCTCGTTGGTGAAGACCTCGCTGACAGGTCCCGCGGCGACGATGCGCATGTTGAGCAGCATCGCGTGATCGAAGTAGGTCGGTACGGTCTGGAGGTCGTGGTGGACGACGATGACGGTTTTGCCTTGCGATCGGAGCTCGCGCAGGACCTGAATGATCGCGGCTTCCGTCGCGGCGTCCACTCCTGCGAAGGGTTCGTCCATGAAGTACAGGTCCGCGTTCTGAACAAGAGCGCGAGCGAGAAACACGCGTTGCTGCTGACCTCCTGAGAGCTGAGCGATCTGTCTGTGCGCGTAGTCGGCGAGTCCCATCTTTGCAAGCGAGACCATCGCGGCGTCTTTGTGCGCCTTGCGAACTGGTTTGAACCACCCGATCTTCCGGTACAGTCCCATGCAGACCACATCGAGGGCGCTGACTGGGAAGTCCCAGTCCACAGTCTCGCGCTGCGGGACATATCCGATCTTGGATCGCGCGTGTTTGTACGGCATCCCCCAGAACTCCACGGTCCCCGCCGCGGCGGGGATAAGTCCGAGGCACGCTTTGATGAAGGTGCTCTTCCCGGCGCCGTTTGGGCCGACGATCGCCACGAGCGATCCTGGAGGCGCGTCGTAGTCCACATCCCAGAGGACGGGCTTTCTGTGATACGCGACGGTCATCGCGTGGACAGAGAGCGGGTTATCCGCGGAGTGTTCCGGTCGAGCGTCGAGGGTTGATCGTGGCTCGGTTGTGCTGTCGGGATGGGGGGGGTCGAGCGTGCTCATGGGAGTTCCTCGCTGAGTGAGCCGCTCATTCCCTTTGGAGGTGCTTTGCCTCCGAGTGCTCGCGCGATGGTGGTCGCATTGTGGTCCATCATCCCGATGTAGGTCCCTTCGTAGGTCCCAGGCTCTCCCATCGCGTCGGAGTAGAGGGAGCCTCCGATGATGACCTCGTGTCCGCGTGCTTTGGCGCCTGCGATGAGCGCGTTGATGTTGCGATCCGAGACGGTGGTTTCGACGAAGACGGCGCGGACCTTGTTTTCGACGATGAGGTTGACGATGCGTTCGATGTCGCGGACCCCGGCTTCGGATTCGGTGGAGATGCCTTGGATGCCGACGACTTGGTAGTTGTAGCGTTGTCCGAAGTAGTTGAACGCGTCGTGTGCCGTGATGAGGATGCGTTGGGATTCGGGAACGGAGGAGAGCACATGATCCGCGTAGGAGTCGAGGGAGCTGAGTTTGGTTTGGTACGCGTCGGCGCGGATCCGGTAGGTGGCTGCGTTGTGAGGGTCGGCTTCCATGAGCGTGTTTGTGATGACCTCGACGGCTTGCGACCAAGCGGTGGGATCCATCCAGAGGTGCGGATCGTGGTGTCCCTCAAACTCTGGAGGGGAGAGGAGGGCGTCTTCGCTGATGAGCTCAGTGACCGGCTTGACGATCACGCCGCTGCTCGCGATGCGGACAAAAGCGTCGGTCATGCGTCCCTCGAGCATGAGTCCTGAGTAGAGGACCACATCGGCGCTGCTGAGCTTGGAGATGTCGGTCCGGGTGGGTTTGTAGAGGTGCGGATCGATTCCGCTCCCGATGAGTCCGCTGACCCGTGCGTGGTCACCTGCGATTCGGGATGCTGGATCGGTAATCATGCCGGTTGTGGTGACAATCGTGAGTTTGGAGACTGATTGGGGCTCCTGGCTAGATTTTTTTTCAGTCACACTCTCGCCGCATGAGACGAGCAGGATTGGGAGGATCGAGAGGGAGATCGTGATGAGGCGATTCATGTGGGAACCCTTGCGTTTGAGCGTTGTATGCGGGTTTATTTGTAGCAAACGCTACAAGTAGCCAATGCTACAATAGCATGGAGATCGAGTAATTGCAAGCGGGGGGCTGTGAGTGGATTATCGGACTCAACGGAAGGGATTCGAGTGTGTCGGCTTGACAAATGGGAATATCGAGCGTTCCGTCTCGGCTCAGGCTTGCTCTATATAAGTAGTTACACGAAGCGAAAGGCTTGCATGGCGAAGAAGACGGCATCGACAACCACGAAGAAGAAAGCCGCGAAAAAAACGGCGAAGAAGTCCACCAAGAAGGCGGCTTCGAAGAAAGCTGCGTCAAAAAAGACGGCGTCGAAGAAGGTCGCGAAGAAATCGACCGGACGCAAGTTTGCCAGCGCCTACAAAGCGGGAGCCGCGAAGGGCAAGTCGCTGGTGATCGTGGAATCCCCTGCGAAAGCGAAGACGATCAATAAATACCTTGGTGACGACTATGTCGTGCTCGCATCAGTGGGTCATGTGCGTGATCTACCTTCGAAGAATCCCAAGGGGGTCAAGGACCCTGTGCCTGGAGTGAATCTGGACAAGCGGTTCACGCCGAGCTATGAGATTTTGTCTGGGAAAGAGCAGGTTGTCAAGGATCTGAAGCGGGCCGCGAAGGATGCGCAATCGACCGGTGGTCAGATCTGGTTCGCGACCGACCTTGATCGCGAAGGGGAAGCGATCGCGTGGCATGTTGCGCAGGAACTGGGGATCAAATCGGAAGATGCACAGCGCGTGATGTTTACCGCGATTACCAAAGCGGAGATCGAGAAGGCATTCCACAATCCGCACGCGATCGACGAAGAGCGTGTGAACGCGCAGCAGGCGCGACGGATCCTGGATCGCATCGTTGGGTACCAGGTGTCGCCTTTGCTTTGGAAGAAGGTCGCGCGAGGATTGAGCGCGGGACGCGTGCAGTCGGTTGCGGTGCGATTGGTCGTTGAGCGCGAGCGTCAGATCGAAGCGTTTGTTCCCGATGAGTATTGGACAGTGACCGGGAACTTTGCGCTCGACGCGAAGTCTGCGGAGCGTCTTGGTCCGCAATGGAAAGCGTTTGTCAACGATCGCGATGAGAAGGGGAAGGGCCCGACCATCAAGGCGCAGAACGGTTGGTTGAGTCAGAACAACACAGTCCGCGCACAGCTCGTCGAGTTTGACGGCGAGAAGTTCGATCCGCGGCTGCTCTCGGCGTCGATCGTCCCGGAGATTGAAGAGCTCACACACGATGCGATCGAGGAACGACGCGAGAAGGTCAACGCAGCGTTCGCGGATGCAGATTCACACGACATCAGCAAGCAGGTACTCTCGGTTGTCGAAGCGTGCGGCTTGCAGGACATTCAGTCTGAAGTCACTCCCGATCCAGAAGGGGTTGGTCCGGCGCGGTGGGTGCGGACAATCTCAGGCACATGCAAGAGTGATCTTGAGTACACGATCGAAGCGATCGAGACCAAGCGGACCAAATCGCGTGCGGCTGGGCCGTTCATTACCTCGACGCTCCAGCAAGCGGCGTCGTCGCGATTGGGATTCGGCGCACAGCGCACCATGCGAGCAGCGCAGGGACTGTACGAAGGGGTCACGATCCCTGGAGAAGGCCCGACCGGTTTGATTACTTACATGCGTACCGACTCGACGCACATCGACAGCGGCGCGCTCAACGCGGTTCGTGGACACATCCAGAAAACCTACGGCGATAAATACCTCCCCGAAAAACCAAACTTCTTCAAGACCTCCAACAAGGGCGCGCAAGAAGCACACGAAGCGATCCGTCCGACGGAAGTCTCGCGCCATCCCGACTCGCTCCCATCGTCTGTCAAGGACGATCAGAAGAAGCTGTACCGATTGATCTGGGAGCGGTTCGTCGCGTGTCAGATGGTCCCAGCGCAGTGGGACGCGACAAGCGTCATGATCCGCGGCGGAGTCGAGAACAAAGCACTCTTCCGCGCCACAGGACGCACACTCGCGTTCGATGGTCACTACCGAGTCTCCGGAGTCCCAACGAGCGGCGATGAGCTGAACCTTCCCAAGCTCGAAGAGAAACAACCGATGTATCCGTTCGCGATGGATCCGGGACAGAAGTTCACCGGCGCGCCGGGTCGGTTCTCTGAAGCGAGCCTGATCAAGACGCTTGAATCCGAGGGGATCGGTCGTCCTTCAACCTACGCAAGCATCATCCAGACAATCCAAGATCGCAAGTATGTCGAGCAGATCACCCGCGCGTTCTGGGCGACCGATCTGGGGATGGTCGTGACGGACAAGCTTGTCGAAGGGTTCCCAAGATTGATGGATCTAGGATACACGCGCGACATGGAAGGCAAGCTTGACGCGATCGAGGACGAGCATCTGGACTGGATCGAGATGCTCGAAGGGTTCTACGGCCGATTCACCAAGGCGCTCGAAAAAGCGCACGAGGAGATGACGCACGCGAAAGCGGAGCTGCGTCCAGCGCCGGAAGAGTACCGATGCGAGAAGTGTGATTCATCGCTCGTGTACCGGTTCGGGAAGAACGGGCGATTCTTGAGCTGCTCGCAGTATCCGGATTGCAACTGGGCATGTCCCTGCGATCGACAGGGGCGCCCTCAGATGGCGGAGTTTGTGGATGTGAAGTGTCCCAAAACTGGTCGTCCGATGATCCGGAAGGTTGGAAGGTTTGGGCCGTTCCTGACGACCCCGCTTGAAGAAGGCGAAACCAATGATGACGGGATGATCCTGAACATCGACAAGAAGGGGTTTGTGAATGCTCCGAGTGTTCCGGCACTGCTCACGGATCTGGAGTGTCCGACCTGTCAGAGTCCTCTGAATCTCCGCAACGGTGCGCGTGGTCCATGGCTCGGATGTTCGAGGTTCCCGAAGTGCCGAGGACGCGGGAAGTGGACGGCTCTCGAAGACGAGCAACGCGCGGATCTGGAAGCGAAGCTCAGCAAGCACGAAGCGGCGCATCCGATCCCGACGATTACTCGGATGGACGGCACGCCGTTGACGGACTCGAAAGGCAAGCCGGTCGCGGAAGCGCCTTCTGTTGAGGAGCTGGTGCTGCAGGACGATCCGAGGCAGCCGAGTGCATCCAAGAGCGCGTAAATGATCAGTTGTTGATTGTTGCGGGTGTATGATCCCAGCAGTGAGCAGCGTCCTGATGACAACCAATACCAAGAAGTTCTTCCGCAAGATCGGGGGCTGGGTCCACGACCACCCCGACGGATGGCTGAATCTCATTGGCGCGATGATCGGGATCCTGACCGCGATGGCCGCGATCGGATTCGCGTGGGTGCTTGAGCGGTTCGCGCACTGGACAGAGCATCTGCAAGGAGAGCTCCAAGGCGCGGACGGGACGCGGCTGTGGTTGATGCCTTTGATCCCGATGGCGGGGGCGCTGCTCACCGGCATTTTGGTCTACTACTTCGCACGCGACGCAGCAGGGCACGGCGTCCCTCAGGTGCTCGACGCGATCGTCCGCAACGGCGGGAAGCTGAAGAAACGCGTCGGGTTTATCAAAATCCTGTCATCGATCAGCACGGTTGGTAGCGGTGGGTCCGCAGGTGCGGAAGGTCCGATTGTTCAAGCGGGAGCCGTGATCGGTTCGAGCTTGGCGCGTCGTCTTGGTGTCGAGCAGAGGCATGTCAGCACGATGGTCGGTTGTGGCGCCGCGGCGGGGATCTCAAGTATCTTCAACGCGCCGATTGCTGGAGTGTTCTTCGCGCTCGAGATTCTGCTGCGAGATTTCTCGCTCAAAACATTCACCCCGATCGTGATGGCATCGGTCTTCGCGACCGCGTTTACGCAGGTTTTGCTTCCCAATGAGGAAGCGATTTTCGCGTTCGAGTTGTCTGGGTATTTGTTTACACTCATCGAACTCCCGAGCTACATGCTGCTGGGATTCGTGTGCGCCGTCGCGTCGTGGATGTTTGTCACGGCTTTGCACATGGCCGAGGATTCGTTCGGACGGATCAACATCCACATGATCCTCAAGCCCGTCCTCGGCGCATTGCTTTTGGGGATGCTGGGGATGGTCGGACATCGCGTGTGCTTGTCGCTCGATACCAGCTCGCTCGTCCCGACCGACAGCGCGGTCCCGGTCTTCTTTGGGAACGGCTACGCGATGATCCGCTCGCTGCTCGATCCGTCGCACTTCTCCGCGGCGGATGTCACCTGGAGCGCGGTCATCACACTTGGATTGCTGATCTTCGCGAAGATCGTCGCGACGAGTTGCACGCTCGGATCGGGTGGTTCGGGTGGTGTGTTCGCGCCGTCGCTGTTTATTGGAGCGACGGTGGGGGGGACCTTCGGACTGATTCTTGAGATGCTCGGACTCGTCCCAGCCGGAGGATCCCCGGCGAGTTACGCGCTCGTTGGAATGGCGGCGGTCGTCGCAGGCGCGACCTTCGCGCCGATGACGGCAATCCTCATGCTCTTTGAACTGACGCGCGAACCTCGCGTGCTCGCGCCGATTATGCTCGCGGCGATCATCTCGACGATGTTCGCGCGGATGTTCATGTCCGATTCGATCTATACCGCAAAGCTCAGACGAGCCGGGATCCGGATCGGGACTGGTCGGGACCTTGGGATCTTGCGCCATGTCCCAGTCGCGAGCGTCAAGTATGCGGCACTTCCCAACGAACCGGTCTACGCGTCGGATCCGCTGAGCAAACTCATCACGCTCCACGCACACCACAATGTCCCCGACTTCCCAGTCATCGATCACGAGGGACGCTACCTCGGGATGGTGACCGGTCACGACATGCGATCCGCGCTCATCGACCGCGAGGCTATTCCTCTGCTGCTCGTCGCGGAACTGATGCGGACGGATATCCCGACGATCACCGCAAACGAGCACCTTGATACGGTGATGGACAAGTTTGCCAAGTCCGATGTGTCGAGCTTATGTTTGCTGGATCAGTTCGGACAGATGAACCCGGTCGCGTTGATTACGCGCGAGCATGTGATGATGCGGTACCACCAGGTGCTTGATGAGGGGTGAGGGAACCGGGTTGGGCTGTGAACGGATGGTGTGTAATGAAAGGGAAATCCTTCGAGATCGGGTTTGTAGTGGTGTTATGGTTGTTCGTTTTACTGATCTTTCTTCCGCCCTTCGGTGCTCCTTCTGCTGCACACGCGCGTCAGTTGAGATCCCAGTCTCAAGCAAGGTCTTTGGTACAGGCATCAATCGTGTATGCCCATGATCATGGCGGCTGGTTTCCATCTGCGGCGCAATGGCCAGATGCGTTGATTGAGCTCGGGATTATTCAGCCTGAGTTACTGGTTTCTGGTGTCGAAGACGGTGATGGGGTTTCGTATATTTATCTTCCGCTCCCCGGAGTGTGGTCAGAGGGTGAAGACGAAAACAGGATTGTGATCTACGAGGATCCCAAGCACTTTGAGAAGGGGGTTGTTGTCGGATTTTCTGATGCACGGACCGAGTTTGTTGAGCACGACGAGTTCGAACGGATGCTCGCTGAGCAGCTTGCCTCAGAGCCTCAGAATCCAGATCCTGAAACCCCGTGACCCGGTTACCCTATAACTGTGCATGAACACCACTACACGCACAGCACTCGGCGCGGTCATTCTCGCATCTATTTCATCCAACACACTCGTTCTTGCACAGGAGAATCCTGTTCAGGATGCGGTCAACAAGCATGTTGAGCCGTTGATTGAAGCGGGGTTGATTCCCGGTGCCGTGGTTGCGGTTCGGACGAAAGGGATCGACTCGTACTACACGCTCGGCACGCTCGATTACGACGGCGACGAGACCCCCTCGTTTGATACGCTCTACGAGATCGGTTCGATCTCGAAGGTCATGACCGGCGTGCTATTCGCCGACGCAATCCGGCGCGGAGAAGTCACGAAGGAGACGCTCGTCGATGACCTCCTCCCTGAAGGCGAGGACGCGAAGGATTTCAAAGGGACCGAGGTGCAGCTCTGGCATCTGACAACGCACACCTCCGGTTGGCCGACGGCTCCTGCGAATCTGCGTCCGGCTGATCCGGAGAACCCGTTCCTCGGATACACAGAGCAGATGATGTACGACTACATCTCGAATGTATCTCCGATGACGGAGCCTGGAACGAAGTTTGAGTACTCGAATCTTGCGGTTGGGTTGCTCGGGACGCTCGTTTCAAACAATGCTGAGAGTGGGTATGAAAACCTCGTGATCGAACGGGTGTTTGAGCCTTTGGGGATCGAAGAGTTCTGGATCACGCTCGGCGACGATGAGCTGAAACGATTGGCTCCCGCGACCTCAAGCAAACGATCAACCAAGCACTGGGGCGCGACCGGTCCGATGGATCCAGCAGGGATGTGGGTATCGTCTGCGCCAGCAATGCTCGAGTTTGCGGCTGCGAATCTCGACGGCGGCGAAGGCGAAATCTACGAATCACTCGAAGCATCGCACGAGACCATGGCGGATTCTGGGTTCGGGAAAGTTGCGTTCGGATGGATGCTCGCACAAGACGGCTCCACCTACTGGCACAACGGGATGACCGGCGGGTACTCCTCGTACATGGCCTTCAACAACCAGATCGATACCGCCGTCGTCGTGCTCACCAACGGCGCGACCTTCGCAACAACCGCGGCGGGTGAAAAACTCTTCCAGCAACTCGGCGGGATCGATGTCGATCCGATCAGTCTTGAAGCCGCGGACCCGATCGATCCGGAGTACGCGGCGCAGCTGGTTGGGGAGTACAAGTCCCCCTACTTCGTCATGGAGATTACTTACGAGCGCGGCGGGTTGTTCGCGAAGATCACCGGACAGACCGCGCTGTCGATTGTCAAGATCGATGAGGAGCACCGGTTCCGATACGAAGCCGTGGATGCGGAACTGGGGTTTGAAGTCTCGGATGATGGGAAAGCGGAGAGCGTGACGCTCTACCAGAACGGGCAGGAGATCAAGAGCAAGCGGATTAATTAAGCCGGGTGCCACTACTCGCATTCTTATGCGCAGTAGTGCTCTTGGAGTAACTTTCGATTGAATCAGAAGACACTACTGCGCCGAAGACGGCGAGTAGTGGCACCCATTCCTTGATGAATTTATTCGCCGAGGGTTTTCTTTCTTCGCAGGACATGATGGTAGTGCTGCGCGAATCGGTGGGATTCGTCGCGGACTTGTTGGAGCAAGCGGAGTCCGGGATTGTTGCGTCCGAGTCGGAGTGGTTCGTTAGAGTCGAATCGGTAGATGAGTTCTTCTTTTTTCGCGAGCGAGATGACCATCGGGGGTTTGACCTCGAGCTGCTCAAACGAATCCATCGCGGCGTGGAGCTGTCCGATCCCGCCGTCAATCAAGATCACATCGGGGTAGAGTTCTTGTCCCGCTCCTGCGTCTCTGTAGCGCCGGGAGATGACCTCGCGCATGGACTGGAAGTCGTCGTTGGCGCGTCCTCCTGGCAAATTGGTGAACGACTTGATGCGGAAGCGGCGGTACTCTTGTTTGAAGGGTCGTCCATCGATGAAGCAGACCTTTGATGCGACGGTCTCTCCGCCTTGGAGGTGAGCGATGTCGAACCCCTCGACGCAGCGGATCGGGGTGGTGATTTCCAGGGCGCGTGCGAGGGATTGGCATCCCTTGAGCGGGTCGATGTAGCTGATCTCCGCTTCGGGTTGCCATTGGTCTGATGTTGAGGCGCGGTCGTCGATCTTCCGCATCGCGGTGATCTGATCACGCAGAACCGCGGCTCGTTCGAAATCCATCTTCGCAGAAGACTCGGACATCTCCTTTTCGAGCTCGCGGATCATCGTCGAGCGTTTGGTCTTAAAGAACCGTAAGAATCGGCTGATATCCTCGCGATAGAGTTCCTTGCTGATCGATTCATTGCACGGCGCGGTGCATTTCCCGATCGACGCGAGCAGGCAGGGTCGGAAGAATCTGTTCTTAGGATCACCCTCTTCGATGTCCAGCGAGCAGGTTCGGAACTTGAACACGGACTGGAGCGCGTCGATTGCTGTGCGGAGCGCGCCTGGAGAGGTGAACGGGCCGAGGATGGACGCGTTGGAGAGTCGTTTGTCTTTGGTGCCGTCTGGTTTGACACCGGTGGGATTCCGCGAGACGAACACACGCGGATAGTCCTCGTTGTTGGTGATCACGAGGTAGGGGTAGGTGCGGTCGTCTTTCTGTGCGGCGTTGAATCTCGGATTGATGTCCTTGATGAGCCGGTTCTCAGCAAGCAACGCTTCCCAAGGCGTATCGGTCTTGAAGACCTCGAAGGTATGGACCTCATCGAGCATCTTGTTTTTGCGTGGTCCAAGATCGGTCGAGGGGAGGAAGTACGACGAGACACGATCGCGGAGCTTGGTCGCTTTCCCGACATAGAGGACGATGCCCTTGTGGTCTTTCATCAGGTACACGCCGGGCTCGAGCGGCAGATCACGAGCGGTCGCGTGGAGTCGTTTGATCCGATCGCTGTAGTCCTCGCTCCCCCACGCTGGGATATCCTGCGCATAGTCATTGGGCTTGAACGGGATGGGGTCGTCGATCTCGGTCACTGTAGATGGTATTCAGTTCGTCAGGACAACTCGATTCAACTGAGAAACCAAGTCTCGGTATCCTCGTCGAGTGGTGGGGCCCCGTCCGCTACCCAAAGCTCAGTCCAGCAAGCTTCAAAAGCGGGAAGCATGACTTCCTGAGCTCGGTCGGGCCACGCATATTGGGATAGCTCTGTGATGTCATCTATGATGGATTTGAATCCCGGAATATCTTCGTGTACACACCAGACCTTCGATTGGTCATCGAGAATCCGGAATCCAAAGCAGAGTTGGTCGACCGTAACGAGATCCCGCTTGTACGCAACGACTGCTGTAACATCATCCCATTTAAGTGACCAGTTCTGTTCGTCATTCAAGCAGAGTGCAAAGCCATCGTCATCTCGAATGATAGAAAGTTGTTGCCGTTTTCGTTTTTTGGGAATGAGCAAAGCAAGCAATGAAAAGACCGACCTCCTCGGAGATCGGTCCTTTGATGATTGAATTTCTGATGGCATGCTTATTCGTAGATGTAGCCAGGGCCGCGCCATTGCTGCCACTTCTTGAGACGGAATCTCCAGAAGCTCTCTTCGAAGTTCGCTTGGCTCTCCGGGTCCCACATGCGGAACGCTTCGAGCTGACGGGCTTGGCTCGCGATGCGTCGGAGCTCGTCCTCGGCTTCTTGGACGGTCAGCGGATCAGCTTCACCACTGCGAACAGCAGCGTTGACCAGATCGATGTAGAGCTGGTTGAGGTGCGCGTAGTCCTCAAGGGTGGTCTCGGCGAGCGGCTCTTCGTTGAGACGACCCGCTTCGGCACGCAGGATCGTGTCGATCGCACGCGCCTGGTGGCGCTGTCCGGTGGTCCGCTCAACGCGGCAGCCTGAGGAGAGAGCCAGCACCACAGCACCAGCAAGAATCACGATTGGCTTCATACGAAAGTTCATGGAGTCTCCATCGGTTCTCGGACCGGTCCTCTTGAATGATCTCGCAAGATATCTTGCGTGAAAGTGAGTTTAGGGGCGCATTACGACAGGGCAAGGCGGCACATCATCTCTACGCCTAACGGGATGGATTGATCGTTAAAATCAAAGGTCGGGGTGTGTAATCCTGGGAACGGGGTTTGTTCGTCTTTTGCGAGGCCCATGAAGAAGAAGCACGCCGGGACTTTCTGGGCGTAGAACGAGAAGTCCTCGCCGCCGAGCGTTGGCTCTTCGACAATCGTGGATTGGTCGCAAATCCCCACCGATCGGGCGATTTCGAGCACACGATCCGCTTCGGCAGGGTCGTTTTTGGTCACGGGATACCCTGGGATCCACTCGATTGAAGCGGAGCATCCGAGTCCCTGAGCGACGGATTCAGCGAGCTGAGCGAACTTGGCCTTTGTGCTCGATCTGGACTCATCAGAGAGCGTCCGGATCGTCCCCTGCATGATCGCGGCGTTCGGGATGACATTAAACGCCGTCCCAGAATGGATCGTAGTGATCGACAGGACGACCGAATCGGTCGGTTTGGTGGATCTGGAGACGATGGACTGAGCAGCAGTCACGATGTGGGACGCCGCGACGATGGGATCGGCTCCAAGATGCGGATACGCGGCATGCGCCTGCGTGCCTTTGACAGTGATTGTGAACATATCCGTCGCCGCGAGCATCGCGCCGGGACGCGTTGAAATATGTCCCAGCGTATCGGAGGGCCAGCCATGCAACCCGTACATCCGCTCGATCGGTGGGCCGACAAGTCCGTCGAGTGCTCCATCGCGGATGAGTTTTTCTGCTCCCGCGCCGCCTTCTTCTGCGGGTTGGAAGACGAGCGTGACGGGATTGGGTCGGTGCTCCATCGACGACAACACCTTCGCGGCTCCAAGGAGGACGGTCGTGTGTCCGTCATGCCCGCACGCGTGCATGACCCCCTCGTAGGTCGATTTGTGAGGGAGATCGGACATCTCGGTAATCGGGAGCGCATCCATGTCCGCTCGGAGTCCGATGCACTGTCCCGGAGTGTCGGTGGTCGCTGGGATATGCGCGACGACTCCGGTTCCTGTGTTGGGTTCTTTGCCTCCGATGTTCGCGACGAACTCGATCCCCATATCGCTCAGATGCTTCTGGACGACGGAGGAGGTCCGGGATTCCTTGAACTTGAGTTCAGGATGCGCATGGAGGTCGTGACGGATCGCAACCAGCTCGTCATGGACGGCGGAGATCTGATCGGAGAGGGTCTTGGGATCAATAGTGGTGGTCATACAAGAGTGTAGAACCTTGCTCACGCGGCGTTGCGGAGCGTATGCAGGCTGTTGTTCTCTTCCATAAACATCCGAGCCGCGGATTCGATATCGACGCGTTTGAGTGGAATGGTGCTCTGAGACTCGGAGCGGATGTGGTCGAAGGTGTTCTGAGTCGCTTTGAACGCATCGACGATATCTGGATCAAAGTGCGATCCGCGTCCCTCGAAGATGATCTCCATCGCTTTCTGATGGCTCATCGCGTCTTTGTAGACACGAGCGGTGGTCAGCGCGTCGTAAACATCCGCGATCGCGACGATGCGTGCTGAGAGGGCGATATTGTCTCCCTTGAGCTGGAAGGGGTATCCGGAGCCGTCGAATTTTTCGTGGTGCTGGAGCGCGATCTCGATTCCCATATCAAGGAACTCGTCGGCTCCGAACTTGTTGCGGATCGAGAGCATGGTCTCGCCTCCGATCAGCGTGTGGGTTTCCATGACAGTGCGTTCTTCAGGAGTCAATCGTCCCGGCTTGAGCAGCACAGCATCGGGGATCCCGACCTTCCCGATGTCATGGAGCGACGATGCGAGCACGAGTCGATCGATCCACTCGTCCGTGATCTCCGGATTGTCGATCTGGAGACGCTTGGCGATCACCCAAGCGTAGTGACCGATGCGATCGAGATGATCCCCTGTATCGGTGTCTCGATAGTCCGCGAGTTTCGCGAGCCCGTGGATCAGTGCGTTGCGCTTTTGGAGTCCGTTGGTGACTTGCCGATTGACCTCGTCTTCGAGCTGTTGGTTCGATTGCTCAAGCGCGTCCTTGTACCGACGCGACGCGAGGAAGAACACAGTCGCGGTGAGGGTCAGGACGCTGAGCGCCGTGGAGAGCTCGAAGATAAAGAGACGGTCAACGATGTGCTGCGGGATGTTGATATTGGACTGGACCCAGGTGTCGGTCAGCAGGACCGAGCCGAGGAGAAGCCCGGTCTGTGCGATCAGGACAGCGGTCATAAACGCACGACGGCTGCGTGGTCTGAATGCGATCTCGATGGAGGGTTTGCTGGACACGAATAGGTCATCGGTCTGACAGGAATTCGGATCGACTCATTGCAAGCTGATTTGATTCAAATATACCAAGCGTCTGTTGGTTGCGCCGATCAAGCCTGTCGTTTCGTCCGATTCGTGTGTTATCGATCTTGATTCGCAGCGAGCTTGGTCCGGTAGGGCCGGAGGCTCAGTTGAGCACACGATCACACGCATCGAGCGCATCGGAGATCATCGCTTCGGCGTCCGAGAAGTCAGGATAGAACGAACGGAGCGCTGTTCGATTGGGATCGGGATTGGTCAGTGTGTCCGGCGCGACCTTCGCAAAGAGCTCGCTGAGCGCGGGATTCGCAGGGAGGTTCCGCGAAGTGGATTCCGCGAGCAGCGTCTCGACACGCGGCGACAGCAAGAACTCCACGAGCTTGCGTGCGTTGTCTGGATTCGATGAGCCTTGGACGATCCCGATGGTGTTGGGGAGGAGCGTTGGACCTCTGGAGCTGAGCGTCTCGAGCGTCATCGGAGAGTCGAACGATTCGTACACGCAATCGACCTTCCAGTCATTCCGCTGACCGGCCCACACATCATCGGTATCCGTGAGACCGATGTCGATCTCCCCCATCGCGATCGCGCGGACGACGGTTGCGTTGCCGTCGTAGAGTCGGATGTTGTTGTTCTTGAGCATCGTGAGCCAGCGTTCGAACTCCGCGAGTCCCCAGCGTGATGCGAGGATCCCCATGTGGCCGCGCGTGGTCCCGAACTGGGGACGCGCCATCCCGATGCGTCCCTTCCATCGTGATTGCGCAAAGTCGCGGAGTGTGGTGGGGGGATTCTCGACTCGATCTGTGGCGTACGCGATGACGCGTGGTCGTGACGCGAACCCGATCCATGAGCCGTCGTCAGCGACAAGCTCGCTCGGCCAATCGTGTGCTGTCCCATCAATCCCGTTTGGCATCAGGATATTCGAGTTCGCAAGATCGATCGTCCCGAAGGGTTCGGACGACCACCAGACATCACACTGCGGGTTGTCCGCTTCCGCTTTGAGGCGTGCGATGAGCCCTGTGGTTTTGGTCGCTTCGGTATCACCGACGATTTTGACCTCTATGCCGGTCTGGTTGGTGAAGTCATCGACGACGAGACGCGCGAACTCGTCGTCGGTGGATGTGTACAGAACGACTTGCTGCGATTGAGTCGAAGGCTGATGCTCGGCATCGCACGCAGTGAACAGGCTCAATATGAATAAGATCGGAACAAATAAGCAGAATAGTTGAGTTTGGTATTTCATACGCGGATGGTATGAATGGGAGAACGGTTAGTCGTCTTTCGATTCTGATTTCGTCGCAGGCTTCTCTTTCGTATCCGCTGCTTTCGCGGCTTTGTCGAGACGACCGAAGTAGCTCTGGACCGCGGATTCGTATTCGCGTGGGATGCGTTTGGTTTCGATCGCTTCCGATGCTTGGGTCGTCGCGCTCGCGACAGCGTCGGAGAAGACTGCTGTGGACTCACCGATGATCTGGGAGCCGTTGACCATTGTTGAGGCGATGACCGGTCCTTCGGATGTGGTCCGAACGGATGCGTGCTCTTTGTTGATCGTGAAGTCCGCGCCCTGTTCGTTTGGTGAGGACCCGAGCCCTTGTCCCGGACCTCCGGAACCCATGCCTTGCTGTGAGGAATCGCCTTGCGCGTATTGACCGGTGGACGGCCATTCGCTTTGCTGACCTCCGCCGTTCTCTCCGCCTGGGTTTGAGCATTGGGAGAGTTGGTCGAGCTGTTGTTGTGCTTGGCTCATCGCGGATTCGAGCGACTGCGCTTCTTGCTGCATGTTCTCGAGTTCCGAGAGCTGCGCGTTCATTGCTTCGGAGCCCGCTTGTGCTTGCTGTGGATCTCCGCTCTGCATGCCTTGCGCCATCTGTCCCATAGACTGGGACATGGAAGACGCGGCGTCGGATGCCTTCTGCTGTGCTTGTGCTGCTTTGGCAAGCGATTCCGCTTGCTCAGGACTCAATCCCGCTTCTTCGAGCGCCTTCTTGAGCGCGTCGGGATCGGTCGCGAGCTGCTTCGCTTGCTGTTCGCTCAATCCCGCGGCTTTGAGCTGCTCCTGGAGCTGCTGAGAGTTCTCAGCCATCTGCTCCATCTGGTTTTGGAGACTCTCGAGCTGCTTGCCGAGCTCTTTTTTGTCGGATTCGGACATGTCCCCATTCTGCATCTGCTCGGCGAGTTCTTGGAGTTTTTCTTTCGCTTCTTTGAAGTCCCCTCGCGCCATGGCGCGGGTCATCTCTGATGCCGGGGACTCCTCGCTGGTGTTGAGCGATTTCATCGCGTCGCGGATCGCATCGAAGGTCGCGCCCTCTTCGTTGTTGCGTTTCTCTTCGAGCTTGTCGGTCACGCTCGTGAGGTTTTTGATCGCGCTGCGGAGCGATTCTTCTGGAGAGATGAACTCCGCGGATTCAGGAGTGAGCAGGTCCTCGAAGATGTTGTCGTCCTCAGCGAACTCGAGCTTGGTTTGTTCGATGATCTCTTTGAGTGCTTTCTGTGACTGTTCAACAGTCGCTTCGACCTGCTGGACTTGGAGCTGGTCTTGCTTTGCTTGTTCCTGTTTCGCATACAACCCGGTCAGGTCTTTGACAGGGAGCCACCAGACCGCGAGGAGCGCGAGTCCAGCGACGAAAGGGGTCGGCCAGAACTTGGGAGCGGTCAGCGGGAGTGCAGATTTGATATTCACTGATCGTGCTTTGTCTGAAGCATCGGACACGACCGCTTTGGACCATCCATCGGATTGTGACTCGACGAGCAAAGCGGTCGAGATCGTTTCGCGGAGTCCCGATCGCTCATCAAGAATCATCGCGGCTTTCTGCGCGTTGGGTTTGCGGATCAATGACCAAAGCAGTCCGATGACGATCGCGGATGCTGGTCCAGCGATGAACACGATGTTCCAAGGCACCTCAAAGACCGGCGCGACCTTCTGGACGAGTCGAGCGAAGACCATGAGCGCGAAGACCACTGCAAGACAGATGGTGATCGTCCGGATGGAGTCGATCAGCACGAGCCGGCGCGTCGCTTTGGAGAGTGTGGAATGGATGCTGTTCATCATAAATATCCTTGATCTTGAGTGCACTCAAGAAATGAGATCGGTCAGGAATGACCAGTCCTCCCTCTATTGTACGGCTTTGGGGTGCTGTGGTTGCCCAAACGACCTTCTGTGACGATAGAGTGACATCCTTGAAACACGCGATCTGGACGAATCTGAGCGGTTTTGTGACGGGTTCCTATGTCACGCGCGATCTGTGCGATCGTGCGTTCGAGCGGATGCATGCACGCGATCGGATCGGGGATCGGATCCATCTGGTCTTGGCGTGTCTCGCGATGATCGGGATTCTGGGACCTGTAAGCGTCGTGGATATTCTGGTGCTGCCGATGGTCGTGTTCTTTCTGGTGCGTGTGCTCAACACCTTCCCTGTGTGGATTCATGGATTCGGACAACCGATCGTCCTCGCGTCGATCATGCTCGCGGCACTCATGGGAGTGAGCTTGCTGTGGTCCGAAAGTCCTCGTGCTGGACTCGAACACATGAGCGAGCTGCGCTGGTTTGCGATGATCGGGTTTGTGTATCCAGTGATCGAGCATCGCCGGGTATTGATCGCGTGCTTGTGCATCGGGTTCTTGATCGGGAACGGATCGCAGCTGATTGATGCGTTCAACGGATTCGGGAACCCCTGGCTCGCGGATCGTCTCTGGCACGAACCAGATCGGATCTCTGGATGGTGGGATCCAGCTGTAGGAGGATCGGTCCTCGTTGCAGGATTAGGACTGCATCTCCCAGCAGCGATGATGGGGCGCGGACGCTGTCGCGTGCTTGGACTCGCTGGGACAGCAATCACGCTCGTCGCGCTCGTCGCGACAGGAACACGCGGCGCGTGGATCGCGGCGGTGCTTCTGATGGTCTTCGCGTTTGTCGTCGCATTCATGAAAGGTCGGAGCGAGCAATCCAGAAAGGGACGCGCCGGGATCTTGGCCGCGGGATTGGTGCTGGTTGTGGTGATCGGTGCTGGAGTCTTGGCGCGTTCGGATTCAACGCGTCAGCGTGTCGAATCCGCGAGGGCTGAGATCGCTCGCGCGATGGAGGGGGATTTTTCGAGCTCAACCGGTGCGCGTGTTTCCATGGCGAACCAAGCTCTGCGAGCGGGTTTCGAACATCCTGCACATGGACTCGGAGCTGGTGGATTCCGCGACTGGATGGAAACGCAGACTGCGGAACCCAAGGATGATCACGCGCATGCGCATTCATCGGTTCTCCAGATCTTCGCAGAGAACGGCATCCCCGGCGTTGCGATGCTGCTGCTGATCGCGTCGGTTGTTCTGGTCAATAGCTGGCGCTGCGGAATCGAGACTGTAGGGGAGCGGTGGGGGTATTCGATGGGGCCGTTCTTCGCAGCCGTGGGTTTGCTGCTTATCAGTGCGTTCGATTCGGTGCTGATCAATGTCCACACCATGGCACTCCTCGGAGCGCTCGCGGCACTGAGCCCGGCGTATCTCCCCAAACCGAAAGCAAACCCACGCGCCAACCCGAACACAGCGCACTAAAAAAGGCGACCGAGTCGCCCTTGTGTGTTCATTGAAATGAATCAGTTTCAGTCTTCAAGGAGTTCCTTGATGTCGTCAGGCATTGCGAGTTCGCTTGGGTCGATCTCAGCATTGACTTCCACTTCGGTAAACTCCATGATCTGCTTGACCGGTCCCATCTGTGTGATGGATTTGAATGGGAGATGCATCCCATTCACATCACGATAGTCCATCGTGTAGGTGGTCACTGGGATCATGGCGCCGGCCATTGGTGCCATGGATTCCGCTTTGACGAGTCGTCCGGTCTCTGTGCTGTAGTACTGTGTCGATGTGTTCTCGCCTTCGATATCGACGAGTGTGAGGACATCGGTTTCAACAGTTGTGTCGTCAGGGAGGGTGACGGTTTCTTGTCCCTTGTATTCGATGGACTTGTAGTGGTCTTCCCAGTTGAGATCCGCGTAGAGGTCGTTCTGCTTGATGAACGGCTTGGCTTCATCGCCTTCGAGGATTTTGGGTCCCTGCATCATGTCGTTGGACCACGCGACGCCGTCGGAGACGCCTTGTGAGAATGCGCCGAGTCCTGGGATTTCTGTTTCAACGCGCATGCCCTGCTCGCCGGCGATGATGATGGTCATGTTTGCTTGAATGCCTTGAGCGGGCATGTTCATCGTCCCGGACATCTTCATGTTCTTGACAGGACGATCCTCGGCGTTGTCGCCCATCGTGGATTTGATCGAGCGGTCCCAGACTTTCTGAGCCTTCGCGTCGATCTTGGATTCTTGCTCTTTCGCAGTTGCAGCGGAGTCTGGTCCAGCGAGGACCGCCATGTATGCTGGTTCGGTCTTGCTCTGGTCCTTTCCATGGCAAGGCGAGCTTTCGCATCCAGGTCCGGATGCAAACGCTGTGGTCGATGCGAGTGCTGCAGTGAGAATGAGGGAAGAAACGGTTGGTCGTGGTGTAGCTTTCATGGGTGAGATCCTGGTTACTGGGTGAATATGTTCTTGGGGTATAAATCGTGTGATGAACTGTAGGTCTTAATCGATCCGGACAGGTTGGTCGCTCAGGATCCAGTCCGTCGCGGCGTCGAGCACCTCGTCGTGACCGCTCAGGAGTCCTTCGCGCGTGTAGTTGAGCGGGACATCGGGAATGGTCCCTTGTGCTTCGAGGGAGTATCCGCCGCTCGAGGTGTAGTCCGCGAACGCGTACTGGAAGCCGTCTCCGTTGGGGAGGCGCTCGACTGTGGATGGGAGCGCGAGTCCAGCGGTTTGTGTGCCGAAGATCCGAGCTCGTCCGATGTCCTTGAGTCCGGCGCTGAGGATCTCCGCGTTGGAGATGCTCAGCTCGTCGATCAGGACAGCGACCTTGCCTTTGTACGCGTTCTTGCGCGGATTGAGCATCAGCGGGATATCGAACGCGCCGCGCACGGCGTCGCGCATCTTCATCGTCCCCATGAGTCCCTTCTCTTCGATGAGCCAGTTGATCATCCCCGGCGCCATGAGGATGATGCCTCCAAAGTTGCCTCGCATGTCGATGACAATTCCTCGGCTGTCCATATGGTCCTTGATGAACTGCTGGTAGGTCGGGAGGACTGTTCCGGGACTCATGAACATGCTGAGACGGAAGTATCCGATCCCGTTCTCGTCACCAAGATCAAGCGTCGATGCTTCGACCTCGATCGGTGTGGGTGGGAGTTCTCCGAATCCGCCCATCACTCCAGGCGCTTTGTCGAAGGTGAGTTTGACTTGTTGTTCCTTGTTCTGTCCATCGATCAGGGTCATCCGGATGGACTTGCCCTCGTTGCCTTGGAGTCTGGAGTGTGCGATGAGTCCCGCTTGTGTTTCGGGTCGCATAACGCCTTCGATGTCTTTGGTGAGTTCGATCAGCGAGCTCATCTTGCGGTCTTGGATGGATTCGATGATCCATCCGGTTTTGATCCCGGAGAGTTCAGCGGGAGATCCCGGATAGACCTTGGTGACGAGGAATCGATCGCCGATGAGCCGAGCGTTGAGTCCAGCCCATCCCGGCTCGTCGCTCTCTTCGATGGGTTCAGCTTCAGCTATATCATCCGAGTCATCATCGAGTTCGAGTGCTTTGGTTTCTTCTTCGAGCTGCTCGTATGAAGTGCTCGGGATGATCCCGAAGTGGGATTGTCCGAGTCTAGAGAGCAGCTCGTTGATGACTCCTCGCGCCTCACCATCGCTCGTCGCGGCTTGAATCTTCGGGAGCAGATCCGCGCGTGCTTGGTCCCAGTCCACGCCGTTGAGGTCTGGGTCCCAGTGTTTCTCCTTGACGCTGTTCCAAACATATTCAAAGGATTGGATGTGCTGCTCGAGCCGCTCTGCTGAGAGTGATGGCTCAGCGACAGCGGACCCAGCGTTTGAGATCGGTTGGGATTCGCTGCATGCGAGTCCGCTTGCGCCGAGAGTTCCAGCAAGCGAGATCAGGAGCAGCGGAGCGAGGAAACGCGATGCCGACCGAGTTCGAGCTCGAGCAGCAGGGGGGGGTGATGAAGCGATCGACAAGGGGAACTCCTGGGAGGTTTTGCACGGCAAGCTGATCTGAGACGCCAAAAATCAGCCTGCCGGGTGGTTGTGTACATGTTGTATTCGATTGCGCCCGGGAAGTTTCACAGAGTTATCGGGCAATCTCGAATCATGTTCTGGATCATACAGGTATTCTATACCCGGTTCATGCGGTATACACGCGGTCTGCAAGAGCGTCGAGGTGTGTGAATACACGAAATCAGCAGTGATTTAGTCTTTTAATGATGCAGCTACCAAGCCATTCCGATACAAATCACATGAGCCAAACAGATACTACCAAACCATCCCAAACCGCAACCCTGAACCATGAGATCGATCTTGAGGCGCACGGCGCTGAACATCTCACGCGCTTTGTTGTCGTGGAGATCAACAAGAATAGATACGGCGTATCAACTGACTCGACCGTTGAGCTGATGGATTCATCAAAGGTCCAAATCACGCGCGTGTCTCACGCGCCGAGCTATGTGAAGGGTGTCATCAACCATCGAGGATCGATCATCCCGGCGATCGATACGCGATCACTCCTTGGTTTCACTCAAGACACCGAGCGTGTGCATTCCAACATGATGGTCATCACTGAACACGAAGGCCAGAACATCGGGCTGATTGTAGACGAGGTCCACGCGGTCTTTGATTGCTCAGACGATGCGATCGACGCACTCCCGGATTCAACCGCGAGTGCTGAGTTCCTTCGAGGACTGGTTCATCAGGACGATGGGAGCTACATCCTCATCGCGGACATCGAGACGATCTACAAGAAAACCTCGCACGAATAAGTACATACAACAAGCCTGTCACGCTCAATGGTCTGTTTGATATTGAACGAGAGAGCCGCGCGATCTAGTCTTGCGACGGATCGCGCGGTTTTTCCCATTCAATGTCCTTGTCCTTGTGGAGGACCCCCGCGGATTGCTTGAGGCATCTTTTGCACGCGATCGCTTCTTCATACATCGGAGAGCGCCAGTGCGGATCATCGCGGCCATGCTCCAAGCACAGCAAGCAGGTCTCGTCTTTGACGACTGGGGATTCGAGTTTCTGGTGGATGAGCTGTGTGTACGCGATCGAGAGGCAGTTGCCGCAGATAATGGATCCGCGATGACCCTCAACCATCGGTCGCTCATCCGACCAGGGTTGTTGGCAGTAATCGCACAAGAAAACGAGGTTGCCGTCGGCGTCTTTGCTTTGCATCAGGATTGGTTCTCGTCTGTTGAGATCAGCTGGTGGCGCGTCAGGTTCTGATACATCGGACAGCTCTCGAGGAGTTCGTCGTGTGTTCCAGTCGCGACGACCGCGCCCTGATCCATCACGACAATGCGATCCGCGCCCAGGACAGTCGAGAGTCTGTGAGCGACGATCAGCGTGGTGCGATTCGTGCAGAATGTTTCGAGGACCTCGCCGATGAGTCGCTCCGATGCCGCATCGACCATCGAGGTCGCTTCATCAAGGATCAGGATCGCTGGGTCACGCAGGATCGCACGCGCGATCGCGATGCGCTGGCGCTGTCCACCCGAAAGGGTGAGTCCTTGCTCTCCGACAGGAGTATCGAACCCCTGTTCGAACTTGTTGATAAACGAGAGTGCTCGTGCTTGCTGAGCCGCGAGTTCGATCTGTTCTTGCGATGCGCTGGGATTGCCGTACGCGATGTTGTCGCGGATGGTGCCTTTGAAGAGGACGACTTCTTGAGTGACCACCCCGATCTGTCGTCGCAGCGAACGGACACGGACGCGAGCGATGTCGATCCCATCGACGAGCACGCGTCCTTCGTTGGGATCAAAGAGTCTTGGGACGAGGGAGAGGAGTGTGGTTTTGCCGCACCCGTTGGGTCCGACGAACGCGACGGTCTCTCCAGCGTTGATTTTCAGCGAGACATCCGCGACGGCGCGTGCTGTGCCTCCCGGGTAGATAAAGGAGACATTGTCAAACGCGAGCGACTGATTGTGCCGAGCGAGTTTGGGCATCCGGATGTCGTGACCCGGCTCGGTGTCAGCGCCGAGCAGACGCTGGAGACGATCCGCCGCAGCGCCGGACTGCTGGATGTCGTTGACGAGTCCAGTGATCGGCTTGATGCTTGCGCCAGCGATTGCCAGCGCGACGAGGACGGTCATGAACTCGGATTTGTCCAGCACCCCATCGAGGATGAGTTTGACAGCGACGAGCGTGAGCGCGCCGAGCGTAAAGACCGTCACCATCTCGATGAGTGGCCCCGCAATCGCACGCGCCGTTCTGATCTTGAGCTGCTGCTTGAGGACATCCTTGTTGATCCTCCCGAAGCGTCCCGCTTCGTAGCGTTCAGTGGTATGGACCTTGACGACGCGCATGCCTTGGAGTGCTTCAGTCGCGGCGCGGTAGAGCCCCGCTCTGCTCGTGAGTGCACGCTGAGAGGCGCGACGGATCCGCTTCCCGAGCTTGCGGATGACGACGGCAAGGATCGGCATCAGCAAGATCGCGACGATCGTGAGCTGCCAGTTGGTCACCAGCGCGACGAGCAACGCGATGAATCCCTTGGTGATCTGTGCGATCGCTTTGGAGAGCAGCGCGACGAATCCTGACGAGAGCGATTCGGTATCGTTGACAATCCGAGAGATCGCATCCGTCGGACCCTCGGCAACTATCGTCTTGAGCGGGAGATGAATCACACGACCAAACGCTCGACGGCGGATCATCGCGATCGAGCGATGCACCACAGTCAACGCGAGGTACTGGTGCATGAAGTTTGCAAACGCGCCGATGATCGTCAGGATCCCCAGCGAGATCATGATCCAGAGGACCGCATCGAACGGCCCCTCAGGGAGACTCGCTATAAAGGATTCAGTCAGCAGCCAGGGGACCCAGCCAGCATCCGCGTATTCCTGGGCGAGCTGTGGGAGTCCCTGATGTCCGGGTTCGAGGATCGTATCGAGGACAGGCTGCATCGCGATAATCCCGGCGCCCATCCCTCCTGCAGAGATGATCGCGAAGATCAATCCCATCACGAGGAGCGTGCGCCAGCGCAGCATCTGTTTTGCAAAGTGCCAAAAGGCGTCCATAGTCATAACGGATTATTCGGGTCCCGAACTCGTTTGGACAGTCGAACGCGAAGATGCATTGAGTGCCGCGAGTTCTGGAGATTCAATTGCTGGATTCTTGCGCGGCAAATCCGCGTTCCCGGTCCAAAGAACACGGATCGCATGGACAATGTCGTCCAGAATCATCAACAAGCACGGCAGCAACAATAAAATAATTACCGTCGCGCTCATCAATCCACACGCGATCGTGATCGCCATCGGGATCAGGAACTGCGCCTGGAAGCTCTGCTCGAGCATCATCGGGAGGAGTCCCAGCACTGTCGTGATCGTCGTCAGCATGATCGCGCGGAAGCGTGCTTGTCCTGTGAGGTATCCCGCGTCATAGACACTGAGTCCTTCACGACGACGAGCATTGAAGAACTCCATGAAGATCAGTGAGTCGTTGACGACGATCCCTGCGAGTGCGACGAACCCGATCATCGACAGGAAAGTCAGCGAATAGCCGAGGATCAGGTGTCCCCAGATCATCCCGACCAACGCGAACGGGATCGCAGCCATCACAATCAACGGCTGCGTGAAGCTCCCGAACAACCACGCGAGGATTACAAAGATCAGCCCCGACGCAACGAGCATCCCGATCGGGAGCGAGGACATCGAGTCTTGGAAGTCTTTCTGCCGTCCGCGTTCGATAAGGTTTACGCCGTGGAATGCCGCGAGTCGTTCGACGATCAGAGGCTTGATCTCGCTGGAGAGCTGCTCAGGATTCCCGAGCGCACGATTCACATCCGCTTGGACGGAGACCCCTCGCATCCGATCGATTCTGCGGATCGTCGCGTAGGACTGGGACTCCTCGATCAACGCGACCTCTCCGAGCGGGACGGCGCGTCCATCGGGAGTGAAGACATACTGCGTCTCGATCGCACTGAGCGATCGCTTGGTGACTTTCGGGAGCGTGACACGGATATCGACATCTTCTCGATTTCCTGCAAAGGTGTACGCTTCGAGTCCGAAGACCATCGCTTGGATCTGTCGTCCGAGATTTGCGCGTGTGAATCCGAGTTCAGATGCGCCGTCTCGGAGCGTGAAGCGGACTTCTTGGAGTCCGCGATCCGCGTCATCGGAGATGCCGTAGACCGCGTCGTACTCGTTGAGTGTCCGCTTGATCATGCTCACGGCTTCATCCAGAAGCTCCGGATGATCCGAGACCACTGTGTAGTTCAGATCCGTCCCTCCAGGACCACCCGACATCCCAGCCATGCGGATGCTCTTGGCGTCTGGGATCGGTCCGACCTGCTCACGGATGTGCTCGATGAGAACCGATGAGCTGACATCGCGCTGCTCCGCAGGATACAGCTCAAGGATCAGCTGTCCGATGTGCGGCGCGGATGAATCGCCCCCGGCCCCTTCAAGATCCCCAATCGCGCCAGCTTGCGCAAAGGTCGTTTGAATCTCAGGCTGCTGCATGCACACCGCTTCAAATCGGCGCACAATCTCGTCGGTCCGTGTGACCGGCGTACCGATTGGCATCGAGATCGTGATGTTCACAGTCTCCGCGTCGTCGTCCTCAAAGAAGATAAACGGGAGTCGCTGTGAAGCAACGAGACCAACAGAGATCATGAAGATCGAGAAGACGATCGCGAGGGAGATGTAGCGGTAGCGCATCGAGAGCGACAGGAGCTTCGCGTACGCCGGGATGATCTTGCCGTTGATGATCCGATCGCGCTTGTGGTCGTAGCGTTCCTCGAAGCGTGCGAACCTGCTGAGCTTGCGGTCCTTCTCGTGCCGACGATCGACTCCTTTGAGCGACGAGGCCATGTGCGAGGGAAGGATGAAGAGCGATTCGATCAGCGAGACCGCGAGCGAGCATCCGACGACGATCGGGAGGACCTTCATAAAGTCCCCGATCTGTCCGTTGAGCAGCGCGAGCGGGAGGAACGCGCAGATGGTCGTGAGCACGGTCGAGACGACCGGCCATGACACTTGGTCCGTGCCTTCGATCGCGGCTTGGTACGCGTTCATCCCCGATTCGTGCTTGCTCGCAATATTTTCTGCAACGACAATCGCGTCGTCCACGAGGATACCGATCACGATGATGAGTCCGAACATCGTCAGCAGGTTGAGCGAGACATCGACCCACGCCATGATCGCGAGGGTGCCGAGCAGTGAGACCGCGAGACCCATCGCGACCCAGAAGGAGATGCGCCAGTTGAGCAGGAGCACGAGCGTGAGGAAGACGAGGACGCCTCCATAAAACGCATTGCGGAGCAGGAGATTGAGTCGGCCGGAGACGAAACGGGAGAGC
Source organism: Phycisphaerales bacterium (assembly GCA_051252395.1). GTDB lineage: Bacteria > Planctomycetota > Phycisphaerae > Phycisphaerales > UBA1924 > UBA1924. The sequence goes on along the minus strand of JBPOFX010000002.1, from coordinate 317,844 downwards.
TCCGTCGTCGTCATCAATGTTCCAGGAGGAGGGGAGAGCTCGAATCGTTGGAGACCAAGATCGTGCGCTTGGAGTCTTGGAGAAGATCCTGATTTGTCGAGCTTCTCTTTCCATGTCAGCTCGAGCGGTTCGCCGTTGCGTCCCGCGACATACGCCTTGACCACTGATGCGAGGCTGATGATGTCCTGCTTCCCGACTCTGAACACCGTCAGGTTCGCAGTGTTCTCCCCTTGATAGCGAGAGGTGAGATCGATATCGACGAATCCGTCGTAGACGCTCGCGACATCCTTGACGCGGATAACCCCGCCGTTGGGGGTCGCTTTGACGACGATGTTGAGGATCTCGTCGCCCCGTTCTTCGATCCCGACTGAGCGGACGGAGATGGTCGAGGTGTTGGTCCGGACCGATCCACCAGGCAGTTCAAGCATCGCAGCGCGGATCCGATCGCTGATCGCAGGCAAGCTCAGTCCATGCTCGATCGCACGCGCCGGATCGACCTCGACGAGGATCTCGTCGTTGCGTGTCCCTCCAGTGGAGATGTCGGTCACGCCATCGAGTGAGAGGAGGTCGTCGCGTGTTTCGTTGATGAAGTCTTTCATCGTGCGTTCGTCGCTGCTGCCGTAGAGCGCGACGACGATTGCTGGGAGCTTGGGTTCGATTTTATCGACGATGATGTTGTCCACATCGTCTGGGAGATCCTGGAGCGCATCGATCTCGCGTTTGACATCAGTCACCGCTTGGTCGATGTTGGTCCCCTCAACAAACTCGACCTGCAGCGATGCGACCCCTTCGGAGATCGTGGTATTGATCTCTTTGACCCCTGTGAGATCAGCGACTGCGTCTTCGATTTTAACGCCGAGCGAGTCTTCGATTTCTTCCGGCGCGGCGCCTGGATACGGCGCGACAACCGAGACCATCCGCGGCGCGACATAGGGGAAGAACTCGCGCCGGAGCGTTGTGCCGAAGATAATCCCGGCGAAGATAATCGCGAACATCACCAGATTCGCGACGACATGCTTCTTGACACCAAATCGAGCAAGACTCATGGCTGCTCCTGACTGTTCTCAGTGTCTTCTTCTGGAATATCCGTTGGTTTCGTTTCAGAATCAGGATCGATCACATTGACCATCAACCCCTTGTGGATCTGGTCAAGGAGCGAGACGACGATGAGTTCTCCGCCGTTGAGTCCGGATTGGAGGACGGTCCATTGGTCTTCGTTTGCGTCGAGCGATTCGATCACGCCGTCGATGGAGTAGTCCACTTCAACAGCGACCGGTTCGATCAGCGACTCACCATTGTCCTGCTCGATCGCGATCATCACGCGTCCGCCTTGAACGACGCGGCGAGGAACCACAAATCGTGGACGATCATCCGGAGTGTGCACGCGTCCCATCACAAATCGTCCCGCCTTGAGTACATCGGCGCTGCGTGCGTCCTGCTCGACTTCGACGAAGACTGTGATCGTGCGTGTCCCTGAATCCGCTTCTGGAGCGATGCGTGTGATCATCCCGGTTTTGTCCGGATCGCCGTTGGGTTCACCTTCCCAGAGCTGGACTTCGTTCCCAAGTCCGATCCAGCTGGTCGCTGTGACCGGAAGCTGGAGCGGGATTTCGAGTCGAGAAACATCGACGACGCGAGCGACCGGAGTTCCCAGCGCGACCCAGTCTCCGCGCCGTGCGTTGACGCTCTGGATGACTCCTGCGATCGGGGATCGGATCACGGATCGGTCGAGGTTTTCTTGAGCTGTTGCTGCGTTTGCACGCTGAGCCGCGAGTTGTGCGAGCAGCTGGGCGCGTCTTGATGGGATCATCTCGAAGCGTTCGCGGAGCGTCTCAACTTCGCGTTGGACCCTGCGGACCGCTGCGGTTTTTGCATCGACTTCTCCGATCGATCCCGCGCCAGCATCAATCGCTTGTTGCGTGCGATCAAGATCGCGCTGCGCCGCGTCAATCTCGTCTTTCGCGAGTTCGATCTGTGTCCCGACACGCTCGGATTCGACGGTGAGTCCGTTGAGCTGCGCCTCGATCGCACTCGCCGCTTGGTTCGCGGCATTGAGCGCGTTGGTGTAATCACTCGTGTCCAAGCGAAGCAGCACTGTCCCCGCGTCGATCTCTTTCCCAGGCTCAATCGAAACCGGACGCTCGATCACGCGGCCCCCGACTTCCGCGACCACATTCGCGTCGTTCATCGAGCGTGTTGTGCCGTACCCGTTCCATGTGCGATCAATGAACTGAGGCTGTGCTTCGATCACACGAACACTCATCGGAGGGAGCTCCTCGTCTGAGTGCGCGGATTTCTCCGCAGTCACTGTAAGCACAACAACGATCCCGATCGCGATCGCGAGGACGCCGAAGATCACCGCGGCACGGAATACAAACGATGCGATCTTGAGTCCAGGAGACGAGCGTGTGTCGCTGGATTCAGGGGCGCGAGAATACGATGTGGTCGGCTCAGATGGGGTCTTCTGATCATCCGTAGGGCTCGGTGGTTGCACGCAAAGTCTCCAGATCGATGATGGGTGGGATCGAGCATGGCGCGATCCCGTGTCGTGGCGGCGTTCGCAAGCAACTTTGATCAAAAAAGATGCACTGTGAAGCACCGCAATACTAGGCGTACACCGGACACTCAATTCGACATCAAGCTCCGGTTTTGAGCCGAGATTTGAGAGAAGTATGAAGATTCCGATGCCTTCGAGTGTGTGCGCCCAGATACTGGATTGCTAGCTGGATCATTCGCTGGATTGGTCGTCTCGCAACGAAGCCGCGATCGCGATTTCTTGGACACGCATCGAGGCGCGATCGAGGTCTTCCTTCGCGTCGTGGAACGCGTTGGGATCGACGCTCGACCAGTCCGCTTGTGCTCGCTCGATGAAGCTTTTGAGTGTGGAGATTTTGGTTTCGAGATCCGTTCGTGCATCGTCATCCAGCTCGTCGCGATGCTTCTCAAACCGCTCTCCGATCCATTTGAGATCCAGCGAGGAGTTCGCGATCAGGTCCGCGATCTGGTGGCGCGTCATGTCCGAGCGTGCGTGCGTGAAGCTTTCCTCTTCGATGCGATCGACTTCTTCAGTTGTTAAGCCATGATTGGGGACGACCTGCACGCTGGTGCGTTTGCCTGATCGTTCTTCGAGTGCGCTGACATTGAGAATCCCGTTCGCATCCACAAGGAACTCAACCACGAGTTTCGGAACCCCTGCAGGCATCGGAGGGATCCCACGCAGCTCGAACTCTCCGAGCGATCGGCAGTCCTCGACCATCTCGCGCTCGCCTTGGACGATGTTGAGTTTGATGTTGACTTGTCCGTCGACTTGGGTCGAGAATCGCTCGATCGCGCGAGTTGGAACAGTCGAGTTGCGCATGATGAGCTTCGCAACCGCTCCGCCTGCAGTTTCGATCCCGAGTGAGAGCGGAACCACATCGAGCAGCAGCGAGCCTTTGGTCGATCCAGCAAGGATCGACGCTTGGATCGCGGCGCCCATCGCGACGACCTTGTCAGGATCCAACGCCGTATACGGCTCGATCCCAAAGAACGCTCCAGCACGCTGACGCACAAGCGGGATGCGTGTCGAACCGCCAACCATAATGAGCGCGTCGATGGTTTCCCCGCCGTGCTGTTTCTTTGCGTCGCGGATCGCGCGGTCGCACGCGTTGATTGCTCGATCGATCCATCCAGAGATCATCGATTCAAACTCGGCGCGTGTCACCGATCGCTCGTACACACGATCATTCCCCAGATCAATCCGCACGCTCGCGGCGTCCTGCTCCGACAGCGTGTGCTTGACAGCGCGAGCAAACTGGGAGAGAGCCGTGCGCGTTGCTGCGTCGAAGGTCTGTCCGCTTGTGTCGATCTCGATCCCAAGCTGCGTGCGGATTTCGCTCATGAACAGCTCGACAAGCTGGTGATCCACATCATCCCCTCCCAGATGCGTGTCCCCAGCAGTCGCGAGAACCTGGAAGAAATCAGTCGGATTGGAGTCGTCGCTCGGAGTCAGACGCAGGATCGAGATGTCGAAGGTTCCCCCTCCCAGATCAAAGACCGCGATGGTTTTGGGTTCGGTCCCTCCCGTTCCGAGTCCATACGCAAGCGCCGCGGCGGTCGGTTCGTTGACGATCCGCACCACTTCGAGTCCCGCAAGACGACCCGCATCGCGCGTCGCTTGTCGCTGCGCGTCGTCGAAGTACGCCGGGACCGTGACGACCGCTTTGGTGATCTCTGTCCCAAGGCTTGATTCAGCACGCTCCTTGAGCGCGGAGAGAATGTGCGCGGAGACTTCCTGCGGCGAGACCAGTCGGTCTTCCTTCCCATCTGCTCCCGGAATAACTACGCGAGCGGTATTGTGCTCACCCTCTACAACCTGATATCCGAGATACTCCAGATCCGAGCGCACATCGTTGAGCGAGCGTCCCATGAGGCGCTTCGCGGAATGGATCGTGGAATGTGGGAACTGGGTCGCTTGATCGCGTGCTTGCGTGCCGATGGTGGTGGTACCGTCGTCGTTGTAGCGGACGACGGATGGGAGCATCGGGTCTTGGTTGTCTGTGCTCAGCACGCGCGTACCAGTCGCGTCGTTGAACGCGACGAGGGAGTTGGTGGTTCCCAGATCGATGCCGACGATGATCGGCGATGTGTTTGGAGAGTTCTCAGTCATAATGGAGGTGGTTTCAGCGTCTTAAGGGGAAGTTGAGTCGTCGATCCACGCGAGCGCCGCGAGCGCGTCGACGATTGCTGCGACTTTCTGGTCGCCTTGATCGAAGACCAAGACCTCGTCGTGTGCGTTGTGATGGATCTCGATGATTGTCCCGCTCTGTTCGCTGACCATACTCTGAGGCTGTCCAGCACTCATTGACCGGATCGTGTTGTGGTCGTCGAGCAGATCGCTCGTCATGATCCAGATCGCGTCCATCTCCTCTGGAGTCAGCCTTCTGGTGAATCCGGGATAGGTATCGAGCGTGGATCCCGCTCCGAACGACGCTCGGAGCACGGAATCGGATTCGATGATGTACCGTGCATCGCCTCCTGCGAGATCGGTATCCGATCCAGGCGCCATGACAACGACTCCGAGCCGAAAGTCACCTGGTCGTCGATCAGGGACGCTCGGAGCGATCGTCTGGCATCCGATCAGGACCAACAGGACGGCTAACAGAGCACTCAGCAGGGTCAAGAATGTGGCGATTCGTCGCATGAACCAGTCTATGCAGCCATGCAACGCGCGCTATCCTTGCAGTCCTATGGATATTTCAATGCAATGGCTCAACCAGTACCTGTCTCCAGCGGATCTCACTCCGGAGGAGGCGGACCACATCCTCACCGAAGCCGGGATGCCGATCGAGGAATACAAACCCCTCGACGACGGCGACATGGTCCTCGATGTCGAAGTGACCTCCAATCGTGGAGACTGTCTGGGACACATCGGGATCGCACGCGAGATCGCCGCGGCTCGATACACAGACAATCGACGCACGCTCAAGATGCCTGAGCTTGCTCAGATGACCACGGGAGCGTCCATCGAAGGGGATCTGAAGCTCAATAACGCGGTTCCCGAGGTCTGTCCGCTCTTTACCGCGAGACTTCTTCGTGGAGTCAAAGTCGGACCATCTCCCGATTGGCTCGTCAAAGCGCTCGAATCGATGGGACAGCGCTCGATCAACAATGTCGTGGACATCACCAACTTCATCACGCTCGAGCTCGGGAATCCGTGCCATGTGTTTGACTACGACAAACTCGCCGGACACGAGCTCCAAGTCCGCTACGCCAACGACGGCGAAGAGGTCAACACGCTCTACGCCGGGAAGCACAAGCTCAAGACCACCGATCTGGTCGTCGCGGACGCCAACGGCCCACAGTCCCTCGCCGGGATCATCGGCGGACATGACTCGCAGGTCGACGAAAACACCACCACCGTCGTCTTCGAGATGGCAACATGGGACAAGGTGACTGTCCGCAATACCGGTCGTCGATTGAACATCCGCACCGATGCCGCGTTCCGATTCGAGCGTGGGATCGATCCGCGCACGATCGATTACGCCGCTCAGCGAGCCGTGCAGCTGATCTGCGAAGTGTCGGGTGCTGAGCTTGCTGAAGGGGTCTTGAGCCAGGGATCCCCGCTCCCAGAGGAGAAGATCATCGAGCTGCGTCCATCGCGTTGTGATGTGATTCTGGGCGTGCACTCGGATCCCAAAGAAATCGCAGAACTCCTCAACGGCTTGTCGATCCGTACCCAAATCACCGGAGAAACCCTCCAATGCGCGATCCCTCCTCATCGGAGCCATGACCTGTTGCGTGAGATCGACTTGGTTGAAGAAGTCGCTCGCGCCCGATCGCTCGGCGTCATCCCGGCCTCGGAGACGGTCAATGTCCGCATACGCGAGCCGCAGCAGTCTGAGCGTGCTGTCCGTGCGATCGGATCATGCTTGAGCGGACTCGGATTCTTCGAGACCATTACCTACAGCTTCACGAGTCCGAAGAAGGGGCAGATGTTCCTTCGTGATGGACAAGAGAATGTCGCGGTCGATGATGATCGTCGCAAAGCGGAGCCAACACTCCGTCCATCGGTCCTGCTCGGATTGATGTACAGCCGAAAGGCGAACCAGGACGCTCGGGCATCCACCCCCGGCGGCGTGCGTCTCTACGAGATCGCGTCATGCTTCGCTCAGAAGGCAGGCACGATGGACACGATCGAACGCCGACAGCTCGCGATGCTGATGGATGTCGATTTCGCAGGCAAGTCCCCAAAGCACGAGGACATCCAGCACAGCATCCGTACGATGCGAGGATCGATCGAATCGATCCTTTCACTCACCTTCGGCGGCGATGTCCCGGTGACACTGACTCCGTCCAAACCTGCTCATAGCGGATACGCTGCGGATGCACACGCGACGATCAGCGTTGATCGCGATGGGAAGACCATCGAGCTTGGTTCAGTCGGCGTGCTGTCTGATGCCGCGAAGAAAGCGGAAGGATTGACCGGCGCGTATGTCGCTGCGGAGTTGTGGATTGACGATGTCATCGCACCGTTCCCGCCGATCTCCCGCGCCTCGCTCCTCCCGGCGTATCCAGGAATCGATCGCGATCTCTCGCTGATCGTCGCCGAGGCAACCCCTTGGAGCTCGATCGAGACACTCGCGCGTTCCCAGTCGCTCGCGAAGTGTGTCGGATACGAGATGGTTTCCGTCTATCGCGGCAAGCAGGTCGGAGAAGGCAAGAAATCCGTCACACTCCGACTCCAGTTCCGAGACGATGATCGGACGCTGACGCACGAAGAGGTCGATCCGCAGATGGATCAGCTCGCGCGTGTTGCCAAGTCCGAGCTCAATGCCGAGATCCGAAGCTGATCGAGCGGTTGGATTCGGAAGAATGAGCAACTTGAAGATGCACGATCGCGACTGAACGGACCAATATCCGTGCATGTTCGGAGCATGATCGACGCAGAAACCGGTGGTGTACTCGTTATCAAAGCATAAATTCTTTGCTTTGGTAGCCCGAATTGCCGATGAATTGGATACTTGTCGGGTCTTTGTACGGATATATGAGAAGCAGTTTGCGATGAACTGCAGCCTCAAACATGCGGTACAGCTAGAATAGAGACACGCTTGAGAGGATTCGAGCGGAGTAAAGGATACGAACATGGAGGACAACATGACCCAGATGACCAGCGAGCCGAGCGTAGTTTCCGCAACTCAGACCCAAACCGGTCTTGATGCGTCACGCCGACCATACATCTGGGTGAATGGTCAGCTTGTTCCCAAAGACGAGGCGGCCGTGTCTGTGTTCGATCACGGGCTGCTCTACGGCGACGGCGTCTTCGAAGGGATCCGTGTCTACAACGGGAAGATCTTCAAGTGCGAGCAGCACATGGACCGCTTGTACAAATGCTGTGAGCAGATCTTCATCGATCTTGAGAGCCATGTCTCGCGCCAGGAAATGGTCGAGATCCAGCGCAAGTGCATCGAAGCCAACGGCATCCAGAATGGATACATCCGCCTCGTCGTCACGCGAGGAGTCGGAACGCTCGGACTCAATCCGTACCAGTGTCCTGTTCCAGGAGTGATCTGCATCGCCGACAAGATCTCGCTCTTTGCTCCAGAAATGTACGAGCAAGGGATGCGCGTTGTGGTTGCGAATCGTCCCAAGACCCCGATCGAGTGCCTCGATCCACGCATCAAGACGCTCAACTACCTCAACAACATCCTCGCGAAGTGCGAAGCGATCCACCTCTCCAAGAAGATGGGGATCACCGAACCATCCGACCAGCTCCTCGAGGTCATAATGCTCTCGACCGATGGCAAGGTCGCGGAAGGTTCCGGAGACAACATCTTCGTCATCAAGGACGGCAAGGTCTTCACGCCTCCAAGCGAAGTCGGGATCCTCGAAGGGATCACGCGCCGATTCGTTAAGGATGTCCTGTGTCCAGCATGCGGCGTCGAGATCGAGGAACGCTACTTTGAGCTTGATGAAGTGCTCAACGCCGACGAGGTCTTCTTGACTGGTTCAGCTGCAGAAATGATCGCTGTCCGCGAGGTCATCGAGCATACCGATCTAGAGGTCACCAAGACCCACACGATCTCTGCAGGAGAAGGACCAATCACGAAGAAACTCCGCGCTAAGTTCACTGAGGTCGTGACTTCGGACAATGTTCCCGAAGACTAAGCGGCTCCCGCTCGTATTGAGCTACACCCTTTAAATTTCCACACGATCGCGCGTCAAGCGGATGTGCTGTGTCGTGTGCAGCTCGCCCTCGTTCATTCCAGGACAATCCTCGGCTTGCTCTGCCCAGTCCTCAGGTGTTTCCAGATTCGATCTCCAGAACGGCCAAGTCCGACACTGCATCGGACGCGAGTTGTACACCGTGCACAGCGCTTTCCCTTGCTCGTCGCGATCAAGAAACACGCAGTCGTATCCGAACTTCGTTCTGTTTTCTTTGAGTGATCGTCCGAAGATCGTGTCGCGTGTGTACTGCTCCATGAACTGGTCGTGCGTGATCCCGACATCCTTCGCCATCGCTTTGGATTCTTTTTCGGTAAACAGCACGAACCCTGTCGGACCTGTGCAGCATCCGCCGCACTGTGTGCATGTGAAGCGGAGACCGACCTCGCCGGTATTGGTCTCGCCGGTTGGGTCTGGTTGATCGAACCATTCCTGTTCAGCGTTTGGGAGTGGTCGCTTGCTCATGCTGGATCATCCGGATGTGTGTGACGGACGACGACCATCGTTCGATCGTCTTTTTGGACGCTTGTGCCTGTGAAGGTGTTGAGTGCAGTGTTGATGGATTCGATCACGCACTCCGGATGTCCTGTGCAGTGTGTGAGCGCCGCATCAAGACCAGATTCACCAAACATCTCGAACCCCGCTTCGTTGTCAGCAGGTCGCGACGCTTCCGTGATCCCATCGGTGTACATGATCAGTGCCTCACCCGGATCGAGCGTGCTTGAAAGCGCGAGCGCTGGGATGTCTTCGATGACTCCGAGCGGGAGAGTCCCCGGATCTTGGAGCGTGCGGATCGAGCCGTCAATGCCTCTGATCCGAGGCGGATTGTGTCCGCATCGTGTCCAGTTGATTGTCCCGCTCGCTGGATCGAGCACGGCGATAAACGCAGTGACAAACACATTCGGGAGCGGAGATCGCAGCAACGCGGTATTGAGATACTTCGCAGCATCCACAGGGTCAGGTTCGGACTGGAGGAACTCCTGGCGCTCGCCGTAGGCGCGGATGTACGCGCCCATCATCGCCATGACGGTCGCGGCAGCCGCGCCATGACCCGCGACATCCGCGATCATCACACCAAGCCGACCATCTGGATACTGGAAGTAGTCATAAAAATCACCCCCAGCTTGCATACTCGGCTCATAGCTCGTCGCGAGCGAATACCCCTCAAGCGACGGATTGGTCGCCGGGATCAACGCTCTTTGGATCCGTCCCATCTCGCTGAGCTGCTTTTCGAGCTCGTCGTTGAGCTCCTCGACCTTCCGTCGCGAGACGAGATTCCGCGTCGCGGTCCCCATCATGTTGAGATCGAGGAATCCCATCTCAAACGCGCTGAGTTCGTTCCAGTCCGGATCGGTATAAAAGCTCAGCGACCAGTTGATCGCTTCGCCCTTCTCGTAAGCCGGGATCGCGGCGACCGCTTTGAGTTCCGATGCCAATGGTCCAAGCACGCGAGCGAGGACCGGGTCTTGCAAGAGATCCGCGCGATTGATGAGCTTGGGTTCTGGGGTTTTGATCAGTTCCCAAACCAATCCGCCTTGATGCGTCTCAAGCGAATCCCAGTCTTTCCAGGGACTCGGCGCGAGATCTTTCGGATCTGGAAACCCGCCGGGATTATTCATCACGCGCGTGAACTTGTAGCATCCTTCGTCGAGTCCACGCTTAGAGAGCGACACAAACGCATCCCTCGGCGAGCGCTTCGCTACCCAAGGTCCAAAGTGACTGATCATCTTCGCTGGATCGGTTGTCGAGCTCGCGGATTTGAGCACGGACGCAAGCTCCTTAATATTCGGATTCTGCGATAGATCGACAAACTGTGCTGGGATAGAAGGCGTGCTGGTCATCGCGTCATACTCGCTATCCGCTCGCAGAGCGTGTCGATGTTCGAGAGCTTAGATTCCGTCGTGTCGAGCATCGCTTGGCGCTGGTCCTCCGGGATCAGCGGGACATTGATCCGGATATTGCACGCCGCGCTGTGCGCCGCGCCTCGGAGCGTGTGCGCCGCGACTGTGAGATCCGAGCGGAGCTGCGTGTTGGTCGTGGACACGAGCTCGTCAACGATCATCATGACCTTGACACACAGACTCAGCATCTGCTTCGGAGGCGCGATCGCGCCATCGACCGCAGCGTCCCAGCGTTCTTGACGGATCGGGTCGGTTTCTGGGAGCGACCAGAGACTGTTGAGCTCGCCGTAGCCTTTCGCGTCATCGTCTGCGAGCGTGATAAAGACGCGTTGTGCAGAGACGAGCGCATCAAGATGCGCCGCGTTGGTCGTTTCGTGCTCGGCGTACTTCTTCTTGCCGAGCGTGTAGTGCACCACCATCCCTGCGATCGCGGCTCCCGTCGCGCCGCAGGTTCCCGCGACCGCGCCGCCTCCAGGAGTGGGGGACTTGGAGTTGAGCGCGTCGAGATAGCTCGCAACAGTCAGATCCGCGAGTGAGCTGGAAGGTTCGGTCGTCGGATCTGGAGTGGGCTGCGTGGACATCGTTCAATCCTAGTCGTTCAGTGCGCCAAGCAGCCGAGCAATCGGGAATGCAGTGGGGATGAACTGGTCGGGACTCTTGCTGATCCGATCCCTCAGCTCGTCGATGCTCAACCAATCGCATTCCAAGTACTCCCAGCTCGATCGCTGGCGAGGAATTGACGCGAGCTCCACGCGATAGACCGCGTCCACCGATCCCACCGAATCGTCATGCACCAGCGCCAGCGGCGTGATCGGCGCGTTGCTCAGGTCGATCCCCGCTTCTTCGATCGACTCGCGATGGAGTTCTTGCAGGATCATCTGTTGGTCGAGCATCTGGATCTCGTCAGCAGGCTGATCGATCCCGCCGCAGGGACCGAACTCCCAGAGATTCCCGTACCGATGCGTAGTCGGAGACCGCTTCCCGATCATGATCCGCTCGCATCCATGATCATCTTGAGCAACAAGTACTCCGGTCACGGCGAGGAGTGTCACACCCAGATCGATTGAGCCACGCACAGCGTGGTGCTTGTACTGCTCGGCGCGTGCATGAATCGTTCCTGAGTTTGCGTCAAAGGATGCGAACGACAAGATCCCGCCGTTGAAATAGCGTGGATTGGATTCTTGAAGCTGCTCCCAGACTCGATCGACCTGGTCAACATGCTGCGCCGGGAGCGGGACTTGTTCCCGATCAATCCGCACGCACAATGGACCCGCGATCTGCTGGACACGAACAGAGGAGTTCAACTGAGGAGTCCGCCGAGCTGTGGAGCGAGATCACCCAGTCCCATCTCGTCCGCTTCCTTCGCGATCATCGCTTGGACCTGCCGCTGAGCGTTCTCGGTTGCGTCGTTGATCGCGTCCTTGATGAGCGAGGTCGCAAGCTCACGCGTCTTCTCGTCCACGGCCATCCCAGAAAGCAACGCCGGATCAAGCGTGAGATCCAGCAGCTTCATCTTCCCATTGACTATCGCTCGGCACGCGCCCCCGCCCGCTTCCCCCTCGACGCGCATCGCGTCCATCTTCGCTTTGATCCGTTCACCCGCTTCTGCGAGCTGTTCTTTGTTTTTCATCAGCGATCCGAGTGCTTGCATCGCTTTGAGTTTGTCGAGCATATTGGTTACCTTCGTGGATACACATTTTTCACAGAGCCATTAAAAGTCTTGAGCACGGCTTGGACCAACGGATGCTCCGATGCTTCATCCGGAGTTGGGAGATTCGTCGGCGGAGCTGCCTGCTCCTGAGGAACCACTTGCTCAGGTGCCGCTGGTGTCGGAACAGATTTGGGAGCCGGCGCAGGATTGAAATCCACTCGTCGGCCGGGAGTCCGTTCCGCTTCAGGCGCTTCGTGACGCACAGGCTCAGGATTCGATTGCGCCCTCGGCTTGCTCGGGGCTTGCGTGGCTGTAATTCTGGGCGACGGTCGACTCAATGTCTCAGGAGCCGACGCCGCCCTTAGGATTTTTTTCCGCTGGTCGCTCCACTCTGAACCAAAGCTGTCAGATCCGCGATCTTCTCAGTCATCGCGAGACGGACCATGCACGCGTCGATGAGAGCGCGAGGAGCCGGGGATGACTTGAGTGCTCGCTGGACCGATTCGCACAGCGCGATCATGTGCACAATCCCTGCGGCATCAAACTGCTTGGCGCGTTCAAACTCACTCTTGCGAGCGTCGTCAGAGAGTTCGACGAGTTCCGTGTCCACGCCGCACGCGCCGAGGACCATGAGATCGCGGAAGCGTTCGAGGAGTGTCGAGAGGACTTGCTCTGGAGCGGTGCCCTTCCCAAGCAGCTGACCAGTGGCGCGGAGAACAGTCGCTGGATCACCCCCTGCGATTGCATCGATCAGCTCGCCGACGATCGTGCGATCAGGGAGTCCGAGGAGCTCTTCGAGGAGCTTGACAGTGAGTTTCTTCTCTCCCGATGCCATGAGTCGATCGAGGAGCGAGAGTCCGTCACGCATCGACCCATTCCCGAGACGCGCGAGTGTGAAGATCAGCTCCGGATCCGCTTTGAATCCTTCTTGATCGAGCAGCGCCGAGAGATGCTCCGCGATGCGCGGCGCTGGGATATTGCGGAAATCGAATCGCTGACAACGGGACTGGATCGTCGCGGGAACCTTGTGCGCTTCGGTCGTGCACAAGATGAACTTCACATGCTCCGGAGGCTCTTCCATTGTTTTGAGCAGCGCATTGAACGCCGCGGTCGAGAGCATGTGGACCTCGTCAATGATATAGATTTTGTAGTGGCCACGCATCGGTCGGTACGCAGAGTTCGCGATCAGCTCGCGTGCTTCCTCGACCTTGTTGTGGGACGCCGCGTCGATCTCGATGACATCGGTATCCTGACCTGAGAATACCGCGTTGGCGATGTCGTCCTTGTGCTCAGGATTGTTGAGCTCGTTGGCAAAGATCCGCGCCATCGAGGTCTTCCCGACGCCTCGCGTCCCGATGAACAGATACGCGTGATGCACACGATCCGAAGAGATCGCTGCTTTGAGCGTCTTGGCGATCGGTTCCTGACCAATCACAGTGTCAAAGGTGCGGGAGCGGTGTTTACGAGCGAGCGCGGTGTAAGCCATGCGAGATAGTAGGGGGGGTGAAATCGGTGAAGGAACCGAAAGAATGCTCCAAGCACGACCTCTGCAAAGCGACCCACGCTGGTTGACGCCCAGGACACCAACGGCACCGGGCGACGGCTGCTTATGGCTGCTGCGGTCAAGCCCTGACCAGGTTCACAGGCCACCCGTGCATCGGGCCCGGGCGTCAACCAGAGCGGGTCTGGATGAGGATCGTAGGTCGTCCCCGCTTCACCCTCAACAAACGCATCCGTCAGAGCAGTAAAAAGAGGTTGGCTCGCCGGGATCCGTCTGGTATCATCCATGCATGATCTGGAATGGGAAGCTCTCGAAGAAGGAACTTGATGCCGGCGCTCGATTCAGAGCCGTGCATTCTGGGTTTTTGACCCGAGCGTTGCGTTTTGGGTTCCGAACGCCTCGGATCCCAGCAAAGCGGGTCGATGAAGGCGGGTACTCAAATTTGCTCAAGATCCCAGAGGAAGAGAAGCGATCCGCTGTGTGGTGGGCCGCCGCGATGGCGCGGATGGATCAGTTCGAATCCAAGAAATAATCCCAGGCTTGAAATCGCTCTCTTCCTGACATCCGAAGCCGTCTACGACAGATAGACAACGGATCGCCGAGGGATTCAGGACAGCTGAATCGGTTCAAATCAGCACGGAAATGGTCAAAAACACGGATCCGATGAAGCCGGGTCTTTGAGATGTCCGATTGATAGAATGTCCGGTACGGACGAACCAACTGTTCATTTTTGACATATATTCCTGACAATCATTCTACTACGCGTCAAGCATTAGGGATCTCATGAGCGACACACCACACACCCCAGACGATTCATCCGCGACCGATGCGGAGACGAGTAGCACTCCCGACGCGACCGCTGGGACAGAGAACTCAACTGAGGTCCAGCAAGAAGTCCAAGCCGAAAGCGAGCCGGAGACTCCTGAGCATGTCTCGCAGGATTGTGCGAAGGCGCCGCTGAATCCAAAGTGGACCATCAAGCTGTCCATCATCACCTTCTTTGTGATTGGATTCGGCGCACTGGGACTCTACGACGCAGTCATCAAATATCCTGAGCGTGGTCAGCGTTATGCGGACTGGGCAAAGATGCAGTACCTCGATGCCGCGAAAGCCGCGGGATCCGAGGAGTTTGGATTGTTCGAACGCAAGTCGAGCATCCCCGATCCCGTCGCGGAGTTCAAGCAACTCAGCGACCCGGATCGTCGTCAGCAGAATCTTGTGGATGCTGCGAATCAGAGTTCATCAAACCAGCTCCGTTCGACGATGCGCAACGCTCGATACGATTGGCTCAAAGGGCTCAAGACCATCGGTCAGCTCACTCCGGAGAACACGATCATCGAGTTCCCAAACGATGAGCTGACAGCACTCAAGGCACGATGGGGATCCACATCCTCGATCCCTCGTCCGCTCAAGGGCTACGACATCCCTTCACAGTGGGCGATCATGGTCGTCTGCTGGGCAATCGGCTTGTGGATGCTCCTGAACATCATCAAAGTGATCGGTCAGAAGTATTCATGGGACGCGAAGTCCATGACCCTGACTATTCCAGGCTCGATCTCGATCACTCCACAGAACCTCGAAGAGGTTGATAAACGCAAGTGGGACAAGTTCATCGTGTTCCTCAAGCTCAACGATTCGCATCCGACCCACGCCGGGAAAGAGATCAAGGTCGATACCTACCAGCACGCGCTGGTCGAGGACTGGATCCTCGCGATGGAAGCAAAGGCGGAAGGTTCCCAAGAAGCTGGTGAATGATCTGTTCTCGAATCACTGATCCCAAGCCGATGAGTCGCATGCGCTCTGGGAAGGAGTCGCATCGATGTTCTGGCTGATTTTATCAATCGTGTTGATGGTTGTGACGATCGGGATCTCCCTGACTGCAATCACACTCCCAGGCATCTGGATGATGGCCGCGTGCTCGGCGTTGCTCGCGCTCTGGGTTCCTGAATATGTTGGTTGGTGGACTGTCCTCGCGCTCTTTTCGATCGCGGCGACCTCCGAACTCGTCGATTTCATCGCATCCGCACTCGGCGTTAAACGCATGGGTGGATCACGCAGCGGAGCCGTGGGATCGGTCATCGGGACACTCGTCGGCGCGATCGCGGGATCATTCATCCTCCCGATCATCGGATCCATCATCGGAGGGGTCATCGGCGCGGGAGCCGGCGCGTTCCTCGCCGAGCGAGGGGTTGCGAATCGGTCGCTGAAGGACTCGGTCCGCTCAGGATCCGGAGCCGCGGTTGGTCGGTTGATCTCGATGGTCATCAAGCTCATGCTCGCAGGATGCGCTGCAGCCGTGCTCGTCACGATGGTCGTGTACAACGGCTTCTAAGGATGAAACGACAGGATGAATCCTCAACTTGACCGATCCGATTCGCACGCGAGCGCAAAGCGCGATATGCTGTAGGAGTCGATCAGAGAGAGATCGATCCAACCAGGAGACCCCACTCAGCGTGTCTCATTCTTCAGGCACGACGCGAGTGACTCGAAATGACTGAATCCAGAAACAACAGCTCATCGATTAAGTACTATGTGCTTGACACCAATGTCCTCTTGCACAACCCAAACGCGATGTTTGTGTTCAAAGAGAACCACATCGTGATCCCGTATCCTGTGCTCGAAGAACTCGACACGATGAAACGGCGCGAGGACGATGTTGGTCGCAACGCACGCACAGCGATCCGTCAGCTTGATCGTCTGCGTGGTCATGGGAAACTGATCGAAGGCGTCTCGCTCGCAAAGCTGGGAGTCCAATCCAGCGGCGCGACCGGTTGGTTGAGCATCGATGTCGAGGACCACAATCGTCCTCCGCTGCTCTCGAAGGACATGCCGGACAATCGGATCATCGCCGCTGCGTGGTCCTTGCATCGAGCCAACAACAGGGTTGTGTTTGTTTCCAAAGACCTGGCGGCGCGGATCAAAGCGGATGCGCTGGGGATCAAATCCGAAGATGTCCGAGACC
This sequence comes from Phycisphaerales bacterium, assembly GCA_051252395.1. Lineage (GTDB taxonomy): Bacteria > Planctomycetota > Phycisphaerae > Phycisphaerales > UBA1924 > UBA1924. The sequence continues at coordinate 301,126 of JBPOFX010000002.1, read as the reverse complement.
AACGCGTCGATGCGGATCGGTTGTATCAGGGGTATACCGAGATCACGGTGAGCCGAGACATTATCGACGATCTGTATGCGGATCGGATGATGCCGATGACGCGCCTTGAGCCGTACCTTGAGATCGAGAACGCTGACGGCGAGAAATACACACGCGAGATCACTCCGAACCAATATGTCATCCTGACGGATGCGCAAGACGAAACACACTCTGGACTCGCGCGCCGTCTGACGGATACCGAGCATCTGATCCCAGTCGCGGGACAACGCAAACCAACCTTCGGGATCATGGCGCGCAATGTCCAACAAACCATGGCGATGGACATGCTCCTCGACGACGAGATCAAACTCGTCACACTGCTGGGGAGTGCGGGAACAGGAAAGACCCTCCTCGCGATCGCTGCAGGGATGACCAAGGTCTTCCAAGAAGAACGCTTCGACAAGCTCCTCGTCGCTCGACCCATCATGCCGATGGGACGCGACATCGGATACCTTCCAGGAGACAAGGACGAGAAACTCGGCGCGTGGATGCAGCCGATCTTCGACAACCTGTCGTACCTGCTCTCCACACGAGGCTCACCAAACCAAGCTCCCGAATCCAAAACAACCGAGCAGCGGATCGATAAGCTCGTCGCTGATGGGCGATTGGTTCTTGAGCCGTTGACCTATATCCGAGGCCGTTCGATCCCGCTCCAGTTCATGATCGTGGACGAGGCGCAGAACCTCACGCCGCACGAAGTGAAGACCATTGTGTCGCGTGTCGGAGAGGGGACCAAGCTGATCCTGACGGGGGACATCGGACAGATCGACAATCCGTACCTCGACGAATCATCCAACGGCTTGAGCTACGCCGTGGAGAAAATGCGCGGACTCGGAATGGTCGGCCATGTCACGCTCGCGAAAACCGAACGCTCCGAGCTTGCTTCGCTCGCGGCGGCGCGTCTCTAGTTTGTCGAACTTAATCAGGTGCCTTCTTTGATCAGCTTCTCAACGCGGAAGCGCTGGCGATCAAAGTACTCGCGCCACTGGTCATCCGTCTCGCGGAGCTGTCCGTTCTGGATGAAGTCCAGCACGCGTTGGTCTCCGACTCCGAGCATCTCGGCGCTGCGGACCGCGCCGCGGAGAGCGGGGAGGTAGTTGGAATCACGATCGAGTGAGCGTTGGAAGTGGGTGTAGGATTCTTTGCCCCACCCGATGGTCTGGTACGCGAGTCCGATGTTGTAGTCGGGACGCGGATCATTGATCTGGAGGTCCGATGCGATTTTGTACGCCGCGACCGCATCGGCGTAGTTCTTCTGCTGCATCATGAGCTGACCCATGTTGTTCCATGCCGCGAAGAGCGTGTTGTCCTGCTCGATCGATTCACGGTACTTGACGAGTGCCTTCTCAAGCTCCCCGTTCTCATGAAGGGCAGACGCTTCGCGGAACAGTTTGATCGCTTGAGCGCGTGAACGCTGGTTCACTGTTTGGTCCAGGTCTTGCTGAGCGAAGCGATCGCGTGAGCTGCTCGATGAACACCCCACGGCTCCGAGCGACGCGAGGAGCATCGCGCCGGACGATGCGAGTGCGATGAGTGTGTAAGGTCTGCGGTTCTGGGTCGTCACGGAGAGACTCCTTGGTCAGTCTGCTGTGTATCTGCTTCGTTTACTGGATCCGCTCGTATCGGGTCAGGGTCACCTTGACGACCCAGCTCTGAGCGTTGAGATTGATGGTCAGCTCGCGGGCTTGCAAGCCTGGGATTTGTTCTTGTGTCTGCTGGATCCATTCGAGGATCAGCTCGAGCGATTGATCGCGGATTGTGTACGGATAGCTCATCAAGCGAGCAGACCCCTCTGTCCGAGGCGGTGTATTGCGTGGAAGACTGATCGGGTTCTGGAGACCGACCTGCTCGCCAATTCTCGTAATCCGCGTGAGGATGTCAGGGATCGGCTCAAACTCCAAATCCGTCGGTGATTCGCTTTGCGCAAGCTCGAGCTGCGTGATCTGGTCCATCATCTGCTCAACATTCATCGACGCGACACGATTGGAGACCAGCTTGTTCTCCGCGGCGGAGTTGTGCTTCCAAGCAAACGCGAGAAAGAGCAGTGCTGCGACGAAGAACAGCACGCCGAACGCGACGAGGTGGACCGGCCGCGACTTGCGTTCGTGCATCATCGCGCGCGATGCGAGCTCGTAGCGATCGTCGGCGCTGAGTTTGGATTCGCTGTGCAGTGCACTCATGAGCTGCTCCCTGCGTCCCAAGTTGCTGTGAATGATGCTTCGATTTTGTCGCCCCGTTTCACAAGCTCAGGTTGAGGGCGCCACTGGAGATTGGAGCCTTGGATCGAGCGGAGCGCTTCGTTGATCTGTTCTGCGAGCGAGAGATCATCGTCGTCGACGCGGATCTTGAGTTTCGCGAGCGTGTGCGTGAGCTGGATGGAATCGATCTCGATCCCTGACATGCCGAGCACGAATGAAATCGTCTCAAGCTCTTCGAGGATCGGTTTCGTCGGAGTGACCTGCATCGGTCCAGTCGCGGCGCGGAGCTTGTTGACTCGCGCCTGGAGTTCCGCCGTCGGCAAACGAAGATCCTGGATCGGTGGTTGCAGCGTCATGATCTGCTGTACCATCTCGGATCGGACAGTCTTTGCTTGTTGAGCGGTATCCGATCCTCGGCTGTAGAGCGTCCATCCGGTCCAGCTGATCGCTGCTCCGCCGAGGATCAGCGCGAGACTCGCCCAGCGGTACATCGCGCGATGCGAGCGTCCGGGACGATTGGTCAGCGAAGAGAACTCGGATGATCCAGCAGAGTATGAGTCCTCATCGTCGAGCACTGTGCGGAGCGTCTTCTGGATTGGGTCCGCTTCGTTGATGATGTCGGTCGTCGCCGTCGGCCAGTGTGTCGAGAACACGCGAGCGATCTCCGAGCGATCCAATCCAGGATCCGCGGCAGGAATCCCGCTCGCTGCACTGGTCTCCGAGTCCGCGTCGTGATCGTCGCGGCGAGACTGTTCTGGGAGAACCATCACGACACGCAACGGAGAGACCCCGATCTGTGAAGCCCATCCGATCCAATCGGCGCAGAGCCGGGAGAGATCGCTCTCGTGGAGTGTTGGACCGCTGCCGTCATGACCAATGCGCATCGATCCAGCCGCGATGAGTTCGCCTTCCTTTGACCAAGTCCAGACCAGACGATCGCGATTCGCATCAACGACCACACACGCGCAGACCGGATCGTCTGTCGAGATCACACGCTGCGCGGCTTTCTTCGACGAGTTCGCTTGAGCGCCTGGATCCCACGCTCGCGCGATGAGTGACCAGAGTGTTTCGACGCGTCCGATCCGGATCCCCATCGAGTCGAGTTCGTCGATCAGCAGCCGAGCGGGGACATCAGGGGTCGCGATGACCGCTCGCCGGGAACCATCAGAGGTCTGGTCGTCGCTGAGCGGTTGGTAGTGGACCTCGAGCGGGAGGTTCGGGAAACGCTCTCCCATCGTCGAGTGGTTCGCGCCTTCGAGCGCATCTTCATCGTGTTCGGAGTCGAGCTGGTCGATCGCAGCCGCGATCATTTCCGGGCTCGTGTCCTCTGGTTTGGTCCAAGTGCAGACCGCGCCGTCGGTATCAAGACACAGGATCGGGAGTGATTTGGAGGTCCCGCCTCCGGCTTTGAGTCGTTGTCTGATCCAGACCGCGGCGTCGTCGATCATCTCGAGGACGGCGTCGGGAGTGCCTCGGAGCGATGCGTTCCAGTAGTCGTCGCTGTGCGCGCCGATGAGCCGGATACCTTCGAGCGAGAGACCTCGGTCGGTTCGTTCAAGATAGCAGATTCGGTCACTCAAGGATCATGCTCTGGTTCTGAGGGAAGTGTCGGGGTTTGGGTCTGGTCGGTCTGGCTCTGATCAACAAGATCGTACTACAGAGAATGGTTCAAACATCATTCGATTGCACGCTTTTTGAATCAATCATTCGGATCGCGTTCTTCTCTCTGTGATCCCGAGGCTTGGTTGTTCCCTCCCAAGCCTGCTTTGAAGGAAGCGAGCGGGACCTTCGGATGCGGAGGGATTTCTCTCCCTAGCTTGGATCGCTTGAGCATCCGTTCGCGAGCGCCGCGCGCTCGCGGCGAGAGTCCTTCGAGCGATGCGAGTTCTTCAGGAGTCAGCTCGATATCCGCTTCAGTCAATCGGACAGGTGCGGCTTCGATCGTCTCTCCGCCGGACATCGTCACCGATGCACCGGTCTTGTCAGCAAGCATGATCCGGTCTTCGTTGTTCCCATCGGAGACCATGATGAACTTGGGACGGACAGTTGTGATGGTCAGGTCTTCCATGCTCATCGATCCCGCTTGCGCGACCCCGCCTTGCGGGACGATGCGCTGCGTGCCGTCGATGCGGATGAACGCGAGCGGATTGTTCGAATCGCTGATGTATCCTGTGTAGCGGACACGCTTTGCGAGCATCCCCTCGTCGGATTGTTCGAGCACTTCCGGATCGCTGTCGTCTGGGACATATTCTTCAGCAACGACACTCACACGCGGCGCGTTGTCGAGCATGCTCAGACGAGCCGCGATCCCAGCAGGTTCGATCCGTGTCTGGAAGAGTGATGTGAGTGTGTTTGACGCGTCCTGATTCTCAGCTGTATCTGTTGGTGATGGGACAGGACTGACTGGATTCTGTGCAACATCATTGATCCGCGCGATCGCGGCAGACTCCGGGAGTCCGATAACACCCACGGCGACCCCTGCCAGTACGCAGACTACCGCCGCGGCTTGGTACACGAGTGTGAGTCGTTTGGCTTTCGTTCTTGAAATAATCGCACTCATCTGAGAAGCTCACTTTTCGTTGTTCAGAGCGATTGATGGCTCATCCGGACAGATCAATCCAATCTGTCCTCTCAGGATACGCAATCGCTTTAGTACAGATCGGCTGGATCGATGCTCTGACTGTCGATACCGAGGTCTTTCCAGGTATAGAACGCACCAATTTCCATCGCATTGCTTGTTGCTCGGCGTCCAGTGTTCGATCGGATACGGGTGACCCCCCCATAACGAGCTAATAACCGCCCTTTGCTGATCCCGCGTCCGCCTCGCACTTCGACGACGACGCCCCAGATCTGGACATCTGTCGAAAACATTCTCAGGATCGCGGCTCGTTGTTCAGAGTTGACCCCTGCGCGGGTCGCGGATTCGACGAGCATCTGACGCGTGATCCGCTCTCCTGAGTCTCTGATCAGCTTGATATCTTCTGCGAATCGGATCCCTTTCCCTTCTGCGATGGTCTCTCCGATCGCTCGCATGACAGGTTCTGGAGCCGTGTGAACGCTGACTCCTGACGGACCGAAGGGTCGCGTGAGTTGCATGTATTCCGCGTTATTGACCGAATCAGCGAGGATTTTGAGCGAGAGAGCGACTTCCTCGACCTGGTTCGCGCCGACGCTGGAGAGGTCTGACAGCATGGTGCCTTGCGCGTCGAAGAGGTAGATCGAGACGATGGATCCATCGGAGAGGGTGATGTCCATCGCTTTGCCCGTGTTGGGTTCGAGGACCTCGTCGAGCTCGCGTCCGTTTTGTTGTCTGAGCCAGGCGCCGATCGCTTCTTGGAGCCCGCGTCCTGAGTGGTGTTCGTAGTACGCGCTGACCTGCCGCGCTACAACGAGTTGCTGAGCGGACAAGCGCCGCAGCGAGAGGGAGATGCTCAAGCCGACGACGACCATCAGCAGGATAATCATCGGCATCACAAACCCGCGCGATTGTGATCGCGAGCGTTGTTGGATCTGGAGATGTGGAGGCGCGTGTCTCATGAGGATCAGGTTTCTCCGTTCCCCATATTGTTGTTCTGGTTGTTTTGTCCTGGGACTTGGACGCCTCCGCCTGGACGATTGTTGGAGCCGTCGTTGTTGCCTCCGCCGCCTCCGGTTCCGTCGCCGTCAGCGTCTGTGCCGTCTCCTGCGCCAGTGTCCTCGTCTTCGCTGAGATCCAGTGGGTCGTCGCCGAGCACCCAATCGACTTCGAACATCCATGTTGCAAACTGCTGACTATTGAGGAAGAGTTCGAACTCAGCGTATGCCGGGAGACTGCTCATCGAGAGCGCTTCGTACTCGTGGATCTTCTCGTCGCTCTTGTACACCGTCCATGCGCAGAGCTCGATGTCTTTGACAAGCGGGATCGCGCCAGCGAGACGGAATCGGATCTCGTCCTCAGTCCCGGCACTGTCCTTGAGCGGGATCCCTCCATCGCGGAGGTACAAGCTCTCGGTCTGCAGGATCGGTCTCCACCAGAGTGTCCATCCTTTGACGGCTCGTCCAGACTGGAGCGATTGCAACGCATCGAGGTATGCTTCGTCTGCTTTCTGGTCAGGATCCATGATCCCAACGCGCCGCATGATCGCTTCTCGGCTCCCATCAGGTCGCAGCTCAAAGACCGATCGGAGAATCCCACCTGAAGCATCAGCGGAAGAGAAATCCAACGAGTCCTCGTCGCGATCGTTGATCCGCGCCCAAGCCGCGGCTTTGGTTCCCATGTTGAGCGCGATCGGAGGCGCGGACAGCACCACCTCAAAGCGCTGAGGCTTGAACTCTCCCGGATAGTCCTCAAAGACGGGATCGGTCTCAAGGATGATGCGCGGACGAGGCTCAACCTCTCCCGCGACTTCCGTATTCACTCCTGAAGAATCCCCGGCGTCAGCACGCTGGTCCTCCTCGATCTGCAGCGACAGCAGCGCCCTGCGGATCGTCATCTGCGCAATGTGGAGCTGTGTCGAGTTCTCAAACTGATTCGAGAAGATCCGATCCATGCTCCGCGTCGCGGCAAAGACTCCAGAGACTCCAAGCATCACAAGCGACGCGACGACGACTGCGAGGGTCAGCTCGACGAGGGTGAAAGCGGAGCGTTTGCGATGTGGTTTGTGCTGAATGCTCACGGCGCAGCGCCTCCGGAGGTTGAGTCGAGCTGCATGAGTCGTTCGAAGAGTCGTTCCATCCCGCCGGGGGAGTCGATCATGGTTTGGAGCGAGTCTGGATTGGAGAACGCGAGCGGATCAATGAGTCGCGTGAGCTGCGAGTTGGGGAGATCGGTGGAGAATCCGCGTGCGCCGCCGGACTCTTCGCTGAGCCAAACGCGGATCGAGACGAGACGGATGCGATCGAAGTTGATCCCTGAGCCAATATCATTCGCGTCCGCTTCATTCGCAGGCTGAGACATCTCGAACTGCACAGGATCGACATCGAGCGTCCAGCGGAAGAGGTCCATGTCGTACTCGATCGGGAGTGACTTGCTCGGCATCGCGTCCTGATCGTCCATGTACTGAAGCATCAACCGATTCGCAAGCTCCGCGGCCCCAAGGCGCTGCTGCATCCGGCGCTGCGAAGCATTCATATACGACACGGCACTCGCGAGTGTTGTTGCGACCATGCCGAGCAGGACCGTAGCGAGGACCGCTTCGATCAGCGTTGCACCGCGCCGCGATGGTCCCGATCCGCTTCGGCACAGCGACCGGGTGCGGGTTCGGGTTGGCTCAGTGCTGGTGTTCATCGGTTGATCGCTTTCGGACCGTTGGCGTTAGTTCGCGTTGGTCACATCCATCGTCCAGATGTTGATGTCGTCCTCTGTTCCCATCTCCCTGTCAGGACCAGCGGAGCGGAGTTCGTACTCGTGGGTGGAGCCTGGGGTCGGGAGGTAGTAAAACTGCTCTTTGAAGGAATCGATGTCCGCACCCTCTTTCATGAACGCAGGGATGAGAGCGGAAAGTGTGGCCGGTGGAGTTCCCGCGTTCTCAGCGCGATATGACTCGATCTGGGTCTGGATCGTCGTCATGCTGGTCTTAGTGACTTTAATGCGAGCCCGCTCGATTTGACTGGGGATCGCAACCGCGGCGCCAGCCATGAGCAGGCCGAGGATCACGAGCACGGCGGTGAGTTCAATCAGCGAGAAGCCGGGACGCACGAAACGGCCGCGGGACATTGGGTGTGCAAGTGGTGTGGTCATGATAAGCTCCAATGGTTCAACGCCGAAGCTCGGCGTGTGTTGCGTGGGTTTTGAGTGCCGAGCGTTGAATCGTCGTCCGAATCACGCGGCACAGTTCGTTCTGGTTCATTATAAGACCGATCCGGTCATATTCATCATCGGGAGCATGATCGCAAGAATCATCGTTCCCACGATCAGGAACAGGATCACGATCAGCAACGGCTCAAGCAACGCCATGAGCCGAGAGGTTTTTTTGTCTACATTCTGTGCGTGGTCCTTCGCGAGCGAATCGAACGCGGATTCCAGGTCCCCGGCTTGGTCCGCGGCAACCAGCAGCTTGCGTGTCGCGAGCGGGAGTGCCGAGACCTGTTCGATGAGCGTGCGGAAGATCCCGCCTTCGATCAATCGGAGCTGGAGTCGCTGGAGGTCTTTGCTGAGCTTTGGATGTCCGATCACGCCGCTGGAGACGGCGATTGCGTCAGAGAGGACGATCCCGGATCGTGTCATGGATCCCATGACGGAGAAGAAGCGGGTGAGTTCTTGTTCGAGGACCACATCGCGCACGAACGGCATGTTGCGTGTGAGCGAGACCGCGAGTTTCGCGACGGCGCCTCTCCACAGGAACATCGCGACGGCGATCCCCACGATCAGTCCAAGCAGGATAATGATGTTGGCGCGGAGGAAGGATCCTGCAGAGACGAGGATTTTGGTGAAGGTCGGGACCTCGATCCCGGAGCTGGCCATGGATTCACCGATCGTGGGGACGACGAGGGTCATCATCACCAGACCCGCGATAAACGCGATCGAGAGGACAATGCAGGGATAGATCATCAGCGTCGCGGCTTTCCCCGAAACTTCCAGACGACGCTTGGCGCCGATCGAGAGCTGCGCACACGCGCCGGCGAGGTCGCCCGTCTTCTCCGCGGCTTTGTACACGGCGCAGGTCACTTCGTCGAAGCTCCCGACCTGTGCGCACGCGTCGCTAAAGCTGGTGCCTTGCGCGACGAGCGTGCGGAGCCGGAGGATCCGATCCTCGTTTGCGGATCCAACGACCGAAGACGCGACTTCGAGTGCTTCAGTGAGCGGGACCCCTCGATCAAGAAGCTGCGCGAGTTGAGCATCGAACTCCGCGTGGTCCTTGAGGGACATGTCCTGCTCGTTGGAGGCCCAGTCTGGGAGTTTCCAGGTTTTGACGAGGATCTGTCGTTCTTTGCGGAGCGTGGCTCCGAGTGCTCGCTGCGAGCGAGCGGTGCGCACACCGAAAGCCTTGCCACCACTGGACTTGTTGGCGATGTAGAAGAACGAGCTGTTGATGTTTGCTCTGGACATGCTCTGGAAGACCCCTCTAGAGGGTCGATAACTGCTTGGACCATTGATCTATACCAATGTGAAGTTCCATTGGTTCAACATCGGCGGCTTACGGGGGGCAACTGTATACGATATTCACGGCGCAAGAGCCGATTTGGTGCCCACGACAGCGGATTGGTTTCCGCACTCGCCAAACGCCTCAAACGCTCCCAGAATGCTTGATTCCAGAGAATTCATGCTGGATTCAGCTTCGGGCTAGCTTGTGAGACCCACTGATGACCCAAACGACCACTCAGCAAGAAGACTCCCCTGCGACCGCACCGTCCCAGAACGGGACTATGCGAGGCTTAATCAAGCACCATGCCGGACCTGAACTGCAGTTGGTCAACGATCGTCCGATCCCAGTCCCAGGACCTCGTGAAGTTCGTATCAAGATCCAGAAAGTGGGTATCTGTGGCACAGATCGTCACATCTGGGAGTGGGATGAATGGGCCTCGGGACGCATCCCGACAGGGATCATCACGGGTCACGAGTTCGTCGGAGTGGTCGATCAGGTCGGATCTGCTGTGACAAAGTTCTCGAAGGGTCGTCGCGTGAGTGCCGAGGGTCATATGACCAAGGGGCTCGATTACAACTCAAGAACAGGAAACGCGCACATCGCCGAGGACACGCGGATCTTTGGGATTGATTGTGATGGATGTTTCGCGGAATACATGGTTGTTCCTGAAGACAATGTTTGGCCCGTGCATCCGGATATTGATGATAAGTATGCCGCGATCTTTGATCCGCTTGGGAACGCGGTTCATACCGTCATGGCTGCTGGAGTCAGCGCCAAGACCGTGCTGATCTCAGGAGTTGGGATCATCGGACTCATGGCGGTAACGGTTGCCAAAGCAGCGGGGGCTTCAAAGATCTATTGCTCGGACATCAATCCTGAGCGTCTGGCGCTTGCGAAAAAGCTCGGCGCGGTTGAAGCGTTTGACGCACGCGACGGTGACTGGGTCAAGCAGGTCCGCAGCGAGACCTATCAAGGGGTCGATGTGCTGCTCGAAATGTCCGGCGCTCCTGCGGCGATGGACCAAGGATTCCGCGCACTCCGCAATGGAGGCACCGCGGCGCTGCTCGGACTCCCGGCTCGTACTGTGGATTTCGACTTCAACGCGCACATCATCTTCAAGGGATGCACGGTGCTGGGAATCAACGGGCGGCGCATGTGGGAAACTTGGTACCAGATGGAAAAACTGCTGTTGTCGGGAAGACTCGAACTCGACGACATCATCACCCACGAGTTCCCGATGAGCGAATACCAAGAAGCGTTCCGCACCATGATCTCTGGAGACGGGATCAAAGTCCTCATGAATGTCGGCGATTAAGCCAACGAATACAGCACACTGAGTAGGAGTTCCAATGAACCGTTTGATCGCAGCTTTCGTCGCGTGTGTGTTTGTCTGTGTCCCTTCAGTGCTGCGAGCCGAGGAAGAGGTCGAGCCGCTTCGGATCGCGGTCATCGGACTGGTGCACGGTCATGTCGAAGGCGTGCTCTGGCAAGCGAAGGATCGCGATGATCTGCAGATCGTCGGGATATATGACCCAGACCCCGCACTCTTCACGAAGTACAAAGACAAGTACCAGCTCGATGAGTCCTGGTACTTTGATGATCTTGATGAGATGCTTGATGCGACGGATCCTGAAGCCGCGAGCGTGATGACTTCGATCAAGGATCATATTGATGCGGTGCGAGCGTGCGCCGTGCGTGGGGTGCATACTTTGGTCGAGAAACCTCTCGCGATCAATGCTGTTGATGCGATGGAGATGAAGATGCTGTCGGTCAAGCATGATGTCCATGTGCTGACCAACTACGAGACCTCGTGGTACGCATCGGTGCGGACTGCTGCGAAGCTCGCGAAGGATTCAGGGGGGGTCACGCGTGCCGTGTTCCGTCATGGTCATAAGGGACCACGCGAGATCGGATGCTCCGAAGAGTTCCTCCAGTGGCTGACCGATCCAGAGGAGAACGGCGGGGGCGCGATCGTCGATTTCGGATGCTACGGCGCGAACCTGATGACCTGGATCATGGACAATCAGATGCCGGACACAGTCACGGCGATCACGCGTCAGCTCAAGCCTGAGATCTACCCAGAGGTCGATGATGATGCGACGATCGTACTGGGATACAAGGACTCGGTCGCGGTCATCCAAGCGTCCTGGGCATGGACCCACGACAACAAGGATATGGACCTGTTCACTCCCGGCGCGTCGTACCACGCGCAGAAATGGGACTCGCTCGCTGTCCGCGATCCCGATGGCGCGATGAAGAAACGCGATGTGTTCTCGCGATCCGACGAGCAACGCAACGAATGGACCTATCTCCGCAAAGTCATCCGAGACGAATGTGAGATCGATCCGCTCTCAAGCATCGACAACAACCTGATTGTGTGCGTGATCCTTGATGCTGCGCGTGAGTCTGCGAAAACAGGCAAGACTGTGCGGTTCGAGGGAATCACAAGAGTTGCAAACTGATCGGGAACTAAAGAACGAGCGAAGCAAGCTCGTGGAGTCCCACCGGTTCCTTCGTGTGGAAGGCTTCACCCGCCTCCGTCCCGATCCGTGATCCAAAGTAACTCGCGGCGTGTCCAACCCACTCGGCGATCCGAGCGTTTTTGGGTGGGAGCACGAACTGTGTGTGGTACGCGCGGATTGAGTCGAGTTTCTGTTCCAAGACACCTGTGATGTCGAAGACGAAGCTGGGATCCGCGACCCAGCGGAGGTGGGTTGCGTAGTAGTAGAACAGCCATTTGGGATAGAGCGGATCGCCGAGCTCGAAGGTGCGTCCGGTCCACGCGTCGGTGGGTGCGGGCATTTCGATCTTGCTGAGCTTCGCATCAAATCGAGCGTCCTCGATGCATCGAGTGACTGCGCGATGGTCTGGATGCGCATCGATGTCGAAGGTCGTGAAGATGATCTCGGCTTGCCAAGCTCGGATGACGCCTGCGAGTGCGTGTCGGTTCTCGATCGTGTGCTCGACGAAGCGGTTTGGGAGATCGAGGAGCCAGCGATCGACTTCCCCTGTTGCGTCCTTGCTCAGGATCTTGAACGCATCCGCGGCTTCTTGCTTGCGGATCTCTGGAGATCCCAATGGGGTTGGTTCGCCGTTGGTGACATCGAGGATCAGGACATCGTGTCCTTGGTTCATCAGTTTGATGATGGTGCCGCCCATACCGAGTTCTTGATCGTCTGGGTGTGGTCCGACGACGAGGATGCGTGCCATGGATGGACTCCGTTGTGTTGAGGGGATTCAGGGTTCGGAGTGTTGAACACCGCTCGAAGCGGAATTAATCCATCGCGTTTTCGACGACGACGAAGCCGTGCATGACTGGGATGTTGCGTTCTTCTCCCCAGACCGGTTCGACGACTTCCAGTTGGCAGAGAACCACCGGAGCGGGGACACGCTGCGCGAAGAACCCTCCTGCTTTGAAGGTGTCGCCGAACTCGTCGATGAAGGTCTTGAGATCGAGGTCGATGGTCTGTCCTGAGCTGAGTCCATCAATCGGGAGCGAGTAGCGTTGGTTGAGCCAGATCGTGGAGGGTCCGAAGTCGCGCGTGGTGATATTGGTGAGCTTGAGGCGCGTCGATTGGCGGAAGACCTGCACATCGTAGATCTCGCCCTTTGGGATCGAATCGGGGTATGCCGCGTGGGCTTCCTTGACAGTGGTCTCTGTGAAGAGCTGGCACCCGCTGGAGGTCCCCAGCACAGCGACAAGCAGGAATAGAGCGGAGAATGACGCAGGGATTCGTTGGTAGGGTTTCACACTCCTATCGTTTGCGTGATGAGCTGTCAAAGCAACACTTCGAGCAAGAATGCCACCGAACCGACCTTCGCGATCGCTGATGGTGCGCAAGAACTGGATCCCAAGGTCATCGCGGCGGATCTGATCTCCCGTTTTGGTCCCACAGCGATGGATCCGCGTGTTTCAGAGCTGGTTCCGGGATTCGACGCGCCGTTCTACCAAGCTGGACTCGCGGGGTATTCCGACGCCGCGATGCGGATCATCGCTCGCAGGCACGGATGTCCGATCTGCGTCACCGAAGCGCTCCTCGACCGGACCCTCCTCGCTGGAGGCAAAGGATTCGCGAAAGCGGATCTGGGAGACATCCACGACAATGTCCCTGGAGGCGAAGAAGACCACCCGCTCATCGGTCAGATCATGGGGAGCGAACCATCCGAGATGGCGGCAGCCGCGATCAAGATGATCGAGCAAGGGAAGCGATCCAACAAAGAATATCGTGGAATGGTCGGACGCGATCTCGACGATCATGACCGGCTGCAAACAGACGGCAAGGATTCGTTCTCAGGGATCGATGTGAACCTCGCGTGTCCTGTCAAGAAGATCGCAAAGAAATCCAGAGGCGGACACTGGCTCCGCGAACCAGAAGGCGCGATCAAGATCCTCAAAGCCGTGCGCGAAGTGCTCCCTGATCACATCCCGCTGAGCGTAAAGATGCGCCGCTCGTTTGATGACACAGAGGAGATGCGTCAGAACTTCTTGTATTTGTTTGATGCCGCGTACGACCTCGGATGCTCATGGGTCACAGTGCACGGCCGAACGGTCGAACAGAAATATGTCGGTCCTTCACGATGGGACCCACTCCGCGCGCTCGTCGATCGCAATCCCGACCGCTTGATCTTCGGATCGGGAGACATCTGGGATGTGAACCAGATCTTCCGCATGATCGGATACACCGGACTGACAGGAGTTTCGGTCGCGCGTGGATGCATCGGGAATCCCTGGATTTTCCGTCAGGCAAGGTCGATCCTCGCCGGGAATGATCCACAGGAGCCGACGATAGCGGAACAGCGAGCGGTGCTCGAAGAGCATTTCAAGCTGTTGCTTGCGGTCAACGAGAATACACGCGATCCCGAATATTTAACCGCTCGCAACATGCGGAAGTTCGGCATCCGATTCGCGGCCCATCATCCAAACGCGCTGGAAGTCAAGAAAGAGTTCATCCACGCGAAGAATCTGGATGATTGGCGGACGGCGCTGGAGCGGTGGTATGAGCCTGGTGAAAGCGAATGACGAACTCGCAGTATTCCATGCCGCTCCCAGATGATGCGATCGCAGTGTGGACCCAAGTCTTCCAACGCCAAAAAGCCTTCGGCGAGCACGCGTTCAATCAACTCAGTGACGACCAGTTCTTCACGGTCCTCGCGCCGGGGCTCAACTCGTGTGCGATCATCGCGAACCACATCGCTGGGAATCTGTTGAGCCGATTCACAGACTTCCTGACCAGCGATGGCGAGAAACCAACGCGTGATCGGGAGAGCGAGTTTGCGCCGCCGAGCGAGCGCACGAAGCAGGCTCGCGATGAGATCATGAAGCGGTGGGAGCGTGGTTGGGAAACACTCTTTGACACGCTGGGATCGCTCAAGACGGAGGATCTGAACACCATCGTCCAGATCCGCAAGGTGGATCATCCGGTCCACGGGGCGGTTGCTCGTGCGATGGATCATTACAGCTTCCATATCGGACAGATCAATATCATCGCTCGTCAGCTGGTTGGGACGGACAGCTGGGAGTGGTTCACGCTCGCTCCAGGCGCGACCGAAGCGTTCAATCGCAAGCTGATGGGGGAGTGAGCCGGGAATCGACTTGGCGCGGATTTTGATTTTGGGTATACTGGTCGCGGAAGGAACCCGCTATGTCCCTGAGTCTCATTCTGATCATTGTGCTTGCGATTGTTGTCGTCTTCACCATTGTGTGCGTCATCGCGATGTTTACCGAGATGGGGACGAAGAAAAAGACCGGGAAGATGAAGGGGAACCCTCGTAACCAATCAAAGAAACGCAAGGCTTAATCGAGTTCAGCTCATGCTGATTTGTCGGCCTGTGCTTCTGAGGACTTGGTGTCCTTTGAAGACTCCTTCGAAGACTTGCTCTCTTCCGATTCCGCGCTGTAGCGGATCCGGCCGTGATAAATACTCGCGACGGTCTTGGAGATCGAATCGCAGATCGTCTTGAGCTCGCGGAAGGTCAGGTTGCATTCATCGAACTGCCCGTCCATCAGACGCTTGTTTGCGAGCGAGCGGACCAGCGCGTCGATGCGTGCAGGGGTTGGTTCCGTCAGCGTGCGCGTCGCGCTCTCGATCGCATCTGAGAGCATCACGATCGCGACCTCTTTCGTCTGAGGCTTGGGACCCGGATAGCGGTAGTCCACCTCGTCAGGGAGCTGCTCCTCGGCGTTGTCCTCAAGGATCTGCTCGATGCTCCGCGCCTCGTCTGTCTTCGCGGCTTGTTCCTTGGCGCGACGATAGAAGTACTCGACCAGTGTCGTGCCGTGGTGCGCGTCGATGAAGTGGTGGAGTGATTTGGGGAGCCCGTTCTCGCGTGCCATCTCGACGCCGTCTTTGACATGTCCGACGATGACGAGCAGCGACATCGCGGGATTGAGCTTGTCGTGCTTGTTGGGTCCACCCGATTGGTTCTCGATGAAGTAGTCAGGCTTGTTCATCTTCCCGATGTCGTGGTACAGACACCCGACATAAGTCAGCAATGCATCGGCACCAATAGACTCCGCGGCACTCTCGGCGATCGACGCAACATTGAGCGAGTGGTTGTAGGTTCCCGGCGCACGCTGCTGGAGCTCGCGGAGGAGTGGTTGCTTGGGATCGCGCAGCTCGATGAGTGTCATCCCGGTCGAGATATCAAACACATTCTCAATGAAGGGCAGGATAAACAGCGCGATTCCTCCCGCGAGCATGCCTGCGATGCCCGCTTGAGCGGAGACGCCGAGGAGTGGTCTGAGGATGTCGGTCCCTCCGATCCCGATGGTCGGAAGGACAATGAGCTGGTCGAGGACCGCGACGACTGCGAGGACCGCCGCGACGACGAGCGACATACGGATGATGGTTCTCCGATCGCGGATCTCTTTGAGCTGCGCGATCGCAACGGCAGATCCGACGAGCATCAGGATGAACATCCCGGTGTGCATTTTGAGTGCGAGACCGATGAGGATCGCTGTGACGCCGCAGATCGCGAGTGCTGTGCGCTGGTCGTATGCGATACAGATCAGGATCGCGACGAGGAGGACAGGGGTGATGGATGCGAGCCACATAAAGCGTGGATCAAAGACGCTCAGCACACACGCCGCGATGACACACGCGGCGATCAGCGCCGTGAGCCAACCGGTTCGTGCAGGTCGTCTCGCGATCTTCGGGGAGTACAGCGAGATGTATCCAGCGAGGATGACGCCGAGCATCGCGACCATGCCGTAGATCGAGAGGAACTTGAGCACGCGTCTGGGAGTGCTGCCTTGCTTGGTGAACTGCTGGATTTCGGTTTTCGCAAGCTCGTAGGACGCTTGCTCGAGGATGTCGCCTCGCGCGAAGATCCGCTGTCCCACTGTGATCGCTCTCCGGACCGGCAGGATCCGATTCGCGGCGGTCTCCTGCGTCGCAGCGGTCACCGATTCGTCGTACGCGAAGGTGGGTCGGGTCTGGTAGCTGATCCTGCTCAGGACGACTGAATCGACTGGGGAGATGAATCCCGCGATCCCGATCATCCGCTGGATCTCGTTTGTGAACTGGTCCGCATTGTCGATGTTGATCACATCGTCTCTGCTGATCCGCGCAGGTGCTTGGATCCGCTCTTCTGCGGGTCCATAGCGGAGCTCGATCTGGGTGTTGAGTCCTTCTTGCGTGGCGCGCTGCCATGTCTGACGATCGAGGAGCGGTCGTCTCCGGAGGATGTCGTCGAGCTTGTTGACCTGGTCGGTCCAGAGTTTGAGACTCGCTTCTTGAGCCGCGATCTGACGGAGCGTTTGGAACGCTTCTTCTGTGAGTCCGAATCGGACACGGATGTCGCGGTCAACCTCATCGAGGGTCGCGACGCCGGCGAGGGTGCGCGGGAGATTCGCGAGCGATGCTCGGATTTCTTCGAGCACCGGAAGATCCGCGTTGTGGATGCGAGGGACATTGAGCCGAGCAGCTTGCCGGTTCATCTGGGTCTGCTGGACATCTTCAGTATTGAACTCGACGCGTGAGGTCCGAGTTTCCTGCATGACCTGACCGACTGAGACGAGGAGTTGTCCGCGCGTCCAGTTGGTGACGGATCCGACAATGATGACAAATCCGATGATCGCGATCGTGCCCCAGAAGAGGTTCGGGGATGCGATCAGATCCGCGAGTTTTTGGCGCACGGATTTGTTCGACACCCGGACCGTAGATCTCCTGGAGGTTTGTGTGCTCCGCGAGCCGTTCTTGGGTCCGGTCTTCGTCTGGGATTTGGGAGAGTCTTTAGCCATGCATCTCGCAGCGTTGTGGTCGCTGATTCTGTGTTCTCGTCATGTAGATCCGCTAGAACATCTATCGGGTGGATCATGTATGGACTGTGGTCCGAGAATCGGGATTCGGTCCACAATCATAAGCCGATCCAGTCAGCTTGGAGAGCAAGGGGATGTGTGAGGTCCAGTTTCGGTTATTCCTCGGCAGGAATCGCGGATTCTCGCGCATGCGGATCCGTCTCAAGTGCCTTCTCAGGTTCGGTTTCAAGATCGGTTTCTAGATCAGGTACAATGCAGTGGGGGAGTTCAAGGATCATCGTCGTTCCCTCCTGATGGACGCTGTTGACGCGGATCCCACCGCCGAGTGTGCGAGCGGCGTGCTTGACGATCGCGAGACCGAGACCTGTGCCTCTGCGTGATGATGATCCGCTGCGTGCTTCATCGACTTGGTAGAAGCGTTCGAAGATCCGCATCTGGTGCGAGAGCGGGATCCCGATCCCTTCGTCTCGCACACCGATCCGGACGCCGAGCTCTCCGACGAGTCCTGTGGGAGGATTGACGGATTGGTCAAACTCCAGTGTGACGGGATCGACATGGATCGTGATCGAGGTGTTCTCGTGCGCGAACTTGGTCGCGTTCCCGATCAGGTTCCTGAGGATCAGTTCGAGGAGCGAATCGTCGGCGAGGATCGAAGCCGCGATCGGATCAATCTTGGTTTCGATCGTGAGTCCGCGCCGCTCGCAGACGCTGCTGAACGGCGACGATGCACGCTCGATGATCTCCTGCAGATCGATCTGCGAGAGTTCTGTCGGAGTCATCGGATTCTCGAGCTTCGAGAGATCGAGCAGGTCCTTGACCATCAGGTCCAGACGCGTCGCGTTGGAGGAGATCATCGTGATGAGCCGCTTGCTCATCTCTGGGTCGTCCTTTGCTGAGCCTTCCATCGTCTGGATCGCGCCGAGGATCGAAGCGATCGGAGTCCGCAACTCATGGCTCGCGTTGGCAGCAAAGTCCGCTTTGAGCGTGACGGATGCGGAAAGCTCGGTAATGTCGGTAAAGGTGCAGACCGCGCCGTGTCCGTCTGGATTGGGTTCAGCCGCGACATCGAACACACGCATCGATCCAGCGGCAGGGAGCTGCAAGCGTGCGTGTCCCGTCTCCCCAGAGCGTGCGAGTTGTTCGATCTCCTTGACCGTGGATTGCGTGATCAGCGAATCAAAGTATTCTCCGATCAAGATCCGTCCCGACCCCAGGATCTTGCTCGCGGCATGATTCGCATGAACGATCAAACCAGCGTGGTTGGTCGCAATAATCGGGACATCCGCGGCATCAAGGATGGCGCCGATCTGCTTGGTCAGACTCCGCGCATGTCCGATGAGTGCTTCAGAGGTCCGCTGCTGATCACGGATCTCGTTGAGCGTCGATCGGTAGTTCCTGTGGATGGATCCGAGCCAGATCAGTGCAGCGAGCGCGAACAGCAGCGCCCAAGGCTGGATGAACCCGATCACCAGTGCTCCAGCGAGGATCGAAGCGGGGACAGTCCAGAGTCCTGGATCTGGTTGATCCGCTGAAGATATCTGGAGATCCGTCGAGGCGCGATCCTGAGCTGGCGCAGAATGTGGACCCTGCAGGTCGTGGTTCTGCGATCGTGCTCTGGATGGATCGTCGTTGGATGTCATCTATCTATATATAGGCTTGCCAGTGATCCGGCGCGTGGTTCGAGTATGCTCATCGAGACGATCAGCTCTCAGAGGATGGATCGTCGGCTCGATACCCAACTGCGCGGACAGTCGAGATGAGATCGGAGTGGTCCCCAAGTTTTTTCCGTAACGCCGTGATGTGGACATCGACCGTGCGAGGAGTGACCGTGACTGCAGGACCGATCGCTCGGCTGATGAGCTCAGCGCGAGAGAGGACCTTGCCCTTTGATTGAACAAGTGCTGCGAGCAAACGGAACTCTGTGATGGTGAGCTGGATCGGATTGCCGTCGACAAAGACCTGGTGCTCGTGGAGGTTGATGGAGACAGCGCCGAGCGTGATGTTCGCATCGGTGTTCGAGTCCATGCGCGTGCGTCGAGAGAGCGAGTTGATCCGTGCGAGCAGGACAGGCATCGAGAATGGTTTGGTGATGTAATCATCCGCGCCTGCGTCAAGCCCTTCGAGTTCGTGGATCTCCTCGGCTTTCGCAGTCAGCATAATAATCGGGATCGACGCGGTTTCGGTCTGGTTTCGTAGGCGTTTAGCAACTTCGATCCCATTGAGTCCCGGCATCATCACATCAAGCACGATCACATCAGGGACAGTGGACAGCGCCAACTCGATCGCTGTGATCCCGTCTCCGGCGCTGGAGACAGCGTGTCCTGATTGCGTGAGGTTGTACTCGATGAGTTCGCGAAGATCCGGTTCATCATCAACAACAAGGACCTGTAGCTTCTGTGTTTGCGTGCTGGACATGGAGTTTTCCAATAGGTTTGAACGAATGGTCATCGATGAATCGTAGTGGTTGTCTCTGAAGCTAATGGAGGGCTGAGCAGAGTTCACCCAATCTGAACAATCGAGGGGTGTGTGGAGGGTCCGGAGTCGATTCCGACCAATGAAAACCGAGCCTGGCAGAGTTGGTGTTTGTATGATGTTTGGTAGACGGAGTGGATAAGAGGACAATTTTGAACTGCGAGAAATGCGCCTCGATAGCGTTTTTTAGTGTTTAAAGGAGGGTAGGGGAGGAAATTTGGCAACTTGGTCGATTAAATTGATAGTTAGTGCCAACAAAAGGTCGAATAATAATTTGCACTTTGGTTAGTCTGGCCTATAGTCGGTCAGCAACAAGTCGTATGGTATTCGGCTTGTTCAATGAATAAGACATTTCCAATCACTGCCCAACGAGAAGGAGCACTGAAATGACAAAGACAATTACAACCATCGCATTGGTTACCATGAGCGGCTCGGCGCTTGCTCAGTCCGGACTCGACATCGATCGCGCTTACGCAGCTGAGCTGCGTGCAGACGCCAACACACGCTCAAGCCTCCTCGGCTCGAACGCTGCTGGCCTCGATGCAGAGATCTTCACCCAGTTCCGTTACACCTACAACAGCCGTAGCGAGCGCAACGCTGACCTCGGCGCTGTTGCTGGTCCTGCAACTGCATACGGCGACAGCGATGTCACCGTTGGTTTCTCAACTCCACGCACTCAGGTTCGCCTGATGGGTGCTGTTGAAGGCACCGACATCACCGGTCACGTTTCGTTTGACTTCGGTGGTGCATTCGATCACGGTGCATCCGGCGCTGCAGGCGGCGACGGTGGTGCAACCCTCCGTGACGCATACGCAACATGGGGCATGGACGACAACTGGACATTCCTCTTCGGTCAAATGAAGAACCCACTCTTCTACGAGTCAAACGTTGCTGCTGAGCACGCACAAGGTGTTGAGCGTTCATTCACCAACTCGTTCTTCGATGTTGGCTACACCCAAGGCATCGGCCTGAACTACACCGACGACGAGTGGAAGTTCACCGCTGTCCTCTCAGACGGTGTTGCTGCATCAAACAGCTACTACACCGGTGCTGCAGAAGCAGACATCGCTCTCACCGGTCGTCTCGACTGGCTCGTCTCAGGTAACTGGGACCAGTTCAACGACTTCGCTTCATGGCAGGGCTCCAACTCCGGTCTCCGCATCGGTGCTGGTCTCCACTGGTCACAGCGTGGTGACACCAACCCAACCACCGTGACCACGCTGATCCCAGGTGTCGCTGCTGGTACAGTTGACACCGAAACCGTCACTGCTTGGACCATCGACGCACAGTACGAAGCAGACGGCTGGGGCGTCTTCGCTGCGTACAACAGCACCAAGGTTGATGTGGACTTCGTCCCAGCTACCGGTGGTGGTGCAGACATGACCAATGACGGATTCATCCTCCAAGGTAACATGTTCTTCACCGAGCAGTTCGAAGCGTTCGCACGCTACGACATCCTCTTCCTCGATGACGATGCTAACCTCGGTATCATCGCTGCAACCGACGAAGACAAGTACTCAACTCTGACACTTGGTTTCAACTACTACCTCGTTCCAGAGTCACACGCTGCACGCTTCAGCATGGACCTCTCGATCGCTCTTGACGATTCGTCAGGCATCGACTCCTACGGCTTCTCAGATGTCTCCACTACCGGAGTCATCGGTGGTGCTTCAGGCGGTACAACCGTTGCTGATGACGAGTTCATGATCCGTGGCCAGTTCTCGCTCCTCTTCTGAGTTTGCGAATCTGACGACAATCAACATCTTCTGATGTAAATGCAGGAGGGACCTTCGGGTCCCTCCTGTTCTTTTTACTGCACTGCCACTAAACGGCTTAAAAATTCGTAAAAACAGAGCTTGGCCCATAGATTCATTGTGAGATCAAGAGTGTTAAACCGATGTTATAATCTACAGAATTCGTTTGGACAATGTCTGAATCAAATCATCCACGCACACGGAGTAACACGAAATGAACGCTACAACAACCGCAGTATGCAGTGCGGCCATTCTCTCACTTGCCACACTCCCGGCGTCCGCTGGTTCGGAAGGGAGCCTGCTTGAGTACGCTGAAGCGATCCGCGCAGATTCGATGAATCGTGCGTCACTCGCACCGATCCCAGATTCTCTCAAGGCATCTTTCCAACTCCAGTTTCGTTACAACTACAACCAGCGCGGATCCGAGAGCACCACCTTCGCTGGGATGCCTGACAATGATGTCACGGTAGGATTCACCACCCCACGTGCCAAGCTCACTCTTGAGGGTAAAGTGACCGATGATATCTCGGCAAAGGTCAAGCTGAAGTTCAGTCAATCGAGTGGGACCGCATCTCTGGAAGACGCGGTCATGAAATGGAAGCTCAGTGACACAGTCACATTCCGTGCTGGTCAGTTCAAGCCAGGCCTGCTCCGCGAAGAGAATCTCTCAGCTGCGAAACAGCTCGCTGCAGAACACTCATCTGTCAATAAAACCTTCACGCAAGGCTACACCCAAGGGATCGAGTTCGCCGTCACAGAAGACGACTGGCGCTTCCTCGGAAGTTTCAACGATGGTATTGGTTCCAGTAATACCTACTACACTTCCGCAACTGAAGCGGATCTTGCGTTCACCGTTCGTGGAGAGATGCGATTTGGTGACGCAAGCTGGGGTCAGTACAAGCAGTTCACCTCATGGCGCGGATCAAACTCGGGTCTGATGATCGGTGCGGCATACCACCACCAATGGATGGGCGAAACCAACCCTTCAACCACTCCTGCGACTGAGATGGGGACCGGAACCATCGACGCATCCTATGTCGCCGACGGCTGGAACCTCTACGGCGCTGCGGTCTGGCGCACCACCGATACAGGAACCATGACCATCACCGACGCGGGATACCTCCTCCAAGGCGGCGTCTTCGTCTCCGATCAGAACGAGTTCTTTGGTCGCTGGGACCTGATCACCCCATCGGATTCAAATCCTGTGGTCGTAGGTGTTTCGGGTGCTGAGGACTTCAATGTCTTCACTGTTGGCTGGAACCACTACCTGATCCCAGAATCACACGCCGCGAAGTTCACACTCGAAGCACAGGTCTATCCAGATCCGACCACCGAGTCGATCGTTCGCATCAGCGGCAACATCCTCCCGGACTCAACCGGTGACCAGTTCGCGATCACCGCTCAGTTCCAGTTGCTCTTCTGATCTTGCGAATCTGACGACATTCGACATCTATTCAAATAGATGCAGAAGGGACCAATCGGTCCCTTCTGTTTTTGCACAGGCAGTTCGAAGATCATTTTGCAAACCTGAAGGGGCCGTGTAGGCTGGGATTGTTAGGGGATATTTATATTTCGAAAGAGGTATGGGTCACAGAAAATGACTAAAAACAATGGTCTGAAACAATCACCCCGCATATGGAGTCTGAAACCAATGAAATCCGCCAAGTTTGCTGCTTGCAGCGCTGCCGTTGTCTCGTTTTCCTCGCTCACCGCATTCGCTGGCTCAGAAGGAAGCCTGCTCGATCTCGCTGAAGCGATCCGTGCAGATTCGATGACCCACGCATCGCTCGCGCCGCTTCCTGAATCGCTCAAGGCTTCTGTGCAGATCCAGTTCCGCTACAACTACAACCAGCGCGGATCCGAGAGCACCACCTTCGCTGGGATGCCTGACAATGATGTCACTGTTGGATTCACCAACCGCCGTACAAAGCTCGGTCTTGAAGGAAAGGTCACCGATGACATCTCCGCGAAGATCAAGTTCGCGTTCAGCCAGTCCAGTGGTGCTGCAGCGATCGAAGATGCGGTAATGAAGTGGAAGCTCGACGACTCGTGGACTTTCCGCGCAGGCCAGTTCAAGCCTTCGCTGCTCCGCGAAGAGAACATGTCCTCATCCAAGCAGCTCGCGACCGATCGCTCATCAGTCAACGAGCGATTCAACCAGGACTTTACCCAAGGTATCGAGCTCATCTACACCCAAGACGATTGGCGCTTCATCGGGAGCTTCAACGACGGATTCGGCGCAGACAATACCTACTTCACCTCAGGGACCGAAGCGGACCTCGCGTTCACGGTTCGTGGAGAGATGCGACTCGGAGAAGCAAGCTGGGGTCAGTACAAGCAGTTCACCTCATGGCGCGGATCAAACTCAGGACTCATGCTCGGCGCTGGTTACCACCACCAGTGGATGGGCGAAACCAACCCTTCAACCACTCCTGCGACTGAGATGGGGACCGGAACCATCGATGCGTCTTATGTCGCCGACGGCTGGAACCTCTACGGCGCTGCGGTCTGGCGCACAACCGACACAGGAACCATGACCATCACCGACGCGGGATACCTCCTCCAGGGCGGCGTCTTCGTCTCCGACCAGAACGAGTTCTTTGGTCGCTGGGACCTGATCACCCCATCGGATTCAAACCCTGTGGTCGTAGGTGTTTCGGGTGCTGAAGATTTCAATGTCTTCACTGTTGGTTGGAACCACTACCTGATCCCAGAATCACACGCCGCGAAGTTCACACTCGAGGCGCAGGTCTACCCAGATCCGACCACCGAGTCGATCGTTCGCATCAGCGGCAACATTCTTCCGGACTCAACCGGTGACCAGTTCGCGATCACCGCCCAGTTCCAGCTGCTCTTCTAATACCTAATCGCAAATCAAAAACAAGCGAGCCCGCATCAGTGCGGGCTCGCTTTCATTTGTAGTGGAATCGAACGGATCACATCCGATCGACAGTCGGGATCCCGAGCGTGTCGCAGCTGTCTTCCAGGACACGCAGCGCGAGCATGCTCAAGCGGAGCCGTCCATCGCGTTTGGAGGTCTCTACGCCGTCCTTGAGGACAGGGCATTGCTCATAGAACTTCGCAAAGAGCGACGCGAGTTCGTACAGGTATCCGCATAAACGGTGCGGTTCATGACTCGATCCCGCGGCGTTGAGAATCGTCGGATACCGAAGCACCATCAGCGCCATCGCACGCTCCGCTGGATCATCGAGCGAGAACGGCGCGTTCTGAGCAGCTTGAAGATCCACACCCTTCTCCTCTGCTTTGCGGAGCATGTTCTTGATGCGAGCGATCGCGTAGAGCATGTAGGGACCGGTATCGCCTTCAAACGCGAGCATGGTGTCGAAGCGGAACGCGTAGTCCTTGATCCGCTCGGTCGAGAGGTCCGCGTACTTCACAGCCGCCATCGCGACGGCTTCGCTGATCGCGTCACGCTCATCTTGAGGCATATCCGGATTCTTCTCCGCGACCGATGCGGACGCACGCGTGACCGCTTCGTCGAGCAGATCGCTGAGGTTCAGGTTCTCTCCTGAGCGTGATTTGAGCGGTTTGTTGTCCTCGCCCAGAATAGTCCCGAACATCGCGTGGACGAGGGTCGCGTCGTGACCGTCTGCTGTTTTGTCGTATCCCGCTTTGTGCGCTGCTGCAAAGACCTGCTTGAAGTGGAGAGCTTGGCGCGAATCGACGCAGTAGACGACCTCGTCTCCGCCGAGCTTCCCGACGCGTCGTTTGATCGCCGCGAGGTCGGTGGTTGCGTACAAGAATCCGCCGTCGCGTTTGCGGATGATGGTGGGTTCTTTGATCCCGTCGCAGCGAACCACGAGCGCCCCGTCATCTTCCACTGCGATCTTCCGATCAATCAGGTCCTGCACAAGCGGCGCGAGCTCTTCGCGATAAGTCGATTCTCCCGCGCTGTGCTCATCGGTGATGTTCGCGTGCAGACGCTTGCAGGTCGCGAGACACGCGGTCATCGTGATGTCGTAGATGAGCTGCCAGATCCGCACGGAGTCCTCGTCTCCGGACTGGAGAGCGACCAAGCGTGCCTTGGATTTCTCCATCGCGGCATCCGCGTCCGCGATCCGCTCCTTGAGTTCGATCTCCGCTTTGACATGTCCGCCGACCTTCTTGATGATCTCGAGTGCTCGCGTTTCCGCTTTGCACTTCGCTTGTGCTTTCTTGTAGATCGTGTTGAGCTCCGCGAGCGAGACCTTCGAGAGATCCGTCCCGTCTGCTTCCATCACGCTGAGCTGCTCGACGACCATCGCGATCGGGAGACCCCAATCCCCGACATGGCTCTGACGCGTCACTGCGTGTCCGAGTCGTTCCTGGATGCGTGCGATCGCGTCTCCGATCACTGTCGAGCGGAGGTGACCGACATGCATCTGCTTCGCGAGGTTGACGCCGCAGACATCGACGATGATGGTCTTTGGATCTGCTGGGACGCTGATCCCGAGCTGATCGGAGTCCATCGCATCGAGCGCCGTTCCCAATGCTTCTGGGAGCAGCGAGACATTGATGAATCCAGGTCCCGCGATCGACTCCTCGCTGAGCGGCTGAGCAAGACCTGAAACATCGATCGCTTCAACAATCTTGAGCGCCAGATCACGAGGCTTCATCCCGATCCGTTTGGCGATCGGCATCGCGCAGTTGGACTGGAAATCTCCAAGCTTGGGTTGTCGCGAAGGTCCGATGTGCGCGTTGACCTGATCCTCTGGGAGATCGGGTGCAACAGCGCGGATCGCGTCGCAGAACCGGTCATTGAGGGCTTGAGCTGGATCGAGAATCGTCTTGGAATCGTTGGTGGTATTCATACTGCCCGATAGTAGGTGGGCAGTCGAATTTGATCCCGATTTACAGATCGATCCGTCCCGCTTCAGGAGGATCCTCGTCGATCGGTCGTCCTTCCCAAGACCCTGATTCTGCTGTAGAACGAGACTCGGACGGATCCCCGATCGCGTCCTCGCTCGAAGCGACGAGCGCACAGACCATACAGTCTCCTGTCACATTACAACTCGTGCGGCACATATCCAAGATCCGATCCACGCCGAGGATGACCGCGATCCCTTCGAGCGGGATATTGACGCTCTGGAGCACAATCACGAGCATGATCATCCCCACCCCAGGCACTCCAGCAGTCCCGATCGACGCGAGCGTCGCTGTGAGGACGATTGTGAGCTGCTCTGCGATCGAGAGGTCCATCTGATAGAGCTGCGCGATGAAGACGGCCGCGACTCCTTGGTAGAGTGCGGTGCCGTCCATATTGATCGTCGCGCCGATCGGGAGGACGAACGAGCTGACCTCTTCCTTGATCCCGAGTCGCTGCTCGCAGCATTCCATCGTGACCGGTAGTGTTGCTGATGAGCTCGCCGAGCTAAACGCGAGGAGCTGCGCCGGACTGATCGCTCGATAGAAGCGTCCCATCGGGACCTTTCCGAGCACTTTAAATCCGATCGGGTAGATGACGAACATCATCGTTGCGAGTCCAGCGACCACGACCAAACTATACACGGCGAGCGATCCCAGAATATCCAGACCCAACTCCGCGATCTGCTCAACAATCAACGCGAACACAGCATACGGCGCGATCATCAGCACGATCTCGACGACCTTGATAATCACATCCGTCATCGCATCAAAGAAGCGGATCACGACAACCGCTTTCTCGCGTTTGATCATCGTCAGCGCGATCCCGACAAGCAGCGACGCGAACACGACCTGCAGCATGTTCCCAGCCGCGATCGCTTCAAACGGATTCTTCGGGATGATGTTGAGCACCGTGTCCCAGACATCCGGAGCTTGCGCCGCAGCGACCTTCGAATCCGCTTGGTCCTTGAACTGTGCGACAAATCCATCGCGTGTCTCTTCGCTCACAAAGTTCCCAGGCTTGACCACATTCGCAAACAGCAACCCAACGGTGATCGCGATCGCGGTCGTGAAGACATAGATCCCGATGGTTTTCCCGCCGATCCGACTGAGCTTGGAGAGGTCGTTGAGACTCGATGCGCCGACGATCAGACTGAAGACGACAATTGGGACGGCGATGAAGCGGAGTCCACGCATGAAGAGATCGCCGATGAAGCTGTTAAGGTTGCGGATAAACAGAGCCGCATGAGCTGTGAAACTCGGAGATTGGTTCACGGCTTCGGATTCATGCCCCTTGACCCAAGCGGTCGGGTCATCGACCCCCATCGAGTTCCAGGTCGAGGTGTCCCACATCGTGTTGATCGCGAGTCCGACGACGACGCCGAGGACGAGTCCGATGAGGATTTTCCAGTGCAGCGCCATGCTTCGTTTGTTGCTCAAGGGGAGTCTCCGGAGGTGAAATGTCCACGATACCGTATCGAGCGTCGTTCGGCCAGTCCTTGAGGGTGATCGGGTCCCCTAGTATCCTTGATGCCCTCAGAGTTTCCGAAGCAGAAGACAACCAAAGTCAGCACATTGAGCAACCGATCGAGCCGATCACGCTTCAGAGCGTACATCCAGCGCCGCAAGGACCAGAAGCACACGCAGGAAGTCCACGAATCCGTCGATGATTCACTCCAAAAAGCACGCGACAAACGATCAAAGCGGACAGCGGTTGGGTTAATGGGTCAGTTCTGGTCACTGCTGAGTGGATTCCAGCTCACGATTATCATGTCGCTGCTGACGCTGTCGATCTCGGTACTGTTCGGTCTCGCGATGCCGATGAGCATGAAGATCGCGATCGACTACATCATCTCCGATACACGAGGACCGACCGAGCTCCCGGCATTCCTCGGCGAGTTCACAGGGTCACGCGAAGATCGTGTCACGCTCATCTGGATGCTCGGAGGCGCGATGCTCCTCGTGACCGCTGGATCGATCAGCTTCGGGATGTGGGGACGCTGGCAGTGCACACGCATCACCAAACGAGTCCAGGTCGCGCTCCGCAAGCGTGTGTTCGATCACGCATCAAGACTTCCCCTGCATCGCATCCATCATCTCAAATCAGGAGGGGTCGCATCCATCCTCCGCGAAGATGCGGGAGGAGTGGGGGACCTCGTCTTCTCGCTGATCTACAACCCTTGGCGCGCGATCATCCAGTTCCTCGGCACACTCGTCGTCCTCATCTGGATCGACTGGCGACTCGTCATCGGCGCGATCGTCCTGCTCCCAGTGATCTGGATCAGTCATCGCACATGGATCCAGCGCATCCGTCCGATGTACCGCGACATCCGTTCGCGTCGTCAAGGGATCGACGCGATGAGCGCCGAGTCCTTCTCAGGGATGCGCGTCGTGCGAGCGTTCAACAGACGACAAGCCGAAGCTGCTCGCTTCACGAACGAGGGACACCTGCTCGTCCGACAAGAGCTGTATACCTGGTGGTGGGCGCGCTCGATCGAAATCGTCTGGCAGATCATGATCCCGGTCGCATCCATCGCCGTCCTTCTGTACGGCGGGACAGCGGTCATCGACGGCACACTGACCATCGGTGATCTCATGGCGTTTTCCGCGTACATCCTCGCGCTGCTGGGACCGCTCGAATCCCTCGTCTCCAGCGCGACCAATGTCCAGAACAACCTCGCGGCTCTCGATCGCGTCCTCGATCTGCTTGCTGAGGACAAAGAGTTCGAGGAGGTCACCCCAACCCAAACCATCAATCCCGACACGATCCGTGGAAAGCTCGATATCGATGATCTCGGATACGCATACCCGATCCGATCGAAGAACCGGGACCGCGCCGACAGCACTGTTGAGCGTGGAGATCCTGTGCTCCACGACATCTCGCTCTTGATCGAGCCGGGAGAGACGATTGCGCTGGTTGGTGCGTCTGGTGCCGGGAAAACAACCTTCTGTAATCTCATCGCGCGATTCGACGATCCAACGCAAGGATCCATCTCCATCGACGGCATCAACCTCAAGGATATCCCAGTCGAGCAATACCGCGGACTGCTCGGTATCGTCGAGCAGGATGTCTTCCTGTTCGACGGATCGGTCGCCGACAATATCGGATATGCGAAACGACGCTCGACGCATGAGGAGATTGTTCAAGCCGCGAAAAACGCGAACGCGCATGGATTCATCGAGGAACTCGAAGAGGGGTACGACACGCTCATCGGAGAACGCGGCATCCGTCTTTCCGGCGGACAAAAACAACGCATCGCGATCGCACGCGCGATCCTCGCAGATCCCAAGATCTTAATCCTTGATGAAGCGACGAGTGCGTTGGATACCGAGTCGGAGCGATTGATCCAGCAAGCACTCAACACGCTGATGCAATCAAGAACGAGCTTCGTGATCGCGCACCGCTTGAGCACGATCCGTCACGCGACGCGGATCGTTGTGCTCGAAGAAGGGACGATCCAAGAGGTCGGGACGCACGACGAGCTTCTTCAAGCGGACGGCCGATACGCGCAGCTGCTGAAGATGCAGCTGACGGATGACTCGGAAGATCAGGACATGTGGACCAAGTTCCCGAGCTGAAACATCTTGTACAAAGATAAAAACAAAGAGACAAAAACAAAGACCCCGATCATCGAAGATCGGGGTCTTTCATGTCGTCAGCAATAGGGGATAAGAGATTTGAACTCTTACTAAAGGTATCAGAAACCTTCGTGCTACCATTACACCAATCCCCTGATTGTCGTTGCATATCAAGCATATACCTGATCTACAGCCTTGTATCCTAATCCTCGATTTGACGCCGGGCAACCCGTACTCGCGTCTGTCTCCTATGATCGTGGATGCTCAAAACACTCCAGATCGTCTGTGCCGCCCTTGTCATGCTCCTGACCTCGCAGGTCATTGCAGAGCCTTCGCTCCCGGCGTGTCCTCCGGATCGCAACGAACCGCTCTGGTCATTCATGGACAAGCTGCTCCTGGAGATGTACGACCAAGATCCAGGGAGCTACTACCAGATCGTGGAAGATGAATCCAGACTCGGGGAGCTTGGAGATGTCTCCGAAGCTTCTATTCAGGTCTGGATCGACCGTCAGCGTGAGCTGCTCGCTGAGCTCCGCTCGCTGGACCAGAGCGGATACTCCGATGCGGATCGGACCGATTTCGATCTCGTCCAGTATCAGCTCATGACCAGCATCAATCAGAGCAAGTACAAATCGCACCAGATTCCTGTCACCTCGATCTCAGGGCCTCAGGTCTGGCTCCCTCAGATGGGATCTCGTCTCCCGATGCGGACACAGGAGCATCGCGCCATGTATGTCCAGCGTCTGCGTCAGATCGATGTCCTGATCGGGGATCACATGGACAACATGCGAGCCGGGATGCAATCGGGGCGCGTCCCGCCTCAGGTGATTCTTGGTTCGACTGTCGAGCAGGTGCTGGCGCAGTGCAGCGCGGAGATCCGAAACGATCCGAGCTTGTCGCCGTTCTTTGAGCCGTTGCGTTCGCTGGATGTGGAGGATCCGATCGCAATGGAAGCGAGAACGATCATCGAGGAGCGGATCGTTCCAGTGTTTATGGAACTCGCGCTGTTTCTCCAGAACGAGTACATCCCATCGTGCCGAGCGAGCGTCGGCGCGAGTCAGGGTGTAGACGGCATCGAGGGATACAACTCCCAACTCGCGTACCACACCACAATCATCGGAGTCACGGCTGATCAGATCCATCAAGTGGGACTCCGCGAGGTTGATCGGCTCAAAGCAGAGATGATGGAAGTCATCGCTCAGACCGACTGGATCGAAGATCCCAATGGAGGAGGATTCCTCGACACCACTCCAGAAGGTCAGTTCGCTGCGTTCACCAAATACCTCCGAACCGATCCACGCTTCTACCACACGGATCCAGACGAACTCCTCGCGGAATACCAAGCGATTTCCAAGCGCGTCGATCCGGGAATGGTCGAACTCTTCCGCACACTCCCACGACTCCCATACGGCGTCAAGCGACTCCCTGAGTATCAAGAACCCAGCGCACCCACGGCGTACTACTTTTTAGGAGACTTGGAATCGGGAGTTCCCGGATACTTCATGGCCAACTGCTCAAAGCTCGATCAGCGCCCCCGATACGAGATGCTCGCATTGACGATGCATGAAGCGGTCCCGGGTCATCACCACCAGATATCGCTCGTCCGAGAGATGGAGAATCAGCACCTGATCCGTCAGACGATGTGGTTCACCTCGTACACTGAGGGCTGGGCGCTCTACGCCGAGACGCTTGGTCTGGAGATCGGAGACCAATCCACCAACGGCCTCTACGCCGATCCATACGACAACTTCGGTCGTCTCAATATGGAGATGTGGAGAGCACTCCGATTGGTCGTCGATACCGGAATCCACGCGAAGGGCTGGTCGCGCCAGCAAGCGATTGACTACATGATCGAGAACAGCGCCCTGGCGCCGCACAATATCACCGCGGAGGTCGATCGCTACATCGGTTGGCCGGGACAAGCGACCGGGTACATGCTGGGACAACTCACGATCCGTGCGCTGCGTCGTCACGCCGAGGAGGAACTGGGAGACGCGTTCGATCTGCGTGCGTTCCACGACGAGGTCCTCAAGGACGGCTCGATCCCGCTCCCGATCCTCGAAAAACAAATCAACCACTGGGTGTTTACCCAGCGGTCGAATGTGTCCCCTTGAGAGAGAGTTTTGTATTGGATCGGTTAACCGATCGTGTCGTCTGATCCAGTGGACTTCCACTGGCTCTTCTGGTCGTTGCGTCCCAGCGGCTTGGCGCGTCCGAACGACGCACGCTTGCGCTGGAGTTCAGTCATCGGACGAGCGGGGGTAGTGCCTCCGACTTCCTGATCCAGATCGACGGTGTTGTTGGTGTTGCTCTGTGCCGGTTTAGGAGTCCCGACCGGAGGCCCGAGGCGTTTGGTCCGCGCGTCATCGATGGATCGATCCATCTTGTTGAGCAGTGCCCGTACCTCGTTGAATGCTTTGCCGTTGCTTTCGCTTTCCATACTCTAACCTCCGTTACCCAATCCATCGGCGACTCATCGAGTTCACTTGGATCGTTGATGTACGGTTTCACCAAACCGCTGGAGGCTGTGCCGATTATGACGGTGGGGGCCTTGGATATCGCAAACAGACCTTTGTTTTCACAGTCAAGAGTCGATTATTCAGCGGATCATCCCTCTTGCTGAGATTCCCTGAGTGCGTGTATAAACTTGTGGACTATGGAATCATCCCAATCATCTACGAATCCACCATCTCACGATCCCCTGTCGTCGTGGTCGCACCCGACGGACCACATCCAATCGATGGTCCCCAACTCAGTCCGCGTTCAGGCGCGTCGGGATCTGTTCTGGTCGAATGTCGTTCGTGATTCGCTGATGGCTCTTGCGAGCGCCGCTGCGAGCTCGAGCGCACGACTCAGCCCGACCCCAACAGCGGCGCAGCACTCGACCAAACCTGTTGATTCGTTGTTTGATGGGCGCATGGGCGTGATCACCACGCTCGGCCAGCGCATCCCGATCGCGGACATCTTCCCTGTCTTCGCGTGCTCCTCCACTGGATCGATTGCTGATCGCGAGCGATCAACCGATGTCCAGTGCACTGTGTTCCGGATAACGACTCCGACTGGAGAGACCTACACACTTCCAGTCTCGCAGATCATCGGGATTCATTCACTGTCTGAGGATCTGATCAAGCAGCTCGAAGCCGCGAGCGAGGACATGCAGGAGGATGGTCCAGATTCGGAGCATCGTCTCCCATTCGGATTCGCGGCCTACACCTCGCTCTCAGAAGCTGAGGCCAAGAAGGCAAGCGAGCTTGAGACGCAAGCAACGGCGAATTCTGAGCCGAGTGAGTGAAATTGACCACTTTAAGTGTCAAGGTTGGAATAAAGATATCCGACTGAGCGTTCAGGTATAAGCCGATTCTTGTTCTATGATTCAGCTGGAGAAACTGAATGGCTGTACTGATCGCGATCCCTGTCTACAACGAAGTCAACTATGTGCGCGGCATCCTCGATCGCGTCCGCGAGTACGCCGACAACATCCTGTTGATCGACGACGGCTCGACCGACGGCACTCCCGAGATCCTCGAAGAGCTCCGTCAGCCGATGGGACTCGAGATTATCCGTCATTCGACCAATCTCGGATACGGACGAGCAATCAGCGAGAGCTTCAGTTACGCCTCCAAGCAAGGCTACGACTGGGTCATCACAATGGACTGCGATGATCAGCACGAACCAGCACACATTCCAACTTTCATGGACGCGATCGAGCGTGATGACCTGGACATCATCTCCGGATCACGCTACCTGAATCTCGACGCGAAAACCGAGATCGCTCCTGCGGATCGGCGCCGGATCAATATGACGCTCGCCAACGAGATCAACGATCAGCTCGGATTCACGCTCACCGATGCATTCTGTGGATTCAAAGCGCATCGTGTCTCCGCGATGGATCGCATCACGCTCACTGAAGACGGCTACGCGTTCCCGATGCAGCTCTGGGCGCAATCCGCAGCTCATGGACTGCGAGTCGGAGAAGTTGAGGTCGATCTCATCTACAACGATCCCAACCGAACCTTCGGCGGAGGTCTCGACGATTCCGTCAAGCGACTCGCGCACTACCGCGAGGTCTTGGCGCGTGAGATTGAGCAAGCGTTTGCTTCTGTCGGCTCCCCTGTTTCAGGGAGACACGCCTCCAACGGAGCCGCGTCGATGGAACGAGCGGACGCGAAGACCGGTTGTCGATGCTGTTGATCCTGTGAGCCGACCCGCTCGGCTCACACTACGCACAGGACCATGTGGGTATGACCATCGCATCTTCAAACACAACGCACGGCAAGACCAAGCTCCAACAGCTCCGATTCCTCCCAGATGCTGATCAATGGCCGAGAGCATTCCACGCGCCGACTTCAGAAGCTCAAATCCAAGCACGAGCACAGCTCGGACTCCCAACGGATGTCCCGATCATCGCGTCGGGTCATCAGCCGATCGTCTTTCATCCAGGGATCGTCTCCAAGCTCATCGCGCTCGATCATCTCGCTCAAGAATCCGGAGCGCACCCAGTCTGGATCGTCCCAGACCAGGACATCGTCGATCCCGCGATTATCCGATTACCGATTGGTTCTGGGAAAGACCTCGCCGTGCGCGAGGTTCGATTGGGTGGATCCGAGATCGGACAAACCCCCTCGGCGTTGTGCGAACCAATCCAGATCGATCCAGATCTCCCAACAGAACTCGAATCGCTCGCGAATTGGATCAGCGGATACGAGCACGAGGACACCCTCGCTCGTCAGTTCGGGAGTGCGATCATCGGGATGCTCTGCGAGCAGCTCGGGATCAACGAACCAACCATCATCTACGCATCGGATCTGATGAGTAGTGTTGGTGAATCGCTGCTCGATTCAATCCTTGCGGACCCAAAGACTGCGATCCAAGCGTACAACACAGCAGCGGCACGCTTCCCAAATGCAGGCGTTCGTCCGCTGCGGATCGACGACAATCGAATCGAGCTCCCGTTCTGGAGACTCAACACGGATTCACGATCAGAGGTCTATGTCGATCCTGCAAACACAGCGAGCTTTGATCGCTCAAAGCTCGCGCCGCGTGGACTCGCGATGACCGCGATCATGCGATCACTCCTGAGCGACCTCTTCATCCACGGCACAGGCGGATACGACTACGACCAGATCACGACGCAGTGGTTCAATGATTGGCTCAACCTATCGCTCGCGCCGATCGTTGGGATCACGGCGGATGTGTATCTTGATCTTAATCTCCCAGAACTCCCGAGCGCTGAGGGCGCGATCTGGACTGCGCACCACGCAAAGCACGACCCGTCTTTGCTTGGAGATGAATCCGCGTCACAGTCCAAAGCACAGCTCGTTCAAGCGATCCAAGAATCCAAAGCACGCTCGGATCGAGCTGAATCCGCGAAGCTGTTCGCTCAGCTCCAGAAGCTGCTGGAACAGACACGCCGAGAGCATGCCGAGGAGCTTGCACGCTTCCAGCAAGAAGCGGTCGACGCTCGCTCGTTCGATCAGATCCGCGAGATCGCAGGAGATCGGAGCTGGGCGTTCCCGCTCTACAGCGATCAGCAGCTAGAATCGCTCAAAGCATCGATCGTTGATGCTTTGCGTTCGTCACGCTGATACCCTCTGGGATGCGAAGAACCCTCAATGTACTTATTCTGCTTCTCACGAATACGCTGCTCTGCGCGTGCTCTGAATCATCCTCGCCGACAGCGCAGAGCGTTGAGGGTGCTGCATCAGAGACTGAAGAATCGCTCCGACTCGCCGTGCTGTCTCCAGGGATGGCGGTCATGCTCAAGGATCTCGGATACGAGGATCAGATCGTCGCGAAACACGACTACGACCTTGTGCTCAGTGATCAGGTCCCTGCCGCGGGATCGGAGCTTGGGTTTGATCTGGAGATGCTGATCAGTGCGGATCCGACGCATGTGTTCTTCCAGAGGACTTCGACTCCTCGTTCCCCTTCGTTCCTTGAGCTTGCTGAGCAGCGCGGATGGGTGATCTTCGAGCGTCCGCTCGACTCGCTTGACGACATCGCGACGACGATGGATGATCTGTACTATTTCTTTGATGGCCCCGCCGAGCGCGATCCCCAGAGCTTGAACCCGAGTTTGAACATGAACTTGAACATGGATGATGTGTTGATGCACGAGACTCCCAGCATGAAGCTCGCGATGTCGTGGGATGATCTTGGTCCCGCCGCGGATCGTGCAGGGCGTGTGTTGGTGCTTGGATCGATCGATCCGATCGGCGCGATGGGGCCTGGGTCCTACCACTACGAGCTTGTTGAAAGGCTCGGAGCGACGAACGCGATTGCTGATGGAGCGATGTGGATCGAGATGGACGCGGAGGATCTGATCGCGATGAATCCAGACGCGATTCTCTACATCGCGCCGAGGTCGTCAACGCAAGCGGATCGGTTCGGAGAGCCTGATGCTTGGACGCTCGATCGCACTCGCGATGCGTTTGGTTCGATCGCATCGCTCCCGATCAATGCGATGGAGAACGATCGGATCGCGGTGATCGATCATCCGCTCGGATTACTTCCCAGCGGCGCACTTGGAGACATCGCCGACGAGATCCGCGGCTTCATGCTTCAGTGGGATGAATAAAGATCTGTGCAGGCTTACGCCGGGACATGGACCGAGTGGCCTTGCTCGAACGCTTCGCGATCGAGCGTCTTCGCGTTCGCGCTCAGCAGATCCTCGGCACTCTTGTACTCGTCGTGATCGATATTAATCGTCATCAGATACGCGGCTCGCGTTCCCTCAAACAACTCGTCACGCTGAGCATCGGTGAGATCGAGCGAATCGATCCCTTCCTTGAACGCGTTCCACTTCCCACGCTGTGATTCTCCGAACGGATCGTGGACCTTCATCCCGTCGGTCGGATGATCGATCCCGAACACTTGTCGGAGCTTGCGAGCAACAAAGCGGTTCCCGTTGCACGCGCCGAGACGGACATAGTGGAGTCCGAAGATATGGAGCGGCGAATCCGCGTGCTCGTTGATGTGCTCAACAAACCGAGCAACCCCAGGCTTGAGCGCCTCGGCTTCAGCAGTCTCGTAGTACGCGAGGTCCTCAGCGAAGTACGGCTCAAAGTGCTGTTCCTCTGTCACAATCGCGCCAAGCTCAGGCATCTGCTCGACCGCTTGAGCGAGTGCCTTATCAAGAGCACGATTGATGTGGATCGACTGCGCGAGGTACGACGCAAATCCGTCGCGTGTGATGGTCCCCTTGATCATCGATTCGGGAGTCCCTCCACGCTCAGCGATCTGATGGAGATCCCAGTTGTCGGATTTGAGTCTGTTGGTGATCGGCGATGCGGACATGGTGTGCCTCTTCAATTGAGCAAGGTGCAAATGAGAACGAGTCTCAATAGTAGGCTCGTTTGGATGTCATGAAGTTCGCGTCGCCGATTTCTGGATCTAAAAACTGGGTCTAAAAAAAGGTGCCCCCCGATCGATCCGGGGTGGGGGGTGGACCATATCGGGGGGACTTTGGGGGGCAAGGTTGTACGAGCACTGATGAAGAGGCTCAAGATTCGGAAGGCTTTCCAGAAGGTCCGGAACTGCTGGAAGTATACACCTCATCCGACGGATGGTGAAGCGGGAATCACCCTAATTCAATCATCCCGCCGAGAACGCGGTCAGGAAGGCGGAGATATCAAAGAAATCCCATTCGCCGTCGGTATTGAAATCACCGATCGGGTCCTGATTCGCAAAGAGGGTGAGGAACGCGGAGATGTCGAAGAAGTCGAGCTCGCCGTCGCCGTTGATATCCGCAGGGGATCCTGAGCATCCAGTGGACGAGATCGAGAGGTCATCGACTCCTGCTTCGACGATCGAGCCGTCGTTGAAGTCGGACGCGATGAAGCGGACGCGGATCTGATCCAAAGGCGTGCCGTCGCTTGGGAGCGCGAATCGCTTCTCGACCCAAGCGTTCGCGTTCTCTGTGACCGTTTCGAGCGTGCTCCATGAGGTGCCGTTGGTGTACGAGATCTCGACGAGCATCGAGTCCGCGTCTGGACCGGCGCCTGTGTCGTTGGAGTACCAGCGCCAGTAGACGAGCTCCGCGCCTTCGCCTGCGATCGTCGCGTCCATGGTTGGAGAAGTGAGGGTGGTCGCTCCGCCGTCGATGTCATTGGCGCCGAGCGAGCTTCCCGCGTCGCCGTCGGTGACCCAGCAGTTCGAACCATCAATCGTGTGATCGTCTTCAGGTTGTGCAGCGGTTGCTTGCGGATTGGCGCGTTCCCAGATTCCAGTCGTCGCGGTATCAGAAGCCTGTCCGACTGTCCAGCCAGTCGAGTTCTCCATGTCATCTTCGAACGCGACGATGATGAGTTGCGAGAGTGCGTCGAGTGGATCGGACGCTCCTCCTGCTGGTAAGGTGAACGATGCTCCGCTGAGCGAATCTGCAGTGAAGTAGTACTCAACCGTCTGTCCACAAGGCGTGCTAGGGAGGTGACCTGTGTAAGTCGATCCGCCGCTCGGGGTCATCATGACCTGATCGAATGGGCCGCTGGATCCGATCCGAGTGTGCAGCACAGCCGTGCTCGGATCGATCTCGCTGACTCCTGGACTCGCGGTCATGAAGACAGGAGTGGGGGTATCGGCATCGAATACAGCGATCGGGGTGTGCGAAAGTGACATCGCTTGGGTTGTTCGAGCCGCGAACAGCTTCGAGGCTTCCCAGTTCTCCTGAGCAGTCGGGAGGATGATGCTCGCAGGAGGATTGAATCCGTCGAATGCGTCGGAATCAGGACGCAGCTCAACAGTGAAGCTCGTTACGCCGCGATCCTCGTAAAACCAATCCGAACAGGTTCCCGCGGCGGGATAGAGCTGCCAGGACTGGATGGGGTCATAGAACTCGCCGGAGATGGATTGGATGAGACTGGACATATCTCCTGAGAGATTCGCGAAGTTGGTCCGGTCGGGTTCAGGAGTGACCAAGCCGTCGGCGTATCCGAGCGGCCAAAGGATCAACTGGGAGAAGCAGTGGAAGTCGATGTGTGATGCGAGATCGTCGCCGTAGCTTGTCGCGAGGTTGCTGATCGCGGTGGTTTCGGGTTCTGAGAACGGCGATCCGCCGTGGTAGATGTCCGATGAGAAATCGGAGGAGGTGCCTGCTCCAGCGAACTCGGTCGAGTCCCAGTTTCGGTTCAGGTCCACACCCTCGAATGATCCCGGGTTATTGCGACGATTCTTGCGCCAGTAGCGTTCGTCGGACCATGAGTAGAGGTATCCGTCTGGATTCGAGACTGGGATGATGACAAAGCGAATGGAGCTGAGGAGTGCTTGGACTTCTGGATCCGAGTCCGCGTCGTCAAGGAGCTTGGATGCGATGTAGGTGACGGTCATCGGAGAGACCCACTCGCGTGCGTGCTGAGCGCCGTTCCACATGATGACCGGACGATCCTCAGCGAGATTCCCAGGCTCATCAGGAGCCGTGATCGTGAACGAGTAGATATCGCGCGACTCGATCGTGTCTCCGATGTCTGCTTTGGTAATCAAGTCGGGGTGTGCAGAGACCTGTGTGTCCATGTAGGTGTAGATATCCGCGAGCTGCTTGTATCCTGTGAACCAGTTCTCGTCGTGGGATGATCCGCCGCGTTGGAAGTCGAGTGCCGGTCGATGTGCGCCGATGTTGTTGGCGATATCGAAGCGTTCCTGCGTGACGAGCGACGACCAGTTCTGCTGGTTGTGTGCGTGGAGGTCTGCGATCTGGACGATCGGGTTGACGCCGAGCTGAGTGAGCGCGTCGAGGTTGGTTGATTTGATCTGGAGGATGTTGCGTCCGAGTCCAGGACGCTCGCTCCAAGACGATTCCGCGAGATCCATCGCTTCGCGGAGCTGGAGGTGGGTGTTGATCGTGACAGCGACCACCATCTGTCCCTGGTAGACATCAGGGAGTTGATGCGAGAGGATATCGAGACGCTCGATTGGTTTGGGGTTGATCCCTTGCTGTGCCATCGACAGAGAAGCTGCAAGGCCGAGGACGGTGAGGATCGAGCGGGAGTGGGGTAAAGGCATCTCTTCTCCAGAGTGGTTGGTCGCTCGTGACTCAACATCAGTCACGAGCGTGGGTTGCATGTCTATCGGCAAGGGGTCTGCACCGGTTTGGTGTGGATGAAGACCTTGAAGATCAGTGAACGGCGAGCGAGCAAGTGAGCGGACGGAAGGTCCGAGAACTGTCTGAGAGGATTCAAAAACGGGTCAGCGAAGCGGTTGATCATCGAGGGCACACAGACGATCCAGAGTTCACCTTACCAGCGATCGTGCCATGAATAGGCAGGATTCGACAGGAATCTCTACGCATTGGAGCGTCTTTGGTTGCGAAAGAGAGCCTGTGTCGCGTGGATCGGCTGATTGATGGTTGCGTTCTGGGTCCAAACTTGTCACAATCGGTGGGTCCTGGAGCGATGGCGTCTCTTTTGTCTATACCAATCGTCTGGTCGCGGGGATGTCGGAGTCGGTATGGGTATCCAAGAAATGAATCACGCAGAAGGGGGGCAAGAGCATCGCGCATCGACCCAAGGCGTGCTCACAGACCTTCGTGCACTCGAATATATGCTCGAACAACAGATGTTCGAGACTGGGATTACACGGATCGGCGCCGAGCAAGAACTCGCGTTCGTTGACGAAGCGATGCGTCCCGCTCCGCTCGGCCCAGAAGTCCTCGAGATCCTCAACGAGGAGCGAGCGACGACTGAGATCGGACGCTTCAATCTTGAGTTCAACTGCACTCCCAAGACCTTCACACGATCGGTCCTCACTGAGCTCCACCAAGAACTCGATGAGCTGATGACCAAAGCGCAGATCGCGTCAACCAAGATGGGCGCGATCCCGATCCTTATTGGGATTGTCCCGACGCTCCAGCAGGAGCATCTGTCGCGTGAGTACATCACTCCCAAACCAAGGTACTACGCGCTCGACGAGCGGATCACCCAAGCGCGAGGGGGACGCTACGACATCCGCATCAAAGGCATCGACGAGATCAACTTCTCGCACGACTCGGTCATGCTCGAAGCACTCAACACTTCGCTCCAGCTCCATTATCAGGTGGATCCCGACGACTTTGCGATCTCGTTCAATGTGGCGCAAGCAATCACCGCACCAGTCCTCGCGGCTTCGGCAAACTCTGCCGTGCTTTTCGGGAAACGACTCTGGCACGAAACACGCATCGCGATCTTCGAGCAAACTGTCGATACTTCTGGTCAGGACATCCCGATGGAGCGTGATGTGATCAAACGCGTCCGATTCGGAGAGCGTTGGGTCGAGTCATCGGTTCTTGAACTGTTTCGAGCGGACATCGCTCGATTCCGCAACATGTTCCGCGCCGATGCGATGGAAGATTCGCTTGCGATGGTCCAGAGTGGTCAGATCCCGAAGCTCAACGCGTTGCAGACCTACAACTCCACGCTGTATCGCTGGAATCGTCCGTGCTACGGCATTACCAACGGCAAGCCTCACCTGCGGATCGAGAATCGAGTGCTTCCGGCAGGGCCGACGATTATCGACGAGGTCGCGAACTCCGCGTTCTGGTTCGGACTCATGAAACGCATGCCCAAGGCGTATCCGGATCTGACCAAACGATTGTCCTTTGCGGATGCACAAGCAAACTTCGTCTCCGCGGCGCGTGCTGGATTGGACTTCAAAATGCGATGGCTCGACGCACAAGTGATCCCGGTCCGCGATCTGATCCTCGGCGAGCTGGTCCCGATGGCTATTCAAGGACTGCGAGACGCGGGAATCGACAGCGTGGATATTGATCGCTATATGAACATTATCAGCGAACGCACAGAGACAGGACGCAACGGCGCGCGATGGATGCTCTCGTCTGTCGAACATATCCACGACCACGGCACACGCTCAGAGCGACTCTCCACGCTGACCGCTGGAACCATCACGCGACAGCAAGAAGGCAAACCGGTCCACGAATGGAGCATCGCGGAGATCCGCGAGAGCGGGGAGTGGAGACATCACTACGCAACAGTCGGTCAGTACATGCAGACCGAACTCTTCACAGTCCGCGAAGACGAGCTGATCGATCTCGCGGCGTCGATCATGGACTGGGAGAAGATCCGTCATATTCCTGTGGAGGACGCTCAGCATCGGTTGGTTGGATTGGTGAGCTATCGAGCACTTCTGCGTCTTGTTGCGGATCCGATCAAGCGGAAGAGTGATTCGATCGCAGTCGAGGACATCATGGAGCGGGAGCCGTTGTCGGTGCTTGCTTCGACGCCGACGCTTGATGCGATCACGCTGATGAAAGAGCATAAAGCGTCCTGTCTTCCTGTGATACAGGCAGACGGCAAGCTCGTGGGGATCGTGACGGAGCATGATTACATGCGGATCGCAGGGAAACTCCTCGAAGATCAGCTCCGAGGCGGCAATGATTCATTGTGAGACTGGTGTTGAAGGTCAATACCAGATGAGTGCGTGTCTCGTGATGAACGCGTCGAACGATGCTCCGGAGTCTGTCTGTGCCGATGACTGAGAGTCCATCCCAACCACACATACAGCGCCGAGCGAACGATGCGGAGCGCGTTCGCTATGAGGATCGCGAGCTTGGTCGCTATGGATACGCGCATACAGGTCACACGCTGGTCGTCATCGGAGGAGTCCACGGCAACGAACCGGCTGGACTCATCGCGGGTCAGCGCGTCCTCGATCAACTCTCGCAACCTGAGTCAGGAGAAATCCGAGGACGCTTGATTGTCCTCGCCGGGAATCTCGAGGCTCTCAACGACGAGGATCCGGACACACGCTACATCGATCACGATCTGAACAGGCTCTGTCTCGATGCGCACTTTGATGAGCCGACAAGCACGAGCGCCGAGCATCTGCAGATGCAGGAGTTGTTCGCGTCGCTCAAATCGATCCAGGAATCGTGTAGAGCAGAGGGACAGCAGATGATCGTGCTCGACCTGCACACGACGAGTTCAGCGTCTCGTCCTGTCGTGGTGTTCGAGGATTCGCTCAAGGCGCGTGCGCACGCGATGCGGATGCCTTGTCCGAAGTATCTGGGGATCGAAGAAGAGATCGACGGCTTGGTGATCGATGCGGTCACGAATCGTCTCGGATGCATCTCGTATCTGATCGAGGGTGGTCAGCACGATGATCCCTTGTCGATTGATGTGCATGAAGCCGCGATCTGGATCGCGCTGGATTCTGCTGGGATATTCGGGATCGGTCAAGCTCCTGGAGATCCTGCTGATGTGATCCGCAGCGCGGCGCAGCATCGCGAAGGGGAGGTGTACGATGTGCGCCATCGCGAGCAGATCACGCACGAGAGCTTCGCGATTTGCGATGGGATCGAGAACGGGACGCATGTCGCCGCGGATCGGACGGTGCTGGCGCATCAGGACGGCAAGGAAGTCCGATCCCCGATCCACGGGCTGGTCTTCCTTCCCAACATGCAAACACATAAACGGATCGGTGATGACGGATTCTTTATTGTGCGCCGGATCAGTCCAGGATGGGTGGATCTTTCCGCTCGACTGCGTGATCAGAAGTGGGTCCATCGGACAATCCTGATGATGCCGGGGGTGTATGCAGGGAGGGATTCGATGCTGCTGGTCGATGCGGATCTCGCGTGCGTGCTGCGTCGTCAGGTCTTCCATCTGCTCGGATACCGGCTCGTGCGCCACGACGGACGCGACGGCGGGAGCGGAGTCATGCGGATCTTCAAAGGGATC
The DNA here is from genome assembly GCA_051252395.1 of Phycisphaerales bacterium. Taxonomy (GTDB): domain Bacteria; phylum Planctomycetota; class Phycisphaerae; order Phycisphaerales; family UBA1924; genus UBA1924. The sequence goes on along the minus strand of JBPOFX010000002.1, from coordinate 257,233 downwards.
GGCGCGTTCGTCAAAGCGATCGTCCGAGGCCCGATCCGAGGCGAGTACGGCAAGGGACCCGATCCGACCGATCCGCGTTTCTGGATCGTCGCTCGCCGACGGCTCGATGATCCGATCTGATGTAGAATCAGGCATGCTCACCAATCCGATCCGCAGTGTTTTCTTGGTTCTTGTCCTTCTTGTAGCGAGCGGATGTTCTTTGCATCGCAGCGTTCGTTCATCGGATTCGTTCCACGACCGATTCGCTCGCGGCGCCGTCGCGGCGGATCATCCCATCGCGTCCGATGCCGGCGCTCAGATGCTCGCGATGGGAGGGAACGCTGTAGATGCCGCGGTCGCGTCGTCGTTTGCGTTGTCGGTTGTTCGCCCGTACTCATGCGGCATCGGTGGTGGGGGATTCATGGTCATCCATCTCCCCAACGATCCAACGCACGGCACAGCCCACACAGCAATCAACTATCGCGAGACCTCTCCATACGAAGCGGACTGGTTTCAGGACGGCGTCTCGATGCGCGAAGGTGGTTCGAGCGTCGCGGTGCCGGGGACAGTCGCTGGATTGCTCTACGCACTCGAACACTACGGCACGCTCGATCGAGCAGTCGTCCTTAAACCTGCAATCGATGCGGCTCTTGAAGGGTTTGTGGTCGATGAGCATTACCAAGGAGCCGCGGATCGGTTGATCCGGAAGTACGAAGGGAAACTCGGTGAACTCCCAGCAGGGATGGAGATGATCTGGACACAGTTTCTCAACAACGGACAGGTCCAGATCGGTGATCGGATCGTCAATCCAGAGCAGGCTCGTGCACTCCAACTCATCGCACGCGACGGGCTCGACGCATGGACCTCCGGCGAGATCGGGCGAGCAATCATCCAAACAATCACAGACGCCGGAGGCGGGATGCAGCTGTCGGACCTCGCAGCGTATCAAGTCTCTGAGGTCGATCCGATCGAAGGAATGGTCGATGGGAAGACGCTGATCGGGATGCCCCCGCCTTCAAGCGGAGGGGTAACGATGTTCCAAACGCTCGGGATCATGGAAAGGGCCGAGTACGATTTTTCCAACAAAACGGTCAACGCTCAGCGCTCGCATCTGATGATCGAATCACTCAAACACGCGTTTGCGGATCGCTCGCGGTATCTCGCGGATCCCGCGTTTACTTTCGTCCCGACGGACCAGATGCTCGACTCGGCAAACATCACACGCATGGCTGGAATGATCGACTCAACCACGCACCAACCAGAACACTACGGCACCTCCATCGCACTCCCAGACGACGACGGCACCAGTCATGTCAGCGTCATCGACCAGTGGGGGGGAGGGGTCGCGATGACGGAGACCATCAACTTCGAGTTCGGATCCAAGGTTGGGGTTCGGGAGTTTGGGTTTGTGCTCAACAATGAGATGGACGACTTTACGAATCCCAACTCGCAGCCCAACGGGTTCGGATTGGTGCAGTCGGATCGGAACCTGCCTCAGATCGGGAAGCGTCCGCTGTCGAGTATGTCTCCGACGATTGTGCTCGATGAGCGGGGCGGGATCTTCGCGATCGCTGGCGCATCGGGAGGTCCTCGGATCATCACAGGGACGATGCAGACCCTGCTCAATGTGATGTCAGGGATGGACGCGGGACTTGCGGTCGCGGCTCCGCGCGTGCATCACCAGTGGATGCCCAACCAGGTGTTGTACGAGCAGGGGTACAGCGTGCAGGTGCGATCTGTGTTATCGGATCCAGCTCGGATGGGTCACGAGACCGGTTCGCTCGATTCGGTGGTGGGGAATGTGCAGGTGATCGTGCGTGATGCGGATGGTGGCTGGCAAGCCGCGAGCGATCCACGCAAAGGCGGGCGTCCGAGCGGCATAGACTAGGGGCTATGTCCTCCGCTCCCGAATCCCAGCAGAATATCATGAGCCCAAAGCTTCGCGCCGCCGTGACGATCGGGTCGCACTTTGTGGTTGATGTGTTCTCGTTCGTCGGGATCGCGGTCCTCCCAATGCTCGCGGTGCTGCTCGATATCCGTCCAGAACAAAAAGCACTTCTGCTCGCGATGGGCGCAGTATTCTCAGGGATCATCCAGCCGGTTGTTGCATGGGCGAGCGACAAGCTCGACACGCGAGCACTGGGAACAGCGGGATTTGTCGTCGCGGTGCTCTGTATCGGGAATCTGGGGATGGCGCGGAACTTCACAGAACTCGCGATCCTCTACAGCTTGGGCGCGATGGGGGTCGGCGCGTTCCATCCTCCTGCAGCCGCGACGGTTGGTCAGCTCGGAGGATCACGACGATCCGCGTATGTCGCGGTCTTCTTCCTCGCAGGGATGATCGGCGGGATTGTGGGGAATGTCTTTACCCCGATGTATGTCGGGTGGATGACTCCCGGCGCGATCGAAGCGACACTCGATTCTCCGATGATCCCAGCAGGTGACGCTCGACAAGGGTTGCTCGCTGTCCGCTGGTTTATCCCGATCGGATTGCTCGGCGCGTTCTTCCTCGCTCGCGCCATCCATGGCTCAGGACATCGTCATCACGGTGCGCACGAACATCAGAACAGCTGGGAGCCACGCGAACGCCGAGGACGCTGGATCGCGGTCTGGGTGATGTACGCGAGCAATGTACTCCGGTTTACAGTCAACATGGCGCTGGTGTATCTGTTCACTGAATGGGCATCCAAGTATGTGCTGGATCTCAATCAAGCACAAGAACTCAATGAACAGCTCGGGATCGAAGCATCGCGCATCAACGGCAGGCTCCAAGCATCCATGCAAACCGGAATGGGAGCAGGAGGTCTGACACTCGGATTCATCCTCGCTGTCCGATTCGAGAAGCTCGTCTTTGTAGTGCTCCCGATGCTCGGCGCCCTCAGTATCGCGTCGATCCCTTGGATGTCGTCGTTGGATGGAGAACTCGGACGATGGGCCGTGATGGGTGCGGCGGTGCTGTCAGGGATTGGATTCGGAGCGGTGATTCCTGTGAGCCTCTCGCTCGCGCAACGATTGCTCCCGCATCGCACCAGCCTGGTCTCAGGACTCATGCTCGGCGGCGCGTGGATGCTCTCGTTCACAGGTCCGATCGGCGCGGAGATCATCCAGAACGGTCTTGAGCAGAAACCATCGGTGCCGGGATTCGTGCTCAAGCTCGTTGATGCACTCCCTGCTGGACTCCGCGATGGACTCATGAGCGGCTACGGCTTGGACACCACCTTCTACTGCACAGCGGTAGTGCTCGCGATTGCAGGAATCATCGCAATCTTTTTGCCGCAGCGTTGTATTTTGAGCAGCGCGAGCTGATCCCTGCTGAGAAACGGGAATCAGCGATCCGTGTGACATTCCTGTGAACAAACTGTGACACGCGTGTGACAGAGCGGTCTATAGGTCGGCGCGTGACATTCTTGTGACGATACGAGACGCAATCGAACGGTATCTATAAGCGTGGAGCGGTTGGCAACGACGCCAATCAATCACATGAAACACACGCTAGGAGATTCCAATGAACACGAAAGCCGCACTGATCGCACTCTCACTCGTCGCAACCTCAGGGATCGCGCACGCCGCGTACCAATCACCCGAACCAAACGAGGTTCTGCATTGCGGCGTCGAGTACATCCAGCAACCCAATGTTGAAGTCGTCTTCGTGCTCGATACAACCGGATCAATGAGCGGATTGATCGCAGGCGCGAAGGACAAGATCTGGTCCATCGCGTCTTCGATCGCTCAAGCGCAGCCTTCTCCGAATGTGAAGATGGGACTGGTCGGATATCGTGATCGTGGAGATGAGTACATTACCACTCGTACCAAGCTGACCGATGAGATCGATGCTGTGTATGAGAAGTTGATGGGATTCAACGCCGCGGGAGGCGGGGATGGTCCAGAGAGCGTGAACCAAGCGTTGTTTGAAGCGGTCGAGCGGTTCGAGTGGTCGGATGATCCATCGACTCTCAAGATTGTGTTCCTTGTGGGTGATGCTGAGCCGCACATGGATTACAACGACGATGTGAAGTATCAAGCGACCTGCAAGCTCGCGAGCGAGCGCGGGATCATGATCAACACGATCCAGTGCGGGAGAATGGGCGGCACCAAAGAACACTGGAACAAAATCGCGAACCTGACCAACGGCGCATACGCGAGCATCGCGCAGGATTCGGGTGTCCAGCGAATCACGACTCCCTACGACAGCGAGATGCGCGAGCTCGATCAGGAGTTTGCGTCATTGATGATTACTTATGGCACAAGGAGTGAGCATCAAGCCGCGACCATTCGATACAACCGAGGCTCAAGCCTTGTCGCGAGATCAACGCCTGAGGCATCAGCGGATCGTGCAATGTATAACCAATCTGCTGCCGGGAAAGCGAATGTCTACGGCAAGAGCGAGCTTGTTGATCAACTGGAGTCCGGCTCGATCGAGTTTGATGACCTCAAGAAGGACGAACTCCCTGCGAGTCTTCAGACCAAGACAGAAGCTGAACTGAAAGAGGTCATTCATGTCAATATGGAGCGAAGAAAGGAGATCCAGTCACGATTGGCTGAACTTAACACGCTCCGCAAGTCGTACCAAGAGAAGGCGCTCGCAGATGGTCCAGCGGACGGATTCGACCAGCAAGTCCTCCGAACACTCCAGAAACAGGGTGCGAGCATTGGATTGAACTTTGATTCCAAATCGGCACCTGCTCCCAAATCAGAGGAAGGCAAGAAGTCGTCCAAGGGCGAGGACTGAACCTCGATCGGGTATGATTCATGAGTCCAACGAAAGGCACACTATGAACAAGTATTCATTTCATTCACAGTCCATGACCGCTGTCGCGATCCTCTCGATCGCTTCGATGCTCCCAGCCGCGATCGCGGATGACACGGCGCTGACGATCTACTCGACCGCAACTCCCGGCGCGATCCCTGCGGAGTGGTACCGACCAGTCCCAGGACAATCCCAAGGCTACGGCTACAACCGCTACAACCAGATCCCAGGATACGCGGTCATCCGTCAGGACCGGACGCTCGAGATCGATCGGGGACTCAGCGAGCTCCGCTTCACTGATGTCGCGGCGCTGCTTGATCCGACCACTGTCCGCTTCACCTCCTTGACCGATCCAGACGGCACAGCGGTCCTCGAACAAGACTACCGCTTCGACCTGCTCTCGATGGATCGCATGCTCGAACGCTACATCGATCAGAAGATCATCTTCGGCGGACAAGAAATGACCCTCATGTCCACTGCAGGCGGAGGGATGCTCCTCCAAGGAGACGACGGGCGAGTGCAGTACCAGCAAGGATTCGGAGGGGTGGTCTTCCCATCGCTCGATAAATCGCTCGTGACCAAACCGACGCTGATGTGGAAGGTCGATGCCGCGAAAGGCGGAGAACACGACACACGAATCTCGTACCAAACTACAGGCATCACCTGGTGGGCGGATTACAACCTCGTCTGGGCCGAGGGAGACGACGCGAACCACGGCACGATCGATATCGGCGCGTGGGTCTCGATCCTGAATCAATCAGGTGGTACCTATGAGGATGCGAAACTCAAGCTGATCGCGGGGGATGTGCAACGCGCACAGCCTCAGCAGAACCGCTACAACGAATCAATGATGTACGCGATGGATGTTCAGCGTTCGAGCGGAGTCGCAGGATTCGAGGAGAAGGCGTTCTTCGAGTACCACCTCTATACGCTCGGTCGACCAACCACAATCCCCGATCGTTCAACCAAGCAAGTCGAACTCTTTGAACCGGTCGCCGGAGTGCCTGCCGAGAAGGTGATGCTCTACGACGGCACAGCGCAAGCTCGCTGGACCGGCAACTCCGCGATGATGGACCAGAACTGGGGAGTCACATCGAACTCCAAGGTCGAGGTCTATGTCCGCTTTGACAACAGCGAAGACGATGGTCTCGGAATCCCGCTCCCATCGGGACGCATGCGTGTCAATCAGCTCGATGAAGCGGACGGCGCGTACGAGTTCATCGGAGAGCATGTGATCGATCACACGGCTCGTGAAGAAGAGATCATGATCAAGCTCGGGAACGCGTTTGATGTGGTTGGGGAACGCCGACAAGCGAAGTTCGAGCGCGGCAAAGACTGGATCGTCGAGACCATCGAGGTCAAGCTCCGGAACCGCAAGGATGAGCCTGTTGATGTGACCATCCAAGAGCGCCTCTACCGCTGGACGAATGCGGATGTGGTGGTCAACTCCGAAGAGTACGAGATGATCGACGCGCAGACGATGCACATCCCAGTCACCATCGCTCCCGACGAGGAGAAGGTCGTGGTCTACACCGTTCGGTACTCGTGGTAAGCGGGCCGCGTGAAAGGATGAACGCTTGTCTTTAGGAACACTCGTAGTAGTTGAGGACGACGACTCGATCAGGCGCGGCCTGGTCGATGCGTTGTCCTACTCCGGATACACCGTGCACGAAGCGAGCGACGGGCAGCGTGGTCTTGAGCTGTGTCTCGCAGTCGATGCGGACCTTGTGCTGCTCGACATCATGATGCCCAAGATGAACGGCTTGGAAGTCCTCGCTGAACTCCGCAAACCCAAACCCAATGTGCCGGTCATCTTCCTGACCGCTCGCGGCGAGGAGAGCGATCGGATCAAGGGACTCAAGCTCGGCGCCGATGACTACATCGTCAAACCCTTCTCGCTCGACGAACTCATGGCACGCGTCGAAGCGGTACTTCGACGAATGCCGGCGCGTCCGACGCAACGCAAAGAGATGACGATCGCGGGACGACAGATCAACTTCGATCGGCGCGAAGCGGTCCTCGCGGATGGTTCGCGCCAGACACTGACCGAACGCGAGGCGGAGGTCATCGGGTTCCTCGCTGCGAATCCAGGTCGTGCCGTGTCGCGTGACGAGTTGTTGCAGAAGGTCTGGGGACTCGATCCGCGTGGGACGCACACGCGGACAGTGGACATGGCGATCGCACGCATCCGCGAAACACTCGGAGACGATCCATCCAATCCAGAAGTCGTCAAAACCGTGCGAGGCAAGGGCTACATGCTCGCTGAACCCGACGGGGGTGCTTTGTGAATCCTTCTAAGCGAGTGCTCTGGGTCTCGTTCTGGATCGGTGTGGTGCTTGTCGTGACCACGCTGAGCTGGGCGAGCATGGCCGTGTATTCGCTTGAGGAACGGAACGCGACGGCACGCGCCGAGAATCAGCGCCAAGAGATGATCCGACTCGCGCTGTGGAGGATGGACTCCAGACTCGCGCCAATGATTGCGCTGGAAGCCGCTCGTCCGATCGAGGATTACGAGATCGTGCTCAGCGAAGATGGACCGCTCGACGATCGCGCGGATCAGAAGGATCAGCTCGAAGATGAATCCATCGAATCAGGGAGCTACGCACGCGGATATTTCGAGGTCGATGCGTCGGGTCGAGCGAAGGGGTCCGGAGAGCGTGCGCAACGAATCGCCGCACGCGCTGCGACGCAAGAAGTCTCAAGCGTATCAAAATCGAATCTGAAGGAATACAGCATCAAAGCAGACGAGCTTGCATCGATGCTCACAGAGCACGCTGAGTCGGATGAGGTCGTCGTCACGATTGACTTTGGAGATGTTCAAGCTCAGAAAGCAGAGCTGGAACCTGAATCCGATTATTTGGCGCGTCAGAGGATCGCGGATCTGGCGCAGAACACGATCGGGAATCAGAATCGATCGCGAACGAGCAAGATGGTCGCGAGTGATGTCGCTGCGGATCTGCTTGAGAAGAAACTCGATTCGAGCAGGAGTGCTGACCAGAGCGGGTTGACCAGCGCACGATCAGAGCCTGCATCATCTCCAACAGCAGGGATGGCGCCATCTTCTGAGATGGATTACATGGTTATACCTGAGGCGCAGAGCGGGTCGGTTCGGGAAGAAACACATGAGCTCGCTCAGCCAAAGGTAGAGATCGGCGCGATCGAGCCGCGCTGGATCCGTGATGAGAGCGGGATGCCTGAGCTTGTGCTTGTCCGCACGATTGATCGTGACGGGGTCGTCTCGATCCAAGGCGTCTGGCTCGACTGGGACACAATCTCCAGCGAACTCATCGGGTCCATCGACGACCTGCTCCCGACTTCTGTTCTTGAACCGATTGATGATGCGAATCTCACGGCGCGAAGCAACGAGAGCTTGTATCGGCTCGCAACCGTCCCTGTCGCGTTCATCCCAGGCGGCGCGATCGCTGTCGAGGGTGATTCGTTGACTCCCGCGGTCATCGCGATGCTCGTGACATGGATCGCTGTGATGATCGCGATGATCGCTGTTGGTCTGGTGCTTCGGACAGTGCTCACGCTGTCCGCTCGTCGTGGACACTTCGTCGGCGCTGTCACGCACGAGCTGCGCACGCCTTTGACGACCTTCCGTTTGTACTCGCAGATGCTCGCTGATGGGATGGTGACGGATGAGAATGTCCGCAAGGAATACCTCAACACGCTGAAACGAGAATCGGATCGACTCACAGGGATCGTCGAGAATGTGCTTGAGTACGCACGCATCTCGCGCCAGCCGGGACGACAGAAGGACAAACCCAAGGGCGAGCAGCAACTCAGTGTCGGCGAGCTCATGGCGCGTCTCATCCCTCCGATGTCCCGTCTCGGAGAACAAGCGGGGATGGATCTGATTGTGTCGGATGAAACCTCCGCGAGCGCGGAGCGGACTGTGACGCTCGATCCGCACGCAGTCGAACGGATCATGATGAACCTGATGGACAACGCGTGTAAATACGCCGGGGGGGAATCGGGGGGGGGATCAATCGCTTCAGACGATCCCGATCTGCGTGTGCATCTTGATGCAAAGGTCGAGAACAATGTCTTGCTGCTCATCGTCGCGGATCATGGGCCGGGTGTTCACAGCCGGGACCGCCGGAAAATCTTCGGCGAGTTCGTGCGAGGATCATCCCCCTCCATGCGTGACCGGTCCGGACTGGGTTTGGGACTCGCGCTCTCGCGCGGACTCGCGCTGGAAATGGGAGGGGACCTCGCTCTCGTCAGAAAGCGCGGTCACGGCGCGGAGTTCGAGCTCAGTATCCCGCTCGATCAACTGGTCGTCGTGTCATCGGAAAGAGCTGCAGACGCTTGAATCACACTCCGAAGCACGCGAGCGATTCTTCGACAGTCAGCGATTGATCCAGTCCGATCGCATCGGATTCATCCATCCCTGCTCGCCTGCGATGAACCGCGGCTTGGATCGAATCCTCATGATCCGCACGCACGATCGGGACATCGGATCCGAAGATCAGCTCGCTCCCAAGCTCCAACCCAGAGTCAACCAATGACCGGAGCGGGAACACCCGATCCAACCGGTCGTGCAGTCCTGTTCGCAGCGCTTCCATATCAGGAAGCAGATGGCAAGGCTGGACCGACGCGATGACGCCGAGTGCTTTGAATCTGGGAAGATCATCGGGATGGACCAGCTCGAGATGCTCGATGCGTGCGTTGGTGTTGGCTGATCCTGTCCGCTCGATCGAATCAAGGACCGCGCGGACCGCCGCGTCTCCGATCGCGTGGGCTGCGATCGGGAGGTTGTGCGCTTTACTCCGCAGCAACGCATCGTCGATCTCTTGGGGAGTCATCATCGAAGTCCCCTTGGTCGGAGAATCGCAGTAGTCGTCAAGCATCCAAGCCGTGCGCGAGTTGAGTGCGCCGTCGGTAAAGATCTTGGTCCCTGCGAGCTTGAGTTGATCCGATTCCCAGTCAGATCGAGTCGCAAGGGTCGCGTCGAGGTCTTGCACAAGCGGGAAGAGCTCGAACCGCTGATCGACGACACCTTCGCGGATGAGTTCGCTCAAGAGTGGTCCGAGCCAAGGCTGGGATTTGAGATCGTGAACTTCGGTAAATCCGAGCGTGCGTAGATGTTCGCACGCTTGGATGATCAGCGATCGGCGATCTGCAGCGTTTGGTTCTGGAACACTCGACCAGAGGACGAGGGCGGCGTGTTCGTAGAGCATTCCGGTGAGTTCGCCTTGTTCATTGACGCCGACGATCCCACGATCGATTTTCGATTCTGCATGAATCCCGGCATGCGTCAGCGCAGCGGATGAAGCGACCATCGAGTGGTAATCAAAGCACCACGCGCAGACTGGGCGTCCGTTGCTCGCGTCATCCAGCTCCGTCCTCGTCGGCCAGCGTGGATCGCTCCACCCTTCGGGGCGAACACTGTGCGCCAGCACCCAATCACTAGGACCAAGATCCGCGGCTCGCTGTGCAACCAGCGCCAGCATCGCGTCCCGGCTCTCGCACGCGCTGCAATCGAGCATCGTCAACGATCGTCCGAGCTGAAAGATATGAGCATGCGCCTCACGCATCACAGTTCTCCAAGAGCGAAGTGGTCACACGCATCGCGTCTTCTGGATTCTCGATCGGGTCTGGGAGGACGATCCGCACAAGCCCGAAACTTGCTCGGATGTCGATCCCTTCCAGATCAACCCCAACCGCGAGCGGCGAATCGTGCTCGACTCCGGAAATCGAAAAGCACACTCGCGCGAGACGATCGCGATCCGCGTTGAGTGCTCTGCACAACGGACCAAACTGATCGACAAGCGGATTGACGAGCGAGCACTGATCCGGAGTGATGACCTCTCCAGAATCAAGCTTCGCGTATTCGTAGGTCGCTCTCGCGAGCAGCGGTTTCGTTGCAGGGAGGTGGTACGCTGTGAACCGGTCGCACTGTTCCTCGCTGACCTCTTCGGAAAGCTGCACGCAGATGCGGACGCGCGTATCGAACGAATCGCGCGGACACGCGAGCGTGATGTCGCTCGCGTCCAGCGCATCGCTGACGATCGCGACCAGGAACTCCCCTGTCCTCGGATCGATCATGCACTGGGTTTCAAAGGGGGATTCGTCATACAGCAGCGTGCACGACCACGCGGATCGCATGAGATGAGCAGCACGGCGAAGAATGTCAGCATTGGGATCGAGCATGCACCAGTGTATCAGCTTCGGATTGATGAGATCTGCATCGCTTCGCTGATGCTCAGGATCGGTTCTGGAGGGTTTGGCTGCTCGCCGAGGATCATCTGGTAGTAGCTCACATCGATCCACTTGCCGTGCTTGAAGCCCATGCGTGTGTTGTATCCAGTCTGCTCCATCCCGATCGAGGTATGGAGCGCGACGCTTGCGGGATTGGGTTCGGAGACTCCCGCGACGATGACCTGGAATCGCTGAGCTTTGAGTGTGGAGAGGAGTTTGCTGTAGAGCTTCTTCCCGATCCCGCGTCCTCTCGCTTGAGGCATCAGATAGATCGTGATCTCCGCTGTCCACGTGTATCCGCCGCGAGGAGACCACGGCGCGGACTTGCAGAATCCAAGAAACTCGTCGCCGTCAAACGCGGAGTACCAAGGGAACTGATCCCCGGCGGACTTGAGTTGCTCGCTGATCTCAGTTTGCTCGATCGGTTCGGTCCCGAAATGGGCAACGCCTTGGACGATCTCGTGGTTCAGCAGAGCGGTAATGCTCGCGACATCTTCAGGTTGGGTGGGTCGGATTTGCATACCAATGCGTACGACCTATCAGACTCGGAAGATCGAACCAAGTTTTTTACCCATCATCACGGATGACCCTACAAGCGTGACAGTGAGGAGGGTCATGCCCCAGACACCCATCGCTGATGCGATGTATTGGCCGTCTCCGAGCCGGTTGGTGAACTCGTAGATCATCTTGGTGATCGGGAAGTGGTCGGACCGCTGCGCGAGGATCAGGGAATCGGAAACCTCGAGCATCGAGAAGCTGAAGACGAGCAATCCACCCGCGATCAAGTTCGCCATGATGAGCGGGATGATGACCTTGCGGACCGCGGTCACGCGCGTCGCGCCCAAGTTCACGGCTGCTTCTTCAAGCTCTCCAGAAGTCTGCTCAAGTCCCGCAACAGTCGAACGCACGATATACGGCAATCGACGCACGGCGTACGCGATAATCAGCAGCGGGAACGGATTCGGATCGGTCCCGAAGACCGCGAGCGTTCCCTGGAGCGGATCCCCGGCACCAAACGGCCAGCGGAGCGTCATCGCGACATACCCAAACGCCATCACGAGTCCAGGGACAGCGAGCGGCAGCATGCAGAGCGCGTCGAGCAAGCCGCGTCCGATGACATTGGTGCGGACGAGGATGTATCCGATCAGGACGCCGAACCCCATATTGAGGATCATCGCAAGCAGCGACAGGATCAGCGAGTTCTTGATCGAGTTGAACGATTCACCTGCCGTGAGTGCTTGGTTGAAGTGCGATAGGGTCAGCGATTCAGGAAGCACGGACGAGTACCACGATCCAGGCTCAGCAATTGAGGTCAGCACGACCCCGATATGTGGGAGCAGCGCGAGCACAGTCACTCCACCAAACGCGAGCGTAGCGAGGATGCCCCAGAGTGGTTTGAGTGGTGTTTCTGCTCCGGCGCGGGACGCTTTGGAGTACATCGCGTAGCCCTTGCGTCCAAAGACAAGCTTCCCAAGCACATAGATCATGATCGCAGACAGCAGCAGCACAAGCGTCAACGCGTACGGCTCCGCGTTGTTCTGCACCTCTTTGAGCCCGTAGAAAATCTGCACAGGAGTCGCGGTCGAGTAATCAAACATCAACGGCGTACCAAGCTCCGTAAAGCTCCAGATAAACACAATCGTCGATCCCGCAAACAGTCCCGGACGGATCAGCGGGAGCGTGATCTTGAAGAACCTTCTCCAACCTCCCGCGCCCAAGTTCTCCGCAGACTCATCGAGCGCCGGATCAAGATTCGCGAGCGACGCGACGGTGTTGAGGTAGATGATCGGATATAGGTGCAGCGCCTCGACGAGCACGACTCCCCAGAACTTCCCGTTCCCAAGCAGGTCCCAGTCCGTCCCGAGCAGCGCATTGACCGCGCCCTCGCGTCCCATCAGCTTGCTGATCCCGATCGCGCCGACAAACGGCGGGAGGATCAAAGGCACAAGAATCGCAGCATTGAGAATCTTCTTCCCAGGAAAGGTGTAGCGAGCGCTGAGCGTCGCGAGCGGGAGCGAGATGATGATGCAGGTCGTCGTGACCGCGATCGCGATTTTCAGAGAGTTGATCAGTCCTGTGATCTGCAACGGATCCTCGAAGACCAGTCGTAGGTGGTCGAGCGTCCAACCTGTCCCTGTTGCGGGATCAACCGCGAACCCGCCTCGGACAGTCAGCGCGATCGGGTAGAGGAGGAAGAGCGCGAGCAGGGTCAGGAGCATCGCGAGGATGCCGTACTGGATCAGATTGCGGAGTGTGCGTGCAGACATGGTGCCAAGTCTAGGGGGAATGGTTGGACGGGTGTAGTCTGATAGGAGCGCGTGTGAAGGGTGTTTGGGAGCGAAGAGAGGAGTTGAGTCGGATTCCACGCGAGCCGGGTTGGCGAGCCGCCGAAGATCCCCTAGAATAGAGCAAATCACCGGGCACCAATCCGTGCCTCTAGCCCAAAGGAGTTCTTCTCATGCGTGTTAATATTGTTGGGCGTCAGTTTGAAATCACCGATCCGATCCGTCTTCACATCGAAAAGAAGGCCGAGAAGCTCATCTCATACAAGGGCTTTGTTCAGCAGCTCGACTTTGTCGTCTGGAAAGAAAGCCCGTCCAAAGAGCAATACGCGGTCGAAGTCGTCGTCGATGTCGAGCATCACGACGACTTCCATGCGAAAGCTGAAGGGCCGGATGTCTACGACACGGTCGACGAGGTCGTCACCAAGGCAGACCGTCAGCTGCACGATCACCGCGAGAAGCTCAAATCTGTCCGCTAACGGATCTGAGCTAAGTCATTCATTGGGCATCTGTTGGGGCCTTAGGCTGGCGACGCGGCTATCCTAGTACACTCTAATTCAGGGGCTTGTATGAAACTGACCGAGATAATCCAACCCGATTCGATCCGCAGCGATCTTGAAGCCGTCGATCGTGACGGCGTGATTGCTGAGATGATTGATATGCTCGTCTCCAGCGGAGCAGCACCTGCGGAGATCCGCGACGAACTGCTTGCCAAAATCCTCGATCGAGAACGAAAGTCCTCGACCGGATTCGGATACGGCGTCGCCGTCCCGCATATCAAGCATCCCAAGATCGCGAAGCTCACCGCTGGGATCGGACTCAGCGAGCGAGGGATTGACTTTGAGTCACGCGACAAACTCCCGGTCTATACCGTGGTCATGCTGCTGACACCTGCGGATCAGCCCGAGGATCACCTCCAAGCGATGGAGACGATTTTCAAGAACCTCTCCAAGGAAACCTTCCGCCGAGCGATGCGACAGACGCAGAGCAACGAAGAGATCCTGACCCTGCTCGACGATGCAGACCATCATCGGCTCGGAGAAGCTTGATCCTCCCCTCCCGCTCCCTGATGCGGATGACGACACGATAAGAAGCTCAGTTGGTGCTCTATGACCTGTCCCTCATCCGCATTCGCGTGATGCTCGTTATACACAGTGGCGCACAGATGTGTTGTCAGCAGAATTGAATGAACCGCGTGCCGAGATCATCGGTACGCGTAAGACGGAGAACCGCGTGACCGAATCGTGCTCAGCAAAACTCGAAATCACCAATCGCTACGGGCTCCACGCCCGTCCCGCGACCGATTTCGCGACCGCTGCAGGAGGATTCGCTTCCGAGGTCCGTGTGCGAGCGAACGAGGAAGACGCCGACGGCAAGTCCATCATGGATCTCATGCTCCTCGCCGCGACCAAAGGGACGCTCATCGAGGTCGAGTGCAAAGGAAAAGACGCGAAAGCGTGTCTCGATCATCTGAGCGAGATGGTCCGCCGTGGATTCGATGAAGACGACGAATAAAGCGGATCCGTTCAGCGAGCGAGTAGATCAGAGCGACATCGCGGAATCCGCGAACTCCTCGGCATCCGCACGACGGATCGACGCGCCGACCCCGCTGAGTTTGTCTTCGAGATGCTCGTATCCACGATCGATGTGGTAGACGCGATTGATGACCGTTGTGCCGCGAGCCGCGAGCGCCGCGATGACGAGTCCCGCGCTGGCGCGGAGGTCCGATGCCATGACCGGCGCGCCGGTGAGTTCCTTGACCCCTGTGACGACCGCCGTCGCGCCCTGACGATGGATCTGAGCGCCCATTCTGCACAGTTCCGCGACATGGAGGAAGCGTTCTGGGAAGATCTTCTCAGTAATCACCGAGTTCCCATTGGAGAGACACAGCAGCGCCATGAACTGTGCTTGCAGATCGGTCGGGAATCCAGGATGAGGCTGCGTCGTGATCTGGACCGGTTTGATCTCCCCGCTCCTCGAAATCGTGCATGACCGGCGCATCGGGTCGCTGTCGGAGCCAACCCCATCAACATGGATCCCCATGTGTCCGAGCGTATCGACCGCACTCATCATCGCATCGAGCGGGCAGTTCTCAAGCGTGAGGTCGGACCCAGTAATCGCCGCGGCACACATATAGGTCCCCGCTTCGATCCGGTCAGGCATCACGCGATGCGTCGTTCCTCCCAACGCTTCCACGCCTTGGATCGTGATGCGTGGTGATCCAGCGCCGGAGATGTTCGCGCCCATCGAGTTGAGCATGTTCGCAAGATCCACAATCTCAGGCTCACACGCCGCGGATTCAATGATTGTCGTTCCACGCGCGAGCGTCGCCGCGGACATGATGTTCGCGGTTCCCAGTACAGTCGATCCGAACGGTCCGCCGAGGAAGACCGGTGCCCCGATGAGTCGTCCTCCCGGTGCGATTGCTTCGATGTCCCCGCCGTCGAGACTGATCTTGGCGCCCAACGCTTCGAGTCCACGCAAGTGGAGATCGACGGGACGCTGACCGATGGCGCATCCGCCTGGGAGTGAGACGCGTGCGCTGCCTCGCTTTGCGAGCAATGGTCCGAGCGTGGAGATGCTCGCACGCATCGTGCGGACGATCTCGTATCGTGCATGCGATTGGGTCGGATCCGTCACAGTGTGGGTGATCGTCTGACCAAACTCGTGATCCTCGTGATCGCTCTGGACCCCGAGTTCCTCGAGCAGTCGCGTCATATTGCGGATATCGGACAGGTTGGGGACATCGCTCAGGATCAGCGGCTCATCAGTGAGCAGTGAAGCTGCCATCAATGGGAGCGCAGCATTCTTGGAGCCGTTTATACGGATCGACCCGCTGAGTCGTCGTCCACCTTCGATTACAAAGACATCCATCGGTCCAAATCTCCCATTGATCGGGCTCTTTACGCCCAGAGTGTATCACAGTCTCAGTGGTTTCCATCGGGCATTCATCGCTGCGATCAGCAAATTTGCTCAGTTCCGATTACCAGCGCAGACCCCGATTCTGGTCTCTGACCACCCCTCGCTCTCTGTCCAACCGTTCCAGACAGCACGGCTTGGCTCTCTTCTCAAAGTGAATCGGTTGCATTTTTGAAGATGAATTGGACAGTTCATGTGCGGGACCAACACCAACGACCCAAGCCCCCCGCAAGGAGACCACCCATGAGTACGACAGCACCAAGCGAAATGATCGAGCAAGACGGCACCCCGCTTGCAGGTCAGAACAAAATGATGCAAGGGCTGTTGATCGCCGCGATCGTCGCATCGGGGCTATCGATGATTTTCTCTCTCGGTACGGCGTTCGTATCGGCATCACAGGATTCAACCACGAGCGTCGCTTCGGTTGAGACCATCATGGACTGATCTACAGGATCGAGCGGTTCGATCGTTCGATTGTCTGATTTGTAAAGGTACGGGGGCGCAGCCCCGAAGCTGCGGGAAGGAAACGATACATGCAACAGCACACAACCAAATCCAACAAGAGCTTTACCAAGGCAGCCGTGCTCGCCTATCTCGTCGGAGGCATCGGAACGATGTCGCTCGCATGGACCGCGTCTGCGAGCGAGAATGCTCAGACCCAAGCCTCAGAAGACAACCTCCCGGACACCCTCCAGCTTGACTGTGTGATCCGCGACTTTAAACCAAAGCAAACAGAAGGCGGTCACCCCGACTTCGAGTCCTTTGGTGGGACCACGACTGTTGGTCTTGTCGCAGATGAGCTGAGTGCAGATGGGAAGCCGTACTCATCAGGGGATCTTCGAGGATTCAAGATTGCTACCGAGTTTAAGGACAGCCAGGGTCGTCACATCAATCCCGCGATGTATGACCAAGAAGCCGGAGACCAAGCAGGGAGCCTCCAGGTAGGCGGTTCCGGCAACGGCTTCACCTCCTCAGAACGCTTCGACCAATGGTATCGTGATGTTCCAGGCGTGAACCTTTCATCAACCATCCAGCTCACACTCACTCGTGTTGAGGGGACTGATCGTTACCAGTTCGACTCAAACAGCGATACTGAGCACGGGACCCACGGCTTCTTCCCAGTCAACGGCGAACTCTACGGCGACTACAAGTCAGGCCGCAACTACCACTTCACGACTGAGATCAATACCGAGTTCACCTTCCATCGTGAATCCGGTCAGACCTTCATGTTCTCAGGCGATGACGATGTCTGGGTCTTCATCGACGGCAAGCTCGTCGTTGACCTCGGAGGTCTCCACCCACGACGGACCCAGTTCCTCGATCTCGATCGTCTGGACTGGCTCCAAGACGGACGCACCTACACCCTCGATATCTTCCATGCCGAGCGTCGCTACAGCGGTTCAAACTTCCGCATCGAAACCACGCTCCAGCTCCGGAGCATCGAACTCCCTCCGACCGCGGCGTTGTACGACTGATTGAATCCATTGGTGCATGTTGGTGTTGGTGAAGGGCCGATCCGTGTTCGCGGGTCGGCCCTCTCCTTTGTTACACGCATGCTGTGAATCAGCGATGGTCGCGGTAGTTCCGGTACGAACGGCGGTAGCTGTGCGAGTGCCCGCGATCGCGATCAGGATAGCTGTACTCATCCGCTCTGCGAGAAGTGCGGAATGTACGGCGGTAGTTGAGCGACGGATGGTTCTCAGGAGCAATACCAAACAGCTCGTCACGACGCGATAGATCACGAGGCGAGAGCGTGTGGTCACGGCGACTGAACTCAGGCGCGTTGGAATCAACATACGCGAGCGTCCCAGTATCAGCGCGAGTGGGGGAGAACACCAGCGCCGAGCTGTTCCCGCTACTCCCGACATACATCCCGCTCCCCTGCCAAGCGGCTGATGGGTGCGAGGAGGTGCAGCCGCTAAGCGTCAGTGCGCCGACAGCGAGCGCAAAGCATCCGATGATTCTGGTCTTCAGTTGAGCGTTCATGTCTATAACAGGCCACGGATTCACGCCGCTCGCTACCCAATTGGAACGCAAGGCATGCGAATCGCTTGTATAGAAGCGTCAGGAGCGTGTTATCGGTTGCTGTTTGATGAGCTGGTCCGGTGAGTTCCCTGCAGGAACGCACTCCTGCGAGCGAGCGATTCGTCGATCCGCTGTCGTGGGATGGTCCCTTGTTGGGTCGCTCGCACGAGGGATTCATGGATCTGCTGCGCTGGATGATCAAGGTCGATATCACTCGGCGCGTTGAATCCATCGAGCACGATGTCCGCGCCTGCTTGGACAGCAAGCAGTGCCGCGGCTCCCGCTTCGTGATGATCACGGATCGCGCCCATGTCGATCGAATCGGTGATGACCAATCCTTCGAATCCGAGCAGGTCGCGGAGCGTAGTCGTTGTGTGCATGTGCGAGAGACTCGCTGGGAGGAGCGGGTCCTGGAGATGATGCATCAAGTGTCCGGTCATCACAGCGCACGCAGGGAGCGTGTTGTGATTCATGGATTCGATCAGCGATCGGTACACGCTGAGTTCGTCCTCGATCCATGTTTCGGTGACATCCGCGAGTCCCAGATGGGTATCGGTTGTGGATGATCCGTGTCCAGGGAAGTGCTTGAGACAGCAGCGGACGCCGTAGTTGTGGTAGGTGTTGATGATGACCGACGCGCTGCGCGCGACGCGATCAGGATCGTGTCCGAGCGATCGGTCTTTCCCTGCGATGATCGGATTGTCTGGATTCACACTCAGATCGATGCACGGCGCGAAGGTCAGGTTGATTCCTGCAGCATGTAAAGCAGTCGCGACGGGATCGATGGTGGCACTGAGTTGCGCCGGACTCAATGCGCCCTGCATCTTGGCGCTGAGTTGTTCGCTGACTCCTGCGTCCTTGAAGAGTCCCAGACGATTGACTTCGCCGCCTTCTTGATCGATCGCGATGAGGAGATCATCTCCGAGCTCGTTGCGGAGATCATCGGTCAGCGTTCGGACCTGATCTTCGTTGACGATGTTCCGCATGCCACCAGTCGGGAGGTGGGTATCAAAGAGGATGACCCCCTTGATATGCAGGTCCTTGAGCGTCCGGACATCTTCGCGGCAGCGCGGATCATCCAGACTCGATCCTCGGATCCCTGTCATGATCATCGAACCAACTTCATGGGAAATGGTCATTTGGGATCTCCAAGAATCGGACGAAGCCGACCGTTGTGCTTTTCGAGCAACTCATCCGCATCCGAATGGCTCAGTTGCTGCTGGTGCATGACCAATGCGGATTTGACACGCCCATCGGCGCGATCGAGCAGATCCAGCGCATCGGATCGTTCGAGTTGCGTGATCTGCGAGATGATCCGCGCGGCGCGATCGCGGAGCTTGTCGTTGGTCGCGCGGAGATCGACCATCAGGTGCCCGTAGACCTTCCCGCTGTGGACCATCATGGATGTAGAGATCATATTCAAGACGAGCTTGGTCGCCGTCCCAGCTTTCATCCGTGTCGATCCCGTCACGACTTCCGCGCCTGTCGAGACCGCGATCAGCACATCGCACCATCGTGGTTGCTCGATCGGGGTGCAGGTGAGTAGTCCAGTCTTTGCTCCCAGCGTTGATGCATGCTCGACGCCTCCAAGCACGAAGGGGGTTGTTCCACCCGCCGCGATTCCCAGGACGCTGTCCTTTGGTCCGATCTGGAGCGCATCAAGCTCAGCATGCGCGCCTTTCGGATCGTCTTCTTTGTGCTCAGATGATTTTCGAAGCGCTGAATCACCTCCTGCGATGATCCCGACGACCTGATCCGGATCGCTGTTGAAGGTCGGAGGACATTCCGATGCATCAAGCACACCCAGTCGTCCGCTCGTCCCAGCGCCGAGATACACCAAGCGACCACCCGATTCGATCGAATCGACCGCGAAGGAAACAAACCGACCAATATGCTCAATCTCCGCTCGCACGGCTCCAGCAATCCCAGCATCCGCATCATTGATAATCTTCAGCGTGTCGGAAATCGATCCAGAGTCGAGATCCGCAGACGCGTCGAGTTGCTGCTCAGTGAGCAGGTGACCACGATCAGCAGGCAGCTCGGGAGTGGTAGAGTTGGGGTCTGGTTGGGAGGTCACAACACCCGGAACAGGGATCGAACCTGTCACCTGCGCTTTAGGAAAGCGCTGCTCTATCCAACTGAGCTACCCGGGCAATGCCGTATTGTACCGCTGAGGGACGATCAGGCAGGTTTATTTTTCCCAGCAGCTGGATCGGGTCGATCGCGACTGACGAAGTCATAACGGTCTCACATCCCTTACTTTGCGGGAATCCCATGCTACGAAACTCGACTTCAACCTGGATGCGTCCCCTGCTGATCTTCGCAGGATGCTACAACCTCGTCTGGGGCGGGCTGGTCATTCTCTTCCCAACGATCATGTTCGAGAAACTCGGACTCCAACCACCCCGCTACAACGCGATCTGGCAGTGCGTCGGGATGATCGTTGGCGTTTACGGCGTGGGATACCTCATCGCCTCCTCTAACCCCTATAAGCACTGGCCGATCATCCTCGTCGGACTGCTCGGGAAAATCTTCGGCCCGATCGGATTCGTCTACGCAGCACTGATCACCAAAGAACTCCCCGCAAGCTTCGGTTGGGTCCTGATCCCCAATGACCTCATCTGGTGGGTCCCCTTCGGATTGATCCTCTACCAAGCCGCTCGCTACAACCAACTCCCAGAAGACGCTCGATACGAACCCGCACGAACAGTCAACTGGGCAATCGAGCACGCACGCGATCAGCACGGCATCACGATCTTCGACCGCTCCGTCTCCAATCCAGTCCTCGTCGTCTTCCTCCGTCATCTCGGATGCACCTTCTGCCTCCAGACGCTCCAAGACCTGCAATCTTCACTCCCAGAGCTGCGGATGCAGGATGTGGAGCCGGTGATCGTGCACATGAGCGACGACCAGTCCGCTCGTGATGTCCTCCTCAAATACGGCCTCGAGAATCTCCCACGCGTCTCGGATCCGAAACAATCCTACTACCAAGCGTTCGAGCTCTCGCGTGGGAGCTTCCTCCAACTCTTCGGACCCCGCACCTGGATCGAAGGCATCAAGTCCACGCTGCGAGGGAACATCGTCTCAGGACTCAAAGGGGATGGATTCCAGATGCCCGGCGCGTTCATCATCGAGCACGGACGCATGATCCAGAGCTTCAGACATCGATCAGCAGGAGAGCGATTGAACTACTCATCCATGATCTGCGGCATCGATCCGGTCGCTCAGCCGGTCGCGACTAAAAAACCATTACGATAAAGACCATGAATCTGCACGCTGATCCAGTCCTGACCATCGCGTTCCTGCTCCATGTCTCCAGCACCGCAATGATGACCGGATTGATCTGGTTCGTCCAGATCGTCCACTATCCACTGATGAGCCGAGTCGGTCCGGAGTCGTTCGTCGACTATGAAGAGGCTCACACACGAGCAACGACCCTCGTGGTCGGACCCTTGATGCTCATCGAGTTGGTCACAGCCGTGTATCTGCTCAGGTTGGTCGATCAGGTCGGATGGGTCCCCCCGATCCTCGGATTAGCAGCGTTAGCACTCATCTGGATCTCCACGGCGTTCGTCCAGGTCCCCTGTCATCGAACGCTGACGCTCGGATTTGAGCCTTCGATCCATCGTCGGCTCGTCAGGACCAACTGGATCAGGACAGTCCTGTGGAGCGTCCGATTGATCTGTGCGCTCTGGATGCTGGTCTCTTGAGGGATCCGCGTGGTTGAGGATGAGCAAAAGACTACAATCCCTCCCGCGCGATGCGGGACGGAGCGAAGATCATGAAAGCAGGCATTGTTGGACTCCCCAATGTGGGTAAATCGACCCTCTTTAACGCATTGACCAATGCAGGCGCGCTGGCCGCGAACTATCCGTTCGCGACCATCGATCCAAACATCGGTGTCGTTCCGATCCCCGATCCGCGTCTCGGCATCATCCAAGAGCACATCAAGACCCAGAAAGTGATCCCGGCAGCGCTCGAACTCGTTGACATCGCAGGCTTGGTCAAGGGTGCCTCGACCGGTGAAGGCAAGGGCAACGCATTCCTTGGACACATCAAGGATGTCGATGCGATCGTCCAGGTCGTCCGCTGCTTCGAGAAAGCGCCAGGCGGAGAAGACATCACCCATGTCGATGGATCCGTCGATCCGATCCGCGACATCGAGACCATCGAGCTCGAACTCATCCTCGCGGATATCCAGACGCTCGAGAACGCAGAAGCGAAAGCAAAGCGGAACGCGAAAGGCGGAGATCGTGACGCGATCGCACGCATGAAGGTGATCGAGGTCCTCACCCCGATCCTCGAAGCACAGAAACCCGCTCGCTCGCACGAGTTTACCGATCCGGATCACATCAAAGCGTGCAAGCAGCTCACACTGATTACCAGCAAGCCGATCCTCTACATCGCGAATGTCTCCGATGACGATCCCAACGGCGAAGGACCGCTCTCTCAACGCGTGCGCGAGCACGCAGCTTCTGTCGGCGCTGAAATGGTCCCTGTCTGTGCTCGCATCGAGTCCGAGCTCTCGGAACTCGACGAGGAAGACAAGATTGAGATGCTCGCGGATATGGGGATGGACGAGCCGGCGCTTGGGAAGCTCGCACGCGCCGCGTACAAGCTTCTCGGCTACCAGTCGTACTACACCGCAGGGGAAAAAGAGGTCCGCGCTTGGACGATCCCGCAAGGATGCAAAGCTCCCCAAGCTGCGGGCGTGATCCACACAGACTTCGAGCGCGGCTTCATCCGTGTCGAATGCTACAGCGTTGATGACCTGGTCGAGTACAAGTCGGAAAAGGCGATTAAGGAAGCCGGGAAGCTCCGTATCGAAGGTAAGGGGTATGTCATGCACGACGCGGATGTCTGTAACTTCTTGTTTAATGTGTGATTGAGACCCTGCCTGAGTCCTTCTTTGTGCCTAGATTCTCTCATCCGTCTGTTGGATCGGACCGATAATTGATGTAACTGATACTTTTCTTGTACTCGGAGTCTAAAGCTGATGTCGCACTCGAAAGCCCCTGTCTGGGACCAGAACCTTTCTACCAATCCTGCGCACGCGAAGATCGTTGCGACGCTTGGTCCCGCATCAGACTCTCCTGAGATGCTTGATAAGCTCATCGAGCAAGGGGTGTCGGTCTTTCGACTCAACTTCTCGCACGGCGAACTCTCCGACATGAACGAGCGGATCCAGAATGTCCGCGAAGCGTCCCAGCGTGCCGGACGCTGTATCGCAGTGCTCGGAGATCTCCAAGGCCCCAAGATGCGCGTCGGGAAGGTTCCCGACATCGATCCCGATGGAGGCATCGTCGTCAAAACCGGGGATACCGTCTACTTCCGCAAAGACCAAGGCGTCGCAGGATATGTCGACGGCAAAGCAACCTTCAGCGCAACCTTCGATCCGTTGTACGAGGATGTCCTCCCAGGCCAACGCGTCCTGATCAACGACGGCGCCATCCGCATGCTCGCAGTCGATCACGGCGACGGCGAATGGCTCAAATGCAAAGTCACTGTCGGAGGACGCATCACCAGCGCCAAAGGGATCAACCTCCCAGAATCCGATATCAGCGTTCCCGCGATCACGGATCGCGACTGGGAATGCGCCAGATGGGCCGTCGATCACGGCGTGGACTACCTCGCGCTCTCCTTCGTCCGCACAGCTGACGAGGTCTACGAACTGATCAATAAGCTCGAAGAATGGTGTACCCCAGACCTGCCTTGGGCAGAACCTGAGATTTCCATGCGGATCCCAGTCGTTGTCAAGGTTGAGAAGCCGCAAGCTGTTGAGAATCTGGACGCGATCATCGAAGCAACCGATGCGATCATGGTCGCTCGCGGCGATCTCGGCGTCGAGATGGATGTCGCGAAGGTCCCAGTGATCCAGAAGCACATCCTCGCGAAGTGCAACGAGCAGGGGAAGCCGTGTATCGTCGCGACGCAGATGCTCGAATCGATGATCGATTCTCCGAGCCCGACGCGTGCTGAAGCGTCGGATGTTGCCAACGCTGTCTTTGATGGATGCGACGCGGTCATGCTCTCAGGAGAGACCGCTGTTGGGAAGTATCCCGACATCACTGTCGAAACGATGCAGCGGATCATCAAAGTGACCGAAGCTCGTATGGACGAGATGGCGCACGCGCAGGGCGCGCCGTTGGATCTCAAAGAATACCCATTCAGATCCGCAGCACTCGCTCGCGGCGTCTGGCATATGGCCGAGGAACTCGACGCGAAAGCCGTCGTCGTCTGGTCACAAGCCGGAGGCATGGCGCGGTATCTGTCCCAGAACAACTTCCGCGTCCCGATCTACGCGTACACCTCATCGCCGATCGGTTCGCGCCGGATGGCGCTGTTCGGAGGGGTGACTCCAGTCCTGACCGATCCTCCGTACAAAGGCAAGCTCCGCCGCTGGACCGATGCCGTCGAAGATATGCTCGTCGCTCGCGAGCTGGTCAAGGAAGGCGATCCCGTCCTCCTCGTCGCAGGCAAGCCGCTCGGAGCGATCCTCGCGCAGTCCACGGTCGCGATCCTGCGTGTCGGAGATCCAGCATCTGGATTCCGCGTCGCTGACGACATCGAAACACAGGACTATTCGCTGACTCAAGGGCTCTGAGAGCCCGATTCTTCCCAGTTGTAGTCTGTCCCAACCAGTTTCAAGCTCCAGATGCGCTGAAACACGCTGCATGAGCGTGGATTCGCTTTGGACGATCCGATTCTTGCCTCTATAATACAGCCACGGGACCTGGGCTCCCGAAGGCGTGTGCATTCACGCGCCGAACCATTCACCGCCCAAGAACTGATGACAAGGAATCCGAGATGACCACCGCATCCACCCAGACCAGCACCTCGCTGTCCGCTGATCCATTGAACCTGATCGATGTCGATCATGTCCGCTTCTATGTTGGCAACGCGAAGCAAGCCGCGTATTTCTATGCTCATACCTTCGGATTCCGCATCGACCAGATCGCGGACCTCACGACCGGATCTCGCGAAGAAGCCGACTACCTCCTGACGCAAGGCAATATCCGCATCCTGCTCACGACCCCGCTCAACAAAGACCACGAGGCCGCGGAAGAAATCAAGCTCTACGGCGACGGCATCAAGGATGTCTCCCTCACCGTCGAAGACGCGACCGCCGCGTACGAACGAGCACTGCAGAACGGCGGGAAGTCCGCTCGCGCTCCACGCACGATCGAAGACGAGAAGGGGAGCGTCACCGTCGCGTCGATCCATACCTACGGCCGCGTGATCCACACCTTCATCTCACGCACAGGTGAATACGCACACGAGAACCTCCGCAAGGGTGGTCTCTTCATGCCGACCTTCAAGAAGTACGACTCACCCCTCAACGACTACAACGAGAAGCATCCGTGTGGACTGATGTACACCGATCACCTCGTCGGGAATGTCGAAGAGGGCAAGATGAACGAGTGGGTCAAGTGGTACGAAGATGTCCTTGAGTTCAAAATGTTCAAGCACTTCGACGACGCGGACATCTCGACCGAGTTCTCAGCGCTCATGTCCAAGGTGATGGCAAGCGGGAACAACCTGATCAAGATGCCGATCAACGAACCAGCCGACGGCGTGAAGAAGTCGCAGATCCTCGAGTACCTTGAATGGCACAACATGATGCCGGGTGTCCAGCACTTGGCTTTTAGAACCGACGACGAGCTCGCAACCGTCGCTGAGCTCCGCCGTCGCGGCGTGGACTTCCTTGACATGCCTGAGACCTACTACGAGAAGGTCTGGGACCGCGTCAACACGATGCTCCAAGAGCACGGCCACGATGTCGTCAAAGAAGACCACCAACGCGTCAAGGATCTCGGTGTTCTTGTCGACGCCGACGACGAGGGGTACTTGCTCCAACTCTTCACCAAGCCGCTCCAGGACCGCCCGACCTTCTTCATCGAGATCATCTGCCGCCGCGGCTCGCAGAGCTTCGGCAAGGGGAACTTCAAGGCGCTGTTTGAGAGCTTGGAACAAGAGCAAGAGCGAAGAGGGAATCTTTGAGCAAAGTTGTGGGATTTAGCCCGCCTCCTCTGCTCGGTGAGATGAACGCCGAAAATTTTAATGTACTCCTAAAACATGTACTTTCGCACTCTATCCCTCTCCGCCTAGTTGGGCATAATGATGCTTTTGCAGGCACCTTCGGCTCTTTGTGGTCGGAGGCGGTTTTTTGCGTAGAGAATCAAATTAGTCTGCAGGGGCTCTCGCATACAGCTGCAAGCTTGGGTGAGATTGGTTTAGTCGTGTTGAAAATGTCTCAGTCAGGATTTACTGGAAAAATATCGGAGGAGCTACTCATTGTTGCAATTGAACAAGTGATAACGGCTCCATTAAATGATTGTTGGCCACTAAAATATACTGATTTTGGTGTTTTAGGATATGCTCCGTCACTCGCGAGGCTAATAGATGACGAGGGATTAGTGCTCATCAACGGGTCGGTGAAAGTTGATTGTCACGGCTTTGTTTCAGATGGTTATCGAATACCGTTTCATAGGAGATTGGCGAGAAATGAAGAGATGGTTTCAATTTTGCTTGATGAGTCAAAGAGAAATAGTGAAGTAGATATACGGCTGGCCCCTGACTATCTAAGGGCTATACCTGAAGATGAGTTTAAAGTACTGCTGCAGAAGGATCATGCATATGGACGGCCATATTCAAGAAACGATCTTGATGATCCATATGCAACTGGTGTGACTATTCACACATCGCCAGAAAATGGCGATAAAGATATGGATACCTTTGTGAGGTGCAAGATTCAACAGTTATTGAGAGTAGAATTTTTATGGTCAACTAAGAAGAATCTTAAAGATTTTCAAGCGGAGGAAATCACCGAGCATTCTGGGTGGCGATTTTTGCATGCTATATACAGTTTGTCCGAAAGAAAGTTTTATCACATGGACGGAGCTTGGATGCATTACTCTACTCAAAAAGCTGATTTAAGGCGTGCAAATAATGGAGGTTTCAAACGCCCCAAAGCTGATTGCAAGCCAAAATTATTCAGGATAGATGGACGGTTTAGTGAGAAGTTGTTTGCGGATGTAGCAACATTCTTTTTCAGGAACAATCCTCTGGTAGCAGAATATTTTGCGGGGCAAACTGGGCCGAGTACTGCGCCCAGTAATTAGGATCGATCAGCTGGGTGCCACGGCTTGTCGTCTTCGCAAGCCGTGTCTTAGGTAGGATATGGAATCGCAAGACACGGGTTGCCGGGGACGGTCAACCCGTGGCATCCTACGATTCTACCAATGAACATCATCCAAAAAATTCGCGACACCGAGACCAAGCTCCGCTCCATCACCGATCCGATGAAGCAGCTCGACTTTTGATATCACGCCATGCGTGACTAAGGATTATATTTCTCTTGAATCCACGCCGGATTGTGATACATTTGATTCATTCGTCCTGCATAATTCTGGAGTATTCAATGAGTCGTATCGCCGCCCTTGTCATGTGCTGTGCCTTCGGAATGCCTGTTCATGCATCTGTCTATTCGTCTGCTCTGGATCTTTCTGGGCTCCAGTCTCAAGGGCTCGATGGCGATTTGTTCAATCAAACCACTCTCTATGACGCCTTTACGGTCCTTCCATATTATGTCGTTGTCAATATTGAGTATGACATCACGATCCAAACTGTTGGATCCTCCTGGCTCTCGGATCTTCATGTTCGATTCGGGAACTCAAGCGGTACATTTGTCGGTGATTGGCCCGACACCTTCGTCCCCGGTATGGGTGATGATTTTTCAGGAACCCAGCGCTACACCGGATCGTTCATGACCAACATCGATGTGAGCGGAGACTACGAGTTCCATATTACCCTCTTTGAATCCTTCGATGATACAGGTTTGGTGGACGCGTACCTCTTGGAAGGCTCGACCATGACACTGGATCTGGTCATGCCGGCTCCGTCGAGCGCGATGCTACTCGGGTTGGGTGGTGCGTTCGCGACGCGTAGAAGGCGATAAGGCGAATCGGTTCACGCTATGATCCAAGCATGAACATCATCCAAAAAATCCGAGACACCGAGACCAAGCTGCGATCCATCACCGACCCGATGAAGCAGCTCGACTCCTGGCAGCTCCTTGAGCGATTGCTCGGACGCATGCCTGTGGACCAAGCGGAGCTTGCTCGGATCATCAAGGAGCGCGACGCGATCGGGCTCGACGACATGATCCGTCGTCTCGAAGATCCCGAAGCGTTCAAGACCAAAGAAGAGCCGCTCCCTGAGTTCTCGCAAGGCGAGAAGAACGACGCGCTCCGCGCGTTTCGGCATCGGATCAAGTACAAAAAGCTCGATGACGAATCCCGGATCTCCCAGCGCAACCTGACGGGCGGGAAGAAGGCACAGATCGATTCGATGCAGCCTCCCGGCGCGTCGGAGTTTGATCCGCTGATCTGGAAGGTCCTCGTCAAGGAAGGCCGACTCGTGTACGACGGGCAGGGTTTCTATCACGAGCCGCCTGCAAAGGGTGATCTGAAGCTCGAATGAGCCGATCGTGGGTACTTTTCCGCATGGGAATACCAGAGGATGTATACTATCGATGGTCGTCTCAGTCGAGACGATTGATCGCGTGTAAGGGGACTTCCAGATGGCGACAAGTTCGGGTCTTATCGATGCTACAGAGTTTGACGAGAGCGGTGCCGTCGTTCGCGTGACGGCTCACAAGATCCACGAACACGAATCCACGCGCCTCATCGAAGAGTTCAAATCCTACCTGACCAACAGCGGGAAGCTGCGGATCGTCATGGATTACACGGATGTCGAGTTCGTGTCCAGCGCCGGACTCGGCGCGATGATCACGACCTCCAAAGCCGCGAGCGAGGTCGGCGGGAAGATGGTCCTCACTGGGATCAACGAGAATGTCATGCAGGTCATGAAACTCACTCGGCTCGATCGCTTGCTGACGATCGAGAAGAATATGGTCAAGGCACAAAAACGCGTGCTCAAATGAGCACGCGCCGTGTGTGAGTCAAGTTCTACTAGTTCAGTATAAACAAGTATGGATTAGTCGCGTGACTGCAGTTTCGACAGCAGGCGCAGGATTTCGATGTAGAGCCAGACCAAGGTGACCATCAGTCCCCAAGCGCCGACCCATTCCATGTGCTTGGGAGCACCGGCTTGGACGCCTTTCTCGATGTACTCAAAGTCCCAGAGCAGGAACAGAGATGCGAGGACGACACAGAACCCTGTGAATCCGATCCCCATCAGACCAGTATCCGCGTATCCGTTCCAGATCCCGATCCCGAACATCTGAAGCACGAACAGTGCGACGACATACAGAACCAGTCCCATCAGCATCGTGAACATGAGCTTCTTGACGAATCCGCTCAGACGCAGGATCCCTGTCGCGTATCCAGTGAGCATCCCAGCTGTGATCGCGAAGGTCGCGACGACCGCTTGGAGGATGAGCATCTGCATCGAGTTGCTCCCGGTCGCTGGATCGGCGCTGCTCCCTAGGAAATGCATCGGGATGAAGTAGCTGAGCGCTCCGACAAACACGCCTTCAAGCACGGCATGGACCGGCGCGATGTACATCGCGAGCTTTGGTTTCGCGTAGATCGCGAACGACGCGACCAAGCCGAAGATAAAGGATCCGATCAGGAGCGGATAGAGGTATTTGACCATTGATCCGTTGTTTGCGACCTGCTGGAAGGTAAAGACACCGACGGCTGCGACGATCGAGAGCAGGATCGTCGTCGCGGTGACGGTCCCTCCGATGGTCATCGTGTTGGATTTGGTCTGAGCGATCGGTCCATCGGTGTATTGACCGAATGTGCCGAATGCTGGGTTTTGTGATCGAAGTGCGGACATGGGGTTCCCCTATATTGTGTGCTTGTGCCTGTCTGTGGATCCTGTTGGGGATCTCTGAACAGGTCTAGTGGTATCAATCGAAACGAACGCTCATTTATTCCTGAGCAGGAATCTATTGGGATCTGTATCGGCTGATTTTAGTCGAGTTCTACGACGAAAATACCGCTCTGGTTCATGCAGAATCGGGGTTGCACGCAAGAACGAGCACTCGGAGCGTTTCTGCGATCGACCACGCTTGTGCCGGACAGCCGTCTGGACGATGCTTTCCGCCCGTCTGAGCATTGGTTGGACCATCCGGATCCGCATCGTAGATCTCATGGATCTGTCCCACGCTGTCAGTGGACATCGCGGATGCGAGCCCGCAGAGCCTTTGAATCGTCGTTGTTCGTGACACATCGTCGAATCCACGCGTCCGCATCAGCGCCTCGCACGTCGGACCAAGCATCCAAGGCCAAACCGTTCCATTGTGGTACGCCGCGTCGCGATCCATCAGGGTTCCTGTGTACTTCGCTCGATATTCCGGATCATCCGGCGCCAGCGTGCGAGGACCTGCAGGAGTCACGAGCGCATCCCAGACCGCTCGGATCGAATCATCGCGCGTCGCGATCGGGAGCTGTATATTCGGCAGCGACAACGCGAACACCTGATTCGGACGTAGCTCGCTGGAGCGTTCCCAGTGGAGCGTTCTGCTGTGGTTTTTCGGGACGAGACAATCGACCAATCCGCGCGATGGGCCGTTGGTCATGAGTGATTCGAGCGAAGCTTGCGCGAAATCCGCTTGTGCGCGATACGCGTCCGCTTCAGTGGGACGCTTGGGATTGATCAGCGATGCGTAGGCGCGGAGCGCGTTGATCCAGAGTGCTTGGATCTCGATCGGCTTGCCGTGCCTTGGAGTGAAGGTGATCCCGCCGCGTTGTGCGTCCATCCAGGTGAGCTGCGTGTCCTCGCTCCCCGCTCCGACGAGTCCATCGCTTGGATCGACCCCGATGTTGTGGATCGTGCCTTGCGTGTACGCGTTGAGGATATCGAAGCACGCGTTGTCGAGATTCTCAGGCAGCGTCGATCCCGTCGCTCTGCACCACTCGTCGCACGCTTGGATAAACCACAGCGACGCATCGACGGTGTTGAAATGCGCCTCTCCCGCGTCGTCATCGAAACGGTTGGGGATCAACCCGTGCTTGCGAGCTTGCGCGAAGGTCGAGAGCGCGTCGAGTGCTTCGTCGCAGCGTCCAGTGACGAGGAGTAGTCCAGGGAGGGAGATCATCGTGTCGCGTCCCCAGTCGCTGAACCAGGGGTATCCCGCGATGATCGAGGTCGAATCTCCGCGATCCACGATGTACGCATCCGACGCAGCCGCGAGCTTTGTGATTGCTGAACGGATGCTCGGATCGTCCGGATTCCCCGCTGCGTTGAGCGCGTGGTCAATCGACGAAGTAATCCGAGTTCGGCGCGACTCGATCGAACCATTCCAATCCACTGAATCGATGTCACGATCTGCGATTTCGATTTGGATAGTCTGGGAGACGCCTTTCTTGATCTGGATGGACCACTTCCCAGGCGCGAACCAGTCTTCAGTGTCCGGTTGACCACGCTGCGTCTCATGATCCAGCACGATCCGCTCGTAGAGGTCAGGATCCGGCTTCCAATCCAGATGCAACCCTCGAAGCGCAACGCTCAGCGATCCACGATCGACGCGCACGCCATGGATCGCAGGCTCATTGAGCGGGGTGGTCGTGAAATCATCGGGAGCCGTCGAGCCGGGATGGTTGAGCTCGTGGAAGTCGCGCATCGCGAGCAGAGGGGTCAGCGTCATCGACGCATCGACAGGGGACTGAATCTCGTAGGTCAGCAGGGCTGCGTTGATCCGATCGCCGAGCACCAAGATCTTGCGGATCGAGATCGCGCCCTTCTGGGTCGGGATGTGGTAGGTCCATACGGATCGTTCAGCGCTGGACTCGAACCCAACCAGTCCAGGCATCGTCGTTGGAGCGGTCTCGTCATTCTCGAACCTGAATCGGGTCAGGTGGATCGCGAGTTCTGGAGTGCAGCAATGCTCCTGCTGGATATGGATGCATTCGTCCATCGCCGCGACGAGGTTCGCTCGCAGGACTGGAGGGGATTGGCTTGCGATGAGGAGGCCGTGGTATCTTCGGCGTGGAGTCGCGTCGATGGACCCCATCGCGAAGGACCCATTCCCTGAGGTCAGGACCCATTCCGCGGCTGGATCGAGCCCGCTCTTCTGGGAAGGCTCCCATCGTGTCGATGGGATCTCGGACCCTGAACCGGACCCTGAACCGGACCCTGAACCGGTCACAGATCCGGTCGTAGATCGGAGGGATGAGCAGGCGAGTTTCGATTTTGTCGTACTCTTCACACCAAAATCGTAGACAACCCAGCACCACCCTGCGATACTCTCTCATGGAGCCCACCCAAAAACACAACGGAATTCCTGCATCGAGTGCCGACCACAAGATCGTCATGGAAGGGATTACTTTCGATGATGTCCTGCTGATCCCCCAGCACTCAAATGTGCTCCCGGCGGATGCGATCACAGCAACGCGACTCACCAAGTCCATCCAGATCAACACCCCTCTGGTCTCGGCGCCGATGGATACCGTGACCGAATCCGCGCTCGCGATCGCGCTCGCTCAAGAAGGCGGCATCGGGATCATCCACAAAAACCTCTCCATCGAAGCACAAGCACGCGAAGTCGCGACGGTTAAAAGATCCGCCAACGGCGTCATCACCGATCCGATTACGCTCGGACCGACCGATACCGTCGGCAAAGCGATCGAGCTCATGCACGCGCACAATGTCTCAGGATTCCCGATCACTGAAGACGGCAGCGATACGCTCCGCTCCAAAGGCGCACTGCTCGGAATTCTCACACGGCGCGACCTGAAGTTTGCGAGCAACCACGAGACCCCGATCTCGGAAGTCATGACCAAGGAAGGGCTTGTGACCGCTCCCGAGTCCACGACGCTCCAGCAAGCGGAGCAGGTCCTCAACCACCACAAGGTCGAGAAGCTGCTGCTCGTCGATGACCAGAACCGCTTGTGTGGACTGATCACGATGCGCGACATCGAACGGTTGAGCCAGTTCCCCAATGCGTGTGTTGATAGCAGAGGTCGCTTGCGTGTTGGTGCTGCGGTTGGTCCGAACCAGTTCGATCGCGTGGAAGCGTTGCTCGAAGCGGAGGTCGATGTGCTGGTCGTCGACACAGCGCACGGCCACTCCGGCGCGGTCATCGAGACCGTCCGAGCGATCAAGCAGAAATACGAGATCGATGTCATCGCAGGAAATATCGCGACTGCTGAAGCCGCGATCGCGCTTGCCCAAGCCGGCGCGGATGCTGTGAAGGTCGGGATCGGTCCCGGATCGATCTGCACGACGCGTGTTGTGACGGGAGTGGGGATGCCTCAGATTACCGCGATCATGAACGCGGTCGAGGGGATCCGCTCGATCGGGTCCGACATCCCGGTCATCGCCGACGGCGGGATCCGACTCAGCGGAGACATCGCAAAAGCAATCGCCGCAGGAGCAGATTCGGTCATGCTCGGATCACTCTTCGGAGGTCTCGACGAATCTCCTGGAGAGCTCGTGATCTCAGGAGGACGACGCTTCAAGTCCTATCGAGGGATGGGCTCAGAGGGCGCGATGGGAGCGGGATCCGCGGATCGCTATCGTCAATCCGACAAGCTCGCGATTCCTGGAAAATCCAAGGGTCAGAAGTTTGTTCCAGAAGGCGTCGAGGGATTGGTGCCGTATCGCGGATCGCTCGCGGAGTTCTCGTATCAGCTCGTCGGCGGACTCAAATCCGCGATGGGATACTGTGGATGCGCCACGATCGTCGAGTTCAGAGAGCACGCGAAGTTTGTTCGAGTTTCGAGCGCAACAGTGGTCGAAAATCATCCGCACGACATCCGGATTACGAAAGAATCCCCGAACTACACACACGCTCAGGCGCGTCTATAAGCTCAGGGTCAGTGTTCGTGATTCGAGCAACGAATCGGTTTATTCTTCTTCAGGGGTGTCGGCTTTCATGATCCGCTCGGCATCTGCCGGGGTCATGGATCCCTCAGCGACATACGCCGCGAGTTCGCGTTTGGTTTTCTCGCGTTCTTTCCGGTTCTGCGCCGAGGTGATGGATCCGAAGAAGATCGCGATGATGCCCACGACGCCGCCGACGCCGAAGACAATCGCGACGGCGAGGTTGTCCCCCAGCGAGTTGATGATCGTGGATGCATCATCCTGAGCAAGGGTCTGACAGGTGGATTGGGAAAGAGCGTTGGATACGAGCGAAAGGTTCATAGCGTTGTCCTGTGTGGTCGTTCTGGTCTCAGCTGCAACGACGAGGGTTCCCGGCAGCGAGCAGACGCTCGCCTTCTTCAGGAGTCATCGATCCCTCGGCGACATACGCCGCGATTTCACGCTTGGTCTGCTCGCGTTCTTTGGACTTACTCATTGCATGGATGATTCCAAGCATCGACAAGAATCCGAGGATTCCGACGAAGGTGAGCATGACGAGATTGGTGTCCATTGAGTTCTCCAGTGATTTCGCTCTGTGAGCGTGTTGCTTGTGTTGTCTGCTGTTGTCTAAGCAGGAGTGTGGTGGGGTGTTCTGGGGGATGGGCGATTAGTTGCAGCCGCGGGACTTTCCGGAGCTGAGCAGGCGCTCGCCTTGTTCCGGAGTCATGGATCCCTCAGCGATGTACGCCGCGATTTCACGCCGTGTCCGCTCACCAGCGATGTTGGTGATCATCTTGGTGGTCGCTTTGACAGTTACAATCAGCATGATGGATGATGCGATCACCAGTGGGAGGAAGATCTCCTCATTGTTGATAATGTCTGAAATGATGTCTTCCATGCGTAGTCTCCAGATGGATCAGCGTCCGCTCTTCTGATGAGTCGCTTCTGATCCCGCTGTATATTGGGAATCAATCCCAGGCTCTTTCAGATCATACCGCACGATTTGAAATCTCGGAGCAATTTCTGGTTCGAGATGCTCGAAACAGTCTTTTAGCCTCGTAAAGCACGATTTACAGCGGCGCGCCAGACGGAATAGAACGCGAACGACTCGAGGGTTCGATACTTGATCCCGAGCTTTTTCGAGTCGGTTCCCATCCGGATCCGCAATGGAGGCGTGAAGGACTCGAACCCCTGATCGATTGATTGACCGCCAAGATACGGCTCAAGCAGTTCAATTGGATCGGGAGGATTCAGCAACGATGGTTTCTGGTCGATCTCGTCGAGCGATCTGATCAGTGCGCGCTGTCCCGTCAAGCGGAGGAATCGTGGCTGTTGGTTGAGCACCAGATGCAGATCGAGGATGTCTTCCATCTCCATCCGATCGACCTTGATCTGCCGAGGCGATCTTCGGCTCGGCATTCGAGCGGGGCGCGGCTTGAATCGTGCTTCTTGCGTCTCAGTCCACGATTGAATCGAGCGGACCTTCCCGGCAACGACAAGCTTGATGTCATCAGTCGTGAAAGTCCACGCGGGTTCGTCGTTGTCGTCAGCCGCGAATGCAGTGGGGGAGGTCGGGGATGAAATTGGGAATCGTGCGATGCGTTTGATCGGTTCAGGATCGGGATACTGGTGGATCTCAGCGTGTGGGATCGCGAGCGCGAAGACGCCTCGATCGTGGAGGACCCTGAGGATCTCCTTGCTGAGATCTGTCTCGATCATGCCGACGACGCTCGGAGTCTGATGCTCGGCTTCGACGCACGCGTGGTCATAGTCCATACCGATCGATGCGACGAGTGACTCAACGCGATCGTCACGCGACCATCCGCTCGGCCAAGCGAGGATGGAGAGGTAGGAAGAGTTGTTGGGGGGAGTGTTGATGTCTGTGAGCACGCGAGATCGTAGGGATCAAGAGTGTCAATCAGGATCGGTCGTGCTGCTCGCCGCGTAGGGTCAAGAAGAGATTGAAGACGACGAGCAGACCGACCGGTCTATGAATTGGACTTATTGGTCTTGGGCCTATTGGTCCAGTTGATGACGAGGGTCTACCCACCCGGCGTCAAGGTTGATCGAACTTGGTCTCGGCAAGCGCCGAGGACCAAGGTGTTGGATTAAAAACGGACGCGGGCTCTCGCCTTCCCGCGTCCGAAGGTGGCAGCCACATTGGCTGCTCCCCTCCCGAATCCCCGGCAAGGCGGTGTGCCTTGCCGGAGGGGGTTTCCAGACTGGTTGGGGACATTGACGATCCAGCCTGGAAACCAAACGACTCAATCACTGCATATGAGGGAGCTGTTGTTCTGATGTGTGGAGTGTGTAAACGACACATTCCGAGTTTGGGAAAAAATTGGTATTTGTTCGTTCTGAGAAGGTCACATTTCCACTTGAGATTCGAAGACTTTGCCAATCGCGTCGACGAATGTTCAAGACACCAACCTATTCGGAGCGGATTCAAAGCGGATCCAAGCCAGTTCGAATTTGAAACCTAGAAATCGACGAAATGGCGTATATAAGCGTAGCGACAGTGATATATAGACTTATAAATAGGTCGTAGAGAATCGGAAAACGCGATTCAAAAAATGCGAGTCTTTCCGATCAGTTTTGTTCATATTTCTGGATCCTCTTCAATAGCCAGTTGCAGCACGTAGGTAATATACCCGAACAGATGGCCAGGGGGTTTGGTGGATAGTTGGGATTGTGAACACTTGATATATCCACAATGCGGACGCATCTGGATAGAAGCGGTTGCACGCAAAGTTGGAATCAATCAAAAATTTGCTTGCAGCAGACACACCGAATCCATTATTCTGTACGCATCTGGATCTGTGCTTGAGTATTCGTGGGCTCAGCAGATCTAAGAGATACTCGCTGGGAGCGTCTGAGATGTTGAGAGAATCAGTTTTTGTACTTGCTTTGGTCGGGTCGTCAGCAGTGGCTGGTGGCACGAACTCGCCTTTATCGTTTTCGGAAGAAGCAATCGCGCGGGGTATTTTCCATGTCACGGCATCGGTCACACAG
This sequence comes from Phycisphaerales bacterium, assembly GCA_051252395.1. Classification (GTDB taxonomy): domain Bacteria; phylum Planctomycetota; class Phycisphaerae; order Phycisphaerales; family UBA1924; genus UBA1924. The sequence continues at coordinate 220,288 of JBPOFX010000002.1, read as the reverse complement.
CTGCAGTTCGGCGCGGGCTGTGCGATGATCGATTTCGACGGCGATGATGATCTTGATATTCTCTTGACCGGCTCCAACGGCGGGATCATGCGGATCTACGAGAACGATGGAACAGGGAATTTTACCAATCGGAACTCTGGGTCCAATCTCGCAGCGATCAACCCGTCGGGGGTCGCGACTGCTGATTACGACAATGACGGCGACCAAGACATCTTCATCTCTGGATGGATGGTCTCAAGCAAGCTCTACCGGAACGATGGAAACTTTGTCTTTACGGATGTGACCGCGACTGCTGGCATGTCCGAAGTCTCCGCGGCGATGGCGCCGACCTGGGGTGATTACAACCAAGACGGTCACATGGACCTCTATGTCCCGACGCGCTCAGGGACATCCTCGAACTGGGTTCCAAACAAGCTCTACCACAATAACGGCGACGGCACTTTCACAGATGTCGCTCAGACCCTCAATGTCGATGCCGAGGATGATCCAACGCTCCTCGCGGCGTTCTTTGATTACGATCGGGATGGAGACGACGATCTCTATCTTGGTACAGACAAGGGAACCTCTTTTGAGTGGTGGAACCGTCTGTATCGCAACGACGGCGGGACCTTTACAGAAATCACGGGGGATGCGAATGCGTACGCATACATCGATTGCATGGGTATCGCGCTCGCGGATCTCAACAATGACTCCCTGTTCGACATCTACATGACGGATACCACTCGGAATGTTCTGTTCCTGAACGACGGGGATGGCGTATTTGTGGACCACTCAGATGCTGCTGGAGTCACCTCCGGCGTAGTCGGGTGGGGGACAGTCTTCGCTGACTTTGATAATGACTCGTTCCCGGATCTCTTTGTGTGCAATCAGAACTCGTCCAATGCGCTCTATCGCGGATCAGCGATCGCGGATTGGCCGATGGCAAATGAAGCCGCAGCGGCGGGGGTCGATCTCAGCGGGAGCTCGTTTGCAGTCGCGGTGGGTGATGTCAACAACGATGGATTGCTCGACATTCTGGTGGATCACATCAACAGCAGCGCGAAGCTCTACATCAACCAGAGTCCAGACGCGGCGAACAATCACATGATCCGTCTGAAACCGGTTGGGGAGCTTGCCAACGAGTTGTGTGTCGGCGCGACCTTCAATATCGAAGCGAACGGGAAATGGCAAGCCGTGGAAGCACGCGCGGGTGTGAACTACAAGGTGAGCGAAGGTCGAACAGTCCAGGTTGGTGTGGGAACCGATACAGAGGTCGAGACGATCGAGGTTTTCTGGCCGACCGGCAAGGTGCGCACGCTGACCACTGCTCCTGTGGATCGGACCTGGACGATTTACGAGGAATCGCGTCTTGGTGATCTGAACAACGACGGGATGATTGATCAGTCAGAGGTTCAAGCCGCGCAAGCCGCGATGACTGGTCCTGGAGTCAAGATCGAGCCGGGGGTCGAGATCTTCGATATGGACGGCGATTTCGATATCGACAACGACGATATCGCACTTCTGAACCCATGTCAGGCAGATCTGAACTCCGACGGCACCTTGGACTTCTTCGATATTTCGTTCTTCCTGTCCAATATGGTCGATTTCAACAGCGACAAAGTCTTTGATTTCTTCGATATTTCCGCTTTCTTGCAGGCATACGGCGGCGGTTGTCCGTAATTAGAGTAGACGATTGAATTTAAGAGATACTCCAGCTACAACTGGGTGTATATTGAAGGGATGATGATGAAACGTACACACTTACTCGGCAGCGCTCTGGTCCTTGCTTCAACCTCTGCACTCGCTGTAGGTCCATCAGAAGGTCCATCCGGAGGCGATTTCAGTATCCCTTGGTCCACTATTGATGGTGGCGGGATCATCAACTCAACCGGAGGGAGCTTCACCCTCAGCGGCACGATTGGTCAGCCGGACGCTGGTCCGACGATGACCGGCGGCTCGTTCTCGCTGACCGGCGGATTCTGGGCAGGTGTTAACTCCGCGCCGCCTTGTGATGCGGATCTCAATGGAGACGGCGAGCTGGACTTCTTCGATATCTCGTTCTTCCTCACCAACATGGTGGACTTCAACAACGACACGATCTTCGACTTCTTCGACATCTCCGCGTTCCTGCAGGCTTACGGTGCGGGTTGCCCGTAACCGAATCGCTGCTCAATGCATACCCAAAGACCCATCCGTCTGGATGGGTCTTTTTTGATGGGATTGTCTGTAGGCTGTCGTTTACTTCTTGCTCAGGAGATCGAGCAGCATCGGATCTTTGTACGGGCTGATCTCGATGACCTTGATCGAGTTGATGGTGCGTGTATGCAGGTGCATGCTTGATCCAGGTTCGACAACGATCTTGCTGAAGTCCTTTGTCGGGAAGATCGCGAGCAGTGGGGTGCCGTCAGGGGTTTGGCCGACGAGGGCGCGGGTGGTGTTCTTGTCTTTGAGCTCTTCAGGTGTGTAGTTCTTTGTGAAGTACTTCCATCCGACCAGTTGGATCGGGGTCTCGAAGTCCGCGGCGATGGTTCTCCCGAACGCTTCAGCCGTGTAGCTCTCGAACTTCTCAGGAGTATCGCACACGATGTCCGGCTCAAAGTTGGTGGTCGTTTGTGTATAGAACCGTTGCGCATCGATGGTGCGTTGCGGAGCGGGTCGGTTGAGCAGGATCACGAGCGGAGCCGCGATCGCGATGATCGCGGCATATGCGATCCATTTGAGTCGGTTGGTCTTCGTGTTGGTCGCGTGCGCGATCGGGATCGATCTCGGGGGTGCTTGAGCGATCCGATGGATTGAATCGTTGATCGAACCCATCCGGTCCATCCGTTTTTGGATCGATGGATCCGACGCGAGCATCGCTTCGAACTCGGTTGCTTGCTGAGCATCAAGCTCGCCGTCGAGGTACGCGAAGATCAGTTCATCGTTTGGAGGGGGTGGTGTCATTGGTCGCTCCCTTCTGATGAACTGGGGTGATCGAGCTGGTCGAGGAGTGCGGTGCGCGAGCGGTAGACATGGCTGCGAGCGGTCGCTGCAGGGATGTCGAGGATCTCTCCGATCTCGCTGTAGGAATGTTCGAGCAGGGTCCGGAGGAGCAGGCAGGTTCGTTGCGTGCTTGGGAGTGTGTCCAGCGCGTCGCGGATCCGATCATCGAACTCAGCGGGAAGCGCGTAGTCGGGAGTGACAGGTCGTTGGGATGGCGGAGTGCTTGTTGCGATGGGAGCTTTCCTGGATCCGGACTTGGGGAACATGCTGGTGAAACGGAGGAGCTTGGATCGGTGGCGTTGTTCGGATCGTCGTTGATTTCGTGCGACTCCTCGGACAATGGTGCTGGTCCATGCGGTGAAGTTGGTGCCTGGAGTGAACTGGTCCAGACGCTGAAGTGCGATAATCGCGCTGTGCTGGACGATGTCCTCGGCGAAGTCGAACCCGCATTCTGCTGCGGCGACGACGCGCAGCGTCCCACGCGATTCCTCAAAGAGAGCCGCGAATGTGTCGGGATCGAGTTGTTCGCGTTGGTCTGTGTCCACTCTGCTCCTGTATTGGATGGGCAGAACAACCCGTTCCATCATAGTCAATACACGGATTGGATCGGTATGCCCAACATCGCATACAGGTCGTCCCGATTGCGTGGCGTTGCGGGATCTATCGGGAATGTGTGAAAATTGATTGATCCATGCAACGCTTTGATCCGGAGACGACCTCTGACTGCAGGCCGGTAACACTGTGTGTCATCGGTCGATGGAGCGAGGGTACTCGCTGAGCATGCTTCTCGGAACATGTCCCTTTGGAAAGAGTTCCCAGAACATGCATCACTGAAACAGGAATCAACAAACAGGAGAGCAATGATGTCTATCAAATCACTCGCATTGGGCCTATGCATCGCGATGCCCCTCGCGATGTCCTCGGCGTGTCTCGCGCAGACTACTGAGGTCTCGCCGAGCGTGTTCAGGGTTGAATCGGGAGTCGCGTTCCAGATCAGCAATGTGGGATCAAACGATTATGTGATCAGCTGGACCGATTCAAACGGGACCTTCGGCGGGATCGATCCGACCCTGATCCTCACGAGCGGAGAGAGCTACACCTTCACGCGTACATCAGGATCACACCCGTTCGTGATTACCGACGACACGCTCCCTGTCTCAGGGACTGATGGTGCGTACGACCGGACGACCTTTGATGGAGCCGTGATCGATGCGGCGACTCTGGATCCGATCGCGGACTTTACCGCTGATCCCGCGCCGACTGCGGATTTCATCGAGTGGGATCTGATGAGCGGCGATGAGGGTGATTACTACTACACCTGTCGAGTGACAGGTCATCTTGGGATGACCGGACGCATCGAGGTTGTTGAAGTCGGAGGAGTCGCGGACCAACGCGATATTCAGGTCCGAAGCGTGGACTTTGCGAGCGGGACTGTCGAGTTCTACAACTACGGCTCAGTCGATCAGGATCTCTCAGGATGGAGAACCTGCACGCACGACTTTGACGATGTGCGTCGCTACTCAGCATCCGCTGGTCTCAACGGCGTGATGATCGAAGCGGGAACCTCGGTCTGGTTCCACTACAACAATGATGCGCCTGCTGATCCGGACCACCTGAACATCGCGGACATCGGAGGGACCTTCGCAACCCCGCTCGATCAGGACGCGTACGGCATGCAGTTCTACTTCCCAGATGCAGAGGGCAACCTGAGCTTCGGGAACGGGAGCTTGATCGCGGATCACATCCAGTGGAACATCGACGGCAACGGCGTCGGGAACGCAGAGTTCCGCACAGTCCAAGCGGTCTCGGAAGGTCTCTGGACTGCGAACGGGGATTTCATTTCCACAACCGCTGATTCCGAATCGCTCATGCTGAGTGACCTTGGTGACGGGCGATTGCATGGTCCTGGGAACTACACAGTGACCGAAGCGTGTCCTGCGGATCTCAACGAAGACGGCGCGTTGGACTTCTTCGACATCAGCGCGTTCCTGACTGATATGGTTGACTTCAACAACGACACTGTGTTCGACTTCTTCGATATCAGCGCGTTCTTGACGGCGTACGGTGCGGGCTGCCCGTAATCTGATACATCGAATCAAACTGTCTATTCATCTTGAGAACGCCCCGGCTTGTCTGGGGCGTTCTCGTGCGTGCAGATGTACAAAGTCATTGATGGATTAGTCGAGGTACCCGATCTGGTCTCTGAGTTCATCGATTGGCTCGTATGAGTATGAGAGTTCGGGATCAAGAACCGTGTCTTGAGCCTCGAGTATCGCGAGTGCTCGCTCAAAGGGTTCGATCGCGGTTTCGGGGTTGTCCGAGTCGAGTGCTTTGAGCCCTTCGATGACATGTTTGTACGCTGGAGTAGAAAGGAGAGGTGCAAAGTTCTGGAAACTCGCGGGAGCGGTCCAGGGTGTCCACAAGCGATCGGTCATCCCTCCGCCTTCTCTGAGCAATCTGGAGGCGTGTTCGTACTCGCCTGCCTTGAAGTTGAACTTTGCGATTGTGCGGAGCAAGCTCCTGTGCTGCCACTTGTTCTTGTATGGGAGCGGATCGAGGATCTCCTCGTCAATCATCTGCGTCATCATCGGGCGATAATGATTGACAATCTCCTTCGCGGTTTCTGACGGGACTTCCTTCGCCATCGCGGAAATGCATTCTTGGAAGATGTAGCTCATGTGGTCCTGCTCTTGAGCGAGCTCGATGACATGCTCGGTCAATGAAAGCATCGCTTCTATTGATCCACCCCATCGAGGGGTGAGCGCGTAGGCAAACTTCACATAAGCTTTTTCATGATCGATCCGCGCATTGGTCGCTTCGGTAAACCAGAAGAACTCATCCCGGCTGTTGTACTGACCTCCACCCATGGTGTTGCCGATCATTTCCACAGCAGGCTCGGGCCATTGCGGACGCAGCGACCATGCTTTGGCATAATCGCGGTTGGATTGATTCATGTAGCGTCCGAAGAGCTCCCATTGTTTATCGTTGACATCTCGTGCCCAACCACTGCCGCGTGCATCCCACGCTTTCGTACGGTTCCGGCTCGCATTGGCATACAGGCCAATCCAAGGGTCGGCGTCCTTATCGTTGAGTAGCTTTTCGCAGAAGAGTTGTTTGTCTTCAGTCGTGAGTGCGGAGTATTGCCATCCGTTGCGTGCGATACGGATCGCGACATACTCCTGAAACTCAGGTTTGATTTGGTCGAGCGACGCGGCGCGGATCAGCGTCTCGATCCCTCGATGACTCGCATAGACCGCTCGCTCATCGTCCGCGGCGTCGCCGTCGCGAAAGAACTCGGCCGTGCGGAGCCAGGTCGCGCCGACAACATAGTCGGGATACTCCCGCTCCTCCATCCGCTTGACGATCTGCAGCAATGCCTCGGCGTGACCAATGAAATCCTTGTCTGGAGAGTCGTAGTAGTTGCTTGCTTGTGAGCTGTGGTATCGATACTGAACATACAATGGCGGATCAGGATCCAGCTCAATGAGCTGGGGATAGAGCTTTTCGAGTCCAAATGAGGACATTTTGAATGGCTGGTTGTAGGTGCATCCCGTCCGGATGAAAATGTCGATCAGTTCCTGCCTTCGATTTTCAGCTTCCTGATCATCGGTTTCAAACGAATCAAACTCGTCCTGGATCACAGACCAGAGGTACTCATACCCAGATCGAGCCATCGACTCAGCGGTGGTGTGCGTATGGAACTCTCGTGCGAATGTGTGCCCAACTTGGCTACACAGAAAAAAAAGGCAACATACGAGCAACTGCTTGATGGATACGCTGAACATGGATTCTCCATAAATGGAGAACTGTATCCTGTGAATCCCTACAGGAGTCTATATACGAATCAGTTTGAATGGAGCCGGGGGGAATCGAACCCCTAAATATCGAGCTTTACGGATACGCGAGTGGGGGAGCGCGTCGCTAGAAGCGTCGTTGGCTTGCGTCACCCGTTGTCGGAGCTTGTCGAGCGTTGGCCCAGTTTGTCAACAAGGCAGCATGAAGCGATACTGCTGATTGCAGATATCGAAGCCGCGTCCGCTAGCACCAATGCAACCGAACCACCAACGAGACTCAGCTGCACCGTTGACGAGCGGAGCAATGCCCGACAGGGCGTACAATGCGAGCTTGGCAGCGGTGCTGATGAGTCGGTCGCCGAGAGCACCGGGGCCGCTCGTCGACCGGCAGGACGCGGCGAAGCCGCCCCTGGCGGTGACAGCGGGGAGGTGCGGTCATGACCTCCCCTCAACCGAACACGGTTATCCATCCCCGTATTGTAACACCGGGGATAGAAACCCAAAACCCACTTGATCAAGTCCCAGAGCGGGGTATGTCATGCAGGCCGGATTGGATCCGTTTAGTGGGACCTGAGTGCTCAGCATCCGAAGTCATACAACTGCTTGAGGAAGCATTCGGCGAGAGTACAGGCTCAAATAACGGTGCCATGTACTTCCGTGAAGGCATGCAGTGGCATCCGGGAGTTCTCTACAGCAGCGGGCACAACTCAGCGAAAGTCATGGTTGATCTCCAAGGGAGTCGGCTTGCCACGATGTGCGTGCCTGGCATGATGGAGCTTACATTCCAAATTATGATGCTTGGGTTCCGCTGTTCTCGAATCGACCTTGCGGTGGACCATGTCGGTATGAATTACAAACTACACCAGCACGCCTTAGATTCTTGCAAGTCTGGTGAGTTGTGCAAGATCCGTACATTTGCAGATGACTCCGAGTTCAAAGCCGACGGCACACCTCAGCGATATTTACTCAAGCTGGGGAAGCGTGATTCATCCGTGTGTGCCAGACTCTATGACAAAGGGTTGGAAACCAAGACGCTACAGCCGGGACAGTGGGAACGGCTTGAAGTCGAGTTCAAGGATGATCGCGCGGCAGAGGTCTGCATGACCCTCGTCGATGCCGGAGTACGGTTGCCCGAAGCTCTCTGGCGATATGTGATCGGTGCGATAGATTTCAGAATGGTCAACGGCAGGACCGAGTTGAACCGAAGACCGCGAGCCGATTGGTGGGATCAATATGTTGGTCAGGGGCATCCACTAGAGACCAAGCCGATCAAGAAAGAGTCAAGCTTTGCGACTTGGTGCGGTTGGTTCAGGACCTCAGTAGGGCCGCGACTCCTTCAGCTATCAAGTATTCTTGGCATGCAGCCACAGGAGTTATTCGAGCAACTCATTCATAATCTCGATCCGGCGACTACGACTGTGCCGGCAACAGTTGAAGCGGAACAGATTTCATGTAGTCTTACGGACATCCCACGCTAAAGGCGGATAGGAATGCGCTGACATCAAAGAAGTCGAGGAAGCCATCTTCGTTGAAATCTGCTGCTGGGTCTTGGGTCGAGAACAAAATGAGGAATGCAGAAATATCGAAGAAGTCGAGTGAGTCATCCTCATTAAGGTCAGCAAGGCATGAACCTGGGCAATCGCTGACATCAACGATTTGGAGTCCTGAGCTGGACCAAGCAACATAGGCGGTGGTGCCGACAACGGTGACGCCCCTAGCATAGTACCATGTGTCGTATGTCCCGAGGAATGTGGGGTTTGATGGATCGCTGACATTAATGATCTGGAGACCTGAAATGGGATCAGCAACATAGGCGGTAGTGCCCACAACAGCGACATCATAAGCAGAGTCTGGCGTGTCGTAGGATCCGAGGTACTCTGGAGCGGATGGATCAGTGACATCGATCATGTGGAGGCCTAAATCGGAAGCAGCAAGATAGGCGGTATTGTTCACAACGGCGACATTAAACGCAGAATCAAACACAGAATCTAGCGTGTCGTAGACCCCAAGGAGTTCGGGAGCTGTTGGATCGCTGACATCAATGATTTGGAGATCAAGATAGTCATTTGCAACATACGCGGTAGTGCCGACTACGGTAACACCGTAAGTACGATCAAGTGTGTCGTAGACCCCGAGTAAAGAGGGCGATGTCGGGTCGGTAACATCGATGATCTGGAGACCTGAAAGCTCATCAGCAACATATGCAGTGGTTCCCACAACGGAAACATCACGAGCACGATCTGGCGTGTCGTAGGATCCGAGGTATACGGGGTCTGTTGGATCACTCACATCGATGACCTGGAGGCCCGAGCTGTAATCAGCCACATATGCGGTGGTGCCGAGAACGGTGATAGCAAAAGCACGATCCGGCGTGTCGTAGACACCGAGGTATACGGGTTCAGTTGGATCACTCACATCGATGATCTGGAGACCTGAATAGCCATCAGCAACATAGGCGATGGTGCCGACAACGGTGACGCCATGGGCTGTGTTTGGAGTATCAAAGGTTCCCAAGAGTGCGGCATCTGGTATATCGCTGACATCGATGATCTGGAGACCTGATTGCTCATCAGCAACGTAAGCGGTGGTGCCAACAACGAAGATATTACGAGCAGAGTCAGGTGTGTTGTAATTCCCGAGGAATGCGGGGGCTGTGGGATCACTGACATCGATGATATGCAGGCCTGAACTGCCATCTGCAACATAGGCAGTGGTGTCCACAAGGGTGACACCTAACGCAGTATATGGCGTGTGGTAGGATCCAAGGAATACAGGGGCTGATGGATCGCTGACATCAATGATCTGGAGGCCGGAACTATGATCAGCCACAAAGGCGGTGGTGTCGACAACGGAGATATCAAGAGCATACTCCGGAGTACTGTAAGCCCCTAGGAATGAGGGAGCTGTGGGATCACTAACATCGATGATCTGGATGCCTGATTCGAGATCAGAAACATAGGCGGTGGTATTTACAACGGTGACACCATTCGCACGATCCGGCGTGTCGTAAACCCCGAGGAATTCGGGCGCTGTCGGGTCGGTTACATCGATGATCTGGAGACCGGAAAAGAAATCAGCTACATAGGCGATGGTGCCAACTACAGTTATGGCATATGCAGCGCTCGGTGTGTTGTAGTTCCCAAGGAATACCGGGGCTGATGGATCACTGACATCGATGATCTGAAGGCCTGAAGTGCCATCGGCAACATAGGCCGTCGTGCCGACAACGGTGACATCATGAGCAGTATTCGGAGTATCGTAGGATCCTATAAATACGGGAGTTGTAGGTTCATTGACATCTAAGATCAGGAGACCTGAATTGGAATCAGCGACATAGGCGGTGGTGCCGACAACGGTGACAGCACGAGCTGAGCCTGGCGAATCGTAAGATCCGAGGTAATCCCGTTCTCGGCAGACCACCCCATCAGCGTGTGCTTGCAACACCGTGGCTGGGATGAAATTCAGTACGATTGCCGAAAGCAGTGTCAGCATTGACTGTGGGTATTTGTGCATCATGTGATCAATCTCCAGAATATAAACATCAATGATACTGGAAGTCACATCAGATTGAAAGATCAAAACAGTCAGGCTTCGCATTAGCGACATCCGTGACAAACAGCGACATGCGACGACAAATCAAGAATTGTCAAGCTTTTCGGATGATCCGCATTGACAACATTGTGAGTAAGCATCATTATGCACATATGAAAAGCAGAGACCGCATCACGACCACATTGGACTCCTCACTCATCGAACGCATCGACCGCGTCGCCGAGTTTCGCAATGAATCACGATCAGCCACCATTGATCGGATGCTGGCAAACAGCATCGAGGACGAAGAGGCGGTGCTTGAGTCGATCGGTGTGGGGGTCCAAGGCCGGATCACGGCCCTTTTAATCGAGAACCCCAAGATTCTGACCTCGCTCTCAAAGGCGCTGGGTGATGCGCTCACCGATGAACAACTCGCCAAGATCGAAGAGAGCGGATCAGAAGTGATCGCAGCGGGAAAACGATATCGAAACTACAAAAAAACTATCGTGGATAAGAAGAAAGGAAAATCCAAGTGAGTATCTACAAGAGCTACATGAGCGTGAAGGAAGCCGCAGAGTACTTCGGCGTCAGCGACCGCAGTATCTATCGAAGGGTCGCCGAAGGTTTGTTAAAAAAAACAAAAGTCGGTGGTCGCACAGTGTTCGCTATCAAGGAAATTGAACGGTTTGCCAAGCAGAATACTGGAGAGATCGGATGAGAGCATTCCTCTACCAACAAAAACGAAAGCAGAATGGCAAGACCATCACATCCAAGATTTGGTCATGTGAGATCAAGCTCGATAGCGATTTCAAACCTGTCCGTCAATCGCTGGGTACAACCGACAAGAGGGTTGCTCAGAAGCGAATGGATGAGATTATTCAAGACCGTCAGCAACGAGAAGCGGGCTTGCTTGTGCCTGCACAGCTTGTTTCGGCAGCTCAAATGCCCTTGGCACAGCACATTGAGGACTTCCATAGGGATTTGGTTACCACAGATCGAGCCAAAGAGTACACGCGTCAGATACTAAGTAGGCTAAAGCGAATCTCGAGTGAACTCGCATGGGCGAGCACAAGCCAATTAAGCGCGGACGACTTCATTGGGTGGAGGCAGCGGCATGATCATTTTGAGCCGAGGTACTTGAATCACTTTCTCGATGCTCTCAATGCGTTCGGAAACTGGATGCTTGACAACAACAGACTCAATCTGAACCCATTCGAGAAGGTAAAGCGGATATCGATACCGAAGGGCAGCCAAGGGAATCACAGATCGTTGTCTGTAGATGAAATCCAAAGATTACTGCGTGCGGCACCCGATCGCGCATCAGTTTACCTGCTTGCAGTCATTACAGGTTTGAGACATAAAGAGATCCGGTACCTTCGCTGGGAGGATGTTCGACTTACTGATCGACCACATCTCCTTATCCGAGGCGAAGCAACCAAGAGCAAACGTCCAGAGACCTTGTGGCTGACCGATGAGGCGGCGTGTCTTCTCAAGGAGCTGCAAACGAGTGAGTGCATGGTGGGCAAGGTATTTAAAACCATGCCTTGGCAACGCGCGTTTGACAAGCACCTCAAGTGTGCTGGTATTCCAAAGCATGACCATCTCGGGAGGTCGGCATCATTCCACACACTCCGTAGGTCGCTAGTCAACATGCTGCATGCACAAGGCGTTGATCGTCGAACTGCGATGGCAATTTCGAGACACACTAGCTCTCGCCTCACCGATCACATCTACGCCGACCTAGAAGCCATGCCGACGCGTGATGCGGTGCTTCGCATACCGAGCCTGATGAATCAAACTACCGAGCGCACAGAAATGCGCACAGATGAGTTGGTCGCAAGGGGAGTTTCAGGGTCAGTGTGTGTCACAAACACAGCAACAAACGAAAGGACACAATCGTTGATAAGCACAGTAGATAGACACGAAAAGACGGCTCCTGTCGCAACCGGACAGAAGCCGTCAATTAATGGAGCCGGGGGGAATCGAACCCCCGTCCCGAGATTGTCAGTAGAGTGCTTCTACGAGTGTAGTCGTTGGTTTAATCTCGACCTTGCACCGGGCAACGACACCCTGTGGTTTGGTCCAGCCTCTCGAAACCTCCTTGCCAACCCGCCAAGAGGCGCCACGGGTTGACCAGCCCGATGATCGTGATCCACCACCTCATCGGGCGTCGAGTGGTGGATCCGCTGCCACTATTAGGCTGCGAGTGCGTACTGCGGTTCGGCAGATATAAAGTTGCGTACTTTTTACGAGGCTTGCACGCTCCTCGACTCGCCACACAAAACCTTCCCAATCCGGTCGAATGCCATATCGGCCCCAATGAATCGCTACCGGACCGACCGATAGCACTACCCCATTCTACGCTGATCGGCTTGCGAAGGTTCAGAATTGATCCTGAATCGGTGATTGAACAGTCCAGCCCCTCTCCAACCACTGCTGATTCCTGCGAGGTGATAACTGCTCTGGACCATCCAAAATCAAATGGTTCCATTCAATTCAGAAAAAAGGATTGAAAAAACAGGGGTATCGGGTACATTGGATGCAGCTTGGCAGCTCATTGCTGAGCGATAGTCACATTCTCAGATGAGGGTCCCGATATGTTTACTCACACCCAGAAGCTTTCTCTTTGTGCAGGTATGGCCTTGTGTGCCTCCTCGGCTTTGGCCGCAGGCGTTGCCAAGTCGTCAACAAAGTCGACAACCAAGTCCGCACCAGCCAATACCATGACCATGGACCAGCACAAGCTGGTCATGACCAAGCAGGTCTCGCGTTCGACTGCTGAGAAGCGTCGATTGATCCGTGCATCGCAAGGGGAGCTCGGGCATTCAGTCGCGCGTCAGTGGAACGAGATTCTTCTGGATTCGATCCGCAAGGACTTTGCTCGTCCAACTGTGCACGCACGCAACCTCTATCACACCAGTACTGCGATGTGGGACGCATGGGCCGCGTACGACGCGCAGGCTGACCAGGTGCTCCATCACGAGAAACTCTCGGCTGTTGATGTCCAAGCAGCACGCGAAGAAGCGATGAGCTACGCGATGTACCGCTTGCTGCGTCACCGCTTCCTGTTCTCCCCGGCACTGCCGTTCATGTTCCCTGAATATGACCTGCTGATGGAAGAGCTGGGATATGACACGAGCTTTACCTCAGTAGATGGTGACAGTCCCGCGGCACTCGGGAACCGCATTGCCGCGACCATCATCGCGCATGGTTTGACCGACGGCTCCAACGAGCAGCTCGGATACATCAACATGCGCTACATCCCGGTCAACCCGCCGTTGCTCCCTGACTTCCCTGGGAATCCGGACATCGTTGATGCAAACCGCTGGCAGCCGCTCGCGCTCGAGTTCTTCTTGGATCAGAGCGGGAACCCAATCCCAGGCGGATACCCTGAGTTCCTGAGTCCTGAATGGGGTGATGTGAGTGGATTCTCTCTCAACGAGAACGACCTCTCTGTGTACAACGCACGAGGCTCAGACTGGGCCGTCTGGCACGATCCAGGCGCACCGCCGTACCACGGAACCGAATCAGAAGACCGCTACAAGTGGGGCAATGAGATGGTCGTCATCTGGTCGTCGCACCTCGACCCAAGCGATGGCGTGATGATCGACATCTCACCAAAGGGTATCGGGAATGCTGAGCTCGCAGATGTGTCCGAAGAAGATCAGTACTACAACTTCATCGAAGGCGGCGACTGGGGACAGGGTTGGGATGTCAACCCAGTGACCGGCGAGGAATACGAAGAACAAATCGTTCCGCGCGGCGACTACGGCCGAATCCTCGCTGAGTTCTGGGCCGACGGTCCAGACTCAGAAACCCCTCCGGGACACTGGTTCGATATCCTGAACTATGTCTCTGACCACCCACTGACCGAAAAGCGATTCATGGGTGAAGGTGAGATCATCGACGATCTTGAATGGGATGTGAAGTCCTACCTCGCGATGGGTGGAGGCATGCACGACATCGCGATCGCATCGTGGTCCGTCAAGGGGTACTACGACTACATCCGTCCAGTCTCCGCGATCCGCTACATGTGTGATCTGGGTCAGTGCACCGATGAAGGTCTCGCGAACTTCCACCCAGGCGGGATCAACCTTGTCCCCGGCGTGATTGAAGTGGTGACTGCAGAGTCCACCGCTGCCGGCGAGCGTCATGAGATGCTCCTCGGAAACGAAGGCAAAATCGCGATCAACGCATGGCGTGGACCAAGCTACATCGCTGATCCAGACACCACAGTTGCAGGGGTAGGCTGGATCCTCGCTGAAAACTGGTGGCCGTACCAGCGTCCGAGCTTCGTGACCCCTCCATTTGCAGGCTATGTGTCAGGTCACTCAACCTACTCACGAGGTGCCGCGAACATCATGGAGATGATCACCGGCTCAGCGTACTTCCCAGGCGGACTCGGAGAGTTCGAAGCACCAATGAACGAGTTCTTGGTCTTTGAAGATGGTCCTTCAATGGACATCACCCTCCAATGGGCAAGCTACCAAGACGCATCCGACCAGTGTTCGCTCTCGCGTATCTGGGGCGGGATCCACCCACCTGCTGACGACCTCCCAGGTCGTCACATGGGACAAGCGATCGGGCCTGAAGCATTCACCGAAGCACGCCGCTACTTCAACGGTCTCAAGTCTTGCCCTGCAGACTTCCAAGGCGACGGCGTCGTGGACTTCTACGATGTCTCCAAGTTCCTCAGTGCGTACATGAGCAACGATCAACTCGCGGACATCTCGCGTGATAATCAGCTCAATGTTGATGACATCTTCGAGTTCATCGATGCGATGAACAACGGATGCCCATAAACATTCGCTGCTGAAATCTTCTGACCCACACACACCCGCATTCGTGCGGGTGTTTTTTATGCTTTGGATACAGAGTCGGTAACGATCGAACGGATCGCACCAAGGAAGCGTTCGATGTCCTCGCTCGTTGTCATCGGACCAGGCGAGACACGGATCCCGCCGTCTTCGTCGTTCCCGAGCGCGTGGTGCGCGAGCGGAGCGCAGTGCGATCCGGCGCGCGTCGCGATGTTGTACTTGCGATCAAGCACATCCGCGGCCATGCGTGCGGGCATGGACTGGATATTAAACAACACGACCGGTGTGCGCCCTTCGATGCATGGTTTGCCGTAGATCTTGACGCCTTCGATGTCCTTGAGTCCGTCGATGATTTGCTTGGTGAGCATCATCTCATGGTCATGGCTCAATGGGTCGCGAGCGTCCATCGCCGCGATCAGTCCCGCGAATCCGACGGCGTTGCTCGTCCCGGCTTCGAGCGCATCGGGGAGATTGGTCGGCATTTCGAGCCCTGGAGCTTTCGATCCCGTCCCGCCGCGTCGTTCGCAGAAGACGCGAGGGGATTCTTTCTCGCAGTTGTCAGGGTACGCTCGACAGCTCAGATACAGCGCGCCGGTCCCTGTTGGTCCGCCGAGTCCTTTGTGACCTGCGATCGTGAGGAGATCGATGTTCATCTCTTGGACATCGACCGGGAAGTGTCCGAGCGTCTGCGCGCTGTCAACAAGCACGAGCGCATCAGGAGCTGCTTTGCGCACGGCTTCGATCGCTTCCTTGATCGGTTGGATCGTTCCCAGCGCGTTGGATGCGTGCGTGAGACAGACCAGTGCAGTGCACTCGGTACACGCGTCCGCGATTTTCTTGGGATCCAAACAGCCTTCTTCATCGCACTCGACCAGCACAAGATCAACCTTGTTGTCTGCTGCGTAGCAGTGGAGTGTTCGCAGGACCGCGTTGTGTTCGACGACGGAGGTAATGACGCGGACCGGTCCTTCGCATCCCGCTCGTTGCGCCGCGCGGATCACGCCGTGGATCGCGAGATTGAGCGCATCGGTGCATCCGTGCGTGAGGACGATCCGTGAAGGGGAGGGGGCATTGATGAGCTGAGCGATCTTGAATCTCGCTTCTTCGATCACATCGCACGCTGCTCGCGCGAGTTTGTGACCACCGCGTCCCGGATTCCCCGCTTTGGTGTTGAGGAACTCAACCATCGCTTCGCCGACGCATGGTTTCTTCGGCCAGCTGGTCGCGGCGTTATCGAGATACAAAAAAGACTCACTCATGAAACCCTCTCTCGTGCTTCCCGCATCATCTCGTCAGCCCCGATTTGGGGATCTGATCCTCGTATACTTGAACGGAATTATGATATTCCATTGGACCCTTCCACGCTCAGATTTGCCCTCCTCGGAGCCTTCCATGAAGATCGCTGTCATCATCCCTGCCGCAGGCATGTCTACGAGGTTCCACGCCTCCAATGACGGCGCCGATCCGCTCAATACAGGTCGATCCAAGCTCGATGAGGATCTCGGCGGGAAGACCGTCCTCCAGCGGACGATCGAGCTCTTCAACACCAGACCAGAGGTCCACCAGCTCATCGTTGCTGGACCGCACGATCTGGCACAAATGGAATCCTTCAAACTCCGTCACGGCGATCGACTCAACCTACTGGGCGCCGAGCTCGTCCAAGGCGGAAAGGACTTTCGCTGGCAGAGCGTCCAAGCCGCGCTTGATGCGGTTTCGAGTGACGCGACCCACATCGCGATCCATGACGCCGCGCGTCCCGCGGCTCCTGCTGATCTGATTGATCGTGTCTTTGATGCTGCGGCTCGATTCGAAGCTGTGATCCCGGTTGTTCCAGTCAGCGATACACTCAAGCGGGTGTCAAGAGATCCGATCGACGACAAATCCGAATCCGATCCGCTCGCAGCGATTCTTGGAGCGGGAGAATCGAATCCGATGCACGAAGTGGTGGGGGGCGTCGATCGTGAGGATCTGGTGCATGTGCAAACGCCGCAGGTCTTTGAACGCGAACTGATTTTCAAAGCGTACGCGCAGGACGATCTCTCAAGCACCGATGACGCGGGATTGATTGAACGGCTCGGAAAGCAAGTCGTCACAGTCCGAGGCGACGAACGCAACATGAAACTGACACGATCCGGAGATCTCCCGATCCTGCGAGCGATCATGAATGTGCAGTCCAAGTCGTCGCGTGCTTCGCACAAGCGTTTCTGATTTAATCTGCTTCTTGCACACCTGCACAGTACATTCCCATCGAGATGACCATCCGTTTCGATCCCGGCTTGCGAGGTTTGTTGGCAAGTAAACCAATGATCGCATCGACATGTTCGTTGAGTTCAGTGAGCTCATCGTCATCGAGCCATCCAGCGGGACTCCCGATAAAGAGATCGCGGAGCGGGATAGGGAGTACCGACTCTCCGGACTCGATCGCTTTGCTGACTTTCGACCCTGTGTCCTTGAGGGAGGCGCGAGCAAACTCGCCGAGTGCCTTGAGCATTTCGGGACGCCGAGGACTGTATCGCATGAACTCGAGCTTGGTTGTGTAGACCTTTGCATCGCGCCGCGCAGTGCTCTTTGTTCCGATATCGATCAGCAGCCCCACCTCGACGAGCTGGTCGATGTGCCTGTACAACGACACGGGCTTGCGTCCCATCTGTTCCGCGATCTCACGCACCGACGCTTCCCCCTGGCTGAGCACGACCTGGTGGATCTCGTGCCGCATCGGAGAGCACAGAGCGCGGATCTGGTCGGGACAATCGATCGTTTGGTCATCAGGCGGGCGTTTGAATGGCATAGAGTGAGAATAGTCAACAAAATAGTTTGCAAACTGCAACAAACGCAAAATAATGTCGTATACATCTACACACGGCAAGACGATGTGCGTCATCCGTAGCACAGTTTAGGAGACCCTATGAAAACCCCACGCATTGCGTGCGTGATCGGGTCGGCGATCGTTGCGTCGACTCTTCACGCTCAACCCGTAACCGATGACTTTGAATCACACCCAGTCGGCGCCTTTCCAGGTGGTGAGTGGCATGACATCTCCGATCGCGTAGTTGATGCTCCGGCAGTGACTCCCACCATGCTGGTGGTCGAGACCACCGATGCGCATGGGAACCCAACGAATGCTGTGCAGACCAATCAAGCGCCGGGGACCAATGGGTTGTATCAGTATGTCTCTCCCGAGACTTCGATTCATCATCTGCGGATGAATGTCCGCGTGGATTCGATGCACTCCGCGAACGCGGGTTGGCCCGTCAGTATGGGGTACTCTCGATATCTGGGAGAGGGAGATGTTAATGCCAATCCGCAAGCGCTGATCTATGTCTGGACCGGTCGAGTCTGGAATCTCTTCCTCGCGCTGGGGGACGGCCGACCGGCGCTTGATCTGCGTATCCATGGTCCGCAGCTCGTCGTTGGACGCTGGTACACCCTCACGCTGGATGTCGATGTTCAAACCGGTGTGTTTGATGCGAGGATCTTTGATGCGGTCACCGGCGACCTGCTCAACAGCAGGACGCACACCTATCCCGGATGGGATCCCGAAGTCGATTCATTCACCTCCATCACAGTGTTCGACGGCGGCGATGTCAACTCCCCTCTGCAAGGACAATCGACGATCGATGATGTGTACTACTCGACTGAGCTTGAGCCGGAGGAGTGTGCTGTTGATCTCACGCTTGATGGAGAGCTCGATTTCTTCGATGTTTCCGCATTCCTCACGGCATACGCGGCAGGAAATCTCGGAGTGGATTTCATTGAAGACGGGGTGCTCGACTTCTTTGACATCTCCTCATTCCTGTTCTTGTTCACCAAGGGGTGTCCGTAACAGAGTTCAGTTGGTAGATTGAAAAACAGCCGACGATGTTGATCCATCGTCGGCTGTTTGCAATTGGGTTCAAGATGATGGAGAAGGTTCAGTACCGACGGATGACACCCTTGACGATGCCTTGGATCTGACAGAACTGGACGCGGATCGGATCAAAGTCTGGATTCGCGGGCTGGAGACGGATGTGGTCCGCTTCTTTGTAGAAGGTCTTGAGCGTGGTTGATCCGTCTTCGAGGAGCGCGACGACGCGGTCGCCGTTGGACGCGACCTGAGCGCGTTTGAGGAGGATGAGGTCTCCATCGAGGATGCCTTCGTCTCGCATGGATTCGCCGTCGACGATGAGCGCGAAGGTGGATCCCGCGTCATCGACTGAGCCGAGGAACTCGACGAGATCGACCTCGTCGGCTTCTGCGACCTTCTCGATCGGGTATCCCGCGGCGATCTTCCCGACGAGTGGGTATTTCATCGGACGCGATTCGTCAGGGACCGCGATCCCCTCAGCGATCGACAAAGAGCGTGCCTTGTTCGCTTCGCGAATCAGGGCGCCTTTTTTGATCAGCGCTTCGACGTGCTCGAACACGGTCACTTTGCTGACCCCGATCTCGTCGGCGAGCTCTTGCATCGTCGGGGAATAGCCACGGCGAATTCGTGAATCGCGGATAAGCTGGAGAATTCGGAGCTGCTTTGGAGTGAGATTCATGATTCTGATCCTTCCACTTGCTTGTGCGTGTCGGTGTCTCTGTATTCTGAGTCGATCTGACTTGCTGAGACGCGTCTGTTGAGGTGTTCGTATTCGTGATCTCGATGCTGCAAGAAGCCGCGGCGAGCTGGGTGATGTGGTCCTTCGCTGCTTTGAGCTGTTGGTACTGGGCTTTGAGCGTCCGCTGACTGCAGACAATC
Source organism: Phycisphaerales bacterium (assembly GCA_051252395.1). Classification (GTDB taxonomy): domain Bacteria; phylum Planctomycetota; class Phycisphaerae; order Phycisphaerales; family UBA1924; genus UBA1924. The sequence continues at coordinate 200,462 of JBPOFX010000002.1, read as the reverse complement.
AGACCCAGATCCAGCATCCGCTGGCGGCGAGCAACTTTGACAAGCCCTTGCTCGAAGGACAACCCGGACGAGCGTCCTTGATCAAGTTCTCTCATCGGCTCACAGGAATCAGCAGCAGAAGGTCCTGCTGCACGGAGCGCGAGTGATCGGAGGGTGGCGTGATGATCGTCATATTCGAATGAAAAATCGCCACCTGGGCCGAGCTTGAGAAGGGGTGTTTGTGTCTGGCTTGTCATCTGAGGGACTCGATTTCAGTTCTTGAGGTCTTGAGCCCATTCTCATCTGGGCTCACTTTGCTCTTGTTCTGATCGGGTCATTCTTGGATGAACAAACACCTTTTCTTCATGTATGTTCGGTCAATGATAGCCGATCATCGCCCCGACGACAAGGGGATATCGCGTTTCTGAGTGATTTGGAGCCAAAAACCCCCAGTTAGAGGGGTTATCGGAGCAAAAAAATCCCGGCGCAAATCCTGCCGTGACCCGAACATCCATTTGGTTATCGGGTTCTCGGCTCAGTTCACACACGCTCAAAGCGTGAGCCGGCGCGTCTGATTCGGCCTTGGATCTCCAGCATCGTCGCGGCGGCGCGCACCTGTCCCGGTTCGAGTCCGAGCTGCTCAGCGATCTGATCCCCAGTCTTGGGTTCGCTGAGCGTTTCAAGAATGCTGCGAGCGACCGGATCAACCTCTCCGATCGGTTCGGGTGTTGGAGCTGATGCTGGTGCTGAGGTATGCTGATTTGGACGCTGAGCTTGACGAACTCCTCGCTTGAGATTGCCGGCGCTGCGTTCGAGGATCTCGATGATCTCCCCCGGCTCAGTTACAAGGTGCGCTCCGGACTTGAGGAGATCGTTGCTTCCTCCTGAGGCGCTCGAATCGATCCGTCCTGGGATCGCAAACACTTCGCGTCCATGATCTTCCACGGCATGTCGAGCGGTGATCAACGCGCCGGATCGTCGTCCAGCTTCGAGGACCAAGGTTCCGAGCGAGAGTCCTGAGATGATTCGATTGCGAGCCGGGAAGTTCTCGCTGCTTGGAGGGGTGTGGTAGGGGAGTTCGGAGATGATCGCGCCGCCTTGCTCGACAACTCGATCGAAGAGTTCCGCGTTTTCCTTTGGATAGACATGTCCGAGTCCACATCCCAGAACAACGAGGGTTTGTCCTCCGGCATTGATCGCTCCCAGATGTGCGGCTGAGTCGATGCCTCGTGCTCCGCCGGAGACGATGGTGAATCCGGCGCTTGCGAGTGATCCAGCGAATCGGGATGCTTGTTCTGTGCCATAGATCGTGCATCGGCGCGATCCGACCATCGCTAGGGTGTGCTTGTGGATCTCTGGATCGATCGATCCTCGATATTGGAGGATCGGAGGGGCGCCTGGGATCGCTCGCAGCAACGACGGATAGTGCTCATCCATCATCGTGACCATCGAGCATCCGGCATCAGACAGAATCTGGAGTTCCTCATCGACTCTGGAGCTTGCTTCTGGACGTGATATGACGATGCTTGAAGCCGTGCGTTGTCCGATCCCTTCGACGCGTGTGAGCTGGCTTTGAGACATCGACATCACAGCGCCAGGAGATCCCGCGGCTTGGATCAGTCGATCGATCCGCACTGGACCCAAGCCTTTGATCAGGGTCAGGGCAAGCAAGTCACGAGATTCAGGACTGACGATCATTCTTCAAGTGATTCGACAAGGGTGACCTTTGCGTATCCCTTGTTCTTGGTTTTTTCGTTGTGTTCGAGCAAGCGACCAACAACCTCGATCTCGGTATTGGCGCGGACACTCGTCAGCGCACGCATCAGCACGATCTGCTGTGTGTACTGGAACGCAGGGTCAGGTCTGCGGATCGTGACGAATACACGCTTCCCTTCGGGAGTCCGATCCGTCGCGTCGATGCGGATCGACCATCCAGGAGACGGTGCTTGCATGACGAGGAGTTTGCGTCCATCAAGCTCGCGGACCGACATCGCTGGCGCGTTCTGCATCCGGATCGATGCGTCCTCATCGCGTTCCCAGATCCGCTGGATACATCCAGTATTGGGGATCAGGATCGTGATGAGCATCACGCATGAGAGCACGCAAAGCACGCTCGATGATCGGGTGCGTGAAGTGCTTGGTTTGTCTTCTAATAGGACGCTGAGCATTGAACAATCTCCCCTGTGTTCGATATGTGTATGGTAGTGGGGAGCGTTGCTCAGTGCAAGCAGATGGATAGAGATCCGCGATTGTGATGCTGATTTATGCGTAGAGATCCAGCACGCGGCCGGTCGCTGGGACCATCTGCTGGTAGTGACGCGTCTCGTTGAGACTGACCTTTGGTCTTGGCTCAACAGGGATCACTTCTCCCAGATTTGGGAGCAGCGGGGTGGTCATTGCAGCTGTGTTGGAGCCGTGTGGAGTTTCGTCGTGCACATGCACTTCCGACAGCTCGAAGGAATCGAATCCGCGATCCGCGATCCGATTCGCTTGGAGGAATCGGTGGAACGGAGCAGCTCCAGGCGGCGCATCAAAGGCATCACGCTGATCCATGGCTTTGACGCATCGCACGATCGGGGAGATCAAGTATTTGGATGACACGCCGGATACGGACATGCCAAAGGTGTTGCGAGCGCCGAGCCGAGCGTGGGAATCAGATCGAGGTCCGGAAAGAGTGTCTTTAGTGACTCAGTTCTGAGGTTTTTTGGCGATTTCGAGGGAGCGAGGAGTTCCGGATCGTGCGGGATGTTGCTCGAACGCAACACGAATCGAGCATGGAGTGAGGCGTACCATCCCCGCGATGCGGACTGATGAACTCGACTTTGAACTCCCAGAATCGCTGATCGCGACGACCCCGGCTTCGCCGAGGGATTCCTCGCGTTTGCTCGTGGTCTCGCGATCCGATCCGGATCGGCTCGAAGATCGGGTGTTCTCTGATCTCCCATCACTGCTTGCGCCGAACGATTTGATGGTTTTTAACCGCTCCAGCGTCCTCCCGGCACGATTTCGAGGTGTGAACCAAGAAACCGGAGGCGGATTCGAGGCGCTGTATCTCTTCGATGCTCCTGATTCTGATCCTGAGGGACTTCGCTGGGTCGCGTATGTCAAGACCAAGCGTCCACGAATCGGACGACGCGTGGAGGTGATTGATCCGTCTGGTGTGAAGACTCATATATTGGTTGAGTTTGTTGAGCCGTATCCGAGCGAGGGACCTGGCGCGTGGGTGCTTTCGGTTTCTGGGATCGAGCAGGGAGCAACGACAGATGAGGTGCTTCGGTCAATCGGTGGGACTCCGCTCCCGCCGTATATCGTGTCGCAGCGCAAGGCTCGCGATGAGGTGATCGATGATCGACAGGATCGGGAATCCTACCAGACGATGTACGCGGATCTCAACAATCCCGGCTCAGTCGCGGCTCCAACAGCTGGATTGCACTTTACCGATCGTGTGATGGACGGACTCAAGGATCGCAAAGTCTCCACGGCGGAGGTCGTCCTCCATGTCGGCGCAGGGACCTTTAAACCGATCGATGCGGAGCGTTTAGAAGATCACGACATGCACTCGGAGCAGTGCTCGATGGGATCCGCGTTGGAATACTTCGCTCAAGGAAAGCCAAGTCTCGATGGATCGGGACGCGTGTTTGCGGTCGGATCGACCAGCGCTCGCACGCTCGAAAGCTTCGCTCGCGTCCACGAAGCAGGTGGGTCGATCGCTGAGCAGCTGGACACGGATATATTGATCTCGCCGGGCTATGAGTGGAAGTGGGTCGATGGGATGGTGACCAACTTCCATCTCCCGCGATCGACGCTCATCGCGATGGTCGCGAGCATGCTCGATGATCAGGGGAACGGGATCGAGCGGGTCCGTTCGATCTATGCACACGCGATCCACAATCAGTATCGTTTCTTTAGTTACGGCGACGCGATGCTGATCCTGCCGTAGATCGAGCTTTGGCGAGAGCGTCGCATGTGGTACAGTGGAAATGTGCCGATTCTGGGCACGCTGAGCCGATACTGAGGACCTGGGTATTCGTGGACGGATGCTCTTTGTTCGAGTGAGTAAGGGTGAGTCGATGGACCTGAGCACGCTGATTCAAGACCTGGAACTGACGCCGCTCACTGAATGCGGCGGTCTGGATCGTGTTCGGATCTGCGATCTCACAGAAGACTCGCGGACCGCGATGCCGGGATCGTTGTTCATCGCTCGATCAGGAACCAAAGACGACGGCACAAAGCATCTCGACGAAGCGATCCAAGGCGGCGCCGTCGCGGTGATCACGGATCATCAGGATGCACAGCTCCCAAGAGGGACGCACGCGCATGTGTTCTACTCTCCAGTCGCTGCGCAGATCGGTGCGATCCTCGCTGAACGGTTCTACGGCGATCCGAACGCACAACTCGGGATCGCAGGAGTCACAGGAACCAACGGCAAAACGACGATCTCGCATCTCGCTCAGCAGATCCTCAAACACGCGAAGCTCAAGTGCGGATTGATCGGGACTGTGGAGATTGATGATGGACGCGAACGCACGCGAGCGTCGATGACGACCCCGCCTGCGATTGAGCTGAGTAGGACACTCTCGACGATGGTCGAGCATGGATGCACAGCGTGCGCGATGGAGGTGTCGAGTCATGCGCTCGATCAGGGACGCACGAGTGCGGTTGTGATTGATGCCGCGGGTTTTACGAACTTGACAGGTGATCATCTGGATTACCACAAGACGATCGAAGAATACTCCAGGGTCAAGACCAAGCTCTTCTCGTCGCTGCGTGCTGGCGCCAGAGCGGTCATTAACATCGATGATCCTGCGAGCGACGCGATGATTGGCGCGTGTTCGAAGGATGTGGTTGTTGAGCGATGCTCGATGACCGATGATTCAGCGGAGTGGTTTGGGACGATCGCATCACGATCACTCGATGGGATGAGGCTGACAATCGAATCTCCGCTGGGAACGCTCGAAAGCACCGCTCCGTTCTTCGGCGACTACAACGCGAGCAACACGCTGATCGCGCTCGGGCTTGCTAATGCAGTCCTCGAACGATCAGGGATGGATACGGATACGCGCAGAGTCATGCTTGAGCGTTCGATCAGCACGCTCCGGCTCCCGAAGGGTCGGCTGCAGAAGGTTGAAAGCGCGAGCGATGATGTGCGCGTCTTTGTGGACTTTGCGCACTCCGATGATTCGATCCGAAGCTGCTTGAGTGCGCTCAAGAGCGTGCTCCCCGATGGCGCGTCGCTCTGGTGCATCTTCGGATGCGGCGGGGATCGTGATCGCACCAAACGGCCTCGCATGGGACAAGCGGCCTGCAACGGATCGGATCGGGTTGTGCTGACGAGCGACAATCCACGCAATGAGAAACCATCCCAGATCGTCGATGATGTCCTCGCGGGTCTTGATGATCAGCAGCGAGCGAAGGTCGAGGTGCAGGTCGATCGCGATCGCGCGATCCGCTTTGCGATCGAGCATGCACGCGCAGGGGATGTGATCGTGATTGCTGGGAAGGGTCATGAGCCGGAGCAGATCGTGATGGATGAATCGGGCGAGCTCGTGGCGCATGTCTTTGATGATGCGGAGCACGCACGCGCCGCGCTGAGTGATCGGAGAGCTGCTCGGCATCGTGCCGCAGAACAAGCCGAGGAGATCGCATGACAGGGATGAGCTGGGACACGATCAAGAAGGTTACCGGAGGGAGCTGGGCGATCGCGCCGAGTGCTGACCAGTCGCCTCCTGTCGGGATCGCGATCGATACGAGGGAGCTTTCGCAAGGACAAGCGTTCGTTGCGTATGTCGGAGCGCAGGTCGATGGACACGCGTACCTCAGCACGGCTCAAAGACTCGGCGCCTCGATGTGCGTCGTGACCAATCCCGATGCGATCCCAGAAGGATTCACCACTCCGGTTCTTGTTGTTGACAACGCGACCGATGCGATCACCGCTCTGGCGCGACACTGGCGCTCGCTGCTCTCAGGGACAGTCATCGGCGTGACGGGATCCAATGGGAAGACGACGACCACGCGATTGATCCATGCCGTGCTTTCAGCGGATGGACCGAGCTGGGTGTCGTCGAAGAGTCACAACAACGCGATCGGTGTTCCGATGTCGATTCTCAATACGCCGATTGAAAGCAAGTACGCGATCTTCGAGCTTGGGACTTCGAGTCCCGGAGAGATCGGCGCTCGATCCGAGCTTGTCCAACCTGATATTGGGGTCATCACTTCGATCGGACGGGCGCATCTGAAAGAACTCGGATCGATCAAAGGGGTCTGCGCCGAGAAAGCGAGCATGCTCACGCATGTAGATTCCAAAGCGATCATTCCGGAAGGGAATCCGGCGCTCGATGCAGCGATCGATTCGATGAGAGTCTCATGCACGCTTGAGCGTGTGCCGATTCAGGATCTCCAAAATATTGAGCTTGATGATCAGAGCGTTTCCTTCACGGATCATAAGACAAGATTTAGGGCGCCGGTCCCGGGACTTCACAACGCGTCCAATGCAATGATGGCGATCAGTGTCGGACGATCGCTCGGGATGGACGATATGACTATTGCTCAAGGATTGGCAGGCGCGTCGCTCCCTGAGATGCGTCTTGATCGTGTGGAGATCCCGACAGGGGATGAGCCGATCGTGCTCTACAACGATGCGTACAACGCGAATCCGGATTCAACGCGAGCGGCACTCGCGTTCTTTGGTTCATTGAAATCTGACTCAGATCGCGTGATCGTGCTCGGCGATATGCTCGAACTCGGAGAATCGACCGATGCTGAGCACGAGCTGCTGCTCAGCGAGTTGGATCATGCAGGAGGTCGGTATGTCTGTGTTGGTCGGTCGTATTGCGATGCGATCAATCGGCTCGGGATTGATGGTAATGAGTGCTTTGCACAGCCTGATCATTTTACGATGACGGAGATCGCTCGCTCGATCAAGCCGGGGGATTTGGTGTTGTTGAAGGGGTCGCGTGGGATCGGGTTGGAGCGATTGGTGTATATCCTGATTAATCGGCACACGCCGTATGTACACGCCGGAGCGGTGGGGGCTGCTGGTCTGCAAGAGGATTCAGGACGCTCATGATCTATATCCTGCTCGACATGCTCAGGAGCTGGCTCGTAGAGAAAGAGCTGTACTCCTTCTTCCGCGTCTTTGATGAGATTCAGTTCCGCACACTGATCTCCGCGGGCTTGTCATTCGCGATCGTCGTGTTCTTCGGGAAGCGAGTGATCCGGATGCTGATCCGTCTCAAGATCGGAGATGCTGGAGAAACGGACGCGGCGCTCCTGCGTGAGCACGCTGCGACGAAAGCGAATGTGCCGACGATGGGCGGGATCCTGATCTGCGGCGCGGTCTTCATCTCGACCTTCCTGCTCGCGGATATCCGCGTCAATGTTGTCTACCTCGGACTCTTCACGCTCATGTGGATGGCAGTGGTAGGGGGCGCGGATGACTACCTCAAGCTCACCGCCGCGACGCGTGGGACCGGTCGACAGGGGCTGTACTCGTGGGAGAAGCTTGTTTTCCAGCTCGGGATCGGATTGATCGTCGGATTCTTCGTGTACCGTTATGGCATGCAGAACGAGGGCGACTCGATCTCTCATGTTCTGAACCTCCCGTTCCAACGGACTTACGATCCGACGACCAAGTTTGCCGCGGATGGATTGATCTATCTGGGACTACCTGTCTTCATGATCCTCTCGATGCTCGTCGTCGCGGGACTCTCCAACGCGGTCAACATGACCGACGGCATGGACGGACTCGCGGCGGGGATCAGCGGGATTGTGTGCTTCGCGCTCATCCTGCTGACGCTCGTCGCGGGACAACTCAGCTCGGCGCAGTACCTGTATGTCCCCTATGTCCCGATGGCGGATGAACTCGCGGTGATGTCGGGAGCGATGTTCGGCGCGTGCTTGGGATTCTTGTGGTGGAACTGCAAACCAGCGCAGATCTTTATGGGAGATACCGGATCGCTCGCGCTGGGAGGGATGATCGGGTACATCGCGATCGTGATCCGTCAGGAGTTCGTCGTCCTGCTCATGTGCGGCGTATTCATCTTCGAGATCCTGTCTGTTGTCATTCAGGTCGGATGGTTCAAATACACACGCATCCGCACAGGGACCGGGCGTCGGATTTTCCGGATCGCGCCGTACCACCATCATCTCCATCAGGGAGGATGGGCGGAGAATCAGGTCGTTGCTCGATTGTGGTTGATCTCGATATTACTCGTGGTCGTCGCGATGGCTTCACTCAAACTGCGGTAGATCGTGCTCGATCAGGAGTCTCGGCTTTCGTAGGATCACACGATCTTGGATCGGGCCGTTGATCCCTGGATCGATGCGGATGATCAGCTCGTCGGCGTCATCTGGGAGATCAACCAAGACCGATGATTTGATCGAATCAGGATTGAGCCGAATGCTGCGGAGCGTGGTTGGTTCGGCGCTCGATGAACTCGTCAGGATCTCCAGTGTGCAGTCCGACCAGAGTCCTGCATTGAGCTCAACATCGCACGCGAAACGCGAAGCGGGTTGGTCCAGCGTGTAGCGGATCTCAACTGGAGCGCGGAGATCGAGATCGTCCAGTCCGGAGTTGGGGATGGTCGTCACGATCTGCTCTGGATCAGGTGTCCATGAGCGATCACCAGTCGGAGTGATGGTGTCTGGGGTCAGCGACGTGAGCGGGACCATGTTTCTGAAGCGATGCTCGATATCGATCCCGCCGAACCGTTGAGGCTCAAACGCAACACGGACAGGACGATGTGTTGGCGGCGAAGAAGTCTCGGAGTGATCGAGGTACAGCATCATCCCTGATCCGGGATCCGCGTCGGATGATTCGAGATCAGTGACCAAGAGACGGATATCGCGATCGATATACACATACACGCCGGGAGTGGGAGCGGGGTCGTTGGCGAGTTGGATGAGATTGACCTGGTCGATCGGGAAGGTCCGCATCTGATCGTCTGTGTCGATGATGACGACCTCGCCGATGAACTCGACAAACCCTGTGATCAGATCGTTGCTCCGCAAGCGGACGACATCACTCTCGACACTGGACAGTGCTTCGGGAGGAATCCATCCGACGCGGAAATGATCGACCGATTCGATGCGGACCGATCGGGGGGTTGACTCAAATGGAGTCAGGACCTGGACGAACTCCGCGTCGTCTGTGTCGAGGAGCAATGCCGGGAATCGCTGCTGATCGGTAAGCGTGAGCTTTGTCGTCTCACCCGAACCTTGGTAGTGGTATCCCCAGTGGTCGGGTTGCTGTGTCGGGAGCACAAAGAACACCTCGTCGAGCGAGCGCGTGTGCGTCATCCCTCGCGTGTCGCGGTAGTTCAGCTCTCCGGATTCAATATGCGGCGAGCGGATCATCCGGATCTCAAGATCCGTCGTGCAGACATACCAATCGCTGCTCGCGTGTGAGATGCTTGATGCGCACGCGAGCGAGGTGATCAGGATTGAACGCATGAATGGGGTTGTTGGGATCGTTGGGATCATTGAGGGCAGCATCATTTCTGAAAGATCGGCAGATAGCGTTTGGGCATCTGAAGAATAATGAGCGACATCGCTGTGCCGTACACTCGGCCTGCGGATCGTTCCTCCCACGCGCCCTCTGGGAGCTGGGATTCGATGAGTTCTTTGCGGACAGCGGGCCACCAGGTCTCCCAGTGCTCTCCTCCTGCGAGAAACATGGACTGGACGGCGTAGTACTGGCCGTAGAAATAGTGGGAGCGCGACGCGGTGGTGGATCCAGGGAGCGCGGTCCCCATCAGGTATTCGAGTCCGCGATCGATCGAGTCGTCGGAATAGATCCCGGCGTAGTAGAGACTCGCGACCCCTGCCGCGGATCTGGGCCATGCACTCGCGCCGGCGCTGACCTGATAGCGGAATCCGCCGTCGGGATTTTGGGTTTCGCGGACATACTCGATCGCGCGATCAATCGTCTCGCTAGAGACCTCGATCCCGGCATTCCGCGCCGAGCGCAGCGCCATGATCTGACAGATGGTCACCGACACATCCGCATCGTACGGGACGGGGTTGTATCTCCAGCCGCCTTCTTCGTTCTGTGTCTGCTCGATCAAACGCACGGCTCGCAGGAGCGCGTCATGGATTCGACCTCCGAGTGCTGTGTCGGGTCCGCCGGGGGTCATGCCGTAGATCTCGCCGAGGAAGAGAGCCGCGAATCCGTGCCCGTACATCGGACCATTGTTCGCGTCCGCGGCGATCAAGCCGTTCTCCTTCGTGGAATCAAGGATGAATCCAAGACCTCGGAGGATGTGGTCGCTGTATGGACCTCGTGAAGCGGTGTTGCCGTCCCCCATCATCGCGAGACACGCGAGCGAGGTGATCGCGACATTCTTTCCGAAGCGTCCGCCTTCCCACGCGCCGTCTTCGAGCTGTGTGGATGCGAGGTATTCGAGTCCGAGCGCGACGGATTGGTCGAGCTCACTCGTGATCTCTTGCATCGCAGAAGATCCGGAATCGCTTGGCTGGGAGTGCGCGTTTGATCCTGTAGTTGTGAGTGCTGCTGAGATGATGAGTGCGTGGAGTGATTTCATTCTTCATCCTCCGCGAGTGCTTTGTAGTATTTTTCGGTCAGCTTTTTGTAGAGCTTCGAGTACGGCTCATCGAGTCCCTGATTGAGCGCATCACGCAAACGATCTGGAAGATTCCCCCAGCGTGCTTTGGCGCCGTTGAGGTTGTTGGATCCGACTTCGCTTGAACCAGGAGGAGTCGAAGAATCGCTCGGTTCTCCTGAGCTGTTTGATGAAGATTCTGCGTTCTGCTGCTGTTGGTTCGGTTGCTGCTGAGGACTGCTCGAAGAGGAAGAGGACGAAGATCCGCTGCTGGAGTTCTGGTTGTTCTGCGCCGATTCGATGACCTGATCGAGCTTGCGGATGATGTCCTCTTGCATGCGCTGGGTTGTGATCCCGGTATCCCCGGCACCCCCAATCCGATCCGCGGCGTCTCCCATCAGCACCACTGCGCTCGAGAATGCTTCCCCTGCTTCTTGAGCCGTGAGCGCTCGGTCGATCTCGGTGTTGTCGGGAGTTTCTTCGAGGACTTCGAGTCCGAGCAGTTCATCGAGTGTTGGAACGCGATTGGGTTCATCGTCTGCGAGTGTCGGGGTTGTGAAGAACATGGAAGCCGCGAGCAATGCGGATGCACTGATCGAGAAGCGTGTTCTGGGTTGTGTGGTTCGCGTACTCACTCGCTCGGCTCCTCTGTAGAGTGTTCGTCATTCTGAGGGGGTTGGTTCATCTGTTCGATGAGTTCTTGCCCTTTCTGTGCGAGTTCTCGTTGGAGTGTGCTGATTGATTCGAGCCGGGAGGGGTCTGGATTGCCCGACTCGTTCATCGAGCGTGTCTGTGTTGCAGTCAGTTGCTGGAGTGTGCGGAGGAGTTGGAGCTGCGCGATTGGTGGGATGACTGGTTGGTCTCCGCCTCCGCTTCCTTGTCCTCCTCCTGATGAGCTTTGGCCGTCCTCGAACTCTTCGGAGGATGGTTGCTGCGCGTTTCCGAGTACCTCGACGAGGGCCGAGAGGATGGTCGCGACTCCTTGCTGATCAGCGACAACGCTCTGGTCGAGCGAGCGTCCGTTGAGGTCCTGCGAGATGGATTCGAGCAGCGATGCGATCTGCTGATGCGCGAGTTTGAAGATCGGCGCTTCGCTGAGTTCTTCTGTTTCAGCGAGCATCTGATCGAGGGATGCTTGCAGTTCGCTTTCCTGAGTTGCGAGCTTCCGCGCTTGTACTCTTTGGCGTCTGCTCAGGTTCTCTCCGATCATCGGCTCGGTCTCAGTGGTCATCCGGACCTGCTCGTCGAGCGATTCTTGGTACTGCTCGCGGAGTTTGTCGCGGAGTTGTTCGGCCTGACGATCAGCGGCGGCTTGGTCCTGCTTCTCCGCTTCTTCGAGCGCGGCTTGGAGATGGGTGAGTGCCGCAAGCTCGGATTGACGAGCGGAATCGAGATCTCGTGGATCGGCGCGAAGCGAGCTGATTGCTTGAGCTTGTGATTCAGTGGCGCTGGTGAGCGAATCCGCGATGATGCGCGTTTCAGGGAACGCAACCTGCGCTTCGTCACGGATCGCGAGGGTGTTGTCGCGGAGAGCGATCATGCGTTGATCGAGATTGCCAAGTGGTTTATCCAGCTGAGCAATCTCCTGCTCTTGGTCCTCGATGATCGCGCCGATCGATTCGATGAGCGACGCGAGCTTGCGACGCAGCGCCGAGTCGCGGTTCTTCTGTGCTTCCTCGATCTGTTCGAGCATTTTGTCGAGTTCTTCGAGGACCTGTTCTTGTGTCGCTGTTGCTGATGAAGTCTGGTTCTGCTCGATCTCGTCCCCGGCTTGGCTCAGCTGCTCCTCGATTCCTGAGTTGCGTCCCTGCGTCGCGGCATCGCGTATCCCCTGCGCACCGGTCGGGTTGTTCTCGTCGAGCGCGTCCGCTTGTTGGTCGAGCGAATCGATCGTCTCGCGTGCGTCCTCGGCGACGCGCCGTTGCTTGTCAAGGATCTTCTCAAGCATCGACCGCTCGTCCTCGGCGAGCTGGTCGATCGACTTGCCTTGCGTTTGCTCTCCGAGCGATTTGGTCTCTTGGAGGAGCGACTCGACCTTCGAGCGGAGATCCTCGATCGCTCGTGTTGCGAGCCAGGTATCTTGACCCCGATCGAGCATCGCGATCGCGTCTCCGAGCTCGGATCGGGTTTCTTCCATGGACTCAGCCGCGTCCTCGTTGTCTTCGCGTTGGAGCGATTCGGTCGCGTCTTTGGATTCAGCTTGAGCACGATCGAGCGCGTCCTGCAGGTTGTCGAGCATCGGGGTGAGTTGTGTGTCGTTGATCCTGCTCTGCTTCAAACGATCCGCGAGCTGCTGTGCCGCTTGCGAGCGCGTCTGGATCTGGTCGGTCAAAGATGCTTGCTCGTCAGGATCGATCGGCGCTCCGGAGCGAGCACGCTCGATGAGTTCACGCTGCTGGTCATCGAGCTTGCGGAGGATCTCGCTCATCGTTCCCAGCTGCGTCTCGACTCTGCGAACGATGTCCGCATCTTCAACAATCCGGAGTATCCGAGGCGGTGACTGTGATTCGAGACCCGCAATATCCTGCGCCAAACTCCGGATCATGATCTCGGTTCCGGGATCGGTGGTGAGTCCTGTGCTCTCGGATGCGAGGTCCAGCTGTGCTGAGATCGTGTGGGTGGTCGTGCTGCGTTCTTCGTTGCTGATCGAGTGCTCAGTCAGGATCGTTGGGGATGCGGATTCAGAACTTGACGCGATCATCGAGCTTGATTGGATCCCGAGATCGTCGGAGATCCGCGACTCGAGATCGATCATCGCTCGCTGTCCGACGACAAGATCGGTGGATGGGGAGGTGATCAAAGCTTCCGGAGGAGCGTCTGCGATCACGCGGATGTACACTTCGACCGAATCACGCGGAGTGAGTCCGTTGGCATCGATCGGGAGCGTCCCGATGTTGACGGTGTTCTCGACGACGATTTCTTTGCTGATTGTGCTGTCGAGCGGAGTATCAGAGTCTTGCTCGCGGACTTTGGACGAGAACTCCCACGAGAGCGTGAGCGTGGATCCAGCGAGGATCGGTCCAAATGCGCGTGTCGCTGGATCGATCTGGACATCGCCTTGCGTGAAGCGTGCTGTTGTCGCGCCGAGGTTTTGTGCGTACTCAGGGAGCGTGATGCTCGCGTTGATGCGTGTGAGCATCGGGGGATGAACAATGCTCACTTTCTGAGTCGCGGTCCGATCATCGCGTGATTCGATCCTGTACTGGAGAGTTGAACCTGCAGGGATCGACTTAGCCGAGAGCGAGTTGAGCGGGATGAGCTGCTCATAGCGATGACCTGGTTTGGTGCTCTGGGATTGCTGCTGGTTTTTGTTCGCTTGTTTGTTGAGCTTGAGCGTGGTCCAGCGGACGATCTCGTTGTTGCTTGGATCAAGGAGTCTCCAGCGGAGCTGCGCGTTGGGATTCTCAAGCGATGGTCCGATGGTCGCGGATGCAACAAATGCACGATCGAGCGGATGGATTTTAGGGCGCTCTGCGAGCGTGATCTCAAAGCGCTTAGGCCACTGCGCCTGCGTCCAAGGCGTCAGCACGCGCCGGGCGCCGATCGTTGCGAGCATCGGGGATCGGATCGTGAGCGTGAAGATGATTCCCAGCGCGATCGCGATCGAGATCATCTCGTAGAGCGGCTGCGCTCGGAGATCCGCGTGTGCTGAAGACTCTGAGAGATGACGCGATGATTGTCTCTTGATCGCTTGCGCGAGTTCATGCTCGATCGAGTTCTCTGGGTTTGCATCGGGGAGATCAACCAGAGCCGCGATTGATGCTGTGGGGATAGAAAGGTTCAGCGCCATATCGCTCGGATCTGGTTCGATTGCTACCGCATTGCGGATGAAGCGTTTGAATGTCCAGATCGTGCATCCGATGAGCAGTGCGAGCAGGACCCAACGACCGGCTTGATTGATATGAATGAGCAGATCGAGCAGCACCCAGAGCGTGAGGATGCCGAGGACGCAACCGGACCATCTGAGCAGACCTCGTCCGATGATCCGCCGGCGGACTCTGCGGATGGAATCGTCGAGCATCCGCTCGATCGGTTCGTCGCGTGTGCTCTTGGGAGCGGGGGTCCAGGATGGGTCGTTTAGTGTGGTCATTTAGTTCTTGTGATGGTATTTGAAGATTCGGTTCATTCTATTGGTTCAGTATGCGTTCGATTCGGGGCTGCGTTACGCGAGTCGGAGTGTTCTGCGTCCGATCCATTCGACGCTCAGCAGGAGGACCAGCAGGATCAGCACAATCGGACGATCCCACAATGATGTCGTCTGTGGCTCAAGCGTGGTGATGCGTGTGCGATTCGGGAGCAGGTCGGGGAGTTCGCTCAGCGCGTTGAGTTCCAGGACTGTTCCTCCTGTCTGATCACTGATGCTTGCGAGTGCGTTGTGATCTGTGTTTGGGTTGATGGTTTCGTCCCACGAGGCGCGGACGCGGATGATCTTCGTGATCGGATCGGTCCCGATCAACGGATGACTGATGGATATGGAGTACGACCCAGGCTCATCCGGAGTCCATAACGCGGATCTCGTCTGTGCATTGCCTACGAGCTGGATCTGCGATTCGGGAGCTCGGCTCGAGAGCGGCTGGATCGTCGCTTGGAGCTCGCTTGGGAGCGCGTCGATCAATGCATTGTCGAACAGCTCCAGCGATGCTTGGACTGCTGATCCTGGGACGGGGATTTCGGGAGTCAGCGAGAGCGACGCGGACGCGGCTCGTCGGAGGATCGTCCCGCGCGCCAGTGTGCGGACGAGCGGGAGCCAGAACCGTTCGGGGAGGTCCTCGCCTCGTCCGTAGCGCCAGCGCCAGATCTCGTCGGTCCCGACATACCCGATCTGTCCTCCGCCGTAGCGCATCGAGGTGACGAGAGCGTTCATGTTGTCTTGGTCAATCTCCGATCGGTCGATGGGCTGCGCCATCGCGAGCGGGACCACGCCGGGCTTAAGGTCAGCAATCGGGATCGAGTGCGACCAGCGTAATCGAGTCCATCCGGCGTCCGGATCATCGACAGGGGTTTCTGTTTGTGATTCGTCCTCAGTCACAAGCAATCCGACGCGTTTCGATTCATCGGTCAGACTCATCACGATGTCGCTCGCGTTGAGTGATCCACTGGAAACCGAGTCCGCTTTCCCTGATTGCATCGGGAGCAGCGGCGCGAGCATCGATCCCGACCACGCGTTGGGGGTCGCGCCTTCTCCTGCGATCCAGAGCAATCCGCATCCGCGTGATTCGATGTGCTGTTTGAGTGAGCTGAGTTGGGAATCAGAGAAGAGATCAGGTTTGACATCGCCGAGGATGACGACATCGAATGGTTCCCACGCGTCGAGCGAGTCGGGGATTGGGCCGCTGATGGGTTGGCCTTCTTCGATGAATCGACGATCCGACGCGAGGAGCATCGTGGTCGCGTCGATGGTTTCTTCACGCATCAGTAGGTTCTTGAGGTATCGGTATTCCCAGCGAGGCTGTCCATCGATGTACAGCACACGCATCGGATCGCTCACTACGCGGAGCTCGATCGCTTGCGTGTTGTTCTCCGCGACAAGATCGGGATCAGACGATTGGTTCACTGGAGCGATTCGGACGATTAGCGATTGTTCACCTGAATCCGCAAAGGTATGGCTCAGATCGGACTCGAACTCCGACTCATCGGTCACAGTGTGCGTCGTCGAATCAAGCACTTGTCCAGTGGTCTGATCGACCAGCTCAACGCGGATCTCATCACCCTCGTTGTATCCAGCTGCTGAGGCGCGGAGCCGGACAGGGACGCGGTCCTTCGCGAAGACGGCGCTGGGAGCTTCGACGCGTGTGATCGACGCGTCGCGGATCGGGTCTTTGGATCCGATCGGGACTGTGAACACCGGGATTCCAGATCCCAGCAGATTCTCAATGAGCGATGACGAAGGCACATCGTGCGATCGTCCATCGGAGAACACAACAATCCCGCTCACAGGACTCGTCCCGGCATTCGTGAGCGCGGATTGCATCGCAGAGGACAGTGAAGTGCTCGCGCTCTCTGGAATCGAGTTTGGATCGGTCTGGATCTCGTTGAGCGAAGATACACGATTCGTAAACGCGTACGCATCAATCGACGAGTCCTCTTGGATCTGCGTGAACACCGATTGGTTTGATCGGAGCGTGGTATTGAGGATCTCAGCACGAGAGCTCATCGAGCCGTCGGCGGATCGTTCCGGAGTGTTCATCGAACCCGAAGCATCGAGCAGCACCAAAACCCGATCAGGCTCGATCAGCGTTCGGCTCTGCTCAATCTGAGGTCCCAGCGCCAACGCGAAGAGCATCATGACGACGAACCAACGAACCGACGCAAGCACAGTCCTGCTGCGGACCGATCCGGAGAGTCCGCGATAGCTCCTCCAGATCAGCAACGCAAGACCTGCAGCGATCAGCAACCAGAACCAGATCGGGAGCGTCGTATGGAATCCGATCCCGGCATCATCAGCACCAAAGGTGCCTCGCTCCAATCCGAAGAGTGTGTCGAGGAGTGCGTTCATAGTGTCCCCCCGGCTTGTGTGATCGGAGAGATCGCAGAATACGAACAACGACGCGCGAGCATGAGCTCGAACACTCCGAGCGCCGCCGCGATTCCAAAGAGGAGCAACGCGATCGGCCGTCCGTTGCGACCCTGTCCCGATTGGGTCGTGATGGACAGGTCGGACTGTTCGCTCAGATCCGTCAGCTCGATTCCATCAAGGATTGGTTCGAGTGCAGCGTGCGCTGTGCGAAGGCGCGAGTCGTCGAGGGATGTGCGCGTCGCGTCGGGGTTCAGGATCACAGTCCGTTGGATCGTTCCTTGGAGATCAACAATCGCGAACGCGCTTGCGAGCCGAGGGTCTGGATCGGATGATTCGCTGAGGAGCGGTTCGAGCGTGGAGAGATCGATCGACGATGCGTCGAGTCCGCTGAGTCGATGGTCCGGCGCGATGGATCGGGAGAGCAGCGAGCGGACCATCTCATGCATCATCGCGACAAAGAGCGGACGAGCGGGGAGATCGGTCCATCGAGCATCGAGCGCGAATCCGAGCACGACGACGGAGCCGAGCGTTGAATCTGAGTCGAGTTCACTCGCGACGCTGGTCAGCGCGATCGGTTGAGATTCCGAGTTTCTCAGCAGCACGGCGGCGCTGGGACCTGGATGGAGTTCCAAACTCCGCGAGAGTGTGACCGATGACGCGAGCGCGGCGTATTCGTTCTCGATGCCGCTGAGGAGTCCGTGATCGGTGAGTGTGTTTGCGAGTCCGATCGCAGGCTCGTAGCTCTTAAGCTGCACCAGTCCATCGGTGAGCTGCGGCGCGAGCGTTTCGAGCTGTGTCATCCATTCGATCGATCCCTGATCCGCATCCGGCGTGATCACGATCGGCATGGATCCCGATGATGCGGAGTTGAGCCGAGCGATGCGAGACCATCCGCGATCGTCGATTGCGGATGGAGTGAGGATGAACAGCATATCGAGTGTCGGGTCGATGCGATCGGCAGCCGCGGACGCGTTGATCTGCTGGATCGAGATCAAACGCTCATCGGCACCAAGCACAGCACGGACCCACCGCGAAGGTCGGATGATCCCTTCGCTTTGCGATGAAAACGAATCGATGATCCCGATCCGGATCTGCTGACGAAGCGGGAGTCCGACGATGCGCGTGTTGTCGCGTGGATTGGAGTCTGCTTGGATGATTTCAATTGATACACGGATCAACGCGGACCCGCCTCTCGTCGCGTTAAGCGCGTCGGGATCGAGCGCGATGCTACGTGTGAGTGTTGTTTGACCGATCGGCCAATTGATGGATTCGCTGTCGAGGGCAGTTCCCGATACTGCATCGGTCATCAGCAACGAGAGCGAGCCTGTCGTGTTCGGATCACCTGATCGCGCGAGCGTGATCTGGATGCCGTGGATCTCGTCGTTGCTATCTCCCTGCTCGTTGGATCGGGTCACAATCGGACGCAGGGGCGACGCTTGGGTGATTGCGTAGTTGGTGGTCGCGGTTCTGCTCTGACTATGGCTCGGGACATCTAACAGGATTGTTTCAATCCCATCCGATCGTCCGAGCGGAGTGGATTGATCTTGCATCGCTTCAGAATCCCATCCTGCGTGCGACAGTAAGAACGCAGGAGTCATCACTGATTGGTCTTGCGAGTTCTCAATCGCTTCTCGCAGCAGCGCGAGCGATCCCTCAAGATCGCGCTCGGCATCCGTCGCTCCAAGACTCTGCACACGCGAGCGGATCAGTCCAAGCTCAGTGGTCGCTGGGATCGCGATCCCTTGCGCTGGTCCTGCAGTCGTGATGAGTGCCGCGCGATCACCTCGGCTGGAATCGAGCGTTTCCAGCAGTTCCAGGGCGCGTTTCTGTTGTCGTTGCAGGGATGATTCTGTGCCTTCGAGGATGGTTGCTGAATGGATCGAGTTGTCGATCACGAGCAGCAGCGTGCGAGGCCGTTGGTCGTTGGTCCCTGAGCCGAGGATGAGTGCACCGACTCCGCCTGCGATGAGTGCGATGATGGCGCAGCGTGTCAAGAGGAGCAAGAGCTGCTCGACGGTGATCAGTCGTTTGCGTTTTTTGTACGCTTGTTCGAGGAAGCGCATCGCGCCCCACGAGATGGGTCGGTGCTTGCGTCGCAGCAGATGCACCAAGATCGGGATCGCGATGCACGCGAGTCCTGCGATGAGGAGTCCGGGATGGAGCGCGGTGATCCCCATTACTGTCCCGCTCCGATCCGTTTGGACATCATCGCGGAGCGACGCGCGACGAACGCCGCGAGTGTTGGACCGAGCCAATGGTGGGTCGAGACGATGGTGTGGTCGAATCCGAACGAGCGGATATCGTGCTCGATCTGTTCGTTGTGTTCGTTGAATGCCGCGAGGTAGTCGTCGCGGAGGGCGCGTGGATCGATCCTGATCGTCGGCTCAAACTCGAGTCCCTCAAACGCGGCACGATCCTCGAACTCGAAGGTCCGCTCGGCGCGATCGAGTATCTGAAGCACGATGACATCGTGCCCGTGATGCTTGCACTTGGCGAGTGCTGATTTGAGATCAGCTGGATCCATGAAGCAATCTGAGATCAGCGCGATCATGCATCGGTTGTTGAGTTTCCCCATCGTCTGGTCCATCACGCGGACGATGTTGGTCTCGTTTTCCACAGGATTTGTCGCGAGCGCATCGACGATCGGCTTCCATCCGCTGCTCCGACCTGATCGAGAGACCATCGCTCGGATCTCGTCAGCGAAGATGATCAATCCGGCGCGGTCCGCTTGGTGGAGCGTGATGTGCGCCAGCGCCGCGGCGGTCGCTGTCGCGTGGTCGTACTTGGACCAGTTGACTCGACCATCTGGAGCTTGGATGTTGGATGATCCAGAAGCGTCTGAGAAGAGCCGAGAACCGAACTTCATGGATCCAGAGGAATCGACCATAATGACGAGGTCGAGGTTCGTTTCTTGTTGGTATTGCTTGACTTGCAGCTTGTCGGAGCGTGCGTAGACCTTCCAGTCGAGATGCCGAATATCGTCCCCGGCGACATAGGGACGATGGTGTGCAAACTCGACGCTGACCCCTGTGTAGGGGGATCGGTGTTGCCCTGATCGGACGCCTTCGACGATCATTTTGGCGCGGAGTTCCATTGTTGAGAGCCGAGCGAGGGTCTGGGGATGGAGGTACAGATGCGGATCGAAGCGATCGGAGGTCGTGCTGGGAGTGTTGGGGGGGCCGGGCTGCTGTGGCATCATCACATCGTACCGGCAAATCGGCCTTCGGCTGCCGACAATGGGGGTGAATCGCCGATGAAGTTGCAGTATTCACACGGAAGGAATCCATGACGACTACCCAACCTCGCACATCAACGGATATCAAACGAATCGCCGTCCTCACAGGTGGGGGTGATTGTCCAGGTCTCAACGCCGTCATCCGAGCTGTGACCAAAGACGCGATCAACCACGGCATCGAGGTCTTCGGCATCGAAGACGGATTCCTGGGACTCGTCGAGGATCGCATCCGCAGACTCGATCTCGATGATGTCTCCAATATCCTCACGATGGGCGGGACCATCATCGGATCCAACAACCGCTCCAATCCCGCAAACTTCCCAGTAGGGAAAGACGATGACGGGAACACGATCTTCAAAGACCTTACCGATGTCTGTGTCACGCACCTCAAGATCCGCAAAATCGATGCGCTGGTCGTCATCGGAGGCGACGGCACCATGTCGATCGCGAAACAAATCACCGATAAAGGATTCAACTGCATCGGGATCCCCAAAACCATCGACAACGATCTCCACGGCACCGACATCACCTTCGGATTCCAAACAGCGGTCCACATCGCGACCGAAGCACTCGATCGAGTCCACTCAACCGCGGCATCGCACCATCGCGTCATGGTCGTCGAGCTCATGGGACGCAACGCGGGATGGATCACGCTCCATGCAGGAGTCGCGAGCGGCGCTGACATCATTCTGATCCCTGAGATCGAGTTCGATATTGATATCGTTGTGAACCAATGCATCAAACGCTCGCAGCGCGGCAAGCGGTTCACAATCATCGCGGTATCCGAAGGCGCGAAACCAAAGGGCGGCGATCAGATCGTCGATCGCATCGTCAAAGACTCCCCAGAAGCGATCCGACTGGGAGGCATCGCGAAATGGCTCGCGACCGAGATCGAAGAACGCACTGAGATCGAATCCCGCTATGTCGTGCTCGGACATGTCCAGCGCGGCGGAACCCCGGTCGCCGGAGATCGCGTGCTGTCCACCCAGTTCGGTCATCACGCGATGGAACTCCTCAAACAGGGACTCACCAACCGCTTGGTCGTCATGCAAGGCGGAGTGCTCGGAGATGTCGAGATCACCAGTGCCGCGGATAAGCAGAGACTGATCCCAACGGATCATCCGCTTATTGCAGCGGCACGGAGTGTGTATACCTGCTTTGGGGATTGAAAGAAGTTGAGCTCGTATCCCAATCAGTAGGGTAAGGAGCTTATCTCATGCGATCACAAGGCGTTTCATACCTACTCTGGCTGCTCTGCTTCGTCGGACTCTGCGGCATCCATCGCTTCTATGCCGGGAAATACATCACCGGTATTCTGTGGCTGCTCACCGGTGGGTTCTTCTTGATCGGTCAGATCATCGACCTCTTCCTGATCCCAGGACAGATCGAACGCGCCAATGTGCGCGAGGAGATCAGTCGGATCCGATCGCAACGCCGTGCTGTGCAGTTTGCTTGATCAGCATCCCGCTGAGTAGAGATTCAGGAACGCGGACACATCAAAGAAGTCGTACACGCCGTCGGCATTGAAATCCGCGATCGGGTCGTTGGCGCTGAATGCTGTGAGGAACGCGGAGATATCGAAGAAGTCGAGCAATCCATCGTCGTTGAGATCCGCATCGCATGAGTTCTCGGCTGTGATGGTGATGTTTGAAGTCAACGAGCCTGCGAAGAGATCGGTCTCGAGCTGTCCTGTCCCGCTGTGTGAGAGCCGGACAGCGACGCGGTAGCTCCCAGATGCGTGTTCAAGCGGGACAGTGAAACTAAAGTTCTCCGAATCGAATCCAGTATCAAGAATGAGTTCTTCGAAGAATGCTCCTGTGAATCCAGCACCGATAGATGATTCAGCGAACACCTGCACGATCGAGTTGTACTCGATGACGGATGGGCCGCCGTTGATCAGTGTGCCGTTGATGTTGATGGTTCCGTTTTCTGGGATGATGAAGTCGTACTCGAACTGAGCGTTGAGCGTGTGTCCGAATGATTGAGCTTCAACCTTGCCTGGCGCTTGATTTCCGTCGTAGCTTCCGGAGCTCTGGAAGGTCAGCTCATGATTGCTTGTGAAGCTCGCTGACCCTGTGATGGTCGAGTTGTATGAACCCTGCGCCGAGTTGACAGATGCGATCGAGTTGATCGGTCCGAGTGATGCCGTCGATCCGAACTGCTCATCATTTGATTCTGAAAGATCGCCTTCGTCAACGACTGAGAGTGTGACTCGCGCTAGGGAGTCGATGCTGGAGCGTACATTCGTCACCTGAGCGGAAACGCTTTGGGAAAGCACTGCGCATGCACTAAGACCTATAGCAACTGAATTCATCTGAAACCCTCTCCAAAAATTATGGACACCCAAGAGCGATTTGGGTTAAAAAGCTGCTGATGTCAAAGAAGTCGATCGTGTCATCATGATTGAAATCCGCGGCTGAATCTTGGTTCACCCACGCACTGATAAAGACCGAGACATCAAAGAAGTTTGTCACCCCATCATTATTGAGATCCGCGCTGCAGCGCGGGGTTGCGTTGATCTCAAAGGTTGCGGTCATTGATCCATCGCTGACCGGCGCGTTGAGGGTTGTTAGTCCGTTGTGCGAGACACGCATCATGAGCCTGTAGCTCCCTGACGGCGCGTTGAGGGGGATGTCGAAGCTGAATGCTTGTCCACTGAAGCTGAGGTCGTAGATCGGGGAATCGAAGTAGGAGATGTCGAATCCGTCACCGATCTCGTCTTCGTTGAAGACCTGGACGAATCCGAAGTAGCTTAACGAGGAGGGGCCGCTGTTGTGGAGTTCGCCTTGGATCGTCATGGTCCCATCGGACGGGATGATGAAGTCGTAGAGGTAGACGCCGTCGAGCGAATGTCGGTAGGAGCTCGCTTCGTTCGGTCCATCTTCTGGCGCGCCGAGATAGCTCAGGTTGGCGCGGAAGGTGCCGCGATCGGAGCTCTGGAAGGTCGCGGAGCTCCCTGCAACTGCAGCGAAGTATCCATCGGACGATTCGATTTCTGTCGATGCAACGATCGGACCCAGCGCATCGAGAGTCGAAGTTTGCGAAGCCGTGGGGTTGGCAAGATCAGACTCATCCGCTCCAGTAAGGATGATCTCGTTGAAGGACGCGATGCTGGATTGGACAGGTTCTGCGACCCCTTCGGTTTTTCCATCAGCGATTGCTTGATGAGCCGGGAAGGTCATCAATACACCAAGCAGGGACGCTTGCAACAGGGAAGGCATGGCTGTGGATCTCTTCTCAGGGAAAGGGTAGATAGCGCTGAATCGGTTCCAGTCTATCAATTTTGAATACTCGGCACAAGCAAAATCCCCCTAGAACGGAGGGATATCGCCGTTCTCGTCGAAGTCCATCGAGTTCCCTGATCCGTCTCGGAAGTTCTCCTCAGGACCAGACTTAGAGCCGGGAGCGAATGAGTGTCGCTGTGGTTGAGGAGCGGATTGCTGGAAGTCCGCTTGCGGCGGAGCGGGATCGAATCCCGGACCGTCATACCCACCTGTTGGGGATGGATCGAAGGATGGCGCGTTGTTGTTGATCTCGTTGGAGTAGCCGTAGGAGCTTCCCGAGTGCATCGAGTCCCAGTTCTTGAAGCGGACGATGTTGGAATCCCAGACGAGCTTGACGGTTCCTGTTGGACCGTTCCGCTGTTTCGCGATGATGAGCTCGGTCATGTTGAGTTTCTCACGATTGTCTTCGTCGAACTCTGGACTGGTCGGATCCCACGAAGGCTCGCCGCGATGGTAGTAGGACTCGCGATGGAGCAACGAGACGACATCCGCATCCTGCTCGATGGATCCTGATTCACGAAGATCGCTCATGCGAGGACGATTGCCGTCGCGAGATTCTGTACCACGATTGAGCTGCGCCAGACAGATGATCGGGACCTTGAGCTCACGAGCGAGCGCTTTGATCGAGCGGGAGATCTCGGAGACTTCAACCTGACGCGATTCGCGTGCGGCTCCAGGAGAACTCAACAGCTGCAAATAGTCGATCACGATACAGCGGATATCGTGACGCTGTTTCATGCGCCGTGCTTTGGCGCGCATCGCGAGGACCGTCATGCCGGGGGTATCGTCGATGATCAGTTGTGCTTCTGAGAGTTCGCCCGCGGATTTTTGGAGCAGGGTCCATTCGTTGTCGCTGACCTGACCGGTCCTGAGCTTCCCGGCATCAACTCCCGATCGAGCACTGAGCAAACGCTGCGTCAGCGCATTTCGCGACATTTCCAGCGAGAACACACCAACCGCGACCGGCACGGCGTTGGGACGCTTGTTCCAAGGGGTTGAACCACCAAACGCGACCTGCTCAGCGATATTGAGCGCGATCGCGGTTTTCCCCATTGATGGACGAGCCGCGAGGATCATGAGTTCTTCAGGATGGAGACCACCGGAGAGTTGTTCGTCGAGGTAGTCGAATCCAGTCGGGAGTCCGCTTGTGACATTCCCAGACATCGCGGATTCGACGCGGTCCATCTCCTGCATCAGCAATTCGGACATCGACTCGGGATCCGCGTTGATGTCTTCGGATGCGATATCGAAGATCCGTTTTTCCGCTTGGTCGATGACATCCTTCGCAGAATCGGGCGCACCACCCCCTTGCGTGTACGCTTCGTACATGATCTCGCCCGCGGCATCAATCAGCTTGCGGAGACGAGCACTGTCGGAGACCAGTTTCGCGTAGTACGGCGCGTTGGCAGCACTCGGGACGGCTTCCGCGAGTTCCATCAGATACGACGACCCACCAACCTGATCGAGGACCCCCTTAGCTCTGAGTCCTTCCGCGAGCTGGACCATATCCCCTGTTTGGTGCGCCTCGAAGGTTTCGAGGAGCGAGGAGAAGATCGTGCCGTGGGCTTCTTTGTAGAACTGGTCGGGTTTGGAGACAATCCCGACGATTTCAGTGAGGACCATCGGATCCAGCAGGATCGATCCCAGCAGCGATCGCTCGGCGTCGATATGGTGCGGAGGGGTCCGATCGAACAGCTCCGAGGCGTCTACCTTGGGCTTGCGTTTCTTGCCCCATGACTTGGATTCGAATGCAGTATCACTCACAGGAGCATCCTAGCTGCGTGCATGCATCCAGTTTGATAGTTGAGAAGTTGTCCAGAAGGAACAGGGCAAATTGTGGAAGAGCAGGGATAGGCTTGAGTATGAGTACAAATCCGGTTGAGTTCTACGACGAAGGCGAACGCCTCCCTGACACACTCCCTGAATCCCCGTTCCCGATCTTCCAGTCGTGGTTCGACGAAGCTTGGGAGAAGCGGATCACTCCCAACGCGAACGCGATGTCCATCTCGACGCTCCACGAGGACGGATTTCCGGATTCTCGGATCGTGCTCTGTAAAGAGATCGAACCAGACAACGGGTCCATTGTGTTCTATACAAACTACAACGGCGCGAAGGGTCAGCAGCTCGCGGCGCATCCGTTCGCATCCGTCGTCTTCCACTGGGATGAATACGAGCGTCAGGTCCGGATCCGAGGCCAGGTCGTCCATGCGACTGAAGAAGAATCCGATCGCTACTTCGCATCGCGTCGTCTCGAATCCAGATTGGGCGCGTGGATCAGCGATCAATCCCAGCCGATCGAGTCCCGTCAAGCACTGCTCGACAAAGCGGGAGAGGTCATCGCGCACCTCAACCTCGACGCATCCGCACTCATGAACGGCGAGGATGTCCAGGTCCCGCGTCCTCCACACTGGGGAGGTTTCCGGATCCACGCGCAGTCCGTCGAGTTGTGGGCCGGCGGGGTCGGACGGATCCACGATCGTGCACGCTGGAATCGTGATGTGACGATCGAAGGCGAACAGGTCACGACCGGGTCGTGGTCGTCGACTCGTCTCCAGCCTTGAACTGACTAGAACATCGCACGAATCAGCGCGTTGCGGATTCTGTCCCAGGTCCGGTCATCAACCGGCTCTCCGGTTTTGGTCGCGATGCGTGCTTCTGCGAGGCGCTCGAGGTGCTTCCAGTATCCCAGCAGCATGTCCCATGCCCAGAACAACGAGCGTTTGGGATCATACAGATTGGTCGGCTCGCTTGTGAGCCCGTTGAGTTCGACGATCCCGAACCCGGTTCCTTTGGAAAGCTGATCGAGCGATTCGCAGCGGAGATCGAAGCGTCCGATGTCGAATCCGCGTCCGGCCCGCTCGTCAAACCCTTCGATGATCGAGTTCATGCGCTGGGTGAGTTCCGGAGTGATGAAGTCCGCGCCGTCGGTGAACTTTGCGCCCTGCGCGTGGTTCCCTGCGATTCCTAAGACGACCTTCTCGCCGTCCATCGGGACCCATCCGAGCCGGGTGCGGTTATGCTCGAAGAAGACTGCGGGTTGCGCACGATGGCGCGGATGCGCGAGGATGAGTCTTCGGAGCGTGCGATTCCCATCGCCTCGGAGTGTTGGGAAGTGCTTGATCGTGATCGCGTAGATGAATCCGATTGGTCCGTCGTAGTCACTGTCGATAATGGATTCGGAGTGTCGCATCCAGAGCACCCCGACCTCGACTGGACCTGGATGGAACTTCTGGAGAATAAACGGCTCGTTGGAAGTGGTGCAGTACGACTCCAGATCAGCATCGTCTCTCAGGAGCACGACAGCTCGGCCGCGTTCGCCTTTGTTGGGTTTGGCGATCATCGGATATCCGCTCAGCTCCTGATCACGCTCGATCGCGTCGCGTGCGGATTGGTACCGCGCTTCGGTCGAGACCTCGTCGATCAACGCGCAGTGCAGGACGCTCAGCGCTGGGGTGTCCCCATCTCCGAGCTTGATGTTGAGATCGGATTTGGATTCGTCCTGAACCCCTCCGTCGTACGCATAACCTGGATTCACAGCGGTCAATGGCTGCAGACCTCTGCGGAACATTCGTTTGACTCCCCACCAGAGAACAGGGAGGTAGATGAGGACTCTCGGCCAATACTCATGGTAAATCGCACGGCGGAGCCAGCCGAGGATGCGTTGTCGTCCTTCCCAAGTGACGATTAGACGCAGACCGTTGAGGATGCACCATCCCAGACCCATGCCGGCGATGAATCCGAGGATTCCGAATCTATTGGTGAGTTCGATGATTTGCGTGCCGAGGATTCCTGCGATGATGCACAGCGGGATGACGAAGCTCGCTGTGCGGATCCAGCGGAGCGTGGTCCATGGTCGATTCAGCTGGTCGATGCCACGGATCATCCAGAGTCCACGGCCGACGATCACGCCGAGCACAACAACAGCAAGATCAAGGCTCATCATCCCCACAAACACCATCCCGAGCAGCGTGCCCATGATCGGATAGAAGCGAACGAGGATGATGATCAGCAGGATCTGGACGATGACCGGGAGCTTCTTGATCGCGGCGCCTGTCGAGTGGAGCAAGGCGTCCGTCCCATGGCGATCAGGTGCTGGTGCGAAATTCGTATACCCCGTAAGTGGCTCGGTCCCAGGCGAATCGTGTCGTGCGAAGAACTCGTTGAGGTATCCAGCGGTTTCTTCTGCTTGCATGAACGGTAGGAAGTGCGACGCATCAAGCATGATGAGCTGGGAGGCGGGCATCATCTCATGGTGGATCTCCGCGCCGCTCGCGCCGACGAGTGGATCGTCTCTGCCGTGGAGGATCAGGGTCGGGGTGTTGATCGTGGGCATGATCCGCGAAAGCTCGCGTTGGTCTGAATCCCAGAACGCCTTGAGCCAACCGGCGCGGCTGTGGAAGCTCCCCAGCTTCCCGAAGTGGGGGATCAGTTCGGGACCATACCCAAGAGCGATGTATCCGACGGCATATTTCAAATGCTCGAACGCGTAGGAGCCGCTGCCTTCGGTTTGTTGTGCGCCGATTGCAGCGAGCATGGTGATCGACGCGACTCGGTCTGGGAACTGCTCAGCCATCTGCAGCGCGACGCCACCGCTCGATGACCATCCGACAACATGGATTCGGTCAATCTTGAGCTCGTCGAGGAGTTCGCGCATTGCGCGTGCTTGAGCTTTGTAGGACATGTCGGGCGCCCAATCGCTCTTGCCGTATCCGGGGAGGTCTGGTGCGAGGACGAGTCGGTTGGTGTTTGCGATCAAGGGGGCGAGATCGCGGAACGCGTCTCCGCTTCCGGGGGAGCCGTGCATGAGAAGGACGGGTGTTTGTGATCGGGATTGGTCCTGCGGCAACCAATGCTGGTAGTACATCCGAACGATGCGGTCGGGGATAATGGTTCCGTCTTTGCGGATCGGTTCGATCACGATCGATGGCGTGTCGCTTTCTGCTTGTTCAGATGCTCTTTCGAGTGTGTCCTTTGATTGGACAAGGTGGGATGCGATGAGGAGAATGCCATAGATCAGCGCGAAGACGATCCAGAACCCTCTTTTTTTGGATCGTACTTTATCCTTCATCCGTGTCCCGGCTCGAATCATTGTTCATGGTCACAGGCACAAACTGACGCTTACGGATCTCCTGCGTCCCGAGCTGTCCGCACGCGGCCATCGTATCACGGCCTTTGGTTCTGCGTCGATTGACGAACACGCCGTGGGAGATGAGTCGGTCGACGAATCCGTCTACCTGCTCCTCAGTCGGAGCGGGCCATGGGGAGTCGCGTCGTGGGTTGTAGGGGATGACATTGAGGAGTCCGCCGTGCCCCTTTGCTTTCTCGCGTGATGGGTCTTTGAGGAACGGGGACATCCACTGAGCGAGTTCGTCGGCGTGTGTGAGCGAGTCATTGACTCCAGGGATCAGCACATACTCGATCATGATCTTGCGTCCTCCGCGAACCTCCCTGAGTTCTTGGAGAATGTCCTGGAGGTCTTTCATGTTCCATTTGTTGTTGATGGGCATGAGCTGCGAACGAGCGGTGTCGTTGGATGCGTTGAGCGAGAGCGCGAGTCCGAGGCGTTTCCATCCGGGTTGCTGGACCTGGTCTTTGATGCGCCGGAGCCCATCGACACGACCAACTGTGGAGATGGTGATGTTCGCCATCGGGATGCTTGCACCGGTACGATCGGTGAGGCACTCGATCGCTTTGAGGACTTCGTCGAGGTTGTCGAGGGGTTCCCCCATCCCCATGAAGACGATGTTGTCGATCTCGATGCCTTCGATGTGACGAGCGGCCCACCATTGTTCCACAATCTCCGCGGCACTGAGCGAGCGGATCAATCCCATCTGCGCCGTCTCGCAGAAGTCGCACCCCATCGCGCATCCGACCTGCGACGAGACACAGAGCGTGTGGGTTTTGCGTCCGGATCGGCCGATCATCGGGATGATGACGGATTCGATGTCGTCGAAGTCGATCCCGCGATGCGCGAGCCGATGCTCTGGGTTCGGGAGACGCTGGACGAACTTGATGGTGATCCCCTCGTTGACCGGCTCCTCGTGGCGCTTGACGATGGTGGGGGGAGTGAAGCGAGCGGGCGCGTGGTGGGACGATCCGTCGCGGTACACCGCTTGATACGCGTCTTTCGCGCGTCCCGCGCCGACCTCTTGAACGGCGCACGCGTCAATAAACGCGTCGAGGGTCATCCCCATCGGGGAGATCGGGGGGATGTCATCAGCGCGGGCCATAGGAAACAAGGATAGTCGGTCCGTCCTCCGGATTGGTCGGTCGACGGCGGACAACCGCTCGTTGAGGCTGGAAATCCCCGCGCCATGCCTCTCGATTGTCTACGATCTGTCCACCCCGAAGTTCTGTATTTGGGGCCTAAACCGAACCGCGAGCGATGCTCGAACCGAGGTGCCCCAATGGCATGGATGAAGATCAAAGACGCGTTCAAGGCTGATCCCGGCGTTGAACTGACTATTAAAGGATGGGTCCGCACCAAGCGGGACTCCA
Organism: Phycisphaerales bacterium; assembly: GCA_051252395.1. Lineage (GTDB taxonomy): Bacteria > Planctomycetota > Phycisphaerae > Phycisphaerales > UBA1924 > UBA1924. Next base: position 170,390 of record JBPOFX010000002.1, on the reverse strand, counting down.
AAGCTGATGGAGGGCTCTCGTTTGTAGCAGTCAATGACGGGACCTGCTTCGATCCGATCCAGGTGGTCGCGCGTCATGACCTGTCTAACTACGACGAGGTCGCGAAGATCAACACCGGATGCTCTGTAGAGGTTGATGGCGTGCTGGTTGAATCGCAAGGAAAAGGGCAATCGGTTGAGATCCAAGCGACCGCCGTGCGTGTGGTTGGCTGGGTCCAAGACCCCGACACCTACCCCGCATCCAACAAACGGCATTCGTTTGAGTACCTCCGCGAGATCGCACATTTGCGTACGCGCACCAACACCTTTGGTTCGGTCGCGCGTGTGCGTCATGCGTTGTCGCAATCGATCCATCGCTTTATGGATGAGCAGGATTTCTACTGGGTCCATACCCCGATCATCACAGGATCGGATTGTGAAGGTGCCGGGGAGATGTTCCGCGTCTCGACGCTGGATTTCTGCAACATCCCCAAGAACGACGACGGCTCAGTCGATTTCTCACAGGACTTCTTTGGGAAGGAATCGCACCTGACGGTATCTGGACAGCTCAATGTCGAGACCTACGCGAGTTCGCTGAGCCGGGTGTATACCTTTGGTCCGACTTTCCGCGCGGAGAACTCGAACACGACGCGTCACCTTGCTGAGTTCTGGATGATTGAGCCTGAGATCGCGTTCGCGGATCTCCATGACAACATCGAACTCGCGTCTGGGATGCTCCGCGCGTGTGCCAGCGATCTGCTTAAGAAACGGATGGACGATCTGGAGTTCTTCGATCTGCGGATTGAAAAAGGCTTGATCGATCGTCTCAAGATGATCGCGGAAGCTCCGGTCAAGACGATCACCTATACCGAAGCGATCAAGATCCTCGAAGGATGCAACGAGAAGTTTGAGTACGATGTCAAGTGGGGGAGCGACATGCAATCCGAGCATGAACGCTACCTGACCGAGAAGCACTTCAAGCAACCGGTCGCGGTCATCAACTATCCCAAGGACATCAAAGCGTTCTACATGCGTCTCAACGACGAGGGCACGGATGGTGCGCCGGGACAAACCGTCGCGGCGGTCGATATCTTGGTGCCGGGAGTCGGCGAGATGGTCGGAGGCTCGCAGCGCGAGGAACGACTCGATGTGCTCGATGGACGAATCACAGAGATGGGATTGGATATCGAGGACTACTGGTGGTACCGCGATCTCCGCAAGTATGGGACAGTCCCGCACGCAGGGTACGGGCTCGGGTTCGAGCGTCTTGTGCAGTTCTGCACTGGGATGCAGAACATCCGCGATGTGATCCCGTTCCCACGCGCTCCGCGGCAGGCTGAGTTCTAAATGCAATCGCTGCGTGCTTTGGTGAGCGTGCTCGCGTTGAGTACTGTCTATGCGTGCGCGGCCCCTCCGTCAGACGGCATTGTGCAGACGCTCGATGCGATGGAGACAGCGGTTCGCAATGCGGATGCCGGCGCGTATATGGCGCTGATTGATACGCACGATCCGAAGTTCGTCAGCGAGCAGCGTGCTTGGATTGCAGATCTCAATCTCAAACCGATCTCGATGTTCTCGATCGAACCAGTCGGCGAGGTCAGCTATGGTCCATCCTTTTCGCTCAGCACACTTAGCGTTCGATTCCAGTGGGTGCTAGAAGCTGATCAGGTCGAACGCGAGCTTACGACTCGGATCAAGCTTGTTCCGCTCAATACAAACGACGACGGGCCTTGGAGATTCGCGGGTCTCGCGTGGGAAGTCATGGAGCACAACCCTGAGGTGGATCTGCGTGTTCTTTCGATGAGCAACAACAAAGAACTTGCTCTAAGCGTGCTCGAAGTTGTGCCGTCGATTCAATCGAAGATCGAGGCTCATCTTGACTGTGCGCTCAGCGAGCCGTTGACGATCAAGATTTATCCGAGCATGCAAGAGCTCCAGTTCTCGATCGCGCTTGGATATCTTGATCCGATTTCAGGATGGAATGAGCCGCACGAATCAATCAAGATCCTTGCGAGATCATCGGTTTCTGCATCGCACATCTCCAGTTTGCTCGCGCACGAGATTGGTCATGCCGTGAGCTTTGAGTTTGGTGAGCAGATTATCAACGCGCCCTGGTGGTCGCTCGAAGGGATCGCGGAGTTGGTCGCTGACGAATACCGTGAGATTTCGGATCAGTCGCGCGAGTTGCGGGTTGCCAAGCAGGTCGCTCGCGGCGATCGAAGAAGCTGGGAACAGCTCAGCGATTTCAAAGGCGAAGCACTCAATCACACAGGCTATGTCTACTCGCATGGCTGGTCGATGATCCGCTTCATCACGCAGCACTACGGGCCGCACGCACGCAATCAATGGTTCGCTGCGATGGGGCAGGGCGCGAGCGTTGAGGATGCAACACAGTCAGTGCTTAAGGTCTCGTTCGCGGATCTGGATCGGATGTGGGAAGCGGAGATGATCAGCGTCGCTGAGCAAAATCTCGACGATTAGGTCAAGGAAGCTGTTCAATCACAGGCTGCACGATCGCGGACTCATCCACATTGATCACTCGCGTCGGGGCGGATTCAGGTTGCGGGATGTTCGGCGTTCGGAACATCAATACATACAACCACAGCACCACTCCAAGGAACGCGGTCCACAACGCGATGAATCCGACCGCGTTCCGGAGCTCCGGCGATTTGCTCGACAATGGCTTCGAGACGAGAATCATCGAACGAGCGCCGAGTGGTCCTGCATGGATCATCATCAATACGAGGATGCGACCAACGATGGTTTCGAAGGTATCCATCACCTTGCCGTCGAGCGGATCGATTTTGTCGAGCTTCGGTCGACAGGTCGCGACGGCTTTCACAAACCACGCAGGAGTCGGGACAGGTTCCGCTTCGTCTGCATGAGCGGATTCCAGCGAGCTGATCTCGTCGAGGACCTCTTGGTCTGTTGGCTCTGTTGTTGTGGTCGCAGCCGCGGCGGGGGTCTGTGTCTGGGTTTGAGGCTGGTCCGAGGAGTCTTGTGTTTCGCTTAGATCGTCCGCGACATCCTTGAGGAGGTCGTCTATCTCTGAATCAACTGGTCCTTCAGAAGCCGTAGGTGGTGCGGGCTCTGGAGTGGACGAAGCTGGTGATTCTTGATCTGCTGGAGGATCTCCAAGTGCGGAGAGCGCATCTTCCAGATCGATCTCCATCGAATCGTCGTCCTCAGCGGACGCTTGTTCAGCTGAGACTTCTGCGACGGCCGCTTCAGGTTCTTCGTCTTCAGAGAGCGTGTCCTCGAGGGCTTGCTCGATCGCTGTTGTCGTCGCATCTCCCGCGACCAGCTCGCCTTCTTCGTCTTCAAAGTCGCCGTCGAGCATGTCGTCAGCGGCTTCAGCGAGCGCCGAATCAAGCAGGTCGATCGAATCCTCTGCGCTCTCAGCGGAGGATTCCGTGTTCTCAATGATCAGACTGGATTCGTCCAGCAGTTCATCGAGTTCATCTAGCTCGTCGGCTTGAGCTTCGGGCTCTTCTAGGGTTTCGACAACTTCTGCAACCTCTTCTGAAACCTCCTCTGTATCGATTCCTTTCGGGGCGTCCGTCTCAGTTTCTTCCTCTGCAACTGCTTCATCAGCGACAGCTTCTGCTGACTCGGATTCCTCAAGGAGTTCTTCGACCGCTTCTTCCAAAGACTCGATGGTGTCGATCTCCTCTTGAGTCGAGTCGAGCAGGCTATCGATCGAAGCGAGGAGGTCGTCATTGGTTTCGCCGGACTCTTGATCTTGATCTTGATCTTGGTCTGGGTCTGGGTCTGGGTCTGTTTCCGAGACTGGTTCAGTCTCCGGCTCAGGTTCGGTCACGGTTTCCGTTGTTGATTCGACAGTTGCCTCAGGGTCGGGAGCCGAATCATCAGATTCTTGTGTTTCGGAACTGAGCAACGCGTCAACGCTCTGAGCCGTGAGATCTGCGGCTTGCGCCTCGACCTCGTCGAGTGCTTCTAATGCTTGCATCGCGCTTTCCACAGATCCGATCACCGGCTCTTGATCGCTTGTTGCATCCGATTCCGGTTCAACAGTCGAGCCATCATCGGAGATGAGCGCGTTGGAATCGATCGCCTCTTCACCCTTTGGGGTGAACGCTTTGGTGGTTTCTTCGACTTTCTCGAGGTGTAAATCGACCTCTTCGAGCAAATCGGGGGGGTTGTCGTTCGGGTTTTCAGCCACTGTAATAGAATGATCGACATGCAGTAGGTCGAACTCAAGGAATATCGGCCGTAAACTCGAACTCTGGGAGGTTTCCCAGATGTTTGTCCGCCGATCGCACCTGTGTCAGCAGAATACCCCAATGCCTGATCCCATCCACCATCGCGTGTTCTTCTCGGACCTTCCAGGTTGCGTCCCTCCACAGCTCATCACGATCGAAGGCCCTGAGGCAATCCACCTCGCAAAGGTCAAGCGTGCTCGTGTTGGAGAATCCGTCGGAGTGCTCGATGGTCGCGGCGCGATGGGGGTCGGGGAGATCGCAGAGATTACAGGATCCAAGCAGCGTCCGATGGTCGCCGTGCTCCTCGATCGCGTGGAGATGATCGAGCCTGTGAAGCCGAGGGTGCAGATTTGTTGTCCTGCGCCCAAGGGGGATCGACTGGAGCGGATGATCGATCAGCTCACTCAGATCGGTGTTGAGTCGTGGGTCCCGCTGGTATGTGAACGATCCGAACGCGATCCAGGCGCGATCCGGATGGATCGGATCGAACGCATCATTCACGAAGCGTGCAAGCAGTGCATCCGAGCGCGTGTACTGACGATTCATGAACCGATGCCGATTGCTGAAGCGATCGAGCCTGTTGATGGTCTGTGTATTCTCGCGTGCGATGCTTCGGGAGTAGACCCGATCCAGTCTGATTCGGTCGGTGAATCCGCGAGGATCTTGATCGGTCCAGAGGGTGGGTGGTCGGATTCAGAACGCGGTTTGTTCAAGGACCACTCCGTTCCGATCCATCGTCTTGGAGTTCATATCCTGCGATTAGAATCCGCGGCGGTTGTCGCTGGATCGCTCGCACTGAGTTCAGCTCAGTGTCATTTCCCATTTGGAGAATCATGATGAAGATCCGTGCTTGTGTAGTTGCGTTGTGTGTTGCAGGAGTTGTTCAACTCGTTGCGGCGGCGCCCCTCGATGCTCAGACCAAAGAACGGGGACGAGCGGTGGTTGATAAAGCAATCGCGTACCTCAAGTCCTCGCAGGATCAAGAGACCGGCGGGTGGTCACACAACCCAGAAGGTCCGAACTTCCCTGCGATCACAGGATTGGTCGTTAACGGGATGCTCCTGGATCCACGCATCGATCCGAGCGATGAGTCTGTCAAGCACGGACTCGACTACATCCTCTCATACGCGAAGGACGACGGATCGATCCACGACAACATGCTCCCGACCTACAACACAACCATCTGCGTCAGCGCACTGAGCCAAGCGCGGACCTACGAAACCGATTCCGCGCTCGCGTCAGCAGTCGCGTTCTTGCGGACGATCCAGTACCACGGCCGAAACACAGGCGGAATCGAAGCACCAGATTTCAATGAGCCGGTGAGTGAAGATCATCCATACTTCGGAGGAGTTGGGTACGGCAAGCACGGGCGTCCTGACCTGTCCAATCTCAGCTTCTTCCTCCAAGCGATGCACGATGCAGGGGTGTCGTCGGAAGATCCTGCAATCAAGCGAGCTCTGGTTTTCCTACGGCGTGTCCAGATGGATGACAAGATCAACGACATGGCCTACGCCGACGCATCAAACCAAGGCGGATTCATCTACGCGACCGTTCCCAACGCGGAATCCATCGACAGCATCCCGGGACAATCCCAAGCGGGAGAGATGGTCGAGACCACTCCCGACGGCGGATCCATCACGCGCCTGCGTTCCTACGGATCGATGACCTATTCGGGATTCAAGTCGCTGATCTACGCGGATCTCGCGCCGGATGATCCACGCATCACTGCAGCGTGGAGATGGATTGAAGCGAACTATTCTCTCGCAGAAAACCCTGGGATGGGGCAACAAGGGTACTACTACTTCTTGTGCGCGATGGGACGAGCCTTGGATTCCTACGGCTCTGACACAGTCGGGGATCACGACTGGCGCGTGGATCTTGTGGATACACTTGAAGAACTCCAACTTCCTGACGGATCGTTTGCCGTCAAGCACGAGCGCTGGATGGAGAACTCATCCGATCTCATCACGGCGTATGCCCTTATCGCGCTCCAGCACGCACTCAACTGATCAATCATTTATATACGAAAGCAGAGAAGAACCATGACCACCGCAACACTCCCGAAACACTACACCGACCTCTGCGCTCTGATGCGTACCAAAGGCACGCTCGGCTCCGTCGCGGCGCTCGTTGGATGGGATCAGGAAACCTACATGCCGACAGGCGGCGCCCAAGCACGCGGCGAGCAATCCGCGCTTCTCGCACGACTCGTTCATCAGCAAGCGACCGATCCAAAGGTCGGAGAGCTGATCGTCAAGTGCGAGGTCGATCGCGAACTCAACGATGCGGACTCTGAGCACGGCGCCAACATCCGCGAGATGCGACGCGATTACGACAAAGCGACCAAGCTCCCATCGGATCTCGTCGCGAACCTCGCGCAGGCGCAGTCCGAAGCACAAGACATCTGGAAGGAAGCTCGCTCAAACAATGACTTCAAGTCGTTTGTTCCCGCGCTCACCAAGGTCATGGATCTGACGAAAGAGAAAGCAGCGTGCCTGAAAACAGATGAGCACAATGAGCTCTACGACGCACTGCTCGGAGAGTACGAACCCGGCGCGAAAGCGACGGAGATCGCAGCGGTCTTCGAGCCGCTCCGCGATCGACTCAGCGCGTTCATCGCAGAACTCCGAGACAACGGGACCGCGCCTCGCGTGGACTTCCTCCATCGCGAGATCCCAGTTGAGAAGCAGCACGCGTTCGGACAGGAAGTCACCGCCGCGTTCGGATTCGATTATTCCAAGGGACGGCTCGATACCACGACCCATCCCTTCTGCTCAGGATTCGGTCCCGGCGATACCCGCATGACCACGCGCTACTCGAAGACCAACTTCCCAGACGCGATCGGATCAACGATGCACGAGTGCGGACATGGTTTGTACGAACAAGGCATCCCCAAGACCGGACCGTTCTGGGGAACGCCTCTGACCGACGCGATCTCGCTTGGGATCCACGAATCCCAATCACGCATGTGGGAGAACATGGTCGGACGCTCCAAGGCGTTCTGGACATGGGCGCTCCCGCTCGCCAATAAACACTTCGACGGCGCGTTCGATGACATCGATGTCGAGACCTTCACCAAAGCGATGAACACCGCGACCCCGAGCTTTATCCGCGTCGAGTCTGACGAGAGCACCTACAACCTCCATGTCATGCTGCGATTCGAGCTCGAGCGTGCGATGCTCGCAGGGGATCTCGCGATCAAGGACCTCCCAGAAGCGTGGAACTCGAAGTTCAAGGATTTCCTTGGACTCGATGTCCCGGACGATGCGACCGGATGTCTGCAGGATGTCCACTGGAGCTTCGGACTGGTCGGCTACTTCCCGACCTACTCGCTCGGAAACCTCAACGCGGCGCAGATGTGGGAAACCATCAACGAGCAGATCCCTGATCTGGACAGTCAGATCGAACGCGGCGAGTTCTCCGCGCTCCTCAACTGGACACGCGAGAATATCCACCAGCATGGACGACGATACACTGCAGGAGAAACCATCGAACGCGCGACCGGGAAGCCGCTCGAATCTGATCCTCTTATGCGCCATCTTGAGAGCCGCGTGCGTCCGGCGTATGGGTTGTGATTGATCGTGGAAAAGCAGAGCTATTCGTCTATCGATGGTTTACTGAATCTGATTGTTGATTCGGTCGGTTGGCTTGATCTTGATGGTTCTGATCAAACCGCATGGCTCGTCAGGTTCAAGGGGTGCCAGTGGCGAGTTGATGATGAAGAGATAGAAGGCAAATACTCAATAGCATTTGAAGATGCTGTGCGTAAATATTTAGACGGCATCTTTCAAGATCAGTATTTGCTGAGATTGCAGTACTTCGGTAGTAAGTTGTATGACGCGCGTGTGATCGATGAGCAAGAGGCTGATGTTGATCGTCTTCTGAAAGCTGATCAAGCGGGGTTGTACACTGGTGAAAGAGTTGTTTACAGATATTGGTCAGGGCGAGTTGTAGGTCAAGCCTAAGAGTGAGCATCACAGTTCAGTCTTAATCGCTTCTGACAACTTTTTAAAGTCCTCGATCGTGTTGTACAACTGAGCACTCACCCGCATCACGCGCGGATGAATCCCAGGCAGCGCCCAGACCGGGACCTGGATGTTGTGCTTCGTGTACAACGCGTCCCACAACGCATCGTCATAGATTTCGCCCTTGGTTACCTGTCCCGGAAGGGGGATGCCGACCATCGTGCCGATCATGGACTCGGGGACTTGTTGCTTGATCCCGATCGCGTCGCAGATGAGCGATGCGCCCTCGACGACGAGGTCGTGGTTTCGTTTGTAGAGTGCATCCCATCCGGACTGGCTTTCAGAAGACGGAAGTTGCGAGCCCATATGCTGGATCGCGACGGGAACAACAAGATTCCCGGTATAGTCGTTCGTCCCCATGTAATCAAAGTCGCACAAGAACGGCTGGCGATCATCACGAAGCTCATGCACTCGGCACGACAGCGCCAACGGCTTGAACCCCACCTGACGATCCTTGCTCGCGTAAATAAACCCGGTCCCCTTCGGAGTCGCGAGCCATTTGTGACAACTCGCGGCGTACCAAGTCGGATTCAACTTCTCGATATCAAGCGGAATCTGTCCCGGCGTGTGGGCTCCATCAAGGAACACATCAATGCCCTGAGCACGAAGCTCGGGAACAATCCGCTCAACAGGAAGCACGAGCGCGCTGGCGCTGCAGATGTGCGAGACCAAGACCAGTTTGGTTTTGGGAGTGACCGCGCCGAGGATGGTATCGACGACTTGATCCGAATCGACTGATGGGAACGGGATCGGAGCTTTGATGACGACCGCGCCGGTTTCTTTGGTGAGTTGGTCGAGTTCGTTCATCGTCGCCATGTATTCGTGGTCGGTGATGAGGATTTCGTCGCCTGCTTTGAGATCGAGGTTGCGGAGGACTGTGGAGACCGCGACCGTGCCGTTGGCGATGAGCGCGAGGTCTTGAGCTGGCGCGTTGATGAACCTGCCGATCGCTTCGCGCGAATCGTCGCTGTAGTGTTCGAGGTCGTTCTTGAAGAAATGGACCGGGTCCGCTTCGAGTCTTCTTCGGAGTTCGGTTTGCGCCGCGCCGACGACTTCTGGGCAACAGCCGTACGACCCGTTGTTGAGCTGGGTGAGTCCTTCGCGCACTGGGAACCTTGCAGGCTCGGTAATCCGATGCGCGACAAAGTCAATGATCGGAGCAGGTCGCGTCGAGCTTGAAGGGGTGCGAGCTGGGACAGACGAGGATTCTTCGGTTGGACGGGCAGTTTGGGGCATGTTGGTCAAATGGTAGCTCGCGAAACGGGGTGGCATGATTGAGAATGGATGAGCGAGAGGGCACAAGGAGCACATCCTGCTCTAGAAAGTGCTATCGACGGACCATGCGGGCGCAGCCCAACAGATAAACACCCGGACCAGAACTTTATTTCTGCCGCTCACTACATGACCGCGTTGGCATTAAGACTCTGACAGGATTTGCTTCAGAGACGACGCGAGATATTCGTACTGCTCGATCGAGTTGTAGACCTGCACACTGATCCGCACGGCGACGCTCCCAGACGGAGTCCCCCAGACCGGGACCTGGATCTTGTAGTCGTCCATCAGTTTCTGCTTGATTTCCCGTGCCGATAGTGAAGTCTTGGGAAGATCGATCGTGCTTAGTGGGCCGAGCATGGACTCGGGAACAGGGGGATTCACCCCGATCGCTTCGCAGATAAGATCGCGAGCTGCAAGGCACATCGCTCGATTCCGTTCCATCAATCCATCGATTCCATCGGGATGCGCGTGTGTGAGCCAGTCGATGGAATCCGCGATGGTCAGGTACATGCTCACATCGTCCGTCCCGGCATAATCAAACGCATGATTGAACGCCGAACGCCCAGTCTTCTCAGCAGCGGCGTCGAGATCCATCGCGTCATTGGAAATCACCAAAGGCTCAAACCCCTCCTGCAGATCCTCACGCACATGCAAGAACGCGGCTCCCTTGGGAGCGCACAGCCACTTGTGTGCGTTGCCGGTTGTGTACGCCGCGCCCCAGCCCTCGATATCCTGCGGGACGCATCCCGGCCCGTGCGCTGCGTCGAGCAGGGTTTCGACGCCTTGCTCTTTGAGCATCGGGATGAGCTTTTCGATCGGGAGCCGAATGCCCGTCGAGCTGGTAATCAATGAGAGGAGCGCGATCTTGGTGTTCTTAGTGACTCCACTCATGACCGCGTCGATCACCTGATCTTCCGACTTGATCGGCCAAGGGATCGTGACACTTCTGATCGTCGCGCCGCTCTTCGCTGCGGTTTTCTGGAAGTTGTTGAGACACGCCTTGTATTCACAATCCGTGACCAGCAGTTCGTCCCCGGCTTGGAGATCCAGATTCTTGAGCACCGTCGCAACCCCGGTCGTCGCGTTATGCACAAACACAATGTCCCTCGGCTGACAGTTGGTTAGATCAGCGAGCGCGTTGCGCGAGCGATCGATCTTCCCCCAGCTGTCCTGCACATAGAACCGAACCAACTCACGCTCAGCGTCGAGCCGGTGTGCACTCTGTGCATCCAGAACAGTCTTTGGACACGCGCCGAAGGAGCCGTGGTTGAGGTAGACGACATCGCGATCGATCACGAACTGGTCGATGATCGGATCTGGAGTGGGGAGGGTGATCGGTTGGGTAGGCATAGAGCTAGTCTATGCGGATCAAGATCAGCTTCACTCAACCTCGCAGATCGAGTCCGCGACCGACCTGCACCCCAGTCGCGGCGGTATTGCGAGCAGCCGCGCTCGGATGGATCGAGTAGGTCCCAGCGCTCGTCATGACCGGCTTGGGTCCTGACAATGGGGTCACATCGCTGCTGAGATTGATCGGATCCACCTTTGCTGCGACCAACCTTGTCGGATCCGCAGCGGGACGGGGTCCCTGCGTCTGACCGATCCGTCCGATCGGAGCGGTCCGCTGGACCGATTGGGTCTGCTGGGTTGTTTGGGGTTGGGCAACAGGTGCTGACTTAGAAACACCAGGAGCACCGAGCGGCTTATTGGCACGCAGCGATTGCCCGTAGGCTTTGAGTGCGTGCGTATTGGGGATTGATTGGGAGGCGTTGATCCGGTCCATCTTCACATGCCTGACTGAATGCGGATGAAACAAATAGACCCGATCCGCGCGGGTGTTCATCAGACCGATCCTCGGCTGATGAACTTGATTGAGCCACGCCCATCCATGAGCGACGGACCCATACTACCAGACCCTTCATCGACGATCACGAACAATCCCCGCCATAACTGGAACGGACCTTGAGATTTATTGTTCTCGGAAGTCGATTCTTGCGCTCATGCCGTTGAGGTCAAAAAAACGCCCGAATCCGGACGATTCGGGCGTGTGGAGGGTATGTTGACAACTCGGAGTTTGGGATCAGTCGTCGTCGTGACCAGCAAAAGCGGCGATGACTTCCTGCTGGATGTGCGGCGGAGTGTTCTCCTCATGCGAGTAGTCCATCGAGTAGGAACCCGATCCGCCGGAGATGGATTTGAGCTCAGTCGAGAAGTTCTGGAGTTCGCTGAGTGGTGCTTGAGCGATGACTGTGCACATATCTCCTGGGAGCATCTGCGTGTCTTGGACTCGTCCTCGTTTGGTCGACAGATCTCCCGCGATGTCACCCATGCGATCTGACGGGATGGTGACTTCCAGATGGACGATCGGTTCGAGCAGCACAGGATGCGCCTTGGTCACCGCTTCGATGAACGCTTTCTTCCCGGCCGTGATGAACGCGATTTCTTTGGAGTCCACCGCGTGGTGCTTGCCGTCGAAAACCTCGACCTTGACGCCGGACATCGGATATCCAGCGACCGCGCCGTGTTCGAGCGCCATCCGGACACCCTTCTCGATCGCAGGCATGAACTGCTTGGGGATTGAGCCGCCGACGGTCGCGTTGACAAACTCAAAGCCTTCTTCATGATCCGCAGGGAGCGGCGAGACGCGGAGATGGACTTCCCCGAACTGACCCGATCCTCCTGACTGTTTCTTGTGTCGATAGGACGCTTCCGCGGTGCCTGTGATGGATTCGCGATACGCAACCTTGGGAGTCTCGGTCAGCAGTTCGAGCCCGTACTGATCGTTGAGTCGCTCGATGACGATGCGGAGATGGAGCTCTCCCAGTCCACGCAGTACAGTCTGCTTGGTCGCTTTGATCCGTTCGAGCTTCAAGCACGGATCCTCGGCGAGGAGCTTGTGGAGTGCCGCTGAGAACTTGGTCTCGTCGGCGTGGTTCTTGAGCTCGATCGCAAGGCCGTACATCGGTTTGGGGAGCGGGAGCGGTTTGAGATGGACTGAATCCAGATCATGACTCTCATGAAGGACCGCGTCGAAATGGACATCCTCGATCTTCCCGATCGCGCCGATGTCTCCTGGTCCCAGCGCGTCGACCTCGACGGATTCCTTCCCCTGTCGCTTCAGCAGGTGACCGATCCGGATTGGTTTCTTCTGATCTCCGATGAGGATCTCAGATTTGGATTTGATGGTCCCTTGATGGACGCGGAAGACGCCGAGCTTGCCGACGAATGAGTCGGTGGTGACTTTGAAGATGTGCGCCAGGACTGGGGAGTCTGCCTTTTCGTCTGCAGTGAATGCGACTTCTTCGCCTCCTTCTTCAGCGGTTTTGAGGAACGGTCGTGGGTTCCCTTCGAGCGGGTTGGGGAGGATCGATGCGAAGAGGTGGAGCATCGGAGTGATCCCGGCCCCAGTTTTGGCACTGCAGTAACAGACCGGGACGAGATGATTCTCGCGGAGTGCTTGCTCGAAGACATCGTGGAGTTGCTGCTTCGTGATGTTGTGCTCGTCGCCGTCTTCGAGATACTTGTCCATGAGATCGTCTTGGATTTCGACGATCTGTTCGATAATCGCTTGGTGCGCATCGTCTGTTGATGAGAAGAGCGTGTCGCCTGTGCCTTCGTCATCGAAGACAGAGATCGTGTCGCTCTTGTCGGGAGTGGGGAGGTTGATCGGGAGGCACTCGGATCCGAAGGTCTCGCGGAGTTGTTCGGTGAGTCCTTCGAGATCGCAGGTCGGATCGTCGATCTTGTTGATGATGATCATGCGAGGGAGGTTGCGTTGCTTCGCGATCCGCATCATCCGGCGCGTCATCGGCTCGATCCCCTTATGAGCATCGATGACCACCGCGATGGTCTCGACCGCGGGGAAGACGGAGATCGCGTGTCCCGCGAAGTCCGCGAGCCCCGGGGTGTCGATGAGGTTGACCATGTGCCCCTCGTGCTCAAAGTGGAGCATGGTGGTGCGGAGGGAATGCTGATGGTGTTTTTCTTCGTCGGACCAGTCGGAGAAGGTGGTGCCGTCTTCGATGGATCCCATTCGTGAGATGGTGCCGGTACTGAACAAGAGACGCTCTGAGAGGAGAGTCTTCCCGCTCCCGGTCTGTCCTACAAGTGCAATGTTCCGGATATCTTCAGTGGGTCGCGTGTCTGTCACGGTCGGCCGCCTTCCTGAGGGTGAGGCGAGCGTGTCGGCCCTTCAACGCGGCGGGCCGGCAGCCCGCGGGTCGTGTTGTCTGCGGCGGGTCGCGTCGGACCTGCTGCAATTCTCATTATAGCGGTCAGCGGTTGAATTGAAAGACAGAAATAAAGTTCGTCAACCCTCTATCATTCCGCAATGACAGGAGACGCACAAGAAAGCACCAGTTCAGCAAAGCTCGGATGTCCCGAATGCGGCGGGGATGTCTGCGAAATCCACAGCACCAAACGCGGCTGGGCGCATCGATCCCGCATGATCCCTCGGCTTGTATGGATCGTGCTCTGTTTGGGATTGATCGGGTATTGGGTGTTCACCGGATACATCGAGAATGTACGAGGCTTTACAGCACCGGTTGGTCTTCACCAACAACAAAGCACACGCGTTGCTACATCTCTGAATCCCTCATATCGAGCGGATGAACACCCGACCTTTGTTTCTACACAAGATCTCCGCGATGCAATCCAAGGCGACGCTGACGCAATGAACACAGTTCGTGAGAAGATCACAGAAGCACATCGGTTTACGCAGTCCTCAGATACGAAAAGGCGGGTCGAGTCAGTCCGCTTCGGCTGGAAAGAAACGCTGGGGTCGCACGATTCGAGTCGCGCCTATCAGTTTGGAGGATTGCTCTGGAATACCTATCACAGCTCCAAGCTTCAGGATGTGCGCGATCGGAGTTCCGTTGGACATGATCAATATCGCTGGAGTTGGGGTGAGGGTGGCTGGACATTCTTCCCACAACTTGGGAAGCGAACCATTTCGCAGGATGGAGCAGTCAATGATGCGTGGAGTATCAACCTGATTAATGTTTTCAGGCTCTTCAGCGTGTGCTTGGTCATCGGTTGTGTATTGGGTTACGCAGGCAAGCGGCTCCGCATACCTCTTCTGCGAACGAAGTACTCTTGCGTCATCCTGATGATGATCCTGTTCTGTTCAGCATTCGCGTACAGCGCTCTCACTCCAAAAGACTTTGATCGAGTGAGTGGGAGCATGATGCAGGACTCTATTGTGTCAGACATCTACCTCGTCGAAGAACTCAATACAGTGGTCGCAGATGATGCTCAACTGGTTCAGCTGTGTGAAGACCTTCTCGCACTCATCCCTCCTACTGAGAACAACGAACTGCTCTTGTCACAAGCGTGGATCTATGGGAAATCACAGCAGCAATGGGCGAGACCAACCACAGATTCTTTTGGATTTGGAATTTCGCGATTCGCACAAGTGTTGAGATACGAGAAGCGCTCCTACAAAGACCGGGGGGTTGATGAGCAGATTCCAGAGATCTATCAGCGGTCTCTCTGGCAATCCATACATGGCAGCGGGAATCTGGGCTTCCAGTGGGGACCGATCGACAGTCAGAAATCGCTGAGAGTGGATCTCTTTACCATCGTCTCGATTGCTGTGCTTTTCTGGTTCATCTGGAGGATCTGCCACTGGTCAGCTCGTGCCGTGCTTCGTCGTGTTCAGAAGCGTCGGGTGCTCCGGAACCAGTGCATTTTCTGCAGCTATCCGCTCACGGCACAAGCCTTAAATGCTCGATATCCGCAAGAGACGACCTAAACTCTGGTCCTATGACCAGCACCCCGACCATCACCCGATTCGCTCCATCCCCGACTGGCCACCTCCATATCGGAGGCGCCCGCACCGCGCTGCTGTGCTGGGCATTTGCGCGACAAGCCGGAGGACGATTCCTGCTGCGCATCGAAGACACGGATCAGCAACGCTCCTCCGAATCCTCCACACGAGGCATCCTCGAAGACCTCGCATGGCTCGGGATCACCTGGGACGATGGACCAGAGCTGGAGTTCAACGGGAGCACCTTTGGTGGTGATTCACGCGAGGTCGGGCCGTATTACCAGGCGCAGCGGATCGATCTCTACAACGAAGCAATCAACAAGCTCATCGAAGAAGACAAGGCGTATCCCGCGTTCGAGACTCCCGAAGAACTCGAAGCGAAACGCAAGGTCGCGATCGAAGCCAAAACCGGATACAAGTACGATCGTGCTGCTCTGGAGATCCCTCGTGACGAGCGGATGAAGCGACTCGCCGATGGCGAGCCGCATGTTGTGCGATTCAAGATGCCTGAGGAATCGATTACCGTCGAAGACCAGATCCTCGGCGAGGTCACGATCAAACCAGACGAGTTCGACGACTTCATCATCCGAAAACGCGACGGCTTCCCGACCTACCACCTCGCGGTCACAGTCGACGACGCGCTGATGGGTGTGACGCATGTCCTGCGTGGTCAGGAGCATTTGATCAACACGCCGCGCCATGTTGCGTTGCAGACCGGACTGGGGTACGAGCATCCTGTGTATGCGCATATGCCTTTGATCTTTAATCCGGACGGATCGAAGATGTCCAAGCGTGATAAGGACAAAGCCGCGAAGAAAGCGTGCAAAGATGCGAAGCTGGATTCATCACCGATCGATGGACTCGACGACGCGACCTACACGGAATGGTTGAAAAACAAGACCCGCCAGCTCGAATCCGATACGCTCATGGCGCTCGCGGCTCATCTCCAGATCACGCTCCCAGAAATCGATGTCGAGGACTTCCGCCGAGCGGGATACATCCCCGAAGCGCTCAACAACTACCTCGCGCTCTTGGGATGGAATCCAAAGACCAAAAACGAAGATGGCACCGATCTCGAACACTTCACAATGGACTACCTCGCGGACAACTTCGCGCTCTCCGGAATGAGCAAGGGGCAATCCAAGTTCGATCGCACCAAACTCCTGAGCTTCAACGGCGACGAGATCGCGAAGCTCTCCGATGATGAGTTTGCCAAACGCTGGCACCAATGGGCGAGCAGCTATGACACAGCCCTCGCGTCGCGGTTCAGTGAATCGGACATGGTCGATCTCGCACCAGCCGTCAAAACGCGTTGCAAGACGCTCGCTGATGGACGAGGCGTGATCGGATTCGCGTTCATCGCCGACGACGAGATCGAATATGACGGCAAAGCGGTCCACAAAGCGCTCATCAAGGGAGAGCACAAAGGACTCGAACTCCTCAAAGCATTCCGCGACGAACTCGCAAGCTTTGAGACCTTCACAGCGGACGCGATCGAATCAAAGGTCAGCGCATTCGCTGAGTCCAAAGAAGTGGGGATGGGCAAGATTGCTCAACCCCTGCGCGTCGCGGTCACAGGAGCCGGGGTCAGCCCATCGCTCGGACAAACCCTCGCGATCCTCGGCAAAGACTCTGTCCTCGCACGCATCGACCGCTGCGTCGAGTTCACCCTCGCAGAGAAGGTGTAAAATGCCCGCTCCATCGAAGGTCATCCTCGCAGGAGGGAGCGGATTCCTCGGCATGAACCTCGCTCGATCACTCAGCGAGCAAGGAACACAAGTGGTGATCCTCTCGCGCAGCAAACCAAGCTCCAGCGAGCAATCGGGTTCATGGACATACGCACTATGGGACGGCGAAACGCTCGGAGACTGGACGCGCGAACTCGACGGCGCGGACGCGGTCGTCAATTTTTCAGGGAAGTCGATCGACTGCGTCCCAACTGATGAGAACAAGAAACTCATCATCAGTTCACGCATTAATCCGACGCGTGTGCTGAGTCAAGCGATCCAGCAAGCGGAGCATCCCCCCAAGACCTGGATCCAGATGAGCGCCGTCGGGATCTACGGCAACACCCAAACCCAGTGCACCGAATCCACACCAGCAGGTGATGGATTCCTCCCAGAAGTGTGCACGAAGTGGGAAGCCGCGTTCAATGAGTCGTGTCCGGATCATGTCCGAGCTGTGATCATTCGCGCCGGAGTGGTGCTTGGAAAGACAGAAGGCGCCTTCCCCAAGCTCCGCAAGATTGCGAAGCTCGGATTCGGCGGACGAGCCGGGAGCGGGAAGCAAGGAATGAGCTGGATCCACGAGGAGGACATCAACGCGATGCTCCTCCACGCGATCAACTCCCCAAGCATGCAAGGCGTCTATAACGCGACGGCGCCGAATCCAGCATCCAACAAAGAGTTCATGGCCGCGCTCCGCAAAGCGGTCGGGATGCCCTTCGGACCCCCCGCTCCAGCGTTCGCAGTACGGATCGGATCAAAGCTCATCCTCAAAACCAACCCAGGCCTCGCACTCGAAGGACAGTTCGCAGTTCCAGAGCGAATGAAAGAGGAGCGGTTTGGGTTTGAGTACGCGTCGCTGGAAAGCGCATTCTCCGATCTGTGTTCCACCCGATAGCATGCTCAAGCCAACAAGGAATCAGAGATGACCAACACGAATGCACCACTCCCCAAACGGATCGTGATCGCAGGCGGGAGTGGATTTCTAGGAACGAGCCTCGCAAAGCATCTCGCTAAACAGGGATACGAAGTCGTTATTCTCTCGAGGAATGCGCCGCCTGAAGGGGATTGGACATTCCAACAGTGGGACGCTCGATCACTCGGTGATTGGTCAAAGGTGCTCGAAGGAGCGCACGCGATCGTGAACCTCGTTGGGCGCACAGTGGACTGCATCAAAACCCCGCTCCATTGCGATCAGATCCTCCGCTCGCGTGTGGAAGCAACGCGTGTGCTTGGTCAAGCGATCGAGACTCTGGAGTCCAAGCCAAGCGTTTGGGTGCAGATGAGCACCGCACATATCTACGGCGACTCCGAGCTTCGATGCACAGAGCACGCCGCGACGGGATTTGGTCTTGCGCCGATTGTTGGTCGAGCATGGGAGAACGCGTTTGATGAATCATGTCCAGAAGGGATCCGGCGAGTCATACTCCGGACCTCATTCGTGCTCGGAAAGCAAGGCGACGCATGGAAGAAGCTCAAGCTCATCACCAAACTCGGGTTCGGAGGCACCCTCTCGACTGGGACACAAGGGATGAGCTGGATCCATGTGAACGACATGAACGCGATCTTTGAGCGTGCGATCAATGACTCCTCAATGGAAGGCATGTATATCAGCAGTGCTCCAAACCCAGTCTCGAACCGCGAGTTCATGCGAGCAATGCGGAAAGAGCTTGGAATGCCTATCGGATTGCCCGCCGCGGGATGGATGATCCGGATCGGAGCTCGGTTGCTGCTGAAAACGGATCCAGAACTTGCTCTCTACGGCAGATATGTCATCCCGGAACGAATAATGGACGAGGGGTTTGAGTTTCAATATTCACAGCTCAGTGATGCACTCAAAGCGCTCTGCTCAAAGGAAAATTCTGTATGACTTCAAAGAACGCGAATCTACTCTCCCCCATCGGCAAATACGCCAACCGTGTCTGGATGGCGCCGCTCACGCGATCGCGTTCGTCGATGCCTGGGAATGTTCCCAATGACCTCATGGGAACCTATTACGAGCAGCGAGCAGGCGCGGGATTGATCATCGCGGAAGCGACCCCGATCTCCCCGATGGGATACGGTTACTACGCAACCCCCGGCATCCATACCGATGAACAGGAAGCCGGTTGGAAGGCGGTCACTGATCGTGTGCACGCAAAGGGAGGCAAGATCTTCCTCCAGCTCTGGCATGTTGGTCGGGTCTCCCACAACGCGTTGCTCCCAGACAACCAGAAGCCTGTTGGTCCGACGGATGTCATCTCCGAGTCCAAGACCTACATCGACGACAGCATGGAGCGTCATGCGAACACGCCGCCTCGTGCGTTGAGGACTGAGGAGATCCCTGGGATTGTCGAGGACTTTGCGGATGCGACGAAGCGAGCGAAGGCCGCGGGATTTGATGGGGTCGAGATCCATGGCGCGAACTCGTACCTTCTGGACCAGTTCACACGCGACGGCGTCAACACGCGCACCGATCAGTACGGCGGATCACTCGAAAACCGTCTCCGCTTCCCGCTCATGGTCGCTCAAGCGGTCGTCGAAGCGTGGGGAGATCCGAGCGGGGTTGGGTATCGGATCTCGCCGCTGAGCGAGCACAAGGATGTTCGCGATTCGGATCCGCAGACGACCTTCTCGGCGCTCGCACAGGGACTCGGGAAGCTTGGTCTTGAGTATCTCCATGCTGTGGAGACCTGGGACCGGACGACGCTGGATCCGCGTGTCGAGACAGTCATCCCGGCGATCGTTCAGTCGTTCAAGGATGCGGGGGGGAAGCTCTACATCGCCAACGGCGATTACTCTCCAGAACAAGCTTCAGCAGCGATCGACTCGGACTGGTGCGACGCCGTCGCGTTTGGTCGTCCCTGGATCCCGAATCCGGACTATGCGGATCGGATCGCGGTGGGTGGTCCGTTCCGGACACCAGTCCCCGAGACTTTCTACGGCGGAGGTCCCGATGGATATACCGAGTTCACGACGCTCCACGAGGAACAAGTCGCTCAGCAAGCACCATAAAGTCTGAGAGAGCCGGCTTACAATCTCCAATGCCTGTCGTCTCAGGCATCGGAGCTACTGATATGACCGAAGCCGTGGAACAACGCCATTTTATCCAGCAGATCATCGACGCCGATATTGAATCAGGGAAGTGGGGCAAGCCGGGCGATCGCTCTGTGATCACGACACGGTTCCCTCCAGAACCCAATGGATACCTCCATATCGGACACGCGAAAGCGATCCACATCTCCCACGGGCTCGCACGCGAGTACGGCGGGACCTTCATCCTCCGCTTCGACGACACCAACCCCGCCGCGGAAGAGGTCGAGTTTGTCGATTCGATCAAGCACGACATCGAATGGCTTGGGACTCACTGGGATGGCGAGGTCCGTTTCGCTTCGGATTATTTCGGTCAGATGTACGACTGGGCGGTGGAACTGATTGAGAAAGGACTCGCGTATGTCGATGAGTCCACTCCTGAGCAGATCCGCGAGATGCGTGGGAAGATCGAAACGCCAGGCGTGGACTCCCCGTTCCGTGATCGACCGATCAGTGAATCGCTGGAACTCTTCGCACAGATGAAAGACGGCAAGATCGAGAACGGGAAGATGGTCCTGCGCGCCAAGATCGATATGGCAAGCACGAACATGAACCTCCGCGATCCGGTCATGTACCGCGTCGTCAACGCGCCGCACCATCGCACGGGAAGCGAGTGGAGCATCTACCCGATGTACGACTGGGCGCACGGCTTAGAAGACTCCATCGAAGGCGTCACCAACTCGCTGTGCTCGCTGGAGTTCGAAGACCACCGTCCGCTCTACGACTGGTTCATCGACGCGATCAATCAAGGTCGCAGCGACGACGAGAAGATCCATCACCCACAACAGACCGAGTTCTCGCGTCTTGCGATCAGCT
Organism: Phycisphaerales bacterium; assembly: GCA_051252395.1. Taxonomy (GTDB): domain Bacteria; phylum Planctomycetota; class Phycisphaerae; order Phycisphaerales; family UBA1924; genus UBA1924. The sequence goes on along the minus strand of JBPOFX010000002.1, from coordinate 149,510 downwards.
ACACGAACATGTCCAAGCGGTACATGCGTCAGGTTGTCGAGGACAAGATCGTCTCGGGATGGGACGATCCACGCATGATTACGCTCGCGAGTTTCCGTCGTCGTGGGTACACACCCAAGTCGATCAAGGATTTCGTGACCGGCGTCGGCGTTACCAAGTTCAACGCAACGATGGACATGGGACGGCTCGAAGGGGCGCTCCGCGATGACCTCAACAAGCGTGCGCCGAGGCGCATGGCGGTGCTCGATCCGATCAAGCTGGTGATTACCAACTGGGCTGATGGAGGCGACGATAATCGCATTGAGATGATGGACGCGATCAACAACCCAGAAGACGATAATGCTGGGACACGCCAGATCCCGTTTGGGAAGGAACTCTGGATCGAGCGCGAAGACTTCATGATCGATCCTCCCAAGAAGTTCTTCCGTCTCGGAGTCGGACGCGAGGTCCGTCTTCGCTGTGGATACTGGGTCAAGTGTCACGACTTCAAACAAGACGACGACGGCAACATCACCGAGGTCCACTGCACCTACGACCCAACCACGCGAGGCGGGAACAACCCACCACCCGACGAAGAGGGCAAGGTGCGTAAGGTGAAGGGCACCATCCACTGGGTCTACGCGAACGATTGCATCGATGCGGAAGTTCGGATGTTCGACCGGCTCTATAAAACAGAGAAGCCCGGGAAAGCGACCGGGAATCATCTCGACGATCTCAACGAGAACTCACTGGAGGTCCTCAAGGACTGCAAGCTCGAAAAATCATTCCTCAACAAAACACCCGACGAACCCGAATGGGCCGACGGCATCCGTCGGTTCCAGTTCGAGCGCACCGGGTATTTTTGTCTTGACAAGGATTCGACGGAAACCGAGCTGGTCTTCAATCGAACCGCAACGCTCCGCGATTCATGGGCCAAGCGGAAACAATAATGAAAATAGTTGATCCCGTTTGATTAGCCGACATCCACCCACTGATCCCTCGGCAGGCCCTCGAACATGATGTTCACGATCGTCCACTCGTCATCGATCTTGATGAGCTGGAAGTAATCGAACCAGATGGTGCCGGTCATCTTCGCGATCGCCATGTTCTTGCGGACCTCATAAACCTCGACCTCACAGCGTGCGGTCTCCGGATCGAACCCGAACTCTTTGTTGAATGTCTTGCCGAGGATCTCGATCTCTTCGAAGGTGATGGAGCGGAGGTAGTCAAAGTTCTCGTGCTGCGCTTGCTCAACGACGCGCTTTGAGAGCCCGCTGTGGCAGGTATCCTGGACCTTCTCCCCGTCGAGCTCGTAGAACCCGACGCAATAATCGGTTAGGATTTTGGTGATGGTTTCATCGTGCCTGTTTGTGGTCGCGGGTGGTCTCATTCCGGATCGATTGAGCGGCGCGATCGTTGAATCGGCGATGAGCCATCGCCCATTGTAGAGGATCATGTGCAGGTACTCGACCGCGTCGTCCATGACTAAAGAAGCCGCGGCTGTACGCTGAGCAATGTCAAAGACCTCGATCTCGCATCGACCGTTCTCGGGATCATCTCTGCGCGCTGGGTGGTTGGAGTCTGAAAGGAACGACAGGTGATCGTGTGTGAGCGGGCGGATCCACTCGTCCGAGGGTTGGCCCCAGTATGTGTCTGAGAAGGTCCGCCGAGCGACATCGTGATGGACCCGTGACTTGACGGTTTCGACATCCCCAGCGTACCGGGCGCGGGTGTACTCCTCGATCGCGTCGGTGATCGCTTTCTTCGTCACTGGCTCTGGCTCGGCGGTGAGTGTGGAAGAGGTTTCCAGACTCAGCATGTTGAGATTTGTGCTCGCGTGTGTGTGCGATGCAGGTGCAGCGATCCCGAATCCCATCACTGAAAGCAGTGGGAGTGCAGCAAAAAATTTGTTGTCCATCCTGTGTGTCCTTTATCTAATAAGGGTTTTCTGTTGCTCGTCGTGGGGCTCTCTTGGGAGCCGAGCAATGTGTGTCTCAGGGTCTACAGCATCCCCTCGCGTCGGTTGCAGTACCTATACTCGTCCATGAGCTTACTAGTGACTGGAACCATCGGAATTGACACGGTCGAAACCCCTGACGCTGGACGCCGCGAGGAACTCCTCGGCGGCTCCGCGGTCTATTTCTGTGCCGCATCATCTTTCTATACCAAGCCCCGCCTTGTCGCTGCTGTCGGCGATGACTTCCCAGACGCATTCATGGACACCCTCAAGTCCTTCGAATCCGTCGACCTCACAGGTCTCGAAGTCCGCAAAGGCTCCAAGACCTTCCGCTGGGGCGGCAAGTACATGGACGACATGGACCGCCGCGAGACACTCTTCACCGAGCTGGGGATTCTTGAGGAAGCTCCGCCGAGCGTACCTGAGTCGTATAAAGATTCCAAGGTCCTCTTCCTCGCCAACTCCCACCCAATGGTCCAGCTGGGGATGCTTGAGCAATGCAACGATCTGGAACTCTCCGTCGTCGACACGATGGACCTCTGGATCACGATCGCAAAGCCCGAACTCACCAACCTCCTCGGCAAGGTCGATGGTCTCGTCCTCAACTTCGACGAAGCGGAGCAGTACACCGGTCATCGCAACCCGGTCACAGCAGGCAAGCACCTCCTCGATCTTGGACCACGCTTCGTAGTCATCAAAAAGGGTGAGCACGGCTGCATCCTCGTCCACAAAGACGGGATCTGCGCGATGCCCGCGTACCCAACAGAAAAGGTCGTCGATCCGACCGGTGCAGGGGATTCCTTCGCAGGCGGCATGATGGGACGGCTCGCTTCGCGAGGCGGACAGGATCTCGGATCATTTGAATCCATCCGCGACGCGCTCGCGCACGGCACGATCATCGCATCGTTCAATGTCGAGTCCTTCTCGCTCGAACGCATGCAAGGGATCAGCCGGAAGGATGTCAACGACCGCTACGACGAGTTCGCATCCATGATGCGGTTCGGTGAGTAAGCACGATGCCCTCGTCTGATTCTCCATATCTGGATCCCTACCGCGATGCCGTCGCGGAGAAGGGCGTGGGCTTTGAAGCGCAGCTCTGGTTGTCGAAGGACGCACAAGCGACGCGTTTCCGCGTGATTGCTGATGCACTGGGTCCAAAGCCTGGAATCGTTGCGGACCTGGGATGCGGACAGGGCGATCTGCTCATGTTCCTCAAAGAACACAAGCAGCTCCCCAAACACTTCATCGGCGTCGAAGGCGTCGACGAGATGACCCTGCACGCTCAGCAGCTCGCAGACAACGCAAAGATCAAGCACGCCGTCTTCCAGACGCACGATTTCGTCGCTGATGATTGGCTCCCCAAGCAGCTCGTCGAGGATGCGAAAGTGGACACCTTTGTATTTTCCGGATCACTCAATACGCTGAGCATGAAGCAAGCACAAGCCGTCCTTGTACAGTATTTCGCTGCTCTCCAAGCGGAGGGCCGAGGACGCATGATCTTCAACTTCCTCTCCAATCGGCACAACGCCGAACGCACGCCTGCTCAAGCGCCAGCCGTGCGTTTCGATCCTGTTGAGATGTTCGATTGGGCAATCAGTCTCACAAAGCTCACGCAGCTCCGCCACGAGTATCTCGCGGGTCACGATGCAACCATTGTCATGGATGTCGTTCAGTAATCTCAGATCTGCTGCTGATCCACAACCGTCCGTTCGGTCATGTGCACACCAGTGTGCTTGGTCTGCGCTGGTTCGAACAGCAGCACCGACGCGCCGTTGTTTGCGATTGGGTTATGCTCAACGCCGCGCGGGACGATGTACATCTCGCCCTTCTTGAGATGAACCGATCGGTCGCGCATCTCGATGGTCAGCTCTCCATCTAGCACCAGAAACAACTCGTCTTCGTCTTCGTGTGCGTGCCACATGAGCTCGCCCTGCAGTTTCGCGAGCTTGACCTGCTGTCCGTTGAGCTCGCCGATGATTTTGGGAGTCCAGAGTTCATCGAAGAGCGCAAGCTTCTCGGCGATATTGATCGTCTCGTTCATGTCGTTCCTCATTGTTGATGACCGAACCGCTCGTTGATCCAATCGGAGATGATCTGCATCGCTTCTGGTGCAAAGGTCTCCTCGATATCATTGTACTCGCCGAGCGCGCCGGTCTTCGCGTGCTGGAACATGTGATTGAGGTCTTTAAGTTCTTTGATGGTTGAGTCTGGATGTGCCTTGAGCAGTTTGCGGAGCCCGTCGAGGTTTTCTTGTGCTGGGACCTGCAGATCAAGCTCGCCGTTGAGTGCGAGGATCGGGATGTCGATGCGAGGCAGGTACTCAGCTGGATCATAAGTCAGGAAGTATCTCATCCAAGGAGTGGAGTACTGGGTCATGACAGTCTGTGCCTGCATGTCGCTGAGATCCATCTCCTCCATGACTTCATCTGTGAATAGCTGACGGATACTTTCCTGAGCTTCCTCAGTTGAGTTCGCAGTGATGGACGCTTGGATGATCTGAGCATTGAACTCTACGGCCTTATCGATCTCTTCCTCAGAGACGCCTTGTGACAGAGCGATGAGTCTGTTCTGGGATTGGAGGATCTGCTGGGAACTCGTTCCAGGACCTGCGAGCATGACCAAGAACGCGATCGGATGCTCAGTGTCTGCACCCAATGCATGCTCGGTAATTGCGAGGGGCGCGATGAGACCGCCTTCGGAGTGTCCTACAAATCCGATCGCGTCGGGATCAATTTCAGAGCGTGTAAGCAGGTAACTGAATGCCGCGTTCGCATCGGTTGCAAAGTCTGCAGAGTTGGATGCGAGGTAATCGCCGGTCGATTCATGCGTGCCGCGATCATCGTATCGAAGAACCGCGATGCCTTGTTTGGTGAGGTGGTCCGCGAGGACCAAAAATGGTTGGTGTCCGAACACGGTTTCGTTCCGATCCTGAGGACCAGATCCTGAGATCAAGATCGCTGCTGGGAATGGTCCCTTGCCCTCTGGGATCGTGAGTGTTCCTGCAAGAACGATCCCATCAGCGAGCGGGTTCTTGTAGGTCACATCTTCTGATCTATACCCATACGGTTCGGTTGGAACCTGCGGGCGGAGTCTCTCAACAGGCTCGCTCGATTCTTTAGATCGTGTGTAGGTGAGCGTGAGCGCCTCTTGTCCAGGAACAGTCCATGTTCCGGTCATCGTGTTTGGATCGGTGAGTGTGCCTTTGTACACGCCAGAAACCACTGGAATTGTGTACCCGACTTGGTCGCCGTCCTTGGTCAGATCGGAAACACTGATATTCATGTTCATCGTGTCGGGAGAATCGACTTTCGCTCTGGTCCCGCGTTCCTCAGTAGAGATGTGCAGGATGAGACGGAGGTCCACTCCATTGCGATTGATGACGCCGTGCCAAGTCCCATCGAGCCCTTCGATGATCGGTGTATTTGCAGGCAATCCACGCTCGATAATGATCGGCAACTCCATCCCTTGCGAGAAGGTGCCGACCCAGTGGTCATGCTCATCGTCCCAGTCCGCTTCGATGCTCGCGCCCAATGCTTTGAGCATGATTCTGAGTTCATCTTCAGCAACAGTGATCTCCGAGATCGGGATCTGTTGGCCCGGCGCCTGGTCAGGACTCTCCATCGTTGCGCTGAGCTCGCCATCCTCATTCTGAGTGATCGTGAAGATGAGAGAGAGGCTCCCAGTCGGGATCTGTAGGTCTGCGTGCCAGTGGCCAGCGATTGGTTCGGGAGATGCGATCGCGAGTCTGCAGACAACGGAGAGGAGGAGGCAAACAAGGATTTGGATTTTGGCAAGTTTCATGAATGTGAATCCTTTTGAGACAACATGTGAGTGCAGATAAGATTACTTTTCTGGAAGAGGTTGGGTCCGTGACATCCGAAGGTACATCATCCGGACGACCACGATGAGTGCAATCGCAGCCGGGAAAGTGAACATGATGGCAACTTCCGCTCGATCAAGATCGAAAACGATCCACACGATCGCGTAAAGGGTCCCTGCGATGACAAAGATCCATCCCATGAATCGCTGAAGGGAAGCTGACTTTCGAGTGCCGCATCCGCACGATCCTGATTGCTGCGTCAGTTTCTTCGGCATGTAGTTGCCCATGCAGATCAGCATCACGCCAATCAGGACCCCTGAGATCCGCTTGGTCATGTCCTGATCGATCAACTCGAGTTCCTTGAACAGCGTCGCGCTGATGGAACCAAGCAAGAGCATGCTCGCAAGAATGATCCCGAAGAGGATTTCTCGCCGTGAAGTGCTGCTGATCCAATCTTTCCCGCAACGAAGACAGAGCATCCGCACGATGAACCAGACGGACGAGAACATCGCGACCCCCGCAAGCACGATCAGTGAGGCCTGCTGCTTGTACGGCCAAGCAATCATTGCCGCAACGACGATCATCAGCATGAGCGTGATCGCAACATTGGACTGTGTCTTTGGTTTCATCATCGTTGAGCCTCCGTATTGTTGGAAGATAAATGTGCATATTGATACATGACCATCGACACGAGACACGCCGGGGCAAATACCAGAGCCGCAAGCAGTTCTGTTCGACTCGTATCTCCGGTTATCCATACACCAATGTAGAGAAGTCCAGCGATCACAAAGAGCCACGCAATGCGCCGAACTGCAGACGGTGAGCATGTGGTGTAGACTCGTTTCGGAAAGTAGTTTGCTATGGAGATCAAAATGATTCCAAAGCTGATCCCGATCATTCGTGGGAACGCTTGGTTCTCAATGATTTCCATCCGCGACGCAAGCGCGGTGGCTCCGCTCACAATGAGCAATGCAATAGCGATGATGAGTGGCAGAACGAGTGAATGTGATTTGCTGTAGGTATGATTCATGAGCTTTGTTCTTTCTGTGTCAGCGAAGCTTCAGACAGAGACTCATCAGATGTTTCCTGAGTGCTTTGCTTTACTTCGAGTCCGAACACCTGAGCGAACCCAAGCATCGCTTCTTCGAGCACCGACATCATCAGGTGGTAGGTGATCACCCGTCCCGATTTGACCGGCTCAACCAATCCCGCTTCTCGCAGGACCGCAAAGTGCGCCGACATCGTCGGCTTCGACACCTCGAAATGCTCCGAGAGTTCCCCGGCCGTCATCGGTCGCTCACGCAACAACTGCAGCACGCGACGACGCGTTGGATCCGAGAGTGCTTTGAAGACCTGGTTCATTCGTCATCCTTGCTGGAGTCTGAGTCCTTCGATTCGTAATTTAGCCAATCATCGAACAATTGGCAATCGCAAATGATCAAAAAAAGAATAATCGCCGTTTCTGTTCTTGAAACGGCGATTATGAGTGGTTGTTGAGAGGCTCGATGGAGCAGTCTATCGAGGAAACTGGATCAGTTGTCCCAGATTTCCATAAACCGATCCGATCCCTGTCGGCGGATCGAGTTGTCCTCGAGGACCTCCTCAGTCGAATCCAGCAGCTCCTCAGCGTTGAAGATCAGTGTCTCCTGACTCCGATCGAAGAACTCGAACTTGAGCGTCTCCTCCTCGTTGTCGCGCAGGACCTCGACGAGGTGCTCGACGGAGTTGATCTTCATGCCGTTGACCGCTTTGAGTGTTGGATTGCCGTAGACCTCGTATCCCTTCGTGACCGCGTGAGGCAGGAAGGTCGCCGCGAGGACGATGTACTCCTGACCTGGAGTCTCGCGGACATCCGAGATCTTGAGCGCAACGGGTGAGCCGTCAACGATACCGTAGCCGAGGTACAGATTGAAGAAATGCTCGCGGCGGACCGGCGTGAAAATCATCGGGCCGCAGATGAAGTACTCCGGATAGTCATTCCCGATAAACGGCACCAACTCATCACGCGAGTTGCTGACATTCAACTCAAGTTCGACAGGCTCACCATCACGCAGCACAGTAACCGGTACTTTACCGTCATTCGCGTGTTCGCGGATGTAGTAGCGCCAGTGCAGACGCAGGTCGTCCTTGCTTGTGACCATCCCAGCGTTGTCGATGTCGTAGTCCCCGATGCGATCAAGCACATCCCACTCCTGGAGCGGTTGTTCTGAATCCTTGTCAGGACGCGTGTACGCGATGCCTGTTTGTGCTTTGCTGAGTCCGAGGAAGTCACGCAGCGCGTCGTTCTCGCAGGTCTGGAAGCGAGCGCCGTAGAGCTTGGGGGGACCGTCATACTCGCCGTCTTCGATGTCGCTCAGGAAGAGATTCACTTCTTCAGCAGGGATCACATACCCTATGTTTTCAGCGTATTCGACGCCGCTGAAGACCACGCCGCAGACTTTGCCGTCGAGGATGACCGGACCACCCGAGTTGCCGTGGTTAAGCGCTGCATCGACTTGGATGCGCAGTCCTTGTGCTTCCATGTTGTAGTCTGTGAACTCGATCCGTGAGACGACGCCTTCTGTGATCGAGACCTGCTCGCCGCCCATCGGGTAGCCGATCGCTTGGACAGTCGATCCGATCACTGGGAGCGATTCGCTGAGTTCGAGCACTTTGTGGTTGCTATGGAACTCTTCACGCTCGTCGTCTTTCTTGATCTCGATGAGCGCGAGATCCATCTGCTGCGAGATCCCGATGACCTCAGCACGCAGTTTGTCGGCGCTGTTTGGTGGTTGGACATAGATCCGCGTCGATTGCTCGACCACATGCGCGTTGGTCAGGATCCGATTCCCGCTGATGACAAACCCTGTCCCAGAGAGTTCCTGCGGCGCTTGCTTGGTCCAAGGACGCGCAAAGTCTGGGCCGCGATAGGTCGCGAAGATTTTGACGACCGACTCGCGGACCTCGTTATTGGTAGACTGTGCAGCTGCTCCAATGCTCGCAAGGCACACAAGCCCGATCATGATCAATACACGCATTCGTTGCTCCTCAATATGACCGCTCAGAAATTCAAGCGGTGAGCCGATCATAGTGCGACCGATGCGTTCAAACCTGATTTGCACTTCTCCGCTAGTATCACCCCTATGGGAACCACGCTCAATATCCAAACGCCGCCTGATTTCATTCTCGCGCGCGATGTCTGCTCCTACGGCTACTTCCTCCTCGCACCAAACCATTGGGATGTCGATCACCAGCACATGCTCCGCGTCCTGGAGTTCGACCAAGGCCCCTCCCTCTGCATCATCGACCAAAAGTCACCCAAATCGACCCCCGCAGTCCGCGCCCGATTCGATCGCACGCTGAATCGACAAGAACAATCCAGCGCACGCGCTCAGATCACACGGATGCTGTGTCTCGATACGACGCACGCCGAGATCAAAGCCTTCCACAAAGTCGATCCGCGTTGGAAGAAATCAGGCGCAGGAAGATTGTTCCGATCTCCGACGCTCTTTGAGGATGTGATCAAAACCGTCACCAGTTGCAATGTCACCTGGCCGAGCACCGTGAACATGAACCGTCGTCTCTGCGAAGTTTGTGGCAGAAAGTCAGCGTCCGGAGTCCCCGGATTCCCGAGCGCCAAAAAACTCGCACGCACACGCGTCGGGACACTCCGAGGACGCTGTAGAGTCGGATACCGAGACCAACGCATCATCGATCTCGCCAAACTCTTCGCAAAGGGCGCGATCGACGAACAGTGGGTCCAAGTGACCGGAAGCGACGACGAGGTCTTCAAGTTTCTGATCACTCTCCCAGGCATCGGTCCATACGCCGCGGGAAACATCATGCAACTCATGGGACGCTACTCGCGTCTCGCACTCGATACCGAGTCCATCCGTCACGCGAAATCCGTGCTGAACATGACAGGCACCGATAACCAGCTCATGAAAAGACTCAAGGCACACTACGAACCGTTCGGAGACCACAAGTTCCGCTCGTACTGGTTCGAGCTCTGGGAGTTCTACCAGTCCAAAGCGGGACCTGCGACCACATGGAGACGCGACGCGACCGCGACCATGTTCACCGCCGCGAACCTGCAATAGTAGTTCTATAAAAATAGGGTTTGGATACAAAAACATCGGCGGACCACGAGGGCCGCCGATGCATATATGAACTGCGCCAACTCCAGAGTGGCGCAGACAGTGTCAGTCCCCAAAGGCACCGCTCCGTGAGAATACCAGAGATCACGCGATCATCCAAGAGTATTTTTCAAAACCACGCTCACGCGTTGATCTGAGCGTCCAGAGCACCCAGATCCTGGAGTGCGTGAACCCCCCAGAACCCCGCTCGGAGTGCCTCAATCGCGTGGATCGCTTGTCCCGCGGCGGTCGCAGTAGTAATCATCGGGATCCCCAGACGCACCGCTGTAGCGCGGATCCGCCCCTCATCGGTCTGCCAGCCGGTCCTTGTCGGGGTGTTGATGACCAGCTGGATATCACCGTTCTGCATCAGGTCGATGACATTGGGTCGGGCGCCCGCTTGGATTTTCTGAAGAACGATGGGACGCAACCCGTGTCTTGAATGCTCTTCAGCGGTGCCTTGGGTGGTATAGACCGTGAAGCCCATCGCGAGGAGTGAACGCACAATCGGGACCATCGACGCTTTGTCATCCTTGCGGACAGAGACAAACACGCCTCCCTCTTTCGGGAGCGAGACCCCTGCGGATTCCATCGCTTTGAGATACGCTGTCGGGAGCGAGACATCGACCCCCATGACTTCGCCGGTCGATCGCATTTCTGGTCCAAGCACAAAGTCCACGCCTGGGAACTTGCGGAACGGGAAGACCGGAGCTTTCACAGCATAGAACCCCGCGTCTGCAATCTCGTGAGCCGATTGGTCAGCCAGCGAGACCCCCATCATCGCTTTGGCAGCGACCGACGCCCATGGCATCCCTTTCGCTTTCCCAGCGTACGGCACTGTCCTTGACGCACGAGGATTCACCTCGATGATGTAGACCGTGTCGTGCTTGATCGCCATCTGAACATTCATCAAGCCGCAGACCTTGAGCTCTTGTGCGAGCATGCGTGCGATGCTCTTCACCTCGTCGAGCACGCGCGGATTAATCGTGGTCGTCGGGATCATGCAGGTCGAATCTCCGGAGTGAACCCCGGCTTGCTCGATATGCTCCATGACCGCCGCGACTATCGCTGTGCCATTCCCGTCGCGATCGAAATCTGCGACGACATCGACATCCAGCTCCGTCGCGTTCTCAAGGAAGTGGTCGATCAGGATCGGAGCATCATCCAAACCAGACACATCCACGGCTGTCAGCATGTAGTGGCGCAGCGCCTTTTCGTCTGAGCAGATTTCCATCCCGCGTCCACCAAGCACATAGCTCGGACGCACAAGAACCGGATACCCGATCCGTCCCGCGATCTCGATGGATTCACTGGTCGATCGAGCGATCCCCGACGCTGGTCGTTTGAGATCCAGTTTCGTCAAGAGCTGATCAAACTGATCCCGATCCTCGGCGCGATCAATCGCTTCCAGCGCCGTTCCGAGCATCGGGACACCCGCTTGGCCGAGACCATGCGCCAGATTCAATGGGGTCTGACCGCCGTACTGAACGATCGTTCCTTTCAGTGAAGATTCGAGCTTCTCAGTCACATTGAGCACATCCTCAAGCGTCAACGGCTCAAAGAACAGCAGGTCACTCGTGTCGTAATCCGTCGAGACGGTTTCCGGATTCGAGTTGATCATCACCGCGTCGTATCCGAGGTCCTGAGCCGCGTATGCCGCGTGAACGCAGCAGTAATCAAACTCGATCCCCTGACCGATGCGGTTGGGTCCGCCGCCGAGAATGACGACCTTCTCCTTTGGATCAGTTTCCGTGGCGAGCCGTTCACTCAGCTCGCACTGAGGAGCAACAGGCTGCACGCTCCCATCCTCAAGCACCTTCCGCGATCCACGCTGGTAGGTCGAGTAGTAGTAGGGGGTCACCGCTTCAAACTCCGCGGCACAGGTATCCACACACTTGAATACCGCCTCAACGCCGAGAGCTTTGCGATGATTCCGAACTGCAAGGATAGTGTCCGAACTGATCGATCCGAGGTACACATTCGCGAGCTGTGCATCGGAGAATCCGAGCTCCTTTGCTCGTTGCATCAGCTCGTAATCAACCTTGTCGAGTGAACCCGCAGCCATCAGCTGGTCTTCAAAATCGACAATCTCGCGGAACTGATGCAGGAAGAAGAGGTCGATCCGCGTCAACTCATTGATCCGCTCAACGCTCCATCCCATCTTCATCGCGTAGCGGATGTAGTAGAAGCGTCCCTGCGAAGGGACCGAGAGCTTGCGGATGAGCTTGTCGTCATTGATCGGCCATTCGATCGCTTCGCCCATCTCGTCCTTGCCATCGGCGCTGCGCTTCGATTCGAGCCAGAGATCGTGCTTGTCGAGTCCGAGCCCGAAGCGTTTGAGTTCCATCGAGCGGATGACCTTCTGGAGCGATTCCTTGAAGGTTCGTCCGATCGCCATCGCTTCGCCGACCGATTTCATCTGCGTGGTCAGCGTTTCGTCCGCTTCCGGGAACTTCTCAAAGGTCCAGCGAGGCATCTTCGTCACAACATAATCAATCGTCGGCTCAAAGCACGCGCTCGTCGTCCCTGTGATGTCGTTGCGGAGCTCGTCGAGTGTGTACCCAACAGCGAGCTTCGCCGCGATCTTTGCGATCGGGAATCCGGTTGCTTTCGACGCGAGCGCCGACGAACGCGACACACGCGGATTCATCTCAATGACCACAAACTCGAACGGCGGCTCAGATCCATCCGCCGTCGGCGCAGGATTCGGATTGATCGCAAACTGGACATTCGATCCACCAGTCTCGACCCCAACCGCACGCATGACCGCGAGTGAAGCGTCGCGCAGGACTTGGTATTCCTTATCAGTCAGCGTCAGCGACGGCGCGACCGTGACCGAATCCCCCGTATGGACCCCCATCGCATCGATGTTCTCGATCGAGCACACGACCACACAGTTGTCTTTCTTGTCGCGGACGACCTCGAGCTCGTATTCCTTCCATCCGATGAGCGACTTGTCGATCTGGATCTGTCCAATCATCGACGCATTGATCCCGCGCGTAACAAGTTCTTCGAACTCGGCGCGGTTGTATGCGATGCCGCCCCCCCATCCACCGAGCGTGAACGCGGGACGGACGATCGCAGGGAGCCCGATTTCTTCAGCAAACCCCAGCGCTTCTTGGAGCGACTCAACGGTTTTGGATTCCGGAGTCGCGAGCCCGATCTCATCGCAGATGTCGTTGAACACCTGACGATCCTCGGCGCGATGGATGATCTTGCGATCCGCGCCGATCATCTCGATCCCGAACTCTTCGAAGATCCCCTGGTCGGACATTTCGCAGGCACAGTTCAGAGCCGTCTGTCCGCCGAGGGTCGGGAGGACCGCGTCGATTGGGGTCCCGAGTTCGATTTCTTTTTCAATAATCTTCCGGACCGATTCAGGAGTGATCGGCTCAATATAGGTCCGATCCGCGAACGCAGGGTCCGTCATGATCGTCGCAGGATTCGAGTTGACCAGGACGACCCGGTACCCCTCGTCCTTCAATGACTTACACGCTTGTGTTCCTGAGTAGTCAAACTCGCACCCCTGACCGATGACAATGGGGCCAGATCCGATCAGGAGAATGGTGCGGAGATCATCGCGTCTAGGCATTCGTGTGGGATCCTGGGGTTGGAAGGTCCGAAAATGTCGTTGGTACTGCGCAAACTGGAGAAGTCTAGCCCGGTCAACGCCCAGCGTCCGCTCCATGCTGCCCGCTTGCTTCAGAACGATCATCTGCGTCCGATTTCCTGAACTCGACCCTCCTTGACTCGTACCATACACGGCCGACTCGAAACGGTCGATGCACCCCTACGACCTGATGAAACAGGCACCAGCAGGAGAAAAACCCATGTGTGGGATTGTCGCGTACATCGGAAACAAACAAGCCCAGCCTCTCCTTCTCGAAGGGCTCAAGCGACTCGAATACCGTGGATACGACTCCTCAGGGATCGCCACCATCAACGACCAAGGCCTCCAGATCGCCAAAGCTGTCGGTCGAGTCTCCAACCTCGAAGCAGAACTCGATTCCATCGGTGGACTCCAAGGCACCATCGGAATCGCCCACACCCGCTGGGCGACCCACGGCTCAGTTAACAAACTCAACGCACACCCACACCGAGACCGAGACCACGGCATCTCCCTGATCCACAACGGGATCATCGAGAACTACGCATCCATCCGGAAGCTCCTCGAAGCCAAGGGTCATGTCTTCGAGACCGAGACCGATACTGAAGTCCTCGGCATGCTCATCTCCCACCTTTACGATCCAGACAACGGCGTAGACCTCGAACAAGCCGTCCAAGGCTCGCTCCGTGAGGTTCGAGGCGCCTACGCAATCGCGGTCATCTGTCAAGAAGAACCCGATGTCATGGTCTGCGCTCGGAAGGGATCGCCTTTGCTGATCGGGATCGGATCCGGAGAGTACATCGTCGCGTCGGACCCCAGCGCGATCATCTCGCACGCATCAACCGCGATCACCCTCGACGACTACTCCGTCGCAAGACTCACCCGCGATGGATTCCGCACAACCACAGTGGACAATGTCGAACTCTCTCCAAAGGTCATGCAGCTGGAGATGGACCTCGAAGAGATCGAACTCGGAGAATTTGAGCACTACATGCTCAAGGAAATCTACGAGCAACCCGACGCGCTGCGTCGCTGTCTCAAAGGCCGACTCGATAAGAATGAAGGCAAGGTCGTCCTTGGAGGTCTCAACACCTTCGCGAAGGAACTCGTCAAGTCCCGCCGGGTGATCCTCACCGCTCAAGGCACCGCGCTGCACTCCGCGATGATCGGAGAGTACCTGCTCGAAGACCTCGCGAAAATCCCTGCTGAATGCGAATACGCGAGCGAGTTCCGCTACCGCAACCCGCTCATCGAGGACCGCTCCGTCGTCGTCGCCGTCTCCCAATCCGGAGAAACCGCCGACACGCTCGCGGCTCTCCACGAAGCAAAAGACCGCGGCGCCCTGTCGCTCGGCGTGATCAATGTCGTCGGATCCACGATCCCACGCGAAACCGATGCCGGCGTCTACCTGCGTGTCGGACCAGAAATCGGGGTCGCGAGCACCAAAGCATTCACCGGACAGGTCGCCGTCCTCACGATGATCTCCCTGTTCATGGCCCGTCGTCGCATGATGTCCCCAGAAGCTTCCGCTCGTTTGATGAACGAACTCGAACGCGTCCCCGACATGATCGAGCAGGTCCTCGAAACCGACAAGCGCATCGCGGAGATCACTGCGAAGTATGTCCATCGCGACAACTGGTTGTTCCTTGGACGCGGTTACAACTACCCGACCGCGATGGAGGGCGCACTCAAGCTCAAAGAAATCTCGTACATCCACGCCGAGGGCATGCCCGCCGCAGAAATGAAGCACGGCCCGATCGCGCTCATCGACGAAGGAATGCCCGTCGTCTTCATCGCCAACCAAGGGAACCAGTACGACAAGGTCCTGAGCAACATCGAAGAAGTCCGAGCACGAGGCGGTCATGTCATCGCCGTCGCGACCGAAGGCGACAAGCAGATCGAATCCCTCGCCGAGGATGTGCTGTATGTCCCAGCGGTCGAAGAGTGCCTGAGCCCGATGGTGACCGTGGTTCCGCTGCAACTCCTCGCGTACCACGCAGCATTGCTGCGAGGGCATGATGTCGATAAGCCGAGGAACCTTGCGAAGTCGGTGACCGTAGAATAATCGGTGCCAAAGTTTGGAATGACAGATAAAAGACCAAGGGCTTGGAGCCGACGAGCTAAGACTGATGGTTCGTGCAATCCTCCGTTGAAACGACCGAAGGTCCGTCCAAACTCATCGTTTTTGCATTGGGCCAAGTTTTTCTTGAATGTAACCTTTGCCTTGTGGATGGCATCGTTACTTTTTTTGGTTGCTCGGATTTTTGTTATAAAATCTCGATTGGAATCAAAACCGGCTGCTTCTCCATCTTTGCAACCGATTCTGGATGCAGCACATGTGTCACAATGGTTGGGCGGAGTCATGATATTGGCTGTGCTGGTCAATACATTCTCTCACTTAGCTACGGCCCACTGGTTTCGCAAACGAGTAGTTCAAACCCGATTACAAATATGTCCGCGATGTGGTTATGACATCTCCAACAGGGTGAATGACGAGCCATGCCCAGAGTGCGGCCAGGAAATATCCAGACGAGAGCTCATTCGTATTTGGTGCAAGGCACTCCACTAGAGCCAAGGTCCGCCTTTCAGTTCTCACTTCCCATAAAACTCCAATCCGCTCTCAAGTCCAATATCAATGGTTCCGATATTCTGATTGAACCAGAGTCAGAGGACCCTCATGAGCGTGCACATCGCCAAATCCAGTACGAACCGCAGATCTCCAGTGGAGGTCGAGTCCAACCAGGGACTCCGCTGTGATTCGCTACTGCTGCGTCCGCTCGGATACGCCGATGAAGCCGCGTTTCTCGAAGCACTCGAGCGTTCAAGAGAGCCGTTGCGCCGCTGGATCCCG
Source organism: Phycisphaerales bacterium (assembly GCA_051252395.1). Classification (GTDB taxonomy): domain Bacteria; phylum Planctomycetota; class Phycisphaerae; order Phycisphaerales; family UBA1924; genus UBA1924. The sequence goes on along the minus strand of JBPOFX010000002.1, from coordinate 133,181 downwards.
CTCGAAGGAAAGAACGAGTCCGCGAGCGACTACTTCCACCATCAGGTCCAGAAAGCGATCGAAGGCGATTCGACCAATACCGCCTGCCGACGGGCGATTTTTCTCAACGACAACACCTTCGTCGGCATGGTCAACATCATCAAAATCGAGCGAGGCATGGAATGGACCGCCGAAGCGAACTGGTGGATTGATTCTCAGCACGCCGGGAAGGGTCTGGGAACCAAAGCACTCGAAGCACTCCTCGACCACGCATTCGCAGAGATGCCGATGGGTCTGGGACTCCATCAACTCCGCGCGATGATCTGCTTGGACAATCCAGCGTCAGTCCGCATCGCCGAGAAACTCGGATTCAAAAACAGCGGGACCACCGATCTCCTCGAGATCAACAAGGCACTCGTCATGCACCACGAGTTCACACGCTGGTCTTCGTAACAGAACACTCTCCAAACAAATAGAGTCCTGAAACTTCGACCACTCGAAGAATTTTCGATTTTTTAGACGCTCATCCTGCTCAATTCTGCGATCAGCGTGTTGCGTTGGGTTGGAATCCGAAAAGCCCTCTAAAACTCATGGAAACAATGATTTAGAGCAAATTTTGTATCTCCTGATGAATCAACAAAATCACAAGTTTGGAGCATGATTGGGTACCCCGAATTTGCCTTCAAAGCATTCGTGCATACGGTCTAGGTTCGCAATCAAATACCAATTTGGAGTTCCCAAACTATGCCCACCGCGAACTTTGACGCACGCACCCTATCAATCGACGGCAAACGAATCTGGATCGTCTCCGGATCCATGCACTTCCAGCGTGTCCCGCGTGAGCTCTGGGAAGACCGCATCCGCACCGCGAAAGCCGCGGGCGTCAACACGATCGAGACCCCGATCTTCTGGAACCTGATCGAGCCTCGTCCAGGGTCCTACGACTTCAAAGACAACAACGACATCAAGCACTTCCTGTCGCTGCTCGCGAAGCACAACATGTACGCGATCATCCGTCCCGGCCCATTCATCGGCGCCGGATGGGATCTCGGCGGACTCCCGGCATGGCTCCTCAACATCGCGGATGTCAAACTCCGCGCCCCGAACCAACCCTTCCTCGAAGCCGTCGGGAAGTACTTCAACGCGCTCGCGAAGCAAATCAAAACAATGCAAGCGTCCGTCACCGCTGGCGGCCCGCTCATCATGGTCCAGAACGAATCTCAGTGGGATTGCGACGATCAGCTCGCCGCGACCAAGTACCTCGGAGAACTCGCACGCTACCTCCGCGAAGCGGGATTCACCGTTCCCAAAGTCAACGCGAACAACCTCTGGCAAGGGGTCGAAGGCGAGATCGATGGATGGACCGGTGAAGGCGACATGTTCGCGATCATGCGTCAGCTCAAAGCCGTGCGTCCGGACCAACCAACCGTCGTCATCGACTACGGCCCGCTCCGTCGACCGATCTTTGGTCAGCACCTCGAAGAACCTGTCGATGGATACACCCTCCAGCGTCAGCTCGGAGAGATCATGTCCGCAGGTGGTCAGTTCAATATCGCGAACTTCATGTCTGGAACCTCCTTCGGATTCTGGGCCGGTCAAGCAAGCGCTGGATCACCCTGCGCCTACGCACCAACCTACGACGCGGGAGCACTCATCGACGAGCACGGCCGCATGACCAAAGCGATGGGACCTGTGCGTCGTCTGCTCACCTTCGGATCATCCTTCTCGCGTGTCCTGGCGCACACAGAACACAACGCGCCGCCTGTCGTCATCGATCCTGTCGTTGACGAAGACGCGATCCAGGGACACATCGTCAACCAGATGAACGGCTCGCAAGGCAACATCATCTTCATCTTCTCACCACCTAAAGCACGCCCCGGAACAATCAACCTCCTGCTCGGCGATGGATCATCACTCCCAGTCCGCCTCGGAACCCAGCGCGTCCACTGGTGCTTGATGGACTACAACATCTCACCCAAGCACACGCTCGACTACACCTCGCTCTGTGCGCTGTCCTCAACTGAAGACACCATCGTCCTCTTCGGACCAGGCGGAGCGATCGGCGAAGTCTCCATCAACGCATCGCCGCTCGTCGTGGAGGTCCCGAAGGGACGCAAACCGATCGCGATTATGCACGAGGGTGTCTGCGTCGTCATCATCTCGGAAGATGTCATCGACGAAACCTTCATGCTCGGATCGGAAGTCTTCGTCGGAGTCCACGGCTTGACGGAAGACGGCACCCCGATGCCTTCACACAACGGCAAAACCCACACGCATGTCACCCCAGACGGCAAAGCAAAAACCTCCAACACCAAGCATCTCGAACGCGATCCAGGAGAGAAGCTCCCGAAGGTTGCGCTCGGGAACTGGGAACACGCCGAGACCGAAGAGCACACCGACGGCTCAAGCCCACGCTATGCCGTGATCACCGGACCTGCGGATCTCTCCGAACTCGGAACTCCCTACGGCTACGGCTGGTACAAGATCGACCTCAAGAACGCACCAAACGGGAAGTTCAAAGCGATCGCACCACAATCCGCTGACCGGATCCAGTTCTTCCTTGATGGAGAGCCGGTCGGGATCATCGGATCGGGTCCAGCCGCGGAAGATTCGATCTCGCTCAACATCAAAGCAGACTCGCAGAACCTCGTCGCACTCGCCGACAACACCGGACGCATCTCCGGCGGTTCGGTCATGGACGAAAACAAAGGTCTCTACGGCCACATCATCGAAGACATCGCCTTCAAACCAGGCAAAGCAAAGATCGTCACAGGCGATCCAATCGATGTCCTCGAATACACCACCCCAGTCTTCGGAGTCCGACAAGGCGAAACCACGCACCACAACCGTCTCCAGTGGTCCTTCAAGCACCTCAAGAAATCATCGATCCACTTCCGGATCCCGCCGATCAACGCACGCGTGATCATCATCCTCAACGACGAACCGATCCGTTTGGTCGGCGCGATGCGTGGGACCAACATCGAGCTCAACGACGAAGCGGTCAAGCGTGGAAACAATGTCCTCGAACTCGCGCTGCACCTCGACTCGCCGAGCCACGAGCAAGCGGATGAGCTTGCTGCGGAAATCCTTGAACAGCTGACCAAGGAGATCTCGTTCGTCGAGGGATCCAATGTCATCTCCGAGAAGTGCGAGTGGTCATTCGCGAAGTGGGAAGCGCCAAGCGAGATCGATTTCGATTCGGTCAGCAAAGCAAAGCTTTCCTCAACCGGACAACCGTCCTGGTGGAAGACGACCTTCGACGCTCCAGAAGCGGACCTCGCGATCTCGCTCGACACTACCGGACTCAGCAAGGGTCAAGCGTACATCAACGGCAACGCACTCGGACGCTTCTTCTCCTCCACTCCAGACGGCAAAGCGATCGAGCCAACACTCCAACTCGCGATCCCGTCCTGCTGGATCAACGAGGACAGCGCCAACGAACTGCTCATCTTCGACGAGCACGGAGCGTCGCCAGCGAAGGTCAAGCTGATCGTTGAACGCGTGTAATGCGTGTGTGCAGGATCTGACCCAAGCTCGAATCAAGGAGCCGTAGGGAACTGTTCAAGCTCTTCTGTGAGCTGATCGAGTTCCGCTTGCGCCTCGCGGAGTTGTTGCTGTGCTTTCGTGAGCTTGGTCACAAGCGTCGCGTCTTTGTCGCCCGATTGAATCTGCTCATCGAGCATCTTGATCGCGTTGGTAAAGAGCTGGATCTGCATCCGAGCGAGATTCAGCTGTTGCGAGACCTCGACCCGTCGCGCCTGATCCATCGCGATCTGCGCATCACTCCGATTCGTCCAAGGCTCGATCTGCCGGCGCGTCACAGTGCCGACGCCGACAAAGACATCACGCGCCGAACCGCTGTTGACCATTCTTGGAGCGCGTCTGTTATTCGATGGCCGGAAGTCGCCCGGCTCTTCCGGATACCCCGCCGCGATCCAATCCTCAACACTGATTCCTGTACCAATCGCATCTCGATCAGGGAGCGTGATCCCTTGACGCGCCCATCGCAGCTGGATTGCACGATCCGCGATGCGCGCATTGATCGGTGCGGCGCCGGTAAGCATTCGGTACGATCCAAGCGGGAGATCCAGATCCAGCACACGCTTCTGGTCATCTCCATCGATCGTGCGTTGGATCAGCAGGTTCAGCGTCTCTCCCGGCTCATGACTCAGGATCATCGCACGCAGATCCTCAGAAGTTGTCAGCGGCCCCCCCTCAGCGCCGATGATCAGATCCCCCGGCATCAGCATCCCAGCCGCAGGGAACTGATCGACATCTCGAACAACAGTCCCAATCTCCACACCCCCATCACGAACCGCTCCGAATCCAACGCCGAGCCCTGCCTTTGTGCTCTGAGCGAAAAGGGAGCGTGTTGCTTGCATCAGCCGAAGACGAGCTTCGTGCGAGAGGTCTCCGCGTTCAAGCAGCGAAGCGAGCATATCGAGCTCGAATCCTTCGTTCGGATCACCGATCGTCCGCATTGCTTGCTGGCGCACATTCCACGATTCATCGTTGAGCAGTGTGACCAGCCGTCCAAGACGAGCCTGGATCGCGGCCGTCCCTTCAAGGACCCTTTGATCATCTCGAGCGTCCTGCGCCATCGAAGCACTCGGAATGACACCGATCATCCCGATGGACAGGGTCAACATGCTGAGTGTTCGTGAAGCGGTGCTCATCATCAGATCATACCATCGAGCGCGATCCCGCGTTGCGTCCCGATCATCGGCTCTCAAGAGCCTTGATTATCTCGGACATGTGCTCGTCGAACCACATCGCTTTCGCGACGGCGACATTGATCAGCGCCGATCCCCGCTGACTCGGCGCTGAAGCGAGCGCTTCATCAAGAAGCACAGCCGGGAGCAATCCCGCGATTAATCGCGGACTCGCGCGGACCGGAGACATCGCGCAGTACCCATCCCAGACCTCAAACAAGTGATCCATGCTCGGCTTGTCATTGGGCGCGTTCTGGTCGCTGCCAGTTGTAGGCCGTTGCATCGACAGGTACACCATCGCTTGCGCCAGTTCCCGATCGCGCGATCCGAGTCTGCAGTTGTCAAAGTCGCAGATCGCGACGACTTCAGGGCCTTCGAAGATCATGTTCCCCGGATGCCAATCGCCGTGCACGATCGCGGCGGGTCGTGCATTGGCGCGATGGGAATCCAATCCGTATTCCAAGATCCGCTTCACAGCTCGATGCGTCTCATCCGTCAGCTGATGCGCCGACGCACGCTCCGGATTGAGCACGCTCGATTCGACCGTTGCTTCAAAGCTCGTCGTGACCGAGTCCATCGCCTTGTGCAGCTCTCCAAGCAGCATCCCCGCTTGTCGAGCATGCGCGAGCGACTGATCAAACATCGTTCCTTCAATAAACACAAACAGCTCGTAGGTCCGATCCCCGATCTGACACATCGAGTTGTTGTCCTTCGCTGTCCCGATGAGCGGCGGCACGCACACTCCCAGACCAAGACATCCGATGATCACTTCATGCGCAAACCCAACAAGCGACGCGTGCTCTAAGCCGCGTGCGCGTCGTTTGAGCATCAGCTTGCCCCGCTCCGATTCGATGACCGCTTTGGGTGCTTCAGACGATCCCGCGATCATCTCGCGCACGCTCTGGACCGTCCCGATCGGATAGTGCTCAAGCACACGCATGATCTCTTCACGCGCAAAGCTTTCGCGAACCATGCCCTCACTCTGCGGAGCAGCCGCTGGAGAAGCAGACGACGGCGGAGGAGTCGGTGTAGGTTGGGGGGTTGGTTGTGCTGCTGGTTCGTTCAAACGCGTTTACTCCGCGTTCTGGACCTGTTCCTTGATCCGGTCGATCGCGCCCTTGATCTCCACGATCATTCGGCTCATCGTCGCATCGGGGCTTTTGGAAGCAATGGTGTTCGCTTCACGCAACAGTTCCTGGGAGAGGAAGTCCATCGTCCGACCCATCGGACGATCATCGGTGTTCTCTAAGAGTTCGTTGAAGTGGACCAGATGTTCCCCAAGACGCGCGATTTCCTCTGCGATGTCCGTTTTTTCAGCGTACACAGCGACTTCTCGGATGATCTCCGCTTGATCCGCTTGCACATCAAACTCGCTCATCATCGCGTCCATACGCGTTTTCAGACGCTTCTCGTAGTCCACAGCGACCGTCGGCGCGATCTCGGTAATCTTCTTAAGACGCTCGTCAATGAACTCCAGATGCAACGCAAGATCGCTCTTGAGTGCGGAGCCTTCACGCGTCCTCATCGAGACGAGGTGGTCCATCGCAAGCTCGACCAAAGGCTTGAGCGCCGTGCGAGCGAACTGGAGCCGGCTCTCTTCGTTCCCAGGAGGGAGTAAGACGCCGGGAAGGTTCACAAGCTGCTCGACATGCACCTGATCAACCGAACATCCCTTTACAGCTGCGATCTGGTTCGCGTATGAACCCAACGCACCCTGATTGATCGTGAACGCGGCCTTCTCGTTCTGCTCTGAAACACTGATCGTGATGACGACCGATCCACGCGAGACCTTCGAGCGGATCATCTGCTCAAGCTCAGGCTCAAGCGACTGCAAACGCTCAGGAACACGCACCGTCGTCTTGAGGTACTTGTTGTTTACGCTGCGAACCTCGACGCTGTAGATGGATCCCTCGTGGGAACCCGATGCGTCTCCAAATCCTGTCATGCTTCGGATCAACTGTGCGCTCCTGCAAAGATCGAATGTGTCGATTGGGATTCGAGTAGTGTACTCGAAATGTAGCTGCTGAGATTCTGATTAGTCTTCTTCGCTCGGCGTTTCGCTTGGTACTTCACCAGGTGCATCCGCTGGATCGATGATCGCTTCCGCATCATCAACCAGATCATCCACCGCTTCACCAGCATCATCCATCAACTCATCAGCTTGATTGATCGCGTCATCCACGGCTTCCTCAACCTCTTCAGCTGAGAGGTCATCGTCATCCGCTGGAGTCGTCTCGCTCGCTGGAGCACTGAGGATCGGTTGAGCAGTTTCCGCTTCAGGAGGACGAGTTGCAAAGTTCAAGATGATCGCGAAGACAATGAACAACACAAAGATCGCGATCGTGCCGCCCGTGAGGACATCGCCCGTCTTGGTACCGAACGCGGTTTGTCCAGCACCGCCGCCGCCACCGCCTCCACCACCAGCGCCGAAGGCGCCGCCGAGACCACCGCCCTGAGGACGCTGGATCAGCACGATGAGGACCATGACGATCGAGATCAGCAAGAACGCGCCGACGAGCAGGTTAATGACAACCGGACTCATCTGTGCAAGCACAGGGACAGCCGAAGCCAAGTTCACGCTCTGGGTAGCAAGTAAGGAAGTCATCGGCGCGTATATCTCCAAAAAGCACACCCAGCAAGGGTGCCGTCCCATCCATCAGGGGCTGCAACTCTAGGCAGCGACACCGCTTCAATTGCTTTCTCCACCCCCAAAGACTCCCAAACATGCCCCAAATTGGGATCAGATTCTCTCCAGATCAGGAGTTCTGAGCCGCTTGGATGATCGCGTGGAAGTCCTCGGCCTTGAGGCTCGCTCCGCCGATCAGCCCGCCGTCAATATCCGACATCGCCATCAGCTCCGCCGCATTCCCAGGCTTCATCGATCCGCCGTAGAGGATCCGCATCGAACCCGCCGCGTCCGCGTCGTACATCTCCTCGATCAACGAGCGGATATTCGCATGCGCCTTCTGAGCATCCTCAGGAGTTGCCGTCTTCCCAGTCCCGATCGCCCAGACCGGTTCATACGCGAGAACAACCTTCGCGAGTTGGTCTTTGGATACGCCTGCGAGTCCCGCACGGATCTGACGCTCGTTGACCGCATCGGTCTGTCCCGCTTCGCGTTCCTCGATCTTCTCACCGATACACAGGACCACTGTCAGACCTGCTTCGAGCCCGCGGATGGTCTTCTGGTTGATGAGCTCGTCGGATTCTCCGATCACATGCCGGCGTTCAGAGTGACCCGTCAAGACGGTTTTGGCGCCGCAGTCTTCGAGCATTTCCGTCGAGACCTCTCCAGTAAACGCGCCGTTGCCGTCTTTCCAAAGGTCCTGTGCTCCGAGCATGATCCCGTTGCTGACCTTCTCCCCAATCCCCATCAGATACGGGAACGGCGGATACACCGCAACCTCCACGCCGCTCGTGCTCGCCATGAGCGATCCGAGCGCGTCGATCAGTTCCGCGCCTTCTTGCGCGTTGGTGTTCATCTTCCAGTTTCCGCCGACGAATGGAGTGCGTTGCGTGGTCATTGCGTGTGCTCAGTTCTTTGTTATTGGACTCTAATTCTAATAAGAACTAGGTATAAAGGTTCATAAACAGTTTGAGATCGTGTACTCTGATTCCATCTCGGAAGGTATCCATTCTCGTGGAGTTCACAATGGGAAGTCAGACATCGCATTATAACATCGCAATCATCGGCGGCGGACCATCCGGTTCAACACTCGCTTCTCTTGTGAAAAAGTACAACCCTGATCTCTCGATCATCATCCTCGAGAAGGACAAGTTCCCTCGTGAGCATGTCGGAGAGTCCCAACTCCCAGGCGTCGCGCAAGTACTCGACGAGATGGAAGTCTGGGATAAGGTCGAAGCCGCGGACTTCCCAGTCAAACTCGGAGGCTCATACACCTGGGGCGCGAGCAACGATGTGTGGGACTTTGATTTCTTCCCCGCTGACCAGTTCAAGGACGAGGAAAGACCCGCAAAATACGAAGGGCAGCGCCGATTTACCGCGTTCCAGGTCGAACGCGACCGCTACGACGAGATCCTCCTCCGTCATGCCGAGCACCACTGGGGAGTGGAAGTCCGCGAAGAGACGATGGTTAAAGAGATCAGCACTGAAGGAGACCGCGTCACCGGCTTCACACTCGGATCCGGAGAAGTCATCACCGCAGACCACTACATCGACGGCTCAGGGAACGCAGCACCGCTCCGCAAAGCAGTAGGGGTCGAGTCCAGACCAACCGATGGTCTCAAGAATGTCGCGTTCTGGGATTACTACGACAACGCGAAATGGGCCGTCGAGATCGGTATCGGAGGTACCCGCGTCCAAGTCCGCTCGCTGAGCTACGGATGGATCTGGTTCATCCCGCTGGGACCCTCCCGCGCCTCGGTCGGACTGATCTGTCCGAGCGACTACTACAAAGAATCCGGACTGACTCCAAAGGAGCTCTTTCAGAAAGCCGTCAAGGAGCAGCCGGAGATTCACGATCTCCTCAAGGATGCGAAGAGCACGACGGACAACGCTGTCCTCTCGACCAAGAACTGGTCACACATTGCTGATCGTCTTGCCGGAGAGAACTGGTGGATCATTGGAGAAGCCGCGGGATTCGCAGACCCGATCCTCGCGGCAGGGATGGCGCTCGCGCACGAATCCGCTCGACACGCCGCATACTCGATCCTCGAAGTGGAGCGAGGGGGACTCGACGCGGACTGGGTGAAAGGGTTCTACGACGAGAAAAACAGAAGGAACATCGGTCAGCACATCCAGTTCGCGAAGTACTGGTACGCCGCTAATGGATGCTTTACCGATCTCCAAGCGCACTGCCAGAAGATCGCGAAAGACGCGGGACTCAAGCTCAATCCCGAACAAGCATGGCGATGGCTCGCCCAAGGCGGGTTCTCAAACCAAGATATCGACGGCGCCCAGTTCGGCGCATTCGATGTCAACGCATCCAAGAAAATCGTCGAGGTGTTCTCAGGGAAGCAGACCAAGTTCAACTTCGCCAAGTTCAACGAGATGAATCTCAATCTTGCCAATGCCCAGGAGATCACCCAAGGGAGGCTCGTCAACGGACGCATCGAACAGGTCAAGTGTTACGAGCGCGGAGGTGCGATTCTCCCTTATACGGGCTACTGGAAAGCAATGATCGACATGCTCAAAGTCTCCAACGACCTCGAGCAAGTCCTCCGCCACTTTGAGCGAGAGATCATCAAACGCAACACGACCGACGATCTGATCAACTACATCCAGGTCCTCGAAGCGATGATCTCCAACGGATGGGTAATCGGGAAGTACAACAAGTCGCGCCCGCGGATCGACATGAGCAAACAATCCGGGAGCAAGGTCAGCACGCGATAAGCAGTGAACTGCTCGACCCTCGATCAATACCTGTCAAAGATGCGAGTGATTACGCCGCGGTATCAGCCTTGGCTTTTTTCTCGTTATGCTTCTTCTGACCATCCGCCATCTGTTCCTCGTGCTGCGAGCGACGAGCAATCTTGATCGCGTACACACCGATGTACGACGCGACCATGAAGACCAACACATAGATGAACCGCGCCTGGAACCTGCTAATCAGAACGCCGAGGATACAGAACACCAGCCCGATCCCGTAGAGCGCAAAGACCGCACCTTTGACCCCGAGCGATCGCTTGAGCATGTGATGGAGGTGGTCCGCATCCGGATCCGACATCTTCTTCCCAGCAAGTTTCCTGCGGATAATCGCGAGCATCGTATCGATGATCGGGATCGAGTAAATGATCACTCCCGCAAAGACAAGACTGGTCTGACCCGTATCCCCAAGAGAGAGAATCATCAGCGCAGAGCAATAGCCCAGCAGCAACGATCCGGTATCTCCTAGGAAGATCACCGCCGGATTGAAGTTATGCGGCAAGAACCCCATGCACGCGCCCAGAATCGCGAGACCAATGATGATCCGGGGCGCATCAAAGGATCCCGTGTCCGTAAGCGCCATCGCTCCAGCAATAAACAAGAACCCGATCATCGCGATCGAGGTCACGCCGGTCAGCAAGCCGTCGAGCCCGTCGATAAAGTTCGATGCGTTGGTCGCGCCGAGCACAAAGACCGCGATCACCATCGTCCCGGCCCAGTAGATAAAGTCGAACTCCATCGTCGTCCCAAATCCAGGGACTTCCATCGGGAGCGGGATCGTGTATGACAGGTGCGGATTGTCGAGCAGACGACCAAGCGTGGGACTCAGCACACCCTCCGCAACATTCACGCCGACATCACCGATCGCAAGAGCCGCCGCGGCCATCAACTGACCACCAAGCTTCACGCGAGCAGAAATCCCGCTGATATCGTCAATCAATCCCACAATCACAATGATCGTCATCCCCAGAGCAATCCAAGGCGGAACCTGCGGGATGAACACACCATCGGTCATATTCTCCGGAGCGATGTCGTGATACTTGATCAGTCCTGGGACCGACTCAGCGAAATACGAATAAATAATCCCCGCCATGATCCCGGCATACACCGCGATCCCACCAAGATACGCGATCGGCATCTTGTGCTGCTTCCGCGCCTCGTCAGGATGATCCACGATCCCGTGCGCGATCGCCATGCGCCGAATAATCGGGGTCGCAAGAAGCGTGACCAAAAACGCGATCGCAAAGACGCCGATGTACCCCTGAAGGAGCTCGATCGAGCGTTCACGGATCAGCTGAGGGAGAGCGGTATCCGCAGCTTCCATAGCCGACGCATCAACAGATGCAATCGACGATCGCAGAAACTGCCCGCCGTGCTGCGTCAAAATGGTTCCTGTGCTTAACAAACTCATCCAGATACCCCGCTCGTGTGCGACGACCCCGAACGGATCTGCTCCGCGAGGTCAGCGATGGTATCTTCGAGTGAGTAGGTGTGCTCAAAATCGACAAGCGAACGCAGCCGGGAAAGATCGGGTTTGCGATGCCGGAGGTCTTCGAATCCTGCTGGGTACGCTTCGGAGTATTCGACCCGCTGGATCGGGGAGTCGGACCCAACGATGGATTTCACAAGCTCTGCGAGTTCAAGGATGCTGATCGCTCTATCGGATCCAATATTCATCACGCGTCCGTACGCGTTCTTCGTCTGCAGGAGCTTTGGGAGCACGGCGACGACATCACGGACATCGCAGAAGCATCGTGATTGCTTGCCGTCCCCAAACACACGCAAGGGCTGCCCCTCGATCGCTGCTTGGACAAACCTCGGGAGCACCATCCCGTACCGTCCAATCTGACGCGGACCAACAGTGTTAAAGAAGCGACCAACGACAACAGGGAGATTGTGCTGCTGTGCATACGCGAGCGCGAGATGTTCATCGATCGCTTTCGCGTGCGCGTATGACCATCGCGTGACGGAGGTCGGGCCGTAGATCGAGTCGTCTTCCTCTGAGAACACGCTCGCGCCGGGACGCCCGTACACTTCCGAAGACGACGCGATGAAAGTAGGGGGGAGACCGCACTCACGAGCAAACTCGAGAAGCGCATCGGTCTGGAGCACATTTGTCCTGATCGACCCGATCGGATCCTCAAGCACAAGATCCACACCCACGGCTGCCGCGAGGTGATAAATCAGATCAAACTTGGTATCCGATGAGTCCCTGAGCATAGTCAGTCCATCACTCAGATCGCATTGATGCAGAGTCACCCCGCTCTGGTGAGCGAGCAGATTTACTGCTTGTCCTGTGGAGCAATCATCGATAACAACGATCTCGTCACCCTTGGCGCGATGCACATCAACCAGATGCGAGCCGATGAAACCGGCACCGCCGGAAATCAGCACCCGCTTGGGGTGGGTGTTCGGATCTGTGGATGACGATGCCAATGCTAATCCTCCCGGCCCGATGCCGGCAAGAGGGTGTTCCGATTACGCCGCGTTGTCTTTCGCTTCCTTCTTGGATGCTTTCGCTGAGCCTTCCTCAGGATTCCGGTAGTTGAACGAAGTCCTGATGTTCTTCCGCATGTATCCGCCCGCGGCACTACGCACGCCGTTGACAAGCACACCGATGAACTCAGCTCTTGCTTCATTGAGTTCACGCGACATGCGAGCGACCTGGCCACGCTTCTCGCTCATCGCGCGAACGACAAGCATCGATGCATCAACAATATTCGCTAGAATCGCGGCATCACCCGCAACGATCGACGGCGCAACATCAATCAGCACCAGATCATAATCCTCACGGCAACACTGCAAGAGTTCCTTCATGTCAGCACTACTCAAACGCTCAACAAGACGGTTCTTCATCGTCCCGACCGAAAGCACGCTCGGGCCGTTCTCAATGTGAGTTACGCAAGACTCAAGAGTCGCATCACCCGCCAGCACATCGCCCAGCCCAGGACCGTCGGCAAGATTGAGCACCTTATGGATGCTCGGACGACGCATATTCGCATCGATGATCAGTGTTCGAATCCCAGAAGCAGCGTTGGATGATGCGAGATTGACGATCACAGAGGTTGCGCCAGACTTCGGCATCGCACCAACGACCACCATCGAATGATGACCCGCACGATTGAGCGCAGTGGAGACCGAAGTCCTGAGGTGCCTGATATGTTCTGCAAAGACCGAACCAGGAGCATCCGCGAAGACTGTCGCGATCTTGTCAGGATTCGATGGGTCTTCACTCGCGTCCATCAGCACGCCGAGCGATCGTGTGCGAGGGATCATCCGGATGTCCGAGGCACTCTTCACACGCTGGTCGAGTAGTTCAAAGAGGACGATACATCCAACCGTAAGACCAACGACAACCATCATTCCGCCCGCGAGCGAAATCATCAAAACCGGGAAGCTCGGGCGATCGGGAATCGTCACATCTTCTACAACCGAAACACGCTGAGCACTTGTGAGTGCTGCTGCAGCTTCGAGGTCGGACAAACCTCTCTCTTGTTCGCCCATCCGGCTGATCCGAGCTTCAATCTGACGATCGAGATCATTGATTTCTTCAGATGTACGCGTCAGCTCTGTGAGCTTCTCTTCAAGTTCATTTTTCTGAGTGACGAGGTCCAATTCTTGAGCACGCAACTGCTGGAGTGTCTGGATCGTCCCTTGGACGCGAGCCTCGAACGCTTCACGGAGGAGTTCTTCGCGTGTGTTCTCGAGCTTGCGGTTGTGCGCCTTAATTTGATTGATGACCTGCTTGTACTGACGATGTTCAGGTCGGACGCCGTCTTCTTGCAGACCAACCAGAGCGGTCTCCAGACGCTTCACTTCTTGCTTGAAAGTCAGCATCATCGGGGAAATCTCAACTTCCCCACGCAGCGCAGAGTCGTACTCGATGCCGGTATCCCGCTGGAGCTGAGCCTCGTCATTCGCACGGATCACATTCAACGCTTCGATCGACTGCTGTATGCTAACGAGTTGAGCATTGATAAGACGGAGTTTCTCTGACGAAGTTGAGCGTGCAGAATCAATCGAGTCGATCCGGCCTTCACGAACAAGCCGACTCTTACGAGCAGTCAGCAGATTGATCGAGTCATTGGTTGCTTGGATCGAATCACGAATCGCTTCCTTACGCGAAACGATTTCACGCTGGTACGCGGTATTGAGGTTGCTCCGGTACGAATCCTTGACGATCGTGACCAAACCGGCAGCATCATTCTTATCGCCGGCGGAGACCGACATAGTAATCAGATAGGTCTTCGGCACCGCACCGACGGAGACCATCTTCTCAAACTCTTCAAGAGCCGAAACGATGTCGATGTTTCCATCTCTCTCAAACTGGCTCGCCCATTTCGGAGCAAGACTCAGCAGCCGTGGATCCGAAACCGCCTTTCGGAGAATCTGGCTCGACTTCATCGTCTGGACCTGCGTCCCCATGAATCGTTCCATTTCGGTCTCGTCAACAATGCCGACATTGATTTCCGAAACAGAATCTTCTACTGGAGAACACTCCCAGATAATCTTTGCTTGGTAGGTTGGCATGAAGAAAGCGAAGAAGAAGTGCGCGGCAACTCCCACGATGACTCCGATGAAGACCGAAGCCACAAGCACATACTTATACTTCAGAAGCAGCTTCATTGGATCAATTGTGATCCCGCCGCCAGCAGAAGGCGCCGGTGGCGCAGCTCGCGAGGGGGTGTTCTGGTTTGTAGCAGGGGTACTCATGTGTACAGCTCCATCGTCCTATAACTCATGCAATCGTCTACCCTCTTGATGAGTGGACGCTGTGTATTTATCGACCGTTTACTCAACCGGCTGAGCCGATCTTCTCATCTGCGGCATCAACATCCGATTCAAGACCAAGATCACGCGTAGGCATTGCCCTGAGCATGGAACGGATATCAACCATCTTCGATTTCGCTTCATCAAGATCATTCAACGAAAGATCAAGATCTATCTGAGCAAGCATCAGCGTAACACGCGACCGCGTCGAGAGCGCAAAGCGCATGCCCTCAGACAGGGTTTCTCTTGCAAGATCATGCTTGCCCAATGAAATATAGATCCGTCCGAGTGTGTCATAAGGCTCCGAACGCTCAGAGTTCGACTCAATCGCATTGAGTGCAAGCTCAAGGGCCTCTTCATTGCGATCGAGCTCAGCAGACAACACATACGCAAGGTTGTTGCTCATCTCCCAGTCATCCGGGAAACGCTCAGCGCCCTGAGCCCAGATCTCAGCCGCACGCTGATAATCACCATCACCATACAATGCCTGACCATAGCTCTGGAAAGTGATCTGCTGGAGCTTGGTCTGTCCACTCGCGTCCTTGAGTCGTTCAAAGATCGCGACCGCAACATCACGCCGCGTTCCCACGCTGATCAACCGCTGAGCGATAAACAGATCGAGCCAGTTCAGCACTTCCTGATTCGCGTTGCGTCGCTTGAGTGTTTCCAGGTACTGGATCTGGTCGTTCATCGGTTTGTCGAGGTAGAACCTCGACAGATTCCCAGACCATTGAATCAGGTAAATGTCAGAGTTCGATGATAGGTCAAACGCCTTGGTCATCTGCTGAAGAGCAAGCTCATTGCGGCCGCGTGCCTGGAGCACCAGTGCCTGAGCCGCGAGCAGCCCGGGGCTGTCATTAATGTCTCCAGCGATCTCAGTCAGATCATGAATAACACTGTTGGCGAGATCAGTATCAGGATTGCGTGTACGAACAATCGCGTCGATAAGCGTCGCGCCTGCTGTTGGTGAGCGTGTCGAGTCCCATGCGGTCTGAAAGAAATCGACCGCGTGCTCCCAGTCTTCTCGCGAAGCAAACAAGCTCCCGAGATCACTGATCAGACGAGCATTATCACGACGCTTGGTGACAATCTCAGACGCGAACTCGTATGCGTCTGCGTTCCTGCCGTCGATCATCAACTCGTTCACAATACCGAACAATGCTTGATCAAGATTCGGGTTGAGCTGGACCGCACGCATGAGATCACGCAACGCATTTTCGCGCTGCTCAACAGCGAAGTACCCAGCAGCCCGGACCCGGTACGCACGCCAGTCGTTACTGTTGATCTGAAGGGCCGCATCAACATCTGCGAGCATGTCGGTAAGTGACTCTTCATCACCAGTATTGAACTCTGCACGCTTGATGTAGACGAGCGAATCATCCGGATACGCCGCGACCGCTCGGTCGAGAATGCTTGCGGCATTCTCCATATTCCCGAGACCTTCCTCGATCTCTGAGCTCTGGAGCAATGCAATCAGCGTATTCTGTCGTTCTTCTGCCAGCAGGTCGTACTGCGTGCGAGCAGCCTTAAACTGTCGCGTGCGGATGAGTGTGTCCATCCAACGAAGACGGAACTGGTCGTTCTCGTCCTTCCCGCTCTCAACAATTTTCTTGTACGCCTCGTTCGCACTCGAGTAGTTATTGAGTGTCATGTATAGATTGCCGAGGAGTTTGGTCCCGTCGAGCGTTTCAGGATTCTCAACAGCAACCGCATCCATCGCGGCTTGAACCGCGAGATCCGGACGCCCACGCTGGACCATAAACTCTGCCAGCGCGATGTATGGATCAGCAGAAATATCTGCCTTGTTCTTCTCGATGTAGTCAAGGAAGATTTCGCGTGCAGTCTCAACACCCTTCAGGTTCCCGACACGCCCCTGGTTCGCATACCAGCGTGCCTCAAGACTCACGATCTCAAGCGACTCGTCCTCCGCTTTGAGTTCATCGATCATCGCGCGAGCACTCTGCCAGCGGCTGGTCTCTACATACAAGTCCGCGAGTGCGTATTTATTGAAGTAGTTGTCTGGATCAAGCTCGAGCATCTTCTCGCGTTGCTTGATCGCATACTCCTGCCCCTCAGCACCGCCGAAGCGGGCTTCGAGTGAGAGCCACAGGAACATGAACTGTGGATTGTCGTTCGCATAACGCTGGAATCGTCGAGCAATCCCGAGAGCGTCTGGGTAGCGACCAATATTCACAAGTGAGTTGAGGTACGCGAGGATGGTTGCCTGATCATCAGGACTCACCGTGAGCGCTTTCTCAAAGCTCGTGATTGCAAGATCCATCTTCCCAAGCTGGAACTGCTCGATCGCGAGCATCCGGAACAGCGATGAATCCGCGGTGCCCGATGCGGTCGCTTGTTCGAGAAGCTGCACCGCACGCTGGTGATCGCCTTTCGACGAAGCCACGCGTGCCTTGTAGCTCAAACCATTGACACGGTCCGAGTTATTCGTTTCTGCGCGAGCAGCATACTGACTCGCCGCCTCTGTGTCATCAAGCTCCAGCGCTCGAACAAACGAGAAATCAATCACACGCGAATCGTCAGGCGCGAGCTGATTGAGTTCAACGAGCGTCTCGTCAAGAAGCTCGGTTCGTGAACGAGAGAACGCGATCCGAGCAATCGTGACCAGCTGCTCAACCCGATTTTCTGTGGACTCGATCGCCATCGCAACCAAGATATCGACCTCGTCATCACTCAAAAGTGACCGCTGAAGCGAAGCGAGGTTCTCGCTCTCCGGATTCGCGGCGACCGCCCGTCCAACCAATGCTCGTGCTCCAGCGATATCGCCCTGGTCCAAGAGCATCGATGCGAGTTCGCGTGTTGCCGACGACGCGTAGTTGACAGACTCAATCCCTTCGCTCAGCGTTGTAATCGCCGCGGAGATATCGCCAGGATTCTCGTTATCCCCCCGGCGTTGATTGCGAGCTCTTACGATCAACGCGAGCGCAGGATCCTCGATGAGGTCGGGATTCTCAAGCGCATTGATATTCGTGATGCCGATCCGAGCGGTCCGGTTATCTGGAGCATATTTCAAGACCTCCTCGTACCGCTGTTTCGCGACCTGGAAGTTCTCGAGTTGTGATTCAATATCCGCGAGCATCAAGAGTGCGCGGATATCGTATTTCTGATTCTCAAGGAGAGTGACCAACGCATCTCGTGCAGTACCGAACTGCCCAAGCTCCCGAGCGGTAACCGCTTCAAGCCAAAGCCCACGGGCTCTCATGCGTGGGTTCTGGATCAACCCAACAAACTGCTTGAACAAACGGAACGCCTCTTCGATCTCGCCGTTCGCATACGCGATCTGACCATCAATAAGCATCAAAGGCGTGTTGTCTTCAGTCACCCGCTCCGCATACTCGTCACGAGCGCTGACCGCTTCAGCAAAGACCGCAGCAACTTCTTCTTCAGATGCCTCAGGGTCCGAGCGGATAAGTTCGTATTCGTTAAGCTTGGTAGATGCAAGCGTGATCAACGCCTCGCGTTGAGCGTTAAACAGTGTGACACCCTCGAACGAGAGTGGGGGGATCGGGAGATCGACGATCCGTTGATACATATCAGTCGCGCTATCAATGTCGCCTCGGCTCGTATAAATCGCCGCTGCTGATAGCAGATAATCAGTCTTCGTCGGATTCGCCTCGATTGCCTTCTCAAACAATGCGATCGTGCGATCCAATGTGTTCTCAGGCTCCGCAAGATACTCGACCAACCGGAACTTGTTGAGCACCGCCGAGTTCAGACTTCCGTTTGGCATCGCATCAAGTTTCTGATACACAGAATCGATCTCAGGCTTAAATGATTCGAGCGCATTCTGGACGGCAACTGTCCGCTCGGGATTGTCCTCAGCATCCGCAGTAATCACCCCGCTCCGCGCCACTTCCATCTCTGTCATCAGCTTGGTAACCAAAACCAAAGGAGAGTTCGGGAACTGCGCCATGTGAGCTTCGCCCATCGCGATCGCTTCTTCGCGACGCTGCTCTAGCGCCGCATCCTTCTCAGCTTCATTCCGGATCCGGGTTGCCTCGTAGACCACCCAATGCATCAATGAGCTTCGTGCTTCATCATCCGATGGATTAATTTCAAGGGCCGCTTCGAGGTCTTCACGGACAATCTCGAGCTGAGTCTCGTCGATCACACCGTTGGACATTCCGATCTGTTGCCACGCGATGCCGCGATAGCGACGAAGCATCGGCCAGTTCGGATCGACCCCAGGGACCCCATCGAAGTTGCCGAGAATCTCGGTTGTCCGTGAAATTAACTGATCGGCTTGTCCGCGAGAGTACCCGCGCCGGAAGCTCGCATAGATCATTCCGAGTTCGCGGTCGTACGCCTCAACATTGGTCCGCTGCACACTCGCAAGCTGACGGATCCCTCCAAGGTACTCATCGCGATACGCATCGTAATACGCAGGCTCAGTCTCAGGGGTCTTTGCTTCCAGTGAGCTGACCCACTTCTCAAGGTACTCCGCATTGGTCCGGTCTTTATTGACTGCCTTGGAGTAGAACGAGATCGCCTGTTCCGTTTCGCCCTCGGCCATCGCTTGGTCACCCAGCGCAGCAAGATCCGCAGCGGTCTTGTACACCACTGAGTACGCCGCGAAAAGCATGCCGAGCATCGCGATCACCGCAACGATCAGAATCACCACAAACTTAGTATTCACACGAGAAGCCATGTCTGTATCCTCTTCAGTGCCGCTACTCGCGGCTATTCGTTCTCTTCAAGACGAGCACAGCCCATCAAGATTGTTGTTCAGTCATTCAAAGAACCAAACCAACCCTTTCGGATCGGCTGATTGAACTCAGTACGCTATCCATTTGCCTTCTCGACCGGGTAGTTCCCGCGTTGCACCTCGACCCAGTCGGGAGTGCATCGCATCAACTCGCCAATCAGTTCACTCAGCACCTGCCCTGAATACTCCACAAACTCGTCCATTGATTCTGCTGTCATGCAGTTCACCTGAACCTTCATGTAGTACGAATAGTCATCCGAAAGATTGAACGCAAGCGCACGAACCTCATTCGCGTTTGCCTTCGTCCCGCCGTTGGCGATAAAGAAGTACCCCGCGTAGATAGTCCGCTCATCCCCGATGATGAACTCCGAGCACCGCATCGAGAGCGGGTTCTCTGGTGTAACATCGCGAGGCAGACGCACCCGGATCCCCGGAGCATCAGTGAAGTTTCTGTTATTGTTCAGCCGGGTTGTATACAGCGTCCCAGCGACACCCGCGAGCGATTCATCCACTGTGCGATCTGGTCGCCAGTTGCTCGTGTCCATCGGGAGTTGGATGTTCCGCGAGGATTCACTCTGTTGCATCCCGCCACCTACAAAGCAACGCTCTGGTACGTGAGGAACCGTGTCGATCATCCCTGTGTAATACGCCGCGTGGACTTCAACCACGATCGGCTTATCCGTATTCTGAGAATCCTTCCGGATGTAGTCGCGGGAGAGGTAGTTCTCAGTTCCCATGACTTCAACAATCTCACTCGACGAGATCCGGTCGGATCCCAATCGGACCCAGTTGTCTGTCTCGATCGGGATCGAGGAGACCTGTCGATTATTCTCAGGATAGATCGGGATCTTCTGCATGTGCAGATCCGCGTACTTGATGTACACACTGATCCCGATAGTCGACCCGAGCATCACACATCCCGCGATGATCGGAGCAAGAATACTTCCTTGATTCGCTGAGCGGACTCCCTTTGCTGGATTCTTGCTCATGCCGCTTCCCCTTCTGGCTTCTGGTTCACAGTCCCAACAATCCGGTTGAGCACCCAAACGACCCCCAAGAACAACCCAAGCGAAGGCACCAGCAGGATCGTCCCGATCAGCGTATGCGCGTCTCCAGATGCAAGATTCGGATCAAACAGTGTCAGCAGTCCAAGCACCGTGACGCGGACCATATTCATCAAAATCGCGACCGGACCAGCAAGAAGAATCAACGCGATTCGCTGCCACCATTGCGAGCATCCAAGCAACGCAACCGCTCCCGCAAGCGCGTAGAACGCAACAACCATCCGCATCCCAGAACACGCTTCCGCAACATTCAACGGATGCAGCTCACCTGTACTGCTCAGTATGTCCAGACGATTCCCTACAAGATCAACAGTAAACCAACCGAACGGCTCGCCGATCACACTCAGCATCAACCATGATCCCTGCGACGCAAGGAGTTGAAGACCAAAGGTCACGGACAGCATGATCGATTCCGCGATCGTCACCATCAGAACCAAATACAGAATCGGCAAAAACGCGTGACGAAGCATCGCAGGACCAGTGCAAAACAACACCAGCGATCCCACGCACAGCACCATCGAGAATCCCTGGAGCATCGGATTGCTGATAAAGAACAGATTGTTCGCGTACGCGTGGATCCCCATCAAAAACGGGACCAGCGCAGGCCAGAACACCCGAACCGGAGTCCGCGCGATCGCCTCGCGTGATTGCCAAAGCAGATACCCCGAGATAAACGGGATCACGAGCGTGTGACCCCAGTCCTCTTTGTTCTGCCAACTGACTTTAAACTGGAAGAGGAACCATTGATGAAACAACCACACCAGCAGAGCCATTAAGATCGCACTGATCAGGAGCCCACGCTTCGTGAAAATCCCAGCAATTCGCTCGCCGCTCACATCATCTGAAGCGGTCTCAATCGGGTCAGGTTGGGTACTCTGGGTGCTCATATCGTATAGCTGACTGATCGGCTCAATAAGCCGAATCCTTTGGTCTGGTTGAAAGGTTCGGGATGATTGGCGCAATGCTCACAAGAAGGGCGAACATCTCAAGAAATCATGCAACGACAACGATTTCCATCCATGAGGAGTACGCGTTGACCACCCTGAGGGTTCGCGCCCGCTACACCGATTCCATACCAAGCCCAGCATCCATGCTCAGCCGACGATTATGCCCATCGGATCAGTTGATCCGGTTCGTAGGCGGAGCACCAAACACATCGTTCCCGAAGTTGCGATCGAGCAAGAACCCGAACCCGTAGTTGGTCCGGAACCCTGATCGGAGCACCGCAAGCGGGGTTGCCCAGAAGTTCGTACCCACATTGATCCGATCGTCAGGCTTGATATACACATCCGGCTGCGTCCCCTCTTGGATCGCACGCAGGTTCAGCATGATCGTCGCCTGCTCGTTATGCCCCACAATTCGGGTCAAATCCACACGCTCAGGGATCGCAAGGCCGTTGAGACCACCCGCAGAAGTGATCGCACGAGTCAGCGTCAATCGACCTGCAACCGGAAGGTTGTACACGCCAGGCCCGTTGACCTGACCATCGATGTACACATTCCCGATCGGTGACGGAGGCACACTAATAATGTCTCCCGCGCGAAGAACAACATTGTACCGAGCATCACCCGCAAGCAATGGCTGGACCGGGATCCGCACCACACGCTGCGTAAAGAGCTGTCCACGCGAGTTTGCGGGAACCATGTCTCCATCAGTGTTGATCACCTTCCGAGATGCGACCGGGATCGCTTCGCGAACCCATTGCCCCTCGACAAAGCGCCAGCGAGGAGTCAGCATCGCTGATCCCATGGTGTCAACGGAATTGCCCGTTGAATCGTTGTTTTCGCTTGATGTGCTAGTCGGTCGGATCGGTTCAATCAGATCAATCAAAGGCTCATCGCCAGGCTGAAACGCCGGCGCAACCAACCCATTCCCTTGTCCACGCATCATCCCAGGACTCGAGAGATCATCGATCACATCCAAAAGATCCTCGCCGTCATCGCTGTCCATCGGATCCAATCCGTCTGGGAGCGGCTGCGATTCAGGAACCAATCGATTAATTGAATCATCCAAAGGCACCTGACGGATCAGGAAAAGCTCATCCACAAACTGTGGAATACCACCAGCGCCAACCAGCCCTTGCAGAATCCGAAAATCAGCACTCGGGACCACATAAGGCCCAGGATTCGACACATTCCCCATCAAGAAGAAGGTCTGTTCACGCCGTTGCTCGACAACCACAGAAACCAACGGATCCGCCAAAAGCGGGAGCAACGCCTCAGCGACCTGCTCACCGACTTCTTTTTCAGTCAGTCCCACTACAAAGACACGACCGACTTGCGGGATTTCGACATACCCGTTCGGATCCACCTGACGAGGAAGCGTCTCAACCTGATTCGTCGCGATCAAGTCCCAGATACTGATGGTCAGGATGTCACCCGAAGAAACCCGGTATACCGAGGTCTGTGGGATCAGGTCGTCAGTTGTAATTTCAGAAATCTCGACCCACTGATCTTCAGGGGATTCAATCGCCGCGAGATGCTCAAGGATCGGGACACGCGTGGGAGTATGCTCCCAGCGTCCGGTAACACTCGGATTCATAAACGAATCGCCACCGATACAGCCGCTGAGCCCAGCAAGCGGGATCATCATCGCCGCCATCGGAAGCGCGGCTCGCTTGAGCGATGCACCAAACTCCCCAATGCGGGATGGATTCGTTTCGACTGATCGTTGGGGCACATCAAAGTTGGACACAAGTTCGCTCCTGAGCATATCAATTCAAGGCATTGGGCACTGCCAAACAATCACGAAGAACCGCCCAAACCCTTCGACTACAACAGTGTAGCACCCGACGGTCTGAATTCACGGCTCTCACACCCCGCCTCATCGACCACAAATGCTATCCAAGTTGATCCAGACCCTGAAAAAGCCATCCTTTTCGGTCGTTCGGTGAGCTTTGCGCTCCCCTCGATCTCCAAGCACACTTCCCAAGGCGCAACAATCTGCAACACAGATACGCCCGAAAGATCAATCCCGTTCACGATTCTCCCAATCACCCGACATAAACTCTACAAATGCCTACCGATACGCCCAATCCAACCCCACCTCAATCTAGCCCGGCCCCCAGCAGCCAGGCCAGCAGCCAAGCGACCAGCCGGACCATCTCCCGCCACCCGCGCCCGCTCGGCGGAGACCCAATCCGCACACTCCGACCCACCTTCTCCCTCAACTCCATGATCCTCAACAACCAGGACGACGCCGTCCATCACCTGAGCGTCAAAAAGAAACCCGCTTGGCTCAAAGCCAAACTCCCCGGCGGCGAGAACTTCAAAGCCACCAAATCCAACATCGACGCGCACAATCTGCACACAGTCTGTGAAGAAGCCGCCTGTCCAAACATGGGAGAGTGCTGGGCGCGCGGGATCGCGACCATCATGATCCTCGGCGACACCTGCACCCGCGCCTGCGGCTTCTGCAATGTCAAAACAGGCAAACCCGCCGCGATCGACAAAGACGAACCCCGAAGAGTCGCCGAGTCACTACGCGGAGCAGGACTCAAGCACATCGTCATCACCTCCGTTGACCGCGATGATGTCCCCGATGGAGGCGCAGGCATCTGGGCCGAGACCATCATGCGCACACGCGAAGCATGCCCCGATATGTCCATCGAGGTCCTCATCGGAGATTTCAAGGGAGACGAAGCGGCGCTCCAGATGGTCATCGACGCGCAGCCCAACATCATCGCCCACAACCTCGAGACCGTCAACCGCTGTCATCCCGCCGTGCGCCCCAGCGCCCGCTACGAACGCACGATGGAACTCCTCAAGCGCGTCAAAGCACAAGGCGCCGTCGCGAAGACCGGCATCATGGTCGGGATCGGTGAACGCAAAGAAGAAGTCTTCGAACTCTTCGACGATCTCATCGCGATGACCGCTGACCACTCCGGACCGCGCGACAAAGACGACCAATCCCGCGGCGACGCCTGCGACATCATCACGATCGGTCAGTACCTCCAGCCCACACGCAACCACCTCCCGATCGACCGCTGGGTCCACCCCGACGAGTTCGAAGAATACAAACAAGTCGGCGAATCCAAAGGCGTCAAACTCGTCGTCTCAGGACCCCTCGTCCGCTCGAGCTACCTCGCAGACCAGCAAGCCGACATGTTCTCGATGCTCAACAAATAATCCTGCATTCAAAGGGGTTCACCTAATCATGGATCCCGCAATCGTCCAATCCTTGCTCCAGCAGATTGAGCAGAAAGACCTTTCGACCGCTGCGCACACTTGGCGCGTCGTGCTCTACACACGCGCGATGGCTGAAGCCTTCGGGATCGATCACGAACGCATCGGACTGATCACCCAAGCCGCCGCGATGCACGACATCGGGAAACTCGATCTCCCCGATCGCATCCTTCAAAAACCAGGAAAGCTCACTGACGACGAGTTCGAGATCATCAAGTACCATCCCGTGTCCGGATACGCGCGGATGATCGACCTCGATGTCACCGAAGAACCGATCCTGAACCTCGTCCGCTACCACCATGAACGCTGGGACGGACTCGGATACCCCTTCCAACTCGCCGGCGACGACATCCCCATCGGCGCACAAATCTTTGCAGTCATCGATTCCTTCGACGCGATGACCTCCGTGCGTCCTTACAGAAACGAGATCGGAGAGACCGCCGCAGAGTCCGCGCTCGTCGAGCTTCAATCCGGGATGGGAACACGCTACGCGACCCAAGCCGTCGAAGCGTTCACTGAGCTGTTCCATACCGGATCACTCGACCACATCCTGCACTACTTCAACGATCGCGTCCCGCTCCCCGCATTCGAGCATGCACGCAATGTCCAGTTCGACGCGATCAGAGCAAGGCACTCAAAGATCAACCTGCTCAACGACTGAGCACTCAGTCCAAGCCGCACATCTTGCGGAGCAGCTTGTCAATCTTCGGAGGGACCGGCATCGCGCTGAGCCTTGAGAGTTTCACCAGATCAAAGTCATCAAAGCGACCATCGTCCTTGATCTCTTTGAGTGTGAGAACCTTCGTCGAAGCCTTGATCGGTTTGATATCAAACAAAGGCCCCTTGAGATCACCCTTGCCAGTCAGTCCCGGATTCTCAGGATCCTCGTACACATCGCTCACGATCTTCGCAAGCCCCGCGATGCGCTTCTCTTTGCCTGTGTGATAGATGAATGCCTCGTCACCCTTTTTCGCTGTGCGCATGTGCATCAGCGCCGTCGGATTCCGCACGCCGTCCCAGTGCGTGCGTTTGTCCTTGATGAGCATGTCGTAGCTGTAGCAGTCCGGTTCGGTTTTGAGCAGAAAGGTGGTCATGACCGATCATACTCGCCGATCACGCAGCAAGCACAGAACACCCCGCATCACTCACGAGGCGATACATCGTAATGTCCCTGCTGATAGCTCCCAAGGATCGAGCGGATCGCGCCCTCGGCATCTCGCCGGAAGGTCATCATGAATCCATCAAACCCATCAATGACAAACTGATCCGTATCGATCCCGATGAGTGTGCTCCAGTTCGGTCGTCCCTTGCGACGATACTTCAGCTCGCCGTCCTCGATCTTGAGTTCACGATCCGTGTACTGTCCTGTGTATTCCTTCAGTTGATCCTCAGACAGCGCAAGAGGCGCAGTCTTCGCTTTGTGATGGATCAATCCCCATTTCGCGTTCTCATCTCCAAGCTCGACCATCCGTTCGAGGATCTCCCCAACCGCGACATCAAGCGCATCAGGAGCCGTCACCTCAATGTCAGGCTTGATCCCCGTCCCCTCCCAGTTGGTCTTACTAATCGGATTGATCGCTCTCCCGACTGGGATCCGCGCCAGGAGACGATCATTGATGACAAAACCGTTGACCGGATGCGCCCCGCCCCCTGTGTTCTCTCCAACGATCGTCGCCCGCTTCCTGCACTGCAGGTTGTAGGTAAACTCCTCCGCCGCCGAGAAGGTGTACGAACTCGTCAGCACATACACCGGAACCTCAGGCATCGCGTTCTCGACATCAATCTCGCTGTGCGTCCAGAACTCCGTCGTCTCATCCGTCGGACGGAAGTACAACGAGTTGAGATGTACAGGCTCGCTGGGATCAAACAGATAACTCGACAGCAGCTGGACCGTCTCCGGATCCCCGCCCCCGTTCTCGCGGAGATCAAAGACCAACGCGCTCGATCCCGAAAGCAGTTGCATCGCCGCGTTCGCGTTGTCGCGAGCATCCGCGATCGCCGCGAACCCGTCGAGTTTCAGGTATCCGATATTCCCATCGAGCCGCTCGACTCTCATAAACCCATCGGGTGTGGAGTTGCGATCGCTCTCCGCTTCATCGTCATCCTGCTCTTGGATCTCAGCGAGTTGCCCGTTGGATTGAATCACGCGGATTCCGAAGTGCCGATCCTTCGTGAAGTCCTGGAGGTCTTGCGTGAGGCGCATCCCAAGCTCGCCTTCATCGAGCCCGTCGTACGCGCCTTCGCGTGATCTCTTGAGCAGATAATCCGCCGTGGATTGACCGATTTTCGGGAAGACATAGTTGTCCCGGATCTCGGATGCAAGCTCCGAAACGATCGACTCGTTCCCAGCAGGTTGACTATCCGGCGCCAGAACCGCGGCCGCGATCCCGACAACCGCCGCGAAAAGAGTAGGAATTGGTGACATGATCAAGCTCCTGTGCGTAGAGACCACTCCGACCTGATCCCAGATGCGCCACCAATCCATATCTGTCACGGATCGACACATTTGTTCTCAGTTCAACATGTGGTACCAGACAATCAGCAACCCGTTGCGATCTCAAAGACGCGAGAACTTCAAACGCATCGTCGTGTTCAGGGTTTCCCCTGCTCCAAGCACACAAACCCCCGACTCGATCCCCGCCTTGTCATTGAACCCATCATTCACCATCGTGACCGGCTCAACACACACCCAAGGCAGCGGGGGGGCAGTTTCTGGAGCAGGATCAGTCGAAGTATCAAGCTTTGATTCCCTCGGCGTAAACACCACCAGATGACCAAGCGCCTCGCTGCATTCCATCACGCACCGAACCCTACTCCGCGACCACACCAACTCCGCGTTCCCATTAAACCCCCCAAACACATCATCCAGATCCGGATTCCCGATCGGTCCGCCTTCTCGAAGCCCTCGACTCGCATCCTCATCAACCATCGGACCATCCGGGATCTGAAGCGTGCATGGATACCGCCCCTTCACCCCAGCGCGGAGACCCAGCTCATCCCCGCCGCCATCGAGGGACCGATAGAAAAACGGATGATGCCCAACCCCGCAAGGCATCGCTGTATCACCAAGATTCGTCACCCCAAGCTCGATCTCAACCTCGTCTTCCTTGATCTCCACACGCATCACCGCGCCAAAGTCGAACGGGAAGTTCGCGTCCTCAACATGCTTTGAATCAAACACACACCGCGCCGAATACGGCGACCGATCCGCGATCCCCCACCCAAAGTCGCGTCCGATCCCATGAATCGAGGTCCCATCAGGGAAGTTGGTCGCGAGTTGATACTCCGCACCATCAAACGAAAAACGACCATCCCTGATCCGATTCGTCCAAGGCAGCATCACAAAGCTCCCTTCCCCATCTTCTCCAGTCCGCAGCACCTGCTTCCACTCACCATCAACTAGAAGCGATAACGCGAGGATCGCGCACCCATGCTCATGATCCAGAGTGAGCGAAACGGAGTCATTGGTCAGTGTAATCGGAGCCATTGAATACTCTAGGTCCAGCAAGTTCCAAGGTGATCGGACCTCCCAGGAAGGTCCGATCACGCCGTGATGCCATCCAAACGGAACATCCCCGCTATTCAGTATGAAGAATCACGCGAAGTCTGCGCATCGCTCGACAACATATCAGAGACTCCATTGTGCGGTCCGATGCGTATATCGACCCATCGCGTGCGACTTCTCATCGGGACTCGATGCAGACACAAGCACTCGGCATGGCATGGGACCAGGGAGGAACTCTACGATGAGCAACAACGACAACCAGTCAACCCACCGGACAGGGCGCCTGAGTTCCCGAAAGAAAGACTCGGACCCAACCAACCAGAACCCTGAGCTCAAGCCCAAACGCGACTCAGACGAGGTCCTTGGTGCAATTGAAGGCGTCGAAAAACAGCTCGAATCCCTACGCAAAGCACACGAAGAGCACCGCGTCCTCTCTGAAGAACTCAACAACCGCCGCGCGGATCTCGAAGAGACCGCCGAAGAAATCGAAGCCCGAGAAGCGGAACTCTCAGCGCGTGAGGTCGAGCTCGCGGAGATGCGCCAGGAAGTCGAAGATCGCGAATCCGAGATCGCTCAGCGCGCCTCAGGACTCGAACAACGCGAATCACAGATCGCCCAGCACGCTGAATCTGTCGAGGGTCTCGAAGCAGCGATCGAAGCCAAGTCCAAGCAGATCGACCAACGCGTCGACGAACTCGACAAGCAACTCGAAGGCATCTCCCAGCGCAAGGAAGAACTCGCCAAGCTCGAACAGCAAGCCCGCGAGCGCATCGAGCAGGATAACAACTTCCAGACGCAGATCACCCAGCTCACCGAAGACCTCGAGCAGACCCGCGCCCGCCTCGGCGGACGCGAAATCGAGCTCAAAGAACGCTCCCGTGTCGTCGAGGAGCTGTCCGTCCAAGCCGGCCGTCTCGAATCACAGATGTCGGACCTCGCCGCCAAAGCAGAAGCCGACCAAGCCGCTTCGCTCAAGATGGTCGATGAGATGCAAAAGCAGCTCGACGAAGCAAACTCCAAACTCGCGGCTCACGACGAAGCGATGCAGTCGTCAATGGCACGCATCGCTGAACTCGAACAACTCTCCGAGTCCCGCGCCCAGGAACTCAAAGAAGCTGCTGAGACGATCAGCAAGCTCAACTCCATCGAGAGCACCCACGCCCAAAGCATCGACCAGATCTCCGAGCTTGAATCCAAGCTCCAGGACGCCGCGTCGAAGCTCTCCGCTTCCCAATCCGAGCTCCAGGAAAGCCAAGCACGCTTCCAAGCCGCGAAAGAAGAACTCGCGTCCGCGCCATCCGACGGCCAGATCAGCGAGATCCAATCCAAGCTCGACGAGTCCACCAAAGAACTCGCCAGCGCCAAGTCCCGCGCCGCAGAACTCGAATCCCAGCTCGCTGAGTTTGGAACATCCGCGACCGAAGAAGTCGAAGCATCCAAAGCGCAGATCGCGCAGCTCAGCGACCAGCTCGCACAAGCCCAGTCCGCGCTCAAGGAAGCGATCGAGAGCCGCAAGCAGATCCAGTCGGATCTGCAATCCAAGCTCGAAGAAGCGATCGAGCAAGGGAAGCAGCTCGCTGAGTCCTCAAACGGGAACACCGAGCAGGTCGAAGAACTGACCAAGAAGCTCGCACAGCGCGAAGAGCAGGTCAACACCATCCGCGCCAAGTACGACGAGCTCTCCGAGCAGCTCCTCGCTGAGCAGAGCAAAGCGGAAGAGCAACAAGCGCAGATCGAACGCTTCGCCGAGATGATCGATGTCTCCAGCGATCGCGAGAAAGCACTCGAAGCACAGATCGCAGAGCTCAACGAGCTGATCGAGAACGCGCCCCCGCAGAGCGAAGGCGCCATGCCCGACGAGTGGATCACCACCCGCCGCGAGCGTCTCGATCGCGTCAAGATGATCCTGCGTGTCAACTCCGACAAGGTCCGCCGTGCGACTGAAGCACTCCGCGATCGCTATGACCAGTGCGAGAAGGTCCTCCTCAAGCGTTCAGAGCTTGTCGAAGCGTACCAAGCCGTCGCAGACGCACAGAAGAAACTCGCCAAACGCGAAGCACGCTCAGGGACCCTGCTCGGACTTTCGGGTCTTGGTCTCCTGCTGATGATGATCGCAGGACTCAGTTGGTTTGTCGCTGGACAGGTGACCCCCGGAACCTACGCCTCGCGTGTGACCCTCGCCGCACAAGCGGGAGAACGCGCCATGAGCAGCGACGACCTCGCGTCATGGCAAGGCTACATCGAAAGCCTCGTCACCGATCCGCAGTTCATCGAGCAAGCCGCTCAACGCATGAAACGCCGAGGGATCGACGACCTCGCGATCCCAGGGAATCTCGGATCGCATATGAGTGAAGCCCTCGATGTCGTCGCCGCAGAACCAGGCAAGGTCGAACTCGAATACCGAGGTCCCGGCGCCAGCAGCGCACAGCGTGTCCTCGATACCTACGCACTGACCCTGACAGCGCAAGCAAACTCTTCACGAGCACGCCGACTTGATGGCGCGCTCACCACGATCACCGATCCAGCTTCCATCGGAGACGCTCCCCTCGATACCACCCGCATCGAGACCGCAGGCATGATCTTCGGCGGATCCTCCTTCGCAACCCTCCTCTTCGGTGGCATCTTCTGGCGCCGCCTCGCAACCCTCAAAGCGAACTTCGAACGCGATTCACGCGTCGAGCCACTCTTCGATGAAGACTCATGGGAAGTCGAAGGCAAAGACGCCTAACCCCTCAAGCAAGTAGTTCAATCCAAAACGCAAGCCGCCGCATCAATCAGATTGATGCGGCGGTTGTGTATTTGAAACTCATTGGTCCCGAAGAGAGAGGCCGGGGTTCCAATGAATCGAATATCCGTATGCTTCGGACAAGTACTTCGGACTCAGAGATCCGAATCCACGCTCGACATGAGCGGCTGTGCGTCATCGATCGCTTCGCTCAGACCCTGGTAGATCGCAAGCTTGCGGTCACTCCTGAGATTGACCTTGATCTCGTAGTCTTCCAGCTCACCTTCAGACGCGAAGGTAGTCACCTCGCGGACGATGTTGCCCTCGTCGTCGAGAACAACCAGACGCAGCGGATTGTCATCGGTTGCTTTGATGTTCTTGACGAACAAGCGTGCCGAATCCCAGTCAGGGTTGTGCAAGATCGAAGCTTCAGCATTGCTTGTCGCATCGTTTGAAACGAGAATAACTCGTTGGGTAGAAGCATCAAACAAGGTCGCTTCCAGATAATCAGCACCGATCCCGTTGTAGAGATGGCTGATCAGAGCATCAGAAGACACCTGCTGGATCGTCTGGTTGTTGCTGGTCCACACCACGCTCAACGCGATGGTCGCCGCAGCGAACCCGATCGTCGATGCACGCCACAGACGATGCACCTTCGGACTATTAGAAACCTTCGGCTGTGCACGCCGTGCCGACTCTTGTCGTCCCGCAGCATGATTGACAGTCTGTGAGTCAATCCGACCAACAACCGCCGGAGCGAGTTGCTCATCAGCAGCGATCCGCTGCTCGTTCTCCTGCTCACGCATCGCAGCGCGGACCGCAGAGATCACCAGCTCACGCAAAGCAGGATCAGGCTCATTGCTCGGCATCAGATCACCAAAGTCGCTCATCCGCAACGATTCTTCACGCACAAGCTGCTTCACCGATTCGGGAGCAGCTTCAAACGCGGATTCGTACGCACTGATCTCGGAATCTTCCAAGAGTCCCAGCGTATAGAGCATGGTGTTTTCAATAAGTTCTTGTGTAGTCATGTTCATCATGAGGGGATTTCCTCTTCTGTCCGCTCGCGGAGCCGAACGAGTGCTCGGCTCAATGCCGACTTGATCGTCCCCAATGGGGTATCGAGTTCTTCACTGATTTGCCTGAGTGTCTGACCACCCAGGTACGCTCGAACCACAACAGTGCGTTGCAGCTCAGGGAGAGTATCGACACGGATCATCAGCGCCTTGAAGTTCTCGTCTCGTTCCATCCGAGCCGAGATCTCCTTGGTCACAGGCGTATTCCGCCCGTTCCCGCGTGCACCGGTACTTCCATCGTCAAAGAGGGAAGTTTTGATCCGAGCCCGCTTGCGTCGCAACTTATCCACAAGATGCCGACGAGTCAGCAGCATGACCCAGGTCACAAGTGCTGCTTTACGAGGATCGAACCGATCCGCTGTTTTCCAAAGCCGAACAAAGATCTCTTGAACCGCGTCATCAGCCTCGTCGCGTGTCGGGAGCGATTGAATCGCCATACGAAACACCAGCGACCCGAAACGGTCGTAGAGTTCGCCGACACCGGCCTCCTGATTAGCTGCTACACGCTGCATCAACTCGAAATCGATCCTGCCTTGACCCGTAAAATCGCTCGCCCGAGGCGGGCGTTCTGTAGTTTCAGCGTTCTGAGGAGGTGATCCGCTCTGATTTGACTCAGATGGGGGCTTTCCAGGAGAAGGCTGACTGTTTCCGGGTTGTTCCGATTCTCTATTCATATATACCGGGTCCACGAGCGTGCCCGGTGCCTGTGTAACGACCACAGAGCACCTCCCTATACGCTACCGCCAAACAACGGATGCTTGCAAGTCATTGATTCAAGTAAATTTCTGCTTATTCAGACCCAATTGTACGGAATATGTACGCATAGAAATGAGTTATACCCCTTGAATCAAGTAATTCACGCTTGCATCAAAAATACGAACCCTGTACTATATGGGTGCGTCTTAATAGTGGGGCCGAGTAAAATCGGCAAACTTGGGTTCGATGATTTCATCTCGTCGGAGATGAACGCCGATCTTAAGAACAGAAAGTGGTCTACCTCGTGAGCACACACACTCGACATAGCGACCCGCGCACCTCCGCGCGACCGAATCAGAGAATCACCCGCGCAGGGTTTTCACTGATCGATGTTCTTGTCTCCGTGTCCGTCATCGCGCTGCTTATCGCGATCATGCTCCCAAGCATCTCCATGGTTCGTGAATCCGCTCGCCGCGTGATCTGTTCATCAGACATGCGCCAAATCGGGCTCGGCATGAACCTCTACGCTGAAGACAACAAAGGCACCCTGCCATCTAGCGTCTTCATCGAGGAAGTCGGAAGCACCGCTTACCCAATCCTTCCACAACTCATGGACACCGTCCGCACCAGTGAGAACGACTACGACCCGCACAAAGAGTGGGGACAGTGGGATGGACTCGGACTCCTCTTCTTCAAAGGCTATGTCTCCGCGCCAGGCGTCTTCTACTGCCCGAGCCATACCGGTTCGCACACACCAGACCGCTACGAAGGAACATGGGACCTCGAAGGCACCACCGAAATCGTCTCCAACTTCCAGTTCCGTGGAGTCGGACCAAACGGTCAACGCAAAATCTACTCCATGAACTCCCTCGACGCCGTCGTGACCGACTCGCTCCGCTCGATCGAAGACCTCAACCACGACAACGGACTCAATGTCCTCGCGGCTGGTCTCTCAGTCAAATGGTTCGATGATGTCGATAGCCGAATCGTCGAGTCGATCATGTCCCGCACCGCCGAGACTGAAGCCGACGACACCACCCAAGCGTGGCAAATCTTCGACGGCGACACCACGCTCACTCCGTAAACATCGACCAATCACGCAAAACAGCACAGCGCAGTCCTTGAACCGACTGAGCGATCCCTATGCGCATTCATGCAGCCCCCCAACCTTCCGCGTATCCTATAGACATGGATACCAAACCCCACACACTCTTGAGTCTCGCGATCCTCATCACCCTGCTCGGATGGATCACCCCGACACACGCGCAGCTCGTCCCCGAACGCCTGTACTACGGCGTAGGACAACGCGTCACCATCCGTATCCAAGCTCCCGATGATTTCCTCGGCGAACTCACCATCCGCGTCTATGACCCCGCAACCGATGAATGGACGCACGAGGTCCCCGCCGCAGCGGGACGCGTCGATCTCACCAGTCTCCTCCCGCACCTCTGGGAAGAAAAGCCGCTCACAGTCACTTACGCACAGCTCGAACTCAACGGCACCCCAACAGGCGCCCCCCTCGTCCTCCAGCCACTCGTCACCCCCAACCGAGCGAAACTCGTCGATGCCGCGACGATGAACCTCACCGAAGACCCGCGAGGACAGGTTATTTTCGAAGACGATCGCCTCGCGTCGCTCAAAGCACTGGGACGCTCCGACACCGAACTCCGCGAGGTCGAGTTCTCAGGACTGCGTGTCTATGTCGACCAAGAGGTCGTCATGAAAACATCGATGGGCGACATCGTCTATCGCATGCGTCCCGACGCCGCTCCCAATACCGCGTTCAACTTCCTCCATCTCACCGATGGCGGGTTCTACACCAATGTCATCTTCCACCGTGTCGTTGCCAAACTCCCCAACGGGAATCCGTTTGTCATCCAAGTGGGTGATCTCTCAGGAAGTGGATCAGGTGGTCCCGGATACATGATCGACCTCGAAAAATCCACGCTCCCACACAACTTCGGTGTCCTCTCCATGGCGCGCGGCTCCGACCCAGACACCAATGGTTCACAGGTCTTCGTCGCGCTCTCAAGAGAGGGGACCAACTTCCTCGATGGACGCTACACCGCATTCGCTGAGGCCGTCGAAGGCGCGAGGGTCATCCAAGACATCGCATCGGTCCCTGTCGGGATCGAGGACCGCCCGCTCGACCCACCAATGATTCTCAGCTCCGAGACGCGCCCCGCCCCTCCGATCCAAGATCGCCTCCCGGCACTCTCAACCATCGAGACGCAACCAATCCCTACGCCGGAGCAAACCCCGAGCGAGCCAGATCGATAAATCGAATTGGTATACCAGATCCGTAGAGTTCAGAAGCACATGCTGCTTTAGAACGCGATCTTGAGTCCAACTCCAGCAAACACTCCCGCGTCGATGTCTTCATCGACGACCGTGTTCCCAGACGAGTTGAGGATCTCCATCGATCCGCCGAGCACGATACCGACCTGCGCAAAGAGCGAGATCCGTGAGGACTCCCCTCCAGAGTAGTCCAGGTAGTACGAGACCGGGACGCCTGTGATCTTCACCGCGCCATCAGGGACGAGCGTGTTGTCATCATCAATCCGGAAGCTCTTGCCGTCAAACTGTGCGAGCACACCCATCGACAGCTGCTCGCTCCATTTGTAGTTGAGCTTCACGCCGGGACCCTTGCTCTCAAGTGACCAGTAGTCATCGAACCCGATCGCGATCTGAGGCAGAGGGAGCACACGCACATCGTCTTCGATCTGCGAGAATACCCCGATCCCGAGACCCCATCGGAAGTTCGGACTCGACTGGATCGAAAAACCGCCCAGCGCGTTCCAGGTCAGCGCGTCGTCCGCGCCGCCTTCAGCCGCGATCCCGATCCCGCCTCCAACGAAGTAGGACCGCTCCGCATCAATCGCGCGAAAGTACATCGCGTCCACGCCGTACTCAATCACGCTATCGAACTGCGCACCAACCGTCGCCGCCGTCGTACCCACGGCTCCAGCGACCGGTGTGATGTCGTAATCTGTGATATCCGCGCCGAAACTCATCTGGAGTCGAGCGCGATCATCGATCGGGAACATCAGCCCGACCTTGGCGCCGTAGGTCGTCGATTCGATCTCACCAACCGGCGTATCAAAGTCCGTCTCGGCATAGAACGCCGCACGCAGATCCAGCGTCACGCTCATCCCAGGATCACGCGATTCGACAATCTTCCGTGCATCGTTCTCCTGACTTTGAGTCTCTGTGGTTTCGAGCGGACGATCAGCATCCTGCGCAATCGCAGCTCCCGAACCCCCAATCAAGGCACTCAGAATGGCAATTCGGCTCAGTTTGGACGCTGATTGGGTTCTTTGATTCATTTGGTTCTCCTGTCGAGCATCCTAGCCGCATTTCGATGCAAGTTTCTGACGATTTCAACTCGTCGAATGCTTGAAGCAAGGCTACACTCATGCCCTGATCTTGCCGATGCAAGTCGTCCAGATCATTAGCCCTGGGGGGCTAACTCAATTGGTAGAGTGCCAGCTTTGCAAGCTGGAAGTTAGGGGTTCAAGTCCCCTGCCCTCCACTTTCTTCGAAAAACGCTCCGCATTGCGGAGCGTTATTTGTTTTTGCGACCTCTACCTTAGAACGGATCAGTCTCAAGGCTGCTCGAAGATCGGACATTCCATCGTCAAACATGCAGGAGTCGCAGGATACTCCAGCTCGCAGCGATACCCACGAAACGCACTGATTCGATCCCATCCCGCTCGATCAAGCGACGAATCGATCAGCTTGCTGTAATCGCGGATCTTCGCGCACTGCGTGATCGGCGCAGACGGTGGGGGGCCAAGCCGTTGTGCAGGTTCACCCGCCATCATCGGCGCGTTGTGTGATTTCCCGCGCCCAACGCCGGGACGATCCTCAAGCAATCCATACACCGATCGATCAAAGTCCCCAAACTGGGTCAGCGATTCGTGCGTGTAGACATCAAAGACCACCGATTCGACCGGAGTCCGCAGCATCAGTTCGTAGCGTCCAAAGGTATTTTCTGGAGTCCAGTGCATCGGGAGCGCGCTGCGATAGAGCTCGCCGGACACGCAGGTCAGCGCGCCGTGCTTCCCGACCGGTCCAGGCGCGATCTCGTCATAGAGCACGCCGTCAGGACCAGTGAACTGGTGAATCTCAGGAATCGGATCCGAACAAAAGTCCGGAATCATCGGGAGAGCATTCTCCCCGGCACTCTGCGGATACAACGCCTCTCGATTGAACTCCGTGTCCTTCGTCCCTGCTGTATCCGAAGTCCACAACCTCCGAATAATCCAAGGCACATCGCTCCGCAATCGCTCAAATCCCAAGAACCCGCTCAGTTGAAGCACATCGATCCGATCCGGATTCGTCTTCGAGGGCTGAAGAATGAGCGTCAGAAACTGTACCTTGGCGCGAACGCCCCAGATCGCGGAACCTGATCTATAGAAAGCTCGGCGTTCCTCCAACTCGATCGTCGAGTCCTGACCTCCAGCCGCGAGCATTGCTTCAAACGATCGACGATCCCCGGCGTTCTGGCGCACAAAGGTCCGGAACGCTTGGTTCGCTTCGCGCACCGCGTTGATTTTGTCTTGCGTCACCCCGTTCGCTTGAGCCGCTTTGAGGACGATCTCGACTCCGCTCGGACCTGGGATGTGCTTCACGGCCTTGAGCAGATCCGTCGCATCCGAAAACCGTGAGACTTTCCACGCGAGCGTTTTATCTAGCCCGAGGATCCTCCCAATCTCTGTCGGACGCGCCCCGCCGAGTCCCGCTCCTGAGAGCAGATCAGAGAACGCGGCTTGTGCGTGTCGAACGCAGATGACCGCGTCTTGTGAAAATCCGGATTGAGATCCCGCTTTTTGAGCCATGAACCCAGTATAACGCCGAATCATCCGGATTCACACACCAACTTTCTATTTCTCTAAAAATTCTCTGAATAATTCTCTAAAGAATATTGACACACCCTGAAGATTCCAGTACCTTCCACATATGCCCGCACGACCGGGCCGTTTGAGAAACATACAGCACCACGACAAATGCACCACAAACCAAAGGAGAGAACCCTATGAAACGCATGAAACAGTCCATCCCCATCCTCGCGATCGCGGCAATCAGCCCGATAACGCTCGCAGGAGTCATCTCGCAGAATGTCACCTTCGAATCCGGATTCAACGGCACCAACATCAACTTCGAGCAGTTCGACACGATGGGAGGCACCCGCGAACTCACAGGGCTCTCGCTCTCCTACGACCAGAACATCTCGCTCGACATGACCATCCAGAGCAACGGATACACCGCGCTGAGTGAAGGCGACTGGTCCGCTGATGTCGGATACCTCTCCCTCCATCAGTTCGGTCTCGCCGACGACGGCGGAACCCAACCACGCGGCGGTGACGGCAACCCAGGACCACCCTTCATCGGTCCAGGCGCCATCTTCGATATCATCTCAGGTGATCTCGGGATCTCCGACGGATACAACAACGGCGGCATCGACACCATGCATGCCAACATCTCCGACTCATACACCTTCAACGCGAACTACGACGGATCCGACGAGTTCTCACAACGCATGTTCGAAGCGTTCACAGGACCGGGAACCCTCGAAACCTTCTACGGCGGATTCATCGAACTCTTCTTCCAATGGCACAACGATCCAAACTGGGTCGTCGATCCAAACAATCCGCCTGACGGACCGTTTGATGGTCCGTTCATCGATCCGTACTACGGCATCTTCGTGAACTTCGACGCACTCGATCACTACGGAGACATCACAGTCACCTACGAGTACGAAACCGTTCCAACACCTGCTGGAACCGCGCTGCTCGCATTCGCTGGACTTGCCACGACGCGCCGTCGCCGCTGATCCATCCTCGGCGACGCCGACAACAAAGCACCCGGACCTCAAGCCGGGTGCTTTTTATATGGACAGCCTTCATCAGACGAGTGTATATGCGCCATCCCGTTGGGTGATATTCGGGGTAGGGTTTGGGAGTCGTTCAGGAATCCAGTGCGTTCGAGCTGGAGAATTCCAAGATTTTCGCCCTTGTATAGCCTCTCTTGATCTCAAGGCCTTGAATACAGCATGTCCCAGGATTCCCAAAGCCAATACGAGGTGGTCGCGTTCTATAAGTTCGTCCAGATCAATGATTGCCAGACCATCGCGCCTGTGCTTAAACAGCAGATGATCGACCGCGATATCCTGGGGACGATCCTGCTCGCCGAGGAAGGCATCAACGGCACAATCTCAGGACCACCCGAATCCATCCAAGAAATGATCGGTATCCTCCGTACTCTTGAGGGACTCGAAGACCTCCGCTTCAAATCGAGTTTCTCGCCTGTCCATGTCTTCAACCGCGCCAAGGTGAAGGTCAAGCCTTCGCTCATCAGCCTTGGTCCGGACATCGATCCGACGATCGATCCCAACAAACTTGTTGGTGAGTATGTCAAACCCAAGGATTGGAATGATCTGATCTCCGATCCGGAGGTTGTGCTGATCGATACCCGAAACGACTACGAGTTCCACGCCGGGACCTTCGAGGGAGCGGTCGATCCGAAGATCACGCGATTCCGTGAGCTTCCAGAGTTTGTCAACAAGAACTACGATCCCAAGGTCCACAAGAAAGTCGCGATGTTCTGCACCGGAGGGATCCGCTGCGAGAAGTCCACAGCGTGGATGCTCGAGCAAGGATTCGAGCAGGTCTACCACCTCGAGGGAGGGATCCTCAAGTACCTCGAAGAAGTCTCGCAAGAAGAGAGCAAGTGGAAAGGAGACTGTTATGTCTTCGACGAACGCGTCGGAGTCAACCACGA
Source organism: Phycisphaerales bacterium (assembly GCA_051252395.1). Taxonomy (GTDB): domain Bacteria; phylum Planctomycetota; class Phycisphaerae; order Phycisphaerales; family UBA1924; genus UBA1924. The sequence continues at coordinate 93,578 of JBPOFX010000002.1, read as the reverse complement.
GCTCCAGCCATCCGATGAAGCAAAGTTCTGTCCAACCTGCGGCCACGCATTGACCACCAAGCTCCGATGCGCACCAGAATATGTCCCAGGCAAACGATGCTCGTTCTGCCCTGAACTCGAATAAGAATCTCAACTCAATACAGCGACGCGATCCGCGTTACTTGACCGGCTTCTGGCCGATCATCACCATGTTCCACGCCATGCGCCGAACCAAAGGCACGCGACCAAGCACTCGATCCAGACGCTCCAGAGGCTTCCACCACCACAGCTTCTTCGGATCCTCCTTGAAGATCCGCTTCCAGTACCGATCATCGTTCGGCTTCACCGAATCGATCAGGTAGTACTTCAGGAAAATCGCAAGCGACGCGATCCAGAACTCGCGATGCTCGACATTTTCGAAGTACTCCCCAAGCAGATCCACATCCTTGAATGTCAACGGCTCCTCGTCCTCCGTCCGAACATCCATCGCCATCTTCCGGTAGACATTAATCACAGGGTTGTACGCAAGCGGATCCCAGGTAAACACCCGACCCCCAGGCTTGAGCGCCCGGAGCACCTGCTCGTACATCGCACGCTTATCCGTCACATGATGGATCGTGTTCGCGATGTAGACAATGTCAAAGGTGCCTTCTTCGACATCGATCGTTTCACCCGCCGCGACGAGACCCTCGAGTTCGACGCCGTGATGCTTCCCAAGCTCGATCGCTTTGTTGACCATGCCTTGCGAGATATCGCTTGTTGTCACCTTCGCGCCCTTGAGCGCAAAGTACACGGATGACTCACCCAGTCCCGCGCCGATATCGAGCAAGGTCTTACCCTTCAGATCACCCATCTTCTCGATCATGAACTTGTTTTCAGGAGCAGTGGGGGACTCGAACGCCTCGAACACATTGATGTCCTCGACCGGAGTGGACTCGGCCCACTCGTCATGGAACGCCGCCTCGCTCTGGTGGACCGATTCGGTGCTGTCGAGAGTCGAATCGGTCTGCTGCTCAAGCGTCTGCTGTTCGGTAGTCATATTCAGTGTCCCGTGCGAGGAGTGGTCTTGCAGTGTTCTCAGCTCGATTGTAGGTCATCGACTCGAAAGACACTGTTGTGATAGTACCCTCCCGCTCAGGACTGTTGAGCCGCCGTCGCCCATCCATCTGCGGGCATCCGTTCGATAAACACCTTCGGCTCCGCCATGGATCCCGAAGTGATCGGCTCCTGCTCCGCGTCCACTGTCCGCTTCGCGAGCTTGACCTCAGGGATCTCCTGCTCAAACCGATCGCTTGCGATGTTGTGCGTCTGCGAGACCCAGTACAACGGACGATCCTGTCCCTGCTCAAAGATCCGACCGATGTACTGACCTACAACAGCGACCGACATCAGGATCAGTCCTGTGTAGACCGTGATCAGGAACACCGCAGAGGTCCATCCTGGTTCATTGATCCCGACGGTAAAGTAGGTCACGATCGAGTACATCAGGTACAAAAACCCAAGTCCCCACACAACCCCTGCTGACCAGAGGATCGCACGGATCGGAGCCGAGGACATCGAGAACACCGCGTCCGCGGCGAGCTTCGCCATCTTCACAAACGGATACTTGCTCTCCCCAGCATGACGCACATCGCGGTCATACTGCAAAATGCACTGCTCGAATCCCAGATGCGAGAACATCCCACGCAAGAACCGATGAGGCTCACGAAACGCACGCATCGTCTCCGCGACTGGTCGTGACACGCAGCGGAAATCCCCAGCGTTCTCAACAACCTTCACATCCCCGATCCGGCGCAGCATCGTATAGAACATCTTCGCCGTCCAGAGTTTGAACACCGTCTCGCCGGGACGCTGCGTCCGCTGCGCATGGACGATGTCGTATCCCTCATCGATCAGCGAGAGCATCCGCGCGATGACCTCAGGAGGGTCCTGGAGATCCGCGTCGATGATGACAACCGCGTCGCCGTGCGCAAAGTCGAGTCCTGCTGTGACCGCGACCTGGTGACCACGATTGCGCGCAAGGTTGATGACCTTGACGCGATCGTCGTTGACTGCGAGAGCCGCGAGGACATTTGCTGTCCGATCCGACGAGCAGTCGTTGACATAAATCCACTCGTGCGTCCATCCGGGGTTGCTGGATTCCAGAGCCGCCGCCGCGTCGATGCTCCGCTTGTAGAACTCAGGGAGGACTTCCTCCTCGTTGTAGCAAGGGACAATCACGGAGACGGTTTTGGTTGAAGCAGAATTCATAAGCAGCAGGGTCCCCATGCGTCGGATCGAGTCAGAGCAGATCGAGCCCTAAGTATAGCAGCAAGCAGGGTCTTACCCTGCTCGCTCAGACCCTCATTCTGCCCGTATTTCACTCAGATTCAGGGAGTTCTCGGACGATTCCGAGTCCTGCCCACAGCACCGCAAAGTACAACCCGAGCAATGCCCACATCGCGCCGCCGACCGCTCTCCAGTGTGCCGTCGCGACGCTGTACTCGTCTCCGCCTGGAGGGAAGGTCATCGACATCCAGAACACGAACATCATGATCCCGACCGGGAGTTTGCGTTTGATGGACACTGTTGTGTGCAGGATCGCGGATCCAAGCGCGACGACGATGATCGCGAGGAAGAAATGCCGAACGGTTGATTGAGGTGAGAAGATCAGCATCCCGACAATCAACCCCGACCATTCCAACCCGATCAACCCGCGCCCACGCGCCGACGCATCATCCTTCTTCCCGCTCCGTCCTTTGAGGAGCGCCACGCCCCGCTTGAGATACAGCCCCCAACCGATCGCAACGACCGCAAGGATCATCCCGAGCGTGCCGATCTTGATGACCGATTCGCTCAATCCCCAGTGGATCTGCGCACGCGCCAGCACACTGGGGATCGACACACTCCGTCCCCACTCAAGCGGATACAACTCACTCTCAACCACCGCGTTCGTGTTCTCGATCCCGATCAGATCCCCGACCCAACCAAACATCGTCGCGAGGTACTGCATGTTTTGCTCGAACCCCCAGATGAGCGAACCGACCATCGCGAAGAACACTGTTCCCAGTACAAACCCAATCAGATTCTTCACGCGCCCCCGCGCAATCAGATACGGCAAGAACACCAACCCCTGCAGCTTCACATTCACCGACCCCCCAAGCATGAATCCACCCAGAATCGGACGCTTCCCGATCCACATCAATCCGAGCATCATCCAGATCATCACAAACGCATCGGACTGACCCAATCGTAGCTCGCCTCGGATCTTGTCCATAAAGACCAGCGCGACCAGGAACGACACGCCGACGAGCAGGTTCGCGCTCAGCTGCATCCCCATCCGCGTGATCGACTCGCGTACCGCGATGTAGATACACAACCCGATCAGCAGCGCGTTGATCACACTCCACGCCGCGCCCCCGCCTCCGAGTCCCAGACCCACGAGCGGCGTCAAGCAGATCGCAAACAACGGCATGTACGCATACCAGTGCTGACCGGTAAACGGATACCCCGAGGTGTAGATATTCTGGTCGTGCACAATCCCGTACGCGGCATAATAAAAGTGCTTGAAATCGCCGCTCATCGGATGCTCAAGAAACCGAGCGGCTGCTTCGTAGGTCACCACAGCAAAGAACCCGACCATCAGCACAAGCAGCAGCGTGTACTTGATGCTCAACCCGGCCTTTTTCGATTCGGTCCCCTTCGAGTCACTCATACCGGTCGCGCCGCTTCGATAATCCCGCGGCACTCACCAAATCCGATCCGACGATACCCCTCACGCTCGCAGTACGCCTTCATGATGACCTCGTCGCCGTCTGCAAGGAACTTGCGTTCCTCACCGGTCGGGAGCACGATCGGGGTCCGCTGCGTTCCCGGCGCGGAGACTGGAGGATTCGCAAACGGATCCCCGTCCCAGCTGAGTTCGAGCATAGAGCCGCGCGAGTCGCGCGTCGGTCCGGAGATCGTCCCCGATCCCAGCAGGTCACCCGGATTCATGTTGCAGCCATTGACGCTGTGGTGCGTGACCATCTGCGCGATTGTCCAGTACATGTCCTTCATGTTGCCAGTACTCAGGTGCACCGGGTCCATCCCCTGCTCACGCATCTTCTCAGACGCAAGATGCACCTCAACCTTGATGTCAAACCCACCACCCTTGCGGTTCTCATCCGAGTCCATGTAAGGCAGTGGTTGCGGATCATCCGATGCACGCTCCATCGCTCCGCAACGGAACGGCGCCAGCGCCTCCATCGTCACAATGTACGGCGAGATCGTGCTCGCAAAGTTCTTCGCAAGGAACGGCCCCAACGGAACATATTCCCACTTCTGAAGATCACGCGCCGACCAGTCGTTCAAGATGCACAACCCAAGCACATGATCCTCAGCGTCTTTGATATCAATCGGCTCACCAAGCTCGTTCCCCTTCCCGATGATCGCGCCCATCTCCATCTCATAGTCCAGCAGTTTACAAGGCCCAAAGTTCGGAGAGCCCCCCTCTTCAGCAGGTGCCTGCTGACCAACCGGACGCTTGATGACAGTCCCTGAAGGAACAATCGACGACGCTCGGCCGTGGTACCCGATCGGGATGTGCTTGTAGTTCGGGAGCAGCGGATTGTCAGGACGGAACATCGAACCCACATTCGTCGCGTGATGCAGCGATGCGTAGAAGTCCGTGTAGTCCCCGATCGGATCAATCATCGGAAGCGAGAGTGCCGCATCGTCGCGCGGGATCACGATCTCGTCACGCGCCGGATGATCACGCAGCGCCGCGTTGTCCTTGAGCAGCAGCGACTGTACCTTCTTGCGAAGCCCCTTCCACTTCCCTTCCGAGATGATCTGATCCACTGCAACAAAGTCCCAGTCCTCATCATCCGCAGGAGCGAGCTCCGTCATCGAGAGACGATTGAGATCCAGCAGCATATCCCCGATCGCGACGACCGCCGAGAGCGTGTACTCATCACCAGTCTCGCTGTCTTCCACGGCCCGGATGACCGTCGCGAGCGGGAGGTTCTGGATCGGGAAGTCGGTTGATGGATCGTTCGCGGATTCCACCCATGATTCGAGTTTGGGATCGTGTGTCTCGTCAATCGTGTAAGCCATAAGTCATTCCTTAATGTCTTCCTCCCTCTCCCATTCTGATGGGAGAGGGCTGGGGTGAGGGCTCCATGTTCTACTTCTTCTCAATTTCTCGTGTCAGAAGAAGCCGTCGAGCCGTCGAACAAATCTCCGACAACACGCCTTCTTCATTCTTCGCAAGCTCGGACGCTGTGACACGCAAAACCGTGATCGATTGTGTATTCATCCAATCATCTCGTGCTTTATCTTGATCCTGTCGACCTGCGTGGTACGAACTATCAACTTCAACAACGAGTTGAACTCGGGCGCAGTAGAAATCCGCAACATACGGCCCAATAGGGTGTTGTCTCCGAAACTTAAATCCATCTAGCTGACGATTTCGGAGCTTTTTCCAGAGTACGCTTTCAGGCGGGGTGGTTGATGATCTTAGATTTGCAGCGTTGCTGATAGCGCGGTCGGTCGGGTGAGTTGGTCTACGAGAAGGAAACGGCATATCCAGAGAGGATAGGAGAGATAAGAGTGGGGGAGCCCTCACCCCAGCCCTCTCCCATCAGAATGGGAGAGGGGGCAAAAGTCAGCATCTCCTACAACTCCACATCCTGCATATCCAGCGGATCCGGATCAGGATTCAGGTCCCGCTCAGCAGGTGGACTCGGCTTATTGAGCAAAGCCGTCAACGCGATCAACGGCACGCACCACACCGCAAACCCAAGCAGCACCGGACCATAATCAAACCCCGCAACCTCGTACCACTTCCCAGCGAGATACGGAGCGACCCCAGTCGATGCGACAGTAAATGTCGACATAAACCCACGGATCGAGCCGTGATGCGTGCGTCCGAAGAACCGCGCCACCGCAGGAGCGCCAACCGCGACATTCACCGCCATCCCCAAACCAAACACAACCATCCCCAGAATCATCCGAGGCATCACCCCGTCAGGTTCGACCCGACCAGTCGCAACGCTCCACACAATCAGTGATCCCAAACACATCATCAGCGGCGCGATCGGAAGCAAGAACTTGGGACGGAACTTGTCCGCCATCCATCCAACACACAGCATCCCAATCCCAAAGGTCAACGACCACGCCGTGTTCGCCGTCGCGGCTTGTTGTTCCGTCCCCTCCGCTCCAGCACTTACAAGCATCGGTTGCATGTGGAACAGCAACGCCGTCCCGATGCACCCAGAGGTGCACTGGAGCGTGAGGAGAATCCAGAACGGGAAGGTCCTGCGTGCTTGCGCGATCGAGAACGCGGGATCGTTGAGCGGCGCAGGTCCGCCGTGCTTGACATCATGGATCGCGTGCTCCTGAGGATCCCCATCAAGATGCTGACCAATATCCTCAGGCTTGTTCTTAAACAAGAACACAATCGCAGGCATCGTCAGCAAGAACACCCCACCCGCAAGGATCATCAGCGTGGTTCCCGCGCCATGATTCTCGATCATCCACGCGACAGGTTTGGGAAGAATCGCACCCCCTGCAGCGAACCCGCCAACCGCGAGCACAGAATGCGCAAATCCGAGCTTGCGCTCAAACCACATCGCGAGCGTGTGTCCGCTGAGCATCCCGAGCGATCCCTGACCCAAAAATCGGATCATGAAGAACCCAAGACCAAGCAAAACCGCATGCGACGCGACTGTCAAGAAGATCAGCGACAGCGTGTACAACAGCACCACGACCCCCGCGACCATTCTCAACCCAAACCGATCCGCGGCTTTCCCCACCCACGACAACGGGAACGCCGCGATCAAGGTCCCGATTGTGTAGAGCTTGCTCAGCTCCGCGACCGACAACCCCAGCTTCTCGCGATACGACGCGTTAAACAGCGAGACGATAATCGTCTGTGAAGGCATCGTCGCAAACGCGAGTCCGACCGCGATCACGAGCATCACCCAGCCGTAGTACAGCTTTCGGCTCTCAACAGATTCAGGTTGTGGTGTGTTCAAAGGAGTCCCATCGCCTTCAGGTCTGCGATCGGTTCATCGACCGAGCAGCTCCCATAGCTGGTCGCAAATCCTTCACGCATCTGCGCGAGCTGAATCGTCGAGACGCGTGTCTTCTTGTGGATCACGCCATCTTCGTTGAAGATGAACGCGTTTGGGTTCATCTCTTCGAGGATCCCGACAGCTGTCTGCTGATCAGGAGACTTCGCCGAGAGCACATACGCCGCGGCGACAAAGACATTCACAAACCCATGCATCACCCCGCGCGGCGCATTGTCTTCATAGGTCAACGCCTGCTCGCTGCGGATCGGATGATGGAGCCCCGCCGTGCATTTAAACAGCACCGACGCGTTCTTGCACGCGAGCATAAAGTCCGCGATATTCTCGCTGCTCGGGAACATGCTCGGCTCAACCCCGCCGCAGCGGATCTTCGCGAGAACACCCGATCCAGACATCGCCGCGATGAGTCCGCGCGGATCGCCGTTCATGATGATGTCCTGAGGAATCTCGAACGCTGTATCAATCATCTCAGGAATAATCTCCAGCGCCTCATCGATTTCGTCAGCGCTGCTGACTCGCATCTCGATCGCGTCCACGAGCGCAAGCCCGTTCGCTTCATCATCATGATGCTCGTTGAACCGGTAGATCATCTCCAGGTTCTCTTCCAGATCCCCGATGATGATCCCCGAGATCTGCCAAGGCTCGATTGAATCGGCATGCTCCGGATACCCGCTCGTCGCGTAGGTCCCAGGCATCACGATCGACGCTTCCCTAGACAACTCCTCGAGCTTGGGAACAGGACAGATAAACCGACCCACAAAGTCCGCATGCTCGGCGCGCAGATACTTCGCGTAGTTCTCCGTCGCTTTCTTCATCGGGAGCTTGCTGGGAGGGAAGAGCCCCGCGTAGTCGATCAATCCACCCATCAGCGTCTGCACGCTGGACATCAAGTTGTGCTCAGTATCGGTCATACCCAACCATAGGGTCAGGGCTGTAGATCGTCTGGTCATTCACAGATCATTCAGCGTTTGAAGACCCAAACCCGCACGATCCATCATCAGGAAGCGACATCTCCGATTCCCAAGCCCCCATCGATTCCATCGGAGCCCTCGACGGATCAAAGAAGTCCGTCATCGTGCGTCCGAACAGTGCAACGCGCCGCGTGTTGTGCGTATCCCCGCTCACATGCCCAAACGGCACACAGAACCGCCACTTGCATCCCGGATCCGCATCAATCGCATTGAATACCGCTGCCGCGGATGGCGCCGGCGCCACCTCGTCCCGGCACGCAAGCATCGCGAGCGTCGGAACACGCACCTTGCGTCCATGCACGACCGCATCCATCAACCGCAACCGACCAATCAGCTCCTCGCGATGATCCGGAGCGTTCTCAATCAGGATCCGGAACCGCTCGCTCAGACCAGTCGGCGCGTTCCTGAGTCTCCAGTGCCAAGCACCTAGCGAAGGGACCTCGACTGCCAACCGATCCACGATCGGTCGCCCCAGCATCCTTCCAGAGAGCTGCGCCGTCGCGATCGTCGCGAGTCCCCCTCCAAGCGATCGGCCATGGAGGAACACATCCGGATGTCTTGGTTCCCCTTCGAGCCAAGGCTCAAGATCCTTCGCATCGCGTCCAAGCAGCGCGTTGCGCATCACACGCACGGCGTTGCACACATCCGCCAGCGCATCAGGAAGCACCCAGTCCTTGTGCTCAAACCCTGTGAACCCGTGCGTGATCCAGTTCTTGTTGTTCGCATCCAGATCAATAGTCTTCCCAGCGCCATCGGTCCGTGATCCAGGGAATCCACGCAATCGGATCGCGAGGACCGCGACTCCGAGCTTGCGGAGCGATGACCAGTGCCGTTCCTCGTCTTCGAGCGATTCGGGAACTGTGTATCCGTGCACTGTGACAAGCGACGCTCGTACAGGTGTCCCTTCAGGAGGGGTCATCAATCGACACCCGATCCGCACGCCGTGGGTTGAGAGGTATTCGTGCGTCGCTGATGGATCGCTCGCATCAACCGACTCCCGCGCCTGAAGCACCGGGGTTTCCTGACTTAACCGATCAAACCACGCGTTCCAGAACACCGAATGATCACGCGCCGGAGTGGGATCACCCACATGGGAGTAGGTCCGCACCATCCCCATCCCAAAGTCGCTCGGCCCAGAATCACTCGGATTGGATCCCATCAGTGCGATGACCTCTCAGTGTTGACCTCTCAGCAAACCTCAATCACTCAAGGCATGTACTCATCAAATGACTGCTCATCCTTCGCGTCAATCATGTCCTCACGCAGTTCCTGATACGCACGATCCACCGCGTCCAGATCGATATCCGCAACCCACAACTGCGAGCTCGGACGATCCGAATCGCCGTGCAACGCGCCGCGCTGACCAGTCCACATCATCGTCTTCCCATCAGGAGAGAACACCGGGAGACCGTCAAATCCGCGAGCACTGGTAATCCGCATGCGAGGGGTTTCATCAAGCGGATAATCACCAGTCGCATCCACGCAGTAGACCTCGTAGTTCCCGTGCGATTGCTCGCTCGTTGCGTAGAACAAGTACTTCCCGTCCGGCGTGTAGAACGGACACCAGTTCACATGCTCGTTGTTCGTGATCTGGATCTCTTCCTTGATCCCAGTCACCTTCCCCGACGCATCAAACGCGAGCTTGGAGACAAACACCTGCAAGAGCTTGTCGCTCCGACGATCCGATCGGTAACAGATCGACTTCCCATCAGGAGAGAAGAACGGCCCGCCGTCGTATCCCTCCTCCGCGATCAGTTCGGTATGCGTGTTGTCCTTCGAGTCCCAGATCCACAGGTCCCCGTCCGTGCTGCCCGGCTCAAGCCGAGTGTAGAGAATGTGACGACCATCAGGAGACCACGACCCCTCCGCGTCGTACCCATCGCGTTCCCAGATCGGGGTCGCTTCGCTTGTTCCCATCTCCGAGCAGCAGCCCCCCTGCGCTTCGGTGAGTGTCATCTCAACGATGTCCATCTCGCGTGGGAACTGCCATGAGTATTTCGACGAATCGCGTTGGTATCCCGCGACATCATCGCCGCCTGGTGCGACGAGTGTCGATCCGAACATGATCCGCGAGGAGTCCTTGGGATGGAACCAGCCGCAGGTGTTGGACGATCCCCAGTTGGAGACATTGGTGATGTGCTCGACGCCGGTAATGTCGCCATCATCATCACGCACGACATCGCAGACATACATCAGGTAATGCTCAAGAGCCTCATCACCCTTCGCAGGCATCGGGATGCCTTGGAAAATAATCCGCTTCCCGTCATGAGAGAAGTACGATTCACCCGCTTTGGTGAACCGGTCGGTATCAGTCAGCTGACGATGGTTCGTCAGAAACTGTGCTTCCGTGCTCGGCCACTCCGAATCCCAATCCGAGTTCGGATTCGACGCGGAGCACGCACACGCGATGAGAGAAACAGCAACGCCAGAAATCGCAAGATTCAAGGCACGATCGGTCGGTACGGATACACTCTTCTTCATGGGAGATACTAGGTCCACAAAGCGCATCTATCGAAACCCGCCGGACATCGATGAGTCGATGATCCGGCGCGTCCAGCTGGGACCCATCCCGCACTTTGAGTATTCTCCACCAACCGGGCCGATCCCAGTAATCCACGAGGACGAAGCGTTCGTCATCGTGGACAAGCCGTCTGGGATCCTCTCCGTGCCGGGAATCGCCGAGGACAAGAAAGACTGCGTCCGATCACGCATCGAGCAGCAGTTCCCACGAGCGACGGGACCGATGACCTGCCATCGCCTCGACCAGTCCACCTCAGGGATCATGATCCTCGCGCTGGACCCCAAAACCCACAAAAACCTCTCGAAGCAGTTCGAGGACCGCAAGATCACCAAACGCTACCTCGCGCTCATCGAAGGACACCTCGACTCCGACGAAGGCACCATCAACACCCCGATCCGCAAAGACATCGATGTCCGACCCCTCCAGCTCGTCGATCATCTCTACGGCAAACCCTCTGTCACCCACTACAGCGTCCTGAGCCGAGAAGAATACAACGGACAACCAGTGACACGAATCGAACTCAACCCCCACACTGGACGCACGCACCAACTTAGAGTCCACTGCGCCCACCCCAAAGTCACGACAGTGGGGGACCCAAAGGAAGGCGAGACCTCAGGACTCAACGCCCCCATCGTTGGAGACGAGCTCTACGGCTCCGATGTCAACGACCCCTACAAACAACGCCTGTGCCTCCACGCATCGATGATCACCTTTCACCACCCAATCACAGGCAAACGTATCACATTCAAAGCACCCGATCCGTTCTAAAGAGACTAACTTGGTGAGCTATGAAGTCATTCCGAATTCAGAATCCAGCTTGTCCAAAGTGTGCACAGCAAACCAGAGCCGTTCGTACGCCTTGGAATCTCCTGAAGATTGTGCTTGAGTTTTCGATCGCTCTGGTCGCAGGATCGTCTGTCCTGAATCTGGACTGGAAGTGCGAGCAATGCGGATTGGTCTCGCATCAATCGCTTGATTGATCGGTCAATACATCAACGGATCAAGATGCGCCTTGCTCGGCCAAGACAATCCCGTCGCTTCCAGAATCTGACGGATCTCGTGCAGATCGACCTCCGAGAACGCATCGCGTTCGCGTGAATCCGCATCAAAGACCCCCCAGCATTCCCCCTCCCGATCAAACATCGGGATCACCAGTTCGGATTTATCACGAGGATCGCACGCGATGTAGTCCGGACCCAGATTCGTGACATCCGAAATAATCATCGGACGACCAGTCTTCCAAGACTTCCCACACGCGCCGTGCAGTTCGATCGGAGAGCACGCAGGAGTATCACGCGAAGGACCAAGCGTCATGCTCTCGCGTCCATTGTCGATCGTGTAGAACCCGACCCACGACACCCCCTCGCTCCGGAAGAATCTCCAGAGCGTGTCAGCGACCTCGCGCATGCGTCTGTTCCGATCCCCCGCAACATGATTCAACGCCAACGCGACCGGCTCGTATTCTCGGTTGTATCCAGACATACCTGATTATATGTAAAAAAACCGACTGAAGATTCAGTCGGTCTCAAAGTTCGTTCATTTCAGTTCAGCAGAACCAGAAACTCGATCAGAGTGTCGCGTTCGTGAATGGGAGCAATCCCATGAAGCGTGCACGCTTGATCGCTTGAGCAACCATGCGCTGCTGACGAGCGTTGGTTCCCAGACGCTTACGGCCGTAGATCTTGCCGTTGGGAGTCATCATGCGACGCAGGCTCTCGATGTCCTTGTAGTCACAGTATTCGATGCCCTTGCCGGACTCTTTGGTTGCTTTGGTAGGGGTCGTTGGGAAACGGTCAAATCGGCTCATATCTATTCTCTTTCCGTCTTGGTCGTTGTGGCTCAGGATTCGACAAACGCTGTCAGCCTCCAGAGCGACGGATTACATCGCGGAGGGAAGTTTAGGCCCCTTCCCCGCTCCGGTCGACCGTCCATTGGGGGTCAGCATCACCAGTTTTGTCCCGAAACACGCGATCCAGCGCCAAAATCCCGCCCTGTCGCCAGATCAGATAGGTCGTCGGGACCAGCAGGATCACATCCCGGATCACCTGACACCATCCCACAGTCGAAGGACACCCAAGCTTGATGTCCCCAAAGCACGAGCAATCCGCGCTGATGGTTTCATCCATGATCACATGGATCAGCGCCGCCATGAATCCGACGAGCAGCACCCAGATCACCACGGCACTCGCGCGCGTCCAAAGTCCGAGCACCAGCAGCAGTCCCGCGATCATCTCGACCCAAGGCATCATGTACGCCGCGGACTGGATCAGATAGCCGTGCTTGTCTGCATCGACAATCCGGAATCCCTTGATCGCATTGGCAAAGGACTGGGTCCCGCCGATCTTGTTGTACGCCGCGAACATAAACGCGCCGCCGATGAACACGCGAAGCGGGAGTTGGAGAAGGATCGATTCAACCCATTTCATCGCACTCGGCTTTGATGCAGGACTACTCACGGCGACACCTCCCCATCGGAATCAAGACCAGTCGAGGTCTCATACCCCGCCGCGACCCAGTGCTCGTAGCCCGCTCCCATGATCCTCAGATCCGTGTAGCCGTACTGTTCGAGCAATGCCGCGGTATTCTTGGATGCATCGCAATCCCCTCCGATGCAGTACAGCACGATTGTCGCATCCGGCGGAATCGAATCCATCACGCTGTTCGCGTGCTCGATATCGGTATCGAACATCTGAGCCGGGAGCAGTGCCGCGTATTGGATGTGCCCCGCTTCATACTCATAGTCATGTCGAGCATCAATGAAGTAGACGCCATCATTCCAGAGCTTCCGAGCTTCACGCAATGTAAGTGATCCCTCTGGGACGGGCGCGTCAAGAAGCGCTTCGAGAGATGATCCAGCGTACATCGCCGAGAGCCGACCATTGCCTGAATCTGGATCAGGCTGTGGAGCAGGTTTTGTAACAGGCTCCGGATCAGGCTCCAGATCAGGGGTGTCCGTTTGCTCCGGAGGAGTGGTGTCTCCAGGTTGCTCGTCAATCTTCGGCGGAATCTTCCGATTCGGATCGCCCTTCGCGCCCTCTGTGCCGGACTTGAGATTCGCCGGCTTGAGCACGATCGGACCCATGACAAACGCTTGCCCTGTTCCCAGAAGGAACGCGCCGCCGACGATCGCCAGCACTCGCTGTGGAGTCTTCATTCGCACCGCCTCGTTAAGGATTCGAGTTCAAAGGCTTCGGCTGAAGCTGCCCGTACATCTGCACAGTCATCATTTCCTCGTCCGCCATGTCTGTGATGACATTAAGCTGCGAGTTGAAGCGTTGCGCAGGATGGGTCACTGTGCCCTTGACGCGGATTGTCCATTCGTTCCGCTTCTCAGCATCGACCGGCTCAGCGGTGTACTCCGCATCAAGCACAACATTCGACGAGTTCACGCCCTTGACCTCAAACGCTTTACCGCTCTTGGAACGGAGTGTAACGGTGTTGTTGAACTCATCGCCGACGACGAGACGACCAAGCGTCAAGCGGACTGGGGAGAGTTCGAGATCGCCGATGACGCGACCCACGACTGCGAGCGAGAAGATCGACTTGTGTTCTTCGTTCGTGCGAACAGTGATCTCAGTGCGGTAGCTGTCGGGCTTGGCGCTCTCGAGGATCGAGACACGAACGATCTGGAGCCACATGTCTTCGCCGTCTTTTTCGACCTTGCCGCCGTCAACGATCTCGATGCCGAAGACATCCGAGTCCTGAGTCGTTGCTCTGCTGACCTTAAACTCCGGGAAACGCCCGTAGATATTGATGTCCTTCGTGTTCCCTTGTCCCTTGGTGGTCATCGGGAATGAAAGAATGCGAGGCTCAGTAATCACAATCGGCTTTACCTCCGACTGCAAGAAAATCGTATGGACAGGTTTGGTTTCTGAGTTCGTGTAGATCGTGATGTTCCGCGAAACCGCGCCCTTCTTTCCCGAAGGATCAAAGGTGACCTTCAATACGCCGCTCTCGCCAGGCTTGTAGGAAGTCTGCGACATATCAGGAACCGTGCATCCGCATGATGGCTTGACCAGCTGGATCTCGAGATCTTCAGAACCAGTGTTCTTGAAATGGAACTCAACTTCCTTCGGCTCAGTATCAAGGATCTCGCCCGTCGAGACATGCGTCTCCTTAAACAGCAAGATCGACTTGGCAGAAGGCCCAGCAACCTGGCTCGGATCGACCTGTCCAGTCCCAGTTGTGCGATGCGCAGTCGCAGGCTGAGTAGCATGATTGTGCCCCTCATGACCAGTCGCTTGAGCATTCGCGGCTCCAGCAACAAGCCCAACCAAAGCAGCGGTCAACAAGCAAACACGATTCTGGGTCGCACGATTCAGGGTAGCTTTCATCAGTCGTCATCCTCTCAGGTAGGTCAGTGGACCCAAGACCGTTGATTCGTTCTTGTTTCCTGGACCAAAGATTCTAGGTAAGCTCTCAACAAGGAGTCAGTACATATGACCCTGCCGAGACCGGTACAGCCATCGATCCAGATCCGAGTCATCGACCATCGCATCCGCGCAGGTCAATCCACCCGATTCCTTCACGAGGAGAACGCTCCACAAGCGCCACTATTGCGAGTCCTGACCACAAAAATCGTCCGAAAACCGAGCCTCAAGCGTGTTATGGGCACCCCGCCGAGTACGCTGACAGGAATCCCGCGATATCGAAGAAGTCCAGCAATCCATCATCCGAGAAGTCCGCACGCAGATCCTCGGCTTCGTAGTAGGTCAAGAACGCACCAATATCAAAGAAATCCAGTTCCTCGTCACCAGTCAGATCCGCAGGACAAGGCAACGCCTCGATCGTGTACACACGCTCCTCAGTCATAAACTGAGCACGCATCGCCTCGTTCCGAACCCAAGGCGTCATGTCCGAAACCACCACCTTGAGCTCATGACTCCCGCCATCCAGAGTCAAATCATCCGTCGACACAAGCGTCTGGCCAATCAGGGGCACCTGCAGCACCCCATCAAGATACCACAGCACCGCAAGATCATGATTCAAAGGCTGCATCGGAGTCACCCCGACTGTCCCTCCGTCACGCGAAACAATCGTCCCCGAAGCACTCCCCGACTCGATCG
The DNA here is from genome assembly GCA_051252395.1 of Phycisphaerales bacterium. Classification (GTDB taxonomy): domain Bacteria; phylum Planctomycetota; class Phycisphaerae; order Phycisphaerales; family UBA1924; genus UBA1924. The sequence goes on along the minus strand of JBPOFX010000002.1, from coordinate 77,986 downwards.
GATTGACCTCGCGATAAATCTCCTTGAGCAGCTGCTCTGCGCTCACCAAGTTGAATGGACGACCAAGCGACCGCATCATCGAGTTATTCGATGGACGATACACACCGAACTCCGAGTAGTTCCCACCTTCGTAGGTATCGATCGGGCCATCGAATCCAGTACGGCTCGCGTCCATCCAGTAGTGCCATTTGCGATCGTTCGCTTCTTGCGAAGCGCGATCATGGATCGACACATCGACCGGACTCAGCTCCGGACCGGAGTAGGTGGTTGGTCCGCCGTAGGTGTACTCGTCTGCGAGATCTCCGAGCGAGTGACCAAGCTCATGGATCGCGATGTCCGCTGCGGCGTTGTTCTGACCAGCAGAGGTTCCGAGGTTGTTGCTCGGATATCCCGCGCCGCCGTATTTCGATGAGTTGGAGATCGCGACCACCTGATCAATATCAGGAGCTGCTGCTGCAGCGGTGTATGCTTTGCTGACATTCACGCACAGCAATCGCTCCGTCCCGCCGCACCAGTACTGCATATCCAGCGCCGTGTCGCGCATCACGCCTTGGTTTGGATCGTTGTCAACACCTGACTCGTTGGAGATCACTTCAACCGCCGTGACGCGGAAGTAAGTCTGGTAGCTCGTGAACGGCTCATACTGATACAACGAGTTGACAATCCCGTTGACATCCGCGTGGTACTGCGCCATCTCCCCCGCCGTGTATCCATCACCCACAAAGACCAGGTCCACGCGATTGTCCGTGCTCCCCTGATTCGCGACCTCCATCGCGTCCATGAACTCGCGGACTTCCTCATCCATCGGCATCATGTGCACGCCGCCCGATAAATGCCCGTGCGCATCCCCGAAGCATCCGAAAACAGGCATCATCTCCACTTCGTTCGAATCCTCAACATCCACAGGAGCCGCGAGAGCAGAACCAGCAGACAGAACAACAAGAGCCGAGAGCGAGAGTGCGTAACGCATGAGATACTCCGAAATGAAGTGGGCGAGAATGCTCACTGTGCGTGTGTTGGTAGAAAGACCACAACCAGAGCCTCGAATGGGCTCTCTGTTGATCTATTCGTCACAATTTGTATTCTGGTTCCATATGGAGATCCGCTTGATCGCGAGGAAAGATGAATTCAGGCTAGTCTCATGGGCATCCAAGATTGAAATCAGTAAGGAAGCTGCTGATATCGAAGAAGTCGAACTCGCCGTCATGGTTGTAGTCGACCATGTTGGTGAGGAAGAATGAGATATCGAAGAAATCGACATCACCATCGAAGTTCAAATCTACATGGCATCCCGGATCACAATGAACTGGTGCCCATGCAGGGATCCAAGTATTCACATGGGCAGGCTGTCCCGGTCCAAAGAACCGAACTCCGATGAACTCCATTTGGTTTAGTCCAACATCTCCATCCGCTTCGAATGAAAAATTGTACATCGTCCCCCAGCGGATCGCGTTGGCATTTGGATTCTCTTCATAGGTATCGACCTTCCAATGCATGTACCCATACATCTCCAGCGGAACAGCAGTCCACGGGTCGGAATCGATCTGGTCGTCGAGGTCATCGTGGTATGGGGGCGCATCGAAGTCCATTGAGACAATCTCGGCGTCACTGAAGCAGCTCAAGTTCGGAATCCCGAAGTGTCTGATCCCAACCTCTCCGTTCATGTTGAGCACTGCGTACCGAGCGACCGAGTGGTCCTCGCCGAGCACCTCGACATGCGAGCCGACGACATAGGTCGAGTCGAGTTCGGGGATGCTCGCGACGCTGATGATGACATCTGAGTCTGGATTGCCGATCCCGTTCCCGTGATCCCGCCACGCATAGATCGCGGGCTGCTCGCTGTAAGTCGGTCCGACTAGTGTCGGCGCAAGTGTTCCTGAGTGAAAGGTCACTTGCCGATAGCTCATGTTGTTATTGCGTGTTTCGAGTGTGGTCTCGGAAGGACTAATGGCCTGCGTCTCGATGAAGTACAACGCATCGGGATCGCTGATGTCTGACTGCGCGACTTGCAAGCGTTTGTAGATCGAGTCGCCAACCTGATTGATCGAGGTAAACGGATACGGATAGAACCCACTCTGCGGATTGACCTCCGTCCGAGGCCCCATCAAACCCTGTGATCCATTGATCAACGCGCTGCTCTCATCCGAACATCCCGCGCCTAACGCAAGGAATCCCGCAGGAGTGCAACCAAGACCGCACGCGTTCCCAGCGAGCGGGATAGTCGTGTGACGCACAAACCCGATCCCGATCTGCGTGATCTCGTGGTCCTTGAGTCTGTAAAGCGTCTGGGAAATCAGCGGGTGCTCATTGGTGTTCGCATCCCATGCGGCCTGCTCGTCACCAATATTGCAGATCGTGGTTCCAAACGAATACGCATTGGTTCCGTTGCCATCATCGCCAAACAAGCTTGCTCCGTTGATCTCGCTGCAGATCAGATCCGGAGCAGCGCAAGAGAGACTGGTTGCCGATGCCAGAGTGACAAGAAACATGTATGCAGTTTTCATAATACGACCTCGAGTTGAGCGAATAGAACGGTCATCTCTCTAATATATCACACACCCACTGGTCTACAACAGAAATCTAAATTTCCGCTCTCCAATGCTCAATCGCCACCAGCACCTCTTCAACCGTTTTCGACTGACGAACCCCCTCCTTCAATCCCCGGCAGTGCCCGTCCCTGATCGTCTTCCCAAGCCAGCTGATCTTCTGACGGATCACATGCAGCGCATGCTTCTCGTCGCGATACTCGATCATCCGCAAAAAATAGTCCCGAACCAGATCGAGCTTCTCGTCTTCGCTCGCTTCCAGATCACTGAGATCGATCGCATCAATTGCTTCGTCATCGAACCAATCGATCCCCGCTTGATCAATCCGCTGCTGGAGTCCCCATCCGACACGGAAGATCCAGGGATCACCAAACGCGCCGCGCCCGATCATCACGCCGCTGCATCCTGTGTTGCGCCGCATGACGACGATGTCCTTTGGGGATTTGATATCCCCGTTCCCAAGCACAGGGATTCCGCCGTCGATCGTCCCGTCGTATTTTCCAGTCGCTTCGCGCACCGCATCGACAACACGCTTGATCCCCGAATGATCGCACGACCCCTTGAACTTCTGTTCAGTGGTCCGACCATGCACAGTGATGCACGCCGCGCCGCGTTTGCAGAGTCCGACCGCGAGATCACACGCGACTCCGTCGCTCTTTGCTTGCTCGTCCCATCCGAGCCGCATCTTCGCCGTCAGCGGGATCGACTCCGGAAGCGCCTCACGCACGGCTTCAAAGATTTCAAAGGTCGAACCCAGATCGCACATCAGCTTCGATCCGCCGTTCTTCTTGCAGATCTTGTCAACCGGACACCCCATGTTGATATCAACCACACTTGCACCGTGCGCGGCGCACCAGCGTGCGCCTTCTGCGAGATGTCCCGGATCCGCGCCGTACAACTGCATCCCGATCGGACGATCGAGTTCATTCGTCCGCGCCAGATCGCGCGAAGCACCTTCGTCGCAGAGCAGTCCTTGTGAGTTGAGCAGATCGGTGCACGCGAGTCCCACCCCGCCGTGCTTGCCGTTGAGAGCGCGCACAGAAACTCGCCAAGCGAGTTCACACCACCCAGCGATCGGAGCCAACATTAGATTGGTCTCAAGACTTACCAGCCCACCCGGCGTCTTCAGTTTCAGCGGCAGTGCGCACATAAGTCTAGTCTACACAAGGTATTGATTCAAACAAAAAATTCAGCTTCTCAGCGTTCCAAATGAAGAAGGTCCTAGAACGCGTAATGGATGATCCAGATCACGATTCCCGCCATGAATCCAGCGATCCAGTCGTCAAGCAGGATCCCCCAACCCCCACGGATATTCTGCATCGCGCCCGCGGGCCAAGGCTTCAAGATATCAAACGCCCGGAACAGCAAAAACGCCCCCATCATCGTGAAAATCAGCGAAACAAAGTTCCCCATCATCGCCGTCGGGATCATCAAAAGCGTCACGCACTGCCCCGCCGTCTCATCCGCGACGACCTGACCCGGATCCTTCTTCCATCGCGCCTCGGCATCTGTTCCCCAGATTACGCACGCCGCGCTGAACACGATGAAGATCACGATCATCGCGATGATATAAACAATGTACGCTGAAGGATTTGCAATGCCAATCCACGCGAGAATCCCAGCAAGAAACACCGGAGGCATCGACCCCCAAGTCCCAGAAGCAGGTTTCATGTGTCCTAGACCAAAGGTGGTCAGCAGACGCTCAGCAGTCGGCGCAATGGTGTTCATCGCAACTCCTTCGTAGGCAGGGTATTAGCGACGCTTTTTGCTCTGTCCACCCTTGTTGAATTTCGGACGAGGCTTCGCGCCAGGCACGCTGGTCGCTTTGGTCGGCTTTCTCGCCTTCTTCCCACGCATGACCTCGAGCATCCGAGCGTTCTCGTCGATCGTGTGCTGGAGAGCCTTGCCTATATAAGGAAGACCCGACACAAGCGTCACGACGACTGTTGCCCAGACCAACAGGGTGATGATCGTCCGCTCTCCAGTCTCAGGACCGGGAGAGGTAAACGCGATCAGCAGCAAGATAATCGGGATCGTGACCGATTGCAGGATCATCTTCGCTTTGCCCATCGATCCAGCGGAGAAATCGACCCCTTCCCCTTCGTACATGCCTCGGATCGAGGTCACGAGCAGCTCGCGAGCGATCATCGCGACGACCATCCATCCTGTGATGACAGAGAGCTGGATCGAACCGCCTGAGAGCAATGGACTTGTGAAATTCGGTCCTGCAAGGATCACGAAACCTCCCAGAATCAGGAGCTTATCAGCGAATGGATCCATGATCCGTCCGAACTTGGATTCCGCTTTCCACTTGCGAGCGAGATGCCCGTCCAGTGCGTCGGTCAGTGCCGCGATAACAAAGATCGTCGCGGCGATGACGAGAATCGTGGTAGACCCTGAAGAGAGCTGACCGATCCGTTCGCTGAGCGTCGGATCGGTACTCATCGCCGGCGCCGAGACGCTCGAAAGCAGTCCGACAAAGACCATCGCGAGTCCAACGCGTGCCATCGTGAGGAGATTGGGGATGTGTACTTTGCGGTCTTGTTGCGCCGCGTGCATCATTGTTTGCATCTGTGCCATAACCCGATCCTATGGACGCATCATCCGTCAAGTCGAAGCGTCGCGCCTCTCCAATGCACAAAGCTGCACATTGCTCAAACAAACCGACCAAACATCCGCGCAGACCCCCTCGGCGGTTGAAGAAAGCCGGTTATTGATCTATCCTGACGGTCACAGCACCGATCCCCAGAGGGGGTGGGTCTGCGATGTCGTTGCCTGAACCGGAGGGCAGCCCATCTGCCAATCGGCATTTCACTACACCGGAACGACCGATCCGAGGAAAACGCGGTGGACACCATCATCAGCCCGATCGCCCTCTACCTCATCTGCGTCCTCGGAGCCGTAGGCATCGGAGCAGCGCTCCCACGCCGAAACAAAGCTTCCGAAATCGTCGGCGGACTCCTCCTCGCCGCCGCTGTTGGATTCGGGATTCTCATCCTCGCGCTCAACGCATCAAAAACAGGAGGACTCCCCAACTTCTTCTTCTACCCCTTCGCGATCCTCGCGCTCGGCGCCAGCGCTCGCATGATCACGCATCCGCGCCCCGTCTACTCCGCGCTCTACTTCATCCTCACCATCATCGCATCCTGCGGCATGTACCTCCTGCTCTCCGCAGAGTTCATGGCCTTCGCGCTCGTCATCATCTACGCAGGCGCGATCCTCATCACCTACCTCTTCGTCATCATGCTCGCAACGCAAGCGCCATCCTCAGCATCCGAAGCATTCATCGATGAAACAGATGCTGTTGCACGCGAACCGATCCTCGCCGCAGGAATCGGGTTCGTCCTCCTCGCGATCCTCACAACCGCAATGTTCCGAGGGATCGGGGATCTCCCAGCTCCAGCAGACGAAACCCTCGCTCAAGACAGCGTCCTCCTAAATCTCCCAACCAAGGTCGAGCGTCTCCTCGAACGCGAAGGACTGATCACAGAAACCGAGCGCCTCGTCCGCAACGACGACGGCACCGCCGCGATCGATGTCGTCGCTCGCACGATCACACTCGAAAACACCGACCTCCACACGATCCGTGTGCTCGAAGCTGATCAATGGCCCGACTCACTGACCGCCGGGAACCTCGATCGCCTGGGATACAACCTCATGCACGATCACCCGATGACCATCGAAATCGCAGGCATCATCCTGCTGATGGCGATGCTCGGAGCGACCGTCCTTGCTCGCAAGCACATCGAGCTTGAGGACGACCTCAAAGCCGCTCAAGCCCGCAAGCTGGGAGAATCCATGACTGACAACATGTCAGACAACCTGGAAGCAGGAAACGCCTAATGGATATCACACACTCAGTCCAACTCGCGCAGCTCGCGTTCCCAGACGCTGTCCCAGGGATCACGCTCGCGCATTATCTCTTCGTCTCCGCCGCGATGTTCGTCATGGGACTCATCGGATTCATGACCAGAAAGAACATGATCATCATGTTCCTCTGCACCGAGCTGATGTTCCAAGGCGCAGGACTCGCACTCATCGCGTTCGGTCGTCACCACCTCGGTGCCGACGGCCAGACCTTCGTCATCTTCGTCCTCTGCGTTGCCGCTGCTGAAGCCGCGATGGCGCTCGCTCTGGTCGTGCTGCTGTTCAGACACCGAGAGACCCTCTCGTCCCAGGCCTGGAAGGAACTCAACGGGTGATCAACACAACACTCCTTTCCAATCTGCTCGCCTTCGCGCCAGACACGCACGCCGCCGCTTCACACGCGACGGATCACGCTGTCACTGAAATCGGTAGCGGACCCAAGTGGATCCTGCTCATTGTGGGTCTCCCATTACTGAGCTCGATCCTCTCGCTCGTCTACGCGATCATCGGGAACAAGACCAAGCTTCCTGCATGGACCACAGTCGCCGCAGCGGGAATCGCGTTCCTCTGCACCGTCGCGATGTACATGTCCTTCGACGGCACCCCCTACACCGTCCACGCCTTCGACTGGATCCAGGTCCACTTCGGTGAGAAGTCGATGATCGCGAACTTCTCGTTCTACATCGACACCCTCACCATCTACTGGATGCTCTTCGTGACCGGACTCGCGACCTGCATCGCGCTCTACGCATCCGAATACATGTCCCACGATGTCGGAACGAGCTACTGCCGATTTTTCGGCGCCTTCGGACTCTTCGTCTTCTCCATGGCGTGTCTCGTCATGGGTGACAACTTCCTCATGCTCTACCTCGGATGGGAAGGCGTGGGTCTGTGTTCATACCTCCTCATCGGGTACTTCTACAAGAAACCAGAAGCCGTCGCAGCTGCGAAGAAAGCGTTCATCGTCAACCGCATCGGTGACCTCGGACTCGCGCTGGGGATCTACCTCATCTTCGTCCACTTCGGAACACTCGAATACGCAGTCCTCTTCAATGACCCAACCCTCCTGAGCTATGTCGAATCCGCGAAGGTCGGGGACTTCAGTGCGATCCCAACCATCGCACAATGGATCCCGCTCCTGCTCATGATCGGAGCGTTCGGGAAATCAGCACAGTTCCCGCTCTATGTCTGGCTCCCCGACGCGATGGAAGGCCCGACCCCAGTCTCCGCGCTCATCCACGCCGCGACCATGGTCACGGCTGGTGTCTACCTCATCGCACGCACCTACCCGCTTTTCCTCGCATCGGAAAACGCTCTCCCAATCGTCGCATGGATCGGGACGATCACCGCACTCCTCGCCGCGACCATCGGGATGGCGCAGTTCGACATCAAACGAATCATGGCGTACTCCACCGTCTCCCAGCTCGGATACATGTTCGCCGGACTCGGCGTTCTGACCCCGACCGGTGGCGCGTACCATGTGCTCACCCACGCATTCTTCAAAGCGCTCCTCTTCCTCTGCTGTGGTGCCGTCATGCACGGCTTCGCCGGACAGCTCGACCTCCGCAAACTCTCCGGTCTCCGCAAAGTCAAAGGGTGGGGAATCGTCTCGCTCGGCATGTTCATCGGATGTATCAACCTCGCAGGTGTCCCGTTCACCGCTGGATACTTCTCGAAGGACACCATCCTCGCAGAAGCATTCGTGACACCAGGATACTCGATGATCGGATGGATCCTGCTGATCACTGCCGGGATGACCGCGTACTACACCTTCCGCGTCTTCTTCCGCGTCTTCATGGGACCAGTCGAATACCACCCAGGTGATGAACTCCACGACCACGATCACGACGATCACGGCGAAGACAATCACCACGACGCCGGACAGCACGGCGATCACCACAGCGACCACTTCCACCCACACGCACCGGGTTGGGCAATCAACACCGTGCTCATGATCCTCACCGTCTGTTCCATCGCCGCGACCGGACTTTACTTCGTTGGCAGCGACAAGGACGCACACACCAAGCACTACGCCGACACCATGGTCTCCGCGTCCACCGCGTCCTACCACTCCAACTACGGCGAGCACGCCTTCGAGTACTACGAGAAAGACCCAGAACACTACCCAGTCGCTGGAATCGGACCGCGCGGGACAATCGACCACCCGCTCGAAATGCCAATCGTCGGAGGCGACCCGCACAAGATGATGTACTACATCTCAGGTGTCATCGGAGTCATCGGTATCGCCCTCGCATGGTTCCTCCACCTGTTCGGACGAACAACCGCCGCCGAGTGCAAGATGGACCCAATCGCACGCATGTTCGGACCGATCCCGAGATGGGCCGAGAACAAGTGGTATGTTGATGAGATCTACTGGATGATCCTCGTCACCCCGCTCCGCGTCGGATCACACATCCTCCACTGGATCGACAAACTCCTCGTTGACGGCATCGTCAACTTCTTTGGACTCCTCCCACGCATCTTCGCGTGGATCATTCGTCCGAGCCAATCAGGTGTCCTCCAGGGATACGCAGTTTCCATGGCCGGCGGTGCCGCCATCCTCCTGCTCGCCGTGTTTGTCATTATGATGCAAGGAGGTCTCTCATGAGCACCCAAACCATCCTCCTGCTCACGCTCATGATCGTCCCAATCCTCGGGGCGCTCTGGATCGCGTTCTCACCAAGCGCCGACAAAGCGTACCGAACAGCACTCGCGATCTCAGGAGTCCTCCTGATCCCCGCGATCGTCATGGTCAGCCAGTTCGACTTCGCCCACTCAGGGACAACCCAAGCGAAGTACTCGTTCTCTTGGATTGAAGATCTCGGACTCAGGTTCTCCATCGGGATGGACTCGATCTCACTCCTGCTGATCGCACTCTCTGTATTGCTGGGACCAATCGTCGTCGCCGCATCCAAAACCGCGATCACCGACAACAAAAAGATGTACTACAGCTGGTTGCTCGTCCTCCAGTCCGCAATGGTCGGCGTCTTCGCCGCTCAAGACCTCCTCCTCTTCTACATCTGCTTCGAGTTCACGCTCCTCCCAATGTTCATCCTCATCCGCGTCTACGGCTCAACCAACCGCGTCGCCGCATCCACCAAGTTCTTCCTCTACACCTTCACCGGATCCATGATGACCCTCGCAGGTCTCATGTATGTCGTCTACTTCGTCTCGCAGCAAACCGGTGAATGGACCCTCGACATCGCGACCCTCACCGCCGTCGCGCCGCAGATGCCGGTCCAGCATCAAGCGTGGGTCCTCTTCGCAATGCTCGCAGGATTCGCCGTCAAGGTGCCCCTGTTCCCTGTGCACACTTGGTTGCCACTGGCACACACCGAAGCACCCACCGCAGGATCCGTCATCCTCGCAGGTGTGCTCTTGAAACTCGGTACCTACGGCATCCTCCGCTTCGCAATCCCCATCACCCCAGACGCGTTCATGCAATACGCGCCAGCGATCGGTGTGCTCTCCGTCATCGGGATCATCTACGCCGGACTGATCTGCTGGGTCCAAGAAGACATCAAGAAGCTCGTCGCCTACTCCTCAGTCTCTCACTTGGGATTCTGTGTACTGGGACTCGCCGCACTCAATGTCTCCGGCCTCTCCGGATCCATCCTCTACATGCTCTCACACGGCCTCTCAACCGGCGGCCTCTTCCTCATGATCGGATTCATGTACGAACGCTACCACACAAGAGACATGCGAACAGTGGGGGGTCTTGCGAGCAAGATGCCGATCTGGGCATGCTTCATGGTCTTCTTCACCATGGCGTCCGTCGGACTCCCAGGACTCAACGGCTTCCCATCAGAAGTCCTCTGCTTGATCGCAGCTTTCCAGTCCGATGCAAGCTTCGCTGAAACCCAGCAAGTCGGTGCATGGGGTTCAACCCTCGGCGTCTGGTTCGCTGTCTTCGCAGGAACCGGGATGGTCATCGCCGCGATGTATCTCCTCATCATGGTCGGGAAGATCTGCTTCGGTCCGCTCCGCGAGCCCGAAGATCATCACGCCCATGAGTCACTCCCAACAGACCTTTCCCGCCGCGAGATCGGAACCCTGATCCCGCTCGCCGCAGGATGTCTTCTGTTCGGACTCCAGCCAACCCTCCTGCTCGATGCGGTCTCCGAACCGGTCAACACCATCGTCGTCAACGCAACAACAGACGGCACAGCACCAGTTCACCACACCGAACACGCCATGACTCCTGATCACACCAGCCACAACGAATCCTCATCGGAGCACACGCCATGACCGAGAAGCTCGCATTCGTGCTCCCAGAAATCATCCTCTTCATCGCCACCTGCCTGGTCATGGTCACCGGTCAATGGCCCGTCCGCGCCATCCGCAGCTTCACGCCCTGGATCTGCGGCGTAGCACTCATCGCTGCAGGAATGATCGCAACCTCAACCCCAGTCGATCCAAACGCGCTCTTCCCGAACCTGATCCCGTTTGCCAAGTTCATGATCGCTGCAGTTGCATTGCTGCTGCTCGTCAATCTCACCGGCACAGTCGACCGCGACCTCGAAGCCGATGTTGACAAAGGTCTCCCCTTCCTCCCCATCCGCTCCAACGGCGGAGAGTTCTACGCGTTCTTCATGTTCTCCATCACCGGACTCATGCTGACCGCATCCGCAGACGACCTGATCTGGCTCTTCCTCGCACTCGAGCTGACTTCACTCCCGACCTACATCATGGTCGCGATCTCGACCCACAAGAACGCTTCTCGCGAAGCCGCCGTCAAGTACTTCTTCCTCGGCGCGCTCGGAGCCGCGATCTTCCTCTACGGATTCGCGCTCATGTACGGTGCTGCCGGTTCAACCAACATCGCCGACATCGCAGCCGTCTTCGCTGCTGATGGACTCAGCACGCTGGGACTCGCAGGAGTCCTCCTCGCGCTGCTTGGACTCATGTTCAAGATCGCCGCATTCCCGATGCACTTCTACACCCCCGATGTCTACCAAGGCGCCGCAAGCCCTGTCAGCGCGATGCTCGCGTTTGTTCCCAAAGCCGCGGGATTCATGGGGATCATGCTCATCACCGCAACCGTTGGTTGGAACGAGTTTGGTCATCTGCCTTCAACCGTTGAATCCATGCTCTGGATCATCGCCGCACTGACGATGTTCGTCGGGAACACCCTCGCGCTGCTCCAGAACTCCGTCAAACGCATGCTCGCGTACTCCTCAGTTGCCCACTCCGGATACATGCTCGTCGGGATCCTCGCAGGACCCGGAGCCGCCGGCGCACCGTTCTATCGCAACGGACTCGCGGCTGTCCTCTTCTACCTCCTCTGCTATGGAGTCATGACCGTCGGGGTCTTCGCAGTCCTCGGCGCAATCGAACGCAAGCACGCCGACGGCTCAATCTCCGACGCCGACGACATCGAAGATCTGCGCGGACTCTGCAAGACGCATCCTTTGCTCGGTTGGACCGTCGTCGTCTGCGCCCTCTCGATGCTCGGATTCCCGCCGCTCCTCGGATTCATCGGGAAGCTCGGTCTCTTCTCCGCAGGAGTCAGCGCCGGACAGATCCCGATCGTCATCGTGCTGGGGATCAACTCCGCGATCGCCGCCGTGTACTACCTGCGTTTGGTCGCCGTCGCGTACCTCGACAAAGCAGACACCAGCTCACGAGCAACAACCGCAAACGCGGGATCGTCGATCGTGCTCTCTCCGTTCATGTCGCGTCGTCTCGCTGGAGCCGTATCCGCTGCTGGAGTGGTCCTCTTGTTGATCGTCACCCAACCTTTGATGAACGCCGCGCACACCGCCGCGGACTTCAACGGCCCAGACATACATTCGGATGGACATTCATCCGATCATGCGGCTGATACAGATGGTCTCCATCAAGAACTCCCCGCGATCAGCCGCGCTGATCCACAAGACTAAAGCAGCACCCGATGCAACTCCCGATGCTCCTCACCCTCGCAAGCGACGCCGCCACGATCCCCGCTGATCCCGCGACCGTCGTGTTCTTCTCCGTTGCCGGGATGATGGCGCTGCTCACCCTGACCGTCCTCGAGATCGTGCTGGGAATCGACAATGTCGTTTTCATCGCGATCCTCTCCGACAAACTCCCCAAAGAACAACAAGCACGCGCCCGATCCATCGGACTCTTGCTCGCGATGGTCATGCGCCTGATCCTCCTGGGACTCGCGTACTGGATCGTCAAGCTCACCGAACCCTGGTTCCATGTCCTCGATCGTCCAATCTCAGGCAAGTCCCTCCTCATGCTCATCGGCGGGCTGTTTTTAATCTTCAAAGCCGTCCTCGAACTCCACCACCTCATCGAAGGCGACGAAGAACACAAGAACGATCCCCACACTCGTCCAGGCATGAAAAAGACCGCCGCGACCATGGGTCAGGTCCTCATGCAGATCCTCCTGCTCGACCTCGTCTTCTCCCTCGACTCCGTCATCACCGCTGTCGGGATGACCACCAACTACTACATCATGGCCACCGCCGTCGTCATCTCCATCGCCGTCATGCTTGCTTTCGCAGGACCGATCGCCCGCTTCGTCAACGCTCATCCGTCGATGAAAAACCTCGCCCTCGCGTTTCTTGTCCTCATCGGGGTCCTGCTGGTTGCAGAGGGAATCGGAGAGCACTTCAATCGAGGCTACATCTACTTCGCGATTGTCTTCGCGTTCGTCCTTGAACTCATCAACATGAAGACCGACAAGCACAACGCGAAGAAACGCAAGGCCGCCGCTGCCAAGCCAGAACAACCAGCTGAATAAAGCTACCGAGCTTATTCCGGATCGATGATCATCACTTTGTGAGGACCGATCCCAGGAATATCAAACTCATCGCTCGCGAGCCGGAACCCGTAGCGTTCGTAGAACCCATACGCGACCTTCCGAGCATTGCACCAGATCGTCTCACGATGCAGATCCCAAGCGTGCGCCATCCCAAACTCCAAGACCGCTCCGCCGCACCCAGTCCCGCGAGCATCCGGATCAGACGCCATCCCCCGGATCCGCCAAACCACCTGATCCGTGCCAGGCACGCAATCACGCATCACCGTCATGATCGCGACGACTGTCCCCGCTTGGTCAACCGCACCAACATGGAAGGTGCTCTCCGCATCATCGTGATCCATCCCGACCTCATCAATCGTGAGCGTGGGACGCAAAACAAGCTGCCGCAAGCGGTAGGTTTCCTGTGGACTGATCAATCGGACTTCATGCATCATTCTTCTGCCAATGCTTCGAGGAACGCTTCCCCAAACGAATCCAGCTTCGCTTGACCCACACCCTTGACGCGCAGCATCTCGTGCCGATCCGTCGGTCGATCCTTGACAAGTTCCCGCAGCGTCGCATCCGAGAACACCACATACGGCGGAACCTCACGCTCACGCGCAATCTGAGTCCGCAATGCACGCAATCGCTCAAACACCACCTTCTCATCGACATCCAGAATCACCGCTTCGCGTCGTTTCTGACCGCGAGCGCGTTCCTTCTTTGCCGAACCTGTCCCGATCGGATTCGCGAGCACGACTTCCCCGATCCCCTTCATGATCGACATCCCCGTCTCCCCAAACCGGATGGTCTCAAACCGATCTTCAACCACGCGTTCAAGCGCCCCCATCGAGATCAGCTGATCCAGATACATCGCGAGCTGCGCCTTGGAATACCCACCCAGCAGCCCATGCACACTCAGCTCGTCATGCCCCCGGCTCGTGACCTTCTCCGCCTTGGCGCCGCGGACCACATCACAGATATGCGCCGCGCCGTACTTCTGCCCTGTCCGCGCGACCGCGGACATCAAGACCTGCGCCACCTTGACCGATTCCCGATCGATCTCCGTCTCCCCCAAACACACATCACACGCGCCACACCCATTCTCCGGATCGATCTCCAGTTCCTGTCCAAAGTGCTCGCTCAGTGCTTTGTGCCGACACCCCATCGACGCGATCAGCGAACGCATCTCGCGGATCAAACGAAGTTGTCCTGCAGGATCCGCGCCCGATTCCTCTGCGCCAAACCCAATCAATCGTTCCCATCGTCCCGCATCACTCGGAGAGTACAAAAGCAAACACTCCGCAGGCTCTCCATCCCGTCCAGCGCGACCCGTTTCCTGCTGATACGCCTCGATGCTTTTCGGCATCGTCGCATGCACGACCAAACGCACATTGCTCCGATCAATCCCCATCCCAAACGCAACCGTCGCAACAACCACATCGAGCGTCTCATTGAGAAACGCATTCTCCACCGACTCCCGCTTCTTCTCGCTCAGACCAGCGTGATACGCATCCGCATCGAGCCCGTGCTCAATCAGGTCCTGCGCGAGCCCCTCCGTATCCTTCCTGCTCAAGCAGTACACAATGGTCCCGCCGCCGTCTCCCGCGCTGCGATGACGGCGCATCGCTTCCGCGATCTGATCCGCAGGCTTCGATCGCGCCTGCACTCTATAGGTCAGGTTCGGACGATCAAACTTCCCGATCAGCACCTCCGGATCATTCAATCCAAGCTGATCGAGAATATCGTCCTGCACGCGCGGAGTCGCCGTCGCTGTAAAAGCCTGAATCCCGATCCCCGGCGCGACCGCTCGAAGTTCCTTCAGCCGACGAAACTCCGGACGAAAGTCGTGACCCCATTGCGAGATACAGTGCGCCTCATCGATCGCGATCGACCCCAGCCGATCCGCGTCGTGGAGCGATGCGAGGATCGCTTTGAATCCGCTCGTCACCAGCCGTTCCGGAGCCGCGAAGATCAGGTTGATCGATCCATCGAACGCTTTGGTGATAATCTCGCGCGCATCATCGGGATCCACACCAGAGTGCAACGCCGCGGCGCCGTACCCATTGAGTTCCAGACCACGCACCTGATCCCGCATCAACGCGATCAAGGGAGACGCAACCACCGTCACCTTCCCAGTCACCAGTGCAGGCACTTGATAGCACAGACTCTTCCCGCCGCCTGTTGGGAGCACTGTCAGACAGTCGCGCCCATCGATCCCCGCTTGGATCGCACGCTGCTGCATCGGACGCAGCGAATCAAACCCCCACACACGATGGACGGCTTCAAGCACAGCAGCAGGGAGCACAGTTTCAGAAGAGTCAATAGCCACAGACCCAGTATACAGTTTGCCCGTCAAATGATCCGGAATCACGCAAAAAACAAAGACGCCCGATCATGGATTGAGCGTCTTGAGAAGATCATTTTTGATTCCGTTCAGCGACGCCGCCGTCCCAGCATCCCAGCAGAGATCAGCAACGCGAGCCCACTCGATGGAGCCGGGATCGGACTGATCGCAAAGGTGATCTGCATCTTGTCGCGTCCGTCGCTCGTGTTCTGCAACCACTCAAGGATCGACATCTCGCCGCTCACTCCAATAATCCCGCTGATCTGATTCGCGATCGAGCTGCTCACCACCCCGTCCACGGCCCGGAGCCCGCCAACCGCGAGCTCATTATCCACGATCTCGACATCAACCGAGTCATCCTGGAAGTCCCAGATCGACGCACCAAACTGCGTCGCCGTGGTCGATTCGTTGGGTGATCCCACAAAGATCAGCACTTCTCCGATCGCCGATGAAAAGCTCAATCGAGAAGTCCCGACCTCACCGCCAAACAGCGTCAGCGATTCCATCGATGCTCCACCAAAGTCCACGGCATCAAACGCCGCGTCCGTGCTGTAGTCGTACAGGATCGTCTCATCGGATTCGAGTCCGTCAGACGAGAAGAAGACATCGATCCCCCCCGCAGTTCCAGACACGCTGAAGCGATCCTCCCCAAACATCGGAATGGTCTCATCCCACTCGATCGTGAGGAACTCTTTCCCGTTGTAATGAATCGTGCTCGCAAGCACAGGAGAGCAGAGAACAGCGCTCAACAACAAGTACCTAGAAGCCTTCATAGGTCATTCCTTATGCAAGGCGACACCCGCGCGAGAAACAGAGCCGCAGATTGTGGTCTAGATACAGAATGCATCACGCCGCCCAGAACACCACTCATTTCGGCTTTTTTATCACACCCCGTGAAGTTTTGCTTGGATATCACCCCGATTTCGCCCGGTTTCTCGACGAAATCTGTAGATCACACTCGAATACAAGAAAACGGACGACCATGAGGCCGCCCGCTAAGAGGAAAACAGTGTTGTCTCTATCAAATCGCGATCATGCCGACCAGTGGATTACCGGCGACGACGACCAGCGAATGCTGCAGGAAGAAGGAGTGCAAGTCCCGATGCCGGAGCTGGGATGGTTGCTGGAGCGACCGCGAAGGTGATCTCCATCTTGTCAAGACCCTGGAAGGTGTCTTGGTCCCAAGTCAGCGAAGTCAGCTCGCTGAACACACCGATCACACCACTGCGATGGAAGTTGATGTTGGAGTTTGAGACTTCGTTTGCTGCCGAGAGGAGAAGGCCAGGGTTGCCTTCGCTGTCGATGATGTCCATGTCGAGTGCGTCTGCGAAGTCCCAGATCGAAGCACCAAACTGGTTTGCGACCGAGCCGTCACGAGGTGCGCCGAGAAGGATCAGGACTGAGCCAACGGATTGATCAAAGGTGAGGATCGATGAACCGACCGCTCCGCCACGGATCGAGATCGACTCGACCATGTCGCCGTTGAATCCGAGAGCGTCAAAGGCTGCATCGCCGTTGAAGTTGTTCTCTGAGATTGTTTCCGAGGACATGTCAACAGTCTCGAAGGTGACGCCGACGCCTCCCACAGTGCCTTCAGCGGAGTTATCGCCGAGGGAAATGCTGTTCCAGTTGATTGTTTCGTAGGTCTGACCGCCGAAATCGATCATGTCAGCGTTTGCTGCTGCACAGAGACCTGCCACTGCTGCTACATAGAGTACACACTTCATCTCTATCTCCTTACGAGCTTTCATTCATCTCTCAAGTTGTTCATAGATGGCCACCAAACGGGCAAACCATTCATTCTAATATGACCGATCCCAGCGGCCTTGCAAGCAAATAGCACGAGAGCTGAGGCAAATTGATGACTCTTAAGCATTTATGGGGTCAAGACTTAGCGATTTTTTGGTTTTCGGACCTTCCATCGCTTGAATACGACGCGGACCCCCCCAACTATCTTAGAGTCATTCTAAAACAAACCGCCAACATCACCCTGACAGCCCGGAGACCGAGATGTCCGAGAACAATCAGCCCAAATGCCCGTACATGACCACCGCTGACGGAGCCCCGATCGGGGACCAGAACGCGATGACCGCCGGACCGCGCGGACCGCTCCTCATGCAAGATGTCGCGCTCCTCGAGCAGATGCAGCACTTCAACCGTGAACGCATCCCCGAACGCGTCGTCCACGCGAAGGGCTCCGGCGCCTACGGCACCTTCACTGTCACCCATGACATCACCAAGTACACCAAAGCGGATATGTTCTCGGAAGTCGGAAAGAAGACCGACCTCTTCCTCCGCTTCTCAACAGTCGCAGGAGAGCGCGGAGCCGCCGACGCTGAACGCGATGTCCGAGGATTCGCCGTCAAGTTCTACACCGAGCAAGGCAACTGGGACCTCGTCGGGAACAACACCCCAGTCTTCTTCATCCGCGATCCATACAAGTTCGCAAACTTCATCCACACCCAAAAGCGCGATCCAAAGACCAACCTCCGCAACAACGACATGCAGTGGGACTTCTGGTCGCAGTGTCCAGAATCACTCCACCAGGTCACCATCCTGTTCTCCGATCGCGGACTCCCAGCCTCCTACCGACACATCAACGGATACGGCTCCCACACCTACTCCTTCATCAACAACGACAACGAACGCGTCTGGTGCAAGTTCCACTTCAAAACCAACCAAGGCATCGAGAACTGGATGGACGACAAGGGCGCCGAGACCATCGGTCAAGACCGCGAGTCCCACCAGCGCGACCTCTTCAATGCGATCGAGAAGGGCGACTTCCCAAGCTGGTCCGTCAAGGTCCAGATCATGACCCAGGCGCAAGCCGACGAGCACCAGTGGAACCCGTTCGATCTCACCAAAGTCTGGCCGCACGCCGACTTCCCGCTCCACGAAGTCGGACAGATGGAACTCAACAGGAACCCTGAGAACTACCACGCCGAGGTCGAGCAAGCCGCGTTCAAACCCTCCAACTTCGTCCCAGGCATCGGACCATCACCCGACAAGGTCCTCCAAGCACGCCTGATGTCCTACGCCGACACCCACCTCCATCGTCTGGGAGTCAACCACCACCAGATCCCAGTCAACGCCCCGCGATGCCCCGTCATGCACACCATGCGCGACGGACAGGGCGCAACCGCAGAAAACTACGGCGGAGCAACCAACTACTGGCCATCCACGCGTCCAGACGCGGTCAACCCCGACAAGAAGTACATGGACCCAGCGTGGGACCTCGGACAAACCATCGTTGACCGCTTCGACTCCACAGTCGATCACGACGACTACACCCAGCCGGGGAACCTCTTCCGGATGTTCGATGAAGGACAACGCGACCGACTCACCACGCGAATCGCAGGAGTCCTGGGAGACGCTCGCAAAGAAGTCCAGATGCTCCAGCTCTGCCACTTCTTCCGCGCCGATCCAGACTACGGCTCACGCATCGCAACCAAACTCGGTATCGATGTCTCCGAAATGATGGCCGGACAATCCCACGGCCAACCGGTCGACGCGACCCGCAACACCTGATCCATCTGAGCAAGCCAACTCATAGAGCACCCGTTCATTCGGGTGCTCTTTCTTTTTTGGATCCCAGCCGTGAAGCATCCCAATCAGAATACGATTGTCCATGCTCGACTACGACCGCCAAACAATCAACAACGCCCTTACCCACGCAACCCAAGCCTGCGGCCTCGACGCCGTGCTCGAAACCTCATCAATCCTCGCAGCACTGTGCGCCTCCGCAGAAGATGCACCAGAACATCCCGCATGGGACCAAGCCGCGGCGCAGATCGCATCGATGAGCACAGAAGAAATCGCGGACCTGATCCGCGTCGGAACCGCGCGCTTCCACCTGCTCAACAAAGCCGAGCAGCTCAACATCATCCGCGTGAATCAACAACGCGAACGCGACTGCACAGCGGATCGACCGCGCGCCGAATCCATCGACGAAGCGATGTCCAAACTCAAAGAAGCGGGATGCTCGCAAGAACGCATCCTCGAACTCCTGAGCGATCTCGATATCCAGCCAACCCTCACTGCGCACCCAACCGAAACCAGACGACGCACAATCCTCGACAAGCAAACCGATCTCGCGCGATGCATCATCAAACTCCGCGACCAAGAACTCTCCCAGCGCCAGCGCGACGAGACCACCGCTGAGATGGACCGCATCATCACGATGATGCTCATGACCGACGAGATCCGCGCCCAGCGCATCGGAGTCCCTGACGAGGTCAAGAACGGCGTCTACTTCCTCGCGACGACCATCTGGGAAACCGTCCCCAGACTCTTCCGCGACATCGCGTACGCCTCGACCCGAACCTTCGGACCTGAGCACACCAAAATTGTCGCCAACGATCTCCCCGCACTCATCCGCTACCGGAGCTGGATCGGTGGAGATCGCGACGGGAACCCTAATGTCACCGCTCAAGTCACCAGAGACACCCTGGTGCAGATGAGCACCGCCGCGCGTTCGCTGTGGGATACAGAACTCGCGGACCTCCGTCACATCTTGTCGGTCTCAACACGACGCGCCGATCTAGGGACCGAGATCGACGATGCGATCCAGAACGACATCAGCTGGATCACCGATCAAGAGCACTACGCGCAGCGCCGCTACGAACCGATCCGCGTCCGCATCGCGCAGATGCGCGCCCGTCTCAAATCCGACAACACCTACACCGCATCGCTCCTCCTCGAGGACCTCCAGATCATCCGCCGAGCGTTGCACACCGCCAAGCTCCTCGGTCCCGCCGAGGACGGCCCGCTCTCCGACGCGATCATCCGAGCACGAGTCTTCGGCCTCCACCTCGCAACACTCGACATCCGACAACACTCCGAAGTCCACAACGCCGCCGTCGCTGAGCTCCTTGCACTCGCCGGAGTCTGCGAGAACTACGAACAACTCAGCGAGCAGGACAAGCTCGAAGTCCTCCGCGAAGAACTCACCAGCGCGCGTCCGCTCGTTCCATCAGATACCGAACTGACCGAGTCCACAAGCGAACTCCTCGCAACGATGCGCGTCGTGCGCGAAGCAGTCCTACAAGAACCCGATTCGATCCGCTCGTGGGTCATCTCGATGACCCATCATGTCTCCGACATGCTCGCGGTCCTGCTGCTGATGAAAGAAACCGGACTCTACCGACCAGCACTCAAAGACACCCCCGCGATCAGCAGGATCAATGTCGTCCCGCTCTTCGAAACCATCGAAGACCTCCAACGCGCCCCCGAACTCATGGACGAAACACTCGCGGATCCCGCGTTCCAAACCCACCTCCAAGCGGTGCAAACAGGATCATCCATCGAGCAAGAGATCATGCTCGGATACTCCGACTCCAACAAAGACGGCGGATTCCTCATGGCCAATGTCGCCCTCGCGATTGCACAACGCGAGATCGCCGAGGTCTTCACCAAACACAGCGTCCGCCTCCGCTACTTCCACGGCCGAGGTGGAACCATCGGACGAGGAGGAGGACGCGCCGGACGAGCAATCCTCGCCGCACCACAAGGCGCAAGAACCGGTCGTCTCCGATTCACCGAGCAGGGAGAGGTCATCACCTTCCGCTACGCACTCCCAGACATGGCGCGCCGTCACCTCGAACAAATCGTCCACGCGTCACTCATCGCGTCATCAGGAACCACAACCGATCAGCACAACCCTGAGCTCCAATCCGTCGCGATGGACCTCGCATCAACTGCGCGCGACGCGTACCGATCCCTGATCGACGACCCAGAGTTCTGGCCGTGGTTTGTTGCCGTCACCCCGATCGAGCACATCGGGTCCATGCCCATCGCGTCGCGCCCCGTGTCACGAGCCTCAGGGAGCGCATTGACCTTCGATCGACTCCGCGCCATCCCTTGGGTCTTCTCGTGGGGACAAATGCGTGCACTCGTCCCAGGATGGTACGGGATTGGTACTGCGCTCAACAACGCTACCAAAGAGCAACGAGAGTCGCTCCAAGCATCTGTCAACCGACCCTTCATCTCCACAGTCCTCGAAAACGCATCCCAAGAAATGGCGCGAGCAAGACTCCCGATTCTCCGCCGCTACGCGCTCGCAGGACCCAACGGCGAAGCGATCTATACACGCATCGAATCCGAGTACACCAACACCAAAGCCCAGATCCTCCAGATGACCGGACATCAAACCCTCATGGATCACGCACCAGTCGTCGCCGATTCCATCAAAGACCGGAACCCCTGGACCGACATCCTCAACATCTCGCAGATCGAACTCCTCAAACGCTACGCAACCGCGTCCGAATCCGATCAGCCAACCCTCAAAGCCGTCATCCAAGCAAGCATCAACGGCATCGCCGCCGCGATGCAATCCACAGGTTAACCCATCGGCACGATCTCGCAGGAGAACACCATGCAACGCCTCGCTCACAAAGTCGCCCTCATCACCGGAGCCGCCCAAGGCATCGGACTCGCGATCGCCAATGACTTCCACCAACACGGCGCAACCGTCATCCTCAGCGACCTCAACGAATCAGACTGCGCCAAGCACGCAAGCAAGCTCGGAGACCGTGCCGAGTCCATCGCCTTGGACATCCGCGACGAAGCCGCGTGGGAATCCGCGATCAACACCATCCGCTCCAAGCACAACACGCTCGATATCCTCGTCAACAACGCCGGGATCACCGGATTCGATGACGCTCCTGAAAAACAAGCCCCAGAAGCACACGATCCAGAAAACGCGACCCTCGACGCATGGCGCCGAGTCCACACCACCAATCTCGACGGCACCTTCCTCGGATGCAAACACGCCATCCGCGCCATGCGCCACAACCCCGGCGCAACCGGATCCATCATCAATCTCGGATCACGATCAGGAGTAGTGGGGATCCCCCGCGCCGCCGCGTACGCATCGAGCAAATCCGCGATCCGCAATCACACCAAATCCGTCGCGCTCTATTGCGCCGAAGAAGGCCTCAAGATCCGCTGCAACACGATCCAACCCGCCGCGATCCTGACCCCGATGTGGGAACCGATGCTCGGAGAGGGAGAGGACCGCAAAGCCAACATCGCCAAGTTCGTCGCAGGGACCCCGCTCAATCGCTTCGGGACTGTGGAGGAAGTCGCGTCGATCGCCGTGTATCTCGCGAGCGACGAATCCGCGTACACCACCGGCGCCGAGTTCAACCTCGACGGCGGGATGCTCGCAGGAACCGCAACCCCTCCCGCACCATCGACTACCTAATCAGATCCGACTTATCCCTTCGGGATCGAAGTGATGTACTCCGTCAATCCCGACAAGAACATCTGCACCGAGATCGCGACCATCAGCATCCCCATCACACGCTCGAGCGCCACAAGTCCGCGCTGACCCAGCCGACCCGCGAGCCGTTCACCCAGCAGCAGCACCGCTGCGGCGCCGCTCCACGCGATGATTACCGATCCAACCCAGGTCTCCGGAGTCCCCACCCCGTTCTCCGAACCCCCGCTCCCCATCAGCATGACCATCGCAAGCGCCGAAGGTCCCGCAAACAAAGGCACCGCCAGCGGCACAATAAACGGCTCACTCATCTCCTCCGATTCCATACTCAGCTTGATACTCGGAAAGATCATCGGGAGCGAAAGCAACAACAGAATCATCGCCCCCGCGATCGTCAGCGCCGACTGCGAGATATGCAGCAGCTCAAGCACATACCGACCGAGGAACAAGAAGGTGATGAGCGCAATCAACGCAAACACCAGCTCGCGCACGAGCACCTTCGTCCGCCGCTTCTCCTCGACGCGCGATAAAATACTCGCAAACAGCGGGATCAGCCCGATCGGATCAATGATAAAGAACAGCAGTATCGCGTTAGAGATCATGAGCAAACTCTAGCCCTGATCTACGCAGAGCCCCACTGAATGCCCGCAATGGACACCCCGCACCCCGGAGGGGCTCTTTCATCAGCAATAATCCGGTTTGCCTGAAAACCGGGGGTAAAGATGTAATAACAGGGGTTATAAAATATAAAGAGAGGAATTCATAGAAATATTATAAATTATTCCATTATAAACAGTGCCTGTGCGTGCTCGAGCCTATAGTTGCTGTGCGGAAGCGATGTGCCTCCGCAAACCAACTCTATCGGAAGGAAGCAAAATGCAATCCGCTACACATTCAATTCACACACTCAATATCGACGGCATGAACGGTGACACCTGCATCAAAAAGGTCACACACGCACTCAAAGATGTCAAAGACATCGTAACCAAGTCTGTAAAGCTAGGCTCAGCAAGCATCGACGCTTCGCAAGATGGGACCAACGCAGCCTGTAAAGCCATCTCTTCGATTGGATTCAAAACACACGAAGTGAAAGCTGGAATCAAGACTGGGATCGAACCAAGCAAAGATAAAGGGAGCTTTAATCAACAATCCGCAGCTGCGAAAGCTGCCGACAAGTCGATTAAGAAAAATAGCTAGTACAGTTCGTCTGGCTCCTGGAGAGAAGCCAGTCAGCAACTGTATCAAATCCTGTGCGTGATTGCCGCAAGGCGACTCGTGTGGTAGAACGAGTTCCGTGGTCCGCTTTCTTCTATGCGATCCACGGAGCTCGTTGCAGTTTTGTCCTCACCACATCAAAGCCAATGCTCGGCTCACAACCACCGCCTTGCACTCATTCTCCATCAACAACTCCGGAGCGAACATCCCCTTGGCCTCCCCCATCGTCAAGCAAGGCTCCTGATCCAGACCTCCATCCCCAAAGAACGCCTAGTGATCTCGTCCCAACTCATCACTGCGAGCAATATCCGTCACATAAATACGCGTCCGAACCAGATCCCTCTTCGATCCGCCGAGTTCATCAAAACGCCCACTCAATGATCCAAACACCGAAGCGCCTGCGCGAACTCATCATCAGAACATACATCGTCCCGTCGGGTTCATCGACACAGCTCCTATCGTAAAGATCATGTTCCCCGAACGCACGGCACGCGAATACCCAGAGCGTCGTCCCCATTCGTTGCCCGTCGATACTTGTGCATCAATCACCATGCTCGGCCTCACGCATCGGTGTTGGAATGGAGCGCAAAGTAGTTCCCCTCCGAATCCTCAATCAGCACCCTGAACCCATGGGGCCCGATCGCATGTACATCCAGCAGCACCGTCCCCCCAAGCTCCGAAACCTTCTTCGACGCCTCGCGGATCCGCCCATCACAGTTCAGATACACCAAAGGCACCCCATAGCACGCCTTCCCATCTACACGCGCCGGAGCCTCCCCTTCCCGCGGCACAAGACACCCCCCGTTCCCATCCTCATGCGAGAGTACCGCAAACTCAATCTCCCCCATCGACTCCCGCTGACACGACACCCCCAGCACCCCCTCATAAAACGCACACGCCCGCCCAAGATCATCCACCGGGATATCCATCCACACAAACCAGTTCTTCTCGCTGTTGTAGTCAGGCATACTTTCTCCTAGCTCACCATCGTTCAGGATTATGTAGCGTATCAACATGCAAGTTGAGGGATTCGATCCGTTTAAGTATCAGATCAAACAGTTCTACCCCATCCTGGTTCTCATCTGGAAGGATTGCCATCAAGATATTCCCATTCAGAAGTCCAATACAGCCATGAACCCGAACGAGTGTTGAGATATCCGACAACGGAAAGATTGTAACTCGCTGGCGGTCAAGCTGGTCAAACTTCATACTCGATTTATCGATCGTGCATCTCCAGCTTCCCTTTGTTGATTCCATGTCGCCGCGTTCAATCGCTTGCCGGTAATAGTCGACATACCAGCGCATCGCCGATGCTTTTGTAGAAAATATGGATCGAAAACCCCAGTAGACGAGGTAGAGGAGGCCGACGGAAAGGAATGACATGAAGAAGTCCTGATCAGGTATACTCATGACCAGTACACTCACCGCTGCAGTCATTAGCACTGCAAGGGCAATGGCAAAGAAAATCTTTTGAGGAATCCCATTCTTAGGCTTGAGCAGTCGTGTTGCATTCCATGCAAGCATTACGATGAACAACTCTCCATCACTTTCCCATTCAATGGTGATTGGCTCAGAGTTGGGTTCTTCAGTGCTCATGTCTCTACAAGACTATGCGAAAAAGCACAGCCGCAGCTGTGCTTTTGGATTGAACTTTATGTAAATTTACGCCAACTGCTTGCTCTCATTAAGCTTCTTCCGAATCACCGTATGCAGAATCCCACCGTTCCGGAAATACTCAATCTCCACAGGTGTATCCACGCGGCACATCGTCACAAACTCAAAGCTGCTCCCATCCGGACGCGTCGCCTTGACCGGAACATCACAACGAGGAGAAAGATCCGCAGGCATCAGCACATCAAAGGTCTCATCGCCCTGGATCCCCAAGCTCGCGGCACTGTCACCATTCTTAAACACAACCGGAAGCACACCCATAAACACAAGATTACTGCGATGGATCCGCTCAAAGCTCTCAGCGATGACCGCCTTGACGCCCAGCAGCAGAGTCCCCTTCGCAGCCCAGTCACGCGATGAACCCATCCCGTAGTCCTTACCCGCGATCACAACCAGCGTCGTGCCTTCCTTCTTGTAATCCATCGCCGCGTCGTAGATGTACTCGACCGGCGCCGATGCAAGATCATCACCCTTGGTAAAGTTCCGTGTCCATCCGCCCTCAGGCTGGTCTCCCGAAACCACATCCGCCGCGATCTTGTTCTTCACGCGGACATTCGCAAAGGTCCCGCGTGTCATCACGCGATCATTCCCGCGACGCGAACCAAACGAGTTGAAGTTGTTGACCGGAACCCCCTGCGCGATCAGGTACTGACCCGCCGGAGTCTCAGGCTCAATCCGTCCCGCTGGAGAAATATGGTCCGTCGTGACCGAGTCCCCAAGCAGACACAGCACGCGAGCATCCGTGATCGCACCAAACCCCGGAGCCTCCTCCGTCATCCCCTCAAAGAACGGCGGATTCTGGATATAAGTCGACTTCTCCTCCCAAGGGAACAACGCACTCTTGGACACAGGCACCGAGTTCCATTGCTCGTTCTCCGTGTACACCGCGCTGTACTTCTCTTCAAACTGCTGGCGTGTCACGCACGCCTTCACCGCGTCTTGCACCTCTTGATTCGTAGGCCAGATGTCCTTGAGGTACACATCCTTCCCATCAGGAGTCTGCGCGATCACGCCGCCCGAAAGATCAATATCAACCGTCCCCGCGATCGCGTACGCGACCACAAGTGGGGGACTCGCAAGGTAGTTCGCCTTGATTTCCGGATGGATGCGCCCTTCAAAGTTCCGGTTCCCCGACAGCACCGAGGTGCACACCAGATCACCATCAACAATCCCCTGCTCAATCTCAGGAGGCAGTGGACCAGAGTTCCCGATACAAGTCGTGCACCCATACCCAACGGTATGGAAACCGAGCGATTCCAGATCCTCCGACAAGTTCGCCTTGTCAAAGTACTCCGTCACCACCTTCGAGCCCGGAGCAAGCGAGGTCTTCACCCAAGGCTTGCGAGTCAACCCCAGCGCCCGCGCCTTGCGAGCAACCAATCCCGCCGCAACCATCACATCAGGATTCGATGTATTCGTACAACTGGTAATCGCTGCGATGACGACCGACCCATGCTTGAGGGTCACTTCTTCGCCGACCATCTTGGTATGCGTTGCATCGGTAAGCGTCACCTTCGAGAAGCCCGAGTCCTTGCATGCTTTGGTCATCGCTTCTTCAGGAGGATTGACCGGACTCTCAGCCGCTTGTCCACCCTCATCAGCAAACCCCCCAAGATCCACGGCCTGGCTCGGTGCCTTCTTCCCAAAGGTATCAACCAAGTCCTTATGGAACTGGCTCTGCATCGAGGTCAACGAAATCCGATCCTGAGGACGCTTCGGTCCAGCAAGCGAAGGCACCACGGTCGAAAGATCAAGCTCAATCGAGCTGGAGAACTCAGGAACCGGCGCATCCGGAGTCCAGAAGAAGCCCGACGCCTTCGCCCACGCCTCGGTCAGCGCAAGCTCGTCTTCGTTCTTCGCCGTGAGCTTGAAGTATTCAATCGTCTTGTGATCGATTGGGAAGAACCCACAAGTCGCGCCGTATTCAGGCGCCATGTTCGCGATCGTCGCCCGGTCAGGAACACTCAGCTCCGCCATGCCCTCACCAAAGAACTCAACGAATTTTTCGACCACGCCATGAGCACGAAGCATCTGCGTGACCGTCAGCACAAGGTCAGTCGCCGTCGCGCCCTCTGGGAGCTTGCCCTTGAGCTTGAACCCAACAACTTCCGGAGTCAGCATGTATACAGGCTGACCACACATCACCGCTTCCGCTTCAATACCGCCAACACCCCACCCAAGCACACCGACGCCGTTGATCATCGTCGTATGCGAGTCCGTCCCGACGAGCGAGTCTGGGTACACCCATTGCTTCCCGTCCTGGTTCTTGACCAAGCATCCGCGTGCGAGATACTCAAGGTTCACTTGGTGCACAATCCCTGTCGCAGGAGGAACAGCACGGAAGTTATCCAGCGATTCCTGTCCCCACTTGAGGAAGGTGTACCGCTCGTTGTTCCGCGAGAACTCTTTCTCAGCATTGACAGTCAGCGCCACAAAGGTTGCAAAGTCATCGACCTGCACCGAGTGATCGATCACCAGATCGCACGCGACCGCAGGATTAATCTGTTCTGCATCCCCGCCGAGGTTCTTCATCGCGTCCCGCATCGCCGCGAGATCCACCACACAAGGCACCCCAGTAAAGTCCTGCAGCACCACCCGTCCCGGCATGAACGGCATCTCAACCGAGTTCACCGTTCCAGCGTTGTACGCCGCGAGTCCTTTGATGTCGTCCTGCGTCACAATGAACTCATCATGATTCCGGACCATCGCCTCAAGCAACACCCGGATCGAATACGGCATCTTCCCCATATCCCCAAGCCCCGCCTCCTGCAAAGCCGCAAGCCGGACATAGGAATAGGTTTCGCCATTGACATCAAGAGTTTCGGTTGCGTTAAACGGGTCGGTGGTCATCAGAGTTCTCCGTAAGAGGTGGTATAGAAGTAGTATCGGCACAATTCACGCATGAATCAAATCAATGCAAATCGCAATATGCATAAGATAAAATGATGAAGTGAAATCGAATCTCAACGCCTTCAATCATGACCACTCGGGAACGCGTCCTCCGCCGAATGAATCTCCTGCCCCACCCAAGGCATCGTGCTACACGACGCGAGCGTTGTCCCCAGAATCACAGCCAATCCCAAGATACCGAGGGAAGTCAGAGCCCGATTGGTTCGCCGATGTTGTTTCATATCAATCCCCAAATCCCTCCATTGACCGTTGGATCAGCGGAGGTTTCATTTCGATCATTCAATCCTTCGCATCATCCGCTGTATCCGCGATCGCATCGCCCGCGGATTCAATATCGCGCCCGACACCCGAAACAGTGTTGCACGCCGCGAGCGTCATGCCAAGAAATCCAGCGAGACCAAGAGAGTACAGGATCATCAGGAAACGATTCTTGCGTTCAGAGTTCTTCATATCAGTGTGTCCTTCAAAAGAGGGTGTTCAATCCAAATAAATCGCATACATCTAGCACGCCCGCTCATTCTAATCCATTCCTGTCAACAACGCACACCCAAACACGCAGCTGTCAAACCCAAAAAACCAACCCCAAAGGGTGCCCTTACTCGCCGTTTTCGGCGCAGTGAGGTCTTTCGGTAAGCATTGTATATACGCTATAGTGTAGAGTAGGCAATGGGAGCGAAGGATGAAATACAAAGTACGGACATCAAAGGGAGAGTTCGGCCCTATGAAGGGCAAAAAACTCAGCCTCTGGGCTTTGAATGGAAAGATCACGCCAAACGATCTTGTTCGTCCAATGAATCAGAAGCGTTGGTACAAAGCTGAATCTGTAGAAGGTCTTTTTAGTAATGAGCGGGTCACGCTGGAGGGTACAATTGTCGCTGCAAGCAATAAGAGAGCCGCGTCGAATAGTCCCCGATTGCTAATAATTGTACTGATGATTTTAGCTCCGTTTCTTGGATTGGTTTTTCCAGCGATTTCATTTTGGACCATGGGATTATTTTTAATATTACTGGGTTTCCATGCTGTGCCTAAGACACGCGTGTTTTCAAATCGACTGATTCGAGTTTCGTCAGACCGCCCTGCACGCGGAGTTTTTAAAGTAGTATTCTTGTGGTTGTATACCGGCTTACTGTTGTTAGCAGGTGTGGGGGGAATGACAGCTGCTGAAGAGTTGAAGGAAAGAAGAATTCAACAAGAAGAAGCTAAGGCAGAGAATCTGCGCCTTCAGCAGATTGCAAACCAGACTGTTGATTCATTGATTCAAGAAGCACAAAGGCTACTCAGTGGCGGCAGTGTTGAGGATGCAAGTGCAGTTCTGTCTGAAGCCCGATCAGTAGTGCATTCGACCCGGCAATCGCAAGTTTCCAAACTTATACGAGAGATCAATAGGTCAACAGATCCCAAGAGTATCTATGAAAGACTCGTCAGGCTTGAAGACGGGGACTTTGAAGCATTTCGCACTGAGAGAACAACGCCAGCTTCTTTTGTATCTGAATTCGATGTGCTGACTGAAAAAACGATAGAAATTGCCAATACATTGATTCAACGCGCTATTCCTGAGAGAGAGTTTCGAGAACAAAAAAGGCTTGAAGCGGAGGAAGAACGAAAACGATTGGAGCAAGAACGCATCATACAACAAGAAAAAGCAGCTGAGCAGCAACGCAAACTGGAGGAAGAACAATTCGCTGCCAAGGAAGCGCAGCGAGCTGCGGCAAAGAAAGAGATCCAAGACAAACTTGATGCATATATTGCATTCTTAGAACTGAGTGAAGTAGCCATCGTTGATAGCGTTTCGGTTAAGCGGATTGGTGATGAAACATGGGAGGCCACACTGACGGTCGAAAATGTGTGGCATATTCGGCACAAACAATTACGGCTTCAAGACGCCCAAGCCCTCTGGAAAGCGTGGGCATTGATCGCATCTCCAAACAATCTAGATTCGGCAAGAATCATAATCGTTGACCAGAATGGAAATGAAGTTGGTGGTTCTAGGGTGTGGGGTGGGTCGTTGATTTGGGTAAATGATTAGTATTTATTCTAAAACCAATATATTAATTCCCAACCAACAACGCCCGCTCAAACGCCCCCGCCGCATGACTCAAAAACCGATCCCGCCTCCGCACCACTCCAAGCGTCCGCGTCAGCGCCCCATCCTTACACCGGATCCCCTCATCGTCCCCAAGCCCGAACCGCGAAACAAACCCAACCCCGATCCCTGCGCGAACCATCTGCACAATCGCTTCGATCGACCGCAGTTCCATGACCACCGACAACCCCACGCCGTGCGCCGCGGATCCTGAATCAATCACCTCGCGCACCGCCGACCCCGCCTCAAACGCGACCACGGCTTCTCCCTCCAGATCCGACCACCGAAAGCTCTTGCGACCATCCAGCGGATGACCGCTCGGGACAATCAGCATCAGCTCATCCCCGATCTCATGGATCACCACCAACTCATCGCTGCGCGGATGCACGACAGGCAGCGTCACAATCCCCAGATCCAGCTCCCCCGAGACCACCCCCTCGACTACGGAACTACTCCCCGCCTCGCGGATCGAGAACTTTAAACCCGGATGATCCTTACGAACCACCTGAATCGCTGCCGGGAGCAGATACCCCGTCGCCGTCGCTCCAGCACCCACCCGGATCGATCCCGTCTCAAGTCCCACAAGCGACCGCACCGCCAATCGCGCCTGTTCACAGGCTTGAAGCGTCACCTTCGCATGCTCCAAAAACACTTTCCCCGCTTCAGTCGGCTCAAGCCCATGCCCAGTCCGATGAAAGAGCTCGGTCCCCAACTCCGCTTCGAGCTTCCGAACCGCTGCTGACAACGCGGGTTGCGACACCCCCAAAGACTCCGCGGCTCGGGTCATATGCCCAAACTCCCCAATCGCCACCATCTGTCGCATGCTCCGCAGTTCCATGCACACAGTGTAGCAAATCGCCCACCAGCAACCGAAGCGGATCACCAGCCCCCTCCCAACTCGCCTCCTATCCTAATGATGTGAAACGATTCCACCTCATCCCGATCGTCCTGACCCTGAGCACCCTCTCGCTCCAGTCACTCGCCCAGACCGAATCGACACCCGCGAACCCCGCTCCAGACAGCACAAGCGATTGGCAAACCCCCCAAGCTCCCCAGCCCGGATCTGACGCCGAGGTCATGGCTGAAGCTCAACGCCTCATCGCCGAGGGAAACCCAGGCAAAGCCGTCTCCAAACTCTCCAACTGGCTCGACAAAAACAAACGCTCCCGCTCCACCTACATCGCTCAAGCGTACTACCTGCGTGGACTCGCACGACTCGAAAACGACCGTGAGTACAAAGCCCTCTTCGACTTCGAGCTCGTCATCCGCGATTTCTCCGATTCCGAGTACTACATCAAAGCGATCGAACGCGAGTACGACATCGCGATGCTCTACCTCGGAGGACTCAAACGCCGCTTCCTCGGGATTCGTTTCGAGTCCGGCCGATCCATCGCCGAAGAACTCCTCGTCCGCACCCAGGAGCGACTCCCCGGATCCAAGATCGCCGAGACCGCGGCGCTCGATCTCGCAAACCATTACTACAACCGCCGTCAGCTCAAGCTCGCCGCGGAGATGTACGAGATCTTCCGCATCAACCACCCCGATTCCCGCGACCACCGCTACGCGATGCTCCGCGAGATCGAGTGCAACATCGCCCGATTCAAAGGCCCGCGCTACGACGGATCTGGACTCCTCGATGCGAAAATCCTCATCGAGCAGTACCGCCGTCAGTACCCCGGAGAATCGATCCGTTCGGGAGTGACCGAAGGTCTCGAAGCATGGATCGATGAATCCGCCGCTCAACAAGCCCTTGATACCGCGAAGTGGTACATCAAAACCAACGACCTCCCGAGCGCCAAGTTCATGCTCGCGCGTCTGCTGCGTCGCCATCCCGCGACCATCGCCGCCGACCGCGCCCTCGATCTCATGCTCAAATACCAATGGCTGAGCTTCCCAGAAGAACAAACAGAACAAGAAACAGACCAAGACCAGTCAGAAGAACAAGCCTCCCAAGCCAACGCATCCGAATGAAAAATCCACTCCGCATCACAGCCAGCTCCCTCCTCCTCGCGATCGCAGCAGCATCGCTCCTGACCGCATGCGCCTCCAGCCCAAACAAGGGCTACTCCTTCGCATCCAACTTCGACGAATCCGTCAGCACCATCGCCGTCCCCATCTTCGCCAACAACACCCTCCAGCGTGGTCTCGAGCTCCAGCTCACCGAATCGCTTAACAAGCAGATCCGCAACCGCACCCCCTGGACCCTCGCAAACTCCTCCCGCGCCGACACCACCCTCCAAGGCGTCATCACCTACTACGAACTCGCCCAACTCTCCCAAGCGCCAGGAACAGGTCTCGTCCAAGAACAAACCGTCCGCATCAGCGTCAACTTTGAGTGGCGCGACAACCGGACCGGAGACCTCATCGTTGGACGCAACGGTTTCGCTTCAACAGCAACCTTCGTCCCCCAACGCGGGATCGGAGAACGCCTCGAGCACGGCGAGCGCCAAGCGATCGAAGAACTCGCCAAAGACATCATCTCACAACTCCGCGAAAGCTGGTAAACCAACACCCCATCTCATCCGTATAACAAGTACGGACCCGATCAAAGCGAAGTCCACAAGACTCCGCTTCCCTAGCATCTATAGAGCACCATCAAACGAACACAAAACCGACCAAAATCACCCAAAAAACAGCGATCCAGCACTGAAAACCGATCGCATGAAATACAAACACCAATCCAACCGATAACACTCCATATGACCGACCCGAAAACACCTATCGATCCCAAAAAGCCCGTAGATCCGAAAAAGGACCCAAAGGGCAACCTCCCCCCTCAGCCGCCACAAAAAGGCCGTGGCGCGTTCGGGTTCATCGTCATCATGCTCATGGTCTTCATGCTCGCGATGTTCCTCAGCTCCGCGCAGCAAGGACGCGAGGTCACCTTCCAACAGTTCGAGCAGTACTACGAAGCCAAAAAAGTCAAGCTCGACTCCGTCACCCTCACCGACGCAGCGGTCACCGCGCAACTGGTCGACTCCGAAGCCCAAGACGGACAATCCACCTCCATCCGAATCCCGATCACCGCAGTCTCGCGTGAAGTCATCGCCGACAAGGTCTACGCGCTGACCAACAACCGAGTCATCGAAAAACCAACCTCAGGGTTCGTCATTTTCCTCTACTCCATCGGACCCTTCCTCATCATCCTCCTCGTCATCTGGTTCCTCCTCTCCCGCTCCATGCGCGGCGCCGCCGGAGGCGGAGGCATGCTCGGATCCTTCGGGAAATCCAAGCACCGCGCCATGACCAAAGAAATGACGGGAGTCACCTTCAAAGATGTCGCAGGCATCGAAGAAGCCAAAGACGAAGTCACCGAAATCATCGAGTTCCTCAAGACCCCAAAGAAGTTCACCAAGCTCGGCGGACGCATCCCACGCGGAGTCCTCCTCGCCGGACAACCAGGCTGCGGCAAAACCCTCCTCGCCAAAGCAATCGCAGGCGAAGCGGATGTCCCATTCTTCAGTATCTCAGGATCAGACTTCGTCGAAATGTTCGTGGGAGTCGGTGCGTCCAGAGTCCGCGACCTCTTCAAGCAAGCGAAAGAATCCTCGCCGTGCATCATCTTCCTCGATGAGATCGACGCCGTCGGTCGCCGTCGTGGTGGGGGATTCACGACAGGCGGACACGACGAACGCGAACAAACCCTCAACGCGATCCTCGTCGAAATGGACGGCTTCGAATCCGGAGACGGCGTCATCGTCATCGCCGCGACCAACCGCCCCGATGTCCTCGACCCAGCACTCGTCCGCCCAGGACGCTTCGATCGCCAGATCACCGTCCCCCTCCCCGATGTCAAAGGCCGACTCGAAATCCTCAAAGTCCACTCCAAGAAGGTCAAGCTCGGACCCAATGTCGACCTCTCCAAACTCGCGCGCGGAACACCAATGTTCAGTGGTGCAGACCTCGCCGCGATCATCAACGAAGCCGCGATCGGCGCAACGATGCACAACAAAGACTTCATCGAGCACGAAGACCTCGAAGAAGCACGCGACAAGGTGAAGTTCGGTCGCGCCAAGAAGAGCCGCGTCCGCGAGAAGGACGAGAACCAACTCGTCGCGTACCACGAAGCCGGTCACGCCGTGCTTCAAGCACTCCTCAAAGACGCCGATCCGCTCCACAAAGTCACCATCATCCCGCGAGGTGCGAGCGGCGGAGCAACCTTCTCCCTCCCCGAAAAAGACCGCATGGGTTACTCCCTCAAGTGGCTCAAAGCGACCATGCGCGTCATCTGCGGCGGACGCATCGCAGAAGCCAAAGCAATGGACGATGTCTCCTCCGGCGCATCAAGCGACATCCAGCAAGTCACCCGTCTCGCGCGAGCGATGATCCTCGAATGGGGAATGTCGCCACGCCTGGGATTCGTCAACTACGCCGGACAAGACAGCGCCGAAGGGTATATCCCCGACAAGGACTACTCCGACGAGACCGCCAAGATCATCGACGAAGAAACCAAACGCATCGTCGACGAGTCCTACAACCACGCCGAGTCCATGCTCGAAGAGAACTGGGACAAGGTCGAAGCCGTCGCCCAAGCGCTCCTCAAGTACGAGAACCTCACCGCCGACGAGGTCCACTCGATCATGCGTGGAGAACCCATCGGACGCTCCACAGTCGCCGAACTCCTCGCCGCCGAACCCCCAGCCCCTTCAGCCAACGGCAACGGATCGGGACCGAAAAAGTCCGAATCCACCGACACAGACACCCCGCCTGATACGCTTCCAAGCCCAGCGTAAGTTTGAGACATCCTCATAAGAAACATATAAGAACCCCGAGTAATTCGGGGTTCTTCTTGTATACTTCCAGTCATGACACAGCACACCGCCGCACACAACCAGCAAGACCCCCTCTCCCAAACTAACCTCTCCTGCACCCATTGCAGCTACAACCTCGCAGGACTCGATCTCGCCGGAAGCTGCCCCGAGTGCGGCACAAAGATTATCACTAACTGCTACAAGTGCGATTACAACCTTGATGGTCTCGATCCGTCAGGCAGCTGTCCCGAATGTGGATACCTCATCGCCGACTCGGTAGGGCGAGGAATCCTCTCACGCTGCGACCCCGCCTATCTCGAACGACTCCACAAAGGCGTCGTCCTGGTCCAGACCGCGATCATCCTGATGATCGCCTACGCAATTTCCATCGGAATCATTGGAACGGTCGCGACGAGGATCACCAACATAGACCCGATCCTCTTCGAATTGATTGTTACCACACTATCACTGGCCCTGTCGTTCATGTTCCTGATCGGATGGTACAAGTTCTCCACCCCAAACGAGCAGGTCGGTGAATCCTACTCTGGAAGGAACAGGCGGAAGTTTGTCCGCTGGATGGTTATCCTCACCGCGCTCTTCAAACTTGCCCAACTGCCTCTTGCATTCTTTAATTACTCAGCAGTCGTGCTCACAATCGGCGGCATTCTCGCGATCGCGTCCGTCGTGCTCTTCGCCGTCCGTTTCTACGCCGAGATGCTCTATGTCCGATGGATGGCGCCCCTCCTCCGCAACAACCGAGTCTACAAACGAACAACAACCCTGATGTGGATGGGGCCAATCATGATCGGTGGGACGATTGTCACTGCCTTCATGAGCGTATTCATCTCACCAATGCTCGCAGCCTTCGGCATGATCTTCGTAGCCATCGGGCTCCTCGCCATGCTCATCATGTATTGGAACATGCTCGACTGGATCCGCAAAGACCTCAAAGCAATCCGAGCCGCCTTCGAGGATTAAACACCCATCGCCACGATCGCATCCGCGAGTTTCACAAACCCACCCCGATCCGCGCCGACGCCATAATCCACAACCCCGTTATTCATCGGCCCATGCTCCAGACACTGCTCGTGAATATCAAGCATCACCCCATGCAGCTTGTCGAGCGCCTGCTGCTTCGTCCAGGTACTGTGCGACGCGTTCTGTGACATCTCAAAGCACGAAGTCGCGACCCCGCCCGCGTTCGCCGCTTTCCCAGGACCGAACAGCACACCCTTGTCATGGAACACCGAACGCGCCGCGTGAGTGCAAGGCATATTCGCCCCCTCCGCAACACACATCACCCCGCGATCAACCATCGCCGACGCGTCCGCGTCCTCAACCTCGTGCTGCGTCGCGCAGGGAAGCGCCACATCCGCATCCACAAGCGACCAAGGCTTCTCATCCGCGTGGAAACTCGCCCCATCCCCAGACCAATCCTTGAGACGACCACGCTGAACTTCTTTGTAATCAATCAACTCCTCAAGCTGATCGCTGCTCATCCCCTTCTCGAAAGTGAGCGACCCGCCAGAGTCCGACATCGTCACAACCTTTCCGCCCTTCTCGATCGCGAGTTCTGCAGCGTAGAGCGCGACATTTCCCGATCCTGAGATCATCACCCGCTTGCCGTCCATCGATTCATCCGCATGCTTGAGCATCGCTTCTGCGAAGGTCACCGTGCCGTAGCCCGTCGCTTCACTCCGGCCGAGCAATCCACCAAGCCCCAAAGGCTTCCCAGTGAGCACCCCATCACGCTGCTTCGTGATCTTCATGTACTGCCCGTAAAGGAACCCAATCTCTCGACCACCCACCCCGATATCCCCCGCCGGGACATCCACGCTCGGCCCAATATGCCGATGCAGCTCACGCATAAACGCCTGACAAAAACGCATCACCTCGTTGTCCG
The DNA here is from genome assembly GCA_051252395.1 of Phycisphaerales bacterium. Lineage (GTDB taxonomy): Bacteria > Planctomycetota > Phycisphaerae > Phycisphaerales > UBA1924 > UBA1924. The sequence goes on along the minus strand of JBPOFX010000002.1, from coordinate 40,741 downwards.
ACTTCCCCTTCGGATCAAAGTTCGACCCGCCCTTGCCTCCACCAATAGGCTGACCCGTGAGCGCATTCTTAAAGCACTGCTCATACGCAAGGAAGTGCAGCGTGTCCTCAGTCACCGTTGGATGGAACCGCAATCCCCCCTTATACGCTCCAAGCACATTGCTGTGCTCGATCCGCCAACCAAGATTGAGCTCAACCTCACCCGCATCGTTCACCCACTCGACCCGGAACCGGATCACCCGATCAGGAATCAGTAACCGCTCAAAGACCCGTGCCTGCTGATACTTCTTGTGTTCTCCAACCACCGGCGCAATCGACTCCGCGACCTCTTCAATCGCCGAGCGATACAGAGGTCCAGGATTCATCGCATCAATCGAAGGGGTCAAATCAAGCAGTGTCTCAGCAGTCGTCATAGAGGTCTCCAGATAAAGTCGTTTGAACTAGTTGGTTGTTCGCACAGGTTGACAATAGAAACCAAACCCCAAGCCCATACAAATGTTCCGCCCATGATCCCAAAAAAACCTCCCAGATCGATCCCAGTGTCAGCTTTCGACCCGCTCCCCCAGTCGCCGCATCCAATCAGCAGTCCCGATCGAACCCATGAGACACCAAGCTCCAAACCGAGCAACACAGGACCCCGGCATGAACCCAAACTCCACCAACTCCATCACAATCGCCCCAGACACTCACCCAAAGCACGGCCGAATCTGGAAAATCACCGCCAAACAAACCCTCCCAAGACCGATCGACGAGGTCTTCCCCTTCTTCTCAGACGCTTTCAACCTCGAAAGACTCACCCCAACCTTCCTCGGCTTCAAAGTCCTCACCCCCAAACCCATTGATCTCAAATCCGGAACCGTCATCAACTACCGACTCAAAATCCACCACATCCCCATCCGCTGGAAAACCACCATCCTCGACTGGAACCCCCCGCACTCCTTCGTCGACAACCAAGACCAAGGCCCCTACACCCTCTGGCACCACACCCACAGCTTCACCCCAACCAACCAAGCCCAATCCACCCTCTGCACCGACACCGTCCTCTACAAACCCAAAGGCTGGATCCTCGCCCCCCTCATCAACAAGTTCTTCGTCCAGCGCGATGTTAAAAACATCTTCGAGTACCGATTCCAAAAACTCTCCGAAATATTCCCAAATGATCGCGCGGACTATTCATCAAAGAGTTCATCACTCGCCGCAGTCAACTGACGAAGCTCCCCGCTCACAGGCTTAGGCTCAACAAGCGACTTCGTACTCTTCGCCCCCGCATCCTCAAACCGCCTCAGCGTTGGCATCATCCGCGTATCAATCGAGCCCACCAACTTGTTGTACCGATCCACCGATTGCCGAATCGAATCCCCAAGCTTCCCAGCATGCTCAAACGCCGTCGCGGCGCGATCATGCAGTTCCTTCCCAAGCTCAAACAACGCCGCCGCCTGTTCACTCAGCGCCTGCTCGCGCCACCCAACCGCGACCGCTCGCAGCAGCCCGATCAAAGTACTCGGAGACGCAAGGATCACCCCATGCTGCGCCGCATCATCCAGCAGCTTCGGATTCCGCGACAACGCCGCATCAATAAAGTGATCCCCAGGCACAAACATCACCACAAACTCCGGAGACCGATCAAACAACGCCCAGTACTTCTTATCCGCGAGTTTCTTCACCTGTTCCGTCGTGTGTCTCGCAAACCGCATCATGTGCGCCTCCCGCGCCTCCTCATCAGGCTCATTGACCGCCTCGATATACGCATTAATATTCGCCTTCGCGTCCACCACAATCATCCGATTGTTCGGAAGCGTCACCACCATATCAGGACGCAGCAGATTCCCATCCCCATCCCGCTCCGAGGCCTGCTCCGTAAAGTCGCAGTACGAGGTCATCCCCGCAAGCTCCGCGACGCGACGAAGCTGAATCTCCCCATACCGACCCCGAATCTCAGGACGCGACAGCGCCCGCGTCAATCGCGCCGTCTCTTCCTTCAATGATTCATTGCTCATCCCCGAAGCTTTCACCCGCTCATCAAGCTGAGTCAGCTGCTCCCGCGTCTTCCCAAGCGTCTCACTGATCGGCTTAACCATCGCTTCAATCGCCTGTTTCCGCTGATCCAGTTCCGCCTGCGAAGCCTTCCCCGCCTGCCCAAGCTGCTCAGACAACAACTTCGTCAGCGCCTCCTGATTCGACTTGAGCGTCCGCGACCCGATCGCCTCGAACGCTTCCTTCAGCTGCGCCTCATTCTTCACCAGCTCCTGCCGCGACCGCTCCGCGGCTTCCAATCGCTCCATGAACTCTGCATTCTTGATACTCAACTCAGTAATCCGAGCCGTCTGCTGATCCACCTCCCCCTCCAACCCCTCAACCTCACCCCGAGCAGAGTTCAGCTCCCCAACCAACCGCTCCCGCTCCGCCCCCATCCCCTCAAGATTCGCGCGTGCCGTCGCGAGCTCCTCCCCAAGCGCAGAAGACTTCGCGCGTTCCTTGGAAAGCCCCTGAAACAGGATGAATACAGCGAATGCAAGCCCAAGAGCCAGCAACCCTACGATGATCAGTGCGATTTCCATGTCAGGAGTATATCAGGGTACTCCCATCAATGCCTAGCCCGCGGCTGGAGCCGACGCAATCCCGTACGCCTCGATAAACATCGACTCCGCTTCCGTCCCCCCCGCAAGCACCAGCTCCTGCCCCTTCTTGAGCACCGTCGTCGCAGGAGGAGTGGGGATCAGCCCCAACTCTGGATCACGGATCGCGATGATCGTGCACCCAGTCCGATCCCGGATCCCGCTCTCCAGCAGCTGCTTCTGATCCAGTGAATCAGGGACAGGCCTTCTGAACAGATCAAGCCCCTCCGCCACCGTCGCGATCCGATCCCCTGTTAGTTGATGGAAGATGCTCGACGACCCCATCGAAGCGTAGGAATGCACAAAGTCCGCCCCCGCCTTGTGCAGCGTCTCAACATTCTGCTTGAGTGTCGATCGACTAATCAGCTGCACATCTGGTCTCACCGAACGACAGTAAATCGTCAGGTAGATATTCATGCTGTCGTCATGCGTCGTCACCAGCACGCCGGGAGCGTCCATGAGACCCGCCTCTCGAAGCACCGCAGGATCGGTCGCATCGCCAACAATAACCTGATCACGAAACTCACCCGCCCGCCGAGCCTTCTCCGGATCCAGCTCAACTGCTATCCAGTCCACGCCCCGCTTGGAGAGCGCCGCACCAGCCGCCGCGCCGACCTTGCCCCATCCGATGATCAGCACCGGATTGATCGACACATTGTAAATCACAAACTCTTCGTCGTAGTTGTTGAGCTGCGCCCTCGATCCAGCGAGCAGCATGATCGTGTACTCCGTCACCACAGTGTCCGGAGTCGCAGGCTTAAACTCCCCGCGATCCCACAACCCGATCACATTCACACCAAGATCAGCGAGCCGATTCTCCAAAATCGACTTCCCAACCAAAGGCGTCTTCTGCGCGTTCGCCTCCGCGATCAACAGCTCATCAATACTCCCGACCACATGCGTCACCGCATCCCCCCCGACCATCCCGCGCGCCAGCGCCCGCCCCATCAAATCACCAAGCTGAAACACACGAGTCGCGCCCGCATGCTTGAGAATGGTCGTTGTCGTCTGGTTCGTGGACATCGCGACGATATCAACATCCGGCGCGATCTGTCGCGCCATAAACGCGACATTCGTATTCGTCACATCATCACTCGTCGCCGCGATCAACGCAGACGATTCCGCGCCCGCGGCTGTGTAAGTCGACATGTGATCCAAAGGTCCAAAGACCACCCGCACCCCCATGTCATGGAGCCGCGAAGCCTCCTCAAAATCCCCCACCAGCAACACATAACTCTTCCCCGCTTGCTCAAGCTTCGCGATCAACTCCTGCGTCACCGCATCATACTGAATCAGGATCACATGCCCCGAAGTCCCCTCCCGAACCTTCCGAGGCGTCCGCGCCGCCTCCTTCGCATCCACCCAAGGCGCATAGAAAAACTGAATAATCGTGAACGGCAGCAACACCAACAAAAACACAATCCCCGTCACCAATACCAGCATCGAGAACGCACGCCCAAGATCGCTCTGAAAGGTGATATCCCCAAACCCCAGCGTGGACATCACCGTCAGCGTCCAGTAGAACCCCGTCATCCAAGAGTGATGCTGCCCCTCCCGCTCCATAATCACATGAAACAACACGCTGTACGCGATCACCAGCCCCACAAGCACCAGCGTGAAGTTCATCAGCGCCCGTACATTGCGCTGCGTTCGGCGCTCCTGAAAGAACACCATCATCTGGGAGGTACTGAACTTCATGAACTCATAGCATACCCCAAACAACCCCCCGCATCCGATCAGAGCCGCATCCTTCCGCCTCCCTGCCAACATGGCACCCAAACAGCCTGAATTGCCCGTCCCGCGCGTTACACTCAGGAAATTCTCTCAAATTCAACCCCTCTCACACCCTAAAACCGGCACGCCCTTTGCCATACCTCTATTGCAATGCTGCGCGACCACCCCCATCCCGACCGCTCCACTCCCCAAGGAGCCCCAGGCGGACGCATGAACCTCCTGCTCTCCAGAGCAGGTTGGCAGCCCGATCCCTGGGTCGATCGTCTCCCGCGCATGCTCGAACCAATGGGGATCCAGTCCCACATCGCCCACAACGCCGACGCCGCTCAGCGAGTCATCGACTCCAACGCGATCCACATCGCCGTCGTGGACCTCGCTCTCCCCCTCGATTCCGCGCTCGGCTCCCCAACCGAAGAATCCGGGCCACGCCTCCTCAACCTCCTCTCCCGCCTCGCGTCACCACCCCCAATCGTCGTCATCAAGCGCAACCGCAGCTCCCGCGACGACATGCGCGAGCTCAACGCCGCCCTCCGAGCCGGCGCGTTCGCTGTCGTGGATCGTCCCCACGCCCAACGCGACCTCGAATCCCTCCTCGAAGTCCTCCGCCGCTGCCTCACCCGCCACTACCAAGGCCGCTGGCCAAACGCTTCCAATGGAGCACACAACTGACCGAATCGTTTATTCACTCCGTACGCCAGTACGGCATCATGTAGGAAACCAAGCTCCGCGACGCAGGTCGCGGACTCAGACAGGAATAAGGAAAGAACACCATGGCAACCAAAACAAAATCCAAAGTCGCCGTCCGCCCACTCCACGACAAGATCCTCGTAGAACGCGACGCAGCACAAACCCAAACCTCCGCAGGCATCTACCTCCCAGAATCCGCAAGCGAAAAACCACAGTTCGCCACCGTCCTCGCAGTAGGCAACGGCACCATGTCAGACTCCGGAACCCGAATCCCCCTCGATGTCTCCGTCGGAGACCGCATCATCCTCTCCAAGTGGGGCGGCACCGAACTCAAGCTCGACGGCGAAGAGTACCTCATCATCAACAGCAGCGATGTCCTGGCGATCGTTGACTAATCCATGAAATCATTGATCTCAACCATCTTGGTGATCAGCAGTCTAGTGATCAGCTCTTGTGGTGATAAGCCACAAGCAAATCACTCGGCGTTTTCACCTGAACATGCCACACTACTTCAGTCATATATAGAAGATCAAGATGCCGGATTGGTAACCGAGTTCACTGCTTATACAGGCGTTCCTGATGCAATCTCATCAATGATGAAGTCATCTCAAGGCCGTGAGCAACTGGTTGAAATCGCTAAGACTGCTCGATCAATATCATTTGACGGAAATTCAAGGGCAGCGCATGTAGTCACTCGTAGCTCTTGGGTTCTTGCCGATGGCGAGGACATGAAACATTCGGTGCATGAATGCCTTGTAGTTCATAATCCATCTTCTCCAGATCCCATGATTTGGACATTCGTTTCATCGGTTCTTGGTGATGTTCAATCGCCAATCAACAACCTGTTTGTTGATAGCATGGATTTTGACAATGACAAACTGAATATTTCAGTGCATTGGCTAGAAAATGACACAAGGACATCGATGGATATCAGCGTCGATTGGGAGGCGCTCCAGTCTCCAAACGGCATCGGTGATATCGATATTGATACTGGCCGGGTGTATCCATGAATCAATCCCAACTCCGACAAGCCCTCAACGAGCTCAACGGCGAACGCAACGCCCACTTCGCACTCACCGGAATGCACGAAGCCGCGTCCACGCTCACCATCACAAGCGCAATGCTCATCCCAGAAGAAACCGACAAACTCGTCAAAGTCACCGACGGCCAATCCGTCTACATCATCGAAGCCGAGCGGATCGCATACATCCGCATCGGCCTTTAAGACAAAAATAAATCGCGTCACTCAAAGACGCAAGGAGATAAGAAAAATGGCAGCAAAACAAATCGCATTCAACACCGACGCACGCGAGCGCATCCTCAAGGGTGTCCAAAAACTCGCCGCAGCAGTCAAAGTCACCCTCGGCCCATCAGGCCGCGTAGTCATCCTCGAAAAATCCTTCGGCTCACCAACCGTCACCAAAGACGGCGTCTCCGTAGCGAAAGAAATCACCCTCGACGACCCATACGAAAACATGGGCGCCCAAATGGTCAAAGAAGTCGCATCCAAAGCTTCCAAAGAAGCAGGCGACGGCACCACCACCGCAACCATCTACGCAGAATCAATCTTCGCAGAAGGACTCAAAAACATCACCTCCGGCGCCAACCCAAACCAAATCAAAAACGGCATCGACATGGCCATCACCGCGCTCATCGCTGAGCTCCACAACATGTCCAAGCCAATCGTCAACTCCAAAGAAATCGCACAGGTCGGCACCTGCTCCGCAAACCAAGACGCTGAAATCGGCAAAATCATCGCCACCGCGATGGACAAGGTCGGCAAAGACGGCGTCATCACCGTCGAAGAAGGCAAGTCACTCGAAACCGAAGTCGAACTCGTCGAAGGCATGCAGTTCGACAAGGGGTACCTCTCCCCGCACTTCGTCACCGACACCGCCACCATGGAAGCCGTCCTCGACAAGCCATACATCCTCATCCACGAGAAGAAGATCAGCAACGCCAAGGACATCCTCCCAATCCTGGGTAAGGTCGCCGAGTCAGGTTCACAACTCCTGATCATCGCCGAGGACATCGACAGCGAAGCACTCGCAACCCTCGTCGTCAACAAACTCCGTGGAACCTTGAAGGTCACCGCAGTCAAAGCACCAGGCTTTGGCGATCGCCGCGCCGAAATGCTCCAAGACCTCGCCACCCTCACCGGAGGCACCGCGATCATGGAACAACTCGGAATCGACATCGAGAAACTCGAACTCTCCGACCTCGGACGCGCCAAGAAGGTCACCGTCTCCAAAGACAACACCATCATCGTCGAAGGCGCTGGTTCAACCAACGACATCAAGGGCCGCATCGACATGATCCGCGCCCAGATCGAAGCAAGCTCCTCCGACTACGACCGCGAGAAGCTCGAAGAGCGCCTCGCCAAACTCGCTGGTGGAGTCGCACAGGTCAATGTCGGCGCAGCGACCGAAGTCGAAATGACCGAGAAGAAAGCACGCGTCGAAGACGCCCTCCACGCCTGCCGCGCAGCCGTCGAAGAAGGCATCCTCCCAGGTGGTGGCACCGCCGTCCTCCGTGCCCGCCGCGCACTCGTCGCCCTCCGCAAGAAAGCATCGGGAGACGAACGCATCGGCATCGACATCGTCCACCGCGCCGTCTCCGCACCCGTCAAGCAGATCGCCAAAAACTGCGGCCTCGACGGCTCCGTCATCGCATCCAAGGTCGAAGAATCCGACGACAACACCTTCGGATACAACGCCCTCACCCACGAATACGGCGACCTCGTCAAAATGGGCGTCATCGTCCCAACCAAGGTCGAACGCGTCGCCCTCCAAAACGCCGCCTCAATCGCAGGCCTCCTCCTGACCACCGAAGCCGCAATCGTCGAAATCAAAGACAAACCCGTTGGCGCCGGCCACTCGGGCGAAGACTTCGATTACTAAGCATCAACTCTAAGCCATGCATAGAATACCCGCGGAAGCGGGTTTTTTTATAGGATACGAGATGCGAAAAAAACCTATTAATGTTTCGATGTCTACCTTCGCTACTTTTGCATCGAAGACCGGGCAGCCTAAGGCGACTCTTGTAAGGAACTGGAAGTACAAGCCTAAATATTCGCCAGCGTTAGATTTTTATAAAACAGTTCGTGAAGCGCTGCCAGAATACTGTAGAAAAAATGTATTAGAAACGGACCTTGATCTGTTAGTGGCCGAATCGTCTCCCAAAAAACGCGCGCACTTCAAAGCTGCGATCGGTGGTTTTCAAACATGGAAGAAAACTAAATCAGGGAAATGGGTGGATCCGCCAGTTTCAGAATGGCATTCAAATAATTTGTCTATCGGAATTAAACCGGAGATTGGATTCCTGTCGGACGAAGGGGTATTAACTTGGGTTAAGCTGTATTTCAAGAGTACTAAACTGACCAAGTATCAAGCAGATGTATACTTAGAGTTGATGGCAAGCAGCCTGTCTGTAAGTAGGTCAATGGAAACAGTCGTGTCCGTTTTAGATGTGAAAGAGTCTAAGGAATTTTTGGCTGGTGGTTCAAGGCCAATGGTCAATGCATTGCTTCGCGCTGAAGCGGCATATTGGGAAGTTCTCTGGGACGCAATATAGATGTTATCGACACTGCCTTATCAGTTTGGGAAAACAACGGTGATTCTAGGAGCCGGAGCTACTGTAGGTACAAGTTTACGTACATCCACGGATCGGCCAAGGCCTCCATTGGACACAGATTTTTTTACCCAAATCCAACGACTAAAGAATCCTAAGCATGTGCCATATGTGGATGCTTTATTGAAATTTTGTCATGATGAGTTTGGACCAGGCTGGTCTCTTGGAATGGAACAGTTTTATAACTATGTTTGGTATGCGCAAAGGTTTCGTCCACAAAATTCTTTAGAGTTCGTCATCGAAGGTGGGTCTATTGCTCTCAAGATGGAAGAATTGTTCAAGCAGGTTTTGCTGGCAGTGTTTGAAGAATCCTTGTATGGTTTGCACTCGCAAGACCCTCTAAAGACAACATGTGAGCTACATGATGCTATAGCTTTGCAACTCGAGAAAGAAGATTCTATCATCAGCTTCAATTATGATTGTGTGATGGACTGCAGTTTGGTGAAGCACTGCCCATTTTGGCGAGTAGAAGATTCATACGCCACAAAGTTGCTCTCTAATAATCAAGATTATTGGAGAGGTGACGACTTGGAAGAAAAAGGGACAGTTTTTCTTCATAAGCTCCACGGGTCAGTGAATTGGAAAGTAGATAAGAATGGTTTGTCACTCAAGCGACGACCATATACTCGTCAGTCGGGGTCAACTAAATATCATATAGTACCACCAATTATCAGCAAAGACTTATTGGTTGATGACCACCTTTTTTCAGGTCTTTGGAAATCGGCGGCGAAAAAACTTGCTGATTCCAAAACTGTTGTTGTCGTGGGATATTCAATTCCTTCAGCTGATGCGCTTGCAAATGCAATGCTTGCTTCTAGAGCGCATACTGCGACTGAAGAAAATCGAGAACTTCAGACTCTTGTGATTGCTAATATGGATCGCGATACTCGCCATAGAATAATTCGTACTTTTCGCTCTTCAATTGGGGCACAAACTAAAGTTTTAGTGTTTGACACGATGCTTGAAATGAATGAGTTTTTATTCCGTGGAGAATCGGAGTTGAACTAGTCAAGTCTTCTCTTGCTAGAGGGGTTGCAGGGGACCCCTCCCCTGCACTAGCAAACAAATCACCCACCAACAACCACATCCGTGCGCAATCCCCCGCGCACCGACCACATCTGTGCGCAATCCACCCGCCCAAACCCAACCAATCCAAGACGCCGCACACCCACCCCGCCTTCAATTCCACATGAACAAGGCACACGAATCAACTGACCACTCCCTTTCTTTCTCCTCCCCCGTCCTGAGGGGGGAGGTGTCGCAAAGCGACGGAGGGGGTCTTCACTCTTCGCCAGACCGCTCAATCCACCAGCTCACCAACGACCTCCTCGAAGACCTCCAAAACCCAACCCTAGGCCCACTCGAACTCTGCCAGCTCCACAACCTCACCCTCCCAGAACTCGCCGCGATCCTCGAATCCGAAAGCTACCAATGCGCCGTCGAATGCATCGAGCGCATCACCATCGCGCGTGACAAACTCCTCGAACCCCAATCCAAATCCCTCGCCAAAGCCCGCCTCACCGATCTCCTCAAGACCTACCCCGAAACCCAAGCCCAACAAGAAACCCAACGCAAAGCCGCCACCACACTCCTCCGATCAACTCTTCCACCCTCTCCCTCGGGGAGAGGGCAGGGTGAGGGCTCTTTATCTTCTCCTGCTTCTTCAACCCGCCGGGTGCCCCGACTCGCCGTCCCCGGCGCAGTCGGGTCTTTTCAAACAGAGGGATCCCCAGTGCCCTCCTTTGACCCGCAGGGCAAAGGAGGTTCTACATCAAATCAATCGCCCCCCGAATCCCAACTTTCTCCAAAAGAGGGGTTGCAGGGGACCCTTCCCCTGCACAAGCAACCAAAACCAACTCACAAAAAAGAATCACCCCCCAATCCCCCGCATCACCTCCCCAAAATCTTCTCCATCTTCCGCCCCCGCGCCAGCTCATCAATCAACTTCTCCATCTGCCGACACTTCCGCGTCAAAGGCGTCCCAATCTCCTCAATCCGATACCCACACACCACCCCGGTAATCTTCTTCGCCTTGGGATTCATTTTCGCACGCTTAAAGAACTCTTTGAAAGTCACCCCCTCATCAATCAAATCCTGGATCTCCTGCGGCTCAAACCCCGTCAACCACCCAATCACCTCATCAAGCTCCTCCTCAGTCCGCCCGTTCTTCACGAGCCGATTGAGATACAGCGGATAGATCTCCCCAAAGATCATCCCCGCAACGCGTTTGTCGTGTTCAGGTGTCGTGGTCGCCATGGGTTAGTCTCCAGATACAGCGGTGCAAGAACTACCAACAAGTATACAGCACCTTGCACCCAACCCATAACCACTCAATCGTCATCACCGTGCTTCCCTTCTTCGACATGATCTTCCCCCATCTCATGACCCACGGCATACCCAACACCCCCGGCGGCTGCTGCTAAACATCCGCTCATTGCGAGCGTTCCGAGTAGTCCGACACTGAATGCGGCGACCCCGATCATTAGGCGCCGAGCGTTCGTTGAGAGGGTTGGTTTATGTGGATGTGTTTGGAAGTTCATCGCGTTGTCTCCCGTATTCGAGGGGTTGTTGTGAGTTTCAGCGTCGTTGCTGTCTCATGCTTAAAGCATCACACCCAAAGATGAAACTTGCGTAATGAGCAAATGAAATCCAGTTCATTCTGGGGAATCCGTTGATCGGGCTCGGTTCAATATCCCAATATTCACAAGAACTCGCTCGTTCTGATGGCGTAGATACCAACACACTGATCCATGTGTCGTCCTCGATTTGGACTTCCAAGTGGATGAGTTGTATCATTCTCGTTTTGGTGCGTGTGACGCGCCAATTTTACCTGTTAGGCACAGCCGGAGTTTCCACATGTCCCGTATACCAATGGTCAGCACGCTCGATAAGGAACGCATCCTCTCTTCGCTTACTTCATCAGGAACCCCTCCTGATTACATCACGCGGATGCTTTCGCGGATTGATGCTGCGATCCAAGTGATTCCAACGGAAGTCCCAGCTGAACTTGTCACGATGAACTCGGTCGTTTGCTTGCAAGACACGGAGACTGATGAGATTGATACTTACGCGCTCGTCTACAACGACGCGTATGACCATCAGGCGGAGTGGATTTCTGTCGAATCTAAGCTTGGGAGCGCGTTGCTTGGTCAATCTATTGGTGACGAAATTGAGATCCCCTCTCGCAGGGGCTCTCACACAGTCCGCATCGTGGATATTGAGTACCAGCCTGAACGGGCTGGGCATTTCGATCGTTAATCCAACGCGTCGGACGACATTTGAGTTGATCTACAAAAAAGAGCCCGTGTCTAGGACACGGGCTCTTGTATTTAGAATGAACTCAGTCGAGTCTTATGGGCAGCCGCCTGAGAACTCGGTCAGGAACGCTGAGATATCGAAGAAGTCCAGCGCGCCGTCGTTGTTGAAGTCAGCAGCGAGATCGCCAGCACTGTACAGGGTGAGGTACTCTGAGATGTCGAAGAAGTCGAGTTCGCCGTCACCGTTGAGGTCGGCGTTACAGGTTGGTCCTCCGGTACAGTCGAAGCTCAGGAGCTCGACGGCATCGACACCGGCTTCAACGACCGATCCTGCTCCGATGTCCGAAGCACGGAAGCGGATCATGAACTGGTTGTTTGGGGTGAATCCTGGGATGTCGTTGAGTGCGAACTGCTTCGCATACCAGCCTCCGGAGACTTCTGCGCCGCCTGGACCGACTGTTTCGAGGTTGGTCCAGCTTGCACCTGCGTTGTCTGAGACATCGACGATGAAGGTGTCTGCCATTGGCGAGTCGCCTGCGGTGTTGTCGTACCAGCGTGCGTAGCTGATGACATTGTTCCCGTTGGACGCGTCCATTACAGGGGAGTTGAGTTCGGTCACGCCGCCGTCAACATCGGAGTTTCCTGCGACATTGTCGGTGACATAGCACTGACCTGAACCATCAAAGTCGGATCCTGGATCGCCGCGGTTTCCTGCGGCTGGGATTCCACGATCCCATTGGCCGTCGGTTGCGGTGCCGGTGACGGTCCAGCCCTTGTCGGTTTCGAAGTTGTCTTCGAACGCGACGACTGGAGCGGAGTACGCGGAGATCGCTGAGAAGAATCCAGCGTCTGGTGCGCCGGTTGGTGAGTTCTGCTCTGCGCCACCTGATGACTCAGAAGCGATGTAGTAGTTGATCTGTGATCCACAATCAACTGCAGGGAAGCTGGCGGTGAAGTTGGTCGAGGTGTTCTGGGTCATCGGCACAGCGACGAATCCGGAACCTGAATCAACCATCAGCATCGCGGTCGATGGATCAACCGATGCGGAGATCGGGTTGAAGTTGACGGAGAGGGTGGTGTCTCCGTCGGGGCTGACCATCTCTGGGAGACCTTCTGGGTAGGCGATCGCGTAGAGGTTGAGTGCTGGGGCGTCCATGTTTTTGGAGCCGAAGCCTTCTGCGATTTCCGCGTAGTGCGGGGTGCCGTTCCCGATGTCTGCATCGTCATCGTCGAGGGTAAGCCAGTCGATGGTGATTTGAGGCGTGATGGTCGATCCGGAGTGGACGAGGACCGAGTTGATTGCGAGGTAGCCGAGGAGTTCGGTGTAGTTTGGGACACTGCTGTCGACCATCGCGTTACGGGTTTCCCAGACGGCGCCTGAGAGGAGACCAGCACATGCGTGGCCGTCGGTTGCACACGGGTATTGCAGGGTATTGACGGCGTTGCGGAGTGAAGAACCACAGGAACCGAAGAACCCGTTCCCGACGCGGTTGTCATCAAGGACGATGACGCTCATGACATCTCCGAAGCCTTCGCCGTACTGGCCTTGGCCTGAACCACCGACATTGACGATGTGGTGGCCGTACTCGTGGTGGACGACTGATGACCATGCGGTATTGGGGTTGCTGCTTCCTGAGAGGCAGAAGTTGATGGACTGCTCACCTGGGCTGTACCACGCGTTGCCTGGGCAGAAGCCGTCGGTGCGGTTGACCCAGACATCCATTTGGAAGTTCATTCCTGGGTAGGCTGGGTTCGCGTCGATGACATGGTCGCGGACGATATTGGCTTCGCGGTACGCGTTGACCTGTGCACGCGCGTTTTCAGAGCCGTTGGCGGCGTTGAAGACGAAGTTGCTTGGACCCGGAGGGGTGACGGACTGGGATTGTGATTCAACACTGCCAACCCAGTCGAAGATCTCGAACCATTGTCCTGAGAGGGTCGCGTCAACATTGACTGCGGTGGTGCCTGGGTTGGAGAGGGTGTAGTTGCCGTTGATGTCGGTGGTCGCGGTGCCTGATGGGCCGTTGACATGGAGGTATGGGAGCGGCTGGGAGACTTCGGGTTCACAGTTGTCCGAGCCGATGCCTTGGGTGATTGGTGCGGAGACATTCCCTGAGATATCGAGGGTGTGGATCAGCGACTCAGTAAAGAGGACTTCGCCAGTCTGTGCATCGGTGATGACGAGATGCTCTTCAAATCCGTTGACTTGGACTTTGGAGACATCTGCGATGGTTGGTGCGTGGGGCGCGGATTCGGTTCCTGCGTAGATCATGCGTTCGGAGGAGAGGAGCTGGGTTCCGAGGTTGAAGTGTGCCGCGGCCGATTTCTCGATCTGGCCGTGGTTGATTGGCATGCGCTTGATTGGTTGTGCGACTTGGAAGTTTCCGAGGTCGTGGAGTTCTGAGGACGCGAGGACCATTGGGTTGTTGGCTTCATTGCGTGTCAGGAGGACGAGCTTTGAGCGGAAGACTGGGAGGCCGTCAACGACTTGCTTGTAGTAGTGACCTGTGAACTTGTAGGAGTTGGTGTCTGGGTTGTATCCGATCTGCTGTTGGTGTGCGGCGTCTTGGAATGGGCCTTCTGCAACGAGCTGGTCTTGTGGGACATTCCACATGGAGAGGTGTTGTTGGAGGAAGCGTGATGCGGAGATTTCAGCGGTTTGTCCGTGGCTGAATGCTCGGCCGTAGACGCGACCGACGGATCCGTCTTGACGCATGGTCAGACCGGAGTACTGGTTGAAGGTCTGGAAGTTTGAGATGGCGCGGACTTTGGACATCGGAGCGGCTTGGCCTGCTGATTGTGCGAAGTCGCTTGTGGTTGCGAGCGCTTGGGTGGTTGGCACCGCGGTGATTGCGGCGCATGCAACCCCGAGCGAGAGGAGGGACATACCTTTGATACTCATGCTGTGTACTTTCTGAAGTTAGTCACGCGCGTGGACAGCGAGCATCAGGGCGATGGCAAACGGCTGCGTGACAGGGGTCATCCTGCTTTGCGGGCGATGCTGGTGCTTTGAGATGTCACTGTCGGCTCGTGAGACCCTGAATCGGGTCGGATGACTGATACTAATTACGACGCTACCCCGAGAGGATCTGTTGTACCTGAAATCAGCATGGGTGTCAAGGTGAACCGGCGGTATTCGGTGGTTTTTCGGTGGTTTTGAGGTCTTGAATGGTCCGAAGCTCTGAAGGATGTGAAGTTGGGTGGTTTGGGCGTGTGAGGCACCAGCATCCTGCGACGATCGCTCCGATGGTGTTGCTGACGAGGTCCCATCCGGTATTGGTGTATCCGCCTACATTGGTTTCGGTGACGAGGGTTGCGAAGAACTCGAGGACTTCGTTGATGGCGCCGAGTCCCATTCCCATTAGTGTTGCGGTGATGGAGAGGTGGAGTCCGGGGTGTGCTTTGATGAGGACTTGTGCGGATTCCCAGCACGCGACGGTCGCGGAGAAGAATCCAAAGGCGTGGGTGATCTGGTCATAGCGAGGGAGGTCGGGGTGGATGCGGAGTGAGTAGAGGACTGGGGATGCATCAGGACTGACGAGGTCGGGGTTGACAGGGATGGTGCCTCCGATCATGTGGAGGAATCCCCAGAAGGTGAGGAGCCAGAGCGCGGTGGGGGAGTAGTGGACTCGTTTATGGAGGACGACGAGGATGGTGATGAAGACAAGCATCGAGACGGCGTACATCAGGAACTCGGTGTTCCCTTGTTTGAAGGCGGCAAATGAGCAGAGGATCATGTACGCGAGGACGAAGAGGGGGAGTCCTGTCGGGATGGAGCTGTTTGAGTTGGAGTTGTTTGGAAGAGAGCCTTGGTTTTTCATGGATTGAGTGTACCGGAATTCGCTGGAAGTCTCTGGAGTTGGGGCGTTCCTATGATGGTGTATGTCCAAAGAACATGCAGATCCTGTCGTGGTTGGTCGGTATCCGACGGAGTTTGAGGCATCGCTTGTGCGCAACATGCTGGTGGAGGCGGGGATCCCTTCGCAGATTGTGGGGGGGATGACGGCGGGGTTTCGCGCCGAGACGCCTGGGATGGTGGATGTGCTGGTGCCTGGGGATCGCGCGGAGGAGGCGCGGCTGCTTGTGGAGCTGCAGAAGGACGGGGTGGAAGATGATGCGGGAGATGAGCTGGATACAGAGCAGCGGGATTGAGTGTTGTATAGGTGGTCTAGGTTTTTTGGTGGACTTATACGGGGGAATTGGGGTTGGCAAAGAACTGTTTTTAGGGGATACTGGTTTCTGGGGGTAGATTTTATGGAGCCGCGTTGCATTCTGTGCGTGGAGACCCAGCAGCGCCGATTCCGGCGGGAGAGATTGACACATGACTTATCAAACGCTTTGGACTGGTGCACTGATCGCGGCATCGGTCGCTCCTCTGGCACACGCGCAGGTTCTTGAGTATCCAGAAGGCGCGGAGATCCCACGCTCGATGACTGCTGCGGAGGAAGCGTTGACTCAGGAGAACCCGATCCAGGCAGTGCAGTCACGCGGGGCTGCTCCGGCGGGGCTTGTTCGCACGCCTGGCGAGTATGAGGCGGCGGAGGGGATCATCATGGCGTGGGAGGGATCGAGTTCTTGGAAGAACATCCTCGCGCAGATGACGCGTGAGATTACGACGACTGGGAATGCGAAGGCGTTTATCTTTGTGGATACTGCATCGGAACTCTCGAGTGCTTCGAGTCAGGTTGCGGCGCAGGGTGCGGATATGTCGCGGGTGCAGTTTGAGATCAAAACGACCGACACGATCTGGGCGCGGGATTATGGTCCGCGCTACATCTTCCTTGGATCCCAACCTGACGGGACGGGAGGCGTGCGCGCGATTGTTGATCATACTTACAATCGTCCGCGTCCCAACGACAACTCGCTGCCGTCGTACTGGGCTAGCGAACGCGATGAGCCTTATTTCTTGATCCCGCTTGTGCACGGCGGAGGGAACTACCACCTTGAGACAGGGAGTCCTGCGGGGATCGGTCACGCGACTCGATTGATTAATAACGAGAATCCGGGGCTCTCGCAGTCGGAGATCGTTCAGCTCTGGCAGGAGTACCAGAACCTCGACACGATGCTGTACGATCCGTATCCGACCTTTGTGGACAGTACGCAGCACATTGATATGTGGATGATCGTGCTTGATGACGACAAGGTGATGATCTCGGAGTGGGTCAATGAGCCTACGGCGTCGTGGTCGATTACTTCGAACAACGCGGCGGCGGACTTTGCGAATCGTGGATTCGAGGTCTTCCGCGTCCCGGCGGTTCGTTCTGGGGGAACACACTACACCTTTACCAATGCGGTGATTTGTAACGATCTTGTGCTGGTGCCTTTGTATACCAATGGGACGGCGTCGCAGTTCAATGACGATGCGCTCGCGGTTTGGCAAGCGGCGTATCCGGGGAAGACGATTGTTCAGATCAACTGTCAGTCCTTGGTGACCTCGGCTGGGGTGATGCACTGTATTGTCAAGCATGTTCCAGCGCCAGCAAATGGTGATGCGCCGGGGGTGTACATGACGAGTCAGAATGATGGGCCGACGATTGATCCGGGTGATCTTGTGCAGACGACCTGGCTCTTTGATTCGCTTGATGGGGTGACCGATGCGGACCTGCTGCTCTCGACAGACGGGGGATCGAGCTTCCCGACGGTTCTGAGCGCGGGATTTGATGCGACTGCTGGGTTGGTCGAGTGGAACGCGCCTGATGTGGGGACGACCGATGCTCGGCTGCGCCTGGTGATCCGAGACAGCGACGGCGATTCGTCGTTCGATGATTCCGATCAGTCATTCACGATTACAGGCAGCGCATGCGCGGTGGATCTGAACGGTGATGGCGTGTTGGACTTCTTTGATATCAGTGCGTTCCTCGAAGCGTTTGCTTCGATGGATCCGATCGCGGATCTGACGGGCGAGGGCGCGTTTGACTTCTTCGATGTCAGCGCGTTTCTCAGTGCGTTTAGTGCCGGGTGTCCTTGATCGGCAATGACTGCGGGCTGGGTGTCTAGAATCTCCATTGTGTGAAACTGTTACGAACTTTCTCGAAATGGATGGAGATTTGGTATGCGTAGTCGTCCGCTTGGTGAGTCTGGAATTGAAGCTTCAACCGTCGCGATCGGGACCTGGGTGATGGGTGGATGGATGTGGGGGGGCGCTGACGAGAGTGAGTCGATCAACGCGATTCATGCGGCGTTTGATGAGGGGATCAACCTGCTCGATACAGCACCGATCTATGGGTTTGGTCACTCGGAGCTTGTGGTCGGAAAAGCGATCAAGGATCGGCGCGATCAGGTCGTGCTGGCGACGAAGTGCGCGATGGTGATCAACGCGCCGGGTGGTCGGAGCGTTGGACGATCGACCGCTGCAGGTCCGAGCGAGCACGGGCATCTTGAGATCAAGATCTGGAACAATCCGGAATCGATCCGCAACGAGGTCGAGCTGTCGCTCAAGCGATTGCAGACGGATTACATAGATCTGTACCAGACGCACTGGCAGGAAGAGGAGACCCCGATCGAGGACACGATGGGGGCGCTCATGAAGCTCAAGGAAGAGGGGAAGATCCGCGCGATCGGGGTGTGTAACGCGACTCCGGAGCAGATGGATCGGTACCGCTCGGTCGGTCAGCTTGATTCGGATCAGGAGCAATACTCGATGATCCATCGCAAGCTTGAGGGCGGGAGTTTCCAAGGCGAGGACGGGCTTCCGGATCAGCTTGGATACTGTCTCAAGAACAACACGGCGGTGCTTGCGTACTCGCCTTTGGTGCTTGGGTTGTTGACTGGGAAGGTCGGTCCTGAGCGGGTGTTCCCAGAGTCGGATCTTCGCGCCAAGCAGAAGCGGTTTAGTCAGGCGAATCGTCAGAAGATCGCGGATCTGCTTTCGCAGTTCCAGCCGGTGGCGGACAAGCACAGCTGCACGATGGCGCAGCTGGTGATTGCGTGGACGACGCATCAGCCTGGTCTGACGCATGCTCTTGTTGGTGCACGCACTCCACAGCAAGCGAAAGAGAACGCGGCGGCGGGGCGCGTTGAGCTTGACGCTGAGGATCTGGAGCTGATGAATGGGCTGGTTCGCAGCGATGCGACTGAGCTTGATATGGATTGAGTGTTGGGTTTGTTGAACAATGAAAAAACGCTGCCGTCACGGCAGCGTTTTTTTTGATTGGTTGGGATGGAAGCTTTAGCCTTCGGCTTCGGTGAGTCCGAGTTCGAGTGCTTTTTCTTCTGAGAGTTTGGAGACGGTTTCGATGGTGATTGGGTCGACTGGGACATCGCCGTGCATTCCTTGTGGGGAGGTTGTGGCGTTTCCGATCGCGTCGAGGACATCTTCGCCTTTGACGAGGTGTCCGAAGACTGCGTATCCGGCTCCGTCGCGTGGTTGGTCGAGGAATCCGTTGTCGGCGAGGTTGATGAAGAACTGTGAGGTCCCGGAGTCTGGTTGGTTCCCGAGACGCGCCATCGCGATGGTGCCTCGGGTGTTTTTGAGTCCGTTGGTCCACTCGTTTTTGATGCCGGCTTTGGGTTGTTTCTTTTTGAGGCCTTCAGCGAATCCGCCGCCTTGGATCATGAATCCTTTGATGACGCGGTGGAAGACGGTGTTGTCGTAGAAGTTGTCATCGACATAGGAGAGGAAGTTTGCGGTAGAGATCGGCGCTTTGGTTTCGTTGAGCGCGATGTACATGGTTCCCTTTGAGGTGACCATTTCGACATAGACCATTGTGTCCTCCTGGACGGCTTCTTCTTCTGTAGGTTGGGTGGTCACTTCGGCGACCGGTTCTTTGGATTCGGTGGATGGCTGTGCGAATGCGACGGCGGCAAAGACTGCGGCACCGAGGGCGAGGACAGCGATTGGGATCAGTTTCTTCATATCTGGGAAAGCTCCATGAGGTATTGGCGAGCGATGACTCTATTCGGGTCTTTCGACGCGGAGGGTATGGTAGCCCTGAGTCTTTGGGGTCTCCAAGACTATTGGCACGCGGCGGTCTGAGGTTGCACTGCGCGCGATGGGCAATCCTGACTAAAAACGCTGAGATAGGTGTTTAGAGGGCTCAGAACGGCGAATTTAGGGGCCGTAATCGATTCCGGCTAGGCCGAGTTTGGTCCAGCGGAAGCGGAGATCGAGGGGGGTGGTGTCTCCGAGTCCTCCTTTGGGTTCGGGGAAGGTGTCAAGGGGGAGGTAGGGGTGCTGCCAGATGCGGGTTGGGTCGGATTGGTCTTGGGCGGAGTTGGCGTCGCTGACGACTTCTTGGCGGACGGAACCGTCGAAGAAGGCGAGGTTGATGCGGGCGTTAGGATCCGAGGCGTAGAGGGGGGACGCTTCTGATTTGTGATCAAACTCTTCGTACATGAAGACCTTTGCAGCGGGTTGGGCGACTTCGGTCATCTTGCGTCCTCCGAGCGGGGTGTCTTCCTCGGCTTGGAGGATCATGTGGTGGGGGGTGTTGGTGGAGGGGGTGTATTGGGGGTCTTCATCGTTGAGCCAAGCGTGGGGGACGACTTGGTAGGAGGAACCGAACGGCCAGAGTTGCATGACGGCGGGATCGGTCCATGCAGGGTCCATGTCGAATCCGGGTTTGGTTGGAAGGCCGTCGGCGTAGGGGAAGGGGTGCTTGTTGGTGAATCCCATGGCACTCTCTTGCCAATCGATGAGGTTCTTGTCGAAGGGGGAGGCGGCGATGGGTTCGGGTTGGCGGTCGGTGAGGTAGTCCATCAACACGAGGTGTGAGTAGCGGAGTTGGAGGAGCTGGGAAGTCGGGGCTTTGAGTGCAGTGTTGCCTTGGAGTCGTCCGGTTGAGCGTTGCAAGATGTTCATTGCCTGATAAGCGGCGGCTTCTTTCTGAGAACTCATTTGCACTTCGCTTCGTGAAGAGAGTTCAATGTAGGATTCGCCGGCGTTCCAAGTGAACGAGAAAATTAGATCGTTGTGATCGCCGGCATAGTTTGCGGTTCCGGTGTTGAGGGAGCGGAGGTTGGCTTGGGCGACGACATTCATTGACCCGCCGCCGCATCTTGTTTGTCCCATAGCAGGTAGCAAGATTCCGATGAGCAGGAGAGCAATGAATATGACTGCAATGAGTTCATAGATTGTGAAGGCGTGGCGATTGGAGGGGAATGTGTGCATGGCGGGCTCCTGTGGGGACAGTGAAGCGGGGTGCGCCTGCGGGTGGAGATGAGTCACGGGCGAGCGTGCTTCATCAGGTCGATTCGTGTTCGAATCGGTTTGGTTCCGATCAATGGGTGTGATCGTGGTGGTTCTGGATGATGTTGATCGGCTCAGGGCGCGGCTGGGAATGTGATCCCTTCGAGGAAGATCGTTCTAAAAGACCCAGTATTCGTGATCACTGACCCATCGGGGTTCACCTGCAAGCTTCGGAAGATCAAGCCGAGATCACTTCCTCCGTGAACCACAACGGAGATCCTTGCGCTCGGGCGGTACCCCGGGGGGAGGGTTGCAATATGGGTAATGGAGACATCGTCAAAGTTTGTGATAAAGCCGTTGAGCGTGACCATCCGGCCGTGTTTGGTCGCGATCGGGGTTTGGAAGCCAAAGGTGTTGGTTGCCTGTAGCTCGGCTGCGATCGGGATCGGGATGGATTCCGATCCGCTGAGTTCGTCGGCGACGAGTGCGATGCTTGCGATCGTTGCTTGGTCCGCGAAATCGGCACGGTCGGCATGACCCGCGCGATCGGCGAAGAGCGCCCGCGGCGAGGGGGTCACGGGCTGGTCTGGCAAGATCCGCTCGTATGCTCCTGAACCTGATGGGACACGGACTTGGATCTGGAGTGACGCGCCCGATTCCTCGAAGAGCGCGGGGTTGAACGAGAGCGGGAAGGAGAACAGGCCTTGCGAGACGATGACCTCAGTGTGCTCGATTGTTGCGAGCGGCGCTCCGACGGAGGAGAGGAGCGTGACCTGGAAGTCCGCGCTTGCGTCGACCGGTTCTCCGAATTCGGCGAGGGTGCCTTGGTAGGTTGGCGCGTCGATTGAGAGGTCACGGACGAGCCAATGTCCAGTGGCGGGCTGTTTCGATACATCTCTGTACACCGTCGAGCTTATCTGAATACCAAAACTGTCAACGTAAGTCACCAACACGCCGTTGCCGTCCGCGAGGTAGCCGGCGCTCGAGATGAGTACCTCGGACGGCGGGGTGCTGTCGTCCGTGATGACCCCGAGAAAGCTCTCGAGGACGGTCTCTGCGATCGATGATGTGGACAGATTGAAGGTGGACAGATCGGTGATCGGGGGCGACCATCCGATCGCGTTGAGGAGCCCGATGATCTCTTCCTGGGTGGCGTAGCGCCAACCGTCGTAGGTCCCGCCGAGCTCGAGCAGGGCGGGCATGGCCGCGAAGCTCACATCGTCCGTGACGGTCAGGTCGAGAAACGCGAGGTTCTGGGAGGGATCGACGGTGACGGAATCAGTGCCGAAGATCGGGTGGTCTGCGGCGAAGGGCTGCGCGAAGGACTTGCTTGTGAGTGTGATCAGTGTGAGTGCGATGACGCGGAGGATTGTGGTGGTGGACATGTTGGACCTTTCTGCCCGAGTACTGAATGGTGGCCGGGCTCTCAGAGTCATGCGCAAACGGATGTCCAACTCCTATGGGAATTTTCGGATTTCTTTGATATTGACCCTATAGGGTGCGTGGTCCGTGCTAATGCTTGTGTTCGTGATGGGGGGGGTCGAACTTGATCGAGGCGCTGAGCCAGCGGGCGAGTTTGAGGTTGATGTAGAGGACGCAGAGGATCGCGGCGACGAGGAGGAGGTGTTTGGCATCTCCGACATCGGAGATGGTTTCCTGCGCGGAGTGGACGAGGGACTGCCAACCTGCGAGAGCTGGGGTGAAGATCGGGTTGGAGAGTGCGCTGGGCATTGGTGGGAGCATTGGCGGGAATTGGTGGTTCTGCTTGGTTCTTACTTACTGTGTTATTGGTCCGATCGGGTTGCGAATGAAGTGGGATGTTGAGAGTGGTTGTGTGTCGGGTTGGGATGTGCGGGGGGGATAGGGGTTGGCTGGAAGGTCCGAGAAGTGTGGGGGTTTGGGTGTTTGTGTGGTCATGGGGGGTGTTGATGGAGTGGGGGTGAGCCGAGGACGATGAAAGTGGAGGGAGTGAAATCGGAATGACGAAGGAGAGATGCTTGCGCGATGCAGTTTCTCTTGGAGATTGATGGGCATCGCGAAGTAATGAAATGGATCATGGGGACAGCATGTACCAGTTTGCGGATGAACAGTTGAATGAGCACCCAACCGATCGAATCGGTACTGATGACTGTGGTCCGATTCCGATTACGGATGGCGTGATCGAGGAGCGGTCGGCGGAGCTTCCGGCGCCTCTTTCGACATCACTTTCGGCATCTCCTTCGGCGTCTCTTTCGGCGACTGAGGTTCGTCCGCTCAATGAGTTCTCGATTGATCTGCACGGCAAGAGTCATCCCGATGCGCTGTATCGTGCGGCGGGTGGTGAGTCGCGCGTGCATGCGGGGGTCGTGTTTGGATGTCCGTGTTGCGGACGATCTGTTGGGCGCGTGCTTCGGGTTCGTGCATCGGTGCGGTCTGCTTGGGTTGCGATGTGCGCGATGTGTGCCGCGAGTGCGCTTGAGCGGAATCCTGAAGCGATGATCGGCGGGGTGGTGCGTGCGTCGCGGAGACGGCGCGGTCGTGTGGGGGATGCGGGGCATGCGGGGCATGGAAATCGCGCGGCGGGGTAGGTTCCATCAAAAGTAAGTTTTTTGATATGCTCGGATTTGAATCTGGGCTTGTTTTGTTGGATATTTCGTTCGTCTTTGGGGGTTCGGTGTTTACAACGCGGCGGGTGGTGTGGTAGAGTTTGGGCGGGACATACGAACATTTTATTTGATTGGAGATTTTCATGAAAGCTGAAAATGGTTCTTGTCGCGGCGGGTTTTCGTTTGTGGAGTTGATTTCGGTGCTTGCGGTGGTGGTGAGTGTGGGTGCGGTGCTTGGGCCGAGTGTGGGGAAGATGCGGGGGCAGATGCGTGGGGTGAGCAGTGAGGGGAATCTGGCGACGATCGGGCAGGTGGGGGCGATGTACAGCTTGGATCATGAGGATCGGATCTTTAGCTTTACCTGGCAGGGCGGGGAGAGTTATGTGTTGTTGCATAGCGGGGTTGAAAAAACTATGCCGGATGATCAGCACGCCGCGGCTCGGCAACTTCAAAATATTCTGCAGCGTGCGACTGGTCGTATTTCAGGTGTCGGGAAAATTTCTTTCCCGGCGCAGCGTGTGCCGAATCGAGGGTACTCCCATTTGGTGCTCGCGGACTACATGGGGGGGAATGTAAGCGATCCGATGTGGGCGGATCCTGCGGATGCGAATCTATTGAGTTGGCAGTTGGATCCATTGGAGTATCTCGAAGAGGAGAATACCGTTCCGTATGGGAACGGGCAGCCTGATCTTGCGGGCTATGAAGACGCTGGGAGTTGGGGGATCTTTAATATCATGCAACTGTGGGCATTTTCCTCGAGCTATGAGGTTGTACCACATGCGTGGCAGCAGGACTTCAGCCCCGCTTATGTGCCGACTGCGGAATCATCTCATCTGTATAACAATATCAATCAAAACCATTTTGAACTCGGTGAACGGCGGCATGCAGAGGTTGTGTTCCCTTCGGCAAAGGTGTGGATGTATGAAGAGTTTGATCGTGAGCAGTCAGGAGATCCCTATTTTGCATACGACCATGCGGCTCCGGCGAAGCTAATGTTTGATGGGGCGATCAACACCGCGATGAGTGGAGTGGCGCGGAGTTCGGTGAGTCCTGCGGATTATCTCAATGGAGATCGCATTGTGTGGGAGCAGGCGTATATCCCGCTCGATACCTTCCCGGTCCCGCTCGGTGGGCTTGGAGATGAGACGCTCTTGAACATGCGGTATCGGTGGACGCTTGGGGGGTTGACTGGTGCGGATTATCCGCAGGTGTTGATGCGGGGGCGTTGATCCGGTTCTCTTTGGGCTTTCTGACCTCCCAGGCGGGTGCTTGGGAGGTTTTTTGTAGTTGAAGATCGGGATTCGTCAGGTTTGAGGCTTGGAGTTGGTGGTGGTTTCTTGTAGGATGGGCTTGATCGTATTTCGAGTTCGATTTCCCTTTATTGAGAGAGCACAGGATGAAGCAGGTTACTGAGCGTTTTGGACGGCGTGGGTTTTCGTTGATTGAGTTGGTTTCGGTGGTCGTGGTGGTCGCGAGCGTGGGGGCGTTGCTTGGGCCGAGCGTGGGAAGGATGCGGGGGCAGATGCGTGGGGTGAGCAGCGAGGGGAACCTGCACGCGATCGGGGTTGGGAGCGCGATGTATGGGATGGACAACGCGGATCGGATCTTCTCGTATACATGGCGTGCTGGAGAAGAGCATGTTGATTTGTCTACAGGGAACATCCGGATCTCATCGAGTGACCAAGCGGCGGCTTCGCGGCAGCTGCAGAATATTCTGCATCGCGCAACGGGTCGGCTGAGCGGCCAGTTCCGGATTCTGAATCCGAGTTCGCGTTTGGCTCATCGTCGGTACTCGCATCTGGTGCTCGCGGATTACATGGGGAATGTTGGTGAATCGGTTTGGGCTGATCCAGCAGATAACAAGCAGCTTACTTGGCAGCTTGCGCCGACCTTCTTTGACATCATGCCGTACGGGGATGGCCCTCCGGATAGCTTTGGGTATGACGAGGACTTTAGTTGGTCACAGAACTCAATAGTTCAGTTGTGGCCGTTTGGATCGAGTTACCAGGTGGTGCCTCATTCGTGGATGTCGGACTTCGGGGACAGTTATGCGCCGATTTCGAACACGCCGCATTTATTTAGAAGCAATGGACAACCCCATCTTGGGGATCGGTATCTCAATGAGGTGGCGTTCCCGTCTGGGAAGGTGCTGATGTTTGAGGAGTTTGATCGCGAGCGGTTCCGTGATCCGTACTTTGCGGTTGACAACTCGACGGTCGCGAAGCTGATGTTTGACGGGTCGATCAACACAATGCGGAGCGATGAGGCGCGGTCGGCGGTGAGTCCTGACGACTATCAGCATGGGTCGAAAGTGCCTTGGTCGCAGCGGTACCTACCGATTGATTTGTTCCCTGAGCCAATTGATGGGTTGGGGAGCTCAACGGAATGGAATCAGCGGTTCCGCTGGACGCTTGGTGGGTTGAGCGGATTTGATTACGGCAATGTGTTCATGCAGGGAAGCGGCCGGTAAATAACTGAGCAGGGAGTCTGGTATGAAGAGCCGAGGGTTTAGTCTCGTTGAGTTGGTGTCGGTGCTTGTGGTTGTTGCGAGTGTGGGGGCGGTGCTTGGGCCGAGCGTGGGGAAGATGCGCGGGCAGATGCGGGGGGTGACGAGTGAGGGGAATCTGGCGACGATCGGGCAGGTGGGGGCGATGTATGCGCTGGATCATGAGGATCGGATTTTTTCGTTTACTTGGCGAGGGGGTCAGAATTATTTAGATATTGGAACGGGAAAAACTCGTTTCATGAATGACGATCAAGAAGCAGGGGCGCGGCAGCTTCAGAATATACTGTATAGAGCGACGGGGCGTACTAGTGGAGCTACGAGGATTTATGCAGCAGCGACGCTGTTGGTTCATCGTCGTTTCTCTCATCAGGTGCTTGCGGACTACATGGGAGGGAATGTGTCCGATCCGATGTGGGTGGATCCAGCGGATGCGAATTTGCTGTATTGGCAAGCGAATCCATTGGAATTCTATGAAGATAAAAAAAGTACTCTTCCATATGACAATGGGTTTCCGGGAGAAGGGTATGAAGACTTTAATGTTTTTCTGTATTCATCAACCAAAATTCATTGGCCTTTCGCGTCAAGCTATCACACGGTTCCTCATGCTTGGACGCAAGATTTTGATAAACAATACATTCCAATTGCAGACTCACCTCACCTGTTTCAACAATTTCCTCCGAGTTTCAATACTCAACTCGGTGAGCGTCGGCATACCGAGGTTGTGTTTCCTTCTGCAAAGGTCTGGATGCACGAGGAGTTTGATCGGGAGCAGGGGGGAGAGCCGTACTTTGCGTATGACCATGCTCGTCCTGCGAAGCTGATGTTTGATGGGTCGATTAATACGGCGATGAGCGGGCAAGCGCAGAGTTCGGTGAGTCCTGAGGATTATCTCAATGGTGATAAGTTTGTGTGGGAGCAGAAGTATGTGCCGTTGGATACTTTTCCTGTGCCGCTCGGCGGGCTTGGGGATGAGACGCTGTTGAATATGCGGTATCGCTGGACGCTTGGTGGGTTGACGGGGGTGGACTATCCGCAGGTGTTTATGCGTGGGAATGGCCGGTGAATGAATCAGAGAGGAGTCTGGGATGAATAGTCGAGGGTTTAGTCTTATAGAGTTGGTTTCGGTTGTGGTGGTGGTCGCGAGTGTGGGCGCGGTGCTTGGGCCGAGTGTGGGGAAGATGCGGGGTCAGATGCGGGGGGTGACGAGTGAGGGGAATCTGCACATGATCGGGCAGATCGGGGCGATGTACAGCTTGGATCATGAGGATCGGATTTTCTCGTTTACTTGGAGAGGGGGTGAGTCTTATTACCTCATACATCTTGATCGATTCTGGACAATGCCAGACGATCAACAAGCAGCTTCTCGACAGGTGCAGAATATTTTGCAACGAAGGACCGGGAGAATCACCGGTAGTGACCGGATGGCATGGGCACCACAACGATTGATGCATCGTCGTTGGTCTCATCTTGTACTTGCCGATTACATGGGTGGGAATGTAAATGATGCGATGTGGGCGGATCCTGCTGATGCGAACCTATTGAGCTGGCAGTTGAATCCTTCGGAGTATCTCGAAGAGGAGAATACGGTTCCGTATGGGAACGGGCAACCTGATTTGGCAGGATATGATTCGGATAACAATTGGTTGCTCCCCAATATTACTCAGCTCTGGACATTTAGTTCAAGCTATCAAGTGGTGCCGCAT
Source organism: Phycisphaerales bacterium (assembly GCA_051252395.1). Classification (GTDB taxonomy): domain Bacteria; phylum Planctomycetota; class Phycisphaerae; order Phycisphaerales; family UBA1924; genus UBA1924. The sequence goes on along the minus strand of JBPOFX010000002.1, from coordinate 12,898 downwards.
GCGTGGCAGCAGGACTTTGGTGTTCAGTATGCTCCGATTGACGACACGCCACATTTGTTTACTACTACCGGTACGAATCCGCAGCTTGGTGAGCGCCGGTTTGCTGAAGTACGCTTCCCATCGGCAAAGGTGTGGATGCACGAGGAGTTCGATCGGGAGCAAGCTGGAGAGCCGTACTTTGCGTATGACCATGCTCGGCCGGCGAAGCTGATGTTTGATGGGTCGATCAATACAGCGATGAGTGGACTCGCTCGGAGCTCGGTGAGTCCTGATGACTATCTGGACGGGGATCGAGTTGTTTGGGAACAAGCGTATATTCCGCTCGACACTTTTCCTCTGCCTTTGGGAGGGCTTGGAGATAACTCGCAGCTCAATATGCGGTATCGCTGGACGCTTGGTGGATTGACTGGGGTGGATTATCCGCAGGTGTTGATGCGTGGGAATGGTGGGCGGTAGTTCGCTTCTGCTCAGAATGATTTGTTCACAATTGAAAAGCCCTCCCGGTGGTGGTCGGGAGGGCGATTTTTTCGTTCCGAGTGTTGGGGGTGTCCACTGCCGTGGTTGAGTCCCTGACCTTGGTGCTTCCTTGCACTGGGGTCCCGTCCTTGGTGGGGCTTGGGGGAACAGCTGCCCCTCACCTTCCTCTACTCGGTCCGGATTGTCTCGGCGTTCATGGACTGGCAGGTGCCATGGGTGCCGACGCTTGTGCCTTGGGTTCGTCTTTGAACCGTCAGGCGTGATTTGTTAGAGACTGCTGATTTTTTCAGCAATCTCGTGCATGCGGGCGAGCTTGTCGTTGAACGACTGCTGCCAGGATTCTCGGTCTCGGATCTCCAGTCGGTCTCCCGCTCCGATCACGACGATGTCGCGTGGGAGTTGCAGAGTCTCGACCTGCCATGCGGGCAAACGGATGCGGTGGTTGGCATCGATGTCCACTTCCTCGGCTGCGGAGTACAGAATCGCATCCAGCTCGGACTGGTCCGGGGAGGGTGTGAGACTCGGTGCGGTGCGTCCGGCTGTGTAGAGCTCGTTGAACATCGCGTGGGTGTAGAGCCGAAGTGTTTTGGTCTGGGGCCAGGGGATGCAGAACCATGTGGCTCCGTCCTGGTTGGGGTCCCACCGATTGCGGAACTTGGCCGGGATCGCGAGGCGCGTTTTGGCGTCGATCGTCGCGTTGGCTTGTCCGGTGAATGGCACTGTGTTGGGCCTCGATGGTGGTCATGTATGGGATTATGTCCCACTTCGACCCACGACGCAACCCGCTTCACCCACAGTTGTCCATTTTGGGGATTGAATGTGGACAGGGAGGGCGGGAGTTTCGTGTGGTTTCCAGAGGGGGGGTGATGTAAAGAGTGATGTTGTGGGGATTTGCGCGTTGGGTGGTGTTGGTGGGGGTGGAATGGGGAAATTGTGGGGGATGCAGGGAAGATGGAGAAGATGGGGGGGTGGGGAGTCGATTTTGGGGTGCAGAGAGCGAATGGGCTCGTGGAGTACCAAGTGGACACGACTGAGAAGCAGCTGATTGATGAGGTGATCGCGCGGATTTCGCGTGGTCGGTATCTCATGACTTCGTGCTTTGATGGATCACGGGCAGGGGCGCTGGTCGAATCGGTGCAGTGGTTGATGATGGATCCATTGCTGATTGGGGTGTCGGTGCGGAAGGGGCATGAGATCGATCCGCTGATCCGGGACTCGCGGTCGTTTGCGGTGGGGTTTATCGATGCGGATGATCGGTTTCTCTCACGGCGGTTCGGGAAGCGTCTCAACGGCGTGGACTCGGCGATCCATGTCGAGGGGCTTGATCCGTTCGAGACGCTGGAGACGAGTACCTTTGTGACAGGGAGTCCGGTGCTCCCTCAGTGCAGGACCTGGGTGGACTGCGAGGTTCTGCGGCGGGTGGATCTGGAGAATGCGCACGAGCTGTTTGTTGGATCGGTGGTTGGGGTGATCCACGATGGACAGCGGATCGAGATCGATCCGAGCGAGTTTGGGGACGATTGATCGGGTTAGCTCTGGAGAGCTGATCTGATCACGGCATCGATTTTTTGATTGAAGACTTCATACGAGAAACGCAGGGCGTTGGCGCGGCAGTTCTGGCTGAGTGTGCCAACTGATGGGAGTCGTTCGATCGCGGCGGCGAGGTCTTGGGGGGTGGGGAGGTCGAAGAGGGTGCCTGTCTTGGTTTCGATGATGGTGTCGAGTGCGCCTCCGGCGCGGCGCGCGACGACGGGGAGTCCGGTCGCTTGCGCTTCGACGGCGGTGATCCCGAAGTCCTCGACCTGAGGCTGGATCAGCGTTGCGCTGGAGCGGAAGTGGTGGACGATGTCAGCGTCGGGGACGAATCCTTGGAAGGTGACTTTGGGGTTGTTTTTGTATGTGTTTTTGAGGGATGGGAGCTGTGATCCTGAGCCGAGGATGGTGATTGGGCGGCCGAGGAGGAGGGCGGCTTCGATCGCGAGGTCGACGCGCTTGTAGGGTTCGAGGGCGCCGACATAGAGGAGGTGATCGGTTCGAGAGATCGAGTCGTCGGGGGTGAAGATGTCGGTGCGGACTGGGGGGTGGATGACGAGAGCGTCACGGCCGTAGGTGTGTTTGATTTGCTGAGCGATGAAGTGGGAGTTGGCGATGAACTGCGTGACGGAGTATGCGGTCCGCTGGTCCCAGTCGCGGAGTCGGTCTCCGAAGTGGTCGAGTCCAAAGGCGCGGAGTTTGGATTTGAGTCCTGGTTGTGTCGTGTACTGATCGGTTTGTGACCAGAGGTAGCGAGCGGGCGCGTGGCAGTAGCAGATGTGCGGGATCGAGGGTGGTGGAGTGAGTGCTTTGATCGCGGCGGAGGAAGTCGAGATCAGGAGGTCGATGGGTTTGGTTGCGTGGTCGGCGGCGAGTTTTTGTGAGAGCTGCTCGACGGCTTTGGGGTAGCGCGGGAGCAACCAACGGCGGAGGGGTTTGGGGAGGTGGTTGAGGGAGGAGGTGCGTTTGGTGAGCGCGTCGATCGCAGGGGTGATGGGCGTTCCCGAATCGAACATCGTGTAGAGATTCGAGATGGAGTGGTCGGTGTTGAGGAGGTGGGTTGTGAGGGCATCGAGGACCAGTTCGCCTCCTCTTCGGGCGACGAGCCAATCGTGGGCGAGGGCGATGGTTGGTGTATTGGGTTTTTGGGGTGCTGGGGGCATATTGGGGGGAAACGATGGAATAACTGACTGATCGGTTGGGTCTATGCTTGTGCGGATCACGGGTAGATCTGCTCTGGAGGATAGACGGATGAGTGAGCGTACCAAAGAACAGGCACCAACGGGTACAAGAACGAGTACAAGATTGACGGCGGCGAATCGGTTGGGGCTGGATTATCGCGCCGAGGCGGCGAAGCTTGGCGCGCCGGTTGTGCCGATTGTTGATGGGCATGCGCATATCAACGGGGCGCGGGCGGCGAAGGTGTACAAAGAGGTGTGCGATTTGTATGGGATCGAGCGGGTGTACTCGCAGACGCAGTTGTCGCAGGCGGATGCCGTGAGGGAGGTGATGGGGGATCGGGTGCGGTTTGTCGCGATCCCGGAGTACATGCATGCGGATCGCAAGTGGGCGCACACGGAGGGGTTTTTAGAGAACCTTGAGGAATGGCATGCGCGCGGGGCGCGGATGGTGAAGTTTTGGGGGGCGCCGAGGTTACGGGATTATGCGGCTCCGATGGGATTGGATCCGGAGGAGATTGTGCCGTTTGATTCGCCTTGGAAGCTCAAGATTGCGGCACGGGCGAAAGAGCTTGGGATGTCGCTGATGGTGCATGTCGCGGATCCGGATACTTGGTTCTCGACGATGTACAAAGACGCGAAGGTGTATGGCACGAAGAAGGATCAGTACGAATCGCTCCAGCGATTGCTCGACAAAACAGGGATGCGCTGCTTGGGGGCGCACATGGGGGGGTATCCGGAGGATCTGGGATTCTTGAGTGCGCTGCTGGATCGGAATCCATCGTTGGTGCTTGATACGAGCGCGACGAAGTGGATGCTGCGGGAACTGAGCAAGCAGCCTACGGCGGAGTTGGTGGAGTTCTTGGAGCGGTACGAGGGGCGGATCCTCTTTGGGTCTGACATTGTGACGAGCGATGATCACATGACGGCGAGTGATCCGGACAACGGGGCGTTCGGGAATCAGCTCGCGAGCAGCGAGGACGAGGCGTTTGAGTTGTACGCGTCGCGGTACTGGGGGCTTCGGACGATGTACGAGACGGCGTATCGCGGGGAGTCGAATATCGCGGATCCGGATCTGATGATGTGCGATCCGGAGCGGTATGACGAGCTGAGTGCGCCGGCGCTGCACGGGCACGATCTTGATGAGGGGGTCCTGAAGATGTTGTATCGGGGTGCCGTCGAGCGGACGCTGGATGACTGGTACAGCGAGTGAGATGTGCTCATCGGCTGATTTTGGTGTAATTATGGGGTCTATGAGGGGGTGAATTGGCGTTTTGGGGGGGAGGATGCTTGTGTGGGGGAAGGTGTTCGGGTATTCTGATTGCGTCGTACTTCTTTGTTGCTTGGTCGTCTTCGTGGGGTTGATGGCTGGCACTTTACACTTTGGTATTCGTGGATCACGCTGAGGGCTGCTTTGGTGCCTTGGCGAGGAGGATGGTCTCTATGCGTGCAGCGTTGATGCTTGTGTCGGTTTCTGGACTCGTTTCTGGATTGGCTTTTGGTGCGGTCGCGGCTGATGTCGCGACCGATGTTGTTGATGGGGTCGAGGGATCAGGATTTTCATTGGAAGATATTCCAGTGGAGCCTTTGGTCGCGGATATTCGTCAGATAGACATCGGCACGGATTCGGGAGCGGTGATTGCTTCGGTTCAGTCGCGCCTTGCTGGTGGGTTGGAGGGGGCGATTGATCAGGGACAGTCGGTGCAGGAACCGATCTGGTCCACGGTTGTGCGTGTTGAGGACGCGGAATGGCTGCGGCTTGAGTTTGGTCAGGTTGATCTGTCCTCGGCGAGCGTGAACGGACGCGAGAGCTACATCCGCGTGACCTCGCTGCTTGATGGGTACGAGCAGTACCTCGACTTTGATGCGCTGCAGGTCTGGGGGAACACCTCGGCGTATTTCAACGGCAACGCGGTCCGCGTCGAGATCATGGCATCCGCAGGGACGACGACTCCTGATCGCGTGGTGATTGATGGTGTGCAGGCGTCGGCGCCTGTGAGCACGAACTCGATCTGCTTTAGCACGGATGATCGTGTGTTGTCGAGTGATCCGCGAGATGCGCGGTTGATGCCGATCGGGTGCAGCGCGTGGTTGTTCAGTGACCACGGCAGTACATTCTTGACGGCGGGTCACTGCAGTCCTGGCGGTGGGGATGTGGTGCAGTTTAATGTGCCTTTGTCGTCGGGTGGTGGTGGGTATCAGAATCCGCCGCCTCAGGATCAGTATGTGCTTGATGGGTCTTCGGTCCAGCAGTCGTCGAGTATCTCGCTCGGGAATGACTGGGGATTCTTTGGGGTGTTTGATAACACAGGGACTGGGCTCAGCCCACTCGATGCGCAGGGGGATTCGCACACGCTCGTGGATGCTCCAATCCCAAACGATGGTCGTCCGATCCGGATTACTGGGTACGGGACGACTTCGTCTCCGGTCTCTCCGACATGGAACGGCGTGCAGAAGACGCATGTTGGGCCGTTCCGAGGATATTCGGGGAATGTGGTCCGTTACACGACGGACACGACTGGTGGGAACTCGGGTTCGGTGATTCTCGATGATGACAACAATGTTGCGATCGGGATCCACACCAACGCGGGCTGCGGCTCGGGTGGTGGTTGGAACAACGGGTGTAACCTGTTTAATGCTGGATTGCAGAACGCGCTGGCGAATCCGATGGGGATGGCGTCTCCACGCACGATCCAAGCGGTTCTGCAAGAGGCTCCGGACTTTGTGTCTCCTGATGGTGGGGAGGTCATTGAGCTGGTTGTGACAAACTTCCATGATCGGACGCTTGTGGGGACGCCGACGATGTATGTGGATAATGGGTCGGGGTTCACGGCGATCCCGACGACGATGACAGACGCGATGATCTTCTCGGCGGCGCTTCCAGCTTCGGAGTGTGGTGCGGATGTGTCGTACTACTTTGAAGCGTCGGATACAGACGGGAACACAACGCAGTATCCGGAGGGTGGGGAATCAGCAGCACTCAGCACGATGGCGCTGGATTCGCTTGTTGTTCATGAGGAGGATGACTTCCAGGTGGACAACGGGTGGGTTGTGGTTGATTCCGGCGTGACGGATGGTGAGTGGCATCGCTCTCCTCCTGAAGCTGGGACATCGAGCGGCGGTCCGACTCAGGACGCGGATGGTTCGGGCCGATGCTACATCACAGGGCGCGGCGTGTTTGAGGATCTCGACGGCGGGACAACGCGACTGGTCTCAACCTTCTTTGATGTGACTGGGATCGAGGATCCGACGGTGAGCTTCTGGGTCTGGGTGAACACTTCTGAAGACGAAGAGTTGAGTGTTGAGTTCTCGCAGAACCTGGGTATCCAGTGGGTGCCTGTGGCTTCGATTAGTGATACCGACGGCTGGGTGCGGGTGCAGTACTCGCTGACGGAGTTTGTGGATCCGAGCCCGATCTTTACGGTCCGGTTTACGATCAGTGATGAGGGCGCGGACTCGGTCGTTGAAGCGGGGATCGATGGGTTCCGGATCGCGACGCAGGTGTGCGACAGCGCATGCGAAGCGGACTTTACTGGTGACGGCGTCTTGGACTTCTTTGATATCTCTGCGTTCCTAAGCGCGTACGGCGCGATGGAGATGCAGGCGGACTTCAACGGCGACGGGAGCTTCGACTTCTTTGATGTGTCGGCGTTCTTGACGGCGTACGGAGCGGGGTGTCCGTAACGGTTGCTCGTGAAGATTGATTGAATCACAAAAACGACAACGCCCGTGCATTGAGTGCACGGGCGTTTTTTGTTTTGGAGTTTGTGGTGTTAGTCGGAGACTGGGTCGGCGCGTGCGGCGAGGGCTTCTACGCGTGATGCGAGTTCTGACGCGCTCTGGACATCGAGCTTGGTCGCGAACTTGATGTCGAGCTCAGGGGTGATGAGGGGATCGGAGAAGCGCGGGGTTTTGCGGGTGAGTCGGAGCGGGGCTTTTTGGATGGATCCGGAGATGGAGTCTTTGGTAATGTTCCCGCCGGGGAGCATGAATCCGGCGCCGTCGTAGACGCCGATCTCTCCCTGGGTGATGACAATCCAACGGATCGCGGCGGACGCGGCGGTGGGTTCGATTGGAGTGCGTCCGGGTTTGGGCTTGAGGAAGAGGTGGACTTGTGCGATGGTGCCTGTGATCTGGGACCAGTCTTGGGAGGGGGTGAAGAAGGCGGAGAGTTCGTCGTCGGAGAGGTCGGTGAGGTAGACATCGGCGGTGTTTTTGTCGTCGAACTGGTAGGCGCGGGTGTGGTAGTCTGCGGAGAAGGTGAGGCCTTGGGCGTCGCGGGTGGTTGATGATCCTGAGGATCCTGTCAGGCCGATACTGGAGCAGGCGGTGAGGAGGAGCGGGCATGCGGTCATCGGAATGATCGCGGCGAGGGTGAGGAGTGTCCGCTTTGAGGTGCGTTGGGTCGGTTTTTTGGATGATAGTGGCGTCTTGAGCATGTGTTGACTGTAGGTTGGTCTATGCAGCGGAACAGGAGACGCAGAGAATGCGGATCTAAGGATGGATACTCAGGGTGGTTGTGCTCTGGGTAGAGCTCAGTGACAGGAGCGAGGGACATGGCTGGCGGATCTCAGATGAATGCGGGCGTAATGCGATGGGTCTCAGTGCTGTGTGTGCTGGGATGCTTGTCAGCGGTCTCGAAGGGGCAGGTATGGGAGGGGACCTACGAAGGGGAGGACTTTACGATCACTTGGGGTGTGTTCGTTGATACGCAGAAAATGATTTGTTATGAATGGTGGTTTCGGGAAGATTACGATGATGTGATTGAAGGACCCGATCAGGAGTTGTTGGGTCATGAAGAGGATCGCGAAGTTGCTGAGAAGCCTTACCGGTATTTGGACTATGCACGCGATCAACTGAGCAGGCGGTTCTTTAAACGCTTTATAGAGATGAGTACGGACGATCGACTCAAACGGTTTGCGCCGCTCATGAAAATGACTCCTGATGAGGTGAATGCGGAAATCTTCGCAGCGTATGGTGCGCATCTGAAAGATCATCCTGAGGATTGGTTGGTCGCACGGGAGCTGGGGATCGCGTTGTTGCAGGCGGGGCGGACTGTGGACGCGATCAATCTAGTGCATGAGGCGTATTTAAAGAATCCTGAGCTTGGGATTTTGCCTCTGAATCCGAAGCTGTTGGGGGATTCGGAGGAGCGGTTGGGGAAGTTGGTGCCTCGGGTTGTGCAGCATACGAATCTCAAGCCGAGCGCTGAGGGATGGTTGCTGGTGGCGGTCTTGATGCAGGCGCAGGGTCGCATTGAACTCGCAGGGGAGATGCTGGATCGTGCGGAGGATTTGGGGCTCGACGAGACGATCGTTGAGGGGTTTGAGAAGGCGTTGCCTTGAATGGGTAGCTGGAGGTGATAAGTGATCAATAGATTGATACAGGTTGGCATGCTGGCTGTGGTTGTTGCGTGCACTGGTCAAGCTTCGGGGCAGACCTGGAGCGGGAGCTATCAGGGGTCCACTGCTGGAGGGGGGAGCTTTACGGTGTGCTGGACTGTGAGTATTGGGAGAAGTGCGGTTTGGTATTACGATTGGGCAAGCGAAGACTTTGAGCCTGTGATTGAGGGTCCTGATGTGGAGCTCGTTGAGGAGGGGGAGGCTGCGCGGGAGGTGGAGCGGGTCGCGGAGTATCGAGTGATTGATTATGCGCGTGATTTGCTGAGCGGGCGTTTCCAGCGTTCGTTTGACGAGATCAACGAGCGTGCGGTCGCTTCGGGGGGGGAGCGAATGGAGCGGATGAGCGCGGCGCGGATGAAGGAAGAGGTGGTCGCGGCGTACGGGATGCACTTGTCGGAGCATCCGGAGGATTGGTTGGTGGTTCGGGAGATGGGGGTTGCGTTGCTGCAGACGAGCAGGATCGAGGATGGATTGAATATGGTGCTCGAGGCGTATACGAAGAATCCTGAGCTGGGGATTCTGCCTTTGAATCGCGGGATTCTGGGGGAATCGGAGGAGCCTTTGCGTCAGCTAGTGGTGCGTGTTGTGCAGCATACGCATCGGGAGCCGAGCGCAAAGGGGTGGTTGGCTGTTGCGATGCTGATGCAGGCGCAGGGGCGGTATGAGTTGTCGGGGGAGATGCTGGATCGTGCGGAGGGTTTGGGGCTGGATCAGTCGGTTGTTGAGGGATTCCGGGAGTCGTTGCCATGAGTTGGAAAGGGATGATGATGCTGGATCGATTGGCTGTTGTTGGGTCTGTTGCTGTGGTTGTGGTGTGCTGTGGGTGGTCGAGCGGTCAGGTGGTTGAGCAGCGTGATCCGTTTACGGATACGCCTGATCAGATTGTTAAGGACAAGCTGGAGCGGATGTCTGAGATTATCCAGAAGCGATCTGATGGGCGTGTGGTGCGGGTCGAGTATGTCTTTCGTGGATTCAGTATGACGACTGGGACTCATGGGACGGGCGTGTCGACTTGGTATCGCGAGGGGGTGATGACGGTTGGTGGTCCTGAGGAGACGCTTCCTGAGCTTGAGGAGATCCGTGAGGAGGGGGATGCGGATGAGGTGGGTGAATATCGCATGATCGACTATGCGCGTGATCTGCTTGCAGGGAAGTATTCGGAACAGCTCGCGGAGGTCGCGGACACGGTTCGGGAGCGTGGGGGGGTTGCGTTGCCTCGCTTGTCGCGGGCGGAGCTTGTGGAGGAGTCGGTGGGGGCGTATGGGATGCATCTTTCTGAGCATCCTGAGGATTGGTTTGCGATGCGGGAGATGGCGATGGCTCTTCTGGAGTTGGGGAGAATTGGGGATGCGATTGATCTGATGCTGGTGGCGTATGAGCAGGATCCGGAGCTTGGGATTCTTCCGATTCCTGGAGAGTTGTTTGGGAAATATTCTGAGTCGACCTTCTCGAAGCTGGTGGTTCGGGCGGTTCAGCATGTGAATCGCAAGCCGAGCGGTGAGGGGTGGTTGTTGGTGGGGGCGTTGATGCAGGCGCAGGGGCGATTTGAGCGTGCGGGGGAGATGATCGATCGCGCGGAGGGGCTGGGGTTGGATCCGGCGGTGCTTGAGGGGTTTCAGGAGTCGCTGCCTTGAGTGGTGTGGTGGTTGTTTTGGGGGTTGGAACTATTGAATTGACAGGTTGATAGGGGTTGGGGTGTGGACTGGGTGATTGGCGTGGTCTAGAGTCGTGGCCCGGCTCATCGCGTGGTGTGCTGGGATCATTGTGAACCGTGTGAACCACTCGGGTGCTGATCTTGCCAGGATCGGGAAATCGCTGCGAGTGGGAGGTGGAGATCAAATGGCTGCAAAAGAGTTAATTGAAGAGTTTAAGATCATGGCTCCGGGAGGGCAGGCAACGCCGGCTCCGCCTTTGGGTCCTGTTCTTGGTGCCAAGGGTGTGAACCCTGGTCAGTTCATCCAGCAGTTTAACGCTGCGACTGGCGCACTCAACGGCAAGGTCGTTGGTTGTGTTGTTCGCGTGTACAACGACCGCTCGTTTGAGTTCGATATCAAGTCGTCGCCTGCTTCTGTGCTTATTAAGGAAGCGGCTGGGCTTGAGAAGGGTTCGGGAGAGCCTCAGAACATTGTTGGGTCGATCACTTCGGATCAGTGTCGCAAGATTGCTGAGGAGAAGCTTGAGGATCTGAACTCACTGACTATTGAAGCTGCGATGCTCGTCATTGCTGGGACCGCCCGTTCAATGGGCATTACGGTGGAGGGCTAATCTATGGGACTGTGCAAGCGTGCAAAGGAAAACGCGGCGTTGGTTCCTGCTGAGCCTCTCGAGGTTCCAGCGGCACTCGCTGCGGTGAAGAAGTTTAAAAGTACGAAGTTTGACCAATCGGTCGAGATCTGCATGCACCTGGGTGTTGATGTCAAGCACGCGGATCAGATGATCCGTGGCTCGGTGTCGCTTCCAAAGGGCATCGGCAAATCCAAGCGAGTGATCGCGTTCTGTGCTCCTGAGCATGTCAAGGACGCGCTCGAAGCTGGTGCTGTTGAAGCGGGCGGCGACGAGCTGGTCAACAAGGTCAAGGGTGGCTGGTTCGACTTTGATGTCGCGATCGCTTCTCCTGACATGATGCGTGTGATGTCGGTTCTGGGTAAGGTGCTTGGTCCTAAGGGGCTGATGCCTTCTCCGAAGAACGGGACTGTGACTCCGAAGGTTGCTGAGGCTGTGAAGGACTTCGCGGCTGGTAAGCTGGAGTACCGTGCTGATAAGGGTGGCAATGTCCACGCGATTCTCGGAAAGATGAGCTTCTCTGAAGCGGATCTGCTCGAGAACTACAACCACTTCGTGACCACGATTGAGAAGGCTCGTCCTTCGACAGTCAAGGGTCGGTATGTCAAGAAGATCACGCTCAGCGGCACGATGACCCCAGGGGTTCAGGTTGCGGTTGCGAGCGACGAAGAATAAAGGGGTCATCCGATGAGTAAGCCAGTCAAAGAAATGATGATCCGCGATTACATGGAGCGCATGGGTGATACCGAAGACGCGCTCGTGATCGGTCTTCGTGGGATCAGCTCAAACGACACCAACGCGATCCGCGGCGGTCTTGCCAAGAAGGAAATCCGTGTGACCATCATGCGGAATAACCTGTTCGGCAAGGCGTTCGGCGAATCTTCGCTCGCGCCTTTGGGCGAAGTGATGAATGGCGCGAGCGCACTCGCGTACGGTGCTGAGTCGGTCGTCGATGTTGCTCGTGAGATCGTTGATCTCGTGAAGCAGTTCCCGGATATCGAGCTCAAGGGCGCGGTACTCGACGGGATGCTGTTTGAGGGCGAGGCGGGCGTGAAGGAACTGAGCAAGTTCCCAACACGCGACGAGGCAATCGCTCAGGCGGTTACCCTTGTGCTCAGTCCTGCACGCAATCTTGTTGGTGCGGTGAAGGGGCCGGGTTCGGGTCTTGCAGGCATCCTCAAGAGCATCGAAGAGAAGCTGGAAAAGGGCGAAGAGATCGCAAAGATCTGATCGGTCTGGTCTGGAGCGGCGGGGCGTGTTGTTCCGCGGCTTAGCAATGTATTGATCCGCTCGTGTGAATATGCATGAGTGGTTAATGAAACAACCCGTGATCACCTGACTGGCCCTGGGCTCTTTGATGAGCAGGGTTAAAGAACCGAGCGGTTCGGTCCCTCTTGGGTGAACGAGTCTGGCACACGAAACGATGTGTGCATTACGAAGAAGGAGTTGGACAATGTCTGACGAAGCAACCAAAACATTTGACGCGAAGATTTCGAAACTCGGCGACGAGCTTGCAGGGCTTACCCTCAAGGAAGCTGTTGACCTTGGCGATTACATGAAGGACACCTACGGCATCGAAGCTGCTGCAGGCGGAGCAGTCGTCATGGCTGGCGGCGGCGATGGTGGTGGCGAAGCTGCTGCTGAGAAGACCGCGTTTGATGTCATCCTCAAGGGACCTGGCGGCAACAAGATCCAGACCATCAAGGCGATCCGCGAGATCACCGGTCTTGGACTCAAGGAAGCCAAAGCACTCGCTGAAGAAGCAGGCGCGAAGGTCAAGGAAGGCGTCTCCAAGGACGAAGCTGACGAGATCAAGGGCAAGCTCGAAGAAGCTGGCGCTGAAGTCGAAATCGCTTAATCGATTGAACGGGCTTGAGTTGATCTCAAGCGGCGGGCGTACACGCTCGGCTGCTTGAGGGATTGGGTCCACAAGCTAGGTCGGGCGCCCCCCTACGGGGCGCCCCCGACTCTCAAGTTTTCAGGCCCGGGCGGGGAAAAGAGGGGGGGGGAACGACACAAAAAAAA
>JBPOFX010000001.1:0-1569235 GCA_051252395.1 Phycisphaerales bacterium | reverse complement strand
TTTGATATCTGGGGGGGGGCTTCCCGGGGGGGCTGTTTGTGGGTTGGGGACAACCTGCTGGGGGGGGCCCCCGTTTGGGGGGCCCCCGATTCTCTCATGTTTTCAGGCCGGGTCGGGTAACTGATGGGTCTGGAACTACAAAAAACAATGGATCGGGGCTGATCGACGGGTTGGTCTTTGATTGGGTACTGGGTGCAGTTGGGTGTTTGGAAGGCTGATTGGTGCTGAGATGATCTGGTGATCGCACGGCAATGCGGGCTCTTTTGAGGGTGTCGCTTTGTTTGGGACTGGTTTGTAGGTTCTTGTGTGGCTAGACTTTGGCATCGGCCGGCAATCGGGACATACCACAATTTTATGAGTTCTTCACGAGCGTGTTGCTGCTTTGGTGGCGCGTGTGTGTTGAGAACCGCAACGAGGTGATGGATGGCAGCGACCAAAGTGCGCCAAATGGAGCGCGAGCGATTGGTTCGGAGTTTCGCTAAACGAGGCGATGCAACGGAAGTCCCGGATCTTTGGCAGGTGCAGCGCGATGCGTATAGCCGTTTCCTGCAGGTCGAGAGCAACCCTGAAGAGCGTGTGACCAAGTATGGTCTTGAGTCGCTGCTCCGGGAAGTCTTTCCGATTGAATCATATGACGAGACGATGAAGCTTGAGTATGTGAGTTACTCGCTTGATGAGCCTCGCTACACACCTGATGAGTGTCGTCAGTTGCGGTTGACTTATGGTCATCCGTTCAAGCTGTGTCTGCGTCTCAAGCGCGAGACGCACGGCGATCTCCCAGAAGAAGATATTTACCTCGGCGAGTTCCCGATCATGCTTGGTGGTGGCGAGATGATCGTCAACGGTGCTGAGCGTGTGATCGTGAGTCAGTTGCACCGGTCGCCTGGTGTGGACTTCTCGATCGAGTCCAGCGAGGCGGATCGTCCGCTCCACAAAGCTCGGATTATCCCGGAGCGTGGTTCGTGGATCGAGCTTGAAGTGACCAAGAAAGATGTGCTCGCGATGCGCATCGATCAGTCCACCAAGCTCGCGGCGACCACTTTCCTTCGTTGTTTGGACGAGTCGGTCGCGTCGACGGATGCGATCATCGGTCTGTTCTACGAAGTCGCTGAAATTAAAGCGAAGGATGTCCACCCAGAGGACTGGGCTGCGGCATCGATCATCGATACCGAGTCGGGCGAAGAGCTTGTGCATGTCGGTTGTCAGGTCGGTGAAGAAGCGGCAGAAGCGATCAAGGCTTCCGCGCTCAAGACCATCCGCGTGGTGCAGAACCCATCGGACTCGCTGATCCTCAACACGATCGCTGAAGAGAATCTCGAAGCGTTCGACGAGGTTCCCAATGTGAACAGCGATTACGATCGCGCGATGCTCAAGATCTATTCTCGTTTGCGTCCGGGGAACCCGCCGCAGGTTGAGAAGGCGAAGCAGTTGTTCCACGAGAAGTTCTTTGATGCGAACCGCTACCGTCTCGGTGAGGTCGGTCGTTTCCGCATTAATCGTAAGTTTGATATGGATATCGACGGCGAGCAGTTGTTCCTGCTCGGTCTCGACTTCCTGAAGGTCATCCAGTACATGCTGGATCTCCGCTCGAATCGTCTTGATCCAGATACGCAGCGTCCGGTTGCGATGATCGATGATATCGATCACCTCGGGAACCGCCGTCTGCGGACGATGGACGAGCTCGCGGTTGAAGAGATCCGCAAGGGTCTGCTCAAGCTGCGTCGCACGGTCCAGGAACGCATGAGCGTGAAGGATCCGGAAGAGGTCGCGAAGATTGCTGACTTGGTCAACTCCAAGTCGATCAGCTCGGCGATTGATTTCTTCTTTGGTCGCTCGGAGCTGTCTCAGGTTGTTGACCAGACGAACCCGCTTTCGTCGCTCGTTCACGAGCGCCGTTTGTCGGCGCTTGGGCCTGGTGGTCTGAACCGCAAGCGTGCGGGCTTTGAGGTTCGAGATGTTCACACCTCGCACTACGGGCGTGTGTGTCCGATTGAGACTCCGGAAGGTACGAACATTGGTCTGATCGTCTCGCTCGGGATTTACTCGACGGTTGACGAGTACGGCTTCTTGCGTACGCCTTACCGTGAGGTCCAGGACGGCAAGCTGACCGGGAAGATTTTGAACCTTCGTGCAGACGAGGAAATCCGATCGGTGCTTGCGCCGGCGGATGTTCTGACTCCTGAGGGCGAGTTCAAGGACAAGTATGTCTTGGCGCGTATGGACGGTGAGCTTGCTGAGGTCAAACCGAAGGAAGTGAACTATGTCGATGTGTCTCCGAAGCAGCTCGTGGGTATTTCCGCGGCGTTGATTCCGTTCCTTGAGCATGACGATGCGAACCGTGCGCTCATGGGTTCGAACATGCAGCGACAGGCGGTGCCTTTGATCCGGATCGATCCGCCTTGCGTGGCGACTGGTATGGAGAAGGAAGTCGGTCGCTACTCTGGTATGCTTATCAAAGCGAAGCGCGGCGGGAAGGTCACTTATGTGGACTCCCAACGCATCGTGATTGATAACGCGGATGAGTATGTGTTCCGCAAGTTTGTTGGTCTCAACGAGCGTACTTGCCAGAACCAGAAGCCGATCGTCAAGAAGGGTCAGAAGGTCAAGGAAGGCGAGGTCATCGCTGACGGTGCTTCGACTCAGAACGGCGAGCTCGCGATCGGGAAGAACGCACTCGTCGCGTTTAACACCTTCGACGGCTACAACTTTGAGGATGCGATCGTCATCAGCGAGCGTCTCGTCAAGGACGATACCTTTACCAGCATCCACATCAACTCGTACGATGTCGAGGTCCGCGAGACCAAGCTCGGACGCGAAGAGTTCACACGCGATATCCCGAATGTCTCGGAGCGCATGCTCCGGAATCTCGATGAGTCGGGTGTGATCCGTGTTGGTGCGAAGGTCGGGCCTGGTGACATCCTGGTTGGTAAGGTTTCGCCGAAAAGCAAGACCGAGCTGACTCCGGAAGAGAAGCTTCTCCATGCGATCTTCGGTCGTGCGGGCGAGGATGTGAAGAACGATTCACTCGAAGTCAGTGCTGGTACCTCCGGCATTGTGATCGGGACGAAGAAGTTCTCGCGTCGCGTTCACATGAACGACGCTCAGAAGAAGGCGCTCAAGGCTGAGATGGCCGCGTATGAAGCGGAGCAGGACGCGCAGGCGATCAAGCTGTTTAAGGAGATGACCGAGGAGATCAACGAGATCGTTGGTACCGAGATGGTTGACCCGATGACTCGTCAGAAGGTCGGTGCTTCGGACATTCCTGAGGTTATCAACGAGCAGATCAAGACCTTCAATGTCAAGTGGATCAAGGGTTCGAAAGAGCTCAAGGAGCAGGCTGAGGTTTCGTACCGTCAGTACTGGCCACGCATTGAAGCTGTTGAGGCTGAGAAGCAGCGGAAGGTCGCGCACATGAAGCGTGGCGACGAGCTTCCCAACGGCGTGCTCGAGATGGTCAAGGTCTACATCGCGTCGAAGCGGACTCTGTCTGCGGGCGACAAGATGGCGGGTCGTCACGGGAACAAGGGTGTGATTGCACGCGTGGTTCCTGAGGAAGACATGCCGTTTATGGATGACGGGACTCCGGTCGATGTCATGCTCAACCCGCTTGGTGTTCCTTCGCGTATGAATGTTGGTCAGATTCTTGAGACGCACCTTGGTTGGGCGGCTCAGGTTCTTGGATTCCAGGCTGTCACCCCTGTGTTTGACGGGTGTACCGAGGCTGAAGTCCACGCGGCTCTTGATGAGGCGAACCAGCACTGTCGTGATCGCTGGGCGAAGTGCGAAGAAGAGGGCACCTGGCCTCATCATCGCGAGCTTCTTGCTGAGATGCCTGCGGGTGGAAAGATTCAGTTGTACGACGGCCGGACAGGCGAGGCGTTCAAGCAGCGCACGACTGTTGGGTTCATGTACCTGCTGAAGCTGCATCACCTTGTTGATGACAAGATCCACGCTCGTGCGACTGGTCCTTACTCGCTTATTACGCAGCAGCCGCTGGGTGGTAAGGCGCGGACGGGTGGTCAGCGGTTTGGTGAGATGGAAGTCTGGGCGCTTGAAGCGTACGGGGCTGCATACATCTTGCAAGAACTGCTGACTGTGAAGTCGGACGATGTTGAAGGTCGTACGAAGATTTACGAGTCGATGGTCAAGGGTACGAACAAGCTCGAAGCCGGGATGCCGGTCGCGTTTGATGTGCTTTGCAACGAGCTGAAGGGCTTGGGCATGAACCTGACGCTGGAGAAGAAGCAACTCGAGGGCGGGAGCCTGCTGTAAGCGGGATCTTGTCGCGGCTCGATGAGTCGCAAAATCGTATTGCTTGACTGAGAACTTTGACTCCTTTACGGGAGAAACGATATGAACGAGAGCGTCTTTGACCGTGTAAATGATTTCTCGAGCGTGAAGATCACGCTTGCTTCTCCGAACGACATCCGTGCGTGGTCGTATGGTGAGGTGAAGAAGCCTGAGACTATTAACTACCGGACTTACCGTCCTGAGAAGGATGGTCTGTTCTGCGAGCGGATCTTTGGTCCTGAGCGGGACTACGAGTGTTCGTGTGGGAAGTACAAGGGCACGAAGTACAAAGGGTACATCTGTGACCGTTGTGGTGTGAAGGTGACCCACTCGCGCGTTCGTCGCAAGCGGATGGGGCACATCAACCTTGCGTCTCCGGGTGTGCACATCTGGTTCTTCAAGTCCATGCCTTCGCGCCTGGGAACCCTCCTTGGGATGAAGACTTCGGATCTTGAGAAGATCATTTACTACCAAGATTATGTTGTGACCAAGCCGGGTGATACGGCGTTGACCTTTAAGCAGGTCCTCACTGAGGACGAGCATCGCGTCGCGCTCGAAGAGTACGGCAACGAGTTCAAAGCTGAGATGGGTGCGGAAGCAATCCGGACTCTTATTGAGATGCTTGATCTTGATGCGGAAGCAGCAGAGATCCGTGCTGGTCTAGCGGCGACGCGCTCAAAGCAGAAGACCAAGGACTACGCGAAGCGGCTCAAGCTCGTCGAAGCGGTCCGTCATTCCGACAACGATCCTGCATGGCTCGTGATGGATGTGATCCCGGTCATTCCACCTGACCTGCGTCCGCTCGTGTTGCTCGAATCGGGCAACTTTGCGACCAGTGACTTGAATGATCTTTACCGTCGCATCATCAACCGGAACAACCGTTTGAAGAAGCTGATGGATCTGAACGCTCCGGAAGTGATTATCCGCAACGAGAAGCGCATGCTTCAGCAAGCGGTCGATGCGTTGTTTGATAACAACCGTTGTCGTCGTCCGGTGCTTGGTTCATCGTCGCGTGCACTCAAGTCGCTGACGGACATGATCAAGGGCAAGCAGGGTCGCTTCCGCGAGAACCTGCTCGGGAAGCGTGTGGATTACTCCGCTCGTTCGGTCATTGTGGTTGGTCCTTCGCTGAAGATTAACCAGTGTGGTCTTCCAAAGAAGATTGCGCTTGAGTTGTTCCAGCCGTTCATTATCCGGAAGCTCAAAGAGCACGGGCTTGCGGACACGATCAAGTCCGCGAAACGGATGCTCGAGCGTCGTGATGCGGAGGTCTGGGACATCCTCGAAGAGGTGATCTACCAGCATCCGGTGATGCTCAACCGTGCACCGACGCTTCACCGCATGGGTATCCAGGCGTTTGAGCCTGTGCTTGTAGAAGGCAACGCGATCCGTCTGCACCCATTGGTGTGTGGTGGGTTTAACGCTGACTTTGACGGCGACCAGATGGCGGTTCACTTGCCACTGTCGGTTGAAGCTCAAGCGGAAGCGCATGTGCTGATGCTTTCGACGAACAACGTGTTCTCCCCTGCGAACGGTGCGCCGATTATCAACGCTTCGCAGGACATCGTCATGGGTGTGTACTTCATCACCACGACGCTCGCGGAGATGGACAAGGTTCAGGAGAAGGACATCCCTCGCTTTAAGGATCGTCACGAAGCGATCATGGCGTTCGATAGCGGGAAGATCCATATCCACCAGCCAATCAGTGTTCGTCTTGGAGGGTTTGATAAGCTCGTCAAGAAGGAAACAGGCGGCATTGAACCGATGCCTGAGCATGGTCGCTTGGTGACCACGATTGGTCGCGTGCTGTTCTCGGAGATTTTGGCTCCAGGGATGCCGTATTACAACTGTGCGATCGGTAAGAAGGGTTGCGCTCGCGTGATCGACGATACCTACGAGTATTGTGGACGCGCCGAGACGATCAATATCCTTGACAACATCAAGGAGATCGGGTTCAAGCAGTCCACGATCGCGGGTCTGAGTTTCTCGGTTACGGATCTCCGTATCCCGGAAGAGAAGCAGGCGATTCTTGATGATGCGCAGTCCAAAGCGACACGCGTCGAGAAGAACTACGACCGAGGCATCATCACTGAACGCGAACGCTACAACCAGCTGCTCGATATCTGGTCGCACTGTCGTGAAGAACTGACCGTGAAGCTGATCGATACGCTCAAGAACGATCGTCGTCACCCAGACGGCTCGTACGCGAGTATTTCAGAGAAGGAAGGCGAAGCGTTCCTCAACCCGGTCTATCTGATGAGTGACTCGGGTGCTCGTGGTAATGTTTCGCAGATGCAGCAGCTCGCTGGTATGCGTGGTCTGATGGCGAAACCTTCGGGTGAGATCATGGAAACGCCTATCCGGGCGAACTTCCGTGAGGGTCTGCACATCCTTGAGTACTTCTCGTCAACGCACGGTGCTCGTAAGGGTCTTGCGGATACGGCACTCAAGACTGCGGACTCGGGTTACCTGACTCGTAAGCTCTGTGATATTGCTCAGTCGGTCATCATCGGTGAGCACGATTGTGGTTCACGACGCGGCATTATGAAACGTGCGATCTACAAGGGTGAGCAGATTGATGTTCCGTTGAGCACGCAGATCTTTGGTCGTGTTTCGGTCAATGCGGTCACTGATCCGGTTTCGGGTGAGAAGATCGTTGATGCGAACGAGATGATCTCGGAAGAGGCATCGCGCCGGATCGAAGAGATCGGTATGGACGGGCTGTTGGTTCGTTCGCCGTTGACTTCCGAGTCGGCGACTGGGTGTTCGGCGCTTGACTACGGCATGGATATGTCGACCGGTAAGATGGTCGAAGAAGGCATGGCGGTCGGGATCATCGGTGCTCAGTCGATTGGTGAGCCTGGTACTCAGCTGACGATGCGTACCTTCCACTCAGGTGGTATCGGTACTCGTGACATTATGGATACTGAGTATCGTGCGCTCAACAGCGGTACGGTCGAGATCCGTGACTGTAACGAGGTCGAGGTCAAGGACGAAGACGGGAACGATGCTCGCGTTTCGCTCAAGCGGAATGGTGAGCTTGCGATTCTCGACGCATCGGGCAAGGAACTCGAGAAGACGAAGGTGCCTTACGGTTCGTTCATCTATGTGAAGAGCGGCGACACGGTCAAGCGTGGCGCGGAGCTGATCAAGTGGGATCCGCACCGTACCCCGACGCTTGCTGAGAAGCCTGGTACGATTCAGTTTGTCGACATTGAGATCGGCGAGACTGTGCGTGAAGAAGATGCTGGTCGAGGACAGAAGGCGCTTGTGGTCATCGAGCACAAGGGCGATAAACATCCTCAGATCAACATCGTCGACGACGAAGGTCACATCCTCGACTTCCATTACCTGCCTGCGAAGGCGCGTCTTGAAGTCACGGACGGCGAGGTCATCGAGTCTGGTCACATGATCGCGCGTCAGCCTCGTGCTGCCTCGGGTTCAGCGGACATCGTTGGTGGTCTCCCTCGTGTTACGGAGATCTTCGAGGCACGCAAGCCGAAGGATCCTGCTGTGATGGCGGAGATCTCGGGTGTCGTCGAGATCCACTCCGATAAGCGCAAGGGCAAGATGACCATCCGTGTGATCTCTGACTCAGGGATCGAGAAGGATCACCACGTACCGAACGACAAGGCGCTGCTTGTGCACGCTGGTGACTTCGTGACGGCAGGTGATTCGCTTACTGATGGTCCTCAGATCCCGCATGATATCCTTCGTATTAAGGGTGAAGAAGTGCTTTGGCAGTACATGCTTGACGAGGTGCAGAATGTGTACCGTGCTCAGGGTGTGCCGATTAACGACAAGCACATCGAGCTGATCCTCTCGCAGATGCTCCGCAAGGTCCGCGTCGAGAATATCGGTGATACCGACATGCTTCCTCATGATGTGGTGGACAAGTTCCGCTTCCGTCAGAAGAACAACGAGATCGCTGGGATGCTCAAGGTCACGGACGCGGGAACTACTCCGCTGCGTGTCGGCGAGCTGTATCCGAAGGACGAGGTCAAGGAAGCGAACGCGAAGGCGGAAGCCGAGGGCGGCGAGATTGCCAAGACCAAGCGGGCGCGTCCTGCTGCAGGTCGTACGCTGCTCCTTGGTATCACCAAGGCTGCGCTCTCGAGCGATTCGTTCCTCTCGGGTGCGTCGTTCCAGGAATCCACGAAGGTGCTTACCGAAGCGTCGCTGCGTGGAGCCGAGGACGAGTTGATTGGCCTGAAGGAAAATGTCCTCTTGGGTCACCTGATCCCAGCGGGTACCGGCTTCGGCAAGTACCAAGACATCCGCGTCAAGACGCTCGTGAGTCCGGAAGAACTCGAAGAGTCCATGATGGACGACGAGTACTACGACGAGGCGGAGCTCGAAGCAGAGATTGCGAACGAGGAACTCGAAACGGCTCAGGTCGGGGCGGATGCGCCTCAGGTTGAGATCCGCGATGTGATCGTTGGTGAGTCCCCTGCTGAGACACGGTCTGAGTGAGCCGGCTGAGTAAGACAGCCAGAGTAATCGGACTGTTTGAATAAGAATTCGACAGGGCACCCTTTGCGGGGTGCCCTTTTATTGTAGTGTGATATGCGGGTTTGGTGTGGTGCGCCTAGGCTGGGTCTATGCCTGATACTGCACTATTAGAGGTCTTTGAGACGCCTTCGGATTCGCCGTTTGTGATCGAGCACATCGCGGAGGAGTTTACTTCCGTGTGTCCGCTGACGGGTCACCCGGACTTTGGGATCGTCACGCTCCGCTACCAGCCGAGAGCGGCAAAGGACGGCGGGATGTGCATCGAGCTCAAGAGCTTGAAGCTGTACTACCACTCGTTCCGCAACGAGGGCGCGTTCTTTGAGAAGGTGACGAACCTGATCCGTGACGATCTGCTCAAGGTGATTGATCCGGTCTGGATGCAGATCGAGACGAACTGGAAGGGGCGCGGGGGGATCCGGTCGATCGTGCGTGCGGATCATGGGGATGTGCCGGGGCATTTTTTGGGGCGATAAGAAAAACTATGGGTGAGTAAGGCCGAGGCGTTTGAAAATCGGAATCAAAATCTGATGAGCTTCGGGTTTATTGTCGTGAACATCTTCCCAAAATCCAGGCTTATAAAATTCTGGAAAACCAATAGATAGATGTTGTTCACCATCAAGATCAAACCCCATATCGACTTCCCATTCAGGCTCGACTGTTGCGTCAATGACATCAAAGAGATTGGCGTTATAAAGAGTGGGCTTCCAATCTATATAGTTTGTTTGTATGTAGTAATACTCATATGAGATTTCTATCACACGATAATGTACCCCTTCTTCGAGTTGGCTCCAAGCATCGCCACCCTCTGGAAGACATGGATCGATTTTCTTTCTTGAAACTATCATGGATACTCCTGTCTCGTCGGGCGGATGACGGCGTCGGAGATGTGGACTCCGGCGGGTTGGGAGATGATGAATCCGATCGTGCGGGCGATGTCCATTGGGGTGAGGACTGGGGAGATGGTGTCCATGAGGTTTCCGAAGGTGTCTTTGTCGTAGCCGGCGACTTGTTGGAACTCGGATTTGACGATCCCGGGTTCGATGAGTGAGACGCGGACGCCTTTGGGACCGAGTTCTCTGCGTGCGGCTTCTGCGAGGGAGTTGACGGCGAACTTGGTGGAGCCGTACATGGAGGAGAAGGGGGAGATGTGTCGTCCGACGGTGGATCCGAGGATGACGAGGTCTGCAGGGCCTCCGTCGGGCCAGATTTTGGTTGATTGGAGGTCCACGAGGGCGTTTCCGGCGGTTCTGATCAGTCTTGCGGCTCCGAGCAGGTTTGTGCGAACCATTTCCTCCCATTGGGTCGTATCAGAGGTCATGACGGAGCCGTTGAGGCCGCGTCCGGCGTTGACGATGACAATGTCTGGGGTTTGGGACCCCAGTTCTGCGGATTTTCTAAGCATCTCGTCGATAACGGACTGGTCGGCGGCGTCTCCCGCGACGACGACGGCTCTTGGAGAGTTGTCGCTCGTAGGGTACTGATCGTCGAGACGCTGGGCGAGTTCGAGCAGGTTCGGCTCGCGGCGAGCGTTGAGGATGATCTTTGCACCAAGCTCAGCGAGGTGCAGAGCACAATCGAGACCGATCCCTGCAGAGGCTCCGGTGATGAGTGCGACGCGGGATTCGAGTGGATGGTTTGATGAATGCACGGCTTGGCTCCTTCGGTTGAGTGTATGCGGCTTTGAGAGTGAATAGGATTGGGTATGACGCACATGAAGACAAGCACACAAACGGCAATCACAACACTCCCGGCTGGGTTTAAAATTGGGTTCAAACGCAAGGGGGCGGCGCTGATTCTTGCTGGGATGCTGGTTTCGAGTGCCGGGGGATGTAAAGCGGTGCAGGAGCATCGAGCGAACAAGCAGGCGCAGCGTCAAGCTGAGAAGGACGCGAAACGCGAAGCAGAGCAGCTCAAAGAGATGCAGTCTCGTCAGGCAGCAGAACGAAACGAGCAACGGACGGAGCAGCCTTCCGAATGGATCCAGCAGCAGCGTCCGCGTGATGCGCGTGATGGAGCTGGGAACACGGATGGTCGCGTTGCGAATGAACCAGAATCGCTCGATGATGTGGTGATGGAGATTGTTGACGAGCGACCTTCCGCTTCGACGAATCAATCAAGTCAGCAGCGTCCGAACGAGCGACAGGCGGCGGAGAATCGTGCTCAGGAGCTTGAGCCGATGATTGATCTGCCGAGTCCCAAGACGCGCGAAGAGCAGAGTATGGCGCGCGCGGTTGAGCTGTACTCGAGCGGGGATCTCGAGTCGGCACTGCGTGAGCTTGAGCGTGCGATCGCGTACAACCCGCGCTTTACGCGTGCGTATATCGAGTCGGGTGATATCTACATGGAGCTCGCGGAGTACGAGATGGCGGAGCGGCAGTTTGCTGCGGCGGTCCGCAATGAGCCTCGCAACTACCTTGCTCAGTACCGGCACGCGAATGTGCTTCATAAACTGGGATCGCTCGAAGAATCCAAGCGTGCGTATCTGCGTGCGTTGTCGATCCGTCCGAGCGCGTACGACGCGAACCTTGGGTTGTCGATCGTGCTGCTCGAGACTGGGACTGCGGAGCAAGCGGTTTCGTATGCTCAGCGAGCGGTGCGTGCGGATCCTCCGAGTGGACGAGCACGCATGCACCTCGGGAATGTGTACGCGGCGATGGACCAACATGACGAGGCGATTGTTGAGTATCAGCAAGCCGCGGACATGATGGAGCAGCCTGGGACGGGGTTGCTGTTGAATCTTGCGGATTCGCTGAATCAGTTGCAGCGGTACGCGGAGATGGTGGGGGTGCTTGAGCAGTTGGTGTTGATTGAACCAAACTCGGTCGCGTACGAGCGTTTGGGGTCTGGGTACTTCCGTTTGCGTCGTTACGACGAAGCACTCTCGGCGTTCAACTCGTCGGTGAATCTTGATCCGAACCACTATCCGGGTCTCAACGGGATCTCGGTGTGCGAGCTCAACAACTATCTCTGGAACGGTAAAACGGACGCGGGGGCACGCGAGCGTGCGGTGGATGCGATGCGTCGGTCGCTTCGGATCGAGCGTCAGCAGCCGCGGATTGTGGAGCTGCTGCGTCGCTATTCGAGCGCGGCAGGGAGCGAAAAATAAGCACGGTTTCCCGTGCCCATGTGATTCAGGTTTGATTGTGCACGGCTCGTTTGAGCCGTGTTTTTATGTGCTAGCGGTTTCCGGGCAGCTGCTTATGGACAACCTGACGAGTATCCGCTGATGTAGATGCTGATGTCGAAGAAGTCGATGTTCCCGTCGTTGTTGAGATCGGCGCGTTCGTCTTGTGCAGCGAATCGTGAGAGGTATTGCGAGATGTCGAAGAAGTCGAGGACGCCGCAGGGGACTGCGATGTCTGCGAAGCACACGGCGTCTTCTTCGGAGCGTGAGACCCAGGTCATGAGATTGCTCAGGAGGATCTGGAAGTTGGGGTCGTTGATCTGGTTGATGCCGTTGACGGTTGAGAAGTTAACGACGCGACCGCCGCAGATGTCCCATCCGACGACTGCTCCGCCTGTCTGATCACCGATGACCCAGTTCGAATCGTAGAAAACGGTCGCGTTCTCTTTGGGAGTGAGGAAGGTCTCGGTCCCTGAGAATGAGGTGAGCGGCATGTTGAAGCTTGCTGGGAGATTGTCGGAGACGAAGGGGTCGTTGACATTTTCTGTGAATGTAACGACCGCTGTTGAGCGGAAGGTTGTGGTTGGTTCGACTGGCATTGCTGCTGCGAGGACTTGGAATACATTGCGTGCTTGGACCATCCAGATGACCCATTCAGAGAAGACAACCCCGGCTCCTTCTTGTGCGAAGTCGAGGATCATGGACTGAGCATCGAGGGGCATATCGCTCTGGGTCCAGTTCCCGTTGCCTTGGATGTAGATGACATCGAATCCGCTGAGGTCGAAGTTGGTGTCGAACTCCCAGTAGGTTGGTCCGATGGATGCGGTATGTCCCTGCGCGACGAGGGCATTGACGAGCGCGGTGTCGGTGACTGCTGAACCTGCAGAGACGACCAAGACATTGGCAGCGTTTGCGGTGTGTGAAATCGTGAGCGCGGCGAGCGCGAGGGGTGCTGTGAGTTTGAACATATTGGACATGTTGGACATGGTTTCTCTCTCCTTGTGTTGATCTAGCGTATCAGACTGGAGAATGGAGGTCTAGATTAAACTTGCTGGAAGGCGAGGGAGGGCATGAAAAAACACCCCGAAGGGTGTTGTAAGGGGTTTGGTTTGAATGTGCGGTTTATGGGAAGATGCCGCGGACTTTGTAGACATCACCGATATGGTCGAGTGCGGATGCGAACGCTGCGGTCCGCAGTGAGCACTTGAGTTCGTTGCGGCGAGCGAGGGTGCGCTGTGCGGCGACGACCATGTGGCGGTTGAGCTCGCGGTCGACCTGCTCTGCGGACCAGGTGACTGCGTTCTTGTTCTGGACCCATTCGAAGTAGGACACGGTCACACCACCCGCGTTTGCGAGGATTGCTGGGATGACTTCGATGCCTTTTTCGTCGAGCTTGCGTTCGCCTGATGGATCGCATGGAGCGTTCGCGGCTTCGGCCATGACTTTACAGTCGAGCCAATCGGCTTGCTTCTCTTTGATCATCTGCTCGAGTGCACCTGGGATGAAGACATCGACTTGGGTACGGTAGAAGTCTTCTTCACCGATCTGGTCTGCTGGGCCTTCGTATCCGCCGATGCCACCGGTTTTCATGTTGTGCTCGTAGAGCGCTTTGCAGTCGATGCCGTTGTCGTTGCGGATCGCGCCGGTGTGGTCCATGACGGCGACGATCTTGGCGCCCATGTCTTGGAGGATTTGGCCGGCCCAGCCGTTTACATTACCGAAACCGAGGAGTGAGATTTTCATGTCCTTGATTGCGATGCCTACGCCTGGGAGCATTTCTGCGAGGGTGTCTGCGACTCCCTGACCGGTTGCTTTGAGACGGCCTTCGGATCCACCGAACTCGACTGGCTTCCCTGTGACACAGCGGAGTGCGTCGTGGTGTTGGTGTGAGGAGGACATCATGTAGGTGTCTGCGAACCAGGCCATGATCTGAGCGTTGGTTCCGACATCCGGCGCTGGGATGTCAACATCTGGACCGATCTGGTCGATGATGGCGCTGCAGTAGCGGCGCGAGAGTCTTTGGAGTTCGCCTTCGGAGAGTTCGCGTGGGTTGACCTTAACGCCGCCTTTACCGCCTCCGAATGGGATGCGGACGACAGCACACTTCATGGTCATGAGGAACGCGAGTGATTTGACATCGTCGAGGTGGACATCGTGGTGGAAGCGGAAGCCGCCTTTGTATGGGCCGCACGCGTTGTTGTGCTGGATGCGGTATCCCTTGAAGAGTTTGTGGTGTCCGTCGTCCATTTTGACAGGGAAGTGGACCATGATCTCGTTCTTTGGTTGAGCGAGGATGATGCGCGTGCGGTGCTTGAGGTTGATCGCATCTGCGGCCGTGAGCATGGTGTTCACGGTCTGTGTGTAGAGGTTGTTTGGGTCGTCTGGGAAGCCGAGCTCGTCGGTAACGGATCCGCGAGGGAGTTCTGTTGCTGTTGCAGTCATGGTGTATGCATCCAGTCTTTCACCCGGTGGTTCGGGCGGGCGCTCTAATCGCCTGTGTGATGCAGCTTCCCGGTCGCAGAGATCCGATGACGCGCTGCCCATCGTCACCGTGCGGCTTTGTACGAATTGCCGCCGGGGATGAATCATACCATCAAGGGGGTCTGTTTACGACTTTTGCGGACCAATCGGGGTGGAATCATGGTCGAGATTGCGCACGGCGTTGTTTGGAATCGTTCGCAGGAGGACGGTGGGGGGAGGGGGATGTGAAATTGTCTAAAACTATGTCTGTACAGGTGTTCTGGATGGGGGATTGGCTCTATCCTTCTCTCCCGGCTCAGTGGAGATGATCCGCTGATTTGGGAAGGCTATAGCGCACAGGTAGATGGTCTATCGGTGCGACAACTCAACCCCAATCGTTCCCGATGGGAACACCCGGCATCAGGGCACTTTCTGTGCTTGTCGGTGATCGAGGACGGGATTGTTTGGCCGGCAATCTCAGACCACGGTCGATCTATCTGCTCGCGGATAGGGAAGGAACTACACAATATGATCGATGAAAATCTAATCGCTTCACTCGGTATTGAAGATTCTGAAGCGATGGCACTTCTGGGAGAAGCATTCGGCGAAGACGCAGGTGCAGACGACCAGATGGATTCGATTCTGAAGGATCAAGCAACTGATCTCGCTTCAGGGAAGCTGATCAAGGGCACCGTCATCGGGTTTGCTGGTGATGATGTCGTTGTTGATGTCGGTCTCAAGAGCGAAGGCTTGATCGCACGCGAAGAGTTCGAGGACATGCCTTCACTCAAGATCGGCGATGAGGTCGATGTGCTTCTCGAATCGATCGAGAACTCCGAAGGCATCGTTGAGCTCTCTAAGCGCAAAGCGGATCGTCAGATCGCTTGGCAGCGCATTGTTGATACGACCAAAGAAGAAGATGTGGTCGAAGGCCTCGTCATGCGGAAGATCAAGGGCGGCCTGCTGGTTGATATCGGCGTGCCTGTCTTCCTCCCTGCATCACAAGTGGATATCCGTCGTCCGCACAATCTCGATGAGTTTGTCGGACGCAAGATCCGTGCAGAGATCCTCAAGATCGATACCGAGCGTCGCAACATCGTGATCTCGCGTCGTCGTCTTGTCGAGACTGAGCGTGCGGACGCGAAGCGTCGCTTGATGTCGACCCTCGAAGAAGGTCAGATCGTCAAGGGCACTGTCAAGAACATCGCGGACTTCGGTGCGTTTGTTGATCTCGGCGGCATTGATGGCCTCCTCCATATCACCGATATGTCATGGGGACGCATCAACCACCCAAGCGAGATGCTCAAGATCGACGACAAGGTCGAGGTCAAGGTCCTCAACATCGATCACGAGAAGGAAAAGATCGCTCTGGGTCTCAAGCAGACCGAGTCGTCCCCTTGGGAAGAGATCGAAGCGAAGTTCCCTGTTGGATCACGCATCAAGGGCGAGGTCGTCAACATCATGTCGTACGGTGCGTTCATCCGCTTGGACGAGGGCATCGAGGGTCTCGTGCACATCTCCGAGATGTCATGGACTCGTCGCGTCAATCACCCATCCGAAATCGTCAATCCAGGCGATGAGATCGAAGTGGTTGTCCTCGAGATCGACAAGAACAAGCAAGAGATCTCGCTTGGTATGAAGCAGGTTGAAGTCAATCCTTGGGAACTCGTTTCCGAGAAGTACCCAACCGGCACCATCGTCACTGGTGCGATCCGCAACCTCGCGAACTACGGCGCGTTTGTTGAGATCGAGCCTGGCATCGACGGCTTGCTGCACATCAGCGACATGTCGTGGACCAAGAAGGTCACGCACCCGAACGAGTTGTACTCCAAGAACGACGAAGTCCAGTGTGTGGTCCTTGAAGTAGATCGCGACAAGCAGCGCATCTCACTGGGCATCAAGCAGCTCACTGAGGATCCTTGGGTCGACGCGATCCCTGGCGCGTACCAGCCTGGTATGGTCGTCAAGGGCAAGGTCACCAAGATCACCAACTTCGGTGTGTTTGTTGAGCTCGAAGACGATCTCGAAGGCTTGCTCCACATCTCCGAGCTCGCGGATCACAAGATCGAGAACCCTCAGGATGTCGTCGCGATCGACGAAGAGCTTGAGGTCAAGATTCTCCGCGTAGACATCGACGATCGCAAGATCGGTCTGTCACTCAAGCGTGCTCAGTGGGGTGACTCCGGTGACCTCGGCGAGTCCGGTTCAGGCGGCGGCGAAGGCGGCGGAATGGGCGGCTTCGGCGGCTCACCAGCTCCTTCACGCGGCGGTATGGACGACCACGGCTCGATGGGTACCGACAAGATCTCGCTGTAATCAGCTCGATCTCTGTTCGTCATTCTGGCTGTCTATCAGTCGACAATCCCCAAAACCTACACACCCCGGCCAGCGATGGACCGGGGTGTTTTGTATGAGTTCCCAGCGGGAGCAGGATCGGATGCAACCAGATGAAATCGGTCGCGGATACTGTTCAAACAAACGCTGCGCAGATGTCCGATGCGATGTCCCACATGCGCATCGGGGCGTCAGGTCTGTGTATTGGTACGGGCTTGAGCCGAGTCATTCGCAGGCTCGGCTTGCAGATGCTCAGACGAAGGGGTCGAGCGCCATAGGATCTAGCACAGTGCGACGAAGCACAGGAGACTCAAGATGGCAACACGCTTCCGCAGGTCGTTGATCGCAAAGATCATTTCAAAGCTCTTCATTTTTATAGATTCCTTTTTTCGGTTGTCTACTGAGAAGATACTCGCTGTGGGCGTTGGTGCAAGGTCAAAAGGCCCAAGTTCAGGAAGAACTGGGCCGGTTATGCAAGTTTCACTTCTCGGACCGGGCCGCTCGTTCGGGCTCGGTAGTTTAGAGAAGATTGTGCGCGTCCGGATCGGAGTTGCGTTGTGTGTGCTTGCGGTTCTCGGACCAAACGCGTTTGCAAGCGCGGCGTCCGATACTCGCGTGAGCGCCGACGATGCGATGGGTGTCTACCAAACAATCGATCGTTGGGTGCGCGGCTGGGAGATCGACGAACAGTACGAAAAGGATCTGGAGCTCGGATCGGTCAGCGTCACGCTCCGGCTTGATGGTCAGGTGATCGGACGCGGCGAAGCAGCGGGGTTTGATGCGGACGACCAGCGGGTCATCCACGCGTCACGCAGAGCGATGGCGTCGGCGCGTGCGTGGGTTCGCGGGAAAGTGAGTCAGGATCCGAGCGATGAGCCGAGTGCGGAGCTGTGGGATTCGATCGGTTCGCGGATCACGCTGAGTGTCGAGGTCGCAGGACCTGTGGTCCCGATGAGTTCGTCGATGCTTGGGGTGCAGGGATTGGGTCTCTCTCCTGGAGTGCACGGCTTGGTCATGCGACTTGGAGAACAAGTCGAGGTCATGGGTCCCGATGAGATGCTCACGATCGGGATCACTCCTGAACGCGCGGCGTACGCGATGGCGACGGCGCTCTCGAGCGACGGCGGGATGGCGCTCGCATCGGTCGAGGAACTGGTTGAACGCGGATACACCTTCGGACGATTCGAACCGATCTGGATCGCTCAAGGCGGCGCGATGAAGGGCGGGGTGTTCCTCGATCGCGGCGGGCGCGTCGTCGATGGTGCTTCGTTTGGAGTGGGATCGGTGCGTGCGATGGGTGAACGCGTCGCGGGGTATTTGCTGGCGCAGGCCTGGCCTGGCGCGGAGAAGTACGGGATGGTGGGGTCGCGAGATGTGGTGAGCGGACGAGCGATGCCTGAGGTGGCGCCGGTGTACGAGCAGGCGCTGGTTGCGTATGCGTTGCTCCGGTATGGAAGCTCTGGTGAGGGAGAGATCCATCGTCGTTCGCACGAGGAAGGGTTGCGGCTGTTGTCTGATCTGTCGGTGGTGCAGCCTGGCGAGCCTGAACCTTGGGGGAAGGGTGATGGAGGGGTCGGCGCGGCGGCGTGTGTCGTTGCGATGCATCAGGTGCAGCGGGGACTGCGTGCTGGGGGTGAGGCAGATACTTGGATGGAGATGGAAACGAAGTGCCGAGCGGCGCTCGATTCGCTGTACTCTCCGATCGATGGATTCGATCGCTCGATCCCGGCGGGCGCGCGCGGGCTGGTTGCATGGGCGATGGTTGAATCCGAGCATCGGCTCGCTGAGAAAGCGGTGCGGGATGTGTTCCGCGACACGGATGCGGGTCAGCTGGTTGGTCAGATGCCGTTCCTTGCGTGGGCGGAGCTGAGTCTTGCGGATGGGGAATCAGAGGTTCCCGCGGCTGGAGCACTGACGACGATGCGCGAGTGGATGTGGTCGCATCAGCTCGGGAAAGCGGATCTGGAGTTCCGGGATCGGGACTTCGTGGGTGGGATTGTGTTTACCAGAGGGAGCAGTGCGCTTCCAACCAGTTCGAACATCCGTCCGATCGCGGCCGTCTGCTCCATGCTCGGCGATGAACGACTGACAGCGGGAACGATCGCGGATGGATCGATGGCGGCTGAGATCGGACGCGTCGCGTCCGCGATGCGGTTTGTCGATCAGCTGACCTTCCAAGCGGACAGCGCGTTTCTGTCCAAGGCTCCTGAGCGGTGCGTCGGAGGGGTCCGCTCGTCGCTCTGGGAGTGGACAGTGAGTCCTGCATCGAGCGCGATTGCGCTTCTGAGCGTGGTCGAGTTTGAGGAATCGATCCGCTCGATCGGGGAGCGATCTGGGAATCCCTAGATTGGGCATGGGGTTGGAGTGGGATCGGGTCTAACTGTCTGTAAAATCAAGGGTTTTGGAGTGATTGATTCGTTGCTCAATTGCGGTCCTCAGGGGGGTGATTGAAGGCTTTTTTTTGGGTATGCGCCTATCATTGGTGACCCCAAAAACCGGGCGTGTTTCAGGGCTCTCCGATGAGCTTACTGGAAGACGATCCGGCGCACGATTGGGGTGGAGATTTGATCAATGAGCGATGATACAGGGACTAGTTCACCTCAGGGTGATGCGGATCAACCAGAGTCAGACGGATCGGGCGTGACTCCGCTCGGCGGCGGTGTGGTGCTTGATCTGGACATTGAACGCGAGCTGCAGGACTCGTACCTGACCTACGCGATGAGTACGATCATGGATCGTGCGCTCCCTGATGTTCGTGATGGTCTCAAGCCTTCGCAGCGACGCATTCTTGTCGCGATGAATGATCTGAATCTGCGCCCAAACAAGAAGCACCTCAAGTGCGCCAAGATCTGTGGCGACACCTCGGGGAACTACCACCCGCACGGCGAGTCGGTGATCTATCCGACGATGGTGGGGATGGCGCAGAAGTGGAAAATGAACACGCCGATGGTGCAGCCTCAGGGGAACTTTGGTTCGATTGATGGTGATCCTCCCGCGGCGATGCGGTACACCGAAGCACGCATGACGCACGCGACGATGGACATGATGCAGGATTTGAAGTTGTCGACGGTCGACTTCATCCCAAACTATGATGATCGCTTGATGGAGCCTACGGTGCTTCCTGGGAAGTTCCCGAACCTGCTGGTCAACGGTGGGATGGGCATCGCGGTGGGGATGGCAACGAGTTTGCCTCCACATAATCCAACTGAGATTCTCGATGCGATTGTTCGCTTGGTGAACAATCCGGATATCGAGCTGATCGAGCTCATGACCGACGAGGTTGATGACGACGGGAATGTGATCCGTCAAGGGATCAAGGGTCCTGACTTCCCGACGGGTGGCCGTATTCTTGGTCGCAAGGGGATCCTTGATGCGTACACGACTGGGCGCGGGCGTGTGACGGTGCGCGGGAGTGTGCATGTCGAAGAAACGAAGCCCGGCCGCGATCAGCTGGTGATTGATCAGATCCCGTACTCGCTCGTGCAGAACTCGCTGGTCGAGAAGATCGTCGAGGGCGTCAAGGACGAGCGGATCGTGGATATTTCCGATGTCCGCAACGAGTCGGGACGCAACGCGCAGAC
Organism: Phycisphaerales bacterium; assembly: GCA_051252395.1. GTDB lineage: Bacteria > Planctomycetota > Phycisphaerae > Phycisphaerales > UBA1924 > UBA1924. The sequence continues at coordinate 1,548,934 of JBPOFX010000001.1, read as the reverse complement.
GCGGATCGTAATCGAGCTCAAGAAGGGCGCTGATCCTGCGGTGGTTGAGAACCAGTTGTACTCCAACACGCCGTTGCAGCAGACATTCAGCATTATCAATATCGCTCTGGTGAATCGTCAGCCTCGCACGATGGGTCTGAAGCAGATGATGGAGTGCTATGTGGATCACCGCGTCGAGGTGATCACACGGCGTACACAGCACCTTCTGCGAGAAGCGAAGAAGCGGGCGCACATCCTCGAAGGCATGATCTACGCGGTCGTGGACATCGACGAGATTATCCAGCTCATCAAGTCGTCCAAGACGCGCGAAGAAGCGATCGGCAAGCTCATGGAGCGTCGCTACACGATCCCAGCGGGTCATCCCGCGGCTCCTCAGATCCCGCCTCGACTGATGGCAATGGTCCGCAACGCGGATGATCTCGGCGGAACAGTGCTCACGCGTATCCAAGCGGAAACGATCGGCGCGATGCGACTGATCCAACTCGTCGGTCTTGAGATCGAGCGTTTGGTCAAGGAATACTCAGAGCTGGTCGTTGAGATCGAAGGCTACGAAGCAATCCTCGGCAACCATCGCATGATCCTCGACATCATCGTCGAGGACTGCGAAGAGATGAAGCTCAAGTTCGGACGCGAGCGTTTGACCTCGATCGAAGACGCCGCGGGTGATATCGATATCGCGGCGTTGATCCAGGAACAGGACATGGCCGTGACGATCTCGCATCAGGGGTATGTCAAGCGTGTTCCACTTGAAACCTATCGCGCCCAAGCGCGTGGTGGCAAGGGGATCAAGGCATCCGACTCCAAGGACGACGACTTCATCGAGCACCTGTTTGTTGCGTCGACGCACGATGACCTGCTGTGCTTCACGGATTCGGGTCGAGTGTTCAAGCTCAAGGTCTACGAACTTCCCGAAATGTCGCGGACGAGCAAGGGGCGTCCGATCATCAACTACATCGATCTCAAGAAGGGCGAGCGCACCTGTGCGTACCGCTCGATCAAGGACTTCGAGTCGGGATCACACTTCCTGACCTTTGTGTCCAAGGGCGGGATCGTGAAGCGGACGGCGCTCAAGGAATACCGGAATGTGAACCGTTCGGGTCTGATCGCTGTTGGTCTCAAGGAAGGCGACGCGCTGTTTAATGTGCGTCTGACGACTGGTCTCGATGACATCATGCTCATCGCGTCCAACGGGATGTCGATCCGCTTCAACGAGCAGGATGTCCGCTTGATGGGTCGCTCCGCGGCTGGTGTCAAGGGGATCGAGCTCGGGAAGGATGCGGAGATCGTCGGGATCATGCGTGTGCCGATGGTTGCGGACGAGAACGATCCGGAGGTCCGTCATACTTCCAAGGAAGCGATCGATCGTGGTCTGAGTGTGCTGACGATCTGTGAGAACGGGTACGGCAAGCGGACGGTCGTGGATGAGTACCGAGTCGCGCCTGAGAACGGTCCGATGCGGAGCCAATCACGCGGCGGGAAGGGGCGGAGCGATATCAAGACGACTTCGCGGAACGGGAAAGCGGTGGTCGCCGTTGGTCTGTATGACGCGGACGATGTCGTGGTGATCTCGCGTGGCGGGTTGTTGGTCCGGATGGCCGCGGATTCGATCTCGCGGATCGGTCGAGGGACGCAGGGGGTGCGTGTGGTGGGATTGAAGGGTGATGATCGGGTCATCGCGGCGGCGCGGGTTGAAGAATCAGACGATTCGAGTGATAATGACGATCATACAGAAGCGGCGGGTTCAGCGGAATGAGCTTGCGTGAAGTCTGTGTGTGAAGAGCTGCGGCGGATGCGTTGATGGGCCGCAGAATAAGAAGGGCTGGTTTCTATGTCGATTGATTGGTCTTCTGACATCGCGATTGCCAACCTGGCTGATGAGCCGGCGTTGTCCGATGAGCTTGGGTCGTTGATCGAGCGCGTCGAGCAGGAGAGCGGGACTCCGCATCTTGTGCTGGACTTCCATGAGGTCAGCTATGTGAACTCGTCGAATATCGCGCAGCTGCTGCGTGTCCGCAAGATGCTTGAGGCGCAGAGCAGACGCTTGGTGCTGTGCTCAGTGACCGATGAGGTCATGTCGGTGCTCGTCGTGTCTGGACTCAATAAGCTTTTCGACTTTGCTCCTGACACGCTCACAGCGATCGCGTCGGTGCAGATCGAGGACACCCCTGCGCCTTAGAACGCAGCTGGTGACAAGATCCGATTTCAATGTAGGTCCATGTGATCAGAGATGGTCCGGTGCGTCGTGCAGCGCGTTGATGAGTTGCTGCGCAGCCACGGATCGTTTCGACGACGGTGCGATGAACAACGCGGTGATGTCATCGGGTTGGTGGAGCGATCCCATCTGCAGATCAAGGTTGTCTTCGAGGAATCGGATCGATTCGTTGAGCTTGTCCGCGTTCGTCCCGGCACTGCTCAGACGCGAGATGTAGGTCTGGGTCGGTCTGCGGCGGTCGTGCTCGTCGTCGGCTTGATTCGGGAACGCGACCTCAAATCCATCGGAGTAGAAGACGAGGACATCTCCCTCATCGAGTTTGATCGTGGTCTGGGGGAAGTCGACATCCGCGAAGATTCCGAGCAGTGGTCCCTCGGAGTCGACCATCTCAGTCTCTCCAGTCGCGGCGCGGATCACAAGTGCTGGAGGGTGTCCCGCGCCAGCGATTGTGACCTCGCTCTTTGATTTGTCGTACACGGCATACATCGCGGTCGCGAAGCGTGCGTTTTCTCCGGCGTGCTGCGCCATGGTGTTGTTGAGTCTGCGGAGCGCGTCCTGCGGTTCGACGACCTTTGCGTCGGGTCCAGAGCCGTCCATCTTGCGGAGTCCTTGCGTGATGACCATGGTCATGAGTGCAGCGGGAACGCCGTGTCCGACTGCGTCTGCGAGGAAGAACGCGGATCGGTTCTCGTCGAGCTGGGTGATGTCGTAGATATCACCTGAGACATAGGACGCCGGGCGGTAGATGATCCCGAGATCCACGCCTTGGATGTCAGGGGTTCCGGCGGGGAGGTATTCACGCTGGATGCATGCGGCGGTCTGGAGTTCTTCGTGGAGTTTGGAGACTTCGGACTGGACGCCGTTGATGGTCATCTCGCTGAGACGGAGTTCTGTGTTGAGACGCTGGAGCGCAGGCTGGCGCTGCGCGAGCGTGCGGAGGATGATGGACGCGTCCGATGGCGTGATCGTTGTAGGCTCGCAGAGGATCCCCTCAGCTTGGAGGAAGTTTTTGACGCGCTTCTGGCTTGGGTCCACGATGACGAGTGCGGCCGCGAGTGTTTCGGAGAGGATGTCCATGAGCTGGGAGATGAAGCGGTCGGAGTCGTTGTTGGAGAGGACAATAATCGCGGGAGAACTGGAGATCGGCGCGGTCGGCGCGACTTCGAGGAGTTCGTTGAGATCAGCTGTGAGGATGCTCAGTCCGCTCTCGTTGAGTTCTTGTTCAAAGCTCTTGGACCAGTTCGGGGTGATCTGATCGAGTGCTTCGATCCCGGTCGCGATGACCATCGGCCCTTCAAAGTGGGTGGAGTGTGTGGTGTCGGTGAGTCGCATGGACATAGGTGATCTCTCCCGCTCGACTGGATCGTCGGCTGGGAGTGAGATCGGCGGATCTTTAGGGGGATTCGCTTAAAGAGGATCAAGAGGGCATGTGTTGGAGGATCCGGAGCATGCGTAGTCGGAATCGAGCGTCCGATGATGTTTGCACGGGATGCCGATAACTCTTAGGTGGTTGCGTTGTGCGTCTGACCTATTGCACGATGGATTGCAGGTATTCAGTATCGAGGTTGATGAGTTGACCTTCTTGGAGGTTCATCGCTTTGAGTTTCCCGCCTGCGATTTCGATCGCGTATTGGGCGCTGAATCTGCTGGAGTATCGCTTCAAGCGGTTTTCATACTGGACCGCGTTTTCGGATTCGGTTTGTTGTGGTTCGACAGGCATGTGGTGCATCGCGACGATGCGTCCTGATGGATCGAGGAAGATGATGTCGATGTCGATCAGGCAATCACGCATCACAAACGCGCGGAGTCGGGAGTCTGGGAAGACGAAGAGCATGCCTCCGTTTTCGGGGAGCGATTCAACCCCTCCGAGTCCGCGTTCGCGTGTTGCGTCGTCGGCGACGATGGTCAGCGAATAGTCGGTGCCGTCGAGATTGACGACGGCTTTCCCATCAACGAGTGTTGGCTTGGAGCATCCGCTGAGTTGCAGGCTCGTCATGAGGAGTGCGAGCACGGCGAAGAATGTCGGGATTGATCGGGTCAGGTGGTGAGCCATTGGTCGTCCTCTTGGGTGAAGATGATGTCGTCTTTGGGAAGTGTATCGAGATCAAATGCGTGAAGGAACTCGTCGAGCGAGATCGGTTTTCTGGTGGTCGAAATCCCGGACCAGAACGCGATGAGTCCGATGATGTGTTCAGGGGTGGTGCCTTGGGCGCGGTAGTGGTCGATTCTGGTGTCGCCGTGTCTTTTGGCGAGTCTTCGTCCGTCGCTGCCTCGCACGAGCGGGAGGTGGGTGTAGTGGGGGAGTGTGTGGTATCCGAGCGCATGCTGGAGCTGGATCTGTCGAGCAGTGGAATCGAGGAGGTCGTTGCCTCGCACGATGTGGGTGATGTGCTGGTGGTGGTCATCGACGACGACGGCGAGTTGATAGCTCGGACACTGCCTGCGCGTCCAGACGACGAAGTCTCCGACGGAAGCTGAGGGATTGAAGGTTTGTTCTCCCATGAACCTGTCATGGAAGGTGATGGGTTCGTCGGGAGTGATGAGTCTCCAGTTGGTGTGCTCGTCTGTGAATGCTGTTGGAACGGATGAAGGTCGGAGACTGGGATCGTAACGGATCTCGTGGTCTCCCTCGTTGGGCGCGTTGGAGGCTTGCTGGATCTCGGTTCGAGAAAGTGTGCATGGATAGACGCGCTGTTTGGATGCGAGTGATTCCATCGCGGCGAGGTGATTCGGGAGATCGGTCGATTGGATGATTGGGCGGCTGTCCCAGTCGAGTCCGAGCCAAGCTAGGGTGTCGATGGTTTGGTCAAGAACACCTGGTTTGACACGAGGCGTATCGAGGTCCTCGATGCGGAGGATGATGTCCCATCCGAGCTTACGGGCGAGTGCCCAGTTGATTAAAAAAGTGCGTGCATTCCCTAAATGCAGGGCTCCAGTGGGGGATGGAGCGATCCGGGTGATTGATTTTGGAGAGTTTGGATCACACACGCTGGTTTGAGTGTACACTGGGGGTAGCGGTTCTTCTGGTTCTGACGGATCAGTTGGCCGACGGATAGGGACATGCGTGAAGGAGACGCCTGTGGCAGAACAAGCACTTGGAAAGCTCAACGAGGATCAGATCGAGTCGCAGCTCGAGAACTTCCCTGAATGGGCAGAACTCAACGGGCAGATCCAGCGGACCTTCCAGTTTGAGGACTTCGATCATTCGATGAGCTTCGTCAATCGGATCGCTGAGTACGCCGAGCAGGTCCAGCACCACCCTGACATCCTGATCCGCTACGACAAGGTCACACTGACAGTCTCGACGCATGACGCTGGTGGGATCACGCACAAAGACTTTGAGCTTGCGCGGACCGCGGATGCGATGCTGTAAGCTTTAACCACTTTCTCTTTTTCAGTCTCTTTGCTAGTCGAGTCCGAATCGGATTGATGACTCAGCGATTCAAATAGTCGGCCGGGCGGTTATTTTGGGGTGGCACCACTTTGTGGCGTGTTTGTTTGCATTTTGTGAATATAGGTAGGAGCATGCACTTTTAAGTTTCTTGGATTATGAATGTAAAAACGGCAACCGATTTGTGTTGCCATTTGTTATATGTTCTAATACAGAAAGGATAGTGTCATGAGCAACTCGACGAATACAAATGTGTTGGCGGCCGGCATCCTTGCGGTATCAGCAGGATTTGCCGCGGCTGTTTGTGTCGCTCCGTGCGGGACCACCGGCTGGAATTATGGAGGCGTAAACTGTGGATGGCAGGATACTGATACTGCTCTGGAATGCAAGCAGTGCTGTTTAGATGGAGTGAACTCTGGATCTATTACTGGGACAGACCTGCTTGATTGTGAAATTTTTTGTGGTCAAGTCGATTTCGGGCCTTACAACGCGCACCCTGGATTTTGGGAGACGGTTGCAAGTCCTAGTTTGTGGTTTGATTACAGTGGGTGGTTCTAAGAAGACTTCTGAGAACGCTGGTTTCTAGCGTTCTCAGAGACCGGATTTGAGTATTCATGTAGAAACAACGGGCTGTACAGATCATCATGCTTGAAAGAAAAGCGAGGTCGTAGTGCTGCGAAAAATATTGTTGGTCGTTTGTGTCGTCTTATTCTCCTACATTGCTGGGTTTGTGCTTATTCAGTACTACAGCTCTAAGACAACTCCCCAATGGAAGCGAGATCTCGGTGACCCGCTTTCGAGCGAGATCGTTGAGAGTTCACCGCTGTCAGTCCAGTACCAAAAGGATCGGAACTATATCCTGACAGATATTCAGTATGCTCCAATGTGGTCGACCAAGGAGGTTCATGAACTGCTTGGGTTTATCAATATCCCGCATATTGACGATGAACAGGTCGTTGGCAACGAAGAGAAGTTTGATGTGCATCTGCTTGAGTTGTGGAGCAACCGGGGGAATGCTCTCGCAGTGATTTCTGAACGATTCCGAGTGAACGCTCCGATCGAGGAACGCTTTCGGCAGCAGTTGATTGACGAACTCATTGCGGGGTTGTACCAGACAACGAGCCCATATTTCTTCTTGTCTACGGTTGCCGATGTGATGCGGAGCGGTCTGGCTGATACCCCCGGTCCGATCCGTGACAGGATATTGCTTATCTATCAACACCCTACGGATTTCTTTGGTCCTCATGGCAAGATGGCCGCCGAGAACATTAAGCGACAACTCAAATCGAGAGGGACTTTCGTGCTCGCGGGAGAAACACATGGAAGATAAACCTCCGCAACAGACAGGTGTTCGATTCCGCGTCATGGATGGGTTGTTGATCACGGCGACTCTGGTTCTGTCGGGCTATGCGTTCCTGATCTCTGGTGGTTGGAAGCTCATTGAATCCGAGCAACCTGCTCAAACTGTCGCGAGAGAAAGCCAAGACTGTCCGCCTTGCGAGGCGGCGAAGCGAGAGAAACAGCGCGCCGCACTGGATCGTCCCCAGAACGATGCGGATGAATCGGCTGCGAAAGTCGTCGCCGACAACGGTGATGAATGAAACTCAGCAGTACAATAACTACTGGTAGGTGCAAAGTTCTTGGCTTCACGCTTATTGAGATGTTGGTGTCGATCGCGATCATTGCTGTGTTGATCGGGATTCTGCTGCCTGTGCTCAGCGGCGCGATGGGGTCGGCGCGGAATGTGCGATGCCAAGCGAATCTGCGATCGCTTGTAACCGGATTGCAGATGTATCGTGATGCGAACGACGGGGATATTCCTTGGGTCGTGACCATACCGCACACAGTGGAGCACCCAGAGCCGTATCTTGCGGTTGCTTCATATCTTGGTGTTTCGATGCCGCAGGGGGCGACGGATATTTCGAGCACGGATCCGTTTGTGTGTCCATCGGATAAAGAGTACTCGTTGCAGACTGGATTCAGTTATTCATACAAACCCGCATCTTTCATGCAGGTGTCGCAGGAGCACTGGACGCGGAGTGATATGCATCGCATACTGGGATTGTTCTCGAAGCCTCAGTCGTTTAGCGAGGATCTGGTATACCCTCGTGGATTTGCAGTGTTCACAGATTTCTTTCGGTTTCATGCCGATGAGAAACGCTGGTCTGACATGAAGACAACAGATCGCACAGGAATGAACCTGGCGTATCTTGATGGGTCGGTTCAGAAGGGTGGAAACTGAGCTTACTTGAGTTCGACGGACCAGTACGCGTCGTCGAGGAATGCTTTCCATGATGCGTAGCGTTCGCTGTTGAGGCGCATCGAGATCAGCGGGTTGCGTTTGGGCTGGATCGGTTGTTTGATCAGCTTCATGTTCGCTTGTGATGGGGTGCGTCCGCCTTTGCGGGAGTTGCACTTGACGCACGAGCAGACGAGGTTTTCCCATGTGTCTGGGCCGTTCTGTGTGCGTGGGATGACATGGTCGATAGAGAGCTCGGAGGTGTTGTAGTGCTTCCCGCAGTACTGGCAGCGGTTGTGGTCGCGTGCGAAGAGGTTGCGTCGATTGAGTTTGACGCGCTGCTGCGGGAGTTTGTCGTATCCGACGAGCCGGATGATTCTGGGGACGGCGATGTCGAAGCGGACTGTCTTCACCCAGTCGTAGTTGTCGGGTTCGTACTCTTTGCGGAGTTCGGAAAGCTCGGACCAGGTGGAGAAGTCGTAGTTTGCGTACGACCCATCATCGGCGTGGATGACTTCAGCGATCTCGCGGCTCAGCAGGACGAACGCTCTGCGAGCGGTGACGACGCGGACGGCCATGTACATTTTGTTGAGGACGAGGACCTTCGCGTCAAGTCCTGTGAGGAGCTGGTTGGGGTCGAGTGCGGCACCGTCTGCGAGAGCGGAGCCGCGTGATTTCTTGCCGGGGAGGTCGGCGAATGAATCGGCACGCTGTCCCCGGCCTGCACGCAGCGCCTTGGATCGTCTCGGCTTGTTCTTCGAACGGCGGGACATAGCGATACTCCATTTATACCTGCTTTTGGAGATCGCCACAACTGTTTGCGCACCAATCGCCCCAATGTTTTCGTCAAGATCGGGTTATTGGATGCTTGAATGGTTGGTATCGATGCTGTGAATCAGTGTCTGAAGTGGCGCACGCCGGTCGTCAGGCAGGTGATTTTGTGCTCGTTGCACAGCTCGAAAGTGTCGTCGTCACGCTTGGATCCTCCTGGATGGACGATGGTCGTGACTCCAGAATCGATCAGCAGCTGTGGTCCATCGCTGAAGGGGAAGAACGCGTCGGAGACCGCGATCGCGCCTTTGCACAGATCCCCGGCTTTGCGGATCGCGCCGAGACACGACGCGACACGGTCCATCTGTCCAGCGCCGGCGCCGAAGAGTCGGACGCGATCGGATTCGATTCCTCCGATCAGGACAGCATTCGAGGACAGCGCGGTGCACATCGGTTCGAGGATTGCGGCGGCTTGGAGCGTTTGCTCAGATGGTGCTGGACCCGCGGCATGGACCCACGACGATGGGTCGGGGACGACGAGGTCGCGGTCTTGGACGAGCATCCCGCCTGGGATCCATTTCATTTCTTGCGTGATCTTTGGGGTGTCGTTTCCGACTTCGAGGATGCGGAGATTCTTCCAGCGATCGCGGAGCAGGTCCAGCGCGTCGGGGTGGTAGGATGGCGCGATGAGGACCTCGAAGAAGGTGCCGTCGGCGGTGATCCGCTGCGCTGCTTTGAGATCGATCGTGGTGCTGGTCGCGAGGATCCCTCCGAACGCGGCCATCGGATCTCCAGCAATCGCGGCGTCCACGGCTTCCTGGTTGCTCGCAGCACACGCGGCGCCGCACGGATTGGTGTGCTTGAGCACGCACGCGGCGTGGTGGTCCGGAGATGCGGACTGCAAGGCGCGGACGAGTTCGAGCGCTGCGCTCGCGTCGTTGATGTTGTTGAAGCTCAGCGGCTTGCCGTGGAGTTGGTTCGCGCTCAGGAGGGTTCCTGATTGGGCTTGTCCTGTTTGGTAGAGAGCCGCGGATTGGTGTGGGTTCTCGCCGTAGCGGAGGGTGTCGAGCTTGGTGAGTCCGATGCTGAATTTTTCAGGGAGTTCTTGCGAGTCCCTGTTCATCCATCCGCTGATCGCGGCGTCGTAGTGCGCTGTCGCGGTAAACGCATCTGCGGCGAGCTTCTTGCGGAGTTCAATGGTTGTGCAGCCATCGTGTTCGTCGAGCTCTTGGATAAGTGCGTCGTATTGTGATGGGTCCGTGACGATCGCGACGGATTGGAAGTTCTTTGCTGCTGAGCGGACCATCGAAGGTCCTCCGATGTCGATCTGTTCGATCGCTTCTTCGTCCGTCACGCCTTCTTTCGCGATCGTAGCTTCGAAGGGGTAGAGGTTGACGCAGACGAGGTCAATCGGTGCGATGTCGTGCTCGTGCATCGAGTCGAGGTGGGATTGGGTGTCGCGGCGAGCGAGGAGTCCGCCGTGGATTTTGGGGTGGAGCGTTTTGACGCGTCCATCCATCATTTCTGGGAAGTTGGTGACCTCTTCGATCCCAGTGACCTCGATCCCGGCGTCCGCGATTGCCTTTGCGGTCCCTCCGGTCGAGATGATCTGGACTCCGAGCTGCGAGAGCTTCTGAGCGAGCTCAACGATTCCTGTTTTGTCGGAGACGGAGATGAGTGCGCGCGTGATGCGGACCACCGTTTCACTGGTGGCTTGGGCGGGGGTGTCGGTCATCATGAGGGTGATCCTTGCCGGTGTCCGGTCAATGGATGGGATGGGTGAACGAGCTATAAATCAGGTCGCTGGGTATTGCTTAGCGGAGTGTGAACTTCGCGAGTGCGCCGGTTGGGGAGATGACATAGATGTTGCCGTCGATGAACTCGTCGGCGCGGACTCCCGCGGCTCCCTTGAGGTTGGCGCTGGTGATGACATCTCCGGAGTCCTTATCGACTGCTGCGAGCGATGATCCGGTCCAGACGATCAGCTCGTCGCCGTTGGCGATCGAGACGACCCATCCTTTGATGTCGTTGTTGTTCCAGAGCATCTTTCCGGAGTCCGCGTCGAAGGCGCTGAGTCCTTGGTCGGCGGTTGATGCGAAGAGGACGCCGTCGTGGAGGGTTGGTTGGACAGTCAGCGGCTTGCTGGTGCGTTTGCGCCATTGGCGTGAGCCGTCTTCGAGGGAGAAGGAGTAGAGGGATTGGTCGTTGGATGCGATGAAGAGGTTGCCGTTGTCAACGAGCATGTCGTTGTAGGTGCCTCCTGCGATGTTCGATTTGAGGATCGAGTCTCCGCTGCGTGCTTCGAGGACTCGGATGTCTCCTCCTGCAGAGACCATCGCGATGATCTCGTCGTTGACCTTGATTGCCGGGGATTCGATGTCGCCGTCGAAGGTGTAGGACCAGAGGAGGAAGTCGTTGGTGGTCTCGAACGCGAAGATTTCGTTTCGGGTGGTGCCGAAGATCGCGAGGTTCCCGAGGATGAGTGGTCGTGTGTTGATGATGGCGCGGACATTGTCGCGATCGAGGGTGTTGCCGTTCTTGATGTTGAGTTCGTGGAGCTCGGTATCGGTAGTGATGTAGAGGGTGTTTCCGACTCGGACAGGTTCAAAGAGCTGCGTGGTCGGACGATCGAGCTGCTTTGCCCAACGGACTTTGCCCGTGGATGATTCCAAGCAAGTGACGGTGGTGTCGGATGCGGTGGTGATGATCGCATCGTCGAAGGTGACGGCATCGGTGAGTCCGGCGCCTTTGGACATCAGGGGGAACCCGGTCCATTCCCAGCGGTATCCGAGTTCGTGCCAAGCATCGTGGTCGATGGTCCAAGGCTCAGCGTCTGGAGTGGTGATGGCCTTTGAGGTGGTCTGGGTGCTCGAGCAGGCGCTGGTGACTCCAGCAAAGCTCACAACAAGCATCGATACACAGGTGCGGATCAGATCAGTCTTCATTCGAGTCCATCTCCATCTGGGAAGGCCTGTATAGGCCAGATTCATGTCTCGTAGGATAGGGGGGCTGACGGCATCATGAGAGCAAAAATGCGGTTCTTGTGCCTATACACACCCATCCGCACCGATCCGGAGGATGATGCATAGGGTTGACCATGTTTACAGGCATTGTTCAAGCGATGGGGACGGTCGTTTCAGTCACAAACACGGCTGGCGGGCTGCGATTGGTCATGGATCCGGGAGATTGGGACCATTCTCCCAGCCTTGGAGATTCCATTGCGCACAACGGATGCTGTCTGACGCTCGTCGCGATCGAGGACGGGAACTGGGTCTACGAAGCGATCCCAGAAACGATCATGAAGACGACGATCGGGACCTGGTCGCCGGGACAGCGGATCAATCTGGAGCGATCGCTCCGGATGGGGGACGGACTGGATGGACACCAGGTCCAAGGACATGTCGATGGAGTGGGGACGATCCTGAGCGTGGATGACTCGGATGGGTATCGCGTCCGGATCGGTCTGGTAGATCTGAACATGAAATGGATGGTCCCCAAAGGATCGGTCTGCATCGACGGCGTCTCGCTAACGCTCGCAGAAGTGGATTACGAAAATCACTGGATCGAGGTGACGCTGATCCCGGAAACGCTGGCGCGGACGAATCTGGGTGATCGGAGTTCTGAAGACGGCGTGAATATCGAGGGGGATGTATTGGTCAAGACGATCGTCGCGACGATGGAGCGGATGGCTGGAGCAACGGTATGACTTTGCTTCTTACAAGATGTTCGCTACTCATTCTTGTGGGGTTTATATTCAGTGGATGTCTACACACGCCTCCGGCTGGAGCAGAACGCGGAATTGTGTCGGTGGGGAATGATCGTATGTGGGAAGATTCCGAGTTGTTTCCCAATGCCGGTATCCTGACAGGTGTTGCGATTGATACTCATGTGATTCTCACTGCGGCTCATACTTTCTTGTATGAACCTGAGCCTGATCATCCGATCCGGATCAATGGAGAACTCGTGAGCTATGAGATCATCGCTGACGGGTGGGAGGGGATGCGAGATCAAATCGAATACAAGAGTAAACAAGTTCCCAGCAATGAGTTCATACAAAGAGACTTCTTACTGCTCCGAACAACCCAGAGCTTTGAGAGCAATCCTGATCTTGTCCCTCTGAGCTTTGATCGGATCGCTGAGGTCCGTGATGCGACGCTCGTGACTCGTCGTCAGGATACAGGAGCGGTCGAGATGCTGCCTCTGTTGAGCTTGACAATCACGACGGATAAGACGATTGGGTTTACGACGCTCAAGAAAAACGCACGATTTGATCCAGAGGATTACTTTCTTTCTGGGAGCCCGCTTATCGGCAAGTATCAGGATGGGACGCTTGTGCTGCTCGGGCTCGCGAACAGTCGTGGAGAGATTCAGATTCGATACGACAGGAAACGATGGGCACATAAGCAGGATCAGATGCTGTTCACGCCTGCATCAACAATTCCCTTTTCATTGCTTGACGACTGAATCATCTCATATCCACTATACTGCTCCCATGCGTGTACTTGGTTTTGATCCCGGACTGTCCATCACCGGCTACGGCTGTGTTGAGGGGGATTCCATCCGGCCTTCGATTGTCGAGGGTGGGGTGTTCCGGTTGACCAAGAGCGGGAAACCTGTGCCTCCGATCGGGGATCGGCTCGTCGAGCTCCATCGGGATGTGTGCGAGTTGCTGGAGCGGGTGAATCCTGAGTTGGTCGCGATCGAGGGGATGTTTGCTCACAAGGACCATCCAGGGACAGTGATCAAGATGGCGCACGCTCGCGGCGTGATCTTATTGGCGGCTCGCTCGGCGGGGATCGAGGTCGTGGAGCTCAAGCCCGCGGAAGTGAAGAAGGCCGCGACCGGTTCGGGGAGAGCGACGAAGGAGCAGATGCAAGCTTCGGTCCAGTCGATGTTTGGTCTTCCGGAGCTTCCCAAACCTGCGGATCTTGCGGATGCGCTGGCGATTGCGGTTTGTGGGCTTCGTCGTCATCAGATGGGCGTGCTGGAGATTCCGCGTGCCGCTATGATCCGTCAATGAGTGATTCGGATACCAATCAAGAGCCGGTGATTGCGCAGGTGCTGATCGTCGAGGACGAGGTGGACCACGCGGATGTGATGGTCGATGCGCTCCGCAAGCCGGGGCATGTGTGCACGACGGTTCATACTGTTGATCGCGCGTTCGAGGAGATCACAGGCGGGAAGTTCGATGTGATCCTGACAGATCTTCGGATGCCTGAGAGTGCCGGAACCCACGGCGTCAACGATGACGGTTCCAACGCTGGGATGCGTGTGCTCGAACTCGCCGCGGAACATCAACCCGACGCAGAAACCATCATGGTCACAGCGCACGGCGATGTCCCAACCGCTCGCGATGCGTTCAAGCACGGCGCGTTTGACTTTGTTGAGAAGCCTTTGGATCTGGTGGTGTTGCGGTCGGTGGTTCAGCGAGCCGCGGAGCAAGCGGTGCTGCGCGGGGAGTCGGATGAACTCAAAGACCTCGTCCAGCACGAGGGGTTTGAGGGGATCATCGCTGGCGCCGAGTCGATGCGGAAGATCATCTCGACGGTTCGGACTGTCGCGAAGTCGGATATTGCGGTATTGATTACAGGGGAGAGCGGGACGGGGAAGGAGCTGATTGCACAAGCCGTGCATCGCAACTCGGCGCGATCGGGGAAGAAGTACAAGACGATGAACTGTGCGGGTCAAGCGGAGAATCTGCTTGAGGACGAGCTGTTTGGTCATGTGCGTGGCGCGTTTACCGGCGCGGACAAGGACCGCGAGGGTGTGTTCGAGTTTGCCAACGGCGGGACGGTGTTCCTCGACGAGATCGGTGATATGCCGATGACGATGCAAGCGAAGCTGCTGCGTGTGCTGGAGTCGGGTGAGGTGGTTCGTCTTGGATCCAACGAGACCAAGCATGTCGATGTGCGTCTCGTGAGCGCAACGAATAAGGATCTTGAGCAGATGATCAAGGACGGGACCTTCCGTCAGGATCTGTACTTCCGTATCAAAGGGACGATGGTGCATCTCCCGGCGTTGCGTGATCGACGCGAGGATATCCCGCGGATTGTGCGTCATGCCGTGAGCAAGTTTGCGAGCAAGATGAATCCGGATCAGCCGAGTCCGGAGTTGTCTGATGCAGCGATGCTGCGTCTGACAGCGTACGACTGGCCGGGGAATGTGCGTCAGCTGCTCAATATTGTGCAGACAATGGTCGTGATGAGCGCGGGAGAAGATGCGCGAGTGATCGGGGTGGAGTTTGTGCCTTCTGAGGTCCGAGAATCTGAACCTGGTCAGGGCGGGGTCGGAGGAGAGAGCTCCTATTCAATAGGATCACTCGCCGGGACGAGTCTGGAGCAACTCGAGCGTCAAGCGATCCGCGAGACGCTCAAACTGACCGGCGGGAATCGGGAGCAAGCATCAAAGATGCTGGGGATCGGGGAGCGGACGCTGTATCGAAAGCTCAACGAGTACGGGCTCCGATAATCTACCGTGGAGTCGTCAATCAATAGGGAATTTGGCCAGTGTGATCCTTCCCCTCTTTTTGTGGGTGTTTTTCCTTACGATTCTGCGTAGTGAAATCAACTTGTGATCCTGAAATGCCGATTCTGGGGAGGTATTGAAGCGGAGTCTTGAAGCTCTGTTCCATATCAATCACAACCTCCCCAAGGTAACACTATGAGCAACAAGATGTTTGACGATGTTCTGAACTGTCCTTCGCTTCCTTCGCTTCCAGCTGTTGCGGCGAAGCTGATCGAGCTGACAGGTGATCCGGATGTCCAGATCAGCGAGATCGCGAAGACTGTTCAGCAGGATCAAGCGTTGTCAGGAAAGGTCCTGAAAACGGTCAACTCCAGTTATTACGGCTTACCAAACCGGTGCGGATCGATTGATCGCGCGATGGGGTATCTTGGCCTGAACACGGTCAAATCACTTGTGCTCGGCTTCTCGCTCGTGGATTGCACCAGCTCGTCAGAGCATGAGGGGTTTGATCTGGTCGCGCACTGGCGCCGGACATTGATGGGAGCGACCGCATCGCGGACGCTCGCGACGATGTACAGACTCTCTGATAAAGACGAGGTCTTCACCGCGGCATTGTTCCAGGATATGGGGATGCTCGCGACCTTCACGGCTCTGCGTGAGGGATATATGGACATCGCGAGTGGGGTTGAGCATGGTCAGCTGAGTAAGCTGGAATCCGAAGAGTTCGGATTCACACACGCAAAGGTCGGCGGCGCACTCGCTCGCAAATGGTCTCTTCCAGACAATATCGCGGATGCGATCGATTTCCATCATGCGCCTGATTCTGCGAATCAGGGTGATATTGAGATGATCCGCGCGGTCTCGCTCGGAACTCAGGTCGCAGAAGCGCTCAGCGCCGAGAATCCTGCATCAGCGATGAGAGAGCTTGAATCAAAGACTCGTGAGTGGTTCCCGAAACAAAAGATCGATATCCAAGAGCTGTTCGAAGAAGTGAACGAATCAGCGAAGGAACTCGCATCACTCTTCAACACAGAGATCGGGGAGATCAAGGATGTCCAGACACTGATGTCCCAAGCACAAGATCGCGGTCTTGAGCACCAGATCTCGATGCAGCGACAGACCGAAAATCTCACACGAGAAGCTTTTACCGATGGTCTGACCGCGATCCCGAATCGCAAGGAGTTCGATAAGCAGGTCAACGCAGCATACGAGGCTCACAAAGGAGCCGGAGAACCGTTCGCGGTTCTTTTCTTTGATGCAGATAAGTTCAAAAGTGTCAACGACACACACGGGCACGCGGTCGGAGATGCGGTTCTGATCGAACTCGCAAGACGGACAACAAACACAGTCGGGAACGAGGGCACAGTCTGTCGCTACGGCGGCGAAGAGTTTGGTGTGATCCTTCCTGGATACACAACGATCAAAGCAGCGATGCTCGCTGAGCGTGTTCGCAGCGAGATCGCAGGTTCCGCGTTTGATATCCGCGATTGTGATGAAGGACCCGACGAGCTCCCAGTGACGGTCAGTATCGGTGTTTCGAGTGTGGATGCTGGTCCGATGGATCGGTTGCAGAAACCTGAGCAGATCGTGAGCGAAGCGGACGAGGGGGTCTACGCCGCGAAGGAAGCGGGACGGAACAATGTGCAGGTCTGGGTCCCAGGCGGGATCAAGATCCAGAAACCCGCGGCAAGCTCGGCGTCTGGAAATGTATCAGGGGATATCGATCTCGGGAATCTCGAAGGCGGCGCTCCAGTCATCCCAGCCGGGGACGGAGTCGTTCGTGAAGTCCTGCTGATCGAAGATGACGCGATGGCAGCGACACTCCTCATCACCCTCCTGAGTAGGAAATCGGATATCAAGGTCAAATGGCTCAAAAGTGGAGATGAAGCGATCGAGATGTTCAAGCAATCGGTTGCCAATCAGACTCGTCCGGCGGATGTCGTCGTCTGTGATCTGAATCTTCCGGGACTGAGTGGGTTTGATATCTACCGTTCATTCGCGGAGCTTGGGATCAATCGTCAGCTCCCGTTCTACCTGCTCACGGCACATGCGCCTGAAGAGATCGAAGCGGAAGCGACGGAGCTTGGGATTACGCAGTGCGTGACCAAAATGGACTTCACCAAGAATCTTGGGAAGTGGATCAAGGAACTGACCAAGCCGTTCGAGTTCGAGAAAGCCGCATAAGTGAGCGTTGATTTACCAGTCGAGCGTGCTGCGCCATGCGGTTGTCAGATCGTTCACGGAGACGGACAGGCTGTGGGATTCGTTGGTGAGCATCCCTGAGTCGTTTGTTTGGCCGAGGATATGGTGATGGGCTCCGCTTGGGAGTTTGGTCATCCAGCTCTGGAAGTCCGCGTCGTTGTCGATTTCAAGAATATAACCACACGGCGCTTCGTTGAACGCGAAGACATCGGGGTCGATGTCCTCGCGGAAGGTGAGGTCCGCGCCGATCGGTTGGTCGCTTGTTGATCCAGCGATGAGCATCTCCGCGACGGAGCAGAGGGGTCCGCCGTCGGAGACATCGTGCGCAGAGCGGATGTGTCCGTCTGTAATGAGCGATGCGACGAATCGTGCGATCTGTGCGCCGAGCTTTGGGTCCAGCAAGGTGGTGTGGTCGTGCTGCGTGCCGAAGATCTGCTCGTAGGTTGTGCCGATGAGTCCTCCGAGGTCTTTGAGTCCGATGTAGAGGAGCTTTGAGTTGGTGGATTTGACATCGCTTGTGACGATGCGGTCGAGGGAGTGGACGATCCCCATACCTGTAATCAGAAGAGTCGGCGGGATCTCGATCGTGGTGCCGTCTTTGGTGGTGAACTGGTTGTTGAGTGAGTCCTTGCCGGAGACGAACGGGGTTTTGTATGCTTTGGCGCCGTCGTAGCACGCGTGCGCTGCTCGAACAAGCGACCCAAGATTCTCAGGCTTTTTACAGCTCGGCCAGCAGAAGTTATCGAGGATCGCGACGCGATCGGGGTCGGTCCCGACGCAGACAAGGTTGCGGATGCATTCGTCGATCGCCGCGAGCGTCATCTGGTATGGATCGTCGCTAAGTGAAGTTGCAAGTCCGCATCCGACAGAGAGTCCTTGTCCAGTTCCTGGGACAGGTTCGATGACCGATGCATCGCTCGGACCGATCCCACGAGGTCCGACGAGTGGTTTGACGATCGTGTTGCCTTGGACTTCGTGGTCGTACTGACGGATGATCCAGTGCTTGCTCGCGATGTCTGGATGCGCGAGGAGTTCGAGCAGGCTGTTATTGAGGTTGACATTCCCGGTCGCGAGCGTTTGTTGCGGAGCTTTGGGTTTGGGTTCCCAGGTTGCTGTGCGCGTCGGGGTGGGGATGCCGTCGTGGAGGAACTCCATCGGGAGTCGTCCGACTTCGGTGCCTTGGAAGTTGAGGATCAGCTCGGCGCCGGGAGTCCCGAAGTGTCCAAGATCGGCCATCTCGACATGCTCTTGCTCGCAGATCTGACGCAGACGCGTAAGGTGTTTCTCAGGGACGGCAAGGACCATGCGTTCCTGTGCTTCAGAGATCCAGATCTCGTCGTAGGTGAGACCGTTGTATTTGAGCGGTGCGCGGTCGAGGTGGACATCGGCGCCGATCTTCTCACCCATCTCTCCGACGGCGCTGGAGAATCCTCCTGCGCCGCAGTCGGTGATTGCACTAAAGAGCGGCCCTCCCTCGGCGTCTCTCGCTCGGAGGATCGCGTCGAGTGTGCGTTTTTCTTCGATCGCGTTCCCGATCTGCACAGCGTGCGAGAACTCGTCGGCGTGGGTATCGGTGAGCTCGGCGCTGCTGAAGGTCGCGCCGTGGATGCCGTCGCGTCCGGTGCGTCCGCCGAGGGCGATAATGCGGTCGTCTTGCTGGGCATCTCCAGAGATCAGATCGCTCGGCATGATCCCGATGCATCCGCAGTAGACGAGCGGGTTTCCGATGTAGCGTTGGTCGAAGGAGACCGCGCCGTTGACGGTTGGGATACCCATGCGATTGCCGTAGTCGCGGACGCCTCCGACGATTTCGCTGAGGATTTGTTTGGGGTGGAGGCATCCGTCGGGGATGTCGGTGGTTTCTGGATGCGCGACGCAGAAGACATCGGTGCTCGCGATGGGTTTAGCAGCGAGTCCTGTTCCCATGATGTCGCGGATGCATCCACCGATCCCGGTCGCGGCTCCGCCGTAGGGTTCAAGCGCCGATGGATGGTTGTGGGTCTCAACCTTGATGCACACAGAGTGGTCGTCGTCGAACTTGATGATCCCGGCATTGTCGACAAAGACCGATTGAGTCCAGTCAAGACCCTCATCAATCAGCTCGAAGGTCGCGGCGGCAACGGTTGCTTTGAGCAGATTGTGGATCGTGACGGATCCGTCGTCGTGGACCTCGTGGTGGGGGCGGCTTGAGATGTCTACACCGTCTATAGAAGGACCGGTGTAATGGATGGTCGCTTTGAGGGTCTTGTGGACGCAGTGTTCGGACCAGGTCTGCGCGAGCGTCTCGAGCTCGATGTCGGTTGGTTCTCGGCCGAGGGTTTGGTATTCCTTCTGGATCGCTTGCATCTCGTGGAGGTCGAGGAAGAGGTGTCCATCACGCGACAGGGTTTCGAGCTGGTCATCGGTCAGCTCGCGGATCGGGACATGCGTGAGATCGAACGCGTGGTTGTGTCCTTTGGGAAGCTCGTCTGGGAAGTACGGCTCAGTGTGGACTGCGGAGACGACGGGATTGGCAAGGACATGCTGAGCGATGGATTTCGCGTCGTCTTGGGAGAGGCCTTGGATGTCGTAGCGGTATCCAGTGGAGACCTGAGCGTCGATCCCGGTTAGTGCTTTGATCGCGGCGGCGGTCGATTGAGCAGGAGGGTCCATCACGCCGGGGAGGGGATGGATCTCGATGAGTGTGCCGGTGGGTTGGGAGGTGCCGTGGGTGACGGTCTCGACGACAGGGTTGCACAGGAGCTGGGTCGTGATCGCGTCGAGCTGTTCGTCGGAGAGGTCCGCTTCGATCAGGAAGATCCGGGCGCTGCTCGCGGCTGGGATCTCGGTCCCGAGCAGCTTGGCGCGATGGATAAACTCGCTGACTCTGGGGTCTCCAGCGTGCTTGGTTGGGTGGATCTGGATGCGATGAACACGGGTGGACTGGTCGGTGCCGGCGGCTGGTGCGTTGCTCATAGTCGATCGTAGTCCGATCATCCTGAGATTGGGAGGCGGGGAGGGTATGATCCGCGCGATGAGTGAAACACACAAGAGCAAGGTGAATCTGTTTACTGATGGCGCGTGCTCCGGGAATCCGGGTCCAGGGGGGTGGGCGTACCTGCTGGTGCATCCAAGAACTGGGAAATCACGCGAGATGTCCGGCGGGGAGCTCGATACGACCAACAATCGGATGGAGCTCCAAGCGGTGATCGAGGGATTGGGTGATCTGCAGATGCCGAGCACAGTAGAACTGTACTCGGATTCTCAGTATGTGCTCAAGGGGCTCGAGGCGTGGATGGATGGGTGGAAGAAGCGTGGGTGGAAGACCGCTGCGAAGAAGCCTGTAAAGAATGTGGACCTGTGGCAGCAGCTGGATGATCTTCGCAAGAAGCACAAGATCAACTTCCACTGGGTCAAGGGGCACGACGGGCATCCGGAGAATGAGCGTGTGGACCTGCTCGCGGTCCAAGCACGCGAAGCGATAGCTCGCTAGATCCGACAAGCTGGTTCTGGATGAAACTGATGACTCCCGACTTATCGGGTGTTGTGTGTGATTCTGCGCAGCGTGTGAGGGCGCGTGGGCCGGGGGTTGGGGCGGTTGGTGGTGAGGGTGCCGTCACAGACGGCCCCGCTTTCCCATAGTGGGGGGTGGCTGGGATGAATCAGATGTCCCGAAAGGCCGATGATTTGGTTGATGACGGGCGTTGCGCTCGTTCATGTAGTGATGGAATGCCCGAACTGACTTGCTTTGCAAGAGGCTGGAGATACTGATATGGAACTCGATACCATTCTTCGTCAAGCGCACGAGGCGGACGCCTCGGATGTTCACATCGTTGCCGGCGAGCCTCCGATGGTTCGGATCCACCAGGTGATTACGAAGCTGAGCGAGAGCCCGCTGTCGCAGGAAACTGTCGCGGCGATGTTCCAGAGCATGTCCAACAAGCATGTGCAAGCAGCGTTTGAAGTAGAACGCGACGCGGACTTCTCCTATGAGGTCGAAGGACTCGCACGCTATCGTGTGAACGCGCACCTTCAGAAGGGGACGATTGGACTCGCGATGCGTGCGATCAAGACCAAGGTCCCGCCGCTGGAAGCACTCTCGCTCCCAGAGGTGATCGCTCGATTGACCTACCTCCCTCGTGGACTCGTGCTTGTGACAGGTGATACCGGTTCAGGGAAGTCCACAACACTCGCGGCGATGATCCAAGCGATGAACGAACGCTACTCCAAGCACATCATCACGCTCGAAGATCCGATTGAATACATGTTCCACACCGATCAGTGTCTGATCGAGCAGCGTGAGCTTGGTCGCGACATGGCGTCGTTTACCTCTGGACTCAAGCACGCGCTGCGTCAGGACCCCGACATCATCCTGGTGGGTGAAATGCGTGACCTCGAGACCACCTCGCTCGCAATCAGTGCGGCGGAAACCGGTCACTTGGTTCTCTCGACGCTCCACACAGTGAACGCGTCGCAGACCGTGTCTCGTATTATTGATATGTACCCTTCAACGCAGCAGAACCAGATCCGCTCGATGCTCTCGACGACGCTCCAAGCGGTTGTTTCGCAGACACTGTTTACACGCTGTGATCGTCCCGGGATGGTCCCTGCGGTCGAGACGCTGCTGTGTACTCCTGCTGTTCGCAACCTGATCCGTGAGAACAAGATTTTCGAGATCCCCAATGTGATCGAGACGAGCCGAGCGATTGGGATGTGCTCGTTGGATTCGTCGATCGCGGAGTTGTACTTCAACGGGACGATTAGTAAGGAAGACGCGATCGCTCAAGCGGTGTTCCCAGACAAGCTGGAGCGTCAGCTCGTCGCGTGATCACGCGGAGATCAGGTCCGAAAAGATAAAGACAGACGCATGTAGACGACAGATGGAGATTCTCGATGCCAAACTATAAATACCAGGTCAAAGGTCCCGATGGGAAGCTGCGCACAGGCGTGCTCGCGGCCGACAGCGCGACCACGGCTGCGGCGCTCCTGCGGAACCAGGGCGTGCATGTCATGTCGATCGACCAGGCAAAGGATGGCAAGATGGGAGAGAGCGGGTTCCTCAAGACCCTCTCGGATCTCAACTCCAAAAAGCCTACACAGAAAAATGTACTGGATTTCACCACCCAGCTCGCGGTCATGATCCGAGCGGGGATCAACCTCCGCTCGGCACTCGACGGCATCGCGGATCAGACAGACCACAAACTCTTCCGCAAGGTCATCATGGAGCTCAAATCGGATGTTGAATCCGGTAAGCAGTTCTCCGAGGCGCTCGCGAAGCATCCGAAGCTGTTTTCGCCGTTGTACATCAACATGGTGCGTGCGTCCGAGATGTCGGGTTCGTTCTCGGAGATGCTGGTCCGTATCGCAGGATACATCGCGCAGCAGATCGAGACGCGCAAGATGGTGATTGGTGCTTCGATCTATCCCGCGATTATCGGCGGCATGGCGGTGACGGTCACGATCTTCCTCATGACCTTTGTGCTCCCGAAGTTCTACACAGTGTTTGAAGGGAAAGAGGATGTGCTCCCTTGGGCGACCAACTTCCTGATGATGCTCTCGCAGACGCTGCGTTCGCAGTGGCCGTTCCTAGTTGGCGGGCTTTTTGTGCTCGCGGGAGCGTTCTTCGCGTTCTCCAAGACGGAGATCGGCGCGTTCTGGATTGATCGCTCGAAGCTTTCTATTCCTGTTGTGCGTGGGATGTTCCGCTCGTTGTACATCACGCGATCGCTCCAGACGATGGGTCAGCTGATCAATGCGGGTGTCCCGATGCTCGATACGCTGACGATCACAGGCGATATCTCAGGCAACAAGCTCTTCGAGGGCATGTGGCGCAAGGTCCACGGCTCGGTCAAACAGGGTCGCAAGATCGCTGAACCGCTCCAGTCCAACACGATGCTTCCCAAAGCGGTGGTCCAGATGATCGCGGCGGGTGAGGAGTCTGGTAAGCTCGGCGAGGTGCTCGACGAGATATCGGTCTATTACGCGAAGCAGCTCAAGGACCACATCAAAGCGGTTACCGGAATGATTGAGCCCATCATGATCATCCTAATGGGTTCAGTCGTTGGATTCATCGCGATGGCGATCATTCTCCCGATCTTCAAGATGAGCCAGATCGTTTCGTAATCGATGATTGATGATGAAACGAGTGGTGAGTCCACCCACGCTATGGAGCTGTGTTCAGGAGTAGACGATGTCAAACCTATCCAACAAGCGAGTCACGCGACGGATCCGCACTGATGCAAAGGGCTTTACGCTGATCGAATCAGCGATGGCAACGGTCATCATCGGGGTCGGTGTACTCGCGATGGTTGATGCGCAGTCGTCCTTTATTACTGCCAACTCGTGGTCGTCGCACGCCGCGAGCGGGACCTATCTTGCTAACGAGATCCGGGAGATGACACGGAACCTTCCCAAGCACGATCCAGTGGTCGGGCTCTTCATCGAAGACGACGGCGAGGGTGGGGTCCTTCATGGTTGGGGTCCAGACGGCGGAGAAGTCAGCGTCGATGACTTCGACGACATCGAAGATTTCGATGGGATCACCTTCTCGTTCCAAGGCACAGCGGGATTCGATGACGGCGATCTTCCGGGACCGATCAACGCGTACGGCGAGATCATCCCGGATATCTCGATCGACGGCGTCGAGCAGGGAACGACGGCAGAGGGGGTCTTTACGCCGACAGCGATGTATGGGTGGTCGCAGGTCGTGAGCGTTCAGAAGGTGAATCCGTTTGATCCATCAGAGGTGCTCGCGGACAACTACACCGAACCAGCAGAGGGGGACTTTCCGGGACGCGAGGTGGATGAGTATCCGCTGCGTGTGACGGTCAGTGTGTTTTACCAGGCGGCGAATGCGATCTCGCCTGATTTGGTGACCGAGGTGATGTGGGTGGTGCCTTGATGCTCGGCAGCTCAGGACGCGATGGAATGATGACGCCGAGGAACCAAGCAATGAACAACACGACACACACAGCACATCCGGACAAGCAGGCTAATCGCTCACGCGCCAAGCTTGGCGCGTTTCTCTCGACACATCGTCGCGGGGTCGCGTCGGTGCTCTCGATGATGTTCTTGATTTTGTTTGGATCATTGATCGCCGCGATGGCGGTGTCTTCGACTGGGAATATCCGCACAGCGAGCATGCACCTGCATGTGATGCGTGCGATGAGTGCCGCGGAGACCGGTCTTGCGGTCGCAGAGCATCGTTTGCAGGAAGCGTCGTCGCGGTTTATCGTCGCCGAGAGCGAGATCGACTCGGATATGTCCTGGGCGCTGTGGAGCGGGATCAGCGGCGATATCGGGACGCATCAGGTTCTCCCGCCGAGGATGGGGTACACAGAAGAAGCACTCCCATCAGGGATCGCACAGGCGCTGATGAATATCCACAGCGAAGATGTCAACATCATCTCAGGCTTGGGATACCTCGCTGAACCTGAGATCCAAGCAGCTCCCGGCGGAGTGGATTCAGATGTCTACGCGTCAAGCAACTGGGTCAATACTCCAGCAGTCATGCTCGAAGAATGGGACGCGGACGCGGGTGGGTCGCCCCCCCCGGCGTACCAGATCCGCTACGCGCCGCTTCTTGGTGGTCAGTATGTACGCGTGATCGTTGAGGGGATCGTCTACGACTTCCAGCGGAACAATCAGCCGATCCGTCGGACGATTGTGCGTGATTACAGGATCGCGAAATCTGTTGATCAAGCGATCCTCGCGCACTCCAAGATCCTCATCGGAAAGAATGTGAGCATCGAGGGCGACCTTGGCACACGCTTCGACGAGGTTGATTTTAACAACGGTGATCCGATCGTGATGCGCTCCGATTTCCACGGCTTGGATGCTGATCTGGACGCGAAGATCGAAGCGTTCTGGGCAGCACTCGCGCTCTCCGATGTCGATCGTGACAATCGTCTGCGTTTCGGTCACGCGATCGAAGGCGCGGGGATGCCCGCGGATGTGGATAATGATGGAGATACCGTCCCTGACGGCGCGTACAACGACGCGACGGGGGATGGATACCTCGACGAGTTTGATATCTTCATCCGTCACTACGACAGCAACGGCGACAACCGCGTCGCGCTCTCAGCTGCACTTATGGAAGGCACTCCAGCAGAAACCGCTGGCGCGACTCCTGAGTTCTCAGGTGTTGATGAAGACCTGGCGCTGCTGATGGATTCGAGCACACCGGACCGGAACAAGAACGGTGTCTGGGGATACAACGACGCGAACAACAACAACCAGTACGAACCAGCTGATGAGAATCCGCTCGACTACGACGCGATCCATGATATCTGGTCGGATCTGGAGCTCGGATGGCGCGATGGGTACATTGACCTGATGGACCGGTACTCGAAGGTGAGCGGGACGCTTGTGTTCCGTGCGTCGCTCTCTGATTGGGAGACTGAGCAGGGACCGGTCGAGGAGCGTCTGCATGGCCCGATCATCCCTGAGGAGGGTGAGTCTCCACTGGTGTTCGGCGCAGGAGACGACAGGCTCCCTGATATCAACGCGGACAGCTTTGTGGATACCGAGACCGCGCTGATGGCAGCCGCGGACGGAGATCCGTTCTGGGAACAGGTCGCGGACCAGCTCGGAGTGACCCTCGCGGATCTATCAGGATGGACACTCGCGGACAACTCAGCGAACCTTGAGAACCCACAGTACAACGCGATCCATGACGACGCGGACTTTGATGGACTCCCAGACAACCACGCGGAAGCGTACTGGGAGAAGGCACCGTTTAACTCGCCGACCTTCTCGGATATCTACTGGAGACCTGTGTTTACCAACATGGTGTTCCGCAATGTCCAGATCCCAGTCGGCCTCAACGGATTGTTTGACAACTGCACCTTCGTCGGCGTGACGCATGTCCGCACGCATACAGACAACACGCATCCGCTCTGGCAAGAGTACGGCATGAATGTTCTTGATGTGAACGGAGATGTGCAACCCAAGTACCTCCGCTATGTCTACGGCGATGATGCGGGAGAGGATGCGTCCAACGCGCCTCCGATGCTCCCGGCTTCTGCTGTTCCGCCGTATGACATCATCATGATGATGGATCCGGGTTCTTCACCGATTGATAAGGGTGATGTTCCGGACTCAGAGATCGGGACTTACGGCGCTGCGTACAACACGCTCCCTGAGCCTTTGGTCATCAGTGGTCGTCGTGTGCACGACACGAAAGAACACTCGAACAATGTCCGTTTCCATGACACGCTGTTCATTGGATCGATTGTTTCCGACACTCCGGTCAACTACACGCAGCTCCGCAACAAGATCCAGTTTACCGGCGCGACCCGATTCGCGACGGTGCATCCAGATGAACCTGAGAACGCGTACCTGAATCCGGACTCGGGTGATATGGATGACATCGAGACCAGCTCGATGATGCTCCCGAACTACTCGGTGGATATTGGTTCGTTCAACTCGCCTCCAGAGCAGGATGTCCAGCTCAACGGCGCGATCATCGCAGGTGTCCTTGACGCACGAGGCAATACCGAGATCACTGGCGCACTGCTGCTGACCTTTGATCCAGAATACGGCGTCGCTCCGCTGATCGACATCGCGGGAACCCCGATCGGGAACCCTGCAGGGTTCAACACTTCGCTCGGATACTTCGGCGACGGCGACGGCGACTACGAATCGGTTGATCCTGCGGATCTCCCGATCGTGGGAGGCGTACGGATCGTTGGATATGACACGACGGGCGATGGACTTGCGGACGCGCCGTATGACCAAGCACAACCTCCGGGATCGACCCCGGTCCCATTCAATGGGTACGGCAAGATTCGCGTGCGCCATGATCCAAATATGCGTCTGCCGTCCGGTTTGATGCTTCCGCTCTCAATGCCTGCTGTTCGCGGCAGCTACCAGGAGGGTTCGATATGAGAACTCGTAGATTCACAAAGCGTGCCGCGATCAGATCGCAACGGCGCGGATTCAGCTTGATCGAAGTCTTGATCTCGCTGACGATCACCTCGACGCTCCTGACTGCGACCATGGCGGCGCTCGACGCGTCGTTCAAGAGCTACAAGATCACGACGGAGGGTGCATCGACCAATGTCGTGGCGCGGATCGTGATGCAGCGGTTGACCTCGATGGTCCGGACGGGCGAGGAGTTTGGGCCGTATCCGGTCAACGCGATCGCGACTCCGAACATCGAATCGACCTGGATGGAGTTTGTGTCGTATCGCGATCCTGCGACAGGTGTCCATCGTGTGACGCGTCTGGAACGGCGCGACGGCCCAACGGATGCGGATCCGTACGAGCTTTGGTACACCGTGACCACTTTCACCAACGGCGACTTTACCTCGGTTTCCGAAGCGCCGCTGCTTGTTGGTCTCAACAAGGTGGAGTTCGAGATGGAGTACGATGTTGGTCCGACGCTCAGGCGCGTGACGATCGACTTGATTATCCAGCCCGATGATGTGCAGGATGTAGCGGTGGGGTCGAAGCTTGAGACGCCGACGATCAGGTTGATTGCGAGCGCATCACCTCGTCAGTTCGACGAGTAAAGCTGCGATTAGTATCCGTCGGGGTGTGCTTTCATCCAGTTGTATGCCGTGGACACGATCTCGTCGATGTCGGTGATCTTTGCGTCCCATCCGAGCATGGATTTGATTTTGGTGGGGTTGTTGTAGAGCGCGATCGCGTCTCCTGCACGCTTTGGCGCGTCGTGGACTGGGAAATCGACTCCTGAGACTCGTTTGACGGAGTCGAGGATCTGCCTGACGGAGTATCCCTCTCCGATCCCGATATTGAACGCTTCGATCTGTCCCGGCTTGATGGTGTGCATCGCAAGGACATGCGCGTCGATGAGGTCTTCGACATGGACATAGTCGCGGACATTGGTGCCGTCGGGAGTTGGGTAGTCGGTCCCGAAGATCGAGAGTGATTCGCGTTTCCCGAGCGCGGCTTCGATCGCGACTGGGATCAGATGGGTTTCAGGGGTGTGGTCCTCTCCCAGGACTCCGGTCTGGTCGGATCCAGCGACATTGAAATAGCGGAGCATGGTCAGCGCAATCGGGTTGTTGTCGATCGCGCGTTTGTTCGCGTAGTCCTTGAGGATGTGCTCCATATGGAGTTTGGTGTAGCCGTAGGGAGAGGTGGGGGACTGCGGGCATGTTTCGGGGACTGGGATCATATCTTCTGGAGGATTGCCGTAGGTGGCGCATGAGGAGGAGAAGATGAAGCGTTGGATCCCATTGCCGTCGTTGCACTGGTCGCATGCATCGAGGAGACCGATTGCGCTCGCGATGTTGTTCCGGTAGTACCAGAGCGGGTCCTCGACGGATTCTCCGACATACGCGAGTGCGCCGAAGTGCATAACGGTATCGAGTTTGTGGGAGTTGAGGGTTTCGAGGACTGTTTGGGTGTCTCCCAGATCGCAGTGGACGAAGTGGAATGATTCGGGATGCTCTGCTTTGAGCAGATCCATCGGTTCTTGGTGTCCACGATGGAGGTTGTCGAGTGCGACGATGTGGTGTCCGTCACGCAGGAGGCGCTGGCAAGCGTGGGATCCGATGTATCCGGCTCCGCCGGTGACCAAGATTCGCATATGAATACCTCCAAAAGCATGGGGAAGGGGGGCAAGAGGATCCTATTCGATTGGATGAGGAATGTTGGGAAGAGTGGGAGCAGAATGCCGATGTTGAAATTCTCAGGCGTGGATCCGGTACAATGGATATTCAACGCACCGGCAGGGCCTAATGAAGGGTCGAGTTGACGGGTCCTGCACAAGGGTCTTTGAGGAGTCCAGGTTCTATGGCGGATTCATTCCGATCAGATTTTAAACGGTTCTTTGGCAAAGGACTCGCGATCCTGCTCCCGACAGCAGTCACGCTCTGGCTGTTGTGGCAAGCGTTCGGCTTCATTTTCAACAATGTCGCTCAACCAATCAATCGCGCCACGCGCGTCGCAGTCATCTGGGGCGTCCCACAGGTGTTCAGTGAGGAGGAACTCCCCGATTGGTTCAGCATTACCGATCTCGAGCTTGCAGAAGCACGCGCCGAGCGGAAGGTGACTGTCTCGGATATCTCCAATCCGGCGCTGCGTCGTCAGATGCGTGCTGAGTATCTCCGGGATTTCTGGTCGTCACACTGGTACCTGAACCTGACGGGATTGATCATCGCGATCATGCTCATCTATCTATCAGGTGTGCTGCTCGGGAACATCGTCGGCAAAAGCATCTACTCCAGACTCGAACGGCTCATCACCCAGATCCCTGGATTCAAACAGATCTATCCGCATGTCAAGCAAGTCGTGGACATGATCCTCGGCGACAACAAAATGGCATTCTCGAAAGTCGTGCTCGTGGAGTATCCGAGCAAGGGCGTGTGGACAGTCGGTTTCCTCACTGGGAACTCGATCCGTCAGATCGACGATACAGCAGGCGGAGCGGTCGTTTCGGTATTCATCCCGACTTCTCCGACGCCGTTTACTGGATTCACGATCAATGTCCTCAAGGATGATGCGATCGAGCTGAATATGTCGGTCGAGGAAGCGCTCCGATTCGTCATCACCGCAGGTGTGCTCGCGCCGGAGGGAAAGACGCTGGATGACGATGAAGCGATCGAAGTGAAGCAGATCCATATCCAGGGCGTTGAGATCGACGAGCTGGATGTTGAGATCGACAAGAAGGACTGAGTCATCAATACGAAAGAACGCCGTCAGATGATGAGTCTGACGGCGTTTGGGTTTATATTGAGTCTTGGTTTTGGGTTTACGCTTTATGGGCAGCCGTTATTGAAGTCTTCGATAAAGCCGAGGGCATCGAAGACATCAAAGATACCATCGCCATTCCAGTCTGCATAGGGACTCATTTGATTAAAGAGTTCAACAAACCGTGAAGAATCGAAGATATCGAGCGTTCCGTCTTTGTACAGGTCAGCTTTGCAAAAACAGGTGTTCGGATTAATGAGTTGATGGGTTGAAGCGATCGATGCAGACCCATAGTTATGCACAGTTGCAACAAGCTCAATCTCTGGGAGTGCTGATTGAGATTGAGTTGGTATCTCGACGAACAATCCCCCGCCTGAATCATTGTTATTGCCACCGCACGCACATGGATTGAGCGGGTCATTATGCTGTCTGTAAATAATGTGGGTTGAGGTGACAAAGATAATTGGAGGGTCAGCCAGTCTCAGTTCACCGAGTGGCCCATCTCCCTGATTTGGGCCTCTCCTTCCCCAGCCGCTGACGATTATCTCGTCTGAGGATGTCAGAGAGGATGCGTCCCCAATACAGATTGGATCGATGTGCATGACAGGCTCTGAGAGATGCGCGATCAGTGTGTCATTATCGGGGTCTGGGAAAGTGAAGTGAGAGACGCCAACATGGTAAAATGAATCCCACCCGGCGTCTGTAGTTCCGAGAGAGCCGTCGGGGTTTCTGCGGAATCTGAATGAGAAGAAGTCGGGGTCGGGCTGGTTGTCTTGGTCTAGGTTGAAATCATCGAGAATATGCTCTGCCATCAGGACAGTATCACGGGAGATAAGTGTGCCGTTCCCGAAGTGGTTGCCGTAGTTGTCGACATTGATCATGAGGTCGGTTTTGCCAAAAGCCGCGACGGCATCGAATCTCCAGTCGTCGGGGTCAGGGATAGTGCCGTTGATAATGGTCGGCTCGACCATATCAGGGTTTGATATGTCAGTCGTCTCTTTATGATCCGTTCCGGGCGTGCTCGCTAAAGCTACGGAGGCTCCGGAAATGATCGCGATGGCAGTCGCAGAGCGATAGGCATTCGTTAACATTGTGATGACGCTGTCCATGATGTTTCTCCTTAAATGATTAAAAATGAAAAAGCTATTGATAACCTAAGCTATCAAATCACCAACAATCTCATCCAATCGATGAGCAGTGACCTATACATGATACTGGAAACTTGTAACCTGATGTTCGAGGCGTCGAGCTTAATCCAACGGCTTGTAGCGGATGTAATCGAGTCCGAAGTTCACGCCGACCATGACTCCGCTGTTGGCGCCTTGGTAGACGGCGAGCCCGTTCTCGAAGGGGGCGCGTGCGGAACCGCCTTTCTTCCCGGCGACGGCGACGGCGCTGACTGAGCCGTCGAGTTGGTTGTTCATGAACTTGTCGAGCGTGTCTTGATCTTCGATGACGATGAGCATCTTGTAGCCTTGGATCCCGGCTTGGAGACCGATGGATCCGGTATTGAGCGCGGCCCATCCGATCTGATCACCGGTTGAGTCGTTGAGAGCACCTCGTCCGAACTGTCCGCCGCCGAAAATGATGCCGTATTGACCGACCTTTGGGAAGATGATGTATCCCGCTGAGTTGCTGATCTGTTGGTCCAATCCATCGATGTTGTGGTCAAACCAGTCCAATGCAGAGTTGGACGCGTCGATGAAGGAGGCTTGGTCTTTTTTGTTGGGAGCCGTGGAGCATCCGATCGAGAGGAGCGGTGTGGATGCGATGAGCAGAAAGAGGATGAACTGGGGGAGTCTGGTGCTGGAGATGTGGAGCATGGGGTCCCTTTTGGGTTGATGGTCGAGTTGTTGGCCGGGATTGGGTCGGTTGACTGATTTCTGCATCGAGCGCGGGGAATGAACGAACCGAGCAGAGTTCGTGATGCTATACGAGGTGTACGGGGCTGTTTGCAACTTGTTGTGCTCAGGGCTGTATCATCTCATCTACATCGGCGTTGAGCGTTGGTGAGGGTCTTTCCTGATTGAGCGTGCGTGCCGGAAGCGTGTGTTTGATGCAGGTGACAGAAACGGGACGCAGGTTATGACCAATCGGTCGGATTGTGA
Source organism: Phycisphaerales bacterium (assembly GCA_051252395.1). Lineage (GTDB taxonomy): Bacteria > Planctomycetota > Phycisphaerae > Phycisphaerales > UBA1924 > UBA1924. The sequence continues at coordinate 1,516,907 of JBPOFX010000001.1, read as the reverse complement.
TTCATACGGCACAACAGGTGTGGCTGCTCGGTCAAGTGATCGGTCAAGTGATCGATTGGGCGGGCAATCCATGAATAGGTCCGTATTTCGGGTGCTTTGCTGCGTCGGACTCGCGGCGGGGATCGGTTGCTCGCTGTGGGGATGCAAATCTCCGAACTCATACCGAACCGAAGCGGACGATGTCGCGGGGAAAATTCTCGACGAGACCTGGCCGAACGCAGTGGGACGCGATGCGGATGGATTCTCGATCGAGCCCGCGAGTGATTCGCTGCGCAGAAGGCTGCTCCTGGATCAGAATCTCCCAGTTCGAAGCACGGCGAGCGCCGGATCAAGCGACGATCAAGCGATCGAGCAATGGCCCGATCAAGGATACTTCGATGAACGCGAGGATCATGACGATGTGAGTTCGTTGGATCTGTCCGAAGCGCCGATGATCTCGCTTGTCGAGGCGCTCCAGATCGCATCGAGCAACAGCAGAAACTACCAATCCCAGAAAGAAACAGTCTACCAATCCGCGCTCCGGCTCGATCTTGAGCGGGATGCGTTTCGAAACACATGGACAGGGATGGTGGACACGCTCCTGAGCGCGAATATCGACGCAAACTCGGATACTTCTGGGATCGCGAATACCGATTCGCTGCGTGTCTCGCGTCAGTTCAAGAACGGGGCTGAGTTTACAGGACTGCTCGCGGTCGATCTGGTCAAACTCCTGAGCGGATCGCGTGAAGGATCGACTGGATTGCGTCTGGATACAAGTCTGTCGATCCCGTTGTTGCGTGGGTCGAGCAAGTTCATCGTGACGGAGCCTTTGACGCAAGCGGAGCGGGATGTGGTGTACGCGATCTACACCTTCGAGCGTTTCAAGCGATCGTTTGCGGTGCAGATCGCGAGTGATTACCTTTCGGTGCTCCAGCAGTTTGATCGTGTGGATAATGCGGTTGAGAACTACGAGCGAGTGGTGACCTCGACACGCCGGGCGCGTCGTCTTGCGGATGCGGGTCGTCTTCCTGAGATCCAGGTGGACCAGTCGCTGCAGGACGAACTTCGTGCGCGGAACTCGTGGATCAGTGCTGTGCAGTCTGCGGAAACGACGCTCGATCGCTTCAAGAACTCGCTCGGACTCCCGACGGATGCGCGGATCCAGCTCGATGCACGCGAGTTCGATGTGCTGCTTGGATCTGAGCGGTATGCACGCTACCTGAATCCGCAGTCGACTGCGGATGATGACGAGAATCGTCCGGAAGCGGATGCGCCGGTCACGCTTGATCGTCCCTCGATGGAAGATGCTGGGCCTTTAGAGATTAACGAGGATGATGCGATCGTGATCGCGCTGATGAACCGTTTGGATCTGCGTGTCGCCGTCGGGAACATCGTTGACGCACAGCGCGGCGTCGCGGTCGCTGCGGATAACCTCCGCGCCGATGTCACCCTCCTGGGTTCCGCATCGCTCGGCGAGAGCCGATCGGTTGGGAGCGCTGGTGCAGACGATGCACAAATCCGCACGGATCGTGGGTTCTATTCGCTGCTGCTTGGGATTGATCTCCCCTTCGAGCGGACGAGCGAGCGGAATCAGTATCGGAACTCATTGATCGCGTATGAGCAGATGATCCGGAGATTCCAGGAACTCGAAGACGGCGTAAAGCTCGATGTCCGCGATGTGCTGCGGAATCTGCTCGAAGCGCGCGAAGCGATCAAGATTCAAGCCGAGGCGGTGCGTGTGGCGCAGCGTCGTGTGGATTCGACCAATCTCTTCCTCCAAGCGGGACGCGCGGAAATCCGTGACCTGCTTGAAGCACAGAACTCGCTCAACTCAGCGCAGGACGCACTGACGAGCGCGGTCGTGAACTACCGGATCGGTGAGCTGCGTCTGCAGCGTGATCTCGGGGTGCTTGAAGTGGATAATAAGGGGCTCTGGGTCGAGTTTGATCCGGAGACATATGATGTGTCGGCAGATCGCGCCGCGATCGAGGGGGCCGTCTCTGAACTCAATATGCATGCGAACTCGGAGATTGGCTCCGACGCGACTGACCCTGAGCAGGGCACGAACTGAGGTTGTGATGAAAAAAATTCTGGTACTTATCGTGTTCGTGTTGTTGATCGGCGGGGGATACCTTGGCATCAACGCGGTCAAGAAAGCGACTGCTGAGAAGGACGCGGTGGAGGTGATGTTCACCGTTGAGCGTGGGCCGCTGACGATCAACCTGACAGAGACCGGCACAATCAAATCGCGCGATCAGCACATCGTCAAGAGTCAGGTCGAGGGGCGGACCTCGATCATCTATGTGATCGACGAAGGATCGATCGTCAAGAAGGGCGATCTACTCGTCGAGCTCGATTCGAGCGAACTGCAGGACCGATTGGTCGATCAGCAGATCAAGGTTGAGAATACCGAAGCGGACTTTGTGTCCTCGAAGGAAACGCTCGAAGTGACCAAAATCCAGAACCAAGCGAACATCGCTCGCGCGGCGCAGGACAACCAGTTCGCGATCGAGGACAAGGTGAAGTACCTCGACGGCGAATGGCCCAAGCTTCTGATGAAAGCGGAGTCGGATGTGACGCTCGCGGATGAGGATTACCGTCGTGCGACTGATGAGTTTGTCTGGTCAGAGAAGCTGTTCAAAGAGAAGTACTTGTCGGAGACAGAGTATCGTGCAGATGAGCTTTCCAAGAAGCGTGCGGAGCTTCAGGTGGCGCTCGCTCGCGAGGATCTGCGTTTGCTCAAGGAGTTCACGCACACGCGGAAACTGACGGAGCTGGATTCGGAGATCGAGCAGAAGGCGCTGGCGCTCGAGCGTGTGAAGCGTGAAGCCGCGAGTAGTTTGGTGCAAGCGGAGGCACGCGAGCGTGCGTTTGGTGCTGAGCTGACTCGTCAGAAACTCAAGCTTGAGAAGATCGAGGATCAGATTTCCAAGACCAAAATCACCGCTCCTGCTGATGGCATGGTGGTGTACGCTACCAGCGCCCAGTTCAGCTGGCGCGGCGACACACAGCCTTTGGATGAAGGTCAGGAAGTCTGGGAGCGTCAAGAGCTGATCCATCTCCCGACTGCGGATTCGATGATGGTCGTGATCCGTGTGCACGAGACGGCGCTTGGGAAGGTCCAGCTGGATCAAGAAGCAGAGATCACGATCGACGCGCTCCCGGGACGACGGTTCAAGGGACGAGTGACCAAGATCGCGCCGCTCCCTGACGCGACTTCGGTGTTTATGAATCCTGACCTGAAGGTGTACGACACACAGATCATGATCGACGGGATCTATCCTGAGATCCGGACGGGGATGAGCTGCAAAGCGAGCATCTTGGTTGAAGACTTTGATGATGCGATGTCGGTCCCGATCCAAGCGGTGGTGGGTCGTGATGGAGAGTCGATTGTGTATGTTTCCAACGGGAAGACCAATACGCCTCGCGTGGTGGAGACTGGATTGGATAACAACGCGATGGTGCATGTGCTCGCTGGTCTTGAGCCTGGTGATGAGGTTATGCTGACCCCGCCTTTGACTGAGGATCCGAGCAAGGACAACAAGAAAGCGAAAGCTGAAGACGCGACCGCTTCTGCGGATAATGAGAAGAAGCCTGAGACGGGCCGGCGCGGTCGTCGCAACGAAGCGAAGTCCATGGCGGGGTCGATGCCTTGACACCTCCGACGGGACAACAGTTTGGTGTGGGAGACGCGTCCAATCGTGTGATCGAACTCAACGGGGTCTGGAAGACCTACCGGATGGGTGATCAGGATGTCAACGCGCTCGCAGGGGTTGATCTCGAGATCCAACGCGGAAGTTTCTGGGCAATCTCAGGCTCAAGCGGTTCAGGAAAGAGCACGATGCTGAACCTGCTCGGATGTCTCGATCGTCCGACGCAAGGGAAGTACCTGCTCGAAGGGCAGGACATCGCGTCAACGAGCGACGACGAACTCTCGGATCTGCGGCTCAAGCATCTTGGGTTCATCTTCCAGAACTTCAATCTGATCCCTCAGCTGACGGTCCAAGAGAATATTGTGCTCCCATTGTTCTATCAGGGGATTGATCCGGCGGAAGCCAATGAGCGGGGGAGCTCGATCGCTGCTCGCGTCGGTCTCGCTGAACGGCTGGGGCATCGTCCGACCGAGCTTTCGGGTGGTCAACAGCAGCGCGTCGCGATTGCGCGTGCGCTTGCGAACAATCCGTCGGTCCTGCTTGCGGATGAACCGACTGGGAACCTTGATACAGCGACAGGGGATTCGATCATGGAACTGCTCGTCGAGCTTCATGATCAGGGGAAGACGATCATCATGGTGACGCACGAGCCTGAGATCGCGGCGTATGCACAGTACCAGCTGGTGATGCGGGATGGGAAAGTCGAATCCATCACAGACCAAACCTCAAACGAGCGTCACGCGAGCAAGGACATGGTGCAGGCATGATCGGATCTCGATTCACTCGCAACATCGGACTGGGGATCAAAACACTGCTCCTGCACAAGATGCGGTCCGTCCTGACCATGCTCGGCATGGTGTTCGGCGTCGGCGCGGTCATCGCGATGCTCGCGGTGGGTGAAGGTGCGTCTAAGCAGGCACTCGATGAGATCAAGCGGTTGGGGAGCCAGAACATCATCATCAACTCGCAGGAACCGATCGAGCAAGCGACCTCCGGATCGCAGCGCGTACGGATGAATATCTATGGCTTGTTGTACGATGATCTCGATCGCATCCAGCAGAGCTTTGATTCGGTCGTTCGGACAGTCCCTGCGAAACTCATCCGAGGCGAAGGACGCGTCGGGGGTCGGACTCTTGAACTCCGATTGGTCGGGACGACTCCCGAATGGTTCGAGCTTGTTCAGCGTGAGGTCCCTGCAGGACGCGTGCTCCACGAGCGTGATATGGTTGAGTCGTCCAATGTTGTGGTGCTCACAGAACACGGCGCACGCAAGCTGCTCGCGGGACAGTCGATCCTCAATACAGAAGTCCGAATCAATCAAGGGTTCTACAAAGTCGTCGGGGTCGTAAAGTCAGAGAGTACTGAATCAGGAACGATGCAGACTCCGGACCAGCAGATCGATGCGTACATCCCGCTGAGTGTCGCGAAGGCGCGATTCGGGGATATCACTGTTGAGCGTGGGAACGGATCCAACTCGCGCGAGATGGTCGAGCTTCATCAGATGATCGTAGAGATCGACTCGATCAAGAATGTCGAATCAACCGCGGCGGGGATCGAGCGGGTGCTCTCGCTCTTCCACCCAAAGAAGGATTACCGAACGAGTGTCCCGCTCGCGCTGCTGCGACAAGCGGAATCGACTCAGCGGACATTCAACATCGTGCTCGGATCCATCGCAGGGATCTCCCTCCTCATCGGAGGCATCGGGATCATGAACATCATGCTCGCATCCGTCACTGAGCGGACGCGAGAGATCGGGATCCGCCGTGCGATCGGTGCGCGACGCAAGCAGATCATCGGCCAGTTCCTGATCGAAACGGTCGTGCTCTCCGTCACGGGCGGGATGATCGGGATCGGGATAGGGCTGCTGATTCCATGGCTCATTACCATCTTCGCAGGGATGCCTACGGTCGTGACCATGTGGAGCGTGCTGCTCTCAGTGATCATCAGTATCGGAGTTGGGGTTGTGTTTGGTATGTATCCTGCGATGCGTGCTGCGAACCTTGATCCAATCGTCGCGCTGCGGCACGAATAAGCCTGTTCTTATCAGCTCATAACTCCCGTGATAGGGGTCTTTTGACTATTTCTTGCACTGTTTCAGAAACAATGTTGTAAACGCGCTAAGAAACAGTATGATGGGCGCATGTCCACGCTGAATCCTGATACTGCGAGCACGATCGATCGATTCCAGATCGACACTTCCGAAGCGGTCGGAAACGCACGCAATGTGTATGCGCAGATCCTTGAGCAGAAGTGCCCTGGATCCAAAGCGGTCTCAGTGGTCGCGGATGCGTTCGGGATTCATCGCAAGCTCGCTTGGCAGATCATCCGTGTCGCATATTCTGATGATCCGTTTATTGCTGCGAAGCACATGCCTTCGAAACGGAGCTCGGAAGTCTGGGCGAAAGCCGCGAAGACCAATGGGGTTTCGCGTGAGCTTGTGGATTCGATCCGCAACGCGAGCGAAGGATTTCAGTCGCTGATCGAGACGCACGCTTCGACCAAGACGGAGTTTGATCTGTTGATTGATTCAGCGACGAGCGGGTCTGATCTACAGATCGAACGCAAATGGCGCCAGCAGGCGTTTGAGGGGAATAGCTTTATTTGGGGGGCGCATTGCAAGGTGCTGATGGCGCTGTGTATCTTGATGCCATCGGATGATCGCGAGCATTTCTTTCACGCGGCTCAGGTCCGAGGATTGATGGGTTTCCATCAGACGCGCCCTCAGAGACGATGGATCGTGAGTCAATCGATCGCGGTCGATGATGATTCCAAGCATGAAGCGGGTATGCAGCGTCGTGCGATTGATCCGGAAGCTGCTGCGAAACACAGCGGTGTCCCTGTGATTCCTGAGTTCTGTTCTGATCCGGTTCCGAAGCTGGAACGATCGATGACTTCCGAAGGCATGATGCAAGACGAGTTCTTGTCGCACGCGATTGGTTTGCAGGGAGAGCGTTCGCTCGTGACGGGCGAGATCCTCCGGAACATTGCGCCGACGCACGCGATGCCCAATGACAAGGTGGCGCATTTTGGGACAGGGGTCCGCACACCTGCTGAAATTCTGCATTACGACTTGTTTGTGTACAAGGGGTTGTTCGGAGAGGTGGAGCGCGAGTTGCGTGTGTTCTCGGATATCGCGACGCCGTACACATTCCGCGAGGCTGATGAGCTCACGGTGGGGGACAAGATTACGCAGCTCGGACTTGGGATCTCGATGGCGCAATCGCCCGAGCTTCCGGGATACAAGGAGCTTGCCGCCAATATGTTTGACAGGTTGGGTCATGATCCGGACAACTTTGAGTTGTACCGGATTCGGATCCCGTACCCGCCTGTCTCGTCAACTGTTGCTGTAAAGCATGAGCTGCTCCCGAGGGAACCGTGAGCATGTAAATTAAATGGCAGGATGCCCGCCAATGTCTTTTTAAGTGTAAATGAGGAGTTTAGAAATGATCAAGCAAATGACTATCGTGTGTGCCCTGTCCGCTGGTTCAGCTGTTGCAGGAACAACTGTGAGCAACTATGACAATCTGGATGAGGGATTCCTCGGTACCAGCTTCAGCTACAACGGCGTGAACTACCAAGAAGTCAACAGCGTTGACGGATTCTACCCAGACGGAACCCCATTCGTTGCTGGCGGAGATTTGGGTGACGCACTCGGGAACCAGTTCATCGTCGAGAATGCTGCATTCCTCTACAACGATTACCCAACATGGGGCAGCGCCAACAACGCACTTACCTTCGCGTCATCGTTCATCCCAGGTGACAACCTGACCATCGGGGCACTGTCCTACATGCAGATGGGTCTGGATTCTGCAGCGGATTCCGCATCGGTTGAACTCGCGTTCTTCGAGAACGGACCTTGGGGCAACATCGTCCTCCACTTCGAAGCATACATGGGCAACACCCTCATCGATGCAGATACCTACACCATGTCAGATCTGGGGGGACGCGATAACATCGCGTTCACGACTCTCACTGTTGACGGCGGAACCTTCGACTCGATGCGTCTCTACGCAACTCTCGGAAATGACTACACCGCTCCACGCATCATGATGGACAACCTCAGCATCAATACTGTTCCAGCGCCGATGTCCAGCGCGTTGCTGCTTGCTGGATCAGGGATGATCGCTCGTCGTCGCCGCTAAGTGTATAGATAGAACTGAATACACCCCCACGACGCTGTATTCTCTTCTGCCCCTTCGGGGGCATTTTTTTGTGCGCATCGTGTGGATGAGTTGGCTTTCGAGACTCGTTCAGGCACAGTCTTTCAAAGGTTCATCGGAGACCAGCATCGAGACCTCTCCTGAGACGAGTCCTGCTCGTAAGAATCCACGCAGGCGTTCGATCATCATCTGGGAGACGACCTGGTCAACACCGATGAGGAGGGAGCCGTCTGAAGTGTTGATGTCTTGATTGGTCCGCATACCTTCGCGGATGTTGCGGATCGAGACCATCATCTCGACTTCTTTGGGAAGCTCGGGTTGTGATGCTTCGTGAACTTTGTGTGCGCTGCGAGCGGCGTCGATGAGCCTCGGGTCGTGTGAAGAGGTGATCGATTCGACCTGAGCGAGTCCAGCCATTGGGTTGTTCTCGAGGGTACAGGTCTGCACGCACCAGTCGTACGCGAGGCGGAGGATCTGTGAACCGATCGCGACACAATCTTGATCGCTCTTGACCGAAAGATCGCTCGGTAGTTCGTAGACGGTCCGCTGTGTAGAGATGATCTGGGAGACCTCTTCGAGTCTTGGGATGTGTCTGAGCAGATTCGCGCCGGGTTTGGAGCACGATTCGATGTAACTCTCGGAGAGTATGTCGTGCTTCCCGGTTCTGGGGACGATGAATCCGCCGATCAGGAACATGGAACCGGCGAGGGTGATCCGCCAATCGGTCACTCCGAGACCTGTACAGATGAGCCTCATGTTCTCACGAACATTCTTGATAATCCCTGCGATTTCTGGGTCGGAGATCACCATTGCCTCGATAAGGAGTTTGATGCTTCCGGTGAGTGTGTTTTTGAGGAGGTTCGCTTCTGCGTGGATTAGATCGTACTGATTCTTTGCAGCACGGAGCGTGTGCTCGAGGATTTCTTTGTCGCAAGGCTTGTTCAGGAACCGGAAGATCTCGCCTTGATTGATCGCATTGATCGCGGTCTCTTGATCAGAGTTTCCGGTCAGCATGATGTAGACAAGGTTCGGATAGAGTGACTTTGCCTTTTTAAGGAACTCCAGCCCGTCCATCTCAGGCATACGCATGTCGGTCACGACCACATGGAAGTCGTTGGACTCTTTGAGTGCGAGAAGTCCGGCTTCTCCGCCTTCAGCGATGACGAGGTTGTGTGATCGTCCGATGGTGCGTCTGTATCCTGAGAGGATATTTGGTTCGTCGTCAACCATGAGAACTTTGATTTGATTACTCATGCTGCAATCCTTGCTTCTGAAATGATGTCGCGTGAGAGGCCGATGGATTCGAGCCATTCGTAGTCTGGGGTGATCTGCTGGGTGTATTTACTGGGTACAGCGATCGCTCTTGCGAGATGGAGCCAGGGAAGTGGGGAATCTGCTGTTTCAATACCGCTCTCGGCGGGGTTGTCCTGATACGCGATCGCGTGGATGATCTTCTCGGAGAAACCCCAGATTCCGAGCGCGTAGGCGCCGATGGTTTCTTGGGATGCGCCGAATCTGGTGAGTTCTTCTGTTTTGTAGTCGGTCTCACCTTCAGCAACGATGTCATGGACAGCGTGGAAGTCAGCAGGATTTTCCCATGCGACGATCGCTCTTCCGAGATGAGAGAACATCCCTGAAAGATTCGCGAGTTCTTGGATGTCTCTGCTCTGGTTGCATTGCTTTGCGAGCGTGCGGGCTTGTGATCCGATACTCATCGACTTTGTCCAGATTGCGTTGACGGTGCATCCGGTAATGTCGCCGCTGTCCAATGCATGGAAGATGTTGGCTGTGATGATGATCTCGAGTAGCGGTTTAAATCCGATGATCACGACCGCTTCTTTGATGCTTGAGATACTCCGCGGCATCCCAAAGAATGCGGAGTTGACCAGCTGAAGGATCTTGACTGTGAGACTGACATCCTGAGAGACTACGCGAGCAACGATTTCTGCATTGACTTCGTCCGCTTCGAGGAGTTCGCAGAGATTGGTATAGGTGTCCGAGATGATCGGCATCGATGAGACCGAAGACACGAGATCCTTAGCGCGACGAGACTCCACATTCGCATTGAGCATCAGTGTCCGGTCGATCGCGGATTCAAGATGGATCTGCTCGCAGGGTTTTTGCAGGAACTGATGGATCGCTCCGATGTTCGAGAGCAGGTCTGCTTGATCGGTTTGTCCTGAGAGGATGAAGCGGACAGTCTGCGGCCAGCGTTGCTGGATGTGACTCAAGAGCTCGGCACCGTTCATGCCCGGCATGCGCATATCGCTGATGACAATGTCCGCTGGTTCTTCTTCGAGGAGTTGGATCGCTTCTTGAGCGTTATTCGCAAATCGCATGATCCAGACATCCCGCTTGCTGCGGAACTGTCTTCTCAGACCATCGAGGATGAGTTTGTCATCGTCCACAAACATCACCTTGAGTGGGAGTTTGATCTTGGGGTTCAGTTGAATCGCTCCCATTACGCGGCCTCCTTGTCGGCTTGGTCGGTCTGTTCAGGTGAACTCGCTTTGATTGAGTCAGTCAATGGGAGACGGATAGTAAAGGTTGTTCCGACTCCCTCCTCGGTATCGCAGTCGAGTGTCCCTTGGTGCTTGGTCACGATCACATCTCGGCTGATCGCGAGTCCTTGCCCTGTTCCCTTACCGACATCCTTTGTTGTAAAGAACGGGTCGAAAATCTTATTGCGGACACTTTCAGGCATCCCTCCACCATTATCCTTCACCTGGATCTGGAACTCGCTTTCGAGTGTCTTCGTTGAGATGCAGATCAGCCCCTTCTCGCCTTCGGGAGTATGCGACTCGATCGCGTCGGCGGCATTCACAATCAGATTCAGGACGACCTGATTCAACTCTCCGAGCAGGCAAGGGACTACTGGCGCAGCCTCATCCAGGTCGTACTTGATATCCGCGGCATACTTCCAACGATTGCTGCATACAGTCGCGGTCGACTGAATCGCGTTATTCAGGTTCGCTGGTTCTTTGGTGCTCGATCCGGGGTGTGAGAAGTCCTTCATCGCTTTGACGATGTGGGTGATCCGATCGATCCCTTCGATGGATTGTGAGATCGCTGCTGGGATTTCTTCACGGATGAACTCATAATCGACTTCATCGAGCGTTGCTCGGATATCCTTGGATCGTTCTTCCCAGCTCAGTTTGGGGCTATTGAGATCGAGTTGGCTCGCGTATTTGTCCATGACTTTGAGGAGTCCTTCGAACTCGCCTTGGATGAATCGAGTGTTGTCTCCAACATATTGCGCTGGGGTGTTGATCTCGTGCGCGATCCCAGCGGCGAGTTGTCCGATTGATTCGAGCTTCTGCGCTTCGGAGAGTTGCTGTTCCATCTGTACTCGTTGATCGTGCTCGGTATTCAGTGCTGTGAGTGTTTGTTTGAGTTCGTTCGTTCGTTCTTCAACGAGTTGCTCAACTCTTTGGTTTGTGGATTCCAGTTCTGCTCGACGGCTTGCAATCAGGTTGACCTCTTTGGCGCTGGTAACGCAGCCATAGATCAAGAAGATGTCCTCGAAGATCACCCATCCAGCATGCTCGAACGCTCGCCATGGAGCAGCGGTGATGATGCCGAATACAGATTCGGGCCAGAACACCGCACGAGCGAGATGATCGATAGTGGTCACCAGAGTTGCTGGGATGAGGACCTTCCAGTCCCGATAGAACGAAAGAAACGCGAGGGACCCAAAGATATGGAAGTGTGCTTCGATCCGTCCACCCATGAGGTGGATGAAGAGGCCGGAGAAGGCCAGTTGGGATACTGAGATGATGTACTGGTTCAGCTTGGTGCCGGGATTCCTGAGTACCATAGTGATAGGGACAATGGCAAGCAGAGCACCAATAATGATTGCGCCAATAACATGCAGATGTAAGGAGCTTGAGCCTCCCGCCCATACACGCGGAGAAATAATCCACGCAGCTGCAATCGCTGCGACGAACTGGATCGACATCAGTACAACGAACAAACGATCGGTTCGCACATAGATAGATTTCTTGTGCTCATTGGCAAGATCAGATATTCTCAAGTCGATGCTGCTCATTTTGCGTTCCTTGCTCCATCTACTGGGATACACGCGATATCGTCCACAACACACTGGCCGAGGAGATGTTCTGGGCTTATTTCTGTGATTGGACATCCGTAGACCAGAGTGTGCGATTGGACTGGGGTATCACCATTGAGAATGGCGTAGATTGAATCCGACCCCAAGTTGTCCCCGGCGTGTGCACGCGCCGAAGTGATCCCACCCCAGAACACGGGTGTTCCTTTGGGGGTGTAGAGGACCGTTGATCCTGAAGTGACCGCGCCGAGTCTTTGCGAGATCTTGCCGCTCGGATCAGAAACTATGGTTGCGTTCGGGAACTGCCTCTCGAGTGCTCGCTCTTCTTGTGCGAACCATTCGTGGTCAGCTTGCTCTGGTTGGTATACCACGAAGGTGCATGCAACTTTACGATCACATCTCCGGATGAGTCGTTCGAGTTCGTACTTGGAAGCGGCGGAGCATGAGCATTTGGGATGGATTGCCATGACCAGCGTGTGGAGTTGGGGGTGGGTCTGGATCCCAGCATGTGATGCATTCACCGGCATACCGATTTCACCTTCTGTCTGCATGTAGACCATAAGGTATCCAAAGCAGACAACGATGAGCGAGATCCATAGTGTAAATGCGCTCACGCGGATTGTGTTCCGTTTCCAGTTCATGATGCCGCTTTGAACTCCTCGCTGCTCTGTTGGTGATCTTCTGGAAAGAGCACCAACCGAAGTTCTTCTTTGCAATCAATACAGGCTTGAATAATGGTTGGGTCAAACTGCTTTCCGGAACCCTTCGTGAGCATCGCGAATGATTCATCGAAGGGGATCACAGGTTTATACGATCGCTTCGAGCACAGCGCGTCGAGCACATCCGCTGTGGCAACGATTCTGCCGGAGAGCGGGATGTCTTCCCCAGCATGGCCGGATGGGTATCCTGAACCGTCCCAGTGTTCATGGTGTGAGAGGGCGATTTCCGCTGCGGTATTCAGGAAGGGGTTCAGCCCGATACTCGAGTCAGGTGTGTGCATCTGGTGAGTGAGTATGTCCCATCCTGATTGGCAATGCCCTTCGATGAGTTCTCGTTCGCTCTGGTCGAGCCCGCTTGGTTTGTGGAGCACGCTATCGGGAATTGAGATCTTTCCGATATCATGGAGGACGCTAGCGATATAGATCTCGTTCACATGCTTGCGTTCCAGACCCAGTGAGGTCGCGATGAGCTTGGTACAAGCCGCTACGCGAGCGATGTGAGCTCCGGTATCCTCATCTCGCGCCTCGACAGCGTATGAGAGTCTCCAGATGAGTTCGTTTCGTGCGAGCTCAAGCTCGTTGGTTCGTTGCTCAACACGCTCTTCGAGATTCCGATTGAGCTCTTGGAGTTGTGTCTGGCACTTTCGAAACTTGAGTGCACTCTGCATGCGTGCGATGAGGTCTTCCCTATTCACCGGCTTGTTGAGCAGATCGAGCGCTCCGTGATGGAGAGCTCTGCTTTTGAGATCCGATTCAGCATTCCCAGTGAGTATCACGATCGGGATATCCGCGGTTTCAGGAAGCTCCTTCACAGCGATGATCAGGTCGATCCCATCACGCACGGGCATGTTGTAATCACTGATGATTAAATCGATAGGGAGTTGGACAGCTCTTTCGAGAGCCTCATCAACCGAGCTCGCAAAGTGGAGGGTCCAACCAACTTTATGGGAGTGAAGCAGCCGTTTGATTCCTTGGAGAACTCGTTGTTCATCGTCCACGAAGAGAATGTGTTGGTCACTAAAGTCCTGCATTATCGCATTCCTAGCTGCTTACAGAGTCATTCTGATCCCACTGGGATCACGATAAACTCTCATCGGTCGACTTTACTTTGGAGATTCTTGATCTTCACAAATCGCTCAATAACGCAGACCAATTGTACAAAGTAGCGGAAAATCACTATCAAGTTGGGACAGCGAAGCTCAGAGTTGGGGGGGTTGACCTAGCTGATCAGTGGGCAGTGTGGGTATGACGCGTATCGATTCGAGTACTTCATCATTAATTGCCGCTTTTTTGGTGTCTTAAGCGCAGTTTTTGAAAGATGAAGTCATGTTTCATGTTGCATTCAGGGTCTTGCAATAGTGGGGGACCAATATACATACATAGCCGATCGGGAGTCCGGTCGACGGCAAAGTCAAATCAGATTTCGAAAGGGGAATCACATGGAACGCACAGAACTCGAAAGCAAAGCAACAGCACGTAAACCTCTCTGGGTCGTACTCGGCGTCACGATGCTCGCAGGCATCGGTGTCACACTCAGTGCATGCAACACTGTAGAAGGCGTTGGTCGCGATGTTGAATCAGCAGGTGACAGTATCGCTGATACCGCTGACGACGCGAAAGACTAATCGTATTGGCGATGGGTTGTCAAAATGAAACAACTTTCATCGCATCATCATCTCGGTCTCACATGAGCAACCGAATATGAAACTATGGAACTTGGGTACGGTACTCAGGTCCAAACGGAGAAAAAAACTTGTCGGGCACAACCGCTCGCAAAGGAAAGGACAACACCATGCTTAGTTGGGCACTCACATTCTTTATCATCGCAATCATCGCAGCAGTCTTCGGATTCGGCGGAATCGCCGCGGGAGCGGCAGGGATTGCCAAGATCCTCTTCTTTATCTTCTTGGTTTTGTTCTTGCTCTCACTCGTTAGCGGTTTGGCGCGTCGCGGAGATAAAGCAGTCAAGATGTAAAACGACTGACGAAAACAGGTTCCGAAACATACTCAGAGCGTTCAAGCTCGATCGAAAGGACATAGAAATGAAATCATTCCTCGAAGACAACACGAAACCAAAGAATCTTCTCCGTCTCGCAGCACTCGCGGCGATGACTACCCCGCTCCTGACACTCGCGGCATGCGACACCAACTCGGGTCCTGCTGAAGAAGCAGGAGAAGCGATCGACGATGCAGCTGACGATGTCGGCGACGCAATCGACGATGCAGCGGACGAAGTCGATGACGCGATCGATCCGTAAAGTAAGGGCTTGAACGATTGGACCTCAATACCAGTTTCCTTCTCACACACATATTTCAACACAAGGAGTTACATCATGGAAACCATCATTAACCTCAACGAAGACACCATCAAAGGCATCCAGAAGCTGATCTCGATCAATATCGATAGCTCGAAAGGGTTCACAACCGCAGCTGAGCACATCGAGAACGACCAGATCGCGAAGTTCTTCCGCGAATGCGGTCAAGAACGCGAGAAGTTTGCACGCGAGCTCCAGGTCGCAGTCGCGGTCAACGATCAGGAAGCCGAGGACGACGGATCGATCAAAGGCATGGCGCACCGCTGGTGGATGAGTATCCGCTCGACCGTGACCGGCGGAGACGAGCACACTGTGCTCGCAGACGCTGAACGCGGCGAAGACGAGATCAAGCATTGCTACGAGAAGACACTCGTGGACACTGCTGGGAGCCCGGTCAATGCGATCCTGCAGAGTCAGTACGCGATGGTCAAGAAGCGTCACGACGAGATCCGCGATATGCGTGACATGCGTGCATAATCGACGCAGGTGAAGGATCGGTCTATGAAATACTGGACACGATCGCTGAACCGACAAACTGATGTCCCCCGACGGCGTGAGGTTTCGTATGAGCCTCCGTCGTCGATTTTATATACACTGCGTGCATCGTGTTTCTGCGCCCCAATGAGATCAACAGGGATCTAACCAATGTGGACCGTACATTTTTTCTGGTATCTTGGTTCGGGAGCCGTGGTTGTATCCACAGCACTCTCCATGCTCAGACACTCGATCTGGTGGATCCGGATCTGGGACTTCCCAAGAATCCAGATCCTCCTGCTCGGCGTCCTGATGCTCACGCTTGGAGCCTGGCTCGGGATCCGCTCAGGGATACAAGCAGATACTCTCCATCCTGCATGGATCGTCACAACCCTCCTCCTGATTCTCGCGACCCTCCATCAAGCGAGCTGGGCGATCCGCATGACCCCCCTGACCAAACCAGAGGTCGGATCAGCTGCTGATCATGAAGCGGATCGGATCCGGATCATCGCGTCCAATGTGGACTACACAAACTCCCAGCGTGAAGCATCGATCAAGGTCTTTCGTGGTCTGGGTCCGGATCTACTCGCGTTGCTCGAAGTTGATGACGACTGGGAATCTGTGATTCAAGCTCAATCGGACCAGTTCCCATTCTCAGTGACTGAGTACAAATCGGAAGGGCGCGGGATCGCGCTGCTGTCGCGTTTCCCGCTGCACGACACGGAGGTGAAGTACCTCGTTCTCGATGATCGTCCCTCGATCTGGGGGACTCTGCGGATGTCTGATCTTGGGAGTCCGTCTGCTGGTGATGAAGGGGACGAGATGATCGGGGTGTGTGTGCTGCATCCGCCTCCTCCTGGACTCGAGAAGCGGAACAAGGACGAGCGTGTGTCGAGCAAGCCTCGTGATGTCGAGCTTGCGGTCGCTGCTCGGATGATCCACGACTCGGAGATCAAGCACTGGATGATGATCGGCGATTTCAACGATGTCGGATGGTCGCACACGACGGAGGACGCGAAACGGATCGGTCGATTGCTGGATCCTCGGATCGGTCGAGGGTTCTTCAACACTTTCCCGGCTCGCAAGCCGTTGCTTCGCTATCCGATCGATCATGTGCTGGTGACCGAATCGTTTACGGTTTCCCGGCTGTCGTGTCTGGAGGACATCGGGTCTGACCACCTACCGTTACTCGCGGATCTGCACCTTTCCAAGCAGGGATCCGGGTCGATGTGAGGGTGAGTGATACGCTCTAAAAAGAATAAACCCCGCGATCAACCTGGAGTCTCATGCTTGATCGAGGGGTTGATCGCGGGGCGTGTGATCGTTCTGGTTGTGGAGTCTCACGCGTTGTCGGGTTTGGACTCTTGATCCGGACCGAGCGTGTCGAGCAGCGTGGACGCGAGTCCAGCAGCAGCGACTCCTCGGCTGATCATCTTGAAGGTCTTCCCAGGTCCAAGCAGCGAGACGACGAGCAACGCCGCGGATCCCAGCGCGACTGGGTTCTTCATCCCGACCTCGATGGCGCTGTCTTTGAGCGCGTCGATGCCGTCGAAGAGACCTTCGTCTTTGGACTCTGGTTGATCCGGATCGGAAGACGCGGCGTTCTCGAGACGGTCTTTCGCGTCCTCGGCGCGTTCTTTCGGAGTTTCCGATTCAGCGTTTTCTGTTACTGATGCACTCGCGACAGACTGGTTCGATCGCACAAGAGACGCGGCGTAGAGGATCATGCACATGAGTACATAGAACCCCCCGATGCTCACAAGCGTGACTCCCCATCCAAGACGATCACTGAGCGTGATTGCGATCCCGATTGTGAGCAGCGCGATCCCTGTGAGGGCGCAGAGTGCGGTGATTCCGATGAACAGCGAACCGATGAGCAAGCGTCGGACACGCTTGCTCATCAGCTCTGCTTCAGCTCGGAAGAGGTCGGACCCTCCTTCGAGGAGTTCTTTTGCTCGCCAAAAAATCATGGTTTACTTCCGTGCCAGGAGACGGCCGGCGATGACGCCTGCGCCCAGTGCGAGCAGGACCGCTGTTGTCGGACGAGCAGAGATCTGCTCGCACGCGGATTCGTGACACTTCTTCGCGTTCTCCCCGAAGGATTTGGCGACCTCGCTCGCGGATTCAGCACCGGTCTTGACAACCTCGATCGCTTGCTGCGTCGCGTGTGCCGTCAGTTTGCCCGCGTCCTCTTTGAGGACTGTGAGGTCGTCGCGGACAGCTGACGCATCGCTCTTGAGTTCGCTGATCCCTTCGCGGAGATCGGTGGATTCGTTACTGTTGGTCTTTGAAATGGTCTGCATGTGGTTTCCTTTCTGCAGTAGGGTGATAGATGAAATACTCGGCACTTAGTGCGTGCCTGACTCGGTGTGCTCCCGGTCCTCCGGGTGCGTGTTTTCTTGGATGGTTTCTCGTTCCTTGCTTCGGAAGAACATCGCCCACATCACTGGATTGCCAATGACCGCAAAGATTGATCCGAGCGACAGGACGAGAAATGCTTCCGTAGCGCCCCAGAGTGCGTAGGTCGCGGCGCTCACGGCAGCAACAGCGAGCAATGATCCACCGACGAGGACAAGAATCCCTTTCGCTCGCATGCGCGGATGCGCAGGGCGACCATCCGGTGAGTTTCTACGGATCGATTCCTCGATCTGTGTGTCTTTGCGTTCGTCGCGTTTGGCATATGAAGAAGTGTGGGTTGTCGTGGTAGACATGTGATTTCCTTTCACAGTGGGGTTGTCCCGGACTCCTCTTCTTCCGGGTGGGTTCTTGTTGAATCCTCGCCGGGACCTTTCGATCCCGGCGGAGGTGTTCTCAAATCAAAGTGTTCACATCACTGAACTTGATCTGTCGGCGTTAATCTACCCACGCCGGCGTCGTGTCGTTCCAGAGTGTCCATGTAGTGGACTCGCCCTGGATGTCCCATGCGGCGATGTAGGTCTCGCCGTCGATGGTCGCTTCGCGTCCTGTGACCGTCACCGTTTCACTCCAGTTGAGGTCAAGGTCCTGGTTCTCGATGTACCAGTTTGGACCAAGAATGACTTGCTGCTTCCCGTCATCGGTATTGATCCAGATCGTCGAAGCGGTGATCGCTCCGTTGTGGAGTTTGATCGAATCGGTCTTGATGAAGTCACCCTTGATCGTGCGGGTTTCTCCGTCAGCGAACGCTTCGGTCAGCATCGAGCTTTCGCTCCATGCTTCACCTGTGCGATCCCGCGCCGATTCGCGATGATCACGATTTGTGGTCGAGCGGTCGCTGCTTTCAAAGACCGGTGTGCTCATCCCGAAGCTGTTGTACACACTGTCCAGCGAGCGTTGTGTACGCATCGTGCTCAGATCCTCCGGCATCGGACGGGCATGCTCAAACTGACTGTCTTCCATATCCGACCAGAGCGTCATGTCTGACGAGAGCTGGATCGCGCCCCATGGGACCAGTGAGATATCGTCAGCAATACCAAAGAGGTTGTCATTGGGATCAAACGCGAAGAACGCGACTCGACCCGATGAGGTCTCAACGATGGTGTCGTTGACTTCACCGCCAGTCGTACCACCGATCTCGATGTTGCGGCCTGTCAGGTCAGAAAGCATCACATAGCGTGGTGCGTTCTTGCTCTGGGTCTTCCATGAGACATTGCCCTGGGTATCGCGGAGCTTGAGTTCCTTGTTTGCGATGCGAGCATTGGTCGCGACCATCCGTCCATCATGCTTGAATGCCTTGAGCTCAACGCGATCGTTGACCGATGGAGCGTTGTCGTGACCCATGACATACCACGATGGGCCGAGGATGACCTTCGTTGAGTTTCCATCCTCGCCTTGAACGGTGAGCACGACATCATCGGTGTTCTCGTAGTCCTTGCGTTCGAGCTTGGTGACTGTGCCGTTGATCGAGCGGATATCGCGATCTTTCAGCTCTGAATCGCCGTAGCGGTAGGTGTCTTCGGAGGATACGAAGTCCTTGAGTTCGGACATCCAGCTCGAGTGGTTCAGGTCCTTCCAGTTCTCAGGGAGGAACTCGACCTGACGCTCTGCTTGCGTCTTGGTCATATTGACCTCGAAGTTCTCGTTGGTCGGGAAGTATTTCAAGCGATCGTATTCGACCGCAAAGACATCTTGTCCGAGTGAGAGGATCCCGCCGTGACCGATGATTGCGTATGCGATGCGTCCTGTACCTCGATCAACGACGAAATCGTTGATGGTGCCAACAGTGTTGTTGTCCGATCCGATGACCTCGGTCCCCATCAGGGTGTCGGCTGGGACGAGCGAGATCCATGCTGTTGCATCTTGTGCCTGTCCGGATTGCATGTGCTTGCTTTGTGTGTGTGACCTCTTGGTGTGCTTGTCAGGATTCGCGGCGACCGCGGATCCGGCGCTGAGCGCAATCGCGAGTGCGGCAATGCCTGCGGCTGTAGTCTGCTTGGTTCCTACGGTATTCATCTTGATATTCATGGCTCTTCCTTTCGATGGGCCGTGCATTTCCAGTGCGAGTGGGGGGTGGCCCTGTGTCCCACTCGCATGCTTGTATATTCGTGTGTGGATCTGAACCCAAGATGACCACGACATGAAATTGCATTCATTTTGCAATGCTCATGACTCCGCACGCACAACGCGTACTCAGTGGTCTGATGAGGTGTTGGTGCTGTGCTGGTCTTTGCGTTTCTTATCCGATGACAGATCAGAGCTCATATTCATCGTGTTCTGCGCGAGATAGGTGATCCCTTGCAGGATGACGATGAGAACAGCGACTGTTGTCACGATGAAGAGCACATTGAGAACTGCGGATCCGGCGCGTCCATGAGAGAGGATCAACGCTAATCCACTGAGCAGAGCGATCGCGCACATTGAACTAATCAGTGTCCTGCGATGAACAAGCCAGGGGGATCGGGGTCTCATATGCATGACTATTGGTCGCCGAGATGAAACCTAGTTAATTCAAAGATGAAAGTTCTTTCATGTTTGGTCGAATCGGTGTTTTTGATTCAATAAGCGTGTTTTTGGAAGCGCAGTGGTGTGCGATCTTGAGTCCAATGCGTTAGCTGATTGAAGGAAGCTGGACCCTGAATGTGCATCCTTTGTCAGGGTTGTTGGTGACCTGGATTGATCCGCCGTGGAGTTCAGCGATGCCTTGAGCGATCGCGAGTCCGAGTCCGTGTCCTCGTCCGGCGCGGTCGGTGCCCTCAACCTTCGCGAAGCGGTCGAAGATGTGTTCGATTTTGTCAGCAGGGATCCCTGGACCTTCGTCGATCACGCGGATGAACACCGATTGGTCTGGGAACTGATCTCGTTTCGCGTGATCAGTTTGTGTGTCAGGGCAGTGCTCAAGCTCGATCTTGATCGTGCCTCCTGCAGGGGAGTATCGGATCGCGTTGCGGATGAGGTTGTTGAGCATCGTGATGAGGAGATCAGAATCGCCTTGGACTGCGAGGTCCATCGTGTCGTCATCTGCAAAGAGGACAGGATGCAACTCGATCGCGCTCTGGTCGGACATCGCGATGCATTGGTCGATCGAGTCCATGACGAGATCGTTGAAGGCGTACTGCTTGCCTTTGATGTTCCCGAATCCGTCCTCGATCCTCGTCAGCGTGAGGAAGCTCTCGACCATCTTCCCGAGCCGAGTCATTTCGTCGCGGACGGATCGGACGAACTGTTTGACATCCTCGCTGGAGCCTTGAAGATCGACGGTTTCGGATTCGATCTGCATGACCGCGATCGGTGTTTTGAGCTCGTGGGAGACATTGGAGAGGAACCGCGCTTGCGATTCAAACGCGCTGCGGATCTGATCACGCGAGTCGTCGATCTGTGCAACAAGGTCCATAACCTCGGTGCTTTCTTCTTTGATCTCAAGCGGAGCGTCGAGTGATTCGGGATTGAGCGTCGTCACGAGCTGCTGGATGCGAATGAGCGGAGATACAGCGATGCGTGAGATGAACCATCCCGCGAGCAACGCGAGGAAGGGAGCCGTGAGCGACATGATGAGCAGGGTCTGTCCCATCTGCATGACGCGGTCTTGTGCGTAGAGATCATCGGTCGCTTGGAGGATGAGGTACGAAGTACCGGTTCGATCAGTGACTTTCTGGAGCGAGACAACGGTGTGCTTGCTGTTGAAGGACGAGGGCGCGTCAACCCAGTTGGTCTGCGTAAGGATTGTCGGAGATGAGTTGTTGATTACGAGATCGATCGTTGCGCGGTCGAGCTGAGCAGAAGCATTCCCAGGCTCCACAATCCGCTCGCCATTCAGATCGAACGCGTCGATGTAGTAATCGTGGAAGCGGACCTGCGTCAGTTGGTCCGATTCGATCTCAGTGAGTTCCTTGCGTGTCAGGTTCGGGAGCTCTCTTCGGATCTCTCCGTTGACCGCGGCACTGTGTCGAATGAAGTAATCGTTGAAATCAGAAAAAATCGTCTCACTGAGGATGACCCAAACTACGACCTTGCTGACCCATTGGATCAGCGTAAAGATCAGGACGACCCACAGCGTAAGCTGGATGCGGAGCGAGAGTCGGTTCCTGGAGTGTTGAGCTGATTCGATCAAAGAAGTCTCGCTTAGTCCATGATCCCGAAACGATACCCGGCCCCTTTGATCGTATGAAACAACTCATGGTCGTATCCTCGATCGAGTTTCTTGCGGAGTGAGGACATGTACACATCGATGACATTACTGCCAGGTGAGTAGTTCATGTCCCAGACCTTTTCAGAGATCTGTGCGCGAGAGAGCACGCGGTTGGGGTTCCGCATCAGGTACTCAAGCAGCGCGTATTCCTTATTGGAGAGCTCGTGCTCGTTCTCTCCACGCTTTGCTTTGCGTGTGTAGAGATCCAGCTGGATCTCATCGCATTCGAGCAAGCGTCCCTCCGATGCTTCACCTCTGCGTAAGAGAGCACGGATGCGTGCGAGGAGTTCTTCAAACTCGAATGGTTTGGTCAGGTAATCGTCTGCTCCAGCGTCGAGCCCGTCCACTTTCTCGTCGGTCCCAGAGAGGGCCGTGAGCATCAGGATCGGGGTCTCGACGCAGCGTCGTCTCAGGTTCCGACACACATCGACGCCGTCGCGATCAGGGAGCATCAGGTCGAGGATGATCAGGTCGTAGGGAGTGCTCCCCGCGGCGAGTTCTTCACCCTCAAATCCTGTGTTGGAAACATCCGCTGCATACCCATGACTCGCGAGTCCTTTCTGGACAGCTTTGGCCATTTTCGGGTTGTCTTCGATGATGAGGATTCGCATAGCGAGTAGTTTATCGCGTTATTCGGTAGATAGGGATGTTTGAATAGGAAGATTATGCAGTATGAAAAATGCTTCACAGAGCGGGAGCTAGGAAAACAGTTCATTCTGCGCTGATACATTGCGTCTACAAAACGGATTTGTAGGTGTGTTATTCAGCGGGACCATGCTGATCGAGGAGATTCTGGGACTCATTGATCTCGGATTCAGCCATGACTTCCACGGCACGGTCCGGTTCAATGGACTGGGGAGCGACTTGTTCAGAATCGAGCTTCTCACGCTGTTCGACTGCCTCAGAGGAACTTGACTGAAGAGATTCCTGGAACTGGCTGGAGTCGACTCTGATTTTGTAGATCGGTTCGGGCATGTCAATATCGAGTTCATCGAACTTTGATTTGACGCGCTGCATCGCGAAACTGCGGACCTTGGGGAAGCTGTGGTTTTTCTGATCTACCCAGCCGAAGAGTTGAAGGGTGATGCTTGAGTCTCCGAGCTCGGTAATCACTCCGGTCGGTTCTGGATCTTCGAGGACGCCCTCAGTACTGAGGACGATATCGATCCCTGTCGAGATCGCGAGGTGGAGATCGACATCGTACCCGATCCCTACTGTAAAACTGAATCGTCTGCGTTGATCGGTCGAGTAGTTGGTCAGTGTGGTTTTAAAGACGACCGCGTTGGGGATGCGGACGATGTTGCCATCAAAGGTTGTCAGAACCGTGGTGCGTGTGTTCATCGAGGTCACCAGCCCTTCGTGTCCATCGATGATGACATGGTCCTTGGGACGGAACGGCTGCCGCAGACTCAAGAGGATGCTCGCGATGTAGTTCTCGACGAGATCACGGAACGCGAATCCGATCGCGAGCCCGAAGATACCCGCGGCTCCCAGGACCCCACCGATGAGTGCGATCGCGTCGAGGATATCCAGTGCGATCAATACACCAATCAGAAGAATAGCGAGTTGTACTGCACGCTGAGTGATGCCTTGGAGGAAGGGATTCTGTATGAATGATGCAAAGATTGAATCGAGCTTCCCAACGATCCACGCGATAAAGAACGCGATGCCGATCGCGACGATCGCGATTGGGAGTAATGGGAGGTATCCAATGATGCGATCGAGACGATCATTCACCCTCGACGCGGCCCCCTCGATCTGATCCTCGAAATCCAGGGAGAGCGAGACTTCATTGCGGTATTGACCTTGCTCAAGTCGATCGGAAAGGAGCTGGTTGATAGAACCGAGCGTATTGGAGTCATGAGCAACTCCGGAGATCACAATGGTCTGGTTGTCCAGCGTGACATCATGTCTTTGGAGTCCATCCACATCTTCGAGGAGTTCTTCGAGCTGAACAACAAGTGTTTGCAGGTCAGAAGAGTCACTCTGAGCGAGTGAAGTCATAGCCACAATCGCAAGCAGGATCAGGCTCAGGATTCGGGTATGCATCAGGAGTCTCCAGCAGATGTTCTGGGTCTTGTCAAGGGAGTGATCTATTCAATGGTATTCTGGGATACGGCTGACGGTTCTGGACAGCCGAAGGATACTCATATCAGCCAAGAAGCCCCGAGTTCAATGCATAGCTGAAAGATGATTGAGTTTCGATCAAGATACTCGTGTCTACTTTGCTGTGCCTTCTGCGGATTCCTTTGCGGACTCCTTTGCTGCCAGCTCGGCCAATCGCCAACCGAGGAACCTCCTGAAGATCGCTTGCTCGACGCGACCTCTTCGTCGAGCGGGGACCGCGATCCGCGCGAGCAGGACGATCGTCTTTGAATCGTCGACATGCAGACTCACGCGAGGTTCAACAGACAGCGACTCGAGCCCCTGACGCTGGACGAATCGGAGCATGTGCTGCTCAGCATCCTCTTGGAAATCCGCACACTCTGCACGCGCCGCTTCGAGGAGCGCGGCTTCAGCTTGGTCCCATTGCTCACCCTCGATGATCGGGACGCTGAAGACATGGAGGACATACTCGTTCGAGAAGGTTTCGTTGACGACCGGAGCTGTCAGGAGCAAGCTGTTGGGGACGACGATGGTCCTTCCGGTATGCTGATGGATATTGGTGCCAGGTCCAACCTCAAGGATCGTCGTGGTCAGCAGAGTTTGATCCACCACATCCCCACGAAACGCGCCGACTTCGACGCGATCTCCGATCTGGAAGGATCGCCCGCTGACTTTCAGGATGCTCCCGCTGACACACATGATGAGCTCTTTGGTCGCGATGACGATCGCCGCGGCGATCGCAACAATCGAGACTGCGAAGGTCCGGAGCTCGTGTCCCCAGATCATCATGAGCCCGAGCATCAGGAAGAAGAGGAGCGCGAGCCGAACCTGAGCGACCCATCTGCGCCGCATGTCGTTGGACATCCCTTTGTTGCTGCGGAGCCTGACGATGATGAGCCAGCGAACCAGAAGCAGGATCGCGAGCATGATCCCAGTGCGGAAGAGTTGGGCGGCATGTATATTGGTTTCGATCCATTCGTACATAGTGATCTTTCTCGAAAGGTCTGGAATCGCGGAGTGCATCAGGCCCGAACGGGGTATCCAATCGTCATGGCTCATCCTATCGATCCCACGCAAGGACGGATCGATTGTTGGCTGGTAGGGGGGGCTCAAAGAACGAGCAGTAAAAAAAGAGAAGGGACCAGCCAAATCGCGGGTCCCTCTGTCTTGGTGCCATCTACGCATAGAGCACAGAATGGCCTGTTCTAGAATAAATGGGCCTGGACAGACTTGAACTGTCGACCTCACCGTTATCAGCGGTGCGCTCTACCGACTGAGCTACAGGCCCCGGGTCTGGAGTATACCCCTCTATCGAGCGATCGTCACGCGCTGGACGACTCAGAATCGTCCTCGGATGTCGAATTCTGCCGATTCAGCTGTGGGACCTTGCGAGAATCTTCCCCTCAGCGTGTTCTTCGGACCTTTCCGTCGTAAAATACACCAAGACGAGGCGGAGACCCACACTCCAGATACTCCCCCTCCAGCCACGAAGGAGCGACCTATGCGAGCTGATATCACCTACAACAATATCATCGATGGCGAAGAGTTTGATCGTGCTCAGAAAGCCGCGGACGACTCAGCGGGACTCCCAGCGGATCAGATCGACACCGAGTCCTTCTACATCACCCAGAACTACGAGAAGTACAGCCAGGAGAACCACGAGGTCTGGAAGATCCTCTGGGAGAAACGCTGGGATGTGCTCGAGAAGCAAGCCTCCAACACCTACCTCGCAGGTCTGCGTGCGATCAACCTGAATCCTGATCGTGTACCATTGCTGTTCGGGACTGTCCAAGATCCGTACGACTCGACCAAGACCATCACTGGGATCAACGAGTACCTCCGCCCGCTCACTGGTTGGCAATCACGCGGAGTCCCAGGATACCTCCCAGCCAAGGCATTCTTCAGCTGCTTGTCTCGCCGCGAGTTCCCGTCCACAGTGGTCATGCGTCCGAAGGACAAGATCGATTACCTCCCTGAACCCGACATCTTCCACGATGTGTTCGGACATGTCCCCCTCCACGCAGACCCGGTCTTTGCGGACTTTCTCCAGACCTACGGCAAAGCAGCGCTCCTCGCAGGACCAGAACACGAAGAAGCACTCGCACGACTCTTCTGGTTCACCGTCGAGTTCGGACTCATCTCCGAAGACAACAAGCTCAAGGTCTACGGCTCAGGAACCATCTCCTCCCACGGCGAATCCGCATACGCACTGGGCGCACCAGAAGGCAAAGGTGGCAGAGACAACGGGCAGATCGAACGCCGACCATTCGACATGGAACGCGTGATCAACACCCCCTTCGAGATCGACCACTTCCAAGACATCGTCTATGTCCTCGACAGCTTCGAGCAGCTCCGCGATGCGATGAACGACTACGCGAACCGAGTCTTGGAGGACTCAGCAGCGAATGTCTAATGATCACCGCGAGGTCAGCAGCGAGCAGCCGATCGACATCGATGCGTATCTCAAACGCATCAACTACGACGGCCCATCGGATCTCTCACCAACGCTCGAAACGCTCGAGCGTCTGCAGTTGTGCCACGCATGCTCGATCCCGTTCGAGAACCTTGATGTGCTGCTCAATCGTCGGATCGATCTGAGTATCCAAGGCATCGCTCAGAAACTCATCAACGACCATCGAGGTGGATACTGCTTTGAACACAACAGTCTGATGCTTCATGTGCTCCAGACGCTTGGATACGATGCGATCGGACTCTCAGGACGCGTGATTTTCTCATCACCTCCCGGCGTCATGCCCGCACGCACACACCTCTTTACCAGAGTCATGCTCGATGGGATCCCCTTGCTCGTCGATGTCGGGGTTGGCGGATTCACTCCCACTGAGCCGCTCCGGATGGACACTCCCGATCCTCAGCAGACACTCCACGACACACGCAGGATCATCAAATCCGAGGAGTCGAGTCCTGACGGGTTCGACCATTGGTTCCATCAGATCCTCATCGACGAAGAGTGGAAAAGTGTCTACGAGTTTACCGGCGAGCAGATGCTCCAAATCGACCGCGAGGTCGGGAACTGGTGGACCAGCGCCAGCCCGCAATCAACCTTCCGGGACAAGATCATGATCGCGATGGCAGCACCCGATGGGTCCCGTCACACCCTCGCGACGCAGAAGTACGCGCATCGTCGTCATGGAGATCCGATCGAAACGATCGACATCCAAGGCACAGACCAGCTGCTCGAACTCATGGATCAACGCTTCGGACTCCGATTCCCTCAAGACACCAAGTTCGGGATCGATGGGTTCTGAACGCCGTACACTCTGCAAGTATCCCATGAACGAATCCGAGCTCCACAACCACATCTACCAGCGATCCACCGATCTCATCATCGGAGGGAGCAATCAACTCATCGTGGGGCCGGGAGATGATTGTGCTGTGTATCAGTCCCCCAACGGAGACCTGACGCTGCTCACTGTCGATCAGCTCGTCGAGGGTCGTCACTTTGAATCAGGGACTGAGCTCGATCTGATCGCACGCAAAGCGATCGCACGATCGGTGTCCGACATCGCCGCGATGGGAGGGATTCCCAGCTGGTCGCTCGCGACCGGAGTGCTTCCCAAAGACTATCCGCACGCCAACGACCTCTTCGACGCGATGCACAAGTGGGCGCAGCACTGGAACTGTCCCATCATCGGAGGCGACATCGCTTCGCATTCCTCATCAGATCACCCGCTCACGCTGACAGTGACAGTGGGGGGAACAATGCCTGACGGCACATCCCCCGTCCTCCGAAGCGGCGCACAACCTGGTGACGAACTGCATCTCACAGGACAAGTCGGAGGGAGCTTTGATTCTGGTTGGCATCTGCTGTTCGAGCCCCGCGTTCAAGCCGGTCAATGGGCTTCATCAAACCACCCACAAGCAGGCGTCCACGCGATGATGGACCTCTCCGACGGACTCGGACGCGACGCGGACCGGATTGCCAAAGCATCGGGACTGATCATCGAGATCGACGCGACGAAACTCCCGATCAGTCATCATCTTTCTGATGCCGGCACAGACTGGCGCCAAGCCGTGAGCGAGGGGGAGGACTACGAACTGCTGATGTGCATCGCGCCGACGACGACCATCCCCGACATGGACCCGCCAATCCAAGGCCCGATCGGGGTCTGCCGAGCGTGCGAAGCTGGAGAACTCCCCGGCGCGTACATCACCGATCCCCACGGCACACGACACGACGCATCATCGCTCGGATGGGATCACTGACCAAGCACCGCTCGCGCCGCGGCTTGACCACTCATCCATGCGGATTCGATTCCCAGGTTGAGTCCGTTCCATCCCATCCAGTCGCCGCAGATCGTGAGGTTTTTCGAGTCATCGCGAGCGCATCGCTCAGTGAATCCATTGATCGGAAACGCGGACCCCCAACGATGCGCGATCGCGGACGAGACGACAAACCCGGTCTCATCGCGCCCCAAGAGTGATCCGATCCGAGCAAGCCCCAGCTCCGTCAGCTGTCGAGCAGCTTCTTCGCGATCCATCGCTTTGCGTTCGTTTGACCAATCAACCGACGCATGTAGCACAACAGTCGCACGATCCGCTCTCCGCTCGCGTCCCGGCTTGAGATCATCGCGGATCAATCGCGCAAGATCATCATCCGAAAACGCATAGATCGCATCGAGTCCATCGAGCGGGTCCTCGATAGTCATCATCAGCACCCAAACGGTGCTCATCGGAACACTCCGAGCGATCTCTGTCAGACTGGACGATTGCGCCTCAAGCAACCGAGCCGTCTCGCGAGGCTGCGTCGCAAGCACAAGCTGATCGAACGAACTCTCAACGCCCGCTCCGTCTTGCAGCACCACTTTCCAGCGTCCATCTGCATCCTGTTGAATCTCTTCAACACGAGCGTTCGATTGGATGTTGAGTCCTTGACCAAGATGCTCGCAGATCGATCCCATGCAAGGCGTCCCGATATACCGACCTTCCCAACGCTCGCAGACTCCCGCATTGATCCATTGATGGACCGCATCAACAAACGCGATCTCGCGTGCATCAAAGAATGGGACGCCGTGATCCGCGATCGCGCGTCCATCTTGCTGTTTCCGTGTAGAAGATCGACCCCCGACGCGGTATCCCTGATCAAAGACGCACAGATCGAGACCATGCTTTGCAAGCTCGGCGCTGCAGCTCAAGCCGCTGATCCCTCCGCCGATGATCCCAACGCGAGGCAGATCCATCTGGATTACCGAACGCGTTCGAACAGGTACCCGCCTTTGACCGCGCCCCAGACCTGTTCGTGATCGTCGTTGTATCCGCGATCCCAGGTCACCAGACGATCCTTGTGCAAGAAGACCTCGCTCGTCGCGTAGGTGGATCCTTGGAGCGAGGATTGGCAGTCACGCCCGTTGGTCGAACCAACAAACGCGTTCTGCGACGCGTCCCAGCTGACGCTGATCGCGCACCCGATCCGAACACTCAGGTCTTCAGGAGACAACTCCGCGAGCGGCTCATCACTGAGATACGCGAGTGCATACTGCTCTGGATTCTCGAAGCTATAGACAGTGGAAACAAACTCGTTCTCTCCAACCTGTTCAAGGCGATACACGCGCTGACGGTACGGCCGATCCGACGCCGTCGCGACCGCTTGCTCGACATACAACCAAGGCCCATCGTTGCGATCCTCCCACATCGGGACCATGTTGAGCTCGATCTCGTAATACTCCGGGTCATCCTGCGACTGGTTGTACGACGAGAACGAACCGGTCAGGTACTGCTCAAAGCGGAGCATCCCGAGCGTTGGTCGTCCCTCTTTCTTGGACTTGAAGAACTGGAATCCTGAGCACGACGCTGTGAGCATCAGTGTGCAGACCAGTGCGAGCGAGAGTAAGAGTGACCGAATCGTCAAAGAGTGTGTTGCGTTCAATGGAATGTCCTCGAGTGTCCTGTGATACCAATGACCTGATTACGACTGCTTGGGTTTGCCGTTGCTTTTGCCCTTGCCCTTGCCGCCGCCTTTGCTTTTGTTGTTCTTCTTTTTTTCTCCGGGACCGGCTTTCCCCGCCGCGTCTCTCCGGTAATCGGTTTTCCCGCGATCTCGCGACTTGGACTTCTTGCTCCGGCGCTGACCGCCTGGCATTTTCTTGAACCCCGCGCCCTCAGTCTCTCCGATCCCGCCGGGAGCATCGCTCCCGATCGTCAGACCAACACCGAGTCCCTTGCCCTTTGCTTTCCCAGCAGCGCGACGATCCGGATTCGCGATCAGCAGGTCCATCCGGCGCATTGCAAGATCCACCTGAGCGACTGTCACCTGCACGCGATCACCAATCGAGAAGCTGCGTCCAGAGTGGATATCCACGAGCGCACCGGTCCGATCGTCGATCTTGAAGGTCGGAGGACGCTTGTCGCGTGTCGTGTCTCCGGGAAGATCGTGCTTCGCGACCATGCCGTCTGCGAGGTACTTCTCGATCTGGACATAGATCCCCTTGGGAGTCACGCCGGTCACGAATCCGTCGAACTCCTCACCGATATGATCCGCCATCAGCTGGAGCACAAGGAACTGACGCAGCTCACGCTCCGCACTCGCGGCGTTCACTTCGGTATTCGAACAGGTGTTCCCGATCTCCTTGAGCTTCTGCTCATCAGGACACAGGTAGTCATCACGAAGCTGCTTCCCGAGCGCGACCTTCGCATCATCAGTCTTCGGGAAGTTCTTCCCGTTATCCGTGCGTTTGAGGTACGCGACAAGCGCTCTGTGGAGCGTCAGGTCGGGATAGCGACGGATTGGAGAGGTGAAGTGGGAGTACGCAGTCGAAGCGAGCGCGTAGTGACCAATGAGTGCCGGGGAATAGACCGCTTTGGTCATCGTCCGAAGCACAGCGGTATGCACAGCACGAGCAGCACCGGTTCCCGCTGTCGCGTTGAGCAGTGTCTGAAGTTCTTCGCGTGAAGGATTCTTCGGGATCCGGTACCCCGCAACCATCGCGGTTTTCTTGAGATCCTCAACATCGCCGGGAGTCGGTTCAGGGTGCGTACGACGCAGGACAGGGACGCGCATTCCTTCGAACAGCGTCGCGAGCGTTTCGTTCGCTTCGACCATGAACATCTCGATGATCGTGTGCGTGAACGCGTCATCTTCTTTGTGTGCATCGACGACCTTACCGTTGTCATCAAAGACCAGTTCGACTTCTGGGAGATCAAGATGGATCATCCCAGCTTTCTCGCGTCGTGCGCGGATCAATCGAGCGAGCGTATCCATGTCCTTGCACACATCGATAATCTCTTGCGTGTGAGGCGTATCCGTCTTCGCGTTCTTCTTCGCTTCTTCCATGTCTCCATCAATCAGCGCCTGCGCTTCAAGATAGGTCATCCGCTTCGCGGACTTGATCAGCGATTGACACACGCCGCGAGATTTGACATTCCCCATCTTGTCGTAGCGGATGATGCAGGTCTTCGCGTAGCGGAGCACGCCTTCCTGGAGCGAGCAGATGCCGTTCGAGAGCACCTCAGGGAGCATCGGGATCACCAAGCGAGGCAAATACACCGTGTTCCCACGCTCCGCGGCTTCAAGATCCAGCGGAGTCTCCGGCGCGATGTAGTGCGACACATCCGCGATATGAATCCCAAGCTCCCAGTCGCCGTTCTCCATCTGCTTGAGCGAGATCGCGTCGTCATAATCCTTCGCGTCCGGCGGATCGATCGTACAAATCAGATCCTCAGTCAGATCACGACGCATATCCAGCGCCTCGATGCCTTCTCGTTCATAGAGCGACATCTCCTCATCAAAACGCTGCGTCGCTTCGCGTGCTTGCTGGACGCATGCTTCTGGGAAGTCATTGCTCGGAAGCCCGTACGCCGCGATGACCGCTTGCGTTTCGACATCGGGATCACCCGCGGCGCCAAGCACTTTGGTAATGACACCCTCAGCGAGGTAGTCACCCTCCGGATAATCGATGATCTCGACGACCACCTTATCCCCCGGCTTCACATTCTTGGATTCTGCATCGCGGATGATGATCGGATCCGTCAGCTCGCGTCCGTCTGGATAGACGAGCCAGCGACCATCGCGTTTGTCGATCTCTCCTGAGAACGCGGCACGCTTGCGAGCGACGATGTCGATGACCTCACCAGAGTACTGACGCTCCAGCGTCCCGAGCTTCCGCTCGCGGCGTTGGTCGCGTTGGTAGTAGATTTTAACCGTATCGCGATCGAGCGCACCACCCGTTGCGTGTGCTGGGATAAAGACATCCCCGCCGTGCGTGACCTTCGACGGCGAGAAGAATCCGAATCCACTCTTGGTGGAACGGAACTCTCCGATCGCTTCCCCCTCGTCCTCGCGGAACGGGAGCGTGATTTTCCCGGCATCATCGAGCGCAACGACCTCCTCAGCCGCGAGTTCGCGGACGGCAGCGCCGAACTCCTCGATATCATCGATGTTCAGGTCGCGAGCAACCAAAGGAATCTGAGCAGGGACATACGATTCGTGTGAGATGTGGGCGACCAATCGGGCGCGATAGCGTTCTGGCATAGCAGACTGTATCGACCGATCCCCCCTCACGACGGCAGAATCCGCTTTCTGAAGACGATCTTGTCCATATCATCTCCCATGCCGCTCTCTGCGACCAACCTGTCCTTCGCGTATCCCAAGGGACCTCCGGTCCTCAAACAGATCAACTGCGCGATCCATCCCGGATCCATCACCGCGATCGTCGGCCCAAACGGCGCGGGAAAGTCCACCCTCCTCCGAATCCTCGCAGGACTCACTAATCCCGATCAAGGACAGATCACCCTCGACGATACACCAATCCGCGAATTGAACACCCAGTCCCGCGCCAAGCGGATCGCGTACATCGCTCAGCGTTCGACCCTCGCGTTCGACTTTGATGTGCGGATGGTGGTCTCGTTCAGCCGCTTAGCACTCCCGAAGGATCCAGCAGCGATTCACCACGCGATCGAACGATTCGGATTGGCAGCGTTCGCGGATCGACCGGTCGGATCCCTCTCAGTCGGTCAGCAACAACGCGTCTCCCTGGCACGAGCGTGGGCGCAGCTGGATTCCACAAGCACGACCGATTCCGCTGCATCCAGGTACCTCCTCGCCGACGAACCGACCTCCGCGATGGACCCCAAGCATCAGCTCGACACGATGAACGCATTCCGAGAGCTCGCATCCCAAGGCGCCGGAGTCGCACTCGTCGCACACGACCTCACCCTCGCGGCTCGTTTCGCAGACCACGCGATCCTCCTCAATGCACAAGGCCAAGTCGAGGCGCAGGGACCAATCGACGAGGCCCTGAGTCCGGAGCGACTCTCGAGAGTCTTTGAAACCCCCTTCGTTTCAGGAAATATACATGGTCACCGAGTCGTCCTGCCGGACGCTTTGAGCCCGAATCTCTGATATACTGATCTACGAATGAATCTCCAAGCGATCATCCAGTTTATTCTCGGCAACCCGATCCTGATCATCCTGATCATCGGCGGCGGATCATCTGTCCTGCGTGCGTTCAAAACCATCAAAGAGAAGCAGACCGAGAAGAAGGTCCGTCAGCAGATCCAGCAACGCCGCAGACAAGCGGAGCTTGACGAACTCCGGACTGGTCGTCGTTCAGCATCGACCGAATCCAATCAAGTTCAGTCTCCAGCTCCCGTCGCGAGCGATCAGCAGAAGCGACAACAAGAGCAGGAGCTCAAGCGTCAACGCATCGAGCAGATCCGTGAAGCACGCATCGAGCAGCTCAAAAAGATCCGCGCCAAACGGAGCGCAGGGACATCCCAGTCCCCGTCCCAATCCGGATCCCAAACCGGTTCCCAGTCTGGATCTAGATCAAGGAACGCGCCTGCACAACGCCGAGCGTCAACACCGACCCCTCCGCAGCGTCAGCCGCAGCAGCGTCCCGCTCGTCCTCAGCAAGCCCGTCCTGCTGCATCAGCGAGCACGCCGTACGCGAGCCAGAGCCAATCTCCGTACGACCAGAAGCAAGCAAAGAACCAATCCAAGCGTCCCGCAACAAGCGATCGTTCAAACCGGAACGCACAGCAAGCTCAGCAGGGGATCGCCCCTCGCCGGCGCCGCAAAACCGAGGACAATCAGATCGAGATCGGCGCTGTCCCTGTCGCACAGAAATCCGTCGCATCCGGAGTCGGGAAGAAAATCCGCTCTGATCTCCGCTACGCACTCATCGCAAAGGAAGTCCTCGGCACCCCGATCGGGCTCCGATCACAAGGCGAGGACGGCTTCGGGACTCTATAGTTCCGCAGTACCAAGAAGACTCGGATACAGCGCACGCTGAAAGAACCTGCATGAATCGACCGACCCAACATCCTCTCCGATCAGCTCTCCACGCATCAGCCGCGTGCGGAATCCTTGCATCGGTATTCACAGGGTGCGGCACCCTCGACAGCGCACCACGCGGCGCCGGATCACTGCGCGACATCATCGCGCCGCAGACTTCACCAACCACCGCCGCGATTCTTGCGACCGATGAGTACAACGCCGAGAACCGCTACCGCGGCACCACCATGCTCGCGAGCGCACCCTTCGGCGGAGATCCCATCTACCTCGAACTCTACATCGACGGCACAGATGATGAAGATCCCGGAGTCCGCGCCACCTGCATCCGAGCACTGGGTCGTCACGGCGATCCCGTCCACGCTCCATACCTCATCAGCGCCCTCCAAGACGAGGACCGCAAAGTCCGTATCGCTGCGGCGCGAGGACTCCAGCGTGTGCATACCAATGACGCTGTTCCAGCTCTGATCAGCGCGATCGATGAAACAAAGGAAGCGGACGCGGATGTCCGCGCCAGTGCCGCTGATGCGTTGGGTCAGTACCGCGCCCCGTTCGTCGTTCAATCGCTTATCGCCGCACTCCGCGACACGCGTCTCGTCGTCAACAACCGGGTCCAGAACTCGCTCAATGTGATGACGGGACAAGACTTCGGACTCGACCACAGCGCCTGGCTCGAATGGTACAACTCAACAGACGATCTCTTCGCGGCTGGACAGATCTACACCTACCCAGTCTTCAATCGCAAGAAGAAAATCGTCGAGTACCTCCCTTTCATGGGATCTCCTCCAAACGAGACCAGCTCGACCCCTGTAGGTCTGAATCCTGTCGACGAGTGATCCAACTGGATCCGCTCTCCCATGTAGTCCAAGACAGTCCGAGAACTCCAGACACGCCGATTTGTGCTGGTCAGGTGATCGAGTGAATCCGATAGTTGAGATGTGCGAGCACTTACTCTCCAATCCGGATCCCCCGTTCTGACACCGAAATACCCCGACCCCTCGTTGTCGGCTGGTTTCGCGATCGTCAAACCAACACTCGTCCTGCTCACCCAAGCGGACATCCAAGCGTGCCGATCCGCTGATCCGCTCGGAGTTCTGGGTCACCAGTTCGTAGGAATCGTGGATCAATCCGACAACCCAGACCTGATCGGTAAACGCGTCGTCGGCGATGTCAACATCACCAACCCCGAATCACCCCACGCAAAGCGAGGCATCGGTCAACACGACCCCCAACGCGGGATCCTGGGGATCCGTGCGATCGATGGATGCTTGAGCGAACGCTTCATCATCCCAGAGCGAAACCTCGCGATCGTCCCTGACGAGATCGACGACGAGCGTGCTGTGTTTACGAATCAACTCGCAGCAGCGATTCATGTCTCGCGGATCCAGCGCATCGAAGGGAAGACCTTCGTGACTGTATTGGGAGGAGACCTGACCGCGCTGCTGTGCGCCCAGATCATGAGCAACCTCAACGCATCGGTCCGCATGCTCACAGGACGCAGCGATCGTCTCGAACTCTGCGCTAAGTGGGGGATCAAGCATCGTCATCTCGGAGAAGTCGGACGACGCGCCGATCAGGACATCGTCATCGACACACTCACCGAACCCGATTCCCTCTCCACAGCGATCGCGATGGCGCGACCACGCGGATCGGTCATCCTGCAGAGCCATCCAGTGAGCGGGATCAGTGAGCCCAGCATGGGTACCGACGATATCGCGATGGTCATCGAACGCGAGCTCAAGCTCTACGGCTCCCGCTGCGGACAAATTAACGACGGACTCGCGATCCTCCGCTCTGGAACCATCGACCTCTCAGGACTCATCACCAAGCGTGTCCGATTCGACGATGTGATGAGCGGACTTCGCGCAGCGATCGAACCGAACCACATCGCGGTCATCGTTCAGATGAGTTGAACAATCGCTTTGTGTTATGGAGTGATCGCTGGGATCACGCTCGCCGCGTCCGGCCACAACCATGCGAACACACCTGCAGTAATCAACGCGAAGACCACGCCGTCGATGAAGCTTGTGATGATGAACCGGTTGGGTTTTCCGAGGAAGAAATCTCCCGCGAACGATCCCATGCAGAACCCAAGAATCCCTGCAGTCCCGACCACGCGGAACACATCCATGTACTCAGCTCCTGGCGCGAGTCCGATCCCAGCGAGGTAGCCGCACATCGCCGCGATGACGATATAGGAGATGAAACACTTGAGCAGGTTCATCGGGAAGTTCGGCGCGGAACTCATGACATTGATTGTGCCCCAAGGTCCAGCTTTCCAGCGGCTCTTGAACGCATCAGACTGCATCTCTTTCGAAGTAGCGCAGTTCGGATACATATAGAATCCCGGCTTCAAATCGAGCGGCTTGATCGCGGCATCGAACGCTTCCTCATTGGGGATGAACTTGATGTCAGGTTTATGGATCGGTAGCGCCATCCAGATGATCGAGCTCGCGACAAACACGAGCACTCCTGAAACAAGAATCGGCATCCAAAGTTCTGCAAGACCAACCATCGTGTCCACCTTTCGTTGCGAGGGTTCCTGTGCGAATCTCTCCAGTATACAGGAATCCGAAAGACTCCTGCAACACACGAAAAAACCCGCTCATTGAGCGGGTTTCAGGGGTGTTCGTTTGGTTGAATCAGCCGAGATTGACCGGCATCGCTTCGAGAACCTCGTCGATCAGTCCATACTCGATCATCTCTTTGTCGTCGAGCCAGAGGTTGCGATCGCAGTCGCGATGGATCTTCTCCGCGTCCTGACCGGTCGCGTTCGCGTAGATGCCGTACAAGCGATCACGCAAGCGGAGCATCTCCTTCGCTTCGATCTCAAGATCAGTCGCTTGTCCTTCCATGATCCCGGAGATCAAAGGCTGGTGCATCAGGTTACGAGCGTTCTTGAGGCAGTACCGCTTGCCCTTGGCGCCAGACGATGCGATCACGGATCCCATCGACGCTGCTTGTCCGATGATGTAGGTGTTGACATCAGGCTTGATGTAGTTCATCGTGTCCACGATCCCCAGACCAGCCGTGACCGATCCACCTGGAGAGTTGACATACATGTGGATGTCGGAGCTCGGATCCTCGTTCGCAAGGAACAGGAGCTGGGCAACGATCAGGTTCGCCATCTCGTCCATCACCCCTCCGGTGACGAAGATAATGCGATCCTTCAGGAGCCTTGAGAAAATGTCGTACGAGCGTTCACCGCGGCCGGTTTGCTCGATGACGATGGGGACCAGTTGTGCACTTGGAGTTGACATATTGGGTTCACCTGTTGGGTGTGTGGTTCTGTGGTATTCGTTCACGCTCTGGTTGAGAATCCGTTAGCTCGAAGCAGGTGCCTTGCTCGGATCCTTTGGTGGTTCAACAAGAACCTCATCGACCAAGCCGTATTCCTTCGCTTCCTGAGCATCGAAGTAGCGGTCGCGCTCGGAATCCTCACGGATCCGTTCTTTGGACTGACCAGTGTTCTCTGCGAGGATGTCGATCATGGTCTGCTTGGACTTGATGATCTGCTCCGCTTGGAGACGGATGTCTTCCGCTTGACCAGTGATCCCGCCGTACGGCTGATGGATCATCACCTTCGCGTGCGGAAGCATGAATCGACGGCCCTTGGTACCAGCGGTCAGCAGGACCGATCCACCGGAGTACGCACGACCGATGCAGTAAGTCGCGATCGGCGAGCTCAGGAACCGCATCGTGTCGTAGAGCGCCAAGGTGTCGTCTACTGCTCCGCCTGGGGAGTTGATGTAGAAGTTGATTTCTTGGTTCCGGCGCTGATTCTCCAGATAGAGCATCTGCATCATCACGCGAGAAGCCGAGGCGTGGTTAATTTCGCCGACGAGGAACACGATCCGGTTTTCGAGCAAAAGCTCGTCAATCCCCATCTCGCGCGTCCGTTGATAACTTACTGAAGCTGAAGCCATAAGTCGTTCCCTGACATGTGCCAAGAGTTCATTTCTGAAGGTCCGGCGGACCTTCCATATCCCCGACAAGCAGGGCGTAATCCTGTATATCTATCGGGAATCGACGATCACAGCATGATATTCCCTGAAGAATCGGTTCGAAAAACAAATGCGCGTCTTTGAACACTTCCCCCCACTCAATCCTGCGTGAATGCCCGCACTTTGGGGTTCGGGACCCCGATTCGTTGCTCTTTGGTCGTAAGCTTTCTACAGTTCGGACCCTAACATGGGTTTTCAACCCAGAAATCGACCCGTCCCTCTTCCTTATATATAGGTAGAGATGACCCAGAAAGAGACGATCCCGTGCGAACCGCTGTTCTGAGTGATATCCATGGCAACGCCGTTGCGCTCAAAGCGGTGCTTGCTGACATCGAGAAACGCGATATCGACAAGATCGTTTGTCTTGGAGACATCATCGGTTACGGCCCGGATCCGCTCGAATGCGTCGATCTCGTCCAAGAGAAATGCGACTGGGTCCTCATGGGGAACCACGACTTCGCTGTCGTCTACGAACCCACCAACTTCAACGCTCCCGCAGAATCCGCTGCATACTGGACACGCGAGCAGTTCGAAGCAGAACCAGACGAAGCGACCCGGACCCGCCGATTCGAGTTCCTTGGATCGCTCAGCGTCCGCGTCGTCGATGATCTCATGGGAGACGGCACCCAGATCCTCTCGGTCCACGCGTCACCAAGACGGCCAGTCAACGAATACATCTTCCCAGAAGACGCGAGCGATGCGCCCGACAAGCTCGAAGCGATCTTCGATCGTGTCGAGAAGATCGCGCTCGTCGGACACACCCACCAGCCGGGAGTGTTCTCCAACGAGCCTGATTTCTACCCGCCGTCCGAGATCGGGAACGAGCCGGTCTTCAAGTTCATCGCCGACGAGAAGGCGATTGTGAATGTCGGATCGGTCGGTCAACCACGCGATCACGATCCGCGTGCGTGCTACGCGATCCTGTCCCCTGGTCAGGTCGAGTTTGTACGCGTTGAGTACGACATCAAGCAGACCGCCGAGAAGATCAAGTCCATCCCTGAGCTCCACGATTGGCTCGGGGACCGTCTATACGAAGGCCGTTGAGCCTGTGGAACTCCGATCGACAGAATCGATCACCCAGTAGATTTCCGATCCTTCCAGGATCACATACACGACCGAATACAAGCGAGCACCAGTTGCGCATTTCGACCCTCCCCATTCAGTGTCTTTCGATTGTCCTGTTGCTATTGATTGCAGCGTCCCCGTCCATCGCGGCGCAGGATTCCACTGATCCAATCGAACAAACTACGGATCAACAGACGGACCCAGTCCAAAGTCCCGCAACACCTGCACCGATCTACACCCCTGTCCCAGTCGAAGGCGAAGACGCCTCGACCTGGCAACCGCTCGTCGATAATCACAACGAGATCGAGATCAGGTTCAGCCCGCTCGGAGCCGGGATCCAAGAGCTGATCCTGCTCGACGAGTTCGAGACAGTGAAGCTCGAAGAGCACATCAAACTCCAAGAACGCGTCGATGGCGCCAACGGGATCTCCGCCGTCCCCTTCGCGATGATCGGTCTCGAAATCGACGGCTCATTCGTCGAACTCTCCGGCGCCGGATACACCTCCCCAGTCTGGGCGCAGCTCAGTCCAGGAGTGTTCGAGTGCACGATCGCTGATGAACTGGGGAACCCGATCGCTCGTGTTTCGCGGATCTTCACGATGCGTGATACGCCGCACGCGTTCGTGCTCGAGCAGCGCGTCGAGAACCTCAGCGCCGATCCGCACATGTTCCGGATCATGACGACCGCGATGATCGACATGCCCAAAGCGAAGAACGGATACGCCGGGGATCGTCGCCGTGTCCGCTACGGGACACTCAAATCCCAAGAACAACAAGGCAACTCCATCCAGGTCAGCGTCGATCACGACCTCTCCAACCGCTCCAAACTCCTCGGATCAAGAACCAAAGACGCGAACGGGAACAAGTACTACACCGAAGGCCAAGCCGTCTGGCCGACCGAAAAGACGATGGAAAAGGGACAGCGTCTCAGCTGGATCGGATTCTCCGACCGCTACTTCAGCGTCATCCTTCACCCGATGCTCGATCCGCTGAGTACAGACCCCGATGATCGTTTGATCACCCCTTCGATTGCGTCGATCGACCGCTTCGTGCTCAACACCTACGCGAACGCTCCCGATACCACGATCATCCTGACCGCGACGAGTCCCGCGATGACCGTTGAATCGGGCGCATCGACCTCCATCACCAACGGCGTCTACGCAGGACCACGCACCAAACCCGTCTTCAACGACGACCCCATCCTCGCGGCTCTCAACCTCCCCGATATGGTCGTCTACAACATCGGTGGATTCTGCGCCGGATGCACCTTCGATTGGCTGACCAACATCCTCATCGCGGTCCTCCGCATCTTCCATTCTTTCGTTGGAGATTGGGCCGTATCCATCATGCTCCTCGTGGTGCTCGTGCGTGGATGTCTCCACCCGATCACGCGAT
The DNA here is from genome assembly GCA_051252395.1 of Phycisphaerales bacterium. GTDB lineage: Bacteria > Planctomycetota > Phycisphaerae > Phycisphaerales > UBA1924 > UBA1924. The sequence continues at coordinate 1,476,121 of JBPOFX010000001.1, read as the reverse complement.
GGTCACAGATCCGCATGCAACGCTTCGGTGTCCAGATGCAATCCATGGCTCCAAAGCAAAAAGCACTCCGCGAAAAATACAAAGACGACCCGAAGAAGATGCAGCAAGAGATGTCCAAGCTCTGGCGAGAGGAAGGCATCTCCCCGCTCGGGATGCTCGGATGTCTCCCGATGATGCTCCAGTCCCCAGTCTGGATCGCGCTCTACGCGACGCTCTTCTTCGCCGTCGAGCTCAAGCACCAACCCGCGTTCTACGGCGTCTTCCAGAACCTGACCAACGGATCATGGATGTTCCTCAGTGACCTTTCGAGCGCCGACGCCGCGATCCCGCTCCCTGAGTTCATGCACTTCTCCTTCCCGCTCTGGGGGAATGTATCCTCGATCAACATCCTCCCGCTCCTGCTGGGTGTTGTCTTCTTCATGCACCAGAAGTACCTCACCCCACCAACCCAAGCAACGCTCACCCCTGAGCAAGAGTCCCAGCAGAAGATGATGAAGGTCATGATGGTCGTCATGTTCCCAGTCATGATGTACACCGCACCATCCGGACTCGCGCTCTACTTCCTCACCAACTCGACGATGGGGATCATCGAGAACAAGTGGATCCGCGCTCACATGAAGAAGCACGGCATGCTCGAAATCGAGAACATCCGCGCTGAGAAAGCGAAGAAGGGGCCGGGATTCATGCAACGCATGAACGAAGCCGCGGAAGCGAAGAAGCAGATCATGGAAAAAGGTCCGCAGCAACCCAACCCCGCGTCGCGCCGCAACCAAGGCAGACCCAAGTAAGCTTTCGCAGCACTGAACCACCATGCCTACCGGCGGAACCATCGCAGCTCTCGGCACCCCTCCAGGACATTCCTCCCGCGCCATCATCCGGATCTCAGGACCCGATGCACGCGCCTGCGTCACATCGATCACCACGCTGACCAACGCATCGCGAGGGATCCATCACGCACGAATCTCGCTGAGTGATACACAGTCCATCCCATGCATGATCATCTGGTTTGATGGACCAAAGAGCTACACAGGTGAGGATGTCGCCGAGATCGTGCTGATCGGGAATCCGACGCTGATCGAGCGTGCGTTGGATCGTTTCCTTTCGATCCCTGCAGTACGAAGAGCGGAGCCGGGGGAGTTCAGTGCGCGTGCGTACCTCAACGACCGACTCTCGCTCGCACAAGCCGAGGGAGTCGCGCTTCGGATCGCAGCAGTGGGGGACCAAGCACTCGACGCATCAAGCAAACTCATCGACGGCTCTCAGGGAGACCGCTGCCGAGCATGGGCCGAGGAACTCGCGATGCTCCTGGCGCTCGTTGAATCAGGAGTCGATTTCACGGATCAAGACGATGTCGTCCCGATCGCTCCAGACGATCTGCTCTCCAGGCTCGAAACGCTCGCGACCGACCTCCGCGCCGAGATCGGGAGCGATCGCGGATCACTCCTCCGATCCGGACTCCCCGAAGTCGTCATCTGCGGCCGACCCAACGCCGGGAAGAGCGCCCTGCTCAACGCACTCCTCGGATCCAAGCGAGCGGTCGTCAGCGATGTCGCCGGAACAACACGCGACGCGATCACCGAAGAACTCAACCTCGAAGCGGATGTCCCAGGCGCCGGAGCGGTCAACCTGACCGATCTCGCAGGACTCGGAGACTCCGCAGTTGATGCGCTCGATGCCGAAGCGCAAGAGCGTGCGCGTGAGCGGATCAACAGCGCCGACGCGTTGCTCTGGTGCGATCCATCGGGGAAGTTCGATGATCGTGAAGGATTCACAACGCTCGACAAACCGATCGTCCGCGTCCGGACCAAAGCGGATCTCTTGATCGATTCCTTCGACGAATCCCACGCGATCAGCGTCTGCGCCCTCGATGGACACCGGATCGGGGTGCTCAAACGAGCGATCTCTGACGCGATCAGTGATCGCAGCGGGATGGGTGTCGGCGCGTTCGTTCCACGCCATCGTCGTTCTATCTCCAATGCGATCACTGGAATCCAAGCAGCAATCCAATGGATCGAGCCTGGTGCTCACGCGATCATGACCCCAGAACTCGTCGCAAGCGGACTCCGCGACGGCCTCGACGCGCTGGGAGAACTTACCGGACAGATCACCCCTGATGATGTCCTTGGTCGAGTCTTCTCCACCTTCTGCGTCGGAAAATAGCAGTACTTATCGGCGACACACCCGCCAGCTCCTCACCTGTATTGAATCCCGACGATGCAAGCTGATGATTCAGTTTTTTCAATCGATCTATGGATGATCGTTGCTCTGTATGAGCCGTGTGTGCAGCAACGACCAAGAACAAGTCAGCGGCGCAAAACCCGCGTGTCCTAGTGATTTTCAGCCAATCCGTTGTCGAAATACCCTCAGGTCATCCGTCGGGTGGCGATTGGTACAAGTTGATATGTCCACTCGGACATCACCAACGGGGAGTTTCGACACATGGCACTACGGCTCGGCGATCTATTGGTACAGTACGGCGTCCTCACCCCAGAACAGTGTGAGCTGGTCGTCGCTGAACAGCAAACCAATCCAAGACCCTTCGGGATGCTCGCCGAGGAACTCTTCGGCGTTGACCCAACCGTTATCGAGCACGCATGGGCCGAGCAGTTCGCGATGATCTCGCCGCGGATGGACCCCTGCACGATCGAGTTCGATGATAAGCTCCACTCGGTCATCACCAATCGACAAGCATGGCAGTTCGGGTTCATCCCAGTCGAACGACTCGGTGAAGGGATCGTCTGCGTGACATCCATCGAGTGCTTGGCGCGTGCGCTCCGATTTGTCGGATGGCGCGTCGAGGAGCCTTGCTCGTTTGTGATCTGCGACCACCACGCGTTGGAAGTCGGGCTCTCCATGATCTATCCAATGGACGGCGTGGACTCCGCGATGATGAACCGATTCCTGAGCAGACCTCCCGCTGCCTAATGACTCCCGAACATCCTGGGTAAATGTGTTTATCTGAGCTCGGATAGGGTATCGGCGCAAAAAAACGGAGCCGATTACTCATCGACTCCGTGGAAATGCATTGGGAAACAGTCAGCGGGATGACCCATTCAGGTCGTCTCGCTGCGGATTCACCGGCGTGTCGCCTTGCGGCGGGTTGCCTTCTTCTTTGTGGTCTTTTTAGCAGCCTTCTTCTTGGTTGCTTTTTTCTTTGTAGCTTTCTTTTTAGTAGCTTTTTTCTTAGTGGCCTTCTTCTTAGTGGCCTTCTTCTTGGTGGCCTTTTTCTTAGTGGCTTTCTTTTTAGTAGCCTTTTTCTTGGTTGCTTTCTTCTTTGTGGCTTTTTTCTTTGTAGCCTTCTTCTTGGTGGTCTTCTTAGCGGCCTTCTTCTTGGTCGCTTTCTTCTTGGTCGCCTTCTTACGGGTTGCCTTCTTCTTGGTTACCTTTTTAGCAGCCTTCTTCTTGGTTGCTTTTTTCTTGGTCGCTTTCTTCTTGGTTGCCTTCTTGGCTACTTTTTTCTTGGCGACTTTTTTCTTCGCTGCTTTTTTACGAGTTGCTTTTTTCTTAGCCATGATGGCTCTCCGTTTCGAACCCAAATGCTGTGTTGTGGATCCGAGTGTTCGAGATCGGGACCACATTCCGTTATTGACACTTATTGCTCATCGGAGCCGTAAGGTCGACGACTTGAGCAAAGCGTGCGAACATCGTGCACATCACTCACCAAAATCATACCAGAAGAACCAAACACATGCGCATTTATTCAAGTTTGTCAACCATCGACAAACGCATGCGCGCGTTGTTGTTGCGACGCGCACAACACAATCGCATCGTCGCGCAGCGCATCACAACAACACCATGCGATCATCAAACACCAACCCAGTTCAACAACTCATCGCGTCATCACTCTTGTGCAACAACAATCGCATACCAAAACGCGCAGAACCGACGCAAACAACAAAAGTGTCGTGATCGCATCAAGATCGGTGCAGATCGACGCGCAATTGGAACGAATTCGCGAAAGATCGTTGCCTTCAACAACGCACGCAACGAGACTTTCGACGCGTCGATGCAAACAATCACACCATCGACTGTTCGCATTCATTCCCTCTTCAACGGATCATCCATGACCACAACACACACAAGCATCGTTCAAACTTCGCTCGACAACGGACTCCGCGTCGTCATTGAACCCATCGATTCGATGCGCTCCGTCGCGATGCGATTAATGATTCCGAGCGGAGTTATCCACCAAGAAAAACATGAACTCGGAATTGCATCAATTTGCGCGGAGTTGCTCTTGCGCGGATCAACAACACACAACTCGCAGCAACAAGCCGACGCGTTCGATCTCGCGGGAGCTGTCCGCGATGCATCACCAGCGCCAAGATCCATCGGCGTCTCCATGACCACGCTCGACAACCGCTTCGATGAAGCGATCGAACTCGTCGCAGACATGTCGCTCAATCCCGCGATGACCGACGAGTCGTTCGAAGCATCCCGAATCATGGCGCAGCACGCGCTCGCGTCACTCGCAGACGACCCACAGCAACGAGCCGTCCTCGCGGCACGCGAGCGTCACAACCCCGAACCATTCAACCGCAACACCTTCGGGACCGAAGAATCACTCGCATCCCTCACCGCGGATCGCACGCGGCAGTGGTGGACAGCAAACGCGACCCCCGACGGCGCAATCCTCTCCATAGCAGGAGCAATCGATCCATCCAAAGGGATCGATCTTGTTCAGCAGCACTTCGGACAATGGACCGGCTCGCACGAATCCCCTGCAATCCAAACCCAAGCACCACGCGGATACGCGCACGAAGAGGACGATACCAACCAGGTCCAGATCATCATCGTCAATGACGCACCCGCCGCGGGAACAGAGCACGAGATGTACGAACTCCTCGCCGTGAGCGTGCTCTCCGGAGGGATGTCGGGACGACTCTTCACTGAGGTCCGCGAGAAGCGTGGATTGTGCTACTCTGTTTCCGCGAGCTACCGTGCTGCCAAAGAGTTTGGACTCGTGACCAGCTATGTCGGGACCACCCCAGAACGCGCCCAGGAATCACTCGATGTCCTCTACCAGCAACTCGGCGCGATGCAAGCGGGAGATGTGACTGCAGTCGAGCTCGAACGCGCCCGGATCGGTCTCAAGAGCAGAGTCATCTTCAGCGGCGAATCCACCGGAGCCCGCGCAAGCGCGTTGATCGCCGACATCGTCAAACGCGGATCTCCACGCACGCTCGCGCAGATCATCGAGCAGATCGATGCCGTGGATCTCGAATCGTTCAACGCGTACCTCCGAACGCGAGAACTCGGTCGCGTCACCATCCAGACCCTCGGCCCAGCGGCCCTCACGCCGCCTTGCTAATTTGCTCGGACCGAATCATCGCTTTGGTGGTGTTCAAAGACCCATCTTGCCGATACTGTGTCTGATGATGACACGCGATTCCTCCCCAATCCCCGGCACTTCCAGCGATCAGTCCAACCCAACACAAGGGTTCGCGATCGGTGGTTCCGCGCCCTACATGATCGGAATCGGAGGGTGCGGCATGTCCGCACTGGCGCGCATGCTCTCCGGCGCAGGACTCAGCGTCCAAGGATGCGACTCCACACAATCCATCGTCACGGATGCACTGACAGATTTTGGAATCCAGGTCGGATTTGAGGAAGCCGCCGAATCACTCCCTGAGGACATCGATGTTGTCCTCGCGTCCGCAGCCGTCCAACCCAACCATCCGATGGTTATGGAAGCGACCAATCGAGGACTCAGCGTTCTCTCATACCCCGAAGCACTCGGCGCGTGCATGATCGGACGAACAGGGATCGCGATCGCAGGAACCCACGGCAAATCCACAACCACCGCCATGCTCGGATGCGCCCTGACCGACGCACAGCTCGATCCATCCGTCATCGTCGGCGCGACCTGCCAACAACTCGAAGATGGTGCGCTCGCTGAGCCGGGACCGCGCGTCGGATGCCGAGTCGGCTCCTCCACAATCCCGCAAGGAGGACTCGCAGGCAAACCAGGTCTCCTCGTCGCCGAAGCGTGCGAGTTCAACCGCTCCTTCCACAACCTCAAACCAACCATCGCGTCGATCAGCTCCATCGAAGCCGACCACCTCGATATCTACGGCTCACTCGACGCCGTCGTCGAATCCTTCGCACAGTTCGCACAGCTCCTCCCAAGTTCAGAAGAAGGCGGGAAGCTCATCATCGGACACGATGGCGCGTTCCGGCGCGAGGTCACCGCAGGTCTCCAGTGCGATGTCGAGACCATCGGATTCAATCCCGGCGCCGACTGGGTCGTCGGATACGACGCGAATGGTCAGACCTCGATCCAAACCCCAAATGGACAATCCTACCGCTGGACCATGTCCCTCCCCGGCGAGCACAACGCGATGAACTCCGCCGTCGCGTTTGCGCTTGCGATGAGCGCCGGAGCGGACCCCGAACTCCTCGCTCAATCCTTCGACGCGTTCAATGGACTCGACCGAAGACTCCAATACCTCGGATCACGCGACAGCGTCCGTGTCATCGACGACTATGGACACCACCCAACCGAAATCGACGCAACCCTCCGCGCCCTCCGATCCGCGCAAGACCCCGCTAAGCACGGCGGACGCTTGATCTGCGTCTTCCAACCCCATCAACACTCACGCACCCGATTCCTGCTCGATGAGTTCGCAACCAGCTTCGAGCACGCGGATGTTGTGATCGTCCCGCATATTTACTTTGTTCGCGATTCCGAAGCCGAGCGTCACAAGGTCAACTCTTCTGATCTTGTCGATCGTCTGCGAGCGAGAGGCGTCAAAGCGATGCATCTCTACCCCTTCGAAGCGATCATCGAACAGCTCGAAAACATGTGCCGACCCGGAGACTTGTTGGTGGTCATGGGCGCGGGACCAGTCTGGCAAGTCGGACAAGGATTCCTTGATGCCGGGAAAGACAGAGCGAGCATCAACGGATGAGCACCAGCACCGACCAACTCGAAATCCTCACCAACGCACCGATCTCGACCTGGTACCGAATCGGAGGGCGCGCGGATCGCTTCGCGCAACCACAATCCATCGAGCAGCTCCTGCAGTCTCTGGAAATCGATCCAGACCTCAAAGTCCTCGGAGAAGGTGCGAACCTGCTTGTCGATGATGCTGGAGAGAACCATCTTGTCATCTCGATGCAAACCGACGGATTCAAATCCATCGAGATCGACGAAGCAACGGGAATCGTCCGCGCCGGAGCAGGAGTCCCGCTCCCGAGACTGATCTCCAAGACGATCAACGCCGGACTCGGAGGATTGCAGGGACTCGCCGGATTTCCCGCAACGATCGGAGGCGCGTGCATCATGAACGCGGGAGGTCGTTATGGATCCATCGGAGACCACATCCTCATGGTCCACGCGATGGACCGCGCCGGACGCATGCACGAGCTCAAGCGTTCCGACATCGACTTCGACTACCGCCACTCCGGACTCAACCACCTGTTAATCTGCTCCGTCATCTTCCAGCTCACGCCGGGAGAGACTTCTGAGCTCAAGGAAGAACTCACCGAGTGCATGCTCTACAAAAAGCAATCGCAACCGATGAGCGAGAAATCCGCAGGATGCGCCTTCAAAAACCCAACGCTCATCGACCCGATCGACTCCATCGGAGACGCCGGAGACCGAGTCAGCGCCGGGATGCTCATCGACCGCGCCAGCTGCAAGGGGATGACAGTGGGGGGCGCATCCGTCTCCCCAGTCCACGCGAACTTCATCACCACGACTTCTGGCGCGAAAGCCCACGATGTCATCGAGTTGATGCAGCAAGTCCAAACCAGAGTCCACGATACCTTCGGCGTCACACTCAAAAACGAAGTCGTCATCTGGTCGCGTGATGAGGATCAGCTCGATTCAACGATGGAGTCAACAAGATGACCAGCGTGCTTGTTCTTGGAGGGGGTCCCGACGCCGAGCGTCAAGTCTCGATCGACAGCGCGACGGGAGTGCATCAAGGATGTCTTGATGCCGGGCTCAATGCCGAGTTACTGATCGTCGATCAGCCGAGCGTACAAGAAATCCAAGCGTGGAACGCGGAGGTCATCTTCCCTGTCCTCCACGGCAAGTTCGGAGAAGGCGGACAACTCCAACAACGACTCGAGCGAGCCGGAACCCCGTTCGTCGGATGCCGAGCGCGAGCCGCGCGGATCTCGATGGACAAGCTCGCGACCAAACTCTGGGCCGCGAAACTCGGAATCCCAACCCTCGATGCCGCGATCCTCGATCCAGCAGCGATCCAGAATCCAAGCGAAGCCGTCGCACCGATCAATCCTCCGCTCGTGATCAAACCAGTCGCCGACGGTTCCTCCTACGGCCTGTACATCTGCCCGGACCATGAATCATGGATCAACGCACTCCATGACCTCTCCAAATCCCCGAATCCATCCATCTCCATGATCGAACCAATGGTCGTCCAAGGCACCGAACTCACGATCGGAGTCATCGATGACGGCATCGCTGGACTCAAGGCACTCCCGATCGTCCAGATCGCGCCTGCATCAGGGACCTACGACTACCAAGCGAAATACGAACGCAACGACACGATCTACACCGTGAAACCCGATCTAGCCGATGATCTGGTGTCCAAGCTCCAGAGCTGGTCGCTGCAGATCTGCAACTCGATCGGGGTCCGTCACCTCGCGCGCGTCGATTTCATGCTCGATCAGCACAACCAGCCCTGGCTCCTGGAACTTAACACGATGCCCGGCTTCACGCGGACATCACTCCTCCCCAAAGCCGCAAACGCCGAGGGACTCCCGATGCCGCAGCTGTGCAAGCACCTCGTAGACGCCGCACTCCGCGAGCATCAGACAACTGCAAAGCTCTGAAGTACACATCAATCCGCAGGAAGAGACCGAGACATGGCGAAGAAGAAAAAGACCAAGAAAGCCGCCGCACAAAACGCTGAGCGGAACAAGAAGATCGCGCTGGTCAGCGCCATCGTCCTCGGCACCGCCGCGGTCTTTGTCAGCGCCGGGATGGGGATTAAAGCCGTCGATACCCGCGCCGCAGAACTCATCGTCAGCGATCACCAAACCATCGAGGTCAACTGGGGACAGGGTGAGTCCGGATACATCTGGATGCCGATCTCCGAACGAGCACGCATCAACAACAAACTCGCACCAGCACTCCAAGGCAGCGACACCCTGAGCTGGCATCCTTTATACAAAGCCTCCCGCGCCCTTGCAGATACCGGTTGGGTCAACGGCGACCCAGTCGCTCGCTGGACCGAGACCGGATCGATCACCATCGACGCCGAATGGCGCGTCCCCGCCGCCGTCGTTCGCGACAACGGACGCGATTACCTCATCGACTACGATGCCAATGTCCTTCCGCTGGACTACGCGCCGAATGAGAGCAACCAGTTCGTCATCCACAACCCCGCGCTCCCCAATCCCGGCACAGGGAACACCTGGGACGAACCAGAAATCCGCGACGCACTCAAACTCCTCGCCGAGCTCAAAGCGAACGATCTCCTCGCGCAGGTCGAAGGGATCGACCTCGGAACCAACCGCGAGCACGGCATCCTCCAAATCATCACCAACGGCGGAGGGCGCATCATCTTCGGAGGCGGCCCAGGACGATCACGACCAGCCGAGATGCCTTCAGAAGTCAAAATCGAGCGTCTCCAAGCCGTCCAATCCAAAACCGGACGCATCGACGCCGGCGCGGTCCTGCTCGATGTTCGAGGCCAAGGCATCATGATGAAGCAACACGAGAACTGATTCCTGCAGCCAACCCACCCGCCGAATCGCATAGCATCAATCGTGAGCGAGACGACTCCCAATCCCGGCCCATACCCCTTCCCGGCTCCGATCCCACCAGAGTTTGAGCCGCAGGACCACCCCTACACGCAGCCTCGCCGCGAGCGTGATCTATTCGGGAAAGAACCGCCGGGAGATCACATCGATTGGTCGCACCGCAAGGGTGAGCCGCGCGTGTTCGCGTTGCTGTGGATGATCTTCTTGCTCTCAACGACCGCGCTGATGTTTGCGCGCCTTGCGAAGGGGTATTCCATTTCTCCATCCGTATCGCGTCCCGCATCCAAAGAGATGCTCGTGATCGTCGTGATCGGGATGAGCCTGCTCTGGCCAATGACCAGACTCTCGCAGAAGATCCCGCGTCCGAGCATCGTCATGTCGAGCATCCGAGACCTGATCGTGGTCATCGTCCCGATGCAAGCCGTGATCTGGCCGCAAAGACTCATCGTCCTCGGCGGATGGTCCGCAGAAGTTGTCCTCGCCCTGTGTCTCCACACCCTCGCTTGGGGACTAGTCATCGCAGGGGCGATCTCCATCGCATCGATCTTCATCGCTGGAACTTCGCAACGAACCCAGCAACGCACGCGTGCACTCTCGATGCTCTCGATCCTCGTGATCGTCTTCGCGTTCCCGCTCATCGAGATCCTCACACTTAAAGGGGCCGCGATCGGTCCTGCGAACGCGAACCTCGGATGGATGCTTTCCCCGATTACCGGGATCATGGAACTCACTGCGGATCGGAGCGTTTTGGGACGAGCCGCGTTCGCGTACAACGCCCATTTCCGCATGATCGCCGCGGTTGCGTGCGTCGGGATCTCGTTTTTGATCTTTGGAAGGGCTTTAGAGAACGCCCGATGGGTTGCACGCCGTCGGATCGACCCCTAAACTCCATATCTGCCAATCCACGACTGAGCAATCATTCAAGGCAACACCACACAGGGTCACAGTCGACCCTGTTTCAATAGACCCTCTCCACGCGACGATACGCGACAACGGACGGAGCTACCCATGGATGTCATCACCCCAGATGAACGCGACAACATCAAGAAAAGACTCGATGCGCTGATCGCGAACCGTCCTGTCATCATCGACCGCATCGCTGAAGCCCGCGCGTTGGGTGATCTCAAGGAGAACGCCGAGTACCACGCCGCGCGTGAACTCCAAGGCATGGAAGAAGCTGAGATCAAGCGACTCGAAGAACGACTCAGTTCCGCGCACATCGTGGACGAAGCCAACCTCGCCGACGGCGTGGTCTTCATCGGATCAACAGTCAAACTCCTCGAAGAGGACGAAGACGACGATGAGTTCGAGCTCTACCGCTTGGTCGGAGAAGCGACCGGATCGGGGTCAGATGATGTCGTGGAAGTTACCGCGACCTCCCCGATGGGTGAAGCTCTCATGAAATCCAGAGTCGGTGAAACCATCCGCGTCAACGCTCCCAGAGGGGTCAAACGCTTCAAAATCGTCGAGATCATGTAAGCAGATGCCCTCGAATCCGCCAACAGCGGATTTTGGACTGAAAACAGATCATCCTGAATCCCATTGAATGTCAGCCGGTACCAATTGGTGCGGTACGCTATCGTTGATGAACCAACCTGGTCGTGCAGATCGCATGAGCCAGAGACCACAGGAGCTAGACATGCCACTCTCACCAGCACTTCCCAGCATCCTCACCGCGTTGAGTCTTTCCGCGACAGTTCTGCTCGCTGGATGCGAAGGGATCGGTCAGAAGTACCACGACACGCGCGTGATGCGCGTCGCGCATGTCCCCAACAAAGCACTCGATATCGTTACCGCCAACGGCTCAATCAAAGCCGAGCAAGAAGCACGCGAGGATGTCTCCATCGAAGTCGAACTCTACGGCTACGACGCAGAACGACTCGACTTCGCGACCGTCCTCGCCAACCGACAAGGCGACGGCACCCTCCGCGTCTCGATCGACTGGCCCGGAGGTAAACGCCGTGATGGAGAGGGCGCGAAGATCAAGGTCTACATCCCAGACGCACACGATGTTTCCGCCAAAACCTCTAACGGAGCCATCGCACTGCTCGGACTCGACGGCGAAGCGTATGTCTCCACCTCCAACGCGCCTGTCACGATCCATAACCACGACGGAGACATCGACGCCAACACCTCCAACGGATCGATCAACATCGAGAACGCATCCGGGAACATCCGCTTCGATTCAAGCAACGCACGCGTCCAGATCTCAGACGCTCAAGGAGAAGTCCAAGGAGACACTTCCAACGGATCCATCTACATCTCCACCGCAGACGGCGCCTCCGGACCGATCCGGGTCCGCACCTCAAACGGACGCGTAGAGCTCGATCTCGGATACGGATACGAAGGCGTCCTCGGCATCAAAACCTCCAACGGACGCATCAAAACCGAAGGACTCACCGACGCACGCCTCGTCGAATCCTCGAACAACTCGCTCAAACTCCAGATGGGAAACAGCGACGAAATCTCCGCAGTCCAAACCTCAAACGCATCCGTCCGAGTCCACGGCCGTTCAGGGAACTAACCGAATCCCGCTCAAGCCGCTCTCGATTCCAATCCAGTAGGCATTCCGGAACCAGCACCACGACCGGAACCCGTGATCGACAAGCTCTTGTCGTCCGGATTCTGCATGATCCCGTGCACACGCAGCACCCACTCAGGTGAATGCTTCGTGAGTTTCGCGAGTCCCTTGCGCTTACTGAAGTAGTACAGCGCCGTCCCGCCCTGGACCACAAACGCGACGACAACCAATCCCCCCGCGACCCCGATGTTGAGCAGGTACTCGATCTGATTGAGCTGATCCATCGTCCCAGCAAGCTCAGGCATCTGCGCGATTGTCGGATCCGCCGCGAGTGTCCCCGCGATCACGCCATCGCTTGAATCCATCGTGACAATCTTGTAGCCCGCGTATCCGATCAGTACCAACCCAAACATGAGTTGGTTGAGCGCGAGCGCAGCCGGCGCTCGAGTATCAAACGCAACGAGACGACGCGCCAGTCCAAGCTCGCGCATCCCGATCCCAGCAAGCAACGCTCCCAGCACCATCCCAGGCAATGACCCAAGCGAGAACAGCACGCTCGCCACGCCCGCGAGCAGTGTGGACCATCCAGAGAACCGAGCGTACGCCGTCGCTTTGCGGATCGGTTTGGCAATCTGCACACTCGTCCCGAGCATCTGCAGATGCACATCAGACAAAGGCGATCCCCCTCCATGTTGAGGAGTGGGGGGTGTCGGAGCCTTTGAATGTGGATAATCCGCGTGCGATTCAGTCGTATTCATCCCGATTCCATCGACAACTGCGAATTTCCAGTCTCCCAAGTCCTGTCAGATCGCATGAATCCGGAAAATCATCCATGCGCAATCGAATCTCCAGATCCGAGAACATTCGACAGCATACCAGCCCCCCATACGACCAATCACTGGGAGAACGCCCAGTTCGACGATATCTGAGTGTTCATCGCTGAAATCACGCATTGAGAATCCTCATTTGAACAGCAACACGCGGACTATATCGGATAAATAGATCGTTTATGAGCCTTTGTCCTTGACACTGAAAATAATACTGTCATACCATATTTTCTTGAGAAGAGACAAAAGGATCACGATGTAGTATTTTAGAACTGATCCAAATGATCTGATTACACAGGAACGGCACACCCTTCGTCTAAGGCTCGGCGCCAAAGACACCCAACAGTGCCTGAATCTGGAGAACACAGTGTCGAATCAAACGGTTGCAACCGGATCGTCAAAGGAAGGACTCGAGTCCTTCGTCTATGACGACAAGATCGTGCGAATGTTTTCATGGGCGACCATCATCTGGGGCGTCGTCGCATTCCTCGTAGGCGTCATCATCGCAATCCAGCTCGCGTTCCCAGATGCTGGATTCGGGATCGAATACCTGAGCTTCGGTCGTCTGCGTCCGTTGCACACCAACGCCGCGATTTTCGCTTTCGCAGGAAACGCCGTCTTCGCAGCCGTCTATTACTCGACGCAGCGACTGTGTAAAGCACGCATGTTCTCAGACCTCCTCTCCAAGCTCCACTTCTGGGGTTGGCAGCTCATCATCCTCTCCGCTGCATTGACGCTCCCATTGGGAATCACCCAAGGCAAAGAGTACGCCGAACTCGAATGGCCAATCGACCTCGCGATCGCCGTCGTCTGGCTCGTCTTCTTCGGAGGCAACTTCCTCGGCACACTCATCAAACGCCGCGAGCGACACATCTATGTCGCGCTCTGGTTCTACATCGCGACCATCGTCACTGTCACGATGCTCCATGTCTTCAACAACCTCTGGATCCCAGCAGGTCTCGTCCACCTCATCAAGACAGGAGAGTTCGCAGGACCAACCTTCCTCATGAAGTCGTACCCTGTCTACGCAGGTGTCCAAGACGCACTCATGCAATGGTGGTACGGACACAACGCCGTCGCGTTCTTCCTCACCACCCCGTTCCTCGGCTTGATGTACTACTTCATGCCCAAAGCCGCCGAGCGTCCAGTCTTCTCCTACAAGCTCTCGATTATCCACTTCTGGTCACTCGTCTTCATCTATATCTGGGCAGGACCGCACCACCTCCACTACACCGCACTCCCTGAATGGGCTTCCACCGTCGGCATGGTCTTCTCCGTCATGCTCTGGATGCCTTCATGGGGAGGCATGATCAACGGTCTTCTCACCCTCAAAGGCGCCTGGGACCGTGTCGCTCGCGACCCAGTCCTCAAGTTCTTCGTCGTCGGCGTCACCTTCTACGGCATGTCCACCTTCGAAGGACCACTCCTCTCGATTAAAGCCGTCAACTCGCTGAGCCACTACACCGACTGGACCATCGCGCATGTCCACTCAGGTGTACTCGGATGGAACGGGTTCATGACCTTTGGGATGCTCTACTGGATGATGCCACGCCTCTTCCAGACCAAGCTCTGGTCCACCAAACTCGCCGCGACCCACTTCTGGATCGGAACCATCGGCATGGTCCTCTACATCCTCGCAATCTACACCGCCGGGATCACACAGGGACTCATGTGGAGAGCATGGGACGAAACAGGTCGTCTCGCGTACCCAAGCTTCATCGAAACCGTCACGACCCTGATCCCGTTCTACTGGATCCGCGTGGTCGGCGGACTGCTCTACCTCGCAGGCGCCGTCCTCGCGCTCTTCAACTTCTACATGACCTGGAAGGGTCGTCCTGAGAAGTACGAAGAAACAGTCCATTACGCCGCACCGCTGTCACCAAACTACGATGGTGACCCACCTGCTCAGTCGCGCCAGACCGCAAACGCAGGTTTCGGACACGCCGGAGACAAGTTCCTCCAAGGCAACTGGCACCGCACATGGGAACGCAAACCGGTCCGCTTCACTGTGTACACCTTGATAGCCGTCTCGATCGGAGGCATCGTCGAAGCGATCCCGATGTTCATGATCTCATCGAATGTCCCGAGCATCGCATCGGTCACGCCGTACACCCCGCTCGAGCTTGCCGGACGCGACATCTATGTCGCGGAAGGATGCTACAACTGCCACTCGCAGATGATCCGTCCGTTCTACTGGGAGACCAAACGCTACGGCGATTACTCCAAGCCAGGCGAGTTCGTCTACGACCGTCCATTCCAATGGGGCAGCCGCCGCATCGGTCCGGACCTCGCACGCGAAGGCGGACGCAAGAGCCACCTCTGGCACTACGAGCACTTCAAAAACCCAGCCGACATCACGCCGGGTTCCATCATGCCTCGCTATCCATGGCTCCTTGAGAAGGAAATCAACTTCCCAGCGATCCAAGGACGCGTAGACGCCAACGCGATGCTCGGAGTCCCGTATGGAGACCTCGTCCTCGACGGCGCCGCAGAAGAGCACGCACAGTTCCAAGCCGCGACCATCGCTGCTGAACTCGAAGAGCAAGGCGGACCACCAATGGACGAAACCATGGACAAGCAGGTCATCGCGATGATCGCGTACCTGCAACGCCTAGGAGTCGATCTGTACAAAGAAGCACCAGCAGACGCATCAACTCAAGAGGAGACTGAATAATGGGAGTCACCGACATCATGTCCAATATGAGTCTTGAGATCTACCCGATCATCGCTCTGATCCTCTTCCTCGTCGCCTTCAGCATCATCATCTGGGGAGTCCTGCGTGCACCGCGTGCAGTCATCACCCACCAAGCGATGCTCCCGCTCGAAGACGACACCAACTTTGAGAATAAGAACACTCCAGTAGAGAAGGAGCAACGCAATGGCTGATCAAAAAGACAACCAGCACAGCGCCGAGCTGCTCGAGCACAACTACGACGGCATCCAAGAATACGACAACCCCACCCCAGGTTGGTGGCACCTCATCTTCTGGGGAACCATCATCTGGTCCGTCATCTATGTCGTCGTCATGCACCTGACCCCGATGATCCCCGATCGCTACACACGCCTCGCAAACACACGAGACGCCGCGATCCAGAAACAGTTCGCTCAACTCATGACGATCCCCGATCCGATCGAGAAAGTCCGAACAGTCATGGGAGACGAGAACTGGCTCGCGCAAGGAGAATCCGTCTTCCAAGGCACCTGCACCCTCTGCCACGGACAAAGCGGCGAAGGACTCATCGGACCAAACCTCACCGACGAATACTACAAAAACCTCACCGATCTCGAAGGCATGATCGATGTCGTGACCAACGGAGCCGCCAACGGCGCGATGCCCGCGAACAAAGACCTCCTGACCGACAACGAGATCGCGCTGGTCGTCGGATATGTTGCCAACATGCGAGGAAAGAATCTCCCTGGACCACGCGAAGCCGAGGGCGAGGAGATCGCGCCATTCCCAGAACCAATCGCCGCCGACGCCGTCCAAGGCACCGACGGCTGATCCAAACCAACCCCTCGCGATCGAGCTGGAAACAGCTCGATCACGATTCAATCAACCAATCTGGAAAGCATGCAGGATCTTTCCAGAAGAACGGGAGCCTCGATGTCTGAGTCCCTTTTACAACCCAACGAGCGGGTCCTCTCCACCCTCAACGAGGACGGCTCAAGACGCTGGCTCAAACCCCGCCTCTCCCCAGGCAGGTTCCTCAATCGCCGCCGCGTCGTTGCATACTTCCTGATCCTGCTCTACTCGCTCCTCCCCTTCATCACCATCAACGACAAACCCGCCGTCTTCCTCAACCTCATGGAGCGCGAGTTTACTTTCTTTGGAAAGACATTTCTCCCGCACGACACCCTCCTGCTCGCGCTCTTCATGATCATGGTTTTCCTAACCATCTTCCTCGTCACCGCGCTCTTCGGACGCATCTGGTGCGGATGGATGTGTCCCCAGACTGTGTACATGGAGTTCCTCTACCGCCCGCTCGAACGCTTCTTCATCGGAGGCGGAGGACGCAAAGTCCCCAAAAAATTCCTCGCTCTCCGCCGAGTCTTCATGTACATCGCGTACCTCGCGATCTCCATCCACCTCGCTCAAACATTCCTCTCCTACTTCGTCGGAGCCTCAACCGTCAACGATTGGATCTTCGGCTCACCACTCAACCACCCGATCGCGTTCCTGATCGTCGCGGGAACCGCCGGATTGATGATGTTCGATTTCGCATTCTTCCGCGAACAGGTCTGCTGCGTCGTCTGTCCGTACGCACGCATGCAGGGCGCACTCACAGACCAAGATTCCCTTATCGTCACCTACGACGAAGCACGAGGCGAACCCCGAGGCAAAAAACGACGCTCGCCCAAACCCAAGACCGACCACCAAGACGCCGCTGAAGCAATCTCCCTCCCAGTCCTCGGCGACTGCATCGATTGCACAATGTGCGTCCAGACCTGCCCGACCGGGATCGATATCCGCATGGGACCCCAGCTCGAATGCATCGGATGCGCCCAGTGCATCGACGCGTGCGATTCCATCATGGACAAGATCAACCGCCCGCGCGGACTGATCCGGTATTCATCAGAGAACGCCGTCGCTGGATCAAAGACGCACCTGATGCGTCCGCGCATCATCATCTACCCGCTGATCCTCCTGCTGCTCTTCGTCGGATTCCTCTATGTCCTCAACACCAAAGGCAGCACGGATGTCTGGATCGGTCGAGAAGCGGGACTCCCGTTCTACACGCTCCCATCCGGAGAGATCACCAACCAACTCCGCACGCGCATCACGAACCGCTCAACCGAGCCCACGACCTTCACCATCTCCGTCATCGAACCCCAAGGCATCATCCTTGGAGACGGACAAGCAACCCTGACCGTTGAGCCGGGAGAAGAAACCTCCACCAAGTTCGCGATCATCGCACCTCCGGAAGTCTTTACATCCAACCAGATCGAGGTCCTCATCCGCATCACCGACAGCGCCGACTTCACCAAGGATACTGTGTTCGAAATGAAGGGCCGCAAGTTCGTCCCAACCACCAACACCCAGCCGGAGCCATCCGATGACTGATCCCAAGCACGACAAACGCACCTTCTTCGAGCGAGGTCTGCACTGGCCCGTCGGACTCGTCTGCATGTTCCTCGTCTCCGCATCCTTCGTGCTTACGACCGCGATCTTCGGAGCCGGGAAGGGATCGCGAGCGATCGAACCGGATTACTACGCTCGATCCGTGGACTGGGACAGCGAGAAAGCGCGACTCAACACCGCCGACAAGCTCGGATGGGATGTCCGTATCTCCGCATCACCCAAGCTCGACCCCTACGCGAACCGTTTCGTCTCTGTGATGCTCCTCGACGCGATTGATCAACCAATCGAAGGCGCGCTGATCGAACTCGTCGCATTCTCCCAAGCAAACGCGCACGACCCACTCTCAAAGGTCCTCCCGAACTCCGGCGCAGGACAATACCAAGCAAAGATCGCAGGCATGCACACCCCCGGCCTCTGGGAGTTCCGCATCTCCATCCGACACGCAGGACACCAAGCACTCCTGATCAAATCACTCGATCTCAAAGACGACTAACCCGCTATGTCCACCGACCCCATGCTCATCCTGATCGGAACCGTCCTCACCGCCTCCCTCGTCGGATCGCTCCACTGCGCCGGAATGTGCGGCGGGCTCATGCTCTTCGCACTGGGCGCGGATGCCAAAGACCAATCCAAATACTCCAAACTCAAACTCCAATCCGCATACCACGGCGGACGCCTCCTCACCTACACCCTCCTGGGAATCGTCGCAGGATCCATCGGGCAAGCACTTGACTTCGGAGGATCCTTCGTCGGAGTCCAGCGCACCGCGACCGTCATCGCAGGACTCTTCATGATCGCCTTCGGACTCGTCGCACTCGCACGAATCCGAGGCCTCAAGATCGCCCATGTCCGCGCCCCCAAGTTCATGCAGCGTGCTGTTGAGAACGGACAGCGCCTCGCCTTCAACCTCACCCCATTCAAACGCGCCCTGACCATCGGACTCCTCACCACGCTTCTCCCATGCGGCTGGCTCTACGCCTTCGCATTCGCTGCAGCAGGAACCGGTTCACCAATCTGGGGAGGACTCACGATGTCCGTCTTCTGGCTCGGAACCCTCCCAGTCATGGCGTCCCTCGGAGCCGGGATCCAACTCCTCGCAGGACCACTCCACGCGAAAATCCCAACCATCAGCGCCTCCGCCGTCGTCCTCGTCGGCGCGTTCACCGCGATGGGACGCCTGCAAGCTCCCGAAATGTCGCGCGTCAACCTCAACATCGTCGAGGGCGAAGTCCCAACCGACCCAGACGAATCCTGCCCGCTCTGCGAAGCAGGTCTCCCGATGGACTCTGAACAAATGGACTCTCAACCAGTCGCCGACAAAGATCCCTAACACATGTCTGCCGACCAGTCCGCATCTAGCCCCACACCCTGCAATCACTGCGGCCTCCCAGTCCCTCAAGGACTCATCGACCCCGAATCCGATCACCAGTTCTGCTGCAACGGATGCAAAACCGTCTACAACATCCTCCACTCATCCGGACTCGACAACTATTACAAAGTCCGCGCCGCAGTAGATCCAACCGCCGAGCCAGCCGCCACCACCGGAAGCAACTACGAAGAACTCGACGACCCCCTCTTCCAATCGACATGGGTCACCAACGAAGACGACTCCACCGCCGAGGTCGAGCTGCTCCTCGAAGGCATGCACTGCGCCGCATGCGTCTGGTTGATCGAGCGACTCCCAAGAGTCGCCGATGGAGTCATCGACGCACGAGCGAACATCCGAAGACGAACCGTCTGCGTCCGCTACAACCCCGACCACATCAAACTCTCCCAAGTCGCGCAGTCCCTCGACAAACTCGGATACGCGGCGCACCCAGCGCGAGGCAAAGAAGCACGAGCGATCCGAATCAAAGAAGATCGCAAGTTCCTCATCCGCGTCGCGCTCGCAGGAGCGCTCGCCGGGAACATCATGCTCCTCGCGATCGCTCTCTACGGCGGAACCTTCTCCGGAATCTCCGACGCATGGCGCACGACATTCCGCTACTACTCCATGGCTCTGGGACTCATCGTTCTCATCTTCCCAGGACGCATCTTCTTTACCGGAGCACTCGCCGCACTCCGAACGAGAACAGCCCACCTCGATATCCCCATCGCGCTGGCGCTCTTCGTCGCGGGCGTCTGGGGAACCGTCAACACCATCCAAGGGACCGGAGAGATCTACTTCGACTCTGTCGCCGTCCTCGTCTTCCTGCTCCTCGTCGGACGCTGGATCCAGCACCGACAACAACGCGCCGCGTCCGACTCCGTCGAGCTCATGCTCACCCTCACCCCCAGCAGCGCGACCCTCATCGACGAAGTGGGCAACACCAAACGCGTCCCCATCGAAACACTCGAAGCGGGAATGTCCGTTCGCGTCAATCCCGGGGAATCCTTCCCCGCCGACGGCATCATCACCGATGGAATCACAACCATCGACAATGCCCTCCTCACAGGTGAATCCGTCCCCGTCGAATCCGGACCATCCGATCAAGCTCTTGCAGGCGCGACCAACCTCAGCTCCCCAGTCACCGTCCGCGTCCAAGCAGTGGGGGAGCACTCCCGCATCGGGAAACTCATGAACCTCGTCGCGCGAGCGTCGGAGCAAAAGTCCCCAGTCGTCCGAGCCGCGGATCGCATCGCTGGATACTTCGTCATCATCGTGATCACCCTCGCGACCGCAACCTTCGCGTACTGGTCGCTGACAACCAACATCACGACAGGGATCGAGCACGCGACCGCACTCCTCATCGTCACATGCCCCTGCGCTCTGGGACTCGCAACACCCATGGCCATGTCCGTCGCGCTGGGACGCTCCGCACGATCCGGAATGCTCATCAAATCCGCAACTGTCCTCGAGCAGTTAGCAAAACCCGGTCGGATGCTCCTCGACAAAACCGGAACCCTCACCCAAGGCGCCAACACCCTCATCGACACCTACGGCGACGCAACCCTCCTCCCCCTCGCCGCCGCGATCGAACAGTACTCCAACCACCCGATCGCCCGCGCGATCACCCGCTCGATCGACAGTGCAGTTGAAACAGACCTCCCAACCGCGACCAACATCACCCAGCACACCGCCCAAGGCATCTCCGGTGATGTGGACGACCAACACCTCACCATCGGATCCATCGCCTTCGTTACCAAGCACACCAACACCCAGATCCCCGACGATCTTCAACCCAAACTCGTCCGCCTCCTCGACCGCGCCCTGACCCCGATCCTCATCCACGCCGCTACGTCGAACCGACTCGCATTGGTTGGAATCGGCGACCAGCTCCGCGACGATGCTCAATCCGCTTCGAGCGATCTCCAGAAGCGCGGCTGGGAACTCGCCGTCTGTTCCGGAGACCATCCAAGAATCGTCGAATCCATCGCACACCAGCTCCACATCGAATCGCATGAAGGCGGAGTCACCCCCGAAACCAAAGCACAACGAATCGCCCAATCCAAAGAATCCCGTCGCTCCCCATCCGTCCCAATCGTCATGGTCGGAGACGGCATCAACGACGCCGCCGCCCTCGCTTCCGCAGATGTCGGGATCGCCGTCCACGGCGGAGCCGAAGCCTCCCTCGAAGCCGCGGATGTCTACCTCGTCCATCCCGGACTCACCCCAATCGTCAACCTCATCGACCTCTCCCGCTCCACGATGTCCACCATACGCCTGTGCCTCGTCGTATCGATCGTCTACAACTCCATCGCCGCGACGCTCGCGATGACCGGAGTCATCAACGCCCTCATCGCCGCGATCCTGATGCCCATCAGCTCCCTGACCGTCGTCGCTATCTGCACACGAGCGGGCAAGAATACCCAATCGACCCATTCCCAATCGGAGCCCTCCTGATGTCCGCTGTCTACCTCATGATCCCCGCCGCTTTGCTCCTTGCGGGACTGGGAGTCGCCGCGTTCATCATCGCTGCCAAGAAAGGCCAGTTCGACGACCTCGACACCCCCGCCTTCCGAGCCGTCTTCGACGACGACGATTCCGAAACAAAGGACGAACCCTAATCCATCCGCGATCGTACTGTGTGGACCACCAGTTCGCAGCGACCAAGAACCTATAGTCACCCCTCATGACCCCCGCCGTCGAAATCAACAACATCTCCTTCACCTACCCCTCGACGGGACTCGATGCACGTTCCGTCAACGCCCTCGATTCGATCTCCCTCTCCATCGACCACCGCACCAAGCTCGGTATCCTCGGCCCAAACGGCGGAGGAAAGTCCACCCTCATCAAACTCATCCTCGGCATCCTCAAACCAACCTCCGGATCCATCCAAGTCCTCGGACACTCCCCAACCAAAGCACGCCAGCTCGGACTCGTCGGATACCTTCCCCAACGCATCGAAGCCCAACTTGATTGGCCCATCAGCGTCCGCCAAACCGTCGCGCTGGGACGCACCGCGAGCCTCAAGCCCTGGAAGAAAGCATCCAACGAGGACAACGCCGCGATCGACCGCGCCCTTGAACTCGTTGAACTCAGCGACCTCGCAGACCGACCAATCGGCGCACTCTCTGGAGGCCAGCTCCAACGCACGATGATCGCGCGAGCGATCGCACGCTCCCCCAAGCTCCTCGTCCTCGACGAACCCACCGTAGGCGTAGACATCGCGGGACAACAACGCTTCGGAGAACTCATCAACACGCTCCACCAAGAGCTCGACCTGACCCTCATCGTCGTCTCCCACGACATGCGAGCCGTCGCCGCGGTCGCCGATCGCATCGCGTGCCTCTCGCGCACGCTCCACTTCCACGACGCTCCAGAAGGACTCACCCCCGCCGTCCTCGCGCAGGTCTTCGCCCACGATGTCGCCGGAGTGTTTGGCGATCTCCATATCGACGCCCACCGCGCAGATGATTGCGACGACCCAAATCACACAGACCCATGCTGCGGCCACGATCATCAGAGTGGGGGAGCATCATGACCATCGACCCCGCCAACATCCCGATCATCGCCGCCGCACTCGCGATCGCGACGATGGGAGGTGCACTGAGCATCTTCGTCGTCCTCAAAAGACTCGCCTTCATAGGACAAGGGATCTCCCACGCAGCGTTCGGAGGAGTCGGGATCGCCCTCGTCCTGGGAGTCAACGGCGCGACCACCCCCGGCGCGATCGGACAGCTTTCGATCGTCGTCGCGTTCTCCATCCTCGCTGCACTCTGGATCGCCGCGCTCTCCCGCTCGCACAAGGGACGCACCGACACCGCGATCGGGGTTGTCCTCTCCGCGTCCATGGCTCTCGGATTCGTCCTCTTCACGATCGCTGAATCCAAACACGACCACGACGAGCACGGACACGCCGCCCACGGCCATGAAGACGAACACCACATCATCGAAGAAATCCTCTTCGGAAACATCCTCAACACCACCGCGACCAAATCAACAATCGCCGTCGTCACCGCCACCGCGATCCTGCTCTACCTCTGGTCATCTCGCCGCAAACTCATCTTCTGGGCCTTCGACGAACCCGTCATCGACGCGTTCGGACACAGCTCATCGCGCATCACCAACACCTTCCTCTCCGTCCTCGCGATCGCGATCGTCATGTCGATGCAAGTCGCAGGGGTGGTCCTCGCCGCCGCGATCCTCGTGCTCCCCGGCGCTGCAGCACTCAACCTCACCGCCAAGCTCCGTCCCGCATTCATCTACGCGATCGCATTCGGAGTCCTCGGCGCACTCATTGGACTCCAGATCGGACTCAACACGAGCTACCCGATCGGACCCACCATTGTGCTCATCCAGAGCGCGATGTACCTTGTCACCCTCATCATCAAACTGCTCGCACCACGCCTCCGCGCGTGAGCGATGCGTTGTCAAAGAGAAAGCAAAGCATGAAAGCCGAAACCCTCCTCGCTGAACTCAACACCATCCGCAAAGACCTCGACGAAGACAAATCCGATCTCGAGTGGGTCACCCTCCACCATGTCTTCTGCTTCGTTTCCTACAAGATGGGTGACTTCCAAGAGTACATCGACGACCAAGCCAAACGCGGCGCGTTCGACGAACTCGACGACTAATCCACAACGATAAACCGCGATTTTCATGCAAAGAACGCTATTTTTAGTGTTCCGTGCGCTTTCGCTGCATCCGCATTTGCACATCCGCCGAAAATATGCATGATGAAACAATCGTGACTGCTCGCCGGGCGCCGCCAAAGCCAGAAGCCCAAAGCGAATCCGGACAGCACCACGACGACTGATCTCAGGACGAGGTCAGGCGATGAGCCCCGAGCGACGGCACGGGGAAAAGAACTCGAGCGGCGGCCAACTGATCCGTGACGGCTCGAACAAACCATGTACTCAAAGGAGGTGATTCAGTGAACGATTCAGTCTGTACCAAGGGGCTACGCCTCTAATGAGCACATGCTCGACGGAGAACATCAATGCTCCGGCGTAGTCCATGCAGAAAACTGCTGAGACAAACTCAGCATCCTACGGCCACCTCCCACAAGGGGGTGGCTTTTTTAATCCACAAAACACTCAAGGAACGCGCACACCGATGGACTCATACACCGCACGCGATTCATTCCCCCGGCCCGCAGCTTCCAACTCCATCCCGAGCATCGCATGGATCTGGAAATAGTTCGACTGCCTTGCAAACGCAGCTCCCATCGAAGGTGGACGCTTGACGCGCCGTGCCGCATCCTCTAGCCATGGAATAATCTCTGCTCGCTTCCCGCGAGATTCAAGCATCTTCTGCATCCGGATCAACGAATCAACCACCATCGGCCCATCGTTGATCAAATCCTTCGACACCGCCTCGTATCTCCACCACGCGCGATCAAGATCGTTCATCTCCTCGTGCAAAGCCCCAAGTTTGACAAGAGCCGCCGCCGCCAGATCAGGACGCGCCTTGTAGCGAGTGAGTGCCCATTCCCACATCCCGACGCGTGACTTCTTGTCTTCAACCGAACTGATCAGTTCCGCGATGATGTCATACGAAAAATCCTGATACCGAACACCGCACATCTTCTCGACCGCACGCGCCCAGACATCAAGCTCCTTAAAGCTCAGTTCATGCCCATCCGCGATGTCCGCAACCAACTCCCATCCACCAGGCACAAACGCGCATCGCGTCAACCCAGCACGCATGAGCGCAAGCTGATCCTTCGTCGTCCCATCACGCGGCTTTCTAAGCACACCCTTGGATTCAAACACCACATCATTCCCTGAAACCCACTCATCCCCATGCATCCGACCCACGGCTTTCGTCACTCCCAGCGCCGACCAACGCTGCGATGAGTGCACCCCATACTGACCACCCTGAAGACCAACGCGTGCATCCGAGACATACTCCAGCGTCTGCGGATCACGCAGATTCCCACGCAAGTTCTGATACGCCTCATAGCGACCCGAATCAAAGTTCCACTCCGCACGATTCCCGCGGATTTCCAAATAACCGATCCATGCATGCGACACATCCGCGCCTCGTGCATGCACATACGCTGATGGAATCGAACACGCCTTCGCGACTCCCTCAGCAAAGTACGCCTGATCCGCGCACACCCCGCCGTACTGCAGAATAGATTCCAGTCGATAGTCTCCCTCCACCGTCACCCGTTTCGGCGCCCCGCTCCGGAAGTGGTCGTAGTCGTACTGGATCTCAAAGAACCGATCCCCGATCCCAGGATTCGTTCTGTACCGATTCAGCGCCCACCCGCTCTGCTCAGGACGCTCCGTCATATCCACAACATGCACCATCAGCGCCGGAGACAACCGATTCGGATGCACAGGCAACCGTCCAGAATGCTCAACAAAGTAATCAAACACCGCCAAAGGCTCAGATGCCTTCACCGTATTCTCATTGATCCGTCGCGTGTATCCAGTTGGAGCTTCATGAACCACACACAACGCGCTGCTCATCGTGGGATACTTCTCGACCAGTTCGCCGCGTTGTTCCAGTAGATGTTTCGCAAGCTCCGCGACCGCTGAGAGATCGTCTTGCTCAGGATCAACCAGCAACCCAAGCTCAATCACAAACTCCGGAGACGCGACCAACGAATCCGCAAACGCCTCGATCCCCTTCCCGGATTCATTCGCTGCCGCCAGAATCTCCGCGGCCGCGAGGTACCCCTCGCTGACCCCCAACGCATCGAGCTGCCGATCACTGACCTGCTCGATCACCGCATCAGCCAGAACCCGCATCGCATCGAGCCCACGCTCCGCCGACGCGCGGTCCTCAACCGAGTCCAGAATCTCAGACGCACGCTCCTGCACCTCATCTGCCAGAGGCGAAGCCCCAACCTCCAAAGCACACACCGCCGCAAACATCAGCATCCATCGAATCATCGTTCTTCCCTTCGTCATCCCCAATCCTATTCGACCCAAGCCCCCAACGGTTGCCTGCAGTCGATTCCATCAGCGCACGAAAAAGCCCCGACGCAAAACGCCGGGGCTCTGAGATTATGAAGATCAATCAGGGATCAAATACCCAAGATGCCGCTGATCACATCGCCGTACGCAACGATCAGACCCGCAAACACAACCGAAACGATCGAGATCAGCTTGATCAGGATGTTCAGTGCAGGACCCGAGGTATCCTTGAACGGATCACCAACAGTGTCACCAACAACAGTCGCCTTGTGATCTTCTGAGCCCTTGCCGTAGACGATCAAGTCGCCGTTACCAGCCGCGACCGCTTCCTTCGCACGATCCATGATCGCACTACGAACTGTGTCAGGAATCTTGACCGAGTTGCCAGTCCCAGCAACCATCTCATCAGCAGTGGTCGCACCGTAGGACTCGAGCAACTTCTTCGCGTTGTCCCAAGCACCACCAGCGTTGGCCATGAAGACCGCGAGCGCGAAGCCCGAGGTCAGACCACCGACGAGCATCCCCATCACACCAGCGACCGAGAGGGTCAGACCAACAAGGATCGGAACCACAATCGCGAGGACCGATGGGATCACCATTTCCTTCTGAGCACTGGAGGTCGAGATCGAGACACACTCCGCGTAGTCAGGGTAGTGGTGACCATCGAGATCAACACCCTTCATAGGCCAGTTGTCCGGATCAGCAACATCCGCTTCCGACATGCCACCGTTGCGGAGTGCCTGACGGATAAACCCGAACTGACGACGGCACTCGCCCATCATCGCGTATGCCGCACGACCGACCGCATTCATGGTCAACGCACAGAACAGGAACGCAAGGAGCACACCGATAAAGATACCACCGAGCAGCTTCGGATTCGCAAGCGTCACATTGTAGAAGCTGAGCACATCCTTGATCATCCCGCGTTCCGAAGAAGCGAGCGTCGCAGTCCAGCCTTCGCCAGCAATGTCGTAGCGAGCATCGTAGTTCCCAGTCAACGGGAAGATCGTGCCTGAATCGACATCGTGGAGCTTCACGCCGTGTGAGCCATCAGTCATACGGACATCGAGGAGCATGCCGCCGTCGACATTCATCTCTTCGCCCATACCAGTCGCAACAGCAAACTTGCCGTGCCCTTGGTAGACCGCGAACCCTGCATCAACACCAGCCGGTGCGACATAGGAGCCGTTATCAAAGAACGCTTCAGCCTGTGTGCCGATCTGAACCTGAACGATCTGGATGTACGCCGCGAAGAGCGCCATCGCGGTCAACGCCGCTGAGCCAATCGCAAAGCCCTTACCAGTCGCAGCAGTGGTGTTCCCGAGCGAGTCGAGCATGTCAGTCCGCTCGCGAACGATCGGAGGCTGACCAGTCATCTCAGCGTTACCACCAGCGTTGTCCGCGATCGGACCGTACGCATCGGTTGCAAGCGTGATACCCAGAGTCGAGAGCATCCCGACCGCCGCGATACCGACGCCGTAGAGACCCATGAGGAAGCTGTCGCCACCACCCGCAAACGAGAACGCCGCGATGATCGCCACAACAACAGTGAGGAGCGAAGCCCATGTGGACTTCATGCCTTCAGCAATACCAGCAATGATGACCGTCGCAGGACCAGTGAGCGCCTGCTCAGCAATGCGCCGTGTTGGTGCATGCTCGTACGAGGTGTAGTACTCCGTCGCGTGAGCGATCACAAGACCAGAGAGCAAACCCGAAACGATCGAAAGACCCAGACCCCACCAAGTGGTGATGCCTTCAAGCTCAGTCGCATCCTTGAGGATGAACCAGAGCAGACCAAACGCGCCAAGGACGATGAGTGCCGAAGCAACATACACACCCTTGTGCAGACCCTTGAGAAGCTGAGCAAAGCTCGCGTTCTCCTTTGCCTTCACTGTAAAGACACCCAGGATCGAGCAGAAGATTCCCAGACCAGCGAGCGCCATCGGAGTCACAGCAAGCTTGAGACCAAACGCGGTCGCTTCAGCACCGTTCGCGAGCGTCATCGCTGCAGCAGCACCGAGCGCCATCGTTGCAAGGATCGAGCCGTAGTACGACTCGTAGAGGTCAGCACCCATACCCGCAACATCACCGACATTGTCACCGACATTGTCCGCGATCGTCGCAGGGTTGCGTGCGTCATCCTCTGGAATACCAGCCTCAACCTTACCAACAAGGTCAGCACCAACATCCGCGGCCTTCGTGTAGATACCACCACCCACACGAGCGAACAACGCTTGTGTCGATGCACCCATCCCGAAGGAGAGCATGATGGTCGTGATCTGGGTGATGTCTCCACCGATCTCGAAGTGGTTGAAGATGAAGAACCAAGCCGAGATGTCGATGAGCGCAAAGCCCACAACATTCAGACCCATGACCGCACCCGAACGGAACGCAACGGTCAGCCCTTCATTCAGCGACTGCTTCGCGGCCCAGGTCGTACGAGCCGAAGCGTTGGTCGCCATCTTCATGCCGAACCAACCACAGAGACCCGAGAAGAGACCCGCGACCGGAACACCGATCAGCGTGTACGACGACTGGAGTCCCATCGCGTACATAACCGCGAGGAACGCGATCAGCAGGACGAACACGCCCGCGACGACCTTGTACTGACGAGTCAGGTACGCCATCGCACCATCACGGACCGCCTGTGCGATCTCGATCATGTTTTCGTCACCCTCGGATTTTTTCATCACCGAAAGCTGGAACATCTTGGCCATGATCAGAGCGAGTACGCCCCCGATCGGTGCAAGGTAATACGCCGGGGTGATCCCCGACATCGACGCCAATGTTGGCATGAGTTGCATACTCATAGTGCGTGTGCCTCTGGGTGGTGGTGGAATTCCTGCACTCCCTGCGTGTCACCCAACTCAGCAACAGGGAAGGTTTTCTTTGACAATGTTTTGACAAGTTTATCGACCCCGGAAGGGGTCACGATTCTAGTGCGTGCTTACCAAGAAAGCCCGTCCATTGAATGAAAAACGGCATCACGCACCCATCAACATGAAAAAAACCGACCCTAATCAGAGTCGGCATCATTCGCATTCAAATGTCAATCAGATCAGTCGCGCTGAGGACCACGCTTCGCCGCACGACGCTTACGCTCCGAAGGCTTCTCGTAGTATTCCTTACGCTTCACATCCTTGACCAGACCTTCCTTCTCGCACAGCTTCTTGAACCGACGCATCATCTGCTCAGCACTCTCGTTACCGCGTGATTTAATCCGAATCGCCATCAGGGCTCCATTCATCAAAGGTCTAACAAGCCACGGCCCAATCGCCGCAGGGCCTCTATCAAAGGCACCCACACCCCACCGGTCAAGCCAACACCCCCATTCATCCCAGCAATTACAGCCCGATCCCCAATATCACCGATCCTTTCTCCATGCACGCTATCCCTACGCCGACACCCAATCGCACCTCCCGCCACCTCCTCGTCGCTTTGTTCGGGATTTGTATCCTCACCCTTCTCCAAGCCTGCGAATCTGTCCCCGCCATGCGCAAATCAACAGCTTGGCAAGGACAAACCCCAATCTCCGCCTCGTACCTTTGGGGAACCCTCGAAGCCGAGCTCCCTCCAGGAGTCCGCACAGAATCCGTCCTGATCGCCGCCAAATCCGAACTCCTCCGCCAAGGACATGTCATCGACCAGTCCACCGCCTCCCCGCAAGGCGGCAAACTCATCGCCCTCTCCCAGCCCGGATCGCCCTATTCACGCGTGCATATCAAAACCTCCACCCAACCAAGTGGGGGGGTCAAGCTGACCATCAACATCGATCCAGATTCCGAGTCACGCACACGCCTCATCCTCGACGCGATCCTCAATCAACTCGCGATCTAACCTCACCCTCAAAAGCAGGGTGTTCACCTCAACTCGCCCAATCAAGGGTCCGATACAGACAAGGTGTTCGAACGCCTATTCAAACCGATTGAGATCGACCCCGCCCTCAAGCGTGCGCTCTCAGTCTGCACCCTCGTCATCATGTTCGGGACCGCAGGATTCACTTGGATCGAAGGGTGGGGGATCTGGCAATCCTTCTTCTTCACCCTCTACACACTCACGACCGTCGGATACGGCGACAACGGAATCTCCGAAAGCGGACAACGATTCACCGCGATCCTCATGATCGGAGGAATCGCCTCCGTCTCCTATTCACTCAGCCAGATTGTCCAGTACGCAACCTCCAAAGCGATCGACAAAGAGAAACACATGATCAACAAAGCCAAAAAAATGAACGACCATGTCATCGTCTGCGGCATCGGACGCACAGGCATCCGCGTCATCCAACGACTCCAAGAACAATCAATCCCACTCGTCGCCACCGATACAGACAAAGACCTCGTCGAACGAGCGCGAGACCAAGACATCGTCGCTTTCCTCGGCGACTCCACCCTCGACCATGTCCTCATCGACGCTGGGATTACACGAGCATCCGCCATCGCCGCAACGACATCCTCCGACTCAACCAACGCGATGATCTGCCTGTCCGCTAAAGCACTCAACCCAACCATCCGGATCATCGCTCGCGCCGAAGCAGACGATTCCGTTGAAAAACTTACCCGCGCCGGAGCAGACTCCGTCATTAACCCATCACGATTCGGAGGAGACGGCATCGCCGAAAGCATCCTCCACCCATGCGTCGCCGAAGTCGTCTTCGGCACCCACACCGACCCTGTCGAAAAACTCCACTTCCGAGAGCTCCCAATCGATCAAGGGAGCAAATACGAAGGCCGTGAACTCAGCGAACTCCTCTCCAACCACCCAGCAGTTGTCCTGATCTCGATCAGAGAAACCGGAGGCCACTTCACGATGCGCCCTCCCGGAACCCATGTCCTCAATGCCGGAGAGTTCCTCCTCGTCGCTGGACTCGACGCGGATGTTGCCAAACTCGAAGGGTGCCATTACCTCGAGAAATGCAAAGCCGCTTGAATCCGCTACCCCTATTGCACACAACCGATCTCCCCGATCACCCGCGATTCAATTGCTTACCCGCTGAACCCAGAATAGAGTGCCCCTCACCGAGCCGCAGGGAGCATGCATGGGATTCTTCAACACCAAACCACCACACGCGACCACCGAGCTCCCGATCTACATCTTCACCGCCGGACGCTCCTGCTCCGAATATGTCGACAAGTGCCTCACCTCCGTCCTCAACCAGAACTACTCCAACTTCCGCCACATCGTCGTCGATGACGACTCTACCGACGGCACAGCAGACATCGCGAAACAACTCACCAAGGACTCCCAAAACCACACCATCATCGCCGGAGATCAACGCCGATTCTGGACCGGGAACGCGTGCGAGTTTCTGAAGCCAAACGACGACGACGTCGTCGTTACCCTCGACCTCGACGATTGGCTCGCACACGACAATGTCCTCTCCACCATCAACAACATCTACCAGCATCACCAGTGCTGGCTCACCTACGGCTCATACAAACACGCGACCCCCAATGTCCGCTCCGATGTCCGCGACCCCTTCCCAAAGAAAGTCCTCAAAGACCGATCCTTCCGAGAATACAAATGGCTCGCAAGCCACCTCCGCACCTTCAAAGGATTCCTCTGGAACAACCTCAATCCAAAACAAGCCCTCCTCGACGAGAACGGCAACCTCGCCAAAATGGCCTGGGACCTCGGGATTATGTTCCCCATGATGGAAATGTGCCCCCAAGGCAAAATCCACTTCGTCAAAGAGCAGTTGTATATCTACAACGACCTCAACCCCCTCAACGATCACAAGGTCGACCGCTCCGCACAGATCCGCACCGAGAACCACTTCAGGTCACTCCCGAAATACGAAGTCCTCGACGCTGAGCAATACGCCTGAGCCAAATCACTCAGCCGGCCAAACCCCACCTGCGCGACCGATCCAGATGTGCTCGTTCATGTGCCGCTCCCGATCAAAGCCAGGTGTCGCATCATAAAACGCCCGCGTGCAGCCCGGCTTGAATCGCTCGTGCAGCTCGACCACCAGCGTATCAACGCGATCAATCCACCCGCCAGCGTGCTCAAACACCTCTAGCTCTGACCCCTCGATATCCATCTTCAGCAGACACACCCGATCGATCCCATGCTCCTCCATGATCGACTCAACCGTCACCGCATCGACCGTATCAAAGCCGCTCACATCCCCATCCGCTCCGCGCGCCCGAAACGACCACGCCCCCTCCCCCGGATCATCCACAACCACCGTCCCTCGCTCGCTCCACAGCGCCGCGCGAACGGGAACGACATTGGGATACGCCGCAACATTCTCTTTCAGCAGCTCAAAGTTCCCCTTCTCAGGCTCAATCGCGATGATCTTCGCCTCCGGAAACAGATTCGCGTAATACACCGAGGTCAACCCGCAGTTCGCCCCCGCATCGATGATCACCTTCGGAGCAGTCTCCCCGACGCAGTCGTACTCCTTATCCAGAAACACCTGCTTATACACCTCGCTATCCGATGAAGGCAGCCGAAGCGTCACCGGATGCTTGATCCCTGTCGGAGTGATCGAAAACCGATTCTGCGATCCAGAGAGCGACCCCTTGAACGCCGCCATCCCGCCGCCAAACCCAAACTTCTTGAAATGCCAGATGCACTTCTTGTACGAGCGTTCGAGTTTCTTCAGTGACATCGGAGGGACCCCAGTTCGAGTACGCGATCACGCCAGTCTCAAACAGGGATCGTCCGAGCCAGCAACTCAACCAGTCTATGCTCGCCCAGAATCTGCTGCCGAGCTTCGCGGATCGCATCCAATCTCGATTCCCACAACCCCTCCGTAGCGAGTGCTTCGCGAACACACGCAACCCCCGCTTCCCCAAGATCTGGGATCCGAATAAACGCCTCGCCGGGAATCATCGGATCACACGCCGTCGAGCCGTAGTACAACGGGAGCGACCAGTTGAGCAACGGATCCCAGAGTTTCTCTGTGACATACCGATCGTTGTCCGCCGTGTTTTCGATCGCGAGCGTCATCTTCGAAGCTCTCAGCACCGACGACTTCACCCGAACCGCGCCACCCAAGCGATGATCGGCCCCAAGCTCCGCGTTCAGCCCCCGCCCGAACAGATCCATCGAAACCCCGGACCTGCCGAGCAGCTTCAAAAAATCCAACCGCTCTGTATGCCCCGCCCACAAGCTCTTGCCGCTGGTAATACACGCCAGATCCATCGGACGATCATGATTCGGTTCCATCGCTTGAAACACGCGAACACTATCCGGATCAGTCCACATCGTGGGAAGCACAATCTTCGTCCCCGCCCGATCATCCGGCGCCATGACCGTCCCGAACAACCGATTCGCCGTCTCAAACCAAGCATCGCTGTACGCATCGCTCGGCTCATACACCAGCATCACCAGATCATCCTTCGATCTTCCAAACCCCTCAACCGTCCGCTCCAGCGCCTCCGCATCGAGCCGCCCCTGCGACTTGAGCATCTTCCGTTTCAATCCGCGAGGCTTATACCCACCCATCTCTTCTGGAAGATTCCCAAAGAACAACAGCACATCCGCCTCTTGGTCCAAAGGACGAAGCCGCAGATGCTTGTGGTACCCACCCGCATCATCACACTGCTCAAACAGAAAGTCAGACCACGGCGCACCGTCGCAAAAAACACCAACGGTTCTGTGCCCGATTTGCTCAGCCTGCTGCTCGCCCATCAGCAAGCTCAACGCTTTTCGATAGGAACATACGCCACTTCGTGAGGACCAACATAGTCAGTCGTCGGACGGAACAACCGGTTGTCACCAAGCTGCTCGATCACATGCCCCGCCCATCCCGCGATGCGTGCAAGCACGAACATCGGCGTAAACAGATCAAGCTTCAGACCGATGCAGTGGTAAGTCGTCGCCGAGTAGAAATCGACATTCGGGTAAATCCCCTTCGACGCATACTCACGCTCCATAATGAGCTCGATCGCGTGCGACTTCTCGTACAGATCCATGTTCCCCGTGTCCTCAGCGAGCTGCTTCGCCAGAGTCATCAACTCGCTGGCGCGCGGATCCTTCGACTTGTAGACACGATGCCCGAACCCCATGATCCGTTCTTTCTTCTCAATCATCCCCATCACATGACTCTCAACCGAGCTCACATCCGAGATCTGATTCAGCATCTTCATGACGCCTTCATTCGCTCCGCCGTGCAGCGGTCCGCGGAGCGAACCAACCGCCGCGCTCATCGAGGAGTACATATCCGAGAGCGTCGAGATCACCACGCGAGCCGTGAAGGTCGAGTTGTTCAATCCATGATCCGCGTGGGTGATCATACAGATATCAAACGCCCGGATCATCGCTTCTGTAGGCTTCTCGCCGTTGAGCATGTACAAGAAGTTGGCCGCAAAGTTCAGTGACGGATCAGGATCAACAATCTCCAACCCTCGGCGATGACGATCAAACGCCGCAACAATCGCAGGGGTCGTCGCCAGAATCTGCAACGACTTCTCGCGTGCCGCCTCAACCGAGTTCTCATTCGGAGAAGCATCATCCATCGCCATCGAGCTGATCATCGTCCGGATCACATGCATCGGCTCCGCATCAACAGGACACGCCTGGATCCGAGCCTTGAGTGCATCGCACAACCCATAGTTAGCGCGAAGATCGGTCGTAAACGCCCCAAGTTCCTCAGCAGTCGGGAGCCGCTTGTTCCACAGCAGGAACACGGTTTCTTCAAACGAGCTCTTGGATGCAAGATCACCGATCGCGATCCCCACATACTCGAGGATCCCCTCCGTGCCATTGATAAAGGACATCTCGGTTTGGGCAGCGATAACGCCTTCAAGACCTTTGGAGTAAGTGCTCTGTGCGGTGCTCATTTTCAGCATCCTTTCAAGTTCGATAGCTCAATAACCTCGTACTGCATCCCCATCGGCCGTGGAGCGGGGCGCATGAATCGAGAACCCAACTATAGGCCAGACTCTTCTCCCGCGAAGTCCCCAAACCCACCCAGTCCCTACCAGCACCCCCTCACAACACCCCTTCGAGCAGGGTACCATCCACGATGCTCATCCCTCTGGGAACAAACCGCCCACTCACCCGAAAGACCCGAATCGTCCCCATCATAATCGGGATCAACATCGCCGTCTTCGTCCTCCAGATCATCCTCCAATCCCAGGATCCCCGCCTCGCCGAGCAACTCCTCGATTTCGGACATATCTGGAAACACGACCTCACCCCCTGGTCACCCATCTCCTCCGCTTTCCTCCACGGCTCATTCATGCACCTCGCTGGGAACATGCTCGCCCTCTATGTCTTCGGCCCACCAGTCGAAGACCGTTTCGGACGCCTCGGATTCACCATCTTCTACCTCGCCGGAGCTGTCGGATCAGGACTCATCCATGTCGCGATGTCCGACCACCCCGCGATCGGCGCCTCAGGCGCAATCGCCGCTGTCACCGGCGCGTTCCTTGTCCTCTTCCCCAACTCCCGAATCCGCATCCTCTGGCTCCTCATCATCATCCAAATCCTCATGGCCCCCGCCTGGTGGCTCATCGGTCTCTGGATCGTCATCGACCTCTTCTCCCAAACCTTCCAAGTCGAAAACGGCACCGCCAACGCCGCCCACCTCGGCGGATACGCCTTCGGCATCGCCGTCGCCCTCACCCTCCTCGCAACCAACATCCTCCCAAGAGAACCAAACTACGACCTCTTCTCCATCCTCAAACACAAACAACGCAAACGCGCCTTCCAAGCCGCGACCCGATCCTCCACCCCCCTCCCGATCAAATCCGCGCGCAAGAACCCAGCGAAGGAAGACCCCAAAACCGCCGAGCTTGCCCATCGCCGAGCGCAAATCTCCGAACGACTCAGCGAAGGGAACCTCGAAGACGCCTCCGCCCGCTACCTCGCGATGATCGAGTATTTCAACAGCGACGAATCCGCCCCGACCACCATGCACCGAGACGCGCAGTACCAAATTGCCAACCACCTCTATTCAACCGGACAACGACAAGAAGCTCTCGACGCCTACCAAGCACTCATCAAAGCGTACCCAAACGACAAAGAACGCGATGTCATCTGCATCCTCCGTGCTCGCATCAACGCCCAAGACCTGAGCAACCCCGGCGCCGCCCGCTCGATCCTCACCACGCTCATCGAGCAATCCAGCGACGACGACATCAAATCCCTCGCGCTCACAGAGCTCGACGCCCTCAAGGAATAACACCATGACCGCCCGAACCCGAATCAAAATCTGCGGCATCACCAACCACGACGACGCGCAAGCCGCCGTCAACGCCGGCGCCGACGCGATCGGATTCATCTTCGTCCCAGACACCCCGCGCTACATCGACCCAGCAGACGCCGCCGCGATCATGTTCGAGCTCCCACCAATGGTCTCCGCGATCGGAGTCGTGCAAGTCGAAAACATCGACCAGTTCTGCGAGATCGAACAAACCTGCCCCGCCCACACCTTCCAACTCCACGGCAAAGAACCCATCGATCTCGTCTGCCAGTGCGGACCCGGAGTGATCAAAGCATTCAAATACGAAGCCGTGACCATCCAATCACAGCTTGATCGTTGGGCAAAGGTTATGGAAGTCGACGCCATCCTCATTGATGGATCAGACGGCGGACAAGGTCACACCTTCGATTGGTCCGCACTCGCACCGCTCGTCAAAGACTACCCAAAGAAGATCATCCTCGCCGGAGGTCTCCACGCCGACAACATCACCGAAGCGATCCAAACCATCCGCCCCTACGCCGTAGACATCTCCAGCGGCGTCGAACTCAAGCCCGGACTCAAAGACCACACCATGATCCAAGCCGTCTGCGCCACCGTCCGAGCCGCCGACGCAAACTGATTCTTCCTCCCTCTCCCACTGGGAGAGGGCCGGGGTGAGGGGCTTTTATACCCCCGCCTTCGCCAGCGCCACAATCATCGCCACGACCGCATCTTCCCCAACCCCATCCGTATGGATCACCGACTCCGCGATCTCCATATACAACGGATCCCGCTCCTCATAGATCCCCGCAACCTCATCGATCACGCCCTGTCCCGTGAGCGAGGGACGATCCGCATTATCCGATGAAACAAGCCGCTGACGCAAAGTGTCAGGCTGCGCCTTGAGATACAACACCCGACACCCATCCCCGCCAAGCAGCTCAATACATCCCTCAGCAGTGGGGGTCCCCCCACCAAGCGAAACCACCTGCCCCGGAGTCGTAAGCACCTCAACAAGCGCATCGCGCTCCGCACTACGAAACGCCTCCATCCCATGCTCCGCGATCGCTTCCCCCGCACCCGAAGCACTTAGCAACCGCGCACTGCGATCATCCAGATCAACAAAAGAACGCCCGAGCAGTTCCGCCGCCCGAGCGCCAAGCGTTGACTTCCCAGATGCCCGCAACCCAATCAAGACCAGGTTGGGATCCGTATGCGTCATCTCAATCTTCTTTCACGCGAGCCATGTACGACCCGTCCTCAGTCGAAACCCGCACCTTCTCACCAATCGCAATAAACGGCGGGACACGAGTCTTCAGACCAGTATCACACTCCGCTTCCTTGAGCTGGTTCGTCGCCGTAGCACCCTTGATCCCAGGAGCCGTATCCGTGATCGTCACTGTCACCGATGAGGGAAGCTCCACAGCAACCGCATTCCCCTCATGGAACAGAATGTCACAGGTCGAGTTCGCCGCCATGTACATCAGCGTGTCGCCGAGCAGCTCACCGCTCAGTTCAACCTGGTCGTAGTCTTCCATATCCATAAAGGTCCCGCCGCCCTCCCCGTCGGCGTACAAGAACTCCATCTCGCGACGATCAAGAGTTGCCCCATCCACAACATCCGATCCGGAGAACCGTTGTTCCTTCATGCCCGATCCATCGACCGCACGCATCTTCGCTTGGATATACGCCGGACCCTTGCCAGGCTTCACATGCCCGATCTTCGCGACCACATACAGCTTCCCATCGATGTTCAGAGCCACGCCCGGACGGATTTCGTTTGCTTTCATAGAGATAGATTCCTGGAATGATCGCAATGCGACCGGAGTTCGTCATTTTCCGCAGCAGGACCAATCCCTGAGCGGAATCTATCATATCACCCATACCATCCCGACATCGACACGCGTTCAAGCCCATTTCACAGGAGATCCAGATGACTATCCCAGCCGCGACCACCACCCAACAAGACCTCTCCCGCCGCGATTCGCTCAAGCTCCTCGCCCTGCTCTCCGCATCCGCCGCCCTGCCAACATCTCTCCTCGCCTCCACAACCCGCCTCAACATCCCCATCCTCGACTGGACCGACCTCCCGACCCCAACCGAAGGCTTCCGCGTCATCGCCGATCTCAACACCGGAGGGAACACCCTCCTCGCGACCCACAAAGAACAGGCACTCCTCATCGACACCAAGTTCGCAAGCTTCGGACTCGCCATCCGTCAAGACGCCCAAACCTTCAACAACGGGAACCCAGACCTCGCCCTCATCAACACCCACCACCACGGCGACCACACCGGAGGAAACGCATTCATCATCCCCGACGCCAAAGCCTCCTACGCCCAGACCAACGCCGCCGACCGCATCGCGTCGCAAGTTGAGCAATCAATCAACGAAGCAAACACCGGCGCCGATGAGCTCATCAAAAACGGCGCCTCCAAAAAACACATCTCCCTCGCCCAGCGCACCGCAGGACTCACCGATCAGATCACCAAAGAATCTGTGACCCCAAAGAACCTCGTCGACAAGAAAGAAACCATCGACCACGCCGGTTCACCAGTCACCCTCCATCACTTCGGCGCAGGACATACCGACAACGACCTCGTCATCCACTTCGAAAACCAGAACATCATCCACACCGGAGACCTCGTCTTCAACGGCCTCCACCCCTTCTTCTTCCCAGACCACGGCGCCAACGCATTGGGTTGGCTCGTCGCGCTCAACCAAGCCTACAACCTCTGCGACAAAGACACCCAAGTCATCCCAGGACACGGCCAACCAGGTGACCGCACAATCATCGAAAGCCAAATGAACTACCTCACCGAACTCATCACCCATGTCCAAAAAGAAATCCAAAAAGGCACCCCAAAGGAAGAGGTCGCCGAAATGGAGTGGGACTTCATGGATGGACTCGGATTCGAACGAATCCGCTCAAGAGCCATCAACGCCGTCTACGACGAACTCAAATAACCAACACGCAATCAAGTCAGTCCGCCGCAGGCGTCTCGACCAAGACCTCCGTCTTGACAGAGTTCGCGATAAAGCAAAGCTCGTGCGCATGATGATGAAGATCATCGACGACACCTTGATCAGGTGCTCCCTCACCCCCAAAAGAGATGCTCGGCCGCAAAACAACCTTGATGACCGCCATCTTGCCCTCGTCAGTCTTTTCCATCAGCCCGATCGCATCATCGATGTACGAATCCACGACGAGCCTCTTCTTAGCACACAACGCGAGGAATGTCAGCATATGACAAGACGAGAGCGACGCGACAAACGCTTCCTCAGGATCCACGCATGACGGATCACCAAGAAAGCCAGCCGCCGCCGACGCGTTGACGGATTCGCCACCCTCGAACTTCCAAGTGTGCTCTCGGTTGTAGGTCTCGTATGCGAAATCGTCGCTTGTTCGATTCCATTCAACTCGTGCAGAATGCTCTGACATATTGATTCTCCAATTGTCCGAGTCCGTACCGCTCGGATGCTTTTGAAGCATAGCAACGCCGTGAATCATTCTCGTGAGTAGGTAGATGAAGTGCTCTAGCCCAAGTGAAACAGAATCAACTCACTCGCTTCAACTCCACGGATCGGAATCGTTGCCTCGCCTTCAAACGAAACCGCATCACCACCAACCAACTCGCGTCCGTCGAGCTCCACACGCCCGCGTGCGACATGCAGATACCCATGCAGACCGGACGGAATCACCGCATCAACCCCGCATCCCTCGCTTAACTCGACAACAGAAACCTCAGCCTCAGCATGGATCTTCAGCGACCCATCCCGCGCATCGGGTGACGCAAGCAACTGCCATTGATCTGTCCGACCAGCGACCTCAAACGACGCCTGCTGATACCCCGGTTCAACCCCTGAAGCATTGGGCTCAATCCAGATCTGCAACAGATGAGTCGTCGCATCATCGAGACCATTGAACTCACTGTGCCGAATCCCCGTCCCCGCCGACATCAACTGCAAATCCCCAGGCACAATCTCACCCGAGTTCCCAGCACTGTCCTCATGCCTGATTTTCCCATCAAGCACCCAAGTCAAAATCTCCATCTCAGCATGCGGATGCATCCCAAACCCCCGCCCCGCCTTGATCACATCATCATTGATCACCCGAAGCGACCGAAACCCCATCCGCTCCGGATCCATGTACCGCCCAAACGAAAACGAATGCTTCCCATCAAGCCACCCAATCTGAGTCCGCCCCCGCGTCGCGCCGTCCCAGAACTTCAGCTGTGTAGTCGTCGTCATCGCATCGTTCCTTTCCTCGGCCATTCAATAGCCGTCCACAGAAAGAACACCTCATCAACAACATCTATTCCCAGCCAAGCCAACACTCACTGATCAAGAAATCAAGGACAAAACAGCGAGTAGCTTTCGAGATAACTGCTGATATCAAAGAAATCTATTACGCCATCCCCATTGAAATCCGCATTCGCGTCGCCAATACCGTACAACTCGATAAAGAGCGACACATCAAAGAAATCAACCGAGAAGTCGCCTGTTAGGTCCCCTTTGCATGTCAACACCAACCGATGAAACTCCTCTTCTCGAATAACCCTGTACGCCAGTAACGGATTCGTTTCAGGAAAGTCATACGCATCAAAGCGTCCCTGAATATTCTCACTTGCGATAATGATCCACGAATGCCCGAGTGTGACAAAGATTCCATCATCAACGCGTACGACCAGAGTTCCTCCGAGCTCGATTTCTCCCGTTCCCAAACCAATGAGCCGACCGAACTCGTCGTTATGATGTCCATCGATATCTATCATGAGCGTAGACGAACTCTCGAGTGTGAGATTCCTCGCCTTAACCACCCGCTTCTCGCCAGCTGGTCGCAGCTCACCAAATATGCGCACATTGATGAGCTGCCCGTTTCCGAAGATCGATTGCCCGCCCCCTATGGTCAAGAGTGTCTCAGAATCTGCAGAAACAATTGAATCGTCTGCAGTGTCCCCACCAAGTTCGATTGTCCCATTCCCTGATATCGTCGAGTCCTCACTCACTCTGAGCCGAGCGATCCCGCTAATTGATTGAGTCCGCAAGCTGACGCGTTTGTTGTTAACAAACTCCCCGTTAAAACCCATCGATTGATGTCCGAGCACCACAAACAACGCATCGCTGACTGGGTCAATGAGTTCCCACGGTGCCGTATGCACCTCAATATATCCTGACCCTTCAGATTCAAAATATTGCCCAACCATCGACTGCGGATAGAGTCTCATGGCCCCTCCATCCTCAACACGGTAGATCCCTTCTCCTGTGTAGGATCTGAAGAGAGTCGACACTCGACCCGCTGAAGCCATCATTACACCGTTATTCTCGACCTCCGCGTTCACCTGTTCGCTATCAATCGTTCCGTTGTTGACGACTACACCGTTGAGCATTCCA
Source organism: Phycisphaerales bacterium (assembly GCA_051252395.1). Lineage (GTDB taxonomy): Bacteria > Planctomycetota > Phycisphaerae > Phycisphaerales > UBA1924 > UBA1924. The sequence continues at coordinate 1,434,136 of JBPOFX010000001.1, read as the reverse complement.
GATTGAATCAACGCATTGTTGGTAATCTCGCCACTCACGATTCCCGTCCGGATTTCACCATTGTTGATGATCGTCCCATTCATGCTCCCGTTCCCCAAGATCTTCTGGTCAGGACCGATGGTCAGGGTTGATCCATCATCAACATTCATCTGCCCATCAGCCGGTTGCCCAGCGAGATAGATCTCACCCGTCCCCACAAGCGCAACCTCCCCTTTAAAAATCATCGTCGGCGAAAAGAAAGAATCCAGTCCGCCGATCGTGATTAGGCCATCATTCTGCATCGAACCAGAAAATTGCAAGCGATGAGTTCTCTCAGTGAGACTCATATTTCCTGTATTCCAAAGATCATGGATGTTTAACTCGTGATCCCCATCTCCTCCAAGATCGATCACGCCACTCTCGCTTGTTCCCAAAAACAATCCCGAGATCATCCCAGGCGCATCATCACGCACGGAAACCAGCCGCAACACCCCGTCATCAGCGAAGTACTGCCCACCATCCGGGATGGACCCATGAAGTTCGAGCTGACCGCCCATCGCTGCAAATCGGCCATTGCCCTCAACCCGGCCTTCAACAATCAACTCGTTCTTAGGATCGGTGCCGACGAGCACGCCGTTGTTGACAAGCCTTGAGCCTGACTCAATAACCACTTCGCCCGAACCTTCAATAGTCTGCTCGTTTCCAATCGTGAGCGTCGCATCCTGATCGATCATGATCCCATTCATGTTCAAGGAAGGAGGGCCTTCTTGAATTCTGATGCCTCCGCTCCCGTTCAGGGTCACATCGTCCCGAATAAACAGTTCCGCACCAGCTGTGCCAGCGTTGCTATTGATATGGATCGATCCATTATTGGTCATCGACTCCGAAATCTGCACTTGCCTGTCGAGCCCATACACTTCGATCATCCCGTTGTTCACGATATTTTGTAGCACAACAGAGTCCAGCGCAATGATCTCGCCTGTTCCGCTTGTAAAGAGTTCGCCGCCGTTGATTGAGGTGCCTTGCCGGAGAATGAGTGTGCTATCGATCGCGCCGATCCTTGCCGACTTTGCTTGCGAAACAGAACCACCTAGCGCCATATCCGATCCGCTCAACGAATCCGCGATAATCTCACCATTGTTCTGAATCATCCCATCCACAAGTCCACTCCCAACAATCGAATGCCCGGCTTCGTTCGTCAGCAGTTGAGCGATCGATTTGAGAGCGATCTCAGACGGATTCGTCTCCGATGCAAGCCGGATCGTTCCCGTTCCAGAAAGCGTAGATGCGAACAAGAAATCCATCGAGTTGGAATTGCTCGTAGTCGAGATCAGAACAATCTCGCCGTGATTCACAATCGAACCAAACAGTGACGAAGAAACCGGCGGATCAAATGTCACTGTGACATCGGGATTCATCACTGACAGATTGCCAAGCACAAGATTCTCGACAGAGCGAACATGGTAAGGACCAGCTAGCCCGAACCGAGCATCCTCGATCGCATTATCCGGAACATTGCCCGGCGACCAGTTCGCAACATCACTCCAGAACCCATCAACAGGTAATGCCCAATCAATCGCTTGCGCAGCAGCAAGAGAACAGCACATCGACTGAGATACAAAGAAGACCGGAGCAAGATACCGAGTACGAATCATTGTCATCATGGTGTGCATTCTTCAAGAAAAATTACTTATGTATTGATGGAGAAACAGTCTAATACAGAGTAATTGAAGAGTGCAGTGAATGCAATGAAATTATCGAGATGTTATCAATCTATCAAGCCGGCTCAAGAATCATCAACCGCTCAAGATGCCCGCGGATCTGAGTCGCAGTGCACTTGCTGTGATCAATCTGCTCCGCGACCCACCCAAACGCGCGTGCGGCTTCGACATTCTCGATCGTATCATCAAAGAACAAAATCTGAGGCCCAGCCGCATTCACTCGGCGCTCATACGCCGCGAACGATTTCTCGTCCGGCTTCGCGAGCCCAAACAGATGACTCCCGTGCTTGTGCTCGATCACAAACGCGCTCGGAGATTCCTCTTCCATCCGCTCCCAGTGGAGCGAGTTGGTGTTGGAGAACAACCCGGTCGTGAGATCCGCGTACTCGTTGAGCTCGTCGATCAACTCGCCGACCCCCTCGTACTCCTCAAGCAACCACGCGTGATGAACCGCGGCTACATCCTCGATCGAGTACGCTTCTTCTGAAGCCTTGGAGATCGAGCGGAAGAACGCTTTGTCGCTCATCTGTCCGGTTTGGTAGCGAGGTTCAATAGCGCGCATCTTTTTGTAGCACGCTGTGCCTGCCTTTTTGGTTTTCTTCTCGATCCCAGCACTGGCGCAGCCTTCTTCCCAGTTGCGACAAATTTTGAGGATGACCCCGCCCCAGTCGAAACAGATGTGCCGGATGTCATCGCTCATTCTTGGTCTCCTGCCGTATTGTCGGAACTTGTAGAACCGGGAGTGTTTTTCATGATCTCGTCCATCACTGTGGTAGCGAAGGACCCTCGTGGGAGCTCGAAGGCGCTTCGGATGTAGGCGCCGTGGTCATCGACTCCGCTCTCGACTTCTGGATCGATCACTGGGATCCGCATTGGTCTGCGGTCGCCGCCGATCATCTGGAAGTGGTTGAGAGCTTCGCACGATTCCAAATCTTTCGTCGATACTCCAGTGTTGGCAAGGGCTTGGAGTTCATTCGCGTCAATTTCACCAGATGCTCGCTGCATGGTGGTGCCCCACATGGGTCCTGAGGGGCAGATTTCGCCGCTCAAAAGTCGCTCTGCGAGGCTCTCGGCGGCTTGGGGGTCCTGGGGAGGGAATTGTTCCACGGGGAACAATTGGCGCGATTTGAGGACGAACGCGAGATCGCCGGCGAGGAGTTGGTTGTGGGTGGAGTCGCTGACTCGGTCGTTGAGGAGTTGATTGAAGATCGCGGATTGGTAGGCGGAGATGAAGAAGCCGGCGGCGGTTTGGTCGATCGCGGCGATGGCTTGGGCTGGGGTGGCGTCTTGGCTAAGGCGTTTGAGGACTCGGCGTTCGATTTTGAAGATCTTGGGGAGGGCGTCGTGTGCGGCGAGAAAGTTTCCTGCCGCGTATGACTCGCGGGCTTCGTGTTGGTTTTTGGGTGCGAGTGGGTTTGGGCCGCAGAGGAGATCGAGGGCGAGTTGGTGGTGCTGGAGGATGAGGGCGCGTCCGATCTCGTGGTTGTTCTGGAGGAGTCCGAAGCGTTGGGGTCCGAAGCGGTTTGGGAGGCCTTGCTTGGAGAGGAGCTGGAGGGCGCGGTGGGCGTGGACGACATGGGTTGGTTCGACATCACGGACACGGATGGAGAAGCGGTTCCCGGCGAGGTGTCCTCGCTTGAGTTTGTTGGTGTGGAGGTCGACCCACAGCACGGTGAGTTTTTCGTGTTGGAGGCTTGGGAAGTCTTCTGGAGTTTTCCCAGGCGTGTGGACGGAGAGGACTTGTTGGGTGATCGCGTGTTTGTCTTTGAGTCCGGCGTGTCCGATGGCGCGTTTGGAGACTTTGAAGTGACGCGCGACGATGTCGATGAGTTGGAGGGTGGAGAGTCCTCGTTTTTCGACGAAGAGGTAGATGTGCTCGCCGTGTCCGGCGGGTTGGTAGAGGGGGATCTCTTGGACTTGGAAGTCTTCGTGTCTGTTTTTGAGTGTGCCTGCGATGCCTGGGATGTCCCGGGTGAGGTAGACGGGGGCGTCGATGGCGGCGTTGAAGGGGGGGAGTTGTGGTTGTGTGGTGGGGGGCATGGGAGGGGATTGTAGGTGGGGAGAGTGAGGGGGGGAGAAAGACCCGACTGCGCCGAAGACGGCGAGTCGGGGCACCCGGCACGCAGTAATTGGATGACTTCACACACATCAGTGTATAATCATTGAAAGGAATGATGCATGATCAAAGTTGACTATCAACGAACGCGAAAGATACTTCAAACTTTATCGATTCCTGATGACTTGTATCACTTGCCATACGAAGATAATCAGCAACCGGGAGTGTACCTTGTTCTCGAAGAGAGAAGCGGCAGTTTTGTGGTCTCTATGATGGAAAGGGGTAAAGCGATTGAAGTTGATGAGTACACAACAAGGGATGCGGCATGCTGTGCACTTATCGTGAGTTTACTGCACATGTATTTAAGAATAGGAAGAGTTCAAGTGCTTGAAGCTCCATTAGATCTCTAATCAGCGGGTATCGTCTTCGACTCCTCAGCCGGGTGCCCCGGCTCGCCGTCTTCGGCGCAGTCGGGATTGGGTATCGATTGTTCTCAGATTGGCTTTCTTGGTTCGTTTATGGGGATGGAGTTGTCTTTGATTCCAGCATACCACCTTGCGGAGGACCATGCCCAATCGGTTGGATTGTTGACGAGTCCTCTTCGGACTGGGTTTGTGTGGATGTAGTTGATTTTCTCGTTGAGCTCTTCGGGTGAGTGGATGTTTCGGTCGTAGCCGCCGCCGTGTTGCCAGAATCTGGTTTGGCCGGTTGGTGTGGTGAGTTGGTTGAGGATTTCTGCGTCGAGATCGCGCCATCGATTAATCACTTGTTTGGCAAAGCTTCTTTTGAGGTGCCAAGTGATCTTTGAGACTGGGAACTCGGGGAGTTTGGGCCAGAGGAGCAGATGGATGTGTTCGGGCATGATGACCCATGCGAGGAGATGGAAGTTTGTTCGTTCTTGTGTGGACTCCAGGTGATCGATGAAGAGGTCTTTGATTGTGCCGTTGGTGAAGAGGGGGAGTCGGTTGTAACAGGAGAAGGTGAGGAATCGGGCGTGGTTTTCTTGCTCGATTCGTTTCATTTTTTGTGGTGGATTGGGCACGAGGTATGATAGCGAAGACCCGACTGCGCCGAAGACGGCGAGTCGGGGCACCCGCGATAGACTGGTTGTGTACGATACTGCTATATGAGCAAACGGGAACGAATCAAAGATCCGCTTATTGGTTTTGGGTGGGCGGGGTATGTCTGTGCTGGCGTGCTTGTTGTACTGGTTTCGCTTGTCGTGGCTGGCGTTGAGGTTCGGTATGCGTTGATGAAGTTGATCCTCGGTACGCTGGGTGTTGATGCGATGATTCTGTTTGTGTCTCGGCTTGTGTTTGTTGGCATTGCGATCTTCGGGCTGTCAATGAGTGTGGTCTCCGGGGTTGGGATATTGGTTGCGTTTTGTATTGCGCCGTATCGTGTTCGCCCTGTCGTGCAGTGGGTCGTTTTTGTTCTGTGCACGGCTTGGTTTCTTGTACCGATGTTGGGAATGGGTGTGTGGTATCGAGCGGGGTTGGGAGGTTCCTTTAGGATCCATCAGTCCCTAGAAGTGCTGGGTGTGGTGTTGGTTGGGGCCGTGCTGTTGTTTGTGACTCGCTCGAAGTTAGTTGGATTGATGTGGTTGGGGGCGGTCTTGCTTGTTGCTGCGAATGCTGTGTGCTACCAGATCACAAGTGATGAGTTGCCGGGGGCGGTTGTGCTATTTTATCCCTTCGATTATTTTTGGTTCACTTCGTACTCGCTCATCTTTCAGTTGCTGACGGCGGGGTCGGTTGTGTACTGGGCTGTGGTTGAGCGGCGGAGGGTTGTGCCGGAGCGTGCGTGTGTGATGTGTGGGTATGACCTCGTTGGTCTACACGATGATGGGTGTTGTCCGGAGTGTGGGGAGTCGGTTGGGTTGGGCGCGGAGTGAGGGTGTATGAAAAACACCTCTCGCACGAGAGGTGATTGGGGAATTGCTGAGTTTGTTGTGGTTGGTTACCGGCGTCGGCGGGTTGAGAGGAAGCCGCAGGCGAGTGCGATGGTTGCGGTGCTTGGGGTGGGGATGAACTCGACGGTGAGGTCTGCTCTGCCCAATCCGGAGTTGGTCTGTGGAACACCGCTTGCGCCTATGACGATGCTGAGTTCGTAGTTTCCGGCATCGAGTGTGAGGAGGTCGTTGACGATGATGGTGCCGAGGGTTCCTGAGAAGTTGTTGTAGATCAGATTGCCATTTTGGAAGAGTTGAATTCTCGCGGTTCCGATCCCTCCTGAAGATCCGGGGTCAATTCCTCCGCCGTCACGGCCGAAGATATCACCTGTTAGCAGCATCTCGGCGGTCATGCTTGCAGCGACGGTGAAATCTAGATGCAGGGTGTTCGATGAGCTTGAACCACTTACGGCTCCTCCGTGTGCAGATGCAGAACCATCGAAAGTGAGCGTTTGGGTTGCACTATCGAGGAAAGAGGTTTGCGAGGCGCTGGATGAAGCAGGGGCAAAGATGTCTCCTGTGTCTTCGGTGTAGTTCACCATGCTGTCGAACTGTGTGAAGAGGTTGTTGCTGGAATCTGAGCTTCCAGGGACAGTAATTGATCTGTCGAGACTTGTGAAACTGACGCTGGCTGATGCTGCGGTTGTGATCAACATCGCGCACGCGATGGTTGGGAACAGTTTCGTGCGATCGGAATATGAATGGATGTATTTCATGTTTATCTCCTTGTTATGTGATGTACGGATTGGCGGGTCCGCGGACCTTCCTGGATTGTACAGGAGTGGTTTTCTTGTTCAATTATAAATTCAGAACCGTCTGTTTTTTCGGGAATTTTCATGATTGTTCAGATTTGTTTACGATGTCGTCCCTGAATATTTGCTTGTTATTGACGATAAGAGTCATTGAAATCATCGTCAATGTTTTTGTTTGGTGGAGTCGTGACGCATGACTGTTCGATGACGGATTCTTCGCGATTCCGAATGTAATGGCGTATGAGGGTCTTGCGTCGATGTGGGCGGGGTAGCCTGCGGGGCGTTCTTTGTTTGATCAATAGAATCGGGCAGCAGATAAAGAAATACCCGCAGTGATTTGGTCACTGCGGGCTTGGTGTGGTTTTCAGGATGGGGTGTTGGGTTATGGACAGCCGGCTTGGTAGAGGGTGAGGTATTGGGAAATGTCGAAGAAGTCGAAGAGGCCGTCGTTGTTGAAGTCTACTGATGGGTCTGCGCTGGAGTAGGCGGTGAGGAAGGCGGAGAGGTCGAAGAAGTCGAGTTGGCCGTCGTCATTGAGATCGGCTTGGCAGGCGGCGTTTGGGAGATCGAAGACGAACACGGATCCGGCGTTGAGGTATGAGCCGTGGGAGTCGTAGTACGCTCCGGCGAATGCTTTTGATTCTGAGATTGCGACGGATCTGGCGAAGAACTTGTAGCGGTCTTCGTTGCTGGCTGAGAGTTTGGCGATTTGTTGGTGGGTGTTGAGGTCGAATATGTATGCTGCGCCGTTTGTAAGGGGGTCTCCGGTGTGTAAGAGATAGCCTTCGCCTCCGATGATTGCTGTTGTTCCTGACACGGCGATGGAAGTTCCAAAGTCCTGATATGAGGTTGGGTCGTTTGCGGTGAGCTTGGCGATTTGCTGACCGGTAGTGATGTCGAATAGGTACGCTGAGCCTGCGCTTGGGTAGTTGCCAGAGTTGTCATAATCGTCGTAAGGTGCACCCACTAATGCGATTGATCCTGAGATTGCGACTGATGAACCAAAGTATGACTGATCTTCAGGGTCATCTGGGGTGAGTTTGAAGAGTTGCTCTCCGGTGGTGACATCGAAAACATATGCGGCACCGGCGTACATGATTCCGTTGTTGATCTTTGTTGGGGATCCGATTACCGCGATTGATCCTGAGAGAGCGACTGAGGAGCCGAAGTGGTCCTCGTCATCAATATCGTCTGGTAAGATTTTGGCAACTTGTTGGTTGGTGGTGAGGTCGAAGATGTAGGCTGAACCGGCTTGCCATTGGTAGTTTGGGCCGGCAGAGCCGTGGGAGTCACTGCTTGCTCCGATGACTGCGGTTGTGCCTGAGGCAGCAAATGCAATCCCGAAGGCGTCTGTCCTGGCTGCGTCGTTTGCCTTGAGCTTGGCGACCTGCTGGTTGGTGTTGAGGTCGAATACATAGACCGATCCAGGATCAAGGACACCGCTGTGGTCGTCGCGGTAGGCTCCGACCAATAGCTTGTTCCCTGCGAAGGCGACATCGCGCCCGAAGCTGCCGTCGGTGAATAGAGTGTCTGCGTAGAGCTTGGTGACTTGTTGACCGGTGGTCATGTCGAAGATGTACACAGATCCGACGTCTGCGATTCCGTTGTGGTTGTCGCCGATGGCTCCTACTGCGACGAGGGAGCCTGAAGTTGCGACGGAGCTCCCGAAGTAGTCTTCATGGGCTCGGTCGTTGGCGATGAGTTTGCTGGTTTCGGTTTGGGTGGGGGGGCCTGCGATGGCAAGGGGTGTGCATGCTAAAAGGGTGAGGGCGCATGCGAGTGAGATGGGCTTGGCGTTCATGATGCTTTCCTTTTTCAGAATAATGAAAATAATGCACAGACAGCGTTGTCTGTGTTTCATGCGTTGTTGGTGATTTGCGTTGAGTCTGGTTGGCTCGAAACCGCAACAACTACCCCAGTCGTTTTATGAATATACCATACAACTGGGACTTTGCCTAGGCATATTTGGGTGAAGAGAGTGGAAGCCCGGATATATTGGGAGGGAAGCGGGAAAGAAGTTTGTTGTTGGAGGTGGGCGAGAGGGGGGTTAGTGTCTTGGGGGTTCTGTGTGGCCTTGGGTGTCGTCGTCGGGGGGGGTGGTGATGGCGGCTTGTTCGATGACGGATTCTTCGGCGAAGATGGGGACATTCTTCGCGATTCCGAGTGCAATGGCGTCGGAGGGTCTTGCGTCGATATGGGCGAGGTTGCCGTCGGGTTTGGCGATGGAGAGCTGAGCGATGAAGGCGCCGTCGATGAGGTCGATGATGGTGATCGCTTCGAGGGTGGCGCCGAGGCCTTCGATGATGTTGGCGAGGAGGTCGTGGGTCATGGGGCGTGGGAGGTCGATCCCTTCGAGTCTACGTCCGATGGCGGCGGCTTCGACGATCCCGATGACGATGGGGAATGAGCGGGGGGAAGTTAAATTAGGATCGAGCTCGCGCAGCTCGATGAGCTGTTCGGGCTTGCGCTCGTGGATGAGGATTCTGGAGAGTTCCATTTGGACCAGCATGTTGGATTGTAGGGGGATGGAGCGGCGGGGGTTGGGGGGCTCTAGAGTGGGGGGTTGAAATGGAGGTGTTGTTGTGATGGGTGAGCAAGACGCGGTGGGTTCGGGTGATGGTGCTGGTGGGGTGTTGGGGCAGGGGTGTTGGTTTGGGATGGGTGGTCGGCACGGGGTGGAGAATCGGATCGAGGACTTTGCATCGGTTCTTGATGCTGTGGACACATCGCGGATGCGTGCGGTTGATATTGGGGCCGCGGAAGGTGATATTGCGGGGTGGATCGCGGAACGGTTTGGAGAGGTGGAAGCGATCGAGTTGATGGACTCGTTGCATGCGAAACTGGTGGAACGCTTTGCATCAGCGGAGCATGTTTCGGTGCGGAAGGCTGATGTTGCGGATGAGCCTTTGGTGGGGCGGAGTGATGTGGTGTTCTTGCTTGGGGTGCTGCATTATTTTTCGAGCGAGCAACAGCGGCGCGCGATTCTGGCGCATTGTCTTGAGCACACACAATGGTTGTGTTTGATGCGGACTGGAGTGCGGGACTTTCGTCAGCGGGATCAGCGTCAGATGGAGCTTGCGGATCGGTATATCACGCTGAGGACATTGCTGGATGTGGATCCGGATGGGTTTGAGGTGTGCGTGATTGATAACGGGTATCGCGGCGTCAAGCGGAAGCGACTCGGGGATCTCGCGGTGTTTCGTCGGCGGGATGATGACAATCCGTTTCCGAGTCTGAAAGAGATGTTCTCAACGACGCGGGGGTATCTGCATCGCGGTGCGATTGAGCGGAGGGTGTGTTGTGAGGCGGGAGATCCGGTTATTGAATGAAGGATATAGAGGCGATTGATCATGGGGTGCTGGGATAGGATCGTGGGTATTCTTGCTCGTATCGGATTGATCAATATTTTTGTTGTATTTGAAAGGTAGAAGCATGCTACGCGATGACATTATCCAGCCATATCTAGATTCACATCCTTGGCCTATGCTGTTTGTGACTGTGAGCGGGGCACATCTTTATGGGTTCGCATCACCGGATTCAGATTATGATTTGCGTGGAGCACATTACATGCCCGCGAAGTCGGTGGTTGGGCTCAAGTTGCCTCGAGAGACTTATGAGGTGATGGACCTTGATTGTGAAGTTGAGATGGATCTGGTGACTCATGATGCGAAGAAGTTTTTTGAGATGCTGCTCAAGAAGAACGGCTATGTACTTGAACAGGTTTTTTCTCCAATTGTGATCCAGTCAACGCCGGAGTTTGAAGAGCTGAAGGAGATCGCAAAGAAGTGTATTACTCGGTTTAATCATCATCATTTTCGGAGCTTTACCAAGGGGCAATGGGATGACCTGCGCAAGGCGAACAAGCCAACAGTAAAGAAGCTGTTGTACGCGTACCGTCCGGTGCTTGCTGGGATTCATCTGATGACTGAGCATGAGGTTGAGTCAAATATCGTCAAGTTAAATGAGCGGTTTGATTTGAGTTATCTCGATGAGCTTGTTGCTATCAAGTCTGAAGGTACTGAAAAGATGGAAGCGGTTTCGCTCGATATGGGTTTCCATGAGGCGGAACTTACTCGGTTACTCGATCAGCTTGAGATTGAAAGCGAGCGGTCAACGCTTCCAGAGAATCCCGGTGGGCACGAGGAACTCAATGATTTACTGATCCGGCTACGTTTTAAGCACTGATTCAAGTTGTGCATGTGATATTGATTGTGTTTCCAGTGTGGCCGTTGGCGAAGGCGCCGCGTTGGTGGGTGAGGATAGATTCGATGTAGCGGGTGAAGTCTGGGCTGGCGCGGTGGAGGTGGCTGGTGCGGCTGTGCCAGACCTGGGAGACGAGTTGGGTGTTGACGATCCGTTTGATGTCGGGTTGCCAGATGTTCCAGACGCGCCGGTCGAGGATCCCGAGTTCGACGAGGGCGTGCTCGTGGGCGAGGAGGTCGAAATATTCTCGGATCGCTACGGCGGTTTCGAGATCGCCTTCCCAGTGGGAGTTGAGGCGTTGGTCGGCTTCGAGTCTGCGGAAATGGATGAGCGACGCGTGGCGTTCGGTCAGGGAGAGGAAGACCTGGGCGTTGAGGGATTGTTTGTGGGACTTTGAGCCTCGCATGTAGGCGAGGATGGCGCAGAGGGATCCGGTTACGATCGCGGTGGTCGAGACGAGTTGGAGCAGCAGTGGTAGGGGCATGGCATCGGCCCTTCTGCTGTGTTTGTGTTGGTTTGCTGGTCGTTTTCCATGGGGGAATAGTAGGGCACGGGTTCGGGGTTGTTGAGGGGGCGGCTCCTAGGATTTGGTGGAGGCTATTGGAACGCGTATGCCGAGTACTGGACTTGATATTCTGATGTTTGTACTGATCGCGGGGGCGGTTGGTTCGCTTGTGTATTGGGGCGCGGTCGCTGGGGCGATTGTGCGGACAGGGAAGCTGCTTCCGACGGCACGGGACGGGATCGCGATCGCGGATCGGACGCCTCCGGAGGAGCGGGTGTGTGTGATTGTGCCTGCGCATAATGAGGCGGGGAACATCGCGAAGCTGATCGAGTCGCTCAAGGGGCAGGATTACGATCGGCTGACTGTTGTGCTTGCGCTGGATCGGTGTACAGACGACACTTTCGGGGTCGCGACGGAAGCGATCGGGGGGGATCATCGGTTTGAGATTGTGCAGATCGATGAATGTCCGGATGAATGGGCGGGGAAGGTGCACGCGGCGCATTGTGGGGTGACGCGATCAGCGCATGCGAAGAACGCGGATGTGTATCTCTTTAGTGATGCGGATACCTGGTTTGATCCGGCGTGTGTTCGCGCGACGGTGGCGCTGGCGAATGATCGTGGGCTTGACATGTTGAGTCTGCTGAGCACGCTTGATGGGGAGCGGTGGTTTGAGAAGTGGGTGCAGCCTGCGGCGGCGTTTGAGCTGGCGCGGCAGTTCCCGTTGCTGAGGGTGAATCAGGGGTGGGAGAAGCAGCGTCCCTTTGCGAACGGGCAGTTTATGTTGTTTAAGAGTGGGCCTTATCACGGGATGGGCGGGCACGAGCAGGTGAAGCGGGCGGTGCTTGAAGATATCGCGTTTGCGCAGCAGTACAAGTATCGAGAACTGAGCAGCGGCTTGTTGATGGCGGACGGGATCCTGCGGTGCGGGATGTACGGGACCTGGAGCGAGTTTGTGCGTGGGTGGAAGCGCATCTACACAGAGTCGGCGAATCGTGAAGCGAAGCGGTTGAAACGGTACGGGCTGCGTGTGCCTTTCTTGAATGCAGGGCTGCCTGCGATGGCGCTGGCGTGCGGGGTGCTTGCGCTGGTGATGGGGGATGCGGCGACTCGTGTGTGGGCGGGAACGCTCGGGTTCGCAGGGGCCGGGGCTTGGGTGGTTGCGGTGGGGCTGATGCTGCGGATGAGTCATGCGCCGTTGACGCAGATCCCTGGGTTTGCGGTTGGGTCGTTCTTTGTGGCGCGGATCTTTCGGCAAGCGGGGCGGGATCTTGAGCAGGGGACTCCAACGGTGTGGGGCGGGAAGTCGTATGTTCGGAAGGTCGCGGATGGGAAGAACGGGACTCCGAATGTCGAGGGGGAGGTGGTGTGATGCGGAGGCTCCGGAGGTCTGCTGAAGAGGTGCGGGTTGAGTTGACGCCGATGATCGATGTGGTGTTTTTGTTGTTGACCTTCTTTGTGTTTTCGATCGTGATGATGGTGCGTGCGGATGTGCTCAATGTTGATCTTCCGGAACTTGCTTCGGGGGTTCCTGCGGAGCGGGTAGAGCCGATCATGATCTCGGTGGGGGTTGATGGCGGTGTGTTTGTGAATCGGGAAGAGACGGATATGGACTCGGTGGTGGGGATGGTCGAGAGGGTGCGGGAAGAGTTTCCTGAGGCGCCGATCGTGCTTGCGGTGGATGTGGGGTCGAGTTCGGGGGTGCTCATTGAGCTTGCGGATCGGCTGACAGGCGCGGGGCTGGGGTCGTTCTCGATCCTCGGTCAGGAGGGGGCTGGTCAGGATCAAGTGGGAGGCGAGGGGGGGCAAGACTGATGGGCGTTGGGATCGAGATCCAGGATGATCGGAGGCTCGTCGTTGCGGGGTCGATGGTGGTGAGCGTGCTTCTGCATCTGCTTCTGGCGTTTGTTCTGCTTGCGGCGTATCGGTTTGGTGCATCGGGTGAAGTAAGGAGTTCGCTTGGTGAACAGCCTGTTGTGATCCCTGAGGAACGCGAGGATGAGCTTGCGCTCGGGGTCGATGAGGCGCGCGCGGCTTCGATCAACTGGCTTGGGGTGAAGAAAGAAGAAGCGGTCGAAGGGGAGGCGGAGTTGTCGGAGACGGATCAAGCGGCGCAGTCGCTTGTGGTGGGGGATTCGTTCGAGGCTTCGCAGGCGGTACCAGAAGAAAGCGCGGAACCGGTTGAAGATACTCCGGAACAGATCGAAGCGGTTGAAGTTGCGGAGTTTGATCCGAAGGAGGTTGAAGAGGCGGTCGAGGAGTTGGCGGAGGAGGTTGTTGATGCGGTTTCTGAGCCTTTGATTGAAGCGGCGCGTCAGGTGGTGGAGGGGATTGATGCAGTGCTTGAGGATGTCGCTTCGACGGTTGTGATCCCGGAAGAGGTTGAAGGGGCGGACGAAGCTGCGGAGCAGCAGGTGGTGGAAGGGACTGAGCAGCAAGATCCGGTTCGAGAGAAGATTGCTCAGCAGGTTGCGCCGAAGTCTGAGGATCGGGTGGTTGGTACGCCTGGGGTATTGTCGGATCGGGAGGTCGCGGCGACGCGGGTGAAGAAGGCGATCAAGGTCGATCCGCACAAACCCAATGCGCCGATTGTTGGGAAGGGGCTTGAGATCCTGACGGTGCGTCCGAGGTATACCTCGACGGTTCGGCTCTCGGCGATCCCGAAGAATCCGGTTGTGGTGATGTGGTTTAATGCGACGGGGAAGGTGACTCGTGCGGAGTTTGTGCGCGACGGGAAGGTGCTGTATTCATCCGGGGTGGTCGGGGTGGATCAGCCTTTGCTCAATGCGATTTATCAGTGGCGAGCGAAGGGGGCGCAGATCGATGGGCTTGATCCGGGGGATCCGAATGATCTTGTTGAAGTGACGATCAAGATCGTGTTCCAGCGCGAGCGGGATTCGTCGAGCGACTGAGCGGCTACCAGAAATAGAGGATGAGTGCAGCGAGGGTTACGAGCGCGATGGTCCAGAAGATCATCGCGGTGATGGTTGCTTTTTTTGCTCGTCCTTTGTCGTACCAGGTGGTGGGTCGGACGCCTTGAGCGAGGAGGATTGCGGCGGAGCTCAGGTTGATGCAGACGATGTTGGTCGCGGCGAGGACTGCGGCTCCAGCGGCTTCGGCGGGTTGACCTGATCCGATGAGCATGCCGCAGGCGGCGGTTGGTGGGAGGAGGGCGACGGCGACCATGACTCCGACGAGTGTCGCGGAGGCGCCGGTGGTGAAGGCGACGACACCTGCGGCGCCGGATGCGAGTGCGAGGATGATGTCTCCGGTATCGACCTTTGTGCGTGAGGTGATCTCGAGTGTGAGTTCTTCTGGGATGGCGACGAGTCCGAAGAGGAGGGAGATGGCGAGTGCGGTTCCTAGGCCGAGGATATTGGAGTTGATCGCTGAGCGGATCATTTTGGTGTCGCCGAGCGTGGTGCCGAGGGCGAGTGCGGTGTTTGGGCCGAGGAGCGGAGCGATGACCATCGCGCCGATGATGATTTCGGGGGAGTCTTTGATGAGTCCGACGCACGCGACGATGGTCGCGAGGACGACCATGATGATGAAGACAGGGGTGATCTTTGCGGAGTCTTGGATATCTTCTTGGAGTTCCTCGCGCGAGACGCGTCCGAAACGGGTTTTCCATCCGGTATGCTCGGTGTCGGATTCTTTGTCGGGTTTGGGTTCGTCTTCAGGCTCGGGGAGCGGCGGGAAGGTCGCTTCGATGTCTTTGAGGACGGTGCGGAATCCGGTGGTGTCTTCGTACTTGTCGCGGAGGGTGTCGGTGATGGGTTCGACGGACTCTGAGCGGAGGACGACGGAGGTCATCGCGAGGTCGTCGTCGAGCGGGGTGATCCAGCGTTGATTGCATTTCGCGTCGTCGAGGATGACGCAGAGATCATCGTGGTGATCTGCGGGGAGGATGACTTCGAGGACGCGGAGTGGCATGGGGCGAGTATACCGCTTGGTTGAGCTGTTTGAGGAAGATACAAGACCTTCTTTGCCCGAAGCGGGTCAAAGGAGGGCACCGAAGTGAAGGCACTGCTTGCCAAAGACGGTCAAGCAGTGGCACCCGTTAGTCGGAAGCGCCTACGGTGAGTTCTGCGGTTCCGAGTTGTTCGGCTTCTTCGGCGCTTTGGATGTGGAGGCGTTTGGTTCGGTGCTCGGACCAGTCCTTGACGAGGAGGTCGGGGGAGTTTGGGCCGGTGTGGGATTTGATGAGGTCATAGTGGGAATCACGCTGCGCTGGGGTGAATCCGGCGGTGCGGATGAGGTTGCAGAGGACGGGTTCGTCGAGGCAGTAGGTTGTGCCTGCGGAGGAGACGACATTCTCTTCCATCATGACACTGCCCATGTCGTTGGCGCCGTAGAAGAGGGCGGTTTGTCCGACGAGGGGGCCCATGGTGACCCAGCTGGATCCGATGGTGTAGATGTTGTCGAGCATCAGGCGCGACACGGCTTGGGTTCGGAGGTACTCTGTTGCGCCTGCGAAGCGGAGGCGGCGTCCGAAGTTGGGGTCAAGGTCTTTGGTTCCGGTGCCGTCGATGTTGGCGACGACATCTCCAGGGAATGGACGGCCCGCGGCTTTGTCTTCAGGGGTTGGCCAGGTCGGGAGACGGCCGAGTGCGGTGTGGTCTGGTTGGAATGGCCATGCGTGGAACCCGAGGTAGTGACCGCCGGTCTCTGGGTTCTTGACGGTGGGGTCGTACGCGAGGGCGTCTGGGAGATTCCCGGCTCCGAAGTCGCGGATCGCTTTGTCTTGCCATTCACGGACGAGGCGCATGTGGTGGATGCGGTCGGCGTATCCCTCGATGTGTCCATACATCATGGACGCGGAGGTGAACATTCCGAGTGAGTGCGCGGCGTACATGACCTGCAACCAAGCTTCCATGTCGCATTTGCCCATCCCGATTTTGGTGCGGACGGCGGGAGCGAAGATTTCTCCGCCTCCGCCTGGGAGGGAGTTCATCCCGGCTTCTTTGAGTTTGATGAGGACCCAACGGACTTGCTCGATGAGGGTCTTTCCGGGAGGGTTGAAGAAGTTGACGAACTCGATGAGTTCGGGTGGGGAGAAGGCGTGGATGTTGACATGGGGGAAGCGTTCGCGGATGCCGTTGAGGAGTTCGAGGTACCAGTCGAGGGAGAGGTTTGGGTTCATGCCGCCTTGCATGAGGATCTGGGTGCCTCCGATGTCGGAGAGTTCTTGGACTTTTTGGTAGAGCTCTTCGTATTCGAGGGTGTACGCGTCGTCCTCGTGACCAGCGCGTTTGAATGCACAGAATATGCATTTGGCGGTGCAGATGTTGGTGTAGTTGATGTTGCGGTCGATGATGTAGGAGCGGAGGTGGTCGCCATGAATATCGCGGCAGCGTGCGTCGGCGTAGCGACCGAGCGTGTGGAGGGGGGCGGAGGTGAGGAGCTCGAGTGCTTGCTCAGGGGTGATGCGTGCTTGACCTGAAGCGATCGCGGCGAGGAGACCGGGATCGGTCGCGTCGAGGTGGGGGTGCTCGGGTAATGGTTTGTAGATCGTGGACATGATTGTGAATTGTAGGTGTGGATGGGGGTGTAGGGCAGGTTTTTGGGGTGGTTGTCTGGCTAGTGTGTGTTCGTAGGACACTGCTGATTGGAGGCATGGAATGAGCAAAGAACGGCTGCGGATTGGGTATGTGAGTTGTTTGGAGCTTCCAGAGCCTGATATTGATGAGAAGCCTTTGGTGGAGGCGATCGAGGGGGCGGGGCACGAGGCGGTTGTTGTGGCGTGGGATGATCCGGATGTGGACTGGGGATCGCTGGATGTTGCGGTGGTTCGAGCGACCTGGAACTATGCGCATGCGGTCGAGGCGTTCAGCGCGTGGATCGATCGGGTGGATGGGCAGACGAAGTTGTTGAATGACGCGTCGACGCTGAAGTGGAATCTGGACAAGCGGTATTTGCTTGAGCTTGAAGAGAAGGGTGTGGAGATTGTTCCGACTGCGTTCTTTGAGCGCGGCGAGCGGAAATCTGTGGGGGATGTCGCGGGGTCGCGTGGTTGGGGGAAGATTGTGATTAAGCCTACGGTGTCGGCGGGGTCGTTCGGGACGCGGGTGTTTGATCTAGTGGGCGGGGAGCTGGATCAGGCACAGATGTTCTTTGACGAGATGATCGCGCGGCGGGGGATGATGGTGCAGGTGTTTATGGACAGCGTGGACACGGTTGGGGAGACGGCGATAGTCGTGATTGATGGAGCAATCTCGCACGCGATCGAGAAGCGTCCGCGCTTTGATGATCAGGATGAAGAGGTGTATCTGCGCGAGACGATTGATGATGAGATGCGTGATGTTGCGGAGCGTGTGCTTGAGGCGGCGGGGCGGGAGACTTTGTATGCGCGCGTAGATGTGATGCCGGGGGTGGATGGATCGCTGGTGTTGTCGGAGCTGGAGTTGTTGGAGCCTTCTTTGTTCTTTCCGCAGTTTCCAGAGGCGCGGGGGGCGTTGGTGCGAGGGATCGTGAAACGGGCTTAGTCTGGTTCGTTCCCTGTTTTGGCAAAGTGGAAGTCTTCGTCGATGCCGGTGAGTTTGGCTTGGCCGTTCTTGTCGAACAGTGAGACGATGATCGCGACGGCGAAACCGATCGCGAAGCTTGGGAGGAGGACATCGAGGTCTCCGAGGTATCCCGCGAGTTCTTGGTTGCCGGTCTTGTTGAGGATTGGTGGGACGACGAACTTGAAGATTGGGACTCCTAGGAATCCCGCGACCATGGCGCACTTAGCGCCCATTGATGTCAACTTCTTCCAGAAGAGCGAGAGGATCATGGTGGGGCAGAAGGTCGCGGCGATCCCTGACCATCCGAAGATGATGATCCAGAAGACGCCGTTCTCTTTGTCGTAGAGCATGATCCCGATCCCGATCGCGAATGCGGCGAGGGAGAGGGCGATGGTGACCTTGCGGGAGAGGGACATGAGTCGTTCGTCGCTCATGTCGGGGTGCTTGGTCTTTTGGTAGTAGTCGCGGACACCTGCGGAGGAGGCGACGATGAGGAGGGAGTCGATGGTGGACATGATTGCTGACAAGACCATCGCGATGAAGATCCCTGCGACGAATGCGGGGAGCAGTTCGAGCGCGGCGTGGGGGAGGATGTTGTCGTTGATGTTCCCGATGTTTTCGGGGGTGAACACTGCGCGACCGAAGAGTCCGACGAGGACAGCGCCGGAGTCTGCGAGGAGTGTCCAGGTGAGTGCGGTGAAGGTGCCTGGGAGGATTTGTTTGGTGTCTTTCATGGAGATGAAGCGCACGAAGACTTGGGGTGATCCGAAGAATCCGATCCCGATCGCGGCGAGTCCGATGATGGAGACGATGGTTCCTGTGGTCCATCCGCCTGTGGATGGTCCTGCGTCTCCTGGGCCGTGGAGTGTCAGGAGGTGGGGGTCTACGGCTTCGACGGCGGTGGTGATGCCTTCGAAACTCCCGACATGGTTGAGGATGACGATGGGGAGCATGACGAGTCCGATGACCATGAGGGAGCCTTGGAAGACATCGGACCAGACGACGGCGGTGAATCCGCCTTGGGTGATGTAGAGCATGACGACACCGAATCCGACGGCGGCGCCGACATAGTGGTTCCAGTCGAGGAAGGCGTTGAATGCGGTTCCGGTTGCGAAGACTTGTGCGCCTGCGTAGATCGGTACGAAGATGACGAGTGCGCCTGCGGCGATGAGGCGGAGCCAGTGTCCGCTGTCACGGAAGCGGGATTCGAAGTAGTCGGGGACAGTGATGGAGTCGTAGCGGTCGGAGAGTCGTTTGAACCTGCGCGACATGATGATCCATGCGCCTCCGACTCCGATCATTTCTCCCAGCACGACCCAGAAGGCTTTGGCGCCGACGGCGTATCCCATTCCTGTAAGACCTAAGAGCAGCCAAGCGGATTCGCCTGTGGCTCGTGCGGAGAAGGCGACATTGAAGAATCCGAGGTTCTTTCCGGATGCGAAGTAGTCCCGGATGGTGTGCATTTTCTTGGAAGCGAAGTATCCGATCCCGATGAGGATGAGTGCGTAGATCGCGATGGCGGCGAGTTTCATGAGCATGTCGGTATTGATGGGGCACCTCAGTTGGTTGGGGGAGTGGAGTGTTCACCCTACGCGATGCGGGCGATGGGTGCAAGTGCGCACGAAAAACCCCGACCAATCCTGAACAAGCGATTGGGCGGGGCGTGTGGTTGGAAACAGGGCCTACGGGCAACTCACCCGCAGACCCTAGGTTTGGAGCTTGTTTATGCCTTGCGGCGGCGCGTCATTGCGCTGAGTCCTGCGAGAGCGAGGAGTCCTGCGGAGCTTGGGGCTGGAACCAGTACATGTTCCGCGTACTCGACTGCTTCTTCGTGAATTTCTTCATCGAGTCCGGCGTTGAATACGGTGTAGATCACCTCTGAGTCCATTGCTCCTGAGAGGGAGAATGTGTTTGCGAGCAGGTAGATTCCTGCTGCAGCTGATGCGTCGATGGTGAAATCGTAATGCTCGTCGAAACCACCAGCAGCATCCGCGTCGTAGTTTATGGAGAACCCTGCGACTGGGCTGTTGTCCATTGAGGTGGTTGCGCTTGCGGGTCCGAAGCCGAGGGTCATCGCGTTGACTGCTTGGCTGAAGCTGACTGGGCCTGTTCCGTCCCAGTACATGAGGGACTGCGTGAGGGTGAAGCTCACTTGGGTGTTGTCTGGGAGTGAGGCTTCTGCGATGAAGATACCTGGTTCATCAGCGAACCAGTTTGGGCCGCTGATGGACATGTCTGCTGCGAAGACGCGTTCTCCGATGTTGTTGATGACACCTTCATCGTGGTCACCGATTCCTACGGCGACGGCGCCGTCGATGATGGTGAGGCCGTAGTCTCCGCCTTCGTGCTCATGGTCGTGGTCGCCGCCGGCGAGTGCGAGTGAAGCGCAGACGCTTGTCATCAGAATTGCAGTGAGTTTCATATCTCAATACTCCTTAAGGGTGGGTCTCCAAACCCGAAAACAAACTTGGTTTATGGACAACCGCTTGAGTACGCGGTGAGGAATGCGCTGATGTCAAAGAAATCGAACTGGTCGTCGTTGTTGAAGTCTCCGACTTCGTCTTGCTGAGCGAATGCGGTGAGGAAGGCGCTGATGTCGAAGAAGTCGAGTGTGCCTTCGCCTGTCAGGTCTGCGGGGCATGCAGAGGCGAGGAGGTTTTCTTCGATCCAGGTGATCCCGTCGCTGATGTTTGATGTACCGGTTCCTTGACCAAAGACGATGTAGATTGGGTCGGAGGGTTCGATGCTCCCGCTTTCTGACCAGAGTTCGAGCTGGAGCATCCACACGCCGTCGACTGCTGGGGGGAGTCCTCCGTTGAGGAGGTATTGCATGTGGTGGTGGAACGATGCGCTGGGATCGAGGGATGCTTGTCCGAAGACGATTCCTGGGACGATCGTGTCGGTCGATGGAGCGGTGATGTTCTGTGCAGCAGCGCGGACGATGAACTGTTCCTCAGCGATGGTTTCGAAGTCTTCTGAAACCTCGTCCCATACGCGCGGGGCTTGCATGATGTTGAATCCGATCGTCATTCCTGGGACAAGTGCGCCGAGTTCGGAGTTGAATCCGGGGTCGTTGGTGAAGTTGGGGAAACCTTCTCCGCCGAGGATTGCGGACATGATTGGTGAGGGGTAGACGACTTCGTTTGTGTCTGGATCGACAGCACCGACCACGATTTTCCCGTCTTGGACTGCTGGGATGAAGTCTGCGTTGTGGACTTCACCTGCGAGGGCCGTGGTGAACAATGCAGCGGTCAAACATGTATTGGTGATGAGTTTCATGGAGTCTCCAGTTTTGGGATTAGTTCGATCCGGTTGGGCTTGCTTCGGGGTGGAACAGGTTGTGTTTGGCATCGACATAGAGCTGTTGGAACGAGAGGGTTCGGACTGAGCCGTCGAAGAATGCGGTGTTGCTTTTGGCGTTGTTGCTCGTAGGTTCTCCGCCGTGGGCGTTGAGCCAGAGCTGGGAGCTTGCGATTTTGGCGCTTGCGTCGGTGCCGAGGAAGGAGAGGTCCCATTCGTCGGGGTGGACATGATCGGACTTCGCGAAGTCGGCTTCGTCGTAGACTTCTTCTCCGAAGTTGCGAGCGATGGGGGTCATCATGACGAGGTGGACGGTTGACGAGGTTCTTTGGATCTTGGTGATCTTGGTGTACGCGTTGCGTTGATCGAGTCGGCGTCCTGTGACTGGGTCTGGATTAAGGAACGGCGCGACTGCTTGAGCGGTGAATCCGTTGAGGCCGTAGCTTGTGAGTCTGGAGATTTCGGGTTGGTCTGGGTCGTTGGTGAAGTCGTTATCTGTCAGGAGGTCTTCGTTGGTTTCGAACCAGGTGCGGAGTTTCGGGAGGGTGGCGCCTTCGTCGTTTCCGCCGTTGGCGACATTGAGCCAGATGGAGCGGTCGACTGGGGAGAAGAGTGATTCCGGAGCGGCGCCGTATTCTTGGAGGGAGATGAGCCAGGTCTTTCGGACATCTCCAGCAAGTGTGCCGTGGGGGAGCGCGGCGTCGATGAAGTGGCCGTCGTAGTCCTCGAGATACATCTGATGCGCGAGCTCAAGCTGGCGCATGTTGGATTGACACACGACGCGCTGTGCGGTGGCGCGTGCTTGTCCCAGTGCTGGGAGGAGTATTCCGATAAGCAGTGCGATGATGGCGATGACCACCAGCAGCTCGATCAGCGTGAACGCGCGGGCGCGTCCGCCTTTGTCGTGGAAAGACATGGGGAATCCTTGATGTGTGTGTGCGCGTGACAATGAGCGCGATGCGATCTGCATTCGATCAGGAGCGTAGAAAAACAGTAGAATTAGCAGGTCGGAGGGGCTCGGGCCGCGTGGTCACCCGGTTGCTGCGATGAGTAGAGCAGGACCTGGGCGGTGTTTCTGAAGGGGTTTTCTTTGGGAGCACTCGCGAATGTGTCGAGTTGCGGAGCGCATTGGGTAGGCGTGATGGAGCTGAGTGTGAGGCAGATGTCACAGTCGTGCTTGTTGTTTGAGTCTGATGGTAGATCAGACGGTTGCTCGAATGGAGCTTGATTTATAGGGGTTGTGTGGCTTTGAGCGTCGCTGCAGCTGTGCGCGATCGACGGCTGAGCGTGGTGGGAGAGGTTGTGGAGTGAGCGAACGATCCCGGCTCCGTGCAGTGCAAAGAGGAGCATACAGAGGACTGGGATGATGCGTGAGACTTTCATCGCTGAATAGAGTATACACCTGGATGGTCTGTCGAACCAACAAAAAAATCTGAGCTACCCGCGCGGATGGAGGTTTTTGATCGTGTCGCGGAGCTGGGATCGGTCGACATGGGTGTAAATTTGGGTCGTTGTGATGTCGGCGTGTCCCAGCAGGTCTTGGACAATTCGGAGGTCCGCACCTCCGGCGAGGAGGTGGGTCGCAAAGGAGTGGCGGAGCATGTGGGGGTGGATGTCCTTGAGTCCGGCTTGTGTGGACCAGTGCTTAACGATCTGCCAAACTCGGACACGCTCGATTGGGCGACCGGTTCTTGAGAGGAACAGCTTCCCCCGATCGCGGCGCTCGGCGGCTCGCTCGGCGGTGATCAGCAGTGGTCGGCACTCAGCAAGATACTGATCGAGGGCTTTGATCGCAGGGGTACCCATCGGGACGAGTCGGTGCTTGTCTCCTTTGCCGAGGACGCGGATGACTCCGATGCGTTCTTTGAGATCCGCGAGTGCGATGAGTCCGACCTCGCTGGCGCGGAGTCCCGAGGCATACATGAGCTCAATAATGGCGCGGTCGCGGAGGTAGAGCGGGGGTAGGGATGTTGGAGTTTCTGGGGGTTGGGGCGCGGCGAGCAGGGCTTTCATTTGGGATTGGGTGAGGACGCCGGGGAGTTTTTTCCATTTGGCGGGCTGGTCGAGATGATCAGCTGGGTTGTCGCTGATTTTGTCGTTGGCGTAGAGCCAGCGGTAGAAGACTTTGATGGTCGCGATGTGGCGCGAGACTGTCGTCCCGGCGTATCCACGCTCTTTGGTGAGCGAACGGATGTGTGCGATGAGGTGTTCGGGGAGGGTGTCGTACGCATCGTTGATAGTGCGGTCTTGGAGATCGAGGAGGAGGGTTTCGAGGTCGCGGGAGTAGGCTTCGATGGAGCTTGGGAGGAGCCCGCATTCGGTGCGGATGTAGTTGATGAATCGTCGGCGGACGAGTTGGTTGGGCTCGGAGAGTTGGTCGACTCGGTTGTTTTGAGCGGTGGACACGGGGTTTTGATCGGTTAGATCGTGTGGCGATCGGTAGAAAGACCCCCTCCGTCGCTGCGCGACACCTCCCCCGGAGGCCCGGGGGAGGAGAGTGGAAGATGGGCGCATGAAAACGCCCCGGTCTGGAAGGACCGGGGCGTTGAGGGTCAGCTCTCTATTTGGCGTCAGCCAGTTCGGTTCTCGGGGTTATCCGAGGAGGCCGAGGACGTTCTGCGGTTGCTGGTTTGCAAGCGAGAGAACGTTGGTTGATGCCTGGACAAGGACCTGATTTCGGGTCAGTGCCGCGGTTTCTGATGCGAAGTCTGCGTCACGGATGACGGACTCTGCAGCGGTGATGTTCTCGAGAGCGGTCCCGAGTGAACGCTGGGTTGCACCCACAACATTCTTCTGGAACGCACCGAGACGACCACGAGTTGATGAGACCTGGTTGATCGCGTCAGAGACGATGTCCTGAGCGGTGTCGAGGTTGTTACCATCGACGACATTGAATGACTTGCCTGAAGCGAGGTCATCGAGGAAGCCGTCGGTGGAGTTTCCGAGCTTACGAGCGGAGAGGTCACCGATACCGAGTGAGACTTTGCCTGCGATGTTGACATCGGAAGCGAGTTGGAAGTCTGCACCGCCGCCGGTGATGTCGAATGCGTTGACAGTACCAAGTGCTTGTGAGGTCGCGGTGTTGAGTGTGAACTCGACATCGAGGAAGTCGGAGTTGACGGAGAGGGTCCGTCCTGAACCAACAGCGGTGAGGCCGTTGATTGTACCAGTGATGTCCTGACCTTCATCGCGGACACCATTGGTTGCAGCACTAAACGCGGTCGGTGAAGCGGTGCGTACGACATCGTAATCGGTTGAGGAGAGTGCGTGGATGCCGTCACCTGCAGCGATGCTGCCTGTATCGACGACGGTCACTGAGACAAACTCGTTTGAACCGAACTCGGATGACTTGAGTTTGAGTCCTGAGGTACCACCAGCTGATGCGGTGACGCCTGTGACATCTGAGAATGAGTTGACCGCTGCAGCGATTTCAGCGATGGTTGCACCTGAGCTGAACTGGAACTCGCGTGATCCGAGTGTACCTGCGACTTCAAAGACGAAGGTGTCGGAAGCTGAGCCGAGATCGAGTGCTCCACCGAATGAGAGGTAGAGACCAGCTTGTTGTGCGGAGAGGGTGACGATCGCGTCTACTGAGAGATCGTTTGTACCGTCGAGCTTCGCACCGCGGACTTCAAAGTCAGTGACGCCTGAAGCGACTGCTGAGGTTTGGTAGTCGTAGTTCCCGTTGAGGAGCTTGGTGCCTTGGAACTCGGTTGCGCCGGAGACGCGGTCGATGGTCTGGAGGATCGAATCGATCTGGAGCTGGTTCGCTTCCTTCTCTTCGACTGAGAGACCAGCGGAGTTTGCTGATGTGGTGATGAGTCCTTGAAGTTCGGTCAGGAGGTTCGAGACTTCCTGGAGACCGCCTTCAGCGATGTTGACGACTTGCTCTGAGCGTTCGGCGTTGCCGATCGCTGCGCTGAGACCAGCTTTTTCTGAACGCAGCGTTTCCGATGCGATCAGGCCCGCTGGGTCGTCCTTACCACGATTGATCCGGAGACCGGTGGAAAGGCGTTCGAGCGCGACGCCGAGATTCTTGTTGTTGCGACCGAGCACATTTTGTGCGATCAGTGAACTGACATTGGTGTTGATGCGTGTCATTGGCTGACAACCTCCGTGTTATCCCCATCCGAACTGGCGGGGTTCTTTGGACGAGTGACTTTCCTTAGCCGCTCGCTGTGCCTTGCCGGTGTTTCCGGTTCGGCGTGTTTGTGATCTGTGAGATCACAAAGCTGACCTATCGATTGGTACACACCAAACGATGAAGCACGGATCGGCGAAGACGGACACTGGATTCAGTGGTGACGAGAGAACGGAGCGATTTTTTTCGTCGTTGCATTGGTTTGCATGCTTTACGACGCGGTAAGGGGGTTTGTACCGACAAAAAAACCCCCTCTTGTGAGGGGGCAAAGTCTGCTTAAACAGTGCTTGTAGGGGTTTTTATCGTCCGGATAATCCTAGATTGGTGTTATCCGAGGAGCTGGAGGACCTGCTGTGACTGCTGGTTTGCGAGCGAGAGGACCGTTGTACCAGATGACTGGAGGATCTGTGCACGCGTCAGCTCTGAAGATTCAGCGGCAAAGTCTGCATCACGGATCAAGCTCTGTGATGCGGTCAGGTTCTCGAATGCGCCTTGGAGTGAGCGGGAGTTCGCTTCAAGGACATTCCGCTCAAATGCACCGAGTCGTCCACGCAGAATCGAGATCTCATCGATGGACGCTTCGACAATCTCCGAGAGTGTTGAATAGTCCCGGCTCGCGTCTGCTGCGGCGAGGGAGTTGGATTTCCCTGTTTGTAGCGAGGAGAGGAAGTTAGAGACGCCGTTCTTAAAGACACCTCCCAAGGCTTCAGCTGCAGTGGACTGGATACCAATATTGGACTGCTGGAGTGCGTTGACGCTTGGTCCGAGTTGGTAGAGGGATCCGCCTCCGGTGATATCGAAGGTTGTGACGGTGAGGGATGGATCTGTTGCGTAGGACTCCGCGAGATCCAGTTTGAGGGCAAGGGATGGGGATCCGATGGAGACCTCAAGGCCGTCGCCTGACGCGACATTGCCGTTGATGAGAGCTTGGACATCGCGTCCTTCGTCTCGTGTCGCAGCGACAGTGGTCGCGGTCCAGATATCCGCAGGGACGTTGGCATTGGCATCGATCTTCACAAGGTTGAAGTTATCGAGCGTTGCATCCGCTGGTTTATCCAGACGCTCAACGGAGACGAAGTTATCAGAACCGAATCCTTGCGAATAGAAGGCAAGACCAGACGATTGATCGGTTGCTGAAACGAGTCCAGCAGTCACTCCGGTCAATCCGGTGAGAGCGTTGACGCTCGCGGCGACTGCAGAGAGCGTGGTTCCTGAGAGGAGATCCAGTTCGCGGACACCAAGCGGGCCACGGATTTGGATCGTGGTCGCGGAGACGATGATGCCGTCGGCTGGTGGACCAGCGATGGCGCTGTTATCTCCGGAGAGGTAGAGCGCAGCTTTTTGCGCCGAAGCAATGACATCGACGGATACATTAATAGATCCGGCGTTGATGAAGCTCGCGGCGGTGATGTTGGACTTGGTGATCGTTGAGACTGCAACACCTGAGGTGATGTATCCGAGTGATCCATCGAGGAGCTTCTGACCACCGAAAGTAGCGGTGTTGGCGATCCGGGTGATGGATTGGATTGCGGAGTCGATCTGGAGCTGGTTCGCGTCGCGTTCCTCGTCGGAGATGGCGCCGGAGTTGGCGGCTTCAACGGTGAGTGCTTTGATCGAGTTGAGCAGGTCATTGATCTCAGTGAGCGATCCTTCAGTGGTTGCGATCACTGAGCTGGCGCGTTCCGAGTTGGCGATCGCTTGGTTGATCCCTTTGAGCTCGGTGCTGATGCGTTCTGAGATGATCAGACCTGCGGGGTCGTCTTTGCCTCGGTTGATTCTCAGTCCTGTTGAGAGTCGTTCGAGACGGATCTGGAGATCGGATCCTGAACGGTTCAGGTTCTGGCGCGCGATCATACTGGGGACATTGGTATTAATCCGTGTCATGGCAATCCTCCGTGATTGCTTGGTGCGGTCCTGTGATGCTCACAGGTGCGGGGGGGGTTAAGCGGTGTCCTTGTTGGTGGAACTGGTTTCTGTGAGCGCTTTGGGGGGGCTCACCCTTGTTTGAGGCAGCATTGCTGCTGCGGTGGTCGAGATGAGATTTGTAGTCCGCTCTCCTCGTCGCGCCGGCCCTGGTTTAATAGTTTGGGCGAGCGTGTCGAGGTCGGTGGACCCGAGCCTTGCGGCGTCGGTATTTTCTCTCTTGATCGCGTCGTAGACTTCCTTGCGGTGGACCGCAATTCTGGTCGGGGCGTTGATCCCGAGACGGACTTTGTCGCCTCGGATATCGACGATTGAGATCTCGATCTCATCCCCGATCATAATGGTCTCGTCGCGCTGCCTTGAGAGCACAAGCATGCGTCAACTCCTTGCACACGAATCCATCTTGGTGCATGAGCACCAAGCGGAAGAGTCTTTGATTCCCTGAGAAGTGTGTGACCATTCCCAGGTGATGTTGGTACACCGATCACGCGAGCACTGGGTGCTTGCAGAAACCGAGTTGTGTACCCCGAGCGTCTTGGCTGTTACGCGGACGCGGTTTGTGAGGATTGATCCGCGACTCGCATGAGCGGGTGACGGGTCGTCCATTTCTTGTCAGAGAGGACGATCTGTTCTCCGAGCTTATCGAGGGTGTTGATGATCAACGGTCCCTGGAAGTTGCCGGTGAGCTGGTCATCGATTTTGTTGACGATGACAAAGACCTGCGCGTCTTCGAGCTTTTGGATGTTGAGTCCTGACATCTGCTCTGGGCGGATGGGGACTGAGTAATCCTGCTCGAAGAAGGTTGGGTCTGTGACGACGAACGCGAGGTTCGGATCGTCCAGGCTCTGGAGCCAGAAGAAACAGGCGTCGTCTCCGGGCTGGAGCAGACAGAACTTACTTCTGTCACTAAAGCCAAGGAGACCCTCGGGGAAGGTAATCACGCGGTCCTCCGCGATATCGATTACACCAAATCTTGTCGTTCGCACTTCCATGTGTGCGCTCCGATTTTGCCGGTCTGACCTTGTCGGATCGACGCCGATATCCATATCGGGCGACATCCTGTCCTGAGCACCCCTCACGACCGACTGTGGGGGGGTTCTCGATCCAATCTCCGTTCCCTGCTTTCGCAAGGTCAGGGTGTTTGTCTCCTCGGATTAGCCGAGGAAGTCGAGCAGGGTTTGCTGCTGCGATTGTGCAGCGACGCTGAGACCTGCTTGGAGCTGCAGCTGCAGCTGTGAGAACTCAGTTGACGCGGCTGCATAGTCCAGGTCCCTGAGTTGTGAGCGAACGGCTTCGTCGAAGACGACCCGATCCTCTTGACGACGAACTTCGTCATCGAGTCGTCTTGAGTAGCCTCCGACGACTGAGCGAGCTTGGATCACATGATCCTGGCTAATACCCAATCTCTTGGTCGCAATTTCGATGCCAAACGTGTCGTCGTTCTTGAGTGCTTCGGAAAGGTCCAGAAGATGGGAGAAAAGGTTGTTGACGCGGATCGTTGCGCGATCTTCGGAGCGCAAGAGTGTGTTGGCTCCGCCGGACTTGCCGTCCATGAGTCCGAGTTGTTCCGCGGCTTGGGAGTTGTTTACAGGACGGATCCCGATGGGACCTCCCGCTCCAAGTGCTGCGGACTGGTTGAACTCGATGCCGTTGGAGATGGCGCCCATATTCGCGGAGAAATCAGTGGTTGGTCGTCCCGCGGCGGTGAGCTGCGCGTCTGCTTGAGCATTGACGGCAGCGACGAAGGTGTCCACGGTCGCGATATCCGCGGTGCTCAGGTCGATGCTGATGGTGAATCCATCTCCGAGTTTGATCTCGAAATCGGTGTTGAGGCTTGGATCGACGAGTCCTGTGAGCGGATCGGTGCGTCCTTCGATGATGGAGACGCCGTCGCCGTCGTTGAAGTCGCTGAGCCGTGTGGATCCTGCGAGTGTGCGGATTCCGAGCAGAGCTGCGGTGTCTCCTCCGCCGGAGACTTCGGAGATGGAGAGGGCATGGCTCTGGAGTCCTGCGCTCTCTGTGACAATGTTGATGGATTGCTGGTCATCGGAGATCAGCACGCGGACTCCGGTGTTTCCTGATTCGATCGCGCTCTTGATGTCTGCGAGTGTTTCGGCGCCTGAGAGGTCGATGGTGTGGGTCGCGTTGTTGTTGGTCAGCTGGATAGATCCGAGCGGCGATCCTCCGAGTCCATCGAGCGCCGAGATCGGGGAGGTCCAGGTGAGCTGTGGATCGAGGTCTGTGCCGTTGGGATTCCCGGCGTTGAATGGGACGGCGGCGTTGTTGGTGAGTCCGAGGTCCGACGCGATGGTTGATCCTGCGAGATCGAAGAACTCGAGATCTCCTGCTGGGATATCGACGCTGATCGATCCGTCGGTGACTGAGAACGCGGATGGGCCGAGCACAGTGACGGACTGATCCGATTCGTACGCGACTACAGCGGCGTTGAGACGATCGAGGACATCTCCGACAGTCACAGCGCCGGAGAGATCGACCTGCGCGACCTGTCCTCCGTTGTAGCTGAACTCGACGATCCCGGTCGTGACCCCGGTCCGGTTCGCGCCGTTGAGATCCGAGAGGAGCGTGTCGGAGGTGAGGTCGGGATCGAGGTTGACGATCCCTTCCATGCGGCTCGAAAGTTCTCCGATCGCGGATCCGACGCCGAGGGTGAGGGGGACATTGGACGCGCTTCCGAGCGCGGCGGTGAGTCCTCCGATTTCACCAACGAAGCGGTACGCGCCGCGGTCGTAGACGATGGGTTGACGGCCTGGTGCGGAACCTCCGAAGACATGTCCGATCAGGGATTCCTGGTTTGCGAGCGAGTAGAGCGAGTCGATGAGCGAATCGATGATGAGCGCCTGGCTCTCGCGTGTTTCGGGATCGGAGTTGATCTGCGAGGACGCGATCGACGCGGCTTCGTCAACAAGGTTCTTCGCATCAGCGAGGATCTGATCGAGTGTGCCTACTGATGATCCTGCGAAGTTGAGGTTCTGAAGGAGCTGGTTGGTGTGCTCGATGCGCGTATCGAGTGTGGAGATCGCGGCGCTGCGGACAGGATCGTCGGAAGGGCGCAGGATATCGAGACCGGTCGCGAGCTGGTTGTTGAGTCGTCCCAGGCGCACATTGGTCGAGTTGATATTGCTCAGGTTCTGCATCGTGAACATGAGCGAAGGGGCTCTGGAGAATGAGGTTGGGAAGCTGGACATGGTTGTGTTCCTTGGTGGTGACTTCCTGCAGGTTGCTTGCGAGCGGTTGGTTTGGGGTTAGACGAGTGTGAGGAGCGTGTCGAACATCTGTTGTGCGGTGGTGATGACCTGCGCCGCGCCTTGGTACTGACGCTGGTAGGTCATGAGGTTGATGGACTCTTCGTCGATGCTGACTCCGGAGACTGCGGCGCGTTGGCCGTCAAGACTCTGGCGCACGAGGTACGAGGAGTCGGCTTGCGTGCGTGCGGAGCTTGCGAGGACGGCGATGTCCTGAGTTTGCAGGCTCCAGAATTTTTCGATGCTGCGACCTCCCAGCGCGGTGATCGCTTCGTTCCCGAGTTCTCCGATGAGGTTCGCGTTGCCGTTGGCGCTGAATGAACCGTCTGGAGAGAGTCGTCCGAGCATGACGGTAACATCTTCACGCACGGCGATGTCGGTCGCGTCGATTCCCTCGAAGAAGGTGTTGACGCCGAGGGTTGCGAGCGCGCCGGAGGAGTCTTCGGAGAAGGAGAACGAGAATCCCGGCGCGGCGGTGATCTGGAGTCGTCCTGATGGATCGAAGGTCGCGGTGAGCGGACCTCCGGGACCTCCAGCAGCTTCGATCGCGGCGCGGATGTCTTCGGCGGAGGTGTCGTCAGCGGTGGATGCGACGCCGAGTGTGTCGATGCCGTCGAGATCGACTGGGACCCAGACCTGATCGGAGGTTCCGGTGTCGTCGTTGCGGATGTTGACATAGAACCCGCCGTTTTCAGGGGCGTAGGGGAGTTCTGCGAGGTCTTCGTTGGTCGGATCGTTGAGTGGGAGTGACTGGTTTGCCGTGGAGATCTGGAGTGTTCCCAGAGCGGAGGTTAGCCAATCTTCGTTGATCCCTGTAGAGTGGATTTTGTTGACCTCGAAAATTAGGCTCGATGCGATGGTGTCGAGTTTCTCGATGGTTTCGTCGATTGCACCATCGCGTGAGCTCAGGAGTCCTCCGACGGATCCGGTGTTGACAGTGAGGGTGTCGTTGTTGTCGGAGGTGATGACTTGGACGCCGACGGTGCCGTTGGTGGTTTGGCGTTCGATCTCGACGCCGCGGGAGCGGTTGCCTTGGACGATCGGGGTGGATCCGATGAAGATGTCGTATCCGCCTTGGTTGGTTTCGACGGCGTTGATCTCCATCAGCTGCGCGAGTTCGGTGACGATCTGGTCGCGTCGGTCGCGGAGAGCGCCTGCTTCTGCAACGCCGATCTCGCTTGTGGAGATGGTTGCGTTGATGTCCGCGATCTCTTGGAAGAGCGAGTTGGCGCGGTTGACCTCCGAGTCGATCTGGTTCTCGATCTGTTGGCGCTGATCGACGAGGTCACTGCGGATGTTCTGGATGAAGGTCGCCATGGATCGTCCTTGATTGACCACGGTTGCGGAGGAATCAAGGAGGGTGGTTGCTTCGGACCATGTGTTAAAGAAGGAGGAGAGTTCTGAGGAGAAGTCGAAGTCGGTGCCTTCGTTGAGGATTGCTTCGAGCTGGTTGTAGACATTGAGTTGTTGGGCGCTGCCAAACTCTTGGGAGTTCGCGTTCCAGAGGCGTCCCTGGAGCGCGGTGTCGATCTGACGGCGGACCTCGCTGACTCCGACACCCGATCCGATCATGAATGGATCGGTGGTGCGTCCACGCAGTGCTTGGAGGAGCGCGATCTGGCGGGTGTATCCCGGAGTCGCGGCGTTCGCGAGGTTCTGCGAGGTGACCTGCAGACCAACCTGTGAGGTCGTGAGCGCTGAGTTGGCGATGTAGAGTGATGATGTGAGACTCATAGATGTGCTCCTTTCTGTGTTCTGTGTGGTCTGGTCTGCTTAGCTTGTGGTGTCGAGGCTGGAGACGACTTGTGCTCGTGCGGCGGTGACGCTTCCGCGGCGTCCATAGGTTCCGGTATGCGAGAGTTTCGCGGTAATCTGCTCCATGAGTCCGTTCATGTGGTTGGAGAGTGCTTGGGACGCGAGGCGCACGGCTTCGTGTTCTTCTTTGACCTTGAGCATCAATGTGCGGAGCGATGAGGAGCGATTGGAGAGGGTTGATGCGTGCTGCGGATCGACCTGTGCTGCGATCTGCTGGACGGAGGGGATGGAGCCGTCGGGGAGTTTGATGATCTGTTGTCGCGAGCGTTCGATCCCTGCGATGCGTCCGAGTGTTTGGGTGGTTTCTTGGACGACTTCTCCGAGACCCTTTGCGTCGGCGCGGATGATCGCTTCGCGCTGGAGACCTGCGAGTTCGAGGAGGCGCTCGTGCTCGGATTCCAGATCAGCGAGGAGCGAATCGAGTTTGTCGAGATCGAGAGCCGCGATCGGGTTTGATCGGGTCGAGCGGCTCTTGGCACGCGGCGGGTTGGGGAGGGGTGTATTGATCATCCAAAGATGTCCACAGGGGTGTAGGTTTCAGGGGTGAGGTGGGTCGCTGGTTGGGAGAGCTGCTCGAGCTGATCGAGATCGACTGGGGTGTTCTTGAGGATCTGGTCTGCGATGCGCTGCGCGATCGGGAATCCGGATGCTTTGGCGATGTCGTCTGCGATTCGGTTGTCGAGGAGTGCGCCGAACTGCTTCTCAGCTTGGGTCTGTCCCCAAGGCGCTGGCGCATCGCGTGCGGCTCGTGCTTGGGAAAGGATCGGTTTGATCAGTGTGGTTGAGACGAGCTTCTGTGCAGTGTCCAGTGCTTCTGCGGCTTGAGCAGGGGTGTGGTGTGGGATCGTGGGGGATCCATTGCGGATCGACTCGGGAGTCGTCGCGGCACGCAGGAGATCGTCTGGATTCGTAGGAGTTTTTTGAGGGTTGGTTTCGTCGGATGATCCGGTGCGGAGCGTGTTCTGAGTCGCTGCTTGGAGCGGGCTTGCGTTGGGGTCGGTGGCGCGTTTTCCGCTCAGGATGATCGGTGGTGATCCGTAGTTGCTTGAGGTGTTGATTGAGCTCATGGTGGTGCTCCCGGTGGGGTGTGATTGGGGGGGTGGGGTGGTTGGGGGTGTTATCCGACGCCGTCGACGATGAGCCGTGCGTGGAGTTTCCCGGCTTTGTGGATGAGTTTGAGGATCTGGATCTGTTCGATTGGTGGGACATCGAGTTGATCGAACGCTGCGATCAGGTCCTGGAGTTTCGCAGTGGTCGAGTCGTTGTCTGTGTCGCTTTCGGTCTGCAGTGCCGCGAACTCTGAGTCCATCGGAAGCTGCTGCGCGAGCGGATCGACGAGTGTGGTGATGACGAGGTCTTTGTGCGTGATGACTGTTGGGGAGACTTCCACATCTCCGGTCATGACGATGATCCCTGCGCGAGTGTCGCAGATGACTTGTGCTGGGAGTTTGCGGAGCGCGCCGGAGATGTCGGTTTCCATGACATGTCCGAAGAATGATCCGGGATTGGAGCGCTCGTTTTGCGGGACGGTCACGCGGATGGTGCGTGGGTTGATGACGCGTGCGAGTGGGTCTCCGAGTCGATCGGAGGAGAGGCGGTAGTTCTGGTCGATCTCTGACGCCATGGAGGATGCGGGTCCCCAACCTGCGAAGGGGGAGTCGATGATGAGATCGAAGGATCCAGAGATGGTGGGCATCGTGTTGATGTCGCGGACGATCTGGGCGCCGCGTCCGATGACGGCGACGGTTGGGTTGTCTTCTTCAGGGATGTGGAGTCGACCGTTGGCGAACGCGTAGACCGGCGCGTTGGGGCGCGGGGTGAGCGGCGCCATGAGGAGGATCCCGCCTTTGAGGGATTCGGCGGAGTTGAGGACGGAGAGGGTGATCTCGAGTTCGTCTCCTGTGATCGCGCCTTCTCTTGGGATATGACAGGTGATGAGGACGAGGGCCGCGGACTTGGTGTTCGCGAGCTCGTCGATGCTGACGGGGTTTCCCATATTGGTGAGCGCGGCGGCAAGCGGTCGCGCCATGGCGAGTTCTGTGCCGTCGTCTCCGGTGCCTGAAAGACCCACGACCAGGCCGAGGCCTTGGATCATGGAGCCGTCTTCACCTTTGACTCGGGTGATATCGCGGAGAATTTTGCCTGCTTGCGCAGGTGTCGCGCTGATGACTGCGCAAGTTATGATGGTGACAATCCTTCGCCACATAGTCGGACTCCTTCCGTCGTGGTACATACGCGAATGGTGTGCCAGATTCGAAGAAGGGGTAAGGGGCCGGCCGGTAGTCATTTGGGGGAGCGGGATTTGGGGTCTAGACTTGTGTATGAATCAAGATCCATTGACCCATGATCCATCAAACCTCGCGGCGTATTTTTCCGGGCTCAATGCCTCGGCGATTGATCGGGAGGACGATCCGGCGACGGATGGGGACGGGCATGTGATCACAGGGACGATCGTGAATCGTCCCGGCGCGGAATCGACGGTCGCGCCGGTTCGCGTGCGTGTGGGGCACGGCGTCGGCGCACAGACGGCGAGTCAGATGCTGCGGAAGATGGCGGACATGATCGATCAGAATCCTGAGTTTCTGTCCGAAAAGCCCGGTTCTGCGATCCGACGGATGCCTGACGGGAGCAATCTGAAGAAGCAGCTGACGATCGAGGGGATGAAAGAGGTCGCGGAGCAGCTGAGCGTCGAGGAGCGGAACCGCTTCTATAAGATGCTTGATCAGATCCGCGTGCAGATTGATGATCAGGATCGCCCGGAACCTCCGAGTGATCCCTATTACACGCCCCCAACCCCCCCAAAGCGGGGATAATCTTCGCAGGCTGATCTAACCGCTTGCTATTTATAGAGATAGAATGATTCATGGTTCAAGTGACCCCCAAACCTGGTAGCAAAGTCCTCGTCGCGATGTCTGGTGGGGTGGATTCGTCCGCCGCGGCGGCGATTTTGATGGAGCAGGGGTACGAAGTGGTGGGGTGCTTCATGAGATTGGGGTCTCCTGGAGAGACGCTCGACGAGTTGCAACCCTTTGATACTGCTGGGGTTTCGTGCGATCCGACGAAGGTGAAGATTGGCCATCAGGGGTGCTGCAGCGTTGGAGACGCGCACGATGCGCGTCAAGTCGCGGCGGCGCTGGGGATCCCGCTGTATGTCTGCAACTTCAAGAAGGACTTTGGGAAGATTATCGATTACTTCGTGGATGAGTATGCGAATGGTCGGACTCCGAACCCGTGCGTTCGTTGTAATGACTGGCTCAAGTTCGGGAAGCTGCACGAGTACGCGGAGCAGATCGGGGCGCAGTATGTCGCGTCGGGGCACTATGCGAGGATTGATCGGTCGGGGGACGAACCCAAGCTGCTGCGTGGACTCGATGATGCGAAGGATCAGAGCTATGTGCTGTTCGGCGCGAGCAAGCTGCGGCTCAATGAGATGATGCTCCCGATCGGGGAGTACGCGACGAAAGCGGAGGTCCGCGCGATCGCGGAGAAGCATGATCTGCCGGTTTTTGATAAGCCGGACTCGCAGGAGATCTGCTTTGTTCCTGACAATGACTACGCGGGATTGGTGGAGCGTCGTCGTCCTGAGCTGAGAGTCAATGGGAAGATTCTGGATGAAGCCGGGGATGTGGTGGGGGAGCATTCTGGTCAGCACAAGTTCACGATCGGTCAGCGAAGAGGGGTCGGGGTCGCGCTGGGGTATCCGATTTATGTTGTTGATAAAGATCCGGAAGCGAACACGATTACGGTTGGGACGGACGAGGCGCTGCGGTCGTCGAAGTGTGTTGCCAACGAGTTGAACCTATTGATTGATGTCCAGGAGATCCGCGACTGGAAGCGGATGCTTGTCCAGCATCGGTACAACATGGACCCGGTGCCTGCGAAGGTTCGGTTTATGGAGATGGATGCGGGGGGCGCGTCGGGACGGAGCGGGGGGGTTGAGGTGGAGTTTGATGATCCGCAGCGGGCGGTGACGCCGGGGCAGGCGCTGGCGATGTATGACGCGGAGGATCCGAGCTGGGTGCTTGGGGGGGCGTGGACTACTTCAGTCCTGTAGTGTGATATGCCTCGCCCTCGACCAAGCTCTCATGGTCTCTAAATGGTATTTGCCAATCATAAAGTTCAGCTGAACAGGGGGATTTCCTTTGCTCAATTTGGGTTTGTGGTGTAATATTGTAATGGTATTTATGTTTACATACTCAAGCAGGAGATAGAGATGGTTCGTAATCGTGTAGAAACAGGTGTCGTGGGTTTGGCTGTCGCGGCCGTGATGGGGTGTGCGGGAATGGCGTCGGCAGATGTGGTCCGCGTGAGCACTGAAGGGAGGATGACGCAGGTGAGCAACTTTGGCTCTGTCATGGTGACTGACGCGTTCTCGTTCTGGTTTGATGTGGATCTCTCGATATCGATGGATAGTGCTCCGCATCTAGGCGTCGGACGCTATGAAGGGGCTGTTGTCAGTTTCGGAGCGAGCGTTGGTTCTTTCACGGTCGCTGGGACTGACCCTGGGTCTTTGGTGATCGAACACTATTCAACCGGCCACGAGTCTGATATTGATGCAGTCAGTCTGGGCTTGAACTCCGACGATCATTTCTCGCACGAGTTTATTCGTACAATTGATTTCGAGCTCATCCACCTTGGTGGGGACTATTTCAGTTCCACCAATCTCGACGAAGTGCTCGGAGTGGGCGATCTGAGTGTTTGGGATGTGGGTCGCTCGATCTATATGACCGGTTCAACTCCGAATCGTTTCGCTCTTGGCGAGATCACTTCGATCTCTCTCACGACGATTCCTGCTCCGTCATCGCTTGCGATGCTCGGATGCTTCGGTGCGGTTGCAACGCGTCGCCGTCGTTAATTGAAAGTCGCTGATAATGGCGTACTCGGATTGTCCGAGTTCATCATTCATCTTCGTCAACCACTCGCCGTACCCCTCACAGCCCATCAATCCGAAGGTCGCCTTCTACCTGGTTTTGACTGTAGTGGGTGGGTTAAATGATGTTGAAGTCGTGAGAAACTGGCCATTTTCCCCTTGTAACTGGGGTGGGGTTTTTATAATATTGGGTAGTGTTTCGAGTTTTTAATCATTTACAGGAGAGTGGTTATGATTCAGAGTAGTACACAACGAAACATCGTGGGTATCGCGGCGGCTGCCGTGGTGGCGTGTTCAGGGATGGCGTCTGCGGATGTTGTTCGTGTGAGCACAGAAGGTGTCATCGATACTGCGTCCCAGTTTGGGACTGTGCAAGTGGGCGATTCGTTCTCGTTCTGGTTTGAAGTTGATTTGTCCATGTCGACAGATGGAAGCCCGCATCCAAGCACAGGTGTCTACGACGGAGCTGTTGTGGGGTTCGGAGCGAGCGTTGGTTCTTTCACGGTCGCTGGGACCGGCCCCGGGTCTATGGTGATCAGTCACTATTCATCCGGGAATGAGTTTGATGTAGACGGGGTCAATCTCGATCTCAACTCTGCTGATCATTTCTCGCATGAGTTCATTCGTTCGATTCGCTTCGAACTCGTTCACTATGGTGGCGACTACTTCAGCTCTGACAACCTCAATGAGGTGCTCGGCCTAGGCGATATCAATGTCTGGGATGAGGTTCGCTCATTCTCGATGACCGGCTCAACTCCGGATCGTGGCGCTGGTGGCGAGATCACTTCGATCTCGGTCACGACGATCCCTGCTCCGTCATCGCTTGCGATGCTCGGATGCTTCGGTGCTGTCGCGACGCGTCGTCGTCGCTGATTCAAAGTTGCTCAGATGGTGTGCTCGGATTGTCCGAGGGCGTCGTTGACCTTTGTGAGCCATTCGCTGTAACCTTCGCGCCCCATGAGGCCGAAGGTTGCTTTTTTACCGGTTTCCACGGCGGGTTGGTCGTACGCATCGATGTTGAGCATGCGTCCGGCGTAGGCGGTCGCGACTTGCCAGAGCGCGATGAACTCTCCGATGTGGTGCGCATCAACCTTCGGGAACTTGATGGTCATGTTGGGGCGCACGGAATCGAGGAGTGCGTATTCAGTGGCGCGTTTCTCGGCGCTCAACAGCGTGGAGAGGGGTTGGCCTTCGAGGTAGGAAATTGCATCGACTCCCATTCCAGTAGGGATGGTGATGTCGGTGTCGAACTCTTCAACTTCGAGGAACATGAAGACCTTGTCGTTCGGTCCTTCGCGGTAGAGCTGGACTTGTGAGTGTTGATCGGTTGCGCCGAGTGCTTTGATTGGGGTGAAACCTGCGAAGACGATCTCGTTGTTGTTGTCGAACTTCTTTCCGAGCGATTCGGCCCAGAGTTGGCGGTACCAGTCAGCCATGAGGTAGAGCGCGTTGCAGTACGGCATCATGACATGGTTGGGTTTGCCCTTGCGTGTGCCCATCTCGACCAAGAGCAATGCGAGCATCGCGGCGGGGTTCTGGTGCAGATCCTCGTTCATGCAGCGGTCGTCCATCGCGGCGGCGCCGTTGAGCATCGCGTCGATGTCGATCCCTGCTGCAGCAGCGGAAAAGAGTCCGACTGGGGAGAGCGAGGAGAATCGGCCTCCGACGCCTTCTGGGACTGGGAGGGTGGTGATCCCGGCTTCGTCGCAGATGGTCCGCATCGTGCCTTTTTCGGGATCGGTGATCGCGACGACATGGCTCGCCCATTTCTTCCCCAAGGCTTGTTGGAGTCGATCGCGGATGATCATGAACTGTGCAGCGGTCTCGGCGGTCTCTCCGGATTTGGAGACGACATTGAAGAGGGTCTTCTTGGGATCGCAGACGCTCAGAATGGAATCGAGGTAGACGGGATCGACATTGTCCACGACGAAGACGCGTGGGCCGTTGCGTTCTTTGTGTGATTGGAGGTTGTAGGTCGCGGAGTTGAGCGCGGATTGGAGCGCGATGTTTCCGAGTGCGGATCCTCCGATGCCGAGGACGACGAGGTTCTCGTATTTGTGAGCGTCTTTGGCGAGTGGTTTGATCGCGTTGACATGCTCTGATCGCATGGGCTCGCGCCAGAGTTGTCTCCAGCGTTCCCAGTTGGTGCCGTTGGTTTTGGCAAGGTCGGCGGTGATGGACTTGATTCCTTCAGCGGCGGCGGATCCTGGCGCGATTCGGGCTTCGTCGAGACCATGGGAACCGACGCGTGAGGAGAGCATGTTGGCGTATTCGATGGTGAGCATGCTGGAAGCGTATGCAGGGGGTTGGGATGCGGTACAATTGGGGGATGGTGAAGAGTTCATCCAAATCCGAATCGGGTGCCAGTTCAGGGAGCGAGCGGGTGGTCTATGACGATCGTCCACATCCGGTGTACATCGTCACAGAGACCTGGCGCTGGATCGTGTTTGGGGTGCTGCTGTGGGGGGTGATGATCTGGGTCGATGGTCGGCTGCCGGGGTATGGATTGTCGTATTGGGGATGGGGGGTGCTGGTCATTGTGCTGATCCGTGTGATCGTCGCGGCGGTTGATCGGATCGTGCGTGTGCATCGGTTGACGGATTCGAAGGTGATTACCCAGTTCGGGATTCTGAGGACTGTTCGGACGGATATGACGCATGATCGCGTGCAGCATCTTGTTGTGGTGCGGACACTTGTGGAAAGACTCTTTGGGATCGGATCGGTCGGGATCAGCAGCGCAGGGACTGGAGCCGTGGAGATGGTCTGGCGCGGCGTGGAGCGTCCAGAGCGGATCCGGGAGATGATTCAGGGCGTGGTAAGGGGTACGGGATCTGGTTCAGGAGGAGGACCGGGAGCGGGTTCTGGAGAGGGTCAGAGGATGAAGAAGACGCCTGTGATTGGACTGGTTGGTGGGATCGGATCGGGGAAATCGACGGTTGCGCGGTCGTTTGTGGAGCTTGGGTGCGTGGTGTCGGATTCGGACAAGTCGGGGCTTGAGGCGCTCACGCGGCCGGAAATCATCAAGGAACTGGTCGGATGGTGGGGAGATGAGATTTTGGGGGATTCTGGTCAGGTAGATCGGAAGAAGGTCGCGGGGATCGTGTTCCGCGATCCAGAGCAGCGGAAGCGGCTCGAAGGGCTGGTGCATCCGCTGATCCACGCTGAGCGGCACGAATTGATCGAAAAGAGCAGGTCAAATGACGAAATACGCGCGGTGATCGTCGATGCTCCGTTGTTGTTTGAAGCGGGGGTTGATGGGGAATGTGACGCGGTGGTCTTTGTCCAGACTCCCAAGCGGATCCGCGTTCAGAGGGTCCAGGAGACGCGTGGATGGGACGAGGAAGAGCTGGATCGGCGAGAAAAAGCACAGCTTGGACTTGAACAGAAGCGGGAACGGGCCGATTATATCATAGCGAATGGCGGCTCTGTTGATGAGCTGATGCCCCAGGTCGTCCGGACTCTTGAAGCGATTGAAGAATCGATGATGGGATCGGATGGTTCGTAGAGCGGGTCCTTCGCGTACCTTCCTGTTGATATTTGAATACGGCACCAATCGCACAGGAGTCCGCTGGTGTCGTTTCTGAGAACTGTTTTCCTTCCTTTAGATTTGTCTTGTTCTGACGCTAGCTGATGATGCTCTCTGTTGAGTGTGCAGCGATATGGGGTCATCGAACGCATGGGGTTTACCCGCAATGAGTAAAGCTACTGAAGTCGCTGAGAAGGGTGCGAAGGCATCCGCGTCGTCCACCAAGAAGAAAGCTGCCAAGAAGGTTGCGAAGAAGACGACGAAGAAAGCTTCGACGACCAAGTCGAAAGCAAAGGCGAGCGATGAGTCCGTCGCGACCAAGCCGAGCAAGACTGCGAAGACGACCAAGTCTGCGGCGAGCGAAGAGAAAGTGACCAAGAGTGCTGCGAAAGCAGAAACCAAGTCCTCGGCTGCGGGATCAGCTTCTGGATCTGCTGAGGGATCCAGCAAGAGCAGCTCCAAGAGCGAATCGAGCGGGAACTCGTCGAGCAGTGGATCGAATAGCGGGTCCAACGGCTCAAATGGATCGTCTGGATCTCACGGCTCCAATGGGTCTTCAGGGGCTTCAGGATCATCTGGATCATCCGACAACGGTGATGGCGGCTCACGCAATCGACGCAAGCGCAAGAAGCGTCGTGGATCGAGTGGTGGGGGATCAAACAACAACGGCGGCAACGGTGGTCAGCAGAACCAACGGAGTAACCGGTCGCGTACGACCTTCAACTATGGTGTGCTGCCTTCGGATGAAGAACTCGAACGCGAAGCAGAGGAGCTTGAGCGGATCATCGCGGCCTCGGATGGGACGATGGTTGATGAAGGGATCACGCTCAATGATCTCCAGCGGATGAAGATCGACGAGGTCTTTGAGGTCGCGGAGAAGGAAGGGCTCGAAGATTTTCATCAGATCCCCAAGCAGGACCTGATCTTCAAGATCCTCAAGATCCGTGCGGCTCGTCAGGGGATTATGTTCGGCGAGGGATCGCTGCAGATCATGTCTGATGGATTCGGATTCTTGCGGAGTCCTGAGCTGTCGTACCTGCCTGGTCCGGATGATATTTATGTGTCCCCTTCGCAGATCCGTCGGTTTGGTTTGCGACGCGGGATGACCGTTCGTGGAGCGATTCGTCCTCCAAAGGAATCGGAGCGGTACTTTGCGCTGCTCAAGGTTGAATCGGTCAACGATCGTGATCCTGGAGCGATCCATGATCTGGTGAACTTCGAGGACATGGTCCCGATGCACCCTGAGGAGCGTTTCCTGATGGAGACGGAGCCTGACTCGATCGAGACACGGATCGTGGATCTGGTGGCGCCGATCGGGAAGGGTCAGCGTGCGTTGATTGTTGCTCCGCCGAGGACTGGTAAGACTGTGCTGCTGCAGAAGATGACCAAGTCGATCGCGACGAACTTCCCTGAGACCAAGATTTTCGTGCTGCTGGTTGATGAGCGTCCGGAAGAAGTGACGGACTTTAAGCGCAATGTTGACAAGCGCGTTGAGGTAGTCGCTTCGACCTTTGATGAGCAATCGTCGCGGCATGTTGCGGTCGCGGAGATGGTCATCGAGAAAGCGAAACGATTGGTTGAGTACGGCGAAGATGTCGTCATCTTCCTCGATTCGATCACACGACTCGCTCGTGCGTACAACTCCGAGATCCCGCACTCCGGGAAGATCATGACCGGTGGTCTGGATTCCAACGCGCTCCAGCGTCCCAAGAAGTTCTTCGGCGCAGCACGCGCGATCGAGCGTGGTGGTTCACTCACCATCATAGGGACCGCGCTGGTGGATACCGGATCCAAGATGGACGAGGTCATCTTCGAGGAGTTCAAGGGGACTGGCAACAGCGAGCTCCATCTGGATCGTCGTCTCGTCGAGAAGCGGATTTATCCAGCGATCGATGTCGCGGCTTCGGGAACTCGGCGCGAAGAGCTGCTCATGGATCCCAAAGA
Source organism: Phycisphaerales bacterium (assembly GCA_051252395.1). Taxonomy (GTDB): domain Bacteria; phylum Planctomycetota; class Phycisphaerae; order Phycisphaerales; family UBA1924; genus UBA1924. The sequence continues at coordinate 1,391,684 of JBPOFX010000001.1, read as the reverse complement.
GATCGAGCTGGTGTACAGGCTCCGGAAAGTCCTCGCGGACATGAATGTGGTCGAGGCGATGGAACTGCTCAAGTCACGGCTCGGGAAGCACAAGACCAACGCGGAGTTCCTCATGGCGATGGCGATGAGCTGATCTGTCTGTTAGGTCTCTCAGAGTTGGGTTTCGGGTGAACCGCGATCGGGTTGATGTGGTACACTCTGTAATGGGCATTGATCCCAATCCGATCCGAGTAGGAACACGCGTTTATGTCGAGTATTCATCATCAGCAAGGGGCTCTTTTCGATACCGCAAAGCTGCGTGTCGGGATGAGTCTGGGTGTCAAAATGCTCGGCGCCGCGGCGTGGGCAATGGGTCTTGGTGTGATCGGCGTCTGGGTGATGCTCGGGCATTCACTCCCAGGATTTCTCGGGACCTTCGATCGCAGCGAACGCTTGCTCGTCGGGATCGGGATGCTCAGCGGTGCACAGCTGGTGTTCCTGATGTTTGTTGCTGAACGGATTTTCGTTCGCGCACCGAAAGCACTGACTGCGACGGCTCACTGGGGGTTGATGCTGATCGGGGTCGTCTGCTTTGTGATGTTTGTACTGGGTCGGGTCTGGACTGGAGTTTCGATATGATGCGCGGACACTTTGCGGGTTCAATGAAGTCTCTGAGTCGAGCGATGGCGTGTGTGCTGGCGATTGGCGGGTTGAGCATGAACTCGGCTGGTCAAGTCAGCACTGAGCAGGCGGCTCGCGCGATCGAGACGGTTGTGGGATTGGATCTGGGACTGAATGAGCCGGTGAGTCCTTCGGACTATCAACTTGCGATGTACCTCTTTGAGATGGCGCTAGAGCTGAATCCAAAGGACGCGGACCTCGCGCGTTCGCTGGCGCAGGCCGCGTGGATGTCAGCGGATCACGAGACTCTGATCGAAGCGACGCGCTCGATTGTCAAGAACGATCCGAAGGACACGGTTGCGCAGCTCCGGCTGATCAGCGCGATTATCAATCGGAATCAGACGGTCGAGGATCGGATCAAGGCGTACAAGAGATTTGTCGGAGAGGGGTCGGAGTCGATCGATCCGTCCATCCGTTCTCGGCTCTCGATGGACCTGGCGCTGCTAGAGCGTGAGCGAGGGAACGAGACCGCGTTCCTCTCGGCGCTGCGGAACTCCGCGAAGCTGGATCCGTCGTACAAGGAAGCTCAGTCGCTTGTGGCGCAGCATTACTCGATTCAGATCGAGGAGGCGTCCAAACGGATGAAGCTCCAGTTGCGTGTGCTGTATGCGGATCCGCTGGATCCCAATGTGCATATCGCGATCGCGCGGATGTGTGCTGCTGAGGGAGCGTCTGATGTCGCGTGGAGATTTTTAAACAACGCGATCGCGATCTACAAGATTGATACAGGAAAGGCGCCTCCCGCGATCCAGGAGCAGCAGCTCTCATTGCTCTGGCAGTACGAAGGTCCACAAGCAATTCTCGACAGTCTGAATCCGTCGCTCAATGATGAACGCGAAACCATGCAGGCGCGGATTGACCTGCGGATCGCGGCCGATGAGCCTTGGGACGACTTGCAGGACCCAAGGGATATCCGCTATGACGCTGGGATCGATCGCATCCGATTGCTCGCGGCGTACATCCTCAAGGATCAAGAAACCGTGGATTCGGTCCTGCTTGATCTTCAGCGTGGACTCGAAAAATACTACGAAGAAGTCCGCGAGCAAGCGCAGATGCGTGGCGCGAATCCGAGCAGACTCCTTGGGATGTATCTCGGAGAGGTCGTAACCTTCCAGACGATGCGTGCGATCGTCGGGGTGGAAGCTGAAGTGCTCAAGCGCGATATGGATAACATCATCGCCAATGCGCCGGAGCTTGAGAAGCACTTCCGTCCGTTCGAGCCGTTCAGTCAGTACGCGGCGGGGGAGTATGCTCAAGCGAAAGAGAGTGCGATTACAAGGCTCGCTCGGTCGGCACCGCGTGGGCTGCTCATCGCGCTCACGACTGAAAAACTTGGTGATCTTGACGAAGCGATCGAGCTGTACACACAACTGACTTTGGATTATCCGCTCCAAGCAACCGGTTCGCTGGCGCGATCCAGACTCCAAGAGCTGACCAACGGTTCAGATCTACGAACCGGTGAAGGCGAGGAGATGAGCGAGATCGCGTCGCGTGTCCCGCTCTGGATGGACAAGATGATCCGTGAGCCGAGCAATACGATGAGTCTGTCGATCGCGCCGACAAAATCGAGCTTCGCTCCGGGAGAACCTGCTGGTTTGCAGATTCAACTCTCGAACCTGACCACGATCCCGCTCTCGATTGGTGGAGCGAATCCGATTGATTCAAACTTCCTGATTGTGCCTGGTTTCCGTGAGGTCGATGGTGAGTTCAAGGGGGTTGGTCGAGCGAAGGTTGTGGATCTTGGTAGAAAGCTCAGATTGACTCCGGGTGAGGAGTTGGTTGTTGAGATCGATCCGGATTCGATCCATACACGATGGTTGCTTGAGACGCAGCCTCAATCCGTGTTGCGACAGCGTTGGCGTGCGTTGCAGGGATTCAAGCCGGGGCCGAGCGGCGGGATTGTGAACTCGCCGTTTGCGCTTGTGAGCGAGACGCCGTTGGTGGCACGCACGGTGCTTCCAGAAGCATCGGCTTCGATCGAAACTTTACTCTCTGGGATCGCGTCGTCGGATGATGAGTTGTGTTGGAAGAGCGTCGCTGGAGCCGCGGCGGTGCTGTACAACACATCGCGTCGTCCGGATTTGAGTGAGGGGGATCTCGCTCGATTGGTCAACGCGTTGCGAGATCGGTATGTTGAGTCCGGGACGACGATGCGTGTGTGGATGCTTGCGTCACTGCCTACGAAGGTTGCTAGCCCATCGCTGGGAGCGTTCGACGAGTTGGTTCAACAGACGCTGACTGCGGATTCGCTGGTTGAGACGGATCTGGATCCGACGCTTGTTGCGATGGTCTTGATGACGCGAGTGGAATCGCTGAGTTCTCCGGTGTTTGATGTTGCGCGTGATCATCGTGATGCGCGTGTGGTCTGGATTGCGGACATGCTCAGCGAGCGGATCAAAAATGTTGAACCGATGTATACAGGGACGGAGAATCCGTACAGCACCTTTACGCCGGATATCGAATACCACCAGGGTCTTTGATCTTGAAGGGTTCGGAGCAGTTCCTTGACTGATCCGGGATAGCGAGTTTTATGGGATCCGATTCTTTACCATCAGCCGACGCCAGCCCGCCAGTTGGGAGCGAGGTCTTGATGGACGGCGAGGTCCTTGGTGCGCCCAAGAAATCCAAGACCCGATCCGCGATCATGTTTGTCGTGGGTCTGACGCTGCTGGTCGGCGCGGGGTACTTTGTCTATCAATCCACTGATGGTCTTGAAGGGGTTTGGGAATCGATCAGTTCGGCGCCGTGGTGGATGATCGCGCTGATCATCATCAGTCCGATGGGGAACCATCTTTCGGTCTCGATGTGTCTGCACGCGCTCCAGTCGCGCCACGGCAAGGTCGGGATCTTTGAGATGTTCATCCTGATCGGGAGCGCGTGGATGTTCAACTACCTCCCGATGCGCGCAGGATTGCTCGGACGGATCGGGTACCACAAGTCGATCAACAAGATCCGCATCCGCGATTCGCTCGAATCCTCGATCTGGTCGGGAGTCCTCGCGGGGATCTCCAACATCATCCTGCTCGGCGTTGCGATGCTCATGACATGGATCGATGCGAGCTGGTCGATCCTGCTCCTTGCGGTGCCGGTTTTCGTGATCTTTGTGCTCTCTGTATTCATGCCGACACGCAAAACGACGCTGTTGATGCGTGCGCTCGCGTATCGACAGATTGATGTGATTGTTTGGTTGGGACGATACTGGCTCGCGTTTGAGGTGCTTGGTCTGGAGATGAATATTGGGGACATCGCGATCATCAGCGCGGTGTCTCAGCTCGCGTCGTTGATGCCTTTGACGGGATCGGGCGTTGGGTTCCGCGAATGGGCCGTGGGACTGATGGCTTCTGCGGGTGGTCACGCGATGGGGACCGCGATGGCGGGAGACATTATTAATCGTGCTGCGGAGACACTGATCGTGGTCCCGGTCGGGTTGGTCTGTACTGCTGTGGTCGCGAAATGGTGGAAGGAGCGTGGTGGGGAGAAGTCGGTCGCGGAGTTATCCGAAGAGGAGACGCGTGCCGATGCCGATGACCAGAACCAGTCCCGGCATGCCGGCGAGCAGGATCCATCGGTAGGTTGAGAGTTGCTGAGGTTCTAGTGGCTTGATCGTCGCGATCGGTCTGGACTGAATACCGGGCTGGATGAGATCGTCGAGACCTGCGAGCCATGCGATGGAGCTTTCGAGGAGCGCGAGGTTTCCTGGGAACTGTGTCGTGATGCGTCCATCGACGAGCTGTCCCTGACTGAAGGTGACGGCATCGTAGATCCACGAGTTTGATCCCACGGCAAGAACACGCTGCTGTTCGCTTCCCAGCGTTCTCTGTGCGGCTGCCGCGAGCAACCAACCATCACGACGGAGGTCCTCTGAGTCATCGAACATCGGTTGGGGTTGGAGGTACTGTCGTGATGGCGCGTCGGTTGACCAGAGGTCGAGCCAATTACGCTCGGCCCAGAGGTCTTGTGAGCCTGGGATGGTGAGGACTTCGGAGGTCTGGACATCGACGCGCCGATCGATCGTGATCGGGACGGCCCAGGGATACACGGCGTTGAGTCCGCTGACGGCTTGAGCGAGCGGGTGGATTTCTGACTGTGCATTCGCTGGTGCCGATGGGACGATCCGCAATGCGGGATCTGCGATGCGCTTTGACGATTGCATCCTCAGTGTCAGGAGCGTGAAGTTCGGATCGGGGATGATCCCGAACGGATCGAGTGCTTTGACGAGGGGGTCAGTTTCTCCGATCGATCCGAAGATGGATGGGTTCATCGAGACGAGGACGGATTCGCCGTTCTCGAGGAGTTGGGTGATGGATTGCGCGAGTGAGGTTGCTCGGCGAGCGCCGGTGATCCCAGAGTCTCCGCCTCCGGTCGCGGAATCGGTTGCGAGGGTGATGTAGACGATCGGGCGTTGTCCCAGCGGATCGATCGATGCGAGCGATGGTTGGTCGGTTTGATGGAGCGGCGCCCATTCGACACAGTCGATGCCTTGGGTTTTGAATCGGTTGACGGCTTGGCTGAGCAGGCTCTGCGGTCCCAGCAGCTCTCCCGGACTCCCGGCGTGGACGAAGACGACGATCGGATGCGACTGGATGACGAGCTGTCCCAGCGCGGTCGCGATGAGCTGCTGAGCACGCGGACCGATGACTCCAGCAGGGGAGATCCCGGCGTCGAGGAGCAGCTCGGTCGGAGGGATGAGCGTATCGAGCTCGATCGCGGCGACTCCGATCTCAGGCGGTCCGATGATGAGGAGGACTTCGCCGCTCGCAAGCGCGGTTTCTACGCTGTCTGCGTCGATCGTGTGGAGACGACCAAGACGATCGGACGCGATCGCGAGCTGGTCGATGATGGAGTCGAGTGTGGAGCTCACGGTCTTGGATAATGCGCGAGCAGCGGGGGAGATCTCCTGAGCTGCTGCGAACTGTTTGAGTTGGGCGCGGAGGTCTTCGAGCTGCGCGAGTTGAGCGTTGATGAGTGCGAGTGTGTCGTTGTTGGGATCGGACTCAATGTGCTCGCTGATCGCGAGCAGGTCGCGAGCGCCCAGACGGACGAGGGTTGCTCGTTGCTCGAAGAATGCGCGGTTGGTCGCGCCGCTTGGGGTACTCGCGTCGATTGCATTCCCGATGGATTCCAGCTGCGGCGATGCGGCGGCGAGCGACTTGGAAGTCGAGGAGAGTGTTATCCGCAGTTGATCGATGGTCTGCGCGTTCTCGGCGATCGCTCCTGATTCGCGAGCACGGAGGTTCGCGATGAGGGTGTCGATCTGAGCATGGCTCTCGATTGTCGAGAGATCGATGATTTGTGCTGAGAGAAGATCGGAGGTCCGGTCGTAGGTTTCGAGGACATCGGTGACGAGATCAAACGCGAGTCGATCGGTGTTCTTGGAGAGGTCGATCGCGAGGATCATGCTGGTCTCGCCGGGGAGCGTGTTGACCATGCTGATGGCGCGAGGGGAGAGCTTATGGGCGCTTGTTGAGGTGACATCGATGCGGACATGGTGGGTGCTTGTGAGGACTCCTGCGAAGATCGACGCGGTTCCGGTTGCGCCGATGAAGAGGATTCCCATGATCGCGAGGGACCAACGCGAGCGTGCGAGTCGTCGGGATTCGAGGACTCCTGCAGTGAGCGCAACCATCCAGAGGCTGCCGATGACGAAGAAGAAGATGGTCGCGGAGTCGATGACTCCCTTCCCGAGTTCCGCGGCTCGTCCGATGACGGAGAGCTGGTTAAGGATCGACGCGATGCTCGATCCGGCGCGCGGCGCGAGGATGGAGGTCAGGACCATGAAGAGGACGAGCGCCATCATGGTGCCGAGGAATGCGAGGGTTTGGCTGGAGGTGGTGGAGGATGCGAGGAGTCCGATCGCGAGGTAGAGCGATCCGACGAGCATGAGCATCAGGTATCCAGCGACGATCGGTCCCGGATCTGGAGCGGGATTGCTGACGATTGTGAGGACGATCGGGTAGATCAGGGACGGTGCGAGCATGACGATCAGGAAAAGGACGGATCCGATGTACTTCCCGATCGCGACGGCCCAGTCTCCTGCTGGAGTGGTGCGGAGGGACTCGAAGCTCCCGGTTCGGTATTCCTCGGCCATGAGTCGCATGGAGATCGCTGGAGCGATCGGGATGAGCAGCCATGCGGATGCGGTAAAGAAGTATCGCATCGATCCGGGTTGTCCTGGGACGAGCGTCTGGTTGACGAAGAGGACAGCGGAGAGGAACGCGAAGAGCGCGACGATGATCCATCCAGCTGGGACTCGGAACATCGACACAAGCTCGCGGAGCGCGATGGTCCAGATGAGCTTGAGCGTGTTGATGATCACGGCTTTCATGACTGCACCTCTTGCGAAGGAGTCGAAGCGGGACCTGCTGGATTCTGAAGCGGAGCGGGGTCGATGAGTCCCATGAAGATGGATTCAAGCGATTGGCGTTGTTTGGTCAGTTCACGGATGAATAAACCTTTGTCTTCCGCGGCTCCAGCGATCGGCTCGCGGAGGTCTCCCTCTCCTGGGATCGCGTTGATGATGATCCGCGACCATCCGCGATTCGCGTCCTCGGGTTGTTGGGGATCAGCGATTGTGGAATCGACTCCTGGGACTGTTGCGAGGACGCGCAATGCGTGCGCAATTCCTGCGGTGGGGTTGGTCCTGATCTCAACGGTGTAGCGTGTCGGGCCGGGGGCTTGGTTGATGAGGTCTTGTGGTGTGCCGTCGGCTTGAATTGAGCCGTGGTTCATAATCATGACTCGATCGCAGATCCGCTCGATTTCTGGGAGGATGTGCGAGCAGATGAGCATGGTTTTATTTTCTGCAAGATCGCGGATCAGCGAGCGAGAATCGCGGATTTGGGACGGGTCGAGCCCGTTGGTCGGCTCATCGAGGATCAGGACGGGTGGATCGTGGATCAACGCTCCAGCGAGTCCGACGCGTTGTTTGTAGCCTTTGGAGAGGTGTCCGACGCGGCGACGCGCGACTTTGTCTATGTGGCACATATCCATCGCACGCTCGATCGCGGGCTTGATATCGCGGGTTTCGACGCCGAAGAGCCGGGCGCGATGCTTGAGATAGCCTTTGACGGACATCTCGGGATAGATCGGTGCTTGTTCTGGGAGGTACCCGATCTGTGCTTTCGCGAGGGAGGGTTGTTTGGCGATGTCGTATCCTGCGATCGTGATGGATCCGGAGTCTGGAGCGAGAAACCCGGTTGTCATGCGGATAGTCGTGCTTTTTCCCGCTCCGTTGGGTCCGAGCAGACCGACCACTTGGTTGTTTCCAAGCTCAAAGGAGACCTTGGTGACGGCCTTGAGCGAGCCGAAGGATTTCGAGATTTCTCGGACCAAAATCATAGAGTTCTAGTAGCTCCGTCGTGTGGACTGCCGATACTAGCGTGGATGAAACGATAAAGAGTTGTGAAAGAAGGTTGAAGGTTGATGCACCCGATGGACAGTGTGGTGCGAATACTGGATTTAGAGCAGGTAGTATTCCACATGGGCACTCGCCTTATCGGCTCAAAGTGATGTAGTTCTCGATGGTGAAAACACAACCAAAACTCGTCATTGTTGGCGCGTCTCCGGAAGAGACCGCACAGCTCAAAGAAACACTCGGCGATCGTTACGAGATTGTCGTCCAGCCTGACGAGACCAGCGTCGCGGCGGTGCTCAAGGCGCTCGGAGAAGGCGTGAGCATCGTGAGTCCTGAAGGGGAACTGCTCTGGTCCAACGAATACTTTGACATGCTCGACGATTGCATCCGGAATCGGGTGACGGCGTTGAGTGTGCAAGCCGCGGATGCGCTCCCTGGATCGATGAATGATTCGGGAGGACTGTTGTCTGAGGTGGGTGGGTCGATGGTGACCAAGCATCGGATCGACACGGACGACGGCTCTCGCAGCTACGACATCTACATCACAGGCATCGCTCGGATCGAAGGCGACGAGGTTCATACAGGGCGCGTCGCGGCGATCGTGCGTGATGTGACGATCGCTCAGCGGACCAAACAGAAGATGGACGCGATCGATCGTGCGGGCTTTGAACTTGTGCGTCTTGATGTCGAGCAGATCCGCGAGATGAATGCGCTTGAGCGTCTGCAGCTGCTTGAGAAGCGGGTCATCAAATATTCGCACGAGCTGCTGCGTTCGGATCACTTTGCGATCTTCTTGACGGATCAACGGACCAACAAACTCCAACTCGTGATGCAGTCGGGGCTCCCTGAAGAGATCCAGGATCTGGATTTGTATCTTGAACCTGAGGGGTCTGGGATTTCGGGACGCGTCGCGAGTACTGGCAAGAGCTATGTGTGCTACGACACGCTTGCTGATGAGATGTTCCTCCCTGGATTGACTGGGGCGCGTTCGAGCTTGACAGTTCCCTTGCTGGTCTCGGATAAGATCATCGGGATCATGGATATCGAGTCGCAGCAGCCTGGCGCGTTTGATGATCAGGATCGTCAGTTCGCGGAGATCTTTGGACGATACATCGCGATGGCGCTGCACATGCTGCAGCTGCTGGTGACTGAGCGGACGACGACGAATCAGACGGTATCGGGTCGGTTTGAGGGTGAGATTAATGAGCCGCTTGATGACATTGTGCACGAGATTGATTGGCTCAAGGAGCATCAGAAGACTGCTGATCCGGAGACGAGTCGTCATATTGATCGGATCCTGAGCGATGTGACCTCGATCAAGGAGCGTGTGCGTTGTGTGTCTGATGGGCCTCAGAACTTGCTTGGGGTTGACGACGCGTTGACTCAACGCGAGAAAGATCCGGCGCTCATCGATAAGCGTGTGCTTGTCGTGGATGACAATCCCAAGATCCGCAAGATCATCGGGGATGTGCTGTCCCATCGCGGATGCGAGACGACTGTGGTCAATGACGGGGCGCGTGCGATCGAGCTTCTTGAGCAGATCAAGGAGCAGAATACCGAGCCGTTTGATCTGGTGGTGTCGGATATCCAGATGCCGGACCGGAACGGGTACGAGGTGTTCAGTGCCGTGCGTCGGTGCAATCCTGAGACGCAGGTGATCCTGATGACAGGGTTCGGGTACGATCCGCACCACTCGATTGTGCGTGCATCGCAGGAGGGTCTCAAGAGTGTGCTGTTTAAGCCGTTCGAGATCGAGCTGCTGCTGACGCAGGTGCGTGAAGCGTTGACTGAGTCCGCTTCAGAGTAAGCGTTGCTATTTGCTACGCATCGTTTCGTGTTGCGATGAGAACACGATCCATTCCATCGGAGTCTTTGACGATCCGTGCTTTGGTGAGCATCGGATGAGCTTTCGCGCGTTCGAGTGCTTGAGCAGTGCGTGCAGTAGCGAGTTCGATGAGGAGGAGTCCGCCTTGCGCGAGGAGTGGGGGGGCGTGCTCGATGAGCGGGTTGACGAACTCCATGCCGTCGTCGTTTGCGCGGAGTGCGATGGTTGGTTCGTGGTCTTTGACATTCGCTTCGACCGCATCCCACTCATCATCAGGGATATACGGCGGATTGCTCGCGATGTAGCGGAACGATCCGACGCTGCTCGCGACGGGGTGCTTGAGGATTGGTTCGAGGAGATTGCCTTGGATGAGCTCGACGCGTTCGGTGAGGTCGTGCAGTTCGAGGTTCTCTTTGGCGCAGTCGAGCGCGTCTTGCGAGATGTCCGTCGCGATCACTCGGCATCCGGGTAGGTGCTTGGCGAGCGCCGCGGCGATGCATCCGCTCCCGGTGCAGATGTCCGCGATCATGATCCCTCGTCCTGCGTCTGAGTCGCGGAGCGTGTGGTCATCGAGATTCGCGCGTGAGTGCTGGAGGATTTCTTCGACAATAGTCTGGGTGGATGGACGCGGGATGAGGACGCGCTGATCGACCTTGAATCGCATGGTGAAGAAGGATTCCTCGCCGACGAGGTATTGGATGGGTTCGTGGTTTAGAGCGCGTTTGACGAGTCCTCGGAGTGTGTCAAGTTCGAGCGGCGATGCAGGACGATCGGGGTCCATGTAGAGCTTGAGGCGCTCGGTTCCCAGCACATGCGCCATGAGCATCTCCGCCATGCGTCGTGGGGAGTCGAGGTCTTTCTGGACGAACGCGTCGTTCATCCATCCAAGGAGCTTTCGGGTCGTCCAGGTTTGGTTGGTCGTGGAACTCACGCGTGTAGTGTACGCTCAATGTTCGGGGGGTGTGTTACTTGCCTCCGAACCAGTCCTTCGAGACCTGTGCGTCGACCTTCAGGGGGACTTTGAGGTCCATCGCGTCTTCCATGCGAGCGGTGACGAGTGGCAATACGGCATCGGTATTCGCGTCGGGGACCTCGAAGACCAGTTCGTCGTGGATCTGGAGGATCATCTTGGTGCCATCAAGAGCGGAGCCTTTCTCAGCGGTTGTGATGTCCTTGTGGAGATCGATCATCGCGATCTTGATCAGATCCGCGGCTGATCCCTGCACGACGGAGTTGATCGCGACGCGTTCAGCGAGGGCGCGTCGTTGTGGGTTGCGTGCGTCGATTTCGGTGATGGGTCTTCGTCGTCCCATCATGGTTTCGACATAGCCGTGAGCTTTGGCAAACTCGACGCATTCGCTGAGGAAGCTGGTGATGTTGGCGAACTTCGCTTTATAGTCGTCGATGATCGTGGTTGCTTCGGCATTGGAGACATTGAGTCGTCGCGCGAGTCCCCACGGGGTGACGCCGTAGACAATCCCGAAGTTGACCATTTTCGCGCCGGAGCGTTGGTCTTTGGTGACCTCGTCGAGCGGGATGTCGTTGATCTGCGCCGCGACGGCTTGGTGGATGTCTTCTCCCGCTTCGAACGCGGCGATGAGCGCGGGGTCTTCGGAGAGATGCGCGAGGATGCGGAGCTCGATCTGAGAATAGTCCGCGGTGATGAGCTGGTGGTTGTCGGGGGCGACGAAGGCTTTGCGTATCTCGCGTCCGATTTCGGAGCGGATCGGGATATTTTGGAGGTTTGGATCTGATGAGCTGAGCCGACCGGTGGACGCGACGGTCTGGTGGAAGCTCGCGTGGATGCGGTTGGTCTGGGGATGAATGTCGTCTGCGAGTGCTTTGAGGTAGGTCGAGACGAGTTTGGTGAGCTGCCGATACTCAAGGATGAGTGTGGGGATCGGTGTTGTGATATCGGGATCGAGGACGAGTTTGTCGAGGACCTCCGCGTTGGTGGAGTATCCGGTTTTGGTTTTTTTGATGGGTTTGATCCCGAGTCCTTCGGGTTCATCGTCGGGTTTGTTGAAGAGTGCCGCGGAGAGTTGCTTGGGGCTGTTGAGATCGAAGGTGCGTCCGATGGAGTCCATCGCTTCGGTGTTGATCTCTTCGATCAGCTCGTCGATGCGAGATTGGAGTCGTTTTTCTTGCTTTCCGAGTTCATCGCGATCGACGATGACGCCGTTTTGTTCAAGCGTTGCGAGGACATCGACGAGCGGCATTTCGAGTTCTTGGTAGAGCTTGACGAGCGAAGGCTCGGACGCGAGTTCTTTCGAGAGCACCTCATTGAGCTGGAGTGTGACATCCGCGTCCTCGGCGGCGTACGGACCGGCTTGTGCAAGCGGGACCTGGTCAAAGGTGCGTTGGTTCTTTCCGGTCCCGATAAGATCTTTGATGGAGATGTTCGTGCGTTCGAGCAATGCGAGCGCGAGGTTGTCCATCGAGTGGCTCGAACGCGATGCATCGACGATGAAGCTCGCGATCATCGAATCTCCCGCTTTGGGATACTTCTTGGTCGGGAGGTGTCCACGCAGATTGATCCCGGCGTTGCGGAAAACAGTCAGGTCGTACTTGAGGTTATGACCGACCTTCGCGATCGACTCGTCTTCGAGGATCGGTTTGAGTGCATCGACGACGGCTTTGGTTTCGAGGTGCTCGTCGTCTTCTGGCGCGAGGCACGGGATGTAGTAACCGGTCCCCGATTCATGCGTCAGCGAAATCCCGGCGAGCTTCGCTTGCATCGGTCGGATGTGCGTCGTCTCGGTATCCACGGCGAGCAGCTTCGATCCCTTGATCGCTTTGAGCATCGCGTCGAGGTCGGATTTGGTGTGGACGGTGATGTAGTTGCCGTCGGCTTGAGTGGATTCTGATGATGGTTGGTCGAAGAGCGAACCGAATCCCGGCGCGGCTTCCTTCTTTGGAGTTTCAGGAGTTGGCTCAATCCCGATCATCTTCTTGAGATCATCTTGGTAGCGGTTGAATCCGAGTTCCTTGCAGATCGGGATGAGCTTGTCGAGTGCGATGGACTCGGTTGAAGCATCATCGAGATCCAGCACGATTGGGACATCGTGGCGCAGCGTGACAAGGTCTTTACTGAGCGGCAGATGCTCTTTGCTCGCGATGAGATTCTCGCGGCGTTTGCCTTTGATGGTGCCTTCGTCTGCGGCTTTGAGGACCGCTTCGAGACTTCCATGCTCGACAAGAAGTTTGGCGGCGGTCTTGATCCCGATCCCCGGCACGCCTGGGATGTTGTCGGCGGTGTCTCCCATCAGCGTGAGCAGGTCGATGACTTGATCGGGACGGAGTCCGAGCTCTTCCATGAGGTCGGCTTCGGTGATGAGTTCGTCCTTGTGGAGGTCGTACATTTCGGTGGGGGGAGCGCCCTCGCCGAGGAGTTGTTTGAGGTCTTTGTCTTTCGAGATGATGCGGACGCGGATGTCGGGATGCTTGCTTGAGAAATCGGTCGCGATGGTTGCGAGGATGTCGTCCGCTTCGTATCCGGCGCATCCGATGACCGGGACGCCGATCTCTTCGAGGAGTGCTAATGCACGATCGACTTGTGGTCGCAGGTCTTCCGGTGGTGCGTCGCGGTTGGCTTTGTAGTCTGGGTACAACTCGCTCCGGAAGGTTCCCTTATCTCCACCCACATCGAGCGCGACGGCGATGAAGCTCGCGGCTCCGTCGCCTTCGAGGTGTTTGCCGTCGTTGCGGATGAGTTTGAGGAGCATCCCGACGAAGCCGTAGGTCATGTTGGTGGGTTCACCGGTGACGGGCGAGGACATGGGAGTCCTGATCGCGTGGTAAGCGCGGAAGAACTGAGCGAAGCCGTCGATGAGGTAGAGTGTTTTCACAGCGGAGGATAGGGGGGGATCTGCTATGATTCTGGTATGGAGGAACGCTCGCAGAAGGATCTCGAACTACTGATCAAACGCAGGTGGGATCCTCGGGTGGGGATGGGGAAGCATCAGGGTGTAGTTGAATGGTTTCTTGGGATTACTCTTACATCAGCATTGTTTGTGGGATGCTGTCCGATTGGCATGATGCCGATGTGGGCACATGCTCTTGTGTGGGGTTTCTTTGGGGTGTCACTTGTGTCACTCATGATGAGTTGGTTCTTTACACGGGGGGTCAGCCGTGTCAAGATTCAGCGTCGGGTTCAGAAGCATGATGGGTTTCTGTGTGTCTGGTGCAACTATCCGTTCACTGGCTTGGGTGATCAGGGACACTGTCCTGAGTGCGGATCGGGGTTTACGAAGGAACTGTGTCAGCGTCTGTATGGGCAGGCGTATCGGAAGTACACGCCGAGTCCTCAGGAGTTTGGGAAGCGTGAGAGCCTTGCTTGGCGAGAAGCGATTCAGTACAGAGATAATCCTGAACTGATTGAACCGAGCCCGCCGCCGGTGGTCGAGCGGGTTGAGGATCGGATCGAATCAGAGATCTCCTTGAGTGATGAGCAGATTCAGGAAGTCAATCGGCTTGTTCTCAGGAGGATTGATCCGCGTAAAGGTGTCGGGCCAGTTCTTGGCATGACGAAGTATTTGTGTCTTGTTCTGGCGATCTCGATGTTCGTCATAGTGACCTATGGCATCATCCCGGCATCGCGTTCATTGGGCGCAGATGCATTCAAGTGGATGCTGGTCTATGTCCTGTTCTTTGTGGGGTTCATGATTTGCTGGTTGATCCCGATCGGGATCCGCAAACGAACACACGCAAAGACACGCAAGCATGAATACATCTTGTGTCCTTGGTGTCGACATGGATTGAGTCATCTCGGAGACTCTGGTCAGTGTCCCGGTTGTGGATCAGGGTTTCGGCGATTGAACTGCGAGCTTCTGTACATGAACGCGTATCGAGGTTTCAAGCCGAGCAAGGAAGAGTTTAAGGAGCGTGAAGAGCAAGCGTGGAGAGAAGCGGTGTGGTTGCGTGATCAGGAATCCTGATTTACCAGATGCTCCATCGGTTTCCCCGGCCAGTTCATTCCTGAGTTCACGCCGGTCGCTTGTTCGTGGAGGATAGTGAGTCTTCGGGAGTAGGCTTGGGATTGTTTGATCCCGCGTCGTCCCATGACGGTCAGGGAGATGTCGACAAACTTTCCGAGGCGGAAGGATTTTTCTCCGCCGTCAGTGATCCATGCGAACGCGGTGATGGTGCCGGTCATTGCTTGAGCGGCGGCGTACATCACTCCGGTCCCGACGATCGCGCCGGTCATGATGCGTGTGCCGATCGCGGTTTTGGTGTGGTCTCCCATCGTGACACCGAGGAAGGTTTCGCCGGTTTTTTCCATCTTGGAGTCTTTGTGAGCGCGTGCGTTGACCTCTGCGTAGGTGTTGAGCAGGTTGGAGTTGGTCGTGTCGGCGCCGAGGTTGGACCATTCTCCGATCCAGCTGTCTCCCAAGTGACCGGCGTGTGCTTTGTTCGCGTAGCCTTGGAAGATTGTGCCTCCGATTTCGCCGGCGACTTTGCAGACGGGACCGATCGCGGTGTTGGGTTTGATGTTCGATTGTTCGAGGACGGTCGATCCTGGTCCGATGTACGCAGGTCCTGTGATGATTGATCCGGGACGGATGGTCGCGTTCTCTTCGATGACGACCGGTCCGAGCTCGGAGTTGAGGATCACTCCCGGCATAACCACGGCGTCGGGATGGATCGCAACACCTTGCTCTCCCAGGATGATCACGCCGGGAGGGGCTTGATCGACCTTAGGCATGTCCTTGATGAGCAGGTCAAGATCGACAGCAAGGCAGCGGTCGCGGAACTTCTTCCAATCCCAAGGCGAGCGCATGAGGACGGTGTCGTCGATCTCGATGGTTTTCATCTCTGGATTCCCGCCGCTGAGCAGGGAGCGGACATCGGAGCTCTTGAGACACACAGCGACCATGTCGGCGGTCTCTTTCTCGATCGCGACTTCTCCGACCTTGAGATTGCGGATCGCGTCGATCGGGAGGGGGCATCGGCCGTTGATGAGCAGGATCTCGTCGTCGTTGTCTTTAGGCGGCTCATTGACCGGAACCCCCGACTGTTCTTCGGTCAGTTCCTTGAGGTCGTTGGGGACAACAATCCCGATCGGTTCGAGGTCAAACGCTCGCGTCAGACGCTCGGCGGTGGTCATCGCGCCTGTGCGGATCGCGTGCGCTGGACGGAGATCGTTGAGGGGTGAGAGGGTGCCTTTGGCGTCGTTGAATAGGATGGACTTTCGTGCGTTGCTCATAGCGAAGATCGTAGGCAATCTTGGGGCATGGTTGCTATTTGATGTGCCGAGCGTAGCGGGTTGGGACCGTGGTGTGGAATCCGAAAGCAGGGGTCAATGCGAAGAAGATGAACGAGAGGAACAACGCTCCGACGCTTGTATAGAGCGATGAAAGCGAGTGGTCCATGAGTGCGTCCCCGGCATCCCACGCGATTTTGTCTCCTGCGAGTGCTCTCAGTGTGATGATCGCGACGACCAAGATTTCCGCAATCAGTGAAGCGAGGAGGGAGAGGACCGCGATTGTGAGCGGGTTGCGCCGGATGACCATGCCTCGGACGGAGAAGATGAACTGCGCCGCGAGAAGATTGCCGAGGACATATGGGCCGATGAGTGTCACTGGACCACCGTTGTTGTGTGTGATCGGGGTGAGCAGATCCATCGAGATCCCCAGCACGACAGCGCACCAGAGTGCGTGTTTGCGTGGCGCGTACAACGCGACGAAGACCAGCAGTGGGAGGACGACCGATGGATGTACGCCGCTGGCGCCGGCGTCGAAGACCGGTAGGAGTGCGGTCTCAAGACCGAATCCGATCCATGCGACAAAGAGGAGCACAAACCAGTTCACGGCGTCGCTCCTTCCAGATCCGGGACTCGGAAGAAGACCTCTGGGATACTCCGCAGATCCACACTGGGACGGACGGTGATCTTCTGACGCAGAGGTTGATCTGGGGACGGTGCGACACTCTCGATGGTCCCGATCAGGAGCATCTGTGCGTGACGAGGCCATTGATCATCCAGGAGGCGAACCTCCATCCCGATCTGAATCATCGCGGCTGGGATTCCGGTCTCGTCAGCGACGGGCTTGGTGACATCACCCTCGAGCAATCCATTCCCGATCGGGGAGAGCATGCAGCGAGCGGTATTGAGTCCTGTGTCGTCGAGCATCACATTCCCGAGCAGTGGGGGCGCGTCCTTTGCGGTGATCGGGAGGACAAGGGCGGTACGGTCGTTGGCTTCGACGACTCGGCCGCAGAGCTGGACGGCGTTGACGACTGCGACAGTGGAACGAGCGATGCGCTCGTGACCACCCGAGCGGACGAGGAGGTACTCACGCGAGAGTCCTGCGACTGGTCTCGGGATCTGAGTCACAGCGACATCCGGTGTCACAGCGGCGCCTGAAGAAAGCTGGTCGACGAGCGCGGAGAGTTGTGCATTCTGCTGCTGCTCGCGGTAGAGGAGCGCGCGATATCGATCAAGCTCCGCTTTGAGCGTGTTCTCGCGAGCGGTCGCGTTGGGATTCCCAACAGATTGGGGGATGACGACATTCTTTGCGAGCGTCATTGGATGGGCGATGGGGTAGACGACGACTCTTGCTTGGGCGCGGAACCATCCGGTCCATTCGAGCCAGCTCGATGGGAGCATGCAGAGGATGATCATTGAGCCTACACAGATCGGCATCGACCAACGAACAAACGCGGGTTGATGGTTCATAGGTGGGCTCCGGTCATACGCAACAGTTCGTCAATCAGTGATCCGAGAACCGATCACACCTGACAGCATACCAGATCGGGTTCTGCGTGTGTGGCGTTCGTTGATACTTGGTTTAGATGTCCGAGTTGTTCTCGAGTGTGTCTTTCCAGACATCGATGTTCTCAAGATAGATCGCGGTCCCACGAGCGACGCAGGTCAGCGGGTCTTCGGCAAGCGTGACTTCAAGACCGGTCGCTTTGGTGATCTGGACAGGGAGACCTGCGAGGAGTGCACCGCCTCCAGCGAGGGTGATCCCGTTTTCGACGAGGTCCGCTGCGAGTTCGGGCTCGGTTCTTTCGAGTGTGCGCGTGATCGCTTCGATGATGTTGGTGATCGGCTCTGAGAGCGCTTCGCGGACTTCTTGCGAAGTGATGGTGGTTTTCCGAGGGAGTCCGGAGACCATGTCGCGTCCTCGGACTTCCATTTCGGATTCTTCTCCGACTGGAGCCGCGGATCCGATCTGGATCTTGACGCGTTCAGCGGTTTGTTCACCGATCATCAGGGAGTAGTTGCGTTTCATGTGCGCGATGATCGCTTCGTCCATGTCGTCGCCTGCGACGCGGACGGATTCGCAGTTCGCGATATCCGCGAGCGCCATGATCGCGACTTCGGTTGTGCCGCCTCCGATGTCAACGATCATTGATGCGGTCGCTTCAGCGAACGGGAGACCTGCACCAATCGCTGCGGCGATCGGTTCTTCGAGCAAGTAGGTCTTGCGAGCGCCGGCGTGTTCTGCAGAATCGAACACGGCTCGTTTTTCGACAGCCGTGATTCCCGATGGGATCGAGATGACGACGCGTGGACCAAGCATCCGGACGCGTCCGGTGACTTTGGTAATGAAGTAGTTGAGCATCGCTTCGGTGATCTCAAAGTCGGAGATCACGCCGTCCTTGAGCGGACGGACAGCAGTGATGGAGCCGGGGGTTTTGCCGAGCATTTCTTTCGCGACCCAACCGACGGCTTGGCCGTTCTTGAGGACCTGATTGGTCCCTTTTTTGACTGCAACCACGGATGGTTCATTGAGAACGATTCCCTGCCCGCGGACGGCAACGAGTGTGTTGCATGTCCCCAGGTCGATCCCCATATCAACGCCGAGCGGCCCTAAAAATCGTTCATACCACACGCGGGTCTGTTCTCCATCTGTTCGATATCCCCTATGCCGACGGCACAGTACCTTATTCTAGCGAGTCAGAATACACGAAATCGTGTTGCTGAGTGATATGCGGGGTTTGGGCCGCAAATTTCATCACGCTTCATGCGCAAATTCAGCAATGATACTCATCGGTGGTTTTCACCCTTTGTGAAAAATCTTTGTTTGAATTGTTGAAATTGAGACTCATTCGCAATTAGAGTGTTTCATGGTCCCATGTGTTTGGGCCATCACTTCACTCGTCGGCGTTCGTCGGCACACAGGAAATGGAGAGCAGAATGCAATTCTCATCAACACTCATCGCTACAGCGATGCTCGCAACGATCGTCACAGCATCCGTCGCAGACACGACGATTGTGACTGATCGCGATTACATGACCTCTGGGTTCTTCTCAGCGGATCCGCAGGTTCGCGGCGATAACGACGGCCGAGGGGTCAATCGCGTGTCGTCCATCAATCCGTTTGGGGTCTTCAACGAGAACACCTATTTGGAGTTCAACGATACGGATTGGTCATCGTTTGATGGGCCGGTCGATTCCGCGATCTTCCAAGTCGAGATGGTCTCAGGCGGATTCGGCGCTGACTCAAGCGAAGAAAACCCGTTCGCGGTCTCGCTCCACTCGCTCCAGAATGATCCCTGGACGACGATCGATCATCTAGCGCATTCAGGACCAAGCTACTACCAGAGCTTCGTCAACAGCGAGATCACCTCAAGCTCCGTTGTCGCGACCACCTCTGTTGCAGGCAGCGGCGTCTACGAATGGGACATCACGGCACTGGTCAACGACTGGATCGTCAACGGCAGCTCGAACTTTGCGTACACCATCGCGCTGTCTGGAATCTTGGATACCTCAGGAAGTACTTTTCTTCAGGGGATCGTGAACTCATCTGATCCGAGTCTGACTGGATCAGAAACCATTGGTCAGATCGTACTTGTGCCTGCTCCAGGCGCATTGGCATGCATCGCTGGCGCGGGTCTGTTCGCATCGCGTCGTCGCAGGGCGTGAGCGACTCGATGAATGAGCCTTGAGCTTTGGAGAGCGGCTCAAACGGGTGCGTAGTCGGATTCCTTCTTCCGGCTACGCACTTTTTCTATGCAATCGAAGTGGTTGAGTTAATCGTAGCGTTTGCCGTGGAGTTCGATCCATCCGCCTTCGCGCCAGTTGGAGGGGTCGTGGTGGGTCCAGTGGAGGAGTCCGCCTTTTTCGTTCCATTCGTATTGGCCGAAGAAGCGGACGATTGATCCACGCTCGACTGGGACTCTGGGTGCGAGGTCGATGTTGTGTGCGATCAGGACGGTTGCGATGGATGACGGGAGGTAGTCGATCTCGATGATGAAGCGTTGGTGTCGATCGCCGTGGTTGTCGTCTGGGAGGGTTTTGATGACTCGTGCGTCGAAGAGGACCATTTGACCGCTTTGTTGTGCGTTTGCGAGTTCGACGAGTGCTTGTTGGCTTTTGGCGATTGCTCTGCGTGATCGTCTGCGGGTCGAGGTCTGTGCTTTGGTGGGCTTTCGTCCTGAACGGTTGGGTTTGGGGAAGCACTTGGAGATCCCCTTGGCCATAAGCGAAACGCCGACGCGGAGTAGCCCTTTGTTTCTGGGTGGTTTGTTTCTAGGTCGTTTGTTTTTTGGGCGTCGCTTCTTGCGTGAGCGTTTGTTGTAGGCCATTGCTGGGTGATCTCCGGATCTGCGACGAGAGAGGGGGATCGTAAGCATCTAAAACGCACGCCGCCCTCCGGACCGGATTCCGAAGGGCGGTATGCATGGTGTGGATCAGTTACTCATCCGTTCGATGAGAAGTTGTCTTTGGATTAGTTGCTCGCGACCGGTCCGCTTGACTGCTTGGTCTCAGGAGTGATCTCGATGATCTGTGGATCGATCGTGAATCCCTTGACATTTGCAGGAGCATTGAGCGAGTGATCATTCTGGAACTCGGTCACGAGTCCTTCCTGATCGACGAGGAACTCCGCTTCATCGATGTAGTTCTTGTCGCTGTCGCGGTTTGCGATCGACTCGAGGCGTGCACGCTGTTCTGTGCGGATCGATGAGAGACGCCCGTTGAGCTGGTCAAGCGAGTTCGCTTGGAAGCTCGAGTGCGCGTCGATGGTTTCCTGACGGTCTTCCATCATGTCGATGAGACGCTCGTTGCGTGCGATCGTGTCGATCTGTGCGTCGAGCTGGAAGAGCTTCGCTTGGAACTCGGAGCGTTCGGATTCCAGACGCTCAAGAAGTCCTGCGAGCTGTTCTTCTTGGTCTTGGAGGTATCCGAGATCGGTCTTCAAATCCGTCGCACGAGCGGCGTACATGTCGCGGGTGTTCTGGATCTGATTCCGCTTGGCATACGCATCGTCAAGATCGACGGCACGGTTGTTGAGCGAAACGCGGACGATTGCTCCAGGATTGGATTCCTGTGTGTAACGAGCTTGGGTCAGCTGTCCAGAAACAGTTTCCAGATCAGATGATGCGAGTGCGACAACCTTGGTCGCGACCTGCAGCTCACGATCGAGCTGGGTGATCTGAGTTTGGACCTCGGTCAGATCTGAGCGGACTTCCGCGATCTTCTGAGGGTACTGCGCTTCGAGATTCTTGATCTGTGCACGCAGCATGATTGGGTCTTCGATGTTGTCATCGATGACTCCGATGACATTGGCTTGGGTTTGGTGGATCATGTATCCAACGCGTTGTGGTCCTGCGACCGCGACCAGTACGCCGCCGGCTAGGGCGGTGATCACGACGCCTCGCACGATTGTCTTTCCAAAGCAGCATCCCATGGCAGTCTCCTAAATACTCTAATGCCGGACTATTCCGGCGGGTGTTGTTGATCGGCTCATCGTCGAGCCGGTGTTTGCTTGGTTGCCGGTGAACTGTCCCGACACGAACTAACTGGGATTCACACTTCTGGAATTTCATCGTCGAGTCAAAAAAATCAAAATTGGCGTTCTTTGCTCGAAATCAAGTGTTCTCGAGCGTGTCTGCAACGCTCAGTGCATGCATCCGGGTATGCTTATCAGGACCAATTGAGGGTGAAACCCCAGATCGCGTACCCCCAACAAGGGATTCCCAGCAGGAAAGGGTCTCATGCTTACGAATATGACAACAAGTTTCATCGCTCGACTCCGTGATAACGACGAGACGGCGTGGTTTGAACTCTGGGAAACCTTCGGCCCAGTCATCCGCATCCAGCTCACACGCTGGGGTAAAGGACGCATCGGGGTCGAGACCGCTCGCGATCTCTCCCAAGAAACGCTCGCGGCACTCTCCAAATCCATCGAACGATACGACCCAGCTCGCGGAGCTCGCTTCTCGACCTGGTTGCTCGCGATCGCAAAGCATGTGCTCGGCGACGAGATCGATCGGCGCATGGCGCTCAAACGAGGCGGAGGCAAGTCCAATGCCGAGTTTGATGAACGCTGGATGGTCGCGGATGCGTCGATGGGAGTCGATGAAGAATACGAAGCGTCTGTCTTTCGAGCAAAGGTTGAAGCCGCGATCCGGAAGGTGGAATCGGAATGTGATTTTATGGACTTCTCGATCTATCGAATGCGTGTGCTTGATGGTCAGAGCGGGAAAGAGGTCGCTGAAGCGGTGGGGGTGTCTGAGCCTACGGTTTCGCGTCGTTTGAGCAAGGTCCGCGATATGTTGCGCAGCCGACTACGTGAAGTGATTTCGGTGTATTCGTTCACGAATGAAGAACTCGACGAGGCTTCGCGAAATGGGCTCGCCCTGAATCCTAATAGTGTTCCCAGCGGGGACGCCGGACCCGCCGACAAGTCTACCGATGTTGCGTTTGATGAAGCGATCGGGGACATCTACCACCGGCAGATGGAGCTTCGGGCGATCGACGAGCAGAACCTGCTCTAGCGTCTGAAAGAACGGGGCAGATTCATGGGATCTATCGCATCAATTGTTGGAGTCATCCTCATCATCCTCGCGTCGGCGTTTGTCCTCGCGGCGGTGGTGTTCCTGTTCAGCACCATCTTCGGGCTGACCTTCAAAGCACTCAAAGGCATCTTCACCTTCATCGGGATGGTCGTCACCAATATCTTCACCTTCATCGGATCAACGATCTCCGACATACTCCGCTTAGTCGGAGCGGTTTTCGCGGCGGCGCTCTTCGCGCCGCTCACAGTTCTCGCGATCGTGATCGGTCGCTGGTCTCGCGCCAAGCATCTTGCCAATGCGTTCTCGATGGAATGCCATGCTGGATTCCGGAGTTTGTACCGGATCTTCATCGGGAACCCCGCTCGATTGCTGGGACTCTCCAGTGCGCTTGAAGGCGTTGAGAAGCGTGTCCCAGAAGCAATGGCCGCGGCTCCGACGAGTGATAAACCCAACAAGAAACGCACCGGTACTTTCGACGGATACGAGATCATCGGATCACTCAAGAGCGGTGGTTCGGGTGGAAAGCTCTACATCGCGGAACCCAACGAGATCAAGCAAGCGGGATTCACCAAGCGTGGGATCGATGTTGGTCAGGTGGTGATCAAGGTGTTCTCGTTGCATGATGGATCGTCGATGCCTCAGATCGTGCGTGAGTCGCGTGCGCTCGATGCGGCTCGCAAGCTGGGATTGGTTCTTGAGCACGAGCTGACCGCGGATCGGTTCTTCTATGTCATGCAGTATGTCCCAGGTGAATCGTTGACAGCGGTCACCAAGCGCATGCACTCGCTCTCTCCACGCGAGGGGCTCGACGACGAGCAGCTCAAGCACACGATCGGGTATGCGGATGATCTGCTCACGATCTTGGACACTTACCACCGTTCCGGTCTTTGGCACAAGGATGTCAAGCCGGACAATATCATCATTGACGGGAAGCACGGGATGGCGAAGGCGCACCTCGTGGACTTCGGTCTTGTGACTCCGCTCCGCTCAGCGATGACACTGACGACTCATGGAACGGAATACTTCCGCGATCCGGAGCTTGTGCGCCAAGCACTGCGTGGGGTCAAGGTCCATCAGATTGATGGGTCGAAGTTTGATGTGTATGCAGCTGGTGCCGTGCTCTACTCGATGATCGAGAACTCGTTCCCGGCTCACTCCGGACTCTCGCAGATCAGCAAGCGCTGTCCCGACGCGCTCCGCTGGATCGTGCGCCGCGCGATGGCTGAGTACGATCGTCGCTACCCAAGCTCGGCAGCGATGCTCGCGGATCTGCGTGTTGTCATGCTCGCGGATGATCCGTTTAAGGTCAAGCCTGCGGATCTTCCGAGTGTGAAGCTTGGGGACAAGGTCGAACCGACTCCGATCCCAGAACCGATGCCTGCATACGGCGTGGCGCATGAAGCACGCGCCGCATCTCCTGTCCCTCCTGCAGCTCCGGAACCTGTCCAGGTTGGTGAGCGTGTCGGTCGTCCGAAGGTCAACATCGTGGGATGGTGGTCAGGGAAGTATGCAGTGACCAAAGAGGTCGAAGCCGCGAATATGGTGGATGCTGCTGGATCACCTGCTCCTGCAGCAGCTGCGGCGGCTCGTCGCTTGCTCCCTGCTGAGCAACGCGCCTCGGCTCAGGATCAGATCCGTCATGCTCGTCAGCGTGCTGAGGCGCGTCGGGGTCGTGCGATGACTCGGATGGAAAGTGTGCGCAAGGCTCGCAAAAACCGAAAGGACAGCTACAAGAACACTCCCGGTGCAGGCGTAGTCTTTGCAGGTCTGCTCGGGCTCGCTGTACTCCTTGCAGGTGTCACGGTCGTCGGCGCATTGATCTTCGGCGAGACATCGCATCATCATGTTGCTGCTCCTGATGCGCCGATGCCTCCTTCGATCGAGGAGATGGTGATGGCGCATTCCTTGGATGATCTCCCACGAGTCAACGCGGATGTGCTGTTTGTTTCAGGGTTCGTCAGCTCGATGGACAAAGAGATGCAGGCGTTGGTCAGCGCTGGACTCGCGGTCCTCAACAACAAAGGGATGCACACCTTTGGTGATATGAGCGAGCACGCGAACGATGCGGACATCATCCATCTCGCGGAGTACAAAAACACGATCGGGACAGTCCCGAGTGATTCGGAAGATCTCATCGTTCGCACACGCAACTGGGTCAATGAACACGAGCATGTGGACGCAGTGATGATGCTCACGATGGATCCGGAGCTTGATGAGTATCAAGTGATCCTCGTCGCGGATCTCTTCTCGACGCGTCAAGTGCTGACAGAGGACACGGTTGGTGACCTGCTCACACTGATGGCCGAGAATGGTTTCGCGGCGGTCCCGGATTAATCCAACCGATTCGTTTATTGATTCGACAACGAGATCAACGCTTCGAGCGTTTCCTGAGCCCCTCCGCTGGAGAGGGCTCTTTTTCCAAGCTCAAGTCCGCTTGCAAAGTCTTCGCTGACTCCCGCAACGACCAATCCTCCTGCAACGGTCAGCAACGCCATATCCGTAAACGTGGACGGCTCGTTGTTGACGATCGAGCGGATGATTTCGGCGCTGTGGTGCTCGTCGCGTGCGCGGACATCTTCGACAGAAGCACGATGCAATCCAAGATCCGTCGCGTCGATGAGTTCTTCGTCGAGCGATCCGTTGCGTGCGTGCATAATTCTGGTCGGCGCGGTGGTTGAGAGTTCGTCGAGACCATCGGTGGAGTGGACGACCATCGCTCGTTTGACGCCGAGATTCAGGAGTGTCTGCGCCATCGGCTCGACCAGCTCGTTCTTGTAGACTCCGATGAGCTGATGGTCGGCGCCTGCAGGGTTCGTCAGAGGACCGATCGCGTTGAAAATTGTCGGGATCGGGAGTGCGCGTCGCGTCGGCATCGCGTGCTTGATCGCAGGATGGTGATTGACGGCAAAGCAGAAGCACACCCCCGCTTCGTCAAGACACTTGGATTGCTGTTCGACGGATGCGTCCACATTGACTCCCAGCGCCATGAGGACTTCTGCGGATCCTCGTCCTGTGCGTGAGCGGTTGCCGTGCTTAGCGACCCGGATGCGTGAAACCCCTGAATCTGCTGGGCACTCCACAGCCGCAAGGATAATCGCGGCTGCCGTCGAGACATTGAAGGTTTTGGGAGCGCCGCCTGTGCCGCATGTATCGAGGAGGATTGAGCCATCGTTTGAAGCGGAATCGACACGCGTGACCTGGTCACGCATCGCGCGTGCGGCGCCGGTCAGCTCTTCGCTCGTCGAGTGGTGGGTCGCGAGGAGCGCGAGGATCGCGCCGATCTGGGATGCATCGAGCTTCCCTTCGAGAATTTCGGTAAAGACCTTGTAACTGAGATCTTGATCCAGAGGGTTCTGAGCGACGAGTTGGTTCAGGGCGCGTTGAAAGTGGTCCATAGACCACGATAGGTCGAACCTTGAGGCTTGGTTGTTTGTAGAATGGGGTATGACAAGGACGGTCTCCGATTCCAATCCCTCGATCTCTAAGCGGGTCATGCAGACCACGGCTCTCTCGGATCGTGTCGCACGCGTGCTGTTGGTGCGGTCTTGGATCCGTGAGTCGTTGGGAGTCCTGCCTTGGTCGATTGGTGTGGGGCTGATCTGCGTGCTTGTTGTTCGATGGTTGATGGGTGATTCGCGGATTGATGGATTCTGGTTTGGATTCCCGATCACTGCTGTGCTTGTCGCTGTGGGACTCGGATTCGTTCGAGCGTGGAGCACGCGACCCACCCGAACCTCTGCGGCTGGATGGTTCGATGAGTCTGCGCATACGCAGAGCCGATTCCGCTCCGCTCTCGAACTCGCGGCGGCTCCATGCGTGGATACTGTGTTTGCGGATATCGCTGTTGACGCCGCGGAACGCGATGCACGCGGCGCGATCAAGTCGATTCCGAATCAGGGTAATGGAGTTGCATGGCATGAGCGTCCCGCGTTCTTAGCAGCATCGGTGCTGATGGTCTTGACGCTAGTCGCGGGGATCTGGATGCCTCAGCGTTCCTCACCTGAACCGACTCAGCTGACGCGATCGGTTCAGACAATCGATGAGGCGCAGGAGCATGTCCAAGCGAAGCAAGAGCAGCTGTTGGAGGCCGCGGATCTCGCTTCGGAGGATGATGAGCTTGTGCAGCAGGCGCTCGAAGATCTTTCTGAGATCGAGCAGGAACTGGTTTCGAGCAATTCTTCGGAGCCTGACTCCGCGACGGCGCTCGCGGATTCGCGGATCCAGCGTCTTGCTGATGAACTCGAGCAACGCTCGGAACAACAAGAGCAAGAAGAACAAGCACTACGCGAGAAGCTCGATAAGCTGCGGAATGAGTCGCTTTCGGACAGCTCGGATCTTGAGCGGTTCCGTGAACAGCTCGCTGAGGGACAATACGAGGACGCGATCGAAGAACTCGAAGCACTCAATGAGTCGATGGATTCGATGACTCCAGAGCAACGCGAGCAAGCGGCTCGGGACCTTGAATCGCTTGCCAATGCGATCGAGGATGATTCTCCTATCAGTCCAAGTGAAGGTGAGCCGGGTGAGGGTGAGTCAAATAGAGGTGAGGGGTCTGAATCCGATCCTGCGAAGGAGTTATCTGAGTCGATGCGGGAGGAAGCGGAGAAGCTCCGGGAGTCGGCGTCTGAGCGTGAACCATCGAATGATGAGCAGGCTCCAGCGGACACAGAAGAAGCTGAGCAAGCTCAAGAGAATGAACCTGAGCAGAACTCGGATCCAGCATCCGAGCAATCACAAAAGTCTCAGAACGAGAGTGCCGAAGAGGAATCAGAGCAAACAGAGAACCAAGCTTCCGAAACAAATCAAAGTGAACCGGAGCAGAGCGAATCTGAGCAAAGTGAGTCAGAGCAGGGCGAATCGCAGCAGGGGCAGGAAGGCTCCAAGCAACGGACTGATCCCAGCAAGCAGGATGAGTCGGGTCAAGAACCATCCGATACGCAAGACTCATCATCCGAACAAGAATCGAAGCAGCAAGGTCAAGAAAATCAACAATCAGACCAGCAGCAAGGCAATGAGCAGGGAGAACAGAAGAGTCCGCAAGAACAGCAAGGGGCTGAATCCGAGGAACGCACTGGTGACGAATCAGGAGAGCGATCTAAGGAGCAAACAGAGAAGCAGTCTGAGCAGGAAGCGGAGCAGGAAACAGAGCAGGAATCCGAGCAGCAGTCCGGTGAAGAGTCCGGACAAGAGCCGGGTGAGTCCGCTCAAGAGCAGGGCGAGCAAGGGCAAGAACAAGGCTCAGAGCAGGGACAAGATCAATCAGGAGATCAAGCAGCGGAACAAGACTCGGAACAAACCTCGGATAAAGCATCTGATCGAGCTACTGATCGAGCATCGGATCAGGAATCAGCACAAGATGCTCCAGGCAAAGAGACAGATCTCAAAGAAATGCTCCGTCAAGCACAGCGTCGCAGCGAGGGGGCGCAGCGTGATCGTGAGATGTCGGAGCGATTGCGTGAGCAGATTGAGGAAGCCGCGGATCGTGAGGATGGAGCGCAGCGGGATCAACCTCAGGATCAAAACAACAACTCCGAGCAATCGCAGGGATCCCAAGGCTCGCAAGAGAGCGAGGCTCAGGAGAATCCCCAGTCCGGATCACAAGGTGATCCTGCTGAACGAGCGAACAGTGGATCCACTGCAGGACAAGATGATCCGCGCGAGATGAATCCGGAAGTAGGGGAAGATCAATCGGAGTATGTCCCGGTCCAAGCCGCGGACGAGAACTCGAGTGCGGATGAGGACTCAACTCCGCTCGGTCGATGGTACAACCCCGATCAAGACGGCGCGCGATCAGCGACAGGCAAGAGCGATACCGCGCAGCGGTTCCGCGATGCGTCGAAGAAGGCTCGCGAGGAGGTCAGCGATCGGCGCGTCCCTCGCAAGTATCGGGATGTGATCAGCGAGTATTTCAAGAAGCTCGATGAACGAGCCGGGAAGCTTGCGCCGTCGTCGGCTTCGAGCGATGGACAGGATGCGCCGAGTCCTAAGAAATCAAGCAGCAGCGGGGGATCAGACTGAGTATGAATCTCATCTTCGATCAACCGATCTGGTTGTGGGTCATTGTGCTTGGTCTCGTCGCGTCTGTCATCGGATGGAGGGTGTTGCGTGGTCTCCCTGATCCGAGGCGAGCAGTCGTTGTCGGCGCGCGGTTCGCGTCGTTTGCGTGTCTTGCGCTGGCGCTCGCAGGGATCGAACGGATCCGCACGAGTGATCGCGTCACGCTCATCGCGGTTGTCGATACTTCTGGTTCTATCGAGGGGTTCGCGGATCTGGGAACGACCGCGAGTCTGACGGGAGGATCGGGAGAGAAGATCACGATCGATCAAGCAGCGCTCGGATTTCTTGCGCAAGGCACGAAAGAACATCAGGACGACGATCGGCTCGGGATCATCGCATTCGACGGTCATCCTTCGCTCGTGACTCATCCGCGTCCTGTTGATGCGCTCCAGGACCTGTCGTTTGATTTTCAATCATCCGATGGGACTGATATTACTTCCGCGTTGCAACGGGCGCAGTCGATGATCGCCGCGGATTCGAGGGGGCGGATCGTACTGATTTCCGACGGCGTCTCGACGCACGGGCAGCTCGATTCTGGATCGATTTCGACTCCGATCGATGTGGTCCCGATCGAGTACCGCGTCACGCGCGAGGTGCTGGTGGAATCAGTTGATGTCCCGGCTCGCGTCACGCAGGATTCGCTGATGCCTGTCCGCGTGACGCTCCGCTCGACCGGTCCAGCGAACGGGCATCTGCGGATCATCGTCAATAACCAGACGGTGAATCTCGATCCCGAGACCCCTTCTGGAGGACTCCCGCTCTCGCTGAAGGGCGGCGTGGAACCGATCTCGCTCAGCGTTCCTGTTGGTGTTGGGAGAGTGCATCGCGTGCGTGCGGTCTGGGAACCTGAACGCGATACGGATGATGCTTCGATCGGAGACACCAATCGTTTGAACAACGAATCGACCGCGCTCACGCTGACCAACGATCACGGCCGAATCATGCTCGTGACGCAAGACGCGACGCAAGAAGCACAACCACTCATCAACACACTCACGGCTGCTGGATGGACTGTTGATCCGTATCTTCCTGCGGAGGTTCCTGATGATGTGCTGGGACTTGAGCCGTATGACTTGGTGGTCTTGGTCAACACCCCTCGCGATGCGCTGAGTCAGGATATTGAGCCTGCACTGGATTCCTATGTCCGCACGCTCGGCGGAGGACTCTTTTTCGTCGGCGGATACGAGGCACTGGGTGCGGGAGGGTGGAACGCTTCGCTCAATGAGCCGAGCATCCGGCGGAGTGTGAATACGAGTGCGCAGTCATCGTCGAATCAGCAGGATGGGTTGATCGCGGAGCTGCTTCCCCTGAATCTCGAAATCCCGGACGATGTGGTCACGACGCACGCGGCGGTCGCGATCGTGCTCGATTCTTCAGGATCAATGAAACGCGCGGTCATGGGGTCCTCTCGCTCGCAGCAATCTGTCGCGAACAACTCCGCCGCGAGCGCGATCGGGGTGCTGGATCCGAGCGATATGGTCTCTGTGATCTCCTTTGCGAGCAGTCCCAAGCTCGTGGTCCCGATCACGACGATTGATGATCCGGACGCGATCACCGAACGCATCAAGAGCATCAGTTCTGGAGGAGGCACCAACCTCGCGCCGGCGCTCCAGCTTGCGGGCGAGCAGCTGATGAGCGTCGAATCCAAGACCAAGCACATCGTCGTCCTCTCTGACGGTGAATCCCAAAACCCCGAGCGGCTCCCGCCGATCGCGATTCGACTCAAGGCGCAGGGAATCAAGGTCTCGACGATCACGATCGGCGACGAAGCGGATGAAGCATCGATGCGACTGATCGCGACCGAGAGCGGCGGGGTGTACTACCGCGTCGTGAATCCAGCGGTGCTGCCTCGGATTTTCCTCAAAGCGGTGCGTGTGTTGCGTCGTCCGATGGTGCGCGAGGGAGTGGTGCGTCCGACTGTGCTGGATGCGAACTCTCCGATGCTCGCAGAGGGCGCGTCGTTGGAAATCCCGCAGCTTACTGGGTTGGTGCTGACGGAGTTCAAAACCGATGATCCGCGCGTGATGGTCCCGATCGTCAGTGAGCAAGGCGAACCGATCCTTGCAGGACATCAGGTCGAGCTCGGACGAGTCGGGGTCTTTACGAGCGATGTGTCCGGCTGGTCGCAGGCTTGGATCGGGAGCGAGTCGTTCGAGCAGTTCTGGACGCATCTGGCGCAATGGGCCGGACGCACGCAAGATCCTGGAATCGGGGAACTCTCGATCAGCAGAACCAACAGCTCCAGCGGCGGACTCGTGATCGACTACACAGCGATCGACGATGCCGGGGTTCCGATCGATGGCTTGACGGTCACGACGAAAGTGTTCGCGGAAAGCTCATCGCAGCAGATCGATCTCGTCCAGACCGGACCTGGTCAGTATCGCGCCGAGCTTGATTCGGTTCCATCGGGAGACCATGTCGTCGTCGCGACTCCCAAGCAAGGCACCAAAGCAATCCGTCCGACGATCGGAGCGGTGCATATCGACGATCACACGGAGTTCGACACGCTCGAGTCCGATCGAGCAGGACTCGAACGACTCGCGGCGACGACTGGAGGCCGTGTCTTTACGCTCAACGAATCAGCGGATCTATTCAGCAGAGAGGGACTGAGTGAGGTTTCGAGCTACGAATCGATGTGGAGATTGATGCTCATCCTTGGATTCATCCTGTTCCTGATTGATTTGGGCGCACGAAGGGTCGCGTGGGATCGTTGGATCGCGCAGGCGCGAGACGAGACCATCGCTGTATCGCGAGCGGTGCGTGCAGATCAGATCGAGAGCTTGACCAAGCGGACGAAAGTCGCTGAGCCTGCGATCCATATCGAAACCCAACGCGTCCAGCGTCGTCGCCCGGCTCCTCCAATCGTGTCCAATACAGAACCCATCAAGGACACGGATGATGCGGAACTGGAAGAACTCAGCTCGCTCATGGCCGCGAAGAAGCGGGCGCGTGAGCGGATGGATGAGTCATAAAGCGAATGTGTATTAGATCAGCTCGCCCGAGAGCGTCAGCTTATCTGCACTCGTGATCTTCGCACGGACAATCTGCCCGATGTACTCGCTCGGGAGTTTCACGGCATCGGTCGGGACATCGAAGAATACGATCAGATCACCATCGGTTCTGCCGGACATCTGGACGGTTGGTTCCGTGATGTCCTCATCGAGGATTGCGAGCGTTGCGTTTGGGTCCGCTCCGCCGATGGTGATGCCGACCATTCCGGATCCGGGTTTGACTTCAGTCCCGCGCTTGCGATGCTCACGGCGGGACAACCCCTCGACGAAGATATCGAACTCGCCTCCGACTTGCTCCTGAGCGATGGTATCGGAGATGTCCGTTTGCAGATCGAGGAGTTCGTTGTTACGCCGGCGTTTGATCTCGTCGGGGATGTCGTCCGGAATCTTGTCGTACGCGACGGTGCCTGGACGAGGGGAGTATTTGAAGATGAAGCAGTTTTTGTAACGGCTCCGAACCAGCAGCTCCTTGGTCAGCTCGTGGTCTTCCTCGGTTTCTGTTGGGAATCCGACGATGATGTCTCCGCCGAGCATGAGCGGTCGACCAATCTCCGGCTGGTGCAGGTACTCGTTGCAGCGGTCGATGAACTCGTAGTACTCGGAGATTGTGTGACCACGATTCATCATCTTGAGCATGCGATCGGAACCGGTTTGAGCCGGGACATGAATGAAGCGGCAGATGCGGGGGCAATCGCGGATGACCTGCAGCACATCATCACCAAAGTCGCGCGGATAGCTCGTGACGAATCGCAAACGCTGGATCGCGGGAACCTCTTCGTGGATGCGGTAGAGCAGATCCGCGAAAGTGGTCGTGTTTGCGCCAGCGAACGAGTCGCGGTTGTGCGATCCCTTGTACGCGCGTCCCTTCTGAGGCTGCACAATCCCATCGAGCGTCACCGCTGAATCATGCTCAAAGCGGTAGTGGTTGACTGTTTGTCCGAGGAGTGTGATCTCGACGACGCCGGTATCCGCGAGTGCTTTGATCTCGTCGATGATGTGTTGAGGTGGACGATGGATCTCAGCGCCGCGCGTGTGCGGGACAACGCAGTAGGTGCAGAACTTGTTGCATCCGCGCGTGATCCGGACATACGCGGAGCGCCGTCCATCGAAATCGACTGGGGAGATCATGCGTCCGAGATCGAGCGATTCGAGCGAATCTCCTGCTGCAGACAAGGTCGATGATCGGCGCGATGCGTTGCCTTGGAGTGCGATCTGCTTTGCGGATTTGCGGATCGCGACCTCAGGATCGGATTCTGCGAGTGATGCTTTGGTTCGGACGGCGTTATCCAGAAGCTCTGGGAGCTTGTCGAGTTCAGCAGGGCCGCACATGAGATCGACGACCGGCATCCTTGAGATGAGGTCTTTCCCATCCCGCTCGGCCATGCATCCGAGAACGCCGACGACGAGATCGGGCTGGTCGTTCTTGCGATGCTTCATCTCTCCCAGTCGCGACCAGACCTTCTGCTCGGCGCGTTCGCGGACTGAGCAGGTGTTGTAGAGCACGATGTCCGCTTCGTCCGCGGCTGCCGTGAATCGGTATCCGAGTCCTGTGAGCGCACCGGCAACCAGCTCGGAATCGAGCTCGTTCATCTGGCACCCGAAGGTCTCTAAATAGACTGATTTACTCGCCATAGGACAACGAGTGTACGCGCCGAAACACTCGAAAGCCCGGCAGGAAGGGGCTGCGAGTGATACACTCGTTGCGTGACGACGATCGACGATATCCGAGCTTGGTTCGCGGACCTGGCGCTTGCGACCAAGTGCCTGCTGCTGTTTGGTGCTGCTTCGGCGCTGATTATCACGATCGCCCTCTCGCTCCCGCTCCTGCGGATGAACGGCTTGGTGGGGTCGGGAGAGCGGGAACTCGCTCGATCCGTCTACGCGACCTGGATACTCGATGACCATCCGATGACCGGCGAGCCCGTGGATGCTGGAGGGGCGATCATCACACCGATGACGATCGAGCACGCGCAGATCGCTCGCAAAGCAAGTCCGTTCCTCGATCGAGCGCTGAGCCGATTCGAGCAATCGGAGAAGAAGATCGAGTACTTCGATTCCGACTGGGTCGGATGGAGCAGGCTCTACCGCTTCGCACATATCAATCGAGACGAGACAGGATCTCCCGAATCGGTCATCATGCTCGAGCACCGATCCGTCGGCGCGGGATGGCTGATGGTCGTCAACCTCCTCTATGTCGTCGCGGCGGGGGTTGTTGTTCTTGCGGTGGCGCTCGTCGTCTTCGCGTGGATTACCGAGAAGCTGATCCTCAAGCCCGTCCTCTCGCTCCAGAAAACAGCGGAGAAGGTGCGTGATGGGAACCTTGATATCCGATCGACCATCGCGACGGGTGATGAGTTCGAGGAGCTTGCAGAAACCATCAACCTGATGCTGACCGAGCTTCAGCGGCAGCAGGATCAGCTGCGTGGCGCGAACGCCGCGATGGATATCAAGCTCGCGGAACTCTCGCAAGCGAATGTCGCGTTGTTTGAATCGGCGCGTTTGAAGGGTGAGTTCCTTGCGAGTGTTTCGCACGAGCTTCGGACGCCGCTCAATGCGATTATTGGGTTTGCGGAGTTGCTGCTTGAGATCGTGCGTCGAGAGGTTGCTGATAGTGCCGAGGAAGGGCAGAACCCGTCTGGGCTGCACCCTGAAGAGATCGCGAAGCGTGAGCGGTACCTGGTCAACATCGTCTCAGCGGGACGCACGCTCCTTGAGATGATCGAATCGCTCTTAGAGATGGCAAAGATCGAAGCGGGACGCGTCGAGCTGACGATCTCTCCGATGAATATCACAGAAACCTGCGAGGCGTTGGTTGGACTCATCCATCCGCTGGCGCGGAAGAAGGACATCAAGGTCCTGCTCGATCTCGCGGACGACATCCCGCTCGTTGAAACAGACGCGAAGAAGTTCCAGCAGATTGTCTTTAATCTGCTCTCCAATGCGGTCAAGTTTACTGGGGAGAGCGCGACCGGGAAGCCGGGAGAAATCACGCTCCGCGCCGAGCGTCTCCCTGACGGGGACAATGATACCGATCGTCTCCGCGTCTCGGTCATCGACAACGGGCAAGGCATCGCGCCGGACGATCAGAAGAAGATTTTCGACAAGTTCCAACAGGTCGATTCTTCGCATACCAGAGCGCACGCCGGGACTGGTCTTGGTCTCGCGATTGTCTCGGAACTAACCAGATTGCTGCAGGGAGAGATCCAGCTGGTCTCCGAGATCGGATCGGGCTCAATGTTCTCAGTCATCCTCCCAACGAAGCTCGATAACGATATCCTCGAAGAAACCAAGCTCGAAGCGAAGTTCCGCGGCGCGCTGCGTCCTCCTGCGATTAACGAAACCGCGCCGGAAATGATCTCGGCTGTGGATGCGGATGAATCCATCGAAGATCCGGAAGCTCAGACCGCGGATTCGTAGTGTCGAAGCTCAGCGGGTTTGGACTGTCCCTCGACAAAGACCACTGCGATGACATCGATCCGGATCGCCCGACCAGGGAACCGCTTGCTCTTGATCACGGCTTGAGCGAGCGTCCGGAGTTTCGCTTTCTTGGCGCTGGTGATGTTCGCTTCTGGATCGATCTGTCGAGAGTCGTTGAGTTTGGAGAGCCGAGCTTTGACTTCGACGAGCACGAGGGTGTTGGACTTGGGTTCCAGACAGACCAGGTCGATCTCACCCATCGGCATGCGGACATTGCGATCGAGCACGCGATACCCTGATCGTTTCATGTGACGAGCCGCGGCATCCTCGCCTCGGATCCAGACCGACTTCTTGGGGGATACCCGATCCAGCATGCGCCGGATCACGCTCAACTCTTGGGTCCGTACTGCTGCTCTGCGATGTACAGCAAACGGAGCAGGATTTCATCACGACTCGAAACCCGCGCACGCTCGATGAGGTCTTCAAGATACTCCGCACGCTCGATCCGTTGGCGTTCCTCGGTGAGCTCGCGATGCAGCTGAATCTGAGCTTCATAGAGCGTTTTGGATTCCTGGTGCTTCTCGGCATACAGGATCCAGAAGTTCGCATTTCCGAGTGAGACCGGTCCGGTCCACTCCCCTTCGCTCAATCCCCAAACCGCTTCGTTGAGCGGTTGAGGAGCAAAGAACTCTGTGGTTCCGAAGTCATCTTCGAGAAGAATCTCGATGATCCCCTGCGTCTCGGCGTTGAATGTGTTGACATCCGAGGCTGCGATTTCCGCAAAGTCCTCGCCGTCGTTGAGTCGATTGGTGATTGAGTTGACAAGCTCCCCCTCCGGCTCAAGCACACGGATCACTTGCAGCACAACTGTCGGCTCAGGCTGGAAGCGATCAATATCCCGCTCGTACCGCTGCTTGATGTCGCGCCAGGAGATGTTGATGCGTTGATTGATTTCTTGATAGAGCGTCAGTCCGACGAGTGTGTCGAGTTCTTTTTGGCGCAGTGCTTCGTCGAGGGTGATCCCTTGGTCTTCGAGGATGCGCCGATTGGCGAGTTCTTTACTGCCGAGGTTTTCGGAGAGGATGTTGGAGCGGAAGTCTTTGAGGAAGGATTGGAGTCCGACGCGTTGGTTCGGGGTCAGTGCCGCGAGTGTTTCCGCTCGGAGGAGTTCGTCGTAGATGATCCCGTCGAGTCGGTTCTTGACGATCTCGATCGCGTCGTTGCGCCAGTTTCGGAGGTCCTTCTGGTTTGCTGACGCCTTGAGGCGGTCCTCGATCGGATCAAAGAAGCTCGAGACATAGATCGGGTGTCCGCTGATGTCCCCGACCTTTGCGTCGAGGAACTCGTATCCATCGTTCCCGCTGCGGATCGCGTTGCGAGTCGGTGCTTCAGGAGTGTTCGACATGAGCACTGGAGCTGAGCTGGATTCAGGATCCGTGCTTTCCAACGCTACTTCCGTCTCGACCGGTTCTTGCTCCACTGGATCAAGAAGCGGAGCGTTGGGATCGGCGCGGAAGTCC
The DNA here is from genome assembly GCA_051252395.1 of Phycisphaerales bacterium. Classification (GTDB taxonomy): domain Bacteria; phylum Planctomycetota; class Phycisphaerae; order Phycisphaerales; family UBA1924; genus UBA1924. Next base: position 1,355,093 of record JBPOFX010000001.1, on the reverse strand, counting down.
CCGATCTTGATGGGTGTGGGATTGTCGTCCCGATTCCCTGCGATTTTGTGGCTCGTGCAACCGCTCGAAATCGCGAGTCCTGCGACTGCTGTCATCGCGAGGATCTTTCGGCACAGTGTGTTCTCGAATGCGTCTAAATACAACCTCAAACTCCGTTTCATGACCCGGTTCATGACCTAGGATACACCAACCAAAAGGAAGCACCACATGACCGACTCCGATCAATCTAAGATTATCATCGATGACGACTGGAAGTCGTCTGCACAGGCCGAGAAAGCAAAACTTGCTGCTCAGGAGCAAGAAAGAGCCGAGAAAGCCGCCCAATCGGGTGGAATCGACGGGCTCCCTGAAAAACTCGGCTTCAAAGAACTCGTCTCCATGCTCGCGACCCAAGCACTCATGTACATGGGGGCCTTCCCTGATCAATCGGGCAAAGCAATGGTCTCCCTTGATGTTGCTCGTTTGAACATCGACCTCCTGAGCGTCGTCGAAGAGAAAACCAAAGGGAACCTGACTGAAGAAGAGTCCATGATGATCACACAAGCGGTCGCTGAACTCCAGAATCAGTTTGTGGAAGTCTCGAAAGCTGTCGCTCAAGCGGCGCAGGATGGGACGCTCGAGCAGATGCAGAACCAGCCAGGCGGACCATCAGGACCTGCAGCTGGCCCTGATCTGAAGATCACCTGATTCCCTGCAAATCGTTATTCGTGGCGAAAAAAGCCCGTTTGAACCGATACGGGTGACTGACCTTGATCCAACCGACCTCCGGAGCATTGCCGTGAGCACAACTTCTAGCAGCAGCCCGACCGATCAGAGCTTCATGGAACGCAACCAGTTCCTCGTCCGAAGACTCCACTCGTTGACCGGCATCCTCCCGATCGGGGTCTTCCTGATCGCGCACCTCGTCACCAACTCCTCCCTGTCATGGGGTTGGTTCGCTCTCAAAGGGCGCGGACAAGGTGAAGGACTCAATGTCAGCGAAGGCGGGGTTCAGTACTTTGCGCACGAAGTGACCTGGATCAATACACAGGTCCCGCACCTCTTCCTGATCGAAACCACCCTCTGGCTCGCGATCGCGTTCCACTCCATCCTCGGCTGCTACTACGCCTTCGGTGGACATGGCAACCTCCCTCGCTACAAGCACCAAGACAACTTCCGCTACTCCCTCCAGCGTTGGTCGGGATACTTCGGGATCTTCTTCATCTTCTACCATGTCGCGACACTGCGTTGGGGATGGACCTTCCTTGTTCCATCGGGGACCCAGTGGTCGCATGACTGGAGCGCTTCGACACTCGCGGCTGCACTCCAAGGCTCAACCGAAGGTTGGACTGCGATGGGAGTCGTCGTCTCCTTGTTCTACTTCATCGGCGTTTCGCTGCTTGTGTTCCACTTTGCGAACGGTCTCTGGACCGCTGCGATTACTTGGGGACTGACGGTCTCTGAGCACGCTCAGAAGCGTTGGGGATACGCGTGTGCCGCGATTGGTGCTGGACTGATGTTCGCGGCGTGGGGATCGCTCGCAGGAGCGATGATGGTTGATTACGACGAAGCTCGTGTCATCGAAGCATCGATCCATGGCGGACATGTCGAACCAGCCGAGGACATGATCGAGCATCAAGAACACGCCGGGACTGACCACAGCTTGACAACGGCAGAAGTCGATCCAGAAGGCTAAAAACCGCATCCACTGGCGAAAAACACACGAATCCAGACTTGAGACGAAAGAGGAATCGAAATGAATGAGCAACGCGTGATTGTGGTCGGTGGAGGACTCGCGGGACTAGCCGCGTCCATCCGGATCGCTGAAGCGGGTGTCCCAGTGGACCTCTTCTCGATGGTCCCTGTCAAACGCTCCCACTCCGTGTGCGCGCAAGGCGGGATCAACGCATGCAACGAGGTCGCTCGTCAGCAAGGCTACTCTGAGTACCAGCACTTCGATGAAACCCTCATCGGTGGCGACTTCCTCAACGACCAGCATCCGGTTCTTGAGATGACCAACTGGGCGCCCAAGATCATCGACCTGCTCGATCGCATGGGTGTGCCGTTCAACCGTTCTTCGGAAGGCTACCGTGACTTGCGTCTCTTCGGCGGATCGCTTTTCAAACGAACCCACTTCTCAGGAGCAACCACTGGTCAGCAGCTTCTGTACGCACTCGACGAGCAGACCCGACGCTTTGTCTCAGAGGGTAAGGTGACGGAATACTGCTACTGGGAGTTCCTCTACCCAATCACTGAGGGTGAAGGGGAGAACAAGCGAGCTGTGGGCATCGTCGCTCAAGACATGCGGACGATGCAGATTCGGTCCTTCCGTGCTGATGCCGTCGTCATGGCGACCGGAGGTTGTGGACTGGTCTTCGGCAAGTCGACCAACTCCGTCATCTGTACAGGTGGCGCCGCGTCTCGTTGTTTCCAAGCAGGCGCGTGGTACGGGAACGCTGAGATGATCCAGGTCCACCCGACCGCGATCCCTGGTGCGGACAAGTGCCGACTCATGTCCGAGTCCGCTCGCGGCGAAGGCGGACGCGTCTGGGTCCCTGCGAAGATCGGTGATACACGCAAGCCAGCGGATATCCCTGAGAACGAACGCTACTACATCCTCGAAGAACGCTACCCCAAATACGGCAACCTCGTCCCACGCGACATCGCGACACGCGAGATCTTCGATGTCTGTGTCAACGAAGGCATGGGTGTCGATGGACAGAACCAGGTCTACCTCGATCTGACCCACAAGGACCCTGATTACCTGACCGAAAAGCTCGGCGGGATTCTGGATATCTACGAGAAGTTCGCGGGCGAGGACCCACGCTTCACGCCGATGAAGATCTTCCCAGCGGTTCACTACTCCATGGGAGGCATGTGGACGACCTACACGCCGGGAGATTACAACCCAGAGCAACCGATGCCTGAGCACAAGCCGGGGAATCCGATCCCGGTTGGTTCAGAGCAGGGGCATGGACTCACAGTCGGCGCACCAAACAACGCGATGACCAACATCACCGGCTTGTACGCGTTCGGCGAGGTCAACTTCGCGTACCACGGCGCGACACGGCTCGGAGCAAACGCACTCTTGAGCTGTATCTTCGATGGACTGTGCAACGGACTCTCTGTCGTCAACTACATCCGCGACGACGACTTTGTCCCGGCTTCTGAAGTTGATCAGTCAGTCTTTGATGCAGCGGCGAAGAAAGAGCAGGACAAGCACGACGCACTGCTCGCGACGACCTCGAAGGGGACTGGGAACAAGGACAACAATCCGTACCAGATCGCGTTCGAGATGGGTGAGATCATGAACGCTCAGTCAACAGTCGTCAAGACCAAGGCAGGGCTTGAGAAGTGTCTCGCGAAGCTCGACGAGCTCTCCGAACGATACAAGAATGTCGAACTCGGCGACGGCGCGATGTGGACCAACCAGTCCCTGAGCTTCACGCGAACAGTGGGGGACATGCTGATCCTCGCTGAAGCGATCGCGAAAGCGGGATTGCTGCGTGAGGAATCACGCGGGAGTCACTACCGGACTGACTTCCCAGAACGCGACGACGACAAGTTCTGGAAGGCATCGGTAGCGAAGTTCAACGCCGCGACTGGGAAGTCCGACATCGAGTTTGTTGAGGTTAAAGCGGGGCTTGTGAAGCTGCGTCCGCGAACCTACGGCAAGACGGCACCCGAAAAGACCGATACCAAAGCGCCTGAACCAGCGGGTGCATCGAGCTAACGACTCGCTTCGAATGAATGACTACGGAAGGGATGGAAGTCTCTTCTCAGATAGAAGTAAGGATTGAACTATGGGAGCTGCCCAAGCAAGCATCATCGGAGCTGACGAGCGAAAGGCAAACCGCAACGCCGCGGTCGCTGGTCGGAGCGTGATCTTCAAGATCAAACGCTGCGACGGACCAGGCAAGCCTTGGCGCTGGGAATCCTTCAAGGTCCCGATGGAGCCGGGTTCCAATGTCATCTCGTGTCTCAACTGGATCGCTAAGAATCCAGTCACAGTCGATGGCAAAGAAACGACCCCTGTCGTCTGGGACTCCAACTGCCTCGAAGAAGTCTGCGGCGCGTGCACGATGGTTATCAACGGCCGCGTGCGTCAGTCGTGCTCGTGTCTGATCGACGAGTACGCTCCACGCGAAGGCGATGAGGTTGTCCTCGAACCGATGACCAAGTTCCCGGTCATCCGCGACCTCTGGGTCGATCGCTCACGCATGTTCAACGCACTCGAACGCGTCAAGGCATGGGTCCCGATCGACGGCACCTACAACCTCGGCGCTGGACCTCAAGAAGATCACGATCATCAGCAGATGCGCTACGCACTCAGCGAATGCATGACCTGCGGCTGCTGTCTCGATGCGTGTCCTCAGTTCTCGAAGGTCGAGGATGCAAAGGACTGGGATAAGGACTTCATCGGTCCACAAGCGATCTCCCAGGCGCGTCTCTTCAATGAGCACGAGACTGGTAAGCGTCTCAAAGACGAACGCATGGAAACCCTCACCAGTGCCGACGGCATCCAGAACTGCGGCAACGCGCAGAACTGCGTTAAGGTGTGTCCGAAGGGGATCCCGTTGACAGAGTCCATCGCCGCGATCGGACGCAGCGCGACGGTCCACTCCGTCAAGAAGTTCTTCACGGGTAAGTAACCCGATTCAACACGAAATCCAAAATCAAACAAAGCGCCCTCTCATCGAGGGCGTCTTTGCATGCAGTGAAACTGGTGAATGGATCGGAGTGCTTACGCGTTGAGATCAAGGCGAGGCTGACGATCGTCACGACGACCCTGTCCGCTCTGCTTGTATCCGATCTGATGCTCTTGACGATCCTCGCGGGCTTCCTCTTGATCCGCGTCCGCGAGTTTGCGGATCGCATCGAGCTGTTCAACATGCTCGACGGCGGCTTGGTAGCTGTCGTGGACGCGTCCGCGCCGGCGCGACTTATCGGTATCCTCAGCCTGCTGCTTGCGTGCAGCAGCATTGCTGGAAGCTGGTGCGCCTGCAAGACTTGAAGCCAGGTTGTTGATTGCTCCGGTCATACTCTTAGTATCGGAAACAGGCGCGCAAGTACGCCAGCGAATTTCCACAAACAATCCACAAATTTTAGTGTTTGTTAGGTGCTGCTGGCCAATCCGTGTGAGATTGGTCAGGTGTTATGCACCAATGATGTTGACGCCGCAATCGACGAACAGATTCTCGCCGGTCACGCCGCTTGAGAGGTCTGACGCGAGATACACGGCGGTCTTCCCGACATCCGATCCAGCGGTGGTCCTGCGGAGCGGAGCGACCTGTGCGGCGCGTTCTTCGAGATCGTCTGTTCCACCAACCGCGGAACTTGCGAGCGTGCGGAGGTATCCGCCTGAGATGGTGTTGACACGGATGTTGTCCACACCAAGTTCCGCGGCGAGGTATCGCGTGGAGGTCTCAAGACAGGATTTGGCAACTGCCATCACATTGTATCCGAGGATGACTTTTTGCGCGCCGTAGTAGCTCATTGCCATGATTGACCCGCCGCCGTTTTTGGCCATGAGCGGGCGTGCTTGTGCGGACATCGCGAGGAGCGTGTATGCAGAGATATCCATCGCTTCGAGGAAGGCTTTGCGAGGTGTTTCTGCAAACTTCCCGATTTGCAACCAGTCCCGATCGGCATACGCGATCGAGTGGATCAGGAAGTCCAAGCGGTCGTGATCCTTTGCGTAGTCTTCGAAGAGCTTCTCGATCGCTTCGTCGGATCCTGCGTCGCATTGGTAGAGGACAGGGTTTGGGGCGATTTTTTCGGTCGCGCGTTGTGTTCTTCGAGCGTTCTTTTCACCCGGAATGTGTGAGTAGGCGCATTGACCGCCTTGCGCAACGATCTCGTTTGCGATATGCCATGCGTACGAACGCTCGTTCGCGACGCCGACAACCAGCCCAACCTTGCCATCCAGAAGCCCCATACAGGTATCCTTTCTCGAAAATACAGATGATTTATAGCCCTGAAACCATCATCCTTCAATAGAAGCGGATGATAGGGTGGATCAAGGGTCTACGATTGGGTATGAGCGTCCGTGATGTGGTCAACCTGCAAAGTTCTGAGATCGGGAACCAGCCTGTTCGTTGTCAAGGTCAGTCCCTTCCAGAGTTTGCGTCATTTCTTCGTTCCAATGGTCAAATCCAGCGATTGCTTCAGATAGCCTATGACGAGGACCTCGGACCAGATGATCACGACTGGACCGGCGAACTCATGTTCACGCAGGATCAAATATCCTCAGCAGCGCTCTCGCTCAGAGAACCCGCGACCATCGCAGGACTCGCATTCATCCCTGACATCCTCGATCTCTTTGTCCGCGATGGGGAATCTATCGATTGGAAACCAGCCGTCCAAGACGGCGAGCAACTCGAATCGGGCACCACCCTCGGCACACTGAGCGGATCTGCTATCGCGCTCGTTCGACTCGAGCGAACACTCCTCAATCTCGTCTCAAGGCTCAGCGGCATCGCAACTCGGACCCAGCACTTTGTCAACCTCGTTCAAGGCACCAAGGTGAGTATCTGCGACACACGCAAGACGACTCCCGGCCTGCGGGCTCTCGAAAAATACGCCGTGCGTTGTGGTGGGGGGGTGAGTCATCGGATGGGTCTCTACGACGCGCTGCTCATCAAAGACAACCACCTTGCGGGACTGGATGGATCCGAGTTCAAAGAACGAGTCGCTGCGGCGTCATCCAAAGCAAGAGCGAACAATCTCTCGTTTGTACAAGTCGAGGTTGACACACTCACGCAGCTCATGTGGATCCTCGAACTCGACCAAAGCACCTGCGATATCGTGCTCCTTGACAACATGCCGGCAGAGGTCCTCACGCAGGCCGTCGCGTTGCGTGATGCTCACAACCCCTCCCTGCAGCTTGAAGCATCGGGCGGGATCAACGAGAGCTCGCTCCCTGCGATCGCGCATACTGGGATTGATCGTATCTCAATCGGTGGACTCACCCATCAAGCTGTCAGCGTTGACATTGGACTCGATACTCCATGATCGCGATGAATGATGACATCAATGATTGGTCGAATCGTCTTGAATCTCATATCGAGGGGACGATTTTCAGCCGATCATTGGTTGTTGATGAAACGCTGAGTACACAAGACGACGCTGCTCGCGCCTGCATCGGACAGCCGAGGAATCATCAGGCAACACTGGTCGTTGCGTCAAAGCAGCTCATGGGACGAGGATCTCGCGCCAAGAACTGGTACGACGCGTTCTCATGCACGCTGCCGGTTTCAATCGCGATCGGTCCTGAGTTTCTCGGTCTCGACAACGCGAACATCTCGGCACGCGCCGGTCTGGCAGCACTCGACGCTGTCGCTCGCGCCGCTCCGGTTCATCAGTTCGGGATCAAATGGCCCAACGACATCCACGCGATTCTCGACGGGGTTCCCCAGAAGAAAATAGCGGGAGTGCTCATTGAGCACGCTCGCGACTCCATCGTGATCGGGATCGGGGTGAACTGCACACAAGCCGTTACCGATTTTCATCCGGAGATCCAGGGCTCCGCAGTTTCACTCAAGCAGCTCGGGACCAAGGCTTCACGCATCGATCTCGCGTGCATGCTCGTCGATTCGCTCAACTATTGGTTCTCAGTTGCGAGCGAAGATGAGGTCCTCAAGCATTGGAACTTCAATGATGCGCTCGTTGGACTCACCCGAAAGTTTGTCTACGACAATACGCCTTACACAGGGAAGGTGATCGCGATCAATCCCCTCAGCGCGATCCGGCTCGATACCGAAGACGGTATCGTGGTCCTGCCTGCAGAGCAAACCCGAATTATTCGCGAGAAAGCTTGAAGACTGATTCGATGGGTCTGGACACTCAGAGCAGACGCTTGATCTGTTTCCCAAGCTCGAGCGCATCATCCTGCGATAATGTGCCTGGATTCCAGTCCACGAGTAGACCAACTCCCTCGGCACGATCGACATACCTCGGGATGATGTGGAAATGCACATGATCCACGGCTTGTCCTGCTTGCGCGCCGTTGTTCTGAAGGACATTCACAGCCGTCGCGCCGGTCACTTTTTTAATCGCTCGCACGATCCTCGGCAGGACGCGACCAACCGCTGCGGCGTGGTCGTCGGAGAGCTCGTCGATCGTCGCGGCGGGTTCTTTGGGGATCACGAGTGCGTGTCCCTCCGACAAGGGACCAATATCAAGGATCGCGATGACGAAATCGTCTTCGTAGATCTTGTGTGAAGGGACCTCGCCGCGGATGATTTTTGAGAAGATGGAGTCACTCATGCTCGATCCTAGCGAGGAAGTGGAGAGCCGTCATCCGGATGGCGCATACAATCCTGTGTGACCCAAGCTCCCAGTTCCCAATCCGGCACACAACCTGTCATCAGGCAGCTCCCTCCGCTGCTCGTGAATCAGATCGCGGCGGGTGAAGTCATCGAGCGACCTGCGTCTGTGCTCAAAGAGCTTGTCGAGAACTCGATTGATGCCGGCGCGACGAAAATCACGGTCGAGCTCGAGCAAGGTGGGATCGAGCTGATCCGTATCACTGACAACGGATGCGGGATCCATCCCGATCAGATCCGTCTGGCGCTAGCCCCACACGCAACGAGCAAGATCACCGAATCCGATGACCTCGACCGCATCTCCACGATGGGATTTCGAGGCGAAGCGATCGCGTCCATCGCATCCGTCTCTCGGCTCACGATTACCTCGCGCGTCCATGATCTCGACGAGGGACGATCGATCCACGCATCAGGAGATGAGATCCAGGACCCCATCCCGGCAGGATGTCCCGCTGGAACAGTCATCGAGGTCCGGAATCTGTTCTTCAATACCCCCGCTCGGCGCAAGTTCCTGCGCACCCCTACGACCGAACAAACCCGCTGCATGGAATGGCTCCGCGATCTCGCGATGGCGAATCCGTCGATCGGGGTCCGCTGTCTGGGAGACGACAAGGTCAAGCTGGATCTGCCTCCGAACCAATCGCCGCGTGAACGCGCCCTTGCGATCGTCGGCAAAGAACTCGAATCCCAGCTCGTCGAGGTCAATGTCGATCAGTTCGACAACGCGCGAGGCGTGCTGATGTGGGGACTTGTAGGACTCCCCTCGATCGCGCGAGCGACTTCCAAAGCACAGCATGTCTTCCTCAATGGACGCACGATCCGCGACAAAACCGTGACGCACGCGATCCGTGAAGCGTATAGGGGTTTGATTGAGCCTGGTCGTCATCCGACTGCGGTGTTGATGATCGAGATGTCTCCCAGTGCTGTGGATGTCAATGTGCATCCCGCGAAGCTTGAGGTGCGGTTCCGCGATCAGTCGATGGTTCACCGAGCCGTGTATCACGGCGTTCGCGATGCGCTCATGCAAGCGGATGTCACGCCGAGCGTGCTGTCCAGGCTTCCGAACGCTGGAGGGGCGACCGCGATTATGCCGTCCTACACCCAGCAACCGGTCGAGCAGCAAGTCGATCGGATCGTTGAATACATCAACACAAACCCATCGCCATCAACCAGTCAATCCGATCTTCGCTCGCAGATCACTCAAGCACTCCAAGCCCCCGATCTTCCAACTTTTGCGCCGTCCCCTGCTTCTCCGACCCAACCAAGCGAAGAACGCCTGCTCCCTCCGATCGTCAACAGCGTCAAGGTGCTGCAGGTCCACTCGAGCTACCTGCTGTGCCAAGACGAGCAAGGCGTCCTGATCATCGACCAGCACGCGCTCCATGAGCGGATGATGTTCAATACGCTGCTCAAGCGTGTGACGGATGCTGGTGCTCTTGAGCAGCAAGGGATGTTGACTCCGATTGTTGTTGATGTTCCGAGTGCTGTCGTCGACCAGTTTGATGAGCTTGACGAGCTGTTTGAGCGTATCGGAATCCAAGCTGCGCCGATGGGACCCAAGTCTGTTGGAGTGTCGAGTGTCCCGAGCTTCTTGCTCTCGCGCAATGTCGATCCCGGCGCGTTCCTTGACGAGCTGTTCGAGACTATCGAGCGTGAAGGGTTTATTCCGAGCAAGGAAGAGGCGCTTCATGAGGTGCTTGATATGATGTCGTGCAAAGCCGCGATCAAAGCGGGGGATAAGCTCAGTGAGACTGAGCTTGCTGAGATCATCGCGCTGCGTTACACGACAGAGCGTGCTGCGTCATGTCCGCATGGAAGACCAACGACAGTGCGTCTGACGATCGAGGAACTCGAACGCTTGTTCGATCGGCGGTAGTCCGATAATCACCACCGCTCGAACCTGTCTGAGTCGAAAACATGCTGAACGAATGTTCAGAAACTCCGGAATACTGCGCCGCTGAGTGGTATTGTTGTTGGATCAATCAAGAGGATTCCCGATGAACACACTCCAAGCCATCCAGTCGCGACGATCCGTCCGAAGCTACGACACCAGCGTCCAGATCAGCGAGGAAGAACAGCGGACGCTCTTCGAGCATGTTGTGCTTTCTCCGACCTCGTTCAATATCCAGAACTGGCGCTTCGTCGTCGTCAAGGACCCTGAACAACGCGCCAAGATCCGAGAGATCGGATGGAACCAGGCGCAGCTAACGGATGCATCCATGCTCGTCGTGCTGACCGCTGATCTTAAAGCGTGGTCCAAGGATACCGAACGCTACTGGGTCAACGCGCCGAAAGAAACCTCCGACATGCTCGTGAGCTCGATCAAGGGGTTCTATGCCGATCAGCCTCAGCTCGAACGCGACGAGGCGATGCGGTCCGTTGGGATCGCAGCGCAATCACTCATGCTCGCGGCGACCTCGCTCGGATACGACACCTGTCCGATGGTCGGATACGATCCCGACGAACTCGCGAAAATTATCAACCTCCCCGATGACCATGTGCTGGGGATGATCGTCGTGATCGGGAAGAAAGCCGAGGATGCGTTCCCGCGTGGCGGACAGCTCCCGCTCGAAGAAGTCGTCATCACCGATTCTTTCTAACTCCGCACACCCGCTCCCCACACGCATAAGGACACCAACGCTATGACTACCGTCAACGCCTACGCCGCTAGCGAAGCATCCGGAAAACTCGAACCATTTACTTACGAACTCGACAAACTTGCTAGCAACCAAGTCGATATCAAAGTCGAAGCCTGCGGCATCTGTCACTCTGATCTCTCGATGCTCGACAACGAGTGGGGGATGACCGAATACCCCTTCGTTCCAGGACACGAAGTTGTGGGGACCGTCGAAGCACTCGGAGACGCCGTGACCCATCTGGAGGTCGGACAACGCGTCGGAGTGGGTTGGCACGCCGGGAGCTGCATGCACTGTCACCAGTGCATGAACGGCGACCACAACCTATGTGGCAGCGCCGAGCAAACCATCGTCGGAAGACACGGCGGATTCGCGGATCGCATCCGAGTCAATGGAGAATGGGCGATCCCCATCCCAGAATCCGTCGATCCGATCAGCGCCGGGCCGCTCTTCTGCGGCGGGATCACAGTGTTCAACCCGCTCGTTCAACTCGGGATCAAACCAACCGACCGTGTCGGGGTCATCGGGATTGGTGGACTCGGACACATGGCCCTCATGTTCCTGAGCAAGTGGGGGTGCGAAGTGACTGCGTTTACTTCGTCGGATTCCAAAGCAGAGGAAGCGAGGAAGATGGGGGCGCATCGAGTCGTCAACTCGCGTGACGACGACGCGCTTGCCAAAGAAGCGGGACGCTTCAACCTGATCCTCTCAACAGTCAATGTCTCCCTCAACTGGGACGCGTACATCAACGCACTCGCTCCCAAAGGCAAGCTCCACAATGTCGGCGCGGTCCTCGAACCGATCCCTGTCGGCGCGTTCTCCCTCATCATGCAACAACGCAGCATCTCAGGATCACCCGTCGGGAGTGCCGCGACGATTGCGGACATGCTTGAGTTTAGCGGGAGACACCAGATCCAACCGATCGTTGAGACCTTCCCAATGAGTCAGGTCAACGAAGCGATTGAGCATCTCAAAGCAGGGAAGGCACGCTACCGCATCGTCTTGACTGCTGAGTAAGAGCGAGTTCGAACTGTTCACCACTCCAGCGTGTCGAGGTGTCTGCAGAGGTGCCAAGCAGTGGGGAAGCGGTCTTCGATGAGTGTTCGTTTGAGACCACAGCAGATCTTTTTAACCACTTCAGGCTGCGAAGCATAGTGCTTCTTGCCTCCCACAAGATCGTAGAGAATCCGCACGACATCGCACACATCTTCTCGGATGTGCGCCTTGGTTGCTCGTCCTCGATCGTACATATCGACCAGTTTGCAATCGAAGTGGATCCCTCGGCGTCGCACGAGTACATTGCGTGCGTGGAGATCGCCGTGGTATTCTTTGCGTTCGTGGATCTCTCCGAGTCCCTCGGCGAGCGTGCGGAGCAGACACAACGCTTCAAAGGTCGGCATCCGTTTCCCGCGTTGCGCGTCGATCAGATCGCTGAGCAGATCCCCCTCGACAAACTCCGAGATCAGCACCGAAACCGGATGCCCTTTGAGCCGGATCTGCTCCGCGTGGTGGTACTGGATGACCATCGGACAATCGCGCAGACGCTCGAGCTTGCGTGCGTAGTGCGTCGCTGCTTGATCTTTCTCATTCCGCTCAGGGAAAAAGATCTTCGCGGCTCGGTGCGCTCCGGTCAGCCGCTCGCTTACAAGATAGACCTCGCCCTCCCAGCCCATACCCAGCAAACGATCGACGCGGTAGTTCCGCGTGAGGACACGACCAGGGGTGAGCTCGTAGTACGGCTTCTGGGTCATCACGCGATCCGATCACGCATCATCAAGCAGCTCAACGGCTTTGAATGATTTGCCTTCAAGCATTTCAAGACTCGCGCCGCCGCCGGTCGAGACATGTGAGAGACGGTCCGCGACCTCGAACACTTCCGCGGCTGCTGCGGAATCCCCGCCTCCGACGATGGTGACGGCGCTGTTGTTTGAGGTTGCATCCGCAACCGCATCAGCGATGAGCTTGGTTCCCATCTTGAACGGCATCCACTCAAACACACCCATCGGTCCGTTCCAGATCACTGTCTTCGAGTCCTTGATGATCTGTGAATAGCGAGCAGCGGTCTTTGGACCGATGTCCAGACCCATGAAGCCGTCCTTGATCTGATCGTCGAAGACCTCGATATCCCCGGCGGTCTCGCTGAACATCGTCGAGCAGATGTGGTCCTCAGGGAAGTGCAGATCGGTCTTGGATTCAGCAGCGAGTTCGATGATCCGCTTCGCTTCGCTGACCATGGAATCTTCGACGCGTGAAGTGCCAATGTCATGTCCGAGCGCTTTCAGGAAGGTGTATGCCATTGCTCCGCCGACCAGGATGTGGTCTGCTTTGGGGAGCAGGTTCTCGATCGCGGGGAGCTTGTCGCTCACCTTAGCGCCGCCGAGGATGACAGTGAACGGGCGTCCAGGATTCGCGAGCGCATCGCTCAGGTACGCGATCTCTTTCTCGACGAGGAATCCCGCGACCTTTGGTTTGTTGCCCATCGCTTCTGGGACTCCAACCATCGACGCGTGCTCGCGATGACAGGTCCCGAACGCGTCGTTGACATACACATCCGCAAGATCAGCGAGCTGCTGAGCGAAGTCGGTTTCGCAGCGTTTCTCGCAGCCGTGGAAGCGGAGGTTTTCGAGCAGGATGACATCGCCGTCGTTCATGTTGTCGACAGCGACTGCGATCGCGGGATCCTTGCAGTTTTCTGCTGGAACGGTCACATTCTTCCCGAGCAGATCTGCGAGTCGAGCCGCGACTGGACCCATCGAGAACTTCTCTTCGTACCCTTTGCCTTCTGGACGACCGAGGTGTGACATCAGGATTGCTTTGCCACCTCGATCGATGACGGATTTGATGGTTGGGAGAGCCGCGACGATGCGACGATCATCGGTGATGGTGTCGCCGTCGAGGGGGACATTGAAGTCCACACGGATGAGAACACGCTTGCCTGCAACTACTGTATTTTCGATCGTACGCTTTGCCATTCTGCACCTCCGTTTGATGTTGGGTATCGATGGTATTCTAGGTGCGTGATCTGTGTGTTTACACAAAAAAAGCCGTGATCCGAGGAGCACGGCTTTCGAAGTTTGCTGTCAACAGACTCAGTTGTCGATCATGTCGCCTGACTGTCCACGCACGCGAGCGCCGCCGTTGCGGAGCAGGTTGTCGCGGAGTGTGCGGAGGTCGGCTTGGACGGACGCGTCGATGAGCTGGTCGCCCATACGGATCTTGATCCCGCCGAGCATGGTCGAGTCGGTGTAGGGGTGGATGATGACTTCTTTGCCGAGCGATTCGCTGAGCTTGTGCTTGACGGAGTCGAGCGTGTCAGGAGTCAGTGGGGATGCGGTGAAGACATCGACCTCGATGCGTCCAAAGCGTGCTTGGACGAGCTCGTCGAGAGCACCGACGATCGGGATCAGGTGTCCCAGACGGCCCTTGGCGTTGAGCTGACGCACGAAGTTGCAAGTCAGTTGGTCGCACTTGCCTTCGAGCATGCGGACGAGGGAGTCGTCACGCTTGTTCGCATCGATCAGACGCGAAGCGAGCAGCTCGTTGAAGCTCCGGTTGTCGCGAGCGATCTCGAGGAGGTCTTCAAGCTGACCAAGAACCGTTTCAGGGCTGGTCCCTTCAGTCTGCTCTGCGACCTCGAAGACCGCGTGAGCGTAGACCTTGGCAAGTGCATCAGGCTTTGTTTCAATCAATGGCATGATTCATCTCCGCCGGGTGGTTTACGAGTTGACCGTCTTGAGTTCAGCGAGCGATTCGTCCATCAGACGCTGCTCGTCGTTGACTGAGACCTCACGCTGGAGGATCTTGCCTGCCATGACCGTCGCGAGGTTGACCGATTCGGTGTAGAGCTCGTTGAGTGCCTGCTTCTTCGCAGCCTCGATGTCAGCCTTTGCCTTCTCACGCATCTCAGTGAGCTCAGCTTCCGCACGGCTCTTGAGCTGTGCTGCGAGTTCGTTCTGAGTTGCTTTGGTCTCTTCGAGCATCTGCTGAGCTTGTGCGCGTGCTTCAGCGAGGTTCTTCTCGTATTCGTCGAGCGCGACCTTCGCTTGGTGACGAGCGTCTTCGGCTGCTGCGATCTCGCCCTTGATCTTGTCGTTGCGTTCGTCAAGACCCGCGACGATCTTCGGCCAGATCATCGAGTAAGAAAGCCCGAACACGATCACGAACAAGACGATCGCGGTCACCCCGGTCCAGAACCCTTCAGCAGGGGTCGCGAGCGGGCTCGCGGCTCCTTCGGCAGCAGATGCTGCTGTGATCAGCAAGGAGTTTGAAAACAAGACAGTAAATAGTGCGAATCGCTTCATCGCGTAATCTCCGTGTGTTCTAAGGAAGCTTTCCTGAGGTCGATCCCAAGACCGATGCAGAAACAGAATCCAGAAACCAACGCGCGTCGTGTTTCAGACACGCGTTGGGAAGTTTGTAGCCTATTAGGCGAGGAACGCAACAACGATCGCGAACAGGGTTGCACCTTCGATGAGTGCAGCTGCGAGGATCATGTTGGTACCGATGGTGCCCGATGCTTCTGGCTGACGAGCGATGGACTCGAGTGCGCCCTTGCCGACCATGCCGATGCCGAGTGCGCCGCCGAGAACAGCGATGCCTGCACCGATGACAGCGAGACCCTTCCCGAGGTTCTCGACAGCGACGCCTGCGGTTTCTGGGTCTGCAGCCATTGCCATTGCTGGAGCGAAGACTGCCATAGCGGCGGTTGCGAGAGCGATTTTCTTCATGAGCTTCATATCAATTCCTTTCAGAGGCCGAGGAGTTTGTTGTTCGGCCTGAACCACTGAACTGCGGGGAGCATCCACTGTCGATCCAACTCGGATCGCAATGGCCTTGGGTGCCGCCCCGCGGAGCCCCAGGCCTGACTAACTATCAAATCACGCGAGGCCCGCTTCAGCGATCTCGTGTGCAGTATCGTGATCGTGGTCACCGTGATGCGCGAGCAACGAGATGAACACGGTCGTCAAGAACATAAACACAAATGCCTGCAAGAAGGCAACAAAGATTTCCAAGAAGTAGATCGCGATGACACCAAGCGATGATGCGATCCCGACAGGAATTCCAATCACAGGGTTCGAGTTTGTGAACCCGTCCACGGCCGCGAAACCAAGAAGCACCGCGACCAAGATGTGACCAGCGGTCATGTTGGCAAACAAACGAATCGCCAGCGCGATCGGCTTGATGAAGGTCCCCATGATCTCGATCGGGATGATGATCGGCCATACAAAGATCGGAGCGTCGGCTGTGAGGTGCTTGAGGTACCCGCCGAGACCCAGTTCCTTGATCCCAGCAGCGTTGATAACGACTGCTGATGCGATCGCAAGAGCGCCGGTCACCCAGATGCTCTGGGTCGCGGTCCCACCAATAAACGCACGGTGCTGTGCGACCATGTCTGAACCCATCGCACCCGCGAGGATGTTCTGGAGGTCGAGGAGCGGGATCAGTCCGAGCAGGTTATTAATCAGGATAAAGAAGAAGAGTGTCCAGAGGAACGGCATCATCGAGTTGGTGCGATCACCAATCAGCGGGCGAACCGTTGTCTCGCGGAGGTAGCCGCAGATGACTTCGACCATGTGAGCGAAGCGGTTGTTGGTGACCCAGCGTCCGTGTCCTTCGCCTTCTTCACCGGTCGAGACCGACTTGGCGACAAACAGACCGACGACCAGCATAATCACGGCAGTGATGACCATGTTGGTCTGAGCGGTGGACCACAACCAGACGCCGTCGTCGTTGACGACAAACGCATGGTTAATCACGTGCTGGACTGGGTCCGCGGCCAAAGTAATGCTCGACATCATACCTGTCCCTCCGGAGTCAGCATCGCTGCGGACTCTTCCGAGTTGACGACTTCTACAGATTTCACCAACGCCATCACAGACATCACATCAATCGCAAGCACGACCAACAACGACACCAACAGCGTCAGCACAAAGAGTTCTTTTGCAGGCTCAAGAGCGAGGTACGCTCCGAACCCGATGATCGCGACAATCCCAGCGCGGAACATTGTCCCGCCCAGAACAGGCACGCCCCACATCCCGGCCGGTCGGCTCGGGAGAATATTGAGTCCCATCAGTGTGATGATCACGCCTGGGAACATGACTGCGATGGTCAGCAGACCATCGGTCATCGATCCATCGCGAGTGGTTGCAATCGCGCCGCCACCAATCCCAACCATGACACACGCGAGCACGCTCAACCCTGCCATTTTCAGGATCGGGAGCCGAGTCGGCTCAAGTGCTGGTTGTGATGTCTGCTCGGTCATCGAGTAGCGTGCCTATGCGAGTGGTTTACCCAATCAGTGGGGCAGAAGGATAGCGTTCACTCACCCAATCGGCGAGCCCGCAGACCATATTTCAAGCGATTCTTACCCGATTTGGACCAGTTTCTGACGCTGGTCCTTCGGATCTCTGGACCCCAAAATCCGACGCTGTCAGAATCCCTGATCGGCTCAGGTATTCTGGTCCCCATCCGTCTTGCTCGACGACCTCGTTTGCTCTTGATTGAGCTTGGATGCTTCCTTGATAAACAGGTAAAACCCGCCCAAGAGCCCTGCAATCGACATCACGACGGTCCAGGTCTTCCCAGTCCCTGCGAACCAATCGATCGCGTATCCGATCAGACCCATCCCGATGAGCCCGTAGACCGGATCCAACGCGATTGACCATGCTTTGGCTTGTCGATACCGATCCTGTCGCTGTGTATCCGCATCCGGAGCGGAATAGGGAGGGATCTCGTCCTCTTTGGAACGCAGCTCCTCAGGCATCTCAGGTGGAGGGGTCATGACTGCACCGTCCGAAACGCCCATGTCCGAGCATGTTCAGACGCTTCTTTGAGCTTGGAGACATCGGTCCCGGATCCCTGAGCACTGTTGGGTCGTCCGCCGCCTTTGCCTCCCATGATCGCGGTGGTCTCGCGGATCCAGTCCCCGGCTTTCAGTCCCTTCCCGATCATCAGCTCGCTGACTGAAGCCATGACCGCGACGCGGCCCTCATCTTCATCAGCAGACAAGACCATCACCGCTTTGTTCGGGACCGCTTGCTGGATCGTATTGACCGCGGCTTCGAGCGCCTTGCGATCCGAACCTAGATCCAGCGTCGCGACGACGATGTCCTCGCTGGAGCCTTGTGCTTCCAGAGCGATCCCTTTCGCCATCTCCTGCGCCTGACCTGCTTTCGCAGCAGCGTCCGCTTTCGCGGCTTCCTTGAGGGTCTTGGCAACAGCACCGAGCTTCTGTCGCAGTGTGTGTTTGCGAGCCGCGGGGAGTTCCATCGCGTCCACCTCGTTCCCGAGTTCCTGGAACGCGGATTTGAGCTGAGCGAACTCAAGCGATCCCAACGCAACAACCTGAGCATCCAACGCATCAGACGCGGAGTTCGCTTCCACAGCGGCTGCGCCGGTCAATCCGGTAATCCGACGGATACCTTTCGCGATCCCTTCTTCTGCAGTGAGCGCGAAGTGCTTTGCGATCCCTGTGGATTCGATGTGCGTCCCGCCGCAGAACTCGATGGAGGCTGCTTTCCATGCGTCGTTTTCTGGATTTCCGATCAGCTGATCAACCTCGATCCCGATCGACACGACCCGGACCGGATCTGGATAGGTCTCGTCAAAGACTGCACGCAGTCCAGCAATGTTCTTCGCTTGCTGGAGCGGCGCGAGTTGGCCGTAGACTGTGAGGTTCTGCTCGATCTGGTGATTGACGATCGCTTCGATCTTCGTGATTTCTTCAGGAGTGACCGGCGCGTTGTACGCGAAGTCAAAGCGGAGTTTCTCGTCGTTGACGAGCGATCCGCGCTGATCAACCGTCTCTCCGAGCACTTCACGGAGCGCGTAGTTCAGGATGTGCGTAATCGTGTGGTTGCACGCGACCTTCTCACGACGCTGCGCGTTGAGATGACAGATCACATCATTGCTGCACGAGATCTTCCCCTTGCTCACGCGACCGATATGCAGCACATACCCACCAAAGCTCTTGGTGTCCTCAACCTTAAACACAGCACCCGTCTTCGTGCATCGAAGCTCACCAATGTCCGCGACCTGTCCGCCCATTTCCGAGTAGAAGTTGGTCTTGTCGAGCACAATCCCGACGCGATGCATCCCTGCGGTTGTTGTGTCCGCGTGCTCGTCGAAGTTCTTCCCGTTCCAGATCGCTTTGACCATCGCGAGGCTGTCTTTGCCTTCAAACTTCATCGAATCATCGGTCGGCTTGACCTGCAGCACGCCGAGCTTTGCAATCTGCTCGGCGCGGAGTTCGACGACGCGTTCGCCGTCGTCTTTTTTGCCGCCTTGGCGTGAGCGTTCCTTTGCTTGCTCCATCGCGTACTCGAATCCTTCGAGATCGACCTTGAGTCCGCGTTCGTGCGCCATGATTTCGGTGAGGTCGATCGGGAAGCCGTAGGTGTCGTAGAGACGGAATGCGTCTTCTCCGGAAACTCGTTCGCCCACGATATCAAGGTCTTCGAACATCTTGATCCCGCGATCGAGCGTTTTGCCGAAGCTCTCTTCTTCATCATGGATGAGGTCGTAGACGCGCTGCGGATCTTTGGTGAGTTCTGGGAATGCACCGCCGAGTAGTTCGACAACCGTTGGTGCCAGTGCAGTCATGAATCCCTGCGGCGCATCAAGCTTCTGACGCCCGTACCGAACTGCGCGACGCAAGATTCTCCGCAGCACATATCCGCGTCCGTCATTACTCGGCGTCGTCCCATCGGTAATCGCAACGACGAGCGTGCGGATGTGGTCCGCGATGACTCGGTACGCTTCGTCGACGCCGCCTTGATCCTCATCGCCGAGCTTTCCGCTGTAGGCGCGTGCTTTGGTGAGTTTCTGGATCTTGTCGAAGATCGGGGAGAACAGATCCGTGTCGTAGTTGCTCCGGACATCTTTCAAGACCGAAACGATTCGTTCGAGTCCCATCCCTGTATCGACATGCTGAGCCGGGAGCGTGCGGAGTTCGCCGTCTTCGAGACGATCGAACTGGATAAACACATTGTTCCAGATCTCAAGCACATCGGGATCATCCATATTCACGAGCGATGCGGCGTTGCGTCCACCGATGCGATCGTAATGGAGCTCCGAGCATGGGCCACAGGGACCGGTATCGCCCATCTCCCAAAAATTGTCCTTCATATTGCCAGGCAGGATCTGATCCTCAGGGAGGTACTTCCCCCAGATCGCTTTGGTTTCGAGATCCGCAGGGAGATCCTGATCCGGATTCCCCTCGAAGTAGGTCGCGTACAAGCGCGAGGGATCGAGTCCCCAGACCTTGGTCAATAGTTCGAAGGACCATCCGATCGCGTCTTCTTTGAAGTAGTCTCCGAACGACCAGTTGCCGAGCATTTCGAAGAATGTATGGTGGTAGGTGTCTTTCCCGACATCATCGAGGTCGTTGTGCTTGCCTCCAGCACGGATGCATTTCTGCGAGTTCGTCGCACGCTTGACCCCATTGAGCGGCGAAGACGGATCCAAAGTCCCCTGAAAGATCGGTTTGAACTGATTCATCCCGGCGTTCGCGAAAGTATCACGCAGCGAAGGATCGTTCATCGGAGAGCTTGTCGAGGAAGGCACGAAGTCATGCCCCCGCTCCGTAAAGAACGCAATGAACTGCGAACGGATCTCCGAAGCGGACAAGGAAGCAGCAGGGGATGGTTGGCTCGACGACATAGACAACGGTTCCAGTTAAAGTCAGCATCAGCGTACAAACACGCGCCGCAGCGTCCCGGACCACACAAGCCCGGCACCCCCATAGTACGCCCCAGCACGCGATAAGCCCGGATTTCCCCACCTCGAATCCGTCCGAGAACACAACAAACCCGCGAGTTCAGTTGCGAAACACCCATTCTCGGTGTCTCTTATGGGAGAGACTGCACGCTGTTGTACGCCGTCTCTCTGTACACGGAGCATCCAAAGACATGATCACCCCCAAAGCTACCTCTATTGCGCTCCTTCTTACGATTGCTGCATCCGCTACGCAAGCCGGGATCCGTCGTCATGATCGTGACGATGCGTTGTATCTCGCGCTCGCGAACGAGGTCCAGTTTGATCCAACAGCACGCTTGCAGATCAATGGCCCGAACGGGGCTCGGACCTGCTCAGGGACGCTGATCGCTGAGAACTGGATCCTGACTGCTGCGCATTGCTTTGATGGTGTCGATACTCCCAACGCCGTGGCGCTGCTTGGTGGAGAGTTCGGATTCGCTGAGGAGATCATCATCCATCCAGGATGGTCCCAAGGCCAGTACACCTCTGGAGGTGACCTCGCGCTCATTCGCTTGTCTTCTCCTGTAAATGCACCAACCGCGAACCTCTATACAGGATCCAACGAACTGGGCGCGTTGGGATACGGCGTCGGATACGGCGCCAGCGGGACTGGGAATACCGGAGACATCCCCAATACATTGGGCACCAAACGAGCCGGGACCAACTTCATCGATGTCCTCGGCTCCGATCGTGGATTCAACGAATCCATCCTCCTGACGGATTTCGACAACCCCCTCCGAGAATCCGACTCGACCTACGGCTCAGCGATCCCGACCGATCTCGAATACCAGGTCGCGCCGGGAGACTCCGGAGGATCGCTCTTCATCATGGAAAACGGACAGTACTACCTCGCAGGAGTCACCTCGTTCATCAACTCCATCGACGGCAATCCCAATGCCGATTACGGCGATATGTCCGCGTACACCCGCGTCAGCGACTACAACGCGTGGATCAACTCGATCATCCCCGCTCCATCGGGACTGCTGGTATTGAGTGCAGGAATGATCGGCGCGACTCGCCGCCGTCGATCCTGCTGATCCCCTATCCTTTGGGTGCATGGCTAAGAAACGCACCACCAAAAAGAAGCCGGTCGTCAAGAAGATCCCGACCGACAAAGCACCGCCGCCGGTCCCTCCGTACGACCGCGCGGTCCCGCTGACCTCGATCATCGGTCAGCACAACGCACTCGAAATCCTGAACCGCTCCATGAAATCCGAGCGCGTCCATCACGCGTGGATCTTCCATGGTCCATCTGGAGTCGGGAAGTTCACGACGGCAGTTGCGTGGGCCGCGACGATCCTCGATCCAAGCTCCGCTCCGGATCTGTCTGGAAACATCGCGCCCGATCCTGAATCTTCGACCCAGCACCTCATCAACGCCAAAACCCATCCGGATCTCCATGTCATCCGCAAAGAGATGGCGCGTTTCCATAAGGACAGCAAGACACGCAACGCGAAGCTCGCGTCGATCCCGAAGGTCATCGTCGAAGAGAACCTCATCAATGCCGCGGCACTGGCGCCGACGCTCCAGACAGGATCCATCGCAAACAAAGTCTTCATCATCGACGAAGCGGAACTGCTCAACATTGACACACAGAACGCGATCCTCAAGACACTCGAGGAACCCCCGCCGGGAACAGTGATTATTCTGGTGACTCCCAATGAGGATCGTCTGCTCCCAACGATCCGATCACGCTGTCAGCGGATCGCGTTTGCGCCGCTCGACGACGACGCGATGCGCGCATGGATCTCCACAACCGACATACAGACTACCCCTGAAGAGCATCAATGGCTCCTGTCCTCAGCAACAGGATCTCCAGGACGCTACCACAGCGCTCACGAAGCGGGGATTTATCAATGGGCGCGTGAGCTTGAGCCGCTGTTTCTCCAGTGCGACAACGGACAGTACCCGATCGCGCTTGGTTCGAAGATGAATGAGCTCGTCGATGACTGGGCAAAGAACTGGGTCAAGGTCGGCGAGAAACTCGGAGAGAACCGCTCGAAACTCGTCGCGAACCAAGTCGGCATCAAATACATGCTGATGCTCATCGCGGATCGATACCGCAAGCAGCTCACGGATCCAAACAAAGCGCATCGCGCGTTGCATGCTATTGATATGGTGGGACGCGCTCAGAGCGAACTGAGCACGCATGTCCAGCTCAAGTTTGTGATGGACCACCTCGCGGCAGGACTCTCCCAACCGCTCCATGAGCTGGTCTGATCAGCAAGAAGTTTGTTGTGTTTACGCTTGGATGCTCAGCGATGACAACCCGCTCGGTTGTTCGTTCTGTGCTTCTATAGCAGGTGCTGTCGGGGTGATCCCGGCTTGACGATCCTCGGCGAGCTTGACAAGCAGCTGCGCCCAGGTTTCTTGTTCGTACTCAAGGAGTTCGATCGCTTTGTCCAAGCGTTCCATGTCTTTGTTGAGACTCGCTTTGGCAAGCTCGCCGAAGATAAAGACATACAACCCTCGCACAGTCTCAGCGAGTTGTGGATCGGGTCCCGGATTGATTGTGTTGATGAGCTCGAGCACAATCTCTCGGCTGGACTTGAATCCCTCGTAGATCTTCTCGTAGTCCTTGGTTTCCATGCCGACCTTTGCCATCATTGCAAAGCGAACAGCTCCATCAAGAAGCATCATCCGCAGTTCCTCTGGAGGAGCCGTCATGACCTTGGTCTTGAGATACGCATTGGCTGTGTTGGTGTCGTTCATGCTCAGGGCTATCGGTCCTACTTCAAGGCGACTTCAGTCCGCTCACTCAAGTTTCAGAAAATCCGATTATCCAATCCCTGAGATCTGCGAGAGCGCGTTCCCCTGCGTTTGGAAGCCGGCGATTGCCTGCTCCATCGCAAGGAACTGGCGTCCAAGCACTTCACGACGACGCTCAAGGCGTTCATCAATACTCTCGATCCGAGCTTCCTGCAGCGCGATCTGATCCTCGAACGCGTTGTTGCGTCCTGTCAGCACGCCGGTCAGCGAGTTGGTGTAGGTCTCCATGAAGTCTTCAAAGATAACCATCGCACCACGCTCGGAGTACTCCAGTTCTGTTTCAGGATTGAGGAAGGTTGAATCATCGTCGTCATCATTCGCGGAGGTATCCACAGTCTGACGCGTGAACAGTGCTTCGACCGCTTCCGGATCATCCGCGTACGCGGCTCGGAAAGCCTCAGCATCGAACTCAAGGACAGACTCGGAACCGATCTTGATCCCGACTTCTGTCAGTCGGCTGTATTCCGATGAGAACCCGTCGTTCTCGCGTAGGATCGAGTTGTACAACGCGCTGCGGATCCCGATGACAGTGCCGTCGCCGAGCAGCGTGCCGCGTTCTTCGGTTTCTTGGTCGTAGCGAGTCTGGAAGTCGATCTGGGTGACCGCTTCATTGAAGGCATCGACAAACTCTTGGATCTTCCCTTCGATCGATGCCGAATCCTCCGAGATCGAGATCTCGACGGATTCGGTACTCGTCGCGGTCAGGTCGATCGAGACGCCCTGGATCACGCCGTCGAGTTGGTTGGTCGATGAGCTGATCAGGATGCCGTCGGCAGGGTCTTCCGCGCCGTAGAACACGCGAGAGTCGTTGCCTTTGTCGATCGTGGTCAGTCCAAGATCAAACCCTCCGGAGTCGATCAGGAATCGACCAGCACTCCCTGTATCTTCTGAAGCGAGTGACAAGCGGAACGGTGCTGAGCCTGTCCCGGTATTGAGCAGCGACGCGCTCACTCCAGCATCCGACGCGTTAATCGCATCGATCACATCTTCGAGCGAGTCATTCGCGTCAAACTCGAGATTCGTTTCAAATGACCCATCAATGAAGTTCGCAGTCGGATCAGCATCGATCGCTTCCTGTGTCACCTTCCCTGCAATTCTGAGCTTGGATGCGACGGATCCATCGGTGTCGCTGATTTCAAGGAGTCCGCCGAGCGTGCCGGTGTCTTCGATGATCAAGCCGTCACCGGTGTCGTTGATTCGTGCGTTGACTTGCAGGGATGAGTTCTGGTTGATTCTGCGGATCACATCCGCGAGTGTCTCATCGCCGTCGGAGATCGTGATTTCCGCGCGGTTGCCGTCGGAATCGATGATCTGAAACGAGCCGGTTCCGAGTCCATCGCCGTCGAACATGGAGTCGAGCTTGGTCGCGGTTCCGATGTATGCGAGATCGAGGTCTGATCCTGCTGCAGTCCCGCTCGTGAAGCTCCCTGCGATCCCGAGCGCGGTCGCGGTATCCGCTCCCCCGGTCCCGAAGACTGTGAAGGTTGACGCTCCGGTTGTGTTGTCTGTGATCGAGATCCCGTTGCCTGCATCGTTGAGGGTCGCGGTGACATATTGACCGCCGGATCCGTCATCATTGTTTGCGTCATTGTTGATCAGGTTGATGACATCGTTGATGTCCCCTGCGCCTGAGACATCGGTCGAAAAGTTGAACGCGTTGTTCTGGAGGGAGAACCCGATCTGTCCATCGGTCCCTGCGATCCCTGATCCGCCGTTGAGACTCGACAGCAGGGTTGTGTTCATTCCAGCGAAGATGCGTTCACCTGAAACCGAACCGGTCAGGTGCGATCCAGCGATCCCGAGATCCGCTGCTGCGGTACTGCGTGAGCCGGAAGTCGGTGCATGATCCGCGATCTCGAAACCACGATTCAGCGTATCGATGATCTCGATCCCGCCGGTCGTTTCGTTGATCGCGGCACTCAGATTCGCGCTCAGTCCCGCTTCATCGATCGCGGCGTTGATCCGATCGATCGCGCCTCCAACTGTCGTCACAGCGCTGCTGGTGACTGTTAGCTCGCCGTCAACAAGCTCTTCGATATCGCCAAGGCGCACCTGGATGACTGTATCTTGGTTGTCGAGCAGGAAGTCGGTGGTGTCATCGATGTGGATCGTGAAGTCGTAGACTCCTTCGCCGGAGGTATTGCGTACGCCGACGCCGCGTCCGTCGTTGAGTGCTTCCAGGGAGCTGTTGGTCCCGAGCGTGTAGACGGAAGTTCCGGTCAGGACATCATCGCCGTCGATGGTCCCGTCGAGTCCGAGTGATTCAAGGACCTCGCGTCCCTCGGCGTTCTCGATGGAGTCGAGACCGGTCACGACAAACTTGTTATCCTCAACGCGTGCGCTCACCCCTGAGATCGAGTTGAACTTCTGGAGCACTTCTGAGACTGTTCCGACTGTGGAGAGATCGACTTCAGTGCCGTTGACTGTGATCTTTCCGCGGGTGATGCCTTCGCCGTTGTTGAGATCAGAGAGTGAGGTTTCGCGATCGAGTCGAGCCTCGGCGCCTTCGAATGTCAGCGAGGTGATTCCCGCGGCACCTGTGTCCGATGGGAATCCGCGCGAGAGGTTCTGCTGCGTGGAAACTAAGCGGTTGACCACAAAGTCGTAGGTACCTGGGAGCGCGTTCTGAGAAGCGGTCGCTGTCAGTATCGATTCGTTGGAGACGATCGCTTGCTTGTTCTTGAAGATGTTGTCTGTGCGGAACGCCTTTGCGAGGTTTTGAATTGCGCTGAGGCGCGTATTGATATCGAGGTACGCCGCTTGTTGACCCTGGAGTTGGATCAGGCGCGTCTGCGCCAAGACCTTTGGCCGAGACTCGATCTGCAATAGCTGCTCGATCAATGACCCCGAGTCGATTCCTGAGAACAGCCCTACGCCGCTTGTGATACCGCCCATAGCGATTCCTTTCTCGCGTTCGAGCACCCTTCGCTCAAACGCAACAAAGCCGGATCGTCCATGATCAGGCCCGTATATCCAATATCGGCACTTCGTCCCCGCTAGAACAATCCATATGTCCTTGGCAATGCGAATCTTGGTACACATCGCTTGAATCGGGCCGCCGCTGCGCGAACTGAGCCAAAATCAACCACTTGGGCGCAGATTCTGCCCCATGCTATCTCAGCAGAAACATCCCCAAAAATCGCTTTTTCATCGATCTCAACCGCTCTCAGGGCGATAATCATCATTGTGAACACAACAAACACCCATCCGGACCTCGACCTCCCACAAGCACCACTCATCTGCCGAATTGGTGTAGGTGTCCTCGGGCTCTTCGTCATGCTCTCTGCGCTGCCTTGGATCTACTACTCGATTGGGCACTTCGGACGATTCGATTGGGGATTCTTTGGTTTCGAAGCCCTCACAGCACTCGCAGGGGTCTTCGCGATCCTGCTCGGGCTCGGCAAGTTCAAAGAAGGATGGGCAATCGGAACAGTCGCACTCGCTGGAGCGATCCTCGTCGGACTGGTTTTCGGGCTCTATGTCGGGTTTATCCAAGCAAAGCAATCCGACTACCCAGATCTCGCACAGCTCGCCAAAATTACGCTTCTGGGTCGACTCGCTACCATTGCTGCGTTTGCTGTCCTCGCGTCGATCGCAGTCTTTGTGCGGAACTCTTCATCATTTCCTCTGCTCATCAAGTCCGCTCTTTGCGCGATCCCGATCATCGCGATCAGCGGGTTCATGCACTTCAACATTGGTCCTGGCGCGTGGATCAACTCCACACTTTCGACTACTTCAGGGAACGGCGCAATCCAAGCTGTGCTGACCATCACACTCGGATTGGTGTTTATCGTGCTGATCTCCGCATCAGGACATCTCCTGATCCGCGCCTACGAAACTGGACGCCCGTCCTCTCAGCGTGACACGCATCCAAAGAGCTAAAGTCCGGATAACACCGCTCAAATTCTGCAAAAACAGGGTTTCAGGGATTCCCTGAGCCCCTCCCTATACTTCTCTCGAAACTCCCTAGGCCCAACTCCGAACAATATTTCTATGAATGACCTCATCCTCCTCATCATCGCTTTGTCACTCGCTGCTCTTGTCGGAGCAGGCGTTGTGTTCTACCTGCTCTCGGCGCTCAAGCGAGCACGAGCCGGGAAGGACATCGAGAAGATCTCCCTCAAGATCATTACCGAACGCGTCCGCGCTGTCGGGAAGCTCGTTGGTCTGGAAGTCCACGCCAAAGAAATCGCGACAGCGACTGCTGGATACAGCTGGCTCCCTCCGATCCTGCTCAGCCAAGCGAAGATCGCGATGATCTTCCAGTTCGAGAAGCAGTACGCGATTGAGCTCGGAGGACTCTCGGAATCCGATGTGACTGATCTGGGAGATTCGCACTACCGGATCACCCTTCCCCCAATCGTCGGCTCACTCCGTCTCATGGATGTCGAACCCTACGACATCCAGCAGGGGCGTGTGTTGGGGCTCATCGATGTCATCAACATGAATGCGCATCGTCAGAACGAGCTGATGCGGACAGCACAGGACCAAGCCGCGGAGTTGTTTGAGAAGAACGACGATCGCTACATCAACCAAGCACGCGAGACCATCGAGCGTCAGCTCAACTCGATCGCGAAGCTGTTCGATATCACACTTGAGATCCAGTGGTCCGCTGAGAAGATGATCGAGCAGCCTCGCATTCAGCTGGACGAGTCGCTCAAGACCGGTCCGGCGGTTGCTGCCAAATAATCATGTTGGTTAGACAGCGCTCGGATGCCAGATGGTTTTGAACTCGACGAACGGATCGAGCCATGCAGGTCCCTGAGCTTGCGATTCATCAAAGTAATCCAATGATCCTTCGCGGATCGTCACACGCTTCATGTTGATCGCGGCTCCCTCGCGGAGTTCGGTCCGCTGAGCATCGCTGACCGATCCAGCATGAATCCCGATGACCTCGCGATGCGAAGCGAAGTGGGGGACCAGCTCCTCGCGGAAACCTGTGATCAGGTTCACGACCCCGCCGGGAAGATCGCTTGTTGCGAGTGCTTCTGCGAGGACCATCGCTGGGATTGGATTGGTTTCTGAGACGAGCGCGACGACGGAGTTCCCCATCGCGATCGGTCCTGCGATCATCGAGATCAGTCCCAGCAGTGCAGGCTCATCTGGACACACGCATCCGACGACCCCCATCGAGCCGGGGATCGTGAAGTTGTGGTATGGACCGCTCACAGGATTCGCTCCACCCATCACTGATGAGTATTTGTCGGTCCATCCCGCAAAGTGCACGACGCGATCGATCGACGCATCCACCTCACGGATCGCGGCGGCTTTGTCGCTTCCGATCGCTTCTGCGAGTTCGGATCGCTTCCCTTCCATCATCTCTGCGAGACGATAGAGGATCTGTCCACGCAGATACCCTGTCGATCCAGCCCACTTGGGATGAGCGCCGTGCGCCACTTCGACAGCGTTGCGGACATCCTTGCGAGATCCATGGCAGACATGCGCGGTTAGTCCATTGGAGGAGTCCTGCACAAGCGTCGAGCGTCCTGATTCGGTTCTGGGAAACTTCCCGCCGATGAACAGCTTGTAGGTCTTCATGATGGGCAATCGTTCGTCACTCACAGCATGTACTCCATCTCGATCTCGTGACGGATCGGAATCCCATCGAGACCAACATCAGGGATGCTCGCTTTGAGCGATCGTCCCTCGGTGACTGCGTTGCGATGGAACGCGACGATGTCAAAGTCGCGTCGTTGATAGAACCGCATCGCGGGGGTGTTGTCGTTCGTGGTGACGAGCCAGAGTCGTTTGCATCCGAGCTCGCGTGCTTTGTTGCGGACGCCGTTGAGCAAGCATGACCCGATCCCGCCGTGTCCCGCCATGGAGTTGTGCGTGACGATCTCGCAGTCGTCTCCATCGATGTGGTAGGTCAGCAGTCCGACTTCTGCACCATCACGCACGGCGACGATCCCTGGGAGTTCGTCCGCTTGGAGCATCTTGCCTCGCGTGACTTGCTCTGTGGATGCCCAGTATTGCTGGAGGACGCGACGCGCCCAGGTCTTGTCTTCAGGAGTGAGATCGCGGATCTCAAAGCTGTGTCCGGTTGATTGTGTGCTCATCATGAAGCTCCTGTTGCATGCTGTAGTGCGCTGCTGTGTCGATTATTTGAGATACGCCGCGAGTCCGTGCCGACCGCCTTCGCGTCCGAACCCGGATTCCTTGAACCCACCGAACGGCGACGCTGGATCAAACTTGTTGTACGAGTTCAGCCAGACGACTCCTGCGTCGAGCTTGCTTGCCATATCAAAGATCTTGGACCCCTTGTCGGTCCAGACTCCAGCCGCGAGTCCGTAGGGGGTGTTGTTGGCGCGAGACAATGCTTCGTCTGGAGTCCGGAAACTCATGACGGCGAGCACAGGACCAAAGATCTCCTCACGAGCAATCGCATGACTCGGCTGCACCCCAGTAAAGAAGCAAGGCTTGCACCAGTACCCCTTGTCAGGGAGCTCACACGGATTCACATCATGACGGGTCGCCCCCTCGCTCACGCCGGTCTCTAAATACCGCTCGATCGTCCCCAACTGCTCCTTCGAGTTGATCGCGCCCAGATCGGTGTTCTTGTCCATCGGATCACCAACACGGAGCGACGCAAGACGATCCCCGAGCTTTCCGATCACTGTATCGAGCACGCTCTCTTGCACAAAGACACGCGAACCTGCACAGCAGACATGTCCCTGATTGAAGTAGATCCCCTCGACAATCCCTTCGACGGCTTGGTCGATCGACGCATCCTCAAAGATGATGTTCGCGCTCTTCCCGCCGAGCTCAAGGGTGAGTCGTTTGTTGGTCGGCGCTGTTGCTTTCGCGATCATCTTCCCGACATTGGTCGATCCGGTAAACGCGATCTTGTCAACATCCGGATGGTTCACGAGTGCGGAACCAGTCTCTCCGGCGCCTGTGACGATGTTGACGACACCCTTCGGGAGTCCAACTTCTTGACAGATCTCCGCGAGACGCAGTGCTGTGAGGGAAGTGGTTTCTGCAGGCTTGAGCACAATCGTGTTCCCGCATGCGAGTGCCGGCGCGATCTTCCACGCCGCCATGAGGAACGGGAAGTTCCAAGGGATGATCTGCCCGCACACCCCGACCGGTTCGGGTTTCTTGCCGGGGAATGCGTACTCGAGTTTGTCTGCCCATCCAGCGTGGTAGAAGAAGTGCGCCGCGGCGAGCGGGATGTCCACATCACGCGATTCTTTGATTGGTTTCCCGCCGTCGAGGGTTTCGAGGACGGCGAGCTCGCGTGCTCGCTCTTGGATACGCCGTGCGATCCGATACAGGTACTTTCCACGCACGCTCCCAGGAAGTCCGCTCCATCCCGGCAGCGCATCGCGAGCGGCTTGCACAGCTGAATCCACATCCGACGCGTTCGCCGAGGAGATCATCGAGAGTGTTTCTTCGTTGCTTGGGTTGAGTGTCGCGAAGCGATCTGAGCTGGTTGTGTCCACGAACTCGCCGTTGATAAAGACGCCGTAGGAGTCCGCAATTGGTGCTTTGACCGATTCTGGTGCCGGCGCGTAGTCGAACATCCCGCCTCCGCTTGCGCCGCGGAGATCCAGCCTGCTGTTTGCGTTGGACTGATCGGACTTTGCGCCGGTATTCGCTGTATCGATGGTGCTGCTCATACCCGCATTCTAGAGCCTAAACCCCACGATGCTGAGAACTGTAACGCCCTGAACACGAAAACAACGCGTTTCCTGTGCTATTGGACTCACCTTCCCCCTTGATCAAGCCGTTGTCCACGCAATGGACACTGACCCGACCAACAACGCAGAGACCGACGCTTCGACACCCACTCCCGGCTCGGAATCGAGCGCTGATTACGCATCCCGCGTTGATCCTCGCATCGATACCAAAGGCATCCACTGCGACACCGATACCACCACTGCAAGAGTCGCTGATCTGACAGGGACAGGCATGCGACTAACGATGCCTGCGTCCTCGCTCCCTGAAATCGGACACACGAGCGAGTACACCTTCTCCGACAAAGAAAACGACAACACCCTCGTCGTCCAAGGCATCGTCCGCTGGGTCCGCAAGGGATCCGTCCTCACACGCAAAGCAGAAGTCGGGATCGAGTTTGTTGATATCCATCCATCCTACCGAGACGCACTGGTCCGTCTCGCGATCCAAGGCGAGTTGCTCCTGAGCAATATCCCTGATCTCGAAACAAACGATTCGGAGTCAAGCGAGAAAGCTCCACAACCAAAGCAAGTCTCGATCAACCTCTACGAAATCCTCTCTGTGAGCGCGTACGCAAGCGAGAACGAAATCAAATCCGCGTTTCACAAACTCGTGAAGATCTGGCATCCCGATCACAACGACGCCGAGGAAGCGCCGGCTCGCTTTGAAGAGATCCACAAAGCGTACTCCGTCCTGCGCGATCCCGATCTCCGCGCTCGCTACGACGAACGCTTCGGACCGGATCAATCAGACGATCAAGCCGCGGCTTGATCAGTGGTAGTCGCTCCGCATTCAGGGCACTGCTCAAGATCACCAGTCGAATACCCGCACCACAGACACAAATGATGCCGAACCCGATGTGCTCTTTGGATGAAAGCCGGGAGCACGATGACCAGTGCCAGTGCTCCGCCGTACAAAAGCACATTGAGTAAGAGTCCTCCCCAATGCGGCGCAAGCGGGAGATACCGATCCGCTGCCGGACTCTTTACCCCCGAAATCGGAATGCCTAGCCGTAGCCCACTCTGTGCAATGCAGTTGTCTAGGAACTCGAGTGTGTATGGACCAGCACCACTGGCAACGCTGAGTTCATCATGGTACATGCATTTGAATGGGAACCCGAACGAACCACGCCGAACGGTAAATCCAGGCGGCACATCTCCATGCACCGATCGGTCCCATTTGGTGTACTGTTCGCCGTAATGATATTCATTAAATGAAATACTCGGATTTAGCCAGTTTTGCCATTGGTATTGTGGCTCGCTCAACCCACACCAGATCGCTACTCGAAACTCAGGGGTCAAGTCCCCAAGATACGCAGGCGGATTCGGGTTCTCGATTACGAACTGCGTACTCTCCCACCCAACCTGATCCACATTCCCTATAAATGCAGGCACAAACGCAGTGAGCAAACTGATCAGTAGTCCAACAAGAACACACACAACAATCCGGAGCCGGATCCGAGCAAGTTGCTTTGGTTGCTTACGCATCCGAGAAGTCATGTCCCGCCGCGTATTCTCCGGATTGCAGCTTCTGCATGCTCCGGAGGACATCGTTGAGGAGTGAGCTTGCTCCGAAACGGAACCAGTCTGGAGAGAGCCAGCCCTCGCCGAGGGTTTCGTTGACCATGCAGAGGTAGTGCCAAGCTTGCTTCCCGGTCCGGATCCCGCCTGCAGGTTTCATCCCGATCTTCTTCCCGCCTCGGCTGATCTCATCGCGGATCGCTTCGAGCATGACCAGCGTCACAGGCATCGTCGCGGCTGGCGCGACCTTCCCGGTCGAGGTCTTGATGAAGTCTCCTTCGCGGATCTGCTCAATTGCCATATCGCTGGCGCGACGCACATTGTCGTAGGTTTTGAGTTCGCCTGTTTCGAGGATCACCTTGAGGTGCGCCTTGCCGCATGCTTGGACCACGGCTGCGATTTCTTCAGCGACAATCTCGTACTTCCCAGAAAGGAACGCGCCACGATTGATGACCATATCAATCTCCGTCGCGCCGTCTGCGACCGCTCGCTCAACATCGCGCAAGCGGATGTCCAATGGATACTGCCCCGATGGGAATCCCGTCGCGACTGACGCAACATTGACCCCCGTCCCCTCCAGCAACTCGCTCGCGTACGGCACCATCGACGGATACACACACACCGCCGCGACTGGTCCGAGTCGCTTTCCTAAGAACTCCTCGTCCCGCTCCCAAGGTCGAACAGCCTTTCGGCACAAGCTCCGCACCTTCTCAGGGGAGTCGGCGCCTTCGAGCGTCGTGAGGTCGATCATCGAGACAGCGAGTTCGAGAGCCGCGAGTTTGGAATCTTTCTTGATGGATCGGGTCGTGAACGAAGCGGCGCGTCGATCGACCATGACCCCATCAACAGTGGGGGAGTTAGGAAGGACATATCCCATTACTGATCTCCCTCAGTCTGCGTCTCGTCTTCATCGATCTCCACAATCCCGACAGGGAGTCCTGAGGATTCCCAGACGACCCATCCGCCGAGGAACAGGCGTACGCGGGCTTTGAGGATGGTGTTGTATTCCGCTTCGATCATCCGCTTGGCCATCGCTCGTGCGCTTGCTGAACCGGGGTTTTCCCCGTACACGACGAGGTGATCGAACTTCAGGAGCTCAGGATCGGCATCGTATTTGAGATCGATCTCATTGACGCGGATGTTGCGTGCTCCCAAGATATGCCCATCATTGAACCGCTCAGGTTTGCGGACATCAATAAACAGCACCTTCTCGCTGTCCTCGAGTCCCTCGTCGTAGAGCTCCATCGCACGATTCAGATCGATGAAGTCGATTTTCTTATCCGAAACCGATCCGCGGCATCCGCCGAGTCCCATCAGCAGGATACATGACACAAAGCCAGCGATTGCGAGCATCGGCTTCGATTGCTGACTAGTTTGTCCGTTATGCTGAGTCATCAAAAATGCATCCTTTTTTCTGCCAAGTGTAAGAATAAGTGAGCTTTGGCGTTCATTCTTCTAGAGACGAGTACCCGGAATCCTATGCATGCAGGCCTCTACATGATGACCACCGTCCTATCCACCTGTCGACTAACACGCGCCATTGCGATGGTCCTCTGCGCTCTCCCATCGGCTGCTGTGCATGCTCAACAGCCTGATTTTGGAGAACAGCGCATCTCCTCGACGCTGACGGCTTCCGCTGATCCTGCTCCGAACTCGACTTTCATCGTCGCCGTGAATCTCACGCTCGACGACCATTGGCACACCTATTGGCCGGGAATCAACGACACTGGATACGGCGTCTCATTCGACATCACCCCGATCGACGGACTGAGCTTCGGAGAACCCTATTTCCCGACCCCGACTCGCTATCTCGCGGCCGGGGATATCCTCGACCATGTCTACGAAGACCAGCTCAGCGTGCTGATCCCTGTTGAGGTCTCCAAAGACCTTGAGCCAGGGACGACGCACACGATCGAGATCACGACCAATGCACTGGTTTGCGACGAGGTCTGTGTTCCTCAAACGACCAACGCAACGCTCGATCTGACAATCCATGAAACAGCTGTTGTCCTCGATCCCAAGATCGCAGGCGCGTACCAGATCCGAGCAACAACGCTCTCTGATCCTGATCTGCAATGGTCTACTCCTTCGACTGGCGCATCGGACTATGCCGCGACGCTGACGATCAAGGGCGCGACGCATTACCAGTTCTTCCCGGCGAGCAACTGCACGCAACCTGCGGATCTGATCAAGCAGGGGGACACCAAGGATTCACATCTGACAATCAGCTTTGACCGAACCTACGACGATGCGGACGACCCTGTCCGTTTCGCAGGACGCCTACGCGTGAAACTCAATAACGCGTGGCATGTATATGATATCGATGAGTCCATCGATCCTTAGATCGAGCCTGAACGGACTTTCCCTCAAGGACCAACCAAGGAGAACACCATGTCAACTCTTAAGAAATCCGTATTCGGCGCACTCTGCGCAACGATGATCGCCGCACCTGCATTCATGATGGGTGCCGGGAACTCTGCTGAATCCACAGAGGCCGCTGCTGCAGCACTCTCGATCGGAGATACCGCACCAGACTTCACCCTCGTCGATTACCAGGGAGTCTCCCACACCCTCTCAGACTACACATCCGCAGGGAATACGGTTGTGCTCGAATGGTTCTCGCCTTCGTGCCCGTTTGTCATCAAGCACTACCGCGAAGATACTGGGACGATGAACAAGATCGAAGCAGACAATGCTGAGAACAATGTCGTCTGGCTCCGAATCAACTCCGGACACGCGAAGCACTCGAGCGCCGATAAAGCACTCAACATCAAAACCGCATCGGAGTGGGGCATCGAGTCCCCGATCCTCGTGGACTCCTCAGGTGAGATCGGCAAGAAGTACGGCGCCAAGCGTACTCCTGACATGTACATCATCGGTGCGGACCAGACCTTGCTCTACCACGGCGCGATCGACAACCGCTCAGACGCCGCAGCTCCGGGTGAGGTCAACTATGTTGCCAATGCACTCGCTGAGATCAATGCTGGGAAGAAGGTCTCCAAAGCCGAGACCAAGCCATACGGCTGCGGTGTCAAGTACGACTAAGCCCATCCTTATTGAGCAAACTGTGTGAATACCCCTCATGTCCCTCATCGCCCGGTCCAATGACCGGGTTTTTTCATTCCCTGACCAACATCAACAAATACACCACAACCCCGACCGAACCGACCGATACACTCCAGTGCAAGGATGCACACCCGACCCACGCTCACGGAGCTCTCAATGTTCGATATCCCAGGCCCACTCGGCACACTCTTCAACTTCCTCGTCATCGCGATCGGATTCGGATCCATCATCTTCGTCCATGAACTCGGACACTTCGTCGCTGCGAAATGGGCCGGGATCCGAGTGCTCGCGTTCTCGATTGGGTTCGGACAGGTCGCGTGCTCGTACCGCAAGGGGATGGGATTCCAAGCGGGATCATCCGAACCAGAATACATGAAACTGGTCCGCAACCACGACGGCGACCACACCAAGCTCAACATCTCCCCAACCGAATACCGACTCAGCTGGCTCCCGCTTGGCGGCTATGTCAAAATGCTTGGACAAGAAGACCTCAATCCTGTTGCGACTTCATCTGCGCCAGACTCGTACCAGAACTGTCCAATCCCCAAACGCCTCGTCGTGATCAGCGCCGGCGTGCTGGTGAATCTCATCACCGCCGCGTTGTTGTTTATTGTGGTGTTTAGCGTGGGACTCAAGATTATGCCTCCGACGATTGGTCAGGTGAATCCCGCGAGTCCTGCTGCGATCGCGACTCCGCTTGATTCCCAGTATGCGATCGGGATCCAGCCGGGAGATACGGTCCTCTCTGTCAATGGCAAGCAGGTCCGTGCTTTCCGCGACATCGCGACGGAAGCCGCGATGTCGAGTCCGAGCAAGCCTGCGAGTATTGTCGTTCAGCGTGCTGGAGTTGATGCACCGATCGAATACCACGCGAATCTCAAACCCGGCGCCCAGCTCGGACTCCTCGATCTGGGAGTCGCTCCGCTCCGCTCGACTGTCCTGCTCCCGACCGATGATCTCGACCTCTGGAAAACCGCGACCGACAACTTTGGCCTCGACACGATCCCTCCCGGATCCACCATCACATCGATCAATGACCAACCAGTCGAGACCACGCTTGATATCCAAGCGATCGCAAGCAACTCAGGCACGATGGTTGTTGCGTACACCGATCCCGACGGGAACGTGTCCACAACCACGATCAGCACACAACAAGAGCTCATGACCCAATCCGTCGATATCGACGGCTCCCCGCTCCAGATCAACCACATCCTCGGACTGACAGGACTTATGCGCGTCCATCCCGATGTCCTCGCATCGGAAACCAAGCAGGGGCTGATGCCGGGGGACATCTTTACCAATATTGCTGGGGTTGAATACCCATCACTCGATGCGGGAATCAGAACTATCCGCGAGCACAGCGGGAATCCGATCGATATCCAGGTCCTGCGTGATGATCGTCTGGTTGATCTGGAAGTCCAAGTCTCCGACGACGGCAAGGTGGGGTTCTACCCAGACACGACGACCTACACATCATCCATGATCGCCTTTGCGACCGCTCCAGAATCAACACTCTCGACCTCACTTCCCGCTGGAGCGACGATCCTAACTGTTGGTGACCAAACGATACAAACGCTCGACCAAGCGGTCCAAGCGATGTTTGACTACAACGCCGAGACCGTTCCTGTGACCTATACCACGATCGGATCTTCCGATCCTCAGGATGCGACGCTCACGCTCACCCTCGAGCAACTCGAATCCCTTGCTGTCCTCGATAAACGCTGGCCGGGCGGCGCAGACATGTCCACCCTCTTTGTCCCAGTCGAACTGATTGATCAATCCGATGGTCCGATCGCCGCGATTGGTCGTGGATTCCATGAGTCCCGCAGAGTTATGCTCCAGACCTACCTGACCTTCTTGCGTCTCACGCAGGGGACAGTCAAGGTGGAGCATCTGAAGGGGCCGGTCGGGATCGCGCACATCGGGACGATGCTCGCAGATGAGGGATTTATTAAGGTCTTGTTCTTCATGGCGTTGATCTCGATCAACCTTGCCGTGATCAACTTCCTCCCGCTCCCGATCGTGGACGGCGGACAGTTCCTCTTCCTGATCTATGAAGGGATCCGAGGCAAACCGATCCCGATCGTTGTGCAGAATGCCGTGACTTTAGCGGGACTCGCGCTCATCGGGACGATGTTCCTCTTGGTGACCTTCAACGATATCAAAGCCTTGATCGGGATCTGAAACTATGCCCGCATTGCTTGGCTTACTCCAACTCCTCGCTGTCGGAGCGATTGGCTTCTGGATCGTGCTGGTCCTGTATACTGCGTGGTCGTTGTTGCATCCACCTCAACGGACCTACGCGTACGCGCTTGCTCGCAACATCCCTGCTGATCCTTCCGAGCTTGATGTGCCTTTGGAGTTTGAACCGCTCACGATCAGCTCCAATACCCAAACCCTAAATGGCTGGAAGATCAAAGCGCACAACTCCGCAGGACCAAGACTCCTTCTTGTTCATGGATGGGGCTCGTCTTCGATTGGTGCTCTCAAGCGAATCCCGCACCTGACCGAACACGCGTCAGAAATCATCACCCTCGACCTCCCAGGGCATGGCGAATCGAGCGGGACTGCGCGAATGGGAACCAGCGAGCACCAAGACCTCGATGCGGCGCTCAGTTCGCTCGATGATCCCAAACCCACCATCGTCTACGGCTGGTCGATGGGTGCAGGGATCGCACTCCGCTTTGCGCGTGATTTCAAGGATCAGCACAACATCCAATCAGTCATCGCTGAGTCGGTCTATACCCACGCGATCACCCCTGCTCGTAATGTCATCCATCTGCGAGGTCTCCCGACGAAGTTGAATCTTCGTCCTGCGATTACACTCATCGGAATCCTCAAAGGGGTCGGTCCCAAGTGGACAGGATTTGCAAGAGATCGAATCGCTCAGGACCTCCAAGTCCCTGTTCTTCTCATCCATGGCTCAACCGATCCCGTCTCCCCAATCCAAGACGCGAAAGACATTCAAGCTGCAGCACCAAACGCGACGCTTCTTGAAATCCAGAACGCTGGACACAATAACATCTGGACTATCCCAGAGTTTGCTGAGCTAGCCGCGACTGCTATTGAGGGGTTTGTTGGATCGAGTGTTAAGACCCCGCCGCGAAGTCCATCGCACGCTCCGCGATGATGTCCGATGCGTCATACAGCGGAAGCGGAGAAGTTGTCGCGGAGATCATCAGGGGAGCTTCGCTGCATCCAAGGATCAATCCTTCGCAGCCTTGTCCTGCGAGGCGTTCGACGACTTCCATCACGAGTCCTCTTGAGCGATCACAGATCGCGCCGTAGATCAGTTCTTCGAAGATGATCGTGTCGAGGACTTCTGCATCTTCATCGCTTGGACGCACGAGCTTGATGCCTTTGATTCCGAGGTCTGTCTGATAGACGGATCCTGAGGTGACATACTTTGTCCCGATCACGCCGACCTTTCGGCGTTCATCGCGTGCGATCCGGTCCGCGACGGCGTCGGTCATTTTGATCCATGGGATCGGAGAGTTGACATCAGCGAGCTGCACGGCGTGCTGGACGGCGTTGTCTGGAGTGAAGCAGAACTCCGCGCCGATCTCCGCGAGCTTCTGTGCGGATTCACGCAGCATCTGTCCGACGAGTCTCCAGTTGTCGCTTCGGACTGCTTGGATGTAAAGTGCTAAGGGAATGTTGTAGATCGAGACGACGGGATGCTGATCCGCTGGGAGTTTGACCGATGCGTGACGGAACAGCTGTCGATAACAACTCGCTGCGCCTTCGGGACTCACCGCTACGATGCCGATGTGCTTGGTCAAGACTGATTCCTTTCGATCCACGAGCACAAACATGAGGAGATCCCCGGCTGCGGTGAATCTACGCCGGACACCACATCATCCCAGAAAACAGCCCAACTGTCAAACCTACACTTCTATCCATGACCACCAACCCCCAAAAATCCACAAACCCCTTCGAAATCCTAGGCCTTCTCCCTAGTTTCTCCGTCACCCCAAACGATATCCAGCGTGCTTATCTTGCAAGACTCTCTTCGGCGCATCCCGACATTTCAGCCGCTCCAACTGCAGAATCAATCGACCCCGCGACACTCAACACGGCACGCGACACGCTCCTCGACGACGAAGCACGCGCCAATCTCATGCTCGATCTGATGGATGGACCTCCTCCATCGAACCACTCGCTCCCAGACGGCTACCTCATGGAGATGATGGAACTCCGGACGCAGATTGAGGAAGAACTCGAAGAGAATCCAGACGAGGCTCGACCACGCTGGCAGCAATGGGCCGACGATCGCGCGAAAGAAACGGTTGCTGAGATCACTGGTCTCTTTGAGGCTGTTCAAGCTGTTGATCCGGATGAAGCGAACGCTCTCAAGCTCCAAATCCGTATCCAGCTCAATGCGTGGCGCTACACGAGCCGTCTGATCGAACAGCTCGATCCCACATACGATCCTGCGAATGAAGTCCAGAGCGATACAAGCTCTCAACAGTTCTGATGTCCTTCTCACTCCCTGCCATCATCACCACGCTTACCTTCGCGCTCCACTGGTGCATCATCCTTGGTCTGGGAACGCGCATTCTCCTCCGGCGCAAAGCGAGAGGGATCACCGTCTCATGGCTGCTCATCATCATCAGTATCCCATTCGCAGGTGCAATCGCGTACCTCTTCGTTGGAGAACTCTGGCTCCCGCATAAACGGATCAAAAAGTACAGCCTCTATAGCCCGATCATCAAACAAGAGGTTGCCAAGCTTACCGCACACTGGAATATTGACCAGAACACGCTCCATCCGCTCTCGAGGATCCTCTATACCCAAGCACACCAATCGTTCAATCTCCCTGCGTTGACTGGGAACAGTGTTCAGATGTACAGCACTGCTCATGATTGCTTCAAGGCGCTTGTTGACGATATCAACAACGCCGAGGATTCGATTGTCATGTTGTTTTATATCTGGGACTCCAGCGGGCTCGTTGGTGATGTCGAGCGAGCGCTCATTGGTGCCGCAGAGCGTGGGATCAGCTGCAAGATCATGGTCGATTCCGCAGGGAGCGCACGCTTCCTGCGTTCGCTCAACGCGATCAAGCTCCGCGGAGCCGGGATCGAGATCACCGAACTGCTTCCGGTCGGACGATTCCGTTTCCTCTTCAAAAGAATCGACATCCGAAACCATCGCAAGATCATCGCGATCGACCAGACCACGGCGTACACAGGATCGATGAACATGGTCGATCCAGCGTTCTTCGGTGCGCACAAACGCGTCGGACAATGGGTCGATGTCATGGCGCGTATCCAAGGCCCCGCTTCAGCGCTGCTCGATCTGCTCGCAAAGCTCGATCGAGCGATTGAACGGGAAGACACTCAAGAAGTTCAAGCGGAGACCAGTGCGCCTCGGCGCGACTCGAAGTTCCATATCGAAGTTGAGCCTGATGCGAACCAGGGACAATCCGCGATCCAGATTGTGCCGTCTGGTCCCGATCAATCGCCTCGCATCACGCACGACATGCTCCTGACGCTGATCTACAACGCAGAGCAGAAGCTTATTGTGACCACGCCGTATTTCATCCCAGGCGAGTCCATGCTCGCCGCGATGACCGCTGCTTCGCTCCGAGGCGTCGAGGTGACGCTGGTCGTTCCTGCGAAAGTAGATTCAAAGGTCGTCGCTCGTGCATCAAGATCGTACTTCCAGGATCTCCTCGATGCAGGAGTCACTATCCACCAATACCAACACGGCCTCCTCCACTCCAAGACCGTGACCGCCGACAACCAAGTTGCGATGCTTGGGACAGTCAATATGGACAAACGGAGCTTCTGGATCAACTTCGAGGTGAGCATGTTCGTGTACGACCCACAAGCCGTCGCTGAAATCCAAAGCCTACAGGAGTCCTACATCCAAGGCTCAAACGCGATCAATCCAGAGCTATGGGCAAAAAACTCAATCCCATCCCGACTCCTTGATAACCTCGCACAGCTCTTTTCGCCAATCCTCTGATCAAGCGTCACCCAATATCGCTGGAACGGATCACACTCCAATCCCAGCGACGGCAGGGCACATCTCTACTACCATCACTTATGAAAAAAATCTTTCTTCTATTGAGTTCCTTATTCGTGCTCGCGATCGTCGCGGCAGGGGTTTGGGTGTACATGTCTTTCCTCTACACCAAGCCGCTGACGCAGCAAGAACTCCAAGACCTCACTCCTGATTGGTCCAAGATTACACATGGAAACTGGTCCCCTTGGTACACCGATCCCTACGACCCAACCGCTACCAAACAATGGAACCCCACTGCAAGTTTCAACGATTGGGTTGATTCGATCCCCGAAGAACAAAAAGCATGGCCCGTACTCGTCGATGTGAACTACGCCTACTACGACCAGCTCAGAAGCGAAGGCGCAGGCTCAAGCCCGCTCGAACCCAAAGAGTGGGCGATAATGATCGAGTTGCTCGATCAACCCGAATTACAAACCGCAATCAATCGACTCGTCGAAGCATTTACCCGCCCATATCTCGGGTGCCCATTACTCCATTCGACAGACGACTACGCCCACGCATCCATGCTCCTTCACGGCCACGAAGATGACGACTGGAACCCGAATCCGATTGTAAATCCGGATTTATTCAACACTCTACTCCCTGCACTCGGAGCGCATCGGATCGCTATCAATGTAGTGTGTTCATCCGCGATGAATCAGCTCGAACAGGGGAACACCGACGCATTTATTCAGCAAATTACGGCAACTCTTCGTTCCGCAGATCTCAGTCTTGAATTTCCAGTGTTGATTTCTCAGCTTGTCGGGACAGCAATCGAAGCAAAGGTGTACGAAACAATTCTTTGGGCCTTAGAATATCATCCAGAAAAATTCACAGACACGCACCTCAGCCATCTTGCCAACGAGATCGGAGACAAATCAACCGAGGCATATGTGTGGGAAGCCGAAGCACTCACGGGTCATGACGCCTTCAGGCGCTTAGCTGACGCGAATGGCCAGCTCTCGTTTACGGGCATCGCAAGTTTTTCATCAGCAGAAGCAACTCCATCAAGCCTTCCAGAGACGGCCCTCGAGGATTCTCTCCAGCGTGCCCTCTGGATATACAACTCCGTCATCAAGCCACTCGAAAATACCTCAAGCCTCTGGCCGAGCGATACCAGCCTTGCTTCAACAGCACCTGAAGAGTTCGTCGCTCAGCAACTCAACACGCTTGATGTACGATTGAGGCCGGTCGTTGAACTGCTTGTTCCATACATTGACAAGGCCGCGTCTCGTCACCGCATGATCATTCAAGAATCACTCGCGATGCAGCTCACCATCGCCGTTCACCGCTACAAACTCCGCCACGGCCAGTTCCCAGACTCCATCGACGCGATCGACCAAGACCTGCTTGGTGTAGATCCTGTCGACATCATGACCGGAGACCCACTCAAATACAGGTTGACAGATGCCGGCCCAGTCATCTACTCCGTCGGAGACGACCGCATTGATGATTTGGGGGAGCCGAGATGGCACTTCAAAGATGTCTCAATCTACGGCGAGCCAGAGCATCTCATCAGGGTGTACCAGTATCCTGAACTGGTCTCAGAGAAAGTAGCCGCCCGACAACTCACGGATGACCCCGAATCAATCTCAGGTGACTGGGTCTTCTTCCCAGTCCCGCAAGACGATCCCGAGCCTGTGTTTGAGGATGAGCCATAAACTCACACGCTTCTTCCTCTCCCATATGACCCTCTATCGCCGATAAACTACTTTCAATGCCTCCCGAACCATCCACCTTCACCCAAACCCCCCTCATCATCGTCATGGCGATCCTCCTCTTCGCCTCCGCGATCGCCTCGGCTTCAGAAACCGCGCTCCTTGGTCTCTCGCGAACCAGACGAGCGACGCTCCGCAAAGAAAACCAACGCCTCGCTCTCGCTGTAGATCGGCTCCTTGCCAATCCTCGGCAGTTGCTGCTGCAGGTCCTGCTCCTGAACATGGTCATCAATGTCGGATACTTCATCTCGACCTCGATCCTCACGCTCAAAGCACAGTCTGCGTCAGAAAGAATCGTCATCTCGATCGCTTCGCTGTTTGCGATCATCCTGATCGGAGAAGTCTTCGCAAAGCTCGCGGCCGTCGCGCTCCCGACGCTCTGTCTGAGCATCGTCGCTCCGCTGCATCTGATCCTGCGTCAGCCCTTGCGTCCGTTGATTTCGATCCTCGAACGCTTTTTCATCCTCCCAGGAACCCGCCTCCTCGTCCCCGGCCCGCCCCCCGCGCCAGGAATTACTCCGAAGGAAATGTCCGCACTCCTCTCTTTGGGAACCAACGAAGGGGTCATCGACGAATCCGAAGAAGACCTCCTCGCGTCCATCGTCATGCTCTCGCAGCGCACTGTCGAAGAGATCATGCGCCCACGCGTGGACTTCACCTGGATCGACGCAGACGCAACCTACCAACAAGTCATCGACGCGTGCCAGACCGGGAAGGTCTCCCGCTTCCCAGTCTTCGAGGGAGGACTCGACGGCACCCCGATCGGGATGATCGACGCCAAACGCTACTTCGCAAACTACCGACAAGGCAGCACCCCACGCGACGAATGCTCGCCGCTCCTCTTTATCCCTGAACAAGCGACCCTCGACACGCTGCTCACCCAGCTCCGCAACAACACGCAGACCGTCGCGCTCGCCGTCGACGAGCACGGCACAGTCGCGGGACTCATCACTCTCGCAGACATCGCGGATCAACTCCTCTCAGGGATCGCTGATCATCAATCGACCGAAGCGAAAGACATCATCATGATCGGTCCCGCAACTTGGTCTGTTCCGGGACGACTCGCCGTGCATGAATGGTCCACGCTGTTCGGAGGACTTTCTAAACATGATGACTCGCTCAACTCTCCTGCAAAGACGCTCGCTGGACTGATCATGCACACGCTGGCGCGTGTCCCTGTTG
Organism: Phycisphaerales bacterium; assembly: GCA_051252395.1. Lineage (GTDB taxonomy): Bacteria > Planctomycetota > Phycisphaerae > Phycisphaerales > UBA1924 > UBA1924. The sequence goes on along the minus strand of JBPOFX010000001.1, from coordinate 1,310,451 downwards.
AAGGGGATCAGATCAATCTTGGATCCGCGACCCTCATTGTCCGCTCCATGAATGACCTTGTTGTGGAAACCGTCGAGGTGACGCTGAACACGAAGGATCTTGAGAACGCCGAGGAAACGAACGAACGCAGTGGGGGTGACCGATGAACGCTCATGAACTCCTCATGTGGATCGCCCTTTCACTCTTCGGCATCCTCGGTTCTGCGCTCTGCTCCGGACTCGAAGTCGGTCTCTACTCCGTCTCCAGAGTGTTCCTACGAGTCCGATCGGTTGATCAGCCCAAGGCGCAATCGCTGAGCACGCAGCTCGACAACCCCGCTCCTGTGCTGACGACGCTCCTCGTCTACAACAACATCTTCAACTACCTCGCAACCCTCGCGATCACGGCACTGCTTACGGCGACATCGCTGAGCGAAGCGTTGATTATTGTGGTTCAAGCCGTGTGCTTGACTCCGATTTTGTTGATCTTTGCAGAATCGATTCCCAAAGAACTCTTCCGCTCACGCGCCAACCAGCTCATGGTCCAGCTCGCGCCGCTCGTCGTTGCAATGCGGTTCACGCTGACGATCGTCCCGATCACGCCGATCATCACATTCATCGCGGCTATCGCATCCAAGCTCATCGGCGCGGATCTTTCTGGATCAGTCCGCGACGCACGACAGCACATGGCGGATCTGATCAAGCACGCCGACGACCAGATCACGCCGTCCCAGACGCAGATGATCGACCGCGCCCTGCAGCTCAACCAGACCCCTGTCCGGATCACGATGGTCCCGCTCCATCGCGTCGTCAAGATCAGTTCGACGAGCACGCGAGAGGATGCGCTCAGAGCGACGCAAGAAGCGAGCCACTCCCGCTACCCGATCACCGATGAGGAGGGCAACTTCATCGGGACCATCGACACGCTCGATCTCTACACATCCGCAGACAAACACATCACAAACCTCATCCACCCGATCGCTCGCGTCACATCCAAAACTTCCATGCGTCACGCGCTTAAAGAAATGAACCGCGCGGACGCCCGCCTCGCGATTGTCACTCGCAAGCGACACGATGTCGGGCTGATAACCCGCAAAGACCTCCTCTCGACCCTCATTGACACCACCTACGACTGGTAGTGCGTCCTCAGAATATCTGTGCTGCTGGAATACCCTGTCTACACAAGCCGTTCATTCACACGGAGATCAACGATGAAAAAACTCAAAGGCCACTTCCTGACCATCCTCTTCCTCGCATTCATCGCGTACATGGTCGCTCCCAAGATCATGAACATGATCCAAGGCCCAGCGCCGCTCCCGGCGATGTTCGCAAACAACTACAACATCGAACGCGCCTCGATCCAATCCGAAATAACCGACAAGCCAATCCTGATCCTCGTAACCGCGGACTGGTGTGCTCCGTGCCAAGCACTGAAAAAAGGTGCCTTGTCCGATCCGAAGGTCAGCGATTGGGTCAAAGAGAACATGGTCCCTGTGTACCTGGAAGACGGCGCGAACCGGGATCAGATCCGCTTGCTCCCAGTCCGTGCTTTCCCGACCACAATCGTCCTCAAGGACGGCCAGATCCTCGGGCAGTTTTCTGGGAACAAATCCGCTTCCGCGTTCCTGAGCCGGATCAAGGACTACGCGAGCGACTCATAACCCCGCTCAAACCCTTCCAGCAGCTCAAAATACCCGAACCCAATCCCATTCTGAGCGGTATAGCTCTCTACACAACCGCTCCATGATCGCATATCGTGCTTCAACCGAAAGGCACAGCAAATGTTTAACTCATCCGCATTCCGTTCATCAGCACTCATCGCAATCCTCGGCATTGCCGTCGTCGGATCAGCCGTCGCTGTCACGACCAACGCGACCCGCTCCACATCCGCCGACTACGGCTTCTACGACCCCATCGTCGATGTCCACGCGATGATCGAGCACCTGTATGTCACCGAGCCTACCGATGAGGACATCCAGATGGGCGCCATCGCGGGAATGCTCGAAGAACTCAACGACCCCTACACCATCTTCATCCCCGCCTCCGAAGAGCGCAACTTCAACAAAGACATGAAGGGCGAGTATGTCGGGATCGGCGCCGAGGTCAATCTCATCGAAGGTTGGCTGACCATCGCGTCCCCGATGGACGATTCCCCATCCTGGAAAGCGGGAGTCATGGCCGGCGATCGTGTGATCGAGATCGACGGCGTCTCTACCGAAGGCTACACGATCGACGACTCCATCGACAAACTCCTGGGAGAACCAGGGACCGAGGTCATCATCACCGTCGAACGCGACGGAAACGAGATCGAGATCCCCATCATACGCGACCACATCAAGGTCCAAGCCGTCAAGGGATACATGCGGTCCGACAACGGTGAAGGACCTTGGAAATACCTCATCGACGACTCCAACAACATCGCGTACATCCGTCTTACGCAGTTCATCCCTGGATGCGCTGATGATCTTGAAGAGGCCATCCAAACCGCTACCCAGAATGCCGGTGGGAAACTCGGAGGACTCATCCTCGATCTCCGCTACAACCCAGGCGGTCTGCTCAACGAAGCGGTTGACATCGCGGATCTCTTCCTCAAAGACGGCGCGATCGTCTCAACCAAAGGACGCGCTCATGAGGACCGCGTCGAGAAAGCACACAAGAAGGGGACGCTCCCTGACTTCCCGATGGTCACCCTGATCAACGGCTCATCCGCTTCCGCATCAGAAGTCCTCTCCGGAGCACTCTCTGACCACGACCGCTCCATCATCATCGGCACCCGCTCCTTCGGAAAGGGCTCAGTCCAAACCGTCCGTCCGCTCGAGTCCGGCGCTGGTACGCTCAAAATGACCGAGCAGTACTACTACCTGCCTTCAGGACGACTCCTCCATCGCACAGACGAATCAACAGTCTGGGGCGTTGATCCAACCGCCGGCTACTACCTCCCGATGACCAACGAAGAACGCGCCGAGATGCTCACCGCTCGTAGGAACAACGAGGTCATCCACAAAATCGACACTCCCGAACTCACAAGCACACAAGAAATCCTCGACGCCCTGAGCGACACGCAACTCTCCGCGGCGGTCAACATCCTCGCCAACCGGGTCACCACAGGGAAGTTTGAACCAGTTGGGATCGAATCCAACAGCCCGGATGCCGCCGCATATGAAGAACTCGCGGCTCTGCGTCTCCAAGAGGAACGCATCCTCCGCCAACTCGAGCGCATCGCCAAACGAGTCAACACCATCGAGACCGTCGTCGACGACGAAACCGATCCGCTTGATCTCTGGGACGACGAACGCAAGATCGCAGGCGGACAACTCATCGTCAAGGACGCTGACGGGAATCTCGTCACCACCCTCGAGATCACTGGTCAAAACCTCGAACGCTGGTTGATCGACGCGGATGTCAAAGTTCTTGAATCCTCCAGCGAATCAGGAAACACAGATCAGTGATCGTCCTCGGGATTGAATCATCCTGCGACGAAACCGCCGCATCGGTGGTCCGTGATCACACGCAGGTCCTGTCTTCCGTCGTTGCGTCGCAAACCAAGACGCACGCCGAGTACGGCGGAGTCGTCCCCGAAATCGCTTCGCGACTCCACGAGATCAACATCCTCCCTGTCATCGATCAAGCACTCGATGAAGCGAACATCACCTACCAAGACCTCGACGCGATCGCAGTGGGGCACCGGCCCGGCCTTGTCGGATCGCTCCTCGTCGGACTCTCCGCTGCCAAAGCGTTATCGTGGTCACTTGGTAAACCCCTCATCGGAGTGGACCATGTCCACGCGCACCTCTATGCCCCGTTCCTCGACGCACCGACCCCTCCCGCCTTCCCGGCTCTTGGTCTCGTTGTTTCAGGAGGACACACCTCCCTCTATCACATGTCCTCCCCAACCAAGTTGACCCGCCTTGGAGCGACGATCGACGACGCGATCGGTGAAGCGTTTGATAAAGCCGCCTCGATACTCAGCCTTCCCTATCCAGGTGGGCCGCACATCGACCAGCTCGCGCAGCACCCCGAAGCGAACGATCGACTGGTTGACTTTCCGATCTCCAGACTCTCAAAGGACTCGCTCGATTTCAGCTACTCCGGGCTCAAGACCGCGCTCCTCTACGCAACCAAAGGCAAGCCCAACCCCCCCAAGCTTCCCGGAAAACCACAACGCCTCGCTGAAGCTCCACCTGAGTTGACCGAGCAGCGCACGCGTGATCTTGCTGCGAGTTTCCAGCGTGCTGCGATCCGTGCGCTGACGATCAAAGCCCAGCGTGCTCTGGATCAACATCCCGGCATGCAGTCCATCATCATCGGAGGAGGAGTCTCCGCAAACACCCTCCTCCACGCTGAGTTTGCTCGCGTTGCTCACGAGAACACGCTCACACTCCACATCCCTGAGATGCAGTATTGCATCGACAACGCCGCGATGATTGCAGCGCTCGGATCGGTTTTGTTTGAGTCAGGTCAGATCGACGATCTCAGGCTTGAAGCGACCCCAACGACCGCGTGCTAATAATGTCCTCATCTCCCCACCCAGCCGCGATTGAGATTGAGCAGCTCCTCAAGGACTGCACGATCTCCAAAGGTCGATCCCAAGGCCCAGGCGGTCAGCATCGCAACAAGGTCTCGACGCACATCACCATCACCCACACCCCGACCCAAACCACCGCCCAGGCCGGGGAGCGTCGCAGCGCCGCTGAGAATGAGAAGGTCGCGATCTCTCGTCTCCGCCATACGCTTGCGCTCACGATCCGCCGTCCTGTCCCCATCGGAGAGATCCGCTCCGACCTCTGGATCTCGCGAACCAAGAACGGCAAGATCATCTGCTCCTCAAAGCACCACGACTACCCCGCGATGCTCGCGCTCGCACTCGATGTCCTCGAAGACTCCAAGTACGACCCTAAGAAAGCCGCCCTCCGGCTCGACTGCTCCGCTACACAGCTCCTCAAACTCCTTGCAGCCCATCCTCCCGCGTTCGTCCTGCTCAACAAAAACCGAGCCGACCACCACCTACACCCCCTCAAGCACTAATCTTCGAGCCGCACTCTTTTGGAGCGGGACGGGTTGGCGGTCTTATCTTCCCTTTCCTCCTACACTTTCTACCCATGCCTGAACCTAGCGAACGCCAATCTATCAAAGTAAAATCCGAACGCACGATGCTCGCGGCCGTGCGTCTTCCTGAGTCTACCTACGACCATCGCGATCCGTTCGGAGAACTCCGTGAGCTCTCCGCTCAAGCGGGGGCTGTCGTCGTCGGAGAGATCGAACAACGCATGCAGAAACCTGTCGCAGGGACCTACATGGGCAAAGGTAAGCTCGAAGAGCTCAAAGTCGCGTGCGACGAGCTCAAGGCTGACACAATCATTTTCGATCACGACCTCTCTCCGAAGCAAATCGCGAGCATCGAAGAGATCACCAACCGGAAGGTCCTCGATCGTTCCGAGCTTATCCTCGACATCTTCGCTTCCAGAGCAATCTCGCACGAAGCGAAGCTGCAGGTCGAGATCGCACAGCTCGAATACACCTACCCAAGACTGCGTGCGATGTGGTCTCACCTCGAACGCATCGTCGGCTCAGGCGGTATCGGAGGCGTAGGCACCAGAGGCCCGGGTGAGCAACAGCTCGAAATCGACCGCCGACTCGTTCAGCGTCGGAAGACGATCCTCCAGCGCGAGCTTGAAGAAATCCAAGCCCGCAAGCGCCGAGCTGTGGAGAAGCGGAACAACGACCATTTCACAGTCGGACTGGTCGGGTACACCAACGCGGGCAAATCAACGATCTTCAACACACTCACTGAGGGCGGCGCGTACGCCGATGATCGTGTCTTTGCGACGCTGATGACACGCACACGACAGTGGGATCTCGGTGGGGGTCACAACGCGATGCTCTCCGACACGGTTGGATTCGTCCGTGATCTTCCTCACCACCTTGTCGCGTCCTTCCGCGCCACGCTCGAAGAAGCGATGCACGCGGATCTGATCATCATCGTCCTCGATATCTCCGATCCGAGCATCGAGCTTCATTACGAGACGGTCCTGGAAACACTCGACGATCTCTTCAGCGAGGTCGAGGAACGCGAGGCGAAAGAGGCCGAGCAGCACAAACGCGAAGGCAAGGACTACCACCACTATCGCAGACCAGAGTATCTGGTGTGTCTCAACAAAGCGGACAAGCTCGCTGACCAAGCGGACCTCCTGTACTGGCAGTCTCGCGTCCCCGGCTCGATCCCGCTGTGCGCCCTTCCAGGCAAAGAAGACGAGCCTGCGCCGATGGGACAAGAGACGCTCATCAAACGCGTCAAGAACCACTCGATCGGCGAAATCCAAGAACTCGAAATCCTCATCCCCTTGTCGGATTCCAAAACAATCCACACGATCGAGAACCGGACCACTGTCACCAAGCGCGACTACATCGACGAGTTCGTCAAGCTCCGCACGAAGATCGGCTCACGCCAACTCGCTCACCTCCGCGCCCGCGGCGCGAACATGACTGTCCATACCCTCGACGGCCAACTCGTTGAGCCCCCCAAACGAACGCGAGGATGGACGGAAGATTCTGACTCTCCCTACGCGAAGAAGCTCGACTTCTAAAGCGCACACGCCGGCAACACACAGCAAGAAGCTCTGGTCAATCCCTTGACCATTCTTTTACATTCGCGCTGCTATACAAGCTGCATATCGCTAACTCGTTCAAATACAGCACGCTAGAAATGCTCTGCGCCTGCGCAAAGATTCCTACGCACACTCTTCGCAATCCCTGAACGGAACACACGAATCGTGCGGTCTATTTTCATTCGACAAGCTCTTTCTTTTGAATCAGTCACACTGCTGATTCAGTTTCTCGCGGCACCAGGATTGCAATCCCTGGTGCTGTTTTTTTGTGTATCAATCCAAATCATTCAGCGGCGATGCATCGATCAACCGCTCAATCCAGTACACAGCGCAGCCGATCAGGCCAGCGATCCAGATCATCCAGTACTCCCAACCATACCCCTGAGCGTCCTTGAAGATCACGACAACAGGGATACAGACGGCGAGTGTGAGCTGAACCCAGCCCATCAGCTTTTTCTGTTCGATGAGTGCACTGAGCAAGCAATACATCAACAAGACCAAAAAAATGTAAGCGATCCAAGGGGTTTCAACAATAAGCTGAATTAATGATTTCTGGCCAGTCAGATTTGGAAAGCGTCCCATCGGTCTTCACCCAATTATCCCAACGGATTCAACCAAAGACCCGTCGCGAGCTTCGGATAAAAGAAGGTCGACTTCTGAGGCATTAACTCACCAGCACGCGACACATCGCGCACGGCTTCCAATGGTGTTGGACGAACAATAATCGCGACCTGCGGCTTCCCGCCGCCTGCGATTGAGCTACCGGTTTCTTCGCCGCGTCCAAGTGCGAGCACCTCGTCAATCGAGTGCGGGAATGCCCATTTTACAGGTTCGCCGTCATTGAGCTCAGGTGAACAGATCTCATCGACAATCAGATGCTGGATGATCGCAACATCCAGTCCGCGCCAAGCTTCGGATTGGTCTGGGAACTTGTCCTCCAGCGGATCAGGGATCGCGGGCCACGCTCCGAAGCAGAGTCCGGTGTCGTAGTCGTAGATCCCGAACACATTGGTTTTCTCACGCTCCGCGAGCACATCCATCTGCGCGAGGAAAGTTTGTGGATCGTTATCGATCGGCTCAATATTGAGCAGTCCAGCGCTCGCTTGCTGGAACGCATCAATGCTGTAGTCCTTCATCCCGCCGAGCACGCGGTGGGTCGGTCCGATCGCGAGTCCTGGATCGTTCATCGAGACCAGCACCATCATTGTGCGGCGAGCAGGATGATCCGCAGGGACATCGCCTTCTTTCTCGATCAGAGATTCCAGGTAGTTCAACGCTGTGTTGTAGCGATGATGACCATCTGCGACGAAGATGTCCTCGCCCGCGAGTGCTTCTTGGTACTTTGCGATGGTCGCATCGTCATCAATCGCCCAGACTTCTTGCTGTACGCCGTCGCTAATCTTTGCGGTCACATCAGGTGTGCGTGAGTCCATGATCTCGCGGACGATCTTGGTTGCTTCGCCGTCTTCATCCGGATGCAAACCAAAGATTGGTGAAGTCTGACACGCCGTCGCTTGCATTAATGCTTTGCGATCTTCCTTCGGACCACCAAAGGTCTGCTCGTGCGCCAGGATCCCGCCGCCTTCGCGATCCCCAAACGCAACGGTCTCCACAGTCGCGGCCATCCCGCAGCGTTGGTAGGACTTGCCTTCAAACTCAAAGCTCTGCCGATACGCAAACATCGCAGGCGTCTTCCGCTGAGTCAGCACCCCCGACTCCAGCATCGAGCGATACGACTCGCCGGCAGCTTCGTAGACCTCCTTAGGTCCAAGCTCCTTCGCAGGGACATGAGGCAGGTCGATCCCCACAACATTGTTCGCATCCCCCTCCAGCATCGACTTCTTCTGCGACGCATCCAGCACATCGTACGGCGGCGCAATCACCCCCGAAGCATCCCCGGAACCCTGGTTATATTCAACGGCACGAAATGGATACACGGCAGGCATGAGGAGATCCTTTCAACACAAGAAACCATCAATCCACTCGCACATATCAAGCGAGCGAACCTTCCCCAAGCATACGCCCGATCTTCGCCGTTATCATCCGATGTGTACCCACGCAAAACCTTGATGATTACTTGATTTCAGTGATCAGTTCGTTGTGGAATCATTCACAAAGAACACTTTCTCAGACCCGCACCCTTTGCAGATAGTCGAAAAAGTATCCCCCCGTTTCTGAGTACGCATGGTCGTGCTGCAGGTTGGGCACACATTCTTGATCCCCGTATTGCCATCGCAATCCTTGCATTTGAAGTAGTACGATCGTCCATACAGAATCTCCAGCCTGGTCGATTGACAATGCGTACACAGAAAGATCGGCCTTCGATCATCTGAACCTGCTTCCTTCACTTCTGTAGCCTTCCGAGCAGGCCGATCCGGAGCAGTTGCAGGGGGTGGGGCAGGCGCGGTCTGAGCAGGTGCCGAGGGTTTATGAGCAGTTTCAGGAGAAGATCCAACAGACGCGGGCCGTGTATTCTCAGTTGATTGTTCGCCCGCCGATCTCTTCGGCGAATGCGCCGCGAGCAACATGTCACTCACCCGATCAAGTTCATCAGCAGACATTGAGTACATCCCCCAATCACTCTCAGTCTTTCCGATCAAACTCGCACTCTTTCGATGCCGGGTGATCAGCCCGCTTGCCGCATCCGGGATCTGATCCGCCTTGTGCAACTCAGGAATTTTGGTGCGAGGCCTCCGGATCACACTCTTATCCGAGATCGCCACCAGCACATCCATTGGGCAATATGTAAATCCACCCTGTACCAATCCAAGAGCCAGCTTGTTGCGCAATGTGCCTTTGTTATCTTGCAAGAGCAGTTTGAGCAACTCGCCTTGCCGCTTCGCCTGAAGGATCGGAGACGCCATCCCGACCTCGCGTTTTCCATACACATACATGAACTCGAGGTGCTCATTCACATGCACCTTCCCAGCCACACTCTTGGATTCAATAATCACAAACCCATGCTTATGCAGCAACAGGTGATCAATCTGAGCAACTTCTCCGTCACGCTCGATCCTCAGATCATGGAAGACCCGGACCTTCTGGTCATCCCCAAACTTCCGTTTCAAATAGAACGCCATCTGACGCTCGGCCTCATCACCCGACGCAATCCTCTTATTCGTTGAAATCACATGTTCTTTCTCTTTCAAAATCATTCAAAGAACATACCATACTTTGTATTACATGTCGAGCATCCAGAACTTCCCATCGAGAGCCGTGGAGGAGTCGTGTTCGACTCCTCCCGATCTTCGCCTCCCTCGAACACCCTTCCTACCATTCCCCCATGAGCACTACCCCCTCCACCCCAAGGGCCCTCGTCATCCGCACCGCAGGCACCAACTGCGATCAAGAGCTCGTCCGAGCCTTCGATCTTGCTGGTGCAGCCCCTGAATCGGTCCATCTTGACACCCTTTGTGACGATCCCACGCTCCTGCGAAACTACGACCTCATCGGATTCCCCGGCGGATTCTCCTACGGCGACGATATCGCCTCAGGACGGATCAAAGCCATGCACGCCCGCCAACACCTCCTCCCTGAACTCATCGCGGCAAGAGACCGGGGTGTTCCCATCATTGGGATTTGCAACGGGTTCCAGGTCCTCGTCCAACTCGGACTCCTCCCAGGCAATACGGATTCTCATGGAGCTGTTGAACCCTCGATCGCGCTCTGTCAGAACGAGCACGGCCGATTCATCGACGACTGGGCCGTGATGGAGGTCAATACCGATTCCAACTGCGTCTGGACCAAAGAACTCGCTCAGTTCAGTGATCACCCAGAAGTGTGCCGATTCCCCTACGCCCACGCTGAGGGGAGACTCGTGCTCAAGGATTCCTACGAGATCGACCCGAGTCGAGTCCCGCTCCGCTACCAAACCAATATCAACGGCTCGACCGATCGAATCGCTGCGATCTCCGATCCAACCGGATTGGTGTTTGGACTGATGCCTCACCCTGAACGGATGCTGGACTGGAACCGTCATCCATTTGCGACGCGTCTTGATGAAGTGACCCGATCTGGACCGACTCCTGGATTGGTTATTTTTACCAGTGCCGTTGCCGCAGTCGCCAGTCAGGGAGCAGCGGTATGAACGGGCGTGCGGTCTATGCCGGGAGCTTTGATCCGCCGACCAATGGTCATGTCTGGATGATCGAGCAGGGGGCGCAGCTGTTTGATGAGCTGATTATCGCCGTCGCGAAGCACCCCGAAAAAGAGTACACCTTCGAAATCGAAGAACGCCTTGCATGGCTCCAAGAGATCGCTGATCGGCACACCAATGTCAAGGTCGCTTCGATCCAGAACGAGTTCCTCGCGCACTACGCGAAGCGCGTTCAAGCAAAGTTTGTCATCCGTGGGATCCGACAAGAAGCAGACTACCAGTACGAGCGAGGCATGCGCTATGTCAACTCGGACCTGAATCCTGAGCTGACGACCGTGTTCTTGATGCCGCCTCGCGCTTTGTGTGAGCTGAGTTCAAGCTTCGTCAAAGGCATGATCGGTCCGGTCGGCTGGGAATCAGTCGTTGAGCGGTATGTTCCGGCAGCGGTGTTTGACCGACTCAAGCAACTCCATGTTGAGCAACTCGAGCCGTTCTCGGCGGATGAGGCGGGTGAATAATGGCAGACTCAACGACTCAGCACGATACTGACAACGCACTCAACGAGCAGAAACTCTCGATGCGCGTCGTCGCGATGCCGAAGGATACGAATCCGTATGGGACAATCTTCGGCGGAATTATTCTGAGCTACATCGACCAAGCAGGGTTCGTCGAAGCGCGTCGTCACGGAGACCTCGACTGGGTCACGGCCGCGATGGACCGCGTCGAGTTCCACGCGCCGGTTCATGTCGGCGACATCGTCAACTGCTACACCTACACAACCCGGTTAGGACGCACGAGTCTGGATGTGCGGATCAAGGTTTCTGTTGAGCGTTTCCACACGCACGAGGTGGTCCATGTGACCTCAGCGGACATGACGATGGTGGGGATGCGCGACGGGATGCCTTTCCCGTTTGCAGAGTGCCCTTGTCCGCGCAGCAGCGAGGGGTAACGCGTGGAGAACAAGAACGCACACAATCACGCTCGGCTCGCAGTGCTGCTGTCAGGGTCCGGACGCACGCTGGAAAACCTGATCGAGCACATCAACCGCGGCGAACTCAACGCAGAAATCGCAGTTGTGGTCGGATCACGCGACTGTCTCGGAGTGGAAAAAGCACAAAACGCAGAGATCCCGGCAATCGTCTTTGATGGCGGGATCGATGGCGATTCACTTGATCGAGTATGTGAAAAGTATTCGATTGATTGGGTGATTCTGGCAGGGTATTTGAAGCTGGTTCCGATTACCGAGAGCGTTCGCGGGAAAGTGATCAACATCCATCCAGCACTGCTCCCAGACTTTGGAGGCAAGGGGATGCACGGGATGCATGTGCACCGGGCCGTGGTTGAAGCGGCGCGGCGCGGGGAAGTCTCGGAGACGGGATGCACGGTCCACTATGCGGACGAGGAGTTTGATCAGGGGAAGATCATCGAGCAGCGCCGATGCGGGGTCTCTGGGGAGGACTCGGTGGAGGATGTGGCGGGGCGGGTGTTTGAGTTGGAGTGTGCGTGTTTGCCCAGCGCGATTCGGTCGGTGATTCAAGCAGCAGACTGATCACGGGCATCTATCACAATCTGAACAAGACCTGATCACGGCCTGATTATGCACTGAAGATGGCTGGGCAGAGATCTGTTTGAACTGGCTTATTCGAAAGATTGCGCATGATCCGCACAGAACTGGCGATTATGTTGGATTGTCATGCTGTCATTCACTCTGGGGTGAGAAGTGGAAGATTGAGCAAAAACGCTGTTTTTAAAGCTTCAATAAGGGTATTCCCTTATGTTTTTGGCGTAGGGGAATGTCCTAAATATGGAGTCGCACTGAATCAGGGGGGGGAGTCTGCCGATTTCCGTGTTCTATCGAGTATTTTTTCCACACCAATGGGTTGTCAGTTGGGCTGGGATTGGTATTTGCCGTCAGATTTCGAGAAATGTCCGAGTAACAAAGGGTTCAAGCATGACCATCAAATCCAAACTTGTCAGCGTTGTCATCGGAGTGGTCTTCGCTTTTTCCTTCATCTGTTGGTTTGGATGGGCGGAAATGAAATCGATAAGCAGCACGCTGCGTGATGTCATGACAAAGGATCTTGCTCCGATTGTCAATGAGGACATTCCCAGACTCAATAGTCTCAATAAGAGTGTTGAGTTAATTTTGAACGCTGATCGCGACGCGTATCAGGCCTTGGTTGCGGAGATCAATCTCACCAGCTCGGTCCACGAAGATCCAACTGGACTCATCGAGAGTCACGCGGACAATCTTGGTCAGGTGTATGACCGCATGGAACTTGCTTCTGCAAACTTTGTTGGGGACACGCTCCCGCTTTATGAACGCTTCCAGTCGCAGTATGCTTCATGGAGCGATCTGACGAGCAGTGTGATTCAACTCGTCGGAGATCCGGAGAGCCTCGCTGCCGCTCGGGATCTGAGCTCCGGCGAGGTGTATGAAGCTTTTGACGCGATGAGAACAACGATTGATGAAATTACTATTGTGCTCGAAGCTCAGATCAATGAAGAAAACTCGAAGGTAAAAGTGAGCAGTGCCGATGCGAATGAGCGTGCGCGCGCTTCACTCGATGAGGCATCATCGGCGGTGATCGTCTTCCTCTCTGTTGGTGTGATTTGTGCAGGACTGATCGTTGCCGCATTGACCATACTCTCGCTGAGTATCGCGCGAGGGCTTACCAAGATGCTTGATCGTGTAGAAGATATTGCATCAGGAGAAGGCGACCTCTCCAAGTTGATCGATATCAACTCCAAGGACGAGCTCGGCGTGCTGAGCGGATCCATCAACCAGTTTATCAACAAGGTCGCGGAGATCATCTATGAAGTCCAGCTCGCTTCTGACGAGGTGAGCAGTATCGCGATGGATGTCGCTGACAGCGGGCAAGAGCTCGCGTCAAGCATGGACAATCAACGCGGGCAAATCATCCAGGTCGCTTCAGCGATGACAGAGATGAGTTCTTCAGTTCATGAAGTCGCAAACCAGTGCATGCTTGCATCAGAGGCGGCGACTTCATCGGATGGGACCGCACAAGAGGGCCGCGACGCCGTGAGTAAGACGGTCAGCGGGATCGAAGAGATCAATCGTGTGATGAGTTCGACCAGCGACGCGGTTTCTGCGCTCAATGTTCGGAGCGAGCACATCGGTGAGATTGTTCAAGTGATCAACGATATCGCGGACCAGACAAACCTGCTCGCGCTCAACGCAGCGATCGAAGCCGCGCGAGCAAACGAGCACGGGCGAGGCTTTGCAGTTGTCGCGGAAGAAGTCCGCAAACTCGCGGAACGGACACAGCAGGCAACACAAGAGATTGGCGAATCCATCGAGACAATCCAGGCAGAAACCAGTCAGGCTGTGATCAAAATGCAAGAGGGGACCGATCGGGTCGATGAGGGGTCTCAGCGAGGCCAAGAGGCTGGCAACCTGATCGGGACTGTTGTCTCGAGTGTGCAAGAAGTCTCCGCTATGCTCGGATCGATCGCTGATGCAACGAAGGAACAGTCATCAGTCTCTGATGAAGTTTCGGTCAGCATCGAATCGATCTCAAACATCGCTGAAACAGTCTCCCAAACCGCATCGCAGACCGCGGCCTCAGCGGGGCAGATGTCCGACAGTGCATCGAAGCTCAAGACACTCGTTGGCCAGTTCAAGCTTGCGGAAACCGGGTCTAGCGTCTAATCAGAATCTGGTTGTACAAGTGTGCAGTATTTGAATAAGCCTGGACCGTTTCTTCAATGGTCCAGGCTTGCTTTATGTACATACCCAACTCGTAGCGAGGAGGATATTCAGATTGATGTTGTCTGAGTCAGTTGCTGTACTGGGTAAGGAATGCGGTGATGTCGAAGAAGTCGATCTCGCCGTCGGTTGAGAAGTCGGCGATGGGATTGTTGTTTGAGTAATGGGTGATGAAGCTCTGGATGTCGAAGAAGTCCAGAGCGCCGTCGTGGTTGAGATCCGCTGGGTTGGTGCTTGGGCATCCGAGGTAGGTCACTTGAAGATCGTCGATCCCTGCTTCCACGATGTGATCCGCTTGAGCGTCTACTGCGATGAATCGCAAGCGGATCTGGTTCGTTGGTTCGATGAACGATGGGATGTGGATCGAGACCTGGTCCCATTCGAATCCGGTATGGATGTACTCGCGGACTGGTGACCAGGTGGAGCCGTCGTCGTTGGAGATCTCGATCTCAAGGACATCGAAGAACTGCGTGGAGCGGTAGAACCAGTACCAGAAGGTGACATAGGTATCCTCGGCTCGTGTCGCGTCGATGCGAGGGGAGATGAGGGAGGTTCGACCATCAACATCGTTGTCGTTTGGGGTCGCGCCAGCGGAGCCGTCGGTAAAGAAACAGATCGATCCGTGGGGGGAGTGGTCGTTGTCAGGCTGGAGCAGTCGTGTCTCATCGTGCGCGACCGGCTCAGGATCGACACGCGACCAGATCCCAGAGGTCGCGGTGTCGGAGGGGTGACCGACGATCCACCCTGAGATGGACTCGAGGTCGTCTGTGTGGTAGGTGACCGGTTGTTGTGGCGCAGAGCGGAATGGGTCGTTCGCTCCGAGTGATGGGTAGGTCATTGTGGAGCCGGTGGTGGAGGAGGCTTGGATGTAGTACTCGAGGATGTTCCCGCAATCGATTGGGTGGGTGGTATAGGTGTAGATTAATGAATCTTTGGAGCTGGGATCGAAGGTCATCGGGGTCGGGGTAAAGGGGCCGGAGGTTGAGGTGCGGGTGTAGATGGTGGGGGAAGACGGATCGAGGGATTCCGTGTTATTGATGAAGCGTGCTTCAAGTTCGAGAACCTGTCCAGGTTCAACGATCGGTGTCGGCGCGTGGAAAGTCGAAAATGGCACAATCGCGTGCTCGATGTAGCGTTTGATCGCTTGGTAGTTCTCCTCGGCGTTCGGGAGGATCGTGGTTGGAGGAGGATTGAAATCAGCACCGATCGGACGCAACTCGATCAGCAAGCTGGTAATCCCGAGTTCATTGTAAAACCAATCTGGAGAGTTCCCGGCATGCAGATACAACTCCGCGGATTGGATCGGGTCATAGAACGCACCGTGGACCGAGTCGATCTCGCTCGCGAGATCAGTGGTGAGCTCTTGGAAGTAGGTGAGGTCAGGTTCTGGAGGGGGCGCGTTGGTGTATCCCCAAGGATACATCACGAGCTGGGAGTACGAGTGGTATTCGAGGTGTGCGATGAGATCGCTGCCAAAGGACAGCGCGGTATCGCGGAGCGCGGAGGTTTCCGGTTCGGAGAAAGGGACGGGACCTCGGTAAGTGTCGCTTGAGGAGTTTCCTGATGAGCCGGGTCCTCCCCATTCGTGTCCCCAGTTGCGATTGATGTCGACTCCGAAAGAGCCGTCGTTGTTGTTCCGGCGGTTCTTTCTCCAGTAGCGTTGGTGCGACCAGGTGTAGAGGTAGCCGTCGGGATTCCCGACTGGGACGATGAAGACACGAGCCGCGTCAAGGATATCTCGGACTCTCGGATCAGTGTCGTAGTCTGCAGCGAGTTTGGACGCAAAGTACGAGGTCGTCATCGGAGCGATCCACTCGCGTGCGTGGACCGTGCTAAAGAGGAAAATGATCGGGCGATCGGCTTGCGGGTTCTCGGGGGTGTCAGGACCTGTAACTGTGATCCCAAAGAGATCGCGTCCTTCAACGGATTGTCCCGCGATAAACGGAGATGCAAGGTCGGGTCGGAGCGTGATGATGTTGTTGAGATGGTCAGCGATCTCGTTGAGCTGTTTGTAGTTGCTGAACCACGCGTCGTCGTGGAGCGGAGCGCCGGCTTGTTGGTGCTCTTGGTGCGCCTGCTGTTGGAGTTGCAAGCGATGGGTATCGATGACCTGATTCCAACGCGCGTTGGTGTGGGACTGGAGATCGTCGATGAGTATCTCGTAAGGGAAGTTGAGCTTCGCAAGTTCAGCGAGCTGCTCGCGTGTGATCTGGATGTCGAGTGGTCCGACACTGGTCGCTTCGGACCAGACGGATTCGATGAGCGGCAGAAGCGCTTCGAGCTGTGCTTGCGTGGTTGTGGTGACGCGGACGACCAGTTGATCCTGGTAAATCTGGGGCGGCTCAAAGCTCAGCAGATTGATCTGGTCAGCAGCGCGGGTCTGGATCGGCGCAGCGTCTGCTGGAGACTGAAGGGAGAGGGTCAACGCGAGAATGATGGTCGAATATATATTCATAGTGCTATTCTATATGGATTTGCGATCAGCCGGTTCATGAAAAATGTAGGAACGCTTGTTTGTTTCTCTGCAACGCGGCTCCAATAGGGGCGAATACTGATATATGCCTCGGGACCCCATCAGCAACCATCAACGAACGCGCACCGCTCTGGTGGTTGCTTTGGTTGGGGTATTCGGTGCTGGAGTGCTTGGAGGCTGGTCAGGTGCTTTCTCAGCTTCAGGATCAGCTTCAGGAAACGAGTTTGAGATCGACGATCCAGCTAGGGAACGCGATGTCGATCTGGCACGCGAAACCGCGGCACAGATCGAAGCACGCGGCATCCGCGCAATGCAGGACGGAGACTGGGAGCGAGCACAGCGAGCGTTTGAGCAGCTCATCGAGCGTCGTCCCGAAAACTTCGTGGGATACTACAACCTGAGCAGCGCACTGTGCCGACAGGGGAAGGTTGAAGATGCGATCGATGCAATCGAGCAAGCATTGCTGATCGGATTCTCCGACAAGCGGCAGCTACAACGCGATCCGGATCTCGCGCCGATGCGCGAAACACGCTTCTTCCGTGAACTCATGGAGGGGTGGGGGACGATCATCGAATCAAGGCATCTCGCGGATCTCGCGCGGATGAATAAGCTGGTCCGCGCGCGAAAGATGGAGCACCGGACGCTAGAGGACTTGAGGCTGGAAATTGTCAGCGCGCACGATCCAGTATCAACGGACCAAGCCGTCGCGGAGCTCAAACTCATCACACGCTGGGCAGAGCGTGAGGTTTTCGGTGGATTGGGACGCTCCCTCGGCATGGGCGGCGGCAATGACTCCACCTGGGTCATGGTGGGGCTCCCAGAGAAGCGTGGGTTTGGAAGATGGGCCGTGGAGACCTTTGGTCCAAGTGTGCGAAACGGGATTTCGAGTGTCGGAGGTGCGTACGAGCATCAGCAGCGACGCCTTGTGGCGCAGGATCTCGGCGCCACTCTTCGGCACGAATATGTGCATGTGCTCCACTGGAGGGATATGAGCCGAATGGGACAGGTCCATGCGCCATGGGTTCAGGAAGGGCTCGCATCGGTGGTCGAGGACTTTGATATTGTGAACGGGCATCTGATCCCGATGGCTTCATGGCGGACGAATATGGTCAAGCGGATGCTCGAGATTCAGAAGCTGCCGAGCATTGAGGAACTTGCTGGGATGGATCTCCCTACCTTCACAGGGAGAAAGCCTCTTGCAAGGTACGCCCAAGCGCGGACAGTGCTGATGTGGTTGCTTGAGCGCGGCGAGCTGGGCGAGTTTTATCTGACTTACGCGGACACATACGATCAAGACCCAACCGGACTTCATGCAATCTATACAGTCACAGGGTTGGATGGGGACGAGCTTGATCGTGTATATAGAGGATGGATTGCAGGATTAGATCAGGTGCCTGAAACCGGGAGTGATTTAGAGGCAACGCTTGGGATCTCAGTAGAGAACGGGACAGGGGATGGGGTTGCTGTCCAGGCATTGAGTTTGCAGGCGCGTCGTCGAACAGGACTGACGCTCGGGATGGTAATCACCTCTATAGAAGGAAGGGCGACGCGTGATCTCCACGAGATGATCCGCGTGCTCGGGAGTTATAGGGCCGGGGATGTGGTGACGGTGGGGTGGAGACGCGGGACAATCCACGGCGAGAATGAGATCGAACTCCTGGCGCGGTGAGCGTGTCACGCATATAGAATGTTGGATGAAGAATGATGAAGTGCAGATTGGATTGATCGTTGCGTGCAGCGAGAACGGCGTGATCGGGGTGGACGGTGATCTGCCTTGGAGATTACCTGATGATCTGAAGCATTTCATGCGATCCACCAAGGGGCATTCGGTGGTGATGGGACGGAAGACCTTTGAATCGTTGCATGAACCATTGAAGGGGCGTCTCAATATCGTGGTGTCATCCACCATGTCTATAGAGGATGGGGTTGAAGGGCATGTCGAGGTGGCGCGATCGCTAGATGAAGCTCTTTCTATAGGTAAGCGTGCGGACCAGGGGGAGGATGGCTTCGGGAAGGGGCTGGTCTGGGTCGCTGGAGGGGGGGAGATCTACCGTCAGTCGATGGAGCATGCGGATCTTGTCGTGCGGACGCGAGTGCATTGTGAGATCGAGGGGGATGTGCGTTTTGCAGAACTTGACGAGGGAGAATGGTTATTGGACCGAGCGGAGAGTCACGAAATCGATGAACAGCATGGGTTTGCGTTCACGATTGAGTGGTGGAAGCGTGGGAATGAGTAATGTCTAGGTTTTTTTGAGGGTGGAACGGCTGAAAATTGTGTATGAACGGGGAAAATAGGCGGATTGTAGAATTGGCGATTTGAGGGCATGAGAGGGGTTTGAGGCCGATTGGGATGGAGAAATGTGTTCAGATCGGGCAAATTGATGAAATCGTTTGGATATTCTGCTTGCACCTCGGTCAGAATTGGATTATTGTTTGAGCGGGTCAGGAACGAGTCGTTCGTTTCCAAAAACTAGGTCTTTCTGTTAGAAAACCAATTAACTGTTTCCAGATGAGGAGATTTGAAAATGAAGAACGCAATCGCGCTCGCAGCTGTCGCAGGTATCGCATCCGCCGCAGCAGCACAATCCGTAAACTTGAACATCGTTGCATCACAGTCCGTCGTTGACTCGACTGGCGGAGCTCAGATCACCCTTTCGGTGTACGGCTCAGCTGACTTCGGCACTCACATCGCTGGTGGAGCATTCTCGCTCTCAGCAGCTGGTGGTGCAGGCGTCGTAGGCGGCATGGCTGCTTCGGCTGCTGACTGGGGTGCATTCGGTCAGAACGACCGTGGTGACGCTGGCGACGGCAACCACACCGGTCTCGTCTTTGGTCAGCTCATCGCTCCACCATTCTTCCCACCATCAGAAGACTCAAACTTCACCGGTGGCGAAGTCCTCCTCGGCTCATTCATTGTTGACATCCTTGATGGCTCAGCAGGAATCGTCGACTGGACCGTCGGTGCTGACCCAATCGGTGCATTCGTCCTCGAGATCTTTGACTCGGCTGACAACTCACTGACTCAGGTCACTGCAGCATCATACGGCTCAACTCGCGTTGAAGTCGTTCCAGCTCCATCCGCTATGGCTCTTCTCGGCCTCGGTGGTGTAGTTGCTGGTCGTCGCCGCCGCTAATCGCAGCGAAGACAACAGTCTTTCGAGACTGACTTGCTAAACGCAAAGCATCCGCCCGGTCCGCCGGGCGGATGTCTTTTTTGATTTTGGGATAGTACTTGTGGTGAAGTATGTGATGTGGTAGCGTATATGGGTGCTCGTGGATTGTTGGGTATTATTTTGAGCACCTTTATGACAAGGAAAAAGAGATGAAAGCAGTAGTTTGTATCGCGTTGACAGGAATCGCTTCGACAGCAATGGCGCAGTCAGCGAGTTTAAATATTGTGGCAAGTCAGTCAGTCGTTGATCCGACCTTGGGAACAGCGACTGTGACGCTCTCTCTCTCTGCGAGTGCGGACTTCGGTACTCATATCGCAGGCGGAGAGTTTGCACTTGTTGGCGATACCGATACGCAAGGGCTCGTAGCAGGGATGGAGGCATCAGCCGCTGCGTGGGGAGCGTTCGGCGAGAACGATCGCGGATGGGCTGGCGGCACAGCGTATACAGGGCTTGTGTTTGGTCAGTTGATTGCTCCGCCCTTCTTCCCTCCGAGTGAAGATTCGAACTTTGCAGGAGGCGAAGTGCTGCTGGGAACGATCCAGGTCGAGATTGATTCGCCGCAGTTTTGGGGCCTCCATTTCCAAGCAGGCGCGGGGCTCGGGCCGTTCGTGCTTGAGATCTTTGACGAAGCGGATGGTTCGCTCACTCAGCTGACGGCAGGCGATGTCTCCTTCGGGAGCGCAAGCATCCAAGTTGTCCCAACTCCCGCATCCCTCGGGTTGATCAGCATTGGTGGACTGGTCGCTGCTCGTCGTCGGCGATGAGTTGATGAGAATCTAAACGAGATATACGATCGCACCCGCCCGGCTTGCTGGGCGGGTGCTGCTTTTGGAGATTTGTATTGTCGAAAGTATTGGAGTGTGGTAGGGTGGAGTGACCCGGGGCCGCTCGGGTTTGTTTTTTACAGTGATTGAGTAGAGAGAACTCATCATACAGAGAGGAAATTGATATGAAGCATTTTATGTTGTGCGCGGTAGCTGGGTGTGTCTCAGCTGCCGCGGCGCAGTCGGGATCGGTGACCATTGTGCCATCCACTCAGACTGTTGATTGGTCGGTCTCGGATACCTTTAGCCTTGAGTTGTACGGCGATGCAGACTTTGGGACGCATATCGCTGGAGGTACACTCTCGTTATCGCTTGAGAGCGGCGATGGTGCATCGGTTGTTGATATGGTCGGTGGGGCCGCAGATTGGGGATTGCAGGGCGAAAATGATCGTGGGTATCTGGGGAACGGCGACTACGAAGGATTGGTCTTTGGGCATCTGGTTCTTCCGCCATTTGCAGAACCCAATCCCGACGCCGCCCTTGGGAATGGACCCGTGCTTCTCGGTACGGTTGATGTCACGATCAATCCCGGATTTATCGGGATGCTCGCATGGAGCTCGGCTCAGATCGATAGCAACTTTGTACTGGAGATCTTCGATAACGATGTGTTCGACACCGGCGATTCAGCCGGCGCCTACACAAGGCTCTTCTTTGACGATATGGAGATGGGTGGGGTCTCCGTCAATGTGATCCCGGCGCCATCAGGATTGGCATTGGTTGGACTCGGCGGGTTATTGTCTAGTCGTCGGCGGCGTTGAGTTTGGTTGACTTTTTGATTTCAATGAACCGCCCTGAATATAGGGCGGTTTTTACTATTATACTGGTCTCCAGAACTTAGAGCCTGTAGTGTCTATGTATTGGCGAGTGTGAAAAATAAATTGGAGAATAATATGAAAAATGTAGTCTTTGCTGTGCTGGCTGGTGTTGTTTCAAGTGCATCAGCTCAATCCGTTACTTTGAATATCGTTGCTTCACAGTCTTACTTCAATACATCGGGCGGAGCACCGATCACTCTTTCGGTGTTCGGCTCAGCTGATTTTGGAACGCACATTGCTGGTGGCGCATTCTCGCTCTCAGCACAAGGCGGCTCAGGCGTTATTGCGGGTATGACAGCAGCGGCTGCTGACTGGGGGTCATTTGGGGAAAACGATCGGGGTGACGCGGGAGGCGGCAACCACAATGGTCTCGTCTTTGGTCAGCTCATTGCTCCACCATTCTTCCCGCCATCAGAAGATTCAAACTTCACAGGAGGTGAAATCCTTCTTGGTACATTCGTAGTTTATTCAGTCGACGGTGTCCCAGGACCAGTCGTATGGACTGTGGGGGCTGACCCAATCGGTGCATTCGTCCTCGAGATCTTTGACTCAGCTGACAACTCATTGACCCAGGTCACTGCAGCAACTTACAGTTCGGTCAGTGTGGGGATTCCAGCACCATCCGCTTTGGCACTGCTCGGTCTTGGTGGTATCGTGGCTGCTCGGCGGAATCGTCGATAGCAGAATGTTAAAGATACTGCTCCATTTGCATTCGGATTTCCGGATGTTTTTTTGGATAGATTGAAACTTTGTAAGACAGTCTACCTCTTCGGGATCGCATCCTGATTGAGGATGACGATCTCGGGATGGTTCCGGTAGTAGCCGTCGTAGTCCAATCCATAGCCGACGACGAACTCGTCGGGGATTTCGAACCCTGCGTAATCGACTTTGACATCGATCGTGCGCGGGGTTTGCTTGTCGAGCATGACTCCTAAGCGGAGGGATGCTGGATTCTGTTTGAGGATGATCGCTTTGACGAGCGCGAGGGTTTGTCCTGAGTCGAGGATGTCGTCGAGGACGATGACATGCTTGCCCTCGAGGTTGTCTGGGAGATCGGATTCGAGGTGGGCGCCCTTTGAGGAGATGGAGGCTCCAGGATACGAGCGGACGGAGGCGAGTCCGAGCGAGAGCTTGACGGGGAGCTCGCGGATGAGGTCTGCGACGAAGATCATGGCGCCGGTCATGATGGGGATGATGATGACGCGGTCCTCGTCGAGGCGGGAGTCGCCGTCTTTGGCGAGATCGGCCTCGAGGTCGCGTACGATCTCCTGGGCGAGCTCTTTGACTCGCGTAGCGATCTGGTCTTTGGTCACGAGGGTGCGTTCAATTTCTGGGAACATGACCAAGGATAGGGCATCGAGTACGGGTCGTCCGACGAATAGAGTGAAGTCTTTGGTTTGCAGGATCTCAATGGAAGGGACGCGATGACTGAGCAGCACGACGGGAAAGTAGCGATTGTGACCGGAGCGGGATCGGGGGTCGGCGAGCAGATCGCGATCCAACTCGCTGAAAACGGGTACAACCTGGTGCTCGTTGGTCGGACGAAAGAGAAACTCGATCGTGTCGGAGGCGGACTGGCAACTCGATGGGTGTCGGTCGCCGCGGATGTTGGGGTGGATGCGGATCGTGCTCGGATCGTCGAAGAAGCAGTTTCGATATTCGGCCGAGTGGATGCGTTGGTCAATAACGCTGGGATGGCGGTTTTCAGCAAAATGTCCCGAATGGACAGCGAGCAGATGCACGCGATGTTCGCCGTCAACGGCGTTGCTCCTGTCGATCTTGCAAGGCGCGTAGTGGGGGACATGAGCAAGCGGAAGGATGGCGTGATCGTGACGATTTCTTCCATGGCGCAGATCGATCCGTTTGATGGGTTAGGTCTCTATGGATGTACCAAAGCACCCGCTGGTGTGCTGGCAAAATCGATCGCAAACGAATACGGATCGAAAGGAGTTCGTGGATATTCGATCTGTCCTGGCGCGATCGAGACGCAGATGCTGCGTTCGTTCCTTCCCGAATCGGCACTGCCATCAAGTCAGACGCTCTCTCCTGAGGATGTTGCGCGCGTGGTTGTGGATTGCGTGATCGGAGAAACGGATCTGGAGAACGGAGCAATCCACGAGCTGCCGAGTCATTGAGTTCTCGTGCAAGATCGAGCTTGACTACATTCCGTTCGCAGATCCTGTAAACACGAAGTAGCCCAGTCCACACGCGAAGGCCCAAATACCAAACAGCGCGTGCTCGAATCCGACCGCGAGCGTTGAGTTGGTCCTGCGATAAGTGAGCGCGAAGATGACCCCGGCAGGCAGCGTCATAATCAGTGCGATCGGGTTCCACATTGGCGCGTGGAGCCAGGAGAAAGCAAGGATGTTGAGGATGAGGATGCGTGCTCCGTCGCCGAGGATTGGCGCGTAGCGATGGAAGAAGAACGCGCGGTGGGTGACTTCTTGTGGGTACGCGCTGATCCAAGGATAGAAGATCGTGATTGCGAGGAGCAACAGGGGGATCTGGCGCGGGAGACGCAGGAAACCTGATTCCGGGAGCAGCGTAGTGTGGTACGCGAGGTACCAACTCGCGAAGAGGATGATGGGGGCGGCAATCACGAAAGTGATCAGAATTCTGGGGAGAGCGGATCTGAGGTCGCTGAGATTCCAGAGCTTGCGGTTGTTGAATGTGGGGTCGGCGCGGAGGTAGAGGAGCATGGTGAGAAAGGTGAAGAGGAGCAGAGGGAAGATGAAGAGTCCTGAGGGGAGTCCTGTCTGGAAGGAGAGGTCTTGGAGTCCGATGCGGTCGAGGAGCGCGTCGGCGTGGTGGGGCTGGGAGAGTGCCGCAACGAGTGGCGGGGTGAGGATGTAGAGGAATACCCATTCAGTCCAGAGCCATGCCTTGGTGTGGAATAGTTTCGGGAGCGGTGGAGTTGCTGATTCGGTAGGGGGAGGCGTCAATTTGGGGTCCTTGGAGCGGTTGAGCGGTGGGTATTGGCAAGGTGTGCCCCTACGATATTGACCCGCAGAAAATGGTAATCCGAGCGAAAACTGTGCTCGGCTAGAGGAGCTTTGAATGTCGAATCAGCCTGTTATTGTTGCCGCCCGTCGTACTCCGGTTGGGAAGTTCTTTGGTTCTTTTTCGCGTGTTGCTTCGCCTCAGATCGGGGCGTTTGCAATCGAGGGGGCTCTCAATGATGCTCCGGCAGCGAAAGATCATGTCGATGAGTGCATCATGGGGTGTGTGCTCCAAGCAGGTCTGGGTCAGAACCCAGCTCGTCAGGCTGGATTGAAGGCTGGACTCCCGAGTACGCTGAGCGCCAAGACTGTCAATAAGGTCTGTGGTTCGGGTCTGGAAGCAGTGATGATGGCTGCTCAGTCGATCAAAGCCGGAGACAATGAGTGCGTAATCGCAGGCGGCATGGAAAACATGACCGCGGCTCCGCACTTCGCACATGTGCGTCAGGGGATCAAATACGGCGCCGGTTCGATGGAAGATCACATGGCGTACGACGGATTGCGTTGTGCGTTCGAGTGCTGGCCGATGGGCAACGCCGCGGAGCATACCGCCGGCGAGCACAGCATCACGCGCGAGGAACAGGACCGATTCTCGGCGCAGTCGCATCAGCGTGCAGCTGCAGCGTGGGATGCGGGTCACTTTGACGCAGAGGTCGTCAAGCTCACAGGTGAGCAGCTCGGGAATCGCAAGAAGCCTGGCGCGGATGGTGGGATCAATATTGACGAAGGTATCCGCGGCGATTCAACCGCTGAAGGACTCGCAGGACTGCGTCCAGCATTCACAAAGGACGGCACCATCACTGCAGGAAACGCTTCCCAGATCTCTGATGGTGCTGCTGCGACGATTGTGATGAGTGAGTCGAAGGCTTCGGAGCTTGGACTTTCGCCGTTGTGCAAAATCGTCGCGTACCACACCTCAGGCGTCGAACCAAAGGACATCTTCACCGCTCCAATCACCGGCGTTCAGGGTGTGCTTGAGAAAGCAGGATGGTCCGTGGATGATGTTGACCTCTTCGAGATCAACGAAGCGTTCGCGGCTCAGTTGCTCTGCAACACCAAAGCATTGAATGTCGATGAAAGCAAGCTCAACATCTGCGGTGGCGGCGTCGCGATCGGCCACCCGATCGGTGCATCCGGCGCTCGCGTCCTCGTCACGCTGATCCACCAGCTCAAGCGCACCGGCGGCAAGAAGGGCGTCGCAGCGCTGTGTCTCGGCGGCGGGAACTCGGTTGCGATGTGCGTCGAGATGTGCTGAGATACATGATGAACTGAATACGCATCGCCCTCCTGAGAGGGCGTTTTTTCTTTAGTACGATTGGTGGCAGCCTAAGATCATCTATGACCACTATCCTCATCACTGGCGCGAATCGCGGTATTGGGTTGAGCCTTGCTCAGCATGCTGCTCGACGCGGATACTCGGTAATCGGCACAGCACGCAATCCTGACGCTGCGGATGAACTCAAGGCAACCGGCGCACGCGTCGAGCAACTCGTGACTGATTCTGATGAATCATGCAAGGCGCTCGCGTCGAGGCTCGGTGACCAAGCGGTCGATGTGCTCGTGAACAACGCTGGGATCTTTCTGCACGACTGTGATGAACTCGAAGACTTCAATCCCGAGTCCTTCATGCAGACGATCAAGACCAACACCCTTGGTCCGATGCTGATCCTGCGTGCGTTGATCCCGCATCTGGAGCGTTCGGAGCGGAAGATGTCGGTGCAGATCAGCAGCGACCTGGGGAGCATCGCTGATGCGAGCACTGGACGGCAGGGAGCGCTGGGGTACCGGATCGCAAAGGCTGGGTTGAATATGGCAACCGCGACCATCGCTCATGAACTCAAGCCGAGAGGGATTTCGTGTATGACCATGCATCCGGGCTGGGTGCGGACTGATCTGGGTGGGCCTCATGCGGATCTGTCGGCGGATGAATCGGCTTCCTCGATTCTTGACACGATTGAGAAGTTCACCCAAGCGGACAATGGTCGGTATGTGGATTATGCGGGCAACGAAGTGCCTTGGTGATGTTTGCTCGTTGCTCTCGATGGCCTGTTTGGCTCGGAAACTTGCAGTCTCAGGGGGTAATTGAGCGGCTATCATTGAATCTGGATTGCAGGCGAGAGAGCCTGCATGATGGATCAAAAACACCAAATCTGTGACCCTGAATCTGTAAGGAAACTGAATGTCCACGACCGCCGCTGATACGCATGTAACACTTCCCGCGAACACGAACCAGGCGCTTGGGATCGCGCAGTACGCGATTGATTTTTTAAGCGATGATCCTTCAAAGCGCGGCGATCCATCGGCCGCGGTTCTTGAGCGGACCAATATGTTCTTCACCGATGCGGTCATCTGCGGCTTGTCAGCACTCGCGCTCAAGACCAACGCGCCGACGATCCTCCGCAACGAAGCGTTGCAGTACCCAGTGACCGACGCGACCAATCGACTCGGACGAGCGGTCAAGCGTGGCGCGACCGTGTTCGGGAGCGATGTTCAGGTTCAACCTGAAAAGGCAATCCTCGCCAACGGCTCAGCGGTCCGCGAATGGGATTCCAACGGCACCAACTTCGGATACAACCCAAGACTCGGAAACATCGCGGGTGAGTTCGGTCACAACGATTTCTACGGCGTATGCGTCGCAGCGGGTCAGATGATCGAAGCGGATGGAGCGCATGTCCTCCGCGCGATGGTGTGTCTTGATGAGATCCGCGGCCGACTGTCGGAAGTGTTCTCGCTCAAAACCTACAAGGTTGACCATGTCGTCCACGGAGCAATCGGCTCAGCGGCGGTCTTCGGAGCAATGCTCGGCGCAACAGCTGAACAGATTGAATCGGCGATCGGTATGGTCGTTGCCCACTACATTCCGTTCCGTGCGATCCGCGCTGGGAAGCAGTTGTCGGATTCGAAGGGCGCGAGTGCAGCGATCTCAACCGAAGTCGCGATCACAGCAGTGCGTCGTTCGATGGCGGGATTCATGGGGCCTCGCGATATTTTCCGCAATCCTGAGTCGATCTTCCGGATCTTCGAAGGACCGGGCCAGATGTTCCAAGCTGTCGGATCGACTTCAGCAAACACGAAAGACGCGGACGCATCGCCGTTCGAACTTGTGCTGGCGCAGGGCGGGGATGACTTTGCGGTGATGGGGATGCACTTCAAGCTTGGTCTGTACGAGCACCAGAGCGCTGGAGCGATCCAAGCGATGCTGGACCTGCTCGAAAAAGCACCACATCTGCTTGATGACGAGACCGGATCCAAGATCAAGTCCATCAAGATCACTGCTTACGAACCAGCATTCGGGATCATCGGAGATCCAGCGAAGCGGAACCCAACGACGCGACAGAGCGCGGACCACTCGATGGTCTACATCATCGGGACGCTGCTCCGCAAGGCGCTGTCGCAGCAGAAGGCGGGTTGGACCGAGCTGATGCTTGAGCCGTATGACTACGCGCCGCAAGCGATCGTCAACGAACGCACACGCTCGCTGATGGACAAGATCGAGTTCTTCCACGGCGGCAAAGAATACGACGACCGCTACCCGGACGGGATCCCGACTTCGGTCATCATCGAAGATACCGACGGGACCGAGTTCGAGTCCGGGATGGTGATGTACCCAGGCGGTCACGCTCGCAATACTGAAGCGGATCTTCGCGGGATTCTCGCTCACAAGTTCAACCTGCTCGGGAAACTCGCGTTCGAGGATCCATCAGCAGTGGTTGCGAAGTTCGAGAATCTGCTCGAGAAGTCGAGTGATGAGATTGCTTCGATGAACAACTTCGAGATCCAGACGCGTGACGGATACGAGTAAAGAGCGGTCAGTAGGTTTAGTTGATTGTTTCGGGAGCCGGGCTTTGGTCCGGCTCCTTTGTTTTTTCGTTTGGATTGTCGATGAAGGTGCGGTGAATAATGACCCAGTCGGCGTCGGGGCCTGATGGGGTGTCGTGGATCGGGACGCCTGCTTGGTTGAGTTTGATTCTGTCTTGCTGATCGAAGATTCCGATATAACGGTTGGAGAACGATTGAGCGAGGCGGGGGCGTTCTGCGATCGTCCCGTTGTCGTCGTCGCCGTCTGTTCCTACAGAGTAGATCAAATATCCGGTTGTTGATTGGGTGTATTTGATGGGTTGGTTGGGATCAAAGAGGTCCTCGGGGATTGTCGGGAGATAAGTGGGGGTGAGGTCTTGAAGTGACTCCGGAAGTTGGTTGTGATCGATCCTGTAGATCTCAATCGCGAGCATGGTAGAGGTCGCTTCGAGTTGCATCTGTGCTAGAAATGAGCGTTCGGTGGCTTTTCCCACGGCGGGCATGAGGATGTCTACGAGTGAGTAGCGGACGCCTGGGATGATTTTGCTCTGTCTTTCCAGTTCGTTTTCTTGCTGATCGATGATCGGAAGGTATTGTGGACCCGCTTGAGCGACTTCTTTGATCGCGTTCATCATCGTGTGGTAGCGGGTGTATTCTGTTTTGCGATCTGGGACGAGTGGCAGTGAGAGCGGGCTGGTTGCGTAGCGTACTGGTGACTTCTTGATATCGAAGGGGTCGTCACGATCGCTGGACTGCTCTGCGAGCATCTCCATTCCTTCGATGGTCATTCGTCCGTTCCCGTTGCCATCGTCGGTATACGCACGCTGGAGAAAGTCTTCGAAGAACATGATCTCGCCTTGGAATGAA
This sequence comes from Phycisphaerales bacterium, assembly GCA_051252395.1. Taxonomy (GTDB): domain Bacteria; phylum Planctomycetota; class Phycisphaerae; order Phycisphaerales; family UBA1924; genus UBA1924. The sequence goes on along the minus strand of JBPOFX010000001.1, from coordinate 1,281,093 downwards.
AGGGAGAGTACCGATTCACAGAGGGAGAGTTCGTGTGCGAGTGCGACAAGGTGATCGCGTGAGAGTGTGTCTGGACACTCGTCGACTACCTGATCGATTGCGTTCATGGTCAATGAGAGTATTGCGATCTTCACCATGTCGGTGATGAGTGTGCCGTCGGTCGTGTGGTGGCGGGTCATCGCGAGCATTGCGGAGAGGTTCTGGTATGCGAGGTCGGGGTTGTTCTCGCGTGCGGCAAGCAGTGCGTCGAAGTACAGGAGTTGGGAGAGTCTGCGTACCGGACCGAGGTAGGGGAGGAGGAGGTTGATCAGCGGCGGGTTTTCATCTGCATGCTTGCTGACTTCAACTGGGGTCTTCCAGTTGTCGCCTGATCTGAATCCGAGCGTGATCCCGATCGCAGGTCGATGGGCTGCTTGACGGATTTTGTCCAAGCTGGGTTTGAAATCGTGGAAGAGCTGAACGATTTCTTCATAGTCATGGTGATCGGTAGGTATTGTGGTGAGCATCCGAATCCCGGGCCTGATCAATTTGTCGTCATCATCAATACTCTTGTTCTGCTCGTATGCGTAGGTGGCTTGGCGTTCATTGACAACTTCGTAGAGAGAGTGCCACGCATCGTCGACTTCTTTGTAGATCGGCCAGGCTTTTTCGTCTTCGCTGAACTGGTCGTTTTGTGCGTTGATCGCGGCGGCATAGTTCTCGGTGATCTTTGGCTTTCCGATGTAGAAGCGGGCGGCGAGTCCGGCGTAGCTGATGATGATGAGGACGATCATCGCGGTGATCGTTCGGCGGATGTTGCGGAGGGTGCGCCAGTAGATTGGGCGTTTGCGTTTGGTGGATCGGCGGAGGAGCTTGGCGACTCTCTTTGGGTTGCCGAAGGAGTCGGTGATCTGATCTGGGGAGCGTCCGGCATCGAGCGCGTCTTGTGTGTGAGCAATAAGTTCTTGTGTGATCTCAACGCGTTCGGATCTCCAGAGTCTTGTTTTGCGGACGGTGGAGTGGATGAGATCGCGGAGATCGGTTGGGAGATCGGACTCAGCGAGGAGTTGGTTGGTTTGGAGGTTGGGATATCCGCGATGGATGATCCAGCGGGAGAGATGGGCGATCCATCGGACAAGATGCAGGAGCGGTGAGTGATCGACGGACCATGTCCAAGCGGAGCTGATTTTGGAAGGGGGGCTCATGCCATCGCTCCCGTTGTGATGGGCTGGAGGACGCCGAGGGTGGTCATCGCGGCGTTGAGCTGAGTCCACGCTTCGATGTCAGCGCGGAGTTTCTTCTGACCCTTTGAGGTCAGCGCGTAGTACTTCCGCTTGCGTCCAGTCGGAGCGTCCTGCCAATCGGCTTCGATGAGTCCTTTGGCTTCGAGGTTGTAGAGCATCGGGTACAGCGTGGACTGTCCCATCGCGAGGACGCCGTTGGATTGCTTCGCGAGTGTTTCGACGAGTTCGTAGCCGTACATGGATCGGGTAGAGAGGAGTTTAAGGACGGCGGTTGGTCCGGCGCCTCGCATGAGTTCGCGTTCGAGTTTCATTGTAATCTCCAGATGCATGAGCTAGTGAGGGTATGTTCTGCATACTATGTACGGCATAGTATGGGGGTGAGTTGCTAGGAATGATGAGAATTGCGGGAAATCATGCAGCAGGCTTTTTTGATAGGGCTTTGTTGTGGGGCAAGTATCTAGAATACGGTATGCCTGATCGAGCGATTCTGCATATCGATATGGATGCGTTCTTCGCATCAGTGGAGCAGCGGGATCATCCGGAGCTTCGAGGAAAGCCCGTGCTGGTGGGTGGGGATGGTCCACGCGGCGTCGTCGCGGCCGCGAGCTACGAAGCACGCAAGTTCGGATGCAGATCCGCGATGCCGTCGATCGTCGCCAAGCGTTTGTGCCCGCAAGCGGTCTTTGTGAAGGGATCGCACAGCAACTACAAACAAGTTTCCAAGCAAGTCTTCGAGATCCTCGAACGCTTCTCGCCTGCGATCGAACCGATCTCGATCGATGAAGCGTTTCTCGATGTGACCGGATCGGTGCATTTGTTCGGGACACCGATCAAGATCGCGAAGGACATCCGCCGACTGGTCTGGGACGAGGTCGGATTGACCTGTTCCGTAGGAGTCGCGCCCAACAAGTTCCTCGCAAAGCTCGCATCGGACATGAACAAACCCGATGGGTATACCGTGATCACGAGTGCGACGATCGAGCAGATCCTCAATCCGCTCGGAGTCGAGCGGATCATGGGGGTCGGTCCCGCGGCACAGCGCGAGCTCGAACGCATCGGTATCCGGACGATCGGACAGCTCCGCAAAATCCCGATCGAAACTCTCAAAGCACGATTCGGTGATTCGGGTGAACGCTTGTATAGGTTGAGCCGAGGGATCGATGATCGTCCTGTACGGGTGAAGGATGGGGCGAAGTCGATCTCGCATGAGCATACCTATGAAGTGGATGTCGATGATCCCGATGAGATCCGCGCGATGATCGCGCGTCAAGCAGCGGATGTTGCATCGCGCCTCCGCAAGCACGGCGGTTTTGCAAAAACCGTTTCCATCAAGGTTCGGTTTGGGGACTTCCAAACAATCACCCGATCAATGACACTCGATTCACAGACCGATGAGACTTCAGTCATTCACCAGTCAGCGAAAGCGTTGTTTGATCTCTGGGCAAAGGGATTCAAGCCTGTCCGATTGATCGGGGTAGCGCTGTCAGGAATCTCGGAGACGCGCGGGAACGCGGGGTTGTTTGAGGTGGACACGAGCGGCACGAACCGGGCGATCGATCAAGCAACGGATGCGATCACGAGTCGATTTGGGAAGGGCGCGCTGACACGCGGAGCAACACTCAAAGCGGCTCGCTCGCACGGCCTGCATGGGCCGGGATCAGATGCAGGGGATCGTCCAGACTGATGTTGGATTCAGTCTTCGTCTGAAGTGTCGTCAAGATCGCTCTGATCTTGATCAACAGCTTGCTAGTCTAATTGCTCATCATTTGGTTCAGCTGCTCTGGTAAATGTGAGCATCGTGATCGCATTGGTCGACATGATGAGTGTTTCAGCTTCAGCGTGGTAGGAATCGATATTTTCCAGCAGGTGGAAGAATCGAGACTCTTGTTGCATGATCCCGACCGGTTGGGTGCAGTGCATTTTCGTGCTCGCAATGTTGGACATTTTGAGCCCATCGATTCCTCGGCGTTCATACGCGGCGGAGATGCGGTTGCATCCTGCTGTGCCGTTCATCCAGGTATGGTCTTGGAATCGGATCCAGAGTTGGGTGTCTTGGATCGGGGGTTGTCCCTCGATGCTCCTGAGGGTCCAAGTTGTATTGGAAATCCACGACCAGTCTTTTTGAGCTTGCTTGACGAGGTTCGCATGTGGTGTTGAGTTGATGTGAAGAAGTTCAGCTTCTTCCCGCTCACGCGCGGTCTCGCAGCCGCTGATATTCAGGGTGATTGCCAAGACAAACACGGCGTAGAAAAGGACAGAAACGACTCTGGGAAATGATGTATGCATACCAGAGTCTATGACTCAATCTCGGTCAGGGTTTCAAGTCCAGCGTCCTGAGCAAGGGTTTCAAGGGTGACCCTGTAGAGCAGCTGCATCTGGTTCTGTGCGAGATGCTGACCGACCAGCGATGCCCAGTACATCACAGCAGCGATGAGCACAGCAGGGATGATCAGATAGAACGCCCAAGCCGTGTTCTGGAGAACGAGCTGAGAGAGTCCAAAGACGAATGCAAGCGACGCGAGGACGGCGAGGGTTGAGTACGCGAACATGAATCCGGTCCACACAGAGGGATTGGGAGCGAATCGACCTTTGATCGTGATGTGCTCTGGTTCCTCGCTAGAGAGGGTCTCGATGTTGAGCCAAGGAGACCAGAAATGACGGTCCTTGACAGGGATCACCAGCATGAGGTGGTTCCCGGCGATCCGTCCCTCGATCGGATGGTCATTGGTGTCCATGATCCCTTTGAGAAGCTCAATAGCGCGGTCCTGCGAGATCGGAAAGTCGTACGCAAAGCGCGGTCGCATCGGTGGCAGAATGGGAGGGAGGCTTGGGGGCATGAAGTTCTTCCAATACAGGACAAGGGTCGGTGTATCCTAGTGTGTTTATTGATTCCGCACAAGCAGGTCGTATTTCGTATGAACTGAGTGTATAGGGAGGCTCAGCAAAGCGGACGGAATAGGATGGATCGGTACCTACTACGCAACCAAGATGGAGAGTGCGGATGCATGTTGATGCGGTGAGTCGTCTAGAGGGATTGATCCGAGATGTTCCCAACTTTCCAAAGGAAGGGGTGGTCTACAAGGATTTCACTCCGCTGCTTGCAGATGCAGGAGCGCTGGCGCTCGCTGTGGAACTGATGGCCAATCCGTATCGTGGGAAGGGGATCGATCTGGTGGTCGGCGCCGAGTCGCGTGGATTTATCTTTGGAATCGCGATCGCTCAGGCGCTCGCGGCAGGGTTCGTCCCAGTCCGCAAGCCCGGGAAACTCCCGTGCGCTGTTCACAAAGCGGAGTATGAGCTGGAGTACGGGACCGATACGCTGGAGATCCATCAGGATGCGCTCGCGTCAGGTGCTCGGGTCCTCATGGTCGATGACCTGCTTGCGACAGGGGGGACAATGGAAGCCGCGTGCGGATTGGTCTCCAAGACCGGAGCAACGATCGAGGGCATCGCCCTCTTGATCGAGTTGGATTTCTTGAACGGCCGAGAGCGTTTGACAGAGTTCGGCGAAGTGCATTCCGTGCTCCGCTATCCAGGTGATTGATACGCTGATTCAAGAGCAAGAAATCAGGGGGGAATCGGTTCAGGGGACTATCATTGCACACAGACAAAGTGTCAAGATCTGGTGAAGGTCTTGAGCGGTTTTGATTCATTCTCAGGAGCGTAAAGATGTCGATGACTGGTGTGACTGCAGGTACTGGATCGGATACTGGTTTGGGCAGCTTCGTGGGTCGCCATGTCGGTCCGGATGAAACCGAAATCGCAGCTATGCTCGCTGTCGTAGGCGCATCGAGCCTCGACGCGTTTACCGATCAGGTCGTCCCAGAATCGATCCGGATGGATCGGGAGCTCGAACTCCCAGTCGCGCGGAGCGAGCGTGTCTTGCTCCGAGACCTGCGTGAGATCGCTGAGAAGAACAAAGTCTTCAGAACATGCATCGGGATGGGGTATGTCGGGACGATCACCCCCGGCGTGATCGGTCGCAATGTCTTCGAGAATCCGCAGTGGTACACGCAGTACACGCCGTACCAGCCTGAGACAGCGCAGGGTCGGCTCGAAGCGCTCCTCAACTTCCAGACAATGGTGTGTGACCTCACAGGTCTGCCGCTCGCGAACTCGTCGATGCTCGATGAAGGAACATCCGCAGCAGAAGCAATGGCAATGTGCGTCTCGATCCTGCGTGACAAGCGGAAGACTTTCTATGTCGCGGATGATTGCCATCCCCAAACTATCGCAGTCGTCCAAACACGCGGCCGCTCGCTCGGCGTGACGGTTGAAGTGGGGGATGTTGGGAGCTTTGACATGAGCAACCCCGAAGCCGCGGGTGTGCTTGTCTCGTACCCAACAACGGACGGGCGCGTCGAGTGCTACCAAGAACTCACCGACAAAGCGCACGCGAACGGGATGATGGTCGTCGCCGCAGCAGACCTGCTCGCACTCACGCTGCTGACCCCTCCGGGTGAGTGGGGAGAAAAGGGCGCGGACATCGTGGTCGGATCAGCACAGCGGTTCGGAGTCCCGATGGGATTCGGTGGTCCACACGCAGGATTCATGGCGACTCGTGAAGAGTATGTCCGCAAAATGCCAGGCCGATTGGTCGGAGTGTCGGTCGATTCGCACGGCAAACCAGCACTACGCCTTGCAGTCCAGACACGCGAACAGCACATCAAACGCGATCGCGCGACCAGCAACATCTGCACAGCACAGGTCCTCCTCGCAGTCATGGCATCCATGTACGGCGTGTACCACGGACCCGACGGACTGACCACGATCGCCAACGAGATCCACGGCATGACACAGGCGCTGCGTGTTGGATTGATTGATGCAGGACATGAGATCGCCGATGATTTGGTGTTCGATACGCTCCGTGTGAAGGTGAACGGTGATGCGGATGCCGTGCTCAAAGCCGCACGCGATCGACGGATCAACCTGCGTGACTACGGCGACGGCACACTCGGCATCACCATGGACGAGACGGGCGACGAAGCACTGTTCAACGACCTGCTCGCATCATTCGGCGCGACAGGCTCATACGAATCACTCCTCGCGCGAGCAACAATTGATTTCCCCGCCGCGTTTGCACGCACAAGCCCGTTCATGACGCACGAGGTGTTCAACACACACCGCTCCGAAACGGAAATGCTCCGCTACATCTCGGAACTCCAGTCGCGCGAGCTTTCGCTTGCTCATTCGATGATCCCGCTCGGATCATGCACGATGAAACTCAACGCAACAAGCGAGATGATCCCAGTCAGCTGGCGCGAGTTCGCGCACATGCACCCGTTCGCTCCTGCGGATCAGTGCGAAGGTTACTTCGAGTTGTTCGAGCAACTCGAAGCTTGGCTCGCAGAAATCACTGGGTTTGAAGCGGTCTCGCTTATGCCCAACGCCGGATCGCAAGGCGAGTATGCAGGACTCCTCGCGATCCGTGGATACCACGAATCGCGCGGAGATGTGTCGCGGAATGTGTGCTTGATCCCGACGAGTGCGCACGGGACAAACCCCGCATCTGCAGTCATCGCAGGAATGAAGGTTGTTCCTGTCAAGGTGGATGAATCGGGAACGATCGTTTTTGAGGATCTGGTTTCGCAAGCCGAGAAATACAAGGACTCGCTCGCTGCAGCGATGATTACCTACCCATCAACCTGCGGCGTCTTCGATGACTCGATCCGCGAGATGATCGATGTCGTTCACGACAATGGAGGATTGGTCTATCTCGATGGAGCGAACATGAATGCGCAGGTCGGACTGTGCCGACCTGGGGACTATGGCGCGGATGTCTGTCACCTGAACCTGCACAAAACCTTCTGCATCCCGCACGGCGGCGGTGGTCCCGGCATGGGACCGATCGGGGTCAACAGCAAGCTCCGACCGTTCCTCCCGACACACCCAGTCCGGAATCCAGCGACCGGCGGATCGCATGGCGCAGGACCAGTGAGCGCCGCTCCGGAAGGATCCGCGAGCATCCTCCCGATCTCATGGGTCTACATCGCACTGATGGGCAAACGCGGATTGACGCAAGCTTCGCAGGTCGCGATGCTCAACGCGAACTACATGGCCGAGCGTTTGAAGGATCATTACGACATCCTGTTCCGCGGCTCGCGTGGTCGTGTCGCGCATGAGTTCGTTATGGACTGCAGAGCATTCAAGAAGTCTGCCGGGATCGAGATCGACGATATCGCGAAGCGGTTGATCGATTTCGGATTCCACGCGCCAACCATGAGCTGGCCTGTCCCTGGAACCTTGATGGTCGAGCCGACCGAGAGCGAGAGCAAAGCGGAGCTTGATCGGTTCTGCGATGCACTCATCACGATCCGCGAAGAAATCCGTCAAATCGAAGAGGGCGCGATGCCCCGCGAGGACAACCCGCTTAAGGGCGCGCCGCACTCGATCGCATCAGTCGCGAGTGATTCGTGGGATCATCCCTACTCGCGCGATGTTGCGGCGTACCCAGCCGAGCATCTGCGACGCTTCAAGTTCTGGGCGCCAGTTGGACGCGTGGACAATCCGTACGGAGACCGGAATCTCGTATGCTCGTGTCCGACGGTCGATGAGATGTGTGAAGAGTAATGCGTGGGGTCGCTAGAAACTGAGCTTTGGGTTACGCTGCTTCATCGCAAGCGAGGCCTTTGAGATTCTGCTGGAGCTCATCCATTGCTTTGCCGTCGATGACGATGGATTCTTTGTAGCTGTCATCCGAAGAGATGTAGAGCCGGAAGAATCCGAAGCCGTGGGGGACAAACGCGAGATCGAAGATGCGGTACGGCATCTCGGAGCTCTCTCCGTATTGAGCACTATGCGCATTGAGCTCATCAGCGATCGCTCTGAATCGCCCTTTAGATGACGACATCTGAGTAAGGAACCAGAGACCTGAAACAGTCATATCAAGACCAATCGCAAGCACAAAGGCGCGTGTGCTGAGATTGATACTTGGATCAGCGAAGACACATGCGTACAAGCAGGCACCAACTCCGAGTGCCATCTGTACGATCATGAGGTTCGGGGAGATTGATTTGAAAGTGGTGATGGTTTTTGAGGATTCTTTGGTTTTCGAAATGCCGTCCGGAGAGAGCAGATAACAGCTGGAAGGTTTGATACTCCACAAGAGCTCCGCGAACAGCACGATGCTGATCGCGATGAGCGTTCCTGAGACAAGAAGTCCAGCGATATCCAGGAGCGGCTGGAAAGCCCATGCAAAAAGCAAGTACGGGACAATCGCGATCAGATAGACGATGAGCCTGGAATGAAATGGTCCGATCGAGTCCAATGAATACTCCCTTATCAATTAGAACTTGACTCAGTACTCAGAGATTTAGCGTGGTCCGCTATCGCAATCAGCAGGGTATGCTTCGCAGCATGACGCGAGATTGGCATCAAGGTCGTCGTCGGCATTCGCTAGATCTCCAAGGAGTGCAGCAGCAGATGCCCCTCCAGCGAGTGCTCCGCCCGCGAGCACGGCTTTGATACACGAAGCAGTGCCGATGAGTCCAATGACTGGGATCGCAGAACTGGCGACACACGCGATGGCACCAGCAGTCATGATCGCAGCGATTGTCGCGTTCCGAACTTTGTTGGATTGATTGGCTTGGTCTCTCTGATCGTTCCATTGATTCGCGGCATCAAGCACACAATCTTCATATGGCGTTGTCTCAGTAGGTCCCGGCTCATATCCGCCTTGGATATCCATCAGTTCGGGGTTTAGATTGACATACTGTGTGTATTCCTCGGCTGTGAGTTCGTAGACCGGAACAATTTCTCGGATACGGACATCGTTGGTGTCTGTCCATTGATGCACAGTGCCGAAGAAGTAGATCTGTCCATGATTGGTGATCATTGATGCGACTACCCCGAGCATGTTGCCAGATCGAGCGGTAATCAGATCGCGGATAGTTTGGCTGATCGAGGGATGACTGAAATCAGAATCGACGATATGTGCGAACTCGATGGTGAAATCATGTCCTTCAATCGTCTCTCCGTTCCTGAGCAGATCGGTCGTATCGCTGTTGAGTTCCGTCTCAAGCATGTACGCATCGACCTGATACGCGACATCGAACAGCTCTTCATATGCTGATTTCCAGAAGCTTCCAAACTCACGGTACGGGAGAGGCTTTATCCCAAAGGCGTTATCAGTTGAGATTCCGGTTGCGACCGCATCAAGCGCATCGGCAACTTGCTCACCAGTCAACGCAAGCGGCTGCACAGGGTCATCCGCAAGCGCTGCTGATGCTTGATACGCAGGGAAGACAAACGCGTTGAGTATCAGCAGGAGGGCAAAAATCGGGTTTGAGCAGTGTTTGTATTCCATGGTGACTTTCAAAACAAATGGGGATCGTCAGGCTTCTTGTACACACCAATGAGTCGAAAAACTCAGTAGGAGTACCCATACTAACCGGTTATGCTATTTTTTGTGAGTATATTTTCTGAAATTTGGGATTGGGAAAATTAGGGATTTTATAGATAAACAGTTCGAAAGGAACTTGTTGAGTTCGTGAATCTGCAAAAGCTGAAGTTCATCAGGTGGATGGCAGAACAAGGGGGTAGTGTACAAGTGGTCTTGTGACCGGTCTCTCTTTCCCGAGTACAAGCAAAGTCCATAACGAGTCAGAGATTGAAGCGTTCTCTCACATGGTCACTCAAATAGACACCATTCTGTTTCAGGTCAAAAAGGATGGCTAAACAAAGGTGCCTCGTTCGCGGTCCTTTATTGGGCCAGGGAACTTGAGGGCTTTGGAGTGGGCGACTACATACACACCCGGCTCAAGAATGGTCGCGGCGAAGATGGATTCGTTGAGATTCTGGAGTGCGTCAGATCGCTTCATCTCAAATGGACGCATCGCGCCCGTCAAGATGACCGGGATCGTGAGCTGCTGGTCAGGGGATGCGTTATCCACAAGTGCCTTGTGGAGCCATTCACCGGTCTGGCAGAGCGTATCAGTGCCGTGGAGGATAATCACTCCACGACAAGCATTCGGATCGGTCAGAGGGTCATCAGTAGAAGGACCAATGACAAGGCGCACGGCGTCAAGGATCCGGGTCCGATCCGCATCAGTCAGCTCTAAAGAGTCCTTCTGCATCAGCTGCAGGGTATTGACCTGGGTATCTTCCAATCGGAGGAGCCTGAGCATCTCTTGAACGATGCTGGAGCGGTTGGAGAGGGTCCCAGCGTGCTCATCGTAGGTTTTCTCGATGGTTCCGCCTGTTGAGATGAGCGTGATCTGACGCATAGGGATAAGGTTATGCCGACGGATAGCCGATGTTTTGGTCTTCTGTAGGGTTGTTTCGCGATTCGCGGATCGACTGTGTGGTGATGGTTTGTGTGTAGGAGGATGCGGATGCCTGCGATGAGTACAAAGGATGCGTTTGATCAAGCGCGTGGTCTGTACGAGCAGGGTGCGTATCGAGCCGCTTATCGGACGACGAACCAGCTCTATTCGAAGAACCCGCACTTCCCTCCGATCGTCGCGCTGCATGTCAGCGTGCTCCTCAGACTCCAGCGATCCGAAGACGGGATCCGGATCGCGATGCGTTCGTTGCGTCATATCACCAACAAAGCACATCGCGTCGCAGTGCTCAATACGCTTAGCGATGGTCTCACGCAAACAGGGAATTTGGATGATGCGATCGATCTGCTCCGGAAAGAAATTGAGAACCAGCCTGGGGTGAGTTCGTTGCTCTCGAGTCTGGGTCATGTCCTGCTCATCGGAGGCAAAAAGGACGAAGCAATCAAGCTCGCAGAGCAGATCAAATCGGACGGGATGATGTCCCTCTCAGTCGCGGCGATCTTCGGACGAGCAGTCCTCCGATCAGATCGAACCGAAGAAGGAATCAAGCTCATCGAATCTGAGCTTGAGAAGGATCCAGACGCATCAACGCCCGCGGCGGGTCGAGCGTACAACGCTCTGGGACATCTCTACGATCGCGCCGGATGCTACGAAGACGCGATGCAAGCCTTCACCAACGCAAACAAACTCGTCCCGGCAGCCTATCAAGACGAAGCGGTCGAAACGCAGGTCCAGAGCGCCAAGCGTGTATGGACAGCTGACAAGTTCGAGGGATTCGAGCGACCAGCAACGGGAACACCACGCCCTGTGTTCATTGTCGGGATGCCCCGTTCAGGAACCACGCTTACAGAACAGATTCTCGACGCACATCCCCTGTGTTATGGCGCAGGTGAGCTCGGTCTGATCTCGGAGCTGTTCAGACAGGTCGCGCCCGATCGTGAGCGTCCGTTCCAGTTCGGTCCAACCGATTACGATGTCAAGAAAATCGCGGAGCTTGCAAAGATCTACCGCCGCGAAACGCTCGCGATGGCAGACAATCCCTCTGTCGAGATCATCACTGACAAAGCACCGATGAACTTCTGGTACCTTGGTCTGATTGCACTCGCGTTCCCGGATGCTCGGATCATCCACTGCACGCGTGAACCTCGCGACAACTGCTTGTCGTGTTTCTTCCAAGCGCTGAATCCAGGTCATTCCTACAGCTTCGATCTGGAAAACTGTGGGAAGTTCTATCGACACTATCGCGAGTTGATGACCCACTACGAGACCCTCTTGTCGGACGATCGGGTCGGGGTCCCAATGTTCGAGAATCAGTACGAGAGCACAGTTTCAGATCAGGAAGCGAAAACACGCTCACTCCTGGACTTTGTTGGTCTTGACTTTGACGAAGCGTGTCTGAAATTCCATGAGTCGGGACGCGTCGCGCTGACCCTGAGCAATGATCAGGTGCGTCAACCGATGTACTCAACATCGACCAAGCGGTATGAGCGCTACGCTGGTCATATCGACGCGCTTCTTGAGGGGCTCGGCGATATCGTCGCTGAGCCGAGTACGAAAGACTAAACGCGGACTGGTCGTCAATGACCCGATCGCGAGAACCTAGAACGAGTGAGACCACTATGCAACCAAGCCAACAGATGAACGCAAAGCAAAACGCCGACACCCCCAAGGACTTCTTCGAACAAGCGAAGCGGCTCCTCGCGGTTGGCGATGTGTTCGAGGCATCCAAGCGCGCCGGGAAGCTGCGGTCGCACTTCCCAGAAGAACCACCGATCCTCGCTCTCCACGGCTTCACGCTCGCAAAGCTTGGAGTCCACAGCCAAGCACTCAACGATATGAAAATGTCGTCAGGCCTAACTCTTCGTGCACTCGAAGAGGGTGAAGAAGAAAACCCAGCGCGCCCTCGCATCGTGGATCAATACCTCCACCTGCAAGCAGAGATCGGTCGCTCGCTGACTCAGCTCGGCGAGTTCGTTGACGCTCGCGAAGAGATCCAAGCAGCACTCGATATGGACCCTGATCGCACCGACGCGGTCTGCGCCATGGCAGAGCTCGAATCCGCGCTCGGGAACACCGACGCAGCGGTCGCGCTCATCGAGGACGGCATCGCTCGCAAGCTCGATGATATCGAGCTCCAGGTCTCGCTCGCCATAGTCCTCGGAGACGCAGAAACGCTTGATCAGGATCGCGCTTCAGCATGCGTCGCAAAGCTCGAAGAGCACAGCGACAATGTCGGGATCCTCGCAGGACAGCTGATGGATGTCCTCAGAGCGCACGGCCGATTGTGTGATCTGCTTGGTCGCTACGACGAAGCGTACAACTCCTACCGTCGCGCCGCAAAGCTGCGCCGTGGTGGGTTTGATGCACGCTCGCACGCTATAATTACTTCCAAACTGATTCAGGGATGGTCCGCTGATGGGATCAACTCACTGACGCGACCCGATGGAGAGCACGGCAAGTCTCGTGTACTCCTAGCAGGGACAATAAAGTCAGGGATTCCTGAGGTTGCCCAGTTGCTAGAGCGACTCCCCAATACCGTCAACATCGGACCACTGGAATCGCTCGGGATGCTCTGTACGACTACTCTCAAAGCCGCGAAGGGTGTGCTGCGTGCCGTGGTCCCAACTCCTGAAGGACATCGCGGCGACCAGCTCAAGAAGCTCGGTGGCGCGTACTCCATGCACTGCGATCAAGCAGCGCGGATGCAGGGGATGACCACGGTTGATACGCATCCATTGAATCTGCCCCTGATGGGGTGCGTTGCGATGGCGCTGCGTGGCGTGACCATCATCAACTGTCGCCGTGATCCGATCGAGCAGTCGCTCGCGATCTACTGTGATGAGATGCCGGGGAATCATCCGTATGCAGGTGACCTGACCGCGACCGCGTCGTATGTCAAAGACTGTGAACGGATGATGGATCACTGGTCGGGAGTGCTCAATGACGAACGCGTCGGCGCGACGGTGATTGATGTGCAGTACGACCAACTGCTCAGCGATCCAGCATCAGTACTCCGTCAGCTCGGAGACGCATTGGGTGTTGAAGTGACCGACGATATGATCGCGGATCTTCAAGCAAGCAAAGCGAGTGGTCCGGGATCGCATCCATCCGAGTACGGCTCAGCAAACAAATTACTCAAAGAGTTCTTTGGAAGCTAAGCGAGCGTTCGAGTAATCAATCAATCTTTAGACACACTGGCAGTCGGGTTTTCCGCACCCGCCGGTTTCGCATGCCTCAGCGCGTGCAGGTCGCGGTCCCAAGAATCTCTCAGTCTTCGCATTGATAAACCACGCGTGTCGTTCGAGGTGCCAGCAGTTGTAAACCGCGAGCGTCTGGATGGAGATCGGGCCATGGTCAGGATGGAGTCCAGTTCGCTGCCAATCGCTTTCGGTGAGCTGGTACAGGAACGCGATCATCCATGAGCGGATCGTGTGGATCGTCGCAATGTCCCCACCGATTGGTGGTTGCATTGTCGATCCTTGTGTGCATCCGTAGATCGCGGAGTCGACAAACGCGTGCTCGTCGAAGATCGCGAAAGTTGGGTTCTCTTCAGCAAACGCTTTGCGGATGCGTGTCGCAAAGACCATCTCAACATCCGCGAGGTGACCGATGACGACACGGATGGGCCAGAGACCGATCTTCGCATCAGGGGTCCACGCTTGATCGAGCTGCTCGTCACTGAGCTCAAAGATACGAGGGTCGATGGACTCAACACCGATCCGCAAACGCGCCACGAGTTGGTCGGTCGTCAGTGCTTGGAGTGCTTTGATGGTGGTGGGGGAGGGGTTGGTCGTTTCGCTGCTGGTCTGGCTCATGCTCAACGATAGGAGGCTCGGAACTAGCGGACGAACCAGCGGAGCCTGTAGTTGAGGTCCTCGAAGGAAACATCGATCCCGATCCAGAGCAGTTCTTGGTGGCCTGCTCGTGATACGGATAGCCGGAAGATATTCTCACCGATGGGCTGAATATACAGCCCCGGCGTGCTCTCACCCATAGGCATGTAGTTGAACATCCGGTAGATGTCGCGACGACGCTTGACGAGCTCATCGAACGCGATCCCTGGATCCATCCCTCGTGCCGCAAACTCGTCCTTGGTGATCTGGGAGAGGATCTGCTCAGTGAAAATCTCACGCTCGTTGTTCTCCAGCGCGTAGATGATGTGGTTCATGAGGTGCTTGATGGACTTCGCGTAGAGCGTGACATTCCCGTCTTCGTCCTCAGTTCGGATTTTCCCGCCTGGGACCGCGAAGATTTCGTTGATCGCCGTGGGTTTGGGAGCTTGACTGACCCCTCGTTGTTGCTGATCAAGCTTGGAAAGCAGGCTCTTCCTGCTGATTTCTTTCCGGTAGGGCTCGCATCCACTAAGCTGAGAAATGACCACAATCGAAGCAATCACCGCGATCACGAATCCAAACTGGATCATGATCATCTTGATCGGTTGTTTCTCGCTTCGTGCCATCATCTTGAGATACGAGACGGATCGGTGTCCGGTTCTGGACTCATCGTGAGCGCGTCAGGAGAATCCTGGACCGAGTGGTAGGTCGGCTCCGTTGCGTTCCGCGACCAGCTCGCGTGGAGCTGGGAATCGATCGGCTCAGATTCGAGCGGTTGATCCGCTTCCGCTTGGATCCAGTGTGTCCCGACAGAGTTTGGTCGATTCAGAGCCGCTCGTGCGATGAGCTTTGCTGTAAAGAGCAGATTCTGGACCTCCCAGCCGTCTGGAGTATCAAAGACCTTGTCGAGCGTGTAGCGTCCCCAGAGATCGAACATGTCGCACGCGTCTGCGAGTTTCGTTCGCGTGCGTGAGATCCCTGCGTTGTACCACATCGTCGAACGTAGCGACGAGCGGACATCCGTCAGGTCGAGTTCCGCATGGCTGCTCGGCTGGATCGAAGAGATCACCGTTGCCGGAGAGGTCGGGGAGTTCGCAGCACGCGCCCTGTCCGCGGCGATCTTCCCCGCGATCGCGCCCATGACCAGTCCTTCGAGGAGCGAGTTCGACGCGAGACGATTTGCGCCGTGGAGCCCTGTGCAGGAGGTCTCCCCGATCGCGTATAGATTCGGGACATCGGTCGCCGTGGTGAGATCGGTGCGGACGCCTCCGATCTGGTAGTGTGCGGCGGGATGGACCGGGATCGTGTCGGTTGTGGGATCGATCCCGAAGGAGTGGAGTGTTTTCCAGATGCTTGGGAATCTGGATTGGAAGTTGGGGATGTGCCGACAATCGAGCCAGACATGTTTCCCGCCTTGGATCGCGAGCTTCTGGGAAATAGCGCGGGAGACGACATCACGCGGCGCCAGTTCTGCGAGCTCGTGAATCGCAGGCATAAAGCGGTTCCCGGAATCATCGAGAAGATGCGCCCCTTCGCCACGCACGGCTTCAGAGATCAGCGAACGCGGAGCGCCAGGGATATACAGCGTGGTCGGATGGAACTGGACAAACTCCATATCTTGCAACGACGCCCCGGCGCGGTACGCCATCGCGATCCCGTCTCCAGTCGCGATCGGCGGATTAGAAGTCTCTCGATACACCTGACCCGCTCCTCCGCACGCGAGGATGGTCGTTCGCGCCCAGATCACCTGGAGCCCGTGCTTGGGATGCCAAGTGATTGCGCCGAGGACCGGAGCGCCGGGATCATTGGATGGAGTGAGGAGATCAATCGCAAAGCAATGGTCAAAGAGTCGGATCGAGTCATGGTTTGACGCGGTACTCGTCAGCGCACGCTGGATTTCTTTCCCCGTCGCGTCTCCCCCGGCGTGGTAGATCCGGTTCGCGTTGTGTCCACCTTCGCGTCCTGCAGAGAGGTGGTTGCTGCTGTCCTTATCGAAGCTCGCGCCCCATTCGATGAGCTGATTGACGAGCGCAGGCCCCTGCGTGCACACAAGCTTCACCGCTTCGGGATCGCACATCCCCACTCCAGCGGTCAGCGTGTCGGTGATGTGCGCTTCGATCGTGTCGTCAATTTCGTTTGGAAGATCCGGAAGGACCGCCGCGATGCCTCCCTGTGCCCAGGAGGTGTTGGTGGTGGAGATCTCGTCTTTCGTGCAGACGATGACCTCTCCAGAATCCGCCGCAGCGATCGCGGCGCGGAGTCCCGCGACTCCAGATCCGAGGACAAGGGTGTCGCAGAAGATCTGAGGGAGGAGCCCGGTCCGGAAGGGGATCAGGTAGCGGCGTGTATCGAAAAGTGAGTTCAATGGGGTTCCAAGGTTTGGAGTGCTCGTGAAGAGATTCTAGGTCGTCAAGCGGGGGGCGTGTCGCCGACCTTCGCCTAGAGTGTGTGCATGGCTAAATCCAATGAAAAGCTTCGAAAAACCTTTGAGATGGCAAATGCCGCGGCTCGGCAGGAACATCTGGGATCAGCGATCATGCTGTTCCGCAAAGCGCATTCGATGGACAAAAACAATCCACAGATCATGATCCGTTTGGGACATGTCCTGCTCATGGCTGGTTTTTACGACGAATCAATCGAGATCCTCCGCAAAGCAGCAAAGAAAGAGTCGCACAACATCGACATCCTCGTATTGCTGTCTCAAGCACAGCTCTCGATCGGTGATATTACCTCGATGCACCAGACACTCAGCAAAGCGCTGGCGCGTGACCCAAGCAACGGCCCAGCACTCATGGCAAAGGTCAACGCGTACCTCGACTCAGGGATGATCGACGAGGCAAGGGAAGTGCTCGCTGCTGTCGAAGACCTGAGCGACCCGCATGTCCTCGTCAAGATGTCGCGTGCTCGATTCATGCGCGAAACCAAAGCATACGGCGACGCCGTCGATACCTACGAGTCCGTCATCCAAGCAGATAAAATCGCAGACGACCATAAGCGATCAGCACGCTTCGAGCTCGGAGTCACACTCGACAAGATGGGGGAGTACGACAAAGCTTTCGAGTGCTTCGAGCTTGCGAACGCGGGGCACATCGGCGGGAAGATGGCGCATCTCGAATCACTCCAGAAGAACTGGTCAGCAGAAGTACTTGCTGGAGTTCCTCACTCGACGATTGAAGATGCTCGTCCGGTGATGATCGCAGGTATGCCGAGATCCGGGACAACGCTGATCGAGCGTGTCATCAACGCGCACCCACTCGGCGCGAGCGTGGGTGAGTGTCCATTGCTGCTGCAGATGCTGAACCGAACGCTAGTGAAGAACCTCGATCAAGAGCGCATCGATTCATACGCGAAGGAATACTTGGACTTACTCGACGAGCGGATAGGCACAACTGCTACGCGAGTCATCGACAAGCACATGGGTTCAGAGAAGGACCTGGGGTTGATCAGCCGTGTGCTTCCCGGCGCGAGGGTGATCCACGCGTTGCGTGATCCACGCGACTGTTGCTTGAGTGCGTATTTCCAGAACTTCGGGATCAATGTACCGTACTCGCGTGATCTTGGGATGCTGGGAAGGCAGTATGTCGTTCATCGCAAGATGATGAAGTACTGGGCAGAGCATCTCGAAATCAAAGTGTTCACCAATGTCTACGAAGAGTTCGTAACCGATCCCGAGCGTCACACGCGTGGACTGTTGGGGTTCTTGGGGATGGAGTTTGATGAAGCGTGCCTGAAGTTCTACGAGAGCAAAGAGCATGTCCATACCGCGAGCTCCCTGCAGGTCCGGAATCCTGTGTACACGACAAGCACGCAGCGATGGAAGAACTATGAGAAGCACCTCGGTCCATTGTTAGAAGGACTCGGGGAGTACGCCGACGGGGTATTGGCCGAGCAGTCCATCTGGGACGCATCAGGGAGCGAAAACGAATGAGCATGTTCGGCGGAGCAATGACAGGACAAGCTGGTGTGATCAATCGAGCACGGGCACTGCTCGCAGCTTCGGAGTACCAGACCGCGATCGGTCTCTTGCGTGAAGCACTCGAAAAAACCCCACGCGATCCCGAAGTGCTCCGGATGCTTGGGTACTCGCTGATGCTCTTTGACAACTGCCCAGAAGCAGTCCGTCACCTGGAGTTCGCGTCCAAGCTCAATCCGGGTCATCCCGACACGCTCTGCGATCTCGCGATGGTCTATCGTCGGCTCGATCGTGTCGGAGATGCGCATAAAGTACTTGATCAAGTACTCAAGGTCGATCCCGCGAACGGCCGAGCCGTCGCGCTCAAGGCACGCGTCCTCCAAGCCCGCGGCCAATCGGCCAAAGCGATGGAGATCGTTGAGCATGCACTCACGCTCTCAAAGGACTCGTCGATCGTGATGATTTACGGCACGCTTGCACGCGAACTCAAAATGCAAGCCCCCGCGATCGACCTGATCCGCACCACACTCGAATCCCCAACGCTCGAACGCGTGCGCCGAAGCGAACTCCTCTTCTCCCTCGGACACCTACTCGACTCAGTCGGAGAATACGACGACGCATTCAACGCGTTCCAGACCGCCAACCGGATGACGGACCCAGGTGAGGTCATGAACTTCGATCGTCATCTTGGAAACTGGACCAAGGACGCCTTGGAAGGCTTCAAACAGCAGGAAACCGATGGTTCGCGTGCGGTGCTTGTCGTCGGCATGCCCCGATCCGGAACAACGCTTACCGAACAAGTCCTCGCGGCTCATCCGCAAGCAGGGGGGATCGGTGAATGCCCCGTCATGAACGAGATTTTCGGATCCAAGTCCCCCGATGATCTGAGCGATCAGGACTTCGAAGCCGGAGGCAAACGCTACATCGCTCGCCTTGCTGAGCTGTACCCCGACAAGAAGATCCTGCGAGTCGTTGACAAGATGCCTGAGAACTACCTGTTCCTTGGACCGATCTCCAGAGCACTCAAAGGCGTGAACATCGTCCATTGCAAACGCGACGCACGCGATACCTGCCTGTCGATCTACTTCCAGCGTTTCGGTCCCGCGATCGCGTACGCGCACGATCTGACGACCTGCGCCCAGCAGTATCTTGGATACCTGCGAACCATGGAGCATTGGAACGAGGTCCTTGATGTGACGATCCTCGAATCTAAGTACGAAGAGCTGACCTCCGATCCAGAGCCTCGCGTGCGTGCGATGCTGGATCATGTGGGTCTTGAGTTCAGCAAGTCGTGCTTGGAGCATCACAAGAACAAATCATCCGTGCATACCGCGAGTGCTGGGCAGGTGCGCAAACCCCTATACAAGTCGAGCCAACAACGCTGGAAGCACTATGAAAAACACCTCGGGCCGATGCTCGAGGTGCTTGGTGATGTTGAGTAAGTCGCTTCTTTGATTAGTCGGTTTTACTCGTCCGTGATCTCAGTCGCAGGGGTCGGCTCGACTGGAGCGTCCTGCTGTTGCTGAGCCGCTGCTTCAGCAGCCGCTTGCTCTGCTTCGACCTGTGCAGTGATCTCTTCCATCGTCGGAAGGCCAAGATGCACACGCACCGCTTCAGTCATATCCGCAGATTCCGGAGGAGTCACGAGCGGTCGTGCGAGAATCTCCTGAGTCACGCCGGTCAGTGTGTTGGTCTGGACAAGATCCGCACCGCGACGAGTCGCGATCACGAAGGTGTAGTTCTGTTCCGCAGCAACGGTGTTGACCGCTTCGTGGATCGTCGTGTACGCACCTGCAATCTGCTGTGCGAGCAGTGCCTGATAATCCGCATTGATCTGGTTGGTCGCTTGCTGGATCGCTTGGTTGACCTGCTGGTACCGGTTGTAGAGCTGGGCGGCCTGCGGATCATCCTGCGAGATCCCGGACATCTGCGTCTGGATCCCGATGAGCTCCTGCTCGTATGCAGTGATCTGGTTGCTGCTCTGAGTTTCAAACTCCGCACGCTCGTTGCTCGCGTCTTCGGACATAATGAGGATGTCCACAAGGTGGTACACATCGACCACGGCGGTCTCTCCTTGCGCCGCGGTCAGGGACTTGGTCCCCATTGCAGGACGCGTCCAGATTGAGCCGGCGACAATGAATGCCGCGATCAGGATCGTGAGTGATAAAGTGCGTTGGGAAGTCATGCTGATGCTCCATTTTGGAGGGGTGATTGTCGGGATATGAGGTGAAGTGTACGCAGGTTGGGCCGACGGGTTCGAGCGTGCTACGCTTGAAATCACCAGCGTTCTCCCTAGACGACCGCTGCGAAAGGACCCCTCAATGCGTGATCAACGGCTCGATAAACTCGCTGACATCCTCGTTCGCTACTCCACAAAGGTCAAGAAGGGCGATCTCGTCTCCATCGGCGCCGATCCCGTCGCGATGCCCCTCGTCGAAGCGGTCTACGAAGCGGTCCTCAAAGCCGGAGGTCACCCGTTCTGGCAACTCAAAAGTTCTTCGCTTGCTGATAGCTTGTACGAGTTCGCGAGCGATGAGCAGCTCGATTATCTGAATCCAGTCGAGATGTTCTCCGACGAAACCATTGATGTCAGCATCGGACTCTGGGTCGATCTCAACACCAAATCCCTCTCGCGCGTCGATCCGAAGAAACTCGCACGTCGTCGACTCGCCAACGCGCCCAAGATGAAGACCGTGCTCAATCGTGCCGCAGAGGGGAAGATGCGCTGGACCGGTACGATGTACCCCACGCTTGCATCGGCGCAGGACGCGGAGATGTCGCTGGCGCAATACGAGAAGTTCGTGTTCGAAGCCGGACTCCTCCACCTCCCCGACCCAGTCGCGGCGTGGGAACAAGTCCACATCCGACAACAACGCGTGTGCGACTTCCTCCAGACCAAAGACGAGCTGCACTTCAAAGCACCTGCGTGCGACGGACACGACGGGACGGACCTGGTCGTCGATGTCGATAAATCCAAATCCATCTGGGTCAACTGCTCCGGAGGAGAGAACTTCCCAGACGGCGAAGTCTTCGCAGGACCACAAAACGCCAACGGCCATGTCAACTACACCTTCCCCGGCGTCTACAACGGACGCGAAGTCGAAGGCATCCGCCTGGTCTTCAAAGACAACCGAGTCGTCGACGCGAGCGCCACCAAAAACGAAGAGTTCCTCTTCGCGATGCTCGACCAAGACGAGGGCGCGAGAAACATGGGCGAGATCGCGATCGGCACCAACTACTCCATCAAAGAGTTCTCCAAGAACACCTTGTTTGACGAGAAGATCGGCGGCACCTTCCACGCCGCGGTCGGGATGGGGTATCCGGAGTCCGGCTCCTTCAACGAGAGCGCCCTGCACTGGGACATGGTCTGCGATCTGAGAGAAGGCGGCTCAATCACCGCCGACGGCGAAGTGATCCACAAAGACGGCAAGTTCCTGAACCCGGACTGGCCGGGGAATGAGTGACGCGGTACATACACGTGTTGTTGGGAGTTCTAGTCTCAGGGTGATTTTTTAGTTTGCGCAACAATATTGTTCTGGTCTTTGATAAATGTCACCATCTCAGCCGGTGTGAATTTCTCTAACAGTTCATCAATGTGGCCAAGCAGCGCATTCGTTATGCTCATTCCCTGTGCAATTGCGACGATGTTCTCTGAGCTAGCCGGCGCATTTTCATGGCCTTCAGGCCACACTCGCGTATACACCCTTGCGAGTAGTTTTTGATGTTCACCCAATATTGTATTTTTATTGAGCAATCCTGAGAGTGATCTTCCTGCCTCCTCTACTCGCATAGTGAATATGGAATAAAACGGATCAAAATTTTCTTGTAGAATGAGTGTTTCCATAGCTATTGGGTCATCATGAGCAAGCTCACTAAGGCGTGCTGTTTCTTCCATTAGTAAGATGTTTTGATGAGTTGCTCTCGCTACTGTATGAATATGTTCTTCGGGGCTCCCTCTTTGCTTCGCGCCTTTTTCCCCTAAGGCTACTCGTGTGTATAAATATCCAAGGCAGATATAGAATACTCTTAGTTCGTATGCGACCGCAATCGAAAATGAATCAGGTGCCGATTCGTTCATCTCCAGTTTGTTCTTAATTTCTGCTGGTTGTATACACGGGACCACTTGTAGTGCTATGTACACCGCTATGTGGCATGCATCTATGGAGTCTATTGTCGGATGTTTTTTTCGTTTAAACATGTTTCCTCACGATCTGATGCTGTATGCACTATTTAGTATACAGTGAGTCTGGTAAATTTGCTGAGTGCCCCGACTCGCCCTCTTGGGCGCAGTCGGGATCGGTCGCGTAGGATCACCCCATCTGTCCGTTGTCCCCTTGATTGAGAGCATCCCATGAACGCCATCGAAGTCCTCCGTTCCACCTATTCCACAAGCCGAATGGTCCTCAAGAGCTACGCCTCCGATCTCTCCGATGCGGACTTGATGAAGCGTTCGCACGAAGCGTGCAACCACCTCGCTTGGCAGCTCGGCCACCTCATCGCGTCCGAGTGTTTCTTTGTTGAACAACTCGCTCCAGACCACGCGTTCACGCTCCCCGATGGATTCGCCGAGCAGTACACCCGAGAGACCCAGAGCGACAACGACCCAAGCCACTTCCTCGGCACCAACGAATACCTCGCGCTCCTCGATCAGGTCCAAGAAGCCACCTTCAAAGCACTCGACCACACCACCGAATCCCAACTCGACGAAGCGGGTCCGGAGATGTTCCAACCGATGTTCCCAACGAAGGGCGCCGTCTGGATCATCGTCGCGACCCACAACATGATGCACGCCGGACAGTTCGTCCCCATCCGTCGCGCCTGCGGCAAAGAAGTCGTGATCTAAACCCTGTCATCAGAAAGATACAGGCTCATACTGGGTGCCCCGACTCGCCCTCTTGGGCGCAGTCGGGATCAGCTGTAATCGGAGTACCAAGACCTCACTGCGCCGAAGACGGCGAGTAAGGGCACCCATTTATTGAGCCTGCTTCAGTTTCAAAGGCTCCTGCTTAAACGCCCCCATCCCTCCAGTATCCGGAAGCTCAAGGTTCGGGATCGTGTTGAACGGGATCCGTCGCGGCGCGGAGTCTTTTGCTTGGTGCATTGAGCCGTAGTAGATGGACGCGTGGCCGTGCTTGGTGTTGATGGTGTCCATCGTGTGGGCGAGATTCGTGTGCTTGCGATCCTGCTCAAACAAGGGCTGCTCGATCTGCGAATCCTTCACCAGCCCACCCAGCGTCACGGCAACACAAAAAACAAACGCATGAGGCTGCGGCTTCCAGAGCTGATCAAGATGATGCAGCAAACGCACCGTGTCCTGACAAGGCTCAAGATTCACATACGCGACCCACGACGGCGCATCCATCGGCTTGATGTTGAGCGTCAGCTTCGTGCACCAGAACCCCTCGTGCCGCATGCGAGCCGCGGCTTTGTGCAAGAGACGGATCGCGACCGACCGCGCCTTCTCCGCTTCGCGCAGCTCCGGAGCGAGCACATGCTGATGTCCACAGTTGCGTCGCTTCGTCGTCGCAATATGCGGCTCATCCCCTTTGAGCCAGTGGTACCAGATCTCTCCCAGCACCCCGCCCCACGCGCGACGCAGCATCTGTTTGGACGCGCCGCAGAGTTGTTCCGTTGTGTGAATGCCGTAGCGATGCAAACGGTTCCGGATGCCGTCGGCGATCCCTGGGAAGTCCGTGATCGCGAGCCCGTGGAGTCGATCGGGGATGTCCTTGCGTTCGATGACGACGAGCCCGTCAGGTTTCATCATGTTCGACGCGGTTTTCGCGAGCATCCGATTGGGCGCGATCCCGATCGAGCAGCGGAGGTAATCGCCCGCGAGCGTGCGGATCGCGTGTTTCATCCCCATCGCAAGCTCGCGTGCCCGATCGATCTCCCGATCAGGACCTGTGAGCTTGAAACTCATCTCGTCGATCGAGTACACCCCCTGAACAGGATACACCGTATCCACGGCTTCAAGGATCCGATGATGGGCCTTGATGTACTCATCGGGACGAGCGAGGATCAGCTGAATCCCAGGGCATTTGAGATGCGCCTCGCGGATCCCGCACCCTGTCTTGACCCCGAAGTGCTTTGCTTCGTAACTCGCTGCGATGCAGCAGGTTGAGTCGCAGTCGTTGGGAATAATCCCGATCGGTTTGCCTCGGAGTTCAGGTTGGAGCTGCTGCTCGACGGATGCGAAGAACGAGTTGAGGTCAAGGAAGAGGATCATTCCTAAAATATACCGAACAAAAAACGATTGTCAATCAATTTGTTTGGTATATATTTGGATATGTGATTCTGTTACGGGCATCCCTTGGAATACGCGGTCAGGTAGCTGTTGATATCAAAGAAATCGAACGCCGTGTCGCTGTTCCAGTCGGGTCGGGTGACGAGGAACTGCGAGATGTCGAAGAAATCCACCACGCCGTCGCTGTTGATGTCCGGCGGACACGCGGCGGGTTTGACGATCGTGAAGTGGTCGTTGATGACCCCCTGATCCGTGATGGAGACCGCGTCGAGTCGGTTGTTGTGGATATCAAGCACCATGGATCCAAGCTCGATATGCGAGGACGCCATCGCCGGATGATTGAGTTCTAGACCGGTCAGTTGTCCAGCATTCCCGGCAACGACATAAACGGTTCCGGAGTTGGGCGTGAGACCTGCTGCAGATTTGGTGTACGCGCCGTCGCCGTCTTCTTGTCCGTTCCCATCGTCGATGAGCATCGCAGGAGTGAGCGTGGAGGATAATCCGTAGTGCCCGTTGAGGAGGAAGGAGCGTTCGTAGGAGTGGCTGTGTCCGCTGAGGACAAGATCCACGCCTCCGGCTTCAAGGATCGGGATGATGTTCTCGCGCACTTCGATCAGTTCGTCCTCTTCATCCGAATCGTGTCCATCGGAGTAGGGAGGGTGATGGAAGTACGCGATTGCCCAGTCCTGCGTCGTCGCGGCGAGATCCGCAGCGAGCCAATCAAGCATCGGAGAGCCTGCAGTGAAATCGCTCAGTGTTGTATCGAGACAGATGAAGTGGATGTTCGCGTACTCGAAGGAGTAGTACAGTTCGGTATTGGACGCGACCCCTCCCGCTTGAGCAGTGTCAGGAAGCGTGAAGATATCAAAGTACGGCCGCTGACTGTCCAGCACATCGTGGTTCCCAATCGTCGGCCAGGACACAGTCGTACGCAGAATCGAAGGATAAATATCAAACATCCGCGTCTGGAAGTCCGAATCGCTCCCCAAGAGATACGCGTTGTCTCCCAGCATGAGCCAGATATCAGCGGGATGGTCCGCGGCGTGCGCCAGATACGCATCACGCACATCACGAGCGCCAGGACTCCCAACCCCAGCGTCCCCGACCACCCAGACCCGAACCGGTTTGGGGGTCCCAGCAATCGGCGCGGATCGGAACGAATGCTCCGCGTCCCCCCCCGCGAGTGTCTGAGTCGAAGATCCCACGGCATAGTAATAAGTCGTATCAGGAGTCAATCCGCTGAGCGTCACCGAATGCTCAGTCGTCAGCGCTGTATCGACAGCACTCTGTGTCAGCGCCGCAGGATCCAACCCAAACTCAACCCGGCTATCCGATGGAACATCCGTACTCCACTGGATGACAATCGAGTTCGGCGTGCTGAGTTGGAGATACGGATTCCGCTCAAGCACAAGCGATGGGCCGAGCGGTTCTGAAGCAATCAGGTTCGGCGAGAGGGTGATGATCGCAGAGAACAATACATATATAGATTTCATCTACAAATCATACAGCGATAATGAAGATTCGCAATACGAGTATGAAATATGAGGTTTTTCACCAGCCCGCAGGCGTGTAGTCTTCGCTGTGCAGCATCTTCCACACGGCTTGCAGAAGCTCGTCCGTCCCCTGCCCTGTCGCCGCGGAGATCGGGAAGACCTCCTGCTTGGAATCGAGCTGGAGCGCCACACGAAGCTCAGCAATATGCTCCGCGTGCTCCTCTTCAGGAATCAGATCAAGCTTATTGAGCGCAATGATCTCAGGCTTCTCAGCAAGCATCGACGAGTACCCCATCAACTCCTGACGGATCGCGCGGTAGTGTTCAGCAGGAGTGGGGGTGTTCTCCGGATCGCCCTGCGTGTCATCAGGGAACGCATCGAGGACATGGATGATGACCGTCGTCCGTTCGATGTGCCGCAGGAACGAATGACCCAATCCCGCACCATCCGCGGCCCCTTCAATCAATCCAGGAATATCCGCAATGACGATCCGACGCGATTGATCAATCATCGCGATCCCGAGCTGAGGAGACAGCGTCGTGAACGGATAGTTCGCGATCTTCGGCTCAGCACGAGTTACCGATTTAAGCAGCGTCGATTTCCCAGCATTCGGAAGTCCGACAAGACCGACCTCCGCGATGACCTTGAGTTCAAGGACCAGCTGTTTGGTCTCGCCCGCTTCACCAGGTGATGCGGTGCGTGGGGCTTGGTTGACCGAGTTCTTGAAGTGCTCGTTCCCGAATCCGCCTCGTCCGCCTTTCGCGATGACGAAGGTGTCTCCAGGACCAAGATCAACAATCTGCTCGCCCGTCAGTTCATCATGAACAACCGTCCCAGCGGGAACACGGATCACACGATCATCAGCATCAGCACCAGTGCACTGCTTGGACCCACCCATCTCGCCCGGCTGTGCTTTCCATTCGTAGATTCCTCGGAAGTCGATCAGGGTATTCAAACCATCATCAACCTTAAGGATGATGTCGCCGCCCTTGCCTCCGTTGCCGCCGTCGGGACCGCCCTTAGGCATCCCTTTGGCTCGTTTGAAGGAGACTTTGCCGTTCCCGCCGTCGCCGGCGGTGACCTGAATTCGTGCGCGATCAATAAACATGGAAAGGAAGGGTATGTACAGATCCGCTCCCAGGCGCGAAACTGGAGCCGTTGGACACCAAACTGGTGCTCGAACGACGGATTCATGCGAGAAACTGCAGTATTCTCGGCCTCGGAATCAAGCCCCCGCTCCAACAGGCCGATAAGGGCCGCAGACACACGCGAAAAAGGAGCCCGACATGGTCAACA
This sequence comes from Phycisphaerales bacterium, assembly GCA_051252395.1. GTDB lineage: Bacteria > Planctomycetota > Phycisphaerae > Phycisphaerales > UBA1924 > UBA1924. The sequence goes on along the minus strand of JBPOFX010000001.1, from coordinate 1,253,807 downwards.
ACCCAATCAACCGCCGCAGCCACGAACGATTCCAGGTCAATCCCGGATACACCTCGATGGCGCTCCGCGTCCACCCAGACGAGACCGAGTTCACGCTCGAAGGCCATGTCTACGACATCTCCGAAGGAGGCGTCTGCTTCGAGCTCGATCGCCCGATCGAGCCGGGACAGACCGTGTCCGTCCGCATCGATCTCCCGCAAACAGGGATCGACATCGGACCAGGACGAGCCGTGTTCATCACAGGCAATGTCGTCTGGTGCGACCTCGACGAACCCGGCGCCAGCAAGATGGCCATGGTCATCACCCGCTTCGATCGAGCCGGAGACCGCGAACGCTTGATCCGCTCGCTGACGACCGGACATCATCTCCGCGTCGCGTGAGTTGAGTGAACCAGTTTTGTATGAACGAGCCGCTTCCGAAAGGGAGCGGTTTTCATTTGATCATTTCAATCCAAAGAAGGTGCGAAAAGTGATCGAGTTCTGACAAGTGATGTCCAGCGTGCTGGTTGCTGTGCCATCAACTTCGCCGTTGAGTGGCTTGCCCTTGTCTGTAATGAAGTGTCTGACATTCCAGCTTTCTGGACCGACACATCCGAGTGCGAACCAGACATCAATGAACTCTTGGAAAGAGTTCGCGAGTCGAATCTGACCCTCTGGGTTTTCATGATTGAGGTAAACAACAGGCGGCTCATCCGGATGCTGGAAGATATCTAGAGCGATTGCGTCGCCATTTGGAACGCCAAGGAATCGAAATGCCTTTTGCCATTGGCTGATGACAATTCTGGGAAGATCGCCGCGGAGAAACCCTGTGCGATCGGCATTGAGATTCATGATTGACTCGGGGTTGAACTCTATGTATCCACCATATGGCCGATTCGAAACATCGAGTGGGATGATATCGTCCCGGAGATTCCACCAGAAGTCGATGTACGCAGATTCCTCTTCCATGAATGTGCGAAGCGGCTCTGGAATCTCATAGCCAAGCTCGTCTTCTAAATCTTCGAGTTCGTCATCGCTCGCTGGGCCACGAATATCGCTATGCAGATCGCCGTCCAAATATGGTTTGAGTGCTGTTGACCATTGATCAAGGTGATCTTTCCAGCTCATAGTAATTCTCCTATCTCGTGGGCGTAAGAAGCACCAACCACTCCGGATTGCCCTTCCCCTTGTTCTTCCGCTTCTTCTTGCGAGCACTCCCCAGCAGCGGGCTCTGTGTCCATCCCAGCACTTCCCATCCCATCTCAGGGAGCGTATGGCGCACACGCTCAGCGATGGATCGCGCGAGGTCTTCCGTGAGAATCATCCCGTCTTCGAGTTCTTCTTTGGTCGCTTCGTAGTGGGGCTTGACGAGGGAGATTACGCGACCGTCATCCTTGAGCCATGTCCGAGCGGCAGCAAGAGCGCGTTCTTGCTTGGTCCATCCCAGATCCATCACGATCAGGTCAACGCCCTTGGTCTCGACGACATCGGGAGGCGGCTCTGTATGCAATGCGTTGGAGCGTTCGTGGACTGTGGTTCGTTCGTCCTGACGGAGTTTCCACGCGAGCTGCCCGTACGCGGTGTCGATACAGTGGACATGTGATGCGCCGTGGTGGAGGGCGCAGTCGGTAAAACCACCGGTCGAGCATCCAAAGTCGGCGCAGATCAATCCGGTCGGGTCGAGCTTGAACTCTGCGAGCGCATGGTGGAGTTTGAGTCCGCCTCGGGAGACATAGGTGTCCGCGTCAGCGTGCTCGGCTCCTGAGATTGGAAGGTCAGCGTCGGTCACTGCTGGATTTCGGTCTTTGAGGTCTTGGTGAGCGGGCGATGCGAGACAGGCACGCCGACGATCGCGATCTTGAGTTCATCAGCACGCTCGATCATCTCGATCCGATCGAGCATGATCACATCACCCGCCGCGATCGCAAGGCACGAGCACCCGTTCTTCGCGAGATTCTCGATCGTCTTGAGTCCGACCGTTGGGACATCGGATCTCCGATCATGCTGAGCACGCGCGCCCTTTGCGAGTGTCCATCCGCCGCGTTTGCACAGCGACGCGGTCCGCTCGATCATCCGATCGGTTCCCTCGACCGCTTCGACAGAGATGACATCGAGATCACGCACCGAGAGCGATTGTCCGATGTCCAGACGCAGGAGTTCCGTGAGCATGGGCCAGACGAAATCAATGTCCGCTTGCTGCGAAGGGGTAGGCTGCGTAACCGTCATCACGCCGGGCTGCGCCAGCTGGCTCTTAATGGGGATGGTCGAGTCGATGAGCGAGACTCCCTTTCGGTCCAGTTCCTCAGCGACCGCTCGCAACAACGCATGGGAGCGTCGATCGTGCCTGAGGTGTTTGAATATCACCATCATCGTAGTCAGGTCAGGGATGTTCTTGAGAAAACGCCACCTGCTGTGCATGATCTCGGATTTATCGACATTCCCGACCATAATCGCGTGCGCGACCCCTTTGCTCCTGAGCCTGCGCCCCCACGATCCGATCCGGAGGATCCCAGCAGACTTAAAGCTCGCGCACAGATCCGGGAGCGCCGTGTCGTATCGCCCGTGGAATCCGACCGCGTGGACAGGGTGACCCATCTCCGCGAGTCCTTGAGCGACCAGCACAGGGAGCCGACCACCACCCGCGATCAGTCCGATTGGCGCGGGAGGTGGTGGGGGGTCAGGCAAGATGGAAAGTACGCCAGCCATGGATTGTCGTGATTCTATCAGTATTCTCTCAATCGTGCGGAGCCAAACTGGTAAAGACCACGCCGCGAGCGTGACGATAGAAAATGCATGACCCTCAGAGCATCCCCCGGCGTCCCCCCGCCGGGAGAACACCATCCCAAACCAAACGAACGCCCCTGGCTCGGCGTCCGCTTTACCTGCAGCGGACAATACCAAAGGGTCTACCGGAACAAAGCCGGGACTGAATACCTCGCTCGCTGTGCCAAATGCTCCCAGTGCATCCGTTTCCGAGTCGGGGCAGGGGAGCAGGCAACAGATCAGCGGTTCTTCAATGTGTCTTGTTGAATTGCGTATACTCTGTGCATGAGCAGTTCCGCATCGCCGTATGAGATCTCCCGTTCGACCGAATCCTGCACCGCTTCAGGCCGAGAGCTTGAAGTCGGAGAGGAGCATGTCGCCGCGTTGCTGGAAGTCGCCGGCGAAACCGCTCTGACCCGGGTTTTGTACTCGATGGAAGTCTGGGACGAAGGCGCAGAGTTCCCAGAAGGAAGCACACTCTTCGGATTCTGGAAACGCAAGGTCCCAGAGCCTGGAGAGAGCAAAAAAACGCCGCTCGTCTCCGATGACGAGATCTTCGACCTCTTCGAGCAACTCGGAGAAGCGACAGAAGAAAAGCAGATCGGATTCCGATACCTGCTGACACTCATGCTCATGCGAAAGAAGAAGATCGACCTCGAAGGGATGATTGCCGCGACCGAGGACTCTCCATCCATGCTCAAGGTCCGTCAGCGCGTCAAAGGCGGCGGAGGCCCAGTCTTCGAAGTCATCGATCCCAAACTCGACGACGAAGCGATCGCAGAAGCGATCGAAGAGCTCGGCCAAGTCATGAACTTCGAACAGCCGGGGGCATAATGCGGAACCTGATCCAACTCGCCGTGCTCACGATACTCTCAGCTGCCATGCTCATCCCGAGCTTGGGATGCGGCGAGAAACGCACGCCTCGAACCCGCGATGTCAGTGCCGTCCTCGTCGATGCGATCGTCGAGACCCACAACGAACGCGTCGCGCAGATCGATCGCGTCTGGGCGCGCGTCTCCGTCCGCATCAAAGGCACCGACGCACGAGGAAGCAGCTTCGAAGAGCAAGGCGAAGGACACCTTCAAGTCACACGACCAACCTCCGTCTCGCTCACGATCGGGAAGCTCGGAGAGACCTACTTCGCCTATGGCTCAAGCGATGAGCGCTACTGGATGTTCGACCTCTCCAACTCCGACCAGCGTGTAGCGCTGGTTGGCGCGATTCAGAACCTAACCCCGCTGCGAGCCGAGGAGATCGGACTCAGTGTGCATCCAGGAGACCTGATTTCTTCGCTTGGGATCGAACCCTTGGATCCAGACCAGATCGTTGAAACCCGCTGGCAGCTCGAAGAAGAACTCGTGGTCATCTCCCAGCCATCGCGTTGGGGAGTGACTGAATACTGGTTCGATCCGAGGACCGCACTGGTGGTGTGGGTCGTGAGTCTTGATGAAGCCGGGGATCGGATCGCCGAGACCGGACTGAGTCGATACAAGGACATGCTCGACGATCAGCGCCGAGAGACCGGGGTCATGATCCCTGGGAAGGTCGAAATCAAGCGATCCGGAATCAGCGGCGAGTTCGTCCGCATCGAACTCTCCGAACCCTCGCAACGATCGATCAAACCGATGGTCTACAACCCAGATCGTCTCAAACGAGCGTATCGCATCCACGAGACAATCGATCTAGATGCTCCAGCGGAGCAATAACACCGACTCCCTGAAATAGATCCTGAATATCGAGCTTCATGGTCCGAGAACTTCAGTAGATCGGGGTTTTGTGCCGACATAAGAGGTATCCACGCTGCGCACCGAGGTCGGTGCGTGCTGTGGTATGCGAGGACCTCAGTGAGCGAAGAACCGGTACAAGACGACGCGATCGAGACCGAAGGTCAGGACGACTCAGCGAAAGCCGAGCCGATCGGTGACCCTGTCGAGTATGTCAAACGGGACTGGCGCAATCTCTGGCAGACCCCCGCCCTCCTCGCCGGCGGCGGACTGCTCATGCTCGGACTCGCCTACACGATCTCAACCAAACCCGAACCCACGCTGCGTCCAGCGCTCAAACAATCCGACGCGCTGCTCAAAGCCGAGCGATACGAAGAAGCGATCGAGGTCCTCAATACCCAGGTCTATCCCTTCGTCGCGCTCCCAGAGGGCGCATCAGCCGACGAGAAGATCCACTACCACCTGAACAAAGCTCGCGCGATCGATCGTGGACAGCGTGCCGCAGGATTTGAAGATGACCGGAACTTCGTTTCGATCATCCGCGAGTATCTCGAAGCCGAGCGTTTAGGAGCGGTGCTCGACGCGCCGGATCTTGCGACGCTGGCGCGGGTGTATCTCGCTCGTGATGAACTCAAGAAAGCAAAGATCCGCGTGGCGCAGATCCCGCTCAAACGCCGGGACCTGCGTGATGGGTTGAACCACCAAATCGTCGAGAGCCTGCTGGATCGCGTTGTCCCCGATGTGGATCCCGCGATGGAACTTCTCGGAGAGATGCTCGCAGACCCCCAGCTCGCACTCGATGAGCGTGTTTGGGCGCTCGAGCGTGAATCACGCATCCAGCTCGAGCGAGGATATATAGACCAGACTATTGCGCGGATCCTGCGAGAAATGCCGCGTCTAAACGACGCAGAGAAGGACGGACGCTCGCGTCTGCATCTGTTGCTCGCACGAGGGTACCTCGCGCTGGGAGCAAACGATCTGGTCCGCAAGCAGATCGATCATGCGTATAGCCTTGGGAGTGCCGGGGATCCGCATTATTCAGAGATCCTGCTCGCACACGCTCGTCTCGAAGACATCGAAGGCAACACCTACGAAGCACGCGACCTCTACACAGAGATCGCGGAGAACTACTCGCGTGATCGCGCCTACCTCTGGGGATTGGTCGGGGTAGGGGAGACCCAAGCCGCGATCGGAGAATCAGAACTCTCGCTCGAAGCGTACGACACGCTGGTCGGGAACTATGACGCGGTCGGGAGCGAGATCGAACCAAGCCGTCGCCAGGTGCTCGATTCAATCCTTGCGCGTGCAGAAGATGCACTCGCCGGAGGTTACGCCGACAACGCACTCCGATACACCGCGATCGGAGAACGGCTGTATACCGGCGGAGAGATCCCATCAGACATCCTGTCCATGCTGATGAACGGCCACAAAGCGATGGCCGAGAAGCTAATCGGACGACCGCTCGAAGAATCAAAATCCCTCCTGAATCTCGATCCCTCCACACGCTCGCGTGTCCAGCGTCATCTGATCGCTGCAGCGACCAACGCACGGATGCACGCCGAGCGGTATGTGGTCACCAACCTCCCGAAACACGCGGATTCCCTCTGGACCGCCGCGGATCTCTACGACCGAGCCGGTGATCAGCGCGAAGCGATCATCGCATTCCAGACCTATTCAAGCTCGATGCCATCGGATCCGAGATACGCCGAAGCACTCTTCCGATTAGGTGAATCCCTCCGAGCGATCGGGGATTTCCAGAAGTCCGCAGAGATTTTTGAGCAGCTGATCGAGGATCGCGAGGGGATCCTCGGCGCTGATATTGGTCCCTTCGCGGATTCGAGCTTTGTGCCGTTGGCGCAAGCTTATTTATACGACGAAGATCCGGAGAACGATACCAAAGCCGAGCAGCTGCTCCAGACCGCGCTCAACGGCACAAAGGTTTCCGCGGAAACCGAGCTTTACCGAACCGCGCTCCTGGAACTCGCAGGGCATTTCGATTCAACCAATCGACCAGAGCGTGCGATCGAGCGGTACGAGGAGTTTGTCTCCCGCTATCAGGGAGATCCAGAGACCGCCGTCGTGATTTTCCGTCTCGCTGAGGCGCACCGTCGTCTCGGAGACACGATTGATCAATCGCTCGGAGAAGCGATGCCCGCCGCGGAGCGGAACGAACGGATTGCCAAGATGCGATCGCATCGCACCCGCGCGATCGAGCACTACGAGAACGCGATCCGCGAGCTCGACGCACTGCGCGTGACGCAGGTCGGGATCTTCGAATCCATCGCGCTCCGCAACGCGTACTTCTATCTCGGAGATTGTGCCTTTGATCTGGGGAACTTCGACGACGCGATCCGCTACTACGATGTCGCGCGTGACCGATACTCAGATGACCCCGCTTCCCTCGTCGCGATGGTCCAGATCGTCAACGCGTACATCGCGAAGAACGAGATCGGGAGAGCCGCGACTGCCAACGAGCGTGCGCGTCGCTTCTACTCGTCGATTCCAGACGATGTCTGGAATGATCCGAATCTCCCGATGGACAGGGCAGATTGGGAGCGTTGGCTCGATTCGAGCGCGATGCTCCTCAGCGGCGTGACTGATCCCTGAACAATCCAACAGGTCAAAATTTGATCAGCCCGCGAACGGAAACTTGCGCGGATAGTGGAGCGATGCGCACAAACAGCCGATAACTCTTTCCAGCACCAAGTCTGGTGCGTGCCGAATGGATTCGGCAGCTTCAATCGGAGGTCATGGATGACCCATCAACGACGAGAAGAATCTCAGAATCAGCGTATCGACGCGTTGCTCACGCAGATGCGGACGCTGTGCACCCAGATCGACGCGATCGGTGAGCGCCAGCAGCAACTCCTCGATAACGACGAGCTCGAAGCGTTTGTCGAATCGCTCAATAGCCGAAACCCAATGATCGAATCGCTCGCACGCAAGAGCACCCAGGTCGAGCAGTTCCTCGAACTCGACGGCGTCGGAGCTGATCAAGTCCGATCAGCACGCTTGCAGCTCGATGACATGTCGATGACCGTGACCAAAATCCTCAGAAGGGACGCCGAGCAGCAGGTCGTCGTTGAAAAACGACGCGATGAACTCTCCAAGCAACTCTCCGGCGTCGGGAACGGACGCACCGCCGTCCGCGCCTACGGCGGAGGGAAAGCTCCTCCAAAGCCAACCTATCAAGACCGGGAAGGGTAATCGTGGACCAGAGCACGCTGTCAACACCTCAAGCTGAATCAGCACTTGCTGGGAGCCAGCCGACAAGCCCATCGCTGTCTGCAGGAGATCTCGCGGAGTTGATGAGTTCGTTCAATGAGGTCACTGCGAAGCTCGAACACACGCACACCCAGCTCCGCAGCGAAGTGGTTCGTCTCAACACTGAGCTCACGCAAGCCAACGAAGCGCTCCAGCGATCCAAACGACTCGCGGCGCTCGGAGAAATGGCTGCTGGGATCTCGCACGAAATTCGTAACCCGCTGGGATCAATTCGCTTATACACACGCATGCTCCACGAAGATCTCGCGGAGATGCCCGAGCAGTGTTCGATTGTTGACAAGATCGGACGAGCCGTGACCGGTCTCGATCAGATAGTCGGAGATGTCCTCGCGTTCTCGCGTGAGCTGCGCGTCCGTCAGGAATCGGTTCACGCGTCGATGCTCCTGAGCGATGCGCAGGATGCGTGCGTAGCAGAGCTCGAAGGAATCAGCGTTGAAGTCCAGATCGATCCAGACTGCCAAGAGCTCCTCGGCGACGCGTCCCTGCTCCACCAAGCACTGATCAACATCATCCGCAATGGCGCTGAAGCAACCAAAGACAATGCCGGGGGAGTGATGACTCTGGGAGTCAAACGCGGAGACGACGGAGAGCGTGTGCTCTTCGTCCGTGACAGTGGTGGGGGGATCGAGCCAAGCGTGATCGAACGGATGTTCAATCCGTTCTTCACCACCCGAGCCGCGGGGACGGGGCTCGGGCTTTCAATCGTGCACCGGATCATGGACGCCCACGGCGGATCGGTCCAGGTCGAAAACACCAACGATGAATCGGAATGGACGCACGGCGCGATCGTGTCGCTGCACCTTCCGAAACAACTCGTCAGCAAACCGTCCGAAGAAGGACAGCCTCAGATCGTGGTCAGAGCAGGGCGCATGTCCGAATCCAAGCCGCATGCAGCAGAGCCCTCGGCTCAAGGGGAAGTATCGTGAGTATGAAATCAGTACTGGTCGTCGATGACAAAGAAATGATGCGCGACTCGGTCGGCTCAACACTAACGCGTGCAGGATTCAGTGTCCGAACCGCCGTAGATGGTCGATCCGCGCTCAAGGAAATCACCTCCAAGCGTCCAGATGCAGTGATCACCGATCTCAACATGCCGGGAATGACCGGCGTGGACCTGACCGGAGAGATCCGCGCCGTCGATGAAGACCTCCCGGTCATCCTGATGACCGCGTTCGGGACCATCGAGACCGCTGTCCAAGCAATGAAGAACGGCGCGTTCGACTACATCACCAAACCCTTTGAAGGCGATGAGATGATCATCGCCGTCAAGCGTGCGATCAGCCACGCCGGGATCCTCAAAGAAAACGCGATCCTCAAAGCAAACGCTCGTGACTCCCAGCCGCTCAACAGCCCGGTCGGTCTGGATCGGATCATCGGAAAATCGGCCGCGATCCGTAAGGTCCGCGAGCAGGTCCGAGCGGTCGCATCCAGTCACGGCACCGTCCTGATTACCGGAGAATCAGGAGTCGGGAAAGAAGTCGTCGCGCACGCTGTCCACGACCTGAGCCCGCGTGGAGAAGCCGCGTATCTTGCTGTGAACTGTGCCGCACTCAATGAGAGCCTGCTCGAATCCGAACTCTTTGGACACGAACGCGGAGCATTCACCGGCGCGGACAAGATGCGCAAAGGGCGCTTCGAGCTCGCCGAGAACGGCTCGCTCCTGCTCGACGAAGTCTCCGAAGTCTCGCCTCAGATCCAAGCGAAGCTCCTCCGCGTGCTCCAAGAGCGTGCGTTCGAGCGTGTCGGGTCATCCACAACGATCGGGGTCGATGTGCGAGTCATCGCGACGAGCAACCGCGATCTCCCGAAAGCCGCATCGATGGGAGAGTTCCGTCAGGACCTGTTCTACCGTTTGAATGTGCTCCCGATCCAGATCCCGCCGCTGCGTGATCGGATCGAGGATGTGCCGTTGCTCGCAGAATACTTCGTTGAGAAGGTCTGCAATCGTGACGGTCGTCGCGCGATCCGCTTGAGCGAGGACGCGATGGAACTGATGGGCACCTACGCATGGCCTGGCAATGTCCGCGAGCTCCAGAACATCTGCGAGCGTGCAGTGGTCTTGTCGGACCCCAAAGCAACCGAGATCGCGCGTGCGACCCTAGAGCCTTGGCTCATGGAATCACGCCCGACTCCCAAAGCGATGCCACTGCGTCCCCAATCCAACGGCGTCGCTCCATCAACCAACGGCTCCGCATCCGGATTCGGACAAAGCGTCGTCCACGGTGCATCCGCTCCATCGAGCGTGTACAGCCAGCATCCACAAAGCTCACAGCATCAGCCGCAGACATCAATGTCGTCATTCGCTGAGCCCAAAATGGACTACCGTCCCGGCGACAAAACACTCGCTGAGATCGAACGCGAAGAGATCGTCGCGACACTCCAACGCTTCAACGGGCATCGTCAGAAAACCGCCAAAGCACTCGGGATCGGTGTACGAACGCTCGGTCTGAAGCTCAAGAAGTGGAAAGAGGACAGCCTCGTCTCTCCGAACCTCTGATTCGCAGGATTGGCACAAGTCGTGCGTAGGTGAAGTGTTATGTTGATAGGCGACCTTGGAAATGCAGGAGCGATGCCCGCGGCTGAGATGCTGCTGAAGTTTGCTGGACAGCGTCAGCGAGTCATCGCACACAACATCGCGAACATCGACACCCCGAACTTCCAGATGAAGGATGTCGATCCCAAAGCATTCCAAGAAATGCTTGGAGACGCAATCGACAAACGCCGCAAACTCAACGGCGGCGCATTCGGCGCACTCCAATGGGATGAAACCCGCGAGATCAAACGCTCCGGACGATCAAACGATTTCAAGCTTGTCCCTACCACAGGACACAACGGCGGGATCCTCCATCACGACCGAAACGATCGAGATCTGGAACGAATGATGCAAGATATGGTCGAAAACGCGTCCGCGTACAGAGTGGCCGCGGATTTGCTGAGAAGCCAACGGAACCAGTTGCAGAATGCGATCGCTCAACGAGTGATCTAATCAGAAGGACCCCTCCATATGTACGGCTCACTCGATGTCTCAACCAGCGGAATGATCGCCCAGCGTACACGCATGGAGGTCATCGCATCCAATATCGCGCACGCAAACACCCTCCAGAACGATCGCGGAGAGTACGAGCCGTACCTCCGTCGCGCCGCGATGTTCTCCCCAGTTGACGGCGCAAACGGCGCGGGATTGGGTGTTGAAGTTGCAGAGATCCACATCGATGAGACCGCTCTACGGACCGAATACCGCGAGGGACACCCGTTTGCGGATGAAAACGGATACCTGCAGGTCCCAGACATCGACCCAACCGCTGAATGGGTCAACGGCCTCCAAGCTTCGCGTGCCTACGAAGCAAACATCGTCGCCGCCGAGACCACAAAGAACATGATGGCACAAGCGTTGCGACTCCTCGCGTAATGGTGTAAGCTACAAGCATACTTGGAGACCCCTATGAGCGACCCACTGGGATTAATCGGATCTGCTGGAGGCATGAACAACATGCCGAGCGGTATCGGTGGATCCGCTCAGAACGGGAACAACAACGCTCCAGACTTCAAAGCCGTCCTCATGGGGAACCTGAAGGAAGTCAATGCGTTGCAACAGGATGCGACCCAAGCCGCCGAGGACCTCGTTTCAGGGAAACGAGACGACATCGAAGGCGTGATCGCCGCGACGGACAAAGCGGATACCGCGTTCAAGATGCTCCAAGCGATGCGGAATCAGGTCATGCAAGCGTACGACGAAGTCAAGCAGATGCGTGTCTGATCCGAATCCGCTCCGGTTACTCCAATCGCTCTCCAGAGCCATCCGCGCAACAAATGACCACTTGAAAATTTCATGCGCAGATCATGCATTTGCTTGTCAAGGATTGCGCACCGATCGGCCGATGATGCCTTGAGCCATCCGATCTTGGATGGCGGGTGTCAGGATGACGCTCGATTCACGGCACGGAGGCCGAGCATTCAATGGATCAGTTGCGGAAATTATTTGGGAACGCTGGAAGCTATGTCGGTCAGATGACCGCATCGCAGAAGTTGTTGATTGCATCACTCGCCGTGATCGCCGCGATGACCATGTTCTTGGTCTCTCAGTACGCCGCCAAACCAACACTCGTCGACCTGATGGACGGCACTGGGGATACCACGGCGCTGTCATCGCTCCGCGCCGCAGGGATCAACGCACAACTCGTCGATGGATCGATCAAGGTCCCCCCCTCCCAGCAGACAGGAGCGGTCGCCGTCCTCGCTCAGAACGGACAACTCCCCGGCGACACCACCCTTATGTTCGGGAACCTGATCAACTCGCAGGACTGGAAAGCATCCAAAGAACAGCACAGACAGCAACGCACCATCGCGCTCCAGAACGAGCTCGCTCGCATCATCGGACAGTTCCGCTTCATCAACAGCGCCAGCGTGATCCTCGATATCCCACAAAGCTCAGGACTCGGTCGAGCGGTCCGAACCCCCAGTGCGTCAATCACGATGTTCAGCTCCGGAGGAGCACCGCTCGGACAGGAAACGGTTGATGCGGCCGCCGGCATGGTCATGGGAGCAGTCTCCGGACTCGACGCAAAGCACATCCAGGTCATCGACGGCACAACCGGTCAACCACGCATCGTCTCGTCAGCCGACGCTCGCCTGTCTTCAAAGTACACCGACCAAGCTCGAGCCGTCGAAGAAGGCAAGAAACAACAAATCCAATCCATGCTGGGACACATCCCAGGAGTGATCATCTCCGTCTCCGCGATGGTCGATGTCAAGCGTGTTGATAGCTCCGAAATGTCATTCGCAAAGGTCGATGAGGGATCCGTTTCGTTGGTCCGCTCGACAGGCAGTGCAGAAGACACGATGCAGCAAGCGTCCAGAGGTGCCGAGCCTGGGGTCCGCTCGAATCAAACCGCGAGTATCAACACCGGGAGTGCTGTAGGCAACAGCTCAAACTCTGCAGTAACAGACAAAGAATACGACAACCAGTTCGGATACATCAAAAAGCAGACGATCGATCATCGAGGGATGCCGACGCATATGCAAGCGTCGATCATTGTCCCTGAAGAGTACATCCGCGAGATGCTGATGAAGTCTCAAGAAGCTGCCGAGGACGGCGCGGAGCCAACCCCAGTAACCGAAGAAGACATCCGCGAGCGATTCGAAGGGATGGACGGCAACTCCGGATTCAAATCACTCATCGTCAAACAGGTCACCCCTCACCTGATGGGAATGAATCCAGACGGATCAGTTATCCAAGGCGAAGTCGTCGTATCCATGGCACCAATCGGAGACGCGTACAACCGCATCGGTCAGGTCCAATCCGCAGGATTCATGGGATCCCTCGTCGGAGGTGGTGGAGGAAACTCCATGCTCCTCGGCAACGGGAACCTCATCGAGACCATCCTCGTCGGAATCCTCGCAGGAGTCTCCGTGCTGATGATGCTCCTGATGATCAAGCGTTCGAGCCAAGACATCAAACTCCCTTCTGCAGAGGAACTCGTTGGGTTGCCTCCACAGCTTGAAGGAGCAAGCGATCTGATCGGTGAAGCAGATGAGGGAGAAGCCGCGATGACCGGCATCGAAGTCGAGGATGCGATGGTCGAGATCCAGCAGCTCCGCGAGCAGGTGACCGAGTTGATCTCTTCGGATCCTGAAGGGGCCGCGAGCTTGGTTGAACGCTGGGCCGAGATCGAGGAATAAGCATCATGGCACGCAAACCAAACGAACCATTGCCGACCGATCCGCGTGAGCTTGAAGGGGTCTCCAAAGCCGCGATCCTGCTGCTCTCGATCGGAGCGGATCTTGCTTCATCTGTGCTCAAACACCTCCCGACCGAGAAGGTCGAAGAGATCACGCGCGAGCTCGCTTCACTCGGACGAGTCCCCAACGAACTCCAAGACGGCGTGATCGAAGAGTTTTACAATGTCTCAATCGCAACACAGTACGCGAGCGATGGATCACTCTCCTACGCGAAGCAACTCCTCCAGAACTCGATGGATCCGAGTGATGCCGAGCGTGTGCTTGGTCAGATCCAGACGCAAGTCCAGAAGACCCCATTCAGCTTCCTCCAGCGTGCCGAGAGCGACAACCTGCTGACCTTCATCCAAGAAGAGCACCCGCAGACGATCGCGCTCATTCTCTGTCACCTCTCGCACCACAAGGCATCCGAAATCCTCGTTGGTCTTGCGATGGAGAAGCAGCTCGAAGTGATCAAGCGCATCGCGAACATGGAGCAGACCAACCCAGAGGTGATCAAGGAAGTCGAGATCGGTCTGGAGAGTCGTCTGAGCAACATGCTCATGCAGAGCATGGAGAAAGCCGGAGGCGTCCCAACAGTCGCCGAAATCCTCAACCTCGCGGACCGTGCGACCGAAAAAACGATTATGGAGGGTCTGGAATCAGACGATCCAGATCTGGTCGAAGAAATCAGAAGACTCATGTTCGTCTTCGAGGACATCAAGCTCGTCAACGACAAAGGCATCCAAGCGGTCCTCAAGGAGGTCGAGAACGACGAACTCTCCGTCGCGCTCAAAACCGCAAGCGAGGCGCTCGCGACCAAGATCTTCTCGAACATGTCCGAGCGTGCCGCGGAGATGGTCAAGGAAGACATGGAGTTCATGGGACCAGTGCGTGTGTCGGATGTCGAGACCGCACAGCAGCGGATCGTGGACATCGTGCGTCGTCTGGAAGAAGCCGGCGATGTCATGATCGAAGGCCGAGGCGGAGAAGGCGAGATGGTCGTCTAACCAACGACCATCTGCGCAGAGTTCACGAGTGTTCGGAAGAAAGGCACCAGCATGGGCATCATCAAACGAGCCGACCTCGAAACCTACACCCGCGATGCGGTCCCGATGGATCTCGGAGACCTCCAGAAGCGAGGCGAAGCCGTCATCGCCGCGGCGCAAGCAGAAGCCGCGCGGATCCTCAAAGAAGCCAACGAAGAACGAGAGCGTCTGATCTCCGATGCATCCGAGACCGGACGAGCAAGCGGATACCAAGACGGGCTCGCACAAGGACAAAAAACAGGGACCGAGCAAGGCACACAGCAAGCAGAATCCGAGCACGCAACACGACTCGACCAACTCGCTCAAGCGTGGTCAGCAGCGCTCCAAAGCTGGGACAATGACCGGAGCGATCTCATGCTCAACGCACGCAACGAGGTCATCGAGCTCGCATCCGAGATCGCAGCTCGTGTCATCAAACGAACGATCGATCTTGATCCGGAAGTCGTCGTCGATCAGCTCGAAACAGTGCTCGAAACGCTCGTGACCCCTACAGATATCCGCGTCAAGGTCCATCCCAGCGATGTCGAGCTGCTCAAACGCGTCATGCCTGCGATGATCGAGCATTGCTCGTCGTGCAACCACGCGGAACTCGCCGAGGACGACGCGCTCGCTCCAGGATCATGCGTCGTCACAACCAAAGGCGGAGGAACAATCGACGCATCGATCACGACACAGCTCAATCGCATCGTCGCGACACTCCTCCCTGCGCATCGTGGTCCAGACTACGACGCGCATCTCGAAGAAGACGAAGACAGCTCCGCATCATCCGAATCCAAGGAAGACGCGGCGTGAAACTGCTTCCTCGTGAGATGGAGATGGTCAAACAGGTCTGCCCGCTCGGGATTACCGGGCGCGTCCACTCTGTCCGAGGCATGACCATCCTCGCGACGGACCTCCCTGTCCCGATCGGATCACTCGTCGAGATCCATGGCCTCGACGATTCACGCATCGCCGGAGAAGTCGTCGGATTCGACGCCGGTCACGCGATCGTGATGCTCCTGGCGCAAACCACAGGCATCATCCCAGGCTCCCGCATCGTCATGCAGCAAGTCCACCAAGTCGCACCAGTCGGCAGCCGCATGCTCGGACGCGTCCTCGATGGACTGGGAAACCCGATCGACCATGTCGGACCAATCAGCGACACAATCAGCAGACCGATCAATCCAACCCCGATCGGCGCGATGGATCGCCGACGGATCGAGCAACCCCTCCGCACAGGTGTGCGCGTTCTGGATCTCATGACCCCGATCGGTCGCGGCCAACGCCTCGGCATCTTCGCAGGCCCAGGTGTCGGCAAATCCACACTCCTCGGACAAATCGCACGAGGAACCGATGCGGATGTCAATGTCATCGCACTCATCGGAGAGCGAGGGAGAGAAGTCCGCGACTTCATCGATCACGCGCTGGGTCCAGAGGGATTGAAGCGATCGGTCGTGATCGTCGCAACCGGAGATGAGTCACCGTTGCTCCGCATCCGAGCCGCGAAGCTCGCGTGTACTGCGAGCGAATACTTCCGCGATCAAGGTCTCGATGTACTGCTCATGATGGACTCGATCACCCGATTCGCGCACGCGCAGCGACAGGTCGGACTATCCGTCGGAGAACCTCCAACGACCAAGGGATACACGCCCAGCGTTTTCTCGTCGATGGCCGAGCTCCTCGAACGATCCGGAACCATCGAACCAAAGGAAGGCTCCGCAGGAGGATCGATCACCGGACTCTTCACGATCCTCGTCGAAGGCGACGACATGACCGAGCCAGTCTCCGATGCCGCTCGCGGGATTCTTGATGGCCATGTGGTGCTTTCTAGAAAGATGGCGCACTCCGGTCAGTTCCCCGCCGTCGATGTGCTCGACTCCGTGTCCCGTGTTGCCAATGAGGTCACGGATGATGCACACAAAGCCGCGCGTCTGCAGATGTCCAAGCTGATTGCCAAGTACCGCGAGATCGAGGACCTCGTCCAGATCGGCGCCTACGCCCAAGGCGTGAACCCCGAAGCGGACACCGCGATCGACCTGCACCCTGTCATCAGCGAACTCCTCGCTCAACGCACCAATGAGAACGCACCGTTCGATCCAGCGAAGGAAATGATGGTCAAGCTCGCGTTCCAGTCCGGAGAGATGATCCAACAGCGTAAAGCGTTCGCGAACTCTCAGGGGCAACCCGCCGCACCCGTCGGACCTCCCGCAACGCAGGTAGGGGGGTGATCTAGATGCCGAGGTTTGTATTCAGACTCCAGCCCGTCCTCGAGATGCGCGAGCGCGAAGAGCAAGACAAGAAGCTCGCACTCGCAGAGCTCCAGCGCGAACGCCTCACGCTCGAAAGCATGATCCGAGGCTACCAACGCAACATCGAGACCGAACAAGCATCCCTCGCATCCATGCTCACCAACTCTGCTGGTGTAGACCTCCGAGGGGCGCGACTGCAAGCGAACGCGGCACTCAGCAACCGGTTCTCCGCACAGCGAGCCGTGCTCGAACTCGCCGGGGTCCACAAGAAAATCGAGCACGCGCGATACGAGCTCGCGCAAGCATCAACGCAGCGGAAAGCCGTCGAACTTCTCAGAGATCGTCAGCGGGAAGCGTTCGAATCAGAGCAAAGACGAAGAGAATCCATCGAACTGGACGATATGTCTGTGATGCGCCACTCAAGGCGTGACGGAGCGTTCCTATGAAAAAACTCACCAAAGCATTGATGGTCGTCGCGATCCTGAACCTGCTCGCGGTCCTCGCTGGAGCAGGCTGGATCTTCGCGTCGGGTCGTGTAGATAAGCAGAGAGTCCTCGAAGTCGTGGACATGTTCGAAGAAACCACCAGCGGACGCGACGCACGCATCAAGAGCGAGGAAGCGGAAGCCGCCGCAGCAATAGCCGCACAAGAGAAAGACCTCCCCGCGCTCGCAATGAACTCCGGAGAACTCAACGATGTCCGCCTCCAGCTGACCCAGATCGACCGCGCCCGACTCGAACGCATGCAACGCGAGATCACCGACCTCCAGAACACCCTCAAACGCGAGCGAGCACTCCTCGCAAGCGAACGCGTGGATTTTGAGGATCAACGCGAAGCATTCAACGCGATGCGTGAGCGTCTCAAAGACATCGAAGGGTCCGAGCAGTTCGTCAAAGCACTCAATGTGCTTAAAGAGTCCAAGCCAAAGGATTCCAAGGAAATGCTCAATGTCCTCATCGAGGACGGCAAGCGCGAACAGGTCGTCTCGTACCTCAGCGCCCTCGCGACCGGAATCCGGACTGAGATCATCGCGGAGTTCATCAAAGCGGAACAAGCAGAGTTGGCAGCCGGTTTGCTGGAGTCCATCCGGATGCGCGGCCAGGAAACCGCGCTGACGGATGCCAACACCGATGACAACACTCCAGACACACTCGGCCCGTAACACCACCAGCGCAAGCTTGGTGCTCAGCGGCGCACAATCCGCCCGCACCAGCGCATCCGATGCGCCGGGATTCGCAGGCGTGCTCGATGCGTTCACCGATCCGAGCGTGCTCGATGGATCAGAGCTGACCGAATCCACACTTGATCAGAACGAAGACTCCGACGAACTCGCTGAGTCAGATGACGGATCAGCCGAGTCTGCAGAAAGCGATTCTGAATCAGAATCCGCTGATGATGCAAACAACTCCGAGAACACGCAGTCCACAGAAGACGCGAACGCCGACGGCCAAACCGCACCCGATCAGAACGGGATCAGCGGTTCCCAGCAACAAGCCGACGGCTCATCAACACAGGTCAACTCAACCCAGGACCTCGTCAAACTCCTCAACAACGCCGCAACTATTGACATCGCAGCACTCGCGTCCCAGCAGCTGACCGGACAACTCTCCGCATCCCAAGCCGCTCATCAATCGACTGCCCAGCAATCTCTTCAGTCACAGACCCAACAACCAGATGCTCCCCAGAAATCCGCGCAAGCTCCAAAGCCAGCCCCATCAACAGCACAGCTCCCTAGCCCATCCGAGCAGCACTTCCGCACGCTTCAAACCACCCAAAGACTGCACACGCAGCTGACCCAACAATCTCCTGACTCCAGCACACCCGCTCTATCAATACTCCAAGCGACCCCGCTGAATCCGCAATCTGCACAAACGCAATCCACTGGAATCCTGACGGATCCACAGGCACAGCAATCGGTCGCGAATAACGCGAGCCGCTCAGTCCAAGCATCGCAAACCATCCAGGCGCAAGCGTCCAGGATTCAAACATCCGAAGCGTCCGCATCACAGCGAAAGAGCGAATCGTTCAAATCACTGACCGAGATCGGTGCGACAAGCAAATTCAAGCCGATCAAAGGAGCGGAGTCCTCGAACTCCAACTCAGCAGGATTCGATCTCGGCGCGCAGTCCGATCGCTCCAACCAGCACGCAACCAGACTCGACGCACAGGACCCGCAAGCTCGCACGCAAGAGCAAGCACTCCAACGCAAGCAGATCCTCTCGCAGGTCCAGCGCGGTCTCGCATCGATCATCAACACCAAAGGCGGGACGATGAAACTCCGGATGAGCCCGGAGCATCTCGGACAGGTCAAAATCCAACTGACGACCAAGGATGGCCATGTCAAAATCAAGATCGACGCAGAAACAGAGCACGCACGATCAGCACTCAAGGACGGACTCGCTGATCTCCGAGCATCCATGGAATCAAGAGGCGTCCATGTCGACGAGCTGAGCATCGAACAGCGACAGCCAAACGAGTTCCGATTGTCAGACGATGCAAGTGATCCAAAGACAGGTGATCCACAGAATCCAACATCGCAACACGACAACGGATCCAACAACGACCAAAGCAAGCAGAGCTCCGATCAGCAGCAGCACACCGATGCTTCAGATCCGCATGCAACAGACACCACCGACAGTGAATCACCGCAACCGATCTGGACCGAACTCGGTCTCGACGCGATCGCGTGAATGAAAGGCTAGACCATGAGCGCCATCAGCGACTTCTCAACCAGCAACCCGGTCTCCTCCGACGACGCATTCAACAGCTTGTCGAGCGCGGAGTTCTTGCAGATCATCTTCACTGAACTCCAGAACCAGGACCCGCTCGAGCCGCAAGACTCCAGCGCAATGCTCGACCAACTCTCCGCACTTCGATCGATCGAATCCGATCAAAATATGGTTGATTCACTCCAGAACCTCGTCTCGCAGAACGAGTTCGCCGCTGCATCACAGCTCATCGGATCGCTCGTGTCTGGGATCACCCTCGACAACCAGCGCGTCGCGGATCTGGTCATCTCCGTCTCGCAAAGCTCGCAAGGACCTGTCCTCAACCTCTTTGATGGATCGCGCATGCTCTTCGATCAGGTCGATGAGATCGCTGGACCGCTCGACGATTATGTCCCGACCGATCCGGACGACGATGACGACGACACCCCACCAACCGACGACCCGATCAACGGCGTCCCGATCCCACCACCAACCATCGGTGATATCGACGACCTCGACACGGATTCCGATACACGCGATACCGGAAGCATCGATCCGATCGGTCAGATCCAAACGCCTGCATAGCACTCAGTTCATCGAGCACCACAGTGACCATCTCCGGAAACCAACTCCTCGCGGCACTCGGATCGGGAATCATCCCGGGAGAGAACCCCAACGCGCCCAGTGGTTCTGCAAACTCGCTGAGCTTCGATGATGTACTCAAGAAAATCCAGCAAGGCAAACCAAGCGATCTCGGAGTCGAGCTCGGGAAAGAGATCAACGCGATGGGATTCGCGGATGATCTCAAGGCCCAAGCGTCCCGAGCCGCGGATCTGGGCGCGGTCAACGGGATGAGCAATGCGCTCGTTGATGCGGGAGGAACGATCCTGCGCCTCGATGTATCAAATCGTGTGGTCCAAGCGCAGATCGAGCCTGCATCAGAACTCGTCATCGATCAGATCGACGGCTACATCTCGCTCAAATCATCGCACAGCGACCAAGCCGACACTGATTCGGATGAATCCGTGCAAGCTACCAATCTCCCATTCAATCCGGCACGCGTTGTGCGAAACACTTCACTCGCCGATGTGCTCGCTGCGCGCGATCGCTAGATTCATCCCGATTCGTTGTCATTCCCCGGCTCACACCGGGTCACGAGGTAGTCTCCATGGCTTCAACAAGCGCTCTGTTCACCGGACTCACCGGACTCAATGCCCACTCCCGCAAGCTCGATATCATCGGCAACAACATCGCCAATGTGAACACCACCGCGTTCAAAAGCTCGCGTGTCATGTTCGAGACCCTCTTCCAACGCAACCTCAGCTTCGGTTCCGCGCCCGGCACCACCACCGGAGGAACCAACCCCCGACAGGTCGGCAACGGCGTCGGGATCGGCGCGATCCAACGAGACTTCAACAGCGGAACAATCAACGGCACTGGAGACCTCCGCGATCTCGCGATCGACGGCTCCGGATTCTTCATGGTCGAACGCAACGGCGGAACCTTCTATACACGAGCTGGAACCTTCCGCCAAGACACTGAAGACAACCTGACCACCGCGACAGGTGAGCGACTGCTCGGATACGCTGTGGATGATGACTTCAACATCGTCACCGGCGCCCTCGTCCCGATCAACATCCCGATCGGACGACAGACCATCGCTGAAGCGACCAGTAATGTCTCGATGGTCGGAAACCTCGATAAGAGCGGAGACATCCCAACAACAGGATCCATCATCGATCTCATGGGAACAGCCCTCTCAGGACCAACCATCCTCGGCGGCGGATTCATCAACTCCGCAACCGCGCTCGTCAACATCGATGATCCAGACAATCCAGGAGTCGCGCAGTTCGCCGCGGGACAGACCATCCGACTCAACACCGATGCAACCAAAGGTGGGGGGGCTCTTCCCGTCGCGGATCTTGAGATCACGGCAACAACCTCCGTCCAAGACCTGATGGACTTCCTTGATCTCGCGCTGGGAATTCAGGACACCGGCGCACCAAACCCGGACGGCAACACCCCCGGCGTCACAGTCGATCCCACGACAGGAATCATCCGCATCATCGGGAATGTCGGGACCGAAAACAACATCCAGATCCAGACCGGAGATCTCCAGATCATCGCCGCCGATGGAACAACCTCGCTCGGCGCCGCGTTCGAAACCGACCAAGTCGCTGAAGCCGACGGCGAGAGCGTCCGCACAACCATCTCCGCGTTCGACTCGCTCGGAGAGACCATCCTCGTCGATGTCGTGATGGTCCTCGATTCAACCCCCAACGCCGGACCGGTCTGGCGCTACTTCGTCGAATCCGGAAACGATACCGATGTGGACATCGCCGTCACCACCGGAACACTCCAGTACGACACCGAAGGTCAGATCGATCCGCTCAACAACTCTGTGCAGGTCACGATCGACCGCGATAACACCGGCGCAGGAACACCCCTGAGTTTCAACCTCAACTTCCTTTCTGACACAGGACAGACCACCTCGCTCGCTACCGGATCTTCGCTCATCGGACTCACCACCGACGGCCTCCCTCCAGGAACACTCGAAAACTTCGCCGCAGGAGATGATGGCGTCATCGTCGGACGATTCTCCAACGGCGCGATCCGCAACATGGGACAGGTCGTCCTCGCGAAGTTTTCTAACCCAGCAGGTCTCATCGATAACGGCGGGAACATGTTCGTGACCGGTCCAAACTCCGGACCCGCCGCGATCGCAGGAGCGGGTCAGCTCGGACTCGGGAGCATCGTCGCTGGAGCACTCGAATCCTCCAATGTCGATCTTGGACAAGAGTTCACCCAGATGATCCTAACCTCGACGGGGTACTCCGCATCGTCGCGTGTGATCCGGACGACCGACGAACTGCTGCAGCAGCTCCTGGTACTGGGCCGATAATCAGAGAAGTGCACGGAGTTTGCCATGATCTGCGTTACCAGGCTCAACGGCCAAAAATTCATCCTCAACGCCGAACTTATCCGGACGATCGAAGAGAATCCCGACACCATTATCACATTGATCTCCGGCGAACACATGGTCGTCAAAGAAACCATGACCGAAATCGTCCGCCGATCCATCGAATACGGCCGACACCTCCGCAAACTCACCGAACCCGGATAACCCCACCCCGCTTCGTGCGGTTGCCCGCATTTCCACAACACACCTGAATTCAGCCGCCTGCACGGTCGATACCTCACTCTGCACACCCACGGACGGGTCGTGCTGGAGGATGACTTGTGGATATTGCAACAGTAGGTGGACTCGCAATTGCAGGTATCTGCTGCTTTCTAGCGATTTTGCTAGGTGGTGGTAATCCCATCGCGATGATCAACATCCCGTCAGTCATCGTCGTCTTCGGCGGATCGACCGGCGCCGTGATCGCTGCGTTCCCGCTCGCCGCTTCACTCGGACTCCCAAAGCTCGTCCTCAAAGCAATCTTCGGCACTGTCGAAGATCCTGCAGACACCATCAAGGACATCGTCAAGTACGCAGAAATCGCTCGTCGTGAAGGCATCCTCTCACTCGAAAACCATGTTGGCGACATGACCAATGAGTTCATCATCCGCGGCATCAAAATGGCCGTCGACGGCACCGACCCAGAACTCATCCGAGTCATCATGGAAACCGAACTCGAAGCGATGATGGACCGTCACATGCAAGGCAAAATGGTCCTCGACCAGTACGGCAAGTACGCACCTGCATTCGGTATGATCGGGACTCTCATCGGTCTGATCCTCATGCTCGGATCCATGGAAGACCCCTCAACCATCGGACCATCCATGGCGGTCGCGCTGATCACCACCCTCTACGGCGCGATCATCGCCAACGCGTTCGCAGGACCGATCGGCGACAAGCTCTACTCAAACGACCAAGACGAGGTCCGCCTCAAAACCATTATCATCGCCGGAGTCATGTCGATCCAGTCGGGTGACAATCCGCGTGTGGTCGAGAGCAAACTCCTGACCTACCTCCCACCTGCGAAGCGCGACGAGTTCCTCGAAGCCCAAGCCGCGTAACCAGCTCGCTAGCGCCTGACCGGATGAAGGGAGCAGATCATGGGTAAGAAAAAAGAAGCACCAAAGGCAGAAGTCCCCGAGTGGGTCGTTACCTTTGGTGATCTCATGTCACTGCTCCTCTGCTTCTTCGTGCTCCTCGTGTCCTTCTCCGAAATGAAGAAGCCACGCGAGTACCAGAAGGTCATCGACTCGGTCAACGAAGCAATGGGATTCAAAGGTGGAATGGGTCTCGCTCATCTCATCGAGAGCGCGAACAACTCCATGGTCTCCAACCAAGAGACCCGCGCCAAACGCGACGGGAACAAAAAATCCACCGATGTCAACAACACCAAAAGTGTCCAAGGCCGACAAACCCAGACCAACATCGTCCAAGAGGGCGCACGGCATGCGATCGGTGGATCCATCATGTTCGAGGTCGGAAGCTTCGAACTCTCGAAGCGAAATCAGGACCTCATCCGCGATTCCGTCGCTCCAAAGATCCGAGGCCTCAACTACATCTGCCCGATCGTCGGACACGCTTGGGGACTCGAAGAAAAACGCTCAGGGATGGGATTCGACGAACTCGGATACCGACGCGCCCAGGTCATCAAAGATTTCTTGGTCCGGGAATGTGGAGTAGATGCAGCGATCCTGCGGGTTGAATCGGCTGGAGACACCGAGCCTATGTCGCTCGGAGACGGTTCCGGACAAGCGGGAGGTTCAAACCGCCGAGTTCAAGTCTATCAAACCGGACGGACGGTCTCGCAGACCCACCCCGACCCCAACTTCACCGGCGCAGGCGGATAACCAAAGCCCGCGATAGTGAACGCCGATACGAATCGGTTCGAAGAAGGACACACCATGGCCGACGAAGACAACAAAGCCGAAGCAACCGAAGGCTCCTCTGATGGGGAGAAAAAGGGCGGCGGACTCAAGATGATGATCATCATCGCGGTCATCATGATCATCGAAGGTGCCGGTGTCTTCTTCCTCGTCAGTTCCATGAGCGGCCCAAAAGCCGCCGACGCGAGCCAGATGGAAGAACTCGAAGGAACGGGAGAGGACGCTCCTGTCGAGATCCCGCTCGTCGAAGACCGCTTCCAGAATATGTCCACAGGTCATGTCTGGGAATGGCGTGTCCAGATCGTCCTCCGCGCCCGTCAGAAGAACCAGATCCACATCGAGACCATCAAGGAGCGAGATACCGCGCTGCTGACTGAAGGGATCGCACTGATCTTCCGAAGAGCGCAAGATCGGCACCTCCGCGAGCCGGGACTCGAGACCATCACGCGCCAGCTGACGACCTACATCAACGAAGTCTTCGGCCTTGACGCTGACGGCATGCCACGCGTCGATCGCGTCATCATCCCTGAGTGCAAGGGTTTCCGTTCAGATACCTGATCCTCAGGGCTCAGAAAACATTCAAATCACTAGCCTGCAGAGTCACCGAGTTGATTGCAGGCATTTTTCGCGCCTGAGCGCAAAGACTGGACAAGTCCGGGCCCATGGGCCGATAAATCCTCATCGCCGGGAGTCGGCGAGCGCGATTATGTGAGCGGGCGGAGCCCAAGGAATCCATCATGGCCGACGAAGCCGAAAACACCCAACCCGAAGAGCAGCCACAAGATACGGACGCATCCAGCGAACCGGTCAGCGATTCTGGTGCTGAGGAAGCAATCGAAGACGCTGCAGCGAAGATGGACGAAGTAGCCGCACAAGCCGACGAGGGCGCCGATGTCTCCGATGACGAAGCCGCCGCACTCGCCGCCGCGATGTCCGCGATCAGCCAAGCAGGTTCTGGTGGCGAGGCCGCTCCCGCCCCCGCGGCACAACCAGCCGCAGACGGCAGCGCCTTCGAATCTCCCGAACTTGGAGCCGGGACCTCATCAGGGAAGCACAGCGAACTCGATCTCCTTTCCGATGTCCAGATGAATGTCCGCATCGAGCTCGGACGCACACGCATGTTCGTCGAGGATGTCCTGCGTCTTGGAGACGGAGCCGTCGTCGAACTCGACAAACTCGCTGGAGACCCGGTCGATGTCTTCGTCAACGACCGCAAAGTTGCGCGAGGTGAGGTACTCGTTCTCAACGACAACTTCTGTATCCGTGTCAGCGAGATTCTCGATGTCCGCGAGGATTCCTGTTAACGCAACGGTTAGCCCATTAGATCAACCGAATCGATCACAGCAGATGACTGAAGGGCGGAGGATCCGCCCGAGCGAAAGGCCAGGATGGCGACATGTTGAAAGCTCACTGGGCGCGTCTCGCCCTCACCCTCATTCTTGGTTCACTCGCAGCTCCAGCATCCGCACAGCTCGGACCCTGGACAGACTCGATTGATGTCCAGCCTTCCGAACCAGCATCCCAACCTGTATCCCAGCCCCTATCCCAGCAACAGCCAGCCGAGCAACCTCAGCTTCAGCCAGCAGCACAGCAAACGCAAACCGATTCCGCCTCCAAGCCGCTTGGTCTCCCGCGTCAGTCTTCAGAATCACAACCAATCGGAACCAGCACCCCGACCACCCCGATCGTGCTCGGCAAAGAGTTCGTCCGCACCGTCGCGACCCTCGCAGGCGTGCTGTTGCTCATCTTCGCGCTCGCCCACTTCTACAAACGACTCGCCCGCACACGCGGCGGACTCAGCGGACAAATCGGCGCGGGAGGTCGCGCCCCCGCCGGGATCGTTGAAGTGCTTGGTCGCTACCCAATTTCATCGGGGATGACCCTCGTCGTCCTCCGCTTTGATCGCAAAATCCTCTTGCTCTCTCACGCCGGACGCAGCCGAGGGAAGAAAGGCATCGGAGGAGTAGGGGGGATGCAAACCCTCTGCGAGGTCAGCAGCGCCGAGGAAGTCGCGTCGATCCTTGCCAAGACTCGCGATGCTGCCGGGGATTCCATCGCCGCGAGCTTCGAGCGTTCTCTCCAAGAAGCCGGGAATGCAACCGATCAAGAGATCGCCAAAGCGATGTACCAACCTGCCCCCGGCGTTCATGTCCAGCGTCCACGCCGAGTCGCGCCGGGACTCGTCTCCAACGACGAAGGCGATCGTCTCGAACTCACCTCCCAACACGAATCACCCGCCGCGTCGCAGGTCATGCGCCGTCGTTTGGGTGCGATGCGGAGAGGGATCTGAAGCGTGCGTCGATTCTGTTCAATCCTGATGATGCTCCTCGTCTCCATGACGAGTTCGTTCGCATCTGCACAGCTCGGTCCGGTCGGTCCCGTCGGTCCAGGAGAAGCTGATTTCTCGCGTCAGTTCACCCCTCAAGCATCCCCCGCGATCTCCACTCCGCAAACAAGCGATGCCTTCAATCCGCTCAACATGCTCAACGACGCGGGATCAGCGATCAACGGCGCCAGCTCGCTCGGATCAAACATCCAAGGCAACCCAAGCTCGTCATCCAATTCAGAGCAATCAGGTCTCTCCGTAACGCTCAACATCATGCTCCTCCTGACGGTGATCGCTCTGGTCCCGTCCATCATGCTGATGACCACCAGCTTCGTGCGCATCATGGTCGTCCTCGCGCTGCTCCGTCAAGCGATGGGCACCCAGTCGCTCCCTCCAGGACAGGTGATCACAGGACTCGCATTGTTTATGACCGCGCTGGTCATGAAACCAACCATCGACCGCATCTGGGCAGACGCGGTTGTCCCGTACCAAGCCGGGGAAGTCCGGAATATGGACGAACTCTGGGTGCGAGCCTCGACTCCGATGCGTGACTTCATGTTCGATCAAATCGAAGCGGCCGACAACTGGTCCTCGCTCTACATGATCCTCAACTATCAAGGCGTAGACACCTCCGAACCCGAATCCATGACCCGCGCCGACATCTCCACAACCACCCTCATCCCTGCGTACATGCTCTCCGAGCTCAAGGTCTCCTTCCTGATGGGATTCCGCGTCTACCTCCCCTTCCTCGTCATTGACATGGTCATCGCATCGCTGCTGATCTCGATGAGCATGATGATGCTCCCGCCTGTCCTGATCTCGCTTCCCTTCAAGCTCATGCTCTTTGTGCTCGTTGACGGATGGACCCTCATCGTCGGATCACTCCTCGAAAGCTTCGTCCAAGATGGAGACAGCTCTCGACTCAGCGCCACCGCTGTCGCGACGCTCGCGCCGATGCTGCTCATGGTCCGGATCAAGAAAAGCGAAGACCCTCCGCTCGTAGACAGGCCTGCCCGCAAGCGGATGATGTTCGGAGGTCGCCGCACATGATCGACGAAACCGCAATCCAGTTGATCCGTGATGCGCTCTACATCGTGCTCATCATCGCGACCCCGCTCCTCCTCGTCGGGATGATCCTCGGCCTCCTGATCTCTCTCGTCCAATCCGTCACCTCGATCCAAGACCAGACCCTGACCTTTGTTCCCAAGATCATCTCGTTGATCGTCGTTGTTGTCCTGCTTCTCCCCTGGATCCTCTCGATCCTCGGCGAGTTTGCACTCGAAATGTTGCGCCTCTTCTGATGGACATGATCACCCCCATGCTGGTTCATGTGCTCCCGCTCATGCTCGTCGCCGCAAGGCTGACCGGGCTGTTCCTCTTTACACCCCTCCTCCGCTCCGCAACACTCCCACGCATGTTCAAAGCAATGATCGCGTTCATGTTCGCGATCGCGCTCTACCCTGCAATCCCGCAGCTCAGTCCGTTCGCATCGATCGACACCGTCCAGCTTGTCCCGCTGCTCTTCTCTGAGCTTCTGATCGGGATCTCCATCGGACTCATCGCCGCGATGCCGCTCTACGCGATGCAGATGGGTGGATTTGTGATGGGATACCAGGTCGGTCTCTCGCTCGCAGAATCCTTCAACCCCGAACTCGACTCCAACGGCTCCGTCCTCGGCCTCCTCCTGTTCTACATGGCCGTCTTCATCTTCATCGGACTCGGAGGATTCGAGCTCCTCTTCCTCGCGCTCGCAGATTCCTTCCACACCGCACCAATCGGACTCTTTACAGCAGGAGATGTCCCACTCGACATGTTCATCGAGGTCGTGACCTCTGGATTCGAGCTCGCGATCCGCGTTGCGTCCCCAGTCATTGCTGCCGTTGCGATGTCGCAGGTCGCGATGGGTCTGGTCATGAAGACCATGCCTCAGGTCAACATCATGAGCATCGGTTTCGCGATCCAGATCCTGACCGGACTCATCCTCCTCATGCTCATGATCAATGTCATGAGCGTCGTCGCAGGAGAAGAAATCGACCGCGTCATGGACGGACTCTCTCTCTGGATCCAGGACCTCGCGACCGACTCCGCGCACACACGCGCCCTTCAGAACACAGAAGGGAGCAACTAAATGGACGATCTCGGAGAACGCACCGAAGCACCAACCCCAAAGGCGCTCCAGTCCGCGCGTGAAAAAGGCCAGGTCCCCAAAAGCCAAGACCTCTCCGGCGCCGTCCTCATGCTCGGAGGCGTCATCGCACTCATGATCCTCGCGCCGATGATCGGAGAGATGTTCGAACGCATCCTCCGCACCATGCTCTCAGGAGACATCAGCGTCGATCAACTCGATATCGCATCCATCCGCTCAACCTCCGCGATCGCAGTCTACGAAGTCATGCGTGTCATGATTCCCGTCTTGCTCATCGTCATGGTCGTCGCGTATGGATCTCAGTTCATGCAGGTCGGATTCCTTCTCAGCGCCGATCCCATCCAACCCAAGTTCAGCAAAATCTCCCCGCTCGGAGGGATCAAACGGATCTACGGCAAAAAAGGGATTGCTAAAGCAATCATCAACACCCTCAAACTCACGCTCCTCATCATCGTGTCCATCATCGTCATCCGCTCCCAGATCGACACCATCGCAACCCTCCCGATGCTCCCCGCGATCATGGCCACCGCCGCGATCCTCCGCATGGTCGTGATGATCGCGTTCATCCTGATCGTCATCCTGCTGATGCTCGCCGTCATCGACTACATCTTCCAACGCTGGCAGCACATGCAAGAAAACAAAATGACCAAACAGCAGGTCAAAGACGAACGCCGCACGATGGAAGGCGATCCACAACTCAAAGGCAAACGCATGCAGATGGCGCGTGAGATCGTCATGCAGCAGATCTCCCACCAAGTCCCGCAAGCGGATGTCATCGTCACCAACCCGACCCACTTCTCAGTCGCGATCAAGTACGACACCGATGCGATGGGCGCACCGAAAGTCACCGCCAAGGGCGCGGACCTTATCGCGTTCCGTATCCGTCAGATCGCGCGTCAGAACGATGTCCCGATCGTCGAGCGTCCGCCGCTCGCTCGCGCGTTGTACTGGGGGGTTAAGGTTGGACAAGAGATCTCTTCAGAACACTACGAAGCGGTCGCCGAGCTCCTCGCGTATGTCTACCGCATGGAAGGAAACGCACAATCCGCAATGAAGAACATGAGCAATCAGCAAGCAGCAGAGCAGCGCGAACCAGCAACCGTCTAATTAACAACGCATAGGAACCAATCAGCAACCACATGGCCAAAGAATCGACCAACCTGCCACTCCCACCCTGGGTCAATCGCATCGGTGAATACCGCACGCTGATCGTCCCGATCGGGTTTGTGCTGATGCTGTCGGTCATCCTCCTCCCGCTCCCTCCCGCGTTCCTCGACATCCTCATCGCGTTCAACATCTCCCTCGCCGTCATCACGCTCCTGACCACGCTCTACATGCAGAAGGCGCTCGAGTTTTCCGTCTTCCCGTCGCTCCTGCTCGCGACAACACTGCTCCGCTTGGTCCTCAACATCGCCTCGACCCGGCTGATCCTCACCGCCGACGCATCGACCCCTCAAGAAGCGATCGGTGTTGCCGGGAAAGTCATCTCCGCGTTCGGCGTGTTCGTCGCAGGAGATTCCCTCTTCGTCGGCGTCATCATCTTCTCAATCCTCATGATCGTCCAGTTCATGGTCATCACCAAAGGCGCGGGACGCATCGCGGAAGTCGCTGCACGCTTCACACTCGACGCAATGCCCGGTAAGCAAATGGCCATCGACGCCGAACTCTCCAACGGCATGATCACCGAAACCCAAGCACGCACCCGCCGAGAAGAAATCGGACGCGAAGCAGACTTCTACGGCGCGATGGACGGTGCATCCAAGTTCGTCAAAGGCGACGCAATCGCAGGCATCATCATCACCCTCATCAACATCGCAGGTGGTTTCGCTGTAGGCACTATTGACAAGGGTTGGCCCGCAGGTCAGACCGCCGAGATCTTCACCAAACTCACCATCGGTGACGGACTCACCAGCCAGATCCCATCCTTCATCATCTCCATGGCCGCCGCGCTCATCGTTACACGCTCCGGAGACAAGGGCAATCTCGGAACAGAACTCACCAGCCAACTCAGCGCCCAGCCCAAAGGCCTCATCATCACCGCAGGATTCCTCGGAGTCCTCGCGTTCTCACCACTCCCAACGGTCCCGTTGCTCACCATCGCAATCGGTCTCGGAATCCTGTCGTGGGTCCTCATCCGCGTGACCAAAGACAAAGCAGTCCAGAAGCACGAAGAAGCCCAAGCGGAAGCGGCGCAAGCCCCCGTCGAAGCACCGCAAGTCGAAGACCTCCTCAAAGTCGATGTCCTCGAACTCGAAGTCGGATACGGCCTCGTCCCACTCATCGACACCCACCAAGGAGGAGACCTCCTCGACCGCATCAGCGCCGTCCGCCGACAACTCGCGATCGAACTCGGACTCGTCATGCCGCCTGTCCGCATCCGCGACAACATGCAACTCCCACCAAACGAATACCGCGTCAAAATCCGAGGCAACAGCGTCGCATCAGGACAAGTCAGTCCCGGAAAGCTCCTCGCGATGGACTCCGGACTCATCACCGGAAAGATCGACGGCGTCCACACCATCGAACCCGCCTTCGGACTCGACGCATGGTGGATCGACCAAACCCTCCGCGCTCGCGCCGAGACGATGAACTACACCGTCGTCGATCCGACCAGTGTCCTCGCGACACACATTACCGAACTCGTCAAAACCTACGCCGACGAACTCCTGACCCGCGAAGAGGTCAACAACCTCCTCGAAGGACTCAAAGAGAAAGCATCCAAGCTCGTCGAAGAAGCCGTCCCAGGCATCATCAAAGTCGGAGAACTCCAGAAGATCCTCCAGTCACTCCTCCGTGAGCGTGTCCCTGTCCGCGACATCGAGACCATCCTCGAAACCCTCGCGGATTGGGGAACCAAGACAAAGGACCCCGATGTCCTCGTCGAATACGCACGCAATGCGCTCCGAAGAACCATCTGCTCGCTCTACGCCGACACCAACGACCAAGGCGCCCTCACCCTCGTCTGCGTCACCCTCGATCCAAGGCTCGAAGACCAGGTCAATGCATACATCGACCGCTCCGCAGCAGGAACAGTCCTCAATGTCCCAGCACGAGTCGCACGCGACATCGCAAACGCAGTCGCGAACGAACTCTCCAGTGTCATGGCGCAAGGCAGACTCCCAGTCGTCATCGCATCCCCACAAGTCCGCAACGCGATGTGGCAGATCCTCGAACCCCACATCCCAGGAGTCGCCGTGCTCGGATACAACGAAGTCGTCACAGGGATCGAGGTCGAGTCCGTCGGACTCGTCGGCCTCCCAAGCGAGCAACCCGCTCACCAATCAACCGATCAGGCAAACTCGGCGCAAGGCACGACCCAGACCCCCGTCGGTGTCGCCTAAGGCTCAAATTTCATTGTGGACAACTTGTCGATAAGTAGCCAAACCCGTGTCAACACGGTACATTATGGTTGATGGGGACACAGACCATCGCCTCGACACCCAATACACATCGCGTATGCATGCCAGGACGGCTCACAATGAAACTCAAAACCTACACCGCAGAGACCATGGCCCAAGCGCTCGCAGAAGTCCGCAAGGACCTCGGGACCGACGCCATGATCCTCCACACGAGGTCCTTCCGCACCGGATCCTGGCTCGGACTCGGCGGCAAACCAATGGTCGAGATCACCGCGTCCTCACCCCAACCAACCACAAGCAAACCACGCAAAACTCGCAAGGCGCAACGATCCGTCTCCGAGCCGGTCATTACCGAGCCGCGCCCAATCAAATCACAGAACCTCCAAGAAAACCATGTCAAGCATGTCGCTGATCTCCCAGACATCATCGCTCAGAAACCAGTTTCAACCCCAGCTCCAGCTCCAAGCACCCAAGAACGCTCGCAAGAACACACACAACAACTGACCGAAGTCAAAGCATCACCAGAACCAACCCCTGTGCACGCGCACACGGATGAAGCAATGATCGAGGCATCAGTCGAAGCAAAAATCGAAGCAGCGGTAGAAGCGACGAACCACATCAACAAGCAGCCCGAGCTCGACGACCGCTCAATGCTCCTCCAAGGATTGATGGGTCTGGATCGGAAGAACCCCACAATCTCGCGCGAGCCAATCTCGCACGAACCAAAGCCACTCGTAACTGAGCAGCCGCAATCAATCCAGTCGCCTGCACCAGCTGCATCAACCCACACTCCCGAGCCGATTAACTCGCCAATCTTCAGCGACGAGTTCAAACCAACCACCTTCAAAGAATACGAGCCAGCACCCGCTCCCAAAGCAGAAACTCGACTTCCCGCTGAGCCTCCAAAGAGAACCGAGCCGATCACTTTCGAACCAGAACAGACGCTGACTCCAAGCGACGAAGTGGTCTTCGAACAACCGCTCTCGCTCCATGATTCAATCACCGAACCAGCGAGCAAAGACAGCGCGGCTCCAACGCCATCCGTTACAGATCGTTTCGAGATTGAGTCGATCCAATCGCTCGAATCGCCAAAGCTCCCTCCAGAGCCGATCGATTCGTTCGAGTTCGCGGATTCAGAGTCTCCGCTCGATGAACTCGATGAGTCCATCGAGTACGAGATCGAAGCTGTTGAAAGCACCAAGCGGAACGAAATCGAATCGATCGAATCAGCACTGCCAAGCGATACCCCTGAGCCTGTCCTCAGTGAACGCACGCCAGTTGCTCCTGAGCGCGTGAACAGCAGTACCAGTGAAAACAACGCACTCAAAGCCGAGATCAAATCTCTCAAAGCGATGATGGGACAGGTCCTCGATTCCACCCGCCGGACCGCAGTCGCGGTCAACAAGTCCAACCCCGACGCGATGCTCCCGAGCGCGAAGATGTCCGCTCCGCTCAACGCGTTGTATACGAGCATGATCGACAACGATGTTTCCGTCGAGCTCGCGGATCAGTTCGCAGGAGCCGTCCGCGATCGTCTCGATAAAGCGGAACTCGAGAACGAGTTCATCGTTCGCCATGCGATGCTCAGCGAGATCGAATCCTCGATCAGCACGATCTCCGATTCCTTCCTCGCCCAACCAACACACCAGCCGACGAATCAACCCACTTCTCAGCGTTCATCAGAAGACCGCCCGCATGTGATTGCGCTCATCGGACCAACCGGAGTCGGGAAGACCACAACCGTCGCGAAACTCGCCGCGACCGCCAAGCTCCGTCACGGCAAAAAAGTCGCCCTCATCACCTCCGACACCTACCGCATCGCCGCTGTCGAGCAGCTCCGAACCTACGCCTCGATCATCGGCCTCGAACTTAAAATCGCCAACTCCCCTGAAGAGATCCAGAGCGTGATCGCATCGCTCACTGATGTCGATTTGATCGTGATCGATACCGCCGGACGCTCGCAGAACAACCATTCGCGCCTCGACGAACTCGGAAAACTCATCGAAGCGGCGCAACCAGACGAAACGCATCTCGTCCTCTCCTCCACCGTAGGCGAGAATGTCCTCCGCAAAACCGCAGAGCGATTCCGCGATCTGGGACCTGACCGCTGCATCCTGACCAAGATCGACGAAGCCGTTACAACAGGCATGATCGCCGGGATCGGAGACCGAATCGGTCTCCCGCTCAGTTTCGTGACCGTCGGACAAGAAGTCCCAGACGACATCCTCCCCGCTCGCGCCGATCGTCTCGCGCGTGCCGTACTCGACGGCCCAGATGCCGTCATCCCAACAACAGCACCAGCGTCAGAACCAACTACAGAACACCATTCCTAGGGAAGACCGCAGGTCTAAAGTCTCCACTCCCGTATCTGTTTCAGTGTAAGGATGATTGATGACTCAGTTTGTAACAGCATCAGACACCCAATCAGGGGAAGGCGACCCAGAGGGTCAGCGTCCACCTCAAGACGACCAAGCCTCGCGCCTGCGCCAGTTGGTCTCCAAGTTTGAGCGCGACGACCAATCAACCCCTGAATCCGCAGATCCACAGACTCAGCACAAACCGGGATGGTCCCCGCCTCCGCGCCGGATCCCTGTCATCGCGATCGCGTCAGGGAAAGGTGGAGTCGGAAAGACCACCACCTCCGTCAACCTCTCCATCGCGTTGGCGCGGCAGAATCGACAAGCCGTCCTCCTCGACGCGGATCTCGGACTCGCCAACGCTGATGTCCTCTGCGGCTTAATGCCCAAGGCACGACTCGAATCCGCGATCGATACCGATGAATCCGCATCCCTCAGCGATCTCGCGATCGAAGCGCCAGGAGGATTCCGTCTCATCCCAGGATCCGTCGGGATCGGACGCGTCGGAGAGCTCGACCAAGCCGAACGCTCAACCCTGCTCTCCAGACTCGAAGACCTCCAGCACGACAATGATGTTGTGTTGATCGACACCAGCGCGGGATTGGGTGACTCGGTCACCACCTTCGTCGAAGCCGCGGATCTGGGATTGATCGTGGTTACCCCCGAACCGACCAGTGTTGCCGATGCGTACGCGCTGATCAAGGTCCTCATCATGAGCGCGGATGGATTGGGAGAATCCCAGACAAAGCGTCCTCGTCCGAAGCTCGCGATGATCGTGAACCAAGCCGCGAACGAAAAAGAAGCGAACCAGGTCTACGCACGCATGGCAGGGGTCTGCGACCGCTTCCTCGGCTACCAGATCCCGATGCTCGGCTATGTCCGCTCCGACAAACGCGTCGTCAAAGCCGTCAAAGCACGCTCCCCTTACATGATCGAGACTCCCAAGAGCCCTGCAGGTCGAGACATGACCAAACTCGCCGCATCGCTCGTCGAATGGGCCGGGATCGAAGGCCGAGCACTCGCCGCGAGCTCAAAGCAACGATTCTTCGCCCGCCGATAAATCCACATCCCGATCTGACCGATGATCCCATCGTCTGCACCTTCAGTTGGCGCATCAATTGCGAGAACTGCATCAATGTCGTGTGTGCGCAACTTACGCGCACATCCAATGGATATTGAATGTGCACGGCCTGTGGATCGGAGCCCCAAGTGAGTGATGTAGAAGTTGTCCCGAATGAGGAAATCAACTCAAATTCAAACGGTGATGTGAAGCCTGATGTTCCAGCGCGAGTTATTTCAAGCGTCATCGGACTCATGGGCTTTTTCACAGCACTCCTCACCGGACTCATTGCGGGAAATCCAGGACTCGTGATTCTCACCCGCGCGATGCTCGCGTTGCTCATCTGCGCCGTTGTAGGGCGTATTCTCGGGACCGCAGGAGAATACTGCGTCCGCGACTTCCTCAAGAAGTTCAAAGCGGATCGTCCAACACCGCAACTCCCAGAACAACTCCGCAAGTTGTACAAAGAGCGCGCTGATGATGCCGCGATGCGTGAAAGTATGAAACGACCCGCAGCATGAAAAAAAGTTCAAAAAAAACTATCGGAACGCTACCACAAGAGTGCATTGCATTTGATATACTGTGGAACAGGGCAAGGAATGCCCGCAATTTACATCGCTTGTGTGTAAACCCTCTATCGGACAGAGAGCCTGCACAGCAAGCAGCCGTATCGAATCGGTCAATGGGTCAAGGAGTCGACCAATGACGGCCATCCGTTCAAGAACTCGAATGTCTTCGCGCGCCAGTGCTCGCCATGCAACGCCATCAGGGATCGCTACGCGCTTTGATGACATGGACATGGCCGACATCTGGGTCATGTACAAAGAAGACTACACCGAGGACCTCCGCAACTTCCTCGTCGAAAAATACCTCCACCTCGTGCGTTACAACGCCGAGCGGATCTACCAGCGACTCCCAGACGAAGTCGACATCGAAGACCTCATGAGCGCCGGACTCTTCGGACTCATGGACGCGATCTCCGCGTTCGATACCGCGCGAGGCGTCAAGTTCGAAACCTACTGTGCACCCCGCATCCGTGGCGCGATCCTCGACGAGCTCCGCTCGATGGACTGGGTCCCGCGTCTCGTGCGCCATCGCACCTCAAAGGTCGAGGGCGCGCGTCAGCAGATCGAAATGGCAGTCGGCCGCAAAGCTACCGATCAGGAAATCTCCGAGAAGCTCGAAGTCGATGCCGACGAGTTTGCCAAGTTCAAACGCGACTCCAGCGCCGTCTCTGTGACCTCCATCACCCGCAAGTGCTACCAGTCCGACGGATCACGCGAGCTGCGCGAGATCGATGTCATCAAAGATAACTCCCAGGTCGCTCCAGTGAAGGTCATCCAACGCAACGACCTCAAGGACCTCATGACCAAGGGACTCACCCGCGCCGAGCGTCTGATCGTCATCCTCTACTACTACGAGAGCATGACCATGAAAGAGATCGGGACCACCCTCGACCTCTCCGAGTCGCGCGTCTCCCAGATGCACTCCTCGATACTCGCTCGTCTCAAAGCTCAGATGCAGCACCGGATGCGTGAGCTTGAACCGATGAAGTAAACCGATCTCACTTGTTCGATCAGTGAGTTCAATCCCGATCTCTCCTCAGAGCCCGTCCGTTTGACGGGCTTCTTTTTGTCTAGACTTGTGCGTGACGCACGACGCCTACATCGCGATTGGATCCAACCTCGGAGATCGAGCATCAACCCTCCGCAGCGCGGTCAGCGCGATCGCTGACCTCGACAACATCAGTCTCATCAACGAATCAACCATCATCGAGACCGATCCAGTCGGAGACATCGACCAAGACCCCTACCTCAACGGCGTCATCCACATCCAAACCGCCCTCCCCCCTCGCACGCTCCTTGACACACTCCTCTCCATCGAATCCAAGCACGGCCGAGACCGATCCAAAGAACAGCGGTGGGGACCCAGAACCCTCGATCTCGACCTCATCGTCTACGCGGATCAGATCGTCGATGAGCAAGGTCTCCAGGTCCCGCATCCAAGACTCCACGAACGATCCTTCGTCCTGATCCCACTCGCAGAGATCGCTCCCGACCTGATGCTCCCAGTCCATAACGAAACGCCCCGTCGATTGCTCGAAGCACTCAACGGGGCGAGGTAGTTGTTCAGTTGTGATCACTCAGTCCGTCAGCAGCTCAACCCGCTTCGGCGCGAGGATGGCTCTTGTCGTACACCTCTTCAACACGCGAGGTCGAGAGATGTGTGTAGACCTGAGTCGTCGACAGCGATTGGTGACCAAGCAGCTCTTGGACCGAACGCAGATCCGCGCCGTTCTCCAGAAGGTGGGTCGCAAACGAGTGACGCAAAGTGTGCGGCGAGATGGTCGAATCAAGACCCACAAGACGCAGGTACTTATCGAGCTTACGACGCACAGAGCGTGACGAGAGTCCTTTGCCGTGCTTGTTCAAGAAGAGTGGCAGTGGGGTGTCGCCGTCGGCGCGAGCAGCCCAGATTGGTCCGAACTTCGGATCCGCTGCAAGCAACTCGATGTAGCGAGCGATCGCACGGATCGCGTGTGATCCCAAAGGCACAATACGTTCTTTACGGCCCTTCCCGCGAACATGCATCGCCTCATTCTCGATATCCATATCGTTGAAGTTGATCCCAACAAGCTCCGAGACACGGATACCAGTCGAGTACAGCGTTTCGAGCATCGCACGATCACGGCGACCAAGCACATCATGATCATTCGGAGCAGAGAGCAAACGCTCGACCTGCTCGACAGTGATCGCTTTCGGAAGACGCTTGGACTGACGAGGTGTGCGGATGAGCGTCATCGGATTGTTCACAGAGAACTCATTGCGATGCGCCCACTTGTAGAACGAGCGGAGCGTCGCGATTTTGCGTGCCATCGTCGCAGGGGAGTAGTTCTGCTCTCCAAGGAAACCAAGGTACGCACGGATCAGATCCGCATCAGCTTCGCAGATCGTCTGTGTGAGTGTGGACCCTTTGACCATCGGGATCGCGCCTGAATCGGTGCGTGCTTTAAACGCGAGTTCTTCGTTCGCTTGATCGATCGGCGAGCCCGCTTCATCAACCAGATACTCGATAAACTGGCGAAGGTCCGCACCGTAGCATCGAGCTGTATACGGGCTGAAGTGACGCTCATCAGTGAGGTAACTCGCAAAGCTCTGGGTGATGGGAAGAGTGGTCATCCTTGATTCTCCAAACATATAAATAAGACGCGACGGTCATGGTGCGTGGTTCTACTGATTCGACTAGGTACCTATCGGGCGTGTTTTGGTCCGGCTTGAGTCCGATCATCACCATGATGCAGAACAATTTGCGAAGCGATCAACTCCGCATCATCCCAAGTCAACGGTGAATCCTCAGCATCCGCAAGATCCGCGAGCATCTCAAGCAGATCGCGAGAATCCCCAGCCGCACAGGCAAATCGCCAGAAGTGGGGAGGACGCTGAAGCGTCACACACACCATCTCCGCGCTGTCACCAGACTTGCTCTGCTCATCGCTCGGTCCAGAACCCTGGTTATGCGGACCCACGCCATGGCGCGAGCGATCCTGCGATTCTTTCCCAGGCTTCGGTTGGTCTGATTGATTCATTTCTCAATCCCTCGATCTGCCCGATCATTCGAGCACGCTCACCGAGGGAGAGGAGGACTATCGAGTCCTGGCGTATCGCAGCCATTCCTCGTCAATTAGTCTCCCCACCGTATGGTGGGCAACGAACTGTGTGTACAAATCCATGCTTGCCGCATATATCCGCCATCGGAGCGCACTATTGGGATCCGATCGCCCCTCGGCGTATCGCTTTAGATCCATCAGCACCCCGTGATCCCTCGCATCAAGATGCTGAGAAACCGAGTTGATCGGATCTCCCGCAAAGCGAGACCCGTCGAAGGTGCCGTAGTCTGTGTACGCCATCGTGAGTGCTCGATGATCAAGATCCGTCTTGGGACCCTGTTTCATCGCGCCTGGTTTGGAGTACAACGCGAGCGCGAGCCCGAGCGTTGGTGGATCGTACGGGTCATACGCCGTGATCGATCCCGCGATGATCCCATCGACCCCCATCGCATTCGCGAGAGCGATCGCTTCGTTGGTCGAGGTGATCTGGTGGATCCCCGAATCCCGCATTACAGCAAGAGTCCGATTGATCGGCAGACACCGCACGCCTCGGATCCCCTGCACCGCCGCGACGATCGCGTCCCCGATCTCGTCCTCGCGGACGCTCGAGACACCCGATTCGTTCATCGGAGGGATCACGGCCCAAAGCACCTCCCCGTGTGTCGTGTCATAT
Organism: Phycisphaerales bacterium; assembly: GCA_051252395.1. GTDB lineage: Bacteria > Planctomycetota > Phycisphaerae > Phycisphaerales > UBA1924 > UBA1924. The sequence continues at coordinate 1,213,987 of JBPOFX010000001.1, read as the reverse complement.
GGAGCAACGATTACACCGGGAACATTGAGCCGATCACGAGGATCAGTGGTTTTGCACCCCGCGAGTCCAAACAGGACACACGAGAGCGCGACTGCAAGCATGGTCTGTGCACTTGTCATGGCGTCCTTGCCGTATCTCAAACGAGCCTCCATGCTCGCTCGTAACCTGATGCGGCGCCAGTAGTTGGCAACCGCGTGAAACGGCGTAAATGCGTCTTTCAACGCATCCGCCGGGTGGGTGGATTCTGTTTATTCGCCGACTGTTGGGTTGTCAGTCGGGACATTCGCGAAGGTGTCTTCAAACTCCGGATTTCTCAAACTCGCTGCACGAACAGCCGGTGAGAGTTCCATCGACCAAAGGTGGTCTTGGCCATCCATATTCGAGACAAAGAAAATGTTGTTGTTGCGTCCCCAAGCAGGCATCAGATCGACCGAAGTCCCATCCGTCAGTTTGACCTTGTTGGTGCCGTTGATCGAAACCATCCAGATTGTGGACATATCCGGACGAGCGGTCGTGGAGTTCACCCATGCCTGTGAGTAAGGCACAGCCGCGAAACACACAAACTGACCATCAGGTGACCAGGTCGGATTGATCAGCGCCTGATCCGCTCCAGAAGCGATCTCAGTCTCGCGTCCAGCAGTCCCAGGATTCTGCGTGAAATCGATCGTCCAGACGCTAAACGCACGATCGCCGCGTTCGCGTGAGCGTTGGAAGAGGATCTTGTCCGCTCCGTCAACACCAGTGCCTGCAATCGGACACCATTCTGGGAACAATCCGAACCCAATAAACTGTGCACCGTGATCCGAAGCGACATCAGTCACCCACATCTCCCAGCGGCCGGTCTGCTGACCAAGACGCGAGAACACGAGCTTCGTGCCATCAGGTGACCACGATGGGTGGAGGTCATGAGCGGACTCATTGGTAATCTGGATCTTGTTCCCGCCTTCAGCAGGCATCAAGAAGATGTCCCACGATCCGTTGCGATCACTCGCAAACGCGATCGTCGAACCATCGGGACTGATCGAAGGCATCACATCCTGTGCAGGATCATCCGTCAGACGAGTCACGACGGCGCCGCGGATCGACTTCGTGTAGATGTCAGCAGTAGGGCGGTGCTGTGTTGACGCGTAAATCAGGTTCCCGCCGTCTGGGGAAACGATCGGATCAAAGTCCGATCCTGCATATGCGTCTGTAATCTTGCGGATATTCACCGTCGCGCGAGTCGCAGGGGATGCAGATTCTGTAGGAAGCTCAATCCCCATCGCGTTGGAGTAGATCCACGCGGAAAGGTCCCCGCCAGCGACCGATCCAGCCGCGGGAGTCGGGATCGGAGCATACGGCTCAGGAGCCGCGCTGGTGATCGGTTCATCAGTCACCATCGTCTCAGGAGTCGGACTGGTGGTGATCGATGCCGATCCACCAGACTGGAAACCTGTATTGCTCGCAAAGCTGCCTGACTTCAAAGGCGGAGCAGACTGGACTTCATTCTCGTTCCCAGTCGACTGAGCAACATTCTGAACAGACGATCCCGACTCAACATGCTCAGGAGTGTAGTAGGTGCTCGAGCGGGTGTTGCGTGCCTGCTGAGTCTGGGTCTGCTCCTGTGCGTGGAGCTGTTGTTCCGAATGGTGCTGCTTGGTCCGATCCCAGAACCCAACACGCTTGGCGCACGCAGGGAGGGTCATCATCGTTCCAGAGAGCGCGACGAGTACGAGAGGTCGAGGGGCGATTGTCTTGAGCATGGAGTCAACTCCGTTCACTTCCCTGCGTTGCAGGAGATGCATGTGGTCGTGTTGGCCGATGGGCTCCGCCCTGTCGAACCGTCGAGTGTCGTGGATCCCTCCGTGGATCCAGCTGTCATCAGTTGGACGATCGTCCTGTGTCTGATAACTCCCTTTATCGGACGAGTCGATCTCAAGACTTGAAGCAACACTCCAATGCACACACCTAGATCTGCGAATCCATCAAAAAAAAAGCCCGGCGGGCCCCACCACAGGCCCGCCGGTACTCAGATAGAGGTATGTATATTGAGACTTATATATAGACAAGGTCTCTGTACAGAGAGCAGAACTCAGACCACGCGACGACGAACCATAATCGCCGGCGCATCTCCAGGACGATCCCAAGCAGACTTCCCGCATCGTGGACGCTCAGTAAAGCGGAGATGATCGAGGTATTTGCTCAGGAGCGTGTCATCGAACTGGGAAAGGAAGTCAGCAGTCGCCGAGGGATTCACGCTGATGATCTCATCGACCACCTGCTCTCGCGTCAACGCTGCTGGGGGCGCTTGCATGAGCTGCGTGCGTTGGGATTGGGACTGGAAACGGTTGGACCGTGCAATTGAAAACAGATCAGCCATGGTGAGTCTCCGTACTCATCAACAATGCAGCTTTGTCGCCGGCCCAGAATCCTTTCCGTACCGGTGGTGCTTGCTTGGTATCGGGGGACATCACTGAGATTGATGAGCGTGTAATGCGCACGGACCTACAATTCTCTGCGCCCCAGCGCAGGAATCGCTCCACCAACTCCACACTCAATATTTTCTTCAAATCGAAACAAGCCGTCGATCAAACAAAGTCCGCGATCGGCTGGTCCTCGCTGTCCGCCGAGCCAGGCTCACTCGATGGGTCGTACGCCGGATTCAATCCCACCACAACCTCATCCTCGTTCATCTCGATCAGCACCCGCTGATCCCGGACCAGCACAAGCAGCGCGAGGAACACCCCAACCATCTGCCGCTTTGGTTTATCCGTGACCAGATCCCGCAGCGTCGTCCGCGCCTTGCTCTCGATCTTCGCATTCAGCGAATCCACGATCTCTGTCGCGTACACCTCGATCGGGGTGTCATCGCTCATCACCTCGTGCTCGCCGAGACGATCGAAGTTCACGCTCTCGACAATCACGCGAAACGCGTTGACCAGATCCGTTAGATCCAAATCCTCGATCTCCAGCTCACCCATCTCATCCATCGCGGCACGGACCGATTCATCATCAATCGCTGCGCTGTGGACCGGGGCGCGTCGTTCCCATTCCTGTCTTCGATCATCCAGTGCCGTCGCCGCGTCACGATACTTCTTGTACGCGAGCAGCTGCGCGACGAGTTCCGCACGCGGATCGTTCTCCGCATCCATCGGCTTCTCTTCGCCGTCGTCGTCCTTCTGCTCAAGCGACGCCGCGAGCATCCGCGACTTGAGTTCCATCAGCGTTGCCGCCGTGACCAGAAACTCCCCCGCGAGATCAATATCAATCGAGTCCAACTGGTCCAAAAAACCAAGATACTGATCCGTAATCAGCGACAGCGGGATGTCGTGCAGATCCACCTCATGCTTGCGGATCAGATACAGCAAAAGGTCCATCGGCCCTTCAAATGCATCCAGCTGTACACGGTAGAAATCGCTCATAGACCTAGTGTAGCGGGTTCCATCGGGTCTTGTCGGGATCCAACCCGCCTACCCTTGTGTATGAGCCCCCAAACCGATCATTCCCCGGCACATTCAACCAACCAATCACAGACCGACTCCGCTCACCAAGAACGCGAGTTCATGTCCCGCGCCCTGACCCACGAAGCCGACGCGATCAACCGCATCGCCGCCCGCGTGGACGAGCAGTTCACTCAAGCCGTGGACCTGCTCCAGCAATGCGCCGAAGCCGGGGGTACCGTCGTCGTCTCAGGACTCGGAAAGAGCGGCTACATCGGATCCAAAATCTCCGCGACCCTCGCATCGCTCGGAATCCCTTCGCACCCAGTCCACCCGACCGAAGCCGCCCACGGCGATCTCGGTCGCTTCCAATCCAAAGATGTCGTGATCTGCCTCAGCCATTCCGGAGAGACGGAAGAAGTCGTCAACCTCGCCGCGATCTTGCGTCAAGACAACCTCCCGATCATCGCGATCACGCGTGGAGTCGTCGATGGATCTCCAGAATCCGCACTCGCACGACTCGCAACAGTCGTCCTCAGCGTCGGAGTGGTGGGGGAAGCCGGAGACGGCGAATACCTCGCGCCCACAAGCTCGACCACCGCCGCACTCGCGATCGGAGACGCCCTCTCCCTCGCCGTCGCGCGTCGCCGATCATTCACCCACGAAGACTTCCACGCAAGACACCCAGGAGGTCAGCTCGGATCACTCCTGCGACCCGCGATGGAACTCGTGCGATTCAAAGCCGGAGACAACCTCCCGATCGCAAACGAATCCGATACTGTCAGCGACGCACTTACCGAAGCTGCGAAAGTTGTCCGCCGTCCCGGCGCGCTGCTGATCACCGACAACTCCGGGAAGCTCACAGGCATCTTCACCGACTCGGACCTCCGAAGACTTGTCCTGAGCAACCCCGCTGATCTTCAAAAACCTATCGGAGACATCATGTCCCGCAACCCGCGCAGCTTGACGAGCGATGCCAAAGCGACCGACGCCGTCGCGATGTTCCGCGAGTACCGCGCCGACGAAATACCCATCATCGACGACCAAGGCAAGCCGTTAGGACTCCTCGATGTCCAAGACCTCATCGCGATGAAACTCGTCCGGGAGTCCTCATGAGCAAACGCAAAACCATCGACCCGAGCACCATCGAACTCATCATCTTCGATGTCGACGGCGTCCTCACCGACGGATCCATCAACCTCAACGATGATGGCTCCGAAACCAAATCCTTCAATGTCCGCGACGGATATGGTTTCCGACTCTGGATCAACGCCGGATACAAAATCGCGATCATCACTGGTCGCTCCGGAGAAGCGCTCAAGCACCGACTCACCTCGCTCAAAGTCGACCCAGAACTCATCATCCAAGGCTCAAGGAATAAATCCGAAGCCCTCGATGACATCCTCGAAAGAACCAAGGTCGATCCAGCCAACATCGCGTACCTCGCCGACGATTGGCCCGACCTCCCCGCGATGAACCGCATCGGATACCCGATGGCCGTGCAAGACGCCGAGCCCGAAGTCATCAAAGCCGCCGTCTACACAACCACCCGCCGAGGAGGCAAAGGCGCCGCCCGCGACGCGATCGCGCACATTCTCAAATCCAAAGGGTCGTATTCGGTTTAGCCGTTTACGAACTCGTCCGGTCCACGATCCGGTAGTCCTCACGCTCACCGCGTCCACGCAACGGATAATCCTTGCGGAGCGGATGCGCCGGGAACTCTTCCCAGAGGAGGATGCGACGCAGGTCAGGATGGTTCGTAAAGCGGATGCCGTACATGTCGAACACTTCGCGTTCGGTCCATTCCACGCCGGGCCAAAGATCGCAGACCGAATCCACAACCAGCGACGGATCATTCTCGATCCCATCGGTCGACACCGAAGGATTCAAGAACACCTTGACAAAGAACCGGTCGGTCCGTGAGTACGAGCAGAGGTTGTAGATGACCCCAAACCGCCCGTTGGTCTTCGCTGGATAGTCGAGGTAATCCACCCCAGTGACATCCGAGCAGAAGTCGTACGCACAGCGTTCATCGTTCTTCAGGAAAGTCATCACCTTGTGGAGATCACCCGCTTCAACAATCAGCGTCGGCTGATCCCGGAACTGGGTCGCTTGGAAGGTCGTGTTGGGGAACGCCGCTTTGACTAGCGCGAAGGTCGGATGATCGATCGTTTGGCTGCTCATGCCCACAGTATAGACGATCCCCGATGCGCGTTCAGCAGCCTGATTCCACGACTTCGATCCGCCGTTGAGCCGGGATCGTCCCGATCGTCCGCTCCAGCAGATCCCTGCTGATCAACCCCTCCCCGATTGGCGCATGAACCAGCGCCCCAGACTCATCCATCTGGATGGACCGGAGCACCACGCCCCAGATATTCGGGATCTCCTGACACACGCTCGCAAAGCGGATCAGATGATCGTTCAAATCCCGCATCATCGAAGGCGTTAACCACCCAACCGGATCCAGGAGAATCCCAACATCCGAGTGCGAGACCGACCACGAAACCGTGCACACCGCGTCGCTCAATCGTCCCCCAGCACCCGGAAGCACGACCAGTTCCGTCCCATGCTCACGCGCGACCCCAGCCGCCTTGACCACCGCTTCATTAAACGGCTCCCAAGAATCACTCGACCAACGCGCCAGCAAGTCCGCCGAAGGCTCAGGATCGATCCCAGCATGCGATCCACAGCGAGCAATCACCACCGATCCCGAATCCACTCCGTCCCAATCCGCAGCAAGCGACTGAACATCACGAGCAGCGATCCGCGCAACAACCCCCCCCGATTCGTCACAAATCGTCCCGTTCTCGCGATCCCAGTGGTGTCTTTCGCTCATCTTGGTCGTCATACACCAAGCCTAGCACCCCGCCGCCTCGCTCGGCACTACAATTCAAACATGCCCGGACCCAGCGGACCCTCCCCACGAAAGATCGGACTCACCCTCGCAACACTCATGGCGATCGTCTTCATAGCGATCATCTGGAGCTCGATGAGCTCCAGCTCGACTCCGCAGAGTTCCGCCGACAACCTCTTCCCGACCGATCCTTCAGAGATCCCCAACCTTGAGGACCTCGAACAGGGCGCGTCCATGTTCGTCACCATCGTCGATCGCGACGATCCGACCCGCATCGCAGGCACCCTCGAAGCCGACCAGTTCGAACCCATCGGAGGCGGACAACGAAGACTCGTCAATCCAGACGCGTGGATCTTCCTCCGCGACGGACGACGAGTCCACATCACCGCCAACGACGGGCTCGTCATGATGCCCGACCCCAACCAAGCGCCGGATTCAGGAACCCTCGAAGGCGATGTCACCATCAACGCCTACGACGCGCCAGTTGATGGGATATCTGATCCCGCAGATCCCATGTCTGCCGCGATGGGAATCACGCCCGACGCTGACGAGACCCCATCCTTCACTGCTCGCTTCGACAAGCCCGTCGAGTTCGAGCGTCGCTACCAGCGTCTCACCTCGCAAGGCCGTTTCGTGATCGACGCGCCAGCGCTCAACTTCATCGGACACAACCTCACCGTCATGCTCAACGAGGTCAAAGGACGCGTCGAACTCATCGACATCCGGAGAGGCGAACAGCTCATCCTCCGTCCAGATGCGCAAACAAAGACTCCCCAACAAGACGCAGTCACCAAAGCACGCACGCGTCCATCACACTCGATCCGGACAGTGTCTCAGGATTCAGCCGCACCACAAACCAGTCCAACCCAATCCAGCCCAAAGCAGACTCCAAAGCCAACCTCGCCTCCAAAGCAAACCCCGTATCACATCGAGTTCCAAGACCAAGTCCTGGTCAACCTGATCGGATCGGGAACCCTCAACGCCGAGACCCTCGATGTGTGGGCCAACCTCATCGACGGCTCCCTCTCCCCAGACGCGATCAAACAACTCAAGTTCAAAACCCAAGACACCACGACCGCTCCGGAACCACAAGAGCAAACGGCTCATACAGCAAAAGCCAATCCAGAATCAACCGATCCAGCACCTACATCACAACCAAACTCGGCACCAAAGCCAACAACCAACGCCAACGCCAACACCATTACCAAACCCAAAGCAACCGCTCAAGAAGGCGAAGTCTTGGTCACCTGGTCCGGTCCATTGATTGTCAAGCCGATCGAAGATCCATCAACCACCGCGCTCGCAAGCGAAGAACTCGCGCTGCGATTCAACTCCGATGAGCGCGTGCGGTTCGCATCCGCCGACAAAGCACTGACCGGATCAGCGACTCAACTGAGCTACGGCGCCACCACCGCGACCCTCGACCTCCTCGGCTCAGACGCCGCACTGGTCACCCTCAACGCCCAAGACGCCGGGACGCTGAGTGCCGAATCAATCAACGCGGATCTGGTCGATGGACTCATCTCCATCCCATCCTCAGGAAGACTCGAATCCCAGCCGCAACCCGATCAACCGCCAGCACAAATCGATTGGTCACAAGCAGCGGAGTTCACGCTCGTCAAATCCGAAACGAACGAACTCACCGGACGCCTTCAATCCGCCAACTTCCAAGGCCAAGTCGTCGGCACGCGCGACGACGCCGTCCTCCGCGCGATGACGCTCGATGCAGAGTTTGAATCCACCGGACCAATCGAATCCGCGCTCCGCACCATCGCCTTCAACCAAGGCACCCTCAACTCCGACTCCGGATCACTCAGCGCCCAAGCCATGACCGTCGGATTCTCACCAAGTTACGACCACTCCAGCGTCAACCCAACCACGCTCGACGCACAAGGAGAAGTCCTGATCATCTCCCCTGACGGACGCATCACAAGCGATGAGCTCAACGCGATCCTCACGCAATCATTCGATGGACAAACCGAGGTCCGCACAGCGCACGCAACAGGCAACGCAGAGTTCCTTGGTCAAAACGAAACCCGCGCCAACGGCAATCAGCTCGATCTCGACAACCCCAACAACACCATCCACATCATCGGCGCCCCAAACTCCCTCGCGACCGCTGGACAAGCCGGATCAACGATCCAAGGCCCAGACATCCGCATCAACACCCGCTCCCGATCGATCCGCGTCAACGGAGCGGGAACCTTCGACCACGACATCGTCGCCGAGGGAACACCGACCGGAGGACACCTCAATGTCCGCTGGAGCGACTCTATGCGATTCGACGACGCGCTCGGATCCATCAAATGCGAAGGAGATGTTGTCGCCGTCTCTACCCCCGATGCGTACACGATCGACACTGTGAAAGCTGATCGTCTCGAGATCGACCTCACCCCTGCGCCTGGAACGGATGCACTCAATCAACCAACCAAGATCGTCCAAGACAACGAACCCCAACGCGAACTCTTCCAAGCCCGCGCCTACGGCCGAGCGGTCCCCGGCGCCGACGATATCCCAGCAAGCGTCGAGTCACGATCATTCGATCCCGCAAACCCAGAGGTCGCAGTGGGGGTCATGTTCCTCCAAGGCCCACAACTCATCGCCGACAACCGCGCCCAGACACTCAATGTCCCTGCATCAGGGATGATGATCCTGATGGACCGCTCACCAGATCAACCGGGTGGTCAATCCCCTGAATCCGCAACCGTCATGCCCAACACCTCAGGTCCCGGACTCACCCGAATGACCTGGCTCGGGTCCATGACCCTCGATCGCGCCAACGGATTCGCGCAAGTCGTGAGCGAAGTCAACATCCGTCACAAGTCGCTGACGACAGGCAGAGTCTCCCAGCTCGGATGCGAGCAACTCACCGCTGAGTTCACCCCTCAGTCATCGAGCGGATCCGCCGCTGCGCCGATCACCATGCACAGCGCCAACGCGAGCGGCAGAGTCCGATTCACCGACCTCAACCGCACGCTCCTCTCCGACCACGCGATCTACAACGCTCAGAACGAAACCCTCTTCGCGTACGCCGACGACAACCGCCTCGTCACGCTCCGAGACTCCACCGAACCAACTCCTGTCTCCGCACGAACACTCCTCTGGGATCTGCGTCAAGACCTCATCGAGATCGACGCCCCATCCCCAGTCCGCGCACCAGCAAGACCATAACGCACATGAACATCACGCTCCGACAAGTCGATCCCGCTGATCTCCCGATCTTCTACGAGCATCTCCAGCACAAACCCGCGCAGCACATGGCCGCCTTCGTCCACGAAGACCCAAGCGATCGCGACAAGTTCGATGCCCACTGGGACAAGCTCATGCAGAGCGACACGATCCTCAAACGCAGCATCGAACTCGATGGACAACTCGTCGGACACATCATCAGTTTCGACATGATGGGTGATCGGGAGATTACCTACTGGATCAATCACCACCAGTGGAACAAAGGCATCGGGACCCAAGCGCTCCGCCAGTTCATCGACATCGAAACCACCCGCCCCCTCCACGGCCGAGCCGCGAAAGACAACGCCGCCTCCATCCGCACAATGGAAAGATGCGGATTCATCCTCCAAGCCGAGGAACGCGGATTCGCAAACGCTCGTGGAGAAGAGATCGATGAAGTGGTGATGGTGCTCAGCTAAACATTCGATTCACTGCTCACCCAAAGTTCGCAACCTGCTTCTTCCCCTGACAGGTCGGACACGGGATCGGATGCCCCGTCGAAGGCTGCAACGCAGGAACCGCATTGAGCCCCATCGTCCGCACCGCAACAGTCGCCGGACACGCGATCGAGCCCTCTCCGCAGCACTCCGGACAACACTGAAACTCAATCTCTCCGACGAGTTTCAATGCAGGAACAGATGCTGAGACCGTGTTGGTGTTCTGGGTTTCCATAGTCCATATATCGACCCATTCCGCGAGAAAATTCACAAAGAATGCTCGTGAAACGCTGATTTCCAGCTCCAGTATTCTGGATACGGAACCTAGAACAAGAGTCCTGCGAATACGGAAATACTGAATCTACACACATTCAGTAGAAAGAGAGCAATTATTATGAGATTGAAAGAGAAAGCTATCGTTGTATCCACACTGATGACGCTCGTTGCGTCTGCAGGTGCTGGATTCGTATTCCAAGAAATCGATTTCGGAGCGGACCATCGTGATCCCGCCGAGGGAATCATCGTCCTTGACGATTCCTTCGACGCCCACTTCGCAAGCCTCGGAGTGTATTTCAGCTCCCCAACAGACAACCCCATCTATTGGATGGGAACCGACTACGGCTTCACCCCCGGCGCCGCGAGCCTCAACATGGGAGACCCAACCCAAGGAGGTCTCACAAACTACCCACTCCGCGTCGACTTCCTCACCCCGGTCGTCTTCGCATCCATCCACGGCGTCGACGGCGGAGGAGATGTCGATACCCTCGCAATCCGCGCCTACTCCCACGAAAACGGACTCGTCGATCAGAACTCCCTGACCAGTTCCTTCGGAGGAGCAGGAGGCACCGTCGGAGTCGAAGCCGCGAGCATCGACTACATCCTCATCGAACAAACCGGATCCGCCCACGGCGTCTTCCTCGACGACCTCCGCTACATCCAAGTCCCCGCCCCTGCATCACTCCCCCTGCTAGGACTCGCACTCATCACCCGCCGAAGACGGTAACAATGCAATCGATCAGATCTCACATGACCGGCCCCAAAAGGGCCGGTCTTTGTTTTGAAGATTGAACGCTATACACGATGCGAAGGATTCCCACACTCAGGGCAAATCGGAAGATCTTGTATGTCATACTGACAATGCAAACACATCAACTCTCGCTCACGCTGTCGCTGCAACTCACGCTCATGAGAGTGCTCAGCGACAGCAGGTAGTCCGCAGAAGAGCACCCAAACCGTCGAAGTACCAAGCAATGAGTTAAATAACAAACCAGCCGGATCAATCAGATACTGAGTGGCCCATTTGGTTGAACCAGATGTGTTTCTACTGTCGATAACTCGTATCCTCCTCTTGAAGCATACCGGCGCAGGCATGTGTGTAACAACCGCATCCAAATAGTACTTGGTGCCATCCTCATCCCACGAAACCGCATACACAGAGCTTACAAACGGGAGAGGACCATCAAAAGATGCCCAGTGCTTTGGTGCCGGCCAAGTGCTCGGCCAAGCAGGTAGGTTCATTGATTTCGACCTCTGGAGACGGTAGTCAAGGCGTCGCATGAGCCCTGAATCTACAGTGGTTTGTAGGTACAGCAACACGCCACTGCCAACAACATTGAGCGCGACAATTACAATCCAAATGTACAGGAAGCGATGGGCAAGTCCTTTGGAACCAGTCTCTTGAGAGGGATTGTCTTGCGTTTCTTTTGCTTGATCAGGATTGGTATTATTTTGTCCCATCCGCGCATTGTCCTTAAAAGGAAATACGCATCGGCAGCTCAATCAGTTTCAATTCCTTGATCGCAACAGATTAATTGAGTCCTTCAACAAACTTCGCAAACCGATCCATTCCCGCATTGATCTGTTCATCGCTGCACGCAAACGAGATCCGCACATGGTTCCCGCCGCAGCCGCCGAAGTCATTGCCGGGAACAAACGCGATGTGCGCCTCGTCAAGCATCGCCTCAGACAAGCTCGGCGCATCGGTGATCTTCACGCCCTTCGGAGTCGTCTTGCCAAACAGCGATGACACATCCGGGAACACATAGAACGCGCCGGTCGGGGTCGGGCAACTGATCCCAGGAATCTCCGCGAGCCGAGACTGGATGAGCTTGGCGCGAGATGCAAACGCGAGCCGCATCTCTTCGACCGTGTCCGCAACGGATGGATTCGTCAGCGCCTCACGGATCGCAGGATAGTTAAAGCTCGTGATGTTCGTCGTCATCTGCCCCTGCAGCGTGCCCATCGCTTTGATCAGCTTCTTGCCAAACTCCCCAGGCATCGCCGCATACCCGATCCGCCACCCAGTCATCGCGTACGCCTTGGACATGCCGTTCAAAGTCACCACGCGATCCGCGATCTCAGGGATCGATCCGATCGAGAAGTGGGGGTGTTCGCCGTAGACGATCTTCTCATAAATCTCATCCGTCAGCACCACAAGATTCGGCGCAATCTCCCGCGCCTCATGGATCACTTTTCCCAGCTCACGGATCTGTGCTTCGCTGTACATCGTCCCGCAGGGATTCGAAGGCGAGTTCAAAATCAACACCCGCGCCCTCGGCGTAATCGCATCCTGCAGTTGCTTGGCCGTGATACAAAAATCTGCTTCAGGCCCAGCCGGGATCTCCCGAACCACCCCGCCCGACAACTCACAGATCGGGCGATACGAAACCCAAGCCGGCGTAGGAAGCAGCATCTCCCAAGGATCTTCACCTGGAGCAGGCGGATCAATCAGCGCCTGAATCGCCGTGTACAACGAGAACTTCCCACCAGTCCCGATCCCGACATGCTCGCCCGTCAATCCCTGAATCCCATTCTCACGAACAAGCTTCTCCGCGATGCATTTGCGAGTCGCCATATCCCCAAGCGTCGGCATGTACTTCGTCTGCCCATCATTGATCGCTTTGATCGCCGCATCCTTAATCGGCTGAGGAGTATCAAAGTCAGGTTCCCCCGCCGCGAACCCAAGCACATCCACGCCAGCCGCCTTCATCGCCTTTGCACGATTATTCAACGCAACAGTAATGGATGGTTTCAGAGTCGACGCACGCTTGGAGAGTTGTGGATTGCTCATATCCGATCATAGTCGATACAGCGTCTCAATCGGATGACTTGACTGCCAATTCCTGAAGCAATCGTGCTGACAACAGTTCGACTTTCTTCACTTCTCGCGTGATCGCAATCCGCTGCATTTCCAGCCAGAACCAGACTTTCATGAACCCGATCATAAAGGTCCCTGTGATCACACCCATCGCCCATCCGATCATCGCTTGGACTTCCGTCGCGTCAAAGAACCGGACCAAGCACCAGATCGAGAGTCCCATGACGACCAGTGAGACAATCACGATCGGGATCGTCATCAACCAGTTCCGACTCCGGAAGGTCGCAAGCACCAACTGATCAACACGCAATCCGTCATCCGGACCCCCGATCTTTTGCGCATCCTCCGCACTCAGCGCCTTGCGGATTTCTTCATCAAGCATGTTCATTGTGTGCTCCTTTCAAGCTGTGATTTGAGTTGCAAACGCGCCGCCGAGAGTCTCGTCTTGACGGTGCCAATAGGAATTCTGAGAACCGATGCGATCTGCGCGACTGTGCACTGATCCATATAAAACAGATACACGACCTCCCGGAGCTTCGGATCAAGATGCCCGATCGCGATCCGGATCGCGTGCGAGTGATCCTCACGAGGTTCCTCAGCGGACTCCGAGGTGCCCCGTTCCCTAAGCGATCGATCCAACGACCGATCCCTCGACTGCTGCCGAATCCAGTCCGCGGCCTTGTTCTGAACAATCCGATACACCCATCCGCCAAATCGTGAAGGGTCCCGAACCAACCGAAGCCCCTTCGCCGCCGCAATCCAAGATTCCTGCAGAACCTCGCGAGACCCCTCGCGATCCCCTGTGAGCCGATACGCCCTCCGATACATCCTCGGCGTCCACAGCTCAACGAGTCTCGACATCGATTCGCGACTCCCATTCTGAGCATCCAGCACGAGGTACTCAGTCAAGATGGCAAGCGGATCATGGCTCATCGTTACACACAGTGTCTCCAGCCGAGCCCTCCTGGATTTTGGTTCAAACCAAAAAAGTTCAAAATCGCGGTTTCAGAGTCAAAAACAATGATTTGCGACTCTTCAAATCCATCCATTTCGTCCCAGAGTTTGGATATCCCAGCCTAGAGGTCTATCATTCCCCAGCACCGCACCGAGCGGTCCACAACAAGGTTTGGCGACCATTGGTGATCCACTACAGACCACCAAGGCTCGCGACGGAAGGACATGAAAACCATGCCATTGACCACTGAAGAAACATCACAAATCGTCAAAGACTTCGGACGCACCGAAGGCGACACAGGATCACCAGAAGTCCAAGTCGCCCTCCTGACCGCACGCATCAAGCAGGTCGCGACCCATCTCCGCGACAACAAGCAGGACATGCACAACCGCCGCGGCCTCGTCATGATGGTCGCTAAGCGCAACCGCTTGCTCCGCTACCTCGCTCGAACGAACCGCGACTCATACCTTGACACGATCAAGCGTCTCGGACTCCGTAAGTAAAATCTTCGACCCGTGTGTTGGAAACAACACGCGGGTTTTTTGTTAGACAACGAACCCTGTTCAGACAGCGGCAGCAGGCGATCAGCATCCCACAAGAATGCTCTCCGCCTTCTGCCTCTTGAGTAGCGAGGACAGGGTTCACAGATGACGCGAACCGATCAAGGCGCCGTGCGCGAGATCGGTTCATACACACCCTGGGCACCTCGCACCCAAAGTACACCCACAAAGGGGTATCAGTAATGGCAGACCAAAAAGTAATCGCCGTCGAAAAAGAAATCGGCGGCCGCATGATGCGTATCGAAACCGGGAAGATCGCAAAGCTCGCGACCTCCGCACTCCTCATCTCACACGGCGAAACCACCGTCATGTGTACCTGTATGCGTGCAACACCGCGTCCAGGTCTCGACTTCTTCCCGATGCAAGTCGACTACCGCGAAAAGCTCTCCGCAGGTGGCAAGTTCCCAGGCGGATTCCGCAAGCGTGAAGGCGCACCAAACGAAAAAGAAGTCCTCACGATGCGCATGATCGACCGCCCGATCCGCCCGCTCTTCCCAGACGGATTCATCGAAGAAGTCCAGATGCAGTGCTGGGTCATGAGCCACGACGGAGAGAACGACGCCGATGTCCTCGCAGGAACCGGCGCCGCAGCAGCACTCTCGATCTCCGACTGTCCATTCCAAGGACCACTCGCAACCGTCCGCGTCGCACGCATCTTCACCGATGACGGCGCTCAGTTCGTCCTCAACCCAACCGTCTCCCAGCTCGACTTCTCCGATATGGATGTCGTCATCGCAGGTCACAAAGACGGCGTCAACATGATCGAAGTCGGCGCTGCTGAAGTCCCAGACGAAGATGTCCACGCCGCGATCAAGTTCGGATACGAAGAAGGCGTCAAGCCAATCCTCGAACTCATCGAAGAGCTCGTTGAGAAGGTCGGCGTAGAGCCACGCCTCGGCGATCACATGAACCTCATCCCAGATGAAATCATGGACAAGGTCACCAAGATCGCCGAGAAAGACCTCACCAAAGCCCGCCAGATCAAGTCAAAGCACGAACGCGGCGACAAGGTCTCCGAAATCAAAAAATCCATGATGGAGCAGTTCCCGATCAACGACGCTGGAACCCCAGCTGAGTGGGAAGCATCCAAGACCGCCAACCGTCAAGCCTCGGAAGCGTTCCGCAAGCTCGAGAAGAAAATCACTCGCAAGCTCATCGTCGAAAAGGGCATCCGTGCCGACGGCCGTGGACGCACCGAGATCCGCCCGCTCGAAATGCAGGTCGGTCAGTTCTCAAGAACCCACGGCTCAGCATTCTTCCAGCGCGGTGAAACCCAGTCGCTCGTCTCCTGTACCCTCGGAACCGGTCGCGACGAGCAAATCGTCGACGGCCTCCTCCCAGAGTACTCCAAGAAGTTCTACCTCCACTACAACTTCCCGCCGTTCTCAGTCGGTGAAGCCGGCCGAATCATGGGACCTGGACGCCGCGAAGTCGGACACGGCGCCCTTGCCGAGCGTTCACTCCTCGGAATCCTCCCATCACCAGAAGAGTTCGCGTACACCATCCGCCTCGTCTCGGACATCACCGAGTCCAACGGCTCATCCTCAATGGCATCCGTCACCGGCGGCTGCCTCGCACTCATGGACGCCGGTGTCCCAATCACCAACACCTGTGCAGGGATCACCGTCGGACGCTTCGCTGACGAGAACGACGAAAACGAAGTCCTCGTCACCGACATCATCGGAGAAGAAGACTTCTTCGGCGACATGGACTTCAAAGTCTCAGGTACACGCGACGGCATCACAGGCATCCAGCTCGACCTCAAAGCTCGCGGCCTCACCCTCGACCAGATCGAAGTCATCTTCGCACAAGCTCGCGAAGGCTACATCGACATCATCGAGCAGATGGAAAAAGTCATCGAAGCACCACGCGAGCAGACCTCCAAGTACGCACCGCGTCTCCTCCAGCTCAAGATCGATCCAGAGAAGATCGGCAAGCTCATCGGACCTGGTGGCAAAACCATCCGCGCTCTCCAAGACAAGTACTCCGTCAACATCGATGTCGATGACGACGGCTCAGTCATCGTCTCCTCGTCCAACGCGATGAATGTCGAAAAAGCAGAAGCCGAAATCTCCGCACTCTGCGAGGATGTCAAAGCCGGAACCATCTACGAAGGAAAGGTCGTCTCGACCAAAGACTTCGGTGCCTTCATCGAGATCGCACCAGGAACCGACGGCATGTGCCACATCTCAGAACTCGCCGACGGCTATGTCGAATCGGTCGCTGATGTCGTCTCCGTTGGTGACGAGGTCAAGGTCAAGGTCCTGCTTGTGGATGACCAAGGACGCATCAAGCTCTCGATCAAACAAGCCGACCCAGATTGGGAAGAGAAAGCAAAGAAAGCCAAGGAAGAACGCGCCGCCCGCGGCGACTCGGACGAAGGCAAGGGCGATTCCGAAGGTGAGGGCGATGAAAAGCCACGCCGCCGCCGTCGCCGTCGCCGCACCGAGAGCTCATCCGCTGAATAAGCGGTGATCGCGTAAATCCTATAAAAGCCAGTAGTTACCCCCAAATAAGTCCGGGACTTGTTTGGGGGTATTTGACGCGCCCTATATATTTGGTATGCTGTAGGTGCCCAGCGGCCCCTCGTAAGCCGTTGTGGAGGTTGGTCCTGCGTCCCAAGTCTTGTGGGCGGTTCGCAGGTATCAGCTCTTTAGGAGACCGGGTCCAAAAACCCCGGGGACATCAATGGGTAATGAATCCAACCAACTCGTAGACATCAGCGGCTCAGTAAAGTGGTTTGACCCCCGAAAGGGATTCGGATTCATCGTCGGACCAGACGAACAAGATATCTTCGTCCACTACACAGTCATCCAAGGCGAGGGATTTAGAGTCCTCGCCGACGGATCACCAGTCACCTACTCCGCCGAGAACGGAGACAAAGGATGGCGCGCCACCAAAGTCACCCCAGTCGAATCCAGCGAATCCAGCGCAGACGCTCCAGTTGAGTCTGATTCAGAAAACGAAGCCGAAGTCGTCGTCCCCAAGCGGACCTACTCCCGCACCCCGCGCCGGTAAGTTTCTGCACTTCCTATCCCCTCAATCATCCAGCAGCGTCCACCAGATTGGTGATTCGCTTCTATGCTCGTGCATGAAGAGCGCAGCCTCCCAAACAATCAAAGCAGAGTCTCCAGCATGAACACGCTCCTCTACTTCATGCTCGGCGTCATCATCGGCGCACTCTCCGCCGCCGCCGTCGCACGCGTGACCGTTAAGCGAGCCGCCAAACGCGCCCGCCTCTCCCAGCAGAGAGCACGCTCCGCTCAGCGCCTCGCCGAGATCGGATCAATGACCTCAGGTCTCGCCCACGAGATCAAGAACCCCCTCTCGACCATCGGACTCAACGCCCAACTCCTCGGCGAAGCCATCGAAGACCTCAGCATCGAAGAGCAGGACAAGGGACGCATGACCCGGCGCATCGCCGCGCTCCGCAACGAGACCGACCGACTCAAAGGGATCCTCGAAGACTTCCTCGAGTACGCCGGGGAGCTCCGTCTCGACAAACGCCCGACCGAGCTCAATGACCTCATCGAGCAGCTGAGTGATTTCTTCCATGTCCAAGCCCAGTCCAAAGGGGTCCAGCTCCGGATCATCCCCTCCGAGTCCCCGATCACCATCAGCATCGATCCCAACCACATCAAGCAAGCGATCCTCAACCTGATGATCAACGCCGTCAACGCGATGCAGGACACCGATCCCCCAAACGAACTCATCCTCCGCGTCTCCATAAACCCCGACCCATCCGACCACGGCCCAACCGCATCGATCCATGTCATCGACACCGGACCCGGGATCGATCCCAAGGTCCAAGAGCAGATCTTCCACCCCTATTTCACCACCACCGCCGCAGGGACCGGACTCGGACTGCCAACCGCACGCCGCATCGCTGACGCCCACTCCGGATCACTCGAACTCCACTCCGAACCCGGGAAGGGGTCCGACTTCTCCATCGTCCTCCCGATCGCAGAAACCAGCCCCGAATAGTCCCCCCAAACCAAGTTTCTTAGTCGATCAGCCCTGATTTCGACGATACACTCCTGAGCACCAGCAGCCACCAAGCTGCATCATGAAGGACGCACCGATGAAGATCGCCTACTCAACAACCGTCTGCCCAGGATGGACTCTCGACCAAGCCATCAACACCGCATCCGATCTCGGATTCCTCGGCCTTGAAATGCGTGCCTTTCTCGAACCGCAAGCCGCGATGCTCTGCGATCCGATGCAGCAATCCCCCGAAGCTGTCAACGACCTCTTCGACCAAGCCGGAGTCACCCCAGTCGGACTCGCAACAGGAGTCCGCTTCGACAAGCCAGTCTTCCCTCCAGTCGTCGGACACATCCTCCGCAACACAGAAGAAGGCGTCGAAGACACCAAGCAGTTCGTCGACTTCGCAGACCGCTCCGGAACCAAATACATCCGCGTCTACGGCTACGAACTCCCAGCCTCCGAACCACGCGCCTGGGGAATCCGCAGAGTCGCAGAACGACTCGCACTCGCGTCCCAAACAGCACGCAACACCGACACACGAGTCCTCCTCGAGAACGGCGGCTCCTTCGCCAAAGCATCCGACCTCCTCGAACTCATCAACTACCACCCCAACCAATGGCTCGGAGTCTCCTACGACATCAACACCGCACGCCTCGCCGGAGAATGCCCAGTTGAAGGGGTCAAGCTCCTCAAAGACCACCTCCACATCGTCCGCCTCTCCGATGTTGACGAAGAACACAACCCAGTCGAGCTCGGCGCGGGAGTCGTCCCGAACCGCAAGGTCGTCGCCGCACTCGAAGACATGGGATTCGAAGGCTGGGCCGTCTACACCTACCCGAAACTCTGGGTCCACGAAGACGCCCGCAACCCATCGCAGCTCCTCAAGCACGCCTGCGACACGCTCTACGAGTGGATCCAGTCCGAGGACTTCCCGCTCGACCAAGCCGAAGCATGCGACAAACCTGAGTGCGCCTGTGCCGCAAGCTGATCACAAGTGACCAGCCCCGATCCAGCACAGCTGATCCAGAGCGCCAAGAGCGCCGGATTCGCCCTCGCCGGGATCGCTGATCTCAAACCATCGCAGTGGGGGACCCAGCTCACCCAATGGATCGCCGCAAACAAGCAAGGCGAAATGGCTTGGCTCGCCAACCACACCGACCTCCGCATCCATCCAGACCAACTCATCGACGAAGCAAAGTCCGCGCTGATGATTGCCGACTGCTACAGCTCCCGCGCCGACAACATCGATCCACCAATCAACAAAGGCCAAGGCAAAATCGCCCGCTACGCACGCGGAAAAGACTACCACAAAGCCATGAAAAAACGACTCATGGCCCTCGCCGACTCCCTCCGCACACAACACCCCCAAGCACACTTCAAAGTCTTCGTCGACACCGCTCCGGTCCTCGAGCGCGAACTCGCGATGCGTGCCGGACTCGGATGGATCGGAAAGCACACCCTCGCCATCCATCCCAAAATCGGTTCCTACTTCCTCCTCGGCGGAATCATCACCACCCTCGACCTCTCCGGCGCAACCCCCTCAACCCCAGAACCCGACCACTGCGGCACCTGCACCCGCTGCATCGATGCATGCCCCACAGACGCGATCACCCCATACTCCGTCGATGCACGCAAATGCATCTCCTACCTCACCATCGAACACCGAACCCAAATCGACCCAGACCTCCAACCCAAAATCGGAGACTGGATCTACGGCTGCGACATCTGCCAAGAAGTCTGCCCCCACAACTCCCCAAGACCCGGCGCCCAACCAGCCAACCCAATCTATGACTCCACCAGAGACCGCTTCGACCTCCTCGAAGTCCTCAACTGGACCGAGGACGATCGACGATCAGCCTTCCAAAGCTCCGCAATGAAACGCGCCAAACTCGACATGATGAAACGCAACGCCCGAATCGTCGCAGCCAATCAAGGCTTTACCCCTGATCAGCTTCCCCAACCTGATCAATCGCCCGATCAGCAGTCCCCTTAAGCACAAACGCACCGCAGAAGACCACGATAAATCCTGGTCCAAGCCAAACAGACTGCCGCTCAATAAACCCCATCCAGAACATCGGAGCCGCGACCCCGATCGCGAGCCACATCATCCACCGCTGCAGCGGGATCTTTCCTGTATCGCCAACAGAATGCTTCCGCACAACGCGATACAGCATGTACGCCGGGAACACCAACCCGTAGAAAGTCAGGAAGCAGCGATACACAATCTCCCCGCTCGTCAGTCCAGCAAACTCACCCATCCGAGGCACCAAATACCCCGCAACCCCAGAAACCAAGATCACCCCAAACAACGCCCGCTGAGCAGACATCGCATCACTCGTCAGCGTCCGCATCCGATCCAGATGCACACGAACCGTAAAGATCCACTGACAGAACAGATGCACCAGCACCGCCGCCGCCAGCCAAGGGGTCGAGATCGCCAGTGTCCCACCATCCCCACGCATCCCCGCCGCGATCACGCCCGCGTACCGAGTCGTCAGCACGATCATCAGCGCGAAGAACACACAGAACCCGATCGTAAACCCGATCCGTCCTGCTGATTTTGTCGACAGATTCTGCCGTGCATGATGGAAAGTCACATCAAGATACGGGCACATCAAAAAGCCAAAGATCGAAACGGGAACAAACCACTCCACCCCAGAAGCCGTCCTCGGCTGCTCGATCAACACATCCAGCGCCGGTTTCGCGTCCGGCATCACCACCAGCGCCACCAACACCGCCGCACTCACGATCCACAAGACCATTGCAAGCTGCGGAGCAAGCCCTCTCCGAATCAATCGTCCAGAAGAGATCGCAAACGCGACCGCGATCGCCCCCGCGCCAAACAGATACTCATCAGACATCGGGATCGCATCCCGAATAAATGAACTGACCCACACAATCCAGAACACATGGAACCCGATTGTGACCGTACTAAACCACCACACCGCAACCGGATGCCGATCGACAAAGCTCTTCGATTGCTCGCGTGATTTGAGTACCCAGCCCATCGCCGCAGCGCCGAGCACATTGGGAACCGCGAACGCGATGAACCCCGCCCAACCAAAGTCTCTCAGCAGCAGCACCGGAAAGAACATCCCGATGCACCAAGTCCACGAGCATCCAAGATACGCGCCCCAGAGGATTGGGTTCTGTGTTGTCGGTTCTTGAGCGTTCAGCGAGCCCTCGCTCATGCCTTCTTCGTCCCGCGGAGTTTCTTCGCTTTATGCTGTGATTTGGGAGTCACATGGAAAGTCGCCGTGCAGCGACCAACCCGCTTGGGTTTCGTCGTCTTGCCGTCAGGCTTCTCTGTCTCCTGCGCCATCTTCTTCTTGCTCAAAGGCACAAGCACCTGCACAATGTCCATCCGCACCGCGATGTTAAACTCTTTCCCAGTCGCCACCAGTGCATGGATGTCATCCAATGGAGTCATCCGATACTCAGCCGGACCATGACACGGACGCAAGAACTTGTACTCAAGATGCTTGCACACGACCGTGTAGTCCCCGCCGCAGACATTGAAGACATAGTTCCCGCCCGCGATCTCCGAGTTCCCCAGCAGCGCCGCTCCCGCCATTGCGCTGTACCAGTTTTTGTTGAATCTCCGGAAAGGCAGAGTCGCGCGATAAGTGTTCTCATCAAGCGTCATCGTGATGCCCGACCGGAACGCATAAGGCAACCAGATCATCGAGCACACGCGATTCCAGAAGTTGCTCTTCGTCGAAAGCCGCTCAATATACGACTCCACACGCTCAAACAACGACCGCTTCATCTTCTTCGGCTTCTTCCCACCCGTCTTCCCATCCTGATCCGCCTCAACAGCAGCCACAGGCTTCGTTGATTCGGCCTCGGATGCCGAGGTCTCAACAACCGCTGAAGACTCTTCAGTCTCAGTCGTCGAATCAGAAACAGGTTGGGTCGTATCAGTACTCATATCACTCACCAGAGTATAGATCGTTCAAGCCGTGAAACCCGATTCAAGCATCCACAGGAACCAGTTCATACCACCCAGATTCCGTGTTCTTGACCGTAAACAGCGGATTCCCAGGCTCATGATCCAGAAGCAGCGTCCAATCAAGCTCCGCAGCATCCTTCAAAAACCAGTTCTTCGTCACCATCGATGTATACGGCTCAACATCGTACGCGAGCGAATACGCCTGCCCCTGATGATAATGCGTCGGTAGCACATCCGGAGTAAACACAATCATCCGCCCCGAAGTGTCCTCAAACACCACCGCCTGCTGACCCCAGGTATGCCCCGGCACCAAAAATGTCCGGATCCCAGGAAGCACCTCAGTCATCCGCTCCTGAATCGGCGCCTTAGGAAGATCCTCACGCGAAGGCTTGCGATTGAGCGGAAACGCGCGAGGAGAATCAATCAACCGAAGCCTTGGACGACCATCCTCCAACGGCATCTTGTCATCTTCAAACGGCAAAATATGATCCCGGTAATACGTCTTCGTCATCACCGAATCATTATTCCGAGCATCCACCCACTCGCGTCGCTGAACAATCAGCTCCGCGTTCGGGAAGGTAAACTTCACCTGATCACAATCCCCCGACGCAGCACCAGGCTTCGTCGCCACCCAGTCCGCCTCTTCCCCCTCCCGGCAGCGTCTCGTCAATCCCCCAGCATGATCAAAGTGCAGGTGCGTCACGATCGTCGCTTCAATATCCGCAGGATCCACCCCCGCCGCGAGAACCTCGCTCTCGACCGTCCGCCCATCAAGACCAAAGATCGATGACATTTTCTCATCAAGCTTGTCCCCAGTCCCCGCTTCAATCAGGTACCGATGCTTCTTCCCCGTGACCGGATCAACCTCCTCCGATTCAAGCAAAACACAGTTGTGCATCAGCTCGATCCGGTTCTTGTCATCCGTCTCGATCGACTTCGACCACACCACGCGAGGGATCACCCCAAACATCCCACCACCATCAAGAAGAAACCGTGAAGCCCGCAAAAGTGTCCATGTGTATCGCATGCGTGAAGGGTACGCAACCGACCGCTCAAAGCTATGATCCAGCGATCAGAACACGCCCAGATTGCCCTCAGATTCCACATTCATTACGACTCAACCAATACGACTCAACAAGGATCCTTCAATGCCAACCTTCCGCACGCATCTCCCCGCCCTCATCCTCCTCTCTCTCACCCTCACCGCCTGCGGCTCCAAAGACTCCAGCAAACCTACCGCTCCCTCAAGCGAGCAATCCCAAGCCTCCAAAGAACTCGCCTCCATCCTGACCCCAGAACAACAAGCCCACGAACGCACCCTCCAAGAAATCGACGCCCTGACCGCTCCCTACATCGAACTCAATAATCAGCTCCTCGATCTCGGAGGGATCGACCCCGCGACCGTCGCATCCATCCAAGACGCCAACAACCGCATCGCGATGGCCGAGCAACTCATCGAGTACAACGCCCACATCCTCGAGCAGTACCCGATCCTCTTCAACAAACTCCAAGGCGCCGATACTCCCCAAGGCATCCGCCAACTCAAACTCGTCCAAGACATCCGAGCGATCAACAGCCAGATCTTCCCAGAGATGATCGCCAGCCTCAAAATCGTCAGAGAACACTTCGAAATCTCAGGACTCGCAAGCGACAACCGCTTCTACTTCGGAGACGATGTCCCCAAAGAAACCATCGACCAGTTCAACGCCCACCTCGCCGCCGTCGATACCCTCAGCAAGCAGCAAGCGGACCTTATGAGTGCGTACGACCTTGAGACCGAGCAGGAAGCCGACCAAACCGATCCATAAAAACAGGCCGGTCCCTGAGGACCGGCCCGCTCACTCCATATGAAATGGATCGAGTTCGAATGGTTCAGACCACCGAGCCTTACAGCCCGTCGTGCCCGCCCATCATCTTGAACATATCCACACAGCGGTTCGCGTATCCCGCCTCGTTGTCGTACCACGAAACGATCTTGAAGAAGTTGCTGTTGAGTTCCATCCCAGCAAGCGCGTCGTAGATCGAGGAGTGCGGATCGCCGATGAAGTCCGACGAAGCGACCTCTTCTTCTGTGTACCCAAGCACACCCTTCATCTTGCCTTCTGCCGCAGCCTTCATCGCCGCGTTGATTTCTTGCAAGCTCGTTGCTTTCTCCGTGCGGAAAGTCAGGTCCACGGCCGAAACATCCGCCGTAGGAACACGGAACGACATACCCGTCAGCTTGCCAACCGTCTCAGGAAGACACAGACCAACTGCTTTCGCTGCACCGGTCGAAGCCGGGATGATGTTCATGTACGCGTTCCGACCACCACGCCAGTCCTTCTTCGAAGGACCGTCCTGTGTTGGCTGAGTCGCCGTCGCCGCGTGGATGGTGGTCATCAAGCCTTCTTCAAGACCAAAGTTGTCCATGATCACCTTGGTGATCGGCGCCAGACAGTTGGTCGTGCACGAAGCGTTCGAGATGATCGTGTCCTTCGACGGATCGTACTTCCCGCAGTTCACTTTGTGCACAAAGGTCGGCACGGTGTCCGGAGTCTTCGTCGGAGCGGAGATCATCACACGCTTGCAACCGTTGTTGTCGATGTGCTTGTGCGCATCGTCACGCATCGTAAAGAGCCCGGTCGATTCGAGCACATAATCCACACCCATATCACCCCACTTGAGGTTGGTCGGATCACGCTCTGCCGTGGTCTTCACGACCGAGCCGTTGACTGTGATCGAGTTCTCAGTCGCCGAGATCTCCGCAGGCTTGTGATCAATCATGAACCGACCATGCATCGTGTCATACTTGAGCAGGTACGCAAGGTTGTCCGCAGGGACCAGGTCATTGATCGCGACAACCTCAATCCCGTCCGTGTTCGACGCGATCCGATGCACCAGCCGACCGATCCGTCCGTACCCATTAATTCCGATTTTGATACTCATAGTGTTTCCATTCTCTGAGTGATAACCCGGCTGCAAAACCGGAGGATTTCTGCTAGGACACTCTAGGTCCACCATCGCGTCGATTCACGAGAAATGCAGTCCAGTTCGCCCGCCAGCCCCCCAGCCAGCCCCAGCCCGATTCATCAATCGCGGATATCCGACAGCACCTTCGGAGGAAACGCCGCCCGCAGCGCATTGACCACCGCAAACACATCGATCACCTCCTGCGTGATCGCCCCCGCCACCGGAGGGAGGTACCCCATCGCCGCCAGAACCATCCCCACAACACTCAGCGCCATCCCCCCGATCGCCGACTGGAGCGCGATCCGACGCATCCTCCGCGAGATATGGAAGAACTCATCCACCCGTTCCAGCGAAGAATCCATAATCACCACCCCCGCGGCCTCAGTCGTAATGTCCGACGCTTGCCCAAAAGCAATCCCAACCGTCGCCAAAGACAACGCCGGCGCATCATTGATCCCGTCCCCCACAAAGCAGGTCCGAGCCAACTCCGACTCCCGACGAACAATCTCCACCTTCTGCTCCGGAGTCTGCTCTGCGACCACCTCCCGAATCCCAACCTTCTCCGCGAGATACTCCGCCTCGCTCGTCCGATCCCCCGAAACCAGCATCACCTTCTCGAAGCCGTGCTTCTTGCCAAGATGCTTAATAAACAGCTTCCCATCCCTGCGAGGCTCATCCCGGAACCGGATCATCCCGCCATACTTCCCGTCCACCGCAACCACACACTCCAAACCCGCCGCCAGCGCAGGCATCAACTCAGCACTCCCCGGATCGATCCGACCCATCGCCCCCCGCCCCGTCACCAAGACCCGCTTCCCGCTAATCATCCCGCTGAGCCCCTCCCCAGGTTTCTCCGAGACCTCCATAGGCTCCGAAATCTCCACCCCTTCCAGCGTCGCCTTCTTCACCACCGCATTGGCAAGCGGATGCTTCGAGAACCGCTCGAGCGAACCCACCATCGACAACAACGCATCCCCATCCACCCCCTCCGCCGGAAGAATCTCCGTCACCGTCGGCGTGCCATAAGTCAGCGTCCCCGTCTTATCAAAGATAATCGTCTTGCAGGTCTCGATCGTCTCCAGCGCACCCGGATCCTTGATCACAATCCCGCGCTTCGCGCTCAGCGAGATCGACCCAATAATCGCCACCGGAATCCCGATCAAAAGCGGACAAGGCGTCGCCACCACAAGCACCGCCAAAAACCGCGTCGGATCTCCCGAGACCAACCATGCCCCGATCGCAATCGCGACCGCGATCGGAGTGTAATACGCGCCCAACTGATCCCCCAGCCGTCGCATCTGAGGCTTCCGCTGCTCCGTATCCATCATCACCTGCATGATCTTCGCATACCGCGAATCCTGAGCAGGTTTCGTCGCCTCGATCGTAATCGCCGACTCCCCGTTGATCGCCCCCGAAAACACATCCGACCCCGGAGCCTTCGACATCATGTAAGGCTCACCAGTCAGATACGACTCGTCCATCACCCCATGCCCATCCACCACCACCCCGTCGACTGGCGAAGTCTCATGCGGAAAGATCGTCACCCGATCCCCGACCTTCACCTCATCAAGCTCCACATCCTTGAGCTTCCCGTTGACCCGCACATGCGCCACCGAAGGCATGCGCTTCGCAAGCTCCTTCAGAACACTCGAAGCATTCGCAACCGCATACTCCTCCAACGCCTCCCCACCCGAAAGCATCAGCACCACGATCGACCCCGCAAGATATTCTTCGAGCAAAACAGAAGTCACAATCGAGATCCCCGCAAGTAGATCCGACCCAAACTCCTTCCGCCAAGCCTTCGCGATCAGCTCAAACACCAAAGGCGTCCCACCAACAACCAGACACACAAGCAAAGGAACATCCGCCGACTCGCTCCCCATCCCATACCGCATCACCACATGAAGAGCAATCGCAACGATCGCAAGCACCGCAATCAGAATCTCACGCGTGTTCCATACCCATCTGATCGCACCCATCGAGCACCCGCCTTCGTGTGTATCAAGCCGTATTCATCGCAGGCTCAAGCGACCATCGAACAACCCCACCAACCATCGTCATTACCGCCCGAGTCCCCATCTCCCATCCAAGGAAAGGCGTATTCGAACTCTTCCCCACCAAATCCTTATCTGTCAGCGTCCACGAATGCTCCGGATCAATCAGCGTCAGATCCGCAGGACCCCCAACCGAAATCGACCCAATCCCCTGCGAATCCAATCCACACAACCGCGCCGGATTGATCGTCATCAACTCGATCAGCTTCACCCAATCAATCTTCCCCGTTTCCACCAGCGCCTTGTGATACAACCCAAGCGCCGACTCCAACCCAATGATCCCAAACGGCGCCCCGCTCATCGTGTTCCGCTTCTCATCATCCGTATGCGGCGCATGATCCGTCGCCAGAATCGTAATCACCCCATCCGCGACCCCCTGACGCAACGCCTCCACATCCGACTCCTCCCGCAACGGCGGATTCATCTTCGCCATCGTTCCGTTCGTCTCGATCGCTTCATGCGTCAGCAGCAAGTGGTGGGGGGACGCCTCACAAGTCACCGGCACCCCAGCCGCCTGCCCCCGCGCCACGATCTCGACCGAACGCCCCGACGACATGTGCTGGATGTGATACGCGCACCCGATCCCCATATTGAGCCGAATGTCTCGCTCAATAATCAACTCCTCCGCCTCGCGAGGCCACCCCTTATGCCCAAGCCGCGCCGACACCGTCCCCGCGTGCATCACCGCCCCCTTCGTCAGCGTCAGCTCCTGACAATGCTGCATAAAGCACTTGCCCGTTTCCTTGACAGCTTGCAGCACTGACCGCATCATCGAAGCCGATTCCACCACATCCCCATCATCCGAATACCCAACCGCCCCCGCCTCCAGACACAGCCCAATCTCCGCCAGCCGTTCCCCCTTCCGCCCAGCCGTTGCCGCCGCGACGCTGAAGACTCGACAGTGCCCAACCGCTTCTGCACGCTTCTTGACAAACTCCACCATCTCCGGAGAATCCAACGCCGGAGAAGTGTTGGGCATGCAACACACAGTCGTAAACCCCCCAGCCACCGCTGCCCGCGTCCCCGATTCAATATCCTCCTTATGCACCTGCCCCGGCTCCCGCAGATGCACATGCGGATCAATCAACCCCGGAGCCAGGATCATCCCCGCCCCCTCGATCACCCGCTCATACCCCGACGCATCAACCCCCTCCCCGATCACATCAACCAAGCCATTCTGGACCCCAACATCCCGGACCCCATCCAGCCCAGAAGCAGGATCAATCACCCGCGCCCCCCGAATCAAGACACTCAAGACACCCGATGATTCAGCATTCGTGTTCATACACACAGGATAGCGAGATTAGCATCACAAAATCGCACACCCACAACCACTTTCCCCCCTATACTTCACTCCGGTCGAGCAATCATCGACCATCCCGGGGTGTAGCGCAGTTTGGTAGCGCGTTTGGCTGGGGGCCAAAAGGTCGCAGGTTCAAATCCTGTCTCCCCGATTCAATCTACCGCCGCCCTCGGCTACTCAAGGCTCTACATCAATTCCCAGAGCATCTCCAGCCGCAGAATACCATTTCTCAGTACCCCACCAACTCAAGAGCCACAAGAATGTGTGTCTGGTTTTCTCACGATGACCAGATCGAGTAACAATCAGCTCCCGCTCTTTCCGAAACGCGCCCCAGAGACTCGAATCAAAGCGGTGCCGTGTGATGAGCTGACTATCAAGATCGTATTGACTCACCGATCCGTTCACAAAACCAAAGAATGGAAGGAACGATTCAATATCCGCCTCAATAAACCCAGCCGGAGAATCCTCCTCGTCCGTTTCAGAGAAGACATGCAACCGCGAATGAACCAGCGGAACCATACGGATGTCGTACAACTCTTCGCTCTTTGATTCACCCTCGCTTTCATTTCTATCAAGATCATCCACAAGCCGAGCGATTCGTGTCGGATCATTGCCAACCGCACCAAAGTCGTAGTTCTGGGATGCGCACCCAATCATCAACAAGTTCAGCGACATCAATCCAGTCCATATACATATCGTTCTCATACTAGTTTTCTCCATGAAAGAACTACCGATGTCGGGATCGAATCCGACGAATCAGATACTCAGCAACGACCAGGTGCACAACCCACGCACACGATTGAAGGCTCTCGTCAAGCACTTCAGATACTTCGCCCAAGACAAGGATGAACGGCAAGAATATAAAGATCAGTGTCCCAGCAGGCATCGCAACAGCGAACGCTCGGATCATCCAGTCCCGGTGCCTCGAAAGATCTCGCCGCCGGATTGCAAGCACACCCATGATGAGAAAGAACATCCAAAGCGGACCAAAGACAATCCGACCATAAAAGAGCACCGGACCACGCGCATTCGGATGAATCAGCGTCATCCATGTAGCCGTAGCTGCACCCGCAATTCCCGCAACAACCGCAACTCGTCCCGCAACCCGATGCCATCGCGGATACCGCTTCCGGACACGAGGCAAGACCTGCACCGCTGCAAGACAATAAAAGACCGCCGAGCCAACCACATGAATCAACAACGGCAAGTTGTCAACACGATCCCGCAAGAACTCAGGGAACCAAGCCCACTCAAGAAGAAGAGTCGAGGCGCGATACACGCCAGCCGCTGCGGGAACAACACAAGTTAAGAACAACGCAATGTACGCAAGCCAGCGTTTCATCGGTCGGATTCTGTCTCTGACCTGCGTGTCAGTTCGATCGACTCATGCTCGCCCTCAGCCATAAAGACCTCATCGAGCGGCTTCCCAAGCGCACGAGCGATCAAAATCGCCAGTTCAAGACTCGGTGAGTATCTCGCCTTCTCGATCGCCGCAATCGTCTGCCGCGTCACACCGACCCTATCAGCGAGAGTCTGCTGCGTCATCTCGTTCATCTCGAACCGATGCCGACGAATTGTGTTGGTAATCCTGATCTTTGCCATATCACCCACCAATCCGATAGCTAGCGATCCGAACAATGTTCCCCACAAAGTCACCAACTGCACAGGACGCGTAGAGCACCGTAAGCCCGACAACAACCGTCCACCCTGCAGCAAGCATCACAATCATCGTCATGTACCCGATCCCAATCGTGATGAGCGTGACAGATAACCCGCGCACCTGGAACAGCCGGTCGCGTTCATCAACGATGTTCCTTAGGTTCCGATCCTTAGACGCCATTGTGAACAGGCAGTTCAAGACAATCGTGAGCGCGATCGCCGCAGGTATGACCCAAACGACTGCTCGTGCCCACACCATCGCTGCATCCTCGCCGGATAGAGCCCCGGCTCCGAAGAGTTGCACTAACCTGACGATGACATAAGCATTGAGCAGAAGACTCGTAATGATCGCGACAACGCTTGCTCGTTCTTGGCTACTCATGGCACGGAACCTCGGATATGGATTTGGTATGTCATATGGCACGAACACAATGTTAAACACAATTAACAAAATGTCAAGTAAAGCAAGCATTGATTCGGCAATTAATCAGGTGTTAGCGCTTTGGTTGGGTTATCTTCGAACCCAGCTGGGTTCGTCGTTGTGCACCTGCCGGATAGAGAGGAATGATGCCAAGGGTTGTTGGCTGTGCGGATCAGTGGGGGGGGGCTTTCAAGAACAACGATCGCCGATAGTTCGCCCGCGATGACTCGACCTATCAAGCGCGCACAAGGTATTTCGATTGTCAATGAGGTCGCTCATCTCGATATGTGTTATCGCGATTCCTGCATCCACGGATCGATCTGAACCATGAGTAACTCCTCAGGTGTTCAGTCACCCAGACTTCGTTGAGAAACGAACCCCTCCGATCATAATGTCGAGTCTTTCTTGTTGTGGGACAATGAGCCACGCTGTCGACGATACAACTCCGCCCCAAGCCCGTGCTTGATCCAAGTCTGTCCCGTACCAAACTCATACATGAGCAATCCTGTTATACTTTCCAACAACGATCGCGGATTGAAGATGAAAATGAGGGAAACCATGAATCGGAACCGAAACAAGACTCAACAGACCGCCGCATGCTCCTTGATCGCAACAGTGTTCCTCTTTCTATCCACCTCAGTCCCATCCGCCATGGCGCAGGACGGACTCACCGAAGCCCGTCAAGACTTTCAAACTCAGCTCACTGAAACAAGGCAAGAAGATCGCCCGCTCGACCCACCCCCGCCGGACATTTTCTCGCTTGTCGAATACCAGTCTCCAGTTGGTCCAATGCAAGCGTACTTATCTGTCCACCCTGAGATCGAGCCGGGAGAACGCCGACCCGCAATCATCTGGCTCTCCGGCGGATTCCCCGCCGCACGCGGCGGCAGTGGAATCTGGACAATGACAGCCGTCGATAACGACCAATCCGCCTCAGCATACCGCAATGAAGGGGTCGTGATGCTCGTCCCCACTGTGCGAGGAACCGCCGACAATCCAGGAAACCAAGAAGCCTTCTTCGGCGAAGTCGACGATGTGCTCGCCGCCGCGGAGTATCTGCGATCCCTCCCGATCGTCGATCCCGATCGCATCATCCTCGGCGGTCACAGCACCGGAGGCACACTCGCTCTGCTCGTAGCAGAATCCACAGATCTCTTTTCCGCCGTTGTCGTATTCGGTCCCGTCGCGCGAGTCACCGACTACGGCGGAATTACCTGGCCCTTCGATCCCGCCAATCCCAACGAAGTGAAACTGCGTTCCCCGCTCTATTTCTTAGACGCAATCAGCACCCCCACACTGGTTGTAGAAGGCGAACGAGGAAACATCGAAGACCTCGTGCTGCTCGAGGAAACAACCGACAACCCGAACATTCATTTCGCTTTGCTCAAAGACGAAGACCATTTCACACCGCTCGCCCCTGTGAACCGTTGGCTCGCAAGAATGGCAATGCACAGCAAGGACGAGGATCTGGACTTCGATGCCGAAACCGTGCATGCCGTTGCCCAATCCTTCTACCGTGCGCAGCGAGAAGCAAGAGACCTGCGGATACTCGCTGAGATCCGTGCCGACGGAGCCGAACTCGGAGAGTCGGAAACACTCAAGTTCTACTGCGTGCTCCGCACCGCCTCACGACTCGACTCCGTACAATCCGTCTTCAAAAACTTCACGCCCGGCCAAGTCACTGAACACACCGACGCAAACAACCGTCCCTATTTGGTACTCCGTTGGCACCGCACCCTGACATTCACGCCGCAAGAAATCTTCAACGCCTCAGCCGAGTTCCTAGCCGCCTGCCGCGAAGCCTGGGTGCAAGACCATGGATGGGATCTCGCTCACGAGAACCCCTAAACACCAGCATCAATATCCACCCTCGCCGCTGATCAAATGATCGGATGCACACTACACAATCTTCCCCGATTACTTCCGCACGAGCCCCGCCTCATCAGCACTCAATTTTCCCAGAGCCCATGCTCAATCCCCCCAAGGATGTAGATCGAAAAAGTCCCCTGCCCAGGAATCTCCATAGGCGGTATAGCCACCTCCGCACCCGCCTTCTTCGCAGCCTCGACCGCTGCCTCAATGTCATCCACCAACAGATAAGGCCGAACAACCGGAGCCTCAGTCTCACGCATCGGAGCTCGCACACCAACGCGTCCCCCGTCCGCAAGATCAGCGGTGCGTGCATTCCCCAGTTCCATGATCGGCTCACCAAACACCACACCATGCGCCTCAGTCAAAGAAGCACAGGTCTCATCGACCTTCGAAGTGACGATTTCAAGATACTGAACCTTCATCACACGCTCCTCAATCTGATGCACACCGTGACCCCCAACCTCTTCGCTGACTCCGTGGTGATTCGTGATGAGCCCAACACCCACACCCACCCCAGCAAACAACAAGAGTGCAATGGGGAACAAGTTTGTACGCAATAGTGCTGCTTTCATGAGCTGATCTCTCCTGTGCTTTGTTCCGTAAACTATCCCTGTATCAACGCAAACCATACCCCAACCGGATCCTGAATGACCGCAAACGAGTGCTCGCCCTCAGGTCCCAGAGTTTCTTTCAATACCTTTCCACCTCCCTCGCGCACACGACGCAGACTCTCACCAAGATCGCCGACAGGGAGATACATCATCCAGACCGCAGGCAGATCCTTGTTCTCACCCCGAGCATGACAAACCCCCGCCGCGGGATTCCCATCCGCGCCGATCATCATGGAGTCCGCATACTCCTCGCCCCCATCCTTCATCGCAACATCTTGCACCGACCACCCGACAACCTCACGATAGAAATCCCGAGTCGTCAGCGCGTTGGACACCGTCAGATCAAGCCAGCCAATGCGTCCAGTACCAGCCGATGCATCACTCGATGCGGATCCTTCCGGCGCCGCAACCGCTTCCGCAGGCACCACCGGAATGATCCCAAACGCCGCTCCATTCGGATCCAGCAGCACCGCCCATTGACTCGCCCCGTCCTTGTCCTTGCCGTGCATCAACTCGCGCCCGCCCAGCTCGACCGCACGCTCAGCACTCGCCGCGACATCACCCACCTGTATATGAGGCATCCACTGAACCGGAAGATCCTCATACTCCGGAGCGCGTTCTCCCAACCCAATGATCGGCATCCCCAAACTGTTCATGAGATCATCACGCCAGAGCGGATGCTCACCCGTACACAACACCTCCGAATAAAAACGCAGCTCCCGCGCATGCTCAGGAACAGCAATATCCGCACTCAACACACCGCCAACACAAGGCACAAGATCATCACTCATCGTTCGTTTCCTACAAAAGTCCAAATGGACAAAGCATAACCTTGGAATGAACCGCCAGTGTACCAGAAAACCCATGAAATGATCGAACATTCTCCAGAGTCAAAAAGCCTCAGCGGCTACCTCAAGCCACTGATCTTGAACGAGCTGTCAACAGGCCCTCACTCAACAAAATCAAGCAACGCCTCGTTCCACAACCCGAACGCCTCGATCTGAGGACAGTGCCCGATCCCCGGAAACTCAACAAGTTCCGCACCAGGGATCGCCCGCTGAGTCGTCTTCCCAAGCTGCGTGTAGTCTCCCATCGTCGCCTGCACCCCAGGATCAGCAAACGGCTTCCCAACCGCCGTCTTGTCACGCATCCCGATGACCAGCCGGACCGGAACACGCAAACGACCAAAGTCATGCACCACAGGCTGCGTCACGATCATGTCGTACACCAACGCCGAGGTCCACGCCACAACCGGGAACTCCTCATGCCGGGTCATCCCCGACGCCAGTTCCGTCAGCGCCTCATACTCCGCTGACCAAGCGCCGTCATAATAAAACTTCCGCTGATACGCCTTGATCCCCTCAGGACTCTGCTTGAGCTCCCCCGCATACCACTCATCAATCGTCCGCGCCGGAAGCAACGCGCTGTAATCCTCCAGCCCGATCGGATTCACAAGCAGCAACTTCTCCGTCGCCTCCGGATACAACAACGCATACCGCGTCGCGAGCATCCCACCCATCGAATGCCCGACAATCACCGACCGATCAATCCCAAGCGAATCCAGCAGCGCGCGAGTATTGGCCGCAAGCTGCTGGAAGCTGTACTGATACCCCGCAGGCTTACTCGATTTCGCAAACCCGATCTGATCCGGCGCAATCACCCGGTACCCAGCCTCAGAGAGCGACGCGATCGTCGTCTCCCAAGAAAACGCCCCGAAGTTCTTCCCATGCAAAAGCACCACCGTCCGCCCCCGGCTCACCCCCTCCGGAGCCACATCAAGATACGCCATCCGCACATCAGAACGCTGACTCTCAAACTCAAAATACTCCACCGGATACGGATATTCATACCCCGTCCCCACCGAGTCATACGCAACACCAGCCGAATGATCACCCGAAGAGCGATCACCCGAAGAAGCTGTCGCGCATCCGCCGAGCATCAATACAGCAATCAGCAATGGAAGTACACAAGAAACAACACGCCAAGAACTTTGGATATTCATGCAACACTCTAGGCATCACCAAGCCAGCATCACCACAATCACCCGCAGCCTCAACACAACCATATCCATGAGACTCATCACCCAAAGCACTTGAATACAAGGGTAAATGCTCATGCCGCAAGTCTCGCGGTCCAATCGCTGAAAGCGAACCGCATCCAATAACACATTTCCTCAATGAAATGAAGAACCCAGTGGAATAACGCCCGCAATGCATCAGTTGAATCAAACTCAACCCGAAGCCCAACCACTGAAAGAATCGAGCCTCCGATGGAATCACACAACGCAGAACTCAACCGTCGAAACTTCCTCAAATACTCCGCGGCCGGAACCGCGATCGCATCCTCTGCAACACTCGCAGCAGCACAGTCCATCACCAAAGAACCAATGAACAATCAAAGCACCAAACGACCCACCTGCCTCTTCTTTGATGTCAACGAAACCCTCCTCGATCTCAACGCCATGAAGACCAGCGTCGCCAAAGCACTCGATGGACGCGCCGATCTCCTCCCCCTCTGGTTCACCACCATGCTCCAATACTCCCTCGTCTCCACAGTCGGAGGAAAGTACGAAGACTTCGGAGTCATCGGAGCCGCAGCCATGCGCATGGTCGCCAACAACCACGGCCTCGAACTCACCCAAGAAGCCGCACTCAAGTCCATGTCCCCCATCCGCTCGCTCCCACCTCACCCCGATGTCGCCCCCGCCCTCCAAAAACTCAAAGATGCCGGATTCCGCATGGTCACCCTCACCAACTCCTCTAACGCCGCCGTCGAAGCGCAGATGCGCAACGCCGGACTCATCGACCTCTTCGATGAACGCCTGAGCGTCGAAGACATCGGACTCTACAAACCACACGAGCACGCCTACCGCTGGGCCGCTCGCCGAGTCGGAGTCCCCGCAAGCGAGTGCA
Source organism: Phycisphaerales bacterium (assembly GCA_051252395.1). GTDB lineage: Bacteria > Planctomycetota > Phycisphaerae > Phycisphaerales > UBA1924 > UBA1924. The sequence continues at coordinate 1,177,717 of JBPOFX010000001.1, read as the reverse complement.
TGCTCATCGCAGCCCACGGCTGGGACATCGCAGGAGCACTCTGGTCCGGATGGCGCGGAGCATTCCTCGCCCGCCCAGGCGCACAACTCTACCCACTCGCCGATTCACCAGAAATCGTCGTCCCAACCCTCACCGGCGCAACCGAACAACTCCTCAAGATGAGCGTCTAAACGCAACCTCAATCAGTCTCAGTGCTCGCCACCAAAAAGCTCAAATGATGAGCCGCATGCGCCGCATGGAACCGCTCAAACTCCGCGCGAGACATCTTCCCAAACCCCGGATGCGCATGAAGCTCTCCAGTAGAGTTCTGGAACTCCTCGACGCACCGCTCAAACTTCTCAAGCTCAATCGCATCATCCAGTCCATCAACGGGAACAAACATCCCCGCCGTCTTCACCCCATTGACCGATCGTCCCTCAAGCAGCCTCGGCAGCGCAAACCTCCGAAGCACCGGACGCAGCGGCAACCCCAGCACCGTCATCCATCGCGGATATCCAAACATATTCGACTCCATCGTGAGCCGAATATGGTTGCACATCTGCCCCAGACTCCACTTCCCCGTCGCTTCATACCCCGCTTCATGGAGCCGCTTACATTCAATCACCGCTTGGTCAAGATCCGCCAGTATCAGTTCGCGTCGCATGTGTCCCTACTCTGCTCGCTAGCCTGTTCTGTCTATAAACACAAAACCCGAGTCTGCAGAACAACCAAACCCGCGTCCGGCCACGATCATACACCTTCATTCCCGCTTCAGCACCGATCCATCAACCACGCCGCCCCCTTGACCAAAACCTCAGCAGGGACCTCCTCACCCACACGCGCGACCAGGTCCGACAACAGCACCCCCCGAAGATGCTCGCGCCACGCCTCGTCTGCTTCCCACATCACCTTCGCGATCCCACAAGGACGCTCCCCAACGCACTTCCGCTCCTGTTTGGTCATGCACGGATTCTTCATCCGGATCTCGCTGCACACAAAGGTCGATTTCTTCCCCTCGACCGCCTCGATGATGTCCAAGAAGCTCACCTCGCTGGGATCCTTCGCGAGCCGATACCCCCCAGTTGGACCAAGCGTCCCCGAAACAATCCCCGCCTGCGCCAGCCCCTGCATCGCCTTCGCGAGATACTCCCTGGGAACCCCATGAAACTCCGCGAGCACCTTCGCAGGAACCGCCTTCCCCCCAGGCACCGCCGCAAGCACAGAGCAACAGTGCAACGCCCATTCAACCTGATTCTTCAGTTGCATCATCCCAGTGTAGCAGCATCCAGCCCCAGCACCGAATCCATCGACCCCGGCGTATTGCGCACCGCGAGATTCGCGATGTTCCATCCATTGATCAGCATGACCAAGAAAGTGAGATCCGCGATCTCCTGCTCGCTCAGATGCCCCTGGATTTCCGCGAACACCGCATCCACCTCGCCTCCATCCCCGCGCCGTGTCAGTACTTCCGTCCACGCCAACGCCGCCCGCTCCCGTTCATTGAACAAGTTCGATTCATGCCACACCGCAAGATGATGCAGCCGCAGCGCCCGCTCCCCATGGATTGTCGCTTCCTTCACATGCATATCCACACAAAACGCACACCCATTGATCTGCGACGCCCGAGCCGTCACCAGATCCCGCAAAGGCACCTCAATACTGCTCTCAGCAAGCGATTCCCCAAACGCGATATACGCCCCAAACGCCTTCGGCGCAAGCCCAGAATAGTCAAACCTCACCGACTCAGACGGCACAGAAACAATCGACATCACGGATCTCCTTTACGGATAATATATATCCGAAATAGGTCCCGGTCCAGCAACCCACCAGAAAAATATCACTCTCCGTCCACAACACCCCACCCCCATACACTCCCAGCACAGCCCAAAGGGAGCCCACATGCCAATCCACGAAGACATCCTCCGCCTCCTCGACGAATGCGTCCTCTGCTGGCTCGCCACCGCGTCCCCAGATGGACACCCAAGCGTCTCCCCCAAAGAAATCTTCAAGCCTTTCAACGACTCGATTATCATCGCCAACATCGCCTCCCCCAACTCCGCGCGAAACATCAAAGCCAACCCCCAAGCCTGCGTGAGCTTCGTCAACATCTTCACCCAGCGCGGATACCAAATCTCAGGACCCGCCGAGTACCTCGACCAGAGTCACTCCACTTTCCCCGAAATCGAGCAAGCGCTCATCCAACTCACCCAAGGCCACTTCCCCTTCAAATCCGCCTTCCGTATCCACGCAGAATCCATCAAAGAAATCCGCGCCCCGCGATACCACCTCTTCCCCGAAACCACCGAGCAAGACCAAATCCAAAGCGCCATGAAAACCTACGGCGTCCAGCCTTCATAATGAACGCGAAACCTCAAACAGATAAGGCGTGAACTCCTCATACGCAAACATCCCCATATTCCGCATCCCACATTTCTCAAGAACCCGCGACGAAGCGGGATTCTCAGGAAGCACCAACCCCACAATCCGCTCCAGCCCGATCACCTCAAACCCAAACTCAATACACGCAGCGCAAGACTGCGTCGCAAACCCCCGCCCCCAATACTCCGGAAAGAACCGGAACCCCACATCAACACACTCCAGATCATCAAGATACTTGAGCCCACTAAACCCAACCAGCGTCTGAGTACCCTTCAGATAACAACCCCACCGACCATACCCATACCGCTCAAAGTCTGGATAGTCCTCGATCGCCCGCTCCGCCTCCTCCAGCGATCGCAGTGGGGGTTCCCCAGTATGACGCATGACCTCCTCATGACTGTTGAGCGCATAAAAAGCCTCCGCATCCTGCAGAGTCATCGCTCGATGATCCAGATCCCGCGTGCTAGGTCCAACTCTGTAAACTTCCATAAATCCCATTCGTTGCTCTTCGGATTGCTTAAATCTTCCAACCCAGTCTACACGATCGAGGATACCGTAGTATCCAGACTCTCTTTCTCCCCAGAATGCAATCCATCGCTTTCGAATGCGTTTACAAGTCGTGCACCCGTCGCATATCTCTCATGAATCCAAGCAAAGCGAGCCAACCATGCGATTGATCACCACCATCACAGCAGTCCTCCTCACCCAACTCACTTTCCTCCACCCAGCATCCGCCCAAGACGACAACTCCCGACAACCTACCCAACTCGCCCAATACCCCGGAGCCCCGCTCGAAGACCGCAACGGGAACCTCTGGTTCAGCACCGTCCTCAAAGGCCTCATCAAATACGACGGCACAACCTTCACCAACTACACCACAGACCAAGCCCTCCCAAGCAACATGATCCGTGGCATGCTCGAAGCACACGACGGCACCCTCTACTTCGCAACCTCAGAAGGACTCGTGACCTACGACGGGAAATCCTTCGACACCATGACCAAGTACGAACCGCTCAAAGTCAAACGCGACTTCAATGAGCACGGCAACCACCGAAATCTCAGCGGAGTCACCATCGACCGCAACGGAACCCTCTGGATCGCAACACTCGACGGCGCCTTCAAACACGACGGCAACAAGTTCGTCAAGTTCCCCATGCCCGTCACCGCACCCGAAGGCAAGTACGAGTTCGCATCCAAAAAAGTCTCCCGCATCTACCAAGACCAACAAGACAACCTCTGGTTCGCAACCGATGGCGCCGGTGTCATCAAATACGACGGTCAATCCATGACCATCTACACATCCAAAGACCACGGCCTCGCCAGCGACAATGTAAACTCCATCTTCCAAGACTCCAAAGGTGACTACTGGTTCGGAACCGCCAATGGAGGAATCAGCCACTACGACGGAAAAACCTTCACAACCCACCTCCGAGAAAGCGAACACTCCATCCATCACGGCTACGGACGTTTCTTCAGCATCATCGAAGACAGCCAAGGAGACATCTGGTTCGGAGCCGCATACAGCAGAGGCGGCGTCTACCGATACGACGGCAACGACTTCCAATACCTCTCCACCGAATCCGGACTCGGAAACGGAGGCGTCCCAAGCATCCGCAAAGACCGCTCCGGAAACCTCTGGTTCGGAACCACCGCCGGCGTCTACCACTACGACGGCGATCGTTTCATCAACTTCACCCAAGACAATCCAGTCCTCCCCGTATACCAAGACCCCCTCAAAGACTGGCCCGAAGAAACCTTCCCCCTCCCCCCAGGTTTCGCGCCCGATCTCCCAACTGGATCAGAGTCCCTCCTCTTCCACCCCAACTGGCGCAAACCCAACACCGAAGAATACTGGTCCTACGCCTTCGTCATGTCCATCGACGAACCCGCCCCCGACACCGAACGCATCGACGAACTCCTCGAGACCTACTACACCGGACTCATGTCCGCCTTCGGCGTCCAAAAAGGAACCGGTAAAGAAGCCGGAAGCGAACAAGCGCAAGTCGAGGTCACCCAATCCTCACCAAACCACTACACCGCCACCATGTCCCTCATCGACGGCTTCGCAACCTTCGAACCCATCACCATCAATCTCAAAATCAACACCAAAGCGCAACCAGACAACCACGCGCTCGTCAGCGTCCAGCTCAGCAAACAGCCAACCGATCACCCAGTCTGGAAATCACTCCAAGCCGCGATCGACCGCATCATGGAAACCGAGTTCGCTGATTCGCACGAAGACGAGTAATCCATTTAGTCATCCGCCTTCGCATCCTCAGTGCGCCACGCTTCATACTGACGCTGCACAATCCCAAAGACCTCTTTCCGAACCCCCGTCTCCGAAACCAGACCCTTCCGGTTGTACCAATCCTGAATCCCCCCAAGCGGACGCCTCGGAGACCGGAAGTCCTTCAATATCCAAGGCGACAATCCCTGCAGCATCCCCGAATCCCGCAGCGCATCACACCACGCAAGCTGATCCTGATAGAACCGCATCCCGAAGTCCTCTGTCCAGATCTCATGCTCCCCGCCGCGCAGCCCCTGCTTCACGCCCACCCCGAACTCACTAAACACCAAAGGCTTCTCCCAAGCAGTCTCCAAAGGAAGCCCCTCAAGCTGCTCCGTCGAATCGTGGTACCACCCGATGTACTCATTGATCGCCAGCACATCCGCAAACTCCCCAAACGGGTCCTCGACGAACACGCCGTTGAGTTTCCCGTCATCCCCCCGTGTCATCCGCACAAAGCACGCCGCAGAAATCAACCGCGAATCATCGAGCGATTTCGCCGTCATCGCAAGATCACGCCGCAGCGCCGTCTGCGAATCGTTCCCCTCGTTCTCATTCCCAACCGACCAGATAATCACACTCGCGCGATTCCGATCGCGTTCGATCATCTCCGTCAGATGCGTCATCGCATAAGTCTGCGTCAACGGATTCTCAAAGTCCAGCACCCAGTACACCGGGATCTCCGCCCAGACCATCAGCCCCAGCTCATCCGCAACCCTCAGCATGTGCTCGTTGTGCGTGTAGTGCGCCAGCCGCACATAGTTACACCCAAGATCTTTCGCCCACCCAAGCAACTCACGCGCATCCGCTTCACTCCAACCACGCCCCTCCCGATCCGGAGCCTCTTCGTGCAAGCAGATCCCCCTTAAAAACACAGGTGATCCGTTCAACAGAATGTCGCGCCCCTCCGTCGCGATCGTCCGAAGCCCAATCCGTTCCGAGACTTGGTCATGAGCTCGTGTTGCGATTGATACCCGCCGTAGCACTGGAGATTCTGGAGACCATAACTCCGCATCGGTAGGCCAATCCATCTCAAACTCTCCTCGGCCATCCGAATCCGTGATCACAAGCTCCGCAGAAAAAATTGGTTCAACTGAGACAGCGCACTCCACCCCAGCCCGATCCGGACCATCAAGCACCACCGACCCAACCACCCGCTCCCCGTCCGAGCTCAACTTCACCTCCCAAGACCGAATGAAAGTCTCAGGAGTCTCAAGGATCGCAACATCCCGCGTGATCCCCCCATAGTTCCACCAATCCGTCCGCATCGCAGGCACATCCTCACCACGCCTCCGATTATCCACCCGAATCACCACACTGTTCTCCCCATCCACAATCCGCCCCGTCACCTCAAACCCGAACGGCGTAAACCCAACATGATGCGCCCCCAAGTACTCCCCATTCAACCACACATCCGCATGCCGATTCACCGCACCAAAGTACAAAAACTGCCGCTTCCCTTCCCGCGCATCAAACTCAAACGCCTTCCGATACCACACGGTCCCCTCATAGAAAAACAAATCCTCCCGCTGACTGTTCCAATCCCCAGGCACCGAAATCGACTCCGCATCATCAAAGCTGTACTCAATCCGCTCCTCCGGAAGCGCCCGCTTCCGATCCATCCACCACCCATCCCCCATTGGTTTGCTCAAGTGCGTCAACGACCCGCTCTCGTACGGATCAGGAATATGCTGCCAGGTCCCACTCAAATCAAGCGCCACACGATCCATCGCCGAAGTCATCGGTCCCATCAATCCCTCACCTTCTCCATCCGCCGGCGCCTCACCAGGAATCCCAGCCAGCCCCGCCATCTCCTGCGGCGTCTCACACCCACCAACAAACACACAACTCAACATCACAACCATCAAACGCAAAACACCCATAACACACTCACCTCTCGTTAAACATCATCAACACCATCTGCACTCTTCCGATACAACGCTCCCCCGCACCGCTTACAAAACGCTGCGTCATCATCATGCCCCTCGAGCATGCACTCCGGACACGCCCGCGTCGTCACCTGCTTTCGTCTCGGATTCACCCCCGCGATCTCCGCCGACAAAATCCCCGTAGGCACAATAATCAACGAATACCCCACCAGCACCAGCGCCATCGTCGTCATCTTCCCGATAGGCGTCACCGGAGTTATGTCCCCATACCCAACCGTCGTCATCGTGATCACCGCCCAGTACATCGCGCTCGGCATCGAATCAAAGTCAGTATTCCCCGCGTTCCCCTCAACCACATGCATCACCGCACTCGCGATCAACACCACAATCAACACCGTCGTCATAAACACCGCGATCTTGTGCCGACTCACAAAGAACGCCCTCTTGAGCGCCGAAGCCTCCGACAAGTACCGCGCCAGCTTAAACACTCGGAAGATCCGCAGCAGACGCATCGTCCGCACCACCATCAACCGCTCGCCCCCAACCACAAACAATCCAACAAACGCAGGCAATATCGACAACAGATCAATAATCCCAAAGAACGAAGTCGCATACTTCAAAGGCTTCCGCACAATCATCAGCCGCAACACATACTCAACCGTAAACAACGCCGTGAACATCCACTCCAACCCAAGGAAGATCGACCTGACAGGCTCCTCACTCGCCGACTCGAGCGTACTCAGAATCACCACCACGACCGACAAACAGATCGCAACAATCAGCAACACATCAAAGGTCTTCCCCGCCTTCGTATCCGCCTCAAAGATGATCGCGTACAGCCGCTCCCGCCACCCACTCTGCACGCTCTCTTGATCCGTCATCTGCTCATCAGCCACGAAAGACTCCAATCGCCATACGACCCATCATCCACACTCAAGCCAGCCCTGCTTTGACCCGATCCATATCCTAATATCGGCAATCCCGATCAATACCCCGCAGGATCATCCGATGTTTGAAGACCTCCAAAAATCACTCCAAACCCTCCACGACCGCTACCGCTGTCTCAACGAAGGATCCGTCGCGACCTACATCCCCGAACTCTCCAAAGCCGACCCCGACGGATACTGCATCGCCATCACCCTCGTCGACGGCACCCAATACATCGTCGGAGACCAAGAAGCACACTTCACACTCCAGTCCGTCTCCAAACCCCTCGTCTTCGGACAAGCCCTCGCCACCGCCGGACGCGAAATCGTCACCGCCCTCACCGGAGTCGAACCAACAGGCGGATCCTTCTCCGCCTTCGAAGACCTCGACGACGAAGGCTGCCCCCTCAACCCGATGGTCAACGCCGGCGCAATCGTCACCGCATCCCTCATCCCAGGACGCACACATGAAGAGCGAACCAAAGTTATCAACGACATGGTCGCCAACTACACCGGATCCCAACCAACCCTCGACCAAGCCGTCATGGATTCCGAACTCCGCACCGGAGACCGCAACCGCGCACTCGGATACCTCCTCAAAGACAAGGGCTACATCGAAGGCTCCGTCAAAGACGCACTCGATCTCTACTTCCATCAATGCTCCCTCCGCGTCAACACACAACAACTCGCCAACGCCGCCGCCACCCTCGCCAACCACGGCCTCAACCCCGTCACCCAAAAACGCGCCGTCTCCACCACCTATGTCAAAGACATCCTCGTCGTCATGCTCATGAGCGGTATGTACAACTACGCCGGAAGATGGGCCTACGAAATCGGCATCCCCGCAAAGTCCGGAGTCTCCGGCGCCATCTTCGGAGTCGTCCCAGGAGTCATGGGAATCGGTGTCTACTCCCCAAGACTCGACGAGTACTCCAACTCCACTCGAGGAATCGAAACCTTCCGCGCACTCACCAAACAATACAACCTCCACTTCCTCGGCCCAGACATGCAAACCACAGACCACATCATCGAAGAGAACACCCACTAAACACAGCACCCTCAACTCCAAAAATCCGAAAGGGCGGACTGCGTCAGCAACCCGCCCATCCCGAGATTCACACAATCAAAAGAGTTCCTTTGTGCATGCAGTCAGGGTGCATACAGTCAGTTCGATCAGCGACGACGACGAGCGCCGACCAAGCCGCCCATCCCGAGAAGTGCCATCGCACCCGGAGCAGGAACAACATCAGCCGTGACCGAGACATCGTCCAGGTACAGCTGCATCATGCTTCCGTTTGCAGCACCAGTGACCGCCGCGAACTGGATCGTGACGCCACCGCTGACATCAGGACCAACGACAGTGGTGAAGCTGTAGAACGACCAGTCGCTGCCCACGAACAGTGGGGCACCACCAAGCAGTTCCGAACGAGTGATCCCGCCGCCCGCGTCAGCCGAGAACAGCTCGGCAAACGAAACGCCACCAACCGCGCCCGAGCCCTTAGCCCAGAACGAGATCGTGATCGCTTGGTCAGCCATCAGCTGCCCAGCTCCAAGACCAGTCTGCTTGATCACTGCAGCGCTTGCTTCAGTCGAGTTGGTCAGCTCGCCCGAGAAGTTCCCCGAGAACGCATCGCTGCTCGCCATGAATGTTGAGTCTGCTGTAGGGAATGATTCCCAGCCCGAAAGATCGCCCAGCTCAAAGCCGCGATCGCTGTTCGCCAGTTCAACACCAGCACTCGCGCCAGCAACACATGCAAAAACAGCAGCAAGCCCGCACACAGTTGAAATTCGTTGAGTCTTCATATTCAGTTCTCCCTCGGCAGTGACGCCAAACTTGTAGTTGCAAATCGAGGACCTCAGTCCCCACAAGCCGCAGCAACCCACGGCCCCGTAACAGTTACAGAAGATTAATGTAACAGTTACTGGGCGCCCTGTAAACCCGAAAAGCCGAGAATCACAATGTTTTTCGATCATTCCATGCAGTTGAACGACAGGAATCAATGCCGATCTGGACCCAAACCAATCCCAAAAACAAAAAACCGGCTCCCCCGAAGGGAAGCCGGCTCATGTGTCTAGTGATTCAGAGCAAGGCCCTGAAACCAGCTATTAGCGACGACGACGACCAGCGACGATGCCGCCAAGGCCGAGGATAGCAGCTGATGATGGAGCTGGGATAGTGGTCCACTGACCGATGACAACACCGACATCGTCATCTGTGTCTGCGAATGCGATGATGTTGCCGGATGCGTTGCCAGCGAGCATGTCTGCGTAGTCAGCAGCGTCAAGGCCGGAAACAGTTGCCGAACCGGTGAACGCGAGTTCGCCAGCGGTGAATGATGACGAAGCTGATGCAGTCCATGACCAGAAGTTCAGGCCAAAGTTACCAGCGCTGTTGAAGATAGCAGGTGAGCCATCCGAAACATCGCCAGCTGCGACGAGGTCGCCAGTGCCACCGCTGTAAAGGTGACCGTTGCCGCCTGCGCCTGAGTAGAAATCAGCCATCAGAACGCCAGTGAACGAGCCACCAGTTGCGCTTGCTGATGCAAGGCCGTTGGTTGCGGTCATGGTGATCTGGTTCGAAACCGACAGATCGATGATCAGAAGGTCTTCAGCCGAAGCGGTCATTGCGGTTGCTGCTACTGCGAGTCCTGCGATTGTTGCAATCTTGTTCATGTCTTTACTCTCTTTCAAATGAGTTCTCTCGATGCCCCGAACAATCACGCATTGTCCCAACGAGCATCACTTTCCCTTTCTCTTTCTCAAGCAGCAATGCTGCCCAAGTCTCGCACACTCCGGACACTACTCCAAAGGGGTATTTCCCTAAGTGCGAGACCTAAGACTACACAAAATAGAAGAATGTGTAAACAGAATTCTCATAAATATTTGCTTTTATACAGGTTTGTATCCTGTTTGAGTTATAGGACATTCCTTCCCAATCGCCGGTAAAAAACAACTTACGACTCCCAAAACCGGGGTAATATAACCCACCACACCCCCTTGAGGACCTCAAAAACCATGACATATCCACCGAACGCACTCCAAAAACTCATCGAAGGGAACAAGCGATTCATCGCAGGCAAATCCGCCGACATCCACCGCACCCACAAGCTCCTCCCAGACCAATACCCCTTCGCCATCGTCATCGGATGCTCCGACTCCCGCGTCCCCCCCGAAATCATCTTCGACCAAGGCGTCGGAGACATGTTCGTCATCCGTGTCGCCGGAAACATCATCACCCCCCTCGAGCTCGGATCCGTCGAGTTCGCCGCCCTCAAGTTCGGACCAAGACTCGTCATCGTCATGGGACACACCAAATGCGGCGCCGTCCAGTCCACCATCGAAACCGTCCAAGCCGCCCCCTCCCCATCCCAAGCCTCCCAAACCCCAGGCCTCTCCCAAGGCATGCAAATCATCGTCGAACAAATCAGTTCCTCTGTAGACACCTCCTGCCCCTGCGAACAACTCTCCGACCAAACCATCCGCGCCAACATCGCAAACTCAGTCCAAAAACTCCGCACCGAATCCCAAGTCCTCATCGACCTCAAAAAAGACGAAGGCTTCATGACCGTCGGCGCCCTCTACCACATCGAAACCGGAGAAGTCGAGTTCACCGACATCCCCGAACACAACCACCCCAACCCAAACCAATAAAAAAGCCATCCCCAAAGGGACGGCTTTCATATCAATCAAAGAAACTCACTCGCGAGTCGGGTACCACTGCTTGACCGTCTTCGGCAAGCAGTGTCTTCCATCTCCCAAGTCTCAATCCCGAGCCTTCGCCGTGGACTTCACATGCAGCTCACTCAGCTGCTCAAGATCCACAACATTCGGCGCCTCGCACATCAGGTCCTGCCCAGTCATCGTCTTCGGGAACGCCATGACCTCACGGATATTGTCCGTCCCGCACATGTGCATCACCAAACGATCCAGCCCAAACGCGATCCCCCCGTGCGGCGGAGCGCCATAGCTCAGCGCATCCATCAAGAACGAGAACTTCAGCTTCGCCTCTTCCAGACTCAGCCCGAGCAGCTCAAACACCTTCGCCTGAATATCCGCACGATGGATACGGATCGACCCGCCCCCGATCTCCGATCCATTACAGATCATGTCATACCCATCAGAGACAATCGACTCCACCATATCGATGTCCTTCGCGTCCGCCGAGAGCAACCGCTCAACCTCATAATCAGACGGAGCCGTGAACGGATGGTGCAGCGCGTGGTACCGTCCCGCCTCCTCGACATATTCAAACATCGGGAAGTCATACACCCAAAGGAAGTTCCACATCCCCTCAGGAATCAGATCAAAGTCCTTCGCGATCTTCAAACGAAGCTCGCCAAGCGACCGCGTCACGACCGAATAGGTATCCGCCGCAAAGACCACGGCGTCTCCATCTTCAAGACCCAACGCTTCAACCAGCTCGTCCTTGACATCAGCAACAAACTTCGCGATCCCCCCCTCAAACGCGCCGTTGACATACTTCGTCGTCGGAATCCCGCCCGCACCAAAGTCCTCCGCAAACTTGCTGAACGCATCGGTCGTCTTGCGCGTGAATTTTTCTGCCAGCCCAGGAACCCGGAACGCCTTGACGCACCCCTTGTCCAAGCCCAGCGCATTGGCAAACACGCCAAAGTCCGTCTTCTTCGCAATCTCTGAAATATCCACGAGCTTGAGCTCAAAGCGAGTGTCGGGACGATCACTCCCATAGTTGTCCATCGCGTCCTTAAACGACATGCGCGGGAACTCCCCAAGATCCACACCCATGATCTCTTTCCAGATCTTCTGAGCGTACCCCTCCATGATCTCCATCACCGCGTCGCGATCAACAAACGCCAGCTCAAGGTCGATCTGCGTAAACTCCGCCTGACGATCCGCACGCGGATCCTCATCCCGGAAACACCGCACGATCTGCAGGTACCGATCACATCCAGCAATCATCAAAATCTGCTTAAACAGCTGAGGCGACTGAGGCAACGCATACCACATCCCCTCCTGCTGACGCGAAGGCACCAAAAAGTCCCGCGCCCCCTCCGGAGTCGAACGGCACAGCATCGGAGTCTCGATCTCCAGGAACCCATGATCGTCAAAGTAATCGCGCGTCAGCTTCGTGAGCCGATGCCGAGTCTGTAAAATGTTCTGCATATGCGGACGACGCAGATCTAAATACCGGTACTGCAGACGAGTATCCTCCGCCGGAAGATTCTTCTCATCGCTCGGCACAAATGGCAGCTTCTTCGTCTTCGACAACACATCCAGCTCAGTCACGACAATCTCAATCGCGCCAGTCGGGATCTTGTCGTTCTTCTTCGCCCGCTCGCGTACCACACCAGTCACCGAGATGCAGTCCTCGTTGCGCAGTTTGTCACCCGCCTCGACCAGATCCGCCGCTGAATCCTCGCTGTCAAACACCACCTGCGTAATCCCATCACGATCACGCACATCGACAAAGATCAAGCCCGATCCATGCCCACGAAACGCGTTGACCCATCCGTTGAGGGTCACCGTGTTCCCGATGTCTGATTCCGTGAGTTGTCCGCATGAATGCGTCCGCTTTGCAAGTGTCTCGCTCGCCATGTTGAATCTCGCTGTCGCTGAGGGATAAAAAACTCCGATCCGGACCACTTTCCAGACCAGTCCCAAATAGTAGCAATCAACGAAGCGACCCCCTCCCAACCGCGTCCCTAGACCCCCAATCCACCCATAAAAAAAGAGAGGCCCGGAATGCAAACTTCGCATCCGGGCCCCACGCACAGGACTCATTCAGCAGACCCACCCAGCATCACTCACCAGCCGGACCTGCTCTACAGAGAACAACGCTCACCCCCCAGCTCCTATTCCACACTCATTCCGCAATCGACGACAAATCTTTCAAATGAGCGGAAATGCCTAACCGCCCAAGCCACCACCCCATCAGCTCATCCAGATCATCCCCCCCAACCCCATACGCCGCGCACATCACCCCCCCAAAGTGCATCACCGCCTGTTCGTACGCATCCCACGCATCCGTCTTACTAGCCAGCACCCGCCCCGCCGCATGCACCCGCTCAAACGCCGCCGCCCCCTCATCCCAAGCCCCTTCATCACTCGGCAGAGGCAACCCCATCACCTGCCGCGCACTCATCTTCAATGCATCCGCATGCATCGCCGCCCCCCCAAACTCCCGCATCGCAAACATCGTGCACACCGGAGACCCAATCGCCGCCCCGATTCTCCACACATCCGCTCCCCCCTGGGCAACAACCGTAATCATCGGAGTCACCGCCACCAACCCCTCCCCAACATCCACAAACGCCTCCACCACCTTCGTCTGCGTCGCCACCAAAACCTTCTCTACCCGCCGCGACTCAACCCACTTCGCCAACCGCGCATCCCCCTCAAACGCCTCCCCCGATACCCTCGGCCCATCCCAACGCTGCTTCAAAATCCGCGTCGCCTTCCGCCCCCAATGACACACCCCAAGATCAATAAGCCCCGTCGTCACCACCTTCACCGATCCATCCTCGGCCGCGCATTCAGCATCCTCCACCAACTTCCCCGCCAGCCCGTAGTACTCATCCCGAAAGTCCGCCGTCGCGTGCGCCATATCCCCAACCACCCCCAACGCATAAATCTCCACCTCAGGCACACCCATCGTCACCGCCCCGATCGAAGACCAAGTCTCCAGCGACCCAAACACCTCGCGCGAAACCACCATCGCTGGATGCTCATCAAACCCCGCCCCAGACCAACGCCCGATCGAAAGCGTCCCAACCCCGCTCCCCCCAACCAGCACACAAGGCCCACAGGTATACACACTCGCATCCCCAAACACATGCGCGTTACTCACCCACACCGACTCCAGCGTCCCAGCCGCCGCCACCCGCTCCCGCATCCAAGCCCCCCCGCGCGTCGCCATCACCGACTGAGGCTGCACCATACACACACGCCCGCCGTCCCTCGCCAGCTGCAACCCAAGCACAAAGAACACCGACGCTTCATCCGTATAAGTCGCCTTCCCAAGAAGCCCACGCTCGCGCAGCGACTTCACCCGCTCCATCGATCGTGCCGTCCCCGATCCCAGCTGATTCAAAAAAGGCGGATTCCCAACCACCACATCAAACGACCCCGCTTCAAACACATCCCCCGCAAGCGAATCACCCGCCACAACATTCGAGCGCAGCATCTCCATCGACACCCCCCGATCCCGCGCCTCGAGCCACAACGACCATCGGCACAACTCCGCCGTCAGCGGATTGATATCACCACCCCAAACACACCGCGCGATCACCTCACCAAACCGATCCGCGCTACCAAGCTCAACCAACCGATCCTGAATCCGCCGCGCCGCCGCGATCAAAAAATACCCACACCCACACGTCGGATCACACACCCGCAACTCAAGCAACCGCTCAACATCCTCCCCGCACGCTTCAACCGCAGGCGACAGCGTCCGATCCAGCACAAAGTCCACCACCGATGCAGGCGTATAAAACACCCCACCCAACTTCCGCGCCGACCCCTCCTGGTGCACCAACTCAAACCGATCATCGACCACCCGCGCCACCCAAGACATCAACGACTCATCCAAAGCCCCAAAGTCAACCGAATCCCCCCGCACCAACTCAACCACCTCCCCAAACCACTTCCCGCCCCGCGAGAGAAACTCCCGCCGCACAAGACCCACCCAGTCCGACGACCACACCCGATCACCGCCTTTGTGCGCACAATCTGGTCGGTCCTGTTCCACATGGAACAATTCAGATTCCAGATCTAAATCTAAAACCGCCGACCATCCAAAGTCAGCCGTCCCGCCGATCACCTCATCCAACATCCCCACCCGATCCAGAATCAAAACCCGCTGCAAAACCACCCGCAGCTCAAACCCGAGCCGATCCAGATCGATCGCCGATAGATCTATATCTCCAGCACCAATCAGCGCCGAACCCATACACTCGATCGCGGACTTCGCCCGCTGCGCGAGTGAGTTGGATTCTACAGCCAGCGAAGTTTTCCGTGACCGCTTGGTCATCCCTCGTTCGTGCTGACGACACGGACCTGACAGAACTGCCGATGACCCATCGGTCCCGAGTGGTACGAGTACCCCGACTGACGCGCGCCGACCCAAGGCGATCCGCTCGCGCCGCCCATCGATCGGTTTACGCCGACCATCCCAGCAGTCAGTTTGCGACCAACCTCGCGTGCTTTGGAATCTTCGCCGAAGACCACGGCTCCCAATCCGTACTCCGTATCATTCGCGAGTTCGATCGCTTCCTCAGCAGTCTTGACTCCCGCTACACATACAACCGGGCCGAAGGTTTCGGTCGTCATGATGTCCATGTCGTGGGTGAG
Source organism: Phycisphaerales bacterium (assembly GCA_051252395.1). GTDB lineage: Bacteria > Planctomycetota > Phycisphaerae > Phycisphaerales > UBA1924 > UBA1924. Next base: position 1,161,929 of record JBPOFX010000001.1, on the reverse strand, counting down.
GTTGTCGAGGACTGTTGGCGCGACATAGTTGCCGTCCATTGGTTCGTTGCCGCTGACGAGCGTCGCGCCCTTGTCGAGCGCGTCTTTGATCTGTCCGACGACATGGTCTTTTTGTTCACGCATGACCATCGGACCGATGCTCGAAGATTCATCGCAGCAATCGCCGACCTTGAACTCGTTGACCTGCTCCATCAGTTTGTCCATGAACTGCGGCTTGATCGAGTCCTGCACATAGATCCGCTCGGTGGAGACGCAGACTTGTCCGCAGTTGCGGAGCGAGTTGCGAGCCGCGAACGCGGCGGCGGCGTCGAGGTCCGCGCCTTCGAGGACGATCAGAGGGTCCTTGGATCCGAGTTCCAGGATCAGTCGTTTGAGACCCTTCGCTGCGGACTGCATGATGTGCTGCCCGGCGTTCTTGGATCCAGTGAACGCGATCAGGTTCACATCTCCGGCGACGAGTGCTTTGCCTTGGTCGTCTTCGCCGTGGACGATTTGGAGGACACCTTCTGGGAGGAACTGGTTGAGGACTTTGACATATTCATCAGCGATCAGCGGCGTTTGCTCCGATGGTTTGCAGATGACTGTGTTCCCAGCAACCAACGCCGGGACGATGGTCCAGTGGGGCATCAGGATCGGGAAGTTCCAAGGAGTGATCGCGGCGCAGACGCCGTATCCGTCGTAGTAGATGGTGGACTTGACCCCTTCGTCTTCGAGGATGTCTGGCGCGACAGCTTTGGCAACCTCGTCGGCTTCTTCGCTCATCCGCGCGGCGCATCCGGAGACTTCACCGATGCCTTCTGCGAGTGGTTTGCCTTGCTCGAGCGAGAGCAGTTTCCCGAGTTCCTCGGCACGCGCTTCGAGTGCTTCTCCGGCAGGCTTGAGCATGTCGGCGCGTTGTTGGGGGGTGAGTGCTTGCCAAGCCGGGAGTGCGGCTTGGGCTTTGGCGATGATCGCATCGATCTGGGAGACGGGGGTCACAGGGACGGACCCGACTTCTTCGCCGGTCGAGGGGTTGTAGGAGCGGAGGGTGTCGGTGTCAGATTGTGTTGGCATGGTGGTCATGGGGGATTGTAGGGGCTGGCGGTGCTTGGGCTGAATGGATGGGCTTGGTCGATTTCGTTCTTTCAGTCGAGTGATTTGACGAAGTTTGCTGAAACGGGGAACGGTTCGGGATTGATAAAATAGATTTTTATGGCAGTTCTCTCTTGGGTCCAAATACCTAGTCTGGTAGTCTAGGTATCGAGTAGAACTCGTTGAACCGGTCCGCTCGGTGGAACGGTGATTCATACATTCATATTGGAAGGGATCAGAAATGCTTGGCAAATCAATGACGAGAACAGTGGGTGTGTTGGGGATGATGTCGGCGGCTTCACTGGTCGCGTCAGCAGGTGGGGTGAACTGGTTGAATCCAGTGGATGGGGTATGGTCGCTGGGGACGAACTGGGATGCTGGGGTGGTGCCTACAAATCCGGATGTGGTTTCGCTGGGGTTGGTGGGGGCGTATCGGGTTTCGTTGACAGGCGGGCGATCGGCGGGGATTTTGTCGGTAGTGAATCCGGATGTTGAACTGGCGATTGAGAATGCGGCATCGCTGACGGTGTTTGGGAATTTGTTTAATGGCGGGTTGATCCATGTGAATCCCTTTGGGTTTGGGTCCACGACAACGCTTTCATTTGGCGCAGATGCTCTGCTGAGCGGGAGTGGTGAGGTTCAGCTCGGGGCAGTCGATTCGCGTGCTCGGATCGCGACGAATCCTGGGGTGACGCTCACGCACGGCTCTGATCATTTGATTCATGGGATCGGACGGATCGAGGCATTGATGGTCAATGATGGGACGATTCGTTCGCAGACTGGGGAGATCCGGTTGACGATTCTTGAGAAGACGAATAATGGATTGATCGAAGCGATCGGGCCTGGGGTGATTGAGGTGAGCGGGACGACGGTGACGCAGGGTGCTGGGGGATTGATCATCGCGCAGGGGTTGGGCGGGCAGATCGAGCTTCGCGGGGCGACGATCGTCGGGGGGGATCTTCGCGGGATTGTGGGTTCCGATGTTTCCGTGGATACGAACTCGACGCTTGATGGGGTGGTGTTTACTGGAGACATGGAACTCCAGAACGCTCAGGTGCTGACGATCCGCAACAGCTTTGAGAACAATGGAACGATCGATGTGAATCCGTTTGGGTTTGGATCGACGACTTCGATGTTCTTTGAGGACACGATGACGCTTGAGGGGGACGGGGAGATCGAGCTGAGCGCTCCGGCATCGCGGGCGCGGATTCAGACTGGTGTGGGGGCGGTGCTGACAGTGAATCCATCGATGACGGTCCGGGGCGAGGGACGGATCGAGGCAGACTATGTGAATTATGGACTGCTGAGTTCAAACGAGGGGGCGACGATTGAGATGACTGTGAATCCGAAAACGAATCATTCAGTGATGGAGGCGATCGGGGGATCGACGCTGAACATCCAGGGAGTGACGGTGACTCAGAGTAAGGGAGGTGTGATCAGGGCGCTGGGGTCTGGTTCGCAGGTGGTACTCAACGGCGCGGAGATTATTGGCGGCGAGCTGATGAGCGCGGGGCTTGGGGAAGTGGTGGTGTCGAATAGTTCAGTGATCGACGAGGTGATCCATGAAGGAACATTGAATGTGTCGAACGCGCAGACCTTGACACTCCGGACGCTGTTTCGGAACGATGGCTTTGTGTATGTGAATCCGCTTGGGTTTGGGTCAACGACCACTCTGCATGTTCCTGAGTCGATGGCGATTTCGGGGGATGGGACGATTGTGCTGGGGGCACCAAACTCGCGTGCTCGGATTCAGACGGCTGAAGGGGCGACGCTGGAACTGGGGGCTGATCAGACGGTCCGCGGGGAGGGGCGGTTTGAGGCGATGCTGAACAACGAGGGATTGATTCGCTCTGATGTCGGGGGGGAGATCGAGTTTATTGCGAATCAGGTTCACAATGAATCCACGATCGAGGCCGTAGGCGGCTCGTCGGTCCGGTTTGCTGGGATTCCGGTTGTGCAAGGGCTCTCGGGCGAGATCCGGGCTGATGGGGACGGGTCAGTTGTGGAGTTCTCTGGAGCGAGTGTTGGGGGCGGGACGCTTGTGACGACAGGGACGAGCCGGTTTGAGATGTCGAGTTCATCGGCGATTGAAGCGGTCAATTGCATGGCGACGATTCATGTGTCCAATGCTCACACGCTGCGGGTCTTTCATATGGTCTTGAATAATGGGTTGATTGAAGTGAATCCGATCGGGGGGGGAGCTACTACTACGCTGGAGTTCAATGAGAGCATGGTGCTTGATGGGAATGGTGTTGTTCGGCTTCGGGCGAACGCGTCGCGTTCGCGGCTTACGGGGGTGTCGGAGGATACCTTTGTTGTGTTTGGAACGGGGCAGCGGCTTGAAGGGGTTGGGCGGATCGAGGTTGATCTGGTGAGCACGGGGGTAATCGGGCCGGGGATCGATGGCGTGGGGACGATGACGGCTCTGAATCCGATCGAGTTTGGTGCGGAGGGGGCCTTTGAAGTCGAGATCAATGGGGGGGGGAGCGATCGGATCGAGTGTGATGACGAGATCGTGTTGGGTGGGACTCTTGAGGTATCGTACATCGAGGGGTTTGCGCCGCTTGGATACTGGGCTCGGACGATTCTGGAAGGGTCGGAGATTACGGGCGGGTTTAGTGCGGTGAGTATTCCTGCGCCGGCGATGGGGTTGGTGACGAAGGTGGTCAACACGGGTACGGAAGTGATCGTTGGGCAGACTTGTAAGTCGGATCAGAACCTGGATGGGGTGCTGGACTTCTTTGATATTTCTTCGTTCTTGACGGCGTATGGAGCGATGGATCCTGCGGCGGATTTCAACAACGATGGTCAGTTTGACTTCTTTGATGTTTCGGCGTTCTTGGTGGCGTTCTCGGAGGGGTGCGGGTTTTGATGGTGTGAGTCTTTGGGAATGTGTTGAGTGTGCATAATGAAAGACCCCGCTCTTGGAGAGCGGGGTCTTTGTGATTGTATCAAGCTTGGTTATGAACGAGGCTTGTGGATTTGGGCTGGTGGATTACCAGTTGCCGCCACCGCCGCCACCGCCGCCACCGCCGTAGCCGCCGCCACCGCCGCGGTTGCCACCGCCGCCGCCGCCGTAGCCGCCGCGACCACCGCCGCCGCCGCCACCGTATCCGCCGCGACCACCGCCGCCACCGCCGCCGTAGCCACCGCCGCCGCGTGGGCGTTCTTCGCGTGGACGCGCTTCGTTGACAACGAGTGCACGGCCGTCACAGTCTTGGCCGTTGAGTTTTTCGATTGCTTGGTGACCAGCATCGGTGTCAGCCATTTCGACGAAACCGAAGCCGCGTGAGCGTCCGGTTTCACGATCGCTCATCACCTTGGCAGATTGGACATCGCCGATTTGAGAGAAGAGTTCATTGAGTTCTTGATCGTTCATTGAGTAAGGGAGGTTCCCTACATACAGGTTCAACATTGCGTTTTTCCAAAATGCCCGTGAGTCTTATCAGATCGAGAGGGAGAGCCGGGCTTCTTCTTCGTCGACGGCATCGCCTCTTGGTGATGCGTAGTAAGTCTATACCGGGTAGGTGGGGGGGCAAGTCAAGTTGGGTAAATGTAATTCCACGGAAACACGGTATTTAGCGTTCTAGAGGGGGTGGAGGGGGGCTGGGTGGTTGAAAGGGGGATGATTAATCTTCTGAATGGGGTGATCGCACGAAAAAACCCGTCCTGTTGGACGGGCTTTGGAGTTTGAGGGGAAGATCTGTTGATCAGTCCTTCTTGAGGAGGTCGCGGATCTCGGTGAGGAGGACGACATCTGCTGCAGGAGCTGCTGGTGGTGCGGCTTCTTGTTCCTTCTCGAAGTTCTTCTTGGCTTTGTTGATCATTTTGACCATGATGAAGATGACGAAGGCGAGGATGAGGAAGTTAAACATTACGGTGAGGAAGTTGCCGTAGGCGAAGACGGCGCCTTGTCCACGGGCTTCTTCGAGGGAGAGTCCTTTTTCTACACCATCTGCGAGAGGGATGTACATGTTGGTGAAATCAAGTCCGGAGCCTGTGGCTTTTCCGACGAGCGGCATGATGACATCTGCGATGAGTGATTTGATGATGAGTCCGAAGGCTCCACCGATGATGATGCCTACGGCCATGTCGACCATGTTGCCTTTGATTGCAAACTCTTTGAACTCTTTGATCATGCCCATGAGGTAGCTCCTGTGTAGCTGTTTTGGTGTATCACCTGAAGTGGTGATGGTTTGTGTCCCGAGGCGAGTGTAGAGCGATCAAATCAGTGGTGCAAATCCCCCACCTTGAGTGTGTGGTTTTTAGGGAATTTGGATAATGGATGGCAAGATCTGGATTTGGGCGTTGGTTTAGGCGTTTTTGATTTTGACGATGCCTTTGCCTTTGGTGATTTTTCCGATGGTGTGGACTGTTTCACCTGCTTTTTCGAGCTTGCTGATGACGCCTTGGGCGAAGGTGGGGCGGACGATGAGGCAGTATCCGATTCCCATGTTGAAGACTTTGCGCATTTCTTTGGGGTCGATGTTGCCTTGGTCTTGGAGGAACTTGAAGACAGGGGGGGTGTCCCATGCGTTCATATCGACGGTGGCGTTGACCTTGTCGTGGAGGGCGCGGTTGAGGTTGCCTTCTAATCCTCCTCCGGTGATGTGCGCCATTCCTGAGATGACTTTTTTGACTTTGTAGGCGCGGAGGAGTTTGACGATTGGGTCTGCGTAGATTCGTGTTGGGGTGAGGAGGACTTCGCCGAGCGTTTTGGATTCGTGGAGCTCTGGGTAGATCTTGTTGAGTTTGAGGTTGGCGTGTTTGATGATGTTGCGGACGAGGGAGTATCCGTTGGAGTGGACTCCGGAGGATTCGAGTCCAAGGACGATGTCACCAGGCTCGACGCGCATTGGGTTGATGGCTCGTTTGAGTTCGAGGACTCCGACGCTGAATCCGGCGAGGTCGTAGTCGTCTTTTTTGTAGAGGTCGTTCATCTCGGCGGTTTCACCACCGATGAGTGCGCATCCGGCTTGTTTGCATCCGTCGGAGATTCCTTTGACGATGGAGTGGAGGACCTTCTGGTTGACATGGTTGACGGCGATGTAGTCGAGGAAGAGGAGGGGCTCGGCGCCTTGGACGATGAGGTCGTTGACATTCATCGCGACGAGGTCGATTCCGACGGTGTCGTGTTTGTTCATCTCGATGGCGAGGTGGACCTTGGTTCCGACTCCATCGGCGCATGCAACGAGGACGGGGTCGGTGTAGTTGTGTTTGAAGAGTTGTTCGTTGTAGTCGAGGCGGAGGAGTCCTGCGAATCCTCCGGGGTTGTCGATGACGCGCTGGCCGTGGGTCCTGCGGAGGAGGGAACCGATGGATCCGACGAACTTGTCGCCGGCTTCGATGTCGACTCCTGAGTCTGCGTAGGTCAGGGACGATGATTTTTTGGGTTGTTTGGCCATTTGGTTTGAAGGATAGCGGGGCGGGGGGGATGACTCCAGTGGTTAGGGCGATGGTTCGGAAGGGAAGTAGCGTTCGAGGGCTTCATCTGCGGCGTCGGTGACTCTTTCGTAGGAGCGTTGGTGTTTTTTGGAGGCGTTGATGAGGGTTTTGTGGAAGCGGTGGATTGGCTCGGATTGGAGTTCTGGGGTGAGGTCTGGCATGAGGTCTGAGTCAAAGGTGAGTGGTTCCCAGATTGTCAAGAGCGCGGAGACGGCGGGGTGATTGTCGAACCAGGACTCGAGATCGCTTCGGGCGATGTTGTTGTTGATGAGGTAGCGGGAGAGGGCGGTGGCGGTCCAGTTGTGGCAGTGGTATTTGATATCGGTGCCGACGAGGAAGTTGGTGGTGTAGTCTTGGTTGACGAGTGCTTGGATGAGTGCGTCGTAGGCGGGGAAGAGGTTGTGGAGATTGTCTGAATGGACTGTGCCGTATTTAAGTCTGAAGTAGGTGGTTGCTGCATCGAGGCGGGTGATGAGCGGGAGGTTGGGGGTTGCGGAGAGCTGGGCGAGGTCGGGGAGGAGCTGGGATGGGCGGGAGTTCATTCTTTGGATGCAATAGAGGAGAGCGTCGAGGAACTCGGGATCGGTGGATGTTGTGAGGTGGTTGGAAAGGATTGGGGAGACGGATGCGGGGAGTTGTTGAGTGAGTTCGAAGGCGAGCTCGCGGGCGGTTGGGTCTGGGTCGTTGATGAGATGGGCGATCTGGAGTGCGTATGGCTCGAGGTCGGGGTCGCGGGCATGACTGATGTACTCTTCGAAGCAGCGGAGAGCTTGGACTCGGTCCTTCGGATTCTCTGAGGTGAATGTGCTCGCGAGCACTTTGAGGGCGAGTGCGTCGGCGCGATCGAAGGCGTCTTGCGTGTTTGATGCGGTCATTCTGTCGGTGGATGTTACAAGATCGTGGATGAGTTCTGCATCTTCGAGATCATCGGAGGGGCATTCGATGAGCCATTCGATTGCGTAGGTTTGGTTTCTGCCGAGGATTTCTGAGGTCATGGCGCGTCGTGCTTGACGGAGTTCGTGTGTTTGGGGGATTCCGTCTCTTCGGATGAAGATGATGACGGCTGATTTGATGCGATCATCGCCTTGGATGAGTGCTTCGGCGTAATCCTGTTCGGTGAAGATTGGGGCGGTTGTTTGAGCTCGGATATAGGGTGTGATCGCGTTGGCTTCGACTGGTTGGGTGTTTGGATTGATCAGGGTTTCTTTGAGGACGGCGTGGAGTTTGGTGGTTTGGGATTTGGAGAGGCTACCGGCGGCGTAGGCGTTGAAGATTCGGTCGCGGAGTTTGGGGTCTCGGTTTGGCCAGAGATCGATTTGTGAGGAGATGGGGAGGACTGAGGTCCATCCTGCGTTGCGGATGGAGTTGGTGTGTGGGAGGAGGAGGGCGGCGGCGAAGAGGAGGATTCCGAGGGGGATGCACCATCGTTTGGAGCGCATGGTGTAGTTTTCGGTGTGGTTCGTTGGGACTCGGCCGCATTCGGGGCAGGTGGGTTGGTTGTTGTTTTTGCTGGAGGTGGTGGGGACATCGGCAAGGGGGTATTTGCACTTGGCGCAGTGGGGGGCGGTGTGGACGACGATGCGTTTTGCGAAGAATCCCAGGAGGATGAGGGCGGTTCCGAGTCCTGCGAGGATCCATCCAGTGACGGCGAAGACGGTGAGTGCGTTCATGGGGAATTGTATGGGGTGTCTGTGGGTTGGGTGTGTTTGGGGTAAATCGATGAGGCTGACGGATGATTGGGTGGGGGAATGCTTGTATAATGGATTTCAACGAATACTGAACAGGCTTGGGCGGTTTGTACTACGCATTCTCGAACGGGTCATCTGAATCATCAGGAGCACATATGTCTGAATCTCACTTCTTTACTTCCGAATCTGTTTCGATGGGTCATCCTGATAAGGTGTCCGATCAGATTTCCGATGCGATTCTCGATGCGATGCTTGAGAAGGATCCGCATTCGCGTGTCGCTGTGGAGACGATGGTCTCGACTGGGATGGCGGTGATCGCGGGTGAGGTGACGACATCGGCGTATGTTGATATCCCTGGGATCACGCGTGATGTGATCCGGGAGATCGGGTACAACGATGGGGACATGCGATTTGATGCTGAGTCGTGTGCGGTGATGGTTTCGATCAATCAGCAGTCTCCCGACATCGCGATGGGTGTGAATAAAGAGGGGGCGGGTGATCAGGGGATGATGTTTGGGTTTGCGTGTAAGGAGACGGAGGAGTTGATGCCTCTGCCGATCATGCTGAGCCATAAGTTGATGGCGCGTCAGGCGGAGGTTCGTCGGGATGATGTGATCGCGGGGCTGCGTCCGGATGCGAAGGGTCAGGTAACGGTGGAGTACGAGGGCGGCAAGCCTGTTCGCGTGGACACTGTGGTGATCTCGACGCAGCATGACAAGACTTGGAACGATCGTCAGGACAAGCTTCGGACTGAGGTGATTGATGAGATTATTAAGCCTGTGCTTGGGAAGTGGTGGAATCCTGGGATCACGGTGCATGTGAATCCGACCGGGCGGTTTGAGCTTGGTGGTCCTCACGGCGATGCGGGGTTGACGGGTCGCAAGATTATTGTGGATACCTACGGCGGGCGCGGTCGTCATGGCGGCGGGGCGTTTAGCGGGAAGGATCCGACCAAGGTGGATCGCTCGGCGGCGTACATGGCGCGGTACATTGCGAAGAATATCGTCGCTGCGGATCTTGCGGATGAGTGCGAGATTCAGTTGTCGTATGCGATTGGTGTTGCTGAGCCTACCAGTGTGTTTGTGGAGACCTTTGGGACTGCGAAGGTTGATGAGGATGCGATCGCGAAGGCTGTGCGTGAGGTGTTCCCATTGACTCCACGCGGGATTATCGACTTGCTTGATCTGCGGAAGCCGATTTACAGGGTGAGTGCTCGGCACGGGCACTTTGGTCGCAAGGCGGTGACCAAGGGTGGTCTGTCGTTCTTCCCTTGGGAGAAGACGGATAAGGCGGCGGCGTTGCAGGAAGCGGTGAAGTCAGCGGTTGCGGTGACGGCTTGATCGTCGATAGAGCTTTGGTGCTTGCTCTATAGGTAGAGCTTGTGCTCAAGAATGTATTCATGGACCCCCGGGCTGAGCTCGGGGGTTTTTTGATGGCGGGTGTCTGGTGATGCGAGGTGGGCGCGGAGGTCTGTTGAGGAGGCGTCGAGGGTGGGGATTTGTAGGATCGCGTTGGACCAGTGGGCGAGGTCTTCTTGGGACCAGGCGTTTGTGAGTTTGAGGTCTTCGATGAGGGATTCGGGGGTGATGGGCTGCGCGTTTGATGAGGAGTCATCTTCTCTAAGCAGGACGACGGCGTCTCTCCAGAACTCTTGGTAGCGGTGCCAACGGTGCATTGATTTGGCTTGGTCGGCGCCGATGAGGAAGCGGTTGATTCCTGTGGTGGTCATGGAGTGGGCGATGGACCAGGTGTCGGCCCAGTAGCTTGGTTGGTCGGGGTTGTGGAGGCCGTCGTCGAGTTCTTGGGTCCAGATGGTGTTGGGATGGTTGATGTCTGCGAGGGCGCGTTTGAGCATTTCGACGCGGTGCTGGTCTGGGGTGGGGTCTTGGTCTTTGAAGGGGGAACGCGCGGCGGGGACATAGACGAGGTGGCAGGCGTTGGGATCGAGGTTGAGGTGTTGCTCAAGGGTTTGGGCGGCGAGGATCGGGAGCTGGGTGTGCGCGGTGTGTGGGGGGTCGAATGAGCCTCCGAAAAAGAGGCGGGCTTGGGCGTCTTTGGTGAGGGGGGGGAGGGCGACGGGGTGGTGGTTGCGCTCGACTGGGTGGATTGGTTGTGGGTCTGGGGTGTTCATGAGGACCTCTGTTGCTACGGTATGGACTGGGGTATGGAGAAGTGTTGGAGGCTATGATCCTTACCGGTCTGAGATGTGGATGGTTCGATGAATCATTGGGACGCGTTTGCATCTTTGGTCGGACGCGGCCCCATCGTCTAGCCTGGTCCAGGACACCAGGTTCTCATCCTGGGAACGCGGGTTCAAATCCCGCTGGGGTCACTTTGAACAACGCTTGGAGCTTTTGCTTTGGGCGTTTTTGTTTTTTTGGAGACCCGATTTCAGTCTCGTAAATGGGTTGGTGGGGTTATTCAAAGGAAGCAAGCCGAGGGGGCTCGGCTTGCTTCTTTGGTGTTCGTTGTGGATCTGGATCGACTCATTTACGCAGAGGAGACCTTGCTTGCATCGAAGTGTTCGAATGTTTTCTTGGCCATATCTTTGTCGTCGGAATCTTCGCATTCAACTCCGACGAGGACGGCGCCTTCTTCGATCGCGTCTTCGTAGTGCTTGACCTCGTGTTCTGGGATTGCGAGACCGACTAGGCCTCCCATGAGACCACCTGAAGCTGCGCCGGCACCTGCACCTGCGAGGGCGGCGACGATTGGTCCTGCGACCACTACACCTGCGCCGCCTGTAGCGACTGCGCCTACAGCGGTCAATCCACCGATGAGTGCGCCGATTGCTCCGCCTGAGCTTGCTCCGACGGCAACTCCTTCGGGGAGTTTGGAGTGAGACTCGATGCCAAACTCTGAGGTGTTGAAGTCGGATCCAGCGACCAATGAGAGGCGGGACTCTGGGATGCCGTAGTGCTCGATTGTGCGGATAGCGGCGGCGGCGTCGTGTGAGTTTGTGAATAGGCCTGTGATGACGGTAGACATTATGATTCTCCTTGTGTGGTCCAAATCGATTTAAGCAACACTCGTATTGCTCATGACAGAACTATCGCATCGCGGCTTTTTGTCACGATGAAGGCGAGATGAAAATAGTTTAAATCTGATCCGAGGGAGTGAGTTTGAGGGTTTTAGGATTGGTGATCGTTCGTCATTGAGACGGTTTGAAGGGGAGATTCAGCGTGTTTACTGCTTGACTGTTTGTTGGTTGAGTGGTGAGCTAATTTCTGCGAATTCGACTCTTTAAGTTTCGGATTCGAGTTCACTCTCGATTTCCGATTCAACCTGCTCGACGGCTTTGCGGACGATGTCGTGGTCGAAGCCTCTTCTGGCGAGGCGTCCGATGAGTCTTCGTTTGCGGACTTCGGGGTCGGGGTTGCGTGCAAGTGAGCGGGCTGCTCGGCGGGCGAGTTTGAGGGCGTCTTGGTAGGGGTCTTGGTCTTGGAGTTCTTCGTCGAGGGTTTCTTGGATGATGGTTTGCTCGATGCCTTTTTGTCGGAGCTTGGCTTCGATGAATCTGCGGCCGGCGGGTTTACTCCGGATGATGGAGCGGGCTTTCATCCCGGCGTATTGGGCGTCGTCGAGGAGTCCCAGTTCAGTGAGGCGGTTGATGGCGTAGTCGATCGCTTCGGGGTCGTTGCCTTTGCGCCTGAGGTTGAGTTTGAGATCGGATGCGGAGATGGCGCGGGATGCGACTGTTCGTGTTGCGGAGCGGTAGGCGCGTGAGCGGGTGAGCTCGGTGTGGAGGTGGTCGGCGAGGTCTTGGGTCCAGGGGTCGCCGATCGTGAGTTTGTGTTTGGATTTGGTGGTGCAGCTGATGCGTCCCATCAGGACGCGCGCGACTCGGACGGAGAGTTGGTCGGGTTGATCTGAGCAGGGGCGGAGGGAGGTGATGGTTGCGGAGCCGTCGGTGGGGATGTCTTTGGGGGTTGGCTTCTTCGCGCGGTAGCCCGATTTGGGGTATTTGGAGTTGGCGTAGTTGGGGGACATCAGAGCATTGTACGGTACTGGGAGATCTCGCTGATGCCTTTGGCGTCGTTGGCTCTTTTGGCGGCTTCGAGTCCGGCGTCGAGGATTGCTTTGGCGTCGTCGATGCGATCGAGTGCTTCGAGTGAGCGGGCCATGTGGTAGTAGGCGTAGGCGTAGTCGGGGTCGGCGTCGATGGTTTTTTGGTAGTACTCGATCGCTTGATCGTGCTCGGATTCTTTGGTGTGGTCTTGAGCGAGGGCGTAGAGCATGAAGGGGTCGTTGGGCTCGAGGGTGAGGAGTTTTTGGATTTGTTCTCTGGTAGGCATGTGGGATTATATGCGCAGTGCATGGGACCCGACTGCGCCGAGGACGGCGAGTCGGGGCACCCTACTGAGGTGGAGTGTTGGTTAATTGGAGTAGTCGAAGACGCCTTGGCCGGATTTGTATCCGAGTCGTCCGGCGGTGACGAGTTGTTTGAGGAGAGGGCAGGCGCGGTAGCGGGGGTTGTTGAGTCCCTCGGCGAGGACTTCCATGATGTGCTCGCAGGTGTCGAGTCCGATGAAGTCGGCGAGTTTTAGGGGGCCCATTGGGTGGGCCATTCCCAGCATCATGATCTGGTCGATGTGTTCTGGTTCTGCGACGCCTTCCATCCAGGTGTAGAAGGCTTCGTTGATCATCGGCATGAGGATTCGGTTGGAGACGAATCCAGCGCGGTCGTTTGCGGGGACGGCGACCTTGCCCATTGCTGCGGAGAGTGCGAGTACGCGGTCGGTGGTTTCTTTGGAGGTTGAGAGGCCGTTGATGACTTCGACGAGTTTCATGACGGGGACGGGGTTGAAGAAGTGCATCCCGATGAAGCGGTCGGCGGCGTCTCCGACTGAGGTGGCGAGGTCGGTGATGGAGATGGAGGAGGTGTTGGTGGCGAGGATTTGGTTGCCGGTGAATCTTGGGGCGAGGTCGGCGAAGATTTTCTTTTTGATGTCCGCGTTTTCAACAACGGCTTCGATGACGATGTCGGAGGGGTCGAGGTCGTTGATGTTGGTGGAGTAGGTGATGCGGGACTTGGTCGCGTCGACTTCGTCTTGGGTCATGCGTTTTTTTTCTACGGCTCTTGCGAGGAGTTTGTTATGGAGTGCTTCGCATTTTTTGAGTGCTTCGTCGGAGAGGTCGTAGATGACTGTGGTGAATCCTGCGGTGGCGCCGATTTGAGCGATTCCGCCTCCCATTTGTCCTGAACCGATGATGCCGATGTTGGAGATTTGGTGGTCTGTGGTCATTGTTGTGGTCCTTGGACTTGGGTGTATTGGTTGGGTGTGGATTCTAGTCGTGAGGGGTGAGTTTGTGTATTGGATTGAAAACGGCGATCAGCACTTTGGGGTGCTGGTCGCCGTTGGTTCTTGTGGGTTGGGTCGATTCTTTGGGATTGATTATGGGCAGCCGTCGGTCTACAGCTGAATGTAGGTGGAGACATCGAAGAAATCGAGGGCGCCATCGTTGTTGAGGTCTGCGAAGCAGTTGTTTGGGTATGGGTTGTCCGCAGTCTGGAAGTTCAGCTGCAAGATCGATGTGGATGGGAAGTCGTCCTCGGCTTGTGGCCAGTGGTATTGATTGAAAGCGAGGGGGCCAAACATATTGGCATATAAACCCCAGGTGTCTAGGCTCAAGATTGGTGTGATCTGGTACCCGCTCGGATCGTCGGGAAGGGTTTTGGTGCTGGAGTCGAATCCTATCGGATCGATCATCACGATACGAAAATTTGTATACGGAATATGGGGGTCTTGTTCAGCGAGAGACTCGAACGAGAGTACGAGTTGGTTTTCATCGTCATTGTAAGTGATATGGGCCGGTATGAAATCGACGCTGGCTGAGTATACTCGGCTGACATCGCTGGTTGGGCTTATTGCGACGGCTGAGGATGAGAGCGGGTCGGGGATCCAATTAGGGAAGATGGCTCGCTCGAAGGTCGAGTAGATGCCTTGCCAGCGGGGGCCGTCTTTGGTGATTGTTGGTGGGATACTGGTGTCGAATATAGCGTTGTATCGGTATCGCTCGCGTTGTTGAGGGATAAAGTTGAACCCTTCGAATTCGACATCAACACTGATGTACGGGCCTCCCTCGGTAGCGTTTGCGTGCGAGGGGGTGCATGAAAGCAGGGCAATGTTCATTATTATGAAGTAGATCGAGCGGGTAGTCATAGACATGGTGGCTCCTTGGGTCTCTGATGGGCACGTATCCATTTCCTAATCGGTTCATATGTTGCTTGCTCGTGAATGAGCCTGTAAATCATGTTCTGTAGATATAAAATGTAGGTATGAATCGGATGATGATCAGGAAGGCTCGGACGCATCGAGTTCTGTCTACTCCCTCATTTTTCAGTCGGCCCTATGGGTCGAGAACGAGGATTAATCATGGGCAGCCGTTGGAGTAGAGCTGGAGATATGCGGAGATGTCGAAGAAGTCTATGACACCGTCGTTGTTGATGTCGGCGAGGCACTCCGGGGCGGTGTCGGGGTTTGGGTCAGGGACTTCGCGGACGGTGAGACTGAAGATACAGTTGCCGAGAAAATTACCGCTTGCGCTCGTCCAGAAACCGGCGAAGGACATTCCCGGTATATCGGCATCACTTTCTGCGTCGGTCCAGCCGGTGTATGCAGCTGGATCGTCGGGGAACGATCCGTCAGGATCTGGAATCGGGCCACCAGCGTTGAGGGTAATTTTGGCATCAAAGAATCCGGGGGTTGGGTTGATTGAATAGTCGATCACGAGATTACCGTTTTGTAAAACTCGAAAGTCATGGATTGTGACAGGAAGCGGCTCAGCGACGACGAGTTGATCTAAGTTGCCCACTGGCGGTAACGACAGGATGCCGGTCTGCGTGGTTGGGATGATGGTTTGTGCCGGGTCGCTGGCATCAACAACAAACCGAGCAACCGAGTAGTAGCGGTTTGTGTTCTGATCCCCGCTGGATGTGAATGTGAACTCAAGGAACGGCTGAGCCGATGCGGTTGATGAGAATGACAGCAGTGCAATCAGAGCGTTGGTCAAGAATACGGGTACAGATTTCATCATTCGAAGTTTCTTTCATATACATGGTACTTTTGAATCACGGAATCTTGAGCGTTCAGTGATCAACAAGTGTGATTCGGTACCAAACAATTATTGTTACAATCCAAGGGATTCTGTCTGACTCATGTGTGTGTCGTTGATGGGGTTTCACAATGAAGATCGTCAACTTTTGGGGTGGGGTTCAGGATCTACTGGGTATTGTGTTGGATAAGTGGTATACGGACTGGTCATGGGCAGCCGTTGGAGAAAATGGTTAGGAATGCTGAGATGTCGAAGAAGTCAAACTGGCTGTCGTTGTTGTAATCAACGCTCGTGTCTTGCTGGCTGAAGCGTGTGAGGAAGGTGCTGATGTCGAAGAAGTCGAGGAAGCCGTCGGCGTTGAGGTCTGCGGGGGAGCATTGACCGAGCGGTCCTGCGAGGTACTGGTCGAGGGTGACGGTTCCGGAGATAGGATCGACATTGACGACGAATGACCCTTCTTCTCCAGTGGTCAAGACGCGGTTGGTATTGGGATCGAGGTTTGCGAATGTTCCTGTGAGCGAAGTGGTTGAGGTGATGATGGAGTATGAATCCTCGAGTGCTGGGGTGAATCCTGCGCCGAGGCTGATGCTGAGTTGGGCGTTGATGGTTGAATCGAGTGCGATGATGTGGTCGTTGATTGACGCGTCGATGATGTCGATATTGAGCATGGAGTTGGGGGCGAGGAGAAGGCTTTGGGTTGTGAGTATGCCGGCGGCTTGGTCAGCGCCTGGGGAGATGGTTCCTCCGGACTCGGCTTCGATCTCGGTGAGGGAGGCGTTGTTTCCGGTGAGGGTTCCCTCGTCGTTGACTTTGACGCGGCCGATGAAGGATGATTGGAGATCGAGGATTGCTCCGTCGCGGACGCTGATGCGTCCTTGGTAGCCGGTGTTGGATGGGTTGAAGGTGAGGGTGTTGTTTCCTCTGTGGAGGATGGATCCGCCGCCGATGAGTTCGTCGTTGAATGTTCCTCCGCCTTCGATGATGAGGGTGGATCCTGCGGCGATGTTGGTGTTCCCGTTCCAGGTGTTGGATCCGGTGAGCATGAGGTTGCTGCCGTTGATTTGCCATGAACCTGTGAAGGCGGAGAGGTCGCTTGAGATCATTTGGACGCTGGAGGTGTCCTTGATGATGGTTGGGTTGGTGAGGATCTGTCCTGAGAACTCTGGGAAGGGGTTGGTATTGTTCCCGATCAGGGTGAGGGAGGTGGTGTTCCCGGTGATTGTTCCGTTTCCTCGGAGTGCTTCGATGGTGACGGCTGGTGTGTTGAGAAGTAGGTTGGCGTTTTGGTTGATGGTAACCTGGGATTGGTTGGTGAATACATTGGGGTTCGAGATTTGGAGGGTTCCTGCGTCGACGATGAACTGTCCTGTATAGGCGGTTGCGTCGAGGTCGAGAATGAGGACTCCTGTGCCTGCTTTGGTGAAGTCTCCTGCGCCGTTCCAGGGTTCCCTGAGGAGGTGGGGGTCTTGGGTGAGGGAGGTGTCGATGGTGCCTGCTCCGTTGAACTGCATGGTCATGAGTGCGTTGAAGGTGGCGCGTGGTCGGAAGATTCCGTTGTTGTCGAAGATCATGGTTCTTGCGAGCGGTCCGAGGGCGGGTCCGGATTCGGCTTCGAGGGCGCCGCCTTGGATCCAGATGTTTCCGGAGAATGAGTTGGAACCGATGAGGCGGAGGGTGTGGTTTCCTCGGGTGACGAGTCCTCCTGGTCCTGAGATGTGTCCTGAGATGGTGCTTGTGACGGCCTGGCTTTCGAGGGTGTTGAGGATGAGGAAGCCGCTGGCGATATCGACATCTCCTGTGGAGTTGAACTGGTTGTAGAACAATCCTGTGTCTTCAACCTTTGTAAAGAAAGGGCTGGTCACGGGGAGTTCGATTCTGCTGAGGTTGGTGATTTCGAGTTGGCCGTTGTTGGTGAACTCAAGATCCATGTTTGAAGCGGGGCTTGTGAGTACGCTGGAGTTTGTGATTCGAAGAATACCTGGCATGTTGAAGTTGCCAGCATTGATGAACCAGCGTGTGTTGTCGAGGGTGAGCGTGGTTCTGTGGTAGGCTTCTTCGTTGATCACCCTGATTCTTGAACTGATGTCCATGTCGTTGAGTTCAACATTCATGGAGAATCCGGAGGAGGTTGGGTCGGAGTAGTCGAGCATGAAGCCTTCGATGAGGGCTTGCATGGATGATCCGGGTTGTCCGTTGATGATGACATTTTGATCGCGTGGGTTGATGTTGGATGAACGGACGGTGATGGATTCGAAGAGCCCCGCGAAGAGGTCGTATTCGACGATGGTGGTTTCCTCGGTCCCGAAGATATCGGGGATGAAGAAGATGTTTGAATCCAGATGTGGAGTGGTGGAGCCGTTGAAGATGAGCGACCAGTTGCTTGGGTTGGACCAGAGGGGGTCGGTTCCGTTTCCTGTCCATTCAACTGATGATTGGGAGAGTGTGATTGAAGCGGGGAGTGCGATGGAAGCGCATGCGAGGATGTGTTGGACAGATTTCATTTTGGATCCTTCTCTGTGGAGAT
Source organism: Phycisphaerales bacterium (assembly GCA_051252395.1). GTDB lineage: Bacteria > Planctomycetota > Phycisphaerae > Phycisphaerales > UBA1924 > UBA1924. The sequence goes on along the minus strand of JBPOFX010000001.1, from coordinate 1,144,145 downwards.
ATACGAGGTGTGCTGAGAGACTTGGTGTCTTCATATAGTTTCCACGAGAAAACTTGGCTTGTTGGAAGCAATTTTGAAGATTATCTGGGTTTTTTGGGTTTGATCTTGGTCTGGGTTGCGTGAGTGGGTATTGGGCAAGGCATGGACAGGGCGGGTATGGCTTAGGGACGGGGGTTCTGGGTGGGCTTGGAGATCATGATCGTTTGAGCGTATAGAATCCTTTCCACCCTGAAATAGTCCCCCCAGAGTACACGGCCCCTAAGGAAATGACCTTGAGAGGGTTGAGAACGAGGATTCAATATATGGCACAGCAGCTTGGAACGGCGACGAGTGAGTTTGAGAAGATGGATCGGTGTGGGGATTTGGACCATCGGCCTCGGGTGCTATTGGGGAAGATGGGGCTCGATGGGCATGATCGGGGGGTCAAGGTTATTGCTCGTGCGCTTCGGGATTCGGGGGTGCATGTGATTTATTCGGGGTTGTGGCAGACGCCGGCGAGTTTGGCGATCTCGGCGCGGGATGAGGATGTGGATTGCATCGCGGCGTCGATGATGTCGAACTCGCATCTGGTGCTTGGGAAGAATCTGGTCAATGCGATGAAGGATGTTGGGCGTCCTGATATCCCGGTGCTGATGGGGGGGATCCTTCCTGCGGAGGATGTGGAGAAGCTTAAAGAGATGGGGGTGCAGGAATGCTTCCCGACAGGGACGGGGCTGATCGATATTGTCAACGCGGTCCGCGCGGATGTGAAGGCGCAGGATCATGTGGTCGCTTCGGGGCACGCGAGTGCTCAGCTGGCGCGGGATATCTCGCTGATGCATGATGAGAAGGAGATGCGTCCTGATGCGGTGCGTCGTCGTCCGAAGCATGTGATCGGGTTTACGGGGTCTCCTGGTGCGGGCAAGAGTACGCTGCTGGCGCAGATGGTTCGTGAGCATGCGGTGCGTGCGAAGAAGGATCCGAGCATTGGGCGGTGTGCCGTGATTGCGTTTGATCCCAAGAGTCCGATTACGAGTGGTGCGCTGCTGGGTGATCGTTTGCGTGTTGATTTTAATAACATCGGGGAGCATGTCTTCTATCGCTCGCTGGCGATCCGGGGCGAAGATTATCATGGTTTGAGCGAAGCGGTCGAGCTGATCGGTGGTGCGTTTGAGGGGGATCAGGCGTACGACACGGTGTTCGTCGAGACGGTTGGCGCTGGTCAGAACGAGACGATGATTCGCGATTATGTGGACAAGACGGTCGTGATCCTGACTCCAGGTGCTGGTGATTCGGTGCAGATGGATAAGGCGGGGATCCTTGAGATCGCGGATGTGTTTGTGTGCAACAAAGCGGATCATCCGGGTGAGGATATTCTGGTTCGGGATCTGCGCGAGATCGCGGGGAAGGTCCCGATCTTTGAGACGGTCGCGACGCATGCTCAGGGGATCCCGGAGCTGTTCGATGGGCTGTTTGCGGGTGGTGCGTCGTGAGTGTGTTTGATACTGAGATCCATGAGCTCGCTGAGCGGGTCATCAACTCGGCGCGTGAGGCGGGGAAGACGGTCGGGTGTGTGGAATCATGCACAGGCGGCTTGGTGGGGGGAGCGCTGACTGGGGTGCCTGGCTCTTCGGATGCGTTTATTGGTGGTCTGGTGACTTACGCGAACGAATCGAAGGTTCGGCTTGTTGGGGTCGAGCGTGATGTGCTTGAAGAGCATGGAGCGGTCAGCTCGCAGGTCGCGGCGAGGATGGCGATGGGGGGGCTGGCGGTGCTCGGGGTGGATCGGTGTGTTTCGGTGACGGGGATTGCTGGGCCGAGCGGCGGGAGTGAAGAGAAGCCTGTCGGGACGCAGTGGTTCGGATTGGCGATCAAGGGGGAAGAAGGGGTCCGCTGCTCGATGGCGGAGTTTGATGGGGATCGCAACGAAGTGCGACGGCAAGCGATCGTGATGGCGCTGCGGTTTCTTGAGTTTGTCGAGGGGCGGGATTGAGTTTGTACAGTGAGGACACACGATGAAGTGCTTGATCAACGGCGAGATGCGTGAGCTTGAGGATGGGGTGAGTGTCGAGGGGCTGATCGAGCTGCTTGGGATGAAGGATGCGGTGTGCGCGGTTGAGGTGGAAAAAAAGCTCGTTCCTAAGCGGGAACGAGCTACGTGTGTTTTGAGTGATGGTCAGCGTGTTGAGATTGTGACGCTGATCGGTGGGGGATGAGAACGGCTTTCTCAGCTTTCGGCTGACGCTGTTTCCGAATCCGAATCCGAATCCGATTCTGCTGGTTCGATGCTGTCGTCGTCTTCGTCGGCGCGTTTCTTGACGCGGATGTATCCATAGCGGTCGGAGAGGGTTTCGAGCGCGAATGGGAAGTCTTGTGTTTCGGTGACTGCGGTTTGGATCTGTGTGCCTGTCTCGTTGTTGAGGATCAGGGCGAGCTGTGATTGGAAGTCTTCGACAGTGATCGGGCGTGGTGCGACGACCGTTGCGATCGCTACGGACTTTGCGTTGGGGACTGATGCGGCGACGAAAATCGGTGACTCTGCGATTGCTTCCGGTGGGGTCAGCGGGTCGATGTCCTTGGTTGCGTCGATGACCGCGTCGCGGAATGGTTCGGTGTTGAGTCCGGGTTCGACATAGCTTGCGAGTCGTCCTCGGGAGATGCCTTGGGATCCGACGAGGATGTTGCGGGCGATTCCCGGGCGGGCGGTGTCGCTGTCTCCCATTGCGAGGGCGGCGTCGATCGCGGCGGAGAGGTCGTTGCTTGATTCTGCTTGAGCGAGGAGGTGGGAGAGGTTCTCGTTGAGCATCTCGTACGCTTTGACAGTGCGGTAGTCGCGGAGGACTCGGTCGTATCCGGCGTCCTCGATTGAGTCGGCAGGTCCTGCTGGATTGATCGCGTAGAGGATTGCGTAGTAGCGGTTCCCGGCTTGGTCTTCGGCGGCGGGGTCCACGATCGGGAGCATCTCTTGGACGGTCAGGAGTTCGGAGGATTCTTCGGTGTCGTTGATGATCGGGAGGGCTGGGGTGCGGAGTTCGCGTGATCCGATTCGGAAAGTCGCTCCTCCGAATCCTGGGAGGAAGGCGATGTCTTGGTTGGTGAGCCAGCGGTCGGTGTGCATCTGGACCGTTGGGAGGGGGATGGTGACATTGAGTTGTTCTTGGAGACCTGTGACGACGGCTTGAGCGAGGTCTTCGAGCTTTGGTCGTTTGGAGTCCCAGTCTTCTGGGAGTTCGTAGTAGTTGCCTTCTTTGTGGAGGCCTTGGGTGGTTGCGAGGACTTTGGCGCGGATGATTTTGTCGGCTTCGAAGAGGATGTTGAAAGCGCGCTGCTCACGGTACGCGGCTTCGATGTTGGCGCGTTCTCCGGCGAAGTCACCTGGGTATTTGCGTTGGTCTTCTGGGAGTTTGCGATCGAGGGTCCAGGTCTTGCGGAGCTCGACGCGGTCGATTTCCATCGTGGACTGGATGATCTGCTTGTTGAGGGCGAGCCAGCCGAGCTTGACGCGGGATGGTTGGGTGTATCCGATGAGGAGGTCGTTGTCGGATGGGGATTGGTCTTTGTACTCGTCGAAGAATGCTTGGAGCTCGGCGTCGCTTGGGACTGGGATGCTCTGGATGAAGGATTCGCCCTTGATCAGCGCTGCGTCAACAGCGACGGTATCGAAGCGGTCCTTGGCGGCGTGCATGAGTCCGAGGTCGGAGTATGCGGGAAGGGTTTTGAAGAGGCGATAGAGACGATCGATTCCTCGTGCTTTGGCGAGGGTGCGGTAGACATCCGCTTCCGTTGCGCCGGTGCGTCCTGCGGCGAGGGCGATGTTGCGTTGGATCGGTCCTTCGTATTGCGGAGCGAGGGTCGCGATTGCTTGCTGGAACTCGAACTGGGAGTTGAACTGGATAGCGCCTTGCTGGACTTGTTGTTGGAGCTGGAAGAGCGCGTTGCGTTGTGCGAGCTCTGGGATCCAGGATTGTCCTTCGAGGGAGTCTCCGACGAGTCCCGCGTCTTGGGCTTGCTTGGAGAGGAGCAACCAGTGGAGCTCGGCGGTGTCTCCGGTGCCTTGTTCGATTCCGAGTCCTCCTGATCCGTCTGGGAGGAGGAGGATGGGGGCGACGACTTTGAGGATCGCGAGATCGGAGGATGCGTACTGGAAGTCGAATCCGCTGAACTTGGTGCCGTCGGCGAGTTTGCCTACGGTGGCTTTGCGTGGGTCTGGGGAGAGTTTGCCGAGGATTGGTTGGAAGAGGAAGACGACCATCAGCAGCGAACCGCCTACGGCGAGGATGATGAGTTGGTATTTACGGATCAGCTTGAGCATGTCGGCTCCGAATGTTTGGTGCGGTCAGGTATTGAACGCAGTGGATGATCTTAGAGGGATCATAAAAGCAAATCCCCGGCGTTGGCCGAGGATTCGCATTGCTCATCCCAAGCCGTCGGAAAGGACGGAGAGGGTTTGGATTTGGTTTAGCGGTAGAATTCGATGATCAGGTTGGTGTTGACATCGAATGGGATCTGGTCCTTCGTTGGGAGGGACGCGACCTTCGCGTTGAGTTCTGATGGGTTGAATGCGATCCAGCCTGGGACTTCGTGTCCGCCCATGGATTCCATGTTTTCGCGGACGAGCTTTTCGATCTTCGGCTTGACGGTGACGACATCACCCACATCGAGGCGGCGTGACGGGATGTCACACTTCTTGCCGTTGACGAGGACATGGCCGTGTCCGACGAGCTGGCGTGATGCCCAGATGGTGCGGACCATGCCGGTACGGCGGACGACATTGTCGAGACGACGCTCGAGGAGCTGCATCAGAACATCACCCGAGTTACCAGGCTTGGCCTTGGCTTCTTCGACGGTGCGGCGGAACTGCTTTTCGAGGATGTTGTAGTGGTAGCGGAGTTTTTGCTTTTCGACCAGGCGGATGCCGTAGTCACGGAGACGGCGGCCGCGGAAGCCGTGCATACCTGGAGGGGTGAGTTGACGCTTTGAGGTGTGCTTAGGGGTGTCACAGATGGGGACACCGACACGACGCGAGAGACGGACCTTTGGTCCTGTGTATGTAGCCATAGCGGCTCTACCTTTCTTCCGTCCGCACGAGGCCATCTATAAGAAGATGATCATGCGGTGCTACTTGGGTGTAGCGACCATGCTGGGGGGCCGAGGCTTCGGTCCAGCGGATTGGCCCGGGCACGATGCCCAAGGGGAAGGGATTGAAGGCGGGGAGGGGGGGGATGTCAAGGGGGAGGGGGGGTTTGGGGTACCGAATAGACGCCTAGTATTGATTGCCGGTCATTTACTATCCAGTAGAATCCTCCTAGGTGAACGAAGTATGGGCAAAAGAACACATGCTGAACTTGAAGTGTTATTGGAAGAACATATGGGTTTTATTAAGCTCTCTGCTGCAGCTTTTGATGATGGCGCTCTAGGTGAGTCTAAGAGGCTGGCAGTATCAATCCGAGTTCTTCTTCATGATACTAATAAAAGTCATTCATTATTGAAACAGTTGGGTAGTAAATATGACTATTTGTACGTAGACACGGCTGCTCCGCACCCTCCAATTAAAAACAACAGAATGGCTCTGAACAGGCTAGCGTATATTGGTTTTCCAAATAAAGTTCCATCATATTTTGCACCACTAGATTTATCAGGATATAGAAAGAATGTGACATTCAAAGAATGGTGGGATGATCCTGTTATTGGAAACAGTGTAGAAATGACATATAGTCGCAAAAAATTGATACTCGAAGCATGCAATAAAGATGGGGGTGCTCATGTGGATCCAAAATTAACGGAGCAATATAGAAATTTGTGCGACGGTTCATTGTTAAATATTTTTGATATTTCAAATCAGTCTGAAGTGAAATTAATGGCTGATGCTGAGAAACACTCGGTTCGCCAGATAGCACACGAGTTGCTTTGTACACTTGATTCAGAATATTCGATGGATCCAAGTTACACAGGGACGCAATTTTCTATGCCTTTCACGGATTCTAACAGAGTAAACACAGCAACAATGACAGTAACAGAACCGGATGGAACAGTAAGCACAGTCGAATTGAACTGCTTGGACGCAAATGTAGTTAATGAGTGATGCCGGGTGCCACGGGTTGAGCGTCTTCGGCAACCCGTGCTTTGGTGGGGGAGTTCTTGAAGACACGGCTTGCGAAGACGGCAAGCCGTGGCACCCTTTGGGGGTGATTGGTTTGGGTTGTTAGTAGGTGAAGTGTTTGATGGGTTCGCCTTGGGTGCCGATTTGGGTCATGGCTTCGATGCCGATTTGGAGGTGCATTTTGGCGTAGTTTTCGGTGACGGAGCGGTCGGATTCTTCGGTTTTGACGCCTTCGGGGGTGGTGGGGACATCGGAGACAAGGAGGAGGGCGCCTCTGGAGATTTCGTTGTGGTGGCCGACGATGAAGACGGTGGCGGTTTCCATGTCGATGGCGAGTGCGGTCATGCGTTTGAGTCGGCCTCGGAATTTTTTGTCGTGTTCCCAGACGCGGCGGTTGGTGGTGTAGACGACTCCGGTGCGGTATTCGAGTTCTCGTTCGACGATGCGGTCGGAGACGAACTTGTGGAGTTTGAAGCTTGGGAGGGCGGGGACTTCGGATGGGAAGTAGTCGTCGGAGGTGCCTTCTCCTCGGATGGCGGCGATGGGGAGGACGAAGTGTCCGATTTCGGTGGAGTCTTTGAGTCCGCCGCATTTGCCGAGGAAGAGGACGCCTTCGGGTTGGCGTGCGGAGAGGAGGTCCATGATGGTGGCGGCGTTGGGTGATCCGATCCCGAAGTTGACGATGGTGAGTCCTGCGGAGTTGGTCGCGGCTTGCATGGGTCGTCCGATGCCTTGGATATCGCAGTTGAACTGCTGGGCGAACTCGGTGACATAGTTGGAGAAGTTGGTGAGGAGGACATAGTCGCCGAACCCATCGATGGGCATCCCGGTGTAGCGTGGGAGCCAGTTTTTGGCGATGTCGAGCTTGGAGCTCATGGATGGTTTGGGGTTTTGGGGGGTGTCGAGCATCGGCATCCTTTGTTGGGTCGTGAAGCGTTTAGTATACAGCGAACCGTCCGAATGCGTTCGGTGGTGTGGGGAGTTGCTTGTGAGATGGGGTTACTGAACAGAATCTTGTTAGTCGGCGAGCGGGTCTGGTTTGAAGACCTTGGTGCCGAGTGCCCAGTTCTTTTCGGTGAAGTTTCCGCCGAGGGCTTTGTTTTCGCGGTCGGGGCGGGCGGCGGCGAGGGTGAGGACTGTCTTGGCATCGAGGTTGTCGATAAGGGAGACGAGGACCGCTTCTGGGGAGGATGGGATCTTCGCGGCGCCGTATTCTGGGCGTTCGTGGTGGGAGATGATGATGTGCTGGAGGACGGTCAGGACTCCTGCGGGCATTCTTGTCCCGGTCTCGCGCATGGTTTGTTGGGCTTTGTCGTGGAGCATGATCGCGCCTTCGACGAGGTGACCGATGAGTTCTCCACGGTCTGAGTATCCGAATCCCTTGTCGTAGAAGAGTTCGCGGGTTTTACCAAGGTCATGCAAGAACAGACCCATCATGACGATGTCGCGGTTGATCTTGGGATAGAGCGGGCAGACCTTGTCAGCGATCTGCATGAGGGTGAGGGTGTGCTCAAGGAGTCCTCCAAGGTACGCATGGTGGAGACGGACGGCGGCTGGAGCGGTGCGGAAGGCGTCCATGAGGTGCTCGTCGGCGAGGTAGGTGCTCGCGAGGGCTTTCATGGCGGGGTGCTCGAGGGTGTTGATGAGTTCGAGGACCTCAGCGAACATTTCGTTGGGGTCGCGTTCGCAGGATGGGAGGAGGTCGCGGAGTTCTTCTGGGGAGGGTTCGTGGGCGTCGATGTTGTGGATAATGATCTGGAGTTCGCCTTGGTAGGCTTGGGTTTCGCCTTCGACATAGACGAAGCCGTCGGTCGGGAGTCGGTTGAAGTGTGCTTCGTCTATGGACCACATTCTGCCTGCGGTTTGACCTGAGGCGTCTCCGAGGAGGCAGCGGAGGTAGGGCTTGCCGTTCTTGGTCATGCCTTGTTGGGCGTTGGCGATGGCGAATACGCCGTCGAGGCGTTCTGAGGGGTTCATCTGTGCGATCATGCGTCGTGAGGTGTGTGTGGTCATGGACGAGCATATGGGTGTGATCGTCGGAGTTCCATGCCTAGGGTAGTTGTCGGCTCGTGATTGCCTGTTGGATGGTGATGCGGGTTGGTATGGTGGCAGCAGGAAGGCGCGTCACGGATGGCTCAGGGTTTGTTGAACAGACGGACACAGGTGCGGGGGCTGATGGCGCTGCTGGCGTTGTGTGCTGGTTCGTCGGTTGCGATGGGGGCGTCGTCTGGGATGACGCAGCCTGTGGATGCTCCAGATTCTGGTGGAGCGACTGGCGGGGCGACTTTCGATTCGGTTGATCTGGGAGTGGAGACGATTGATGGCGTGATCCGGATGGTCGCGGAAGCGGGGTGGGTGTGGACGCGCGGGGAGACGACGAGGGTTGTGCTGGATCGTGATGTTGAGGTGGAGGTGGGGGGATCTGTCCTGCGTGCTCGTCGCGCGGAGTTGTGGCTGCGGCCTACGGCGGATGGGGTGTATCAGTTCTTTGGGGTGTTTGAAGAGTTGACGAGTTCGGATGGATCGTTTGCTGGGGATCGTGTCCCGGTGCGTGCGTCGGTTCGGTTACAGGAAGCGATCTCGTTCTCGGTTGGGGCGCGGTTTGATGCGGTCCCTGATCGGAGAGATTTGGTGGAGTTCATGGAGCGGTCGGGGGGGCTATATCAGAGGCGGGTGCTCGGGGTTGGGGTGGAACCTGAGCGGAATCCCGAATTGAGATTGCGGTGGGCTCCCAAAGAGATGAGCGGGGCTGGGCAGTCGAGTGATGGTGTGCGGGCGTTGCCTGAGCCTGAGATTGATCGTGGGATTTCGAGGGTCGAGCAGGTGCTCGCGGCGACACGCGGACAGGATTTGATCCGTGAACTTGAGGAAGAGCTTGCGGCACGAACTGAAGCTGCTCGCAACGCGCAGCGGGTCGCTGAAGGGGTTGATGATCTGGGTGAAGAGGCGCATGGTGAGTCGGAGGGTGAGTCGGTGGTGGTTGAAGCGCCGGAGCCGATCTTCCAGGCATCGGGGATTTTTTCGATCTCGATTGACGGGAAGATTGTGATCCAAGGGGCGCAGAGTGCCGCGGAGGGTGTGGAGCCTCGTCCTGCGACGATTACTGCTGATGGCGGGGTACGGATGCAGTACCAGGATCCGGCGACGCGACGGTCGATGGATCTGGAAGCGGAGCGTGCGGTGATCTTCCTGCGGGATGGCGGGGATGTGGGGTCGTCTCCTTCGCAGATCAACGCATCGGAGATCGATGGGATCTATTTGGAGGGGGGCGTGTTCGCAGGGAATGCGGATTGGTCGGTCCGGTCTCCCAAGGTCTATGTGGATCTTGTCAATGACAAGATGTTGATGCTTGATGCGGTGTTCTGGTCGGTGGATCAGCGGACGAACATGCCTTTGTATCTGCGGGCGGATTCGGTGCGGCAGACCTCGCTTGGAGAGTTTGAAGCGAAGAAGGCGCGGATCGCGAACAGCGCGTTTTATGAGCCTGACCTGAGTATCGGGGTCTCGGAGCTGAAGGTTTCGGTCCGCGAGGAGCAGGATCGGCAGGGTGGGTTGGTTGGATTGGTGGGGACAGTGCGTGATCGGTTTGGGGGGGACTCGATCGGTGAAGGGACAGCTGAGGCTGGGTCGGATCTGGTGCGGCGCGTGTATGTGGATGGGAAGAACATCACGCTGAGGTTGGGATCGGTGCCGATCTTCTGGGTGCCTCGCGTGAAGGGGGATACGGATGCGTTCCCGCTGAAGGAAGTGCGGACAGGGGATTCGAACCGATCAGGATTCGGGGTCAAGACGCGCTGGGATGCGTACTCGTTGTTTGGGGTTGATCCGATTCCAGGGGTGAAGGCGAACCTGCAGCTTGATTACTACACAGAACGCGGGATCGGGTTCGGTCTCAACAGCAACTGGGATACGGCGAAGCATCGCGGGAGCTTGTTCTCGTATCTGGTTCCTGATGACAATGGGACGGATATCACTTCATCGGGACGCGAGATCACGCGGAAGGGTGAGACTCGTGGGATCGTGAGTCTGACGGATATCTGGAATATTCAGGGGCCTTGGACTTTGGTGACCAAGGGGACCTACATCTCGGACGAGGCGTATATCTCCGCGTTTGAGGAACGGCTTGGACGCGAGACTCCGGACTTTGATTCGATGCTGCGTTTGGAGCGCACGAGCGAGCGGAATCAGTTTGCGCTTGAGCTTTCTGGGAGTCCAAACGACTTCTTCGCGGCGGAGCATGTGCTGCAGTCTCCGGGGTATGCGGTGGACAAGATCCCTGAAGCGAGCTTTGTGTCGCTTGGGAATGATCTGCTTCCTGAGACGCTTCCCGGCGTGTTTGAGTACCAGTACGAGGCGCGGATCGGCGCGATGCGTTTGCGGTTCTCTGAGGTGACGGCGGCGGAGTATGGGTTCAATCTGCCGGGCATTGCGAACAAGGCGTTCGGGACGGCGACGGATGAGTCGCTTGCAGACACGCAGCGGTTGATTGGGCTTGATGAGGATGCGGTGGCGCGGTTTGATACACGGCATGAGATCCGCGGGAAGTTTGATGCGGGCGCGATTCGGTTGACGCCGTTTGTGGTGGGGCGGTTGACGGCGTATGACACTTCGTTTGATACCTTCACTCCGAACCAGACGGATGAGATGCGGTACTGGGGTGCGGTGGGTATGACGGCTTCGACGACACTGACGAAGGTGAACGACAGCGCGAATAGTGACTTCCTTGATATTCATCGGATTCGTCACATCGTGGAGCCTTCGGTGACGGTGTGGCAAGCGGACTCTGGGTTTGCTGCTGGGGATACCCCGATCTTTGATGATGATGTTGAAGGGCTGCTGCGTGGGTCGATGCTTCGTGCTGCGGTGGATCAGACCTGGCAGACGAAACGCGGTGGTCCGGGTCGCTGGCGTGATGCTGATATTTTGAAGATCAACACGGAGTATGTGTGGTCGAGTGATCGTGCGGGGACGAGTGTGATTCCGGATTACTATGAGCCTCGTCCGGAGCTTTCGAATCCGGGGACTTATGTGGGTTCGGATGTGGTGTTCTCACCGACCGATGTGCTCGCGTTTTCTGGGTCGATGGTGTTTGATCTGGATGCGGATCGCGCGGCGCGCAGCAGTGTTGGGGCGCTTGTGCAGCATCGTCCGGGGTTGGTGAGCTCGCTGGAGTATCGGGACATCCGGGCGGTTGATGCGACATTCTTGAGCAGCAGGGTGCGGTACACGCTGACGGATAAGTATTCGATCTCGACTTCTGCGAACTACAACTTTGACGAGGGTGATTTCCAGAACTTCTTTGCTCGCGTTGAGCGTCAGTTCCAGGTGGGGACCTTCGCGGTATCGGTGAACTACAACAACATCCGCGCCGAGACGAGTATCGGGGTGGTGTTCAGACCGTTCGGGACATCGGGCGCGAGCGTTGGTCCGGGTGGGGACTTCGGGAACTAGATCGGAACTGGTATGCCAGAACTGTATGTGTTTGGGTGAGCGTTGAATGCTCAGTACGCGGCGCTGACCTGGCACGCGAGGGGGCGTTCTGGGTCGATCGGGTACTTTCCGGTAAAGCACGCGGAGCAGTAGCCACTTTCTTGGTCGTGCATGACGCCGAGCATTCCTTCGTGGCTGAGGAACTCGAGGGAGTCGACTCCGAGGTACTCGCGGATTTCTTCGACGGATTTGTTGTGCGCGATGAGCTGGTCGGTGGTTGCGAAATCTACGCCGAAGAAGCAGGGGCTGATGATCGGGGGGCAGGAGATGCGGACATGGATCTCGCTGGCTCCTGCTGCTCGGATCTGTTTCATTTTTTCGCGAGTGGTTGTGCCTCGGACGATGGAGTCGTCGACGATGATGACGCGTTTGTCTTTGACGATCTCGGAGACGACATTGAGCTTGAGGCGCACGGCGGCGGCGCGTTGCTCTTGGGTTGGTTTGATGAAGGTGCGTCCGACATAGCGGTTGGGGACGATGCCTTCTCTGTAAGGGATTCCGGATTGGTCCGCGTATCCGTTTGCAGCGGAGCGTCCGGAGTCGGGCATCGGCATGACGAAGTCCGCATCGACTGGGGACTCGATCGCGAGTTGTGCGCCGAAGCGTTCGCGTGAGACGAGGACATTCTGTCCGAAGACTGTGGAAGCGGGGTTGGCGAAGTAGACATGCTCGAAGACGCAACGCGCGAGCGGGGTGTGTGCTGGGGTGTAGCGTCTTGAGGAGATTCCATCGTCGGAGAGGGTGACGATCTCTCCGGGTTCGATCTCGCGGATGAAGGTCGCTCCCATGACATCGAGGGCGACGGTTTCCGATGCGATTGCAGGTGAGCCGTCGGGGAGTTCTCCGAGCACGAGGGGGCGGAATCCCCAGGGGTCTCGCGCGGCTTCGATTCGGTCTTTGAAGAGGATCACGAGGGAGAATGCGCCTTGGAGATTCTGGAGCATCGCGCCGGTTGGGTCTGGGGAGTTACGCTGGTCGGGATGCGCGAGGAGGTGGACCATGACCTCGGTGTCTGAGGAGGTGTGGAAGATCTGTCCGCGTTTGGAGAGTTCGTGTTTCCAGATGTCGGCGTTGATGAGGTTCCCGTTGTGCGCGATCGCGATGGGACCATCGAACATGTTCTCGACGAGTGGTTGGATGTTTTCGAGTCCTGAACCGCCTGCGGTGGAGTAGCGGGTGTGTCCGATGACGCCTCGTTTTTGAGGGTGGTTTTGGGGATGGGTGCTTTTGTCTTTGTTGTAGTAGTTGTCGAGAAGTTCGAGGCGCTCGGGGGTGAGGACATCGGCGACGAGTCCTTGTCCGCGCTGGGAGTTGATTTTGCCGTTGGATGAGGCGGCGAGTCCCGCAGCTTCCTGTCCGCGATGCTGGAGGGAGAAGAGTCCGAGGTATCCGAGGTGGACGGCGTCGGGGTGATTCCAGACTGCGACGACGCCGCACTCTTCCTTTGGGGAATCGCTGAGGTAAGCGTCGTCAAGAACTGGCAAAGACACGGCTCGGGTCATTGATTGCTCCGCTCGGAGGTGGGTTCAATAGCGTAGGTCGGGTCGGTTAGATGATCTCGATTGTGTCGAGCGATTTGCAGAGTCCGGCGTCGGCGCCGCGTGAAAGCAGGAGGGTGATCGCGTCTTTCCCGGCTTGTCCCATGTCGAGGGTGAGGTCGGAGACATACATGCTGAGGTATTTGTCGACGAGCTTTGGGTCGTCCCACTCTGTGCGGTCGCCTTTATTGATTTGGAGGTGAAGACGCGAGGCTTCTTTCTCTCGGACGGCGGTTTCGATGGATGCGGTGAGTAGGTCGGCGAGTTGTTGGCAGGTGCCTTGACCGAAGCGGGTGTCGAGGGAGCGGGCGATGACATTGAGTCCGAGCGGGAGGGGTTTGGCTTGGCCGTCGGCTTTGGTGTTGGTGTGCCACCATTGTCCGATGTCTCCGATTTGCTTGAGTCCTGAGTCCTCGAAAGTGAGTTGTGCTTCGTGGATCAGGAGTCCGGCGTCGGCTTGTCCATTGGCGACGGCATCGGGGATGTCAGAGAAGAGCATCGGGGTGTGTTTGAATCCCGGCGCGATGAGGTTGAGGGTGAGGAAGGCGCTGGTGTTGATGCCTGGGATTGCGATGTGGGTGTCTTGTGTGAGATCGTCGAGGGAGTTGAGTGGGGAGTCGGTTCTGGTGACGACCTTTGGGCCGTAGTTTTCTCCGAAGGACCCTCCGGAGCGGGTGATGAGGTAGCGGTCGGCGATCGCGGGGTAGGCAGCGCAGGAGATGGCGGTGATGTCGTATGGAGCTGAGGTACCCGGTTCGATCGCGAGTTGGTTGAGTTCTTCGACATCGCGTGCGACGAGGTTGAATCGGAAAGGGCCGGTATCGAGTTGAGGCTTTCCGAGCGGTCCATCGATTGGGGAGCCGTCGGGGTTGGTGATTCCGGTCAACGGCCACCACATGACGAGGTCGTCGGAGTCTGGGGAGTGGGCGAGGGTGAGTGTGATGGTTGATGTGTCGGGCATGTTGGTGTGTTCTGGTTGAGGACTTGCTTAGTACTTCGTGAGTGATGGGTCGATGCGATCGGACCACCAGAGGATGCCTCCGGCGACTGAGCGGGCGCCGGTGAATCCTTGTTGGTGGAGGTACATGGTGACATCGAGGGATCGCTTCCCGGATCGACAGAGTACAGCGACGAGGGTGTCTTCTTCGATGTCGAGTTCAGCGAGGGCGGCGGGGATGTTTCCCATCGGGATGTTGGTTGTGCCTGGGATTTGAGCGATGTCGAGTTCGTGGGGTTCGCGGACATCGAGGAGGAGGAAGTCCTCGGCGTTGTGTGCGTGTTTGTCTTGCGCTTCGAGGACGGTGATCTCGAGGGTTTCGTTGAAGGGGTAGTTGGGTGGGTTGTCTGGTTGGGATTGGTCAGTCATTGGGTTGGGATTCCTGTGGTGGTTGTCCTGAGGACCAGGTGTCGGCTTGTCGTGAGCGTTTCCAGGGTCGCGTGGGGCTCCAGTGGGTATTGGTGAGTTCGTAGTGGAGGAAGAACGGGTCGATGAGGCTCGTGATGGTTGATCCGAGTTCATCGAGTGTATGGAGGGTTGTGGAGATTGTGGACTCGGATTGATGATCGAGTGCGGTGGTGGTGGTGGGGAGGAGGCCGTAGACGCGGGGAGGGTCTTTTTTGTGTGGGATGGCGTAGAGGCGGAAGGTTGGGTTGTGGGCGATGCCGTCGATTGGGGCGATGATGACGGTTGTGGACCAGCGGGAGCGGGGGGTGTTGGGTTGTGGGGTTGGGGGTGGTGAGCTAGTTGCGGAGCGGAGGGAGAAGGTTGGGGTTCTGGAGAGTGCGCCGAGTTCGAGACGGGCGTTTTTGGGGTGGGTGCACGCGGAGAGCGAGGACAGTGCGAGGAGTCCGATCGGGATTAGAATGGGTCGCATCGGTGACATACGGGGGGATGGTAGGGGATTGAGCGCGTGGGATACGCTATCCTTTGAGTAGCAATGGCGAAGAAGAACAAGAACAACAAGAAATCCAAGAGCGACACGCCTGTCTTTGATAATCGGCGTGCGCGGTACGATTATTTTATAGAGGACACGATCGAGGTGGGGATTGTTCTTGAGGGGTCGGAGGTTAAGAGTATTCGTGAGGGTCATTGCTCGCTCAAGGAGGGGTTTATCACGGTGGATCTTGAGCCGCATCGGTTGACGCTGCATCAGGTGGATATACCTCCGTACCAGCCTGCGGGGGCGCTGAATCATCGTCCGAAGCGGGATCGGATGCTGCTTGCGAAGAAGCGGGAGATCGAGAAGCTTGCTCGTGCGGTGGATGTCAAGGGGGTGACGCTGGTGCCTTTGAAGCTGTATTTTTCAGGGGCGCATGCGAAGATATCGCTTGCTATTGCGAAGGGGAAGGCGCAGCACGATAAGCGGGACGCGATCGCGGATCGTGAGAATCAGCGTGATATGCAGCGTGCGATGTCGCAGAAGATGAAGTTCTGAGTTGGGGGCTTGGACGAGGGTTCTTGCGGGTCGATTGCGTATGATCCTGCTATGACAAAACGCTTGAACTGGCGGACAGCACGGGAGCACTCGATCACGATTGTGGATGGGGTGCGTGTCGGGCATTGGACAGATGGAGAGGCCGCGACTGGGTGTACTGCGGTGGTCTGCGAGCGCGATGCGGTCGCAGGGGTGGATGTTCGAGGCGGTGCAACGGCGAGCAGGGAGATTGAGCTGCTGGATCCGTGTGGATTGGTGGATCGTGTACAGGGGATCATGCTGAGCGGTGGTTCGGCGATGGGGCTGGCATGTGCTGCAGGGGCGGTGGAGTATTTTTCGGATCGGGTGCGTGGGTTTGCGACGGAGCAGGGGGTGGTTCCGATTGTGCCTGGGGCGTCGTTGTATGACTTTGGGATCGGGAAGGCGGGGGCGTTTCCGGATATGGAAGATGGGTTCGCGGCGTGTCGAGCGGCGGGGGCTGATTTTGAACGCGGGAATGTCGGTGCGGGGACTGGCGCGGTGGTCGGGAAGATCCGTGGTCATGCGATGGGAACCAAGGGGGGGCTGGGGAGCGCGGGATGGGAGACGAGCGATGGATTACGCGTCGGTGCGATCGCGGCGGTCAATGCGTTTGGGGATGTTGTTGATCCGGAGACTGGGCTGATCATCGCGGGAGCGCGGAGCGAGGATGGGGCGCTGGGTACAGCGGACGCGATGATTGTTGGGGGACAGGAGGCGATCCGGTTCGGGACCAATACGACGCTGTGCGTGATCGCGACGAACGCGAAGCTGACGAAGACGGAAGCGACTGTTGTGGCGCGGATCGCGCAGTCGGGGATTGCTCGTGCGGTGTCTCCGTGTCATACGCAGTTTGATGGGGACATGGTGTTTGTCTTGTCGCTGGAGGATGAGGCGAATGATGAGATGGAGTGCGATCTGAATCGGGTTGGGGTGCTTGCGTCGAAGATGGTTGAGGCTGCGGTGATCGATGCGGTGCTGCGCGCCGAATCGGCGCATGGCGTGGTGTGCGCGCGTGAGCTTGGGTGGGTGGATCGGGGTTCGGTGTGAAGGACACGCGATCGAGGTTGATCGTTCACTCGCTGGAAGCGCATCGGATGGGGGATGGGCTTGAGGATGGGTTGGGGGCTGAGGTGCTTCGGATGTTGTCGCATCGCGCGGTGTTGTTGAGCACGGCGGGGGATACGGTGGTGGTGGATTCTGAGGTGGATCAGGATTGGCTCGCGTTTCTGGACTCGATCGGGACTGGTCATGGACTTGGGTTTGGTCGCGTGGTGGTGGCGCAGGGGGAGGGGGAGACGGTTGGTGCGCGGATGCTTTCGGATGCTGGGTTGATGGAGCAGTTGGGTGAGAAGGAGTGGGTGATTGAGCCGTATATGGGGGGGGAGGAGATGGAACTGCTTGCGGATCGGCTCGGGGCGGAGCTGTGGGGGCCGGGGGTAGAGCTGCTGGATCGGTTGAATCTGAAATCGAACCTGTGTCCGATCCTTGGGCATACAGGGCTCGCGACGATCCCGACGACAGTTGCGGGACGCGAGGATGTGTTCTCGACGGCACGGCATATGTTGAATGAGCACGGCAGCGTGATGGTGCGGTCCGATCTGAGTATCGGTGGGCACGGGGTGTGGCGCGTGGAGTCTGATGAGGATCTCGATGCGCTGGGTGAAGGGATCGAGCGTGCGAGTGAGGGGCGGTTGTTTGTGTTGCAGCCTTTGCTTGAGGTGACGCATTCTCCGAATGTGCAGTTTGCGATCCGGGAAGATGGTGCGGAGTTGTTGGGGGTTTCGGCGCAGCAGATGACGGAGTCGTTTGCTTTTGGGGGTAATGCGTATCCGAGCGCGATGGCGCACAATCAAGACTTGCTTGATCAGAGCATTCGGATCGCGGAGTGGATGCGGGGGCAGGGGTATCGCGGGATGGTGGGGATTGACTTTATTGTGACGGTCGATGGCGGGGTGTTTATTGTGGAGATCAATCCGCGCGTCAATACCTCGACCTTCCCGCTGCTGATGAGCAAGCGGCTCGGGTGCGGGGCGTTCCGCTTGGTGACCGGGCTGGTAGGTGCGTTGGTGGGTGATGGGTTCGGCGAAGGGATGAACTTTGCGGAGGTCGCGGCGTTGCTTGGTGATGGGGTGATGTTTGATCAGCGTACTGGGAGTGGGGTGGTGCCTTTGATGATGCCGAGAGCTGGACGGCGGATGCTTGATGTGATGATCTTTGGTGGGGATCTGGAAGAGGTGGAGCGGATTGAGCGGTCGATGATGGAACGGCTTGACGCAGGGATGAAGATCGGGGGGGCTGCTGATGAGTAATGTGAAGGGTGCTGTGAAGGGTGTTGGTGTTGTGGATGGACGAGTAGTGGTTGATGGGGTGGATGTGGTTGGGGCCGCGGATCGGTTTGGGACTCCTGTGTTTGTGTATGGGGGGGATTCGATGGATGCGGGGGCGCGTCGGTTGAAAGCGGCGCTCAGTGATCGGATGGAGGTGTTTTATTCGATCAAAGCGAATCCGGCGGTCGCTGTGTGCAGGGTGCTGGAGCGTGCGGGGGTGGATGGTGCGGAGATTGCATCTGGTGGTGAGCTGGTCGCGGCGATCGCGTCGGGGTTTGATCCGGCGCGGGTGTTGTTTGCGGGTCCTGGGAAGACCGACGCGGAGCTTGAGCGGGCGATCGGGGTTGGGGTCGGACAGATCAATGCGGAATCGGTGGGGGAGATCGGGCGGATCAACACGGTCGCGGCTGGTTGTGGGGATGGACTCGGTGTTGTGCAGCGCGTCGGGATCCGGGTGAATCTGGAAGCGAAAGCATCGGGGCACGGGAAGATTGTGACGGGCGGCGGGGCGCAGAAGTTCGGGATTGATGAGTCGAGGGTGGTCGAAGCGATCCGGTTGATTGAACAGTGCTCGCATGTTGAGTTTGCAGGATTGCACACGATGCTTGGGTCGCAGGTGCTTGATGCGTCGCGGATGCTTGAATCGTGCGCTGCGGCGATCGAGATGTCAAAGCGGATCGGGGATCAAGCTGGGGTGGAGATCGGGTCGCTGAACTTTGGGGGTGGGTTGGGTGTGGCGCACAGTGATGATGATGTTGCGTTTGATCTTGAGGGGTTCGGGGAGCGGCTTGGGGAGTTGATTGACGGGGCGCGTTCGCATCCAAGGCTTGGTGGGACTCGGTTTGTCATTGAGCCGGGGAGGGTGCTGGTTTCGGAGTATGGGGTGTATGTGTGCCGAGTGGTGGATGTGAAGGAGTCGGGGAGGAAGACCTTTGCGATTCTGGATGGTGGGATCCATCATGCGCTGCTTCCTATCACGGCGAACTCGTATCGGATGATGATCGCGGATCGAGCTGATCAGGTTGGTTTGGACGCTGGAGTTGGTTCTGGTTCTACTGGTGTGATGGTTGGTGGGCCGTTGTGTACTTCTGCGGATCAGTGGCGGTCGGAGGTGGAGCTTGGGGATGTGCGGGTGGGGGATGTGGTCGCGATGATGAACTCGGGGGCGTATGGGTTGACGGCTTCGATGACGATGTTTTTGAGCAGAGGGACTCCGGCGGAGGTGCTGGTGGTGGATGGGGAGGCGCATGTGATCCGCGAGCGATCGTTGGATGAGGGTGTGCTTGATGGGCAGTGCGTGCCTGAGTCGCTAGAGTAGGGGATGGAAGTTCTGAGAACGATTCCGGAAATGCGTGCTTGGCTCAGGGGTGGGGTTGAGGGGCGTGCAGTCGAGGGGACTGTTGGTGGGTCGGTTGGTTTGGTGCCGACGATGGGGTGCTTGCATCAGGGGCATGGGCATCTGCTTGAGCGGGCGCGTGAGGAGAACGAGCGTGTTGTCTTGAGTGTGTTTGTGAATCCGTTGCAGTTTCGGCGCGAAGCGTTTGAGGTCTATCCAAGAAGATTGGATGAGGATCTGAAGCTCGCGGAGGGGCGCGGGGTGGATGCGGTGTTTGTGCCGAGCGTGGAGGAGATGTATGCGGGGCTAGGGGAGGGGTTGTCGCATGAGGAAGTTCTTGAGCGGGTGTTTGCGTTGCAGGATGGATCGAGCGGCGAGCGGGATGAGGATGAGTTTACGATTGATCGGGTCGGGGATGATGGGGGGATGGGGTACATCCGTGTCCCTGCGCGGTTGGTGATGAAGATGGACGGTCGGTTGCATCCCTGGCACTTTGATGGGGTCGCGACGATCGTGGATCGGTTGTTTGAGATTATTGAGCCGACGCGTGCGTACTTTGGTCAGAAAGATATTCAGCAGGTCGCGATCTTGGATTCGATGAACGAGTGGGTTGGTGGAGTGACGAAGATTGTGCGCGTCCCAGTGGTGCGCGATGACGACGGGGTCTCGGCGAGCTCGCGGCTGGTGATGCTGAGTCCATCACAGCGGTCGATCGCGGCGTGGATTGCTGAGCTGCTTGCTCAGCTCTCAGGCGCGGGGGGCGGTGTCGAGGTGAAGGGGTTGATCGAGCGGTTTACTGATGAAGTCACGCGGATCGAGGTGGGGGATCATGAGTTGGTGATTGATTCGGTGGTGTGTGTAGACTCGGGGTCTCTTGAGGACGCGGAAGTCCTGAGTGAATCGACGGCGGTGTACTGCGCGTATCTCATCGATGGGATTCGGCTCGCGGAGACGCAGTGGGTGGGTGAACTTGCACGTTGAGTATGTGTTGAACTTTCCGCACTGATCCAGTATCTTGTGATCGGCTGCACAGGTGCAGTTTGCACGATCGGATCTGTAGTAAGGAATCAAAGCATGAAACTGTTTGCGGCGAGCGTTGTTCTGTCTGGGTTGTTGACTGGGGTGGTCTTGAATGGATGCGAGACGATGCACACGCGGGATTGCGGTGACTGTGTGTCTGATTGTGAGAGAGGTGATGGGTGGGTTGATCTGTTCAATGGGAAGGACCTGAGCGGGTGGGCGTGCGAGGGGGATCTGAGTGCGTGGGGTGTTGAGGATGGGGAGTTGGTGACTGTGAAGCCTGGTCAAGGGTGGTGGTTGCGGACGGACAAGATGTATCGAGACTTTGAGCTCAAGCTGGATTTTTGGATGCCTGAGGGTGGGAACTCAGGGGTCGGGATCCGCGGGTCGTCGAATGGTGATCCGGCGTTTACAGGGTTTGAGGTGCAGATCTTGGATACGCATGGGGAGGAACCAAAGGATTACACCTGTGGGTCGATTTATACAGCGGTGACGGCTGATCTGATGGCGGTGCGACCAGCGGGGCAGTGGAACAGCTATCACATCAAGGTGATCGGGGATCGGGTGGAAGTTGTGCTCAATGGGATCAAGGTTCTGGGGGATGAGAAGCTTGATGATCGTGGGTATTTCCGTTCAGCGGAGAATCCACTCCCGCTCAATGCACGCGCGACGACTGGGTATATCTCGCTGCAGGATCATGGGCATCCGTTCCGGTACCGGAACATCAAGATCAAGGATTTGTCGGTGGATCCTGAACCTGACGGGATGGTGGCGTTGATTGATGATGAGCTGAGCGGGTGGTTTGCGGAGGATGATGGGGAGTGGACGAACGAGGGTGGGTCGCTTGTGGGGCGCGGCGGTCCTGGTCATTTGTTTACCAAGACTGAGTACGAGGACTTTGAGATGCGTGCGCTGGTGAAGGTGAACGAGCGTGGGAACTCGGGGATGTATTTCCGGGTGCAGCCGAATCCGGATCCGAACAATCCTTGGCCAAACGGGTACGAGGCGCAGGTGGACCAGCATGATCCGAAGAACTTTACGGGAGCGGTTTACAACATGGCTTGGCCTGCGGATCATGACAAACCGATCACGCGGGATGATGCGTGGTTTGATTATCGCGTGCGTGTTGAAGGGGACTGGGTTCGCACATGGATCAACGGCGAGGCGATGGTTGATGCGCACTTGAGCGAGTTTGATCGCGGTCGGCTCGCGGTGCAGGGGCATCACGATGGGAATGTCATCGAATATCGCGATATCCGCGTGCTTGAGCTGGACTGATCTGGTTCAGGGTTCAGGGATGCACGACTGTTCCGGAGTCTGAGCTTTCGACGCAGCATTCGACGAAGCGGACGCCTTGGTATCCGTCGTGGATGGTGGGGATGAGCTTCGCGAGTCTGGATGGTTTGGTGTTGGATTTGCGTGCTCGGATCTCGTCGGTCGCGCCTCGGTAGATGTTGGCGAACGCTTCGAGGTATCCTTCGGGGTGTCCTTGCGGGATCCGCGACGAGATGGTTGCGTCGTCGTGGAGGTCTGGGCCTCCTCTGGAGTAGGTGATGGGGTTGGCGTCGAGTTTGGTGACTTCGAGGGTGTCGGGGGTTTCCTGGTTCCAGGTGATGGAACCAAGCTCGCCATGGATTCGGAGGGAGAGACCGTTTCCGCGTCCGATGCAGATCTGTGAAGCGGTGAGGACGGCGTGGGCGCCTCCGCTGTAGTTGATGAAGACGCTCGCGTCGTCGTCAAGGGGGCGGTCGGGGACGAATGAGCGGAGGTTGGCGTAGATGGATTCGGTTTCGAGTCCGGTGACGAAGGACGCGAGGTTCTCGGCGTGTGTGCCGATGTCTCCGATCGCGCCTCCGATCCCGGCGCGGTTTGGATCGACTCTCCATGACGCTTGTTTTTGTCCGGTGGATTCGAGGTGGGACGCGAGCCAGCCTTGGTGGTACTCGATGAAGACTTTGCGGATTGCGCCGATGTGGTTTGCTTCGATGAGTGCTCGTGCTTGGCGCACCATCGGGTATCCGGTGTAGTTGTAGGTGATGCAGCAGAGGAGGTTGTTGTCGTTGCTGAGCTGAGCGAGTTCTTGTGCTTGCTGGGAGGTCTGGGTCGCGGGTTTGTCGAGGACGACATGGAATCCAGCTTTGAGCGCGGCTTTGGCGATCGGGTAGTGCGAATCGTTTGGAGTTACGATGACGACGAAATCGACCGGGTCGGGCCGGGAGGATTCTTGTTTGAGGAGTTCTTGGTAGGTTCCGTAGGATCGGTCAGCCGGCAGTCCGAGTTGCTTTGCGCTTTCGAGAGATCGCTCGGGAGTTGATGAGAGAGCGCCGGCGACGAGGGTTGCGGAGTTGTCGAGCGCGATTGCCTTTCGGTGGACTTCTCCGATGAAGGCTCCGGCGCCGCCTCCGATCATGGCGTAGGTGAGCGGGGTGGACGATTGGTTGTTCATGATTGGTCGTCCTTATCGAACGCGGCGTCGAAGGCGCGGGAGTTGGATGGAAAATCGAGATTAGCAACGAACTCCGCGGCTTCTCTGGCGCCGTGCTCGCGATTCATCGCGCTGTCTTCCCATTCGACGCTGAGTGGGCCTTGGTAGTTGATGCGGTTGAGGGCGCGGATGATGGATTCGAAGTCGACATCTCCTCGTCCAGGAGAGCGGAAGTCCCATCCGCGTCGGTGGTCTCCGAAGGAGAGGTGTCCGCCGAGGATGGAGTTGGAGCCGTCGAGGGTGGTGGCGGCGTCCTTGATGTGGACATGGAAGATCCGATCTGGGAATCGGTTGATGAGTTGGACGGGGTCGAGACCTTGCCAGATCAGGTGGGAGGGGTCGAAGTTGATCCCGAACGCGGGGTGGTGGTCCAGTGCGTTCAGTGCGCGTTCAAAGGTGACGAGGTCGTACGCGATTTCGGTGGGGTGGACTTCGAGCGCGAAGTTGATGGTGTGCTTGGTGAACGCGTCGAGGATTGGTTTCCACTGGGACGCGAAGTGTTGATAGCCTTCGTTGATGTCTTGATCGGAGGTTGGGGGGAAGAAGTAGAGTTTGTGCCAGATGGGGGATCCTGTGAAGCCGTTGACTGTGGGGACTCCGAGCAGGCTCGCGGCGTGGGCGGCGTCGATCATGTCTTGCGCGGCGCGCTGCTGGACTTGGGAGGGATCGCCTTCTTTCCAGATGCGTTCTGGGAGGATGGATTGGTGTCGGTTGTCGATGGGATCGGAGACGGCTTGTCCGACGAGGTGGTTGGAGATCGCGTAGCAGGAGAGGTTGTGTTGAGCGAGGATGTCGAGCTGGGACTGACAGTAGCTGTCTTCGGAGAGGGCGCGGTCGATTTCGAAGTGGTCTCCCCAGCACGCGAGTTCGAGGCCGTCGTATCCCCAGGAGGCGGCTTTTTCTGCGAGGACCTTGAGGGGGAGGTCGGCCCATTGTCCTGTAAAGAGAGTGATCGGTCTAGTCATGCTTGGGTCCTTGCTCGCGGCGGGGTTGAATGGTCGGCACTGGGAATCGGTTTCTGGTAGACTCCACGCACACGATCGTACAGCTTTCTTTTAGATGAGGATACACCAGAATGACAGCGAAGGAACAGAAGAATCAAAGGCTCGGCGGATTCGTCGGGATGCAACTCTCGGCGATGATGTTCCTGCAGTTCTTCCTGTGGGGTGCGTGGTATGTGACGATGGGGCCGTTCATGGGCGCCAGGTCGATGGCTCCTGAGACGATCGGGTGGGCGTACTCGGTCGGTCCGATCGCGGCGATTGTGTCGCCTTTCTTTCTGGGGTTGTTCGCGGATCGGTTCTTTGCGACGGAGAAAATCCTGGGGATTCTTCACCTGCTTGGAGGGGTGTTCTTGTGTCTAGCGCCGTATGCGGCTGAGCAGTCATCGGAAATGTTCTTGGGCGCGATTTTGTTGCATATGTTGTGCTACATGCCAACGCTGGGGCTGACCAATACGCTCGCGATGCACAACATGACCAACGCGGAGAAGCAGTTCCCGTTGATCCGCGTGTTTGGGACTGTTGGGTGGATTGTTGCTGGGATCGCGATCTCGACGCTCGCGTATGACCAGTCGGCGAACATGTTCTATCTTGCGGGTGGGTCCGGGCTGTTGCTTGGGGTGTACAGCTTCTTCTTGCCTCACACGCCTCCTCCTGCGAAGGGGCAGAAGTTCTCGGCGAAGGACGCGATGGGTCTGGATGCGATCTCGCTTTTGAAGAATCGGTCGTTTGCGGTCTTTGCGGTCTGCTCGTTCCTGATCTGCATCCCGCTCGCGGCGTACTACAGCTTTGCGGGTCAGTTTGTCGGGGAGATGGGGATCGAGAATATCGGTCAGACGATGTCGTACGGACAGATGTCTGAGGTGGTGTTTATGGTGGTGATGCCTTTGTTCTTCGCAAGGCTTGGGGTGAAGTGGATGCTCGCGGTGGGGATGCTCGCGTGGGTGGCACGGTACGGGTTCTTTGCTGGCGCGGCGGATGAGCAGATCAAGTGGATGGTGCTGAGCGGGATCGTGCTGCACGGGATCTGCTATGACTTCTTCTTTGTGACTGGACAGATTTATACCGATCAGGTGTCGGGCGCGAAGATCCGAGGTCAGGCGCAGGGGTTCCTGGTCCTGATTACGCAGGGGCTGGGGATGCTGATCGGTGCTCAGTTATCTGGGAAGTTGGTTGGGAAGCTGACAGTTGATGTTGAGGGTGTCCCAACAACCGATTGGAACAGTGTCTGGATGTATCCAGCGGTGTTCTCATTCGTGGTGCTTGTCGTTTTCGTGCTGTTATTCCGTGGCAAGGCTTCGGCAACTGATGAATCAATCGGGGATTGAGACTTTGGTATTGGTCGTCATGCTCTGAGACTCTGCGTGAAGGATTTTGGAAACAAGCAATGCGTCTTGGATAGGTTGTTGTGTGGTTGTCCTCGAGTTGATCTGGTCGAGCATCCAGCGGATCTCGCAGTCGTATCCGCTGAGCTTGCTGAGTTCGATCGGCGTTGATTCGTCTCCTTGATGGATCACGAGTTGGTGCTCGGCGCTGAAGTCGAAATCCAGGGTCGCGTGTTCGCATGCGATGGTGCAGCGCATCCGGTATCCGACGCTTGGTTGATGATCCCAAGCGCCTTGGGCGGTGACATGGATCGGGTGTTCATCTGAGTCGTAGTGGTAGAGGGTCGTGAGGTGGAGGTGGTCGCCGATAGTGGTCACGGCTTGGGGGGCGCCGAAGCAGTGGACGATGAAATCGGTGTCGTGGATGTGGAGATCGTGGAGGACTCCTCCGGAGCGGGTATCGTCGGCGTAGAAATCGGAGGACCAGTTGGGGCGCGATCCGAGGCGGTGGAAGACGGCGCTGCGGACTCGGCCATAGGTGTTGGATTGGATGTATTCGTGAAGTTTGACCCATGCCGGCCAGTGTCTCATGCACATCGCGGGGATGCAGAGGCGGTCGGATTCTTCGGCGGCATCTACGAGTCGCTGGACATCGTTTGGGTTGATCGCGATTGGTTTTTCGATCAGTACATGCTTCCCTGCTTTGAGTGCTTGGATCGCGAGATCGACATGCGTATCGGTGTGCGTGCAGATGGAGATGAGGTCGATGTCTGGAGCGTTGATGATGTCTGCAGGGTTGTTGGTGAGTTGCGTGTTAGAGAGATCGAGGTTTGATTGGTCTTGGTCGATGTTGCCTGTGGACTGGGTGGACTTGAGCGCGTCGGGGTTTGGGTCTGCGATCATTGAGAGGGTGCAGGGGTGTCCGTCGCGGGATGCGGATTGGTAGGCGCTTGCGTGGGTGCGTCCCATGAATCCGAAGCCGAGGATACCGACTTGGATTTGGTTGGGATTGGGAGAGTGTTGTGGTGGGTTATTCATTGGGGCATCCGTGTTGGGTCGCGATGGTTCGTGCTTGGATGATGTCGTTGATGCGGTTGTCCCCGGCTTCTCGCTCGATGACGACATTGATGTGCTGAGGGAGTGCGGAGAGGGTTTGGAAGAAGTGGTCCCAGTTGACGCTGCCTGTTCCTGCAGGGACTTCACTGCCCCAGGTGTTTGGGGTTTGGGTTGGGGTCGCGTCTTTCATGTGGACCTGGACGATTCGGTCGCTGAGGAGTTCGAGCGCGTCTGCGGGGTTGCCCATGTTGTAGAGGATCATGTTGGCGGGGTCGAAGTTGATCCCGATCTCGGACATGCTTGGGGATGCAAGCATTTCGAGGAGTGATTCGGCGCGTTCTTGTCCAGTTTCGAGTGCGAGGGTGATGTTGTAGTCAGCGAAGATGTCGGCGATGGATTTGATCCGGTCGGTGATCGTGGTGTACTCGCGTGTGTTGTGTTCTGGGATGAATCCGGCGTGGAGCGTGACGAGTTTGGTTCCGAGTTGGTTGGCGATCTTTGCGGCGTCGCATGCTCGTTGTTGGTTTGTTTCCCAGTGCTGGTCTGGTCGGAGGCCTCCGGTGTGTTTGATGGATTCGAGGGAGGTGTAGTCTTCTCCGATGGTGGTCATCATTGCGGAGCAGATGGAGAGGTTGGAATCGGTGAGTGCTTGGGTGAGTGATTCAGGAGTCCATGCTCCGGTAGTCAGCGGGTCTAATGCGAGTTGGATGTGTTTGAGGCCGCAGGTGACGGTGGATGCAGCGAGATCGCAGGGGTCTTTGGGGAGAAGTGACCATGAGCAGACTGCGGTGTTTTTTAGCATTGTTCGGTCGCTTCCTGTTTGCAAAAGAATCCGGATCATGATACTCTGGCACGCGCGTCGGCACTGCGTCGGTGATTTTGAACATGGAGGCTCTCAGCATGAAGAATGGTAATGGACCCGTTGATATGAGCGGGACTGATGGTTCTCGTCGTTCATTTCTTGCAAAGAGTGCGGCACTCGCGGGCGTAGCCGGCGTGACGATGATGGGGGCTGGGAGCACCAATACCAGTTCGTACAAGAAGCTCGTGCCGACGGTCAAAGCTGCGAAGGGGAGTGTTCCCAAGGATGGCGAGTCGATCCGTATCGCGATCATCGGGACCGGCGGGATGGGTGGGGGTCACCTGCATTCGATCATCTCGCTTGTTGAGCAAGGGAAGACGGACACGAAGATCGTTGCGGTCTCGGATGTCTGTGACTCGAAGCTCGAAGGCGCGAAGAAGGCTGCTGAGGAACGACAGAAGATCGAGGTCGATGCGTACCGCGATTACCGCGAGATTTTGAAGCGGGACGATATCCACGGAGTGCTGATTGCTTCACCTGAACACTGGCACGCGCAACACATCATCGACTCGCTTGAAGCGGGCAAGGATGTGTATACCGAAAAACCAATGACGCTGCGTTTGGATCAAGCGATGGATGTCCGCAAGGCGGTGCTGGCGCATCCTGAGCGGATCTTCCAGGTCGGGACGCAGATGATTATGCTTCCCAAGTACAACAAAGCACGCGATGCGATCAAAGAGGGTCGGATCGGGAAACCGGTGTGGTCGCAGACAAGTTACTGTCGGAACTCGACGACTGGGGAGTGGAACTATTACGGGATTGATCCGGACTGGAAGCCTGGCGTGAATCTGGACTGGGATGCGTGGCTTGGGCATCTTGGTCCTCGTGAGTGGGATCCGAAGATTTACGCACGCTGGCGCCGGTACCGCGAGTTCTCGACTGGGATCATTGGCGACCTGCTTGTGCATGTGATGACGCCTTTGATCTTTGCGCTGGATTCGGGTTGGCCAACGCGTGTGGTCGCGAGCGGGGCGCATGTGATTGATCACGATATGGAGAACCACGATCAGGTGAACCTGACGGTGTCGTTCGAGGATGGGCACACGATGGTGCTCGCAGGATCGACGGCGAACGAGGTTGGTCTCGAGACGCTGATCCGTGGTCACAAAGCGAACATGTACCTGAACTCGCGTCACTGCGAGATCCGTCCTGAGCGGTTGTTCGTGGACGACATCGATTCGGAACGGATCGAGTGCGAGGATATCGGGAACGATCAGGACCAGCTTCGATTGGATTGGCTTGATTGCATGCGGACACGGAAACCTGCGAAGAGCAATATTGATCTTGCGTCGAAGGTGCTGGTCGCGGTGGATCTTGCGACTCGCTCGATGTGGGAAGGCCATGCGTTTACCTTTGATCCACGCACGATGCGTGCTTCCAAGGCTTGAGGTCGATTGATCGGCGATGAACTCGCTCAGGGAGAACTCGACCTCGGCTCTGTCGTTTGAAGCGATGGGTTGTCGGTTTGAGGTCTTGATTGGAACTCAGCGGTCGGTGCTGAGCGGGGTGGAGTGTGCCGCGGCTTGTGAAGAGGTGCGCGATCTTGTTTTGGATTGGCACAATCGGTTGTCGGTGTTTGATCCGAGGTCGATCGTGTCGGAAATTAATCGGTCGAAGAGTGGTGTTGCGATTTCGCTCGATCCTGAGATGTTCGCGTTGTGCAGCTTGTGTGAGCGGATGCGCGAGCGGACGGATGGCGCGTTTCATATCGCTGCGGGGACGCTGATGCACGCGCATGGGTTTCGGGATCAGGGTATCGAGGATCTTGATGATCTCTCGTTGGATGATGCGTTTGTTCTTGATGAGCAATCGCAGACGATTACGAAACGCGATGATCGGATCATGCTGGACTTTGGAGCGATCGCGAAGGGGTTTGTGCTGGATCTGATCCGTGAGGAGTTTGCGGAGTTGGGGGTCACGGATGCGTTCGTGCATGGCGGGACATCGAGCGCGCTCGCGATCGGGCGGGATTTCGATGGGTGCTCTTGGGCGAGTCGTGTCGGGGAGGGGGTTGATGTGGATCTTGGTGGATATGCAATGGGGGTCTCGGAGATCGGGGGGCGCGTTGTAGAGAATGATGGACAGGTGAGCGGGCATGTGATGGACCCGCGTTCGATGGGTCCTGCTCGCAATGGGGTGACGAGGGTGGTGTGTGTACATGAGAGCGCAGCGGCCGCGGATGCGTATTCGACGGCGTGCAGTGTTTCTCCGGAGCTTGCGCCCCGATTGAGCGAAGATCCGTGTACACTGATCGTGTTTGGTGAAGACAGCGTAGTTTCCATGCACGACCCGCTCGGGGTGGTGCGCAGTAGTTCAGAGGATGACCATGACCGAGATTGATCGACGGATGTTTTTGACCAGTGCAACGGGTGCTCTTGCGGCGATGGCGCTGGTCCCTGAACTCAAAGCGTTTGGTGGGCTAGTGCTCGATGAAACGCTCAAGGTCGGGGTGATCGGCGTTGGTCGGCAAGGACGCGAGATCATGGGGGAACTCGGGAAGATCCCGAATGTCTCAGTGGTCGCGGTCTGCGATATCGATGAACGAAGGTTGAACTCCGGACTCCGGAGAGCATCAGGTGCGAAGGGGTACGCGTCGGTTGGTGAGCTGCTCTCATCGGGGACGATCGACGCGGTCGCGATCGCGACTCCGACGCACACGCACAAGGAAGTCGCGGTCGAGTGCATCAAGTCGGGGGTGCATGTGTATCTGGAGTGTCCGCTGGCGCACACAAGGGAAGATTGCATCTCGATCAGCGAGGCGGCGCGATCGGCGCCGGGCGTGATCGCGGCTGGATTGCAAGGTCGATCGAATCCGGTCTACCAGCTCGCGCGCGGGTTCTTCCGTTCGGACTCGGTGCGTGATCTGATTTCCATGCGTGCGCAGAATAATCGGAAGACAACCTGGGTAACGCCTTCGAATGATCCGGCGCGGAAGAAGGCGCTCAACTGGAAGCTCGATCCTGAGCGAGCGAATGGTCTTGCGGGAGAGTGGGGGACGCAGCAGTTTGATGTGTTCCACTGGTACACAGGGAAGTACCCGAACCGTGTTGTGGGGAACGGGGGGATCCGGTTCTATGAGGATGGACGAACGGTGCAGGACACCATCGCGTGCTCGCTGATGTTTGAGGACGGCGCGACGCTCGGATACGACGCGACGCTCGCGAACTCGTACGGCGGGAAGCACGAGGTGTTCTTTGGTTCCAACGCAGCGATCAAGCTCGGTTGGTCGCACGGGTGGTTGTTCAAGGAAGCGGACGCGCCGACGCAAGGCTGGGAGGTCTATGCGAATCGTCAGCAGTTCCACAACGATGAAGGCATCACACTGATCGCGGGAGCGACGAAGCTCGCGGAGCAAGGGAAACTCAAGGAAGGGGTCGGTCTTCCGAATCCGGCGGTCTACTACGCACTCGAGGACTGGGTCGGCGCGATTGCATCGAAGGGATCCCCGGCGTGCTCGATCAGCGAGGCGGCTCGCGCGACGGTCGTTGGGATCGCGGCGAACCAGGCGATCGTGAGCGGGAAGAGTGTGGATATTGATCTGGGCGGTCTTTGAGGCTGCTTGATTGGATTTGATGACCTGTTGAGAAAGTTGGGTTGCGTATGTCGATGTCATGTCCGTTGATGCTTAGGTCGCTGCCGTATATGTTTCGGTTGGGGATTGCATTGTCTGTGATCACGCTGCTTGGTGGGTACATCGTGTCGGGGCTGCATCTGCGTTGGCATTACGACAATCGCGATGAGACTCCGGGATTGACGATCAATGACATCATCGGTGCGTATCACGGCGTGCAGACTCCATCGCCTTTGATCTCGGCGCTGGAAGCGGGGCATCCGGAGTCGATCGCGGACTCTGAACGGCAGGCGCTGATCGATTGGCTGCGCAGTGATCGGGTGTCGCAGGATTATGACAATCTGGATCTGGGTGATGAAGCGCCGTCTGAGATCATCGCGATGAGTTGTCTGGATTGTCATACGCGGAGTGCGTCTGGTCCGGATGCGTATCCGGAGGTGTCGCTGGAGTACTTCGACGACATCCAGAAGCTCGCGGTGTCGAAAGATATCCAGCCTGCGGGGCCTGAGATCGTTGCGACGAGTCAGCATGCGCACGCGCCGATGATGGCGGTCGTGATGCTCGTGCTCGGATTCCTCGGCGTGCTGACACGGTACTCGAATCGGTTGATCGGGTTGGTCATGTTCGGCGCGTCGCTCGGACTGCTTGTTGATATGGCAGGATGGTGGATCACACGCGAGTTCGCGGGATTCGCGTACGCGATCGTGGTTGGTGGAGGGGTGTACGCGATCGGGACGACGATTGTCGGATGTCTGGTCGTGCTGGATTGCGTGCTTCCTTTGCGGAAGACTGAGTCGGCACACGCAAGCGAATGATCAGCTTGAGAGTTCGGAGCGGACTCGTTCGAGGAGTGCTTTGGTGAGTGTGCATCCTTCGCGCGGAGAGTGCTTGGATCCCTCGTACTCGACTCCGATCCATCCGGTGTACCCGGCGTCAGTGACGATTTTGAGCATCTTGCGGTAGTCGGTTTTGGTCTCGTTTCCGAGTTCGTCGAACTCGTGTGATTTGGCGCTGACGGCCTTTGCGTAGGGCATGAGTTCTTTGGTGCCTTGATAGCGGTCGTACCACGCGTCGGGTTGGTCGGCGCGGGACCAGTCCATGCAGAAGTTCCCAAAGTCTGGGAGCGTTCCGCACATCGGGTGGTCGACTTGTTTCATGACACCTGCGAGCCATTGTCCGTTGGAGGAGAGTCCGCCGTGGTTTTCGACGATGACATTGATGCGATAGGGCTCTGCGTACTCGGTGAGTTTGCGCAGTCCATCGGCGGCGAGTCGCTGTTGTTCTTCGTAGCTCCCTGAGCTCGCGGCGTTGACACGGATGGAATGGCATCCCAGTGTTTTTGCAGCGTGGATCCATTTGTGATGATTGCGGACAGCGGTGGTGCGGTCCTTGGTGTCTGGGTTTCCCAGATCGCCCTCTCCATCGCACATGATGATAAGTTGCTGGACCCCTTGATCTTCGGCGCGGGTGTTGAGGTCATTGAGGTACTTCTCGTCCTCGGCTTTGTCCTTGAAGAAGCTGTTGACATATTCGATGGCATCGAATCCCATCGTGCGTGCTTCGCTCGCGAAGTCGAGGGTGGTGATCTCGTTGTCGAAGAGGAGCTTGTGGAGCGACCACTGCGCGAGGGAGACTTTGAAGAGCGGTTCGCTTCGGGTAGTCATCAGTGCGGATCCGAGGGTCTTGCTGGAGAGCAGCGGGAGGGTGATGCATCCCGCGGCGGCGGATTTAAGGGCTTGTCGTCTGGTGAGGTCTGGATGGATGGGTGAGGTCATGGGGTCAATATACACGACATGACTCGGATGGTGCTGGGAAATCTTGGTTGGGATGAAGTTCAGGTGCGAGTGGATGGAAAAAGGCAAACGGCGTCGTGGTACGACGCCGTGGGTATGCCTTGTTGGAAACGGTGCGAGAGGGATTCGAACCCACGGACCCCTTTCAGGGTCACTCGATTTCAAGTCGAGCGCCTTCAACCGCTCAGCCATCGCACCAGATGTTCGGAATCAGTGACTCCGAGATCGTTGTGTGAACCATAGCGATCCAGACGCGTTGGATCGGTGTTTTGGTTCAGAAATTTTGGTTGAATTGGTCAGATCGTGACCGAATTTGTCCGGAATGACTTATCGGCGACGGCGGAGACCGAGCAGGGCGACGCTGGAGATCGCGAGGGTGCTTGGTGCGGGGACCGGTACATAGGTGCCGTGGCTGATGTTGTCGATCGCGATCGCGTTTCGCTCGGAGGAGTCGTGGCTGTCTCGGACTGTTGAAGAGACATAGCTTCCGATGCGGATTTGGTCGAATCCGCCTCCGACGAGGGCGAGGTAGTCTCCTGAGGTCATGTCGATATCGAGTTCTTCGACGAGGGATCCGTTGTCGTAGAGCTGGACCCAGAGGTACATGTCTCCGATGGATTCTTGGGTCCATCCGGATCCGATCTGCATGTCGATGTCGGTAAAGTCGTCTCCTGAGACGAGGGAGATGTCGATGAGGTCGAGTGCTCCGGTCGAGGCGTAGTACATTTCTGAGCCGTCGAGACCTGGGACATTCCAGCTGAAGTATGAGCGGTTGACATTGAGGTACAGGCCGTCCTCGGTGTAGTCTTGGAGTGATTGCTCGTTGACGAGGCTGTTGAAGTTCGCGTGGTTGGTTGGGTCTTCGATGCGTGAGACATCGTCAATGTAGTTGGAGATCCCTGCGAGGGTGGTTGAAGCGATCGCGCTGGTAGCGAGTGCTGCGAGTGTTGCTTTGGTCGTGAGTGAGTTGAGCACGGCTGATCTCCCCGATGAGATTGGCGACGCGATGTGGCGCGGCGCCGGTATACATACGAACACGGATGCACCTGATAGGGACATCTCTTCATCTCTAAAGAGACACGAGGAATGGGGGTGTGACCAGTAAACTGGGGGAATTTGTGGTTGATTCTGGGCTGGATTGCGTCCAAAGAACGGGGTCTTTGGACGCGATGTTAAGCTGGGTAAGCTGTTGGTGGTCAAGGTTGGGATGTATGGATTGAAATGGGGGTCTAGTTTGATATTTGATGGCATTCGTGTGTTTTTGAGGTAGATTTCCCCATCGGAACGAGTACACAGCCATGGTAATGCATGGGGAGATCATCGATATGAATATGAAGATCAGCACTTTGAGCGTCGTTGTTGCCCTTGGTTCACTCAGCAGCGCAGCCGTCGCAGGTCCGGACTGGATCGAGAACGGCGATGCGGGCAGCACCCTCAATACTTCGCAGGATATCACCCCTGTCGGACCGGTCCAGACCATCGCGGGAACGCTCGGCGGACAGGATACAGAAGATGTCTACAAGCTCGTGATCCTCGACGGCGACAATATCGGCGGCGAAGTGATGTTCGGGCTGACCCTCAACCACGGCGAGGGCGAACTGTTCGATCCGGCGCTCTGGCTCTTCGATAGCGAAGGGTTCGGGGTTCTTGGCAATGATGACGATCCGATCCTCGGCGGTCCTGACGCACGCTTGACCACGCCATCGACTGATGGTGTGACGCTGCTGCTCCCTCCTGGGATTTACTTCCTCGCGATCACTGAGAGCGGGAATGTGCCTTTGAGCTTCAACGCGACTCCAGGGCTTGGAGAAGGTGGCGTCTTTGAAGAGATCTTCTTCTTTGAGGATGCGAATGAGGTCTCCGGTGCAGACGGTGCTGGTGCGGGTAATCCGCTCGCGGCATGGACCGGTGGTGCAGGCACGACCGGCGGGTACGGCATCGAGATCACCCCAACTCCGGGTGGCACAGCGCTGCTCGCGTTTGCTGGGATCGGGATGACGCGTCGTCGGCGCTGATCCGAATCGATTGATTCGATTTCAAATACAACCAAATGACGCGACCTAGTCGGTATCGGCTGTGGTCGCGTTTTCGTTGACTTTGGACTGGATGACTGTGAGGTCCGCTTGTGCGGATTGCAAGAATCTTGGGTCCTCGTCGAGGAGCTCGCGGATGCGGACGGATTCGAGCGCGTGGGTCAGCGCGTTCTCGTATTCTCCGAGGTGGTAGTACGCGCCGGCGAGGCTCTGGTGGGTCTCAGCGACGGAGGCTTTGTCGTTCCCGAGCAGGACCTGCTTGAGGACGAGGGACTTGTTGTACTCATCGACGGCTTTGTCGTATTGGCCGAGGTTGATGAGGATTCGTCCGAGGTTGTTGTGGGTCCGTGCTTCCCAGAGTGGTTTGGAATCGTCTTCTGGGAGTGAGCGGAGGAGTTCGAGCTGCTCGCGATAGGTCTGGACTGCGAGATCGAACTGTCTGGTTTCGGTATAGAACGCTGCGATGGAGTTGTTGGTCCGCGCGACTTCGAGACTCCCGGCTCCGAACAGTTTGGTCCGGATGTACTTGGCGCGTTGGTAGTAGTCGATCGCGGTGTCGTATTCTCCGAGCCTGAGGTGGGTTGATCCGAGGTGGTTGAGGGTTGTCGCGAGGTCCGCGGCTCCTGGGTCATCGAGATCGAAAAGTGAGTCGCGCATGTTGAGCGCGGTTTCGTATTGTGTCTTTGCTTCGTCGTAGCGTTTGAGGAAGAACAGCGCGCGGGCGATATTGTGGTACGCGTTTGCGATGAGCGGGTGGGGCGCGGAGTGGAGAGACTCGCGGATTTCGAGTGTTTTGTTGTAGTTGAGGAGTGCTTTTTCGTAGTCTTCATATCCGAGGAATGCTTCTCCGATGTTGGTGTAGAAAACTGCGAGGCTGTCTTGGTCGCTCGCGAAGAGGGCTTTGCCGTGCTCGGAGTAGAGGTCGAGGAGTCGTCCTGCGAGTGCGGGTCCGGTCCCGTTCTGGACATCCATTTCTGTGAGCGTGGTGAGCATGTTCTCGAGTGCGAGCTGTCTCGCTTCGATTCTGCGGACCCACTGCGTCGCAGCGAATCCGGTAGCAACGGTGAAAATGATCAAGATACACGCGGCGGCGATCGTGAGTCCGGTGTTTCTGCGGACGAACTTGGTGGTCTTGTAGACCATGCTCGGCGGACGCGCGGAGATCGGCTGATTGTCGAGGGATCTGCGGATGTCTTTCGAGAGTTCAGCGGCGCTCTGGTAGCGGCGGTCTTTGTCTTTGTCGAGTGCTTTCCCAACGATGACCTCGATGTCTCCGGTCAAGGATCCGTCGTAGGTGCTGAGCTTGGTGTGCTTCGAGTCTGCGATGATGCGGACGGCTTCGTGGATCGCTTTGTCTTTGAGGTCGTAGGGGATGTGTCCTGTGAGAATCTCGTAGAGCACGACTCCCAGCGCGTAGACATCGGAGCGGGTGTCGAGGTTGGTGGTGTCTCCGATCGCTTGTTCGGGGCTCATGTAGTAGAGTGTTCCGATCAGTTGACCGACATTGGTCTGCATGGTGTTGCCCGCAGATTCTGAATCGGTCGCTCGCGCGACTCCGAAGTCGAGGACCTTGGGTTCTCCGGCTTGATCGACAAGGACATTTGCAGGCTTGAGGTCGCGATGGATGACCCCCTTTGCGTGCGCGTGCTGGATCGCGTCGCAGAGCTTGACGAAGAGTTCCAGGCGTTTTCGCGTGGAGAGGTTTTTCTCTTTGACGTAGTCGCCGAGTTCTTCGCCGGCGACATACTCCATCGCGAAGTAGGGAGATCCGGAGTCTTGGTCGATCCCGGCTTCGTGGATCTGCGCGATGTTGGGGTGGTGGAGTCGTCCAAGGATCTCGGCTTCGAGGTCGAATCGGCGGATCGATTTGGAGGAGAGAACACCTGCACGAATCAGCTTGAGTGCAACCTGTCGATGGGGTTTGTCTTGCGTGGCGCGGTAGACGGCACCCATTCCTCCGACGCCGAGGACTTTGTCGATGGTGTATTTGCCGACGACGGTTCCTGGAGGGAGCGTCGGGACATCGTGCTCGTACTCGACATAGTCTGGGATCGTGACATCATCTGCGGCGGTGTGGACAACCTCGTCTGCCATAGTGGCCATCGTCTCGAGCGGATCGACGGGCTTTGGTTTGGGCTTTGGCTTCTGATCGTCCATATAGGGAGTATATCCGGTTTAGGGAGAATTCCGCAGTTGAATCGGCGTTCGATGGTAATGAATCTGATCGATTATGGAGCGATCCCGACGGATGCGATGGTGGTATCGTCGCGGAGAGCTTCGGATTGAGCGAACTCGAGGACGCTTTGGAGGAGGTTGGAGACATCTTCTTGGTGGTTAGAGCATTCTTTGAGGAGTGCTCCGGCGCGGTGCATGCCGTATTCCTCATCGTCGTCGGGGGGGGTCTGCTCGACGATGCCGTCGGAGAAGATGACCATGCGTTGATCTCTTTCGAGCCGGATGGTTTCGGAGGCGAACTCGATATCAGGGTCGATCCCAACGACGAGGCTGCCGTTGAAATCGGGTTTGACAGCGTCGACGCCTGGGGTGGTGATCATCCAGTGGCCGTGTCCGGCGTCGATGAACTCGACTTCCGCGCCTGATCCGTCTGGGTCGAGCTTGAAGGCGGCGATCCACATCGTGACGAACTGTCCAGTCGAGCGTTCGGCGATGTGCTTGTTGAGCTTGGTGACGACGGTCGCGAGGTCATTGGTCTGGTCGAACATCGCGTGGATGTAGCTCTGGGTAGTCGCCATCATAATCGCGGCTCCGGCGCCTTTGCCGGAGACATCGCCGAGGAAGGCGCAGGCGCGTCCGTCATCGAGTTCGATGACGCCGAAGAGGTCTCCGGCGACCATCCGTCCTGGACGCATGATCATGGAGTAGGAGACCGATGCGACGACGCCGTTGTCTGGAGGGAGGAGGAGTCGCTGCGCGTTGGCGGCGGCATCGAGGTCGTACTGCATCGCGTGTTGCTGGATTTCGAGTTCTTTGCTTCGCAGGTTGGACGCGGTGAGTCCGAGCAGACGCCCGACTGCTCGTCCGAATGCGGAGGCGTCGTGCTTGACGGTGTTCTCTGATCCACGAGCGTCGAGGTAGACGAATCCGATCGGGCTGTCATCAACCATAACTGGGACACAGAGCGCGGAGTGGATGTCGAGTTCCGCGATGCTCTGGCCGTAGTCGGCTTGATTGCCTGTTCCCGAGAGGCGGACGACCTCGCCTTCGCTTGCGCTGACGAGCAGGGACTGGGAGAAGTTGACGGAGCTGACTTCGTCGAGCGGGTTCTTGGACTGGAACGCGATGGTCTCGTATTGGTCGGGTTCGTCGGAGGGGATGAGGAACGCGGCGCGAGAGAACCCAGTGGATTCGACCATCGCGTGGAGCGCGACCTGCGCGGCTTGCGCGAGGTCTTTGGAGCTGTGGATTTTGTCGGCGCATTCGAGGATGACTGCGAGTCTGTGGCTCGCGAGGTTCGCGAGTGGTTCGGCGCGGACTTTTTCAACAAGACTCGACGAGTCACTGGAGTCGTTGAGGGTGTTGATCATCGTGGAGTCGTGGGTAACGGAGTCGTTGGCGCTGGTGCTGACGCGGAAAACCCACGATCCGAGGCGGATGACATCGCCGTGGTTGAGGGCGGTGGGGAAGTCTGGGAGGAGTTTGGAGCCGTTGAGTTGGGTGCCGTTGCGTGATCCGAGATCGGTGATTGACCAGTTGTCTGAGTGCTGTGAGATCTCGACATGGCGACGGGAGATGGACGCGTCTGGGTCTTCGAGGGGGACATCACAGGTGGAGGATCGGCCGAGGCTTTTGACTTGGCCTGGGGTGAACACGATGGGTTCCATTTTGGTGGGACCCTTCGCTTGGACGAGTTTGAAGACTTCGGGTGCTTGATCGTTCACGAGTATCCCCGGGTGTGTGATTGGTGGGGTTGACGATGATGAGTCGTGTGAATGGGCCTGGAGGGACTTGAACCCTCATGGGTTTTACCCCGGCGGATTTTAAGTCCGCTGCGTCTGCCGATTCCGCCACAGGCCCGAGGTGGATTGGGGGGATTGTACCTTGATTATTCTGAAGATTCAGGTGGGTTGGGGATAACTCGGTGCATGTTGAGTTGTCTGAGATCGATTTGGCACTATGAATTCAGGAGTGCTTGAATAAATTGTTTCTGAATTCGCATGGAGTGGAGTTGGAACCTCTTGTAGTGCGTGAAGCGTTTGGCTATGCTCGATTTAGGTGTTTCTTCACACATGTAACTAGGTTTTTCCCAAACGGAAGACGAGGACGATCAGTATGAACGGTGATCCGAAGTCAGAGGCAATCGCTGCATCAAACCGCTGGCAGAACGCGAGCTTGGACACAGGAGGGGGACACACGAGGGTCGATGAGATCTTCGCGATTGATGTCTTTGACCTCAAAAAGATGCGTCAGCGTCTTCCAAAGAGCGTTTACAAGTCTGTCGAGGAGGTCATGTCGGGAGGGGCGAAGCTCACCCATGCCGACGCGGATGTCATCGCGACAGCGATGAAAGACTGGGCAATCGAGCGTGGGGTGACCCACTTCACCCACTGGTTCCAGCCGATGACAGGACTCACGGCTGAGAAGCACGACTCGCTGACCATCCCAGATGGAGAGGGCGGGGTCGTCTATCGACTCAGCGGGAACTCGCTGATCCAAGGCGAACCCGACGCGTCGAGCTTCCCGTCTGGTGGTCTCCGCGCGACCTTTGAAGCTCGTGGATATACCGCTTGGGATGTCACTTCCCCTGCATTCATCATCCGAGGATCCAACTACGCGACGCTGTGCATCCCGACAGCGTTTGTCTCGTGGAACGGTGAAGCGCTCGACAAGAAAACCCCGCTGCTCCGTTCGATGGACGCGATCTCGACGCAGGCGCTCAGGATTCTCAAGTCGTTTGGTTCCGATGAAGGGGTGAACTCGGTCGGATCCACGCTCGGCGCGGAGCAAGAGTACTTCCTGCTCGATCGTAACCTGTACTACGCTCGTCCAGACTTGGTGAGCTGCGACCGGACCCTGTTTGGGTCGATGCCTCCCAAGCACCAGCAGCTTGATGACCACTACTTCGGATCGATCCCGACGCGTGTGCTCTCGTTCATGGCGGAGGTCGAGCGTGAGCTCTCGTGTCTCGGTGTTCCAGTCCAGACGCGACACAACGAGGTCGCTCCGGGTCAGTACGAGATCGCGCCGTTGTTCGAGACGACGAACATCGCGTGTGATCACCAAGCGATCCTGATGCAGACGCTTAAGAGTGTCGCGGGTCGTTTCGGGTTTGTTGCGATCATGCACGAAAAACCGTTCGCGGGAGTGAACGGTTCAGGCAAGCACAACAACTGGTCCCTCTCAACCGATACCGGCGTGAACCTGCTGGATCCACAGGATGAAGCGCACAACAACCTCCAGTTCATGACCTTCCTATGTGCAGTGATCCGTGCAGTTCACAAGCACGCGGACCTGCTCCGCGCGACGATCTCGAGTGCGTCCAACGATCATCGTCTGGGCGCCAACGAAGCGCCACCTGCGATCATCTCGATCTTCCTTGGCGATATGCTCGAGGACCTGATTGATCAGATCGAGAAGGGATCCACGAGTCGGACGCTTAAAGGCGGGAACCTGGATCTTGGTGCTCGCTCGCTCCCGGCGCTGAAGCGGGATTCTGGTGATCGGAACCGGACTTCGCCGTTTGCGTTTATTGGGAATCGGTTTGAGTTCCGCGCGGTTGGATCCACAGCTTCGGTCGCTTGGCCCAACACAGTGATTAACACGATTGTTGCAGAGAGCTTGGAGTATCTTGCGACAGAGATCGAGGGCGCGGTCAAGAAGAACGCGACTGAGGCGCAGCGTGATGCGTCGATCAGAAAGGTGCTCCAGAAAGTCATCAAGGAGCATCGCGCGATTGTCTTCAATGGTGACAACTACACGGAAGAATGGCAAGAAGAAGCCGCGAAGCGTGGACTGCCGAACCTGCGGACGACTCCCGATGCGTTGCCTGTTCTCAAGGACCGCAAGGTCGCGGCGATGTTCAAGAAGTTCAAGGTGCTGTCGAAGCCTGAACTTGAGAGTCGAGCGGAGATCTTTGCGGAGAAGTATGTGACGCAGATCGGGATCGAGACCCACCAGATGATCTCGATCGCACGCACGATGATCCTCCCAGCATGTATCGAGTACCAGCATCGACTGGCGCGTTCGATCAAATCGTCAGAGGATGTCGGGGTCGATGCGTTGTCGCTGCGTGAGCCTTTGGAGTTGGTCGCTCAGCGGATCCATGCTCTGAATCTTGCGATTGAGCATCTCAAGAACTGTCTGAAGTTCCGGAAGATGGAAGCGTTTGAAGGGAGTGTGTATATCCGTGATCATGTGCTTGAAGCGATGGAGTCGCTGCGGAAAGCGTCGGATGATCTTGAGCGGGTGGTGGACGCTGAGCTTTGGCCGCTCCCTGGATACAGCCAGTTGCTGACGATCCGCTAAGCGGACAACCGATTCCCAATCAACTCAGCCCTTGACCTGCTCATACGCGTCAAGGGCTTTTTGACGCGCTGTTGGATGGTCCACGATCGGGTTTGGGTAGTCTTCTCCCAGCGTGATCCCGGCGCTGCTGAGTTCGAGGGGTTTGGCTTCCCAAGGCTCATGGATGGCTGATCCTTCGAGCTTTGCGAGTTCGGGGATCCAGCGCCTGATGTAGTCGCCGTCGGGATCGAATTTTTTGGATTGGGTCATCGGATTGAAGATGCGGAAGTAGGGGGCGGCATCAGCACCACATCCAGCGGTCCACTGCCAACCAAAGACATTGTTGGGGAGGTCGGAATCGACGAGCGTGTCCCAGAACCACGCTTCGCCTTCTTTCCACGAGATCAGCAGATGCTTGCAGAGGAACGACGCGACGACCATCCGGACGCGGTTGGGGATCCAGCCTTCGATCCAGAGCTGACGCATCGCGGCATCGACGATCGGGTATCCAGTGGTGCCTTGCTTCCAGTGCTTGAGATGCTCAGGGTTGGTCTGCCATGGGAAGTCTTTGAACTGGTCGCGGAACGGTTGGTTGGGAGTCTCAGGGAAGTGGTTGAGCAGGTGGGACGCGAAGTCGCGCCAGACGAGCTGACGAGCGAATGCGGATGGTCCTTCCTCGCTGTCGAGATCGTGCTTGGTGGTCAGCGTGTTCCAGATCCGACGAGGGGAGATCTCTCCGAAGTGAAGATGTGGAGACAACGCGGACCATCCCGGCTCATCGAGCTGGTTCCGGGTGTCGTGGTAGGTGTTGATGAGCTTCTTGCGGAACTGCTCGAAGGATGTGCGAGCACTTGGTTCTCCGGGACTCCATCGCTGCGCGATTCCCGAATCCCATCCGATGGGATCGATGAGACCCAACGATTTGAGTGATTCAGAATCCGGGATGTCATTCGGAGGACGGATTTTCTTCGGCGCTTCGACAGGTTCCTCGACTGGGTTCTTGATTGCTTGTTTCCAGAAGGGTGTGAAGACCTTGTAGGGATTCGCGTCACCTGTCATGATCGATCCGACAGTCCAGAGCAGATCGGGAGCAAAGCGGACGAGTTCGATGCCTTGGGATCGGAGTGCTTCATCGATGCGGTCATCGCACACATCGAGATCAGGCTCGATCGCGTGGTGGATCGCGACCTGGTCCGTTCCGGTTGTTTTGCAGAGCTCACGAAGGATCTTGGTTGAGTCTCCAGATCGAAGAATGAGCGAGGATCCGAGGCGTTCGAGTGTCTGAGAGAGTTCGTTGAGTGAGTGATGGAGCCACCACTTGGACGCTCCTCCGATGGGACGCGGAGATGGCGTGCTTGGATCGTCGCTGCTTGCTTCGTCGAGGATAAAGAGCGGGATCACGCAACCACGCTCAACAGCGTGAAGCAGCGGGCGATGATCGTCGATGCGGAGATCGAGTCTGAACCAGACGATGGTTGTTGGGAGAGTGGTGGGGGGAGTGGGTTTGGTTTGTGTGTTCGTCATGGATACTGGAGTGTATCGGGTTATTTCGTCGAGCGGAATCGCGTGTATGCCGCGTCGAGTGCTCTTCGATAGATCCACGCACGCTTGACCCAATCACTCTCGGATTCTGCATCTGCGAGTCCCATCTCAAGCATCTCGATCCCTACACGATCCAGATTGTCGGATCCGAGTGCGATCATCGACTCAATCGTGAGTTCGTAGACGAAGGCGCACGCTTCGCGTTGTCCGTTGTTGAACAGGTGGACGCCGCGTTCGATTGCGAGGTCGTAGAGACGGACGGCTTCGTGGTTGAGTTGCTTTCCAGCATTGGGTGTTGCTGCAGTCTGATCGTTAGTTGGTGATGATTTGGTGATCACGCCGTCAATTAGATGGATCACGCCGTTGACGGCTTGGATGTCCGCGGCGACTATCCGAGTGCCCTGAACTTCGATCTTCCCGTTCTTGAGACCAAACTCGACCTGATTCCCGAAGTAGGTGCGTGCACGCTTGGTGGTGAGCAACTCGGCGCTGGAGATGCGTCCCGGGATGACATGCAATCCAAGCACATCAATCAGCTGTGCACGATTCGCAGGCTTGAGCAGGTCTTCGAGTGCTCCTTCTGGGAGCGAAGCGAATGCGGAGTTCAGCGGAGCGAAGACTGTCCAGGGGCCATTCTCACTCCCGAGTTGGTCTCCGATCCCGGCGACTTCGATCGCTGTTGCGAGTGTGGAGAGTTCATCGGTTTGAGCCGTGAGTTCGAGGACGGATTTGGATTGTGGGATCAGGACGGAGTCGATGACATGGACGATCCCGGCATCGAATGACGCGTCCACAAGCTCGAAGCTTGATCCAGCGACGCTGAGACCTTGGTTGGTCTGGACATCGAGGGTCTGTCCGTTGAGCGTTGAGATCGATCTCGTGTTGAGGAGATCACTCGAACGCAACACGCCTGGGACGATGTGGTACGCGAGGATGGACTGGAGTGTTGATTGTCCTTTGTCAGAGACGAGGAAATCGACTGTTTCCCTTGGGAGCTTTGCGAACGCTTCGTCTGTTGGCGCGAAGATCGTGACCTGTTCTCCTGCAGGGAGTTTGATGCCGGACTTTGCGACGAGTGACATCAGCGTGTCGAGACCTGCTGAGTCTGCAAGCTCAGCGAGTGTTGGTTGAGTGGATGATGGAGCTTGAGTGATGGTTTTCTTGGAGGAGTAGGACTTGATGGAATCGAGTGCGATCCGGAACGCACCGGTTTTTTTGTCAGCGATGGTCATCCCGATGGATTCGATGAGCGCGGGATCAAGTTCGGGAGCGTTGCGGACGAGTCGTCCGAACGAGTAGAGGCGGAAGTCATCGAATGGGAGCTTGATAGTTTTCCATTCACCTGGATAGGTGTCGAAGGTGGTCTGGAATCCTCCAGCCATGAGTCGGACATTGGAGACGCGGATATCGAACTGGTAGGTTCGTCCATCTCCAAGGACTTTGATTTCGAGTCCATCTTGGTTTGCGAGCGTGCCTTCATCGATGTTCTTTCGGATCTGGGAGAATCCGCCGTTGTTTTCGAGGGAGAGGTCTCCTGTGAAGACCATGGTACCGGGGGCGTCTGCTCGGACTCGTCCGCTGGAGCGACCTCCCATCACGCCGTCGAGGACGATGCGCCAAGAGTCGATCCCTTCGTCGAACTCGATATTGAGTGGTTGAGCGGACGCAGAGAAACTCATCGTGAGCGTCGCGGCAAGAGCGATGAGTGTTGGTCGGATGAGCATTTGGGAGTCCCTCTGTCGAGTGGTGGATGTGATGATCGGTCTGAGAAGGACATTCATCGATCTCGTTGGGTGTTCATCTGGGTTCGGAGGGGACGGTTTGCTGGACGCAGGATCGCTCGCAGATCTGGGAATTGGGCGTCAATTGCGATGGATGGTCTTGGAATGACAGGGTCGGTCTCAGATCCAGAAATCGTCGATATTGGGCAGATAGCGTGGTTGAGAGGGGTAAAAAGAAGACAAGCCCTTGGAAACCAAGGGCTTGCTGAAGCACGCGCGGAAGGATTCGAACCCTCAACCTCCTGATCCGTAGTCAGGTGCTCTATCCAGTTGAGCTACGCACGCAGGTGCCCGTATAGTGGGCGAAGAGTACGGTAAGCCCGTATTGAGGGTTTGG
The DNA here is from genome assembly GCA_051252395.1 of Phycisphaerales bacterium. Taxonomy (GTDB): domain Bacteria; phylum Planctomycetota; class Phycisphaerae; order Phycisphaerales; family UBA1924; genus UBA1924. Next base: position 1,099,651 of record JBPOFX010000001.1, on the reverse strand, counting down.
CAAGTTGAAATTGGGTTCTGGCTTGATTTCTTTTCTCCAGAGGTGAACAATATCGACCCGGCGTGGGGTTCCGCGTTGGTTGATCTCTCAGAGGCACTTATTGCCGAAGGACGAAGACTGTATGGCTCACTCGAACTCCGCTAAGAAGCGTATCCGTCAGAACATGAAACGCCGCGCACTCAACCGCTGGCGCCTCCGCAACATGCGTGTTGCGATCAAGGACTTTGAGGAAAGCATGTCCTCCGGCGGCGACGCGGTTGCGGCATACCGCAAGGCAGCATCAATTGTTGATCGGACCGCTCAGAAGGGTGTGATCCATCGCAACCAAGCAGCTCGTCGTAAGAGCCGCATGAATGCGCGTCTCAAAGCACACTCCAGCTAAGCGATGTGCTCGCGGCTGTGTCTGATTCGATCAGATCGGTTGCTCAAACTTTTGAACACGATGCCCGGCCTTTACGGTCGGGTTTTTCTATGATCCCGTCCGCTTGCTCGTAAGCGCGGGATCACACGCTCAGGGGATTCAAAACCGTAATGGCATTGAAACAGTCATCCCAATCCGACAGGACCTCGAAGATGCTCCCGAACCAATCGGGGGTGCCTCAGCGTTCTGGGTTGGCGCGGGACAGCTATTTTTCCCTGTCGATGCGTCCGCTGCATGTGCTCGCGTTTGTGCTCCCTGTCGTGATTCTCTACGAACTCGGTTCGCTCGGCGTGTTCGGTCCTGTTGAAGATTCACTCGAAGCGCATCAGATGCTTGTGCGGTTCTTTGACCTGTTCGGGGTGGTTGGTCTGCATCTCCCGGCGCTTGCATTGGTGATGATGCTGCTCATCCAGCATGTGCTGAGCCGGGACTCGGCGCGGTTCTCGTGGTCGGTCTGGGTGAAGATGTTTGCGGAGTCTGCGTTTTTGACCGGGCCTTTGATCGTGATGGTGATGATCCTCAAACCAATCGGTGGGGGGGAGATGGTCATACAAGCGACGGATGCTGTTGTGACGGTTGAACCAACACGCGTGAGCCAAGCGATGCTCGCGCTGGGTGCAGGGCTTTACGAGGAGATGCTGTTCCGTCTGGTACTGATCACGATGATCCACTTTTTGGTGTCTGATGTCTTTGGGTTCAGTGAGACCAAGGGGTTTTTGGTGGCGCTGATCGTGTCGTCGATCGCGTTTGCGTGGTACCACGATCAGGTGTTCATGCTTGATGGATCGCTTAATCTGCGGATGGCGATCTTCTACTTCATGGCCGGGATGTACTTTGGATTGCTCTTCCTGATGCGAGGGCTCGGGATCGCGGTGGGTGTGCATTTGTTTTACGATCTGCTCGTGCTGGTGATCATCCCATCGTTTGAAAGTTGACGCGTTTTTGGCTCGATTTTGGTCCAATTGGATCGTGTTGAGCTCGATGAGTTGATTCTTCGGACGAGGAATGTGGTTATTTGGTCGTTGATCGTCGAATTCCATGCGTTGATGACTTGACGATGAACATTGCGCGAATACAGTACCCCCTGTCCGATCGGCCCCATCGTCTAGCCTGGTCCAGGACACCAGGTTTTCATCCTGGTAACGCGGGTTCAAATCCCGCTGGGGTCATTCTTCATGCTTCGGCATGATCCGGTCTTGGTCATTGCGGACCAACGACTGAGAGCCGTCTCAGATGAGACGAGCTGGTGGGAACCGTAATAAATTTTCAAATGCTCCGAGGGTTGTCTCGTGGGTAATTGCCCCTTCTAACTGGATAGTTCGGCGGTTGTGAATTACTGATTCATTATCGGGACTTAGACAGCTTGGATAGGGGGATCAAATCACCTACAGCACTGAACTGGGCTCCCATCTCCTCCGATAGATTGGATAGGAGATTCTGGTATGACGCATTATGATCAAGCGCGGTTCTCGCTCGATGTGACTGATTCGGATGATGTCGAACTCATCGAGATGTTTTTGCAAGAGCTTCCGGTACGGATCGACTCGCTCTCGAATGCCGCGGAAGCGGGGGACTTTTCGCATCTGAATCGTTTAGCGCATCAGCTCAAGGGTGCGGCACCAGGGTTCGGGTTTGATCCGATCGGTGAAGCAGCTGCAGTGCTCGAAGAACGGTTGAAGACCAGCAATCTTGAGATGGTTGAACTGGAGCATATTCGTGATGAGTTTGATCGGTTGATGACCGAGTGCTCGTCGTATCTGAAGTTCATCAAAGACTAAGCAAGCCGTAGATCGTCGTTTCTCGACCACAGGATTCACTCGTACTCACATGACACCCTCGAATCAGAGCCAATCCGACCGCGCCCCGGCCGTCTTGCTGATAGACGACTCGGAGTTTGTGCATCGCTTGCTCAAGGCGAGGCTGAAGAACGAATCGATTCGTTTGCTCAGCGCGTTTGATGGAGTGCAAGGGCTTGATTTTGCGAAGAAAGAGATTCCCTCGCTGATCTTGCTGGATCTTGATATGCCTGTGATGGACGGCTTTGAGACGCTGCGTGCGCTCATGGATGAGCCGACGACACGGAATATCCCTGTCATCATCCTGTCGGGTCAGGATACAACGCAGGACAAAGTGACGGCGTTTGATTTGGGAGCCGTGGACTTTGTATCCAAGCCTTTCGAGTTGACCGAGCTTCGGGCGCGTTTGCGGAGTTCACTGCGGATCTCGTCGCTGATGAGGATGCTGGCGCAGAAGGCGCAGATCGATGGTCTGTCGGGGCTCTTTAACCGTGCGTACTTTGACAATCGTTGGGAAGAAGAGCACGCTCGATGCATGCGGAGCGGAAACGGGTTGTCCGTCGTGATGATTGATATCGATCACTTCAAATCGGTGAATGACTCGTATGGACATCCAGCAGGGGATGCGGTCATTGCAGGGGTTGCGGATCTGATTCAGGGTCATATCCGCAAGTCGGATATCGCGTGTCGATACGGCGGCGAAGAGTTTGTGATGATCCTCCCTGAGACTGATCCAGAGAAAGCGAAGGGGTTGTGTGAGCGGATCCGCGAGGATATCGAAGACATGACTTGGCCGATGCATTCGGATCGGAAGATCACGGTCTCGATGGGGATCGCAGGGACTTCAAGTGCGCCGACTCAGCAAGCCGAGGACTGGATCGCGATGGCGGATTCGAACCTGTACAGCGCGAAGAAGTCCGGACGGAACCGGATCGTGTGCAGCGAGACTCCTGGGTCATTGAATCAAGCCGGTTGAAAGACACAGGCATGATGTCTGCGTGAGTGGACTACAATCGCTCTGATGAGCAGCAACCAACCACAATCGGATGATCGGATCGAGCAGATCGAGGAATCGCTTGGGTATCTCGAGATCGACAACACGCGTGCACGCGAGCAGTTCGATGTGCTCAGCAAAGCGGTCCATGAACTGAGCGGACGGATGGAACGGCTCGAATCAAGGCTGATGGATCTCAACAGTCGTTTAGACCAAGCGGAGAGCGATCCGGGAGTCGTCGCTCCGCCGCACAGTGCTGGACCTGATATTTCGCGAGATCCGTTGTAGGTTTTTGAGCGTATACTTGTCCTGATGGACACCAATACAGCACACCAACAAACTGTTCCCTCTCAGAGCGATCGACGCGGCGCGTCGTTCTTGTGTCTCGCTGGGATTTTAATCACGACAGGGTTCCTGAGTTCGGCGACTGGGTGCCGGGATTTGCAGCGACGCCGGGTTGAGATCAACAAGGCGAGCGGAGCGGATGCTGATTTGGAAGATCGCTTCGGTTTGACAGCTGATGCGCAGGACCCAAGCGAGCGGGACAAGGAGCTTGGGTACGGCCGTTGGAAGCAGAAGCCTGAGACGGAGGGGACGAACTCTCCGACGGATCCATCGCGTCGTCAGCCGATCGGGTCGCCGTAAGCGGGATCTGGTATGGTATAGAGGTGGGTTTGAGAGTTTGTGAAGTTTGGAGATCTGATGACAGCACTCGCAGAACGGTACGCAGCAGTCAAAGAACGCGTCGCGCAAGCGGCGATCCGATCGGGACGCACTCCCGATTCGGTGTACATGATCGCGGTCGCGAAGTACGCTGAGCCGGAGGATATCCGTGAGCTGATCGAGCTGGGTCATCGGGATTTCGGCGAGAATCGTGTCCAGCAGTTGTCGCAGCGTGCCGGGATTATCAATGAGTGGTTTGAGCGGATCCGTTCGCTTCCGAGGACTTCGTCGGATTCGACGATCGATGTCAACGATCCGGTCCGCTGGCACATGATCGGACATCTTCAACGCAACAAGGCGCGGAAGATCGCGGACTGCACTCGGCTGATCCATTCAGTGGATTCCCTGCGTCTCGCTGAGGAGCTGCAGGTTGTTGCCAACAAGCTGGATCGTGTGATCGATGTGCTTGTGCAGGTGAATGTTTCAGGGGAAGAGTCTAAGAGCGGCCTCCCGATCGCGGCGCTTGGCGCAATCGCGGAGCAGATCGATACGATGATCAATGTGCGCGTTCGTGGATTGATGACGATGGCTCCGATTACAGATGATCCAGAGAAGTCGCGTGTTCACTTCTCGCGATGCAAAGAAATCTACGACGATCTCATCAAAGCAGGGGTCGGCGAAGAGCATTTCAACCTGCTCTCGATGGGGATGTCGGGTGATTACGAAGTCGCGATCGAAGAAGGCGCGAACCTCGTTCGTGTCGGGACAGCGATCTTTGGAGAGCGTGAGATCGATCCGGCTTCGGAGATCGAAGCGGGTTCATCCGCAGGTCAAGTGATCGACGCGTGAACGGGATTCTCATCTCGAACTGATTGACTCAGTACGACCAACTTATGCATTGATCAGCGCTGGGGTCGAGCTCAGTGCTTGTGCGAGTGCGCCGTTGGGTTGGCGGAGCTGGATCATCTGTGCTTGGAGATGACGACCAGGGCACGCCGTGCTCCGGAGCTCGCGATGGGTGTACACGCGGCTGAGCGGGACACTAAAGCGGCGCATCTCGTGGGCGATGAGATTGTTGAGCGTGGAGAGTGCTTGGCTCGTCGGGCGTGCGAGTTCGTAGTTTCCGAAGAGGACGATCCCGATGTTGCCTGGGTTGTGGTCTTTGACATGTGCACCTTGGTAGACGAGTGGTCTTGCTTGCCAGGCGCGTCCGGCGGGGTCGATCGCGTAGTGGTATCCGATGTCGGCCCAGTGGTTCCCGAGATGTCCTCGGCGGATCGCGGTCAGTCTGCGGACCGACTCGGCGTATTGACCCGATGGGAGCGGACTGATCGCGTCGTGGTGGACAGTGATTCTGGTGATGCGTTGCATCGGATCAGCGAGGCTTGCTTTGGTTTTGCCTCGCGTCCACTTCGAGCGTGGGATCACGAAGTTGGGGAGTTGTGTGAGACTCGCGCTGCTGATCGAGGGGGTCCGTACGGATGGTGGGGTCCAGTCTGGAGCGGTGGTGGTGAAGATCGGGTCTTCTGGGATCGGTTGACCGATCATATTTTTGGAGTTTGAAGTGCGTTTAGAGCTGCTGGAGCATCCTGAGATGCTTGCGATGACGCCGGAGAGGGCGATGAGTGAACCGGCTTTGGCTCCGATCTGGAGAGCGCGGCGGCGAGATGCCGAATGTGATGGGTGTGGGGTTTCCATAACGAGCCTCATATTTTCAATGGATTGGTCCGTGATCTTTATTCGGCAAGATGGATCAATCTGGTACAATGCTACACGATCTGGGGCGCGATTGTGCCGATAGATGGATGTAGAGAGCTGAATCTGAGCTCACGAAGACAAGAATTTTGGAATGTGATGATTTCGGGGAGGTGGCTGATGGCCATCGGACGCTTTACAGTCGTAGGAGTGATGTTCATCTTGGGTCTCGTCGCGACCAACTCGTTGGCGCGGATCGATGCGGACCGAGAGGTTGAATCTGCTCTTGTGGAACTCCAAGCAGCGCAGGCAGCGTACGCGCTGGCGCTTGAGCAGGTCCAGGTGACCAAAGCGAATCTCGATTTAGCGCAGGCGCACGCGATCGCGGTTGGAGCACTCCAGGAGCCTGATTCTGGATCGGTTCCTCCTCCTGCGGAACCACCTGCGGCTGATCCGAAGGCAGAACCGAAGTCTGAAGCAAAGCCTGCTCCAAAGCCAGCAGCCAAAGAGACAAAGCCTGCACCCAAACCACCTGAAGAAGTGAAGAAGAAGGATGAGGGGCCTTCGTTCTGGAAGGGGTGGAAGCGGTCGGTCCGTTTGGGTCTCAACGCGTCGCAAGGGAACACTGAGAACTCGAACCTGAATGTGCAGTTCCACACTGTGCGGAAGTCCAAAAAGTACCGGACCAAGTTTGACAGCGAGTACCGATTCGCAACAAGGAACGGCGTGGATTCTCAGAATCGGCTCGATCTGGATCTGAGGCACGAATGGCTCGCGCCTGAAGGGCACAAGGTCGGATGGTGGGCGACGGCGAGTTTGGAAATGGACGAGTTCCAAGACTGGGACTATCGTGTCGCGGCACACGCTGGGATCAGCTATCAGTTCATCAAGAATGACAAGACCAACCTCAAAGCACGGACCGGTTTCGGTGGATCACAGACCTACGGCGGGACAACCGACGACTTCCGTCCTGAGGCATTGGTCACAGGTATTGATCTCAGACACAAGATCAACGAGGTCATGAATCTCGAACTGGGATCAGAGTACTATGTGGATATCTCAGAGGTGGCGCGTGATCGTCTGAACAACAATCTGAAGTGGAACATTTTGCTCGATAAGGAGAGCAATATGAATCTGCAGTTCAAGCTGACACATAGATTTGACTCCGAGCCGGGTGGCACGAAGGACAACAACGACCTTTACTACGATATCACAGTGGGTTGGCAGTTCTGACCCACATTCATGAACACGGCGCTGTGGGGACGGCGTTCTAGAAATGGGTATCGAACTATGCAAGCTGAACTGATCGAGTCTTCACAGGGAACCGCGGACGCGGCGCCGGCGATTGTTGAACCTTCTACTGCTGATAGCTTCGGGGATCTGGTCTCACGGATCACGAGCGGGGACATGAGCGCGGACACCTGGATCCTCGCGTGGGAAACAGTGGGGCGTCCTGTGCTCCTCGCGGTCGTGCTGATTATCGCGGTCTTCATCGCAGCGGGATGGGCTCGCAAGCTCGTCGGCAAAGCGGTCCGCAAAGCGAATGTCGAGGAAACACTCGCTCGCTTCTTGTCCAACATCGCTCGCTATATCGTTCTTATCGCGGGTGGCGTAGCGATTCTGGGAACACTCGGCATCGAAACCGCAAGCTTCGCGGCGGTCCTCGCGGCCGTCGGCTTTGCGATCGGTATGGCGATGTCAGGCATGCTCGGCAATATCGCGGCGGGTGTGATGCTGCTGCTCTTCCGTCCGTTCAAGGTCGGGGATGTTGTCGAAGCGGGAGGGGTCAAGGGGAAGATCTTCGAGATCGGGCTCTTCACAACTGTGTTTGATACTCCGGACAATCGTCGGATCATCGTTCCCAACAACTCGATCTTCGGCGACAACATCGAGAATGTCTCGCACCACGACACGCGTCGGGTGAGTGTTTCGGTGGGGACGGATTACGGCGCGGACATTGATAAGGCACGCGAAGTGCTGATGGAAGCCGCGAAGAACTCTCCGAGTGTGCTGACTGATCCTGAGCCTGCGGTTGTGCTGACTGGTCTTGGTGGATCATCGATCGATTGGGATGTGCGTGTCTGGGTCAACAGCGCTGATTTCTGGGCTGTTCAGGATCGTCTGACGCGTGATGTGAAGTACGCCCTGGACAACGCGGGGATCGGGATCCCGTTCCCTCAGATGGATGTCCATATCGACGGCAAGGTTTCGCAGAGCTGAGCCAGAAACCAATATCGAGAACTCAATCACCCACGCGTCGGCGTGGGTGTTTTTTATGACTGGGGGTTGCTTCGGATTCGATGGAGCCATTTGCTCCAGATGGAAAGGACGAGCAGCATGTAGAGACGCTGGGAGTGGTCGCGGCCGTGCCAGGGGTTGATTGATTTTTCTCCCGCCGCATCATGCTCGCGGATCATCTGCTCGACGAACTTCATGTTGATGTTGACGCCCGCTTCTTCGAGTCCCGGGAAGGGATCCGATGAGCGGAGGTGATCGAGGAGGAGTTGTCGCATGTCGCCGTAGTCGGTGCGGAACCATTCTCCGATGGGGATCGCGAAGCCTTGCTTGGGTCGATCGACGATGTGGTCGGGGAGGTACTTGCGGGCGACTTGTTTGAGGAGGCCTTTGCGCTGGCCGTTGGGCATGAGGATGTCTTTGGGAGTCGCGAGGGCGGCTTGTGCAAGATCAGGGTCGAGGAAAGGGCATCGGACTTCGAGGGCGTTGGCCATGGATGCGGTGTCGGTTTTGCGGAGGAGATCGCCGGTGAGATACTCAAGAGTATCCCAATCATGGGCATCGTATATTCGATTCACTGATGCGTTGGTGGCATCACGGATAGCAACTGCCCATTTATCAGGTTTAGAGTTTGTATTTAGTTTTCGGTAGAATTCAAGAGGGAAGATCGCAGCAAGCTCTGGGCCGCAACTCACATTCTTCACTCGCATCAACCGTATGAGTCTGGCGAGCTTTGAAGATTTTGATTTCGGATCGGCTTCTGGCAACAAGCGTGTAGGGAACCACTTGAGTACAGATGGCAATGATTCTAAAAGATCCGGTACTAGGTGGCGTTGATAGCCGTAGAAGAGTTCATCGCCACCATCGCCAGAAAGAGCTACTTTGACATGCTCTGAGGCGGCTTTAGAAACCCAATATGTTGGAAGCAGGGAACTGTCTCCGAAAGGGAGACCAAGTTGTTCGATGAGTCTTACCAGATCGGTTGCAGGATCGTCTTGGCATTCGAGTGTGTGGTGTGTCGTTCCGAGGTGTTTGGCGATTTCTTCGGCGGCATCTGATTCGTCATATTGAGATAATGGCATTCGCACGGTGAAGGTGTCGATTTTTCCGATTTCATCAAGTGCAAAGCGTGAGATGAGTGAGGAGTCGATTCCTCCGCTCAAGAAGCAGCCCAACGGGACATCAGCTTCAAGCCGACGACGGACAGCAGTTCTAAGGAGTTCGTCTGTTGAGCTTTCATCAAGCGGTGGTCGTTGACCCACTCCGTTCAGCCAGGCAATGACACCAAAATGGCTTGGTTGGATTGGTTCAGTATCGTGTGATGGTAAATCGTTTGCGGGTTGTGCGTTTCTGAACCATCTGTGTGGTCCGTGCAAATCGTCCCATCCGAGTCGAAGCCATGGTCCAACGAAGACTCCTCGTGGTATAGAGGGTTTGAAATCGTCTTCGGTGTAAGGGTCATACATTGTGCCTACTGGGAGTTTGGTAAATGCGCTGAATGATGAACTGAATACTTTTGTTTCCATATCGATTGCAAAATCGATGTAGAGGGGTTTTTGACCAAATGGATCTCGAAAAGTTTTACACTGTCCAGATTCACGATCCCAGAATATGCAGGCATACATCCCATTGAGCCATCGTGTTATTCCAGTAGTAGAGGCTTGGTCTCCCCACGATCTCCAAGAATGTACCAGCACTTCGGTATCCGAGTGATCCGTCTCGAAGACATGCCCGGCGGCTTCGAGTTCTTTGCGGAGTTCGCGGTGGTTGTAGATGCAGCCGTTGAAAGTGACGGCGACCAGTGGCTTGTTGGGTTCGATCTCGCTTGCGATGATTGGGGTGTCGCCAGGTTGGTAAGTCAGGTCGGGGCGGAGGCGGTCGCCGTCGTGGACCATGGGTTGGGCGCCGCCGTCGTGGTCGATGATGGAGAGTCTTCGGTGGACGAGTGCGACATCGACGATGGTGCCGTCGTCTCGCGTGGCGCGGTCGCGGAAGCGTCCTTGTCCGTCGGGGCCTCGGTGTTTGATGGAGTCGTCGAGGATGTCGAGCCAGGACTCGGGGATGGCATCGAGGTGCGGCGGTGGGGGGCCGTCTTTGGGATCGTGGACTTTGATGACGCCTGCGATGCCGCACATGGTTAGGGGGTGCTTTCTTGATCAGAGTCAGGCTTCGCTTCTGGAACGGGAACGCACACGGCTTCTTCGCAGGGTTGAGGGTGCGGGTTGTCGTCGAAGGTTCCGGTTCGGAAGCCCCAGATAGTGTGGATGACTCGTGTGACGAGCATCGCGGCGATGAATGCGAAGACGAAGGCCCAGGACGCGCGGATGTCGCCGTATTTCTGGAGTGCCCACATCCCTCCCATTGCGATGAGCATGAAGACGGGGACGAGGGCGGCTCGTTCGGCTTGGACTCGCGTCGCTTCTTTGGCAAACTTTTTGTATTTGGATCGTTGGTCGATTTCGGGGTGGTGCCCGTGCGGGTTCCAGTGGTTCGCGATCCAGTGGAGGCCGTAGTAGACGAAGACATCCATGATGGTATCGAGGATGTACGCGATGACGGAGATGATGAACTTCTTGTCTTCACCGATCCAGATCGAGATCCAGTGGATCGGGAACTTGGTCAGCGCGATGGAGATCAGTCCTGCGACCAAGATATTGACATTGATATTGATGACCCGCTTGCGTTGGTAGAGCTTGAAGGCACGCTTGGGCATCTTTGGGGTGACCTCAGTGGGAGCGGGTGATGACCGCATCAGCGATCAGACGGAGCATCGGTCGGCCCGGTCCTTCTGGTATATCGGTCAGACGGTCCTTCGCACGATCGACAAAGGATTGGGCCATGCTCTGGGTCGCTTGGATTGAGCCTGTCTCGGAGACCAGGTCGATGAGCTGCGGGATTCTGGATTGGTTGCCAGTTGAGGCTTCCTGGATGATTTCTAGTGCGAGCGAGCGTTGTTGATCGGTTGCGTTGTTGAGGTGATGGATGAGGGGGTAGGTGAGTTTGCCCTTCTCGAGATCCTTGCCGACGGATTTGCCGACCGTTTCGAGGGTCCCTGTGAGGTCCAGGACATCGTCTTGGATCTGGAACGCGATGCCGAGGTCCGTCCCGAATCCGAGGAGTGCTTTGGTCGTTGGGTGGTCTTGCTGGTCGTATCCGAGCGTTGCCAGTGCGCCGAGCTCGCACGCGGCTCCGATGAGTGCGGCGGTCTTGCGTTTGAGGATCTCGAAATACGTGTCCTCGTCGAGATCCGTGTTGTTGCGGTTGTGGAGTTGGAGGAGCTCTCCGGTGCACATGATCGCGGACGCTTGTCCGACGATGCGGGACGGGATCGGGGAGCTGAGGGAGGCGCAGAGTTCGTAGGAGGATGCGATGAGGTAGTCGCCGAGGATGATGGAGGTTTCGTTGCCCTTCATCGCGTTGATGGTTTTGCCTCTTCGGCGGATCTCTGCTTCGTCGAGGACATCGTCGTGGACGAGGGTCGCCATATGGACCATCTCGCACACGGCTCCGAGCGTGATGTGGTCATCGGAGATCAGCGATTCTGAAGTGTCCGCATGAAGAATTGTTTCGAGGTCCGGGTTCGCGGCGGCGCCACAGAGAAGGACGAGCATCGGACGGAGCATCTTCCCGCGATAGCGTTCGACATGCTCGCACATCTGATCGACAGGGGGGAGATCAGATACCAGCTGTTGTGCGAAGATGGATTCGACGCGCGAGAATCCAGACGCGACGATGTCTTGGAGGGCTTGGAGTTCGTCTGGGATGTCGAGGACGCCTTGCATCATGTGGATCTTTGAGGGGTGGGGGGTGTGGGGTTAGTCGTATGCGACGATGTAGGAGATGAATGCTGGGTCGGCTTCCCCTTCGAGGGTCGCTTCGTATTCGCCGTTGCCGTCACCGTCTTCGTCTTCACCTTCCCAGTAGACGAGGACATTGGCAAATCCTGCTTCTGAGAGGAGCTCGCGGATCTCGACCATGGTCCAGAGGCGCCATTCGTAGGTGAACGCTTTGTTCATTCTGGTCTTGTCGGGGAACTTGAAGTGGATGTGGCAGCGCATGTCGCCGGTGATTGGGTTGTAGTGTGCTTGTTCCCAGATGTAGGTGAACGAGCGTCCTCCTCCGGCGTCGATGGTCTTGGTTTCTTCGGTCTCGGTCATCGTTTCCGAGCCGCCGTAGTGGTCGAGGAAGAAGACGCCGTCGTCGCTCATCGTTTCGCGGACGGTTTTGAAGTAGTTGCGCAGGTCGTCACGGGTCTTGAAGAGCCAGTACGAGAAGTTCATCGCGAGGACGCAGTCGGTCCCCGCGGCGTCTCCCGGATCAAGGACATCGCGGTTGAGGAGACGGACACGAGATTTTTGCTCATCGCTGAGCTTGGAAATATGGTGCTCTTCACCCCAGTCGAGGGTGGGTTGGTCGATATCGAGTCCGACGGCGGTGTTGGTCTTGCGACGACGGATCCATTCGGTGGAGGTGTTTCCGGTGCCGCAGAAATCTTCTCGCAGGGAGGAGGCTTTGCGTCCACGGATGTTCTCGAACTCAGTGTCGACGAAATCGATCTCGGATTCGACATTCTGGACCGAGAGTTGATAGAGCTCGTGGTGGTCGGCGGTAAGTGCGGTCAGGGCGCCGGTTTTGGCTGCTTTCTCGGCGGCCTTCTTCTCGATGTTGGCTTTGCGGCCTGATTTTCGTGCTGTTGTTTCGGTGCTCATGCGAACCCTCGTCTGGGTAGGTCGTAACTCTACAAAGTCCGAGAATCGGACCCATGACGATCGTAGTGATCGCGTGGGCTGTTGTCTCGATAGATGAAGGATTCTGCATCAATCTCAGGCTGCCAATCCCGATGGTTGAGGTCTACACTGCCAGTCTTTGGAGAGTCCCAAGCTCGACAAAAAACCCGAATGACGGAACGACGAAGGGAACCGAAATAATGCATCTGACCATGGTTGGTACCGGATATGTAGGGCTTGTGACGGGGGTGTGCTTTGCCAATACAGGCAATGATGTCACCTGTCTTGATGTTGATCCAGAGAAGATCAAGAAGCTCGAAGCGGATATTTGTCCGATTTATGAGCCTGGATTGACGGATCTGATGGTCAAAAACCGTCAGGCGGGCCGGTTGACCTACACGCTTGATAAGAAGGCGGCGTACCAGAGCGCGGACATGATCTTTATCTGTGTCGGGACCCCATCAGACGACAAGGGACACACGGATATGTCCTACATCGATGGTGCTGCTGAGGATATTGGCAATGCGATCCTCGAGCTGGGTCCAGATGCGAAACCGAAGGTCATCGTGGTCAAGTCCACAGTTCCTGTCGGAACGACCTTCCGGGTCCGCGACACGATCAAATCCATCGTCGGCGACATTGAGTTCCATGTCGCGGACAACCCTGAGTTCCTCAAAGAGGGCGATGCGGTGATGGACTTCAACAAGCCTGACCGTGTGGTCGTCGGGGTGGAGTCTGAGATGGTCGGCGAGATGTTCCGCGATCTGTACGATCCGTTCGTCCGCAACGGTCATCCGATCTTCATCATGGATGTACTCAGCGCGGAAATGGTCAAGTACGCGTCGAACAACTTCCTCGCGACCAAGATCTCGTTCATCAATGAGATGGCGAACCTGTGTGAAGCGTACGGCGCGAACATCAATCGTGTCCGCGAGGGCATGTGCTCGGATTCACGCATCGGTCATCACTTCCTCTACCCAGGTCTGGGCTACGGGGGGTCATGCTTCCCGAAAGACACGCTTGCGTGCATCATGATGGGTGATCAGAACGGCGTGACCATGCAGGTCTCCAACGCGGTCCACGGCACCAACGAGCGTCAACGCAACCTCTTCTTCAACAAAGTCCTCAAGCACTTCGGTGGTGAGATGGGGCTCCAAGGCAAGAAGATCGGTTTCTGGGGTCTTGCGTTTAAGCCTCGCACAGACGACATCCGCAAGGCTCCGGCGCTCACACTTGTCCGCAAGGCGCTTGGGTACGGCGTGGCCTGTACTGGGTACGATCCGGTCGCGGCTGAGAATGTGACCAAAGAGATGGGCGATACCATCGAGATCCATGACGACATGTACGAATGCGCACGCGACTGTGACGCGATTATCATCTCGACGGATTGGCCTGAGTTTAAGAGTCCTGACTTTGAGAAGCTCGCGAGCGTGATGAAGGGCAAGGTCATCTTTGATGGTCGCAACCTGTACCGCCGTCAGCAGCTTGGTGAGCTTGGGTTCCATTACTACTCGGTAGGTCGGACCCCGATCACTCCATCCTGAGAGCTTGCTCAGAATCAACAGTCCAAAACAAACACAAGGCTCACATCACTGTGAGCCTTGTGCGTTTTAGTGTTCAGATGTATTGGTCCTTTAGCGGCGACGACGGGTTGCGGTCAGACCCACGAGTCCGAGCATTGCTGCTGTCGATGGTGCTGGGACGATCGAGACATTGTCGATGTCGAAGTCCGCGACGAGCGGGGTGGAGAGGCCTTCTGGACGATCTGCGGAGATCTGGAGGTTCCCGATGTTCTCCATGATTTCGTTGAACGCTTGAGGGGTTGGGGCGCCTTCGATGGTGATGAGCGGGTTGCCGAAGTAGAGGTCGAAGGAGAGGGTGACCCATTCTCCCGATGCGACGGTGTCTGGGAGTTCGACAGCGAATGCAGGGAAGTTGAATGGGGATGCGACGCGGAGGGCGATTCCCAGATCAACACCTGCGTTGTGACGGAAGTCGAAGGAGACGGTTGAGATGTTTCCTGCGAGGTAGTCGCCGACGAAAGCGCCGTTGGATGCGTTGGTGTTTGCTTGTCCACGAAGAAGGGTGAGACCGAATGGACCCGCTGCGTTGAGGTCGAGGTTTGAGCTTGCGTAGGAGCTGCCGTCTGCGGCTCCGGACGAGACCCATGTCAGCGCGGAGTTGTCTCCGGAGGTCCAGTTGCTCGCGTCGTTTGCGAAGGTCTCTGTGAATGGGGTGACTGATGCTGAAGCGGTGAACGCTGCAGCAGCAACGGTGGTGAGTGTTGCGATGGTGTTCATATCTCTATCCTCTTAACGAAAAGGGTGTGTCCCTTTGGGGTGAATGAAAAAACTGGTTTGGTTAGTTGGTGTACTCGGTCAGGAACGCGGAAATGTCGAAGAAGTCGAACTGGCAATCCGCATTGATATCCGCGGCTGCTTCTGCTGATGCGAAGCTGCTGAGGAATCCGGAGATGTCGAAGAAATCGCGGACGCCGTCGCCGTTGAAATCTCCGGCTGATCCGACCCATGCGTCGATGTCGAGGGTCGCGGTGTATCCGAAGATCTGAGCGATCGGATTCTCGCGCGAGTAGAAGATTGGGTAGTTGCCTTCGCCGCCCTTTGGTCCACCGGTCGCTGGTGCGAGGCTGGTAACCATGAATCGGATCTCTCCGCGATCGAGCATGCGTGCGAGCTCGTCGTGCGAGTTGATGCCTGCTTCACAAGGGGAGAAGGTGAAGGAGAAGGTGGTGTCTGCTGGGACGAGATCCCCTGGTGTGACGGTGTCGGTGGTCCCGATCGCGAGGGGGACTGCTTCGAACTGGTCCTTGACATTGGTCGAGATGTCTTGAGCGATGCCGTCGTTGTCGAAGATCGCTGCGAATGCGTGGCGCATGCCTTGTGCAGGCGGGACATCAGGGATCAGTCCGAAGGTGGTGTTTTCGAAGTAGGTTGACTGGTCGTATCCGTCGCGGTATCCAGGGAGGAAGAGGTTGATTGGTCGGCCGGCGTCTGTGTCGCCTCCCAGTGCGTCGCCTGTGTCGTAGGTGTCGAGGGTGTCAAAGGTCGGGTCATAAGAGAATCCATCATCGTTGGCAACAGTGAGCGTGACGGTGATCTCGAAGATGCGGTACTGATCCGCGCCCAGTGCTGGGGTGAACTCGGTATTGGTTTCAAATCCGACGAGGACTTGCGCGTCGTGGTCGTCGAAGCCTTCAACTCCGACAGCGCCGAAGACGGGCATCTCGAATCGGGTTCCAGGTGAGCCGTTGAATGGGTACATCCAGCGGTCGAGCGACGGCGCGTCGTACTGGGCTTCAGTGAACTGTGCGTGGCCGGCTGATGCGATGATGATGACAGGGAGTGCAGACACGAGACGGGTAAGCGATGGCTTCATGTTCGGGCATCCTCTTTGGAAAACGAGCGGCGGTGTGTTCGGCGTTTATTGCGCGTTGGATGGTCGCTGCTCAGAAAGTTCTTGTAAACCGCGATTTTGGCTTGCCAAACGACACGGACTTGCGAATCATTGAGAACGAGTCTCAATATGTCAAGCGATTGGCAATCAAATTGAGATTCAGTCTCAGTTCCAATTAATCGGTGAATACAATACACCGATGTCCGGAGTATGAAGGAAAGAGTCCGATGTCTCCAGTAAAACGACCACAAACACACGCATTTACACTGATTGAACTCCTCGTGGTGATCGCGATCATTGCGATGTTGATCGGGATCCTGCTCCCGGCTCTTGGTTCGGCGCGGGACAGCGCGAAGGCTGTCCGAGAACAAGCGGGGATGGGTCAGCTGATGATCGCGTACACGATGTACGCGGATGATCATCGAGGCGCGTTGCTAACAGGATTCCTTTCCAATGATCACTGGGATCGGATGGTGAAAGATCACAGTGTCCCAAAGGACAAGAGTGGGAACACTGTCGGTTTTATTGTCGGCCAGCGCTATCCGTATCGGTTGATGCCGTACCTCGATTATCAGTTTGATAGTCTGTATCAAGACCACCGAGTGATCGAGAGTTTGGCGGATTCACAAGGGGCTGACTACGCAAACATGAACGACCATGCGATGCAGTACATCGCGTCGTTGTACCCTTCCTTTGGTCTCAACTCGTACTTCGTGGGTGGTGGTGCAAATGGTGACAATCTCCCTTGGTCGAGTGCTGGACGCCGACTGTTTGGGAAGTTCCATGTGGACAAAATACATCAGGTGCAGCGTCCGAGCAATCTGATGGTGTGGTCTTCCTCACGCTCGATCGCGGAGCCCTCGTTGCTTCCTGGATACGGGATGATCGAGGGGTACTTTATTGTCAAGCCGCCGCATTTGTACTCGACTTCGGGTCGTCAGTGGGAGGACGAGTACTCCGCTTCGACTGAGCATCCTGAGTCCAACTCGGGTGGTGTCTCGATGCGTCACAAAGGGAAGGGCATCGCGGGGTTGATGGACGGGCACGCCGAGCAGTGGGGGTGGGAAGACTACAACGACATGCGGCACTGGTCCAACGACGCGACGAGCGAAGACTGGGAAGTCGAAGCACGCATCCCTTGATCGAAATCTGAGTCTCAACCTCAGAATTGACCTACCCTCATCGCATGAGCGAACGAATAGACCTGATCGACGAACTGAAGTGGCGAGGACTCCTCAAGGACTGCACGGATGAAGCGGGATTGCGCGAGCACCTGAGTGATCCGGAGAACAGTCCTCGGAAGATCTATGCCGGGTTTGATCCGACTGCGGATTCGCTCACGATTGGCAACCTGGTCCCGATCATGCTGCTGGCGCATGTCAAGCGTGCAGGACACTCTCCCATCGTCGTGATGGGTGGGGGGACGGGATTGATCGGTGATCCGTCAGGCAAGAGCGCGGAGCGTCAGCTCAACACGGTCGAGACGATCGAAGGCTTCATCGAAAAACAACGACCGATCTACAGCACGGTCCTCGATCAAATCGAGGGACCGGACCATCAGATTCTCAACAATCACGATTGGCTCAAGGACATTTCCTACATCGAGGCGCTGCGAGATATCGGGAAGCACTTCAGCGTCAACATGATGATGCAGAAGGAGTCCGTCAAGGAACGGCTCAACAATCGCGAGCAGGGGATCAGCTACACCGAGTTCTCGTACATGATTCTGCAGTCGTACGACTTCTTCCATCTCTATGGTAAAAAAGGTGTAACAGTACAGATTGGTGGGAGTGATCAGTTTGGCAACATTGTTGCTGGTTGCGATCTAATCAGAAGGCATGTGGAGGATGCAGCAGAAAGCGAAGAGCTTAACCGGCTCGGTGTATCCTCAGCGAAGGAAGCTATTGCTCAAGGATTAGATGTCGGCTTCGGTTACGATGAGCTTTGGTTTGGTCTAACCGCTCCGCTCGTCCAGAAAGCAGACGGTGGGAAGTTTGGCAAAACTGAGAAAGGCGCGATCTGGTTGACGGCGGCGCGGACTTCGCCGTATGCGTACTACCAGTTCTGGCTCAACTCGACGGATGAGGATGCTCGCGGTTGGATCAAGGTGTTTACATTCCTCGACCAAGCAACCATCGAATCGCTCATCGCTCGTCACGACGAGAATCCTGGGAAGCGGGAGCTTCAGCGGACGCTTGCTCAGGAAGCGACGCGGATTCTGCATGGTCAGGATGCGATGGAGAACGCGGAAGCCGCGGGCAAGGCGTTGTTTAGTGGGGACATCGGTTCGCTCGATGAAGCGACGATGCTCGAGGTGTTTGCGAGTGTGCCGACGACGGAGCACAGCAAGGGTGATCTTTCGGGTGGTCTGGACATGGTCGAGCTGCTCAAGTCCACGAAGCTCGCGTCGTCGAATCGTGAGGCGCGTGATTTCTTGAATGAAGGATCGGTCTCGATCAACGGCACCAAGATCGACGGCGACACGGTCGTCGATGAATCGTCACTCTTGCACGGCTCGATCATCGCGATCCGACGCGGCAAGAAAAAATGGCACATGACCCGCTGGGCGTAGCAAGGGTCATGCGCCATTGAACTGAGATTTGATTCCGATCAGCTCGGATGATGAAGTGTTACGGGCAACCCGCTCCGTACGCGCTGAGGAATGCGCTGATGTCGAAGAAGTCGAAGACCGTGTCCTCGTTGAAATCGACGGTGTTGCTCAGGAAGAACGAGATATCGAAGAAGTCCAGGACGCCATCACCTGTAAGGTCAGCTGGGCAGCTTGCAGCGCCGAGTGATCCGTCTGGGTTGATGTTGTGGGTTTCGAGATCGTCTCCGCCGCTAGCTGCTGCTTGCCAGCCTGCGATGATGAATCCATCACTGCTGACTGTGCTTGCCAATCGGCTGCGTTCGTTGGTGTCTGAAGCGACGAGGACAGTCCCTCCGCTCCAGACATCGGATCCGTCTGGAGCGACGGCGTGTGCTTGGACTTGTTCGAGTCCGAAGCCGCCGGCGTTTTCGATCCAGAGAGCGGTGAAGTTGCCGTCCATGACTTGTGCGTTGATGGAGCTGGTTTCGTTCGCATCGATCGCGGAGATTGCTTTCCCTGAATCGGTCCACATTCTGTTTCCGGAGACATTGATGTGCTGTGCGTACAGGCCGTGGCTGCCTTGGTTGTTGTCGAGTTCGACCCAAGCGACATAGATGGAATCGGAGTCACGATCAAACGCAACGCTCGGGCTGACCCGCTCGCGTGGTGCGGTTGAAGCTGCGTATCCGTTGAGGGTGAAGACATTGAGTCCGTCGGAGTTGAGACGCTGGATGTAGACATTGAGACCATTGGCGGTGTCGTACCACGAGAAGACCGCGCCTCCTGATCCGTCGGAAACGAACTCTGGGAAGTTTCCGAACTGGAGTGATCCGTTGGTGAAGACTGGGGCGCGTTGCGTCCATGCTTCGGATCCATCAGCGGCGAGTTTTTGTGCGTAGAGGTGCTTTGGTCCAAGGAAGAATCCGTACTGGACCCATGAGACGATGACGGATCCGTTGTCGGAGCCTTCCATCGCGGAGACGAGGATGGAGTCTCCGAAGTCTGTTGAGAGGACAGTGGTCCAGTTTTCGCTTCCTGTGGAGCTGAGCTGGGTGAAGTTTGAGTCGGCGTTGTTGATCCATCCGACCACGGCGTTGCCGTCGTCTGTGCCTGCGATGTCAGGGGAGTTGATCGAGTCGGCGCTGTTGCCCATCTGGACGCCGTTGGCGCCCCAGTTGAGTGTGCCGTCTGGAGCGACGGAGTGTGCAGTGACGACGACTCCTCCGAAGCGATCATCGCGGAACGCGACGAGTGCGTTCCCGTTGGAGTCGATGTCGAGGCCGTAGTCTTGGGTCGAGGAGAAGCTGCGATCAGCAAGGAGGATCCCGTTGTGCGCCCACATTTCGTTCCCGGCGTTGTCGAGGCGTTGAAGGCGGACATCGTATCCGGTCGCGTCGTTGGAGTACCAACTGATGTAGCATCCGCCGTCGAGGGTTGGGACGATTTTGGGTTGAACTTGCTCGCCATTCGCATCAGCGATGACTTGATGCATGGTCGAATCGGTGCTCCATTGGGCATTTGCGGCGGACGAAAGTGCCGTTACGAGCCCTAGAAGGCATGTTGTTTTGATTTTGGCATTCATATGGTACACTCTCCTGTGTATTGGTGGTGCTTGTCTATGCCGGCGAGAGTTGGCTAGACTCAATGTCTATGGCCGATAGTCCGGTCGTGCATTGATCATACAGGCAGGGAAGAAATACGCAACGCAATAAATGCCAAATTAGTAATTTATTTCAATCTCGTGGGTTTTGACTCGTACTCGGGTCATTTTCCCGATACAACAGTGGTATGCCATTGAAGTCAGGATCAGTTCAGAATCAGAAGAGCAAGCGGAAGTGCGGCGTCAGTGTGGTGATTGAGTCGCCGCACCGAGTTGGGGTCGGGCTGCGCACGACGATGAAACCGATCCTGAAAGAGATTCCTGCGTGTTCGATGCGTCCGACGGATATTTCGCGTTTGCTTGATGTATCCAGAGTGATGGTGGGGAGGGTCATCAGTTCGATCGGTAAGGAGGATCCGATTGAAACGCTGATGAGTATCCCCGGCCCTGAAACGCTGAGGTTGATCGTGCGTGCTGCGGAGTCGTCAGGGGTTCCTGTCAAGTATGTTGAGCCCGCGAACGAAGCGATCGACCAGTTTGATCTGTTGATCCGCGAGCAGTTCGGGACACGCGGCGCCATGAACGCTGCACTCAGCGCCGATCAAGAGGATGGACGCGAACGGTTCGAGCAGTCGAGTAGATACCAAGCGTTCAAAGGGATGAGTCAGATCCTTGGTGTTCAGAGTAAGGTTTGGATCACCTGCATGATGATGACTCCGAGTCAAGAGAACGATGGGGCCGTGGATGTCTCGACGATCCACGGCACAACAGGGCTGCGGAGGTTGCGATCGGATACGCCTCCTGTGCACTTTATCTACGGCAAGCCTGCGAACTATTCTGGGAATCGACAGTCACCTCAGCGGATGGAACTGGATCTGACGCCGTTCTTTACCAACACGCCTGCGCCGCTTGAGGTGCGCGAAGCGGAAGGTCAGATCATTAATACCTTCGATCCCGATGTGATCGGGAAGGACGCGGTCTATGACATGTTCGCGGGTGTGCGAGTCCCCAGTGGATCGCACAAATACGCGGCTCCTGGACGACAGTATCGCGGGACGATCGTGCTTCCGGATGTCCCTGTGACGATGCTGGTGAGTGATGTCATCCTGCACAAGGATCTGTTCCAAGGGATCAGTCCAAAGCTGTTCGTGCACAACACGATGGGGAAGGGTGGAGCGGATATTGAAGATCCGACGCGCATGACTGATCTGGTTGAGACGAGTGATTCGATCGAGGATCTTGGTGAAGACTTCGAGGATATCTCGATCCCTGACTTTCCCAAGTACACGAGGATGATTCGACACTTGTGTTCGATGACTGGATATAGCAGTGATCAGTTCCGTGTTCATCGGTTGATGATCCAGTATCCGGTCTATGGATTCCAGTATGCGATTGGGTACAAGGTGCCTGCGCCTACTGAGTGAGACGCTTCATTGATTCGATAAAAAACCGGCCCAATGGAAGGGCCGGCTTTTGAATTGTGATGAACAAATATGCTGATTAGCGGCGACGACGCGCGCCGAGGGTAAGCATTCCCAGTCCCATCACAGCAGTGGATGGAGCGGGGATGATCGAGAACGCGAGGTCGTTAAAGGTTGGATCGAAGACGGTGTAGTCTCCGCCGTCGAAGAAGTCGGTCGCGTTGACGAGGTCGCCTTGCGAGGATCCTGACCAGACCCAGCCGTCACCGAATCCGTTGTCGAGTGTGGCGCCGACGGAGATCCAGTACTGGGTTCCTGCTGCGAGGTTGAGTGTTGAATCGAGGTCGAGTGTGTACTCGTACTCGATCCCGCCGCCGAAGAGGGATGCTCCGGTCGCGACAGCGGAGAGGCTCATGCTCGATGCGCTGACAGTCTGGGAGTGGAGTGTGTTGAAGACATCTGGAGCGCCTGCGATATCAGAGGTGTAGATTTCGACGGTGTAGGACAGCATGTTGTCGGTGTCTGGTGAGTTGAAGTTCTGTGATCCACCCCACCAACGGATGGTGTTTGCTGATGCGCTCGCGTTGAGCGTGAAGTTGTCGGCCATGCGTTGGCTGAAGAACTGGCCTGCGACTGCGTCAGAGAAGAAGCTCTGCTGCGAAGGCTGGTCGCTTGCTTGGGTGTAGATGTCTGCGTGCGTCATTGTGGACAGAGCCGCGAGTGTCGTGATGGACAGTGCGTGAATGTTCATGTTCTCAATCTCCTCTAAGAATGAATCTTGGTATGGTCTTCCGATCTTGCGTGAAGACTCACGGAAATATACCACTCGAATGGTGGTTCAGGTAGCAGAAAAACGCCGTAAACAGGAAGAAAAGGTCGATTTGTGATCCGGATTGAAGCGGGCCGAGTGCGTCGGTTCCAGCAGGCGGCAGGGTGTACAATCCACGATGAATCAAGGTTCTCAATCATCGTCTTCAGCACTGGATCAGTCAGCACTTATCGGACAAGAGTTCCAGACCGCCGCGGATCTCGCGGCGTCGTTTGCGGCGGATCCAATGAACGCGCAACGCGTGTCGGAGCTCTCGGCTCTGATCGCTCAGCGTGTTCAAGCAGGGGGGAAAGTCCTCGCCGTGGGGAACGGCGGATCGTGTGCGGATGCGATTCATTTCTGCGAAGAACTCACTGGACGCTATCGCAATGATCGTCCCTCGATTCCCGCGATCGCGTGTGCTGATCCTGGACACATTACCTGCACCGCAAACGACTACGGCTTCGAGCAGGTCTTCAGTCGTTGGGTCGAAGGGCTCGGAGCTTCGCAGGATATTCTGGTCGCGATGTCCACCTCTGGGAACTCAGCGAACATTGTTCGTGCTGTGAACGCCGCGAAGGACAAAGGGATGCAGGTCGTGACGCTGCTTGGTAAGGACGGCGGGACACTCAAGGGGCAGGGGGATAGCGAGTTCATCGTTCCCGGCAAGACCGCTGATCGAATCCAAGAACTGCACATGCTGATTCTGCATGCACTGGTCGGTGGGATCGAGCGGGCACTTGGATACTGAATCGGATCAGTCTTCAGGATAGATCGGCGCTGCGCAGGTGCCGCCGTTCTTCGCGTAGTAGTCCTGGTGGTATTCCTCGGCTTCGTAGAACTTGGTGTCCTCGGCTTTGCGGAGCTCGGTCGTGATGGTCCGCTTTGACCAGCGACCTTCCTTCTGCTGTGCTTCGATGAATGCCTTGGCTTCCTTGTACTGCTCCTCGGAAGTGGTGTAGATCGCGGAGCGGTACTGTGTTCCGACATCTGGACCCTGGCGGTTGCCTTGGGTTGGGTCGTGGATGCGGAAGAACCACGCGAGGAGTTCGGAGTAGCTGACGATGGATGGATCGAAGTCTACTTGTACGGATTCAGCGTGCCCTGTGCGTCCTGTGCAGACTTCTTCGTAGGAAGGGGTCTTGGAATCGTCACCGCCTTGGAATCCAGAGACGACATTGAGGACGCCGGGAAGTTTCGCGTAGCGGTCTTCGATTCCCCAGAAGCATCCACCTGCGAAATACGCGGTCTGTGTTTGTGTTGGGAGTGCGGCCATTGGGAGGGTGTCTCCTTCTTCAAAGAACTCGAGTGATGCGGAGTTTACGCAGAAACGGAGTCCAGTGGGTTCTGGACCGTCTGGGAAGACATGTCCGAGGTGCGCGTTGCAGCGTGTGCAGGTGATTTCCTCGCGGACCATGCCGTGCGAGGAGTCGATCTCGGTGGTGACATGCGCTGGATCAACAGGCGTGAAGAAGCTCGGCCATCCTGTGCCGGACTTGAACTTGGAGTCGGATCCGAAGAGCGGGAGCTTGCAGAGTTTGCAGTGGTAGACGCCTTCGAGTTTGTTGTCGAGGAGGTTGCCGCAGAAGGGGGGTTCGGTGCCGTCATTGAGAATGACGCGGCGGTCCTCAGGTGAGAGGTCCTTGGCAAGCTCTTGGATCTTCTCGTCGCTGAGTCGTGCGATGTTGTGTCCTGAGCTGGAGTAGTTGGATTGGGCTGAGGTCTTGGACATGATGTGTGAATCTCGTGGTGATGCGTTTGCAGTCGAGGCAGTGGTCATGGTCGCGTAGATCGCGATCGGGATGGAGAGACCGACAAGAGCGAGGGCGATGTTGCGGAGTGTTCGTGGACTGAGCATGTGGCCTCCCGGCGTTGAGTTCGTGAAGTATGTGAGACAACGCACGAACTGGGTATTCTATTCCCGGATCGCTGCTCTTGTTTTCGGTACTTATTCGCCGTTGGATGCTGATTCTTCGGCTGATCGGGTGAGTTTGGTGCGGACGAGGTCGTCGAAGAGGCCTTCCGGAGCAGATTGATCGGTCCAGAGCTGGAACTGGGCCTCGGCTTGTTTGACGAACATCTGGACGCCGTCGATGGTGCGGTAGCCGTGTTCCTTGGCGGCTTTGAGCATGGGAGTCTCGATGGGGTTGTAGACGGTGTCGAAGAACACGGTTTCGGGAGGAAGCGGGGGCATGTCGGGGATGGGGATGGAGAGGGCGTCGGGGTCCGGGCCGTCGGTCATGCCGACTGGGGTGCAGTTGATGTAGAGATCGTAAGTATGGTCTTTGAGATCATCTGCGTTGATTGAGCGGCATCTGGCCTTGTGCGCGGATTGCTCAAAGGTTTGAATCAGTTGTTTCGCTCGATCTGGGCTTCGATTGAATATCGCAATATCTGAGTTGTGTTTCCGAAAGGTGTCAAGTACCGCTTGAGCAACCCCTCCCGCTCCGATGAGAGCAACCTTGAGTTTGCCAAGCCTTCCGATGGCTTCGATGATCAAGCTTTGTATCGCAATGGAGTCCGTGTTTGAGATTAGTGGTTGGGTAATCATCATCTGCAGATGCCCATCTTCTTCCCAGGATTCGAACTCTCGATACAGTGTGTTTGCAGCAGAAGAGTTTGTGTCATTAAGTAATGATTCATCATCATCAAACAACTGGACAAGATGTTCTTTGTGCGGGATTGTGACGCTTGCGCCATACAGCTCGTCAGTATCAAGGAGTACAGAGAGGGTCGCTTTAAATGATTCATAACTCCCCTCCACCGGCATCGGGACATACACTCCGTCCCATCCGATCTTCTCGAACCCGGCGTTGTGCACCAGTGGGGACATGGATTGGGTGACTGGGTATCCGATAATGCCGTAGACCCTAGTGGTGGGGGTGATTGAGCGGAAGCGATAGAGGTTGAGGAGCTCGTCGATCGTGGGTTGTCCCGGCGCGGTGGTGGATTCGCTGCGGAGCGATGCGAAGGTCAGGAGTCCTCCAAACTTGGGCGCGAGGATGCGGCTCATCTCTCCGAACTCTCCCATCCCCAAGGCGATCGTTGGTTTCTGTCGATCGCGGAGGATCTCGAAGAGTTCGAGGTTGTCGCGGATCGAGCGGGCTCGGTAGGCAATCTTGACGACGCTGCATGCGGGCTCGTCGTTCATTGTCAGGATCTTGCGGGTGAGATCCGATGGTCGGCCGTTGAAGTCGTGCGTTGAGAGGATGAGCTTGGTGGTGACCGTTCGCTGCTGCTTGGGATGATCGACGGCGAGGTTGACTTTCTGTCGGATATTCGCAGAGCGTGTGTAGGTCGCGAGTTCGACATCGATGTACGCAGGGGGGTGTTCGCTTGTGCCGAGGGCTTCGTAGAGGGAGATGCGTTCGTCATCGTCGCCGTGGTAGTCGCCGCCTTCCCAGTGGGGTCGGCAGGTAACGATGCAGGGGAGCGGGGATTCCTTGACGAGATCCAGCACCCGGCTCATGCGTTCTTCGAGCGGTTCTTCGTCGTGTTGCTCAAAGAGCAGATCGACACGAAACTCAACAATGTCCGCGCCCTTTGCTTGGGCGAGTGATGCGTCGAGGAGCGCGGCGTTTGCTTCCTCGACCATGATGGGGACGCAGATCATGCTCATGCGTTCACACCGGCAGTAGTGGGGCGGAGTGTGATTCGTCCGGAGCATGCGACTGGGAGGTCGGTTGTCGGGTCGGTGTCAGGTTCGATTAAGCGGACATCGCCTTTGAAGTCGATGGAACCATCGTCGTTGCGTTTGTGGAGGTTGACGGTGATGCGGATGGTCGCGCCGGGGCGGACGAAGGCACCGTATTTGAGGGCTTTCGCTTGGCACAGCACCCAAGGCTGCTGGGCTTGGTTGTCTGGATCGATGAGCGAACGCGCGGCTTGGGTCATCGCTTCGAGCATCATCACGCCGGGGAGGACCGGGAATCCTGGGAAGTGGTCTTGGAGGTATTCTTCGGCACTACTGACATGCTTGATCGCGATGAGCGATGAATCGGTGCGTTGGAGGACTCGGTCGATAAGGGTGAAATGCATGGATGACGGTAGGCGATCTGATCGGGCGCGGCACTCGCAAAAAGAAAGCAGGACCCTCGATTCGAGGGTCCTGCTTGAGTATCAATCAGATGCTCAACTGGGGGTTACGGGCAGGGGGTTATGGGCAACCCATGCCGTAGTCAGTGAGGAATGCGGAGATGTCGAAGAAGTCGAACTGGCTGTCATTGTTGTAGTCAGCTTGTGCTTCTTGGTTTCCGTATGCCGTGAGGAATGCGGAGATGTCGAAGAAGTCGAGTTCTCCGTCTTCGTTGAAGTCTGCATCACAGGTATCGACTGCGAGCGTTGTGAAGAACGCGAGCAGGCTGTAGGTCTGGATGTTGTTGACATTGTCGTTGTCGACGATGATGTAGTACTGACCAGGGTTTGGGAGCTCGACGACGAGTGCTTCGTCTTCGCCGGCTGGGTTGTCGTCAACATCGATGAGTACGGTTGTTGTCGCGTCGGCAACGCGGAAGTTGAGGTCCGAGACGGATTCTGCGTCGAAGAATGCGCCGCCGCCACCACCACCTTGGTTGGTGTTCTGGTACTGACCACCGGTCGGGCTGAGGAAGAGGCTCATGGTGACCGGTTCAGCGGTGGTCACTGCGTAGTAGTCAACATCGGAGTTGTCGTCCATCGAGCGGAGTGTGATGGACTTGGTGTCTCCACCAACGAATCCTCCGCCGCGGAACTCTGCGTCTGCGAAGTTTGTTGCTGATCCGAATGAGTTGTTGTTCTCGTCGATGTCGCCGTAGCCGCGTTGTGCGCCGCGGATGTCGTCGATCTGAGGTCCATCGAAGCTGGTGTCGATGAACGGTTCCATGAGGAAGCGGTTGGAGTCGGATTCGATGTGCGCGAGTCCGATGCCGTGACCCGCTTCGTGGGTGATGACATTGCGGAGACGGCGGTAGTTGTTGCTGCTGTTGGAGTAGAAGCTTGCATCACCAGTATCGACGACCATATCGCCGTTGTTTGGGAAGAAGTTGTACGCGAGGACATTGCTGTTGCCGTCGATGAAGTTGCCTGAGATGCGGACATCGCCGCGTTGGCCGAGTTGTCCTGCAGCGCCGCCGTTTCCGCTGATATTCAAGCCGTCATCATTTGGCTCGTTGACATAGTTGAGTCCGGAGACCTCGGACCATGCGTTGAGTGCTTGGTCGAAGAGGTCTTGCCATGTGCCGTTCCCGATGATGTTGTTCATTGTGGAGTGGAGGTTTGAGGTGCCTTCACCGACGATGAATGTACCGTCTGGGACGAAGGAGTAGGTGAGGGTGGTTGCTTCACCTTGCTGGAGTCCAGGGCCGTCGGTTGCTGTTGAGGTCCAGCGTGTGGAGAGGATGAACGCGTTTGGTGAAGTCTCGAACCAGAGGTCGCCGAGGAACTGCTCGAATGCAGAAGCGATCTTGGGATCGGTATCAGGGTGCAAACAGACATGCGGTGCGGCTTCGCCTTCAAGGACAAGTTGCTCGAATGCTTTGAGGAGTTCTTTCTGAGGCTCGTTGAGTGCTTCGATCTGTTCGTTCGTGAGGTGGTATCCGAGGGAGTCTGCTGGGATGATCCCGACACCTTGGAGTTGACGTGGTTGCGCGGTCGCATCTGTGCCGCAGGTGGAGAAGACTTGGCCGTGCTCGCCGGCAACGACTGAAGCGGCAAGACCTGAGGTGAGGGTAAGAGAAGTTAACAACAGAGTTCGCGTATTCATCGCCATGGTGAGTCTCCTCGAGGACTGGTATTGAGTTGGGGCGAGTGCCCAGATCCGACGCATCGAAGCCGCAGGAATCCGCGGCTATCACTTGAATATAGCAGAAAGACAGGCAATCTCAACGAAAAACCGTCATTCCATGTGTTTCCGTTCGCATCGGAGTGAGAATAGTTCGGGTGTTGTTCAAATAGTCCCAAGAAATCGCTCCTACCCTCCATGAATGGCTCTCATCGAGGATCAAGCGATATGTGTTCGGACCTGGGATTGGTCCGAAACCTCCCAAACGGCGGTCATGCTCACACGCGAGCATGGGATGATCCGTGTGCTCGCAAAGGGCTCAAAGCGAGAGCGATCGTCTTTTTCGGGTGGATTAGAGCTCTGCACACACGGCACACTCGCAACGATCGTGAAACCCAACTCCGAGCTGGCGCTGATGACGAGATGGGATCTCATCGGTCCGATGCTGGGAATCCGCAAAAACCTCAAGGCGTACCACTGCGCTGTGCTTGGTGCGGATCTGATACCAAGACTGATCCAAGACCATGATCCGCATCCGGAGGTGTACGACGCGCTCTATGCGCTCTTGGAGTACTGCGATTTAGCAGGGCACAGTGTCAACGGGCGAAACGAGGGGAACGCTGAGCGGATCGAAGGGGTACTTGCGTGGTTTTTGTGGAGCGTGCTGGTCGCGGTTGGTGCGATGCCGATCGTGGATCATGATGTGTTGACTGGTGATGCGTTGGTGCGAGCGGATGTGTATGGATTCTCGCCGCAGCTTGGAGGGATCACGCAGGACCCGATAACTCAAGCGATGCGATCTGATGATGTCGCAAAGTCTGCGGGCGAGGGCGTCTGGAGGATTCGCGCACAGACTGTTGAGATGATGAACGCGTTGGGTGAACACCCCGAAGTGTCACGGTTTATGGGGAATCCGAGGGAGCAGAATCTGAGGCTCGCACGCTTGCTTGGGTCCTATATCCGTGAGCGTGTAGGGACCGATATCCCTGCGATGGGATGGTTGCTTGGACCTGTTGGGTGATTCGTCTCAGTTGTGCTGGAAAGCTCGCAATCGGTTGAATGCGTTAAGAGGGTGCGGAAACTTGCCGATGTTGTGGGAGAGCACCTGACGGATTGGGTGTCAACGAATCAAAGAGAACGATTGAGCATGGATACCGATCTCCTCGCGGACATCCTGAACTGCCCCAGTCTGCCATCACTCCCGGCAGTCGCGGCGAAGGTCTTGGAGCTTACTTCAGACCCGGATGTCAAGATGACGGAGCTCGCGAGCCAGATCACGATGGATCAGGCGCTCTCGGCAAAGGTTCTCCGCACAGTCAACTCCAGTTTCTACGGCTTACGCAAGCGATGCTCCTCGATAGAGAAAGCACTCATTATGCTCGGTCTGGGTCCAGTGAAATCACTGGTCCTCGGATTCTCATTGGTCTCTGCATTTGAAGGTCAAGAGGGCGAGAGCTTTGACTACATCACCTACTGGAAGCGTGGTCTGGATACCGCGATTTCTGCGAAGATCATCGCGGATGTCAAGGGGTTTACTGACGAAACAGACGAGTGCTTCCTCGCGGGACTTCTCCAAGACATCGGGATGATCGCGATGTATCGCGCGATGGGTGAACGCTACAACACGCTGGTCGTCGAGAACGGAAGCGATCACTCGAAGCTCGCTCGTGCTGAACTCAAAGAGTTCGAGCTCCAGCACGCGAGTGTCGGTGCATCAATCGCTGAGAAATGGAAGATCCCGGCAGAGATCGCGGTCTCGATCAACTATCACGAGCGTCCGACGGCGTGTCCTTCAGAATACTCGAAGGTCGCTCGCTGTGTCGCGCTTGGAAACCTGGTCCATGCGGTGCTCATCTCGGAAACTCCAACAGAGTCACTCCGCACGGTATACGCTCGCGGCAAGACCTGGCTGGATCTAAGCGAGACTGAGATCGACGCGGTCATTGTTGAGACAAGCAGTGCATCCAAGGAGATGGCAAAGGTCCTCAATGTGCAGGTTGGGGTGCACGAAGAGGCCGAGGACATCCTCGCGAAAGCGGACCGGAAACTGATCGATATGACTCGTGACCACGAGGTCGAGAGTTATGCTGCGAAGGAAGTTGAGTCCCTAACTGAAGGTATTGATGCGACGGACGCGATGACCGGCGTACTGAATCGAGAAGGATTCAAACACGCGATCCGGCAGGTGTACAGCACCGTCAAGCCGGGCGAGGTCGATATTACAGTGATCCAGATCTCGCTCGCGGGATTGTCTGATGTCCTGGAATCCATTGGTCAGCAGGTCCACGATGACATTGTGATCGGGACTTCGGTGATGTTGCTCAAATCATTTGAGCCGATGGGTGGCGCGATCTGCAGGCTCGCTGAGCATGACTTTGGTGTTGTGCTTCCTGATGTCGATCGCACGACGGCTTCGCGTGCAGCGCTTGAGTTTACCAATGAGTTCTCAGATTCGGTGAGTCGTTGGATCAAGGATGTTCCTGATGTCCACAAAATGGTCATGGCGCATGTTGGGATCGCGACGCTCGACGAGGGGACGGCGCTCTTGTTTGTTTCACCTGAAAAACTGGTGATGGCATCGACGAAAGCGGTGAAAGCCGCGAGGGGATCGGATATGACTGCGATCCGTTCGTTTGTGCCAAAGAAAAAGGTTGCCTGAAGCAACCTAGAACGCTGACCAAAGCCAACCAGTTCAAATCAATACAGAGTATCAAGATTCGGGGAGCATCTTCCCGACTGTGCATTTGTCGAGTGGATAGCGGTCGATGAGGTCTTTGATCGCATTGACGCTCACAGCATTGATCATCTCGATCTCTTGTTCGAGCGATTGGTACTTGCCGCACGCGAGCCAGAGGCGACCTAAACGCTGCATGCGTCCGGCGGGTTTCTCTCCTGCGAGTGTGACGGAGGTCAGCATCTTGGCGCGGAGTTTGGCAAGGTCTTCTTCGGTAATCGAATCCTTGAGTGCTCGGATTTCTTTGAGCATGACTTCCCAGATCTGATCAAGTGAATCGGGATCTCCAGAAGCGTACATGAAGTAGTCGCCTGTCCCGTCGAGTCCGTCGTACGCGGCCATCGCTTCTTCTGCGATTCCGGTCTCGATGAGCGCCCAGTGCAGGCGCGAGTTGTCGGCGCCGCCGAGAATCTGAGTCATCAAGGACGCGGCGTAGCGGTCATCGCTGGATTGGGGCGGGGCATCCGAGAGGCCGAGGATGTATCCGCGATTGACGCGATCGCTGGTCATCGTGAACGGCTCATGTCCTGTCTTGGGACGATCGGTTGTGCGTGATGGTTTCGAAGTATTCCAGTGGCCGCAGAGCGTGCGGATCTGATCGACCGTGGTGTCGAAGTCGAGGTTCCCTGCGAGTGAGACGATCGTATTGTCGGCGCTGTAGCGATTCTGGAAGTAGTCGAGCATCTGATCGCGTTGCATCGCGTCGATGGATTCGGGGGTTCCGAGGACGCGGTGTCCGAGCCCGTGGGTGTTGTAGTGGTTCGCGACGCACTGCTCGTAGAGGACCCAGAAGGGATTGTCGGCGTACATCGCGATCTCTTCTTGGATGACATTCTTCTCGGTGTCGAAGTCGTCTTGGCGGAGTGCGGGACGCATCATCTTCGCGAGCATCTCGATCGCTCGTTCTGAGCTGTCGGGGATGACATGCGCGTAGAAACAGGTGGACTCGCGCGTGGTGTACGCGTTGTTGGACGCGCCAAGATCATCGAAGACCTGGTTGAGTTGTTCAGCGCTGATGTCTTCAGTACCTTTGAACATCATGTGCTCAAGGTAGTGCGAGACTCCCATGAGCGTGGTCTGCTCGTCGCGGGCGCCGGTTTTGACGAAGAATCCAGCGCCGACAGACTGCGCGTTGGGATCGATCTCGGCGAGGATGGTGAGCCCGTTGTCGAGCGTCGCTGTTTTGAATTCTACTGGCATGGATGGAGTGTAGGACTCTTATGAGGAGCATCCAACGCGGGATCGCATGGACTCGACGATTGCTTTGCAGGACTCGTAGGGATCGGTCGCACTACAGATCGCACTGCTCACGGCGACTCCTGGGAATCCCATCGATGCGATCGGCGTGATGTTGGATTGATTGATCCCTGAGATTGCGAGCATTGGTTTGGTCGCGAGTAGTGTGTCGTCCATTGCTTGGGAGAGTGTTTCTAAGCCGCTGAGGGAGGGTTTGGATTTGGTGGTTGAGGGGTAGATGGGGCCTAAGCCGCAGTAGTCGGCGCCTTGCTCGAATGCTTCGTGGAGTTGAGCAGTGGTGGCACATGAGCGACCGATGAGTTTGGATGGTCCGAGCAGCTCGCGTGCGGCATGGATCGGGAGATCGTGTTGTCCCAGATGTACGCCGTCGGCATCGACGGCGAGCGCGATGTCGGTGCGATCGTTGATGATGATCGTGAGACCAAGCTCGCGTGCGAGTGCGGTCATGTGCAGTGCGTGCTCGTAGAACGCATCAGCGTCGAGCTCTTTTTCGCGAATCTGGACGCACTGAGCGCCGGCGCGAGCGATGTCACGCATGACTTGTTCAGGTGTGTGATGGATACAGAGCGATTTGGTGAGGAGCACACAGAGCGACCAGTGGGGTGATGGCTTGCTGAGCTGGATTGTGAGATCTCGCTGGAGGTCGTAGAGCGCGTAGCGGATGGATTCGAAGAGACTTCCTGAATGACCGAGTGCCTTTGCGGATTCCTCAAGAACACGCACGGCTTCCTGTGAACGCTTCGACGCGGCGGTGATCAAATCCACTAGGCCATTGGAACGGTCCGCTTCGGATGTGGTGGTGATGGAGGTTCCCACATCGTTTGAAGTGTCTCTTGCGTTGAGCAAGGAAGATTGCGGGATCTGGAGCTGATCCAGCGCAGTTCGGAGCTGATGACGGAGTGACTTGAGCTGTCGGCTCAGATCCTCGCTGTCGAGCGAGAATCGGGCGATGTCCTCAAGCACACGGATCCCCTCGCTGGCGCGATTGGTGTTGGCATCGATGATCCGGAGGAGGTCGTTCAAGGGTGGTCCAGTCGGTTGATCTGAGACGAAGTTGGTACATTCGTATCGAACTGACGGATTCTACGCACAACCTGAGCGATGGCAGGCAATAATGATCTTCCGAGTTCTTACCCAGATTGAAGCGAATCCATGTCGAATCCAACCGGGCCGATCGAGCCCAACCAACGAATTACCTACCGCACCGTCTACAAGGACGATCATTTGCTCGTGGTTGAGAAACCAACGCGATTGGTTTCGACGCCTGGAGTGGGTCACGAGCACGACACGCTGCTCAACGGACTCATGGCTGAATACCCAAAGCAGCTCACGAACATGGGCAACGCACGCGATCACGGCATGCTCCATCGGCTCGACAAGGAGACCTCCGGCCTTCTCGTCGTCGCGCTGGATAACAAGACCTACGACGGGATCCGCGAGCAGTTTGAGCAGCGACAGATCAAAAAGTACTACTGGGCAATCTCGCACAAAGCACCACGCGATGCAGAAGGCGTGATCCGCAAGCCGATCTCTGATGTGGTCAAGCGTGCTTCGCGTTACACCTCGACACGGACGAGCCGGGTCGATCGGAACGGGAAGTCCGCGGTCACGGCGTACCGCGTCCTTCAAGAATCCGCGCTCGCGGCGTTGATCGAAGCACGACCCATCACAGGACGATTGCACCAGATCCGCGTGCATCTGGACTCGGTCGGTGCTGCGGTGCTTGGAGATCCGATCTATGGCCCGATGATTGTGCGGCAGGCATCGCCTCGTCTCGCGCTCCATGCGCATCGGATCTCGTTTGAACATCCGATCACGGGAGAGGTGCTGGACATCCGGAGTCCGTTCCCACGAGATCTCCGCACGACGATGAAGAAGATGAACCTGACTCGTCCTGAGGTTGATG
Organism: Phycisphaerales bacterium; assembly: GCA_051252395.1. GTDB lineage: Bacteria > Planctomycetota > Phycisphaerae > Phycisphaerales > UBA1924 > UBA1924. Next base: position 1,065,632 of record JBPOFX010000001.1, on the reverse strand, counting down.
CGACCAAGCCGGTCAAGGTGAAGGCTGCTGAGAAGCACTGAGCGTGTTTAGTCTGCGCTGAGTGATCCGATCAGTTCTCGCGCGACACGGTCGGCGTAGTGGAATCCAGAATCTGTGAGCCGAAGATGGTTGTCCTGTTGGATCGTCCATCCGAGATCGGTGCAGCTTTGGATGGTCTGCGTGATGCGTTGATCAGCGCCGAGTCTTTCTGAATCGCTCATGAGTCGATCGATCGAGAGTCCGTTGCTGACGCGGATTCCCATCATCATCCAGTCCATAAGCATGTGCTTGGGGTCTGGGGATTCGAGCTCGCAGATCGGTGCGAATCCTTGTTCGGAGGTGTTGAGGTATTCGTCGAGTCGTGGAGTGTTTTTCCAGCGGATGCCGTCGAGGTGTCCTGAGGCGCTGGGACCGATCGCGAGCCAGTTCTGTCCTTCCCAGTACGCGAGGTTGTGCTTGCATTCGCTCCCAGGTTTGGAATGGTTCGAGACTTCATAGCGTGCAAGGCCGTGGGCGCGGATCTGGTCGAGTGTGTGGTTGTACATCTCGACTTCGAGTTCATCAGGGGTCTGCTGGAACTCCCCCTTGTTGAGTCGTTTGGTCATCGCGGTGTTGGGTTCGTAGGTGAGTGCGTATGCAGAGAGGTGGTCGATTGGGAGTTCGAACGCACGCTTAAGGTCGTCGGCCCATTGGTCAAGGGTTTGATTTGGGATGCCGTAGATGAGATCGAGCGAGATCCGCTCGAATCCCGCTTGCTTTGCTTTGAGGATGGAACAGACGACAGATTCGGGGTTGTGGTGCCGCTCGAGTGTTTTGAGATGGTCGAGGTTGAAGGACTGCGCTCCGGTCGAGATGCGGTTGACTGGGGATTCTGCGAGGACCTCGCAAATCTCGTCTGTGAAGGTTTCTGGATTGGATTCGATGGTCCACTCTGTTTGGGAGGTGAGCTGGAACTCCGATGTGATCGCGGCGAGGAGCGTGTTGAGGAGCTGAGGAGCGAGCAGGGTGGGGGTCCCGCCTCCGATAAAGATGGTGTCAATCTGGGGAGAGTTCGTCGCGGCGGATTGGGCGCGGATCTCGTCGATCATCCGCGATACGAACGCTTCTTGTCGATCCTGGCGGTCCACGATCGAGTAGAAATCGCAATAGTGGCATTTATGGAAGCAGAACGGGATATGGACATACAAGGATCGGACTTGAGGAGGGGCAGACCGATCGGTAGAGTGTTGACCCCAGTCGGTGATGGGATCCTTGGAAGTACCGATGGACCGTTGCTTTAGGATCGGGAAGGCGGTATTGTCCGTCATGTCGTGTCCGATCTTGATGGGCGCGGAATGAGTGAGTTTCTTGAGAAAGGATAGCGCCTGTGCAAGCTTTCATGATCCGAGTGACAGAACAAGGGAAAGCCCAGCCCGTCCCGCTGACTGGTGACCGAACTCTGGTGGGTCGGTTGGATGATTGCCAGATCCGGATTCGTTCAGGGAAGATCTCTCGGCACCACTGCGAGATCCTCAAAGAAGGCGGATCACTCAAACTCCGTGATCTCGGATCGAGCAACGGGACCTTTGTGAATCAGGAACGCGTCGAAGAGACCGAGCTCAAAGCCGGGGATCTGGTCGCGATCGGCTCATTGGTGTTTTTGGTGCAGGTCAATGGTGATCCGGAAGAGTTCGAGCCTGGACTCTTGTATGAGGATGGTCTTCCTGAGAAACCTGAATCAGATCCTGAATACGCAGCGTCTCATACTCCGAAGCCTGTCCACATGCACGCTCCGACGGCTGCCGGCGATGATTCGAGCATGATGGACTTCAACTTCGAGTTTGATCTCGATGACGACGATGACTCGCAGCCGCCGCTTTAGTTTGTGCTGAAATCAGGGTGTCGATTGGAGGCGTGAGGGGGCTCACGATTTATTCGTTTGCGAATTTTCCGTGCTTTTGTTGGGTACGCGGATATTGGTGCCGCATTGTTTACAGCGGACCGTTTTGCCTCGAGCGGCTTCCGGTACTGACAACACCTTCCGGCAAGTCAGATTTGGGCACATCATTCTCATCGATTGCTCTGCCATTGTTTGTGGCCTCCAGTGGGTACATCGGAATATCGGTCAAGGTGATTCACTGATAGGCTCAGTTCAATATCGCATCTTGCACGGTTATACGGGTGAATACGGCCGGTCGTCCGTATATCCTTTGCGGTAACGATTGACAACCACCGTATTGGAGGTGACTGAGGATGGACCGGATAACTGGACATGCGGCCGCGGTAGTGGGTCTCCAATGGGGTGATGAGGGGAAGGGCAAGCTCGTTGACCTGCTCGCTGGGAAGTACAGGGCGGTCGTCCGGTATAACGGTGGTGCGAACGCAGGACACTCGGTTGTGGTGGGGGGGGAGCGGTATTCGCTGCACTTGGTCCCGTCAGGGATTCTTTCTCCCAACTGCGAAGCCGTGATCGGGAACGGCGTGGTCGTTGATCCGCATCGTCTGCTCGAAGAGATCAAGACACTCAACGAGCGTGGGGTCGATACAGGTCGCTTGGTGATTTCTGATCGTGCTCATGTCGTGATGCCGTACCACAAAGCAGAGGATGCGGCGCGAGAAGAACTGCTGAGCTCATCGAAAGAATCACAGGCGAGTGATACGACGAAGAAGGTCGTATCCGCGATCGGCACAACCAAGCGCGGAATCGGTCCTGCGTATGCAGACAAAATCCATCGCTCAACAGCGATCCGGATCGGGGATTTGACTCGTCCAGACATCCTGCGAACCAAGCTCACGATGATCTGCGGCTTGAAGAACGCTGTTCTCGGTGCGATGATCGGGGAAGGGTTTGAGCCGTTCGATGCGGAAGCGCTGATCGATGAGATGGTCGAGTGCGGCAAGAAGCTCGCGCCGATGATCAAAGACACAGCGTACCTGCTCGATGATCTCAGAAGCGAGGGGCAACCGATCCTCTTTGAGGGCGCCAACGCGACGATGCTCGATGTGGATCACGGGACCTATCCGTTCGTCACGAGTTCCAACTCCTCGGCGCTGGGGATCGGTGCGGGTTCAGGGGTTCCGCCGCAGTGTATCTCACAGATTATTGGGGTTGTCAAGGCATACTCGACGCGTGTAGGTGGTGGTCCGATGCCGACCGAGTTGTTTGATTCGATCGGGGACGGGATCCGTGAGCGTGGACGCGAGTTCGGGACGACAACCGGTCGTCCACGGCGTGTCGGTTGGCTGGATCTGGTCGCCGTGAAATACTCCGCGATGGTCTCTGGAGCGACTGAGCTGTGTATTACGCTGTTGGATGTGCTCGCATCGGAGAGCGAGTTGAAGATCGCGACGAAGTACAAGGTTGATGGTGAGATGACCGATCGGTTCTTGCCGGACGGGTATTTGCTGGATCAAGCGGAGCCTGTGTATGAAACGATGCCTGGTTTTTCCCAAGATATTACTGCTGCACGCTCGTTTGAAGAACTCCCACCCGAGGCTCAGGCGTACATCGAGAAGATCGAGCAGTTCGTCGGCGTGCCGGTCAAGACCATTTCGGTTGGTCCTGATCGGGAGCAGACGATTCTTCGGGATTCGGTACTCGAGACGGTTGGTTTGTGATCTGACCTGATCCAGCCTGAACCAGTCTGATCAGGGCTGATGCTTCGCTTTGCACAGGACTCCGCATGAACACATCCACTGACGACGCGTCACTGACACCTGAAACACTCAGCCCAGAATCGAAGATCGCGTTCGATCGGATCAAATCGAGGTATCCCAAATCGGATCCGCTTGGGTTGCTTCCAGGCGTTGATCCGCTGAAGATCCCGACGCATATCGCGATGATTATGGACGGCAACGGACGATGGGCGCAAGAGCGTGGGCTCCCAAGGATCAAGGGGCATCATCAGGGCGCGAAAACTGTCCGGACGATGCTCCAGTCGTGCGCAGCGGTTGGGGTCGAGGTGCTGACGCTGTACTCGTTTTCGACAGAGAACTGGTCTCGGCCAGCCGAGGAGATCGAGGGGCTGATGGAGATGTGCATCGCGTACTGCGAGCACGAGCGTGAGGAACTCAAAGAGCACAATGTGCGTGTTCGTGTCTTGGGGAGCAGGGTCGGGATGCCTGATCGTGTGCTTGAGGCGCTTGATGCGCTTGTTGATGCGACAAGTGAGTGCAGCGGGATCACGCTGTGTCTTGCGATCAACTACGGCGGACGCGACGAGATCGTTGATGCGGCGCAGATACTGGCGCAACGCGTGAAGGACGGGGAACTTGAAGCGAGCGCGATCGACGCGGAGGTCTTTGCGGATCACCTGACGACCAAGGGACTCCCTGATCCGGATCTGCTGATCCGGACTGGGGGGGATTTCCGTGTGAGCAACTACCTGCTCTGGCAGATCAGCTACGCGGAGATCATGGTCACTGATGTGCAATGGCCTGATTTTGAAGCGGAGATGTTGTACGACATGATCCAACGCTTTGCGGGACGCGCACGGCGGTATGGGAACATCGAATCCTGAGTCCACGCACGGCGGAATCGGCTCGGATCGGCTATCCTTGGACCTGTGTTAAAGCATCGATTGACATTCGGACCTCTGCTCATAGCCGCGATCTTGCTGTTCGCTTGGCTCGATCAGTGGATTGACGGACTCGCTGCGCCGGAGTCGTTCCCTCGTGAAACGATGCCTCCTGGGATTGTGGTCGCGATGGTCCTCATCCTGATCGGGATCATGGGAGCTCGAGAAGTTGCTCGGATTCTGCGCGCCAAATCAGTCATGATCCATACCTGGCTCGCGGCGTTGGTCGCGGTGTTCGGTATCCTGGTTGTTGGGCTCACGCCATCTGAGACAGCTGGGACAACAGGGTTTGCAGTTGCGATCTCGTCGGTTGCTGGATCATTTGTGCTTGGATTGCTGTATGCAATCCGCTCGAAGCAGGTCGAGGGCGCGATCTTTGTGGGAGCAGGGGTCCTTCTGATCCATGTGTACATGGGGATGATGCTGGGATTCTTGCTTCTGATACGAAGAGAGCATTCGGTCTGGATGATGCTGTGGGTGCTCGCGTGTGTGAAGTCGTGCGACATTGGCGCGTTCTTCACAGGGACGGCGATCGGGAAGCGGAAGCTGATCGAATGGTTATCTCCCAAGAAGACATGGGAGGGGTTGATCGGGGGATTGGTCACATCCGGAGCAATTGGCGGACTCGGATTCGTCGCGCTGGGAGCAGCAGGATACGAGGATTACAACCCCTGGCTGGGTGTTCTTCTTGGTGTGATGTTCGGCGGGATCGGACAAGCAGGGGACCTGACAGCGAGCTTGTTTAAGCGTGACGCAGGGGTGAAGGACGCGGGGACCAGTGTGCCTGGATTTGGAGGGATGCTGGATCTGATTGATTCTCCTCTGCTTGTGGCGCCGTTTGCGTACTGGGCAATCCATCTCGTCACGGATCTGTCGGCAGCTGGTGCGGATTTAGGACTGTCAGTGGGCTAAACTCTCTTCATGACCACCACAACCACGGTTCGGGAGGGTTGCATGTCGGTAACCTCAAAGCTGCTCGCTGTCTTTCGTGTTGACCAGCAAATCCAGGGATTGCAATCGCGCCTCGAAGGTGCCGAGCGTTTCCTTGCAGAGCAGACGAGGCAACTCGCAGCTCTCGGCACACAAAAAGACTCCATCGAAACTCAACTCCGCCAACTCCGCGCCAGCGAAGCAAACGCTGAAGGCGAGAGCAAGCGGATCGGTGTGCATGTCGATGAGTTGCGTGAGAAGATGAACAACGCCGCGACGAACAAGGAGTACAAGGCACTCCTCTCTGAGGTCAACAACCTCAAGGAAGTCCGTTCAACGCACGAGACTGAAGCGATCGAGTATCTCGAACAGATCGAAGCGCTCAATACCAAGCTCGAAACGATCGATGCGGATGTCGCAGAACGCGAGAAGGTCCGTGGCGTTGCTGAAGAGCAGCGTCAGCAACGCTCCGATGAGATCGCTGAGAAACTCGCGGAACTCAAAGCCGAGCGTGAGCGTCTTGTGACGGAAGTCCCGAAGGACGCGATGGCGATCTACAACGAACTCCACGAAACTCGCGGCGAAGACGCAATGGCGCCGCTGGAGATCGAGGATCGCAAGCGGCACGAGTATGTCTGCGGCTCATCAATGATGACGGTTCCGGTCGAAGTCGCTGCATCGCTGATGCAAGGCAAGCTGACGCTTTCACCAAACGATGGGTGCATCTTGTACCTGACGCCTGAGGTTGAAGAAGAACTGTCGGGCGCGTTCAAGAAGTAATCGCGTCGCGATTCAATACATCCAACTCAGATGATGCTCTGGATCGGTTCGGTATGGATCGGTTTAAGTCCGAGATGCTCGCATCCGCGCGGGGTGATCTGCCGTCCGCGTTTGGTGCGTGCGAGGAATCCGATCTGGAGCAGATACGGCTCAACGACATCTTCGAGTGTTCCCGAATCTTCGTTCATCGTGGCGCTGATCGCTTCGAGACCTGCTGGTCCGCCGTTGAAGACGGAGTAGATTGTGTTGAGGTAGGAACGGTCGAGCTCGTCGAGTCCGAGATGGTCGATGCCTTCGAGGTTGAGCGCGTCGTCAACGATCTGGGTGTTAATCTGTCCATCGTGACGGACCTGCGCGTAGTCGCGGATGCGCCGGAGTAATCGGTTTGCGATTCTGGGGGTACCTCTTGAACGCGACGCGATGGCGCTGAGTGCGTCTTCGTTTGGGGTGTTCATCTGGAGCAGGCTCGATGAACGGCGCACGATGTGTATCAGGTCATCTTCACTGTAGTACTTGAGGTGGTGCGCGAGTCCAAAGCGGGAGCGCATCGGGGAGGAGAGCAATCCAGCGCGAGTGGTGGCGCCGAGGAGGGTGAAGGGGGCGCACTTGATCTGGACTGTGCGTGCGTTGAGTCCTGTGTCGAGACAGACATCGATCTTGAAATCTTCCATCGCAGGATAGATGAACTCCTCGACAGCGATCGGGAGTCTGTGGATCTCGTCGATGAAGAGGACATCTCCTGGACCAAGACGCGTGAGTGCTGCGACGAGGTCGGTCCCTCTTGCGAGTGCTGGTCCTGAGGTGACATGGAGATTGGTTCCGAGTTCGGACGCGATGACATGCGCGAGCGTGGTCTTTCCGAGACCTGGAGGGCCGTGGAGGAGAACATGCTCGAGGTGTTCGCGTGGTTCGGAGTCGTCTTTCGCTTCTTGACGCGCTTGGACGGCTTGGACAGCGATCAGGATCCGCTCGACGAGCTCGGCTTGTCCGATGTACTCATCAAGTGTCTGTGGACGAAGCGCCCAGTTGGTCTGGTCTTCGATCTCAGTTACAGGGGTCGATGAGATGAGTCGCTGCGTGCTCATGGTTGAGATTGTATCGGCGTTTGTTCGTGTGCAGGGTGAATCGCTGGGAATCATGGGCGAAATGGCGCACAAAAACGGGGATCGGTTCGAACCGATCCCCGTCGAGGAGACTGTCTACAGAAGACACTGGAAGCTATAGATCTCAATCAATCATGGCTGTGATCGTGGATCGATCCGATCGGTTCGAGGTTCCGCTGGATCGTCGCTTCGTCTGAGTAGACCAAACCATCGCGAGGGAGGAGCTCAGGAGCGTTTGCGAGGTTGTACGCGACGATGGCCATGTTGGTCGCGGACTGGACGAGGTACTCTTCGATCGCTTGGTCGTAGCGGTCGTTCTGGGTGTGCCATGCGTAGCGGTAGTTGGCGCGTCCGGTCTCGTCCCAGAAGAATCCTGGGACACCCTTGCGGTTGAAGGATGCGTGGTCTGATCCGCCGTGGGTTTCGATCTTGCCTCCGGTTGGTCGGATGTTGACATCGAGGTATCCGGCGCGTTCGTCGTTGTCCGGATCATCGTCGTGCATCGCGGCGTCGTAGTCTGTTTTGGAGAAGAAGACGCCGTTGGTGTCGGAGCTTGCTGCGGCGAGGTACTCAACCATGAAGTCCGCGGCTGGGATCCCTCCTTGGTAGTTCGTTCCGCCGTCGTCAACGAAGACTGCGGAGATCTTGGAGAGTTGTTCTTCATTGAGCGAGCGGACATAGCCCTTTGAGCCGAGGAGTCCTTGTTCTTCACCACCCCAGAGTGCGATGAGGACGGTGCGTTTCGGACGAGCGCCGGTTTCCATCAGGATGCGTGCAGCTTCGGTGACGACTGCAGAACCAGTCGCGTTGTCCACGGCTCCCATTGATCCTGGGCCGTCCCAAGAATCGATGTGCGCGGAGATGATGACATACTCGTCAGGGAACTCGGATCCTGGGATTTCAGCGAGGACATTGTACGTTGGGATCGGACCTGCGGTCAGCTTGTGATCTAGGTCGAACTCGATTTCGATGTCGAGTCCTTCGCTCAAGCGAGCGGTAATGAAATCGAAATCGCTCTGGCGGATGTTGACCTCAGGGTCTTGTGGGTAATCCGCGACTTCTCGCTTCGACCAATCATTCGCGGAGGTGGTCCAGACGCGTTCGTCTTTCGAGCTTGATACGAAACCTGCAGGGGTTTCTGCGAGGACTGCGGCGAGTGCGTTGAGTCGGTCTTCCTCGGCGAGCTCTTCAGCGGTCGGAGCGCCGTCGGCGTTCTTGGTGAACTCGATCGCGTATTCGTTTCCGGATGCTGCGACTGATTTGCCGCTTGCGGAGTCGCCGTTGATGTCGAGGGAGATGTTGGAGGTTCCCATCGAGTGGGTCCACTTGAAGGTCAGTGTGTCGCCTTCTTTGGATGCGTCGGTGATTGGTCCTTCAGCGAATCCGTCGATCGACATGTGTCCGGTGATCGAGTCTCCGGATTCGTCGATGATGAGGGTGGTCGGGATCTTGGAGGTGTTGTATTCGAAGGATCCGACCCACTGGACGCCGTCGGCGATAGGTTGATCGACTTGTTCAGTGGTTTCTGTCTTTCCAGTACGGATGTTGTGACGCTCGTCGAAGCGATCACGCATCTGGTATCCGGTCGAGCGGATACCGCCTCGTCCGGCGTAGTCTGGGTTGATCATGACCCACGCGTCACTGAATGAGCCTCGGTTTGATTCGTACTCGGACATGGTGGTGGGGAGGTACGCGACATGTCCGCTGACTGGACCGTCTGTGCCGGGTGACCAAGAGAGGGTCGAGAACTCGATGGTGCGGAGGTCTTTGGTTTCGTCCTCGGCATCCTCTGAGAGCAGGACAACTTTCCCTGAGGATGGTCCACGATCGAAGCGCGTCGCGATCGTGTCGTACTCTTGGAGTCTTGAGTTGCTGAGTCCCCAATCAGCGAGCTGGTCGCGTGCCCATTTCTGGGAGTTTTCGAGGTTGGTTGATCCGGTCAGGCGCGGGCCGTATTCGAGGGTGTAGACGCGGAGGATGTCCATGACCTCTGAGTTGTTCTTGCCTTCTTCGATGATCGCTGAGATCGTGCGATCTTCACCCATCTGGATATCAGGGGCTTGGATTTGCTTGCCGTCCACGACCGCGTATTTTTCATGAGCGTGGTTGTGGGAACGATGCTGTCCAGTGGATTCGCATCCAGAGAGACTGAGAGCAATTCCTGCGATCGAGAGCAGGGTCGTGGTGGTGTGGGCACGGTTTGGGATGAGACGCATCAAGACTTCTCCTGAAGTACTGGTATGGTTGAGTTCACGACGCCGAGGCGTGCTGCCTGGGCATTGAATCATCATACCGGTCATTCAGGAAAATTGATGCAGCTGAACGGTTCTGCGTGAAGAAATTGAGACTGAGTCGCAGTTGTTGTTTGCAAATCAGGATCAGATCGGCAAACCTTTGCGTTTCCAGAGTGCGAGCAGGCGATCAAGTGTGATCGGTTCCCAGATTCGGTTCCCTGTCAGTCGCACACGCATGAGATCGCCGTGCGCATCGAACTGGGTGGTTGAGGGTGGCGATTCTGGTGCGGTTTTGGTGGTGATGTTCCACATCCCAGGCGAAGATGCGGGCTGCTCAGCGATGTCCCAGCGGAGTGTGACGGAGTTGGTGACTGGGTTGTACGCGTAGGACGCGAAGTCGCCTTGGAGGGTTTTGTGTGCGATGAGTGCGCCGATGAGGTAGGACTGGACCTGCGTGATGTAGCCTTCTTCTGGGATGAAGGGGGTGACTGTTGTGGGTGGTTCGTCTCCTTCTGCAGTGGTCACACTGAGCTTTCCTCCGACGCGTGCTCCAGTGACGGAAGAGACTTGCGAGAACTGCTCGTCTGATCGCAGTGCGGGGTCATTGCCTTTGAGCGTCATGCGGATGGTCCAGAGTTCTTCGTTGCCGTCGAGGGACATGAAGTAGAGTGCGCGGGAGTCGATGCGGAGTCCTGAGTCTAGGGCCATGGAATCGAGCTGGATGAGGTATCCGAGTTTGCGGTCATCCTGCGACCATTTGTTGCGGTCTTTGGATCCCATTTCCCCTTTGTATCCCGACCAGGACTTGATGCGTCGGTAGCCGTGCTCAGTCGCGTCCATCTCGTCTCCGGATGGAGCGGGGGTGAAGAGGCGTTCCCAGCGTTCGGACTTCTTCCCAGTAAGGACAGCGTCGTAGTCCTCGATGGTGAGCTGGTCGATCAGTGCTTTGGTCAGCTTGAAACCAGCGATTCGTTTGAGGGACTGGGAGGACATTTCCTGTAGATTCATGGTCGCGATGGAGGTTTCGTACATGATTCGTGCGTTCTGGAACGCGGATTCGGAGCCTTGCATCGTGAGGTCAAAGATCAGGAAGGTCTTTGGTTTGAGTCCGAAAATAGAGATCCCTCGGTAGGTCGGAGATCCCCCTGCTTTCGCGGGAGGCGTGCGGACATAAAAGCGGTGACCTGACCAGATCCCGACACGGAGCTCGGGTTGCTCAGCGATGACCATGGCGCCGGGGAGGTTCATCAGTTGATCTCGGATGCTCTCGGCGGCGCCCTTTGCGGTCAGCTTCTCATTGCTGGTGCGTTGTTCTTTGACGATGATGGTGCCGAGCCCATCTGGGAGGGAGATCCCGGTGCTCGTCGAGGTCCCGATCCGGACGGTTTCTGCTCGTCCTCCGATCGGGAGATTGAGCGAGAGTCCGATGGACTCGATGGTGATAGGGTCAGGTTCGAGCTCAGTGAGATTCGGAGTCGGTGTTTGGACGGGTTGTGCGACAGTGGTGGCTGTAAACGCTGTGATGGTGACAGCTGTGATGAGCGAGAAAACTAGGAGGATGTTGGAATGGATGCGTGTGTGCATAGTGTCTTTCATGAGATCTGGACCAAGCGGGTATGGTGATGATCGTGGGGAGCGGTTGATGCGTTGACCCCTTTGTGTACCCTGTTGAGTCTATTCGGTTCAATCGTAGTGAAGTATTCATTGCTGAAGGGGGAATCTGGGTTGACCGAGCGGGGTGGGGGGCTATGCTTCTCGTCCCACTTGGCGCAAGCCGGGGGCGGACCAAGGTTCTTGACTGAAACTCATTCATGAAGACTTGATTCGAAACAAATGAAGACACGGGCGGCTGATCTGGATGATCTGCTTCCAAATGAATGACCTGAGTCGTGATTGCACGGCTCTCCATCTGGCCGAGAGGTCAGCAAACGAGGTTACAAAGACTATGAGCGCTGGACGAATCAGAATCCGTATGGAAGCCTATGACCACATCGCCCTTGATGCATCAGCACGCGAGATCGTTGATCACGCGAAGCGCACCAATGCGAAGGTTAAGGGTCCAGTGCCTTTGCCAACACGCGTTGAGCGATACACCGTTCTGCGTGGCCCGTTTGTCGATAAGAAATCACGCGAACAGTTCGAGATCCGCACACACAAGCGCATCATCGATATCCACGAACCAAACGCACGCACAGTCGAAGCGCTCAACCGCCTTGTCGTACCAGCTGGTGTGTTCGTGAAAATCAAGGCATAATCGATTCAGGTCCGCGATTGAGCGGGCCTGTGTTTGTTTTAAGGCTCTATTTGTAGAGCGTATGGAAAGATTTAAACAAGACTTCCCCTGTCTGTGAAACAGACATGAAGCGGTTTCCGCCCGTATGCGGAGATGAAGGATTTGATAATGACCCACCCAAGTACATCACCACACCTGATCGGACAGAAGCTCGGCATGACTCGTGTCTACAACGAGGACGGTGTCTCGCAGCCTGTCACGATCATCAAGATCGATACGCACACTGTCACGCAGGTCCGCACTCCAGAAGTGGACGGCTACAGCGCGATCCAACTCGGTACAGGTGATATCCAGCCACGCAACTCAACGATGCCTCTGATCGGTCATGATGCGAAGGCGGGAGTCGCTCCTCAGCGTGTCCACAACGAGACTCGTCTCGAGGATGGCAAGGAAGCTGAGTACGAGCTTGGGCAGCAGATCGACATCAGCGCTTTCGATGAAATCAAGTATGTTGATGTCATCGGTACCTCAAAGGGTAAGGGTTTCCAGGGCGGCATGAAGCGGTGGGGCTTTAAGGGTCAGCTCGCTTCGCACGGTGTTGAACGCAAGCACCGTTCGCCTGGTTCGATCGGTGGACACGCGAATAACGCTGGTAAATCGGGTCGGATCAAAAAAGGTAAGAAAATGTCGGGTCAGCACGGGAACAAGCAGATCACTGTTCGTTCGCTCGATCTGGTCCGTATTGACGCAGAAAACGGCCTCATGCTCGTAAAAGGGCCTGTCCCGGGTGCGAACAAGGGTTGGGTCGAGGTTCGTCCTGCGACTCGTTTGTACAAATCAAAGGCCGCTAAGGCTTGATATTCGGTGAGTAGGGGTCAATGATCCCCTCCCCATCAAGAACCAAGTTTTTGGTCCTTGAGAACGGTTCGGTCAGTCGCTGGGATTGTCTCAGACGATACTGCCGAAAAAAACTAGTCATTGACCCGGTCCACTGTGAGAGCAGCTAGATCGGATGCAATGCCGAGTCGAGTTAGTGATCTTGGGCGTCTGGCTCTATGAGACAGATGGCGAAAGCAATACCCAGCATCCTGACGAGGCAAGTGAGCCCGCCGATCGGAATCGGTGGGATGAACAGAGGCGTGCGGCGAGGTAAAGACCAATGGATGTCCCCGTCTATACAATGAGTGGCGAATCAGCAGGCAATATGTCTGTCGATGAGATCGCACTCGGCGAAACAATTAACTTTGATCTGATCAAGCAAGCGTTTGTGATGTACCACGCCAATCGGCGTCAGGGATCCGCACGCTCAAAGACCCGCTCGATGGGTTCGCTGACCGGCAAGAAGATGTACAAGCAAAAGGGCACTGGTAATGCCCGTCACGGCGATAAGAAGGCTCCGATCTTCCGCGGTGGTGGACATGCGAAAGCCAAGCGTCGTACTCGCGAGGACTTCCACAAGTCCATGCCGATCAAGATGCGTCGTAAGGCAAACCGCAACACGCTTCTTTCCAAGCTTCTGGACAACGAAGTCAAGGTCATCGACGGGCTGCACTTTGATGCACCTCGCACGAAGGACTTTACCGCGTTCCTGGCAGCGATCGGGATTGACAAGTCTGCGTTGCTCGCGCTCTCGCCTGATGCTGAGAAGAGCAAGAACGCACGATTGAGTGCACGAAACATCGACGGCGTCACAATGTGCAAGGCTGACCAGCTCAACACATACGAGATGCTCAATAACCGCTATCTGGTGATCGATAAAGCTGATCTTGAAGCATGGCTCACAGGGCCTAGCTCGCAGACCAGCAAGATCGTCAAGAGTGAAGGAGGGGTGGCGTAATGTTGGAACCACACTACATTCTTCGTAAACCACTGTTGACCGAGAAGACCACCGAGAGCATGGAAGAAGCGAATGTCTATGCGTTCGAGGTCGATCGTCGTGCGACCAAAGACGACATCAAGGCTGCTGTCGAAAAGGCGTATGGTGTGAAGGTTGTCAAGATCAATACCCAGGTCCGCAAGGGTGGATCGCGTCGTTTCCGTTATGGAAGCGTTGCGGACTCCAGCTGGAAGCGTGCCATGGTCCGGATCGCTGAAGGAGACGCTATCGAGCTCTTCTGAGCCGAGCGGAAAGGAACCCTAAGCCATGGCTATTCGAGTTTATAAACCAACCAGTGCTGGCCGGCGCAACGCATCGGTCAACATGAACGAGGCGATCACGAAGAAGACTCCTGAGAAGTCGCTTCTGAAGCCATTGAATAAAAAGGGTGGTCGCAACCACCAGGGTAAGATCACCGTTCGTGGTCGTGGTGGGGGTGCCAAGCGCATGTACCGCCAGATCGACTTCGCTCGTCGTGATCGTGACGGCATCGTTGGTACAGTCGCAGGGATCGAGTACGATCCGAACCGCAGCTGCCACATCGCACTCATCGAGTACAGCGACGGCGTCAAGCGGTACATTCTCGCACCAAACGGTCTCACTGATGGAAACACCATCGAGAGCGCGACCGGCGAGCCCGTCGAGCCGACCGTTGGGTCGTGCATGCAGCTCAAGCACATCCCATCAGGCATGAATGTTCACTGTGTTGAGCTTCGTCCAAACGGTGGTGGCAAGCTCTGCCGCAGTGCTGGGATGTACGCTCGTCTGACCAATAAAGATGACAAGTACGCGACATTGGTGATGCCTTCGGGCGAAACCCGCCGTGTGCCAATCGAGTGCCGCGCGACTGTTGGAGTTGTCGGAAACTCGGATCACCAGAACCGCCGTCTCGGCAAGGCTGGTATTTCCCGTCACCTGGGTCGTCGTCCGAAGACTCGCGGTGTTGCGATGAGTCACCATGCTCACCCCCTTGGTGGTGGTGATGGTCGCAGTAAGGGTGGTCGTGCACCTGTGAGTAAGTCTGGTACCCTCGCAAAGGGTGGCGGTACTCGCGATCGCAAGAAGCCGTCACAGGACCTCATCATCCGTCGTCGTAAGAGCAAACGCTACGGGCAACTCAAGTAAGCCCGAGAGGATAGAACATGTCTAGAAGTCTGAAAAAAGGCCCATATGTCGACGAGAAGCTCTACCTGAAGGTGGAGAAGATGACCGCTGCGGGTGAGAAGAAGCCAATCAAGACCTGGGCTCGTGCATGCACGGTCGTCCCAGAGTTCATCGGCCATAACTTCCAGGTCCACAACGGTCGTGTCTTCATCGATGTGTTTGTCACAGAAGACATGGTTGGACACAAGCTCGGAGAGTTTTCCAACACGCGTACCTTCCGTGGTCACACCAACAAGAAGGAAGGCCTCAAGTCCCGCTAAGGCGATGACTGTTGAGAACAAGGGATCAACCCATGAAACTCAGATCTAAAGAACTTAAAAATCGAGCAGCGGAAGTCGGAGTCAGCATTGAGCAACTCGCGGCAGCCGTGACTCGTGAAGACCGTAGCGAGAAGGCAGCGATGTCAGCTGTCAACAACTGGATGTTGGGACGCGATCAGCCTCGCGCTCGTCGCAACGACATCGAAGCACTCGCAACAACCCTTGGTTGTCTTCCAAAGGACATCTCGAAGTTCACTTCTCAGGTCCGCAATCATCGCGGGAGCCAGAAGAAGGCGAAACTGGTTGTGGACATGATCCGCGGCAAGAACCTCGAAGAAGCAACACAGATGCTCGCGTTCTCGACCAAGCGTGCATCAGTCAATATCGGGAAAGCACTGATGGCAGCGTCCTCAGACGCTGAGCAACTCGGTGCAGACATGAGCGAGCTCTTCGTGAGTGAAGCAACTGTCGATCGTGCAACACACATCAAGCGGTTCCGTCCGAAAGATCGTGGTCGCGCACACCCGATTCTCAAACGCACAAGCCACATTACTGTATCAGTTCAGGAGCGTAGCTAATGGGTCAGAAAAGCCATCCATTCGGATTTAGACTCGGAATTACCGAAGCACACCGCTCACGCTGGTACGCTCCGAAAGCTCTCTACGGCGAGCTCCTTGTTGAAGACGAAAAAATCCGTCAGTACCTCGACAAGCGTCTGAACAAGACCCCGCCTAGCGCGTCGGTTTCGGACATCCACATCGAGCGTACTCGTGAAGAACTCAAGATCATTGTTCGGACCGCGCGTCCCGGCATCGTCATCGGACCGAAGGGTTCGGAGATCGATCGGATGACCGAAGAGCTCCGTTACATGACCGGCCGTAAGGTTGCGATCTCGGTTGTTGAGATCCGTGAGCCTGATCTCGATGCTCAGCTCGTCGGCGATGGGATCGCTGAACAACTCAAGAAGCGTATGGGTTTCCGTCGCGTCTTGAAGATGCGTGCTGAAGCGGTTATGGCAGCAGGTGCTCAGGGCGTCAAGATCCAGGTTTCGGGTCGTCTCGGTGGTGCTGAAATGAGCCGTCGATTGGATGTCCGTCTCGGATCACTCCCGCTCTCGACGCTCCAAGCGAATATCAACTACGGCTTCTCCGAGAGCCACACGACTTATGGTGTGCTCGGCGTCAAGGTCTGGATCTACAAGGGTCAGTACTCGACAGCGGAAGAAGAGAATCAGTCCAATGCAGCCGGTGCGCGTGCTCGTGCTCGTGGTCGCAAGTAAGTTCGAACGAATGTATGTACTGCTGAGTCTGTTGGCTGAGTAGTTGAATGAAAGAAGAAGGATACAGACATGCCTCCTTATAAGATTCCAAAGCGTGTGAAACACCGCAAAGAGTTCCGTCGGGGCCGTGATCGCAAAGCGACCAAGGGCAACTATGTGGCTTTCGGCGAGTTCGGTCTCCAGGCACTCGAGGGCTGCTGGCTCAAGAGCAACTGTATCGAAGCTGGTCGTGTGACCTGTCAGCACTTCCTCAAGCGTGAGGGCAAGCTGTTCATCCGTGTGTTCCCTGACAAGCCGATTTCCAAGAAGCCACTCGAAACCCGCATGGGTAAGGGTAAAGCGGAAGTCGATTACTGGGCAGCACGCGTGAAACCAGGCACGATCCTGTACGAGCTTGCGGGTGTGAGCGAAGTTCGTGCACGCGGCGCATTCTTCCGAGTGGCAATGAAGATGCCGGTCAAGTGCCGGATGGTCCACCGTCGGATCGAGGCATAAAGGATTAATCATGACTGGTACAGAAGTACGAGCGTTAAAAGATGAAGAGATCACTGTTGAGCTCAGTCGCCTTCGCAGTTCGCTGCTGGCAATGAAGAGCAAGAGTGTGACCGAGAAGATCGAAGACACCACGCAGTTTGGTAAGGTCCGAAAGGACATTGCCCGGCTCCTGACCGAGCAGACCGCGCGGCAGAACACAGATTCCTGAGGACGACTATGAGCGATACCCAAGTCAAAGGTGCAAAGGTTGGAGTCGTGGAGACCGATGTCCGGGACAAGTCCCGCAAGGTTGTGATCCACTACAAGGCGCCGCACCCCAAGTATGGCAAGTTTGTGAGCAAGCGGACAGTCCTGCATGTTCATGATGAGAGCAATGAGTCGCACAAAGGCGATGTGGTCGAGATCGTGCAATGTAGCCCGATCTCGAAGACGAAAAGCTGGAAGATCTCGAAGATCATCGAGAAACGCAGCATTTGATAGCAACACCCCGATGGCATTGGGCCACGGTTTAGGAAGAAGGCAGGGCGAACATGCTCCAGCAAGAATCCAGATGTGAAGTAGCGGATAACTCCGGCGCGAAAATCGCCTATGTTATCCGTGTGTACGGCGGCTCGACTCGTCGCGACGGACAGACCCGTCGTCAGGCGTATGTCGGTGACAAGGTCCTGATCAGTGTCAAAAAGGCGCTCCCAGGTTCCGAGGTCAAGACCGGTGAGAAGTACAAGGCAGTCCTTGTCCGCACCGCGAAGCCTACACGCAGAAAAGATGGATCGTACGTGAAGTTTGACTCGACAGCAGTCGTGCTCATCAACGACGACGGCAACCCGAAGGGCACACGCATCTTCGGACCGGTCGCTCGTGAACTCCGCGAACGCAACTACATGAAGATTGTTTCCCTTGCTCCGGAGGTTGTGTGATGCCAAGGCATATCCGTAAAGGTGATCAAGTCATCGTCACTTCAGGAGACCACAAGGGTCAAACCGGTGAAGTGCTCGAGATCCTCACCAAGTCCGACAAGGTCTTGGTCAAAGGGATCAATGTCAAGTCCCGGCATGTCCGTCCGACACAGATCAACCCAAAGGGTGGGATCGTGACGAAGGAAATGCCAATGCATATCTCTAATGTCAGCCCGGTCGTTGATGGCAAGCCCACACGCGTCCGGTTCGAGACTCAGAAAGACGGCTCCAAGAACCGCGTCGCGGTTGTCGGTGGCAAGTCACTCGGTCAGGTCAGCGGACCGAAATCGTAATACACACTCACAGCTTCCCTGGACAGTCCAGGGAATCAAATGGCGGATAAGTCATGGCGAAGAAAGACCAGTTCGATCAAGCAACGCTCGACGCAGCAGCCCAGGTGAACAAGCCTCGGCTCCAGTCGCAGTTCATGGATGCTGTGCGTCCAAAGATCACCGAAGAGTTCGGGATCAAGAACGTGATGGCGATGCCGAAGCTTGAAAAAATCACCCTCAATGTGAATGTGGGTCGTCACCTCGACGGCACCAAGGTTCCGAACAATGTTCGCGAAGCGGTGCTCCACACACTCACCACGATCTCGGGTCAGAAGCCTGTCCAGATCGCAGCGAAGAAGTCGGTCTCGAACTTTAAGGTTCGTGAAGGCTACATCACCGCGTTCAAGGTCACCCTTCGTCGCGACCACATGTGGCACTTCATGGATCGCTTGATCAACATCGCGACCCCTCGTATGAAGGACTTCCGCGGTCTCAATGACAAAGCGTTCGATCGTCAGGGCAGCTACTCGATGGGTCTCACTGAGCAGGGTGTCTTCCCAGAGATCAACATGGCTGATCAGAACTTCACCCATGGCATGAACATCAACTTCACCTTCAGCAACTCGGACGCAAAGCTCAGCCGATTCGTACTCGCGGAGCTCGGAATGCCGTTCAAGAAGCCTGAAGAAAAGAAGAAGAAGTAAGGAACGAACCTATGGCCCGTAAATGTCAAATCGCCAAGAGCAACCGTACCCCGAAGTACCCGACCCGTCATGTTCGTCGTTGCGAACTCACCGGTCGTGCACGCGGCGTGTACCGCAAGTTCCGTATCTCCCGCATTATGCTCCGCAAGCTTGCTCTCGAAGGCAAGATCCCGGGGATGCGTAAGGCAAGCTGGTAAGAAACACGCCGAGAGGCTCAAAGAAGAATCACTGCTGATTTGCTCAGGCACTCTCAGCAATCGAAACAAAGGTAGAACACGATGACGATCAGTGATCCAGTCGCAGACATGTTGACCCGCATCCGCAACGCGACTCGCAATCGCGCCAAGAGCGTTGTATGTCTCAACAACAAAGTGTGTCAGGGTGTAGCCGGGGTTCTTAAATCCGAGGGTTACATCAACGACTTCGAAGTTGTTGAAGACAAGAAGCAGGGCACCATCCACATCGATCTGAAGTACGGCCCTCGTGGCGAGGTGCTGATCCATGAGATCAAGCGGATGAGCAAGCCTGGTTGCCGCGTCTATCGCGGGAGCGACAAGATCCCTCAGCCTATGCAGGGCCTGGGAATCTCGATCGTTTCGACGAGCCATGGCGTGCTCTCGGATCGTTCATGCCGCGAGAAGAATGTTGGTGGCGAGCTGCTCTGCGTGATCAGCTAACACTTTAAGATACACAATCACCGCGTTTGCGGTGCAGACAGTAGACACACGGCTGGAGTCCCCGGCAGACAAAGACCGGATGACGACGACAGTACGAAAGGAAAGACCATGTCAAGGCTCGGAAAGAAACCAGTAGATGTCCCATCAGGGGTCAAAGTGAACATCGCGGGACGCACGATCTCGGTCGAGGGTCCAAAGGGATCGCTCAGCTTTGATTTCCGTTCCGAGGTCCAAGTCTCCCACGACGAGGGCGGCAAGGTCGTCACAGTCACTGTCGACGAGAAACTCCTCGCTGAGAGCCGTGCGAATCGTGCGTACTGGGGAACAACCCGCTCCATTATCAACAACATGATGGTCGGCGTGACCGAAGGGTACGAGAAGAAGCTCAACATTGTCGGTGTCGGTTGGACCGGTACGGTCAACGGCAACAAGCTCGCACTCAAGGTTGGATACGCCAACCTCATTGAGATGCCGATCCCGGCGGGTGTGAATGTCACTGCTGAGAAGCAGTTGATCACGATCAGCGGTGCTGACAAGCAAGCGGTGGGGCACTTTGCTGCATCCGTGCGTGCGAAGAAGAAGCCTGAGCCTTACAACGGTAAGGGTATCAAGTACCTCGACGAGGTCATCCAACGCAAGCAGGGTAAGGCATTCGGTAACTAATCGATTACGATCGCCAAGGATCGCACGAGTGCGATTGTGAGGTTTGAAGAATGAACAAGAATAAAGCAAAGACAGTCCGGCACAAACGACGCAAGATCGGGATCCGCAAGCGTGTACAGGGTACACCTGAGCGTCCTCGTCTCGCGATCTACCGCTCACTCAACCACATCTACGCTCAAGTCATCGATGACATGGCGGGTGTGACCCTCGCGAGCGCTTCGAGCCGCGATAAGGGAGTGAAGATCGACGGCAACGCGGGGAACATCGCTTCTGCGAAAGCAGTGGGCGAAGCACTCGCTGAGCGTGCAAAGAAAGCCGGCATCGAAGCTGTGGTCTTTGACCGCGGCGGGTTCAAGTTCCACGGTCGAGTCAAAGCCTTCGCAGATGCTGCTCGTGAGAGCGGTCTGAAGTTCTGAACGGAAAAGAGATACCACAATGGCAGAAATGCTTGACGAATCAAAATCAATCGAGTCGCATACCGTCGGGATTTTCCGGACCGCAGCGACTGTTAAGGGTGGACGACGCTTCAGCTTCGGCGCTCTCGTAGTCTGCGGCGACCGCAAGGGGAAGATCGGCTACGGCTATGCCAAGAGTCCTGAAGTCCCGACAGCGATCGAGAAAGCTGAGAAGCACGCTCGTCTCAACATGGTGCAGTTCCCGATGACCGGGACCACGCTCCCTCACGAGACGATCGGGACCGCTTGTGCGAGCCGAGTCATCTTGGTTCCTGCTTCACCTGGTACAGGTGTTGTTGCAGGCGGCACCGTTCGCGCGGTACTCGAGATGGCAGGCATCACCGACTGTCTCACCAAGTCCACTGGATCGAACTCCAAGATCAACATGGTCCGCGCAGTCTTCGACGGCTTGGCCCAACTCCGCACTCGCGAAGAAATCGCAGAGCTCCGCGGCGTAGAGATCGAGACTTCGGATATCGAAGAGCGCGTTAAGCGTGGACAACGCTTCATGCCTGCTCAGTCGGAAGGCGAAAAAATGGCTGCTCCAGTCAACACCATCGGTCAGGACCGCGGACGCGGCGGGCGTGGTGGTCGAGGCGGACGCGGTGGTGGTGGACGCGGCGGACGCGGTGGCCCTGGCGGCGATCGTGCACCACAAGGCGCACCGCAAGGTGGGCCAGATGCAGCAGCTCCAGCAGCTGACGCACCAAAGGAATCGGGTTCTGCTGAGAACGCGAGCTAATCAGACAACAGTTTACAAAATCGTGCAGTCGCACGATTCCGGGAGTAACCGGTCATGATGATTCACGAGATTACCGCAGAAGCGGGTAAGTACAAGCAACGCAAGCGTATCGGCCGTGGTGTCGGTTCAGGCAACGGCAAGACCTCCGGTCGCGGTCACAAGGGTGCAGGCTCACGCCGTGGCAACTCACGACTCGCGCAGTTCGAGGGTGGCCAGATGCCATTCTTCCGTCGCATGCCGAAGTTTGGTTTCACCAACGCGAACTTCCGTGTTCACTTCTGGATTGTGAACCTTGCTGCGATCCTCGAGCACGCGGACTTCAAGTCTGGTGGAGAGATCACACAGGAATCACTGATCAAAGCGGGTCTGGTTCGTGACATGTCACGCAACCTCAAGATCCTCGGCGATCTCCCTGAAGGTACCGACTCATTGAGCGTCAAGTTCGATGTGACTGCAAACCGTGTGACTGGTTCAGCTCGCAAGCTGATCGAGGATGCTGGAGGCAAGGTCAACGAGACTGGTACCCGCCGTGACCGTGTTCGTGGTGTTGATCGAAACTCGGACGACCAGACTCCGAAGAACCTCACGAAGAAGCTCAAGAAGCAAGAATGGCACCGCAAGCGTGACGAAGCATTCGCACGCGGCGAGGTCCTCAAGGCGAAGAAATAACTCGGTCCCGATTGCGGATCGCGTAGACAGATTTGCTTGCCGGGGTCGATCAACCGCTGAACAATGGGGATACCATCCCCGGTCACGGCTGATCGGCCCCGTCTTGCATTCAAGACGACGGTCGAGTGCGTGCAACCCACGACTCGGTTGAAAGATCTGGATCGGAGACCCGATCCAGACGGAGTGAATGATTTATGCTCATCCAGACCATTATCAATGTGTTCCGCATCCCAGAGCTCCGGAGTAAAATCCTCTTTACGCTCGGCATGCTCGCGGTCTATCGGATCGGATTCTGGATCCCAGTACCAGGTGTCGATCAGGGCGCGCTGACCTCGTTCTTCGAGCAGCAAGCCGCGTCGGGTTCCGCTGCTGGTCGTCTCTCTCAGTATGTCGCGATCTTCTCCGGCGGATCATTCGGACAATCCACGATCTTTGGTCTCGGGATTATGCCGTACATTACCGCTTCGATTATCTTCCAGCTCTTCCAAGGCGTCTCTCCGCAACTCAAGAAACTCAAAGACGAAGGACCGACCGGGTACGCGAAGATCCAGGAATGGACACGCTACGCGACTGTCGGTCTGTGTCTCGTACAAGCGGTTGGTTGGTTGACCTACATCACCCGATCAGGTCTTGTGTATGAAGCATGGGCTCACAATCCGCTCTGGTGGTTGATGGGGATCTCCGCTCTGACTGCAGGGACCATCTTCCTGATGTGGCTCGGTGAACAGATCGATCGCTTCGGTATCGGGAACGGCGTTTCGCTGATTATCATGGCGGGTATCCTCACAGCGATGCCTGGTGCGGTGATGAGCGTGATCGCGAACTTTGATGCCGCGGATCCAAACAAGATGGGCTGGATGGGGCTGATCTTGCTCCTCGGCGGGTTCATCCTCGTCGTAGGTGGCTCGGTCCTTCTGACCGTTGCTCAGCGGCGCATTCCGGTTCAGCAAGCGAAGCACACGCGAGGCAGCCGGACCTTTGGTGGTCAGAAGAGCTACCTCCCGCTCAAGGTCAACCACGGCGGGGTGATGCCGATTATCTTTGCGTCCTCGCTGATGGTGTTTCCATCAGTGGTGTTCAGCGCGTTGATGGATCAGGCGCAAGCAGCGAGTGCCGAGGGTTGGTGGGTCGGTCTGATCGGTTGGCTCAGTAACAACTTCCAGATGGGCGCGTTCCCGTATGTCTTCCTCTACATCATCATGGTCTACTTCTTCAGCTACTTCTGGATTACAGTCCAGTTCAACCCTGAAGAGATGTCCAAGCAGCTCCGCGATCACGGCTCGTTCATCCCGGGACTTCGTCCAGGACCTCGTACTGCTGAATATCTCGAAGCGGTCATGGAACGGATCACCTTCGTCGGCGCGGCATTCCTTGCGGTCATCGCGGTTCTCCCGATGGTTGTCAATACTCAGCTCAAAGTAGACTTTGTAGTCTCCCAGTTCTTGGGAGGTACAGGTCTGCTCATTGTGGTCTCGGTTGCGTTGGACTTCCTCCAGCGTGTCGAGGCGAATCTCCTCATGCGGAACTACGACGGATTCCTCGGCGACAACGATGCCGGTGAAGGTCGCAACCGCTGATCGGGAGATAGGGCCCTGTTTGGGGTCGATTGGATGGGTTTCTGGACTCGATTGTTCGATCTAGGACTCTTTTTCAAGGCTCAGTCGATCCGGTGGATGACACACCGGAAGGTCGGGGCTATCATCGTGACCCTCGATTTTGTTCACAAGACGATCGAAGGTCAGAGAATACATGGAACACAGCCGGGAGACCGGTTCTAGAGACTTCGCCTATAGAGCGGCGGAGGAGGTCAAGATGAAAGTATCATCAAGCGTCAAGCGTCGCTCCAAAGATTGCCAGATTGTCCGTCGTAAGGGCAAAGTCTTTGTGATCAACAAGAAGAACCCACGATTCAAGCAGCGTCAAGGCTAAAGCCTGCTCTTGAGTGTGTGAAATAGATTTACGACCGGCTGCATCGAGGTGAACTCGTTTGCAGCGCACTGCCGGGATTAGCCCCGGATGAATGGAGAAAACAGTGCCCCGTATCGCAGGTGTAGACATCCCAGATCGCAAGAAGATCTTTTATTCATTGCAGTACATCCACGGCATCGGCAACAAGTTTGCTGGTGACATCCTCGTAGAAGCGAAGATTGACCCGGATACCAAAGCAATGGACCTCTCCGAGACCGAAGTTTCGACGCTCAACTCGATCGTTGATAGCGCGTACCTCGTCGAAGGCGCGCTGCGTCGTCAGGTCCACCAGAACATCGCTCGTCTCCGCGAGATCCGTTCGTACCGAGGCGATCGTCACCGTGCGGGTCTCCCGACTCGAGGCCAGCGCACCCGCTGTAACGCTCGCACCCGTAAGGGCAAGAAGCGCACCGTTGCAGGCAAGAAGGGCGTGAAGGGCTAAACAGCTCAATCGATTTCCGGGTTGTATCCGAGAGGGTGCAACCCGTTTATTTTCTTCAAGCCGGGAAGGTCCCGATTTGAATCAACCCTTCGAGGTTGGACAACAAGGTTCGCAAGGTTCCAGCCCTCTACGAGGGAACCACAAGTGGAACCGTCAGGAGCGATCGAAGTATGGCAAAGTCAGTCAAAAAAGCAAAGAAGGTCCGCAAGGGCGTCACGCGTGGGATTGCACACATCAAAGCAACCCACAACAACACTCTTATCACAGTCACCGACACCAACGGCGAAGCACTCGCTTGGGACTCGGCTGGCACCATCGGCTTCAAGGGTGCTCGTAAAGCAACCCCCTTCGCAGCAACTCGCGCAGGTGAGCAGCTCGGACAGAAAGTCCGCAAGATGGGAATGAGCGAGATCGAGGTCAAGATCACCGGCGCTGGCGCTGGTCGTGAGAACGCGGTCTCCGGACTCGCTTCGACCGGTCTCCGAGTGACTGCGATTGAAGACCACACACCGGTGCCTCACAACGGCTGCCGTCCAAAGAAGAAGCGCCGCGTCTAATACAGACCGGCTTAAGAGCCCCGATGTGCGAAGCAAGTTTTGAGCACGATCGGGGTTCGTCATTGAACAGTCTTGAGCGGAAAGAAAGAGCGACGCCGACAGCAGCAGGGCGTCAATCTGTGATCCGACCAAGAGTTTGGACCTCACGAAAGTCCCTGCTGCGGAGAAATGAACTATGCGTGTACGCTGGCGCGGGCTCGAACTGCCCTCCCGAGTAACCTCGGACGACAAGTTTAAAGCAGATACCTTTGGTCGGTTTACCGTCGAGCCTTTCGAGCGCGGCATGGGAACCACCATCGGGAACTCGCTGCGTCGGATCCTCCTCTCATCGCTTGAGGGAGCGTCCGTTACTGCAGTGAAAATCAAGGGCGCGGAGCACGAGTTTACCTCGATTCCGGGCGTTCTTGAGGACACTACCGACATCATCCTGAACATCAAGAACCTCATCGTCAAGTGCGACGGTGAAGGCTCACGCGTCATGAAGCTCGCGGCACAGGGACCTGGCGAAGTCACCGCTGACCTCATCGAGGCAGACAGCAATGTGACCATCGTCAACAAGGACCTCGTCATCGCGACGCTGACCGAGCCGGTCGCGTTTGAGATGGAGATCCATGTGAACAAGGGCCGCGGATACATCCCGGTTTCTGACCAGGACCTCCGCAACGATGAGCAAGAGATCGGGGTCATCCCGGTCGATGCGATCTACTCGCCTGTTCAGCGTGTTCGTTACAATGTTGAGAACACCCGCGTTGGTCAGAAGACCAACTACGACAAGCTCACGATGGAGATCTGGACCGACGGCACCGTCACTCCAGAAATGGCACTCGTCGAGTCGGGCAAAATTCTCCGCAAGCACCTCAACCCGTTCGTTCAGTACTTTGAACTCGGCGAAGAGCGTGTCTCGGAGAACGCAGCTGCAGCAGCAGGCGTGGACGAAGAACTGATCCGCAAGCTCAACATGCCTACAGAGCAGTTGGACCTGTCGGTTCGTGCAAGCAACTGTCTGGAATCGGCTCGTCTCGATACCGTCGCGCAGTTGGTTGTGATGACAGAGCCTGAGCTTCTCAAGCTCCGTTCGTTTGGACGCACATCGTTGCGTGAAGTGAAGCGCAAGCTTCTGGATATCGATCTTGATCTCGGGATGGAACTTCCCGAGGGGTACACCATCAATCAGTGAGCACCCGCTTGCTGACCAGATACACACAATAGTGACGCGGTGAGCGCGTTGCTGAATGAGAAGAAGGAACCGAGTCATGCGTCACCGCAAAGCCGGATTCAAGTTGGGCCGCACCGCAGCGCATCGTCAAGCGATGCTCCGTAACATGGCGGCAAGTCTCTTCGAGCATGGTCAGATCACGACGACCATCCCGAAGGCCAAGGCACTCCAGCCGTTCGTCGAGAAGATCGTCACCAAAGCGAAGCGCGGTGACCTCCACTCGCGTCGTTTGGTCGTTTCGATGCTCGGACAGGATCGTCGTGCATTCGCATGGGCTCATATCCCTGCAGGCGCGACCGACGAGCAACGCGAGTCGATCGAAGAACAACGCGCGTTCACTGAGGGATTCTTTGACATCCCAGATTCAGACCAGATCGAGCGTAACCGCTACGGCGAGCTCCGCAAGGCGCCTCGCATCGTCAAGCACATCTTCGAGAATGTTGCTCCACGCTTTGAAGATCGCGCCGGTGGGTACACCCGCATCGTCAAGCTTGGTCAGCACCGTCTCGGTGACGCGGCACAGCTCTGCGTGATCCAGTTCGTTGGCAACGAGGAAGGCCCTGAAATCGGCGGCCAACCAAGCACGCGTCGTCGCACTGCTGATCGTCGCACAGCATTCGCTGCAAAGCTCCGCAAGGACGCTCCGAAGACTGAAGCTCCTGCTGCTGATGCACCAGAAGCGGATGCTCCTGAAGCGGAATCCTGAGTCGATTTCGACTGCGAGCGAGTCATTCTTTGACTATCCTTACACTGTCCGACAACGGGCAGTGTTTTTTATGCCCTGAACCTGATCTCTGTTTCATTTGATCCCAAAGACACGATTTGACACCCATGCTTGAGACCCTCAACGAGATTGAATCCTCCGCACTTTCTGAACTCGGCGCTGTCGCAGATGCTCCGGGTCTGGAATCATGGCGCATCGCGTACATCGGAACCAAGGGCCGCATGCGGACTGTGATGCCGATGATGAAGGATGTTCCCAAGGACCAGAAGGGCGCGGTCGGGAAGCGTCTCAACGAGGTTAAGACGGCTCTTGAGACCGCATTCGAGACCAAGCAGGCATCGCTTGGTGATTCGGGTGTCGCTGCTTCGAGCGGTCCGATGATCGATATGACCGAGCCTGGGACTGTGGAGTCGAGCGGGGTTGGTCGTCGTCACATTATCTCGCGTGTGCGTGATGAGCTTGTGGAGATCTATGCTCGCATGGGGTTTGATGTCGCGCAGGGACCTGAGCTCGAGGATGACGAGCACAACTTCATCAAGCTCAACATCCCCCCGGCGCACCCTGCTCGTGATCCGATCGATAACTTCTATATTGATAATCCGAATGAGGTGCAGACGCCTCGGATGTTGCGGAGTCAGACCTCGACGGTGCAGATCCGGACGATGTCCAAGCTTGTCAAAGATGGCAAGCAGCCTCCGATCAAGATCGTGTCACCTGGGCGTGTGTATCGTCCCGACACAGTCGATGCGACGCACTCGTTTATGTTCCACCAGATCGAGGGGCTCTATGTCGATCGAGGCGTCTCGATGGCGGATCTTAAGACGACGCTGCTCCAGTTCGCTCACTCATACTTCGGTGATGATGCGGAGATCCGTCTGCGTCCGAGCTTCTTCCCGTTTACTGAGCCGAGTGCAGAGTTTGATATGATGATCGCGCTCAAGCCGGGTGAAGATCCCAAGTGGATCGAACTCGGCGGGTGCGGCATGGTCGATCCGAATGTCCTGAAAGCGTGTGGGCTGGATCCCGAAGAATGGTCCGGTTTCGCGTTTGGGTTCGGGATCGAACGCATCGCGATGGGGAAATACGGCATCCCAGATATCCGGATGCTCTTTGAAAACGATGTCCGCTTCCTGCAGCGGGTCTAATCCAATCACTCGATCTCATGAGGGGCAAACACATGAATGAGCAACATTCCGAAACAACAGATTTTCATGAAACAGAGCTTGGAGGGACACCCGCTCCTGCGTGGCCCAAATGGATTGGTGCGATTACGATTGCGTATGCAGCAATCATGCTGACCTGTACAGGGATTGGGACAGTCATGCTCCCGCTCCAAGAGAAGTTGATGGCTCCGGCGCTTGACGGCGCACCGATGCCTGATGGGATGAAAGCAACAGGTGTTGACTGGGCAATCATGGGGAGCGGCTTAGTCATGACGCTCGTCTTGCTTTTCGGCGGGATTTTCTGTGTTACTCGAAACCCGATCGCGCGGATTCTCGTCCTTCTCTGGGCAGTTCCCTCGATCCCGATGTCGCTCTTTAGCTACATGAGGCAGATGGATAAACAAGAGTCCATGCGTGCGTGGGCTGAGCAATATCCAGACTCGCCGCTTGCTCAGAACTTAACCGCGGGGGGGCAGACCGGTCAGCAGATCGGCGAGATCATCGGTCTGGTACTGACGATCGTTCTTGGTATCCTGGTCCCTGCGTTCTATATTCTTTGGTTCGGATTCATCAAAACCAAACCAGAGCAGATGACCGGCTCCGTCGAATCGATTGCTTAACGCGAGTCGGGTCAGGTAGCCGATCCTTGGGTAGGGTGGAGTCATGCTTGATGCAGATCGGGTATGATTGATAAGCCGTATTCAAGGAGCAAGCATGTCGATCTTTCGGTTGTGTATCGCGTTGTTGATGCTTGGGTTTTCAGGGTGTGTCCTGACTGGTCAGGGTCGCTACGACACCAATGATGGGGTCGCGTCAGAGCACCTCCCGACTGAGCACGGCTTATGGATCACGAGATGGGATTATCAGTCGCCTGATGATGTGCGCAAAGCGATCGCTGATGCCGCGTCGATCGGGATCACGGATATCTACTGGCAGGTCCGAGGACAAGCGGATGCATACTACGACTCGGATCTTGAGCCTTGGGGGTTTGAACTGCTCAAGTACAATCCTGATCCTCCAGGATTCGATCCGCTGAAGATCGCGAGCGAGGAAGCGAAGCTCTACAAGATCCGCATCCATGCTTGGCTCAATGTCATGCCGATGTGGAGAGAGAAGACGCCTCCGACCAATCGCACGCATATGTACCACACGCATCCAGAGTGGAGACTCCGCGACGAGCAAGGCAATGTCCAAGCACTGCACGACGGATATGTCGTGGTCAATCCGGTCCTCGATGCTGTCCATGATCACCTTGTTTCGGTCGTGCGCGATCTTGTGAAGCGGTACCGACTCGATGGGATCCATCTGGATTACATCCGCTATCTCTCCGACGAGATCCAGCCGGGGAAGCTGATGCCGGGTGATCGGGTGAGCAGAGCGATGTATGCGAAGGATACCGGGAAGAGTGGGGAGGTCGGGAAGATCGATCGCGTCGCGTACCAGAACTGGATCCGCTCGCGGATCACGACGCTTGTCCAGCGGATCAATGATGAAGGGGTTGCTGGGAAGCGTGGGGTGCGTTTGAGTGCGGCGGTCTGGAGAAGACCTGAGCTTGCACGCGATCGCTATCTTCAGGACGCCGCGAGTTGGGCGAACAACGGCTATGTCGATGCGATCATGCCGATGATCTATACGGACAAGAACGATCAATACCAGGATGATCTCGCGTCCTGGCAAGCGCTGGTCGATCAATCCAAGGTCATCCCAGGGATCGGCGCGTACAAGCACGCGACGGGTGCGGAGACCTCGTACCAGGTCGCGATCGGTCATCCGAGACGCTTCGCGATCTTCGCGTATTCCACGATTTTTGAGTCTCCGAATCCTGACCAGAAAAAAGATTCGGTTTCGAAGCAGGTCCGCCGGGAAAAACGGACTGCACTCGCGAGTCTGATCAAACGCGTCGGGAACACGGAATGAGCAGCGATGCGGTCCGCATCGGGATCGACATCGGCGGGTCCTCAGTCAAAGCAGCGATGCAGGATCAGCTTAGGGGATGGAAGACGACAACGAGCGGACGATATTCGGATCCCTCACGCGAGGACATTGTCCGTGCGATCAAGTGCTGTTTGGATGACCTCCGCGTTCAAAGAGCGGATCAGGTCGGGTTGTGTCTCCCAGGCAAACGAAGCGATTCAGGAACAGCGATCGAGTGGTCCGCGAATGTCCCAGCTCTCAACGGCTGGGTGTTCGACGAGTTGCTTTCTGAGTGCTTCGGGTCGGATGTGCCGAGGATGCATGTCGTCACTGATGCAGACGCCGCGGGATATGACTATGTGTGCGAACATCCGATCAAGGGACGCACGGCTGCGGTTTCGCTCGGGACCGGAGTGGGACTGAGTGTGTTTGATGGGGTAGAGATTGCAGGGATTGGTCTGTCTGGACACATCGGTCACATTGGTCATCTCGGACACATGGATGTCGGTCGGCACGGCTCAGAAGACCGGATCAGCACAAGCGGCGCATGCAACATTCTTGAGTCGTATATTGGAGCGCCGGCGCTCCGCGGCTACCAGACCGACCAAGGCCTCGACCTCAGCAACTCCACGCTTGATGAGCCACCGATCTCAGCACTGGTTCATGCGCTGCGGATCGTCCATGCGATCTATCTCCCAGACCGGATCGTTCTGCTCGGCGGGGTCGGCTTGGCACTGCGACCACTCGTAGAGCAGATCAAACACGCAGTAAATGATCGCTTAACTCCGCTCAGTCGCGACGGATGGACACTCGAATGTGGAGATTCAACCTACCACGCTGCTCAAGGTGCTTGTCGGTTCTCAGCAGAAGCGTGAGTGGATCCCATCATGCAGATCGACGCGGAGAGGACTACGCCGAGCGTGAGTTTCCAGGTGTGATGGATCCCGGCGTACCGACTCAGGATTGACTCTGAGGTTTCGAGGTCGATTACCCTCTCGATCATGAACGGCTGTGATCCGAGCATCCAAAGGAACCCTGCGAACAACGCGACGATCGCGCTGAGGTTGGAACCTCGTTTGGTGATGATCGCGGTCAAGAACACGCCGACCAGTCCCGCGTATGCGAATCCCATCACGCTCAATGCGAAGTCGATGAGTGTGTACCCATTGGCATCCTTCCAGTAGATGCACACGCATGCAAACACGCCGAGCACGATCCCTGCTGTGATGACGGAGATCCGACCAAGGCTCAGGTAGTGTTTCTCTGTGCGATTGGGAACCAGCGGTCGATAGAGATCGGAGATGAACGCGGCACCCATCGCATTGATCGCGCTGTTCATGCTGGACAATCCCGCGGCGAAGAGTCCCGCCATCATCAATCCGCGTACTCCAGAGGGGATCTCGGTGAGGATGTACTCGAGGAACACACGCAGGGAATCGCCGCTGGTTGCTTGGGTTCGTTGGAGAGGCGCATCGGTGAGTTCTGGACGCTGGTACACGATCCAGAGCATCAGCCCGACGATCAGGAACAACAAGACAGTCGGGATCGCGAGGACGATCCCCATGAGGACTGAGCGGGCTCCGGATTTCGCGTCCTTGCAGGTGAGCATGCGTTGAGCGAGGTCTTGGTCGGTGCCGTAGGATCCGATGCCGAGGAGTGTGTACCCGATGAGGCATGCCGGGATCGCGAAGGGAGCCGCGAAATCGATTGGGTGCCGGGGATCAAACCCGTTGGGTCCCCACTCGAAGACCTTGAGCTTTGATCCGAGTGCTTCGCCGTCTGCAGTGGTGGGGGTGCGGAGTGTTTCGAGAACAACATCCAGCGGAGCGTTGATGGAGTTCGCGATCAGCAGAATCGCAACGATCGCGGCACCGACCAGCACGACATACTGCAAGACATCCGACCAGATGACTGATGCAATCCCGCCCCAGAGTGTGTACCCGATCGCGGCGACGGAAAGCGCTCCGATCGAGATCATGAGTTTGCTAGGTTCGACTCCTGCTTCGATACCGAAGATGACCATCGAGAGTGGGATCGAAGCCGCGAAAACGCGAGCACCGGATGCGAGCACTCGACCGAATAAAAATGACACCGACGCGGCTCGTCTTGCACCGCTACCCATGCGTCGTTCAAGGAGTTCGTAGATCGATGCGCTGCGTGTTTGATAGAAGCGGGGGATGAACAGGAACGCGATGATGAGTGCCGCGATGATCATCCCGATGTTGGTCGCGAGGTAGGTGAGGTCTCCAGAGTAGGAGAGTTCGGGGACCCCGATGAAAGTCGCGGCTGAGAGCGAGGTCGCGACGATCGAGATCGCGACGGCCCAAGCGGGGATTTTGCGTCCGCCGAGGAAGTAGTCCTCCGTGTCGGCGCGGTCCTTTCGAGCGAAGATCCAGCCTGTGACCATGAGGACGATGAAGTAGCTGCCGAGGACGATCCAGTCGAGTGTGCTGAATCCGGAGGAGAGCTGGGTAGATTGGCTGATATCCTGCATATGTCATTGTCGACTATCGGGAGGTGTAGCCGCGAAAAAGTAGATTTATGAGCCTCAAGCGGGGTTGAAATGTCTATACTCCCCCTCGATATCCACCGCTGGAGAGATGGCTGAGCGGTTGAAGGCGCACGATTGGAATTCGTGTGGAGGAGTAATCCTCTCGGGGGTTCGAATCCCCCTCTCTCCGTTAGAATAAACGGTATACGAAACGGCGTCCCTGATAAGACGCCGTTTCGGCCGTTTTGGGGCGAGCTACGCGGTTCGGCGCGTCTCTGCGAAATCACATTTTGAACTGAACTTCCCTAATGTGCTTGAATTGCATCGGGTGTCTCTCGTGGCAATTTGAGGGGTGCCTTCGCGCGTGCATTGAGTTCCCTGTTCTGAGCTGATTAACAGGGACTTTGAACAAAATCAGGGAGAACTGCAGCTATCAACCGAGCATTGAACCACACTCACGGCATGGCAACGGCATGAATTGGCATGGTAGAGCCCGATTTCCCTGCGCATGTTAACAGGGAACCAGCAGGGAATCACCCAGCTGATCTGGCCGCGTGTTGACTATTCATGGCCTCATTGATCCCAAGCTCAGTGGCTTGCCGAGTCCAATCAAGTTGCTTTGATGCAACGAGCAGATCATCGAGCGTGATGCTGCTGGGAAGTGTCCCGGTGAGGGCACGGCGTAAGACATCTGGACCGAGCCGAGTCAGCGGGAGCAGCTTTCGTACACGTGTCCGGGACACGCCCTGAGACTCAGCGAACGCCTCGATATACAGCTTGGATTGAATGATCTGGTCTTGCCAGCGGTACGCGAGACCGATCGCATCCACAATATGCTGCTTGGGCTCAGGCTTCGACGGGATGATCAGGTCATGGCCGTTAGGACTGAGCAGCAATCGGCGACCATCGAGCTTCTTGATCTGTAGCTGCAGTTTCAGTTCAATGTGCTCGCCGCGATCATCGACCTCGGGTCTTCGCAAGCAGACGGGTCGCGAGGGAATCTCCTTGGGTGGTGATTTGAATGTGTGGCGTTGGATCTGCTCGATCTTCTTGGTATCGAGCTGTACCGTGATGGAGTCGGGCGCGAGCGCGACCTCATGGATGATCTTCCGGATCCAGCGGTCCCTGACTTCCGTGGACTGCTGGTCGAGGTCCGTCTGAGCAAGGTAGCCGAGGACTAGACCTCGGACTAGCTCGTCAAGATGCTCGGCGTTGATGGTCTTGATCGGGCAGTTCTTGAAACTGTGCTTGATGGCCTTCTGGCTGATGTAGTACCGCACAAGCCGTTTCTGATTGGTCTCGTTCTTCTTCGTCAGTGGTCGTTGCGTGGAGGTTGGGCTCATCGCAAATCCATCGCTGGTGCGCAGCTTGCCCTTGAGCAGGTGCGGGTGCGTCCACCTATGCAGATTCTTGCGGTCCTGCTTGGTCATCAGATCCTGCGCGGTGTCCCATGTTGCCTGATCGATGATGGCTTCATGCAGCCCTTCGTAGATCTCGGTGTGGTCCCCACGGGTGTGCGTGATCTTGCCGATGTAGAGCTGATTCGTCAACACACCATGTATGTACTTTTGTGAGAGCGGTCTCCCCCCGCGAACCGTTCCGCTCTTGCTTGTCCAGAGTTTCGTCGTATGGCCAGTCTCGTTGAGTTCGTTGGCGACGGCAACAGGCGATTCGAGTTTGATATATCGTGCGAAGATCATGCGAACGAGATCCGCTTGCTCAGGGATGATATAGATCCCCTTCGTTTCATCCTCTGATTGGAGTCGGTATCCCAGCGGCGGCTGACCACCGACCCAGTATCCCTTCTTTTTGGTCGCGGCGATCTTGTCACGGATGCGCTCACCCGAAACCTCACGCTCGAACTGCGCGAAGCTCAGCAGCATGTTGAGTGTCAACCGGCCCATCGAGGTCGTGGTATTGAACTGCTGCGTCACCGATACAAACGAGACCTGCTTCTCATCAAAGACCTCCATCATCCGCGCAAAGTCGCTCAGCGAGCGACTCAGCCGATCGACTTTGTACACGACCACCACATCAATGCGTCCCCGGTCGATGTCATCAAGCAGCTGCTGAAGCCCCGGCCGTTTCATAGTCCCTCCCGAGAAGCCGCCGTCGTTGTACTCCTCTTCAACCAGCTGCCACCCCTCATGCTTCTGGCTCTTGATGTAATCGATGCCCGCCTCTCGCTGGGCATCGAGTGAGTTGAAGGCCATGTCGAGTCCTTCCTCGTTGGACTTCCGGGTGTAGATGGCGCAGCGGATGGTCTTCATCATGTACTCCTTTATGACGCCTGCTTGAGTTTCTTAAGGCCGAAGAATCGAGGACCGGACCAGCGTGCCCCGGTGATCTCGCGGGCGATCTCCGACAAGCTGGCATACTCGGTTTCTCGATATCGGAATCGCTTGCCGTCTTCCAGGACGGTGACCTCGTGGTGATGACCCCGCCATGTGCGGACGAGTGTCGTCCCCTCGGCGAGCTGGACAGGGCCCCGCTGCTTCCGCTGTGTGGCGACCGCTTGCTTGGATGCCGGAGTTGGGGCGTTGCGGATCGCGGCCTTGAGCAGGCGGCGAGTGCCCGCGTCGAGCCCTCCGTGGGTGTGCTGCTGGAGGTGCCAAGAGATCCCCCGGACCAGTGCCTGCTTGAAGTGCGGCGCATCACCACGGATGCCCAGACTCGCCCATTCCTGTTGGAGTCGGGCGGTGGTCAGATTTGTGAGGGTGTGGAGTTCAATCTTCATGTGGGTCTCGTGTTCAAGCCCCTGTCGCCGACCCCGTGATCCGCGCACACCGATCGCGCCGCTCATACTGAGAGGGACCGTTGACCCGTGTGCTTGGGTTTCAGGGCCGGCATTTGAGGAGCCGGTCGGGGTGCTGCGGGAGTCTCCCGCGGTGTGACACATGTAGCCATGGATCGAGGGACAATGCAAGTCCAAATCGCTCGGATTAGCGACCGTTTCTGAGATTTCTGGGCTGTGGGCAGAATCCTGCGCCGATCTCCGATGACTTCCGAGCCCCGTGCCGGAATGCTGTGTATGCCACGGCACTCTTGGGTTCATCGCCCGAGCTATACCAGCAGAACAAAGAACTCATGGGCCATTTTCTTGGTCCTCAAAAGACCAGCAATACAGACGACACGGGAGCATCCAGTATCGTCTAGATGATGAAGTCAACTATAAGACGTTTCATTCACGCATCACAAATGGCCATACATCGCATCGAATTCTTCACTAGTAAGTTCCGGTGGGGTGCCTTGGCGGATACATGATCTTTCCCCAAAGACCTCATCCAAGACAAAGTGTTCTTCAGGCATTCTTGTAAAGAAAAGATCGCAGCCCTTGCACTCCTCTGGCGTTGCATCTGGGTATGGAGCAGTGTGAAACACTCCGCCCCGTTCCTCTCCTTCCCCAACTGGATATGGATCCTGCTGATACTGAGCCATGAAAACTGTTGCACCAAGACGAAGCATCTCCTCGCGGAGCTGCTCGCGACTCTCACGTGCCGGGTGCAAAGCTTCGCCCTTTCGACGCACGAGCCCCCCGCCGAGTGATGGTGGGAGGTGCTCGTCCTGCATCGCGATCGCAGGGAGGCTGAGCACCTCCCAGCCATCTTGATTGAGCAGATGGGTTGTCAGGTCGTCCGCCGAGAGCCGTTGCGTGACCACAATGATGAGCCCGTCGTGCTTGTCGTTGAGCCGCTGGTAGATGTTGCGATCGTACCAGTTCCGGATCTCCGCGCACTTGCCTTGGTCATCGGCGTGCTGGGTAGTCTGCGGGTCATCGATGATGATCATGTCTGCGCCCTTACCGGTGACCGCTCCAGATGGGGTATGGGCAAGGCGAGCGCCGCCCTGCTGAAGCTTCAGGCGTCCGGGCTGCTCGCTAACCCGGACATGTGGGAATAATCCTTGGTACCGATTGTGCGTCATCAACCGATGTGCAAGATGATGATGCTCGTCGGCCAGGCCACGATGACCCGCGATGCACAGGATCTTCTGATCTGGTTGTACACCGAGCACCCAGGCGGGGAACGCGATTGATGCGCAGACCGACTTGAGCGAACGAGGCGGCATGTTGATGATTAGGCGGGTGGACTCACGACGATGGCATCGAGCAAGTGCCTCGCCGAGCACATCGATCGACCAGTTGTGCTGATATTCAATGCCCGGGTGCAGCATCCGAAACGCTAGCTGCATGAACATTCTCGGATCAGTACGGTACATATGACGGATGGCGCGTGATTCAGGGCTTGTCATGGCTCGCCTCCGTTTCCGCTGCTTCACCGATCTGCTGGTAAGACTGAATCAGCTGCTCGAAAGCCTGGCGATCGGCCGCATCAGGCTCGAATCCGGCGATGCTTTGCTGGCTGGTCATGAATGGCAGCACCATCTTCATCGCGCGAAGATCACCCTTGAGCGCATCGTTGACGAGCGATTTGAGCAGGATCTCGCGCTTGGAGAGGACGATTTTCTGCCCGCCTTCGGTGATTGAGACTTCCTTGCTCAGCTCGATGTCGAGGAGTTTGTCGAAATCCTTGGTCTTCTTGGGACGACCGTTGGGATTTCCGGATTGGCCTGGCTTCCACTGGGAGTGCTTCGGTGGGTTTTTATAACCCACTTCGTGTTCGGATTGATCAGACATTGGCGATCTCCTCAGTCTTGCTGGCGTTGGCGCGGGTTTCGAGGAGCTGGGAATAGGTCTTGCCGGTCTGCTCATGGGTGGCTTGCATCCCGGTCCATTGCTGCCAGCGTGTGATGGCGACATCGACATAGCGTGATGAGAGTTCGACCCCGGCGCACACTCGTTTCGATTTCTCACAGGCGATGAGTGTCGAGCCGCTACCAAGGAACGGATCAAGCACGATCTCTCCCCGACGCGAGCAATCGAGGATGGCTTCCTCAATCAGCCGGACTGGTTTGATTGTTGGATGAAGTTTGAGTGCATCACTGTTGGGATCACCCTCTACGGGGTTGAGTGTGCGGATGGATGGAAAGCTCCACACATTGCTGCGGGTGCGTCCGTGCTCACCGAGCCCGAAGTTATTCCGGTGACGATCGGTCCCGTGCTTGAACACAAAGACCAGTTCATGCTGGCTGCGGTAGAACGTACCCATGCCGGGGCGGTCCTTGACCCAGATACAGAGGTTCTTGAGCTCGGTGTAGTTGGTGTTTCCAGCAGCGAGCATCTCGGCGGCGTGCCGCCAGTCCATGAAGTGGTAGTGGATTGATCCGGGGAGGCTCACTTCGCAGAGTTGTTCCATGACGGACGCGAGGAAGGACGTGAACTCGGTTGGGGACATCTCTCCTGAGCCCATCACAAAGTCGCCGTGCTCACCAGCGCATACCTGCCCGATGGACTTGGCGGGTAAGTTGTACGGCGGATCGGTAAAGATCATCGCGGCCTGCTGATCGCCGAGCAATCGCTGGTAGGAAGCTGGGTCGGTGCAATCGGCGCACAGCACGCGATGGGCATGGTCTCCTTCACCGAGGATCCAGAGATCGCCGGGTTGCGTGACGGGTGTGATGGTTTCATCCGATGGAAGATCATCCGCACAATCGTGCTCGGTGATTTCCTCTCCGGCAAGCGCGTCCTCGATACCCAAGATCCGCTGCTCGATCTCCCCGTAGTCGAAACCGATGCACTCGATGTCAAAGTTAAGATCCAGATCAGACAGGACCTTGAGATGCTCGCCCAGCAACTGATCGTCCCAGGTGCTGATCTCGGTCAGCCGGTTGTCGGCGATCATCAGAGCGCGGATCTGGGCGTCGTCGAGATCCGTCACCCGGATCGCGGGGATCAGGGTCATCTTGATGAGTTTGCTCGCTTCAACTCGGGCGTGACCACAGACTAATCGAGAGTCTTGGTCGATGATCACCGGCATCCGGAACCCGAAGGCTTCGATGCTCTGGGCGATCTGACGGATCTGCTTCTTGGGATGTACACGCGGGTTATTGGGGTGGGGGACGACTTGATTGATATCAATATGCTCTATTTCGAGTTTGGTATTCACAGAAAGCTCCCTTCGTCGTTACGACGGCGCGATAGCGAAGCCGTATAGACAATGCGACCCGAGTATGGGGAAGTAGATGTGTGCACAGCACAACACCACTCCGGGCATACCGGTAGTTTTGAATCGTTAATGGGTTGGAGTCACCCGAGCCCCAATGCCGAAACCATGTTTCGGGATCTGCTGATTTGAATCACTCGCATCAGCGGGAACCTGCCTGGACCATGCCAGACTACGGCCAACTACCATGTAGCAAACCGCGGCTAAGCAACACACCTGCTCCCGAACACTTCGACCATGTCGACTGGGTTGGGAGGGGATGGATCACCCTAAGTTAATTATAGCACAAAGGGTAGTATGCATGCAAGTGGGCAAATTTAGGCTTTCTGGCAATCGGTCTTCCTGAGTTTATGTTGGCAGTATGGCTCTGAATGTTCCTTATTCCCTGTGGGATAAACACGCAGTTAAGGTATCGAGAGAAAGCGAAGATGCGGGTTATGATGTCAGAAACGTCAAGCCCTTGACTCCGTATATGCCTTCGTGTTTGGGGATTGTGAGAGTTCGGATACAAGTTGCTCCGCTCTAGATTCGAGTGATTTGAACCCAGATTTTGTCCTATAATCTGATACTCTATATCCATTTCCTCTCAAGATGTTAAAAACCTGAATCAGAATCTGGACTTGACATGGCACTTGAACCTGGCGGATTCGCCGACAAGCTAGGAAACCGTTACGAGGGACGGTGGGTTGCACGACAACTACTCCACCTTCTAGCCGAACAGATTAAAACTGTTCAAATCGAAGCCGTCGGTGACAACGAACGCGGAGTTGATTTGTGGGTGACTACGAATGATCATATTCGAGTCGCCCAGCAGTGCAAGCTGCGAAACGCTCACGCCAATAGCTGGAGCCCGGCGACTCTCCAGTCACGAGGAGTGTTGGAATATGCTAAGTTTCAATTGGAGAAAGATACTAAGTGCCTATTTCAACTTGTTACGGTCCTTCCATCCGCCACACTTGAGGAGCTATGCAGAAGCGCTCGCAACTCTTCGGGTATTGCGCAAGAGTTTTACGAACACCAAGTGAATGCTATTGGAGATAGCAGGCGGAGTACTTTTAGTGATCTTTGTGATCGTCTAGGACTCGATATTGAAAACCCCATCGATCTAGAAAAAGCTTACGATTTTTTAGGTCGATTTGAAATCAATACTTGGCCTGACAACTCCACCACCCGAGACGATCTTCGTGCACTCGCGAACTACTGGGTCAACGGAAAGCCAGATGCTGTACTAGCAGCGCTTTGCGAGTTTGCAATTACGCACTTGCGCCGCGTCATCGACGCACCAATGCTGCGTCATTATTTACGATCACTTGACTTGCCTCCACGCAGTATTGATCACGATCCTCGGCTTGCCGATAAAGTTGAGTTGATACGGGAGAGATTCCGAGGATCCATATCAGACCATCTCATAAATGGGTCGCTCATTCAGCGTAAAGAATCTACTGATGTTATTGAATCTTTGGATGATAAATCTGTGGTGCTGCTGCTTGGCGATCCTGGAATTGGAAAGAGTGGTGTGCTGTTTGAGCTAGTTGAACACCTTGAAGATTCAGACGCCATTTATCTTCCGATACGTCTTGATCGCCAATCCCCCAGTGGTTCAACTAGCGATTTTGGTAAATCACTTGGTTTGCCCGAGTCTCCAGTTCGGTGCCTTCATTCCCTGGCTGGAGAGAGTCGGTGTATTCTCATTCTTGACCAACTCGATGCGCTCCGATGGACTGCAAGTCACTCGCGTGCAGCTTTGGACGTGTGTCGAGAACTTCTCCGGGAAGTTCATGGACTACGACAGCTGGGCGTAGACATTTGCGTTGTGATGGCTTGCCGCACATACGACCGCAGGCACGATCCTGAGATTCGCAGATGGTTAGACGCAAATAAGGAGCAATGGCCGTCGGCCGAGATTCTAGTGAAAGGGCTATCACCAGACGATGTTCAGAGAGTCATCGCGGAATCTGGATTCTCTGAACCAAAATTTTCCAGCAAACAACTCGAACTACTGGCATCACCTCAAAATCTATCGTTGTGGACTGATCTCGCTTTGCAAAGCTCTGTAGGTCCATTTAATAGCCGAGCGCAACTTCTTCGTATGCACTGGGAGCTGAAACAACGTGAACTTTTTCAGCTAGGGGCTATTTCCACTGACGTTACAAGTGCATTGTCCAGCATTGTGTCCTTCATGGAATCTCGTGGAAGCTTTACTGCCCCGGTTTCCATCTTGGACGAACCCATGCGGGATCACTTTCTTGCTGCTGGCATCCTTGATCTGTCGGGTACTCAGCTGACATTCAGCCATCAGAGCCAACTCGACTACCAAGTTGCTTCTCGTGTGTTGGCAGGCCTCCATTCTAGCAGCGTTTCGTTTGTGGATTGGCTCGGATCACAAGACAAGCAAACACTATTCCGAAGAGAACAACTGCGATTTGCTCTCTCGCTTCTGGCTGATGAAGATGAGCCGTCGTTCCGAGACGTGGTGATCTCTCTGCTAAACAGTGTGGATATCCGTTTTCACCTCAAACATCTATGTCTTGAAGTTGTCGGGCAGTTGGCCACACCGTCCAGGGCGATTGTATCTGATATGTGGTCATTGCACGAATCTCCACTGTGGGCGGAGCACATCTACAGCACGGTTTTCTTGGCGCATCCACTATTCGTGCAGCATCTGATTGAAATGGATGTGTTAGAACAGTGGTTGACAGACATAAACCATCGGAATAAGGCATTTTGGCTACTTCGTTCCGTTGCAGAGGCAATACCTGATGAGGTGGCAAGTCTTCTTAAACCATATGCTGATATCCCAGAACTACGAGAGTCCGTTCTTGGCGCACTCGCATGGAATGTCAAAGATGATTCAGATGAGATGTTCGCATTGCGTCTACATCTCGCACGAGGCGGCATATATCAACGGTACATTAACTGGAAGGATATCCTTCCAGAACGCAGGCTGTCATTGCTGAAAGCAGTGCTCGATAGTATGGATCTTCATGAAGTAGGTGAATCTTCTGAAGGACGCCGCTCCCGCATTGAGCATTGGTCACAGCAGGATCTTGATGCATTTCTCGAAGCAGCGCGGGATCATCCAGAAGTCGCATGGCAAATTTCAATCGAAGCCATTGGCCGTCTCTCATCAGGGCAGGACAACAATAAAAATGAATTGTCTCAATGGCTTGATCCAGACCAAGGTGGTTTCCGACAAGGTGTTGAAAACCTGCCATTTGGATTGGTTCGTGTTGCCATCGAAGCTGGAACAGCACTAGCTCGACTTAATAGTACAGCTTTCTGGAAAGACACTGAACTACTCCAAGACTCCTCGTCACCAGTTATTCAGATAATCTTGGCTGAGTCATTCGAGGCTTTAGCTCCAGCATTCGCCGAGAGAGCTATTGTCTGGGTCCTTGCAGATACCCATAGGTTTGAACTCGGTTTAGGAGTGTCGGAACCAAAGTGGTTTCCTGCACAACGACTGATTCGTACACATGAACAATCTTGTTCTGACGCTCTCATTATGCAACTAGAGTCTGCGATCATCCAGTATCGTCCTCGCTCGTTGGTCCAAAACGCACAATACTGGCTATCTACTTGGAAGCATGGGTACTTTGGTGATTATTGGGGGCGATGTCAGTTTTTCCTGCTTCAAGCTATCCCTCTAGTACGACTAAGCACAACCGCTAAATCGCTACTTGGAGTACTCGAGAGAAAGTACGAACAATACGACGAAAAACAGTTTGTGTCTGGCATAAATCTTTCAGGTGGCTCGGTTGGATCTTCGCTTGGTAAAAACGCAGAGACGATTAGTGATGCTGCATGGCTACAGATAGTGGCGAACAAAGAGATCCTTGAAGATCGAGGTGCCAACTGGCGACAAATTGATGATGATAATATTGTTGAATCATCAATACGTCAGTTCTCAATGACACTCCTATGGGCAGCAAAACGGCATCCTGATCGTTTCGCGAGACTCTGCTTGCGTTTTCCAGAGGATGTTCATCCATGGTATGTTTCGGCGGTTCTTGACGCAGTTCGGATGACCGCTCCTGATGGTGTACCCGAAGATTTACAGACCGAATGGGAGCCCGTTGGTTGTGATATCGCAGAGCAAGTGCTTGAGCGATATACCAATCTATCTGATCGACAGATGGCGATGAGCTTTTGCAGCCTGTTGCGAGATCGTGCCGAGGACCCATGGAGCGATAATCTGCTCAATAGACTCATGGAACTTGCGCATTCACACCCAGACCCTGAGCAAAACAGTCTTGGAATCGGCAACAATGGCACTGGTAATTTTGATGCCAATCAATCAACACCATCGGACCTCACTACGAATTCTTTGAACTCCGTCCGTGCAGCTGCTGGGCTTGCGCTCGGATCTCTCTTGCGAAATAAACCTGAATTTCTAACCCTATTCATGCCAACCCTTGAATCACTGTGCCAAGACGATCACCCGGCGGTTCGAACCGCTGCCGTCACCGCCTGCTTGCCTGTCTTGGAACATGATAAAGACTTAGCTTTAAAGCTGTTTGTAAAAGCGTGCAGATCAGACTTGCGTGTAGCCGCTACCCACCATGCTGTGTACTTCTTCAACACTGGCATGGCAACTCATGCATCGACTCTTTGTCCACTTGTGGATGCGATGCTTCAGTCGGAAATGCCTGAGGTTTCTCGTGAGGGTGCACGAGAGGTTGCGGCTCGTTGGCTTTTTCATGAGTTGTTTCAAGAAGAATTGAATACATGCCGAACCGGTACCGAAGCATTACGAATTGGTGTAGCAAATATCATGTCCCAGTTCGTAGCCAAACCAGAATACCACAGCAAGGCATTTCCATTTGTCAAGCAGTTTTTATCCGATCAGAGCCAAGAGGTACGAGCTGCAGCGTATCGCTGCGTACGTGACAATGAGATATTGACTACAGATTATGGGCGTCTGATAGTAGCAGAGTGTGTTTGTTCGCCAGCATTTGCAGACGATCCGACTTATGTTATTTACGCTATCGATGACCAGCCAGGCAGTCTGGTACCGTTCGCGGATATTATTTTTGCGACGACGTCGCGGTTCGCAGGTGACCTTGCTGATGCCAGCCGGGATATGTCAAGGGGGATCGGTCTCGACGCCGACAAGATTGGCCGGCTGCTCCTGCGTCTTTACGAAGAGGCGGAAACAGATTCTCTCCATGTAGTCCGGAATGGGTGCCTCGATGCCTGGGATGCCTTGCTTCAAGCCCGTGTTGGAGTACGAAATATGTTCGAAGAGTAAATTGACTATATATATAGGGACCGGAGCGCAAAGCCATGTAGGG
This sequence comes from Phycisphaerales bacterium, assembly GCA_051252395.1. Classification (GTDB taxonomy): domain Bacteria; phylum Planctomycetota; class Phycisphaerae; order Phycisphaerales; family UBA1924; genus UBA1924. The sequence goes on along the minus strand of JBPOFX010000001.1, from coordinate 1,021,753 downwards.
TTAGCGGTGAAAAATACTCCTAGTGGAGTTCCGACCTGGGATGAAACTATTAAACGAAACAATAGATTAATGAATTGAAAACGGATGCAGTTTTCTAGGGTCTAGAAATCCCTCTTTGCAATCAAAGACGTTGTACAACAGGTTGTGGGGATGAATCGTGAATTGATCCTGCGATGATTTGATTGCACTATTCCGTACAAGATGAGCATGGATACTAATCCGGAATAAATAGGCCAGCGGATAGCTTGTTGTCCGAACTGATGCCATTCATAGGTGTATCAGTGTATGAGTTTTGATATCAAGGAGGCCGTCTCATCCTTTCATTATTTCTTTTGAATAATCATTGCGTCGGCTGCAACCGGCAGCGTGTCAAGGATAGATTCAAGAGTTCGGCTCTTGCTTGTCAGCGTGTTGGCCGCATTCATGCGCCAGAAGAGGTCTCCGTTTGGTGGAAGAGATGTTTTCAATGTGCGGACAATCGCGATCGTCTCCTTCGCCCAGGATCTGAAATCGTCCAGGGGCCAATAGCGAACTTTTCTGAGCCCCGGTTTCGCACCATGCCCCGCCGTGGTGCAGGGTGTTACAACGACTGAAACCATGTCGAGACCATCCGCCTTAGGTTCATTCTCTTGCATCCAGTCAGGATGCAAGGCTGCTTGCTTGGCTTTGGTGGCACTGAAGACTGTAGTCGCTTTTCCATCCGCATGATCTTCGAACACGATGCCCATCGTCAATCCAAGCCACCACGGATCGGGTGCTGCGTCTCCCTTGCCGTTTCCTGCTACGAAGCCAAGCAAAACTCCGAGCTGTCGCTGGCCTTCCTCAAAAGTTTTGGGGGCGGCTAGATTGTCGAGGATAATCTTGACGCGTTTTTCGAACTTGTGCTCACTTGCCGTTCCCAACGCCAAAAGCGCATTCTCCAGCCGCTCGACCTGAACCGTGACCTCCTCCGAAGGCGTGTCCCCAGTCGACGCGAGAACTGTCTCGCCGCGAGTAAGCTGCGCGAGCCATGGAACGCTTGGTGCTGAGTCTTTGGCGGCGCGGAATTGTTCGCGGGCCGCCTTGTCAGCGCCGTCGCCCACATTTATTGAAAGCATCTGGCTGACAGAACCGGCGAGATAGTGCCAGAGCGCACGATACCCCTTTAGCTCCGGTGCCGTCAGCTTCGAAGTAATGGCGCGCGCCTCCTCTAACGCACGTTCAAAGTCTTGAGACCAAATCGCCCGCTGGTAAGCGATCTCGTGCCCGACGACCGTTTCAAGCTCGTCCATGGCCGGGTAAGGAGTTTGATCCTTGGCCTTGGCGTCGCTGAGAATCTCGCTATTGGCCCCGTCCCAGCCCGCATCATTGTCGAAAAAACTTTTGAACGCCTCCATGAAGTCATTCGGGGACGCGTTCTTCGACTGATAGACACCGAAATCCAATTCGGCTTGGAGTTCAGGGTGGAAATGGCACCAGTTGCGATTGTCGGCGAGATAGTCGAGGAGTTCGTGTCCGGTGACGAAAACCGCGGACCGATCCTGCAGAGCGCGGGTGCATCGACCAGCGGCTTGCAATACACGCGTTTGGGTACGGTCATTAAGCAGCGCCGATGCGCCCATTTTGCTCATCAAAAAGCGTTCCTGAGCGTTGGTCGCCTTGGGCAATCCATCAAGGCATAAGAGACGGCATTCATCATTCGGAAAATCAATGCCATCGAATCGGCCGGCCATGATTGCAGCCGCCTTCTTTGATTTGACGAAGTCCTCCTTGGAGGTTTCGATGTCGTCGGCCATGAAGATCTCGAAGTCATCTTCATCGTCGAATTGCTTCGCGATGGCTTCTGCCGCGACAGAGTTCGGAGTCAGGACGACTGAGCGACCGGCATATTTCTGCATTCGTTTGCGGAGCTTTTCGCAGGCGTCTGTTTTGAGAGACAGGCCGGGAAAAACAAAAAATCTTCGTCCGACGCCAGCCTTGCGAAAATCTTCGGGCGCTTCGATACGCGCGATCTTTGTGCGTCCCGTTAGACGCTCCAGATCGCCGCCTGCGCCGAGAGTCGCCGACATGTAGATACGTTGCTTCGCATTGTGAAACGGAAGATGCGTCCAGGTCGGCGGCACCAATGGTCGGATCAGGATTTCACGGGAAGCGAGATAGACATGGCAGGCATGAAGATGATCGCGCAACAATGGCCATGTAAACCGGATATCGTTTTTGGCGTCCTTGTGAGCATCCAACGCCGCAATCAGCTGTGGAGTGAGCTTGTTAACGGTCTCTGTCGGCAGTTTATCGACCCAGGTTGAGTCGGACCGGTCCTCCCAATCGCCGGTCAGCCGGGCATAGGACTGGGCGGTGATATAGGGCTTCACTATATCTGCGAGGGCAGCGTGGAGCGATGACAGTGGTCCGTCAGAAGAGGGGATCTCAAGAGACCACATTTTGGCGATGTAGTTTTCTGTCGCATGAGCGTCATCTAGAAGGATCACATCTGGATTGTTAAAAAACGGCCATGAATTGAAGAGGCTCGAATATGTGGTGATCGCGATCTTCGTGCCAGTCTTGCAATCAGAAATATCTGTGGGCGCATAGTTTCGATGCGACCCGGTAAAACCGATAGCGTCAATGCCGTAATGTTTTTTCGCCTGCACCACCGTTTGGTTTACCAGTTGACGTGTCGGACACAGATAAACTACCCGGTCCTTGAATTTACGCCGACGCCATTCAGCGATGAATAATCCAACAAGCGTCTTGCCACTTCCTGTCGGAAGTTGCAAGGCGACGTCGGGTTGGTCAACCATGCCCTCAGCATATTTTATGAGCATATCCTTTTGGTGCGACATCGCATCAGGAATTATGCGACGCGTCAGTAGTGGTAGAAGCCCAACTGGCGTGGAAGGAGCAGGGCTCGTAGGTTGTTTCTTTTTGAATGACATTATAGATTATAGTCGGAGTGGGCAAAAACTAATCGACCAATATGGTGGTTGATTCTAATTGATTTTGGAGAGATTGCAAATTGCTAGTGGAGCAGTGGGCTAGCAGATTGTGACATCCATTCACATGGCGAATGTCACCCCACAAAACCATGTTTCGGCTTCATCTTGATCATCGGGTTGAGCAATCGTGGATATTCGCCGACATGTTGTCGTCTGATGGTGATATATGGCTCGAGTTCACTTCCTTCCGTGTAGCGTATGGGATTTGAATGGCGTGATCCTCACTCGGCCTCGATTGGAGTTAGTATACCAAGAGAGGCCCGCGGCCGATAGAGTCACATCTTTACAGAACCGCTTCTTAGCGGGCGATAGAATCGCAATATGGTTAGGCCGGACTATCCAATCCCTTGCTAAACCGCAAAGCATGCTAGCTGGAGTTGGATGCAGACCCACTCTCTTGGTTCTCATCTCGACTTTTCGAACTGAGATTCAAAAAGACTATCAAAATGAGTGGGATCGCTAGAATAACGATAGTTGCACGGGCAGTCCATTTCATTGTGTCTCGAAGTCGGAAGCTAAAATCAGTTGGTTGATATAGACGAATTAGATCTGATACCACTTCATCGGTTCGATCTGAGAAGTACAGGCTCTCGTCATCACTCTTGACAGATTTGGTATACTGATTCTTTCCTTTGTGGAATTTCGACCTTATAGATTCTAAATGATCTTCGCTACGTTTGTTAAGAACTAGTGCACCATTTGGAATCAGATCGTCGTCGCTATCAAAAAAGATCACGTCATACCCCGATCCCGCTCTTAGATCGTATGACCCGGCTAGCCGCTCGTATTGATAGCGTGCCATAAGCCCCCAGCAAGGGGGATCGCGATGAAGCACAGCGGTCCAGACTCCCCGGTCATCGTGCGCAAACTCGACCCGGCGTGATAAACCGCTCTCGTGTCTCTCAACGGCCTTATCGAGGGCCATCAATGGAACTACCCTACCGGAGGCTGATTTGTATCGACCGCGACGGTTAATCCCCACGATGTCGATAGATTGGGCAGACTCGCTCCCGGTATCTGCGACTCGATCTAGGATCTCGGTTGGCCAGGGATTGGTTGTCGTTGAATGGTATTCTTTCGCTTGTCCAACTTGCGCACGCCGGACGGCCACCGCAATATAGTGATCGAAAAGCTGTACATCAAAAGACTGCTCATTAAAACTTGTGGTCTTTTCACGAAAGAGCGGTACAGCAACAACCTTGTGTCCGGCATTGAGCGCATCACCTGCCGCCATGGTCGGCAACATTGCAAGATCCAGTTTTCCGTTATGGAAGTGTTCGACTAACTCGTGTTCTCTACCCTTCTCGTAGAACTCAATTGGCTCGATAAACAAGCTCTCCATGGATTCGGCGAATACATTTAGAATGAGATTTCGCCATCTCTTTCGGGATTCCCGTTCATCGAACAGATTGGACTGAAGAGATACACCCAAGCGTAGATGAATTCCTGTAGCCCCAGATGACTGCCTCGCCTCAGCCATTACGCGCCGGACGGGATCGTAATCTTCATCGAGCGCCCTCCGCATCCCAGTAATGCCAGGCATTTTCCAGGGGGTTCCTGCAGTCCCTTCCCCCGGTTGGAGAGATTGTGGGAGAACGTCCTCGCAGTCAATCTCTCTTGCTCGCTCAAAATCAAGATCTTCTGCTATAGTCTTGAGTTCACCAGATTCCGTATCTGAAATCAATGTTGCTATCAATCGACGGAGATCATGTGTTATATCATCCTTTGATTTCAAGTTAATAATAATGGCATCGCAAGGGATAATCGGCTGTGACTCGTGCAGCACTCTTATCGAAATATTTTTTTCCGAATCAGGTCCGTATTTCTCTTTTAGAGACCGGGCGACCTTGGTCGGCATCGCCATAAATGATTCACGCGGGTCAAGGTCTGGTGTACCTTTGTTGGCTTGAGATAGAAGCTTCAAACGGTATTCGTAGATGCTAGATCCTCGAGGTATAATGGTGTCTTGCTTTTTATCGAACTCTAGCACGCCGTTGAAGAATGAATCGTCGAATAGCGGTCGCTGTCCGGCGTGAGCATCAGATTCGATAACGAACGACTCACTAAGGCCCAGTAGGAAATCCCGAGGGAACAAGTATCCACTGGCACTATCACTACTCTCACATCGAAAGCGAATTCCTCGGGTTCTGTTAACCATACTGTTATTCGTCTGTGCGTATGTCAAATCGGGTACATACCTGAGCGTTGGAGGATGATTGATATCTCCTTGGTCGACCATGAGCTCCTGAAAGGTGTTGGAAATTTTAGCATTCTCCTTGGGTGCCGCGGTGACGATGCTGAATCCATACAGATCGTCATCATCAAACTCAAGGCGTGCTGCAAGCATCCAATCGAATGACTGTTCTATACGATGCGTTTGGCGATCGCGAGCTCTTCTGGACTCAGAGACGAAACGAACATAGTCAACTGGTGGTAATGCAGCAATGTGCCAGTCATCGCGACTTGCGAGTTCGTTCCGAAGTTTTTCACGATCATCAACACCTACAAACTGCACGCAATAACTCGGACTCACTGTGCTTAGATACTCCGCAAGCTGGTTGAGATACAGCTCATTATCCTGCAAACCGAGCATGATAACTTTGATCGGGCTGGCCTTAGATCCACTGGTTTGCATCTGGTCATCCGCTCTGATCGCACTACTCATCAACAGCATCGTTACTACCAAGATCAATTTGGAGTTGTTTATTGTCATTTTAACTCACAGAGGAATAAATTCATTGTAAAGGGAAGATCTCAGACATCAAAATGATAACAACTGCGAAGAACGTGAGCAAACCTTCAATAAACAGCCGCGTGCTGGATCTCGAACTCTGCCCAAAAGCCACAACGCGGGCAATCGGCATCGACAAGCAGAGCAACACCATCACGACAGCAGGTGCAAGGTCTGCTTTGCTATAGGCCATTAGAATTAAAAGGAAAACCGAGAAATTAGCCACACCTTCAAGCAATCCAAATACGATAATCCAAATCGTGATCTGACTGATCGAATCTTGACGTAACTCTTTTGAATTGCAAGGAGTGCTGCTGCGAGGGAGGTGTGGTAGACACCATACTGCGAGGAATACAAGTGTGAGTCCCAGCAGAACTACTTGTGGGCCCGGCGGGCTAGCTCTAGTGGTCCATGCCGATAGACGAGCTGTTTCAGGGGTTCGAAGTATGCTGAATAGGCCATCAATGTGATCGAGAAAAATGACAGTCGCCAGTGCCACCAAGAGCCACAGCAGCAAACTGGGTTGAGCTAGGCTCAAGATATGAAACCGACTCGATGATTGCTTTGCGTGATTAGACTCGGTACTGAACAACTTCGACAAATAACGGACGACCCACGCCATGATGGAAGGCAAGAGTGACACGGTTGACCATACAGCGGCGACGATGCCACCGAGGAGCAAGCAGGTCTCCGCTCCAATCCACTGAACTGTGTCGATTATACTCAAAGTCAATATCCCAAGCCCTAATGCAATCGCGAGAACTTGGTACACAATGATTATACGTTCCATCACAGGCTTCACTCTCATCACCGCACCCACCATCCCTGATGCGGGAACGACCAAAAGGACTCCCATAATCCCGTAGAAGTAGGTAGCATTGGAACGGGTCACTGAGTCGAGCTGCTCAGTGTTCCACCAGTAGAAAAAAATCGAGGCTGCCGCCGCGATCTGAGCAAGATTCCGAGTGTCATACACGCCAGTAGAGCACCGATGCGAACGGCACATCCACATGATCATGGGATAAAGGGCCCCGGACGCTAATGCGAACAGGCCTAGTTGAATCAGCAGGGTGATTTCATAGGGGGAAAGCGGTGCGGAAAGGTCGACCCTGAGAACATCCATCGCAATATCGCGTGGATGTAATGCAGAGTACACATACGCAAGGACGAGCGTCGTCCATGAAATGACACCGAACCGAATCAGATCTATCTTGCGACCCAACATGACGCCTTGTTCACCTGCGGACTCAAGAAATCCTCCAATGCTCATTCGCATGGCATATCGACATGCACAAACTATGACCGCAACCACTACGAGCAGAATGCTTGAAAATAAGGCTTGGGCATCAGACGCGACAAGCAGAATCCCGCTCATCACCACAACGATTAAAGAACATATCCAGAACTCAGAACCAGGGAGTGTAGGGTGGTCAGGTTTCGGTTTCGGTTTCGGTATCGGTATCGGTGCCGGTGCCGGTGCCGGTGGCTGTGGCGGTATCGGTATTGATGGTCGGTTGCTTTTGAGATTATTGATAACCACTCTCAAGTCAGCAGCAAGGACTTCAGCATTTTCTGGCCTTTCTTCTATTTCCCCAGTCTTCAACGAACGACACCTGTTGATGAGCTCCGCCAAAAACTCCCTCGCAGTGTCACCCGATATGCTCAGATCTTCGGGACAAACTGGCCTCAGACGCGGATCTAGCAAGTCGACATCATCATGTACTTGAATTTCTTTAAATGCTTCATAGAGCATTACACCAATCGAGAAGACATCTGATCGAGGAGTGATATCCCCCTCATCACGGCTTAGAGTTTCCGGTGCCCCATAAAAAATATGCCCTTCAGACTGAAGTTGGCCCTGATGTTTTTGCGATTTGCTGCTGGCTACGACAAGCCCCATGTCAACCACACATGCTCTGAGATCCGAGTCTACGACAATGTTGCCGGGATGCAGATCTCGATGGATGAGCCCAGTGTTGTGGAACCGCGCTACTGAATTACACATGCTTACAAAGGCTAGAAGCCTCGTGCTCTCCATCATTTGGCTTTCGCGATCAATGAAGCGCAGACCTGGTGCGTCAGGAATAAGCTGCATAACCACGAACGCTATCCATGTATCAAGTTCTGAGCCGGCTGGACCAGCCTCGAACTTCTTCACACCACTAGTAAGTACAAACGGACTGTCAAGCTTCCAATCAGAGCTGTACTTGAGGTGGCGTGTCTCGTTGGCTACGAGTTCCTTGGCCGTAGGTTCGTCCGGGGCATCCATGATCTTTACAGCCAGGGAACGGGATTCCATGTTCAGCTGGGTGGCTTCATAGACAACACCGAATGCCCCGGCTCCGCAAGCCGCTTTGAGTTTGACTACCTGATCGTCATTGCCAATTTCTAGACCTTCTCGACCCAGAAGCACGCATGGCGGGTTGCTGTTGTGATCAACAAGCTCAAGCGCAATCTCGGCCACCGGACTTGTGAGATGGCTGGACCCTTCGCGTAGGGATTTGACCATCTCACTTCGTTCCGGAAGTTCTTCCTTTGCGAACCGATCTTGCCAATCAGTTAACTCTTCAAAATCTTTGTCGCTTAGGCTTGCCATGCAATTGACTTTACGGGCCCTCAGGAGCTTGGCTATCTGAATGTCCGCTCCTTTTTTAGGCAGGAATGATTCAACGCGCAGCGCCAAGCCTCTCAGCTCCGCTCTGTAATCGTAGAGGTTAAACCCGAGCTTTGTCAGTTCGGTGTCGAAAGGAGAATTCGATGAGATTTCCAATGTTACTGAAAAGAGTATTGGTCGCCTGCACCTTGCTCATCCTTATCTGGTGTTGTTCGATTACAGACACCCACACGAGCACACACGGATCGCTAGCACAGCAGCGTGAGAGGCTTTTAAACGGTGATTTGGTCAGGATTTACGCCTTCGATGGCGGATCGACAACAATCGCTGATAAATCTGTCTTCCATCCGAGTTATAAAGGCGAAGGTTCATTCGAAATTTCGGTTCGGAGCTTTCTGATAGTCCACCAGGATGGGATCCTTCTCTGGGACACCGGCCTCCCAGACACATACATCAATCGTGAAGTGCGGCAAGGTATCACACTTAGCACCCTGAGTAAGACCCTGCTCGAGCAACTCCAGGAGCTCGAGCTTTCACCAAAAAACATAGACTACATCGCTCTAAGTCACTTCCATTACGACCATAGCGGCAACGCAAACTACTTCCCGACTGCAACCTTACTCGTGGCTAAAAATGAGTACGAGTTGGCATTCGGCGAGCAGGCTGAGAATGTCTTTGGACTGATGCCCGGCACCTACGAAACGCTACGCGATACCGAGACGCATTTTGTGAACGACGAGCTGGATGTCTTTGGAGACGGTCGTGTGCGGATCTTGCCTACTCCGGGCCACACCATCGGTAGTCAAGCTTTGATGGTCAATCTTCAGGAAAACGGCCTAGTAATCCTCTCGGGCGACCTGTGGCATTTCGAGAGCCAGCGAGCGTTCTCGCGGGTTCCGTCATTCAACGCTAGTTACCATGAAACCTTAGAGTCCATGCGACTGGTAGACCAGATTCTTAGTTGCAACCCTAACTCTCAAATCTGGATCACTCATGATCCAGAACAAATGGGCGAGCTCACTCTTTCACCCCATTCATATAGATAAAACGAGATAGCGGTCTCGGTCAAGAAACCCACAAAGAGGAATGAAAAATGATTAAGCAGACCACATTCGTGGTCGGCGATGGCTTTGCGCGCCTTGCCGACCTTCACTCGCAAGTGTTCACCAAATCCCAGTTCGAGCTGATGCTCGAGTCGACAAGGCTTGACGGCCACTGCGTCTTCATTGGGCAGGGTGTTTCGCTGGAGCAGCGCAGAGAACTTAACTCCCGCATTCGCAACGCGGGCGGACAACCCATCGACGGTGGTATGAGCTGGACGCCAGCCTCTAAAGAGCTGACAGGCCAGCACCAGGCTTACAATCAGTTGATCTCCATGCCGTTGAGAACGGGCGAAAGTAGTTTTGAGTTCGATCTTCTCATCGATGACCGTTCGGCTGGAACATCTGACCACAACCACTCGCATGTGAATGGCCAGACACTCGCCGAAGCAGCTAGGCAGGGACTTTCTGCCGTTGCTCGTCGATATATCCTGCCACATAGCGATTTCGCACTTCTGTACGATTTTCTCGAGATGCGCTTTAACCGATTTCTGTTCTGGTTACCAATTAGGATGAGGATGACAGTGACTCAGTCGGTTCACGTGAGAAATGACTGGCCGTTGCTCACAGCAAGCGTTTCTTTTCATCAATCGTCTGAAGCCCCTAACGCGACTGCCACTCTGGCGTTTACGGCTGCTCCAAGATTCGAGATCGACAACATCGAGGCAAAGCTTGGTTGCCGAGCAGTTGATGCCACGATCCATGCTTTAGAGTCTGAGCGATTTCGACAGGGAGCGGACTAACAATGGCAGTAACCCAATACTCTCACCGTCGCCTCTCTCGCAATATGAGTGGGGCGACTTTTGCATTTCTAGATGTAGATGGCACGCTAGTCAATTGTACGACGATTACATCGTTCGAACGATTCTGGCAGCAGACTCATGGAGGAGCTCATGCTCTATTCAAGTTCGAGACATGGCTGGCTTCCGCGGTGGCGAAAACGCCTCGTGCCGAACTGAACAGCATTCTCGCGAGCCGATATCGTGGACGTCGAGTGCGTGATGTTGAAGAAGCAGTTATTAATTGGATCACCTCGGTGAACGGAGTTGACGGGATCACACTTCCAGGACCGCTAAAATTCCTTCGCCAGTTGCAAGATGAGGGAGTGATCCCTGTTCTCGTCTCAGGGTCTCCGACAGTGTGCCTCGAACCGCTTGCTTCGGCGCTTGGAATCAGCGTGATTTTGGGGCTGGAACTTGAGTGGGTTGACGAGTGTTTCACCGGCTCAATCGTCCCACCTCAGACCATTGGCTTCGGAAAGCTAGCCGTGATCGAACGTTTTCTCCGTGATAAACGAACCTGTGTCTCTTCGTGCCTCGCCTGCGGCGATCACATTTCTGACTACCCCATGCTGTCCAGTATGGGAAGAGCATATGTCGTCGCGGGAGACTCGAGACTCGAGTCACTCGCTGTTACGAATGGATGGCAAATCATCCCTCGCGGCGATGAATGACTAAGACACAAAATCTGGATATATCAATAGAACCAAAGGAGTTATATGATGCTAAATAGTATCCTGATCGTTGGGGCCGGCCCGGTCGGTCTCACTCTTGCCGGGTTTCTCGCGCGTGCAGGGATGCCCTTTGACCTAATCGAAAAGCGAAGTGCCCCCTCACAGTATTCCAAAGCTCTGAGTCTTTCTCCTGCGACGCTTGAACTGTTACAAGAGCTGAATGTCGTTGACGAGATTCTCAAAGAGGGTCAGAAGACGAATATATTCACGGTCCAGTACAACGGTTCGCCAATCTGCCACTTTCGATTCGATTCAATTGACTCACCTTACAATCACTTCGTTCATATTCCACAGTGGCGTACGGAAGCTGCCCTTCGATCAAAAATCGAAGGCTGTGGTGAAAAGGTTCAATGGAGTACTGAACTCGTGAATATGGTCACGCATTCAAACGGGATCAATGCTCAAATCAGTTTTCCAAACGGGAGTATCGAGCAGCGCACATATAGTTTTGTCGTAGGGGCCGATGGCGTCAATAGTCGAGTGCGCCAGATGGCAAAATTCGATTTTGACACGTCAGGACACCGAGACCTTGGTTTCAATATCCGACTCTGCGATGTCCCATTCAGTTGGTCGGAAGGAAGACAAGAGGCTCATTATCTGGTTGATAAGCTTGGGTTCGCAGTGGTACTGCCATTGACTGATTCAAGCTTCAGGATCGTCATTGGAGAACCGAACGATACCCCTCCCTCTGACAACTGGCCTATCGAATCATTCGTCAAAAGTCTGGTGCGGCTTGGGGTCAGAAAATTTGATATCGGGAAGCCGACTTGGTGTTCGTCAGCACGGCCACGGTCCCAAATCGTTAACAGCATGGTGTCGGGGCCCGTCGCACTTGCCGGAGATTCAGCCCACACTTTCTCCCCGATCGGGGGGCAAGGACTCAACACAGGCGTCCAAGACGCACGACGGCTCTCATTGGCGCTGTGTGGAACAGCAACCGAATTGGATAGAGAGCTCGAGAAATACAACGTAGAGCGTCTGGCCATCGCTCGTTCCACGGCGACCTGGACAAATAAACTTACGGATCAGATCCTCTGCCGGGATCAAGAATCGCGGGGCACGTCCAGATACTCTATGCTACTGCAAAGTGAGACGGTGGAATCTCTGCTGCCAACTTGGCTCGCTGGACTCGCTGTTCCGACTGAACATGAAGTCAAATTGGCCTACATAAGGCTTAACGACTGGTCAACGGCCTGAGATATCCAGGTCACCCAACCAAGTAGTAAAATTAACCGAGAGGAAGAACGATGGATTCTGATAAAGAAAAAAAATTATTCATACAAGCAACTGACGGAGATTCCCGCGCGTTCGATAGTCTCATCGAAGAATACAAGGACGATATCGAAAAATGCGCACGGGCAGTACTTCGCAACACGACGCTAATCGGAGTTAGCTCTGATGACATCGTTTCTGAAGTTCTCATCGAACTGGGAGAGAACATGCAACGCCAAGCTCCGCCTCAAAGTCAGCATCCATTTCGCGCATGGGCTCTGACAGTTACTCGATTCCGCGCAATCGACCTCAAGCGAGATAATGCACGAGAATCAATCCGGGAGCAATCACTCGTGAGTGGACCCAAGAGCGATTTGCGACTGTTAGGACTCTTTGCCAGCGTCCCATTCCGTGATTCAGACATAACAGAACTGGATCATGCTGCACGTGAAGACACACTCGATCGACTCCGTTCTGCAATCGATGGACTCGATTCCGAAGATCAGGCTGTCGTCTTAGGGTGGCTCGAAGGTAATACAACTAGACAAATTGCGGCAGAACTTAAAATTGATGCTGGTACGGTTAGTCGCCGTTTTAAACGAGCGTGTTTATGTATGTACAGCCGACTCGGTCCATTTAAAGATAATGAGTCGCCCGGCCTTGGGGACTATCGTAAACACAGATATGTCAAACAAGGTCAATGGTCACCTCCTAAAAAATAAGCTGCTTGGTTTTCTCGAGCCTGGCACAAATAGATAAAGCTGTGGTCCAGCGATTTAGTGCTCTAGTGTTTTGAGTGTATGAGCGGTGTTTCATGCGGCTCTCTTTCGCTCTCTGACTATGATCTGAAGCCAGAAGAGTTTCGGACGTAGTGGGCAGAAGCTAATCGACGAAGATGATGACTGATCGCTGTTGAAATTGAAGAGGTTGCGATTAGCCAGCGTAGTGGGCAAAAAGTAATCGGTGAAAGTTATGACTGATCGTCGTTGGATTTGAAGAGAATGCGATTTCCCTGGAGTTCAAAAACTCTATACGTACCCCGTAGTGAGCAGAAACTATTCGACGAACATGAAGACTGATTGTTGTAGATTTTGAAGAGATCGTGATTTGCCTGGGGTTCAGAAACTCTATCCGAGTTTCAAATGAACCGGAGATGAGCATTGATTTGGAACAATGGACGGAGCTTGCCGCCTGCCAAATAAAGTGCTCAAGTCGCGGCGTCAATATACAATCTATAGCGCATGGAAATCAATCACGAATGCCTGTTTATCGTGATTCAGCCTCTTTGAAATGTGATTGATTCAGGCCGCTCGGTGGTAGTGCCGGAGCAGCCCGCCGAGCCGAGTGTCGCAATTGATCTCGCCAGTTGTTGCAGGCGGACTGCTGTACATGATCGGTTTGTTTCCAATCCCCTGATGCGGTCTTTCATAGTGGTAGTGCTCAATGTACTCGCTGATGAGATGGTCGAGATGCTTTCCGCCGACCGGGATGAAGTGGTCAAGGCACTCAACTTTGAGTGACTTGATCCACCGCTCGATGTACGCATTCATCAATGGAGCTTTGATTGGCAACGGGTATGGCTTCACACCTTCGCGGTGAAGTGTTTCATTCAACTCCCGCGAGAAGAGCACATCGTTGTCTCGCACAAGGATGGTGGGGGATTGAAGACCAAGTTTTTCAACCATCATTGGGAAGCTTTCGGCAACCCGACACATCCAATCACTTGTTGGGTGTTTTGTAGTTTTGGTGACAATGATCTTTCGGCTCTCAACGTGCATGAATACAAGGGCGCTGTATCGCTTGAGCCCTCTCGGAGTGAGCACTTTCTTGTGGAAGAAGTCACACGACCAGAGTGTTGACGCATGTCGTTTCAGAAATTGATTCCAGACGGGTTCGACTCGGTCAGGCGCGGGCTCTATGCCATGCTCTTTGAGGATTGATCGCACGGTTGATCTCGATACCGACATGATCCCAAGCTTTCGAAGTTCACCCAGGATGTGGGTGTATCCCCAACCGGGTGTCCTCGCCATCTGCAGGACCAGCTTCTTCAAATCCCGCTTGGTGGGTGGGCGTCCGGTCTTGGCTTTGAGTCTCCGATTCTTGTGACCAGTTGAACGAAGCCATTTCTGAAATGTGCTATATTGAACAATCGAAATGATGTCCCGCAACGCCGGACCAACAGCTTTCCCGAATCGGATCAGTCTCTTTCGCTCGCGATTGGTCAATGAAATCCTCTTGGGGAGTTTCCCCCGAAGGATCTGATTCTCAATGGTGAGGTATTGGAGCTGGGCGATCAGCTGATGGTGGTCCGATTGGCCGAAAGCCAAGAGTTTGGGCAAATGGGCAGTCTTCATTCGGTGTTCCAGGGCGCGGATAGGGTTTTTGAACCCCTAGAGGGCCGGGTTTCTGCTAAAATCTAGATGATTCTAGAGAGACTGAGTACCACATGTTTGAACACACTCCGCACTCCAAATATATTCATCACTAACTTCTCCATAAGTAGGCAGGATATAGTAGAGTATGTAGTGTAAAGGAGGTGTTCGATGATATTGAATCAATTCGTCGTAATCTGTTCCGTGTTGGTATGTATGCTCTGGTGTCTAGGTGGCTGCAATCAACATATAGCTGGTCGCCCACATCGCATCAACCTACTCCAGTATGAAGAGGACATTGAAAAAAAACTTTACGAGTTGGAAGAGCTCTACGACACGCTGCACTCAAATCCGGTTCAACAAGGAATCGTCCGTGACAGATTTGCTCGCAAAATGATCGAGCTAACCGACTTGCGTTACAGTGATTTTCTTGACGAGATCGTGCAAGGGCGAAAAGGCTTCGATGCATCATCGGATGTAATAGCTATTGGTTTAGACACGGCATCGGTCATCTTCACTCCGGCCAGCACAAAATCGATCTTGGCAGGAATGTCAGGCCTCACAACAGCGAGTAAAACTGCCATCAACAAAGTGTATTTCTACGAACAGACGTTGCCTGTAGTGATTGCACAGATGTCAGCAGAACGCCAAATGGTTTTAGCTGATATCCATGTACGCCTTTCGGGGGATACTACTAGTTATCCGCTTCGTCGACTTCTGTCGGATCTTCATCGATATTACTCGGCGGGGACGATCGACGGAGCCATCGAGAAGATACAGCGTTCGGCAGCGGAGACAGCGCAAGACGCGGAGAGTAGAATGAAGGAACTTGCAGACGCAGATATCGAAGCCTCGCGAGACCGGGCACGGATCGCCCTTGCACAAATTACGAATGAAGCATCGTTCAGTAAGCTCAGGACTAAAATCGCGAACTGGTGGGGGAATCAAGACGAAGATACGCAGTTCGAACAGGTTGACGTAATCAATACCTTTGCAATTTCACACGGTGTCCCAGCAAATCATATTTTCACGACGGATGATGATGGCAATGAGATTCCGAAACCGGACGGTTTTGGGGCTTTTCTTGACTCCCTCGACCCAGCTTCACAAGTACACAGGCTGATGCTGGCTGATATTGCACGTAATGCTGCAGGCTTGGCGTTATCAATTGAGCCCTAACTCCAGAGGAGACTTTATGATGGCATGTCCCAAAACAAAGCGGATCGACGAGAAAGACTGGCCAATCTACCGTACGAGTACGTCAGGGCTTTGCGTATACAGAGTTGATTCCAGATCGAGTCAAACCGCTTCGCGTGTCGCTGCCAAGGCGGCGGCTATTGATGGTTTTGTCAAACGTTCCCAATTCTACGATATGCCGGGCGGCCGAGTACGTGTTTACATGTATTTCAAAGCATAATGGTGCATACTTTACGATAGTTCACATTTCACGCCAAAAACAGTTGGCTTGCTTTCGGAAGCATTGGCATATAGCTATTAACTTCATATGAATCATGCTTGGGAAACATGACAAGTAATGTTCAAAATGGCTCGGCGATAATCATTGAAACTCCGCGCGAAAAATCCCGTGCTTTACAGCTCATTCAGGAGCTAGTAAAGCAGTGTACTCTAAAATCGTAATGATAAAAAATGTTGGGTGCTTAGTTTCTCCAAATTTCATCTGAATCTGATTCAATTTTTGAAGCATTCGAGACCTTCGATTTCCATCTGACTAAGCCTCTCCATGCCTTGGGTGCTGGTTTTGCAGTTGGTGTATTCGAAATGTCTAAACGGCTCTCCGATACTGTCGTGGATATTGACTCCTCAGAATCATTCGTGTTCTGGTCGACTGGATGTGAATCGACATTGTCATTTTCGACAAGCAGGTATGGATTTGAGCTGTTATGATCAGGGGAGGTACTACAAATTTCGGTTTCTTCAGAGAATAGTTCTGCATCCATTGGTTTTTTGTCAGCTGTATTGATGTTTGAGATTTTATATGGCTTAGTACGCGCGAATTTAGGTGGCATCGAGATTTGTTTGATATGGTCGGTTGCTAGATCTGACGAAAGTTCAATAATCTTAGATGGACCGGCTTGGGCTTCAATCCTGAATCCATGATCAGATGCAAACTTTTGTGCCCGTTTCATGAATCGAGAAATGCCTTCACTATCAGCTTGATCTTGGCGTAGACAGTGGATGTTTGTTCTGCAAATCGGTTGTGAATCACCGAATGTTGGTTCAATCCGTGTTTCAAAGTTCCGAACACGAAGGAGTTTTGAATAATCGATCATTGCCGCGATATCCGCAACTGAACCTGTGAAATCAGGTCCCACGAGATGAACGATAAGTAACTCACCAGCAGAAGGAAGAGATCGTGCTGAGCGAGCATATCTCTCGTGTGGAAGTGAATTAGAATCGATTTCTTTTTGGTATCCGGCAACAAACTGCTCTACCCATTCGGGATCGCCCTCCACAGTTAGTTCCCATTTGATAGTCGCCTCTGTAGTAATTGTCATTGAGATTGATGAGCCACTCACCCCGTACATACGCATTGCTCGAGTGACTACCTGGAGCACAGCATAGTTTTCTGGGCTGCTAAATGTAACTGTTTCTTTGGTCATGTGGGATACTCCCGGTAAATTTTTGCTTCTGATATCACCAGCAAATACTCCTAAATGACGGCATCAGGATGTACGGAGTATGCAAGGTGCGGAGTGATGGATGTACCGATCGTACCAAAAAGAAGAGAGAGATCCAAGGGAAAATTTCATAGATGAAACATTTCTGTTGCGCGACTGAAGCGCATGTGCGATGGTTGCTCGGTTAAGGGGCTAATCATGTCGCAGAGAAAACGGTCGGAAGAATCGCTTGGTTCCTTGTTAGCCAACGCTAGGAAAGAGGCGGGATTGACCTTGAAAGAGGTATCGGAGATATGTGGTATGTCGGCTGGAAATCTGAACAAAATCGAAAATGGACAAGTCAAATGTCCATCGGCTTCAATTCTTTATGAGTTTGCAGTTCTATTTGACATTGAATATGTTCATCTGATGCGGCTCAGTGGTCACTGGACATCGGGGCAGGATACCAAGGGTCCGGAAATTCGACGGGTATCGGTGTTTGACAATGAGCATTTAAGTAGATGGGAAATCCTAGAACTGCGGCGTCATCTGGCTCTCATCAGAGGTCGGCTTAGGTGACCTATCCACTATGAACCTTCCATTTTTGCATGTTTAAACACTAGATTACACCTTGGGCTGAGTTCCAAAATGAGTTCCCGATGGATGTCTCAAGAATGGCAAAGAACGGCATCAACTGGCAAAGATTCGGAATGGGAATTTGGCCTCCTGATTCAGGATCGTTGATTTGGGCTTGGTATCGCTGATTGCAAATACTCATGCAGAGAATCCCCCTCTCTCCGTTTCATGAAATTAATCCCCGATTCTGGTTCAGCATTGGGGATTTCTATGTATTGACAGAAATGAGTTCCAAGATGAGTTCCCAAATACGCAGCTTGTTTTTTCATTTGGTCGATCTGCTTGTATACGGAGAGTGCTGCCTTCTCCGCAATCTAGATGATGTACCGAAGCTCATCCTCTAAACCGATTTAGTCTTCGGCGATCCTTTGGGCTCTGAGACACCCGCTTAGGGAGCTATGATCGGAGGTTCTGATTATCAATTGTGAGGTATTCGATCTGGGCAATGAGCTGGTCATGACCGGATCAGCCCAAAGCTAGCATCTTCGGCAAACGTGCGGCATTCATTACTAATCAAAGGCGTGCATAGGGTTTTGCACTCCTAGGAACGTGGATCTCTCGTAAAATCAATGCCCAGCTCGAGAGACTGTTTGCCATATCTTTGAGCACACTCCGGTCCGCATTCATCGCGTGGGTATCGCCCGCCAGCTCCCGAAACCCGGATTACTCCACCACCCTAGCATAGGGAGTAGTACAAACAATAGGGGGTGATTAAATGGGGTCGGATTAATAGATGGTGACAGGGTTCAGTGTTTCCATGTATAAAAACGGTGTCACAAGTAGTGACACCGTTGGGGAGTTGTATAGGATTTGGCTGCTCTTTATGGTGCTACTGGAGTAGATCGTACTAGATAGGTCTTTCCAGCTGGGACCAATGTCATCTTGTCGTATTCTTCTTCAGTGAGCCCCGCTGGATTCCCGACCCCAGGTGTGGGGATATTGAGCCATGCTGTGGCATTTGCATTTGGGAACTTCGTAACGCGGCGTGGGAAGTAGCGTATTCCAAGAATCGTGTCTTCGATCCCGCTTGGATTCCAAAGCGGCCATGTGGAAATACCAAAGTTGCGCACCATACTACTTCCTGCGTTAAAGCTGTTGCTTTGTTTCTGGTAGCGAGGATGTGCGAGATCCGGATCTTCAAATGCATATGGCTCAGGAAGAAACTCTGCATGAAGGTTGATGAGTGAAGCGTCGGCGGTGATATCCAAGGCGACGGATGCTTGCCGTTGTGCACCGACGATTGGTGTTCCCCCGCTTTGATGCCACCAGACCGCATCGGCCGAGACAATAATTTCACAGTCGCCATCTCCAGTCAAATCTCCTGCAAGTCCGAAGCCGCTAATCCCAGCATATAAGGACTGGTCTTGCGATCCATTTCCATCAAAGTCATAGAGTGTAGGGAAACTGCCTGGGATTGAAAGAGATCGGATGCCTTTGATATTGACCCCAAAAGAAGTGGAGTCGCTTCCCGAGTTGACTAAAAAAACATCTGTATTCGTAAAGAGTGCTGATCGTCCGTTTGCCAGCCAGTTGCTCGTATCAGCGTCCCAGAGGAGCTTGGTTGAGGTAGGCTTAGCTGCAGCGGAAATCACCGCTTGGATGTCATTGAACACATAGAAACGATTCCGTCTGCCTTCGCCAACAACAAGGTCAGGGTCGAGATCTGTAGTAGCTCCTTTGTTGAGACTGACTCCTGCGACGAGGTGCCCAGCGAAGGGAGCGAAGCCGAAGCTGTTTGATGGTTCGGTTCCTTCCATCACATAATCCGCCTCGCTAGAGTCGAAACTGATCTGTTGGGCAGACATGTTTCGTGTCCAGACATTCGTTATGTAAGAGCTCCCGTTGCAGTTTGAAAATTGGTAAGCGCCCGGAACATGATGTTTAGGTTGTAGTTCATAAAATGTTGTGGCGTCTGAGCGGACATCTGAGTCAGACAAGAAGAAGTACAGGTTTCCGGTGTGTCTATCGGCAGGTGCGACGGTCCCAGAGTTGGTGTTGTAGTAGGTGTCATACGTGTCGGGGTCGTAGTGGTACGGTGCGCTGACAGCGAGATCGAGATAGCCATCATCATCGATATCGCCTGCAGGGGAGATATCATACCCAAAGTGTCTTGGGTAATGAGTATCGATGGTTGGGTCTCCCGTTGGGTGTGAGGCGTGGCGTTGCTGGTGTCCTGTAATTCGAACATTGTAATCATCGGTGGTGAGTTTGAGCGGCAGGAGGTCGGTGATGCCGTCGGAGCCGGAGCCTCCACTTCGATTGTCGTCAACATCGCATAGCCCATTTCCCATTCGGTCAATATTACTAAAGACACTTGCCTTTGGGAGCATGAAGATCCATGCAGCCCCAATGGCTTCGTCTCGTGAACTGCTGATAGTTGGGTCGCGATAGAACTTCGACGCGATCAATAGATCGGGTTGATCGTCATTGTTAAAATCACGCGCAAAACTCACGGGCTGGAATCCATTTTGGAGCGGAGGAGGTCCTTCGTGTGATTGGTAGCCAAACTCCTCGGTTATTGACGCATCGTTGACACCGGTAATCGTTATAAGCCGGACCCAGCGTTCTGTGGTGACAAGGCTGTCGTGCTGGTATTGATCGGTAAACGCCCAGATTTCAACGACTCCCGATTGGCCGATATTTGACGAGAGCATCATTTCGTTGCGTCCGTCGCCGTCGATATCGCCAACGGTGGTGATCTCGTGAGACCAGAGTGCATTGTTGCCAGTGCCCCAGAAGTCGGCATGGATGTCAGGATCGCCGAGAGCGGCTATTGGTGCACCTATCCGACGAATGTAGTCAGTTTGCGTTACACCGTCTACATTCTTAGTATCTATGTTGCCTGTAGCGGCATCGATGTCTTTGCAAGTGGAGCTGGTACCACCGGCGGGATCTCCGGACATAACTCTCACAAGCCCGATCCTTTCCATAGTACTGGGCTTGTTGACAATCGTTGGTGGGATCGAAGTGTTGGCGGGGTTGGTTAGCCATGGCTTGGGATGGTTTCCACAGGGATCGCCACGGTCTTTGTCGGCTTCATACCAGGTCACTGCGTAATCGCCTATGCCATCACCATCGACATCGCCTAGTCCACCTGCTGAGTAGGCAAGGACATCGCCGTAGGGGGACATAGTCGGGATGTTGGCTGTGGTTGTTCCGAAGAAATTGCCCGGATTCCCAAACCAGGGGCCTCCAGTAAGAGATTTCCAGTTGATTTTTCCAATTGAACTCCATTCAACATCATTCCCAACCGCGGCATCTTCCAACTGAAAACTATCCTGAGCCTGTGTTTGTGCCGCAATGCACAACAGAAGTGCCGGTATTAAGCTGTAAGCGTGTTTCATTAATGTGTTTCCTTAACAATTGAATTCTGTCATTCAGAAATTACAGTTACTAGAGACATTATCAGATTTGCATTGGTCCTTGGAGTGGAAAAGTACCCATTTTATCAGAATGTATATCTAGGAACGAAGAGTGTCTGGTATGCATGACATGAATCATCAGATTGTGCAGGGCATTGAAGTCCTGTATACTGGGTCTGTGGGTCAGACCACGAGAGTTATTGTGTTCACTCTCTTGCATATAAGGACGGGGATGCGAAACTCCGCTTGAAGACTTAAAGGGAAGCAATGGGGGGGGCAAGAGGTGATCAGCTAATGAAGAATCATTCGTTTCAAAAATCGATCCGATGCGTAGTGGGCAGAAACTATCCGGCAACAATGATGATTGATCGTCGTCGATTTTGAAGAGATTGTGATTTCCCAGGTGTTCAGAAACTCTATCCAAGTTTTAAAATGAACCGGCCACGAGCAATGACTTGGAACAATGGGCGGAGTTTGCTGCTAGTCAAATATAATGCTGAAGGCACGGTCCGAGTATACAATAAACAGCGCGTGGAAATCAATCACGAATGCGTGTTTCCTCATGAATCAGCCTCTTTGAAATGTAAATGATTCAGGCCGCCCGGTGGTAATGCCGGAGCAGCCCACCGAGCCGAGTGTCACATTCGATCTCGCCTGCTCTGGCTGGTGGACTGCTATTCATGATCGGTCGATTCCCAATCCCCTGATGTGGGCGCTCGTAGTGGTAGTGCTCGACGTACTCGCTGATCAGGTAGTCGAGATGTTTCCCGCCAACGGGGATGAAGTGATCGAGGCACTCGGTCTTCAATGACTTGATCCATCGTTCGATGTGTGCGTTCATCAGCGGTGCTTTGATCGGTAGCGGATATGGCTTCACTCCTTCTCGAAGTAGGACTTCATTAAACTCTCTCGAGTAAAGCACATCGTTGTCTCTCACAAGGATGGTGGGAGGCTGTAGGCCAAGTTCTTTCACCATCATCGGGAAGCACTCAGCAACCCGACACATCCAATCGCTGGTGGGGTGTTGAGTGGTTTTCGTGACCAGCACCTTTCGGCTCTCTACATGCATGAATACAAGTGTGGTGTATCGCTTGATCCCGCTCGGTGTGAGCACTTTCTTGGTGAAGAAATCACACGACCACAATGTTGCTGCATGCCGTTTGAGAAACTTATCCCACACCGGTTCCATGCGATCTGGGGCAGGCTCGATGCCATGCTCCTTCAGTATGGAGCGGACGGTTGATCGTGAGACCGACATGATCCCGAGCTTGCGGAGTTCACCAAGGATTCGTGTGTATCCCCAGCCAGGAGTCCTCGCCATTTGGAGTACGAGCTTCTTCAGTTCCCGCTTGGTTGGCGGTCGTCCAGTCTTGCCTTTGGTTTTGCGTTTTCTGTGAACTTTCAAACGGAGCCACTTCTGGAATGTGCTATATTGAACAATGGAGATGATGTCGCGCAATGCTGGGCCGACAGCCTTCCCGAACCGGATGAGTCTCCGCCGCTCGCGTTTGGTCAATGAAACACGATTGGGGAGTTTGCCCCGGAGGATCCGATTTTCAATTGAGAGGTATTGGAGCTGGGCAATCAGCTGATCGTGGTCTGATCGGCCGAAAGCCAACAGTTTCGGTAAATGTGGGGCATTCATGGTCAATCCAAGGCGCGGATAGGGTTTTTGAACCCCTGGAGGGCGGGGATTCTGCTAGAATCTAGCTGATTCAAGAGAGACTGGATGCCATATGTTTGAACACACTCCGGTGATATTTATACGGCCTATCTCGATCAACTACATTAGTTTCACGAACTGGTTGTCGTCCATTAGCTTCATGGGTATCGCACCTAGCGAAACAGCACCAAGCTGGCGAACTGGATCAAATCTGAGCGTGTAGTGGGCAGAAACTAATTTGACGAAAATGATGACTGATCGTCGTTGATTTGATGAGGAATCGATTTGCCAGGGGTTCAGAAGCCCTATCCGCATCTCAGATCGATGCGACGGTTGGTATTTTGAAGATCATCGGAGTAGCCCGAGTCCTTAAACTACTCGACTGTATCATTTCGTGAACAATCGTGCAACCCGGTCCATCGGATCAAACCAAAGCCGGTATTTCGGTTCCTGTGGGGCATTCATGGGCAATCCAGGACGCGGATAGGGTTTTTGAACCCCTAGAGTGCTGGTATTTCTGCGAAAATTGAGGTAATTCTCGAGAGACTGAGTGTCATAAATTTGACACTCTCCGTCAAGCACGAATGCTAGTTGCTCGTTATACTAACAAGAACCGGAGCTTGAATAGTAGATCTGGCTGTTGGGGAGTTGTCAATCACGAATGAAGAGAACGCAAGCAGATCAAGAATTCAGAGCATCCGTACTGGTAAGTGGTGAGGGGCTGGTCGCAACCTTTGAAGGCATGCGGGAGAAGTGTCATTTTATCGATCTTCTCGATTTTTGTGTGCTTGCGGAAGCAATTGTTCTCAATGATCAGATCGAAATCGTGTGCGAGATTGAGTATGCTCATGCTCTCAGCCAGCATTCGATAATATCGACCCTCCAAGACGCAGGCGTTGTGTCCACAATAACGTCCCACCGAGAAGTGCCCTCAGGAGAGTCATCGAACACAGTGCGAGGGCCAAACCACCCCTTGACCTCTTATGGATCGTCGCGTTTCAAGCTCAAAGGCAACTCCATTGAAAGGCGTGAGCCTCTCGGCACAATGTCGCTCGACCAAGTCATGGATGAGGCCACTGGGCTGATTCGAGCTGAGAGAGCACTAGGCGTTTCGGCACTCCCGATGCGAAGATTCGCTTCCTTATATGTGCCAGGTGCGAAGATGAGAGAAGAACATACGGTCTGTGATCTCATGGGTCGCTATCGGGATCTTTCCGAGGGTATCCGGCAGACTCGAGAAAACACTCGCTATCCAATTGCACCCTTTGCGGTCGCAGAGATCCCACCGATTCCCATCACAGTTCTTGAGCGAGCCCGAGACGGCGAGGATATTCTCCGCCGGATCCTTGAAATTCGCCAAGACTACTGTCCCTTACGCGAATCACTGAACGCACTACGAGCAGAGCTCAATGACGAGGATGTGCCACCGGCTGAGAAGACACGAATCATTGATGGATGGATGAAATCCTGGTCTACGCTCAATAAATATGGTGTTGGCAGCTCGATCCAGATTGGTAACACGTCATCAGATCTTATCGATGTCGATCGCTCTGTTGATGCCGAGACTATCGATTTCAAACTATCAAAGGTCCTAGAGTTGCTCTTGGATAAGACCCGTTCGGGCTTACGCCGGTGGCGTGTACGCATGTTGCATCGAACTGCTGAGCAGTACCTTCAACTTAGCGATGGTCAAATACATAGAGACCTTCGTCGGATCTACAAGAAAGAATTTGGGAGCAACGACCTTCGGGATCTGCGGGATTGGGAAGAGATGATATCCTTCATGACGATTGATCTCGAGGCTACGTCACCGAAGCAAGAATATGTGATCGAACGATCAGATGGATCAGGTGCCCAGTAACTAGTGATAAGTCAGCAGATTGCGACATCCAACCACATGGCGAATATCACGCCACAAAAAATGTTTCACCCTTACCTTGATCACAGGTTAGAGCAAAAGCGGATCATCGCCGACATGCTGTCACTTGATCGATATCTTGGGCTCGAGTTCACCTCCTACCGGTTAATGTATATGTCTGGCTGGAGCGTTCCATACGCAGCCTCGTTTGGAGTCAGGATACCAAGAGAGGCGAACGCTCGGTACACGTGAACTATTTTTTCTAGACCCCTGTTCTCTAAGGTCAACGGAGTAGTCAGCGCGTTGGCAATGGGATGAAAATGATCTCTCGATAGTCCAAAGAGTACGAACAAATTTAAAATTTTACTCGCCCCTCTATTGAGCTGAAGACCTGTACGATGTCGGTGACACTGTGTCAGGAACGGGTTGATTCTCGCAATTGAATTGGCTTTGATGCAGATAAAAAATATTGATTGCATTATCAGGAGTGATTGAGTATGAAAAATCGGCATTGGGTATCGGTAGTTGGAGCTGTTACGACGATCTGCTCTCTTGCGTTTGGCTGGGATCCAATTGACAAGCCGTACGGCGATCCGGGGTGTCCGCCGTACGACTCTCCGGAAACTCAAGGCAGTAATGGGGGGCCGACACCAAGTGGTTCAACCAGTGGTGGCAAGCTCTCTGACCCAATCAATCTTGCAACTGGCGACTTTCAGCTAAGTCAGGTGGATCTCACTATTCCCGGCAGAGGATTGGACTTTGAAATTAAACGTTTTTACAGATCAATTTCTGGTCTTCAGGCCGCATTGAGGATCGTAGAAGATGTCCCTCGTGATTTGCTCGGTTACTTGCCTGTAACTCCGATGGGAGACCATTGGCACTTCAACTACGACATGAGAATGTCGTTTCCTGAGCCAGAGTTTACAACGATCGATTTCAATGATCCGAATGTGATCATTGATCCAACACAATGGGAGCCAAGTGAGATACTTCCAGCTCGGTTGTCAGTAATAAATTCGACCGGCCGGATTGACGCGTATGTAAAATACGAAACGGTTCCCGATCAATCAGATCCAAATGTTGCTAGCGGCCACTATGCAAACGATCACTTTGCCCGCAAGCTCGTCTATACCGCGGCTGATGAGCCGATCTACCTCTACGAATCAGACATGACCGTGTATGAGTTCTATCCGGCATATTCATCAATGGTATACGACACCTATTCTGAAAGTACTCAACTGCCATATGCAGGCCGGCTCAAATCCATTACGGATCGCAATGGGAACCGCATTCTGTTCAACTGGGAAACGGTAAATGATGTAGAGCGTATTAATTTTGCAATTGACACACTGTTGCATGAGATTGATTTTGTCTACCACAATGAAGTGTTCAACGGCGTACAGTCTGACTTGGCAGACGGAGATCCATCGTCAAGTACTTCAAAAGTATTGTCGCAGCTCATCTGGAAAGTTGTCGATCACGCGGATCGCGAAGTTGAATATGATTATCAAGTCAATTCAGATGTCGAAGTCATTTCATCGGTCACATTGCCAGCAATCGAGAGTGACTCTCACTTCTCATTGCCTACCGAACATGAGCGTTTTTCGGACGGTCGCGTTTGGAACTATGAGTACGATGACGGAACTATCAACTTCTGGGGTGGCCGACTGCTCAAAAAAATGACAAGCCCGAACGGTGATGTCGTTTTGGAGAACGATTATAACTTATACGGCGAACAAGAGCATCCCAACACCCTGCGAGTGTTGACGCAAAAATATGGCAACTACGAATACAACTATATTCTTACAGATCTGAGTGGCAATGTCATTTTTCAATCCACAAATTTGGATATGCAACAGGATTACTATGTGTGGGTCAACGACCGTCGTGGTGCTATTACTCGCCTGAAGTATCGCGGTGAGAGTTCGAGTACTCCGGGGTTCTACAGGCAGCTACTCGAAGAAACTGTGTATGAAGGATTTGTGACTGATCCCAAGAAGAGCACTTGGGCATCGGTCGATCAGAGTGGGAATCCGACCAGCTGGCATTATCTAGACAGTTCAAGCGACTATGCAAACTATGACACTCCAATCTCGCACAATGGACCAGGTGGTGTGACTTCACCTGTTTCGTACACGCAGACTTACGACACCAATGACAACTGGAATGTCACAGGCTTTTTCTTTCCCGAGGACGGGAGCTCAAACTCCGACTCGATAACGACAGAGTTTGCTGATCCAGTCAGCGATCCGACTAATCCATTGCAGTGGGGTGCGAAAGAGAAAAGGACTCGGCATGAGGGAGGGTCATCAGCAACCATTACCGAAGAGTGGGATTATTCTCGATTCAGTATCGGTGGGTGTGGGTGCGGGAGTAATGGATTTGAAACAGGCTACAAGGACGGGAACGGGAACTACACACTCAAAGAGTATGATGGTGACGACAATATCGTCACGGGTCGACCGAGTGGGGATTTGCTCGCAATCTATCATGATGTTGATTACGGTAGTTTTTCAACAACCTATAGCCAGGCCGAGGCTGACGCAGCAGCAGTAGAGAAGTTTGAGTACAACGACTGGGGGCAGGTCACAAAGCACACTCATCCAAAGAAGTATATTCTGGACTCGGGTGGAGGCGAGTATGAGCACCAGCAGGTTGACCGCTTCATTTACTATCCACTCACCGCGCATCCGAATAATGCAGGCCGACTCAAGCAAGTCATCATCGATGCGGATGATAACTCAACGGCAACGAGCAACTTTCAGATCACGACTACTTACGAGTACGATGCGATTGGCAATGTTGTCAAAGAGACTCATCCAGATGGTGATATCAGCGAGTATCTATACAACCAGGCAAGTCAGCTGGTGCAGATGGCTCGGTACGATCATGGTGGATCGTCAGGGAAGCCGTATGAGCAGGTAGATTATTTTTATGACGCCAACGGGAACGTGGTGCGTAAAGAAGTTGCAAATCTCGACATCAATCGTGATCCAGTATCGGGAAACTCCACGATCACAACTGTGTATGAGTACAACATTCACGACTTGTTGGTCGTTGAATCGCGCGAAGCTGAAGTGTTTGATGGCACTATCGCCGAGTCTATAGAGCACAGCGGGGTTGGCCGGAAAGCAGTGGCACCGATTACTAACTCGACATTTGTTTCTCGCGAGTTGGAGTATGATGGCGGCGACAATGTCATCATGCTGTACGAAGGTGAGGCAGTCAATGGGACCGATTCAACCAATGTCACAAAATATGAATATGATTCCCGCGATTTACTGATCAAAGAAACGGCCGGATTTGGGGGAGTTAACCCGCTGGTCAAGAGCATCCTCTATGACGAGAAGGGGCGTATTCAGGACGCGATCACCAATCCTGGAGGCAGCCAGTCGCAAATCTATCACATTGATTATGACGGATTTGATCGGATTACCAGCTATTCAGATCCGATGGGGAATGAGTTCCATTTCGAGTATGACAACAATAACAATGTGACCAGAAAGTATGCGTGCGGCCCATTGGACGAAGACTCCACCACATCACTTGAATCGGGTGACACTCTGTTTAATCAAGTCCTCGTATATGACCGTCATGATCGGATGATAAAGCAGGAAACAGATATCTACAGCTATGACTACGATGCAGGGTCGGGTCCAAGTTGCGGAACAGTCCCTTCAGAAACCACCCAGCACATTTTGGAAATCGTGTACAACGACGATTCTTCGATTAAAGAGCGAATCTTGCCATCTGGTGATTCGGTGCTGGATGATATCACCACATATTATTACGACACCGCCAGCCGTCTAATATCGATTATTGACGCTGCAGGCAA
Organism: Phycisphaerales bacterium; assembly: GCA_051252395.1. Lineage (GTDB taxonomy): Bacteria > Planctomycetota > Phycisphaerae > Phycisphaerales > UBA1924 > UBA1924. The sequence continues at coordinate 993,264 of JBPOFX010000001.1, read as the reverse complement.
CGAGAGTTTTCATACTTACGATATCGAATCCAACCTACTTCAAGTACTCAGCACAGATTTCTCAGATATTGTCGGGGCTTCATTCGAACAATACAAAATGAACTATGAGTACGACGTACTTGACCGCCGCGTCGCGACGATCGATGGTGTCGGAAATCGTTCGGAGGTTAAATACGATTCGCGTGGTAATCCGGTAGAACTCAAGGACGCGCGTGAGAATATCACGCAACAGATTTTTGATGGCATGAATCGTCTTACTCAGACTTCAGTCGTCATGACCGATTCTGGCGAGGGAGCTGGCAATGAAGTCAGTACTATTGAAACTTACACTCGATACGACGACTCAAATCGTGTGTACGAGGAAGAGGATGACAACGGGAGTATCACGAAGTACGAGTATGATGGGATGAATCGGATTACAAAGCTGATCATGCCGGACAATACTGACTATGAAACAACATACGATGACACTGGGAATGTGCACACATACACGGATGCACGAGATGTTGTTATTACTAATATTTATGACCGCAACAATCGATTGGTCTCGCGCTCCATGAGTGGAACAGTTGTGGCTGGATCGACGTTCGAAAGCTACACATACGATGGGTTGGGGCGGTTGCGTAGTGCATCCAATGATTTCGCCGAGATAACCCGGCAGTATGATTCCAGATCAAACATTGTTCGTGAGATTCAGAATGCAGATGCTGACGGTGGATTCCAGGGTATTTATGATCGTGTCATCGAATACTCTCATGATGATGCGAACAACATGAATCAGATCGTCTATCCGAGCGGTCGGACCATTGATCGTACATTTGACAAGCTCAACAGGCTGGCAAGCATCTCAGATCCTGCGATGTTGAACCCGTCTATCACTGAGTTCAAGTACATCGGGAATCGTCTTCAGCGCCGTGTGCATGGGAATGGGACCGAGACAAACTACTCATATGATGGATACGAGTCATTCTCAGGGATTACCGGAGACCATGGATTTGGCCGAGTCGTTGGTATCACCACGACCAAGGGGGCAAGCACACTGGATGACTTCGCTTTTACATGGGATAAGAGTCAGAATCGGACGAGCTACAACGATGTCGGCTCCGGCATGAAGAACCGTCGCGAGCGAGCCTTTAGCTACGATTCTTCAAACCGCTTGGTTTCAACGGATGTTGATTTCCCTGAAGTCGGCACTGATTACACCGCCCCAACGAATGCTGGAGTTACGGATTATGCCCTTGATGGTGTTCACAATCGATTCTCGGTGACGGGATTCGAAGGCGCAGGGGCACCGATTGGAGACTACAAGAACACATCTGTTGATGACCCTGATCACGTCAAGAATAATCAGTATACTTATACAGCCCATGAGAATGGTGGGAGCTGGATCAATACGTATGATGCGAATGGGAATCTGACTTTCCGGGCAGAGCACAATGTTTCAGATTATACAGGTGATTACGAGATTGATTTCTTTGATCAGAGCCAGTTCCTGATAGCATATGGGGACGGTGATCTGTCTGCTGATGTGAATGATGACGGAGTTGTTGACTTCTTTGATATCAGTACTTTCATGGCAGAATTTACATCAGGCGTGAAACTGGATCACCAATACTTTACATACGATTTCAGAAATCAGTTAGTCGGAGTCGAGCTTAAGAATGGATCGCTTACACTTGTCAGCTTAGAAAATACATATGATCCGTTTGCGAGACGATCACTAGAAAAAATTGGTGAGTCAACTGATGCTATAACCTATCAGTTCGTCTACGGCTGCGCCTCGCTATGGGAAGTGATTGAGAAGATCCAGCTGGAGACGGCAACCTCATCCGAGAAGGTGTTGCTCACGCATGTGTATGGTCTTGGGATTGACGATGAGGTCGCGTATCGTGTTGAGGATACGACTGCTCCCGAGGATTACTGGTCGCATCGTGATGACCTGAACTCGTTGACTTCCGTGACGGATGATCTGGGCGCAGTAAAGGAACGCTACGAGTACGGCGATTATGGCAAGCCAGTGATCTTCAATCCTGATACGGGTGAGGAGCGGTCGGCATCGAGTATCGGTGCGGCGCACCTGTATACCGGGCGTTCATTGATCATGGGGACGGGGTTGTATGATTACCGGTATCGTGTGATGGACCCGGAGACTGGGAGGTTTAGGCAGAGAGATCCGCTTGGATATATCGACTCGATGAGTATGTACGTGTATGTCGGGTCACAACCTTATAGTTTTATTGATCCATTTGGCTTGGAAAAAAAATGGACATATACCAATCCAGATACAGGGGAAACGATAAACTATAGATCGCCCCCTTCCGATACTACTTACTATAAAATTGACGGAATATGGCATAGATCCAAATATACAAAAGATGGCAAGGGCAACCTTGTAAAAGGAAAACCGAGGCGAGTCTATGGTGTGGATCATAATACATATAATCCATACTCATTTGGCGGAGTAGTTGTTGATGATACTATCGTAGAAAAACACGAGGCCGATGACGAATTTCTAGATAAGGCCGAAGAAGAAGGGTCGAACGCGGCTAAAGATGTTATAATTGACACGGTAACTGGCGGTGCCGGCGATGTGATCAAGCTGATACCTAAATTAAACGACTGCGGAGAAGTGATAGAATATATTGTAGAAGGGGCCGTTGATGCGGTGACTGAGCCGCCATGGCCAACGCCTGATATCGCTAGAGACCAAGTTAATCCTTAACGCATTAGAATTATAAGTAGGTGCTAGATGAATACTAAACTGGTATTGTTAATACTTGTTCTGGTCGCAATTTTATTGGCAAGCATTGTAGCGTATAGCCAAATGGAACTTGGCGGCATTAATAAGCTGGCGGCTGACGTAGAGATTCGTCTCGTTGATTATGGTCCTGATGGCGACTCTGTGTTCGAGGCGTGGACTGAGTTGGGCGAGTGGGACCCGGTTCAGCAATTCAATAATCGCAATGAAGATAAAATAGGAAAAGGTTCTTCCGGGGCGTGGAGTAAGCTAGTTAGTTTGTGGCTGTGCGAATACAGTTCAATTGATAGTTATATCATTGCAAATGGGTCATTGCAAGAAATTGCGAATAGATCCGAAGAACAGTCTGTCCGTATCAAGGAATTTGCACACAAAATCGAACAGATATATGAATCGGCTAGTCTGAGTCAAAATCTATATCCAATTCTGCCACATGATTCGTACTCGGATCCTAATTATGTTTACGCATGGGCGCAGTGCAGGGCAGAAAAAATCGATTTCGATGATTCTTACAATGATTTGAATATTCCACTATTGCATACAGCTCCGCTATCAATAGATGTCCTGACTTTGTTGAATAGTGTTTTCGTGGATATTTCATTGCAAGCCATTGCTGCACACGATTGGGTCTTGTTGAATCAGCAATTGAAAAATATGCAAAGATCTTCTTCATATGCATTGGAGATGCCAGGCATTATTCCTATGATTGTGTCCGCGCGAATCCAGCAAAAAATTATTTATCTTTTAAATACCGCCTTAGATCAAGAAGATATTGGCAGCGTTCTGGCCGAAGCTGCACATGAAGTAGCGTCTAGCCCGCCGATAGAATACGACTGGAAGCAAGGGGCTTTATACTTCGAGGATTATCTACGAAGAATTATCAATACTGCATTCCAAGATGAGCTGCCAGCTGTATCTACATTAGGCTTAGGTGATTTGCCATCTAATTTAAGGTACGAGAGGCTTCCAGAAAAAGAAAAGAAACTTATTCTTTATGCAAATAACATATATTACTCGATTCATTTAGCATCAGGCGGCCAGTTGGAATATTATTCAAAGGCGGATCAGATGTATGATGAGATGGTGGTTGCGTACAACAATGCCGATGCTTTGGATTATGAGATTCATGTTTCATGCGCCAAGATGATCTCTGAAACGAATGCTATGAGAATAGAATTGTCAGAAAGGCTTGATGGAAACTATCCTGTGGAAATTGATGATTAACCGTTGGCCTACCGTAGTGGGCAGAAACTAATCGATGCGAATGAACACTGATCGTCATTGACTTTGAAGAGATTGCGATTTCCCAGGGGTTCAGAAACTCTATCCGAGATTCAAATGAACCGGAGAAGAGCATTGATTTGGAACAATCGGCGGCGTAGTGGGCAGAAACTATCCGGCAACAATGATGATTGATCGTCGTCGATTTTGAAGAGATTGTGATTTCCCAGGTGTTCAGAAACTCTATCCAAGTTTTAAAATGAACCGGCCACGAGCAATGACTTGGAACAATGGGCGGAGTTTGCTGCTAGTCAAATATAATGCTGAAGGCACGGTCCGAGTATACAATAAACAGCGCGTGGAAATCAATCACGAATGCGTGTTTCCTCATGAATCAGCCTCTTTGAAATGTAAATGATTCAGGCCGCCCGGTGGTAATGCCGGAGCAGCCCACCGAGCCGAGTGTCACATTCGATCTCGCCTGCTCTGGCTGGTGGACTGCTATTCATGATCGGTCGATTCCCAATCCCCTGATGTGGGCGCTCGTAGTGGTAGTGCTCGACGTACTCGCTGATCAGGTAGTCGAGATGTTTCCCGCCAACGGGGATGAAGTGATCGAGGCACTCGGTCTTCAATGACTTGATCCATCGTTCGATGTGTGCGTTCATCAGCGGTGCTTTGATCGGTAGCGGATATGGCTTCACTCCTTCTCGAAGTAGGACTTCATTAAACTCTCTCGAGTAAAGCACATCGTTGTCTCTCACAAGGATGGTGGGAGGCTGTAGGCCAAGTTCTTTCACCATCATCGGGAAGCACTCAGCAACCCGACACATCCAATCGCTGGTGGGGTGTTGAGTGGTTTTCGTGACCAGCACCTTTCGGCTCTCTACATGCATGAATACAAGTGTGGTGTATCGCTTGATCCCGCTCGGTGTGAGCACTTTCTTGGTGAAGAAATCACACGACCACAATGTTGCTGCATGCCGTTTGAGAAACTTATCCCACACCGGTTCCATGCGATCTGGGGCAGGCTCGATGCCATGCTCCTTCAGTATGGAGCGGACGGTTGATCGTGAGACCGACATGATCCCGAGCTTGCGGAGTTCACCAAGGATTCGTGTGTATCCCCAGCCAGGAGTCCTCGCCATTTGGAGTACGAGCTTCTTCAGTTCCCGCTTGGTTGGCGGTCGTCCAGTCTTGCCTTTGGTTTTGCGTTTTCTGTGAACTTTCAAACGGAGCCACTTCTGGAATGTGCTATATTGAACAATGGAGATGATGTCGCGCAATGCTGGGCCGACAGCCTTCCCGAACCGGATGAGTCTCCGCCGCTCGCGTTTGGTCAATGAAACACGATTGGGGAGTTTGCCCCGGAGGATCCGATTTTCAATTGAGAGGTATTGGAGCTGGGCAATCAGCTGATCGTGGTCTGATCGGCCGAAAGCCAACAGTTTCGGTAAATGTGGGGCATTCATGGTCAATCCAAGGCGCGGATAGGGTTTTTGAACCCCTGGAGGGCGGGGATTCTGCTAGAATCTAGCTGATTCAAGAGAGACTGGATGCCATATGTTTGAACACACTCCGAACTGGCATCGGATGGGCTTCTGGCCGGCGCGGGCGGCAAAGCCCATGCGGCGATGCACAAGGTACTCGACGGCTTCATCGCAAAGAACGAGAAGGCGTTCACTGTCAAGCGTGCCGCCGTCATGACTGTCGATGGTCGCACGATCATCGCTCACATGAAGACCGGCATGCTTCAAGACGAGTTCTTCCAAGCCGACGCTGACGAAGCAGTCGTTGTCGATGCGTACCGACGCACGGCTCGAATCATCAGCCCGGACATCGCTCGGACCTACACGATGGAGAGAGCCAGGCGGAAGCCTGAGGCCGAAGAGGACATTGACGACGCTCTGATCGAGGCTCGCGAAGATGTCGCTGCACTTCACCTCATGGAAAACCTGCAGGTCATCTTCGACGCCGAAGCGAAGGCGATCTCTGACTCGTGGTTCGACAAGTACCGCGACCGCATCAAGGCTCTCCCGCACGACAGACAGGAGGCCTACCGGCAGATCATTGCCCTCAGCACCGACCCGCAAGACGTGGATCTTGCTCGACCAACCTCCCGTTTTGAGCCAACAAAGGTGCGTGAGAAGGACGGTACCGAAACGGCGATCGCCACTCACGAGAGGCATCTCCTTTGCGATGAACAAGATTTGTACCCTGCCGAGTTGCTCGGTTGGGAGCAATCAGTCTTGGAATCCGAGTGCAAGCGTAAGGGCTTCAGATTCTGGTACCGGAACCCTGATCGCCCGAGCCAGGACTCTCTTGGCATCGCATACGTGGAAGATGACGATACTCGGATCGTTAGGCCGGACTTTATTTTCTTTGCGGAAGTGAAGGGAGAGATCGTCGCAGACATTGTCGATCCGCACGGCACCCATCTTGCCGATGCCCTGCCCAAGCTAAAGGGACTAGCTCGCTACGCTGAAACTCATGGGCAATGTTTTCGCCGCATTGAAGCGATAGCTGAAGAGGGTGGCAAGCTACGGGTGTTAGACCTGACGCGGGTAGATGTCCGAGACGCTGTTAGTGATGCCAAGATGGCAAGGTCCCTCTTTCAGGGGCTCCTGTCAAACAACTATGGCTGATAGGCTGGCTCTGCGGGGTTTGTTTGAGGCGACACGGCTGTCAGGCACTAGGGGTCCAGCGAGTTTGTATGGCAGCGGGGGGCCAAGAGATTGTGACACTCACATGGTGATGTGTTCCGTGTACTTCAGCTTTACGTAACCGCTTCATAGGGGACCTGCCATTCCTGTGCGTCAAATAAATGAGATCGTGTACAGCGCAGTATTTAAAAAAATTTTGCCAGAGCTTTTGATCAAACTGCCGGATTGTACTTGTAATTTTCACCGTCTGATAAGTATATTGGATTAGGTCTGGGTTGCTGTAGGGATACATCTGGCGAGAAAGCCATGTTAATGGTCTTTATGGCTAATGAAATGGCATGTCGGATGATATTTATGTGGAGATAAAATGTTTCAAAGCAATGTCTTACGTCCAATTCGTGCTTCTAGTGGTCCATTTACTTCGGTTGCAATCGCGGTCTTGGGGATTATTTTTTCGGCAACTCCGGCACTGGCACAACCTGACTTGGTGGTCTCCTCATTCACGCCTCCGCCTACGGGAGTTGAAGGTGGTATTGTTGAAATCAGTTGGACGGTCACCAATCAGGGTGACACTGCAGCGACCGGCAACTGGTCGGACAGTATCTTCCTGTCGCTTGATCAAGTCCAAAGTCCGGATGAGTTCATAGGTGCACAACCTCGGTTACAGATTCTTGGGCCCGGCGAGTCCTATGTTCAAACACATTCAATCGAAATCCCGAATGGCGTGTTCGGTGACTGGTATTTTATCATCGAGACAGACTCCGGAATGCAAATCGGAGAGGGTGTCAACGAGGATAACAACACAACTGCAGCTACAAGTCCAACCGTCATTGAAGGCACGTTCCCTGATTTGGTGGTGGTGTCGATTGAGGGTCCATCTGAGGTGCTGAGCGGTGTCAACTTGGGTGCTGGCGAGGAGGTGCGGATCATTGTTGAGAACGTGGGTGGTACGACTGCGGTGCCGAGTACGACGTGGCGAGATCGTTTCTATTTGAGCCGTGACGAGATTGCTGGCAATGATGACGACATCCTGCTCAGGAGTCTGGATCGCTCTGCGCCGGTTGCTCCCGGTGGTACCTACGAGTGGGTGCTCACGCAGAATTTCTTTACGTGGCCGTACAACATCAATGGCGATTGGCGTTTGGTGGTGGACTTGGATCAGTTTAATGCGGTGGTGGAGGGTGACACCGGTGGCGAGGAGAACAATCTCGGGATTGATGATGTGCCAACGGCAGTGCGTGGTGGTGATGTCGAGATTACTGTCTTTACTGCTGAGGACTTGCTGACACCTGGGAATCAGGCGTCGATCGGATGGACGCATCGCAACAACGGTCCGGGGGCGATCAACGATGTGCGTTTCAGTTTGTGGCTCTCGGAGGATTCGACTGGTGGCAACGGCGAGACCAATGAGCGTCGGCTGATGAATGATGTCAACTATACAAGTACGCAGCAGCCTGGTGCGATTGAGAGCGAGACCTTTAACTTTACGGTGCCGAGTGACGTGCCTGACGGCGATTATTTCTTGGTGCTGGTGGCTGACCCCAACGACAACATCGATGAGAACGTCTCGCCCGAGGGGGAGAGTAATAATGTGTTTACGAACGCCTTGGCGATTGACTCGAATGTCTTCCCTGATTTGGTGGTGGTGTCGATTGAGGGTCCATCTGAGGTGCTGAGCGGTGTCAACTTGGGTGCTGGCGAGGAGGTGCGGATCATTGTTGAGAACGTGGGTGGTACGACTGCGGTGCCGAGTACGACGTGGCGAGATCGTTTCTATTTGAGCCGTGACGAGATTGCTGGCAATGATGACGACATCCTGCTCAGGAGTCTGGATCGCTCTGCGCCGGTTGCTCCCGGTGGTACCTACGAGTGGGTGCTCACGCAGAATTTCTTTACGTGGCCGTACAACATCAATGGCGATTGGCGTTTGGTGGTGGACTTGGATCAGTTTAATGCGGTGGTGGAGGGTGACACCGGTGGCGAGGAGAACAATCTCGGGATTGATGATGTGCCAACGGCAGTGCGTGGTGGTGATGTCGAGATTACTGTCTTTACTGCTGAGGACTTGCTGACACCTGGGAATCAGGCGTCGATCGGATGGACGCATCGCAACAACGGTCCGGGGGCGATCAACGATGTGCGTTTCAGTTTGTGGCTCTCGGAGGATTCGACTGGTGGCAACGGCGAGACCAATGAGCGTCGGCTGATGAATGATGTCAACTATACAAGTACGCAGCAGCCTGGTGCGATTGAGAGCGAGACCTTTAACTTTACGGTGCCGAGTGACGTGCCTGACGGCGATTATTTCTTGGTGCTGGTGGCTGACCCCAACGACAACATCGATGAGAACGTCTCGCCCGAGGGGGAGAGTAATAATGTGTTTGCTACACAGCCAATTTCTCCAGATCTCACGATTGCCGACATTGTTATCCCATCAGGTGTTCAGATCGGTGATGAGATTCAACTCTCTTGGACTCTTGAGAATGCAGGTACCAAAGTTGCTGATGGACCTTGGATGGATGAAATCGTATTTTCCGCAGATGAGATTCTTGGAAACGAAGACGATCTGATCTTTAACACTCTGCAGTTCTCAGGTTCGCTCACACCCGGCCAGCAAATTACCCGTGGTATTTCATTCATAGTTCCTGCTTCTGCCGCGAAATCTGCATTTATGATCATTCAAACGGATGCCACTGATGTCGTAAACGAAAGCCGTGAAGACAACAACGTCCGTGCGGAACCCTTTGAGCCAACAGGACCGGACTTATTCCTCGCATCTGCAGGAGTAGGACAAAGCAGCCAATCACTTCTTGAGCCAATCAGTGTTTCATGGGTTGTCGAGAACCAAGGGAGTGCTGTTGCGCTTGGACCATGGGTCGAGCGAGTGTATCTCTCATCCGATTCAGTTTTTAGTCCGGGTACTGATTTGCTCTTGGGCACAGAGGACTCGATTGAAGACATTCAGCAGGGAGCCCAGGCCGTACGATCGCTTGATCTGTTGCCACCTCAGGATAACAGCATTGCTCCAGGGGACTACTTCGTATTCGTTGATCTTGATAGTGAAGCGGGTGTGATCGAGATCGACGAGGGGAACAATACTTCAGCTCCAATAGCGATCGCGCTTACCGAGGCTGAGACTCCGGACTTAGTGATCACACAGGTTTCAGGACCAGTTGTAGTGGCGGCCGGTGGCACGGCAGACATCACATGGACAGTTCAAAATCAAGGGAATAGTCCGACAGTTGGAAGTTGGTCAGATTCGATCAGAATCTCACTAGATGCGGCTATCGGTAACGACACAGAAATTGGCCGCTTCGAGCTATCTGAATCGCTTAATCCTAAGCAGTCGTACACAGAAACACTAACTGTAACTATACCCGCAAGTTTCGCTGGAACCCGTCGATTTGTAGTCGCGACGGATGCGGATAACTCGCAAAATGAATTTGCGGGTGAGAATAACAACATCGCCATTGCGGATGTGGATGTAGAAGTTCGGACTGCTGACTTGGTGGTAGTAGAGTTTAGTGCTCCATCGTCTGCGATCTCTGGCTCTGACATTCAGGTCCAGTGGACTGCGCGAAATGACGGAGGGGCGACAGCACAAGGTGCATGGATTGACCGTGTGTATCTTTCGGATGATGGTGTCGTTGGTCCTGGAGATATACTCCTTGAAGAGCTGACTTTCACCGCTGATCTTGCCTCCGATGGTACCTACACACAAACAGTCGCACTCTCGATCCCAAATGTGACAGGTAATAAGCAGTTAATCTTGGCGCTGGATGACATGAACTCGGTTGTTGAACTTGGAGGTGAAATCAATAATTTTGCAGAAACACCCATAGAACTTGTTCCGTCACCTATCCCCGACCTTGTCATCCTATCCATTATGCCTCCTGCCAACGGCGTTCTCTCTGGTTCACAGACTGAGGCCACATTCGATGTACTCAATGATGGTACTGGTCCAACGACTGTTCCAGTTTGGTCTGACGAACTATTCTTGTCGTTAGATGAAACACTTGATGCAGGGGACACACGCCTAGGAATTATGACCAACCCGCTGTTTCTGCCTCAGGGAGAAAGCTACCGACAACGTATTCAGTTCCAACTGCCATCAGATCAAGCTGGACAGTATTGGGTTATCGCACGGGCTGACAGAGCGAACCAGATTGTTGAGAGCAACGAATCCAATAATACCTTAGCCGCAGGACCATTCTCTATCGATCTTGAACCTCAGCCCGATTTGATGGTTGTGTCAGTTTCAGGCCCACCAATCGCATTTTCTGGTGAGCCTATCTCTGTCACGTGGACAGAGATTAACAGTACTGATTTACCTGGCACTGGTGGCCCTACGGATGCAGCAAACTGGTTTGCGCGGTTCTATCTATCAGAAAATCAGACACAGAGTATTACGCCCGGGGATATAGAAATTGGTGCCGTGGCTTCTGGTCAAGGAGTGCCACTAGTACCAGGTGCATCATTCACAATGACTCAGAATGCCACATTGCCGACGATCATCAGCGGCGATTTCTTTATCAAGGTTGAAGCCGACTCGAATGACGTAGTCAGCGAGTTCGGCTTCGAGGGTAACAATATCGGTGTCAGTACGGCCACGGTATCAATATCTCAAACACCGCCCGTCGATCTCGTGGCAACCGAAATTTCATTCTCAGGGATTGGGCTCCCCGGACATGTGATTGAACTTACATACGAAGCTGCAAACTTTGGTGCCCCTCCCCAGAGTGGTCTATTCTGGGTCGATGCTATCTACCTTTCGACTGATGATGTGTTTAGTCCCAATACTGACACACGCATTGCAACAGTAAATCAATCGGCTGGTCTTCCAGAGATAGAGCCATACTCACAAACGGTCTCAGCACGATTAGCCAATGAACTATCTGCTGGACAGTACAGCATTTTCGTCAGAATCGATGACACGGACTTGCTATTCGAGGGCGCTACTGGCGAAGAGAACAACGTCATGCAAGCAGCAGTGGATCTCATAGTTGAGGAGCGATATGCAGATCTGCTACCCTTCTTATCAGTTTCCACTGGGGAGCCATTCCCTCCAGGTCACAGTGTTGATTTATCTTGGAATATCAAAAATGAGGGTGATGTAGTTACACCTGTTGATTCATGGTTCGATGCCATTGTGTTCTCAACTGACCCTGTGCTTGATGACACAGACCAGACTCTGGTCAGTATCGATAGAAGCGGAATTCTCCAGGCGAGTGAAGACTACACACGTCAGCCCACAATAGAACTGCCACTTGTTGATGCAGGGTTGTATTACTTGATCCTTGTGGCTGACCGTGGAGACACGGTATTTGAAGGGCCTGGTGACACTGAGGCGAATATTTCGATCGTTCAAATCGAAATCAGCGATGTCGCTGCAGATCTCGTGGTTTCAGATGTGGCCAATCCCAACGCAGGTATTTCAGGCCAACCTCATCAGGTTACATGGGTAGTTTCAAACAACGGTTCTGCCGAAACTCCACAATCAACTTGGATCGATTCCATTGAGATTGTGCAGGAGGGATTCCCGGATTCCATCATCGCGACGGCGACATCATCCAGAGAAAGCGTACTCGATTCTGGCGGCTCATATAGCGGATCTGCATCCGTCATGCTGCCAATTTCAGCTCAAGGCAACTACATGGCTCGCGTCAGGACTGACTCTCTTGGACGCGTATACGAACAAAGCGAAGACAACAATGAATCAGTTTCTACGCTCTTTGCCGTCACACTTCCCGATGCAGATAAAGATGGTGATCCTGACATCGCCAACTTGGTAGCATCGCCTCCTAACGCACCATCACAGGCTCGGACGGGTGACACGATTACAGTATCATGGTCCGTCAGCAATGATGGTGACGGGCCCAGTATTGCAACACAGTGGACCGATCGTGTGTACCTATCCTCTGACGAGTTACTCAGCGAGGATGACATCACGCTCGGTTCCAGAACGAGATTTGGTGCACTTGAATCTGGGAGCAACTATTCTGGATCTATCAATTCCACACTATCAGATTCTCTTATTCCTGGCGACTATTACCTCATCGTTCAAGTCGATACCGAAGGCGTCGTGTTTGAAAATGAACGAACAAGCGACAATGTAATCGCTTCTACAGAACCGATTAGTATCGAACGGTTCGCAGTCCCAAATCTTGTTGCACTTGCAGTTACAACACAACCTGAGATCTCGACTGGCCAACTTCTTGAAGTTTCATGGTCGGCACGAAACGATGGTGAGGGTCCTCCCCGTCAATCAAGTTGGTCTGATGCTGTCTGGCTTTCTCGTGATCAGTTCCTTGGCGGCAATGACATACGCATCGGTTCGCTCGCCCGTTCCGGTTCACTTGCAGTGGGGGAGTCCTACGAGCAATCGACGAGCTTCCGTATTCCTACTGGTATCGCCGGACCATACTTTGTGCTGGCTCAAATCGACAATGGATTCCGTGTCAACGAGGACGGTCGCGAGGACGACAATGTTGTCTCCAGTTCTTCACTCATCGATGTGGCCATTCCTGATCCGGCTGATCTCATCGTCGCAAGCGTCTCGCCGCCATCTATGGCGATGCTCGGCGAGCAAGCCACCTTCACTTGGGAGGTTGCCAACGCTGAAGATGCCGCCTCGCCGGTCACCGGTTCGTGGGAAGACTCGGTCTTCCTCTCCGAAGACGAGTATTGGGATATCGACGATGCCTTTGTTGGCCGCGTGACGACTTCGACTGCCTCACCGCTAGATCCTGGCATGAGCGTCACGGGTTCAATCACAGCTCCGGTCCCCGGCGTCAGACCCGGCGAATACTTCGTTATCGTCCGCTCTGACTCGCGTAACCTTATTCCAGAGACCAACGACCTGAACAACGACGGCAACTCGATCGATACGGTTAGCGTCGAAGCCACTCCGCTGACGCTCGGCGTGCCGTTCACGGGGGACTTCCCGTCAGGCGTCGAACGCTACTTCCAGGTCGATGTACAGGCGGGCGAGACACTGCGGTTCACGTACACGCACGACGATCCGAACGCGTTCACAGAGCTTTATGTAGCGTTCGAGCGAGTGCCGACTATTGGTGACTTTGATGCGTTATTTGATTCTCCGTCGTTTTCTACGCAATTTGCAACCATTCCAGCGACTATGGAGGGGACATATTTTGTTCTCGCTCGTACATTCGGAGCCACAGTGTTGTCGACGGGATCATTAGTGGCTGATGCGCTTCCTTTTCAGATTACTGATTTCTATCCTGCTCGCCCAGGTGCTGATGTTGTAACAATTATAATAGACGGAGCCCGCTTAACAGACGCTTCAGATTTGTCATTGATATCAGAGATTGACGGTTCAGAAATATTACCACTTCGCTGGGTCGCTATAAATGCAACAAGTATTCGCGCAGATTTTGATCTTGTGAATCGCGAAGGGGAAATATTTAGAATCGTTACAAATTCAAACGAAAACAAAACAAAAATACACTCGTTACCGTTTGTAATATCACCTGTAATTTCTCCCGACTTGCTATTTGAAGTGACCGGAAGCAGGCCATTCAGGCCCGGCGACACACTCTCCGGCAAACTCGTAGTGACTAACACTGGAAATATCAATACTCTTGCTACCCGCTTATCATTATTTGTGACCCCAGATGTTGTTCAGTCTGGATCTCTGGAAAGAAACGCTACAGTTATTCCATTTAACTATGACTCGAGGCTCCAATTAATTGGCGCGAAACCACTTGTTAACGGACTTGACGCGGGTGGAAGAATGGAGTTCGACTACACAATAAATATAGCGAATACTCCAACTGGTGTATTAACGTTGTTTGCGGGCGCAACTGCTGAAGATGAAGATTATCTTGCGGAACGTTATTTTGGCATTTACTATGATGATTTTATGGCAGAACTCCGAGCAACAGATTCTGATTTGGCTCTTTGGTCCGATGCGGATTTTGAACAACTTATGATAGATTTTCGGCCGCTCTTTATTGCTGATTGGCAACAAAGCTTGCGACAAAATCTTAGCGTTACGCGCTTCCCGATTCTCGGCTTTGGTCAGTTGTCACGTGAGCAGCAGTTTCAGTCAGGCGGTGTCCCATCTCCTGATCAGTTTTGTGATATTGTTGATGAGTTTATAATTGAAGCTACAACTCAAAATGTCTGCGATAGACCAGGTCGAGAATGTCTTGAGTTAGCAGCAAGGGTTGGTGCTCGTTACGGACTTAACCCTTATCGAGGCGTATTCTTCGCGACTGCTACGGCTATCTTCTGTAGCGAAGTATGCAGCCAAGCTGGTAGTTATTTTCTTGAAGGTTATCGTGAAAGAAACTTGAGGTGCGAAGATTTGTGTTCTGGACCAGGCACGCCTCCAACTGGCGTTGATTGTTTCGAGCCTGATCCTTGTGCAACAAGCCCCAATTGCACAATCCGATTAGTCGATGTTGACAACCCTCCTGACGGATGTCCGGATGTCGTTATTACTTGCAAGCCACCAGAAGATAGGATACGACCCGATGATTGCGGACTGGCTCTTTATACCCTGAGTAGGCCATGGAATTTTCCTTGCCGCGAGCCTGTAAGGCCTACAGATCCAAACGAACTAATTGGCCCTGATGGGAGTGGTTTAATGCAATATGTCAATGCTCGGAATAGCATGGAATTTCGTGCTCTTTTCGAAAATTTGCCGAGTGCATCTTCACCTGCTACGACTGTACGTGTTCAAATACCGCTTCCAGCGGGAGTATCTGCAGGTGCATTCCGCGTTTCCAATATCGGTTTCGGTGATTTAGTCTTAGATGCTCCTGACAACCGAATAACGTTTCAGGATGCGGTCAATTCTAACAGCCCTCAAGGCACGCCTCTCCGTGTCGATGTATTTGGTGGCGTAAACCTATCTACCGATCCGTCGGTCGCATTCTGGGTCCTTCAGGCGATCGACGAGTCCACTGGTGAGCCGCCTTTAGATCCCTTCGACGGCTTCCTGCCGCCGAACAACCCCGATACGGGCTCCGGTGAGGGTTTCATCGACTTCTCGCTACGCCCAGCTCCCGGCGTTGTAACTGGTGATGTGATCGAACTCCAAGCCGAGATTATCTTTGACAACGAGGAGCCGATACTCACCAATACTGTCTTCAACACCATCGATGCAGATCGTCCAGTCAGTACGCTTAGTTTGTTGCCATTGGCGACGCTCAATCCCGAGATTCCGCTAAGCTTCAGTGGAATTGATCCAGCTGGTTCAGGTTTGCTCGGTGTTCAGTTGCTCGTAAGTGTGGACAACGGCCCATTAAGTGTCTTTGTTCCATTGACACAAGACAATGCGGCGGTCTTCGACGGCGAGCCTGGGCATGTGTATAAGTTCCGAAGCCAAGCTATCGATAAAGCTGGCAATATCGAGAGCATTGCAAACGCTCCGAGCCAAGTTGTGGCAGTGCCAACCTTGAACTTAGCCATAGAGAGTGACACAGGTGACATAGGTGACGGCAGAACCCTCGATCGCACGCCTACATTCGAGATTGTCTCCGTTCCATTCTCGGCAGTACCAATCTCAATATCCGGCCCTACAAACTTGGCAGGAACTATTTTCACAGATGCGATCGGTCGCGGCACTTACACCGTCCCTGACGGCAGTGCTTTGCCTGACGGCCTCTATTCCATCGAAACAGATAACGCGGGCGTCATATTGCAAACGATGATTCAAGTAGAAACATCGAATGTCATTGAGGGCTGGAGTGTAGTGTCGTCACACGGGAATGCTGGAGATGCAGCCATCCCTGTAAACATGGATGGTACAACAACCGAACCACGATCGATGGGCATATTAAGGCTAGAACTTGTGTTTAGCTCTGTTATTGATCAGTCAACCTTCAACACGGCAGCCGTTTCGGTGACTGGCCTAAACGTCGGCAATGAGCCTATTGATCTGAGTGGCGTTTCGATCGTTACAGCTGTAACGGGATCTGGTGATGTCGGAACTATTGCGTTCTCGCCATCTTTGCCGGATTTGGGAAGATACTGTATTTCCATAAACGGTGTTCTTGATGCCGGTGGAAATGAGTTCATCGAGAACACACAGATTCAACTCACAGCTATCCGAGGTGACGTGAACAATGACAGGCGTGTAAATGGTGCTGATGTGGCATTCGTACGAGCAATACGTGATCAGGTTGTCGGCCCATTCATTGATGTAGCATTGAACGATCAAATCCGTTCGGATGTAACAGCGGACGGCCGTGTGAATGGAGCAGATGTGTCCTTTGTCCGCTCTCTGAATGGAAACGATGTTCGCACCATTCAAGATCCATGTCCGTTGCCGTTGGGTGAACCTGGCATAAAGATCACCAAAAATATACGTGAATTGAATAACGTCATCAAAGAAGAAACAACCATAAGAGGGTTGTCTACGAGTGGGGCCAACTCCATTAGAGAGGATAGTGAAGCGAAATCATCCGAGTCACAAAGATGGCAGCGAATCAACACTCCATTCGCAGCTGATGGTACCATTATTCGTCTTGATCCTGAAAAATTTGTTGTTGGGCATACCGAACAGTCACCACTTTCACGGCAGATGCTTATCAATCATGGTGTTGATTCACACTCGATTTCAGCACTTGGATATTCAGGTTGGTTGGTAGTTGAAGCAAATGGATCAGACGCAGCGGCATTGCTCCGCAGAAGCATCTCAGCTGAAGGCTTCTTCACTACACCAGTACTCCGAGACGAAAATGATGAGTTCTTGATTGCAAAGAGTACGGTTTTGATCCGATTTGACGAATCTCTATCAGCTGAGCAGCAAGAGTCGATACTTTTGGCTGAACTTGGGGATTCGATTACCTCGATTGAGGCAACTGAATCCGTTTCTCAGCTTTGGGCTGTGGAGATTTCAAGTCCATTTGGTGAAGATTCTATTAACCTAGCCAATCGATTCACTTCACGAAAAGATGTTGTATTCGCTGAACCTGATTTCATCATGTTCGCAAATCGAGTTGCTGGGCGAAGTGGATCGGCAGTTGATCCAACTCTGACCGCGCCAATGCTGCTCGAACCGCCAATGGTTGAAACAGCCGAGGGTAAGATTGATGTGGTCATGCTTGACGATGGCTTGTTGCTCTCGGCGGAGATGCTGCAAGGCGAAACGGTATTCGGTGGTGTCAATACCATGGGTGAACCTGAAACCCTGGCCGATGTGTTCGGGCAGGCTGTGTTCGGCGGACTCAGTGTTGATGGCGAAGATACGGATCTTGTTTCGGTGGCCATCCGTGGCATGGCGTCTCTCAATAGCAGTGGTCGGTCTGTGACGACTACGCTCGCATTGGCTCAATCTCTGGATAGGGCTACTCAATTATCGCCGAAGATTGTTGCGATCTCTGCTGCTACTGGATTCCAGTCAAAGCTTCTAAACACGATGGAAGCCAAGATGCTTCGAGAAGGGATAGTTCTGATTCGGTCGACAGCTTTTGTGAATCCTAATGCTGATTTAGTGGCACAGGAAGGAGCATTGCTCCAAGTTTCTATCTACACGGCAGATGAAAATGGGGTGCAAGCCCAGGCCTTGGAAACTGCTGACCGTATTGGCAAGATATCAGCAACACTAATTGCAGCCGATGGTGTCGGCAGTGATGTTTCGCTCGCTCAACTTGCCAGAGCAGTTGCTCAGCAGCTGGAAACCGATTCGGTATTGGATTTATTGACTGCGGAAGCTTTGCCAGAGTTCCTTGATCTTATTGGGTCGATAGCAGAACGGACGGCAATTGATCTAAATGGTGATGGTCAAGTCACTAAAGACGACTTTGTCTTGTTCGTGAAGCGATTTGAACTTGCAGACGAATCCGCCGACCTGGATGGAAATGGCCAGATCGATCAAAATGACATGGTGGAGTATCTCCAAAGATTCGAAATATTCATGGCCAACTAACTTCTGTCAAAACTGGCTAATAAAGCTCAGGAATTATTGGCACGACCGAGAACCTTGTGGCATCTTCTATCAGTAGGGCTGTGTTTGACATGCCCAGAGAGGATGCTCTTTATGATGAACGGATTTACAACTAGTCTCGTCCTTGTGATGGCTTCCACAGCAAATGCTGGGTACATCGGTAGTGTTGTCGGCCTTGTAGGTGATGAAGAGGTAAGCTCATTGACTATTAATGCGGGCGATTCGTTTACAGGTGCTGTAATGCTCAATGGTGCTGGGACTCGGAGTGATTTTGCTCTATTCCGACTTCTGTCAAGTGCATCCAACCTGGAATATTCTGCTGGTTGGTATGAATGGAGCACGCCATTTACAACCGGTGGAATCGATGATTACAGCAGCCCTGGTCCAAATGAAAGCGGAGTTATTGATGAGGATACTTACTCAGACCCGTTCGCACCAGGTGAAATCGATGTCGTATTTGAGAATCTGACTGATACTTTCGGTGATTACTTCGGTACAGGAATGATTCTGACTTTCACGTTGATTGTGCCAGATACCTTTGCCGAGGGTTCGTTCACACTTGACTTCGCATCGGATACATTTACAGATGGCGCATCATTTGTTGATGCAGAATCCGGCCAGGGACTTACTGTGAATGTTATTCCATCTCCTGCATCTACATCATTGATGGCACTGTTTGGAGTTCTTGCTGTTTCTCGCAGGCGATAAATCGGAGTGTGTTAGTAGGGGGCCAGCGAGTTTGTGTGACATGTTTGAGGCGTTGTGTTCGGCCTTCATGCGGCTTTTTCCTGTTCTCTGACGTTGATATCGAGTCGAAAGAGCCTCGGATCACCTCGAGCTGACTGTCTGTTGAGTTGGATCGTCGGTGTCATGCATCCTCTTTGTGTGTATCGAACGGGATTCCGTTCCATCGTAGTGGGCAAATACTAATCGACGAAGATGATGACTGATCGTTGACGATTTTGAAGAGAGTGTGATTTGCCAGGGGTTCAAAAACTCTATCTGGGTTTCAAATGAACCTGAGATGAGCAATGACTTGGAACAAAGGGCGGAGCTTTCCGCCAGCCAAATAAAATGCTCAAGTTGCGGCGTCAGTATACAATGAGCAGCGCATCAAAATCAATCACGAATGCGTGTTTCTTCGTGAATCTGCCTCTTTGAAATGTGAATGACTCAGGCCGCCCGATGGTAATGCCGGAGCAACCCACCGAGCCGAGTGTCACATTTGATCTCGCCTGCTGTGGCTGGTGGACTGCTATTGATGATCGGTCGATTCCCAATCGTAGTGGGCAAAAACAAATCGATGAAAACGGCGATGGGTCGTCGCTGATTTTGAAGAGATTGCGATTTGCCAGGGGTTCAAAAACTCTATCTGTGCCCACGGTCGATGCGACAGTTGGGATTTTGAAGAATATTGGAGTAGCCCTAGTTATTGAATCGATCGATTGTATCATTTCGTCTACAGTCGTGCAACCCGGTCCATCTGATAGAACCAATGCCAGTACTTTAGATAAAGCCCGGCATTCACCCCCAGTTCATGGTGCGGATAGGGTTTTTGAGCCCCTGGAGGCCGGGGATTCTGCTAAAGTCAAGCTCGATCTAGAGAGACTCAATGCCATATGTTTGAATGCACTCCGATGTCGTACGAACAATGGGGGCAAGTCAAGTATACTCCGAACGTCAGCAATAGTGTAAGTAACAGGAATAGATCACAAAGCCAAGGGAGCTGAAAGAGGTGTTAAAAACTAGATCTAAGTTGGTTACGGTGCTGCTTGGTATCATTCTTGTAGCACCACCTATCGCCGCGGTATCCGCATTCTGGGAGATCGTACAACGCTATCCGCTTGGCTCGCTCATGGCGTTTGCGATTTACGAAGTGTTTGTTACTGTATTCGCGTTCATAGGCGTAGTGGGCAGAAACTATTCGATAAGAATGATGATGGATCCACATCGATTTTGAAGAGATTGCGATTTCCCAGGGGTTCAGAAACTCTATCCGAGTTTCAAAATGAACCGGAGAAGAGCATTGATTTGGAATAATCGGCGGAGCCCGCTGGTTACCAATCAAATTGCTCAAGGCATGGCCAGAGTATATTATAAACGGCGTGTGGAAATCAATCACGAATGTGGGTTTCCGTGTGAATCAGCCTCTTTGAAATGTGAATGACTCAGGCCGCCCGGTGGTTATGCCGGAGCAGCCCGCCGAGTCGAGTGTCGCATCGAATCTGGCCATCTGTTACAGGCGGACTGCTGTACATGATCGGCATGTTTCCAATTCCCTGGTGCGGTCGTTCATGGTGGTAGTGCTCGACATACTCGCTGATCAGGTAGTCAAGATGCTTCCCGCCAACCGGGATGAAGTGATCCAAACACTCGGCCTTGAGCGATTTGATCCATCGCTCGATGTGCGCATTCATCAATGGCGCTTTGATTCGGCAACGGGTATGGTTTCACACCTTCTCGCATCAGAGTTTCGTTGAGCTCTCTCGAGTAAAGCACATCGTTGTCCCGTACAAGAATGGTGGGGGGCTGTAAACCGATTTGTTTCACCATCATCGGAAAGCTCTCGGCAACCCGGCACATCCAGTCGTTGGTGGGGTGCCGTGTAGATTTCGTTGCGATCACTCTTCTGCTGTCTACGTGCATGAATACAAGGGTGGTGTATCGCTTGATCCCTTTGGGAGTGAGCACTTTCTTGTGGAAGAAGTCGCACGACCAAAGGGTTGACGCATGCCGTTTGAGAAACTGATTCCAGACTGGTTCCGCGCGATCCGGAGCTGGCTCGATGCCGTGCTCTTTGAGGATCGATCGAACCGTTGTTCGCGAGACCAACATGATCCCGAGCTTCCGGAGTTCGCCGAGAATCCGGGTGTATCCCCAGCCGGGAGTCCTCGCCATCTGCAGGACCAGCTTCTTCAGATCTCGCTTTATTGGCGGTCGCCCGTTCTTGCCTTTGGCTTTGCGTTTTCTGTGAGCTTTCGAATGGAGCCACTTCTGGAATGTGCTATATTGAACAATCGAGATGATGTCTCGCAACGCTGGGCCGACAGCCTTCCCGAACCGGATCAGTCTCCGCCGTTCGCGTTGGGTCAATGAGATCCGCTTGGGGAGTTTGCTCCGTAGGATTTGATTCTCAATCGTGAGGTATTGGAGCTGGGTAATCAGCTGATCGTGGTCCGATCGGCCGAAAGCCAACAGTTTCGGTAAATGTGGGGGATTCATGGGGCATCCAAGGCGCGGATAGGGTTATTGAACCCCTGGAGGGCAGGGTTTCTGCTAAAATGTAGGTGCTTCTAGAGAGACTGAGTGCCATATGTTTGAACAGACTCTGATACGGAGATGAGCAACAATTCAGACGAATGATATGGATTTCTGTTTCTGATTCATGCATTCGGGATTACAATGGCTAAATATGGAATCAAGCGGGAATCCCTAACACTACTCAAGATGTGTCGAAATATGGCTGTCCGAATTTTTAGTAGTGGAATAACAAGGCTGGCATGCGAACAGCTCAGAAAGGTTTCTGTTGAATTTTTCGTTATACACATTCAACCTGTTCAATAGTCGAGTGCTAGCCGGTATATTGGCGTGTTCATTTTGCCTGCTTGGAAATGGTAGCGAGGCATCTGAACTTTTGGGTAATGACACACACTATTGGCAGATAGATCAATCAGGAAATTGGTTGGATTTCAAAAACTGGAGCACAGGACAGGTCCCCAATGGACAAGATGCGATCGCAGTCTTTGATATTCGAGGGAATTATACGGCAACTCTTTCCTCGGTCATTGATGTCGGTGTATTGGACATTCAACATAACATTGTCAATGTAGCTCTCGCGCCGAATGCGATACTGCGTATTCGTTCCATGCTCACTAACGATGGGGTTTTTCATGTGAATGATCAGAGTTCGTTTGGAGTTGCTCAGCTGACCTTTTTTGATGCCGCAGTCCTCGAAGGATCTGGTCATGTATCACTAGGAGCGATGTACGATCCGTATGAATCCTTGATCGTTTCATTCGGGGGTATAGCTAAACTACGACAACCGGTGCTGGGGTCAGGTGTCTTTCAAGGTGATTTCTTAAACTCATCATCTGTGTCCGCAACTGACTTTGAGAACTCAGGATTAATCTTTGATGGTCGTTTCTCGCAGACCGAGAATGGAAGTGTTTCTATACGGACAGGAGTCATTGAATTCAAAGAGGAGAGTTCTTTGCTTGGGGGTCATTTTGAACTGCGAACTCTCTCAAAGCTTGTGCTCAACTCGGGAGTCAGCTTTCTTCCAGATACACTTGAAGTTGAGGAAGCGACTGATTTAGAAATTCGTAGCACTATGGAGCATCCGTTCCCGACAATGCCGACAGAACGTCTGCTCATCAATGGGTCACAGACAACCTTGATCCTCAGGAATGATTACAGAAATGATGGGGAAATCGTACTCAATGAAGCGGATGACTCTCGGTTAGCCAAGCTGTACGCAGAAGATGATATCGAGATCAACGGGAATGGGCTCATTGACATGAGATCGCCTATCGGTCAAGGAGGCACGCTTGGTGCACGCGCAGGCAGTACACTAACAATTGGTAAAGGGCAGTTGATCTACGGAGCAGGTACGATCCGAGGCGATGCGAACAGTACTGTAGTAATCAATACAACAGCACGAACCTCTCCAGGTGGGGAGCTTGTTCTGGATGGTGAAATCAATGGAGGGTCCTTCATCGCAGATGCCGGTCAAGTCACCGTGATAGCACAACCTATTTCCAATGCACAGTTCCGTTCTGAGAATGGCGGAGCAATTGTCCTCACTAGAGCACGGCTGGTCAATCCAGTCTTTGTTGGTGACACTCCCGTCGAGATCAACGGCAGGAACACTGATGTGACACTGTTTGGATCAATAGTCTTGAAGTCTGATATGTTGGTTGAGTTTGATAATGGTGATCTTGAATTTGAGCCAGGATCTCAACTAATCGGAGCTGGCGAAATTGTCTTGGGAGGTGATGGCACTCGATTGTCCGGCGAGATCCGACTTCCAAGCACGATCCAGATCAGTGGGTATGGTACCATGAAAGGGCTGGTAGAGAATGAGTCGATTATCTCCGCGACTAGTAAACTAAACAGCCTTACCCTTAGCGGAGTATATCTAGAAGGTAGCTATCTCGCTGATGGTGGGCTGATGACTCTGAGAGGTCAACACTACGGCGGAGAGTATGTAGCACGTGGAGGAGCACTCCAACTTGGAACAAGTCGGATATACGACGCTCGTCTCTATGCCGAGCAGGGAGGCGAAATCCGGCTCGTCCCAGATTCAGGCGTGCTGATAGAAAATAGTATGATTGATGCCAATCTTGATCTCTATGAGGGGGCTGAGGTCACCTTACATGGGGCCTCATTTATTAATGGTGATCATCAAATCCTTGATGATTCTTCCCTGATATTTCAAGACGGTCGATTGGACGGTGAGGGTTCAATCCGAATTCATACAAATACAACATCCTTTGTAACGCCTAGCATCTATGTTTCAGAGGGTACTGGCACGATTGGATCTGGGTTTACAGTCCGAGGCTCAGGAGTTCTCAGCGGTCGGACTGGTTTGTCACTTGTCATTGAGGGTGATGTCATCGCTGATGATCCATATTCGCCTATGCATTTTCGTGGAGAAGTAGGTCCAATCAATTCGTTCCTCATAGAAGGTGGATCATTGGAGTTAGGCAATAGCCTTCGGTTAATCCAAACTCGTCTGAGAAATGCACAAGGTGAATCAGGGGTCACAGTTTCTAGTGAAGTCCATCTCATTAATGTCGTAAGCGATGTGGAGTTATGGGCTCCAACTGGTGAGCATCAGATTCAGTACTCTGGACATTTCGAGAACAATAGCCGGGTGATTCTCGGGTCAGATGAAACAAACAGTGGGGGACTATTGCAAGGCTTGGGCGAGACGCAGATACTAGGGGAGGGTGTCATTGAACTCAATGGGAAAATTGGTCTTACACCTCCAGCGCGGATGTACACAGATACATCTGCAATCGTTGGGCACGGCCAACGCATCGAGGGTGAAGGTGTAATCACAGGTCCCCATACGATTCTCGGGACACTCGCGCCAGGTGGAGAGTCAGGGCTCATACGAATTGGGCTCATTGAATTTGGACCATTAGCAACATTGGAGATCGATATAACTGGTCCCGGAGAAAGCGATGTACTGAGCGGTCCACTCTCGCAAGATGTGTTCTTCAATGGGACACTCGATTTGCGCATTAATGAGAGCTATATGCCTCAGTTTGGCGATCGTTGGACAATCTTGGATGGCGGTGATCCAATCGGGCTTTTCAGTGAGATACAATCGAGTTATACACTCTCCAACGGTTGGACTTTCTTGCAAGTCAATCATGATGGAGGTATGGATATCCTAGTGGGTTGCGCTGGAGATCGGAATGGTGATGGCGTCCGTGATTTTTTTGATGTCTTTGATTTTATCGGGGATTTACAGGATCGGTCCCCTGAAGCTGATCTGAACTTTGACGGTCAGTTTGATTTCTTTGATGTGACTATTTTCGTTCAGCAATATCAGCAGGAGTGCCAACCGTGAAAGAGCAACGCTATTCATGTATGAGATTGCTCTTGTGTATGTGCTGTTGTCTTGCGCCACAGGCGCTCGCTAACAACCCTGTGAGTATTTACTGCAACGATCCAACCGCGATTTCAAACTGGGATCCGGGAGTATCAATTGGGAGCATGGTGATGATTGGTGATGTTGCTTTCATCGCTATGGATGATCATGATGTTCAAATTCTAGACTACTCGGATCCATCGTCGCCGCAAGTTGTGGGCACTCTTCCTATGAGCTCAGAATCGGTAGTATTGCGCAAAGATGACACGACACTGATCATTTCTGGGCAGATCGGCACTTCGGTCTTTGAAGTTTCAGATCCAATGAATCCAGTTCTGGTCCAATCCTACGATTACCTCGGGCGCATACTCGGTTTTCGCGATGATGTCGCGTATGTCGAAGGTGAATCAGAGCTGCTCATATATCGCTGCCTTGGCGCTGATGCCGGCAGCCAGTTAGGAACAGTTCTATTACGGGATAACCCGGAAAAGGTCGTTGTTAATAGCCACATCGGATTTGTAGCTTGTGGCCGATATTTGCATACCCTAGATTTCTCAAACCCGGAAAGCCCGTTGGTGTTAGCCGATGAATTCAAACTCGGGCTTGGAAGTAATATTTCCTTCATGGTTCAATCCAGCGATTACATATACATCGGCAGATCAAATTTGTATGCTCTTGATGTACGCAATCCTCTAGCTCCTGAGATTGTATTCGAGGATCAAAGCCTATCCGCTCGAGGGGCAATCGTGCATGGGGATACGCTCTACATTGCGGATCGGTATTACGGTTTGTTCGAGTACGATGTAGAAGACTCAGCCAATCCACTCCTGACCGGTCTAGGGAAAGCGCCGTCTGGTGCGCTGGGGCTCGAAGTTGGTGAGAATATTGCGCTCACCAGATATGGAAGTGTGGTTTCAGCCTACATGACCGATGAGCTTCGCTCGCCGATCATTGATATGCATGACAGTCTCGCGACGATTCGGGGCGCAGAAGAAGTTGCCGGTATTGTCTACGCCGAGACAGCTAATAGTGGGATTATCTCATATGATGTCCGGCAACCAGATCAGATTTCGTTCTGGGAGCAGTATGAGTTTGAGGGATATGTTCTTAGTCTGCTGTCCGCAGGTGAGCTGCTTTATGTGCAACTAACATCAGGTCTAAGAGTCTTTGATGTGTCTGATCCTGCACATTTCGAGTTAATTGGCCAAAATAGCCTGGCGCGAACTGCAGGGTTAGTTGCTGTTCAGGGAGATTATCTCTTTGCAGGAACTTCCTCATTCAATGAGTCTGAGCTCATTATTTATGATATTTCTGACCCCACCAATCCTCGAATAGTTTCAACATCTGAACATGAAGACTACTTTGTAGGTTTAGCGCAGTACGGCGATACGCTCTATGTAGCTCAGCACGGTCATGGGGTAGATATTGTCGATTTTCAGAACCCGTTCTCTCCGCGACTGGTGGATACGATTCTCGATAGCCGTGTGCTATCTGTTGAGATTGTTGGAGACGAGCTGGTTATATCATCGGATAACTTGCGTGTTCTGAGTCTTAATGATCCGTATAAGCCCGTTGAAATCTCGGTACTGAGTACGATTGACTTTGTGGAGATCCACAAAGTCATTAATACTCTAGTGTATGGGACTACGCTCTCTGGGAATGATGAGGGGGTAAATCTTGTGATCTTTGATCTAGAGGATCCCGCAAATCCAATCGAGGCAGTTCGGTATCCGATTACCGGAAGTGCAGAGGGACTGTATGTTTACAATGATTATATTGCGGTTCCATATAGAACCAAGCTCGTCACGATTTCAACCGATGGAATTTGTAAGCCCTGTGCGATTGATCTCGATAAGAGCGGTCAACTAGATTTTTTCGATATCAGCCTCTTCCTCAATGCATTTAGCCAGGGAGCAAGCTCAGCGGATTTGAATAGTGATGAAGTGGTAGACTTTTTTGATATCAGTCACTTCTTAGATCAGTATGAATCTGGATGCGCAATGCAATAGATTGTTGTGTGCACAAAGTTATCGATGAAAAAGAGCTGGTTTGCCGCTTTGAATTCGAAGCAATCAATTTGCTTGGTGTGCAAAAATTCTATCCGAGCCGATCGTAGTGCGTAGTGGGCAGAAACTAATCGATGAGAATGATGACTGATCATCGTCAATTTTGTAGAGATTGCGATTTGCCAGGGGTTCAAAAACTCTATCCGAGTTTCAAATGAACAGAAGATGAGTATTGATTTGGAGCAATGGTCAGAGTTTGCTGTTAGCCAATCAAAGTGCTCAAGTCGCGGCCGCAGTATACAGTGAATATCGCATGGAAATCAATCACGAAAATGTGTTTCTCGTGAATCAGCCTCTTTGAAATGTAAATGACTCAGGCCGCCCGGTGGTAGTGCCGGAGTAGCCCGCCGAGCCGAGTGTCGCATTTGTTTTCACCAGCAGTTGCTGGTGGAGCGCTGTGCATGATTGGCTTGTTCCCAATTCCTTGGTGCGGACGCTCATGGTGATAGTGCTCGACATATTCAGAGATCAAGTAGTCAAGGTGTTTCCCGCCAACCGGGATGAAGTGGTCAAGGCACTCGGTCTTCAGTGATTTAATCCATCGCTCGATGTGTGCATTCATCAATGGTGCTTTGATCGGCAGCGGATATGGTTTCACACCTTCGCGTTGAAGTATTTCATCAAACTCCCGCGAGAAGAGCACATCGTTGTCACGCACAAGAATGGTGGGGGTCTCGAATCCGAGTTGCTTAACCATCGTCGGAAAGTATTCTGCAACACGGCACATCCATTCACTGGTGGGGTGCTTGGTGCACTTCGTGATGATGACTTTCCTGCTCTTGATACGCATGTATACAAGCGTGGTGTATCGCTTGAACCCTCTTGGAGTGAGTACTTTCTTGTGGAAGAAGTCGCACGACCACAGTGTTGCCGGATGCCGTCTGAGAAACTTGTCCCACACTGGCTCAGTGCGATCCGGTGCAGGCTCGATGCCATGCTCCTTCAGTTTGGAGCGGACGGTTGATCGCGAGACCGACATGATCCCGAGCTTGCGGAGTTCGCCGAGAATGCGGGTGTATCCCCAGCTCGGGGTGGTGGCCATTTGGAGAACGAGCTTCTTCAGCTCGAGCTTCGTTGGTGGCCGTCCGGCCTTCGCTTTGAGTTTTCGATTCTTGTGAGTGTTTGAACGAAGCCACTTCTGGAATGTGCTATATTGAACAATCGAAATGAGCTCACGCAATGCCGGGCCAACAGCACGCCCGAACCGGATCAGTCTCCGTCTTCCTCGGTGGGTCAGCGAGATCCGCCTGGGGAGTTTCCCTCGGAGGATTTGATTCTCAATCGTGAGGTATTGAAGCTGGGCGATGAGCTGGTCTTGGTCCGACCGACCGAATGCCAGCAGTTTCGGTAAATGTGGGGCATTCATAGGCAATCCAGATCGCGGATAGGGTTTTTGAACCCCTGGAGGGCGGGGTTTCTGCTAAAATCAAGGTGATTCTAGAGAGACTGAATGCCATATGTTTGAACACACTCCGCTAGATTACATCAGCAGCGAGAACTCACGAGGGTTCCACGCCGATCAAGAAGCGACACGCATCCTCGGAGAATCCATCGACTACAGCCGACAAGCACAAGCGATGGCTCTGCGGCTCAGAGCACCAGCCGCTCCGAATACGGATCAGCTCCCAATGAATCCTGTGCAAGGAGTGACCCCCGAAGGCGATGCGCCCGTGAATCCTTGATACAAATACAGGGTGGTCGCTGACCAATCAGCCAGTGGGAAGACTGAAGTTGTGCGATTATCAAAGAGTGCAACTTACCATGTATGGAGTTTGATCACGAATCCATGTTTCTTGTGAGTCAGCCTCATGAATATTGGAATGATCCAAATCGCTCGGTAGTAGTGTGCAGCAGCCTGCTCAGTGGAGAGACTGTCCGCCGACTGGGATGGTCATTTCCTACTACGATATTTCGGGCTTCCTAGCGGCTTTCCGCGACGGCTACCCCGGAGCAAAATCAAGTCTCTTGTGCCACATGGATCTAGTCAGGGTTGGATTGATGTGAGCATTCAATACCACGCCATGACACGGATTGGGCTCTGTCTGGTGTGCTCTACAGTTGCTGAAACCATATAAAATCAATGAGTATCGAAGATTGTGAGTTGCTTGCTAATCCCGATTGTCCAGATGCAGCACTAGACTTGGCGAGCATACGAAATAGTTCTATAACTGAGTGTATTATGAAGTTCCTGTGTGACGAGTATTCATGTAGCTGGAGCGAGACTGACAGTATCGCTAGATGTGAGAGTTTGGATTCGAATGGAAGAACATACCATCACTCAAATCCTCGCCGAGCTTGGGCACGATAATGATTCGGCTATGCGTGTATTGATGCCCAAGGTGTATGGGGAACTGCGAAAGCTTGCCGCAACACATCTGAAAGATGACCGTCCCGGGCACACCCTTCAGCCCACGGCTCTTGTCAACGAGGCCTTTGTTCGGCTCGCGAACTCCCCTACGGATCAGTTGCAAGGACGCGTGCATTTCTTCCGTCTTGCATCAAAGGTCATGCGTCAGGTACTCATCGATCATGCCCGCGGGCGTGCTGCCCTCAAGCGAGGTGGGGGGAATAGCCGCATTACCCTTGATGGCGCGATGCTTGCGGACCAAGATCCTGTCGTTGACTTGCTGGCTCTCGAGGATGCTTTAGTGAAGCTTGAAGCGCTGGATCCTCGGATGGCACAGCTCGTTGAGTTGCGTTTCTTTGGTGGACTAACTGAGCAAGAAGCAGCAGGGGTTCAGAATATTTCACGCACCCAGGCATCGCGCAACTGGCGTGCCGCTCGTGCTTGGCTTGCAAGTGAGCTTTCCTAGAGGTGCATGCAATGACCCCTGAACAATTCGCGAAAATCACCGAAATATTCACCGAGGCACTGAAGCTACCGGAAAATGAGCAGGCTGATTTTGTCCGGTCCCGTTGTGACAGCGATGAGATGGTGCACAAAGTTGAGTCCATGCTCGTGCATGACGCAGGTTCGACACCGCTCGAGATCCCGGCGCTTGGCAATGAGTTTCATGTTGGCAATGCCGGGGATCGGGATCGTCAACTCATCAACGAGATCGAATCAGAAGGGCGATTCCGCGTGCTCTCGACCGTCGGAGAGGGTGGGTTTGGAACAGTCTTTCAAGCTGAGCAAATCAATCCGATCCGGCGCACGGTCGCGTTCAAGGTGGTCAAACTCGGGATGGATTCCAAGCGTGTTCTCGCTCGCTTTGAATCCGAGCGGTTGACACTAGCGATCATGGAACATCCAGCAATCGCGAAGCTCTTTGATGCCGGTACGCTGCCGTCTGGACGACCGTTCTTTGCAATGGAGTTTGTTGACGGGGTCCCGATCACCCAGTACTGCCGAGACAAGTCGTTGTCCACACGGGATCGACTGCGACTATTTATGCAGGTTTGCAATGCTGTAGAACACGCGCACCAGAAGGGGATCATCCACCGAGATCTTAAACCCAGCAATGTGCTTGTCGGCGAGTCCGATGGGAATCCGCAACCCAAAGTCATCGATTTCGGAATTGCCAGAGCAGTCTCGGGAACCGGACAGGATATCCATGGCGAACAAACCATGTTCACGCTGACTGAGAAGGGGCAACCAATCGGGACACTCGGGTATATGAGTCCCGAGCAAGCCGCAGGCGAAAGTGATATTGATACACGCACTGATATTTATTCGCTTGGTGCATTACTCTACGAGATTCTGACCGAAAGTAGGACGATCGATCCCGAATCAATCAAAAACTCGAGCCACGCTGAAATCATCAAACTTATCCGGGAGATTGACCCCAAGCGTCCTTCCCGGCATGTTGCAACATTGTCCGGAGATCTCGACTGGATTGTGATAAAGGCTCTTGAAAAATCGCGGGACCGTCGATACGCGACGGTGAATGCATTGAGTGACGATCTGCGCCGACACCTCGACGATCAACCGATTTTGGCTCGCGCTCCCAGCACACAATACCGCCTGCAAAAGTTTGCTCTCCGAAACAAGGTGGCACTTGGGGGCGTGGCGCTGATCCTGCTCGCGCTTGTCGGCACAACGACAGGTCTTATCCGATCGCTCAATGCCGAGAGTCGTGCGCGGACCGAAGCGATGATCGCGATGCAAATCAATACCTTCCTTAACGACGACCTCCTCGCGGCTGCGGCGCCCGAAGAACTGGGCAGTGATATCCGTGTTCGTGATGTGCTAGATGTTGCCGAAGAACGAATCGAGTCACGCTTTGATGAACTCCCCGAAGTAGAGTCAGCAGTGCGTATGACTCTTGGGAAAACATACGCTCGATTGGCCGAATACCAAAAAGCTGAGACTCAGCTGACTCGTTCTAAGGAGTTGGCACTAAAAGAGTATGGCCAAACCGATCCGCGTACACTCTCAGCGACTCATGAACTGGGGCAGTTGGCGACCTTGACAGAGCAGTATGCCGAGTCTGAGAGCATGCTTCGAGAAGCATTCGAAGGACGAAGGTTGACACTCGGTATTGATCATCCCGATACGCTCGAATCTCAGTTTGCTCTGGCAATCGCTGTCGGCGAACAGGGACGCTATGAAGAAGTGGAAAGGCTCTTCGTTGATGTTCTGGAGCGTTCAAAACGAGCACTCGGCCCTGAGGATGAGCAGACGCTGATTCGCGCTCGTGGTCTGGGAGTACTCTATCTCTCAACCGGGAATATGCAGAAAGCTCAACCAATCTTCGAAGATGCGTACACACGCATGAGATCATCATTGGGCGTCAACAACCCTGCCACGATGCTCGTGATGCAAGACCTCGCGCTCACACTCCGGTCTCAGCATGAGTACGAACGAGCTTATGAACTGCTAACCGAAGTACTGGGAGCGAGCAAGACCGTCCGCGGCGAGGCACACCCCGGTACACTCATGACCATGAGCGCGATCGGAACAGTGCTCAGTGATATGGGCGAGCATCAGCAAGCAGAAGCTTTGCTGGAACAGGCTGTTGAAACAGCACGGTCATCGATGCCCGAAGGACATTCGGTGGTGACTCGGCTCGAGCTTGAGTTGGCCTCAGTCTACGACGCGCTGGGTAAGCACGAGCATTCTGAACCACTGCTCCTTAAAGCCGTAGCGAGCCTGCGGGCTCAGCTGGGAGAATCTCACCCACTCTCTGTGAGAACCATCGGTCGGTTGGTCTCGCACTACCGAGCGCGCGGGATGTTAGATGTAGCGGATCAATGGGAATCGGGCGAGCTTTGATAGCAATGCTTCCCATACAAGACTCCGGTTGACACCGGTAGAGACCAGTTACAAATTTTTTGTATTTCATGGAGCGCACCATGCGCGGTTTCCGCAGAGTGGGTAACGGGCCGAGCCGTCGTCCCATTTCGGAACTTCACAAACTGAAAGAGAGAAACCATGAAACTCAGTACACAGATCGTCATCGCAGGCCTTTTAGGCGCTTCACTCACACCCATCGCGTCCGCGGATATTCTGGTCAGCAATCTCGGAACTTCGGCCGCGATAACCCCAAATGTTTCTGGTCCATGGGCTCGAAACCTCTCAATCTTCGCTGGACAGTTCGTCACCGGATCGAGCATGACAGAAGTGTTTGAAGCTACAGCAAGACTCGAAAACGCCAGTGGATATGGGTTTGCAACCTATGAGGGCATTCTGTATTCGGATGACTCTGGATCACCTGATTCTGTAGTAGCCACCTTCGATTCAACGCCTTCACTTGCAGATGGTGCCGGGACTGCGAATGTGAGCTTCACTTCCACGCTTGGGATCACGCTCGATCCCAACACAGTCTACTGGTTTGGTGTCCGCAATACAGCCGGAAACTATCTCGGCTGGGAAACGACTGGATCCAGCTTCGACCACTCAACAGCTGGATGGTCCATCGATGATGATGCTACACAAATGTCAAGCAGTGCCGGTTCTCTCTGGTTTGACAGAACAGCCGCGCACGGAGGAAATGTGTTCAAGTTCTCGATTGAAGGCAACCCAGTCCCAACACCAGGTGCACTCGCATTGCTCGGAACAGGCGGGCTGATCGCAACTCGTCGCCGTCGGCGTTGATTCGTAGCGAGTGTCGGTACAGTTTTATAGAGAGTACTCTCTTTCTCCCTTTGCACAAGCAGGGGGTTTTTTATTGGAGTGTTCGGGAGAGGCACTCTTTGTCTATTGATCAACAGGGATTTGGAGATTCTCAAGGCTATTCTGGGCTACACCGATCGAATCATAAAAACTTGTCAAATTCATGGAGCGCACAGAACGCCACTTCCGCAGTGTGGATAGCGGGCCAAACTGTCGGCCCACTCCACTACCAAGAGAAAGAGAAAGTGATTTACCATGAAAACACAGTTCAACATTGTCCTCGCAGCACTCGCCAGCGCCACACTCGCGCCAGCCGCATCCGCGGATGTTCTGGTCAGTAACTTAGACGAACGGATAAGTTTCTCGGGAACGATATCCGGCGGTGGAACAGGTGATGAAACCATCTTCTCGAGCCGGTTCGTTACCGGGTCGAGTTTGTATGAAGTCCTGAGTGCAACCGCAAGCCTCAGTAATGGAACCGGCCATGGAGTGGCGACATTCGAGGCGTTTATCTACACCGATGATGGCACAGGACCTGGTTCAGTAGTCGCATCGTTTGATACGATGCCGACTATTGCTGATGGGGGAGGGGATGCCAATGTGAGCTTCTCGTCGACGCTTGGAATCACGCTAGATGCAAACACGGCCTATTGGTTTGGTGTCCGAAACACAACAGGCTCTTACATGGGCTGGAATGCGACTTCATCGGATACCGAAGTATCCTCGGCAGGATGGACCATTGATGATTCTGCCTGGTCCAACTCCTTCAACCATGGCAATACCTGGCATGACTGGTCAGGCATCTACGGAGGCGATGTACTGATGTATTCGATCAACGGCAACACCGTTCCAACACCAGGCGCCCTCGCACTACTGGGCGCGGGTGGGGTATTCGCTTCACGCCGTCGTCGAGATTGAGTCGAATCGATAGGAAGACAGCTCCCGGAATCAACTGCCCATCGCCCCTTGTCAATACAAGGGGCTCTTTATTGATCTGCTCGTAGGAGTTCGTCATTGTTCGCATGTCATAAGGAAGCCGGGAGCATTCTTGGCTGTGCTGGCTCTCTAGGGAAGACTTTCGAGCACTAAGGTTGGGAAGTGTTTGTGTCCCAGAGATAGAGATTGTCCCAGTCGTTTTGAAGCGAGTGGATCATGGAATGATTCTTGCCAAGTGTTTGTGAGAGTTTCGTGATTGTGTTGGTGAACTGTTCATTCAAAAACATGCTGTCATCACTCTTTGCATGCTGTGCGATCAACTCGTATGCTTGGCAAAGAATCGCTTCATGGTGGTCGTCACCCAACAGCCGAACCATCTGTGCATACGACTTCGCAAAGCAAACCTGGGCGAGATCAAAGTTGCCGGTACGCAAATGCACATTTCCGATCTGTCGAAGACCCCATGCAGCATGGAATTCATCCCCCGATTCCATCAGCTTGACAACCGATTCGCTCATTTCCTCAATCAGATCATCCAGTGATTCATCCAAAGCGTCTGGGGCATCATTCATACCAATTTTGATATCGATCAAGGCAACCTCAGGTGATGATGGGTTCTCCATCTGTTGCACGATGGTCTTTGCATCCCGAAGAGTGGAGGAAGCGGATCGGAAGTCGGCGGATGCTTCATATACCGATGCGAGATCCAACAGCCGTTCGATACGAACCCGCTCGTCTTCTACTCTCAGTTCGTTGATCAGACCCTCTGTGTATTTCGCCTGGCGTAGGGCACTCTCAGGCCGATTCATCGCCAAATGGATTGCAGATTCCGCGAGGCTAAGGTCAACGCGGAACAGGATTGACAGCTCTACCTCTCGGTTGAGGAGTTCGAGCTCGTGCTGCGCTTGGTCGATGCTTTCGAGGAAGATATGCGTCTGAACCAGATTGAGCATGACCCAGTTGTAATCAATAGGGCGGTTGTGTTCTTTGAGTAACTGAGCTGATCTTTGGTAATACTGAACTGCTTCGTCGTAGCGACCCGCGACGCGATGCTGATCCGCGAGCATGGCATAGATACCCGCTTGTTCTTCGGCTGTCTGAGTGGGATCTGATTCAACAGCTGATTCAATCCCCTGGAGAAGTCTTGATTGAGTATGTGAGTAGAGAGATCCGCGTGGGTTCTGAGCGGTAAGATCGATCGCGAGTTGTCGCGGGATAGCGATCATCTCTTGTTCAACCATTTCTGCTTGAGTATCAACGACTTCATTAGTTCGTTGAGATTGATGAATCAGCAGCGCTGCGATCACCAAAGCTGCAAGCACTCCCGCGAGTTGAATCGCACGCTTCAAACGAGTGGTAGGGGGTGATAGGTCAGCCCCGACACCCTGTTGGATCGCAAGCAAGAACGAGTCGATACTTTGGTATCGTTTGTCAGGATCGACAAAGATCGATCCATCTATTACGCTCGCTATTTCCTCAGGGATATCCGCGAGCTCTTTGAGGAGTTCCCGAGCTTTACCGATCGCAATCAGCCTCAGTGCATGATCAGTGCTCACGCCTTGGAATCGTTGGAGTTGGGTACCGGTCAGCAGCTCTGTCAATAAGAGGCCGAGCGCATAGAGGTCTGTTCGTACATCGAATGCGCCCGATCGAAAGACCGTTTGTTCAGGTGCCATGGAGATGCGTGTGCCAACATGGATCAGCGTTTTCCTGTTTAACGAGTTGAGGATGCCGCAGAGCCCAAAGTCGATGATTTTGGGGTAGCCGTGAGCATCGACAAGGATGTTTGATGCGTTGAGATCGAGATGGAGGATACCAGTTTGATGCGCAGCTCTGACCGCTTCGCAGACTTCGACGAATAGATTGATCCGAGCGTTCGCGTCCAAAGCATGTGAGTTCGCGTAGTCGATGATTGTCTGAGATCCGGAGACGAGTTCCATCGCGATCCAAGGCACTTGGACTCCATTGCTTTCATAGAATCCAGTCTGATAGACATGAGCAATATGTGGATGCGTGAGAGACGCAAGCGACTCCGATTCGATCATAAAACGCTCGCGGATGTGTTGAGAATCGAGACCGATCCTGAGCATTTTGACCGCGACATCCCGACGAGGTTCCGATGCATTGGCTCGGAAAACCGTGCTCGAACCGCCCACACCGATCCGTTCAACCAATGTGTACCGGTTTCCAAGCACAACCGATCCATCGAGCGGTATATCCACGCTCGTCGGAGCAAGTGAATCAATCGTGGACTCATCAAGAAAGTTTGGATTCTTGGTCATCGAATCAAACATGATTCGTAGAGATCGACCCTTGAAAGGATCGCTCTCATCAAGCGCATCAAGCCGACTCTGGCGAGCACTTGCATCGAGTCCACTCAACTCGTGAAAGAGCAACTCGATCTGCTTGAAGGAATCTTCATTCATCTGAAACCACCGAATCCTGTGATTCATCGGTCTGTTTGGCGCACAACCAAGCACGAGCAAACGACCAATCACGCTCAACTGTTCGCAGCGGCTTTCCAATGAACTCCGCAATCTTGGACATTGTGAAACCACCGAAGAAACGGAGCTCGACAATCCGTGCTTTTTGGGGATCGATGGATTCAAGCACAGCGAGTGATTCATCCAGCGTTACGAGATCAATGACCACCTCCGCAATCTGGAGAGTACACGATCGGGCACGATCCGCGTATTGCATCTGGGTTGAGTTGCGTGAGTGTCGCTTGCGTGCGTGATCCACGAGGACCCGCCGCATGACGACCGAGGTCAATGCTCTGAGGTCGTCAGGGGTAATCGAATCGAGTTTCTTGGAGTGTTGATAGGACTTGATGAGTCTAGTAAAGGATTCATTGATTAAGCCGTGGGTTCCCAGCGTGTGTCCAGCGCGTTCCCCTCTCATCATGCCGTGAGCGATAGCCTCAAGATCGCTATACACAGAGAGAAACAGCGAGCAAAACCCATCGGGTACAGCCCCATCCTCAGCACCTATGTGTGTGAAATGCGTGATGTGGTGCGTGGTTTCCATCCGGTCCTGCATGGTTTGAGAGCGATGCTCAATGATTATCGGCAGAAAAGTGATCGCAATTCCATTTGATCTGGCGGGACGAGTCGCCGGGGAACGCTTGTATCTCTGCGAGGGGTGTATATCGCATCAGGAGGATAGCAAGTGTTCGGACAACATCGAAACAGGTTCCACAAAGCAGCTGGTCTTGGTCTTTTGATCTCAAGTCTCGCTTCCACAACAGCCGCTCAGGTACAAATCACCGGATCGGCAACCCATTATCGGTCGCTCGACGCGAATCTCAACACCGGGAACGAGCGTCTCAATATCCTCGGCATCGCCACAGATCCTCGTGATGGTGTTACCTATTTCGTTGCACAATCGAACACGACTAGCAACTGCCCGACCTCCGATCAGCTCCGTATCTATGTCCACAATACCGCATCCAATGAATGGGAGTATGACACTTCGATCGACCATGGTCCAGCGGTCAATATCGGGTGCTTTGCGATCAACGGAGACACCATCGCGATTGGTCGCACAATGGGGACATTCGGTGCAGAAGGGGTCGATGTGTATCGCCGAACATTGAACGGGACATGGACTCACCAAGCACACTTGTTCCCGAACGACAGCTTTCCAGGGAATCAGTTCGGGATCAGTGTTTCGCTCGATGGAGATCGCCTCGCAGTCGGTGCAGCTCGCGACGATCCGGACGACCTGATCCACGCGTGGGAAGGTCAGGGATCGGTGTACATCTACGACCGTGCTGGTTCGACCTGGTCGCTTACCGATAAAGTGTTTGTCAATGACGGCGAGCAGGGAGACGACTTCGGAACTTCAATCGCGATCCGATCCACTACCAACGGCTGGAACATGATCGTTGGTGCTCCAGATCACAGCACCGACCCAGGAGGGATCAACCTCGCCGGAGCGGTCTATGCATTCCAGAACACTGGGAGCGGATGGACCCAAACCGACAAGGTTGTCGCGACAACAGACTCATTCACCTCAGGCCGGTTCGGAGATCTCGGGATCGGATTCGATGGCTCAATCGTCGCGGCAGTGGATGCGACTGATCTCCATCTCTTCGAGATGACCACGCAAGGGCAACTCACTCCGGTCGAAGTGATCCAATCGACTGGGTTCCTATCCGACCCTGTTGTCGTCAATCGACAGGTCGTGATCGGAGATCCGGAGGGCGCGATCAACTCAAGCATCGGTCCCAATGTCACGATGCTTTCGGTCGACCATGGTCTGAATGTGGCTACGACAACACATCCAGCTCCGATGGAGTTCACTTCCTCCGACCATTTCGGCGCAAGCGTTGCATTTAATGGGGGAGTCTTTCTTGCGGGAGCCCCGGATCATGACGCGAGCGGATCAAACTCCGGCGCAATCTGGTCGCAAACTGTGGTCGGGAACACCTATCCAACCGGATTGGTGATCGAAGGACTCGCTCAGCCGATGTCGGGGTTTGGTCACTCGGTTGATTCAACCGACGATTGGGCTGTCATCGGGATGCCGAACACGATCAATCCATGCGTTCCAGGCACGACCGGATCGATCCGGATCATGCATAATTCAGGAGGGGAGTGGACATTCCATAGAACTTTCGAAGCGCCAAGCGTGGATGTCAGCTATGGATTCGGTCATGCGGTCGCAGTTGATGGCAACTGGATCGCGGTTTCCGTGCCGGACCATCACAGGATTGGATCACGCGATTACTTTGGAGGGATCGTGATGTATGTTCACGACGGAACCAACTGGAAGATCCAACAGGTCATCGAAGGCCCTGCATTTGATGAGGGATTCGGTGATGCGATCGCATTGAGCGGTGAGCATCTCGCCGTCTGGTCATCCGATCCCAACGGTACCCAGAAGGTCTCAATGTACAGACTCGGAGCAAGCAACCGCTTCCAGTTTGTCAATGAGATCATCGCTACCGGCGTGACCGCATCAGCACAGTTCGGGTCAGTCCTCTCGCTCCATCACGACACACTCCTCATCGGCGCCCCGCTCAATGCAGGTTCTGAAGGTTTCGTGACTTGCAAAGTATTCAACCGATTGACCGAGTTGTGGGAAGATGGACCTGCAATCCAGTCGCCTCCTGTCGCGGCGGGATCTCGGTACGGGGCCGCGATTGCGCAAACGAATGAGACGGTTGTGATCGGGCTCCCAGGAGCATCGTCTGGTGAAGGACGGGTTGCGGTCTATACCAAATCACCCCAAGGCTTTGGGTCACCAACTCTCGTCAATCGTCCAACTCTGATGAGTACCAACGGATTCGGCGCCTCCATTTCGATCCGTGAGAATCAGGTCCTCATCGGACACGATGATCCGAATACGATCGAAGCTCAGTTCATGTCGCTCGATGGATCAGGACTCCAGCATATCCAGCCGATCCTGATCCCATCAAGAGATCCAAACGCCCAGTTCGGGGCTTCAGTCGCGATTGGAGCTCAGACACTCTTCGTTGGTGCACCGATGGATTCAATGTCTCCCAACGGGCAAGAAGGTATGGTTCACTTATATGAAACTGATATTCGTTTCACCGTTCCCGAATGCGAGATGGACATGATAAGCGACCGAATCCAGTGGATCGAAGATGATGTTCCGATCAGTTCAGAGTACTTTGCCAACTCAATCGAAGTGGATCAGGGGTATGCCATCGCCGGATCTCCCTACGAACGCCATTCGTTCCAGCACAATGGAAACACCATCAACGCGAATAACGCTGGGAAAGTCACGATATACGAACGGACAGGACTTCGCCAATGGTCTCCCGTCGCGATCTTCCGAGGCGGACACATCGATGATCCTGAATATTCAAATCGTCACGCCGATTGGCTTGGAGAATCAGTCGATATCGAAGGGAGTACCGCTGTAGCCGGTGCGCGTCAAGCGACCGATGAAACCAACGGGCACTTTACTTCAGGATCAGTACGCATCTACGAGCGTGGAGCGACCGGCTGGTCATTGACCCATGAGCTGTTCCCTGAAGAGAATGCGCAGAAGCCATTCATCCCTGTGCGAAACTATGGCTCAGCTGTCGATCTGGACTCAACAGCAACGCTCCTCGCTGTGGGCGCAAGGAGTTCATCGGTCGAGCTGACTGGTGACGGGGCCGGTGTCGTGTATGAGCGTTCCGGAAACATGTGGGTCCGGTCTTCATTGCTTACAGCCCCTTCGCCAGTAGCGGGGGCGCACCTTGGTGATAGCATCAGCGTCGAAGAATCATGGCTCGCGATCGGCGCAAAGGATGACAGCTCCATCGCTTCGGGATCGGGTGTTGTGCATGTATATCATCGGCAGTCTCTGGGCTCATGGTCCTACCATGCAAGCCTGAACTCTCCTCTGGGAACTCATACCAGCCGTTTCGGTACGGCGGTTGAACTGAGCCGATCAGACCTGGGTCTAACACTGGCTGTGAGCGCACCTACAGAATCCGATGCCGGCTGGCCAGGTCACGGCCGCGCATATATCTATGTGCTCAATGAAACAACACTACAGTGGAATCTGGTTCAAGGGATCCTTCCTGAAATTCTCTCGTCCAGTATCGCCTATGGAACGGATCTTTCAATCGATCACAACACGCTCGCAATCGGCGCCCCATACCTGCACGAACCGGGTGGACCTCCGAGCCGATGGACCGGTGGTGTCGAGCTCTTTAATCTCAGATCACACAATGGGCAGTTCGAAAGGCGAACGACCATCCGACCCCAGCAGATCCACTGGGGATCCAACAATCGTTGGGGGAGTTCCATAGGTCTCTCAGGTGGAACCGTGTTCCTTGGGACAGCGTTCGCTGATGGGGAGGTCTATGACCCTTCCAACGCCAATATGAACTACGGCGCAATGATTGCTCATGACATCATTTGTGTCCCAGAGTGCCGCCCCGACATCAACGCCGACGGTGTTCTTGATTTCTTCGATATCAGCGCATTCCTTGGCTCCTACAGCACGAGTGACCCAATCGCAGATTTCAATCAAGACGGCATCTTGGATTTCTTTGATGTCAGCGCGTTCCTATCTGCATTCGGTGCCGGATGCTGAACCTGATTCTCGATATGTATTCCTGCTCTCGTGTACCATACCTCCGGAGGTGTTCCATGCGTTCTCTTTCTGTATTCCTGCTCGCGGCGATCTCAACGACAGCATCTGCACAGGAAGTTCCTGATCCGTGCGCGAAGTCTGGGATAAACCTTTCCTATATACCGAGCTGGACAACGAGCTGGCCGTTCGTGGATGTGTTCAAGATTCGGAGGCCATGGATTTCAGGGAGTGCAGATCGAAATACATGGGACGACGGCCGACCAATCCCGATGGATTCTGATGGATGGCCAACACAAGTGCTCCCCGATCAACGAGTCCATACCCTGATCTACGATAATACATTCGGTCACTATCCAAGCGGACGGTATGTACTCCTGTATGAAGGACAAGGGCAGCTAAACATTCGAGGCGACGCGCAGGTCGCGA
This sequence comes from Phycisphaerales bacterium, assembly GCA_051252395.1. Lineage (GTDB taxonomy): Bacteria > Planctomycetota > Phycisphaerae > Phycisphaerales > UBA1924 > UBA1924. The sequence goes on along the minus strand of JBPOFX010000001.1, from coordinate 951,559 downwards.
GCCAGTCTCCCGGACGCATGGAGGTGGATGTGGCGCCGAGCAATGTGGGGATCCAGTTTGAGATTCTCGCGACCGATCCTGCGGACCATATCCGGAATATCCGATTCATCATGCCAGGCTTTGAAGAAACCTATCAAGAGCATCCGTTCCATCCGCTCTTTCTCGAATCGCTAAGCCACTTTGATGTCATACGATTTATGGATTGGCAGAACACCAACGGCACCTGGGCTCATGACTGGTCCATGCGTCCGAAGCTCACTGATGCAGGCTTTAGCTTGGGATTAGGTGTTCCCATCGAGGTGATGGTGGATCTCTGCAATGAACTTGATGCGGACCCATGGTTCTGCATGTCGCATCTCTTTGATGACACTTATGTCGAAAGTTTCGCAGCGCTGGTCTCATCGAGACTCGAGCCAGAACGGACGGTGTATGTGGAACACTCAAACGAAGTATGGAACTCAATCTTCGAGCAGTTTGATTACGCAAGTCTTCGAGCATCTCAGCTCGGAATCCCGGGCGACCCATTCCAAGCCGCAATGCGATACCACTCGCAACGAAGTGTTGAGATCTTCGATCTATGGGATAATCATTTCGCTCCTGATCAGTTGGTCCGGGTCATGGGCGGTTGGCATGTCAACTCTTGGATCTCGGGACAGCTTCTGGATTGGAATAATGCATCCGACCATACCGATGCGCTCGCAACCGCGCCGTACTTCGGCGGGAGCCTTGGCGTAGGTACGAATCCGAATCAAACCTTGCAGATGACCCCAGACGAGATCGTCGATGCGTGTCTTGCAGATATTGCGAACCAACAACAGTTCACACAAGCGCAGCTCGATCAACTCGAAAACTACCCATCCGTCGAACTGATCGCTTACGAAAGCGGTCAGCATATGGTTGGTGTTGGTTCTTGGACCAACAACCAAGAGCTCACCGCTCTCCTTCAAGCAGCGAATCGACACCCGCGCATGTACGACGCGTACACCCAAGATATAACCGGCTGGCAAGAACTCGGCGGAGGACTTATGACCGCTTTCGCGTCATGCCAAACCCCTTCACGGTACGGCTCGTGGGGCTTGCTCGAGTATCAAAATCAGCCGATCAACGAGGCGCACAAGATGCGAGCATGGATCGACGCACAAAGACTGCGTGCGGACTTCACAGGTGATGGTCAGATCGACTTCTTCGATATCTCTGCATTTCTAGTCTCGTTTGCAAATGGATACACGCAATCCGACTTCAATGCCGACGGTAAACATGATTTTTTCGATATCAGTGAGTTCCTGGTTTTCTTCGCTCAGGGATGTGAGTAAATATCAACCAAAAGGCAGAACTCACTATTGTTGTGGCTGTTGAAGAGAATCCAAGATTCATGCTAGGGGCCCAGAACCTCTACCCACATCTCAGGTCGATCCGACAATCACCCTACGAATCATCATGCGGAGAGCGCGAGTCCCGAATCTGCTCAGCGATGGCTCTTCATAAACAATCGTGCAACCCGGTCAAACAGATCGAACCAAAGCCGGTTGAATCTGATGGTGTAGTTATCCAAACAATCTTCAAGGACGCGGATAGTGTTTAAGAACCCTAGATAGCTCGGTTCCTGCAAAATGAAAGTGGTTCTCGAAAGACTCAATGCCGTATGTTTGAACACATATGGAAATATATTGGTAGACAAGTGATGCTAGTAGTTCTCTTCTTCAGGATGAACGAGCGGCCAAATGAGATCCGCCATGCGTTTGTTTGCATCCAGATGCATGTGATCTGACTGATCAAAATCATCCCCGTTGAACTCTTCATAGGGATCAAGGTAACGGATTCCCTCAGATTCAAGGAACTCTCGTATCTCGCTGTGAATGTCTTCGAAGCTATAGCCATCACTCGTATATGCGCAGCCCACCGGAAGGATGACCAGTACGAAATCCTTATCCTGATTCGCCATCGAATCGGACATCGCTCGAATCCGCTCGAATCCGATCTCCCGCGTTCCGCTATACAGCCAGCGGTACCAGTCTGGGTTGACGAGCTTTCCATTCTTTACAATCCTATAGCAAATCTTTCGTAGATAGGTTGGTGTCTTGAGAAGCGGCGGGATGTACATCCGGAGTGCCCCTCCCGATCCTCCTTCTCGTATCGTATTTCGTAAACAGAAATCATTTAAATTCAGCAAGTAAATAACCGTATCAAGATCATACATCTCATCGGTCCATTTCAACTGAGCTTGGATTTGCATCATGTCATATCCCGGAACCCCAAGATTCAATACAGCAGTTTTGTCTGGGTCTTCTGCATTCTTTATGTACTCGGATTGATAATGCTGCTCGAGGAGTGCGCTAATTGTGACGCCTTGGTCCATCCGGAATCCAAAGACGGCAGAATCTCCAAGAACTCCAACCATATGTTGATCAACAGGGAACTCATCGCGTGCATCACGAATCCCGTCCTGATTAATAGCGACCAGAAGATCATCGCTTTCATACCGCAAGTTCCGTTTGAGCCCATACGCAAGCGTCTGAGATTCGCGTCCTTCAAGATAAAATCCGGGCGCCTCTCTCTTCTTCTTGAACAGTGGATTAAGCACAAAGATGGTATGGGCTTGAGCGAGCAACTCGATGATGAGAAATGCCAAGCATACACCAGTCAACATCGATACCAGCCGGCGTCTCCACCGCCCCTTGTTCCCGCTCTCGGATGGGATGTCTATTGAGCTTTCCATTAGAAAATCGAGTAGATAAAGGGTGCTAGAGCGGATCCCGCGGTCATCACAAAGAGCACACCAACGAGTAGCAAAATCAAAAACAGCGGGAGCAACATCCATTTCCCCTCGGCTTTCGCATATCCGTACAGTTGACCAACTAGATTCTTCTTTGCCATGGATCCGCTCCTTGCTTCTGTTTACTAGAACTGGTTCTCGAGATCTTCGATCCTTGATTTCTTGGTTGGTAACCAATACCCACCATCATGCTCTTTGTGACGGAGCGGGTTCTTCCCACTGAGCCGCATCAGAAATCCGACCGGTGTGAGAATGAGATAGTACATGATCGCCATGATGATCGGGGAGGTGACTTTGGAGATCGCTTCGCCCAATGCCAACCACATCCGCGAGACCCCGCCAAGACGAGTTGGGATGAGTACACCAGAAATCATGAGGACGCCACTGATAATCCAGAGTACCAGCCCAACTGAGTGACCCCATCGCCATGCGAACAAGAATCCAATCACGGCAAACGCGATCCCGAGTGTAAACGCAAACTTTCGACCTTCTTTTGCTGTTAATCGAGCTCGAAGTTCCATCGCCAATCTCCTATCTCTCGCCATGAGTCTTGTTCGTCTTTGAGGAGCAGGTATGGTCCCAGGACGAGCGCATCGATATGGGTTCGCATAAAGCATTGGAACGCATCATTGGGTGTACACACAATGGGTTCGCCTCGGACATTAAACGAGGTGTTCAGCAGCAACGGACACCCCGTCAGTTTCTCAAATGAGCTGATCAGTTTGTGGTAATCCGGAGCTGTCTCCGCGTTCACAGTCTGTACACGAGCGGAGTAATCTACATGCGTTACTGCCGGGATATCAGATCGTGGGATCTTCAGTTTGTCTATCCCCCAGAGTTCCTGTTGATCTTCGGTCATCGGGATCATTCGGTCCTTGTGAACAGGTGCAACCAGAAGCATGTAAGGGGAATCTGTATCGTGCTCAAAATAATCTTGTACGCGATCGCGGAGCACACTGGGTGCAAACGGGCGAAAGCCTTCCCTGAACTTAATCTTCAAGTTCACCTTCGTCTGCATCTCGGGACTCCGAGGATCCGCGAGGATCGAACGGGAGCCCAAAGATCGAGGACCAAACTCCATCCGTCCGTTGAACCAGCCCAGTACCTTTCCATCAGCGATGAGACCCGCGGCTCGATCAATCAGCTCATCGTGAGCGAGAGTGTGATACGCCGCTTGTGTTTCATCGAGAAAGTCTTTGATAACCTTGTCGTCAAAGCGAGGACCTAGATACGCGCCCGACATCGAGTCTCGTTCAGCATCCACAGTGCGAGGGCCATCAAACTTCCGATGCCAGATGAGTTGAGCGATCCCGAGCGCTCCACCCGCATCCCCCGCGGCTGGTTGGATCCAGATCCGCTTGAACGGTCCTTCACGAAGCAAGCGACCATTGACAACGCAGTTCAACGCAACCCCACCAGCCATACAGAGGTTTTCCTGTCCGGTCTGTCGGTGAACTGTCCGCGCTGTCCGGAGCACAATCTCCTCACAGACCTCCTGGATAGATCTTGCGAGATCCATTTCTTTTTGAGTGACATCCGATTCTGATTCCCGAGGAGGACCGCCAAAGAGCTCCGAAAACTTATCGTTTGTCATGGTGAGGCCTTCAAGATAGTTGAAGTACTCTTGGTTGAGCCGGAAAGACCCATCCTCACGAAGGTCGATCAGGTGCTTGTAGATCAGATCAACATACCTCGGCTCACCGTACGGCGCGAGCCCCATGACTTTGTACTCCCCCGAGTTGACCTTGAATCCAGTGTAATAGGTGAACGCAGAGTAAAGCAATCCGAGTGAATCGGGGTAGCGCATTTCTTTGAATAGTTCGAGTTCATTTCCTTTACCAACACCAAATGCTCCGGTTGTCCATTCTCCAACCCCATCCAGGGTCATGACCGCCGCTTCCTCAAACGGTGATGGAAAAAACGCACTGGCAGCATGAGATTCATGATGCTCGGCGTACAGCAAATCCCCTTTGTACCCACCGAGTGATTTCCGGAGATTCTTGTCGATCCAGATTTTTTCAGTCATCCAGATCGGGTACGCCTTACGGAACTGCTGAAAGCCTTTCGGGGCAACTCCCAGATACGATTCCACGAGCCGAGCAAACTTCCGGATAGGCTTCTCATAAAAACCCACGGCCGAAAGATCCTTCATCCCGATGCCGCCCTCCTGCAGGCAATAAGCGACTGAATTCGTTGGAAAGCTCGGGTCACCCTTACGCCGTGTAAAGCGCTCTTCCGATGCGGCCGCAACGATTTCTCCATCTCGGAGCAGTACCGCAGCACTATCGTGGTAGTACGCTGATATTCCCAAGATAAAGACTGGCGACATTCCTCAAACTCCACAATAATACAAAAATGAAGCGGTACTTCGCCACCCAGATTCACTGGATGAACGACATTGGCGCCCGAGAACAGTGTATAGTTGTGATGCGTACCACACAACAAAAATACTGAATTTGTATACTGAGAAAATGATGCCGATAAAATCTACCTTGTTTGCTAGCGGGTCAGCTCGATCGCATCCATTGTTTGAGGATCATGACCCGTCCCTTGCTCTGACTCCTACGAAGATGGGATATCGAGACGCCTTCTATCACCTAGTCAATATCGAGGAGTACCCAGAAACGCTCCCGCTCGCATACGGTCTGGTTACTGAGCGCTTCAAATCAGTTGACAAGAGTTTAAAGAATGATCCTGCGATTCATGGCGAGATCAATGACGCGAGCGAAATCCGAACACTGCTCGAGAGCCATGCAACCAGATTGAGTTCCAATGCTCCAAACTATTCGAAGCCTTGGAAATCAGATTCCACAGATCTCACCCGAAGACAGGTGCTTCACTATTACACGCAGTATCTACCGATCGCCCTAGTTGATGGCTGCTGGCTCCAAGGCGGCTGCCGGGTCGCGGTAGCGCATACCCGAGACGGCGCCGCCATGACCGGGCTCTATCAACATCAACTCCGAGCATTCGTAGAGGATCCAGGCCGTCACTTTGTTGCCGACTACCGCGCTGTGCTTGAGCGATTGGGTTCGCAACCCGAGGAAGTTTCCTCCAGATCATTCGCGCATCGCAAAGATCTCCACGAGAAGAGTCTCGAGCTTCCGCTCTTTCTCCTCAGTATCGTGTCCTTTACAGGATCATTCACTGGAGAAATCTTCGGAATCAACTTCGCTTGGCAACACCTCGGGCTCTCATCCTTTGGCCCAGACCTGATCGAAGATGCGTGCCAAGCGTACGGACTCCCGAGATTCGGAGATGATCTAATCGAAGATGGACATCTCGATACCAGTCGCAAGATGGCAATGGACGCCGCACTCGATTACATAACCTCCGGACCTGAATCAGAGCTTTCAAACCGCCTTCACTCTGTCCAGCGCGGGATCCAGTCGTGTTTGGACACTTGGGATTCGTGGTTCAATCATCTCCAGGAGTCCGCACCGAGCGGGCCTCCGAATCCGAAGCAAGAAATGCTCGATATGCTTTGGCGCAAAGCTCCACACGCGCAGGGATACCATGGCAAAAAACGGTTAGGTGCTAAGAAAATCGACGAGCATCTCGATCAGAAAGCTTTCGATGGACCAGCACTGCTCGACGCACTCGCGCAGTCCGCGTGGGTGAAAGCAGGAAAAGCCGACAAAAGTATGATCCTGACGCGCTTGATCGAGTTTGGTGGACCGATGCTCGCGGTCTTCTCACCTATTGAAAAAGAGATCATCGCGAACTGGATTCAAACCCTCCCAGAAGACGAGAGCGAGATGAAGCATGATCCATCGCCCGTCATGGTTCCGAGTACTCCCGACGAACTGTATATCGAAGGTCATATCTGGGAAACCAAGCAATATAAAGATCGGAGCTCTGAGCAGTACAAAGACTGCTCGGTCCGCGAGCTCTATCACTATCTCGTAAATGTGGAGACACACCCAGATATCCTTCCGGTAGCAGAGCGATTCGCGAACGACCGACTCGAAAGGTCCATGGCGATGCTCCGCAAAGGTGAACGGCCAATCCCCTCACTCAAGTACGATCCCGATGCACTCGAGCAATGGGTTTACAAGAAGCACCGCGACCAAGTCGCCGCGTACCGCCCCATCGAAAAGCGCCCGGCTGTAGATAAAGACGCATTTATCGAAACAACGACACAACTCGCTCCACTCATTCTCATCGATGGAGGATGGCTCCAGGGAATTGCTTCCCCGTCACTCATCCACACAACGGTTGGCAGGATGCTCTTTCATGTGCTTGTTGAAGAAATCGGCGAAGGGAACGCAAAGGAACATCACGCAAATGTATATCGAGAACTGCTCTCCGCGATGGGGGAAGCCCCTCCACCAGTCGAGTCCTGGGACTTTGCTCGCTGGGATCGACTCCGTGATGAATCATTCGATGTTCCAGCACTTTGGTTGAGCATGTCGTGCTTCCCAAGGCACTTTCTCCCCGAAATACTTGGTCTCAATCTAGCCGTAGAACTCGCAGGAGTGGGGGGACCCTATATGGAAGCACGCGACACGCTGCGCCAGTTCCGGTATCCGACAACCTTTGTAGATGTCCATAACGCAGCGGACAATGTCTCTGTCGGCCACGCGGCATGGGCAATGAACGCAATCCGCAGGTACATCGATGTGGTTGCAGATCGCGATGGTCCCCACAATGTTGATCGTGTATGGCACAGAGTCTGGTCAGGTGTGCGCGCGACCATGCCGCAGATCGGACGCTATCGACTCGCAACCTACAGGATCCGACGAAAACTATTCGGTGAAGATCCAAAGCTTGTCCCACTTATCTTTCCGTCATAATCGAGCGCGTCTACTTATACGGCGATGGGTATGAATCATCAACCAGGATAGACGGTTGTGATCGATTGAAATAAGGATGTCGCGTGCCCGTGTCACAAGGGCAACCCGTGCGTTCGATCCCTATGACGATAACCACATCGAATAAACGAAGCGTGTCACCGCCAGTTGTAAACGCAAAACGATCTTGCGCCAACTGCACTCTGATACGCGCGTTTGATAAAGTTGAGTAGATCTACCGAGTTTTTAGATTGCGGGTGAGCAGGAGTGGGGAGTTCGACTGAGTTGAGCACTATTCATACATCTGACAAGATTCGATATATTGTTGATTCGAAGAAATCTGTTATTCGAGCGTGATGTCGTGACGATTTGCACTGAACTGTCAGCCAGTCCATCGGCAGTATTCACTATGCAGGAGTGCACGCATGAAGAGCCAACACGGAGTCATTCGTCGAAAAATTAACTTCAAAAAAATCGGTATAGTTACTGCTGGACTCATTGGTCTCTCGATTGCGCATGCAAGCATTGCTGAAACATCCGAGTCCGATGAGCCTATCAAGATCGGTATGTCGACAGCACTGACCGGGCCCGCAAAGGATCTCGGTTTAAACATGAAAGCCGGTGTTGAAGCTGCAATAGCAGAGATCAATCGAGACGGTGGTGTCCAGGGCCGCTTGATCGAGTTGGTCGCGATTGACGATGGATATGAGCCCTCCCAAGCTGTACCCAATATGTATCAACTGATCCAGGAGGAAAATGTACTCGCGGTCGTGGGGAATGTTGGTACCCCGACCGCAGTTGCTGCAGTCCCAATCGCAAACGAGTTCAAGACGCCGTTCTATGGCGCCTTCACCGGCGCGGGCGTCCTGCGTAAGACACCCCCCGATCGGTATGTTGTAAACTATCGATCGAGCTATGGACAAGAAACAGCTGCGATGATTGATGCCCTGATCGAGCAAGCCGGGATCAAGCCTGAAGAGATCGCGTTCTTTACCCAACGCGATGCCTATGGGGATGCAGGCTTTGAGGGCGGTATGAACGCACTCCGTGCTCACGGTCTTTCTGACGAAAGTGTAATCGCGCACGGACGATATGCTCGCAACACAATCGTTGTAGAGAATGCGCTCGCAGACATCCTGCAAGCCCCGACCAACTGTAAAGCTGTGATCATGGTCGGAGCGTATGCGCCGTGTGCTGAGTTCATAACGCTGGCTACCGAGGTCGGATTAGACGCGTTATTCCTCAATGTCTCATTTGTCGGCGCTGTCCCCCTTGCAGATGCACTCGATAAAGTCAACGCCCGAGTCATTGTGACGCAGGTGGTTCCCCCTCCAATGAGTGAGATCGGGGTTGTTGCTCAGTATCGTGCAGCAATTCACGCAATCGACGAAGAAGCTTCGCCATCACACGGCTCATTAGAAGGCTATCTTGCAATGCTCGTCTTTCACAAGGCTCTAGAAAGTATCGAAGGTGAGATCACTCGCGAAAAATTGGTCGATGCACTAGAACTACTGGGCGAGTTTGAACTGGATAATGGACTACCTATCAGCCTATCGACAACTGATCATCAAGCAAGCGATCAAGTATGGGCAACCAGAATACAGAACGGTCGAGTGATCCCTATGGAATGGGATCAGTTACTAAATTGGGATGCCATTACCTTAGAACGGACTGATGATGAGTGAAGCCATAAGTAGCCCGATACCTGCCAGTTCGCCCAGCAAGACGCCTCAAGCGATCATCTATTCTATGGTGCTTGATCCCCTTAGGGATCCTGGGGGCAATCATAACGCTCGGACTCATTGTTTGGATCTATCTAAATATCAGGGATGCGAACCGAGAAGCGGTCCAACTCGACAACAAGATTCTTGCGAACTTGTCCGCGGTCTCACTCGTCGTGGAGCGGATCGAGACAGACTTTCGTGATATATTCGAGGGAAAGTCATACTCCCAAGAAGGAGATGAATTGGCGCAGCTCCTAGAGATTGAGTTTGAATCTCTACAAAGAACACTGAGGCAGATCAGCTCTGTGGAAAGCCAAAGCCAAGTCGTGGACAGCGGGTACCTAGCAAACCTCCGTGATAGCGGTACAAGTTGGAGACAGGACAATGAACTTCTGGTGTCAAAGCACCAGCAAGCGAAAGCCAATGTGGTAGCGTCCATTGGGAGATTGCGCGGTCAAATGGATTCTGTGCTCGGACGCAAGCGAATTCAGTCAATCCTAATTGCAAAGAAACTCCGCCAACATGACTCGAAGAATCACGAGCAGTTAGTCGATACCTTCCTGAATGAATCAAAGTTCGGATCAGCACTCAGCATGAGCAAAACGGAGCTATCAGATCTAGAGATCATGTGTATCAAGCTTGCAAATGAACCCAAGATTGATCTACTGGACAGCATTCTACAGAACGAGATTGTTCCCAGTATCGACCAACTTGATCAACAGATCGCTGTCTTTGAAGACCCAGAGTTGACAGAAAGCTTTGAACTTGTCAAACGCTCGATCACTGGAACTGCGAGTTCAACGGATCATCCAATACAAAATCAACACGATGCCCAACCCGGTGGGCTGTATCAGTTGAAATACAAGGTGCTCAAAAGCGAGCTTCAAGGGCATGCCCTCCAGGAAGAGGTCGAGAAAGCATTAATCAGTATGGCAAGCCTGGTTGACTACCAGGTTGAGTCAGCAAAGAGCCTCCGGGATCGTGTTGCAGGTGTAACATCAAAGTCGCTCAAAACTGGCGGCATAACAATCGTCCTTGCGAGTGTTTTGATCGGGATTGCTTATGGTTTGCTCGTCTACAAAATCGCGCACAGCGTTCAAAGATTTGTGCATGAACTCCGGGAATCTCATGAAGCACTCCGGGTCGCAAACTCCCAAGCTGTAAAGGCGAACACAAAGCTCCAAGATTCAATCAACGAGCGCGATCTGCTCCAGGGTCAGCTGCTTGAAGCCCAGAAACTAGAATCAATCGGCCAGCTCGCCGCAGGTATAGCCCATGAAATTAACACCCCAACCCAGTTTGTTGGCGACAATGTTCGGTTCCTTCAAGCTGAGTTCAAAGGTGTCCTAAAGCTTCTCGATCATTGCGCGAGACAGCTTGATACAGACGCTACCCCACAGGGTTGGGAAGAAAGATCGCAAAAAATCGTTCAGGCTCTCGAAGAGATGGATTATGAGTTTCTTCGTGATGAGATTCCACAAGCCTTAGATCAGTCAATTGATGGCATCGACCGGATCGCCAAGATTGTCAATGCCATGAAAGAGTTTTCTCACCCCGGATCTTCCGTCATGGATCCCGCAGACATCAATAGCGCGATCAAATCGACCACTGTTGTGTGTTCAAACCGATGGAAGTATGCCGCCGAGATCAAGTTCGATTTGGATGAAGATGTGGGCTTAGTCCCATGTATGCTCGGAGAGTTCAATCAGGTCATCCTCAATCTTGTTGTGAACGCCGCCGATGCAATCGAGTCGATGAACAACGGCACAGGTGAGAAAGGGTTGATCCAGATATCTACACAAAGGCACGGCGATTCTGTAAGCATCTGCGTTGAAGATAACGGCGGTGGCATGCCAGAATCGGTTCGAACCAAAATATTCGATCCATTCTATACGACAAAGGAAGTCGGTAAAGGGACAGGGCAGGGTCTTGCAATCAGCTGGGATGTCATCGTGAATAAGCATTCGGGTTCCATAGTCTGCGAAACGGACGATGGTGTTGGTACAAAGTTTATCATTCAACTACCGCTGCTACAGGACATCGATGAAGATGAAACCCAACTCAGTTCGGCTGCATAAAGCGATTACCTTCCGGACCGTTAGGCAGCCGTGCAAGAACTGCAAACTGTTGATGGCTCTCAAGTGCTGACGCTCTGAAATCGTAGTAGAAAGCTCTTGGGTTCTACAGAGGGCCAATCGAGTAACGAACTCCCAGAGATACACAACGCGAAATTCGTGGATACCAAAGGCGATACGAACTCGCCGATTGTGATCACGCCTTGCTTGTCCGGTCATGACACGGAGATCAAGGTGTGGGACAAGCCAGGCACATTGATGAACACTGATAAAGATCTGTTGCGGAACACATCCAGTACCAGAGAGGGGGATCCGCACAATCCCTCCAATTCTATCCGATGAGCCCTCTGAGCACACCCATAAATCTTGCGTGGTTCTACCTATTTCTCTTCGCAATACGAGTTGTTATAAGTACCAGTTCTACGGCGGACAGAAATGAGTATATAGAAATATTCAGTACTTGTAGGCTTGTTTGATCAGCATCAATTCCTGTATTACGGTATTGTGCCGGTTGTGATGCAAATACATGAATAAGGATTCAAATGACTGACCTTGCCAAAAACATGGATAGCACCACGCGTAGTCCAATGCTCAAGCGAGTCGAGCAGAGTGCAATAGTTGTCGCAGCGATTGTTGGACTTCTGATGGGTTCCGCAGTGATGCTCGGATGGATATTGGACAACCGAAGCCTCATCAGTATTCGCCCGACACTACCCCCTATGCAGTTCAATACCGCCTTTGGTTTCCTGTTCAGTGGAGCCGGTTATCTGGCAATGGTGTTGAATTGGCGACTGATTTCTCGATGTGCTGGTGCTTTGGTTCTTGCTCTCGGCGTGTTAACGCTGTCCCAGTATCTGACAGGCTACAGCCTCGGGATCGACGATATATTCATCGATCAATCACCAGACCCCAATAGGATGGCACCCAATACTGCGTTCGCATTCAGCTTTGTCGGTGCAACAATACTCATCGCTGGGATCTCCCGCCGCCAACATTTTTGTGATGCCGTGCGTGTATTCCTGACGAGTATGACCCTCGTCCTTGGTCTTGCTGCATTCACTGGGTATACCGCGAACCTTGAAACCGCGTATGGATGGGGTGATCTCACACGAATGGCGCTCCACACCTCGAGCGGGTTCATCGTGCTCGGTGTGTGTGGATTGATCGCGGCACTCTCCGCATACCAACAGAACAAAGTCGGAGACTCAGTCAAGTGGTTGCCAGGTTCAGCAGCCGTCACCATCTGGATCTATGTCTTTCTCGTGTGGAAATCACTTCAGGACGCTCATTTCAAACTTGAACTATCACCGAGCGGGGGGTCAACTTATTCAGCCGTTTCATGGGTCATTCTCCTAGGTGGATTTCTTCTTGGAGTATTTTTCTATATCTCGCTCTCTCGCTTCACGATTGCTCATACAGAGATCAAATCAAGAGCCCAAGCAGAAATCCAGTTGAGTGATGCAGTCAGAGAACTGAAACTCCAGCAGTTCGCAGTTGACCAACACTCAATTGTTGCGATCACGGATACCCAAGGAATCATCACCAATGTCAATGATAAGTTCTGTGAGATTTCAGGGTACACCCGACAAGAACTCCTCGGCCGAACACACCGCGTAATCAACTCAGGAACGCACACCAAGGAGTTCTTCATCGATCTTTGGAAAACAATAATCAACGGAGATACATGGAAAGGCGAGATCTGTAATCGTGCCAAGGATGCATCGCTGTATTGGGTGGACACGACAATTGTTCCCTTCAGCGATACAAACGGGAATCTGACTCAGTTTGTATCGATCCGGACAGATATAACAGCACACAAAGATGCTGAATCAAAGATTCTTACCATCAATCAAGAGCTGCGTGAACGAAACGCGGAAATGGAACAGTTCACCTATACCGTATCGCATGACCTGAAATCGCCGTTAGTGACAATTCGCGGTTATGTAGACTTTCTCAGAAGAGATGTGGAAGCGCAACGCTTTGAACGGGTTGCTGGTTTCATCGAGTCGATCATGACAGCTACAGATAGAATGCGAGTTACAATCGATGACCTACTGGAGTTGAGCCGTGTTGGTAGAATGACGCACACAATGACGAAAGTCAGTCTTGACGAAGTAATATCTGTTGTGGTCAGTGAAATACGATACCAGTTCAATGATATCGACGCAGAGCTCGATTTCGACACCACAGATGCAGAGGTCTGGGGCGATCAGGCTCGACTCGAGCAAGTTCTTCAAAACCTCTTAGCCAATGCCCTTAAATACGCACATGTAAGTGATCGTAAACTGCGTGTTCATATTTCCACACAGAGCGAAGGAGACACGGTCCGTCTTCTTGTTGACGATAACGGTCCCGGAATCGATCCGATCTACGCAGAGCGTATCTTCGGGCTGTTTGAACGCCTGGAATCAGACTCAGAAGGCACCGGAATCGGTCTCGCGATCGTGAAACGAATCGCAGAGATCCACGGCGGAAAAGCATGGGTTGAATCAAACAAGAACGGCGGAGCAAGATTTATCATCTCTCTCGAAAGTTCATCCGTCGAACACAATAATCATCAGAGAACACTCACTGGAGCAAGTATATGAGTACAGAACCAAAGCCAGTCCATTTCTTATTGGTTGAGGATGATGCCGCGCACGCGGAACTTGTCACCATGTCCTTGGAAGAAAACAATGTTGCCAATACCATCAGCCATGTCGATGATGGCATCAAGGCAATGGACTATCTATATCAGCGTGGTGAGTACGAAGAAGCAACACGACCCGACCTGATCCTGCTCGATCTCAAACTCCCCAAGCTCACCGGACACGAGGTCCTCGAGCGTGTCAAGCAAGATGAAGACTTGCGTGCAATCCCAGTGGTCGTGTTAACAACATCCAGCAATGCACAGGATGTTGACCGTGCCTACAGCCACTACGCCAACAGCTATCTGACAAAGCCGGTAGACTTCATACAGTTTCATAAGATGATCCGAGATCTCGGCTTGTACTGGACCGTCTGGAACCGTATCCCAGAGGAATAAGCTCAGTAAAGCCAAGGGTCAGAGTGTCGGAGAATCCCGGAATGCGCAAACTATAACCTCAGAGCAGCGCGATTTGCACCCGCTTCATAGACTCGAATCAGATTCAACAATAATCACAGACGCGCATCCAACTAAGAGTCCCAAAGAGAATCTGGTGAGATGCGTCAACAAACTCAAAGCTATTGAAGCGAGCACGAACTCTCAGCTCAAGCCTGAACCAGGCCTTCACGGATCGCCCAGCGTGAAAGCTCAACTCGGTTGCTGCAGCCAGTCTTCACAAATGCTGAAGAAATCTGGTTATCCACAGTCTTCGGAGACCGGAATACCGTCTCCGCGATCTGTCCAGTCGTCAACCCCTGCGCTACGAGCCGAACAATGGTCAACTCACGTGGAGACAACGCAAGGATCTTGGATTCACGGATGGTGTTTTGTTCATCGCTCATCATCCGATCGCGTACTTCGTCGGAGTACACCTCGTGACCAGCCGCGATCGCGCGGATCCCATCCACAACCGTTTCTGCTGGTTCATGCTTGGTCATAAAGCCAGCAACATGAACCCCAACAGCACGAGCAATATGAGCATCCGTCGGGAAGGCAGTGAGGATTACAATCTTGGTGTTGGTTGAATCAGCGATCCCTTCGATGCACGCCTCGAGCGGATCCTCGCCAGGCATCTCAAGATCACAAAGCACAATATCCGGGCGATGCTCAATAATCGCTTGACGGATCTGCGATGACTCGTACACTCTTCCCAAGACCGCAATGTCACTGGTAACTTCGAGAAGCGTGCAGATTGCATCCGCGACAATCTTGTGATCATCCACGACTAGGATCCGAATAGGAGACCCGTCTGGACTATTCCGTTTTTTAGCATCCATGACCATGATAAGGTAGTATATCAAGATCTGGACATTGTGTATACATCATTCCAAAAAGCATCATGATCTTCATATAAATAGGGCGAGCTGTGGACAAAGATACGCCTCAAATCCTGATCAATCCTACGAACTCTTACCAGACAGCAACCCTCTGCGCATGGTTCGCAGTCGCGTTCCTCATCGCCGAACTCCTCGGGAATTCTTTCGGATACGGCGTAGATTCAATCAGCATCCTCTGGCCTCCAACCGGAATCCTCGGCGCCACACTCGCCATCACCCACAAAAGACACTGGCTCTGCCTCATCCTCCTCGCATCAATCCTCGATTTCGCCGCAGGTCTCGCATCAAACAACTTCAAATCAGATCCCGGATTCCTCTCCTACCTCATCATCGGACTCCTCACCAACCCCATCACAGCACTCACCTTCGCGATCACCTTCCGAAAACTCATCCCCAACGCACGACCGCTCTCAGCACCAAAGCTCTTCGGCCTCTATGTCCTCATCCCCATCACACTCAACACAGCAATGACCTCGTTCCTTGCCATGTCCCTTCTCTATCTCTATCTCCCAGATTTTCCTTTCAGAGCCGCATGGCAGCAATGGTGGTATTCCGATGTCACCGGACTCCTCACCTTCGCGACCCCAGTCATTATGATCGCATCGAGCTGGCGCCAGATCATCAAGCTCGAACACCGCACAATCGAAGCGTTCCTTATCCTCTTCGTGTTCTCCGTCATCTCCGCGATTCTCTTCTCAGAAGTATTCAACATCGGTCTCTTCAGGCACTACGAACTCGTGCTCATGCTCCCGATCTACACCTGGATCGTCTCCCGATTCGGCGCTGTAGTGATGTCCCTCACCACGCTCATCCTCACACTCACCGTCCTCGCTGCACTTGTCAACCATTCGAGCCCCTTCGAATCTCTGGACCGGACCGCCGCCGCCAATGTCCTCACTGTGCAAGGCTTCCTCGTCCCTGTGACCCTCTGCGTTCTCTTCATCGCCGCACTCCTTGAGAGCCGAAAGGACCAGTTCCAACGCATCCTCGATCACGAACGACAACTCCGAACCCTCAGCCGAATCGAATCGCTAGGCACCATGGCAGGAGGGGTCGCCCACGATTTCGGAAACATGACCATCGCCATGCGAGCCTATCACGGCGTCCTCCGGCAACAAATCAAAGACCCCAACAAAGCAGTCATCGACGCGATCAACGGCCTCGAAGAAGCCGCAGACGGCGCACAAACACTCACCAAATCCCTCATGTCCCTCGCACGCGACGATCAAGCCGACAACCAGCCCCAGTTCGACACCATCGATCTCTGTGCTACCGCGACTGAAGCAATCAACACCATCAAGCCGCTCCTCGTTCCAAAGCTCGAACTCGATATCCAAATCCCAGACCACCCCATCTACATCGCCGCCCGCTCAGCAGATATCCAACGACTCATCAGCAACATCTGCCTCAACTCAAAGGATGCGACCGAACAATCCGGGACGCTCCAGATCATCATCCGCCAACACCCCCAAGGTGTTTGGCTCCTCATCTCAGACGACGGCAGCGGCATGGATCCCGACACTCAAGAACGCGCCTTCGACCCGTTCTTCACCACTAAAACCCGCGGCCGAGGTACCGGTCTAGGACTCGCCGTCGTTGCCGGGATCATCCGCGAAATCGGTGCGACCATCAACCTTGCATCCACCCTCCATGAAGGCACCACCGTCGCCATCGATTTCCCAATCGCAGGACCACCAACCAAAATCATCGACTCCTGAGTCGCCCGAAACATCAAAAGAAAAACCCGCTCAACCGAGCGGGCAATACTACTTGAACGCTACAGCCAGATTCAGATCCCGACAACCTTGCTGTTCTGCGCCATCTTGACCTTGATCGCCGCAGCTTCGCGTTCGCGAGTCAGCTTCGCAACCGCTTCCATCTTGTTCGGAGCATCATCAGGAATCACACGAGCGTTCGCTTCTGCGAGCTCAGCGCGAGCTTCCGATTCGATGATCTCCTCCGCCGCGATCGCACGCTCCGCGAGGATAATCAGCTCGTTGTTTGCCATTTTCAGGAACCCGCCTTCGAGGAAGTACATGCGTGATCCACCGCCCGATTCAGAAGGGAAATCCAAACGAAGCTTCCCAAGACCGAGCTTGGCAACCAAAGGCGAGCTGCCGTGCTGGAAACCGACCAGCCCGTCATGCTGAGGAACCGACGCGTACACGACCTCCTCGTTGAGAAGCTCTTGGTCAGGGGTCACAAGTCGGCAAGTCAGTGTGTTAGCCACGAATAAGTCCTCATTCAGGTGGTCTTCGGATCAGGTCCGAATCATAGCCCGAGCAACACCCCAAAATCACGCATCCGAGCCCTATGAATCGCCCATTTTTGACTCGATCCGCACGAGCACATCCCGGATCTCAGCAAGAATCTCGCGTATATCCTCGCCCGATCCGACCGCGCCCTCAGCACCTCCAGCCGATGCCGAAGCCCCCGCGCTCTGGTCCCCCTTGTTGAACCGATCCCGCTGCTCAAGCACCGCCTTCCGAAACGCCACCGCATCCACAATCCCGATCATGTTCACCAGCGACCCGCCAGGCCCAGACGACTGTCCCGCAGTCTCCACCTTGAACCCATGGAGCCCAAAGTGCCGCATAATCGGTCCCTGGAACATCTGCAGATCCGTGATCTTTTCGAGCGGGATCGTCGATTCCGTCTTGTTCAGGATCCCCTTCTTGATATCCAGCGTCCGCTCGCTCAGCGAGCACCCCAAGTTCTCAATATGCTTCCCGACCAGCACACTCCCGATCAAGAAATACAGAATCGCCAACGGGATCCCCACAATCGTCAAGCACAGCACCACCGTCGTGGACCACAAATAGTAACTCTTCAGCTTCGGCTCAAAGTCCGCTTCCCACAATACACGAGGCTCACTCATCCCAGTTCTCCATTCAATCAATCATCCAAACCCCTCCGTCAGAACACAAACAGCCAGGGCACCCAAACAGCCTAGCGGCTTTTAACCCCCTGTGCGCATACCGTCCACAGTGAATCGCCGTCAGATCCTCATCCTGCTCGCCCTCCTGCTCGGATTGCTCCTCATCGCAACCCTCAGACTCATGGCAGGCACCGGAGGGATCTCCAACCTCCAGCAGTGGGGGATCGCCTCAGACGAGTACATCCACGCCCTCCGCCTTCGCAGAGTCTTCGCAGCATCCATCGTCGGATCCTCCCTCGCCATCGCAGGCGTCCTCCTCCAGTCCCTTCTTCGAAACCCCCTCGCCGCCCCCGACCTCATGGGACTCAGCGCCGGAGCCGGATTCGCCGTCACCCTGACCATCTTCCTGACCGGGACCATCCTCAGCGCCGCCGCCGCAGCGTTCCCCGCGCTGCTCGGAGCCGTGATCGTTCTCGTGCTTGTCTACACCCTCTCACAGCGCCGTGGTGTCATCGACCCCGTCACCATGATCCTCATCGGAGTCATCGTCTCCGTCATCCTCGGAGCCGCGACCATGCTCGTCGCGTCCCAGATGCCCGATCGCGGATTCGGGACCAGCCGATGGATGATGGGACACCTCCGCGACGACCTCTCCCCAACCAACCTCATCATCGCATCAATCGCCGCGATGCTCGTCCTCATCATCGGACTCATCCAATCAAACTCCTACGACGCCGGCGCACTCCCCCTCGACGAAGCCAAAAGCATCGGACTCCGAATCGGACGCACAAGACTCACCCAGCTCCTCGGCGCGGGGATCCTCACCACCGTCTCGATTATCCTCGCAGGACCCATCGGATTCGTCGGTCTCGTCTGCCCCCACATCGTCCGCGTCCTCGTTGGCCCAAAGCACCTCCCCCTCCTGCTCGGCTCCGCAATCGTCGGCGCAACCATGGTCATCGGCGCGGACCTCATCACCCGCATCATCGAGACCGACGCCGGACGCATCCCCATCGGAGTCCTCACCGCCCTCATCGGAGGCCCGATCTTCCTAATCCTCCTCCTCAAACAACGATCATCCCAAGCAGATTTCTAAATTAAATGATCGGGTGCCACCGCTTGACCGTCTTCGGCAAGCGGTGTCTTCACTCAATCCGATCGACAGGGTGCCACTACTCGCCGTCTTCGGCGCAGTAGTGTCTTCCAAAGCCAAGTACTACGCATTAAAGTACCGCGCCTCAGGATGCATCGACACAATCGCACAAGTCGATTGCTCCGGATCAATCTGATAGTTCTCCGTCAAGTTGCACCCGATCCGCGTCGGATCAAGCAGCTCCCACATCGTCGTATGACTGCTCATGTCAGGACACGCCGGATACCCAAACGAGTAGCGCGACCCACGATACTTCTGCTGGAACAACTGCGGAATATCGCTCGAATCCTCATGCCCAAACCCAAGCTCCTGACGGATCCGTTTATGCCAAAGCTCCGCCAACCCCTCCGCGGCCTCAACCCCCAACCCATGCCAATACAAATAATCCTGATACTCATTCGCTTCAAACAACGCCCGCGTGTGCTCGCTGATCCGCTCGCCCATCGTCACACACATCATCGCAATCACATCACGGCGACCCATCGCCTTGCACTCATCAAGATCACGATAGAAATCAGAAATGCACAAGCACTTGTTCGACGCCTGCCGAGGGAACGCAAACCGGTTGATCTCCCGATCATGATCTTCCGGATCAAACAGCACCAGTTCCTCGCCATCACTACTGCAAGGGAAGTATCCATACACCACCTTGGGTTGCAGGATCGGCTCTGCAAGACACGCCCGCTTGAGTTCTTCAAACTTCGGTCGAGCAACCTCAGACAGAATCTTTTCGTGCGCCGCCTTCTCCATCTTCCCGCGTTTGAGCTGCCACTGCACGCTAAACAACGCCGTCGGATTGATGTACGCAAAGATGTCGCTCAACGAAATATCCTCGATCACCCGCGTCCCCCAGAACGGCGGGGTCGCGACCTCGTTATCCCGAGCAACCCTCGACCGCTCCATCGTCGCGACCGCCGATGACTTGGATTCCTTGATCTTCGCTTGATGCTTCGCAACCGTCGCGCTGCGGATCGTCTGCCGCTCGCGTGCCGCCTCTAGCAGCCGCCCGCTCTCCCCCGCAACGATCGCGTTCATCGTATCAAGCCCCTCAAACGCATCCTTCGCGTAATGCAGGTTCCCCTGATACACATCCGTCAGATGCCCCTCCGCATAAGTCCGCGTCAGCGCCGCACCACCAAGCAACACCGGAACCTTGATCCCTTCCTTGTTGAGCTCCCCCAGATTATCCTCCATCACATTCACACTCTTGACCAGCAACCCAGACAACCCGATCGCGTCCGCTTTCGTCTCATTGAACGCGTTCAGAATCGCATCAATCGGCTGCTTGATCCCAAGATTGTGCACCGTAAACCCGTTGTTGCTCAGCAGAATATCCACCAGGTTCTTCCCGATGTCGTGCACATCCCCCTTGACCGTCGCGAGCACGATCGATCCCTTGGAAGTCACATCCGTTTTCTCCATGTGAGGCTCAAGCCGCGCCACCGCCTTCTTCATCACCTCAGCACTCTGCAGCACAAAAGGCAGCTGCATCTGACCCGATCCAAACAACTCGCCTACCACCTTCATCCCCTCAAGCAGGTGGTCATTGATAATCTCCAAAGGCTTGTATTTCTCGAGCGCCTCGTCAATCGACGCATCCAGCCCATCCCGCTCACCATCAATAATGTGCTTCTGCAACCGCTCCTCAAGCGTCAGATCCGCGAGCGACTGCGTATCACTCTGTACCTGCTCACCCGCGAACAGCTCAATCAGATGCGAAAGCGGATCATGCTTCGGATCGTCAACCCCAGCAGGAAGTCCAGTCCCCCCAACCGACGCATCACGACGATCCAGAATGAGATCCATCGCCGCGTCCTTGTGCTCATCATCAATCTTGTGCAAAGGCGTAATCTTCGACGCGTGCACAATCGCCGAGGTCATCCCCACCTGCACCAGCTCATGCAGCAACACCGCATTGATCACGACACGAGCCGCAGGATTCAATCCAAACGACACATTCGACAACCCACAAGTCAGCTGCACATCCGGGAACACCTCATGAATCCGACGAGTCCCCTCAATCAACTCGCTCGCGCTGCGACGATCGCTGTCCATCCCAGTCGACACAGGAAGCACCAGCGGATCGATAAACAGATCCGAAACTTTCAGCCCGTGTATATCCACCGCCCGCTCGATCGCCCGCGTCGCGATCGACAGCTTCCGATCCGCCGTCCGCGCCATCGCGTTCTCAACATCTTCGTCAATCGTCCCGATGACCAGCCCCGCGCCGTAGTCCTTCGCCATCACGCACAGCTCATCGAACTTCTCCTCCCCCTCTTCAAAGTTCGCGCTGTTGATAATGCACTTGCCCGCAGCCGCTTTGAGTCCCGCGAGGATGACCTTCGGATTCGTCGAATCCAGCATCAGCGGCGAATCGACCTGCTGCACAATCCTCGAGACGACTTCATGCATATCCCGCGCATTGTCCCGCCCCGCAACATCCACATTCACATCCAGCACATGCGACCCATCCCGAACCTGCTCACGCGCCAGCGAAACGATCCCGTCCCAGTCCTCTTCCTCAAGCAAACGCTTGAACTTCCGCGACCCCGACGAGTTGCACCGCTCCCCGACAATCAAGAACGACAGATCCTGCCGATACTCCACCGCCGAGTACAACGACGAACATGCAGGCACAAACTCCGCCGCAGGTCGAGCAACCTTGTCCCTTGAATCCACCATCGCCCTCAGCTTCTCGATATGAGCCGGGGAAGTCCCGCAGCACCCACCGATCGCATCCACCAGACCCTCATCAAGCATCGGTTTCACCGCCTTGACAAACCCATCCGGATCCAGCGGATACACCGTCTTCCCCGCATCCAAAACAGGCAGCCCCGCATTGGGCATCACCGTAATCGCACGATCCCACAGCTTCGCAAGCGTCCGCACATGATTCATCATCTCCACCGGACCCGTTGCGCAGTTCAGTCCAAGCCCTGCAATCGGGAGCGGACGCAGCGCCTCAATCGCAGCTTCAATCGACGACCCCACCAGCATCGTCCCCGTCTGCTCGATCGTCACCGACACAAAGATCGGCACCACTCCCTCATCGCGCCCAAGCTCCCGCTCCGCCTGACGCACCGCCTGCACCGCACACTTAATCTGCAACAAATCCTGACAGGTCTCGATCAGGACCACATCCACCCCGCCCTCGATCAACCCCATCGCCGCGATCGCGTACGAATCCCGCAGCTCATCAAACCCGATCTGTCCCAGCGTAATCAGCTTCGTCCCAGGCCCCAGCGATCCCGCCACATACCTCGGATGCTCATCACTCGAACAATCATCCGCCGCGAGTCGCGCGATCTCCGCCGCCTTGCGTGAAAGCTCACGTGCATCATCCCCGCGATCAAACTCTCCAAGCACATGCGCCGCGGCCCCAAAGGTATTGGTCGAGACCACATCCGCTCCAGCATCCAGATACCCACGATGGATCGCCCCGATCTCCTCAGGACAACTCAGCGACAGAATATCCGTGCAGTTCTCGCACCCCTGATAATCCGTCTCAATGTCCAGATCAAGGTTGTGGATCTGCGTCCCCATCGCCCCGTCCCACACAAGAACACGCTCATCAAATCGCTCAAGAAAGGGCTGTTTCAGCATCGGATCTTCTCCCGGGAGTCATATCCATTATTCTGGATAAACGGATCATACCCCGCCCGCGTCCCAGTTCGCAACCACGCAACCCCGATTCCAACAAAAAAGGTGCCCCCGAAGGGGCACCCAAGTCTGAGTATCAGATCGAATCAGATTCAAGATGTCAACAAACGCTTACGGGCAACCCGCCGAGTACGCCGCGAGGAACGCGGAGACATCGAAGAAGTCCAGCTCGCCGTCGTCGTTGAAGTCTGCAACCGCTTCGCCGTTGCCGAACGCAGTCAAGAATGCAGAGATATCGAAGAAGTCGAGCGCGCCGTCGCCGTTGAGGTCAGGCTGACAATCAACCATCACATCCTCACAGTCCAGTCCCGAAACAACAACCCCATCAACCGCGGCTTCAATAACCGCACCTACATCGTCCTTCGCGGTAAACCGCACACGAACCTGCGAAGTCGTCGAAACGAAGTCCGCAATCCGGAAGGTCTTCTGGAACCAACCACCATTCGACTCCGAGCTGTTCCCGGCAACAAGCTCAAGCTGAGTCCAGCTCGATCCGTTGTTGTCAGTCAGCTCAACCTCAAAGGTCTCCACATTCGCATTGTCACCAAACGAGTTGTGGAACCAGCGGTAGTACGAGATCGTCGCCTCAGGATTCCCCGAAACATCGAACAGTGGGGAGGTGAGCACGGTCGAGCCGCCGTCAACATCCGTGTTCGATCCAGGACCACCATTGCCTGTCAGGTAGCATGATCCCGAACCATCCGCATCATCCGGAGCATCACCACGCGAGCCATCGCCCGCAGGTACACCACGCTGCCAGATGCCCGCTGCTTGGTTTGCGACATCGCCGCTCACCAACCAACCAAGATTCGACTGGAAGTCATCCTCGAAGTTAATCACAAAGCTCCCGACCACGGCACTAAACGGATCGCTCGCACCACCAGCAGGCAGTGTCTGCACGCCGTCCGTGTCACCTTCAACCGAGATGTAGAACTCAAGGTCATCATCGCACTCAACCGCAGGGAGCGTCGCGGTGTAGCTATCGCCGCCGTTGGAGGTCAGCGCCGACGAAGTAAACGATCCGCCATTGACACGCGAGAACAACGCAAGCGAGCCACCGACAAGTGAGTCATCGCGAGGATCAATCGTCACAGAGAAGTCAGTCGTGA
Organism: Phycisphaerales bacterium; assembly: GCA_051252395.1. Taxonomy (GTDB): domain Bacteria; phylum Planctomycetota; class Phycisphaerae; order Phycisphaerales; family UBA1924; genus UBA1924. The sequence goes on along the minus strand of JBPOFX010000001.1, from coordinate 927,431 downwards.
CACCAGGATCGACCGCCGCAGGAGGAGTCGCCGAAACGACAGGCCCGAGGAACGGCAGATCATTGGTCACCACAAAAGCCTGGTACCGCTGCACGCTATTTGTTGAGGTCGAAGCATCAACGCGCAGGTAGTAAGTCCCAGCCGAGACCGCGTCATAGGTCAGCGTCTCCGCTTCACCTGTGCCGCTGTCGTTCGCAATCAGCGCCGGATTGATTACATCACCAGGAGCGAAAATCGAGATCCGGAGATTATGGATGGAGTCGTAATCGGTATTGGTCCCAGTGTTACACGCCGAAGTCTGCGTGCCCTGCTGGTACTCGTCAGCATCCGGAGTCACCGACATCGTAATCCGTGCAGGCTCCGTCAGATTAATCTCAAAGTAATCCGCATCCGAGTTGTCATCAACACTCAGGTTCTGGAGCGAGATCACATCCGAAGCATCAAAGTCACCAAGATCAGTGGTCTGCGCAGGACTGTTGTTCGGTTCCATCGGATCGCCGTAGTGACGATGCCCGTTGAGAATATCATCAAGCTGAGGCCCGCTGTACGCCGTCGAGATAAACGGCTCCATCAGCTTCGTCTGATTCGCAGGACACACATGGAGCATCCCGAGCCCGTGCCCGTGCTCGTGAGACGCAACATTGCGGAAACGCAGCGAACTCGAGCTGGTCACATTGTAGAAAGTGTCAAACGCATCAAAGACCATGTCGCCATCTTGCGGGAAGTTGTTGTACGCGAGCACACCGCCGTTCCCATCATTCTGGAAGTCATACGCCGCGATACGAACATCACCACGAACACCCAGCACACCAGCACCTGTATTCGTGTTCGATCCGTCGTCATTGGGTTCGTACACATACGACAGACCCGTCAGCTCCGCCCAGCGATCAAACACCTGCTCAAACAAAGGCTGCCAAGTCGCCTGCGATCCGTAGATCCCATTGAGCCATGCAAACAGCGCCGAGTTCCCCGAACCCAGACCGATCCCCAAGTTCGGAACAAAGGTCCCGTCCGGGACAAACGAGTAGGTGATTGTCGTCGGATCGCCCTGCCCGAGCCCCGCGCCATCAGTCGCTGTGCTCGACCAACGCGAAGTCTGCTGGAACAGAATCGAGAAACGGAACTCGATCATCTGGTTAATCGCAAACGCAACCTCGCGGTCAACACTCGGATCAAAGCACAACGCCGGAGGCTGCTTCCCAGCTTCCAGCGTCTCAACAATCGCGTCAATCATTTTGAGCTGACCTTCGGTCATCTTCGCTTCGATCTCAGGAGTCACCACAAGATCCCGATACGCGCTGGGAGTGATGTCCGGATCAAAATCGTGCGCCTTGGTCCGATCCACTTCAAAGGTAAAGTGCGAAAGGTCAAGCGCATCAGCACCAACGCCGCCGCCCTCGACAATCGCCTTCTGCTCCTCAACAGTCAAGCTGTGGATCATCGTGCGAGCGAGTTCCTCGACCGCGAGTTCTTCAAGCATCTCAGGCGACGCGATCGACAACGGAGCAACCGAATGCTCCGCGTGATCACACACGCCATCAGCACCAAGCGCAAGCCCGGATGTCCCAGCAAGCAAAGTAGTCATCGTAACAAACAAGTTTCGATTTTTCATAGAGGTTCCTTCTCTCCAAGAGAGTGAGCGACCTTCACCCAAGCGAGTCCCAGGCAAGATCCACGACAAGCCCCTGCCTCAACGACAGGGACATAAACAGATTTCAAGCAATGCACAAGGCATCCCAAACAACATTCATCCGCGCAAGAGACCCTCACGCGACCAAAGCAGACAACACACAACCATCGCCCGCTCCGGAAAGACTCCAAATATTCGCAGATTTCGACCGACTTGATCCATCAAATCACCCCAGAACACGATGAAACCCCCCAAATCATGAAAAAACACCCGACAACCAGAAGTTGAAGGGTGATTTGAAATCAAACAGGTGCGATAGCTTGGAAGCCAGTCGCAGGAGCCGAGAACGCTTACTTCTTGCTCTTGAAGTAGTTGCCAGCGAACTTCTTCTGGAACTTCTCAACACGCCCAGCAGCATCCACAAAGGTCGCCTTGCCGGTAAAGAACGGGTGTGATCCCGACCAGACATCCACCTTGAGCTCAGGTACCGTCGCGCCGACAGTCATCACGACTTCGCCGTTGTAGTACACCTTGCAGGATGGGTAATAAGTTGGGTGCGTATCTTCTTTCATAGCTCAATCCTTCATATCCGCTCATATTCGCGGGTCCGTAGTGTAGGACCCGAATCGACCCCGAGTCGAGCACTCCGAAAAAATGATCTATCGCCCTAATAACCTCGATTTCAGAGGTTTAGAACAAGCATCCGTCGCCGTACCGCTCGATGAACTCCGAAATATCGAAGAAATCAAGCGATCCGCTGCCATCGAGATCCGCATCAAGATTCCCATCAGCATACAAACCGAGATACGCCGAGACATCAAAGAAATCGACCGTAAAATCATTCGTCATATCCGCCGGACAGCGACCAGCACCCGTAATGATCGGGGTGTTTGGTTCAAACTCATACCCTACCGCCAGAAACTTGAAGTTCACCTGATTGATCATCGGGTTTCCAGGTGCACACTGATCGAAGCATTCAGGATCAAAATAGTTTTCTGCATGCATCGCGACCCAGCCGTAGTTCCAGTCTGTGCTTCCCAAATCCTGCACTCGAAACGGCAAGAATAAAATCTCATCCGGAGTGAGCCCCAGAGACTCGGAAGAGCATGAAAAACAATCTTCGAAGCCACCATATGAATAGATTACAGGGTCGAGGGTCATGCAGCAGTCAAACTGAAGCAGGGTGTATATCCAGCCTCCGAATGCTCCGTCGATCTGCGTATCCATCGTGGTACTATACCCGTTTGGCGAAACTTCAACCGCATACTGAGTGGGCGGCGGAGTGTCAAAGTGCCCAACTCCGAACTCAATTAATGCTGGAGCTGCGTTCGTCTGTCGGGAGCCACCCCCAAAATCTTGATAGTCCCAAGTTAAGTATAAATCTGGGAGTGAGGAGTCAATGTCTGTAAACCGAACAGGATCGGTAGGAAAGAAAAATCCAGTATCGTCGATCGGGAAGACAGCCGGCTCGGCGAATGCCAGATGGGCACATCCTGAAAGTGCCAATGCCGCAAGTGTTGTGGATAGTTTCATATTTAAATCTCCATATCAAATGTGAATCCTGTAAGCAGACGGCTCACAAGCAAGAATACATCCCACGAGACACCCAACGAATTCACAAGCCTCTCACAAAAACCTGCGGATCAATCCATGCCGTTCTATTACAAGCAAGCAGCAAGATCGACTGCCAATAGAATACATGCGAAGCAAAACGCTCGCAACCACAAAGCAGAAGTCTTATAACAGATTTATATGAAATCAGCAGAGGGGTAAATAGCCCAAATCAAAGCAGCGATTCAGGATTCTGCAACGCCTCAACGATCTCCGCAAGCGCCAGAGCCGCCGTCGCACCATCGACAACGCGATGGTCACACGCCAAGCTCAATGGGAGCACCTTGCCGACCATCAGCTCGCCGTTCTGAACCACAGGGCCGTCGTACGCCTTACCGACCGCAAGAATCGCGACCTCAGGATAGTTAATCACAGGCGTCGCAAACCTCCCAGCATGCGATCCAACATTACTAATCGTAAAGGTCGACCCCATCAACTGCTCACGCGGAATCGATCGATCCCGCGCACTCGAAGCGATCTGCGAGATCCCCTGCGCCAGCTCAACAACATTCATCCGATCCGCGTCGCGCATGACCGGGACCATCAACCCATTGTCCGTATCCGTCGCGATCCCGAGATGGACCCCGCCGTACTGAACAATCTCTTGCGCCTCGTCATCGACAATCGCGTTCATCGCACCAAAGCGTCCCGCGAGCGAACGCGAAACCGCCGCACAGATAAACGGCAAGAACGAAAGCTTCACGCCAGCCTGACCGCCGACCTCTTTCCGGAGCGAATCAAGCGCCGTCACATCCGCCTCATCAACAACCGTAAAGTGCACCGCTGTGTCCACAGCATGACGCAATCGATTCGCGATGGTCCGACGGATCCCCTTAAACGGAATCCGCGCCTCAGCATGTCCAGGTTGAACCATACCGCCCTGAGCAGGATCTGGAATCGGACGATGTGCCGCAGGCCCCTGATACCCCGGAGCCGCAGGCACGCCCATCCCCTGACCACCCATTTGCGGATACGGAGCCGCATAAGGCTGCGGGTAATACCCAGGAGGCGGTGGGGGAGGTGCATACCCATACCCCATCGGAGCCGGATACGGATACATTGGTTGCGGAGCATACCCATACCCCTGCTGCGGATAATGCGGCTGTTGCTGAGGGTAGTGCTGCTGTGGGTACTGAGCCGCAGGCATGTGCTGCGGAGCATGAGCCGCCGGAACCTGAGTCGTAGGCAAATTCAACGGACGACGAGTCTCCGCAGGACGAGCCGGTACCGCCGCAGGTGCTGCCTGTGCAGGCGCACTCGGAGCAGGCGAAGCCGCCGCTGCTGGCGCTGCAGGACGAGCCGGAGCCGATCCACCATTCGCTTTCGCGTTCTCAATATCCTTCTTCGTGACGCGCCCACCAATGCCAGTCCCCGCGACGGTATTGATATCAATCCCCGCATCGCGAGCGATCCTCCGAACCGCAGGAGACGCCAGCGCCTTCCCGTCCGTCGGAGTCATCCCAGGCGTGTGCTCAGACATCTGCCCAACCACCGACCCCTGATCCTCAGGACGATCATCCTCATCCGCTGATGTTGCCGGAGTCGCAGGAGCCGCTGCCGGCGCATCATCAGGACCGCCTTCATAAGTCACAAACGGCGCCCCGACCTTGATCGTGTCACCATCGGAGCCGTGCAAAGTCTTGATCGTTCCCGCACGAGGAGAAGGCACCTCAACAAGGGCCTTATCAGTCTCCATCTCCGCGATCACCTCAAGCTCAGCAACCGTGTCGCCTTCCTTGACGACCCACTTAATGAGCTCCGCTTCCTCGAGCCCCTCGCCAAGGTCAGGGAGAATAAAGATGTTCGGATCAGATGAAACTTTGCCAGCCATATGTTCAGTCCTCTTCGCTGCACCCAATCAACAGGTGGGCAGTGGGGGATTTTAATTCATTCGTCAATCGTCGCTTCAATCTCAGTACAGAAACTCAGTACGCCAAGCACTCCGTGATCCCCTTGAGGATCCGAGGAGCCTCAGGCAGATACTCATTCTCCAGCTTGTAATACGGCATGATCGTATCAAACCCAGTCACACGCTGAACCGGCGCCTCCAGATGCAAGAAGCACTCTTCCATGATCCTTGCCGCGATCTCCGCACCAAGCCCGCAAGTCAGCGGCGCCTCATGCACAATCACACACCGACCAGTCCGCGAAACCGACTCCGCGATCGTGTCCATATCAAACGGATAGATCGAACGCAGATCAATCAACTCCACCGACACATCCTCAGGACAGTTGTCGATCGCTTCCAGACACTGGAACACCGGAGCACCCCAGGTCACGATCGTCAGGTCATCGCCCTCAACAACCGTCTTCGCTTTTCCGATTGGAATCTCGTAGTACTCATCCGGAACTTCCTCTTTGAAAGTTCGGTACACACGCTTGGGCTCAAAGAAGATCACCGGATCAGGATCCTTGATCGCCGAGTTCAACAACCCCTTCGCGTCATAAGGAGTACAAGGCATCAACACCTTAATCCCAGGTGAATGCGTGTAGATCGCTTCAGGAGAATCCGAGTGCAGCTCCGGAGCGTGGATCCCGCCTCCAACAGGAACCCGCACCGTCATCGGGACAGTCACCGCACTCCGCGTGCGTGTCCGCATGCGTCCGCCGTGATTCACGAGCTGGTCATATGCAGGCCCGAGGAATCCCTCGAACTGGATCTCAGGAATCGACTTCATCCCAGCGATCGCGAGCCCGATCGCCGTCCCCATAATCCCCGATTCATCCAAAGGCGTATCAACCACACGATCCTTGCCGTGCTTCGCCTGCAACCCATCGGTCGCGCGGAACACACCGCCGTTGAGTCCGATGTCCTCACCAAGAAGAATGATGTCCGGATCAGCCGCGAGTGCTTGGTCCAGCGTCGAAGTAATCGCTCCGACAAGTGTTTGCTCAGCCATCAGTACGCTCCATTATCCAATAATCGCGATCGTCGTTGCGACGCCCGCGCCGTTGTTGCTCTCGCCCTGCTGGTCAACCGCCGCAAGGTATTCATCAAACGAACTCGGAAGCGAAGCGTTGACCACCTCAGCAACCTGTTCCGCAGGCTGATCCACACGGACCGAACCGCTCCAGTGTCCAAAGTCGATGTCCGCCTTGTCACGCCCCTTCGGAGTGACCGACCGGATATACGCGGCATTCACATACCGCTCCTTCCCTTTGACATCGACAATCTTCACCATCATCCCTGCACCTCAGCCGCCTGCGCCTTCAAGCCGATCTGCTCAGGATTCCGACCGATCGAACTCGTCCGCATCGTGTCACGCTGACGGCGCAGATCTTCAGGAAGCTCCGCATACATGTCATCAAAGAACTCGCTGCTCGTCGGTGTGCTGACCGAAATCGCCGCATCGACAACCTCTTTCACGATTGTCTTGGCGCGGTTCTCAAGATCTTCCTGCTTCGCGTCGTCCCAGACCCCGACCGACTCCATGTACTTGCGGGTCCTGATCAAGGGATCCTTATCCAGCCAAGCATCGAGTTCCGCCTGATCGCGGTACCGACGAGCATCATCCGCCGTCGTGTGATCCGCGAGACGATAAGTCACGCCTTCGATGAACGAAGGCCCACCACCCTCGATCGCACGCTTGCGAGCATCCGCGGTCGCCTTGTACACCGCGAAGATATCGTTCCCGTCCACCTGAATCGTCGGCATGTCATACGCCAGCGCCTTCTGAGCAACCGTCTGCGAGTTCATCTGCTGCTCGCGCGGAAGCGAGATCGCCCACGAGTTGTTCTGACAATAGAAGATCGTCGGGACCTGCATCACCGATGCGAAGTTCATCGCGTTGTGGAAGTCACCCTCCGAAGTCGCGCCATCACCAAAGTAGGTAATCACCGCGTTGTCCGTCTGCTTCCGCTGCTTCATCGCCCACGCGATCCCCGTCGCATGAAGCATGTGCGTCCCGATCGGAACCGACAAAGGCGTAATGTTCACACCCTCCGGGAACTTCGAACCACGCTCATCACCCATCCAGTACTGGATCACATAATGCATCGGCATCCCGTGCATGAACAACGCCGCGTTCTCGCGATACGAAGGCACCACCCAGTCATTCCCCTTGACCATCGCCAGCGCCGAACCAACCGCGTTCGCCTCCTGCCCCTTGTTCTGCGGATAGGTCCCCATCCGCCCCGAACGCTGAAGCTTAAACGCGATCTCATCAAGCTCTCTACAGATCCGCATCTGCTCATACAGATACACAACCTGATCATCGCTCAGCGTGTCCTTCGCGAGCTTCTTATCCAACTTCCCATCCTCATCAAGGATCTGAAGGTGCTCAATTTTCGCTTCATACACAGTATGGTGTGGCATATCTACTCCTGTCCAAAGTTCCGAGCGGGAACAACCGCGCGTCCGTCGATTCGCAGCGGCGGGCATCCGGTCTCCCGACTCACCAATGGGACAAGACTATAGGTTCGTTCTCTCCAAATAGCACAAAAAAACCAGAGTAGCGCAAACGCTTACCCCGGCCATATTTGTTCACACAAACCCCTCAAAAGAGGCATTCCAATCAGCAGATCCCATTAGTGCAACTGCTCAATCGTCTCGCTCATATGTTCACGCCCAGTCCCGCCGTGCACCGCACCATCGGTCCCTGGGAACTGCTTGATGTGCTCAACAGGAAGCTCGCGCCCCGTCCCCTTATCGCTCGGCGAACTCTCCGGAATCGCAAACAACTTGTTATCAAGTGTCTCAGAGTGCGCCAGCGCCGCCTTCGCAGCCGCAAGCATCGTATCGTCCGCGTTCTCATGCAGTTCACGGAACGCCGCGTGAATGGCAAGCTCCGCGACATCAAAGAAGTGGATCGCCGAGAGCTTGTTGCGTTCAAACTCCGTGCCCGATTCGCCGTTGCGGATATCCATATCAAGACGCGACAAAGTACAGTTCCACGCGTGGATGTACATCGCCGCATCCGCAAGACGCGCCTGCGTCGCTTGAGCGGTGACAATCGCCGCGTCCTTCTTCTTGGAAATGATCTTGAACTGGTAGGTCAACTCCGAAATCAATCGGCAAACACGCTGGCCATACGGAGCGAGCGACGGATGCAGCTTGTTGATCTGCGGCGCCTTGTTCCGAATCCCAAGGAACACCTCCCGACCGAGCGGCAGCGCCGCCTTGATCATCGTCGGCGTGAACTTCTTGTTGTCCGCCATCTCCTTGATCCCCAGCATCTTCTCCGCAAGCTGCTTGCCGCCGTACGCGAAGATAAACGATTGCATGACCTCGTTCGCACCCTCAACAATCGTATTGATACGCGAGTCGCGGAAAATCCGCTCGAGTTCATTCTCTGTCATCGTGCCTTCGCCGCCCATGATCTGGACCGCGTTGTCAACCGTGCGCCATCCCATCTCCGAGCAGAACACCTTACAAATAGCCGTCTCGAGCATGATGTCCTCATCATGACGATCAAGCATCCCAGTGGTCATGTACAGCACCGAGTCCATCGCGTAGCACAGCGATGACATGTACGCGATCTTCTTCTGCACGAGCTCAAAGTCCGCGATCGGACGACCGAACTGGTAACGCGTCTGCGACCACTTGATCGACTGGTCCATCGCCGTCTTCGCCCCGCCGAGCATCCCCGCTGACAAAGTACAGCGACCGTAGTTCAAACAAGTCAGCGCGACATTGAGACCCTTGCCCTCTTTGTGCAGCAGATTCGCCTTGGGAACCTTCACATTCGTAAACCGAATCCGCGCCTGCCATGTCCCGCGGATACACATCTTGGACCGATTCTTCGAGAAGATCTCGATCCCTTCCATGTCCGGATTACACACAACCGCAGTGACCCGCTCCTTGCCGTCGATCATCTGCTTACCCATGACGGTAAACAGCCCCGAGATCGCACCAGAGGTCGCCCATTTCTTCTCGCCGTTGACGATGTAGTGCTCACCGTCGTCAGTCACCTCGATGGTCGTCTCCTGACCACCCGCGTCACACCCCACCTGAGGCTCTGACAAACAGAACGCACTCAACCACTCACGAGCAAGCTTCGGAAGCCAGCGTTCCTTCTGCTCGTCAGTTCCATACAACATCACAGCTTTGCACCCAATCGATTGGTGCGCCGAGACCATCACCGCCGTCGAACCACACCGAGTCCCCAGCGTTTCCAGCACACGGTTGTACGAGGTAATCCCCATCCCCAACCCGCCGTGCGACTTCGGAATCGTCATCCCAAGCACACCCATATCAAACAGCTTCTTGATCACCCACTCAGGAATGTACTGCTCCTGATCAATCTCCACGGCCGGATGCTCATTCTTCAGATACTCCTTGAGCTCTGCAACCAACGCATCACACTCCGCGACCTCCTCAGGAGAAACCTTCGCAAGCTCCGGATACGGATACAGCAGGTCCTCACGAAGCTGACCCCAGAAATAGTTCTTGACAATCCCCATCTCCGATGGTTCAGGACCAAGCAAAGTCTCCGCATCCGCGATCATCTTCTGATCACGCTCCGAGACACCCTTCATCTGTTTCAGATCCGCTTTCTTCACATCAGCCATCGTAAGTACTCCTAAAGAAATCGCAAAGAGCCGCTTTCATGCTCGCCGCGTTTGTGTGTTTGTTTATTTGCCTTTATTCGAAGATCGGTCGAAGAACGCGTTGATCGCATCCTGAGCAGGTTCCGTATGCCGAAGCTTGACCAAATGATCACGCTCCCGCTGAATCGCATCACTCCACCCCGACTCGATCCCAACAGCCACCGCATCGCACACCGCATCCATATGCGGCTCCGATCCAAGCTGTCCACGAGCATCATCCAAAGCATCCTTCATTTCGTCCAAATCACACCCCCCGATGCAACGCGATGGACAACCTTGACGAACAGGACCGTCCTGCGCCCCGACCCACGCGCGAGCAGCTCCGATAAGCTCGTCCCTCGAAGTCACCGTCACATCAAACAGCCCCATCTCATCCGCCTGATCCGACTTCATCGCCCGCCCATTCGCCGTCATCACGATCGCATCGACCGCATCAATCCGCGCCGGAAGCAAGTTCGTCCCGCCCCAACCAGGACAGATCTTCAACCCCGCCTCAGGAAGCCCCACCAGATACGGCTTCGCCTCCGGATCAACCAATCCCACCAACCCATCACAATGCATCGCCAGCTCAAGCCCGCCCCCAAGCACCACCGAATGAATCGCCGCAGCAGTGGGGCACTTCAAATCCGCAATCCGCTGGAACACCCGAGCCCCAAACTCAAGATAAGTATGCAGCGCCGCGTCGTCCATCGCCATAATCGCTTTGAGATCCGCACCCGCCACAAACGCCCGCTCCGCAGACGATGCAAGAACAAACCCGCCCAAATCCGCAGGCAAAGTATCCAAGGTCGCATCAAGCCGCTGCAAAAGCGACTCATCAATCACCACCACAGGACGACCAGGCTGATCCAAAGTCAACACCGCAATCACGGCACCATCAGCGTTCGTGCTCAGCTCCACCGGCAGTAAATCTTGAACCACAGGATTGTCTCACTCTTGCGGAGTCTAGAGATCATGATCAGCATCACAACCACCGTCTGGATCCGCAGCTCCATCGGTCAGACATCCTATGCAACCCATCCCAAAATAGACACTAAACTCACCCCTAAACCCCTCTATTCACCCAGAATCAGCCATTGCACGCTCTATTTGCTCGGCTTCATCCGAGCCTTTAGAGCCGCCTGCGCCTCAGGAGTTGCAAGCACCGAAGCACTCAACTCCGCCCCCTTCATCACCATCCCAGGATCCATCGTCCCATCAATCTGATTCAACAACCCCTTCGTCACCGCCAGCGCCTTGGGACCACCACTCGCCAGCCGCTCCGCAACCTCAGCAGTCAACCCCGCAAGCCCATCCCGATCATCCGCAAGATGATCCACCAGCCCAATCGCCGCCGCCTCCGCCCCCGACATGATCCCCCCCTTAAGCATCGCCGCCCGAGCACGCCCCGCCCCCATCTTCGCCACCACCCAAGGCGCAATCACGGCCGGACACAACCCAAGATCCACCTCCGGAAACCCCATCTTCGAATCCGCATGCGAAACCGTCACATCACACACACAACTCAAACCACACCCACCACCAATCGCCGCCCCATTAACCGACGCAACCGTCACCATCCCCAGCCCGCGAATCTTGAGCGTCAATTCCGCCAAACTCGTCAACAACTTCTTCCCAAGCGTCTCATCCCCCGAAAGCTCAACAAGCACCGCCTTCAAATCCATCCCCGCACAAAACGACCGCCCCGCCCCCGTAATCACCAACACCGAACACTCCGACCCCCCAAGCTCACCAAGCGAATCCACCCGCTCATGCATCGCCTCAAGCATCTCCAGCGACATCGAGTTATGCGCCTCCGCCCGATTCATCACCAGCGTCGCAATCCGTCCATCAATCGAAAGTTGTGCAAGTTCACTCATACCCCCATCCTATCCAACCCCTCCGCCTCTGGGTGCCACGGCTTGACCGTCTTCGGCAAGCCGTGTCTTCTCTTCCGCCTCCCCCGGGCCTCCGGGGGAGGTGTCGCGCAGCGACGGAGGGGGTCTTTCTTAATCTGGGTGCCGTGGAGGTGTCGTCTTCGAATCCTCCACGATCTCGCATAGGTGCGGGTGCCCTTACTCGCCGTCTTCGGCGCAGTGAGGATTTCGATGAACAGACATCAACTGCACCTAAGAAAGTGAGTCGGGGTATCCGTTCCTATACTAATCAGTCATGATTCGCAAAAAATCCATCGTAAAAGTGATATCACTTATGATCTCGGGCTGCGGGATCACGGGTTGTGGCTCTGAGAGAGGGTCGACACCAGCTGTCCCAGCCCCATCGGCCGCACAGTCCAATCCAAGTAGTCCGTCACTACAAGTTGCTGAGATCTACACCCAGTTGCGATCCACCGCTCTTTCGGTCCTGCCCGAACATGTAGGAGTCTCGCACGATCAATCAGATCAAACACTCGCGTTGGTTGCTGATTGGCGAATGGGTGAGCAACAACAGGCAACGGTTGTCTGCCTTGCAGATGGTGGCGCGAGTATTTACTTTAACAATGGTGGGGGAATGATCGGCGGAATTGGCCACGATGATGTTCGAGATCAAGTTGCTCAAACCCTCGATCTAGTACATGAGATCATGCCTCACCTAGAACCGGTGATTGGTGTTCCAGATACGCTTGTTGATCATATGCGATTTACTCGAATAACTGCAGAGGGTAAATCCACGGCGATGTTTAGTGTGGAAAATCTTGTACAAGAAGATCACGACTTCTTTGAGTTAGCAAGCTCAGTTCAAGCGGTTATTAGTCTTATGAGAACAAAACAAGAGCAGCCTTAAACTGGGAAGCATCTCGAAGTACATCACCCCCAAACCGCCCCCAACATCACCCGCTCCTCATCACTCCCCACCCGCGAAAGCGAAGCCTCTAAACCATCCCCCCCAAGATCACTCGTCCCCTTCGTGATCGCATTCACCAGCCGCTTCGTCTCCCGCACCCCGACCCCAGGCTTCGCCGCAAGCGACCGCGCCAACTCCATCACGCGAGTATTAACCGCCCCTGCATCCTCCACAAGCTCATGAACAAGCCCAACCTCAAACGCCCGTGATCCATCAATCAACCCCGGATCCAGCATCAACGCCCGCCCCGCCCCATGCGGAACAGCCGACATCAAAAACGCCGCCGACACCGCAGGCGACACCCCAATCTTCACCACCGGATACCCAAGCTTCGCCCCACGCTCACACACAACAACATCCGCCCCCCCAAGCATCGCACACCCCCCAGCAATCGCGCACCCATGCACCCCAAGCACCACAGGCACCGGACATGCCCGCATCGCCACCACACACCCCGACAACCCAGTCAACAACGCCCGCATCGTCTCCCCCGACTCGTCCGCCCCGCACGCCTTCAAATCAAACCCAGCACAAAACACCTTCCCATTCCCATTGACCACAACCGCCTTGATCTCCTCGCCAACCCCCCGAACCGCCGCCTCAAACTCGGTCAGCATCCCAGGCAGCATCGCGTTCCGCTTCTCCCCCCGATCAAGCGTAATGGTGGTCACCGAGTTTTCTGTGTGTACCTGAATCATCAAATCAATCCCGACGCATACCTTGAAGCCTCAACCATCGCTCCCCGATCAACATTCGTCCCCATCCCCGACGCCTCAACCGCATCCATCAACACCAAAGTCGAAACATTCCCCGACGCCCGCGTCGTCTCCGTAGACGCATACGGACACCCACCCAATCCCCCAGCCGAAGAATCAAACGACCGCACCCCAATCTCCACCGCCCGCTCAATACACACCGCAGCGTTCCCAAAAGTATCGTGTAAGTGCAAGGTCAATGTCGGCTCACCAAAATCATTGACCGCCCGCCCATCCAACCGATCCATCACCTCGATCAACACCTGCTCGATCGAATCCGGCGTCCCCGCCCCGATCGTGTCCCCCAGATCAATCTCATCGACCCCAAGCTCCAGCAACCGCGAAACCACATCCCCAACCTGCGACGCCGCCACATCCCCATCAAACGGGCACTTCACAACACACGACACATACCCCCGCACCATCATCCCCCGCCCATGAGCCGCAGGGATGATCGGCGCAAACCGCTCCATCGTCTCCTCAATCGTCGCGTTCGTATTCTTGAGCGAAAACCCTTCAGATGCAGCCGCAAACACCGACACCTTATCAATCAGTCTTTCCACCCCATGCGATTGCCTCGCATCATCATTCACCGCCACCGCCCCCTCAAACCCCCGCATGTTGGGAACGAGTGCTGAATACACAACCCCATCCCGCTTCTCCCCAGCGAGCATCCCAAACACCTCCGCCGCATCCCCCAACTGCGGGATCCACTTCGGAGACACAAACGAACTCACCTCAACCTCATCCACCCCCGACGCCTGCACACGCCGCACAAGCTCCGCCTTCTTCGCGGCATCGACCACAACAGCCTCGGCCTGCAACCCATCGCGAGGCGAAACATCCGTAATCCGTACCACCCCGCTCATTCGCCTTCCCCCGCCGGTGCATTTGCAGGTTCAACAGCTTCATCCAGCCCCGCCTTATCTTCTTCGTCATCCCCCGAAATCTTCAAGAACGGAATCGTCGAATCAATATTATTAATCGTCTTCCGCAACGAAGCCAGATGCCCGCTCACCGCCAGCAAATCCTTATTCACCGCCACCATCCGCTCATCCATCGACCCCATACTCCCATCCATCGCCTCAAGCTTCGCATCAATACTCGCCAAACGCTCCCGGATCTTCGACATGTTCTCATCAATAGGACCAAGCGTCGCATCCAGCTGCGTCTCAAGCTGCTCTAAGAGCTCGTTCGCCCGCTCCACCTTCGCAAAGCTCTCATCAATCTGCGTCAGCTTCTCATTGGACAACGCAATCTGATCATGAATGTCCTGCACAATACAGCCAGGTAGAGCCAACACAGATACCAACACAAAGAACGCAGACACAGCAAATTTCATCGCAACTCCTCCAGTAGATCAAACATCCTAGCTCAAAAACCCCACGCCGCCCGAGCAACATTGACCCCCTGAAGAATCAAGATAAAGAACAACAAGATCATCCCGATCGCATACGCAAAGAAGCACGCCCGCGCATACCCCTTGCTCTTCTGTGCGTGATACCAATACTCCGCCTTCGCCCCTTCTTCAAGCGCAATCCGCTCCCGCTCCGCCGCAGGTACATACCCTTCCGGATACGACTCCCCATCCGCAAGCTCTACATCTTCAAACCACTCGATCTTGTCCTTCGGCGGAATCCAGATCATCTCATTATGATGCTTCACAAAGTTCGCGTTCCGCTCAGGTTTCGCATCCGCGATCACCTTCAAATACTCACACGCCCGCCGCAACCCATCCGCCCGATCCGGAGTGTCGTCGTGGTACCGACCATGCATCCACTCAATAAACGCTTCCTCGTCATACTTCCTGATGGTCGCAGGCACATTCGACTGATACACCAACTGCCCAACCGTCACAAACGCCGCCGCAAAGAACGCAAACGCCATCGTCGACGGCAGATTCTGATCATCCACCGCCATCCGCCCAAACCGATCCGACCACGCCTGAATTGACGCCTCAACCCCATCCACCTCATCAATCAACGAATCCCCAGCCCCGCCTTCAAGCTCCCCGCTCACATCCCGCAAAGCCTCCGCCCCATCCTCAAACCGTTCACTGAGTTCAACCACCGAATCGTTGTACCCCGTCACTCCCACTCGAACCGCCGGCCATGCACTCGCCAGCATCGGCACAAAGATCAACGCCACAAACGAAACCCGAGCCAATATCGAAAGCTCTCCAATTGCCCGGATCAATGTCCAATTGATATTTGTATATAAATCTATTAGATGCCGAAAAAATATCTTTAGGGTCGCGGAGTTCATTGGGGGTGGAGTAAAATGATGCAAGTAGACACATCGGACATCAGCTTTTCTGAAATCACCTCTATTGTCATTGTTTGAAAAAAACTTACTTCCATTCCCTTCATGTGTTCCGTACGAGCAGTGCTTTTTGAGTTCAATTCCTTCTGTGCGGCATTCGCCCATGAAACGAGCGCCGTCAAAATATGCTTGTTGCGCAAAAACAGTATCTATGAAAGATGATTCATGATTAAAAAAAGTATTAAATAGCCACGATTCTCCAGCGAAGAAAGCATTGTCGAAATATGTGGAGCTATAGAAACGGGCGTCAGTGAAATCTATTGAACTGTTGAAGCGAGCATGCCTGAAAGACGTCAACTTGTCAAAAATAGTTGTTCTAAAATCTGTTTTTTCGCTGAAATATGCACTTCTGAAGGTTGTAGTGTCTTTAAAATGACAGTTTGAGAAACTAGATATGTCCCCAATATTTGCGTTTTCAAACAGCAATTTGCTATAAAATCTGGATGTTGAGAACCATAGCTCTTTGTCAAAATATGTATGTACAAAATTAGCCTCGCCCCCGAATCTGGAATGAGTAAAATCAGCGATGTCTTTAAAATGAACGTTGTCGAATACTGCCTTGGAGCCAAATCGAACTTCGGTAAAACTTGCTTTCCCATCAAACCGAGAATCCTGAAAATCCACTTCACCCGCAAAACGGGTACCCCCAAACTCTGCGTCTCCGGAAAATCGTGAGGAGCATTCTAATGAGCATTGGATCTCAATGCATAAAAGGTTTACATCTTTGATCAAGCAGCCATGAAGTCTAAGTCTCGTTGCAGTGTCAAGAGAGCGATCGCCTGTTTTCTTGAATACACCGATTGTTCGGGCGAATCCTTCTCCGTCCTCTTCTCCGAGCTTTGAACTTAATACCTTCGGATGCTTTTGTACGGCTTCAATAAGTGCGTGCAGATTCTCAATCACACAATACTCGATTGACGCCCATCGCACCACCGCATCCGCCAACTCGGGATACTCATCCAGCGGCACACGCCTTCGTGGAATCTTCGGATCATCCCACGCCGGATCCTTCTCAGGATCAAAATCCCAATCCCCAACCTCATACCCCTCAGGCAGCACCCGTTCTTCCGGCTCATTCGTCATGCCCCATCATAGGAACACCTAACGAACAAGCAGAACACCCTCACACCTGCAGCACCCCAGTCTTCATATCCCGAGAATAATCCCACCCCTGATTCGCCGCATCCAGCGAAGCAATCAACTCCTCCCGAGTCCGATGTGGCTCAATAATCCGGTCCACCCAACCCCGCGCCGCACCGTGCCGGATGTCCTGCTGCTCCGTGTACGAAGCCCCGACCGCATCAAGAATCGCCTTCCGCACATCCTCATCGATCTCCTCACCCTTGCGAGCACGCGACCGCTCCTCGATCATCGCCAGCGTCCCCGTCGCCGACCCCGCACCCATCACCGCGCACTTGCTGCCGGGCCAAGCCATCGCCACAAACTGATCAAACGCTCGACCACACATCGCGTAGTTCCCCGCACCAAACGACCCCCCAAGAATCACCACAATCTTCGGCACAACACAGTTGCTCATCGCGTTCACCATCTTCGCCCCGCTCCGGATAATCCCGCCCTGCTCGCTGTCACGCCCAACCATAAACCCAGTGGTATCGTGCAAGAACACAATCGGGATCTTCCGCTGATTGCAATCCATGATAAACCGCGCCGACTTATCCGCGCTGTCATCATAAATCACCTTCGGCATATTCACCGACTTACTCGGACCCGCCTTCCCGCCAGGCAACTGCCGCTCAGTCATCTTCGCCTGATTCGCAACAATCCCGCACGCATGCCCCCCGATCTTCGCGTACCCACACACCAGCGACTGCCCAAACTCCGCCTTGTACTCATCAAAGTCAGGACCAAGCACCTTCTCCCCATCAACCGTCCGCGAACCCGTATCCACAATGCACTCGATCAACTCCTTCACATCGTACTGCTGACCCGGCGTGTCCGTAAAGATCGAGTACACATCGTTGACATCCCGATGAGGCATCTGCCGCTTCCGCTCGCTCGCATCAACGCCACCCTTCCGATCCGGATACTTCGCAACCAGCGACCGCAACCGTTCAATACACGCCTCATCCGTCGGCTCACGATAATCAATCGTCCCCGAAATCTGAGCATGCATCTCCGCACCACCCAACTCTTCATCCGAAACATCCTGCCCGATCGCCGCCTTCACCAGCGCCTGCCCCGCAAGATACAACCCAGACCCCTCCGTCATCAGCAAAGTATCGCACAGCACCGGAAGATACCCACCCCCCGCAACACAGAACCCCATGATCGCCGCGATCTGAGGAATCCCCTCCGCGCTCATCACCGCGTTGTTCCGAAAGATCCTCCCAAAGTCATCCGTATCCGGGAACACATCCTCCTGCATCGGAAGAAACACCCCCGCCGAATCCACCAGATACAGCAAAGGCAACCGCGCCATCTGCGCCATCGTCTGCGCCCGAATAATCTTCTTGCAAGTCATCGGGAAGAACGCCCCAGCCTTCACCGTCGCGTCATTCGCAATGATCATGTGCTTCACCCCATGCACCGACCCGATCCCCGTCACCACCCCAGCCCCCGGAGCACCCCCGGCCTCCTTGTACATCTCATACGCCGCCCACACCCCAAACTCCTGAAAACCAGAGTCCTTGTCCACCAGCAGCTTCACCCGCTCCCGCGCCGTGAGCCGCCCCTTCGCATGCTGCCGCTCAATCGCTTTCGCCCCCCCTCCAAGCTCGATACCCGCCTCCGTTTGGAGGAACTCTGCAGTAAGATCACGAAGTGTTGAATTGGTGCTCGACATAGTCGTAGACAATAGGAGCAACCCGCCCATTCTTCCCAATCTCAATCGCTCAACCACAACCCGATCCGCTTGCACGAGTTGCGAATCTCCCGTACCGTGTCTCTATGAACACCACCCTCAGCCGTACCGTCGTTACCCTCCTAATCACCTTCTTCGCATCAACCCTCCACGCAACGCTCCAGCCCGAATCAGAATCCACACAAGACACCAAACCCGCCCCCGCCTTCGTCGTCCACCCCGACGAATCCTCCATCACCTACCACACCGTCACCATCAACAACACCCCAATCCACTACCAAGCCACCGCAGGCACCATCACCCTCGCCAAACTCTCCGGAGAACACGAACCCACCGCCAAGATGTTCTACATCGCCTACCACAAACTCGACCAGCCCTACGACGAATCACAACAAGACACCCAACCAACCTTCCCCGACCCAACCACCCGCCCAATCACCTTCTCCTTCAACGGCGGACCAGGCTCCAGCTCCGTCTGGCTCCACCTCGGAACCTTCGGCCCACAACGCGTCAACCCAATCGACGACTTCGGAAACCCCGGACCACCACCCTACAAACTCGTCGACAACGAATACTCCCTCCTCGACCAATCCGACTTCGTCTTCATCGATCCAGTCACCACCGGATACTCCCGCGCCGAAAAAGACAACAGCGAAAAAGACTTCCACGGCGTCAATCAAGACATCCGCTCAGTCGCAGAGTTCATCCGCATCTACCTCGGAAAGAACAAGCGCTGGTCAAGCCCCAAATACATCGCCGGAGAATCCTACGGCACAACACGCGCAGCCGGTCTCGCAGACGAACTCCAATCCACCCACGGCATCTCCCTTAACGGCGTCATCCTCGTCAGCGCGATCATGAACTTCCAAACCGCACGCTTCGACATCGGGAACGACCTCCCATACCCCCTCTTCCTCCCAACCTACGCCGCCACCGCGAGATTCCACGACACCCTCTCCAGCAAGTACCAGAACATGGGCATCGAGAAGTTCCTCCGCGAAGTCGAAGACTTCGCAATGACCGACTACACCCTCGCCCTCGCCCAAGGCGATCAACTCAGCGACAAAGACCGCAACAACATCGCGAAAAAACTCGCCGACTACACCGGACTCTCACAAGACTACATCCTCCGCACCAACCTCCGCATCACCATGCCTAGATTCCCCAAAGAACTCCTCCGTGATCGCGGAGAAACAGTGGGGCGTCTCGATTCACGATTCAAATCCTTCGACCGCGACGACGCCGGAGAACGCTACGAGTACGACCCGTCCTATGTCGCGATCCAATCCATCTACACCGAAAGCATGAACACCTACCTCCGAGAAGACCTCGACTACCAATCCGACCTCCGCTACGAAATCCTCACCAATGTCTGGCCGTGGTCCTTCTCCGGAGTCGCCGACAACCAATACCTCAACATCGCCGAACGCCTCCGCAAAACAATGCACAAGCTCCCCCACATGAAAGTCTTCGTCGCCAACGGCTACTACGACCTCGCCACCCCTTACTTCGCCACCCAGTACACCATCGACCACATGTTCCTCCGCCCCCAAGTCCGCGACAACATCGAGATGCACTACTACGAAGCCGGACACATGATGTACGCCGAGCACTCCATGCTCCAAAAACTCAAAGCCGACCTCGACCAGTACTACCAATCACGCACCCAAGACTAATCCAGTCTCCCAGGAACTCCCAATGTTCTCATTCCCACCGCTCCCCCCATACGAAGGCCTCCACCCCCTCGTCGTCCATTTCCCCATCGCCCTCCTCCTCACCGTCTGGATCCCCGCCCTCTCCGGCCTCTTCCTCCGCAAGCACACCCAACACTTCTGGTTCGCCACCCTCCTCTGGCTCGCCCTCGGAGTCACCGGCGCCATGGCCGCCGTCTCAACAGGCGAAGCCGCCTCCGACATCGCACTCGTCACAACCGACGCCGCCAAGACCCTCCTCCACGAACACGAAGAAGCCGGAGAACTCACCCGCACCCTCTTCATCATCACCTTCCTCCTCGCCCTCACCACCTTCCTCCTGCGATATGTCTACTCCGTCAAGAAACCCATCATCATCACCGCCATGGTCATCACCACCCTCCTCTACATCGCCGCCTCCCTCACCCTCATCAACGCCGCCCACCAAGGAGGCACCCTCGTCCACCACCACGGCCTCCACGCCCCAATCACCACAACCCCGACACAATCCCCAAGCACCGTCCCATAGTTCAAATCAACGATCAACAAGCCCAATACTTCACCAAATCCACTCATTTCATCCTTTGGACCCAGCCGAGTACGCGATATACTCAATGAATATTTCAGTCGCAGATCATCCATAAGCATCGCGACGAAAATAATTATGATGAGGTATCCAAACGATGTTCTTGCTTTCACGCCCAAAACTTGTCTTCACGCTTCTCGCACTCCTCGCCCTCCCCGCATCCAGTCAAACCATCAGCGAAGACCTACAACTCATCGCCAATGACCCAACAACCGCAGAACTCTTCGGCGAATCCATCGCCATCGACAACGGCATCATCGCCGTAGGAGCAACCCAAGGCGACGGCATCTCCGACCGAACCGGAACCGCATACCTCTTCGACGCTGTGACAGGCACTCAACTCTTCAAACTCCAAGCAGACGACGGGGTGTTTAGCGACAACTTCGGTTCCGCCATCGCAATAGAAGCAGGAGTCGTCGCTGTAGGCGCAGAGAACAACAGCCACAGCTTCGAAAGCCAAGGAGCTGTCTATCTATTCGACGCATCCACAGGAACCCAAACCGCAAAGCTCCTTGCTTCCGATGGAACAGAAGACGCCTACTTCGGATCATCTATCGCAATCAAAAACGGAATCATCGCGATCAGTGCATCCAGAGATGATGTCTACGGCGAAAACTCAGGATCGGTCTATCTCTTCGACGCCACCACTGGAGCACAAATCACCAAGATCATCCCATCCGACGGCGAAGCATTGGATTACTTCGGATTCTCAATCGCAATCGAAAACAACATCCTCGCAGTCGGAGCACTCTGGGATGACGACAACGGAGAAAACTCAGGTTCTGTATACCTCTTTGAGACCTCCACAGGGAATCAACTCGCCAAAATCTACCCCAGCGACGCAGCCGCACATGACCGCTTCGGACAATCCCTCGACATCGACGGCAACACACTCGCCGTTGGCGCATCCCAGTACCACTTCAGTACAAATCTGAACGGCGCCGCATACATCTTTGACATCCCCTCACGCATGGAACTCCAAAAACTCACCGCAAGTGATGGTTCGATCCACGATTTCTTCGGAGCATCCATCAACATCCAAGATAACCTCGTCATCGTGGGCGCAACCGGTAACGACGAAATCGAAGATGGCTCAGGATCCGCATACATCTTCGACGCCACCACAGGCGACCAATATGTTAAACTCCTCGCCAGCAACGCAAGCGAATATGACACCTTCGGCCGAACAGTCGCTATCGATGGTAACACTATTCTCGTTACGGCTTACCAAAACGATAACGAACCAGACGGCTCAGGAACCGCCTATCTCTTCGACTTCACCGCCCCTCTCCGTGAAAGTCACATAGTCACCGCCTCCGACGCCGCCCCCAACGACCTCTTCGGACACGCCGTAGCCATCCACAACAACACCATCGCCACCACCGCCCGCTCCAACGACGACAACGGATCAAACTCCGGGTCCGCCTACATCATCGACGCCACCACCGGAAACGAACTCCACAAACTCCTCCCAACCGACGGAGCACAAGGCGACCAGTTCGGAGTCTCAGTAGACATCCACAACACCACCGCCGTCGTCGGCGCATGGCGCGACGACGACAACGGCAATCAATCCGGATCCGCCTACACCTTCGACACCATCACGGGAACCCAGCTCCACAAACTCCTCCCATCCGACGGCCAAACCAACGATTCCTTCGGAGTCTCCGTCGCCATCGACCACAACATCATCGCCGTCGGAAGCATCCTCGACGACGACAACGGATCAGCCTCAGGTTCCGCCTACCTCTTCGATGCCACCACCGGACAACAACTCCTCAAACTCCTCCCCGACGACGGCTCCCCAAACGCCCAGTTCGGATACTCCATCGACATCCACAACAACATCGTCGCCGTCGGAGCGATCAACGAAGGCGACAACGCCCTCGGCGCCGCCTACCTCTTCGACGCCACCACAGGACAACAACTCCACAAACTCACACCAACCATCCGCTGGGAAGACGACCAGTTCGGATGGTCCATCGCCATCCACAACACAACCGTCGCCGTCGGAGCCCCAATGCACGACCAGCAAGGCACCAACTCCGGAGCAACCTACCTCTTCGATGCGACGACAGGACAACAACTCCACAAGCTACTCCCAAGCGCATCGGCAGACTTCGACGCCTTCGGATACTCAGTCGCAATCGACGACTCCGCCCTCGCCGTAGGCGTCTGGCGCGAAGACTACGCCGCCTCCAACTCCGGATTAGCCCAACTCTTCGACCCAATCACAGGTCGGCGCATCGCGACCCTCCTCCCATCCGACAACGACGAAGAAGACCACTTCGCCAACGCCATCGCCATCGACCAAGGCACCATCGCCGCCTCCGCCTGGTACAACGACGACCACGGCACAAACTCCGGATCAATCTACATCTTCAACCAAGCCCAACCCCAGATCTGCCCAGCCGACCTCACCAGCGACACCCAACTCGACTTCTTCGACATCTCCGCCTTCCTCACCCTCTACGCAAACGCCGACCCCGCCGCCGATTTCAACAACGACACCAACCTCGACTTCTTCGACATCAGCGCCTTCCTCATCGCCTTTGCAGCAGGTTGCCCATAAACCAAAAACAAAGATGATCTACACAGCGATCAAGGGCACCCCGCCGCATACGCCACAAGAAACGCAGAGATATCAAAGAAGTCAATCACCCCATCAGGTTCAAAGTCTGCAAGCGGATCAAGAGCAGAGAACGCAGCGATAAACGCCGAGAGATCAAAGAAATCGAGTTTCCCGTCCTGCGTGAGATCGCCCAAGCAAGAAGATCCGCCAAAGCATTGATTAAACTGCACACTGATCTCATTCCCCAACTCATTTACAACTGCCAGATCAGTATCGCCATCCCCGTCAAGATCGCCAAACGATACCTTCCGAGGCCCACTCCCCGCCCCATACCGCTTGTGACTCTCAAAACTCCCATCGCCGTTGTTCATCATAACACTGCAGTCATTGTCACCATAGTTCGCAACACCGACATCCAAGTCCCCATCGCCATCAACATCATGCAGAGTCACACTCACAGGCTCATCGCCGACTTCATACCGAACCTGAACAGCGTAGACTCCAGCCCCATCATTCAGCAAAACACTGATATCGTCTGACCCCCTGTTCGCGAGGACCATATCCAAATCCCCATCACCATCAAGATCGCCCAACTCAACAGCAAACGGCTCGCTGCCTGTTTCATGCCGACGATCTTCCACAAATACCCCCGCCCCATCATTCAATAACACGCTCGCATCGTCGCCCCCGTAGTTCGCCAGCACAAGATCCAGATCCCCATCCAAGTCTACATCGCCGGCTGAAAGATCCGCGGCATTCTCACCCGCTCCGTACCGAACCTGTGTATCAAAATCCGCACCCCCGTCATTCATCAGCACGCTGGTGTCATCACTCCCAAAGTTCGCAGTAGCCATGTCGAGATCCCCGTCGCCATCGAAGTCTCCAAACGCTACTTGCTGAGTCGACACCCCAACGCTAAACCGGTCATGTGGCCCAAAGCTCCCATCACCCATATTGAGCATCACGCTCATCCGGCCAGTCTGTAAGTTGGTAACCGCAAGATCAAGATCACCATCACCATCCAAATCCCCAAGCGACACCCCCTGCGGAAGACCATCGACATCGTACCGAACCTCACCACCAAACCCCCCAGACCCATCCCCAAGAAACACACTAATGTCATTGCTTGCAAAGTTAACCCCAACCATGTCAAGAACACCATCAAGATTGAGGTCCCCAAGAGCCACATTGCGAGGCTGATCTCCGACTTCATACCGATCTGTCGAAACAAATGTTCCATCGCCAGAGTTGAACAACACGCTCACATCATCACTGTCATCGTTGGCTATCACAATGTCTAGGGATTGATCGCCATCAAGATCTCCAAGAGCTATACCAACCGGTGAACTGAAACCCCCCAAGCTCGGCTGGACTAAAAAAGTACCTCCGCCGTCGTTGATCAAAATATTCGCATCTGTGCCGCCCTCATTTGCCACAATAACATCTAAGTCACCGTCATTGTCAATGTCGCCGATTGATAGGTTTCGCGGATTTATGCCAACAGAGTAACGAGTTTCGTTATTGAATGAGCCGTCGCCATCATTGAATAGGGTAGTCATTGTTCCTGGAAGATCAGTATCTAGAACTGACGCTATAGCAATGTCTAAATCGCCGTCGCTATCAAGATCTCCGAATGAGATATCGTATGGTATATGGAACACATCATAAAATGATTGTGCAGTGAAGGTGTCGTCACCATTGTTCAGCATCACGCCCACGGCGCCCTGCCCAATATCAGCCACCCCGATATCAAGATCTCCATCACCATCCAAATCTCCAAGTGAAACATCCATGGCCCATAAGTTGTTTCCAATCGGCTTCTGCTCAGAAAAAGTACCGTCTCCAGTGTTGAGCAACACACTTGTATGCATGTCTTGAAAAGTACCGATTGTTGCTACAATGTCCAAATCGCCATCGTTATCTAGATCCCCGAGAGAGACGGCTTTCGGTGATCCCGAAACTTGGTACGGAGTCTGTTCATGAAAAGTTCCGTCCCCTTGATTGATCAGCACACTAAAAACGCTTAAGAAATCTGAAGGGACTACGAGATCTAGGTATCCATCGCCGTCTAAATCGCCTACCAAGATGTCTGAAGTGCCAATCTGTGCGAAATAGTGTTCCTTCTCGGAAAATCCATTCTCACCTTCACTGAGTAGTATGCATACTCCGCTTAAATAGCGGCTGGCCGTAGCTATGTCTAGTAAGCCATCATTGTTGAAATCGCCCAGTGAAACAGCTCGCTGATCAGGGCCTGTATGATGTTTCTGGCCCGAAAATATAGGTTCGTCGCATTGCTGACCAAACACTTGGCTGGGGGGGCAGAGTATCACAAAAACGAACAAATAAACAGTGGGGCAGATAGCCTTCAGCAAATAACTCATAAAATAATTTCCTGCTAAATAGTTGGTATACAATAACTTGAATGCTGAAGCCTTGGTGGTACTCAATACGCTAACAGATTTCACTTTCGAAGTGTATGTAAAAACGGATACCCAGACTCCGATTGTCATGAATCACCGATTCCCGTCCACAATACTCTCCCAACCAACAAATCCAAACATTATCACCCCCAAACCCTCCCCGTACATTGACAAGCTGTTCGGGGTCTGGTACAGTCGCCCCGTCGGGCCCGCGCACAGCACCGCCCCCGGCCGGAACATTGGGCAAAAGCCCAGTTTGGTAAGGACACCAAACACTCCGATCCCGTGCTGGTCCCCGCACGCCCACAAGGCTGAGGGTCGAATCAAGCCGAAAGCACACGATCGTGGGAACGACCACAACCGTGCGCACATAACCGGCTTTTGTGTTCCACATGGAACAATTCGATCCCAAAACGCCCGAGGCCCCGTGTGGCAAGCCTGAAAGGCAATCACAATGGCCAAAGCCAAAAAACCACTCGAGTTCAACGCAATCCCCGCCGGCGAAGCACAGAAAAAACAAGCCCTCGACCGCGCCCTCGCCCAGATCGACAAAGCCTTCGGCAAAGGCTCGATCATGCGACTCGACGAAGACGCCCACAATCTCATCCCAGGAATCTCCACCGGCGCACTCTCCCTCGATCTCGCGCTGGGAGGCAAAGGCATCCCCCGCGGCCGCATCGTCGAAGTGTTTGGCCCTGAATCCTCCGGTAAAACAACACTCGCCCTCACCGTTCTCGCGCACGCTCAAAAAGACGGCGGCGTCGCAGCGTTCATCGACGCCGAGCACGCGCTCGATCCGTCATGGGCCCGCAAGATCGGCGTCAATATCGACGACCTCCTCGTCTCCCAACCTGACATGGGAGAACAGGCGCTGGAAATCTGTGAGCTGCTCGTCCGCTCCAATGCCGTGGATGTGATCGTCGTCGACTCCGTCGCGGCTCTGATCCCTCGCGCTGAAATCGAAGGCGAGATGGGCGATGCCGTCGTCGGTCTCCAAGCACGATTGATGTCCCAAGCGATGCGCAAACTCACCGGCGTGATTGCTCGCTCGAACTGTACCGTCATCTTCATCAACCAGATCCGCGAGAAGATCGGTGTGATGTTCGGATCTCCAGAAACCACCCCCGGCGGCCGTGCGCTCAAGTTCTACTCGTCGGTCCGTCTGGATATCCGGAGGACCGGGACGATCAAGGTTGGGGACGAAGCGGTTGGGAACCATGTGCGTGTCCGCGTGGTCAAGAACAAGGTCGCTCCGCCGTTCCGTCAGTCTGAGTTTGACATCATGTTCAACGAGGGCATCTCGATTACAGGTGACCTGATCGATATGGCCGTCGAGGACAATGTCGTCGATAAGTCCGGCGCGTGGTATTCCTACGGCGATGTCCGTCTGGGGCAAGGCCGTGAGAACGCGAAGGATTACCTGCGTGATAATCCAGAGCTGTTCCAGGAGATCCGCGAGGGCGTGCTCGATGCGCGGATCCCGGATCGGAACAAGCCTGCGGTTGCTGAAGGAGCCGAGGAGCAAGCTGATGAACCAGCGGGTGACGAATCTCCGGAGGTTGTGGTGAAGAAGTCGAAGAAAAAGCAGCCTGAGTTTGAGACATCCAAGGCGTAAATCACTCTTGGCTGGACGGATGATCTTGCCATAGCGTGGTGGGGGTGCAATGATCCCCGACCGATGGAGATTCCTCCCGGCCTATGCGGATGTGGCGGAATTGGTAGACGCGCTTGGTTCAGGTCCAAGTGGGAGTAAAATCCCGTGGAGGTTCGAGTCCTCTTATCCGCATTTCACTTTCAAGCGAGGCTTCGTGCCTCGCTTTTTTTTGGATACTGATGGCAGAGCGCATGAAAAACCGCCCGCGAGATGCGGACGGCTTGGGGAGGTGGATTGTGATCTCGGGATTATTCGAAATCGGTTGGGACGGTCGCGAAGATTCCCTTGTCGAATGGTGACTGGGTTTCGTTGTAGAGCGCGTCAACTCCTGCAGGCGACTCGAAGGTGGTCGGCATCGCGAGGCGAGAGTCCCAGTTACGCTGCGCGGTCTTCTGGAATGACTCGGACGCTGCGTTGAGACGAGCGAGCGCGAGATCCGAGAGTTCTGCGTAGGACGCGGCTTGAGCAGCGGCGAGCTCGGTGTTGGCGAGCTGCTGCTGGTTCTGAGCGTAGACCCCTGCGTAGGCGCGGTCGCGTTGTGCTTGGGTCATTGCGATACGCTTGTCGAAGTGGGCGCGGACGCCTGTTTCGCGAGCGTTGGCAACGGTGAACTCACGGACGCTTGATGCGAGGGCAACCTGCTGGTCGGCTTCGATCTGGCCTCGGATCGCGATGTCCTCGGCTTGCTTGTATCCGAGTGCTTCGTCTGCTTGAGCGTACATGCGTGCAACTTCTGCGTCGCGGTTGAGCTCAGCTGCTGAAGCGAGGTGTCCCATGTACTCGACATCCGCTTGTGACTGCTTGCGTGCAGCGATGTGGCGGGCGGTGAGTTCAGAGGTGTTGGCGATCGCGATGCGTTCGAACGATTGAGCCATGGAGAGGCCTTCGTTGTAGTTTGCTTCGGCGATGGCGTAGTAGCTCTGTGCTGCTTGGTCCAAGCGAGCGAGTTCGGCTGAGAGGATCTCGCGGCTTGCTTCGATTTCCTGCTGCATCTGAGCAACAACTGCACGCTGGCTCTGCTCGAGCGATGATGCTTCAGCGAGGAGCTGCTGGCTCTTGGCGTTTCCGCGGCGTGAGGTTGAGTCGCGCTGGACTTCGAGTGAAGCGAGCTGTGAGTCACCGATACGCTTGGTTGCTTCTGCTTGAGCGAGGAGCTGCTTGACCTTTGCGGCTTTCTTCTTGCCGAGGGTTTCGGAGTTGCCTCGGAGGGTTTCGATGGTCGCGAGGACTTCGGTCTTTCCGCTTTCAGCGTCGACGAGAGCGCGGGTGCGTTCTGTTTCAGCGGATGCGATCAGTGACTCGGACTTGGTGAGCATGCGTGAGACTTCGGCGTTCGATTTTTGCTCGTAGGCGGTGATCGATGCCATGGTGGTGTTGAAGTTCGACTGCTGTGAGCTCCACCAGTTGTCGAGCTTCGCGATCTCTGCGTCGCGGACTGCGATCGCGTCGAGGCGGTCGGCTTGCGCGAACTGGTTGATCTGCGCTGCTTTGGCAAGACCTGTGCGGAACGCGGCGATGCGGTCGGCTTCGATCTGTGCAGGCTTTGGCTCGGCTTTGGCGAGCGTTGGGGTCGAGTCGGTTGAGGTTGCGGTTTGTTCGCTTGCAATATCGTTCCCTGGGATGACGAAGCTGCCCTTCTTCATTTGCTGCGCGAACTCGCGGGCCATGTCGGCTTGGAGGTCCTTGGCGTATGCGAATGCTTCGGCTTCGATGTTCTTGAGTTCATCTTCAGCGAGCTGGCGATCGTGGGTCGCTTGCTCTTTGAGTGCTGCGACGCGTGCGTCGATCTCGGCTTTGATGAAGTTGGCGCGAGTGATGTTCTCTTGGTGGATCGCTTTGGCTTTGAGGTTCTCGACATCAGCGAGTGCTTTGTCGAAGTGTGTACGCACGAGGTGCTCGATGCGCTCGTAGTCGGTCTTTGCGTCCTTGAACTGCGCGTTTGCGTCTGAGGTTTGGCGAGCGATTTCAGCCTGGTCGTAGGATGCTTGCTGCTGAGCGTCGAGCTTGAGGTCCTCGGCTTCAGCGAGCGAGGTCTTGTAGTTGACATCCGCTGCTTCGAGTTCGAGCTCGAAGTTCTCGACGGCGTCTGCGGCTTGGAACTGGTTTGCCTTTGCGTTGATGATCGCGATCTGGCTGGACATCTCGCCTTCGAGTGACTGTGCTTGCTGGGTGAGCTGCGCGTAGGTCGCGTTGGTCTGCTCGGTGGTGGTCGAGATGAGCTGGTTGAGCTTGTCGACTTCCGCTTGGGTCTTCTCGGCGATGGTCTGCGCTTGCGTGCGGAGGTTCTGGACCTTGTTGAACGCGCGGGTTTCGGTGAGGTCCGCGGCTTGGACCATCTGGTCGATCTCTGCGTTTCCGCGTTGCTCGACGGCGGTGTAGGTTGCCATCATGCGGTCATGCTCGGCGAGTGAAGAGGTCCAGTCCGCTTCGGTCTCTGAACGCATGCGGTTGATCTCGGCTTGCCATTCGTTGACGGACGATGCGAGGAATGCTTCCTGGCGGTCCCACTTGGATTCGTTCTGGAACTGGCGTGCTTGGATTTGTGCGTCCATCTGGTGGAGGCGTGAATCGTGGACGACGCGGGTGCGTTCTGCGTCGGCGTAGTTGGTTGCGTGGTCAACGATCGCGTCTTGGAGACGGGCGTCTGCGATCGCGGAGTGCTCGATGTAGTTGGACTGGGTTTCGAGCTCGAACGCTTGTGCGTTGGTGCGCTGAGCTTGGATGGACGCGGTTGATTCGCGTGCTTCGGAGACCCACTGTTGTGGAAGGTCGATGCTGTCACCTTCTTCGATGAAGGTTGAGGCGGTGTACTGGCCTTGGACATCGGCGGGGTTGATGAGCTCTTGTGACTTGGCGGCTTCTTGCTCGGTGAAGGAGTCGTTGATTGAAGGGATGTTGGTGTGGGTCTTCGCACGCGTCTGGGTGGTGCTTGACGAGCAGGCAGCGAGTCCTGCGGCGAGCACGAGTGCGAGCGGGGTGAAGTACGCGATCGGGCGACGGGACTGGCGTGGTGCGTTGGTGTTCGGTGTGGTATGCACAGTATGATCCTCTGATTCGATTGGTGGTGGTGATCCATATGGGCACCTTCGTGGGCCCGTGTACTTATGGTCGGTTCGTCTCGGGGGCGGCGGTACTGTGAAGTGGAGAGCGATATTCAGCTGGTTCGGTTTGGGAGGGTTGATTCAGTTGGGTGGATGAAGTTCCTATAATGTTGGTGTGTGGATTGGGTGTTTTTGGTGAGGTTTGGTGGTGGTTGGTGTGTCGGAGAGAGGTGGATGTGATGGCGTTGTTGTTTACGGGATTGGATGAGGCGGGGTACGGACCGATGCTTGGGCCGTTGTGTGTTGGACGGGCATCGGTGTCGGTGGAGGGGTGGTCGGCGCGTGATGAAGAGGGGAACGCGAGGCGGGTTCCTGATCTGTGGGAGATGTTGTCGGGATCGGTCGCGAAGACTCGGAAGGGGGCGAAGGGGCGGATCACGATTGCGGACTCGAAGAAGCTGAAGCTGCCGAGCTCGTCGGTGCGGAGTCATCCGTTGGTGCATCTGGAGCGTGGGGTTTTGGCGATGCTGGGGGCGATGGGGGCGTTTCCGGAGACGGATGCGGAGTTGTTTGAGGTGCTTGGGGTGGAGGTTGAGGATCGTGCTTGGTTTCAGGGAGAGGCCTTGGAACTTCCGGTGGGGTCGGCGCGGGATCTGTTGAAGATTGATGTCAATGAGCTGCGCGGGACGCTGGAAAAGGCGGGGGTTGGGGTTGTTGATTTGCAGGTGCGGACGCTTGGGGTTGATGCGTATAACGCGGTTGTGCGGGCGCATGGGACGAAGGCGGCGACGACGGCGCAGTTGTTGGTGGGGCATCTTGGGGAGGTGGCGGCGAGTGACGGGTTTGACTACACGCGGGTGGTGATTGATCGTCAGAGCGGGCGGACGCATTATCACAAGCTGTTGTCGCGGGTGTGGGAGGGGCTTGAGATCTTAGAGGAATCGGATCGGGCGTCGCGGTATGCCGGGGGTCGGGACGGGGATGAGGTGGGGGTGCTGCTGGTGTCGAAGGCGGATGATGGGTATCTTCCGGTGTCGCTGGCGTCGATGGCGGCGAAGTATGTGCGGGAGCTGATGATGGGGCGGTTTAATCGGTATTGGTCGGGGAAGCTACCTGAGCTGAAGCCTACGGCGGGGTATGTGCAGGATGCGAGAAGGTGGTTGGTGGATGCTGAAGATGTGTTGAGGGAGGGGGATCGGGAGGGGTTGGTTCGGATTGCTTGATCAACAGGCTGTAGCAGTGCGTAAAGAGAATTCGATTGTGTATAATCGAGTTGCGATAAATACAAACTAATATTTTTCTGTTGAATCAACACCGCTTGTTAATTGGGAATAATTGACCCAGTGAAAACTCGAACTGAACTATCGCTATATGCAGCGTTTTTTCGGTCGTGGCCCGATCCAGAATGCGATGGTTCTGCATCAAGGAAGAGTACGGTGGAGCGATTTTTGAGAAAGGTCTTGCTGACTTCAAGTTGTGAATCAGGCCCCAGTATGCTAAACATAGATGCTGGCGCGTATAAATAGCTAGTTCCTGTCGCGGTAATGTAGTATTTATCTGAAGGGCAGCTCCATGGATCGAGGTTGATGGATTCGTTGAGCACGGAGTCCCAAGTGGGTGCAGTAATATTTAGTTCGTAAGCAATACGGTCGAATGGGGCTAGGCGGTTCAGGCTTGCATCAACCGGCAAATTTGCATAGGGCAGTTTCTCGCCGTTTCTGTCTAAGTATAAGGTAAGGCCTTGCATTATTGAACGAAGGTTCGCTTGGCATTTTACGCGTTCTGCGGTTGCTATAGCACTGGAAGCAACTGGTAACAGCAGTCCAATCAGCATTGCAATGATTGCAATGCAAACGAGCAACTCGATTAAAGTGAATCCTGATCGTTTAACTATGGCGATTTCTCTTTCGGGCAAGTAGGGCAGTCGTCGGCTGTAGTTTTTAGGCCAGAATCCTGGTCTAGCTTAATGCGTGCCGAGCGTCGCGCGCCTTCAAATGGGTCATTGTCACGAATAAATAATATTTTGCTTCTAAACGATGAGCTGGAGAGGAGTCCGGCGTTTGCTGATGCAGTGACCCCGCGTTGACGAACATAGCCTTGTGGATGATCTAGCATCAATCGGACTGTGTCAATATAGCTTGACTTAACAGACTCATCCATCGGGATTCCAGACGAGATTCGTTCGCCAACGATTGTCAGTGCCGTACTGAGTATTTTCCATCCTTCATAAGTTGGATCAGATGTGTCTTTGGCGATGTCTGGCCATCCAGAAAGTAATATATTGTTTACCCAATCAACATCGGCTTCTGACCAGTTTGATTTCCTGCCAATGTTGTTGAACAGTCGAGCGTAATCTGAATGAAAATTAGCAGAGAATGTAGTGGCGGCTGGTGCCACAGGATCAACATAAGGTGTGATAGACCGAAGCTGTGAGCCATATGGGTCTACGAGTTTTCTTCCGATAAGAATAATTAGAACGCCGGCAATCAATCCGATTGCAATCATAAAAAATTTCTTCACTCTTTTTCCTTAGCTCGTTGTGGAGTAATTTAAGCAATTAACTCTGCAATCCAGCCCCAGTATCGCCAGCCAATGGGGGCATTAAAAACAGAATCTTGGCACATTTGGTTACAACCGTCAAGCTGGTCAATGTCTATTGTCCCGGCGATATTCGCTTGGTCACAGCAAAGCATGCAACGGGTTTCGGAGTTGTAAACGGCCGGCCCGCAGTTGTATAGGCCCCATGTGTAACCGTCCGGGAGTAGGCCCGCATATGTGGTGGCTGCGGTAGCTCCGATCAAAGTGGCTGCGATAAATGGTTTTATGGATCGTTTGTTTTTCATAGATGTTCCTTTATTGAGTAAAAAAATGTATAATTCAACACTTATGCCGTCATGATAACAGAAAGCTCAATGATATGCAAGCGTTTTATGAATTAAGTCATTGTGCTGTTCAGTTTTTACGAGCTCGTTGTCAAGCATGCAACTGTTTGTAAGATTAGTGGGGAAGGGGGGTTGTGGGCTCAGTGGCACTCGTTTTATTGCTTGTGTTGCCGAGTGCTCAGCATTAGCCTGTTATTTGGTGGGTAAAGGAGGTCTCGGTAGATCTTGCAACGCCGATCCTCCTTTGCCCGAAGCGGGTCAAAGGAGGGCACCGAAGAGAAGATACGGGGGGTGGTGTGTGGGGGCCGTCTTCGGCTTCTGCATGTCTTTGAGTATGTGGGATTTCAAGATCGTGGAGGAGTCGCCCCCCATGACGACACCTCCACGGCACCCAAGAGATGAAAGACCCCCTCCGTCGCTGCGCGACACCTCCCCCGGAGGCCCGGGGGAGGCGGAAGGCGTGGCTTGCTGAGGATGGTCAAGCTGTGGCAACTGAATTGATCGAACATCACTTCACTGCAGAGACACTACTGGATATCTTCGACGCCGGGGCCTTTAACGGGGAAGGCGTTGCCTTGTTTGGCGACGAGGGTGGCGAGTTTGTTGAAGGCGTCGAGTCTTGCTTGGGGTTCGGTTGAGTTTGTTGCGGTTCTGCTGAGGGGTTTGCCTTGGAGGGTGCAGTTGGCGATGGCTTTGAAGACTGGTGCTTTGGGGGGTTGGTAGGGTTGGTTGGGGTCGGGCTTGGTCTGTTCTGGGCGGTGAATGATTTGGACGGTGATTCTGATGGGGTCTTTGGGCATGGGAGGGCCTTGTTTGCTTGATGGGGATGTCGTGTGAGGGTAGAGCGGTGGGTGGAAGTTGGTGCTGTCTTTTGCTCCGGTGTGTGCGATTGGTCTGGATCGTGGAGGAGTTGCTTTTCATGAGGGTGTCTTCACGGTACACGGCTCAATTCGCACATTCCTGACTGGCATTGGTTTGGAGCGCATCTGGGTTGGTTCAGGATCAGGTTTCTGGATTTGGTGTGTTGTGCTCTTTGCTACTGGAGGTCGGCTTTGTATTTGTTATTGAGGTTGCTGTGTGTTGGGTTGGTTGTGCTTGCTGGGTGTGGGGCGGTTGGGTCGCGGGATGTAGAGCCTACGGGGGATCGGCTTGGGGAGATTGGGGTGGAGTTGGTTGAACTGGCGGCGGATGATCAGGTGTGGGAGCAGAAGGTGATTCGGGGGGAGGTGCCGGAGGGGGCAGCGGAACGGGAGGCGTTCTTTGCGGAAAAGAAGCGATTGATGCGTGTGCGGGGGGCGCGGTGTGCGGCGATCTTTGATGAGGTTGGGTTTCCGGATTATGAGATGGTGGGGAAAGAGGCGAGCGAGGCGTTTTGGTTGATTGTCCAGCATTGTGATCATGACCCGGTCTTTCAGGAGCGGGTAATGGTGGCGATGAAGGATGCGGTCATGCGCGGGCAGGCGGATGGGAAGAATCTGGCGTATCTGACGGATCGGGTGCTGGTGAATACGGGGCGGGCGCAGGAGTACGGGACGCAGCTGGAGTATGAGCATGCGGAGGCGCGGGCGTATCCGAAGGAACTTGCTCGACCAGCTGAGGTTGATGCTCGGCGGGCGGCGGTGGGGCTTGAGCCTTTGGGGGAGTACATGAACTCGATGAGCGAGCTGTTCTTTATGATGAACGAGGAGTCGTTGCGATCGGAGGGGGTTGAAGGGGCGTATGTATATTCGGAGGGGTATTCAGATTGGTGATGGGTTGGGGGCATGAAGTAACTGTTGTTGGGTTGATCGGATTTGTGCGGGCGTCTATATTTGCATAATGACGCAAGTATACAAAGATAAAGCACCCACTCCCAAGCAGGCCTTCCGAAGGCGCTCAGCGATTGATTCGCTGTTGGATCCTGAGAAACTCAAGGCTCTGGCGGAGCCTACGCGGGCGAAGTTGCTGTCGTGTTTGCTCAAGTGCGGGCGGGCGTGCTCGGTGACGGAGGTTGCAGCGTGCTGTGATCTGGACTTCTCGACGGTGGCGCGGCATCTGTCGTTGATGGCGCGGTCGGGGTTGTTGAGTGCTGATAAGAAGGGGCGAACGGTGTGGTATTCTGCAGATGGGGCGCAGTTGGCGGGGTACTTCCGGGATATCGCGGAGGCGATCGAGGATGTGCAGCCTGGCGGGTGCTGTGATGAGACGGATTCGAAAGCTGGATGTCAATCCAAATCGAAGGGGTGTGCGTGATGGGTGCGTTGAATGATCAGGGTGGTCTGTATCGGGTGCTGTTTTTGTGTACGGGGAACTCGTGTCGATCGCAGATGGCGGAGGGGTGGGGGCGTGCTTTGTATGGGGATCGGTTTGATTTTTGTAGTGCGGGGACTGATCCGCATGGGGTGAATCCGCTTGCGGTCAAGGCGATGGGGGAGGTTGGGGTTGATCTTTCTGGGCACACGAGCAAGAGCATCGATGCGTGTGATCCTGCGACGCTGGATCTTGTGGTGACGGTGTGCGGTCATGCGAACGAGCATTGTCCGGTGTTCTTGAAGCAGAGCGAGCGGACGGTGGTGCATCATCATGGGTTTGATGATCCGCCTGCGCTGGCGGTTGATGCGGTGGATGAAGAGGATGCGATGAGGCATTACCGGCGGGTGCGTGATGAGATCAAGGCGTTTGTTCGCACGCTTCCGGAGTTGATCGAGAACGAGTTGAAAGGGACAACGCGATGACTACTGGTTCAGACTGTGCGGCGGATGTGTGCGGGACTGCTGAGACGAAGCGGCTTGGGTTTCTTGATCGGTTTTTGACGCTTTGGATTTTCCTAGCGATGGGGCTGGGTGTATTGGCGGGGAGTGTTGTGCCTGGGATTTCGGGGGCGATGGATTCTGTGTCGGTTGGGACGACGAATATCCCGATCGCGGTGGGGTTGATTTTGATGATGTATCCGCCGCTGGCGAAGGTGCGGTATGAGAAGTTGCCTGAGGTGTTTCTGGATTGGAAGATTCTGGCGATTTCGCTTGTGCAGAACTGGGTTGTGGGTCCTGTGCTGATGTTTGCGCTTGCTGCTTTGTTCTTGCAGGATCATCCTGAGTACATGATCGGGTTGATTATGGTGGGGCTGGCGCGGTGTATCGCGATGGTGTTGGTGTGGAATGATCTTGCGGAGGGGAGCAGTGATTATGCCGCGGGTTTGGTGGCGTTTAATAGTATTTTTCAGGTGTTGTTCTTTGGGGTGTATGCGTGGGTGTTTATTACTTGGCTGCCTCCGATATTGGGGCTTGAGGGGGCGGTGGTTGATATTTCGATTCTGGAGGTGTTCCAGAGTGTGATGATTTATCTGGGGATCCCGTTCTTTGCGGGGATGCTGACGCGGTTTGTGTTGCGTCCGATGAAGGGGGATGCGTGGTACAACGAGAAGTTCATCCCTGCGATTGGGCCGGTGACGCTGATCGCGTTGTTGTTTACGATCTTTGTGATGTTTAGTCTGAAGGGGGATCAGATTGTTGCGTTGCCTTTGGACATTGTGCGGATTGCTGTGCCTTTGACGATTTACTTTGTGGTGATGTTCTTGGTGAGTTTCGTGATGGCGAAGAAGGTCGGGGCGGATTACGAGCGGTGCGCGACGCTGGCGTTTACGGCGTCGGGGAACAACTTTGAGCTGGCGATCGCGGTGGCGATTGCGGTATTTGGGATTGGGTCCGGGGTGGCGTTTGCGACGGTGGTTGGGCCTTTGGTTGAGGTCCCGGTGCTGATCGGGCTGGTGCATGTGTCGCTGTGGCTTCGGCGAAAGTACTGGTAGGATGCGTAGGGGCGGCACTCTTTGGGGTGAGCGGTCATAGGATGGGCTTGTGACTGATCATCGTTCAAGTAAGTTTTATCTGGATATGGCGGCTCGTGCGGCGGTTCGGGCGCGGGGGGATGCTGAACCCAATCCGCTTGTGGGGGCGGTGATTGTCAAGGATGGTGAGGTTCTTGGTATTGGGCATCATTGTCGGTTTGGGGGGTTGCATGCGGAGCGGGAGGCTCTGAAGAATGCTCGGGACAATGGGTTTGATGTTTCGGGGGCGAGCGTGTATTGCACGCTGGAGCCTTGTTGTCATCATGGGAAGCAGCCTCCTTGTTGTGAGGCGTTGATTGAGGCGGGGGTTGCGGAAGTTGTGTACGCACGACCTGATCCTGCGGAGGTGAGTAGTGGGGGGCATGCGATTTTGGAAGCGGCGGGGATTCGGTGTCAGCTCGATGAATCATCTTTGAATGCGGTCCGGGTTTCGGATCCGTTTGTGTTTGGGGTGGAGACGGGGTTGCCTTGGGTGGTGGCGAAGTGGGCGCAGACGATTGATGGGAAGATCGCGACTTCGACGGGGGAGAGTCAGTGGATTTCCAATGAACGGTCGCGGCGGTCCGTGCATCGGATGCGGGCGCGGATGGACGCGGTCGCGGTGGGGATGGGGACTGTTTTAGCAGATGATCCGATGCTCAACGCACGCGGGGTTCGGCGGGTGCGGCGGTCGGCGGCGCGGGTGGTGTTTGATACGCACGGGCGGTTCCCGGCGGAGTCGAAGCTCGCGAAATCGGCGGGGGAGTATTTGACGATTGTGTGCACGAATCATCCGGAAGCGATCTCGGTTCCTGGGGTGCGGACCTTGCGGTGCGGGATGATTGGTGGGAAGCTGGATCTTCGCGCGGCGATGAAGGGGCTGCGGTCGGAGTTTGGGATTCACAATGTGCTTGTGGAGGCGGGGCCGACGCTGCTTGGGGCGATGTTAGATGCGGATCTGATCAACGAGGCGGTGGTGCATGTCGCGCCTGGGGTGATGGGGGATGATTCGGCGAAGGGGTGTGCTTCGGGGCGGGTGTGTGAATCGTTGTCGCAGATGAAGCGGTTTGAGCTTGGGTGGGTGAGACGGGTTGGGGATGATGTGCATGTGTGGTATCGGCGGGGATAAGACCCGACTGCGCCGAAGACGGCGAGTCGGGGCACCCGTATAGATTTGAAGAGAAGACCCCCTCCGTCCGCTGCGCGGACACCTCCCCCGCCCCCCAATGAGGCCCGGGGGAGGAGAGAAGATTTTAGTTGGTTGGCTTTGTCCAGAAGGTGAGTTCCTTTTGGACTGTGCAGGGGGCGTAGGTGCCTTCGGCGGTGACGGCGAGTTTGGTGTCGGGTGAAGAGCAGGCGTCTTTGATCATCGCGAAGCAGATGGGGATCGCGCCGAGCATGGGGGAGATGGTGGAGCTGGTGATGGCGCCGATGGGGTTCTGGCCTTCTTCTGAAGGTTGGTAGAGGTAGGCGCCGGTGAGGGGTTGGAGGATGTCTTGGTGTTCGGTGGTGATGCGTTGGTCGTCTACACGAATAGCGACGAGGGTTTGCTTGCGGATGTTGCGTGCGTGCATTCTGGCGACGACTTCTTGTCCGAGGTAGCAGCCTTTGGCGAGGTGGACTCTTGAGTCCATGAGCCCGGATTCGGCGGGGAGGTTGGTGGGTCCGAAGTCGATGTTGTAGAGGGGGTGTCCGGCTTCGATTCGGGCGGTGTTGATGGCGAGCCAACCGGTGGGTTTGAGCTTTTCGTTTTCGAGGAGGGCTTTGTAGATGGGTTCGAGTTGGTCGGTGGGGACGGCGAGGGAAAGGCCGATCTCTCCGGTGAGGTCGAGGCGGTCGATGATGAGGTCTGTGTTTTTGTAGGTGGTTGTGGTGTTGGTATGTTGATCGATGGGAACAGGTTCACTGGTGGGATTGAGGAGTTGGAAGGCGAGGGGGCCGTGGATGGAGATCCAGTGGAGGGAGTCTTCGACGGTAATTTCGATGTCCTCGGCGAAGATGAAGGTGTTGAGCGCATCGGCGGTTGGTTTGGCGAGGTGTTTGTCGAGACGGACGAAGGTCGCGGAGTCGGTTTCGATGATGCGGAGGTCGGCGTCGATGCGTCCTTGGCGGTTGAGCCAGAAGGAGTGGAGGGATTGTCCGGGTTTGAGGTCGTCGACTTTGGCGGTGAGCATGTTGTTGAGGAAGGCGTGGCGTTCGGACCCTGTGATTTTGAGGGTTCCCATGTGGGGCTCGTCGAAGAGGACGGCGGCTTTGCGGAGGGCGGCGTATTCCATGTCGAGTTCGCCGAAGGTTTCGACGATTGGGGTTTGGAGTTCGGGTGGGCCGTAGGAGATGAAGAAGGCTTCGGCGGACTCGTGGATGGGATGGAGAGGGGTGTGGGTGCTCATAAGTGGGAATGGTAGGGGGTGAGGATGGAATGATGCGTTGGGAGGGGATTGGTCCTATACTGAACCGTTGGTTTTATCGAAAAAAAATGAACGGATAGGCTGTTTGAAGCAGAAATCCGACACAGAGATTTAGGAGTGTTCCCGATGGCGATGAACTCGAAACTGCTTGCTGCGTTGTGTGAGACCCCTGGTGTGCCTGGCCGAGAGGAGCGGGTGCGTGATTTGATCAAGAAAGAGATCAAGGGGATGTTCGATTCGGTGGAGACTGATGCGATGGGGTCGTTGATCTGTCGTCGCAAGCCTCGCACGGCGAGTGGGACAGTGAAGAAGTCGAAAGATCCGAAGACCTTGATGCTGCTGTGTCACATGGATGAGATCGGGTTTTATGTTTCGAGCATTGATGAGCAAGGGTTCTTGTGGTTGTCACCTGCGGGTGGGTTTGATACACGGAACTTGTTCTCGCGTCGTGTGCTTGTGTGCGGCAAGGGCGGGGACTTTAAAGCGGTGATGAATCCGGGCGGTCGTCCGGTGCATATCGCGAGTCCTGAGGATCGTAAGAAGGTTCCTGAGGTCAAGGAGTTCTTTGTTGATACAGGGATGACTGCGGCGAAGGTGAACAAGAATATTCAGATTGGTGACTATGTGGTGATGGATGAGCCGTTCATTGAGATCGGCGATAAGTTTGTTTCCAAGGCGCTCGATAATCGCGTTGCGTGCTGGCTCGGGATTGAGTCGGTTCGCAAGCTGATCAAGTCCAAGTCTGGTCATGATTGCGAGATCGTGGTTGCGTTTACGACGCAGGAAGAGGTTGGGCTTCGCGGCGCGAAGACGGCTTCGTTTGCGGTGCAGCCTGATATTGGGTTTGGGATTGATGTGACGCTTTCGTGCGATACTCCTGGTGTTCCTAAGAACGAATCGGTGACGACGCAGGGCGATGGGTTTGCGCTGCACATCAAGGACAGCAGCTTTATCTCTGATTACGAGCTTGTGTCGAAGGTGGAGTCGATCGCGAAGAAGAAGCGGATCAACTACCAGCGTTCGATTCTTGGTGCTGGTGGTCAGGACGGTGCTGCGGCGCAGCAGGCGGCGGCTGGGGCGAAGGCTGTAGGGATTACTGTTGGTACGCGGTATATTCACACGGTGACGGAGATGATTGATAAGAAGGATCTTCAGGCCGCGTGTGATATTCTGGCGGCGGCGATGGGTGAGATGAAGTAAACGGCTCATCGACTCTATGTGTATATGAAAAGAGCCCCTCGATGATCGAGGGGCTCTTTGTTTTTGAGAGTTGTGCAGTTACTTGAGGTGGGAGCGGATCATCCAGTGGTCTTTTTCGAGGGTGGCGAGGATGCTGATGACAAGGTCTTCGGAGACTGGGTCGATGTCGGCGAGGTCCGCTTGTGCTTTGCGGAGGGTGAGGATCGCGCTCTCGAGCATCGTGTGGGTGTAGTGGAGGGTGTTGGTGTCTTTGATGAAGGTGTCCTCGGCGGTGGGGACGGTGGCGTCTCCTAGGGAGACGCGTTGTCCAAGGGCGGGGACGCCGAGGGTGACGATTCGTTCGGCGAGGTCGTCGGAGGCGGCGCGGGCGTGGTCGATGATTTCGTCGAGGAACTCGTGGACTGGTTTGAAGGCTGGGCCTTGGACATTCCAGTGGAGTTGTTTGAGGTTGAGGGCGAGGTCGATGGTTGCTCGCACGCAGGGCTGGAGGATCTGGGCTTGTTGTTGAGGGTTGAGATCGTCTGGGAAGTTCATTGGGTCCTCCATTGGGTTGGTGGTTTCCTGCTGAGGGTATTCTAGGCGATTGATGAGAATCATTCTAAAGAACAGGTGGGCGAGAGGGGGGCGGGTAGGTGTGCAAAATCGACAACGCCGTGAACTGCGTCCTTGCGTTCACGGCGTTGGTGGTGGTGGGTGTTTTGTTTTGTGAGCCGTTATGCGGCGAGGTTGGTCGCGTGTTCGATGGCTTCGATCATTGCTCGGACCTGGAATGGTTTTTTGAGGAATGAGTCGAATCCTGCTGCTCGGAGTCCTTGGGCTTGGCCGTCGGTGAGCTTTCCGGACATGGCGATGAGCTTGGTCATCTGCATGGCTTCGCTTGAGCGGATCATGGTCGCGAGTTCGCGTGGTTCAGCGTCCGAGACATGGACATCGATCAGGACGACATGCGGGCGGAAGCGTTCGCAGGCGAGACCTGCGGAGAATGCTGAGTTGGCGACTTGGGTGTCGTAGTTGGTTTGTTCGGTGAGGACGGTGTTGAGGACATCGGAGACTTCTTGGTCGGTATCGACGATGAGGACTCGTGTGGTTCCTGTGGAGATGCCGTCCATAGGGATATGGTGGGCTTTCATGAAGCGGTAGAGCTCAGGGACGGGGATCCGTCGGTCCTTGGAGCCTGGGATTCTGTATCCCTTGAGTTGTCCTGAATCGAACCATTTGGAGACGGTTCTGGGGGCAACATTACAGATTTTTGCGACCTCACCTGTGGTGAGTACATCTTTTTCGATAGGCATTGAGTCACCTCGGGACACACAGAAGTGGACCGGCACAATCCGTTTACGCCGTGTCAGGGGCAACATCGGTCTAACCGTTCGTCGTCTTAATGGATGATGGGCTGAATTGCGGAGTATCTGCTTATCCAGACGCATGGGGGGGATTTGAGGGGTGTTGGGTGGGGTGATTGAATAATTCGGGGAAGTCCGATACAGTTGGCCCTCGCATAGGTGGTCTGGGAGCGTCTTTCTGATGGATTGGCAACACCAGGGCTTGTGCGTCCGTATACGATGCCCCAGGCGGGAATGTCCTGTCTGTGTCATATAGATAGTGTGGAACAGGTTTCAACGAGTTAAAGAGGAGTCCGTCGTGCGTCAAACGACCCGGAATATCACCAGTCTTTCAAGTGCAGTGCTCCTTTTTGCGTGTGGCGGTGCCCTTTCGGGTGTCGCAACGACGGCGGCGGGGGCGTCGTCAATGACGGCTTCGGTTGTGCAGCCTGCTTCGAGTGATCGCGAGGCGGAGTTGGTTCTGCTTCGTGACTTCATCCACTTTGTGAAGATCGCACGCTTTGATGTCGCGGCTGATCTGGGTCAGCAGTTGCTGGACAGCGGTTTGAGTCCTGAAGAGTTTGTTGACCTTGTGGATTCATCGCGTGAGCTTGGACGGTTTGAGGAGTCGATCGCTGCGGCGATGCGTGTACCTGCGCTTCAGCCTGTCGCGGCGGAGCTTGATAAGGAGTACCGGTCGGGCAAGCTTGCTCGTGCTCGCAATCCTGAAGAGATCGCACGCAATATTGAGCTGTTGAGCGGTGGGCTTCGTGCTCGTCAGCTTGGGCGGACCCGGTTGATGGCGGCGGGTGAGTACGCGATGCCTCAGCTGCTTGATGCGTACTTGCAGAAAGATAACCTCGCGCTTAAGGCGCAGGTCCAGCGTTTGCTGGTTGATATGGGGCGTCAGACGATCGCTCCGATGATGGCGGCGCTTCCAGGACTCGATCCGACTCGTCAAGAGGCGGTGTGCGAGGTGCTGGGGTTGATTCCGTATCGCACCAGCTTGCCTGTGCTGGTTGATTTGTACCAGAACACCACCAACGACGGCGTACGCAAGGCGTGCGGTCGTTCGATCTCGCGGATCGGCGGGAATCCGAGCGCGGATGTTGCTGGGATGTATGCTCAGCTCGCGGATTCGTATTACAACGAGCCGTCTGAGTTGACGAGCTTCCCGGGTGAGGACCATCAGATTGTGTGGGATTTCAATCCTGGGCTTGGTCTGGTGATGACCCCGATCCGGACTGAGGTCTTCCACGAAGCGATGGCGATGCGGAACGCGGAGAAGTCGCTTGGGATGAATAGTGAGATGCCTGAGACATTGGCGCTGTGGGTTGCTTCGAACTACTCGCGTTCGTTTGATACTCCTGCTGGGTACGACAATCCGCTGTACGGCGATGATCGTCGCGATGCGGAGTACTACGGGATCGCGGTTGGTCCTGAGATTTCACAGCTTGTGCTTCGTCGCGGGATTGATACGCGTGATACGCCTTTGGTTCGCAGTGCGATCGGGGCGCTTGCTCAGACTGCTGGGTCCCGGATGTTGTGGGGTCAGGCGGTTGATGGCCGATATCCGCTGCTTGAATCACTTGGATACCAGAATCGTCGCGTTCAGTTTGAGGCGGCGCTTGCTCTTGGGAATGCACAGCCTCAGGAATCGTTCTCGGGTGCTGAGCGGGTGATCCCGCTGCTGGCGAGTGCGGTTCGTGATGCATCGGCGCGGTACGCTGTTGTGCTGACGGGATCGGATCGCGAGTCGTATGACCAGTACCGGGGTGTGCTTGAGGCGCAGGGGTTCACTGTGCTCCCTCCGTCTGATAACGGGCTTGATGGTCTGGACGCTTCAATCGCTGAGGTCGCTTCGGTTGATCTGGTCGTGACTTCGCTTGGGTATGACGACACGCTGCTGACGATTGAGACTGCTCGGACTGATAGCAAGATGGCTGTTTCTCCTGTGCTCGCGCTCATGCGGACGGATGATGTGGAGCCTTTGCGTCGTCAGTACCTGCGTGATCAGACTGTTGCGGTTCGTCGTGTTGAGATTTCGAGTGCGAATATCGGGGCTTCTGTTGAGCAGCTGTTGATGGCGGCTTCGGGTGGTCCGATCGATCAAGCAGAGGCGGATATGTACGCTTCGCGTGCGATCGCGGTGCTCCGGAACCTTGCGATCTCGAATAACCAGGTGCTCAATGTGCTTGATGCTTCGACGATCCTGATCGATGTGCTCGAGGATGTCGGCGGGCAGAAGATGCTGCTTGTTGGACAGATCCTGTCGTATGTCGATCGTCCGGCGGCTCAGAGCGCGATCATGGATCGTGCGATGGATACAAACGGGATTGAGCGTTTGGCGCTCTTGACACTTGTTGGGGATTCTGGCAAGCGGTTCGGGAATCATCTGAATGCTCGTCAGATCAAGGCGCTGGTTGAGTACGCGGGATCGTCTGATGCGGAACTGGCGACGGTTGCGGTTGGTTCGATGGGTGCTCTTGAGATCCAGAACACGGATCTGCTTGGGCTGATCCTGACGGGCGAAGATTGAGCATTTTGAGCTCGTGAGAGCTCAATAAACTTCATGGAAGCGGGTCCGAATGGACCCGCTTTTTTTGTGCTGTGCTGGGGTTTTTGGAGCGGGGGGTTGAGCCGGTTTTGGTTGTGG
This sequence comes from Phycisphaerales bacterium, assembly GCA_051252395.1. Classification (GTDB taxonomy): domain Bacteria; phylum Planctomycetota; class Phycisphaerae; order Phycisphaerales; family UBA1924; genus UBA1924. Next base: position 882,686 of record JBPOFX010000001.1, on the reverse strand, counting down.
AAGTTTTTTGAGGGAGTCCGAGAATGGGGTTTTGGGCGGATGGTTTGCCGTTACGACCGGCAGGTGTGGTACAGGTGGATGATGGGGGAGTGGTGATTGGTGCGTTGATGGACCGGTGGGGTTGATCTTCCGATGGATATTTTGTCAGGTTAAGTCGACCCGATGCGGCGCGTTGCCGTGGGCGGGTGACAGGTTTTGTTGAGAGCCCGTAGAGGATGGGCTCTTGGCTTTGCCCGCCGGAAGATATACGCCGTCGGGTTAACCAGCGGCATCGTACATTGTACAAGGAGTACTCACTATGCAAACAATGCGCACAAACGTGGCCAAGGGTTTTACTCTGGTCGAAATTCTCATCGTGGTCGTGATTCTCGGCATTCTTGCTGCGATCGTGGTTCCGCAGTTTACCAATGCTGCGAATGACGCTCGTCAGGGTAATGTTGAGACTCAGGGCTCGACTCTTCAGAACCAGCTTGAGCTTTATGCGGCTCAGAACAATGGTTCATACCCAACCGTTGCAGAGCTCAATGATGATTGGGCTGTGATGATCGACGGCAACTACATCAAGGACCTCCCGGTCAACCCATTCGGTGGTGGCTCGGGCGTGACTGCGATGGAAGCTGACACTGCTGCAGAAGCAAACGCTGCTGCAAACGCAAGCGAAGCAGCTGGCTGGCTCTACGATGCTGACTCGGGTCTGATCCGTGCAGCGGGCGGCAGCTACACCGTTGCTGAAGAGGAAGAAGAAGAAGGCTAATCGCACACTGTGCTACTGGCACGAGCCTCGAAAGAGGCTTGTGCTGTTTTTGAGGATCTTGAACGCTTTATCGGCGTGGAAGGACTGGAAGCGATGAAACGCATGCGTCTACGAAATGGCTTCACACTGGTCGAGATTCTGATCGTCGTCGTGATCTTGGGGATTCTTGCGGCGATTGTGGTCCCTGGAATCGCGGGGGCGACGGAGGATGCGTCGATCTCTGCGACCTCGACTGAGCTTGAGAAGTTGCGTCGCGCTGTTGAAGTGTACAAGGCTTCGAACAACGACGCGGTCCCTCCGGTGACTGCGGGGGACGGGACATGGGATGTGATTGTGAGCCGAGCGTATTTGAAGGAAGCGCCGGTGAATCCGTATGTCGGCGGGGCAAACGCGGGGGTGATTGTGATCGGTGAGGGTCCTGATGAGGCGTACCAGACTGGGTATGGATGGATCTTCAGCGCGACGACGGGTGATATTTGGGCGGGTGGCTTTGATGCTGATGATGAGCCTTTGCCTCGCTGAGTTTGCCTCGTGAAGGAGGATGGTGTGATGAAACGAACAATGACACGGCGTGGTATGCGTTCGACGGCGATGAGAAGTGCATCTGGGTATACCCTGATCGAGCTTCTGATTGTGATCTCGATTCTCGGGATCTCGGCGGCGCTGGTGATCCCATCGATGGGTTCGGCGGGTGTCCTGCGGATCCAGAGCGCGGTTCGCTCTGTGGTTGCGGACATTACCTTTGCGCAGATGGATGCGCTCGCGTACCAGGAGCGCCGGGCGGTGGTGTTCGACGAGGACGCGAATATGTATACGCTGACTCGCGTGCCTGCTGGTGAGATCGATCCGGATGCGGACGCGTTGTTTGACACGAGGGGTCCGGGTCAGCGGTATCGCACGGAGCTTGATGAGGCTCGCTTTGGGGGATCGTTCTTACGGGATATCGAGCTCAATGGTGGGACGGCGATTATCTTTGATGAGATGGGGGCGCCGGTCGCGAGTGCTGAATCCACGACGCTTTCGGATGGTGGATCAGTACAGATCCAGGGTCCTGACTCGCGGTTCCGGATTGATATCGCTGCGTTTACAGGGCGTGTGACGGTTGTGCGGCTGGATTGATTTTCAGTTGAGGGGTTTGGGGAAGTAGAAACGAGAACAGGGTGATGGCCTCCGATAGATGAATCGGAGGCTTTTTCAGATGAACAGCAAAGCGAATGAACGGCGTGGGCGTGCACTGACCTTTATGCTTTCGATGGGCATGCTCGCGGGCGTGTTGATCTGGGCGAAGCTGAGGTTGGTGACTGACATCCCACGCAGTGCGCTTGCGATTCCTGAAGAGACCGAGACGGGTGAGGGTGATCAGGGGAACGACCAGATTGACACGATTGAGGTCGAGTCAGGATGGGAAGAGTCAGAAGAGTTGAGCGACGATGGGGTCGACGGTTCGGATGATGAATTGATTGATGATCTGATCACAGACGATTAGAGGGGCGTCTTCGGCCTTGTGTCTGTTATCGGACACGGGGTGTGAAGATGGGTGGGTGAATCGTGTGGAAAGTTGGGGGGATAGACAAAGTGGGTGACCTTTTCACCCGATTCTTTTACAGAAAACAAGCCGGCTCGTGAAGTTTCGAGCGGCAGTCAAAGCGAGCAACTCCGCGAGGATTACCAGATGAACTACATCGTCAACACCAGTCTCAAGACCATCTCTCGTGCGAAGAGCGCGATTACCCCGGCCCTTGTGGTTGCGTTGTGTGCGGGAGTCGCGGCTCCGGCGATTGCGCAGGACTCGGGTGAAGAATCGGGTGCGTTTGGTCTGCTCCAGGCGTTTGCTCAGCAGAGTGCTGATGCAGCGGAAGAGATCGGGAGCGTTGATGACAGCGTTGCGGGTGAGCCTGCCAATGCGGAAGAGCTCGCGGATACCGACATCTCTGACATGACTGGGGAGGTTGAGGTTTCGGAATATGATCTTGTTGATCTCCATGTGAACAACGAAGACCTCGGGAACATCCTTCAGCTCCTTTCGATCCAGTCGCAACGCAACATCATCAGCTCCAACACTGTTCAGGCAACGATCACTGCTGACCTCTACGGCGTGACCTTCTACGAAGCTCTTGATTCGATCCTCAATGTCAACGGGTTTGGCTACATCGAGAAGGGGAACTTCATTTATGTGTACACACGCGAGGAACTCGAAGAGTTTGAGCGTGCTTCGCGTCGTCCGATCTCGCGGATCTTGCATTTGGATTACTTGAACTCAGCGGACGCCGCGGAGTTTGCGAAGGAGTTGTTGTCGGAGTCGGGATCGATCTCGACGCACGCGGCGACTGAAGCGTTTAGCATTTCGGATGGTGCGCCTGCAGGTGCGGATACTTACGCGTCCTCGGCATCGATCGTGATCCACGACTTCGAGGAAGAGGTCGAAGAGATCATGAGTCTTCTCCAGGAGCTTGATACGAAGCCTGCACAGATCCTTGTTGAGTCGACGATTCTGCAGACTTCGCTTAATGAGGCGAACGCGTTTGGTGTTGACTTTGCGTTGATCAAGAACCTGAACTTTACGGACTTTGTGGGGACTGGTGGGCCGCTGAGCACGATTGATGGATTGATCAGCGGTGCTGGTCAGCTTGTTGATGGTACGGATGTGAACGCTCGCAACGGGACCTCGTCGGATTCGGGCGGCGTGACTTCGTCGGTCGGGAACACCTCGGGTCCTGCTGGACTCAAGGCTGGGCTGGTCAATGGTGATGTCGCGGTCTTTATGCGTGTGCTTGATGAAGTGACCGATGTGACGATCGTTTCGAATCCGAAGATCTTGACGCTGAATCGTCAGCCTGCTCGCGTGCTTGTTGGTACTCGTGTTGGGTACCTGAATACGACCAGTACCGAAACTGCGACGACGCAGACTGTTGAGTTCCTTGAGGTCGGTACCGAGCTTGCGGTTCGCCCGTTCGTTTCGAAGAACGGCTTGATCCGTCTTGAGCTTCGTCCTCAGGTTTCGAGCTTCTCGCTCCGCACGATTACAGACAATACCGGTGCATCGGTGACGATCCCGGACGAAGACACTACTGAGATGACCACGAATGTGATGGTCCGCGACGGTCAGACTGTTGTGCTTGGTGGTTTGTTCACTGAAACAACAACCGCGACTCGTCGTCAGGTGCCGGTGCTCGGGAATATCCCGCTCATCGGGCAGGCGTTCCGCGGCAATGATGATGAGACTCGTCGTAGTGAGATCATCTTCCTGATTACGCCTTCGATCGTGAACGATACTGTTCTGACGGAGACTGGGGAGATGGGCAGCGACTTTGTCGAGCATGCTCGCTACGGTGCACGCAAGGGTCTGCTTCCATGGTCGCGTGAGCGTCGTGTTGGTCAGATCTTGATCGATGCTCGTCGTCTTGCGGATGAGGGTCAGGTTGAGAAGGCACTGTCGAAGATCGACCAGGCTCTGCGTCTGCAGCCGAGCTCGCCTGATGCTCGTGCGATGCGTACTGAGCTGACTGGTGAGATGCGGGTCGCGCCGACTCGTGCGATGATCCAGAGCATCCTGCATCGTGAGCTTCTTGAGGATCGCAGCGGCGTGGTTCAGTCGGAAGAGGACTTTGAGCCTGTGACTGAGGTGAATCCGCTGAGCGGTTTCGATTGGTCCGAGACTTCGGGCGATGAGGTTGAATCGGGTGAGTCTGAGAGCGAGCAAGTTGCTGAGGTGTTTGAGCCTGTCTCGGACGCATCGGATGAAAGTGGATTCGAATCAGGGTTTGAATCCGGATGGGAATCAGAGTCTGGTTTCGATCAGGGGTTCGGGTCTGAGGAAGTTGCTGAAGGTTCAGCTGACTTTGCTCCAGAGGTTCCTGCTGAGTTGCTGACTTACAGAGAGATCACTGGTGAGGATGTTTCCTGGGACGGGTTCGAGTCCGGTTCAGAGACTGGTTCAGAGGCAGTTTCAGAATCGGGATCAGGTTCAGAGTTCGTATCAGAATCACAAGAAGTTGCGGAGTTCACTGCTCCTGAGACTGCTGAGTTTGACACCAACTCGTTTGATCCAGCGGACTTCATCGAAGAGGTTGCTGGTGTTGAGAAGGTGCTCCCTGCTGATTTCGATGAGAGCCAGTGGGCGGAGTATGGATTCGAGGAGGTTGCTCCTGGGATCGCGATCGAGCAGGATTTCAGTTCGATCTGTGGTCAGCTGATCATCTCGCTGCCTGGCGGTGGTGCGTTGCAGCTCGATTGGCCTTTGAGTGCTTCGGATTGGACCAACGCTTCGACGGTGGACTTCTCTGAGGAGAATGAGTCGGCGTTCACTGAGGTGGACAGCAGCGACTTTGAATAAACCTATTCGGCCCGGCTCTTTGTTGGCAGTCGGGCTTTTTTGACAGAAGTATTGAACATTTATCGGGTGCGTTTATCCCCGGAAGTTAGGAACCAATGAACTCACTTACACGGACTTTCACGATCGCATCGCTTGGACTGGCAGGTCTCGCGCTCACGGGCTGCGGCGGCGGACACGGGAAATACACGCAGGAGCACATCTCGCTCTCGAAAGAGAAGATGAGCTTCATGAAGTCGGCGACGGAATGGGATCTGGCGCGTCAGGCGTTCCTTGCGGGAGATCTGGAGAAGGCGCTCGATAAGGTTGATGGATCGCTTGGGATCAATGACACGGTGGTCAAGAGCCATGTGCTTAAGGGGCGGATCTTGATCGAGATGGGGGATCTGGGGAATGCGATCAAGAGCTTGCAGACTGCGGAGACGCTGAGTCCTGAGGATTCGGATACGCAGTACTATCTTGGTGTGGTGTATGAACGATTGAACCGGAGCGATGAGGCGCTGGTGCACTTTGAGAATGCGTGCGAGTTTGATGATTACAATCCGGGATACGCGGTTGCCGCGGCGGAGATGATGATTGATCTTGATCGTCCGGATCAGGCGAAGCGGTATCTTGAATCGCTTCCGATGTCGGTCAACAACGCGGGCGTTCAGCAGACGCTTGGGCATATTGCGCTGATCAATAAAGATCCGAAGCAAGCGGAGCTGTACTTCCGTGATGCGAGATTGCTGGCTCCGGATGATCGCGGGATTTTGGAAGAGCTGGTTCACACACAGATGAAAAACGGGAACTTCCCGGATGCGGAGCGGAATGTTGCGGCGTTGCTTGAGAAGTATGAGGACAAGGATCGTCGTGATCTCAAGCTCATCCACGCGAAGGCGTTGATGGGGGTTGGGCGTCCGGTTGAGGCTCGTTCGATTTACCAGGAGCTGCTCTCTCGCACGCACGGCAAGAGTGATCTGGATGCGTGGATCGGGCTCGGGAATACTTCGTATGCAATCAACGATAATCGTTCGGCGCGTCGCGCTGCGGCGCGGATCGTTTCGATTCATCCGAACTCGCATGAGGGGTATGTGCTCTGGGCGATGATCCATCATCGTGAAGGGAACATGGATCAGGCGCTGAGCTCGATTAACGATGCGATTGATCGTGATAACACGGACGCGGATCTCTTCGCGTTCCGCTCGGTTGTGCAGCGTGAGCTTGGTCAGATCCGTAGTGCGCTTTCGAGTGCGAGTCGTGCATCGGCGTTGTCGCCGGGGAGTTCGGACTTTAAGCAGCTGGTGCGGAGCTTGGAATCGCAGGCGGTGGCAAGTGTTCCGACTGAGTGAGTGTTAGCGGATGAGGATATCAGAGAGCAGGGGTTCGACCTTGACTCGTCCGTTCCATCTTGAGAGCTTTGGCTCGACAACCAGATCGACTACTGAGCCCGGGCCGATGTCCCGGGCTTTTTTCCACCAGCTCCATCCGATGACACGGATGATTTGATTGCCGGCTTGTGCGTCTCCGACTCGGAGGGAGAGGTGGGCTCCGGTTTTCCCGAACGGTTCGGGGTGGCCGTTGAGTTTGGCGTAGGGGATGAGGACTTTGATCCTTGGATTCCCGGCTCCGAAGGGGGCGAGCTGCTCGATGGTGGTCAGGGTTCGCTCGGTGAGTTCGTCGACTCGAGCGATCGCATCGACTTTGAGTGTGTGGGTGAGGTCTTCGGGGGTGAGGTTGGTGTTGGCGTGATGGAGGAGGGACTCGACGAAGGCGTCGTAGTTGGAGTCGTCGCAGGCGAGGCCGGCGGCCATGTCGTGACCTCCGAAGGAGGTGAGGTGTTGGGCGCAGGATTCGAGGGCGGCGTGGATGGAGAATCCTTCGATGGATCTTGCGGAGCCTTTGCAGATGCCGTCTTTGCGTTGCATGAGGATGGTGGGGCGGGCGAAGCGATCGACGAGTCTGGAGCAGACGATTCCTACTACGCCGGGGTGCCAGTCTTCGTGCGCGAGGACGATCGCTCGACGATCGGGGTTGGTCATTCCGGCTTGCTCGGCCATCTCGATGGCTTGTTTGACGATGCGTTGCTCGGTGGCGCGGCGCTCGTCGTTGAGGTTGGTGAGCTGCTCGGCGAGGTCGGTGGCGCGTTGTCCGCGCGCTGAGGTCATGAGCTCGAGCGCGTCCCCGGCGTGTCCGAGTCGTCCGATCGCGTTGAGTCTTGGTGCGAGACGGAAACCAACCGCTTCGGCATCGACTTGATCGGTGTCGAGACCTGACGCGGCGATGAGGGCGCGGAGTCCGACAATTGGAGTGGCTTTGATTCGGGAGAGTCCGAACTTGGTGATGACTCTGTTTTCGTCGATGAGCGGGACGATGTCGGCAATAGATCCGAGCGCGGCGAGGACGAGGAGATCGACGAGGGTGGTTCGGAGCGCGGGGGTGACGGTGTCGGCGTTGCAGTGGAGGGTTGCGAGTCTCCAGGCGAGTTTGTATGCGACTCCGGCGCCGCAGAGTTCTCCGAAGGGGTACTGCGAGTCTGGTCGGCGCGGGTGGACGACGGCGAACGCATCGGGCATGTCGTCCATCTGAGCGGGTGGGTTGTGGTGATCGGTGATGATGAGGTCAACGCCGAGCTCTTTGGCTTTGGTTGCTGGGTCGATGGCGGTGATCCCGCAATCGACGGTGATGATGACCTTTGCGCCGGATTGGGCAAGTGTTTCGATCGCGGATTCGTTGAGGCCGTAGCCTTCTTCGATGCGGTGGGGGATGTAGGTGGAGACTTGTGCGTCTGGAGCGATGACTCCCAGCATGTGGACGAGGATCGCGGAGGCGGTGATGCCGTCGACATCGTAATCTCCGAAGATGACGATGGGTTCGTTGTTGGAGACGGCGTCGAGGATGCGCTGAGCAGCTTTGTCGAGGTCGGGGATCAGCGAAGGGTTGTGGAGTCCGGCGAGGGTCGGGGAGAGGAATGCTTTGGAGGACTCAATGTCGTTGAGGTCGCGTGCGGCGAGGATGCGGTCAACGAGGGGGAGGGGGGAGTCGGAGAGGGCTTTTGAGGTGTCCCAGTTTCGGGTGAGGCCTCGGGTGGGGGGAGTTGGTTGTTGGAGTTGAGTGGGCATGAGTTGGAATCGTCGAAAGTCGCGGGGTCAGGTCATCGGGGTCGGGGGTGGAAGGATACACTGTAGCACATGGTCAAACTTACCAAAATATACACGAGAACAGGCGATTCTGGGACGACGGGGCTCGGAACTGGTCAGCGGGTTCATAAATCGCATCCACGCGTTGAGTCGTACGGCGGGGTCGATGAGACGAACGCGGCGATCGGGGTCGCGATCCTGCAAGCCGGGGATAATGCGGAGATCAAGACGCTGCTGGAGTCGATCCAGCACGATCTGTTTGATCTGGGGGCGGATCTGTGCACTCCGATCAAAAAGGATGAGGATCCGGCGATGGTGCTTCGTGTAACGCAGGCGCAGGTGGATCGGCTGGAGGATGCGATTGATCGCTGGAATGCTGATCTGGAGGCGCTGACGAGCTTTGTGCTGCCGGGGGGGACTCCGTTGTCGAGCTATCTGCATGTGGCGCGGACGGTGTGTCGTCGTGCGGAGCGGCATGTCGCGGCGTTGATCGAGCTTGAGGCGGATGAGACCTCGATGCTGACGATGATGTACCTGAATCGGTTGAGTGATCTGTTGTTTGTGCTCGGGCGGGCGGCGAATGATGGTGGGAAGGGTGATGTGCTTTGGGTGCCTGGGAAGACTCGGGGCGGCTAGACTCCGGCTGTGTATGCACCAATGCTGACATTTTTGAAGGATGCGCTCGCGACTCGCAGCGCGGATATGTTGGTGGGGGTTCCTAGCACAGAGATCCGTCGCAACGCGATGCATTTTTTGACGATGAGCATGATCCTTGGCGCGGTGCTGATCGTGATCCGATGGATGCACCTGTCGGGGATCGAGTCGGTGGTTGGGGAGCATCGTGCGGTCTCGGTCGCGGGGGGGGTCGGTCTTGAGATCGCTTGGATGAGCGTGTATCTGGCTGGGTTGATGGCGATCTGGATCCTGAAACCTGCGGGAGTTTGGGTGGTTCGGTTGACGATAGTGGTGGTGCTGCTTGAGGGGGTGGTGGTGATGCTGCGTTGGAGTCTGGGGTTTGATCCAGGACCCGGCGGGAACGCGCTTGCGGGGATTCTGATTGTGATGACGATGGGGGCGTCTTTGCTGCCTTGGGCGCCGAGGCAGGCGCTGGGGCTCGCGGCGGCGTGGGTTGTGGGCGCGACGGTGACGCTGCTTGCGGTGACGCCGGGGGATGTGGTGGGGATCGGGGTGACGATTCTGAGTTATTTCTCGGTCACGGTTCCCGGCTTGATGGTGTCGTTCTTTAAGACGACTCGGCTCAAGGATCGGTTTGAGATTGATAACCTGCAGTCGAGATATGAGCGGATCAGTCAGGAACTCGCGGCGGCGAAGAGTATCCACGAGCAGGCGTTTCCTCAGCCGAGGACGAGCGGGGCGGTTCGGTTTGCGTATTCGTATCGTCCGATGAGTCTGATTGGTGGGGATTATCTGTTCGCGTCGTTCGAGAAGGGGAATCCGGATTCAGCGGTGCTGGTCGTGCTGCTTGATGTGTCGGGTCATGGGATTCCTGCGGCACTGACAGTGAATCGGTTGCAGGGCGAGTTGATGCAGTTCGTAGGTGAGCATCCGGCGACTGATCCGGGTGAGTTGCTCTCGGCGTTGAATCGGTACATCTGTCTGACCTGTCCGGAAGCTCCGGTGCTGGTGTCTGGGGTTGCGGTACGGGTGGATCCTGTTGCAGACTCGATTCAGGTGGCGAACGCGGGGCATCCGGGCGCGTTGCTGCGTGGGAAGTCGGGGAATTTGACGCGGATTGATGCGACTGGTCCATTGATGGGGATCGAGTCAGGCGTTGGGACAATGGGCTGGGGTGTGGAGAAGTTTGCGTTTGCGTCGGGGGACGCGCTGATCGCGTTTACGGATGGATTGACGGAAGCGACGGATTCTGGGGGCGGGATGTTCGGAATTGGGGGGATTGAGGAGTCGATCCGGTCAAGATGGCTCGATTCGGGTCAGCGATGGCCAGAATTGGTGCAGAGATCAGTGGATCGGTATTGCGAAGGTGTGGTGAATGATGATATGCTGATTGTTGATGTGTACCGTCCTTAACGGGATAACGCGTTGTTGATCCGAAAGGGAGTTGCGTGTCAAAGTCTGGTCATATGGAGACATCCGAGTTTCGTCGATCGTTTCATGAAGAAACGAGCCAGTTGTTGCGGAGACGGTTGATCTGGTTCATCTCGATCTGGGGTGGGCTGGGGCTGCTTTCGTTCGTGTTTGCGTTGGTGATGATGCTGAGCGATACCTCGGTGACGACGCTCCTGAGCGATGGGTTCTCACGCGCGGCGTTCTTTGTGACGCAGGGGTTGTGGCTCGTTGCGTATGGTGCCGTGCTCGTGATGGTGATCGAGAAGCGGGTGAGTGATCGGCGTGTGATCCGGTTGTCGATCGGGCTGATTATGCTTGATGGATTGATCGCGGTTACGCTGCGGATGATTGATCCGTCGCTGATGTACGGGACTTGGGTGTTTGTGATCTCGCACTTTGTCGCGTGCTGTGTGTTCCCTTGGACAGTGAAGCACGCGTTGATTCCGTTGCTGACGATTGTTGTGGTGAGTTCGCTTGCGCATGTGACGGTCGAGGGGGATTCGATCGGGAAGACGGCGTTCTTTGCGATTTCGACGATCGGGTTTGCGACGCCTGCGGTGTTTATCTCTGGGTATCGGCATACACAGCGGATCCAGCGGTCCACGAACCGGTTCTTGAATCAGCGGTACGGGATGCTTCGTCAGGAGCTTGCGTACGCGAGGCAGATCCACGAGGCGTTGTTCCCGCCTCCTAAGACGACGGGGCAGATCCAGTTTGTCTACCGGTATGAGCCGATGCGTCAGATCGGTGGGGATTACCTGTTTGCGCGGTACGCGAGCACTGATGCGGATGGGAACGAGACGCTGTCGGTCGCGGTGATTGATGTGACGGGGCACGGGATTCCTGCGGCATTGACGGTGAATCGATTGCACGGCGAGATTGATCTTCGTTTTGCGGAGCAGCCTGACATTTCTCCCGGCGAGTTGCTGAGTCATCTGAATCGGTACATTAATCTCACGCTCTCGAAGCATTCGATCTTTGCGACGGCGGTGTGCTTTCGGGTGATCGCGGCGCGGAATGTGCTTGAGTATGCGTCGGGTGGTCATCCGCCTTCGTTCTTGCGTGGAGTGGACGGGACGATCCGGGATCTGGATGCGACGACCTTTATGCTCGGCGCGTGCAAAGAAAAAGACTTTGATCCGATGCAGACGGAAGTGGACTTTGGTCCAGGCGATACGCTGATCTCGTATACGGATGGTGCGATCGAGGCGCGGTCACCAGAAGGTGGGATGCTCAATATCGAGGGGCTGCGTCGGATCCTTGCGTCATCGGGTCGGCTCGGCGGGGACGAGGCGAGTCTGGAGCATGGTCTCTGGTCGGAGCGGATCCTGCGCGAGGTCGCGACGCATCGCGGAGGGATTCCTCCGGATGATGACACGCTGGCGATTGAGATTTATCGTCCGGTTCGTCTGAAGACCTCGACGGGGGACGAGATGGATGCGGAGGCATCGGCTGAGCAGAAGCCGGTTGTTCGGCTTTGAATCTCTGCGGGCTTCGTCGAGCTGATTAGTCTTTGATGCCTTGGACTCTTGAGAAGTCGGTGTACTTGATGAGGGTCTGGGCGAGATCGACCTTGTTGATGTTGGCGAGGGTGGCGAGCCAGGCGAGGACATCGGCGAACTCTTCTTCGAGGTTTTCACGCTCGGCTTGGGTTGGGGGCTTGTCCTTGCGGTTGTTGTTCGCGAGGGCGGTCGCGAGTTCTCCGAACTCTTCGGTGAGGTAGAGGAAGGTCCCGGCTGTGCCTCGGGCGTTGTCGGAGGCGAAGTAGCGTTCGCGGATGAGCTCCTGGAACTCATAGACGGTGATCCCTGTGGGGTCGATCGAGGACTGGGAGGGTGATTGGGGGGTGTTTGGGGTGGTCATCTGGACGGGCTCTGGGTCGGTTTCGGGTCGGTTCTGAGTGAGGGGGTGGTAAGGGGCGATGGTAGGGTGGTAATCTTCTGTTGGGTGGTTTGGATTTGGGTGTTGGGGGGGTCTACACTACAGACCCGACTTTGATCTGGCAGACGCGGTGTCTGTGTGCAGAATCGAGGTTGGTTTGACTCTTTAGGTCAGGATTCAGCTCTATGCCGACCATTAATCAGCTCGTACGCAAACCACGCAAGACTCCGAAGATGAAGTCGAAGACTCGCGACCTCGATAACAGCCCGCAGCGTCGCGGCGTGTGTTTGACTGTGAAGACGACGACACCGAAGAAGCCGAACTCTGCGTTGCGGAAGATCGCTCGTGTTCGTTTGTCGAACGGGAAAGAAGTGACTGCGTACATTGGTGGCGAAGGCCACAACCTTCAAGAGCACTCGATCGTGCTCGTCCGCGGCGGTCGCGTTCGTGACCTTCCCGGTGTTCGGTACCACATCGTCCGTGGTGCGCTCGATACCCTTGGTGTCGATGATCGCAAGCAGGGACGCTCGAAGTACGGCGCGAAGAAGGGCAAGTAAAATACAGTTCGTATCGTTGTCGCAGTGACAACGATGGCAAGTAATCCCAAGCTCGCTCAGCTTGGGGTGAACAGCGTTCCGGCGTGTTTGAAAGAACATTGACTGGAACAGATGAGCCTTTAGGAGATGACCCATGGCAGGTCGAATTACCAACTCAGAAGGACAGCTTCGTCCGGATCCAAAGTTTAATGACAAGGTCCTCGCGAAGTTTACTAACTGCATCATGTTCTCAGGCCGTAAGTCCGCAGCGCTCCGCGTTGTGTACGACGCGATCGATGTGATGGACGAACGACTCAAGCAGTACCCCGACGCGGTCGAGGGTTGCGACAAGGGCATCCAGGTCTTCCGCCGTGCGGTTGAGAATGTGAAGCCTTATGTCGAGGTCCGCTCGAAGCGAATCGGTGGTGCGAACTACCAGGTCCCGATGCAGGTGAAGCCGAACCGTCAGCAGTCGCTGTCGTTCCGCTGGATCATCGCAGCGGCTCGCTCAGAGAAGGGGCGTCCGATGCACCAGAAGCTTGCTGACGAGCTCTGGGCAGCATCACGCGGCGAAGGCAAGGCGATGACCACTCGCGATCAGGTCCACCGCATGGCTGAAGCGAACAAGGCGTTTGCTCACTTCGCTCGCTGATCTGGATCACAGAATGATTTCACGAAACCCGGAGCATGCTCCGGGTTTTTTCATGGAAGCGTCGAACTCCAAACGCATGTGTCCGATACAGGGGTATGCGGAAATGTGTTCGGCTTATTCTGATCGGGGTGCTTGTCTGGGGTGTGTGTGCGTTGGCGGGTTCGTGGGTGACGCACGCGGCTTGGGTCGGACGGGGCGACGGATGGGTTCGGTTGGTTTCGAACCTGAACTGGATCCTGACACTCCCGGGCTGGGCGACGGCTCTGGTTTTCTACAAGCTTGGGATTGGTGGTGGGAAGGATGAACTGGTCTCGATCGTGATTGCCAATGGGTTCGGGTGGGCGTATCTGGTGATTGGCGCGTTCGTGTGCTTGAAGCTTCGGCATGTCATAGCGACACGGCGATCAGTAGCTTCGGATGAACCTGAGCATGAAGAGCCGGTCGATCGTGGTCGGCGTGCTTTTCTTGCGAACTCGACGCTTGGGTCGGTCGCGGCGGTGTCGGTGGTGTCTCCGGGATACGCGACGCTGGTTGAGCCTTGGGGGATTCAGGTTCGGGAGTATGTGATCCCGGTTGAAGGGTTGGCGGCTTCGCTTGATGGGTTACGGATCGTGCAGGTGTCGGATACGCATCTTGGGCCGAGGATTCCGGAGTCGTTTATTGTGGGGGCGTATGCGAAGGCGATGGAACTGAATCCTGATCTGATTGTGCTGACTGGGGATCATGTGCATGACGGGACGAAGGAGAATCAGCGTGCGGCGGAGTTGTGCGAGCCTTTGGTCCATGCGTGTCCGATGGGGGTGATCGGGGTCTTGGGGAATCATGACTGGTGGGGGGATGGTCCGCGGCTCTCGCGGATGCTCGGTGATGTTGGGGTGCGGATGATTGATAACGATCGGGTCTGGATTGATGTGAAAACGAGGTCTGTCGTCGATGAAGATCCGGGTGAGGGTGCGCTTGCATTTGTGGGGATCGGTGATCTGACGGATGGGGTGGTAGATGTAGATCAAGCGTTTGAAGGGGTGCGCGATGAGACCGCGAGGATTGTGCTGGCGCATAATCCGGATACGGCGGAGATTCATGCGCTGGCGCGAGCGGGATCGCCGAGGGTGGATCTGATGGTTTCGGGGCACACGCATGGGGGGCAGGTGAAGATCCCGTTCATCGGGACTCCGATCGTTCCGAGCTGGTACGGGCAGAAGTATGCGGGCGGGCTGGTGGACGGGCCTGCGTTTCGGGTGCTGATTTCGAGGGGGGTTGGGATGTCGATGCTTCCGGTTCGGGTTGGTGTGCCGCCGGAGATTAGTGTGATTACGCTGGTGTCTGCGCCGGGGTGATCGGGGTGTGTGTTTCACAGTCCCATTCGTCTGCGAGGACTCCCCATCCGAGTCGGTCGGTGGGTCCGATGGAGTCGATGTAGTAGTCTTGACGCTGTCGGACTTCGGGGGTGATCCCGAGTCGTTCGATGAGCTTTGCGGAGTGGGTGTTTGCTGATGAGCAGTAGAGGCGGACGCGGTTGAGTCCGAGTCCGGCGTTCGCTTGTGGAGCGAGCGCCCAGGTGATGGTGCGGGCGCAGGCTTCGAGTGCGTAGCCGTGTCCGATCTGGGATTTGCGGACCCAGTATCCTGTTTCGCATGACGCGGTGTCTCTTCGGACATCGTGGATCCCTGATCCTCCGATGAAGGCGCCTGTTTGTTTGCAGAAGATTCCTGTGCCGACATTGTTGAAGGTGTCGGGGTTGGCGAGGGAGAGCATCTGCTCGCAGATGTACTTTGTGGTGGATTCGAGCGTGGTGTGGTTATCCTTGGCCCATGGCATCCAGGGGAGGAGGTGGTCGTCGCGGGATTCATTGATCGCGGCGAAGACTTCCTCGGCGTCGGAGAGTTGATAGGCGCGGATGATGAGGCGCTGGGATTCGAGCTGGCAATCGAGCTGGCAATCGAGCGGGGCGGGGGGTGTCCAGGCGAGTCCGGTGGCGGGGAAGTTATTTTCTGATTGGCAGCGTGTCATGCGTGTAGGATACCGGGTCGGAGCCTTTGAGGGGCGAGGAGTATGCAGTGGATTCTAGATATGCGCGTCAGATGCGGGTTGAGCATGTGGGAGCCGAGGGTCAGGCTCGGCTTGGGGAGTCGCACGCTTTGATTGTTGGGGTCGGTGCGCTGGGGTGCGTCTCGGCGGATCTGCTCGTTCGCGCTGGGGTGGGGAGGGTGACGGTAATTGATCGGGATCTGGTAGAGCGGTCGAATCTGCATCGGCAGCCTTTGTTTTCAGAAGTTGATGCGGAAGGGAAGAAACCCAAAGCGATCGCGGCGAAGGATCGGCTGGAGTCGGTGAACTCTGGGGTTGAGGTTCGCGGGATCATTGCTGATTTTCAGAGTGAGAATGCGTTGGGGTTGATTGAAGAGGGCGGGGCTGTTGATGTGTTGATTGATGGGACGGACAACTTTGAGACGCGGTTTTTGATCAATGATTGCAGTGTGAAGTTGGGAGTGCCGTATGTGTATGGCGGGGCGATCTCGACGAAGGGATCGGCGGCGGTGTTTGTGCCGGGACGCGGCGGGCCTTGCTTGCGGTGCATCGTCCCGACGGCTCCCGAGGCGGGGACGCAGCCGACTTGTGAATCAGCGGGGGTGATCGGGGCGGTGTCGTCGATCATCGGGAGTTATCAGGCGGCGGAAGCGATGAAGGTGCTGATGGGGCAGTGGGATCGGGTGATGGGGTCGATGCTGAGCTTTGATCTTTGGGAAGGGGTGCGGACGAGGGTGGAGCTTGGGGAGGCGCGAGATCCGGAATGTGTGTGTTGTGGGATGGAGCGGTTTGAGTATTTGGAGGGGGAGCGTGGGGTGCCTCAGGCGTTGTGCGGGCAGAATGCGGTTCAGATTGCGGGTGGAGGGAACATGATCGATCTGAGGCGATTAGGGGCATCTCTGAACGGTGATGGGAACGGTTCTGGGGAGTTTGATGTGAAGGACTACATGATCCGCGGCATCGTGGAGCATGGGGGAGAGGAGTTCGAGCTGACCTGCTTTGCGGATGGGCGAGCGATTGTGGATGGGACGGTGGATGTAGGGGTTGCTCGCGCGGTGTACAGTCGCTATATTGGTAGTTGACTGAACGGTTAGATATTCCGTTTGGTTAGAGAGAACTGAAACACCACGAGATCAGCTTTGCAGGAGCATCTCGTCACACACACTGGAGAAGGCTATGACCACGACCGCATCGACGCAGGGACAGAACATCACTCGCACGCTCGCACGCACGAAGGAACTCGCTCAGGGATTGCTCACTGGGGTGACGAAGGAGCAGTTTGCGAGATTGCCTCAGGCGGATGGGAAGGCGATCCATACAAACCATCCGGCGTTTGTCTACGGGCACCTCTCGATCTATCCACGCTTCATCTTTGAGCTGATGGGGAAGGATGGATCGGCGATTGATATTCCTGAAGGATGGGAAGATCTGTTCAAGCACGGCGTTGAACTTCAGGATGATCCGAATGGCGAGATCTATCCACCAATGGATGAGATTCTCGCGTACTTCAACAAGGCGCATGAAGCAGTGATCGAGATGATCGCTGGGTGTGACGACGAGACGCTCAATAAGGCGTTCGAGGGTGAGGGTTGGCATGTGGACTTCGCGGGCACGCCTGCGGCGTTGGTGGTCTTTATGCTCCACTCGCACTACATGTTCCACTTGGGACAGATGAGTGCGTGGCGCCGCTGTGTTGGTCTTGGATCGCTTGAAGTCGCTCCAAGCTGATCACGGATTTACATCTTAACGAATGGGTTGGTCGCGGCTTCGTGACCAACCTTTGTTTTTGGGCCGTGCCCTGGGTAGCAGGTGGTTTCGGGGTTGAGGGTGTAGAGCTTGGTGCGGATGGAGTTGTCGAGGACTTCGAAACTGGATCCTGGGAAGTCTGTGCGTCCGATGGAGCCGTTGAAGAGGGTGTCTCCGACGAGGGCGTTGTTGGAGGGCTCGTGGATGAGTGAGACGCTTCCTGGGGAGTGTCCGGGAGTATGGGCGACTCTGAACTCGAGGGAGTCGAGGGTCAGAGTGTCGTCGTCGTTGAGGTGCGCGTCTGGGGTTGGACCGGTGATCTGGAGTCCGAGTGCGGCGGAGAGGTTGAGGGTTGGGTCGTTGAGCCAGGACTCTTCGAGTGGGTGGACAAGGATTTTGGCGTCAGGGAAGCGGGAGCGGGCTTCGAAGAGTCCGGCCATGTGGTCTGCGTGGGCGTGGGTGAGGACGATTTTCTCGACGACGAGTTCTTGTGCTTCGACGGCGTCGAGGAGGGGTTCGGGTTGGTATCCGCAGTCAACGATCCAGCAGGACTTTCCGGGGGTTGGGTCGCCGTCGGTGACGATGTGGCAGTTGGTCTGGAAGTCTCCGAGGGGGAATGGTTGGATGTGGGGGGTGCCTGTTGGTGTGGGTTGGCTGGTCATGTGGTATATTATCTGATCGAGGCGTTGATGACCTGATAGAAAGTTGAATACTTGGAGAGCATGCGATGGCTTTGATTCGAAACATCCACACGGCACCGATGAGCAAGGTTGATCTTCCCGGCGTGCAGGGCGCGACGATGTCGGTGATGGTGGGGCGCGAGGACAATGCGCCGCACTTTGCGCTGCGTTCGATTGAGGTTGAGCCGGGGGGGAACACGCCGCATCATGCGCATGATTATGAGCATGAGGTGTATGTGGTTTCGGGGAATGGTCATGTGCTGCTTGAAGGGGAGCGTCACGAGATCAAAGCGGGGGATGTGGTGTTTGTTCCTGCGAACGAAGTGCACGAGTTCACTGCTGCGGAGGGGACCGATGAGCCTTTGAAGTTCTTGTGTGTTGTCCCTGTTGAGCAGAACTGCGGCGGGGAAGTTCCTGGATCGTGATCAGGATTCGGTTTCAGGATTCGGGGTCGTTGGGTTTCGAGACTTGCTCGTTGGTGTCCGCTGTTTGGGGTGCGGGCTGTTTCCATGTGAAGATGAGCAGGAGTCCGATCCCGATGAGGAGATAGAGGTCGGCGACATTGGAGACATAGGGCCAGACCTCGTCGGAGCCGCCGTTGGGCCAGGTGATTCCAAAGGGGAGTTTCATGCCTGGGAGTGGGTGGATGAAATCTCGGACGCATCCGAAGATGATGCGGTCGTAGAGGTTCCCGAGTCCTCCTGCGATGATGAGTCCGAATCCGGCGTGTGCAGTCCAGTCGCGTGCTTTGGTCCACTTTGCGAAGAGGACGACGGAGACGATCATCGCGATGAGTGTGAAGATGATGAAGAACCAGCGTTGTCCGGCGCCGATGCCGAAGACAGCGCCGGGGTTGAGGACGAGGGTGAACTCGAGGACTTTGGGGATGACGACGACGGGTTCGTGGTAGGGGATGAGGTTCCCGAGGTTGTCCTCAGCGAGGACATGCGAGCGTTCGATGTGGACTGGGAACTCGGTGACCTTTGCGAACGCGAGTGATTTGGAGACGAGATCGGTGATGACTCCGAAGACGAGTGTGCCGAGGAGCCAGGTCCATGCTCGTTTGCTGTGGAGTGCGGACGGAGCGATCGCGGCGTTGGATGGAGCTGCGTCGGTTGGTTGTTGGTTTGACATCAGCGTTTGAAGCGTTGGTCGTGTTTGCGAGCGGTTTCGATGGAGTACTTGGCCCATGGGAGCTCGGCGAGGCGTGCTTTGCTGATCGGGGCATGCGACTCGATGCAGAGGCCGTAGGTCCGGTCGGCAATTCGTTGAAGTGCTTCGTCGATTTCGTTAATGAGTTGACGGTCCGCGGCGGCGAGGTCGAGGTTCAGGCTCTGCTCGAAGCTTTCGGAACCGAACTCGGCGGCGTTGCTCGCGGTCTGGGTTTCACCAGAGTTTGAGCGGAGTGCCTCTTCTTCGAGATGCTCGACATCACCAACAAGCTCGGCTCGTTTTTTGAGGAGGGTGAGTTTGTAGTCGTCGAGCTGCTTTGCGGTGAACGGAGTTTTGGTTCGCTTTGAAACCTTTGCGGCTTCTACGGTTTTGGTTGATCGCTTTGTGGAGGTGATGAGTGGGCCGCCGGAGAGCTTTGATCCTGGTCCGAGGAGGAGGGGGCGCGTTGGTGGTGCGTAGTCCAATGGGTTTTTCTTGCGATTGCGAGATCGCATTTTTTTCGCAGGCGGCTTGGTATCCGCTTCTTTGGTGGCGGTCGCTGCTGGTTTTTCGGGAGTCTTGGTTGTGGACTCTTTAGTGGTTTTTGCGGAAGACTTCTTTGTGGTCTTCTTTGTCGTTTTTGCGTCGGAGCCTTTGGTGGAGGCTTTCTTGGTGGTTTTCTTTTTAGTCACTTTTTTGGAAACAGCTTTCTTGGTGACTTTCTTCTTGGTTGTCTTTTTAGAGACAGCTTTGGAAGCTTTTTTGGTGGTCTTTGCCGCAGGCTTCTTGGTTGATTTTTTGGTGGTCTTCTTTGCTGCGGGCTTTTTCTTCGCGGTCTTCTTGGAAGCTGCCTTTGTTGGAGCTTTCTTTGTCGTCTTCTTCGCAGTCTTTTTTGTGGTTTTCTTGGTGGTTTTCTTGGTGACCTTTTTCGCCGCTTTCTTCGCGGTTTTTTTGGTGGACTTCTTTGTCGTTTTCTTTGCCAAGTTGCACCGTCCTTTTAGCCCACGAATATTGAACACTCGATGTGTTGGACAATATGTTTGGCCGATTGGGTGCAAGGGTAGGCACTTGGTCCGAAATTGTCAAAATGGGGCGTGGTCGGGACGCACGAAAGCCTTCTCAGGGGATCTGAGGGCGGTTTTGGCTGATTTAGGATGCTCAGCGGTTATGCTGTTTCGGCGGCTTGGGCCTGGACGGTCTGGTAGTCTCCGAGCTTACGGAAACGCTGGTAGCGGGCTTCGAGGAGCTCGTCGATTGGTTGCTCGCAGAGCTCATCGAGCTGGGTTTCGATCCAAGATTGGAGCAGCGAGGACGCGGCTTGGTGGTCGCGGTGGGCTCCGCCGAGCGGTTCGTCGATGACGGCGTCGACGATCTTGTTCTTGAGGTTGTCCTTCGCGGTCAGGTTAAGCGCGACAGCGGCGGCGTTGTTGGTTTGTTCGTTTGCTTGCTTCCAGAGGATCGCGGCGCAGCCTTCTGGGGAGATGACGGAGTACCACGAGTATTGCAGCATCGCGACGCGGTCGGCGACGGCGATTCCGAGCGCACCACCTGACCCGCCTTCTCCGATGACGATGGAGACGATGGGGACTTTCAATCGGCTCATCTCGCGGAGGTTGACAGCGATCGCTTCGGCTTGTCCGCGTTCTTCAGCGCCGAGTCCTGGGTAGGCGCCGGGGGTATCAACGAGGGTGACGATGGGGAGTCCGAATTTTTCGGCTTTGCGCATTTTGGCGAGGGCTTTGCGGTATCCCTCAGGGTGGGCGCATCCGAAGTGACACGCGAGTTTTTCTTGGGTGGTCTTTCCCTTTTGGTGTCCGACGATGAGGCACTTTCTGTTTCCGATTCGTCCGAATCCGGTGATGAGTGCGGGGTCGTCTGCGAAGGCGCGGTCGCCGTGGAGTTCGCAGAAGTCGCGGGTGATGTGCTTGATGTAGTCGCGGGTCTGCGGGCGGTTGGGGTGACGCGCAACACGGACGGTATTCCAGGGCGAGAGGTCGGAGTAGACATCCTTGAGCATCTGGACTCTTCGTTTTTCGAGGAGTTGGATGTCGTCTGGATTGGGTTTGAGGTCCTGTGCGTCGATGCCTCCGAGCGCGGGGACTTCGATGCCTGGGGATTCGATGGCTTTGCGGGTGAGCTCGATCTCATTCTCGATCGCGGCGACTGGTTTTTCGAACTCAAGCTGATAGAAAGTGGACATATGTGTTTCCTTCTCTGGTCGGGTTTATTGTACGGCTCTTGGGTACGCTATGGGGATGCAGACACTCCAGATTCCACTTCTCTTCATCGGCGGGGGCAATATGGCCCATGCGATCATCGACGGCGCTCAGCGGGCAGGGGGGCTCGATCCCAAACGCGTCGCTGTGCTGGATCCCAATGCGGATCGGAGATCGATGTTCGAGGTCAGCTTTGATGATCCGGGGCAGGCGGTTGCGTGGCTCAAAGGGGAGGGCGTGCGGGGGTGCGGTGTGGTGCTTGCGGTGAAGCCTCAGATGCTTGGGGATGCGACGGGGGCGCTGCGTGGGTTGATCGCGAATGCTGGGTTGACTCCGATGATCATTTCGATCCTTGCGGGAACGAGGTCCGAGCGGATCGCAGAAGCGATGGGGGAGGGGGCGCGGGTGGTTCGGGTGATGCCCAACACTCCGGCGTCGATCGGGATGGGGATGTCGGCGATTGCTGGGAGTGATTCGTCGACTGAGGAAGATGTTGAGATCGCGAAAGCGTTGATGGGCGGGGTCGGGGAGACTGTTGAGATTGATGAATCCATGATGGATGCGTTTACGGCTGTTGCGGGGAGTGGTCCAGCGTATGTGTTCTATCTGGTCGAAGCGATGACGAAGGCGGCGGTGTCGCTTGGGTTTGATGCGGAATCGGCGCGAACAATCGTTGAGCAGACGGTGATCGGGTCGTCGAGGTTGTTAGAGGATTCGGATGAGGATGCGGCGGGGCTGCGCTTGAAGGTGACTTCGAAGAATGGGACGACTTATGCCGCGACGACGAGGATGGATGAGCTTGGGGTGATGGACGCGATCACGGCCGCGTTGACAGCGGCGCGGGATCGTGGGGTTGAGCTTGCGAGTGAGACTTGATTAGAAATCAGTTTTAGAAATCTCGTCGGACGAAGATGATGCAAGCAAGTCCAAGCACGACAACTTCAAACAAAAGAGATGTGCCAATGATCCAGAATACCGATCTCTCTGATCTGGCTTCGTCGATTCGGGTCGCTACCCTAGGATCCGCGAGTTGGAGCCAAGAGGGAATCTCTTCGGATTGATTGTTCATTTGATCGAGCTGAGCTTGACCTATTTCGTCTTCTTTTTCTATGGTGATTAAGTAGCGTCCAAGCAAGTTTGTTGTTTCGCTTGTTTTGGGGACAACAGTTCTGACCGCTGAAACAATCATAAATGTAAAACGGGCACTCTTCATTTTTTGCTCTGATTCAACTAATGACACTTCGAGTTGATCGATGCGGCTTTGGTTTGGATTGTCAGAGTTCTTTGCGCGTTCAATAGATTTTTGTAGATCCTCGACTTGGAGAATCGCGCCTTCACGCTGGCCAAGGAAGTATACATCTGCCCAGTTTCCAGCCCACAGGCCGAGCCAGATGATAAGGGTGAGTAGGAGTGCAGTAATTGTTGATCGAGTGACTAAACCTATTAAGGCACACATTGAAAAAAGATAACTATAGAAGAGTGTGACAATAGGAATGGAAAGGAAAATTGATGGCTTCCATTCGCCTCCTCGGACACCGATTATGATGAACCAGCCAACTGCAAAGATCGTAACTTGAAGTGCGACGAACATGAGGCCAGTCGCATACTTGGTCAAGAACAGGCGGCTTCTACTGATGGGTTTGCAGAGCTGGCTTTGTATGCTTTCATTTGACACGAAATCGGGGATCAGGCCGGCAGTTGACACCAAAGCGAGAATTACTGCTGGCCATGCAAGCCAATATGGGATAGCGAGTCCAACGAATAGGATGACATAAAACTCTGATGGTTTAAAGAACTTGCTGTTTAGTAGTTGGTTCTCAAAGGAGAACCAAAAAATATTTATGCCAGATTCATGTATGGTCACCATTGAGAATGCGACTGCGACCAAAACAGACAGGCCGATTGTGAGCCAAAATAATTTCTTTGCATTGAGTTCGCGATAGGCGTCCACAAAGAGTGCGGTGGTTTGTGTAAGGATCATGATTTTGCTCCCTTTGCTCCGCTGATGGCGCCTGGTTTGTCGCCTTGATTGGTATTGACGACTTGCATGAAGAGGTCTTCGAGGGATGGGCGTTTGAATCCTACGGATTGGATGACGACGCCGTGCTTGCGGAGGGTGTCGATGATTGGTTGGACGGCTTCGGCGTTTTCCGCTTTGTAGGAAAGGGTGTTCTCTGCGGTGCCTTCATTGAGTTCTGGGAAGGCTGGGGTGTTGAGCTCGGCTCTGACTGATTCAGAGATTGGGTTTGTGGAGGTGATGACGAATCCGGATTGGTCTGCGGTGAGTTCGTCGATGGTGCCTTGGGTTCGGACGAGGCCGTGGACCATGATCGCGACGCGGTCGCAGACCATTTCGAGTTCGGAGAGGAGGTGGGAGTTGAGGAAGATTGTTCGGCCTTCGTCTTTGAGGTGGGTGAGGATGTTGCGGATGTCGCGTCGTCCGGAGGGGTCTACGCCGTCGGTGGGTTCGTCGAGGACGACGAGTTTGGGGTCGTTCATGAGTGCTTGCGCGAGGCCGACGCGTTGGCGCATGCCTTTGGAGTAGGAACCGAGTTTGTCTTTGTGCCAGTTGCCCATGCCGACGAGTTCGAGGAGTTCGGAGGCTTTGGCTTTGCGTTCTTTGCGTTTGATTCCCGACATCGCGCCGAAGTGTTCGAGGACCTGGCGGCCGGTGAGGTAGGGCGGGAAGCGGTGGTGTTCGGGGAGGTATCCGATTTGTCGGAGTGCTTCTTTGTCTCCGACTTTTTGTCCTAGGACAGTTCCGGAGCATTTAGAGGGGGAGATGACGGTCATCATGATTTTGACGAGTGTGGATTTTCCGGCGCCGTTTGGTCCGAGGAGTCCGAAGATCTCGCCTTCTCCGACTTGGAGGTCGACGCCTCGGAGGGCTTTGATTCGTCGTTTGTAGGTTTTTTCAACGCCTGTGATGTCGATGACGGCACTCATACGGATGTTCCTCTTTTGCGGGCGATGATGTGGAAGACATGCCAGTGTTTGTGGCCGCCTCCGGTGTGGGAGCTTGGTCGGTCCTCTTCGAAGAGGGACTCGATGATGTATTGGTCAAACAGGTCGAGCATTTTTACTCGTGGGAGGTGGGTGCGGTCTTCGATGGTTGCCCAGTCGTCGCGGTCTCCAAAGAACTGGCCGCTGAAGCGGGAGCCTGGGGCGATCGCGGAGTCGATTGCATTCCAGAGATCGTCGAAGTGGGATGGGGGACAGAAGGGGAGGGAGAAGCTCGCGTTGACGAGCTGGGCTTGGGGGATAGAACCTGAATCGGCAAGGCTCTCGAAGTCGGTCTGGACCAAGGACATGCGGCGGTCGCTGAGGGCGGTCTGGATCTCTGGGTGGGCATTGCAGCGGGCGATCGCGTCGTCGTTGCTGTCTTGCGCCCAGACGCGCCATCCGGAGTTGAGCATCTCGACGGAGTCGCGTCCGGCACCACATCCAAGATCGACGGCGAGGGGCGGATTCTCTGGATTGATCGGGCCGAACAAATCGAGGGCTTTGAGGAGGGTGTCGCGGGGGGGCTTGCCTTCCATGCGGTTGAAGTATTCGGGCCAATCGCGTCGGTGGGCGGCTTCGTGGACTGGTGGTGTGGTTGCCATTCGTATTCTCTGCCTTGCATTGCTTACGGGTGATACCCTATGGGTATGCATCGCGATCTCTCATCTTTTCTTCGTGCTCTTGATTCTGCTGGAGAACTTGTTCGGATCAGTGATCCGGTGAGTCCTGTCCTTGAGATCACGGAGCTTGCACAACGGCAGTCTAGGCGGATGGATGCGACTCCGGAGGGCGGGTTGGGGTCGGAGGACTCCTTGCGGACTGATCCGGAGTTTGGGACAGCGGGTGGGAAGGCACTGCTGATTGAGAATCCGATCGGCGCGGAGTTTCCTGTTTTGATCAATGCATTCGGGTCGTACAAGCGCGTGGAGATGGCGCTTGGAGATCGTGCATTAGAAGCGACAGCGGGGGTGATTGGTGAACTGACGAAACCAGAACCACCTCGATCTTTGGGTGAAGCGTTTGCGAAAGCGAAGCAGTTCATGCCTTTGCTGAAGATCGGTCCGAAGCGATCGAAGCGGGATGGTGCGTGTCAGGAGGTGGTGCATACTGGGGATGATGTTGATCTGACGACGCTGCCGATTTTACGGTGCTGGCCTGATGATGGGGACTTCGGAAAGTTTGGATATCCGAGCGGATTGAATGATGGGATCGAGGGTATGGGGCATCCGGGGCTTGATGATGCGGCGTGGGACGCGGCGTATCGGGGACGGTTCATTACGCTTGCGGGGATCCACACGATCCATGCGGATGATCGGGATGATCCCAAACCCAAGTCGCACAACATCGGGATGTATCGTGTTCAGCTGCTCGGGAAGAATCGGTTGGCGATGCACTGGCACATGCATCATGACGGGGCGAGTCATTGGCGGTCGTGGAAGAAGCTTGGGGAGCCGATGCCGGTCGCGATTGTGCTTGGGGGTCCGAGTGTGATGCCGTATGCGGCGACCTGTCCGCTGCCTCCTGGGATCAGCGAGTTGCTGATGGCGGGGTTCTTGCAGGGTGAGGGTGTGAAGTTGTGTCGCGCCAAGACTGTGCCTTTGTGGGTTCCTGCGGATGCGGAGATGGTGATCGAGGGGTTTGTGGATACGGATGCGGGGTATCCGGGGTGGGATCCGCGTGAGGATGATGCGGGGGAGTTGGGTGAGGGGGCGGTTTTTGAAGGTCCGTTCGGGGATCACACTGGTTTTTATTCGATGCCCGATCGGTATCCGATCACGCGGGTGACAGCGTTTACGCATAAGAAGGATGCGGTGTATCCGACGACGGTGGTGGGGCTTCCGCCGCAGGAGGATTACTTTTTGGGGAAGGCGACGGAGCGGATTATGTTGCCTTTGCTCAAGACGATTCTGCCTGATGTGAATGACTATGACTTGCCGTTGTATGGGTGTTTCCATAACGCGGCGAATATACAGATCACCAAGCACTATCCGCTTCATGCACGCAAGGTGATGCACGCGATTTGGGGGGCGGGTCAGATGGCGTGGACGAAGACGCTGTTTGTCGTAGATAATGATGTGGATGTGCACGATCTGACGAGTGTGATGACCGCGGTTTGGAAGCACTGCAAGCCTTCGCGTGATATTGAGAAGGTGTTTGGAGCGGTGGATATTCTGGACCATGCCGCGGCTCGGTTTGGGGCGAGCATGAAGCTTGGGTTTGATGCGACGAAGAAGGTGGAGTCGGAAGATTTGGATGGGAAGAAGTTGAAGCCTTTGGAATCGCTTCCGACTGATGCTGAGAATGAAGCTGATGTTGCGTTTGTCAAGGGGTGTGATGGGGTGCTTGATGCAGCGGTCTCGGAGTCAGCACCGGGGTGGTTGTTTGTTCGAGCGGATCGTGGGTATGACGAGCATGATCGTGCGGGGATGGGGGCGCGAGTACTCGAATCGATCTGGACGGGAACGACGACGAATCGGTTTGTAGTCGTTGTCGGACGCGATGTGAACATTCGTGATCATCACGAGGTTCTGTTCCACTGGGTCGCGAACTGTGACTTTGCGCGTGACGGTCAGTGGGATCAGTCGCATGGGTGTGATCGGGTGGGGTTTGATGCGACTGCGAAATCACCTGGGGATGCGCGGAATGACCAGCCTGTACGGGCTTGGCCTCCGATTCTGAAGATGGATGATGCTGTGCTGGATCGGGTCGATGAGATTCAGGGCGGGACTGTGCAGATTTCCAGTTGAGCTGCGTGCTTAGCCTCCGAAGCCGCCTGATTGTTCTTCGAGCCATTCGTCGATCTCGACGACGACATCTTGGATGAAGGGCTTAGCGCCGCGCGATCCTGATCCGGGTTTGATGTTGTTGAGGATGATGGAGAAGGCGGCGCGTCGTCCGCTTGGGTGTTCGAGGACTCCGGAGAGCGAGTAGACGCCGTTGAGGTATCCGCTCTTTGCGTAGAGGTTTGATTTGAGTTTCGCGTTGGTGAAGCGTCGTTTGAGGGTCCCTTCTCCCGGGACGGCGAGGGAGTTCTGGAAGGTATCCCAAGAGTCTTGGGACGCGAGGACCTTTATCCAACTGGTGAGGGTTTTGGGAGAGACCTTGTTCTCGCGGCTCATTCCTGATCCATCAGCGACGATGGTTTCTTGAGCAGCGGTCGCGTTGACATGCTGGCTGAGGAGCAGGCGGATGACAGAGGCGCCGTTCTCCCATGATCCTGGATCTCCGGTGATCTCGTGACCGATGCGTTTGAGGAGCGCTTCGGCATAGAGGTTGTAGGAATCGGTGTTGGTCCGGTTGAGGACATCGGAGATCGGGGTGCTGATCGCGACGATCGGGGTCGATTCCCATTCGTCTGCAGGATCGGCAAGACGGACCGCTTCGTCGATGTATCCGGCGGTGTTGATTTTGATTCCTCGCTCGCTGAGTGCGAAGGCGAAGACTCCTCCTGCGAAGGTGGAGGGTTCGTGGATGCTGACGGGGATTTCGGTTTTGCCTCGGACATTGCCGTAGAGCGTGAACTTGTTGGCGGGGGTGGGTCGAGCAACCCAGGCGCTGTCGCGTCCCTTGGTGACGGTCTTTGCTTTGACCTGCACATCGATCCATGGGAGGTCTGGCTGCATCTCAAGAAGCGGGGTGCCTCCGAGAGATCCTGGGATGGGGAACATTTTGATGACATTGGTTTGGAAGTTGAATCCTCCGATCTCGGCGCAGTACCAGCGGTTGAGCTGGTCGAGGGGCCAATCGGGGTGGGTCCAGGTGCGGTCGAAGACTCGGTCGTCGACGATAACCTCGTCGATGGAGTCGATCCCTCGGTCTTTGAGGGTTTGTGCGAGTGTATCGAAGAGTTCGTCGTGGGTGAGTGTCTGGTGTTCGTCTTCGAAGATCGCGGGGTCTCCGAGCGCGGGGTCTCCTGAGCCTCGGATGATGAGGGATCGACCTGATGGGGTTTCGTGGATGTCGAAGGTGGTCCGGTATTCGAAGTCTTTTCCCAGCACGAGGAGTGCAGCTCCGGAACTGAGGATTTTCATGTTCGAAGCGGGGATCATGAGCTCGTTGCTCTGGTACTCTCCGAGTTCGCGTCCCGTGTCGAGATCGATGATGTGGATCGCGGCTTTCCCGTTCCCGAGCGGCGCGTTCCCGATGATGCTATCGAGCGCGAGGTCGAGGGGTGCTGCAGAGAGGAGGGGTGCGAGCAGACCAAGTAGTAGGGTCGTGTAGAGTGTGATGTGATGCGGTTTGGTCGCTTCGTTGGTCATATGCCGGGTTCTCCTGTTCCTCTTTTCGGGCCGTGAGGCGGGAGTTCTCCAGTTCCTGTTATGGACGAGAGTCTGGAATATCGTGGTGAGAGGGGATGAATCTTGGTAGTCTACCGGTATCTAGGCTCCAATGATTCAAAAGCAGAAAGGATCCACACGCATGAGCACACCACCGGCAGCTACTGAGACCTTCGACGGACAGGGGGATGACACGGTTGTGGCTCATCACGGGGTGTTGATCGTTGATGACAACGAACAGAATCTTGAACTACTCCAGGCGTATCTGGATGATCTCGGTGGACCTGTGCGAGTGGTCAGCGACGGGATCCAAGCGATTGAGTCGGTGAAGAAGGATCCGCCGGACATTATCTTGCTGGACATCATGATGCCTCGGATGAGCGGGTATCAGGTCTGCAAGCAGCTCAAGGACTCCAGCGAGACGAAGGACATCCCGATCATTATGGTGACGGCTCTGAGTGAGGTGGGGGATGTTGAGCGTGCGATTGATGTCGGTGCGGATGATTTTCTGACGAAACCTGTCAATAAGCTGGAACTTTTGACGCGCGTTCGATCGCTTCTGCGCGTGCGGCAACTCAAGCGGAATCTGGACGATGCCGTCGCTGAGGTGCGTGCGTTGCGAGATCAAGCCGGGGATTGATCCCGCTTGAATCTGGGATCACAAGTGTTGGTTATGGACACCCTGCTGCGAAGAGTGTGAGGAATCCGCTGACATCGAAGAAGTCCCACTGGGAGTCTTCGTTGATGTCTGCGTTTGCGTCTTGGTTGCTAAACGCGGTCAGGAACGCGGAGACATCGAAGAAGTCGAGGACATCGTCTTCGTTGTAGTCCGGCGGTGACGGGCATGGATCCATCGCAGGCTCAGGGAGGATGAAGTCCATGATGACCGGACGGTGGTCCGATGAGAATCCAGAGATCGTGAATGGGTTGACTGGGAAGCTGCGTGCTGGGAGTGGGAGGAGGTTGACATTGCTCATCCCTGACCCTGTCGAACGGAAGATGAAGCTTCGGCGTGCTGTAGCGATGGAGTCTTGGTAGATGAGGTAATCGAGTTTGGAGGAGCTTCCTTGTGTTGAAGTGTCTCCTGAGATTGGTTGGACGGCGTTGTCGAGGGAGGAGTCTGAGCGGTCGCGGTCTGTGCCGTCGGTTGATCCTGTGAACTCTGCTCGTGCGATGAACTCGGATGGTCCGTTGCCTGGTTGTTGGTTGAGGTCTCCGCCGACGATGACTGGGGTGTTCTCATCGAGGACAGTTCCTGTCGTTGGGAGTGAGACTTTGGAGTTTGGATCGCTGACTCCGGTTCCGGCGCCGTTGTAGTAGTAGTCGATGAGGTACGCGATGTTCTCGCTTGCTCGTTCGCGTTCTTCGTAGTCGCTGGAGCTTCCTCCGGCTTTGAGGTGTCCGTTTCCGACGACGACATCTCCGCCGTAGATTTCGTCTGGGAGGTCGATTTCTGCGAACTGGTATCCTCGGATTCCACCGGTTCCTCCGATCTGGTATTCGTCTGGTTGGAGGACGAAGGTGGAGTAGGTTGCGCCTCCACCGTTCAGGTCTGCGAATGGGTAGCGTGAGAGGATGAGGTTGCGATTGAATCCGTCGTTGGCTTCGCTCGCGTAGACATAGGGGAGGTCGAATCCTGCTTCAGCGAAGAGTTGAACATAGGAGGTGACGGCGCCTCCGAGGAAGGGGTCGGTACCGCCGTGGACGAGGAGGTCTGCGACGGTTTCGAGTTGTGAGATGGAGTCGACACCTGATCCGGTGCCGTTGCCTGAGTTGTCTCCGCATTCTTGGAGGATGAGGATGTCTGGTTGCATGGATGCGATGATGCGGACGATCCCGTTCCAGTTGTTGAAGTCATCGGTCTTTGCTTGTGTTCTGCAGATCCCGTCTTGAACATTCCAGGTCATGACGCGGAGGTCGGTGTCGTGGGACTTGAGCCATTGCCCTGCGTTTGGGTTCCACTGTGCTGCGGACTGTGAGGCTGCGAGGGTGAGGAGTGTGGTCGCTGCGGCGCAGAGTGGGTTGGTAGGGAAGTTCATTGTGTGCTCCTTCGTGAGGCTTCGGACGGGCCTCTCTTGGGTGGGAATGGGACTTTGTCCGGTAATGGACTGGGGTTCATTTTTCAAGAAACGCCCGCGCGGTTAGGCGCGGGCGTTTGAAGATCGTTGGGATGCCTTTGCGGCGTCCTTATTGGATCAGTTATGGGCAACCTGCGCCGTATGCGCCGAGGAATGCGGAGATGTCGAAGAAGTCAAAGACGGTGTCGCCGTTGAAGTCGACTTGGTTGGAGAGGAAGAAGGAGATGTCGAAGAAGTCGAGCAGTCCGTCTCCGTTGAGGTCAGCAGGGCACGCGACCGCGTCTTGGTAGTACCCGACATACATGCCGACTGAGTAGGACTCGTCTGCAGGCTCTGATGGGTCGTAGAACGCTGATGTTGGGTCGTTGTAGAGACCGTCATCGTTGGTGTCGTATGTGATCTGGGTGCCGAAGATGAGGCCACCGTTGGTGATCGGATCTGATGGGTCTGCTGCGGAGATGTCAGCGTTGTTCCATGCACCTTCAGCGAGGTTCGATGAGTAGATGGTGCCTGGGGTTGCGCCGCCTGCGCCGGTTGATGAGCCGAGGAAGCCGATGCGGTAGTTGGTGCCTGAGTTTGCACCTTCGAAGACCTGACCGACTTCGAGGACCATCTCAAGCTTGTATGAGAAGGTGTCTGGGTTGTAGATTGCGCGGAGGAGTGCACCGTCGAAATCTGCTTCGCCTTCTGGTCCGCGATCGAGGAGCTTGACTGCGGAGAGGAACCAGATGTTTCCTGCGGAGTCGATTGCTGGAGCGGACATGCCTGGTCCCAGTGGGAGTCCACCGGTGACATCTGGGAGGTCGGTGATCATGCCGATGGTGTTGCCTTCAGCGTCGCAGATGACCTTTGAGGTGTTGACATCTGGGTTGAACGCGTTGGTCTGGTCAACATATGCAGCGAGGGTCCACTCTTCGGTGCCTGTGTTGGCATCGTAACGGCAGACGACGATCTGGTTGGAGAAGTCGTCTGAGAATCCATTTTCGTTGACCATGACAGCGAGGAGGCCGCGGCCTGCTTGATCGCTGCCGATAGCGACATGGCCTACACCACCACGGAACAGGGTTGAACCTGTGTAGTTGTTTGGCTGTGCTTGTGAGGTGTAGTTGAGCATGAAGCCGTCATCGTTGTCGGTGAGCATGAGCGGGATTTCGAAGCCCTTGTTGCCGATGACGGCGCCTGCTGCGTCAACGCTGGTGACATTGATGATGCGGGTTTCGTTTGCGGCGTCCTTGGAGAGGAGGCCGAGGGAGTATGCGGCGCTGTTACCAAGGAAGTCGTGGGTGGTGGTCCCGAACGATCCGCGGTGGTCTGCACCGATGCCACCGGTGGTGTCGAGGTGACCAGTGGTGGAGGTGAATGATCCGGTATCGGCGATGATCATTTCTGAGGTAGCTGCGAATGCGTTTCCGTTGACTGAGAGGCCGTTGCCTCCTGCGACGCGTGCCGGGATGTTGTTTGCAACGCCGAGGACATCAGCGAAGTTGGTGATGAGTGCGTCGGTCGCGTCGGTGGTTCCACCTGTGGAGATGAGGTTCATCTCGCCGCAGTCACGATCCATCATGCGGGTGCGGAAGAGGTTGTTTCCGGCGAGCTGGTCTGGACCGGTTGAGTTGTTGTTGTCAGCGCGGTAGTAGACATTGCCGTTTGCGTCAAGGGAGAGACCACCGAACTGTGAGCTGTCTCCTGCGAACTCGTCGGAGGTGTTGACTGCTGCCATTCGGCGGTCAACATAGAGGCGGTTCGCGTCTGCTGGGTCGAAGTTGACCATAGCGCCGACGATGCCGTTGAAGCTGGTGCCACCGGTGGTGGTGCCGAACTCGTTGACTGCGACTGCGAAGCGGGTGGACTGACCTGATGGGCTGACCATACCTGGGACTGAGTTGTTGACTGCGTTGACACCTGCGCCTGGAGTGTTTTCCCAGAGTGCGTATGAAGGCATCGAGTAGTTGACGCCTGTAGCGACACCTGAGCTGATGCTTGATGATGAGAAGAGGTTATTGAAGTTGGTGCTGTTGACGCGTGTCATTTTGACCAGTGGTGCGATCCCGAACTGGTGACCCTTGGTGGTGGTGAAGGGTGTGAGATCGACGACATATGCGGAGCAGCTGTCTGCCCATGGGCTGAGAGCGTCACCTGGCAGGTCGCCGGCGTTGATGCTGGTGCTGTCTTGTGCGAGGGCAGGGGCGCAGAGGCCTGCGGCTGCCACGATTGCTGCGATTCCGGTACGATTACGCATGACTCAATCTCCTTTGGTTGATGACGACCACCGCACGCGCGGATTCATCGTTCTCACATGTTGGTTGTGTTCGGAAGGGTTCCGCCCTGCCGAGCTCTCTCCGAGGTTGTCCTTGCTCAACTTGTGCCTGCAGTGAGTGAGGCATCGAGCTGGTTACAAACTCCGGCTATATCGTAGCACGAGTGGGAAGAAATCAACGAATTCAATCGCATAGAAGCGGTCAATATTGTGTAAAGACGACCGATAAAGCGGTCTTTGAACGGTTGCTGTGCGGGTGAGTCGCTATTGCGGTTCTTTGAGCCTGCTCGCGACCATTCCAGCGACGCGAGCGTTGGATTTGACGAGCTCTAGATTCGCGGCCAGCGTTGCTCCGTTGGAGACTTCGTGGAGCTTGCTGAGGATTGCGGGAGTCGTCGCTCGACCGGTCGCGCCGATGTTGTGAGCGTGCTGGGTTGCTTGCGTGAGCCAGTGGTTCCAATCGTCTTTGTTGAGCTCGTGCTGAGATGGGATTGGGTTGGCGATGACGATCCCGCGTCCGGTTCTTTTGAGTTCGGATTCGACGAGCTGCGCGAGATCGTCTGGGTCATCGATGCGCACATCGACTCCAGCATCGGATTCGCGTAGATAGAAGGCGGGGAACGAATCGGTTTGGTATCCGATGACGAGGATGCCGAGCGTTTCGAGTGCTTCGCGTGTGGACACGACATCGAGGATTGATTTGACCCCGCTCGTGACGACGGCGACTGGGAAGCGGGTAAAGGCTGCGAGATCGGAGGAGATGTCGAGGTGCTTGTCGTATCCCTTGTGGACTCCGCCGATCCCTCCGGTTGCAAACACGCGGACTCCAGCAGCAGCTGCGAGTTCCATCGTGGTGCTCACAGTCGTCGCGGCGTGTGCTTTGGAATGCAGCGCGACTCCGAGGTTTGCGGTGTTTGCTTTCAGGACATCTCCGTGATCGAGCATCGCTTGGAGTTCGTCGGAGTTCATGCCGACGGTGGGGGTGCCTTGGATGATCCCGATGAGTGCGGGGGTTGCGCCTTGTTTGGAGACGAGTTGGGAGAGGCTGTCGTTGAGTGGGAGTGCGCTGTGGGAGGGGACGCCGTGGACGAGGAGTGTGGTTTCGAGTGCGACTGGGTGGGGTTGTGCGCGTTTGACTAGGTTCATGGTGTGCTCAGCTTGGATTCGCTTTGGTTCAAATGTGGGATGCGGATTGACCATAGAAGGTCTGTGGATGAGGGGAGTGAATCGAGGCCGATAAAAGGAATGGATGTCGGTTATCCGGCGCATGAACGCTGTGAGGTTGTGCTGGTAAGGAATGTTGGAGAAAGTCGGGGGGTTGGTGGCACCGATGAGGAATGAATAGAACGCTCTAATTTGATGGGCTTGTGGATGAGTCAGGATCGCGATCGGGAATTCCCGAGGGAAGAGGCACAGATGCGGGAGCATGGGACAGGTCATCGTCGGATATTGACAGCAATCGCATTGGCGGGCATCGCTGCAGGTCTTGCACACGCCGAGGAGCGAGTTGGGCAAACGGAAGCGGCTGAGGCAGCTGCTGTTGAGGTTGTCGAGACTGAAGAGACGATCTCGGAGCGGGCGTACGAGTGGGTGGATATTTCGATCCACATGCCGGACGGCCGGGTGATCCATACGAAGGAACGACGATACCCCTCGCGTTCACGCGTGTACCAGTTGACAGGGAAACTTCCGATGGTCAAGCGAGGTGCTGGTGGTCCGAGCGGGGGACCAGGATCAGCGGGCGGTGAGGATCTGATGACGGTTTTGGTTGCGGATGAAACAGGAACCGTTGCTGGATCAGAGACAGGATCTGACTCAGCGGCAGGGGTGGGCGCAGGATTGCTCGATGGTTCGATTGATGGGGCTGGGATTGTTGAATCGCTGGTCGATGCGTTTGTCGATGCAGGCGGTGAGTCGATGGATGCTGAACCTGTGGTGATCGCTGAGCCGAGTGCAGAGCCGGTTGTGGTGGATCAGGATAATGGACGATCGGTTCGCGTGTTTAAGAAGTCGTCTTGAACGGTGCGGATGTGGTTTGATTTGTTGAATGCATGAAAGAAAGCACCCCTCGATGTATCGAGGGGTGCTTTGTATTTTGGGATGTCGTCTGTATTAGACGCGGTCTTTGAGTGCCTTGAGTGGGCGGACCTTGACGACATTGCGTGCCGGCTTGGCTTTGAAGACCATTTCTTCCTTGGTGAATGGGTTGACGCCCTTGCGTGCCTTGGTTGCAGGCTTGCGTTGGACGGTGACCTTCATCATGCCTGGGACATTGAATGAGCCGCAGGAGGTCTTCTTGAGGTCCTTCTCGATCATTTCACCCATGATGTCAAAGACTTGAGCAGCTTCCTTCTTGGAGATGCCGACATGGTCTGAGATGGTGGTGAGGACTTCGGACTTGGTGCGTGGTTTGTCCTTCGCAGCAACGATCTTCGCTGGCTTCTTGGCAGCTGGTGCGGCCTTCTTGGCTGGTGCCTTCTTCTTCGCGGCTGGCTTACGAGCTGCGGTTTTTTTTGCGGTTTTCTTGGCTGCTTTTTTCTTTGTTTTCTTCGCCATTTGCAATCTCCATATCTGCAAAGTGTTGGAATCGTGTGCGGCTTCCACCCACACCTCTGTTGTTTTTACCGGACTAGTATCGGCAACATACAACAGATTTCCCCTGTTTTCCCCCTGTTTTTATAGGGTTTTTTGAAAAAATTTACTTCCATGGAACGCGAAAGGTGTGAGAATCGCATGATATTGGATGCTCGACAGGGTCTTGCATGGTGCTATTGTCACGCATGGATACCCCTCAAAAACAAGTGCGAATCACGCGGAGCATCCCCGGAAAGCTGGAGTTACCAAGTGTTTGCGTTCAAACGCTTGGGGATGGTCTGCCTCAGCGGGATGAGCTTTTACCCTTTGTTTCAGGGGCGCATGCGATCATTTCCATGTACACGGATCGGATTGATGCAGAGTTGCTTGATGCGGCGGGATCACAGCTACAGATTGTGAATAACTTTGCTGTGGGCATCGACAATATCGATGTCGGCGCATGCAAAGAGCGCGGCGTGGTCGTGTGCAACACTCCCGATGCGGTCACAGAAGGGACTGCGAACATCGCGTTCTTGCTGATACTCAGCGTCGCGAGACGATTGATCCAAGCGGATCGGTACGCTCGCTCTCCTGCGTATCCGGAAAACGGTCAGCTCGGGATGAGTGATTTCCTTGGACTCGATCTGTGCGGCAAGGAACTGCTGATCGTCGGAGCGGGACGGATCGGGTACGCGACAGCTCTGAGGGCGCAATCGCTCGGGATGCGGATCGCGTATGTCGCTCGCTCGCGGCACCTGGAGTTTGAGATGGCGCCGATGGGAGCGCGTCGGGTTGAACTGGAGGAGGGGCTTCGGGAAGCGGATGTCGTGAGCGTGCACACGCCTTTGACGGAATCGACGAGGCACCTGATCAATCGTGAGCGGATCGGGATGATGAAGAAAGACGCGATTCTGGTCAATACGGCTCGGGGGCCGGTCATCGACGAGGAATCGCTTGCGGATGCGATCGCTTCGGGGCACCTCTGGGGAGCGGGGCTGGATGTGTTTGAGAAAGAACCTACGGTGCACGAGGGGCTGGTGGGGAGTGATCGCGTAGTGCTGACGCCGCATATTGGGAGTGCAGAGGATCGGTGGAGGCGTGCGATGACGGAGATGGTGCAGACCAATATCAGCGCGGTCTTCGAAGGGAAAGAGCCGATGACGCGGGTGGATTGAGCGGATACTGAACTGGGAAAATCAGTCTGAGCTTGTGCGTTTGCGGCTCGGATCGCAGAACTCGATCTCGAGATAACGAGCGACATAATCGATGATCGAGTCGGCTTGTGGGATGTCGGGGTTGCTGGTCGGGCCGTGAGGCTCGAAACGCATGCCTTTGAAGCGTTTGACGGCTTCGTCTACAGGGAGTCCGAACTGGAGGGCGATGGAGAACGCTCGGCAGAAGGCTTGGCACATCCCTGAGATTGCGGAGCCTTCTTTGGCGATTTTGATGAAGATCTCGCCGGGTGTGCCGTCGGCGTAGAGACCGATTGTGAGGTATCCCTCGTGGCGTCCGATCTCGAACTTGTGGGTGAGCGAGTTGCGTGTCGGAGTGAGTGACTGGCGTGTTGCGAGCATTGGTGCGTCCTTGTCGGTCATGCGTGGTCAATCGAGCGGTTTGCGTGGAGATACTTGGCTTCCGTGCCTTGGGCGTAGACTCTATCGGACCTTCGGATCAGATTCCTTTGAGATTCTCGAAATGAGGGGTCTTGGGTGGTGTCGGCGTGCTGAATCCGGATCGGGGACGAAAAAAGGGGGGCTGGAACCCTAATCAGGCTTGCTCGGAGGCGGGGGGTTGCCGATACTTAGGAACACGAATGAGCACCTCTCCACTCCAATCCAGTCTTCATCCTTCGGGATCACACGCAGGGACGCGCACGGCGCGGACCGGTGGGCTGATGGTTGCGGCGATCGCGGTGCATCTGCTGGTCGCGACGATGGCGTCGGCCGCGACGACCTGCGGCGAGACGATTGAGCGGACACGCGTGACTCGATTGTCGCATTGTGTTGCTCAAGCGATCCGCGAGCTCGTGGATCAATCCGAAGAGAGTCGGGTGCTCCCGGTTCTTGAGCGGTTTGATGTCCCCATGACTGAGGGGCTTCTTGCTGATGCTGACGGGATCGGATCTTGTGAGCTGCTGGGGAGCTGGCTGCTGGATCTTCCGCCTCCGATGAAGTGAGCATGCTCGCTTGGTGTTTGGCGCCGAGCTTGAGCGGGTTTATTGATACACGATTGATACGAAGCGTATTTAGAAAAGCATTTGCATCCTGACCGATGCGATCGTGCGTGCGAGGAATCGTGAGCGCGGGAGATCGGTTGATCGTCCGGATCTTTGGTTGGATCGGACGCACACAGATTTGAGATATACACCATGTCCAGTTCAGAAATTCCTGTCATCGGTTCGATCCTTTCCAAGCTCTTTGGATCACGGAACGATCGGATCGTCAAGCGGTACACCACTCGCGTCGAAGCGATCGCGGCTCTTGAGACCCAGATGCGTGCACTCAACGATGCGCAGCTCCGCGAGCTGACCGAAGAGTTCCGCACACGCTATGACAACGGCGAAACCTCGAGTGATCTGCTCGTCGAGGTCTTCGCGGCTGGACGCGAAGCGATGGACCGCTCGGTCGGGATCCGGAACATCTTCAATCCAGAGCACAACTTCGATGCGTCGCTGTTGAGTGGATCGGTCCGCGATACATACGACCGGATCAAGGCTGAAGCGGATTCGCTTGAGCCTGCGGCTCCTGAAGGCGAGTTCCTCGGATGTGCTGAGCCTGTTCCTGGATATGTGCAGGTGGAGATCCCCAACGAGATCTACGACGCGGTGCGGGAGATTTATCCCGAATCGCGTCCTCCGTTCCGTGCTCGTCCGTTTGATGTGCAGCTGATCGGTGGCATGGTCCTGGGTCAGGGCAAGATCGCGGAAATGAAGACGGGTGAAGGCAAGACCATCGTCGCGCCGCTCGCGGCGTACATGGCGAGCGTGACGCGCCAGCAGGTGCACATCGTGACGGTCAACGATTACCTCGTGCAGCGTGACCGCGACTGGACCTTCCCGTTCTTTAATAAGGTTGGGTTGACGGTCGGTGCGATCCATCCGATGCACATGCAGCCTGAAGAGATTAAGCGTGCGATGTACCGGTGTGATGTTGTGTACGGCACGACTTCGGAGTTTGGGTTTGACTACCTCCGCGACAACATGAAGCGGAATGTCGAGGAGCAGGTCCAGCGGAAGCGTCAGTTTGCGATCGTGGACGAGGTGGACTCGACGCTGATTGATGAGGCAAGAACGCCTTTGATTATCTCGGGTCCGGCGCATGATGATCAGCCTCGCTATCAGCTCGCGGATGGGTTGGCGAAACAGCTCGTTGATCTTCAGCGTCCTTGGCAGGAGAAGGAAGATCAGGTCCAGCGTTGCAAGGAGTTGATCAAGGGTCTGGAGGGTGATATCCGTCAGACGCGTGATTCTGCGGTTGTGCCTGAGATGCAGAAGCGGCTGGATGATGCGGTCAAGGAACTCCCTGAGCTTGAGCATCAGCGAGATCAGTTCTCGCAGTACTACGAGATCGAGATGGATCGCAAGAGCGCGCACCTGACGCACGAAGGGATCGCGCACGCTCAGAAGCTTGCGGGTGTTGGGTCGTTCTATGTTGATGAGAACATGGATATCCCGCACTTGCTGGAGCAGGCGCTGCGTGCGTATGCGGTGTATCAGGGGGACAAGGATTACATCGTGATGGATGTTCCCGATCGGATGAGCGGGAAGAGTGAGCCGAGCATTGTGATTGTGGATTCGAATACTGGTCGTCCGATGATCGGTCGTCAGTGGTCGGATGGCTTGCACCAAGCGATTGAGTGTAAAGAAGGGGTGAACATCAAGGCTGAGACGCAGACGGTCGCGTCGGTGACGGTTCAGAACTTCTTTAAGATGTACAAGCAGCTCTCGGGGATGACCGGTACTGCGGATACCGAAGCGCAAGAGTTCCATGATATCTACCACCTCGATGTGGTCTCGATCCCGACGAATAAACCGATCGCGCGCCATGATCATGATGACCTGATGTACCTGCGCGAGAAGGACAAGTGGGAAGCGATCGTCGATGAGATCAAGGCGTTCCATGACGCTGGTCGTCCGATCCTGGTCGGGACGACCTCTGTGGATCGTTCCGAGATGATCTCGCAGATGCTGACACGGAAGTACCAGATCCAGCACTCGGTGCTCAACGCGAAGCAGCATGAGCGTGAAGCGAATGTGGTCGAGGATGCGGGGCACCTGGGCGCGGTGATGATCGCGACGAATATGGCGGGTCGTGGTACGGACATCAAGCTCGGGAAGCTCAAACGCGAAGATTTGATCGAGCACCTGCTCAAGCGTGGGATCGCGTCGCGTGGATTGACTCCGGAAATGAGCGATCAGGAACTGCGCGAGAATGTTTACCGGAAGATCGCATCGACCGAGCTCAAAGATGAAGGCATCAAGAAGCGTGATGCGGAGACGATGGACTTTGCGGAGCTCGAACTCATGCTCCTGCGCCACTGGGCGCACCAAAACACCTGGATGAGCGGCAAGGGGATCGATTCAGCAGGCGCGGACGAGCTCCGAGATGAGCTTGACAAGAACGCACGCTCGATCCTCCATCGCATCCGCTGGTTTGAGAACATCGAGGACATGGGCGGCTTGCATGTGATCGGTACGGAACGGCACGAATCGCGTCGTATTGATAATCAGCTGCGTGGTCGATCGGGCCGACAGGGAGACAACGGGTCGTCGCGGTTCTTTGTGTCGCTCGAAGATGATCTGATGAAGATGTTCGCGGGCGAGACGACGATGAAGCTGTTGTCGAAGCTCGGGATGAAGGAAGGCGACGCGATCGAGCATCCGTGGCTGTCCAAGAATGTTGAGCGGGCGCAGAAGAAGGTCGAGGAACGCAACTTCCAGATCCGCAAGAATATCCTCGAATACGACGAGGTTATGGAGCATCAGCGCCAGCGGTTCTATGGATTGCGTCAGCGGATTCTTGAAGGGCGTCAGGTCAAGGGACTGGTCTTCGAGTACATCGAGGATGTTGTGGACGACGCGATTGCGGAATACCTCGACGACGAGTACGCAGCGATCCGCGCAGCGGATTACGCTCGCGAGCAGCTCGATTGTTCGATCCTCCCTGAACGACTCAAGGGCAAGGACGCGACGGAGATGGACATCGCGATCCGCAAGCTTGCGAAGGACGATGTGACGGCGACGATCATCATGACGCTCGGCGAGTACATGCCGATCGAAGGGTCTGAGGTCTCGATCGACTTTGATTCCGCGGGTCTCCATCGCTGGGCGAAGAACCGGTTCGGGATTGAGATTGATACCGGATCGCTTCGTGAGGGCGGTGCACAGCAGCGGCGCGAGGTTCAGGAGATGCTTGAGCAAGCGGCGTTTAACAAGATTGATGCTGAGCCGCTTGAGAAGATCGAAGAGTTTGCAAACCCACGCTACGGCGCGGAACAGCTCGCGGCATGGGTCAAGGAGAAGTTCACCAAAGAACTCGATCCTGACGAGATCATCCGAGCTCAGAAGGACGAGGATCTTGAGGTCCGCGATCTGATCATCCAGACCGCTCGTGATCTCTACGAGAAGCGTGAAGCGGAGTTCCCTGCGGACTTCATCATGCAACGCACGATGATGATGGCGCGTCAGGATCCGACGGCGGCGTTCGAGAATCTGGTCCGCTGGTGCAAGGACCGGATCGGACTGATCATCACTCCCGATGAGATCCGGACGACTCCCCCTGCGAAGGTCAAGGAACGGATCGTTGAAGCGACGGCAGAGTCACTTAAGACCGATGACCTCTCGAGTATGATGGAGAAAGCACTCGCGACGAAGGATGAGGAAGAGCTCGACGCATTGCTCACCGAACGCTACGGCGATGGGATCACTGAACGCATGCGCTACCTCGACAAGGAAGATCGTGAACTCGCGATCCAGGCGCGTGTGGAGACACTTGCTCGTCCCGAACTGATTCAGTTCGAGCAGATGGTCCTGATCGAGACGCTGGATACCTCATGGAAGGATCACTTGTATTCGATGGACCAGCTGCGTGACACGATCGGGTTCCGTGCGATTGCGCAGACGGATCCGAAGATCGAGTACAAGCGTGAGGGTCAGCGGATGTTCCAAGGGATGATGCGGGAGATCCGTGAGAAGGTCACAGGATACATCTTCCGCGCTCGGCTCACGGCTCCAGCGCCACGACAGGCGGCTCCTCGTCAGGCGCCTCCGATGCAGCAAGCGCCGCAGCTGCGTCCTGCGCCAGCTGGAGCAGGTGGGGGGCGTCCGGCTGGAGCTCAGGGCAGCGGGAATATCCTCGGATCGTCGATTCTTGGGCCTGGAATGGTTGGCGGGGAGATGTATCTTCCCAAGCCAGCTGCCTCCAAGCCTGCG
Organism: Phycisphaerales bacterium; assembly: GCA_051252395.1. Classification (GTDB taxonomy): domain Bacteria; phylum Planctomycetota; class Phycisphaerae; order Phycisphaerales; family UBA1924; genus UBA1924. The sequence goes on along the minus strand of JBPOFX010000001.1, from coordinate 840,885 downwards.
GATCCCAAGCCGGGTTCTGATGCCGAGAATGGGTCTGAATCGAGCTGATTGGGCTTGATCGGTGGTTTGAGAGGGATCCGGAGCGGATATTGGGCGTATATCCACTGGGACACCTGCGGCGCATATCGTGTATCTTTACCTGACGGTCGGCTGACCAGAAGGTTGGGACCGGAACCGCTGGACCCTCCCGCACTCGCTCGCACGGAGCTTATGGATATGAACCAACATCAAGTAACTTATCCGGCGAACCGCGCCGGTGGCTTTAGCATGATCGAGACGGTGTTTGTGATCTCGTTGATTGCGTTGCTCGCAGCGATCACGATCGGGGTCGGCGCTTCGATGGCGGATGCCGGGAAGAAGCGTGCGACGGAAGGTGTGCTTCAGGTGCTCGACCGAGCGCTTGCGGATTACATTGAACGAACTGGTTCGATGCCTGAGTCGTTGGTGTCGATCGAGTTGAGTGAAGACTTTGAGAACTGGGATCAGGGCGATATTGTCTACTACCCTGCGTTTGATGGAACGATCAACCTTGAGATTGTGGATCCTGATTCTCGGTTGACTCGTCATCACACAGTCAACTCGGTCGGGCTTTTTCTTGAGTCGATCAAGTCGGGTGTTGATATTGATGGGTTGCTTTCGAGTGTGGATAGCACGATGATCCGTAATTATGATGTACCGGATGATTTACAGCCCAGCATGCTGACGGTGTTTGATGCTTGGGGGAATCCGATTCGGTATGTTCATCCAAGTCTGGATGGGGTGATCGAGGATTCAACGAACTCTGGTGATCGTCGTGAGCCTGGGGAGCCTGGAGATTATCGTTCGGTCATGACGGATATGGATGGGTTCTTCTCTGAAGGATACCTTCCAGCGAATCAGTCGATGATCCCGTTTATGGATGGGTCTGTGAATGGTGAGCTTCGCCGGAACCGGATTGTGCCACTGGATCATGAGGCTGCTCGCGCCAATGGGTTGGAGTACCCGGTCGAATCGGATTCTGACGGTGGGCGTAGTAATACGCGTCGGCCGTATTTCTACTCGGCGGGTCCAGATGGTGATCCTGCAACGATCGATGACAATGTGTACACGACGGTTCCATCATTTGACGATCCGTTCTAAAGAGTTCAATCAATAGACCACAAAAACACCCGGCCTATTTGACCGGGTGTATATTTGTTTTTGAGTTGTGCGAAGATTACTTGGCGGCGCGCCAGTCAGCAATGAAGCTGGAGCGGTCGCTGCTGTTGGTTACGCCGTCGCCGTTGTAGTCTGCGGCTGCGGTGCGTGATCGGTACTGAGCGATGAACGCGTCCTTGTCGGCGCGGTTGATGGTGCCATCGGTGTTGAAGTCGGTCTTGTGGTAGACGCGGAAGGAGAGGCTGAGCTCGCCTGCCGATGGGATGTACGCCATCGCGCTTGCATTGAAATCTGCGGATACCGAGTAGGTCCCTGCGTAGAGCCAACCTGTGAACTCGGTGTCGTCGTCACCAGTTCCTTGGACAGCGAAGGATGCGAAGGTTGGTCCTCCGACTTCGCGGAGTGCAGCTGAAGCGGTGAAGTAGCTCTGGGTGTACCCCTCGGCGTATCCCTCGAAGACGACGCGGACATCGTCAAGGACTTCGAACTCGACATCGGTATCGCCGGTCACTGAGGAGTCGGCGGAGTAGATGTTGGTGTCGGTGACGACGCAGTCAGCGAAGTACTCGAGCTCGATGCGTTGATCGGTGATGTTCGAGTAGATCTGTCCGCTCGCTTCAGCGATGTCTCCGCCGTAGTAGTCGTTGAGGTCTGCATCGATCTCGTTGTCGTAGAACCCTGAGGTTGCTTGTGATGACTCGCGTGCGCCGTCGCAGTCGTCGAACTCGTAGTCAAAGCCGCAGGCGATGACGAAGAGTTCGCGGTCTGCCGAGAGGACATCCATTGTGGATGGTGTGACGGATGCGACGGATGTGCCGCAGGCTGCTGCGATGGTGAGTGCGGTGAGTGTGTTACGCATGATTGAATCTCCATTTGATGTGTGTGTTCTCGATGCTCCGTTGCACGAGGATTGAAGAGTACTCAGGGAGCGAGTGGAGTGTTGTTTAGGTTCGATCAAGGTTGCGTGATGAATGGGTGACCTGCTGGTGAGTGTGGTGCATACAGTGGGGGATGGATCAAGATCAGAGGAAGGTAAGTTGTTCTGCAGTCAGGCTTCGCGCGGTTGGTGTGGGGGATCTTCCCGAGTTGTATTCATTTCAGGATGATCCGCAAGCGTTGGAGATGGCGGTTGTCTTTGCAAAGAATTTTGATGCATTTGTTGCGCACTGGCAGCGGATACTCGCGGATGAGTCGGTACTCGCTCGCGCGATCGAAGTGGATGGGGAACTTGTCGGGAGCATCTCGTGCTTCGTGATGGACGGCGTGGATTCGGTTGGGTACTGGATCGATCGTAAGCAGTGGGGGCGCGGGATCGCTTCGCGTGCACTGGAGTTGCTGCTCGTTGAAGTCGAGCAGCGACCGCTCCACGCTCGCGTCGCGGCGTCGAATCTGGGATCGATTCGTGTACTTGAGAAGTGTGGGTTCAAGGAATACGCACGCGAGGAATCTCCCGATGACGGGAAGTTTCCGGTGTGTCTTGAAGCGTTGATGCGGCTTGACAGGGAGTGATTATGCGGGAGTTGGTACGCCGGTCTGTTCGAACTTAGCGGTGAAGTGGCGGAGCGCTTCGGGTTCTTCGGAGATCCGGTATCCAGGGAGTGACGACGCGTTGTCGTGGACTTCCTTGATGATCTCGATGACATAGTCGATGTGCGACTGCGTGTAGGTGCGACGCGGGATCGCGAGTCGGACGAGTTCCATGTGCGCGTGCTCACCCATCATCACTGAACCGATCTCGCAGCTGCGGATGCCTCCGGCTTCGTAGAGCGCGACAGCGAGGGCTTGTCCTGGGAACAGGTCTTTAGGGATGTGCGGGCAGAAGTCCGCGGCGTCGATATAGATCGCGTGACCGCCTGCAGGACGGACGATGTTGATCCCGGCTTCGAGGAGTTTCTCCCCAAGGTATTCGGTCGAGCGGATGCGGTAGCGGAGGTAGTCCTCGCAGAGGACTTCTTCGAAACCGACGGCCATTGCTTCGAGATCGCGTCCTGCGAGTCCGCCGTAGGTCATGAAGCCTTCGGTGAGGATGAGCAGGTTGCTCGCGTTGACGAAGTGCTTCTGGTCGCGGAGGAGGAGGACACCTCCGATGTTAACCATACCGTCCTTTTTGGCGCTGATGGTTGATCCGTCGCAGAGGTCGAACTGGTCGCGGCAGATGTCCTCAACGGAGCGGTTTTCTTGTCCCGGCTCGCGTTGCTTGATGAACCAAGCGTTCTCGGCGAATCGGCATGCATCGAGGATGAAGGGTTTGTTGTACTTGTCGCAGATCTTGCGGACGGCCTTCATGTTCTCGAGGGACACAGGTTGTCCACCGATCGAGTTGCAGGTGATGGTCAGCATGACGAACGGGATGTCATCGGCTCGTTTACTCAGCAAGTCTTCGAGTGCATCAAGGTCCATGTTGCCTTTGAATGGCGCGTCGGAGTGGGGGTCTTGGCCTTCTGGTGTGAGGAGGTCGATGGTTTCGCATCCGGAGTGTTCGATGTTGGCGCGGGTGGTGTCGAAGTGCGCGTTGTTGGGGACGATCTTGCCCTTCCCGTTTCCGGCACCGATCATGACCTCGACAAGCAAGCGTTCGCTGGCGCGTCCTTGGTGGGTCGGGAGGATGTTGTCGATGCCTGTGATTCGTTGGATGACATCACGGAAGCGGAACCAGCTTGGTGCGCCGGCGTAGGACTCGTCTCCACGCATGATCCCGGCCCATTGCTCGCTGCTCATCGCGCCGGTTCCTGAATCGGTCAGGAGATCGATCATCACATCCTGCGATGGGATCGCAAAGAGGTTGTAGTGTGCTTTCTTGAGACACTCAAGTCGCTCCTCGCGGGTGGTCATGCGGATCGGTTCGACGGACTTGATGCGGAACGGTTCGATGATGGTTTTCATGCTCAGAGTGTAGGGGCGTGTCGACAAAAAGACGGCCCGCACTTGTGCGAGCCGTCGAAGGAAACTGTGGTGATTTCGGATCAGTCCCAGGTGTTGATCGGAGCGTCTCCGGAGGTTTCCTCCGCGTTGGCGCCGCGGACTTCGTTTGGTGCGAAGTGGTCTTGGCGCCATGATTCGGGATACTGCGGATCGTCCATACCTAGGCACGCTTTGGTGGGGAACATTGGACGGAAGGTGTCGCACATGACGGCCATTTCGTCGGTCCATTTTTTCCCGAGCGAGGCTTCGACGGTTCCAGGGTGTGGGCCGTGGGGGATGCCTTGCGGATGGACGGAGATCGATCCTTGCGAGATCCCGCGGCGGGCTTTGTAGTTCCCTTCCACGTAGTACATGATCTCGTCGGAGTCGATGTTCGAGTGGTTGTAGGGGACAGGGATCGCGTCGGGATGGAAGTCGAGTGCACGCGGACAGAAGGAGCAGATGACGAAGTTGTGTCCCTCGAAAGTCTGGTGGATCGGAGGAGGCATGTGGAGCTGGCCGGTGATTGGCGCGAAGTCGTGGATGTTGAAGCAGTAGGGGTAATAGCATCCGTCCCATCCGACGACTTCGAGTGGGTGGTAGGGGTAGATGTAGGAGTGGACGCTGTCGCGTGCTTTGATGCGGACTTCGAACTCGCCCTTCTCGTCGTACGCGAGTGGGTGGTCTTCGTCTTCGAACGGGACGCGGAGGTCGCGCTCGCAGTACGGCGCGTGCTCGAGGAACTGCGCGGTTTTCTTCGCGATGTATCCGGGGGGGGGGAGGATGTGACTCGCGTTGCAGGTCTCGAACGCGACGAACTTCCCGAGCGGCATATCGGATTTGTTTGCGCCTCCGAACTCGTCGCTGTCTGACCCATCGTCTGGTCGCTCATCGAAGACGATTTTGTAGATCACGCCTTTGGGCATGACAATGTAGTCTTTCTTTCCGAACTTCAGTGTCCCGAACATGGTGTAGAGGGTGCCTGATCCGAAGTGGATGAAGATGCACTCGTCGCCTTGTCCGTTTTTAAAGTGGTAATCCATTTGCTCTGCTGGTTGGCAGATGGACATCTCGACATCTGAGTTTCCGAAGATCACGACCCGGCCTTGGACTGGATCGGAGTGTGCTTTCATGTCTTGGGATTTAACATGGCGCATGCGCATGACATCCTGCTCGACATACTCGACCTTGGTGGAGTAGAGCTTCTTCCATCCGGTGACCTGGGTCGGGGGATGGATGTGGTACATGATGCTGGAGGGGCCTACGAAGCCTTCGGTGCCGAAGAGTTCTTCGGAATAGAGGGCGCCGTCGGGACGACGGAACTGCGTGTGGCGTTTCTTGGGGAACTTGCCCATGGACATGTAATACGGCATTGCGGACTGAGCCTCGTTCTTCCCGTCCGGTTAGGTGCTTATTTGAGCTTCGGCGGGAGGTGGTGAGAGTTTTCAGCGGAGCGTGGAGGGGATCGGGGTCTCCATCGAGCACGCTCTACGCTCGAATCATATCAGTCCAAACCGCTCTGTTGGGGCATGGAGTCTGGTTCTCTGGACGGCGTGACGGGTTAGGGCTGCGTACAATACCCAAACGGATGAGGAACCTTCGGGTTTTCTCAAGGGCCGAGGATAAAGGGTCCGAATACAGTTGAACGCGACAACGAGCTTGTTGGCGTATAGAATCCAAGCCTGTTGCGACCGAGCATGTTGCTGAGCCTGTGGGGGTTCAAGACGCATGCATCAGAGAGCGAACCAGTTGTTCAAGAAAGCCTTTGAGAATCAATCTGCTAGCGAGAACCCAACTGTGGTCCGCTTTGGTCCATACACATCGGTGCGCCCGCTTGCTGGAGTGCACCAGTGTGATCGGCTCATCATGCTCCATGAGCGTGAACGGACGAACCATTTGCTCTATCGCTTTGATCACATGACCGATCCTGTCGCACGGCGTCGTGTCTTTGATCGTGTGCTCAAGACGGCTCATCTGGATCATGCACATATTCTCAAAATCGAGAATGTTGGATACGACAACACCGGTCGTCTCTGTGTGATCACGAACTATCCTGGGAATCAGGAAGGGCTGGTGACGCTTGGGGATCTGCTTGAGGTTCGGGGCGGTCGCCTTGAGTTTGCTGAAGCGATCCGCTTGATGGGACAGCTGCTTGAATCGTGTGTCCATGCCGCGGAGCAAGAGGTGTATCACGGCCCGTTCACAATGAACGAACTCCTCGTCGATCGTCACGGCTGCACGCTCGTTGAGCTGTTTGGTCTGGATCAAGCGATGCACAACAGCTACTCAGCACAGGACGCTCGCTCAGAGCAGACGCGATCCATTATCGAGATCGGGTACCTGCTCGCGACTGGTGTTCACTATGAGGACATCGTTTCGTCGAGTGATGCAGCGCGTCCATCGAAGTTCACCAAGCGGAACGGGAAACTCTGGGACGCTTGGTTCGCACTGGCGCTTGATCCGTTCAACGGGTTTGTCACCTCACAGCAAGCAGTCGAGACGATGCCTACCGATGCTGAGCAGATTGCGCGTCTCGCGGAACTCAAACCGATGCTCCCTTCAAAGATGGCGCGCAAAGGAAAGACCGGCGATTCGACTCGCGGCGGTGCAGTTTTTTCTAGATTCCGTCGATCCGGTGATGCTCGCAAGAGCTAATCCCGCGATCGATTCATCACTCAATACACAGCTTCAACCAGAATGAGCATTAGCTCGTGGCGCTTTCGTAGCGACGCTGGATCTCGCTCCAGTTGATGACCTTCATGAACGCATCGAGGTAATCTGCTCTACGGTTCTGGTAGGAGAGGTAGTACGCGTGCTCCCAGACATCGACGCCGAGGAGTGGGATCGCGCCGGTGAACATCATGTCCTGCTGGTTTTGCATCTGGGTGATCATGAGTTGCTTTGCGATCGGTTCGTAGACGAGCCAGCCCCATCCTGATCCCTCGACAGATTTCGCGGCGGCTTTGAACTGCGTCGCGAACTTGTCGAACGATCCGAAGTCACGGGTGATTGCTTTGGAGAGCGATCCGGTTGGGGTTCCTCCACCGGAGCCGCCGTGGTCTTTGTCTGGGGACATCCCGGACCAGAAGAGGGTGTGGTTGATGTGACCTCCGGCGTGGAAGGAGAGCTGACGCTGCCAGTGTTGGATGGTTGAGGAGTCTCCGTTTCCTTCACGGATCGCTTTGAGTTGTTTGATCGCGTTGTTGAGACCCTTGACATAGCCCGCGTGGTGCTTGGTGTGATGGATCGTCATTGTGATCGCATCGATGTGCGGCGATAGGGCGGTGTAGTCGTAGGGGAGATCGGGGAGTTCGTACTCGTTATTGGAGTCATTGAAACCGAGTTGTTCCGCTGAGAGTGTGGAGGTGAGTACAGACGCTGATGAAACTGAGGAGAGTCCGGCGACTCCTGCGGCTGCGGCGGTCATGGAAGTGAGTGCTTGACGGCGATTGATCTCGGTATTCATCGTGTGCTCCTTGTGTGGAATGAACAACAGGTGAAGGATGCTCAGTATTTCATCGTTTCGTTATTGAGAATCTAGCTTTGGCGGCCCTCGATTGCTGCGATGAGGCAGGTCGCGCCCAGAACGAGGAGTTCGTCGAGTTCCTCGTCGTCTTTGAGGATCGAGAGTCCCAGGCGGTAGACGAAGAGATTGAAGTGCTGACGGATGAACGCGACCGGTTCTTCAGAGTTTGGTTTGAAGAACTCGTAGCGTTGCGGGAAGAACGCGGAGAGGTCTCCACGGCGCATGAATGCCATGAATAGGTTCTTTTCTTTGAGCGATCCGATCTCTGCCCCGGTCTCGTCAAAGATGAGCCATTCGTCTTTGAGGAAGGTTGATTTGAGTCCTTTGCGGCGGAGTGAACCGACTTGTGTGCCGTCGGGCATGGTGATGTCGTAGGTCGCGCCGAAGTCGATGATGGAGCGTGCGGAGAGCGTGAGGAGTGGGTCACTCATGGACTCGTCGGTGTAGAGACGGATGTCTTCTTTGAGTTTGAATGCTTTTTGTTTGCAGTATCCGACGACGGAGCCGTGCTCGTCATAGACATGGAACGCGGCTCCGAAGAGCTTGAGGATCTTGCGGCGGATGGTGTACTGCTCACCAGGTTTGGCTTTGATTGGCATGTGGACTCTCTGCTTATGGAACGAAGTATGAATGCACAGTGTATGAAAAAAGACCGGGTCGATGTGACCCGGTCTGAGATGATTTGGTTGAGAAGCTGATTTACTCGGCTTCGCCGACTTGCCAGCGTTTGAAGGAGCTCAATGAGCCTCCTGAGCCGACGAGTTCTTTGATCTTCTTGGAGGTGTCCATGATGAAGTCTTGCTCGAGGAGCGCGACTTCTTCGAAGAACTTACGCATACCGCCTTCGACGATTTTTTCAGCGATGGATTCTGGTTTCCCGGATTCGATTGCTTGCTCGATGCGGAACTTCTTTTCCTTCTCGACGAGATCTGCTGGGATGTCGTCGGCGCTGAGTCCGAGCGGGCGAGGCATCGCTGCAGCGACATGCATCGCGATCTGACGGGCGGTGTCGTCTGCGAGTTCGCCCTGTGCTTGGATGAGGACGCCGGTCTTGCCGTCATGGTGGACATACTGGCCGTAGACGGAACCACCTGAGAGGATCTCGATACGACCGATGGAGATGTTCTCTCCGGTCGTGATGCGGAGGTTGTCGATGACCGCGTTCATGTCTTCGCTTGGTTCGGTTGAACCAGAAGCGAGTGCTTGAGCAGCGAGTTCATCGGTTGCTTTGATGAAGTTCTCGTTCTTCGCAGTGAAGTCGGTCTCTGCTTTGAGCTCGATGATCGCGGCTTTGTCGCCTTCGATCGCGATCCCGATGCGGCCTTCGCCTGCAACGCGGTCGGTCTTGGTTTCCATCTTGCCTTTGAGCTTCTTGCGGAGGAGGTCTTCTGCCTTCTCCACATCGCCACCGGCTTCGGTGAGTGCTTTTTTACATTCCATCATTGCGAGCCCGGTCTTGTTACGAAGGCTCATGACTTCTTTGGCTGAGATTGCCATGTCTGTACTCCAAATAGTTCTTTGGTATCACAGCCTGATTCGGGCTGCGTGTGGTGGTGTTTGGATTGGATTCGTCGAGGACTGTTCAGGACTCTGCTGATGCGGGTGCCGCGTCGTTTGCAGTGTCGGATTCAGGTGCTGCACTCGCTGAGTACTGTGCACGGCGTGAACGCTTCTGAGCGCCCTCTCCGGCTGGTGCGCCGTCTTCCTTGTCCTTGTTGGTGATTGCACGGGCTTGCTTGCCGTCTGCGATTGCTTTGCAGAGCTCGCGGATGATGACATCGATGGAGCGCATCGAGTCGTCGTTGCCTGGGATTGCGATGTCGGCCATGTCCGGATCACCATCGGTATCGATGAGACAGATGGTTGGGATTCCGAGCTTGCGTGCTTCGCGGAGAGCGGTGGTCTCACGCTTGACATCGATCGCGACGATGACGCCTGGGAGCTTGCTCATTTTGCGGACGCCGCCGAGGTTGCGTGCGATCTTCTTCATCTCGCGACGGAGCTGTGATTCCATTTTCTTGGAGTAGCTCTCGAAGTTGTCGTTCTCTTGGATCGCTTCGAGTTCTTCGAGGCGTGAGAGACGGCTGCGGATGGTGCGGAAGTTTGTGAGGGTGCCGCCGAGCCAGCGTTCGGTGACATAGTGCATATCAACATCGGTGACGCGTTGGATGATGACTTCTTTCGCTTGGCGCTTGGTGCCGACGAAGCAGACATCTTTGCCGCCGGAGACGGTGTTCTCGATGAGCTTGCGAGCGAGGAGGAGACCTTTGACGGTTTCCTTGATGTCGATGATGTGGATGCCGTTTCGTTTGCCGTAGATGTACGGGCCCATCTTTGGGTTCCAACCTGAGGAGCGTTGTCCGAAGTGGATACCTGATTCGATGAGGTCTTGAACGAGTGTGTTTGCCATGATATTGATCCGTTCCTTTTTCAGCGTTACCGGCGGGATCGGGCCGCACAAGGGCGCTTCAGTGACAGATAGCGATCCGCGGATGCGGATCCTGATTTCTAAAAACTACTCAAACTGATCCGGCACCGATCATGCCGGGTCTGAAGTATAGAGACCTGTTTGGGTTAGGCACCTGATCCGGTCGCAAATTTTGACCATTTTTCGAAGACTGCGGCCAATTCAGCATGCTCTCTTTGAGATCCCGCAACAGCGTGGAAACAGCAGAAATCATCATACCTGAGCGAGAACAGCAGCGTGTGCTCCTTGATGAGTCTGGCGCGTGGGTCTACGCTTCCCCTTCAGGGCGTATAGCTCAGTTGGCTAGAGCGCTGCCGTCACATGGCAGAGGTCACAGGTTCGAGTCCTGTTACGCCCATTTGTGAATTCGCCGTATCCTTTGGGGATGCGGCGTTGTTCTTTTTCAGTAGGCATCAAAATCTTGCTGAACAGGAATGTTGTTGGGGCTTCAGGTTTCGAACCAATAGAACGGTTCTAGAGAAGCTCGGGTCACGGAGATCGGCTACACTATCGGTCAGGTCTTTTAAGCCGATTGAAGGTAACCAGAGAGGCTCTTTTTCATGATTCAAGCGTCTACGCGACGACCCGGCATGGTGATTTTGGGCGCGATTCTGTCGATGTCTGTTATCGGCTGTGGTCGAGAAGAAATCCATTCCTACAGGATTCCCAGAGAACGGGACTTTGAGAAAACCGCGCTTGAGCGAGCTCAACGATCAACGACTCCTCAAGTGACTGAAGGGTTGGTTGAGTGGGTCACGCCGGATTCTTGGACTGAGCAAGAGACGACTGGATCGGTACGCATCGCGACCTTCCAATCTGAGAACGGAATCGAGATCGCGGTTACCGCGTTCCCTGGAGATGTCGGCGGGTTGCTCGCGAACATCAACCGCTGGAGGGGGCAGATCGGACTCCCTCCGACCGACGAGCAGGGGATGGTTGAGGACATCCAGATCACAGAGACCGGCCGGGTCGTGGTGGTGGATATCCCAGCCGAGGAGGTTCGGTTGATCGGGACACTGGTCAATGTCGGTGACGGCAAGACATGGTTCGTCAAAGCGATCGGTGACACAGCGGACATCGAACTGATCAAAGCGGATCTGGTTCGATTCTCCGAGTCGTTCATTCTTGTTGATGCAGGACACGATCATTCGGAACATGACGGGCACGATCATGCCGCTCATGCTCCGGAATCCCAGAGCAGCTCATCGGGATGGAGAATCCCAAGAGAGTGGACACCTGACCAGACACTCTCGTCGATGATGATCGCGGGATTCACGACTGACAGCGGCGCACGCATTACGCTGACGGCGCTTTCAGGAGACGGCGGGGGTGCGTTGAGTAACATCAATCGCTGGCGCGGGCAGGTTGAACTGCCGCAGGTTGCATCGATGGACGACCAGCCTGTCAAGGTGCTGATTGATGGTTCACTGCTTGTTGATCTGTTGTCTGAGGATGGCGAGCGACGCATTGTTGCGGGGCTGATGCCGATCGAGGGGCAGACGCTGTTCTTTAAGATGACCGGCTCACAAGAACAAACCGATCCGGAGATGGTCCGCTTTGAAGAGTTTATCAATGCGGTCGCCGCGGAAAGGCCGGGTGCTTAAATGTTGAAACTTTTGAAGCCACTCGCTTCACTGAAGCTGACAGTGGTGATCTTTATCCTCTCGATGTTCTTGGTCTTCGCGGGCACGCTCGCGCAGGTGAACCAAGGGATCTGGACTGTTGTCGATACCTACTTCCGCTCGATTGTGGTTCGCATCGAGTTGCAGATCTTTGTGCCTCAGTCGGTCGGTCGGATTCCAGGCGCGATCTGGTTCCCCGGTGGACTCACGCTCGGCGTTGCGATGTTCGTGAACCTGATCGCGGCGCATGCAGTGCGATTCAAGTTCAAGAAGAATCGGATCGGGATCATCCTCACGCACTTCGGTGTGATCCTTCTCTTGGTCGGCGAGTTCGTGACCGGATTCGCTGCTGAGGAAGGGAACATGACCATCCGAGAAGGGGAGACGGTCAACTTTGTCGAGGACATCCGCACAGCTGAGCTTGCGATCACAGATCAGTCCGATCCTGAGGAGGATCTGGTCGTTGTGATCCAGCAACGAGATTTGAGCCGAGAAGGTTTGGTGACGACCGGGTTGCTTCCGTTCCGGATCGAAGTCACGGAATGGATCGGGAACTCACAGGTCTTTGGACCCAACCAAGCACCCCCTGAGCGGGTAGGGCTCGCGGACAGTGGTGCAGCGAGTCAGCTCGTTGCGATTGAGATCCCTCAAGCAAACGGGGTGGATGGCGCGAATGTCGATGTCCCTTCTGTGTACGCGACACTTTTCAAAGGCGAGCAGCGGATCGGGTCGTACCTGTTCTCGGTGTTCTTGAATCAGCCTCAGCTTGTGGAGATTGATGGACGCGACTACTGGATCGAGCTCCGATTCAAGCGGACCTACAAGGACTATGAGTTACGACTAATTGACTTCAAGCACGACCTGTTTACAGGGACTCAGATGGCTCGAAACTATTCGAGTCAGGTTCAGCTGACGGATTCGGGGCGCAATGTCGATCGGGAGGTACTGATTTATATGAACCATCCGCTTAGACATGCCGGGGAGACTTTCTACCAGAGCTCGTTCCTTGAGAACGACGCGGGAACGGTCCTGCAAGTGGTCAAGAATCCGGGTTGGTTGATCCCGTATCTTTCTTGCACGATTGTGACACTCGGGATGCTGATCCACTTTGGAATCCGCATGGTCCCTGCAGTTCGGAGGAAGCCGTGATGAAATCGATTCAACGCTTCATCCCTTGGGTCATCTTTGTGCTTGCGTTGATCTACGCGAGCATGAAAGTGATCAGTCCGGACCGGATTGACAGCCCGTACGATCTCAACAACTTCCGGGAGATCGCGGTGTCGTCGAAGGGACGCACCAAGCCAATCGACACGGTCGCTCGCAACGGTCTGATGAACATCAGCGGGCGACAGAGTCTGACGAACGAAGACGGCACCAAGATGTCCGCGATCGAGTGGTACATCGAGCTTGCGACTGTCCCGACTCAGGGTTTGGATCGCAGGGTATTCCGGATCGACCACCCCGATGTCCTCACGCTCGCAGGACTCGATGGCGAGGATCGGACACGCTTCTCGTACCTTGAAATCCAGGATGCTGAGCAGGAGATCAACAGACAAGCTGAGCTTGCGAGTAATACAAAAGCGAAGGCGCGTGATCCGTTCCAACGTGCGGTGCTCGTGCTTGCGCAGCGGTTGTCGCTGTATCGGGATCTGTCGCGGTTGAGTACGCCGTATTACTTGCCTCCGAGTTCGACTGAGAGCGAATGGCGATCGTTTATTGATGTCATCAATGTCAATCCCGATGATCCTGACGCTCAGCTTGTGTTGCAGATGCTCAAGAGCTACCGCGATGCGCAGCGATTAGAGACTGCGGTCGCAGCGGGGGAAGCAACGCAAGCTGATCTTGACAAGATGATCGAGACCTTCAATGGATTCGTCGCAGCCCACCAAAGCGTGATCAAGTCACGGCTCCCTGGTGAGGTGATCAAGTCCAAGATCGAAGTGGTTAAGAATCAGGCGCGTCCGTTTGTAGCCGCGTCCGCTCTGTACATCATGGCATTCCTCGCTGGATGCTTTGGGTTGCTGACGACACAACTCAAGAAAGACGACATCTCCAAGACACTCATGGGATCCATGACCAGTCTCGTGCTCGCGGCATTCATCGTTCAGACAATTGGGATCGCGGCGCGGATCTACCTGCAGGGTCGTCCGCCGGTCACGAACCTGTATTCGTCCGCGGTGTTCATCGGATGGTTCTGTGCGATCATCGGGTTGTACATGGATCGTCAGATGAAGCTCGGACTCGGCGGGATCATGGCATCCGTCATCGGATTCGGGACTCTCATCGTCGCGCACAACCTCGGATCCTCCGGCGACACGATGGAGATGATGCAAGCGGTCCTCGATTCGAACTTCTGGCTCGCGACCCATGTCGTCGTTGTTACGATCGGATACTCAGCGACCTTCTTCGCGGGATTCCTCGCGATTGCGTATCTTCTACTGGGAGTCTTTACCCCAATTCTCGATCGTGATCGAGGCAAGTCGCTTATCAAGATGATCTACGGCGTGATCTGTTTCGCGACCGTCACCAGCTTCGTCGGAACAGTGCTCGGAGGGATCTGGGCAGATCAGTCCTGGGGACGCTTCTGGGGATGGGACGCGAAGGAAAACGGCGCGGCGCTGATCGTGCTGATGAACCTGCTTATCCTCCACGCACGCTGGGGCGGGATGATCCGCGATCGTGGGATCGTGAATCTTGCGATCGCTGGGAACATCATCACCTCGTGGTCGTGGTTCGGGACCAACATGCTCGGCGTCGGACTCCACTCCTACGGCTTCACCCAATCCGCGGTGTTCTGGTTGATCATCTTCGTGCTCAGTCAGCTCACGCTGATCAGCTTGGGGATGCTCCCAATGAAGTACTGGCGGAGCAAGTTTGAGCGTCCGCCTGTGACTGAGTGATGATTTCTAAAGTTTCCAGATGATCATTGATTCACGAACGCGCCCTGTTCGTCCAGGATCCATCCCTCTTGAGCGTTGCTCAATCGGATGTTGACCCATCCGTCGCGTCGGTCGAGTTCGATTGCTTCGGTCCCGATCCCGAGCGGGCCGTCGTAGATTTCTTGGTACACGCTCCGGCTCGGACCTGAATAGAACCCAGTCCCCGGCGTCACGATCACCAGCTCACGCTGTCCAGCTGCTGTCCACTGCTCGTAGCTCAATAACCCAAGCGCAATGAATCCGATCACTGCGAGCGAGATCGGCGCCTTGAGCGGGATTCGCTTGTTCGGATCAATGATCCTCAGCGACATGGAAAACGATGCGAGGGTGAGCAGTGTGATGATCGCAAACCACATGGTCCATCGATCGGTGATGTGCTGCCATGCGAGGAGTGATGAGCGGACCCAGCCGTCGCTTCCGTTCTCAGGGACCGATGGCTCGACGAACGATCGGGCGTGCGCGAGGTTCTTTCTCAGGAGTTCGTGCGATGGATCGATCTGGAGACCTTTGCGGTAGTGGAGGATTGCCCAACCGAGATCGCCTCCGACGAAGTACGCGTTTCCGAGTGTGAGCTCGCCGTCGGCGGACTCGATGCCCTCTTGCTCAAGGACATAAGCGAGTGTCGCTGCGGCTTCGCGGATTTTCTCGTCTGCGTTGAGCTTCCCTGCTTGTTGGATGGACGCGTCGAGCTGTGCAATTGCTTGTTCGAGCGTGAGTCCCGATCCGTCTGCGTTGTTCTGTGCAGAGGCAAGAGTGGGGGAGAGCATAAGACTGAGCAGAGTGATGACGATTAGTTTGAGAGTCATGGAGTTCATTGATGAGTCCTCCTTCTGTGCTGCTTGAGGTTCTTTGACTTCAGGTCTTTTCTCATCGCGTGGAGCAGCGAAGTGTCTGAGCGTGCTTCTGGGAGTGTGCCGTAGTGCACGCTCTCGGATTCGGTCAGGACCGCTGCGGATCGTCTGACGACCTCTTTGGACACTGCGAGCTGTTCGAAGTCTGCGCCTGTAATCGAATCAGGATCGATGTTGAGAACCGCTCCGCCGTAGACGCGGATCGCGCTGACGGGATCTCCTTGAGCGTGGAGTTTCTTGGCGCGTTTCCAGGCGCGATTGATTTCTAATGCTCTCGGATCTTTGCTGCGAGTTCTTCGGACATAAACCAAGCACGCGAAGGGGAGTCCAGCGATGCACGCTCCAGTCGTGATCCAGAGCGGATCGGTGATCACTTCTGAGATCGAGAACGCTCGCGGCGATGATCGGATCTGGGAAGCATCGGGATGCGCCCAGAGTGTTGACGGATTCTGAGCGAGTTTGATGCGTTCTTGAGCTGTGGAGTTGTTGGGTTCGAGTTCTGCTTGCGAGATGACCGCGTCGTTGAGCGTGACGGTTCTCACTGAGCGGACTTCGAGGGGGATCGGTTTGGACGCAAAGACCTCGAACGCTCCGGTTTCGGGATTGAAAGCCGGGAGTGTGATCGCAGGGATTTCAGTGACCGAGTCGTCGGTGGCGCGGATGGTTGTTGAGAACAAGCGTTCGGAGGTTCGTGTGCGTTCAATTTCTTTCCATCCGTCAGACGAGACCCGGAACCCGCTCGACGAGAGTGCTTGGGATTCGAGTGTTCGTTCGAGTCCGATCATCGGATCGGGTCCGGAGACGAGGACCCTGAACTCGATGGGGTCGCCGACATTGACTTTGGTATTGGACGCGTCGGACAAGACATTGAACGAGCCGATCAGTCCCTGGTATCCCGATGGTTTGCCTTGGGTTGGGACATTGATCACGCTGAGTGCTTTGGGATCGGACTCTGCATACATCCGCGACGCTCGTGTGAAGTTGTCTTGTCGTGTGAAGACAACGCGGACTGGACCGAACTCGAACTCTCCTGCTTGTGTCGGGGTCAGGATGAGATCGAAGCGGAGCCGATTCATCGGCTGACCCTGATAGAGCGCAGAATCCACATAGCCTTGGATCCGACTCCCAAACATGTCCAAGGCGAGTTGTTCACCTGAAGACTGCTCAGGAGTTGCAGGAGCTACGCGGATGGAATCCGGGAAGACAGACGAGTCGAAACTCAGGCCTTGGGTTTGATCAGCGACCCACCAGCTGACTTGAGCTCGGACGGATTCTCCGACATACACATCGCGATCGGGGAGTTTGATCTCGACTCGATCATTCTCGGCTTGCGCAGGGAATAACGCCGCGAGTCGGACAGGGTTGGAAGTGAATCGTTTCCCGTCCTGCTCAAGCATTGCTGGAGGGATGATGATCTCCCCTTCCTTGACGACTGTGAGCAAGTACTGGTGCTTGTAGTACGCATCGGTGATCGATCGCTGACGGCCGTTGACTGATCGCATCGTCGTGAACTGCTGAGAGCTTGCGCCGCGATACTCCGCGATGACGCCTGCAGGGAACTGGACATGCGGTCTTGCGCCGTCGTGTGAGCCGCGGACGAGGACCTGGTAGGAGATCTCGTCTCCGATGTAGGCGCGTGCTCGCGAGAGCTCCGCTTCAAGCGTGACTTCATCCGCGGCGAATGCGCTTGTTGAGAATCCGCACAGCACGATGCTGATCAGAATGAGTGTGAGTCTTGTGTACATTACCAATCCTCCTCGACCTTCACAGGTCGTCCGGTCGCGCGGTACGCTTGTCGGCGTTCGCGCTCTTGTCGTTCTTTGTCGAGCAGTTGCTGAGCGATCTCGTCGATTTTCTGATCGGTGCCATCACCTGATTGATCCTGAGGCTCGCCTTGGGGTTGTCCTTGCTGTGGTTGACCCTCTTGCTCTTGCTCCCCTTGCTGAGATTCAGCGGCCCTCGCTTGTTCCGCGGCTTCCTGGAGTGCGTCCGCGGCTTCGTGCTGCTTCTGTGCAGCCTTCGCGTTGTCGCCTTGCTCTATGGCTTGTTGGGCTTCCTGCTGCGCCTGCTGAGCGCGTTCGAGTGCTTCTTGAGCACTGTCCTGTGCCTGCTGGGACTCTGGGGATTCAGATTCCTGCTGCTCCATTTGCTCGCTTGCTTGCTCGGTCTGTTCGCTCAGTTCTTGTTGGTCCTGATTGCGTTCCTCTTGCGATTGCTGCTCGCTCTGTGATTCGTCCGCGGCTTGCTCGCTCTCCTGAGCCTGCTCGCGTTGCTGATCAGCAAGATCTTGGAGCGCGTCGGACATGCTCTGCTCGCTCTGGCTCTCTGAGGGCTGCTGGTCGCCGTTCTCGCCATCTTCCCCGCTCTGTTGTTCTTGTTCTTGCTGCTGCTCGATTTGCTCTTTCATGTCCTTGAGCTGCTTGATCTCCTTGCGGATTCGCTCGACATTCTTTTTGGATTCGAGATGAGAAGGATCAGCGCGGGCTGCATCAAGGAAGGCTCGCTCGACCGCTTTGAGGTCTTCAATGGATTGCTCGAGGAGTTCAGGATCCATCGCCATCTGTGAAGCGAGGTCCATGCCGTTCGTTTGGTTCTTGAGCGCGTGTCCGAGGTTGAAGAACGCGTCGCGCCGCTGGATTGCGTTTGTTGCGGATGTTCCGGAGAGACGGAACGATTCGACAGCGGAGTCGTAGTCTTCTAGCTGGAGTTCGATGACCCCCCGGTTGTAGGCTGCAACTGCTTTGGTCGCAGCGTCGGATGGTGCATCGAGGACTTCGGTGTAGAGCTCAATCGCGTATTCAGGATCAGTGTCTTGGACACTCATCGCTGAATCGAGGGTCAGCTTTGGGTTGATTTCCTGCGCCAAACTTGCACAACTGAGTAGCAGTGGAATGATGAAGAGTATCGCTTTCATAGGGTTGGCTCCTTCCGGATACCGAACGATGACAGGATCATTTCGAGCAGGATCAGCGCGAGTCCCGGCGCGAGTGCGTAGCTGTACTGCTCGTCCCATCGCGTAACGGATGCGGTTCCGATGGTCGCTTGATCGCCGCGTGCGATGAGGTCGTTGTAGACTTGTCCCAGATCGATGTCGCCTGTTCCGATTTCGAGATACGCGCCGCCTGGGGTCGCGGTTGCGATCTGGGAAAGTGTTGATGAATCGAGCTTGGATCGGACAATCTGTCCGTTGCGCCGGACCGGTCGGTTGTTCTCATCGGTGACATAGGCGCCGTTCTCTGAACCGATCCCGAGCGCGAGAATCCGGATCCCTGCAGCTCCAGCAGCACTCGCGGCGTCGATCGGGAGCGACTCTTGGTCCTCGCCGTCGGTAATCAGGATGATGTCTCGATGCGTCGCGATCTCGGAGTCTTCGAGATCGAAGAAGACCATGTCCATACAGCGACGGATCGCGTCTCCGATGTTGGTGCCTCCGACATCGACGACTTCTGGGGAGAGCTCGTCGAGCGCGAGATCGAAGAACAATCGGTCGGTTGTTAATGGGGATTGGACCTTCGAGGTCCCTGCGAAAGCAACGAGCGCGACGCGATCGGTCTTGAGCTGAGAGACCATGTCGTTGATCCAGAGTTTCGCTCGCTCGAGACGATTGGGCGCAACATCACGGACGAGCATCGACTTGGAGACATCAACCAGAAAAACTATGTCCCGGCCTTTGGATTCCGTGCTCTCTTGATGCGGGTTGTTTCGTGGACGCATGATCGATCCGACCACAAGCACCAATCCAAGCACGACAAGCACGGCTCGGACTTTCCCAATCCAAGGTCTCCGCTTACCGAGGATCGCGACGACGCGGTCCTCATCCGCAAACCGTCGCGCGGCACGACGACGACTGCGAGCAGCGAAGAACCCTACCAATGCGATGAACGCAATGATCCAGAGTGCGTGTCCCCAGTTTGGGTCGTGGAGCTCGAAGGCGGTCCCGAAGAGGTCGTCGAGTCGGAGCCCGTTATCGTCGCTGGATTGGGGGACTGAGATTGGGTTGATGGTGAGTAGGTTGAGCATCATGCGACCTCCCCTCCGATCGCGATTCTCCAGAGGTATCCCAGCGTGAGGAATCCAAAGCACGCGATCGCGAGTGGTTGGTAGAGTTCCTCGTATCGAGTGGTTTCTGAGACGAGTACTTCTGTTCGTTCGAGTTCGTCGATCGTCGCGTAGACCTCTGGGAGATCGTCGAGGGAGTTGACTCCCCAGAACGCGCCTCCGGTGTGTTCTGCGACGGCGCTCATGCGTCCCTCGTTGACTTCTTGACCGCCTCGGAATCCGAACGCGGTGCGAGTCCCGCCTCGAATACCGATGATGTAGATCTTGATCCCCCAGTCCGCGGCGAGCTGCGCCGCTTGGTTGGGTGAATAGACCCCCTCGCGGTTTTCGCCGTCGGTCAGGAGGATGATCGCTTTACTTTTGATTTTAAAATCAGGATTGTCGAGATCCTGTTTCATGGAGTCTTCGGATGCTTTAAGTCGTGCGGATGCGAGGACGAGTGCGTCTCCGATCGCTGTGGAGCGTTCACTCTCGGCGCGTGGGAGCTCGATCCGTCGGATCGCATCAGCGAGCACATCATGCGATTGCGTCAGCGGCATCATGGTGTCTGCGTAGGTCCCGAATACGATCAATCCGAGAAGATCACCTGGACGCCCTTTGAGCTTGTCGCCGTCGCCGAGGACGAACTGTTCGACGACTTTCTTGACCGCTTCGATTCGGGTTGTGCGTCCGCCTTCAAACTGGGACTGCTCAGCCATGGATCCGGAACGGTCAACGACGAGCTCGATCGCGATCGCTTCCTGTTGGCTTTTGCTATCGGTGATCGCTTCGCGTGGTCGTGCGAGTGCGCCGAGTCCCGCGATGAATCCGATCGAGAGCAGGAGCGGGGCGACCCAGCGGATTTTGGTCCGGAAGCTCCCTCCCGCGGCAGCGATGCGTGATGGGACGGAAGACTCCATCCCGTGGCGACGACGATCGCCGAGGATAGCGAGAGCCCAGACGATTGGGAGGATTAGTCCGAACCAGAAGACCCATGGATAGGCAAACTCAGCGTTCACGAGCGACCTCCACAGATTTGTAATGCTCGGCTCGCCGCGGATTGAACGCGTTGATGATCGACAACGCTTCCTGAGAAACGGACCAGCTCGATCTCGCGAGCGATAGGTTCGATACCGGCGTGGTCCTTACTAAGTTGGATGAGTGCACGATGGAACCCTCCAAGCTCGGCATCGCTCAGCGTCTTTGCGGAGGACGCTGCGGTCAGCATCGCTTCAGGGTCAAGGTCGTGATCACCCTCGTCGTGTTCCTGTGATCGGAGCAACACGATCACGAAGCACGAAAGCATCGCGACTCCGAGACCGATCCAGATGCCGAGCGTGTTCTTGTCGTCATTGAGCGTCGTTGGTTCAGCGAATCCCAGTGCGGGTTCGAGTTCGCTGCTGTCGGATTCTTCGAGGACCGACAGGACGCTCACCTCGATCGGTTGCAATCGCGCGATCCGCTTCCCCGCCTCTTCGGATTCCGCACGGATTCCGAAGGATGGGATCTGGTATGTCCCGCTGAGGAATGGTTCGAGCGTGTAGTGAAAGTCTTGCGTGTAGTGGTTGCCGTCGTAGATGATGGAGCCGGGAGTGCTCGTGTATCTTGACCATCCCGCTTCTTCCCAGTCGGGTTCGATCAGTTGAACATGGACTCCATCGCTCCATGCGATCTGTGCGCTGACCTGGACGACTCCAGCGAGATCGATTTCTGTTTGGTCGAGTTCGACAGCGAGCGAAGCACCGGTCTGGGATTCGGTGATCGTGGATCGGGTTGCTGGTGATTCGTCAGCTTGCGAGATGCTTTGCTCGTTGCAACCAAGCGTGCACAACGCGAAGACCATCAGCAAAGCACAGAGTAGTGGGGGGCAGAAACGATTCATCGGCGCCCTCCTCGTGCTTGGAAGTAGCGCACCAGCTCGTCGGCATAGTCGCGACCAGTCGAGAGCTCGATGTGGTCGATGTGTGCTTTCTGCAGTGTGGACTGGATCAGCTCGTTCTCGATCTGCGCTTGCTTGCTGTAGCGGTCGCGCACACGCTTCGAGTTGGTATCGATGAGATGGCGCGTCCCGGTCACCGGATCATGCATCCGAATGATCCCGGCTTTGGGGAGCTCAAGCTCACGCGGATCGGTGAACTGCATCGCGATCACCTCGTGCTTGCGTGAGAGCATCCGCATCTTGGGACCCCAGTTGGGTTCCTGCTCGTTGTTGAGTCCTGAGAGGAAATCAGAGAGCACGATGATGATGCAGCGTCGCTTGTGCGTGCGTCCGATCTCAGTGAGCACAGTCGAGAGGTCTTCTTGATTGTCTCCAGGAGTCGCGTCGATGAGCTCGCGGATGATCCGCATGCCGTGGAGTCGTCCCTTGGTCGCGGGGACATGCAGGGTCTTACCATCTTCGAGGTGATCGGATCCGAACAAGCACAATCCGACCTTGTCGTTGTTGCGACCCGCGGCGAGCGTGAGGACCGCGCCGACCTCGCTCATAAGTTCGTGCTTGGATCTTCGGATCGTCCCGAACGCGGTCGAACGCGAGCAATCCACTGCGAGCACAATCGTGAGCTGTCGTTCTTCCTCGAACCGCTTGATAAACGGTCGGCCCATCCGCGCGGTCACATTCCAATCGATCGATCGGACATCATCTCCGGGCTGATACTCGCGGACTTCGGAGAACTCGATCCCCTGTCCTTTGAATGCGGAGTGGTAGGTCCCTCCGAACATGTCATCAACTCGGCGACGAGCGCGGATCTCGAGCCTCTTGACTGCTTGCATGAGTTCTTCGGTAATCATCAGAATCTCACCCTATGAATCAACTCAAAAGTGAACGGGACTCTTCTCAAGGGATTGCAATCCGATCAAACACTTCTTGCACGAGATCCTCGCTCACGACCCCCTCGGCTTCCGCTTCATACGAGATCATGACACGATGACGCAGGACATCCATCCCGATCATCTTGATGTCGCTCGGAGTGACAAAGCCTCGTCCTTCGAGGAACGCGTTGGCGCGAGCGGCGCGAGCAAGCGCGAGCGACGCACGAGGCGACGCACCAAACTCGATGAGCTTGGGCATATCCAGCTTCCACGACACATTCGAGGCTGCAGGATCACGCGTCGCTTGGACGAGCGAGACAATGTAGTCCTTGAGCTTGTCGTCGAGGTAAATCTGATCGACGGTCAAGCGTGCTTTGCTCAGCTGATCCAGCGACATCTTCGTGTCAACAGTGGGGGTGTCAAGCGTGGACATCATCCGATCAATAATTACTCGCTCATCGTTTGGGGTTGGGTATCCCACCTTGATTTTGAGCATGAAACGGTCCACCTGTGCTTCTGGGAGCGGGTAGGTGCCCTCCTGCTCGATCGGGTTCTGCGTTGCGAGGACGAGGAACGGCTCGCCGGGATCAGTCAGCGGATAGGTCTCGCCTCCGATGGTGGCGCGTCGTTCCTGCATCGCTTCGAGCAGCGCGGACTGGACCTTCGCAGGAGCACGGTTGATTTCATCAGCGAGCACGATGTTCGCGAAGATCGGGCCCTTGCGGGCGCTGAAAGTGGATTCTTTGGGGTTGTAGATCTCGGTCCCGATGAGGTCCGCTGGGAGTAGATCGGGGGTGAACTGAATGCGTGCAAACTTTGCGTGCAGAGCGCTCGCGAGTGTGGTGACCGTGAGGGTTTTGGCAAGTCCGGGCACGCCTTCGAGCAGGACATGCCCTCCAGTCAGCAGACCGATGATCAGTGAGCGGATCATGGATTCCTGTCCAACAACTACTGTACCAACAGACTCAATCAGTTCGTTGATCGGCGCGGCTTCATTCTGGACTTGTTCGTCAGTCGGGGCATTGGGCATCGTTGTGTTCACTTGCCTACTCCTTCGGAAAGAATCGTGAAATACTCGGCGATAGTTTACAGAAAAAACAGTGGCCACGCTCAGAACGGGTCACTGTTGTTCTACTACTTCAGGATGTCAAAGTTTGCCCGTTCAGGCACGAAATTTGAACATTTTTGGTCGATCTGACCACAAGGCGTCCAGCTCAGAAACCCTAAATCGGACGCTGTGCAAGATCAGTTGGCACTTGGTGCAGCGCCATCACCCTGCTGTGGAGGGTTGATGTCGATCTCTCCGAAGCGTTCTTCGTACTGACGGACCGCTCCGCCGATGGACATCGCAAGACGCTTGGCGCCAGCCCAGTTCATCACGACGCGTGATCCGACTGAGAAGACGACCATTGGTGGCTGTCCAGGTGACTGCATCGGCATGTTGAGACCGAAATCCATCACCAGTTCGTCGTTGGTGTTGGAGGTGCGGATCGTGTTCGCGTAGGTGGTGACCATCTTCGATTCATCGATGCGAAGCTGGACTTGTTGCTGCTGTGGTTGCTGATCGGTCATAATCGGAATACTCCGTTTGGGGGGTGTTTTGAACGAATACTGGGGTGGTCTGATTGACCGAAAGTTGGGTTTGAATGCCGGGGGGGGGAATCGAACCCCCACTCTGTTTCCAGAAGCGGATTTTGAATCCGCCGCGTCTACCAATTCCGCCACCTCGGCTGTGGTCTGGATCGTAGCCCCATATTCGTCCTGTATCGACCCCTGAGCGTGATTCTCAGGTCAAGTCTGGAGCGACCAGCACCGATACAGGGTCTACCATTCCAGTCCTACCGAACAGTTCGGAGGGTCAGACCGGGTCGCAGGCGTGCGCTGGCGGTCCTGACAGCAGCCCCGCACGCATTTGCCCCGCTTCTGACCGAAGCCGGGTGTTCAACAAAGGCAATACCACATGTCCAACACGGTCAAAATCGAAGATGTCGGCCCATGCCGCAAGAAGATCTCCATTGATGTCCCAGCTGACTCGGTCGACGCAGCCATGGAAACCGCGTTCGCAGCGGTCTCCCACGAAGCCGCGATCCCAGGATTCCGCAAGGGACGCGCTCCGCGTCGTCTCGTTGAGAAACGATTCGGGAACTATGTGAAGGATGAGACCCGCACGCGTCTGGTCGCTTCAGCGTACCAAGAAGCCGTGGATTCCAATGAGCTCAAGGTTCTGGGACATCCACCATCAGAGTACTTCGATGACATCGAGATCGAAGCGGGAACCCCGGTCCACATCGAGGTCGAAGTCGAAGTCATGCCTGAGTTCGATCTCCCTGATCTCAAGGGCATCGAAGTCCTCAAGCCTGAAGCGACCCTTCCTGACGGACTCGTCGATGACGAGATCAAGAAGATCGCGATCAACGAGGGCGACCTCGACGAGCAAGACAAATCCGCGAAGGGGAACTACCTCACTGGTAAAGCAGTCATGGTCGACTCCGACGGCACCGAGCATTACAACATCGACGGCGCGGTCATCCAGATCCCAGAAGAAGGCGACGAGGGCATGGTCCTCGGCGTCATCGTCCCGGACTTCACCAAGCAGGTCAAGACTCCAAAGGAAGGCGATTCAGTCACCATCAAGGTCACTGGTCCCGAAAACCACGAAGTCGAAGCACTCCGCGGCAAAGACCTCACAGTCACCTTCGAAGTCGCGAAGATCTACGCAATCGTCCCAGCACCAATGGCGGACATCGTCGCGAAGTACG
This sequence comes from Phycisphaerales bacterium, assembly GCA_051252395.1. Lineage (GTDB taxonomy): Bacteria > Planctomycetota > Phycisphaerae > Phycisphaerales > UBA1924 > UBA1924. The sequence continues at coordinate 815,834 of JBPOFX010000001.1, read as the reverse complement.
GCTTCTCCTCAGAAGAACAACTCAAGGAAATGGTCACCTCGCGCCTCGATCAGCGTGCTGTTGCTCAGCAACGCGGCGTGATGCGTCAGCAGGTCATGAAGTACCTCGCGGACAAGACCGATTTCGAGCTCCCAGCTGGACTCACCGCTCAGCAAGCCGCTCGCTCCCTCGAGCGTCAGCGCATGGAACTCATGTACCGCGGCGTAGATCCGAAGGAGATCGAGCAAAACATGGCTGAACTCCGCAGCGCATCAGCTGCTCGTGCGACCACTGAGCTCAAGCAGTTCTTCATCATCAATAAGGCCGCAGAGTCGCTTGATGTCCAGATCGAAGAGCAAGAGATCAACCAGCAGATCGTCCAGATGGCAATGCAGCAAGGCAAGCGTCCTGAGCAGTTCCGCGACGAACTGATCAAGAGCGGTCAAGCACAGACCCTCGTCCAGCAGGTCCGCGAGCACAAGACTGTGGACAAGATCCTCGAAGACGCGAAAGTCTCGGAAGTCAGTGCTGACGAGTTCAACGAGAAGATGTCCAAAGCGGACTGATTTGCGGATCAGATCGACCAAAAACAGAACCAGAACCCGGTCATTTGGCCGGGTTCTTTTTTGTGTTTGTGCCTAGAATAGCCGGACGAAACACCATCCCTTCCCAGGAATACCTTTCTTAATTCAGAGGACAGCACCATGACCAGCGCACCAACCCATGCGAAAGGACTCGAAGGAGTCATCGCCGGCGAAACCGAGATCTGTAATGTCGAGCAGACCTCCCTCATCTATCGCGGATACGAGATCGCGGACCTCGCAGCAAACGCAGGGTTCGAAGAAGTCGCGTACCTCCTCCTCGTTGGGAGCAAACCAAACGCTGACCAACTCGCGCAGTTCAAAGCGGACCTGATCGCGGAGCGTTCGCTCCCATCAGCAGTCGTCGAGTTCCTCAAGACCTCGGGTGATCTGGTCAACAACCAATACGCGGTCCCGATGGACATCCTCCGCACAGCAGTCTCGATCCAGGCGCATGTCGATCCGGACTGTCAGGACAACGATCCAGAAGCGAACCTCCGCAAAGCGAAGCGTTTGCTTGCCAAAATCCCGACCATCATCGGACACATGCAGAACTCGATCGAAGGCAAGGACTTTGTCGCTCCGCGCGACGACCTCTCGCACTCCGCGAACCTGCTTTACATGATGACCGGCTCAGAACCAACCCCTGAAGCCGAGAAGGTGATGGATGTTTCGCTCGTGCTCTACGCGGAGCATGACTACAACGCATCGACCTTCACCTCACGCGTCATCACTGGGACCCTCGCTGACATGCACGGCGGAGTCACCGGAGCGATCGCAGCACTCAAGGGCAAGCTCCACGGCGGCGCCAACGAAGCCGCGATGGATATGCTCAGCGACATCCGCAACGACATCGGTCCTGAGAACGACACCCAGAAGATCACCGACTGGATGCACAAAGCGTTCGAAGAAAAACGCAAGCTCATGGGATTCGGTCACAGAGTCTACAAAAACGGCGACCACCGCGCTCCGATTCTTCATGCACTGGGACGCAAAGCCGCGGAAGCTCGTGGAGATGAGTTTGTCAAACTCTTTGATCTCGGAGAGACAGTCCAGAAGATCATGGAAGACGAGAAGACGATCTATCCAAATGTCGACTTCCCGTGCGGCATGACCTACTTCACGATGGGGATCCCTGTCCCGCAGTACACCCCGATTTTCGTCGCATCACGGATTACCGGATGGTGCGCCCACATCATGGAGCAGCACGCGAACAACCGACTGATCCGTCCTCGCGTCGCGTACACAGGTCCGGCACTCCGGAACTGGAACGACTAAGCAACAATCAGTCAAGACAAGTGAAGACTGAGGGCTCGTGCAATCGCGCGAGCCTTTTTCCTAGTATGATGGTGTGGTATTCAAACGGGAGCCTACATGATCCAGTTCAACTGCGACAAATGCGAAATGCTCATCGAACTCGATGACGATCAAGCGGGAACCAAGCACGAGTGCTTGAACTGCGGCGATATCAATCGTGTCCCGCTCCTGGAAGCGGACGGCACGCAGACACCCGCTCCAGACACCGGTCCTTCGAGCAAGAACCACGATCGCGCGGCTCAAGGGGGGTATCCGCCTGACAATGGGCCTGAGAAAAGGATTCTCAAGATCCGACGCTGCTGGTTCAGGTCCAGAGCGATCCGGTTCTCAGTCGTGGTCCTGTTCATCGTCGCGGCGTGCGTCGGGATGCTCTGGTCACAGCTCAACGATCACACGGCGTACCTGATCCTCAGCGCGATCGTCGCGGTTCTCGGATTCGGTCTGCTCGCGTGGTGGTGGATCGATCGACTCGGCGCGTCGTTCGAGATCACAACCAAACGCACGATCATGCATCGAGGATTCTTCTCCAAATCCTCATCAGAAGTGGTCCACGACAACATCCGCAACATCCAGATTGACCAGACCTTCCTCCAGCGATGGACCCGAGTTGGTCGGATCGGGATCTCCTCGTCTGGACAGGACGGGATCGAGATTCAGGTGAACCACCTCCCGAATCCTGAGAATCTCAAGGACATCATTGATCTGTATCGACCCCTCTAAGCACACCACTGGAAATAGGTGGGTTTGCGTGCTGAATCTGCTCAGGATTCAGTGCGGACGCATCCGCTGGACGATACAATACGAATGGCCTGAAGGATCGGGTGATGTCTTGAACAGAAGGATGTAGCCAAGCGATGTGCTTTCTCCAAAAACTCCGTCTTCGTGTATTCGCTGTGCTCGTCGCTCTGCTGTTCGGAGTCATCGGCGTTGTCGGTTGGCTCTCCGTCCCAGTCCTCCCTGCGATTGGAGTCGCGCTGGTCGCGGCGTTCTCGATGGTCAACTCGATGACCGCAAAGCTCTCGACCGTCACCTGCTCAGGATGCGGACAGGATCTCTCATCAGCATCAACGAATACCTACGGCATCACCTGCAAGCAGTGCGGAACGACGACGCTGCCATATAACAACAACGCTCCGAACGAAACGATGTTCGCGTTCGACGAAGACGAAGACTCCGCTTCGAAAGCGTGAATCAGATTACAGTCAGAACGACCAGGGAGTTCCCGGCGTGTATCCCACCATCGTGTACAACGATTCGCGGTCCTGCATGTTTTCGAGCTGACCCTCGAGTGTGCCGGTCGCTTTGAGCTCCGCGAGACCACGCTGGATCGCGCCCATCGCGATGCGGAGTGTCGAAACCGGATAGATCACGATGTGGTATCCGAGTTCAGCAAAGCGATCCAATCCGATCATCGGGGTTTTCCCGAACTCGGTCATGTTCGCGAGCATGTACGGCTTGTTCTCTCCCAGCGATGCCATCGCGTCTGCAAACTTCCCGAACTCCTCCTCTGTGGTGAGTCCTTCTGGGAAGATCATCGACGCGCCCGCTTCGACATACGCTTTCGCACGATCAATCGCGGCATCGAATCCCTCAACACCCTTCGCATCGGTCCGAGCGCAGATCATGAATGATCCGTTGGAGCAGTCCTTGGACGCTTGAGCCGCCCATTGAATCTTCGACACGGCTTGATCAATCGTGATCAGTGCTTTGCCGTCTAGATGCCCGCACCGTTTCGGGAAGACCTGGTCTTCGAGGTGCAGTCCTGCGCCCCCGGCATGGTTGTATTCGATGACTGTTCTGCGGACCATTTCTTCTTCCCCGAACCCGGTATCCGCATCCGCAATGACCGGAAGTCCAGACGCCCACGAGACTTCGCGGACAACCTTCGCGAAATGATCAAGCGTAAGGAGTCCGACATCAGGGACTCCAGCCGCGACGGAGATCGCTCCTCCAGAGACATACGCGGCATTGAATCCTGCTTGAGCGACGGCGCGTCCGACGAGTGCGTTGAACGCTCCCGGAGCCGCGACGACTCCTGAATCCATGTGTGCACGCAATCGATCGCCCGGATGTCCGTTGTGGTTGGTAGAACTCATAGAGCACTATAGCTCTCCACGCACAGCACAGGAACCCCAATGATCCGATACAATCCCCGAATGAAGACCAATACCCGTCTCGCAATCCTTGCACTGACCATCGCTTCTTACCCTTTGCACGCTCAAGACGCGAAGAAGCCGCGCTTTGAGATTGTGGAATCTAAGATCATCCCTTCGCAGCCGATCGAAGCTGAAATTGTTGATCCGTTTGCCGAGGATCCTCGTGATGGGCGGATCATCTTTGCCGGACAACCAAGCGAGGAAGACCTGCGAGCATTCGCGGCAATGGGAGGCAAGATCGTCCTCAATACGCGAACGCAACCAGAAGTCGACAAGCTCAGTTTTGACGAGGCGGCGCTCTGCGAAGAGCTGGGATTGATGTATGTCCACATCCCTGTGTCGAGTTCCAAGCTCACTGCGATGGAGCCGTTCGCGTTGTCTGAGTTGCTCAAGCAAACCCAGAGCGTCGATGGACCGCTCCTGATGCACTGCGGATCTGGATCGCGTGCAGCGATGCTGTACGGATTGACCAAGGTCTCCAAGAACGAGATGACGAAAGCAGACGCGATCACCCGCGCGATCGAGATGGGGATGAGCCCCCGATCGGTCCCATACTTTGAGAAAGCACTTATGCATGTCCCCCAACGCGCGATCGCGGCGGTCGATCCGGCACGATTGATCGACCATGTCCACCTCCTCACAAGCTTCGGCACACGCCACACGCTCTCGGAAACCGAATCCGACACGCGAGGAATCGGTGCCGCACGCAGGTGGGTGCATCAAGCGTTCGAAGAATCCATCGAGGGACACGGTAAACCAGCAGACTCGGCACCATTCGTCAGCTTCGACTCGCATACTGTCGAAGCGGATGGACGACGGATCACTGAGACTACAGAAATCGTCAATGTCCTCTGCACGATTCCAGGATCATCTCCCGAAGCGCGTGATCGGTTGTACTATGTGCTCGCGCACCTCGACTCCAGAGCGACCGGCGCACTCGACGCAACCTCCGACGCTCCTGGCGCCAACGACGACGGCTCAGGAGTCGCGGCACTCATCGAACTCGCTCGCGTCCTCAGCAAAGAGAAACTCGATTCCACGATCGTCCTGATGGCAACTTCAGGCGAGGAGCAAGGACTGTTTGGTGCGAAGCTCCACGCTCAAGAACTGGTAGATTCCGGAGCGGATGTCCGAGCCGTGCTCAATAACGACACGATCGGAGATCCGACAGGAGTGGGGGATCTTGACGGCTCAGAAGAAGTCCGCATCTTCTCAGAAGGACTCGGATTGGACCTGCTGGATCTAGACGATCCCGACCAGCTCAAGCGAGCGCTCCGGATCCTCCGCTCCACTGGGTCTGAATCAGACTCCGATTCCCGTCAGCTCGCACGCTACATCAACTCGATCGGGAAGCTCCACGGCGAACTCCCGGTCAAACCCAAGCTGATCTTCCGTCCCGATCGCTATCTCCGCGGCGGAGATCACACGCCGTTCAATCAGCTCGGGATGGCGGCTGTGCGTTTCTGTGAGGTCTACGAGAACTATGACCACCAGCATCAAGATGTCCGCATCGAGGATGGAGTCCAGTTCGGAGACCTCGCATCGTTTGTCGATGCACACTATCTTGCTGGAGTCACCAAACTCAATACCGCAGTCCTCGTCCACCTCGCCAACGCGCCATCAACCCCGACTGATGCCCGGATCATCACGGCTGAACTCACCAACGACACGACGCTCCGCTGGACCAAGTCTCCTGAATCCGACACCGCTGGATACGAGGTCGTCTGGAGAGCAACGACCGATGCGGACTGGACCAAGTTCGAGGATGTCGGGGATACCACTGAAGCGACGATCGAACTGTCCAAGGACAACTGGATCTTCGGCGTTCGAGCATACGACGAGGAAGGATACAGATCTCCCGTCGCGTATCCGAGTTCCGCTCGCGAGTAATCGGACGCTCAAGAGTGTGAGAAATGCGTGAATCTCCATTGGATTTCCGCAACAGAATTGGCACCCAATTCCTCCGAGTCTACCATCGATCATGATTCACCCATGGCACGATGTACGACCCGGTATCCAGTCCCTCGCACTCCCGCAACACTTCCGCGCGATCATCGAGATCCCCAAAAGCTCGTCCAACAAGTACGAGCTTGACAAGACCACCGGGATGCTCCGACTCGATCGCGTGCTCTCCAGCGCGGTCTACTACCCTGCGAACTATGGGTTCATCCCTCAGACCTACGCCGAGGACTTCGATCCGTTGGATGTGCTCGTGTTCTGCACTGAGAAGGTTCCGTCGCTGTGTATCTGCGAAGCCCGCGCGATTGGGGTCATGACGATGATCGATGAGGGTCAACCTGACCACAAGATCATCTCCGTGCTCATCAACGACTCCGAGTTCGAGGACATGCGGACGATCGAGGACTTCCCGAAGCACACCTTCAAGATGCTCAAGCGATTCTTCGAGGACTACAAGAACCTCGAAGGCAAAGCTGTGGAAGTTGACGAGATTCAACCCGTCGAGCGTGCCCACGAGATCATCGAAGAGTCCCTACAGAGATACTCCGAAGCCCGCAGATCAGGCGAACTCTAAGCAGAATTCCGCTGATCACACGCCTCATTTGCACGATCCGCGTATGATGCTCCATGAGCACCACGATTCAGCCTACAACCGAGCCCGGCCTGTCTCCATTGACCATTGCCGGGAGATCTTTCAACTCTCGCCTCTTCGTCGGGACCGGGAAATACCCGACCATGGAATCCATGGCCGAGTCCCTCGACGCGTCGGATGCTGAGGTGATTACCGTCGCGGTTCGCCGCGAGCGGTTGTTTAATGATGAAGGCAAGTCGCTCCTCGAATACATCGATCTCGATCGCTACACGATCCTTCCCAACACGGCGGGGTGCTTCAGCGCCGAGGACGCGATCCGTGTTTCACGATTAGGACGCGACCTGCTCGAACAGCTCGATAACCCCGGCGCCAACTGGGTGAAGCTCGAAGTGCTTGGGGACAAGAAGACCCTCCTCCCAGATCCTGTGGGGACGATCGAAGCCGTCAAAGAACTCTCGGCTGATGGATTCCAGGTGCTCTGTTATTCATCCGACGATCCGATTACCGCGTTGCGAATCAAAGAAGCGGGAGCCGCGGCGGTCATGCCCGCCGGTTCACCGATCGGTTCGGGACAGGGCGTGCTCAACCAGAACAACCTCGTGCTGTGCCTCGAACTTCTCAAAGAGAACGATCCCGACTATCCGGTCGTGATTGATGCGGGAGTCGGATCAGCAAGCGATGTCGCGGTCGCGATGGAGCTTGGTGCTGATGCCGTGCTGCTCAATACCGCAATCGCCCACGCGAAAAACCCTGTGATGATGGCGCACGCGATGCGGAAAGCATGCGAAGCGGGTCACCAGTCGTACCTCGCCGGACGCATCCCCAAGAAACGCTACGCGACCGCATCGTCCCCGATGGAAGGCGCGATCTCCTACATCCCAGGCGAGTAATCATGACCACGAAAGCCTTCGACAAACACGACCTCTACGAACTCTGCGTCCAGAATCCCAAGGCACTCGTCCCGCTCCTCCGAGCAATCCACGGCAACGATCCCAAGACCCTCTGCGAAGATTTCTCAGGGACCTCGATCCTCTCGCATACCTGGGCCGATCTCTCCGATGTCCACCAAGCGATCGCGATCGACCTCGACAACGAAGCTCTGCAAAAGCACCCGGCTCATACGCGCGTTCAAAAACTCAACGCGGATGTCAATGACGCGACCGCACAAGGCGATGTCCTCTTCGTGGGAAACTTCTCGATCGGATACCACCACACCCGCGCCGATTTGATCGCGTACCTCAAGCAAGCACGCTCAAGACTCCTCCAAACCAACGGCGTCTTCCTCTGCGATACCTACGGCGGAGAAGGCTCCTTCACCCTCGGCGGAGTGCATCGTCCGACCCCGATGGGCGACGGCAGGCTCTGCCGATACACCTGGGAACAACGCGACGCGGATCCGTTGACCGGGATGGTGACCGATGTCATCCATTTCAGAGTCGAACACGCCGGGAATATCACCGATGAGTTCGACGACGCGTTCGTCTACCACTGGAGACTCTGGTCCGTCCCCGAACTCCGCGATGCAATGCTCGAAGCGGGATTCACGGAGGTCCAGGTCTACGTGAAGCTCGCCGACGCGATCGATGACGAGGGGAATGCGTACATCAACCCCGTCGAAGATCCGCAGGACGAACTCGACGATTCGTTCATTGTTCTGGTCGCGGCAAGAGTCTCGTGAAGACTAATCATGTCAAACCGAACCTCCCAACACTGACCTGCCATCACTGCGGCTATGACATGCACGATCGCAAAGAGCATGATCCGTGTCCTGAATGCAGTACGCCGCTCGTCCTACGGCCTGATGCGTATATCAAGCGATGGAAACTCAACTATCCCATCGTGTGTGTCATACTCGCGATGCTGGTGATGCCTTTCGTTGGACTATTCTCTGCGATTCTGATTGTTCCTGCACTCTTCATGTACGATTCATTCAAAAAGACCTCGAAGGAGTATCGCATACCGATGTGGGCAACCCAGAAGATTCAGCTCTGCTACAAACTCCTGATCGCATGCTTGATCGAGTTCTGGGCGCTGATGCTTTTGCATACATTTGTCCCGGATGCTCTGAACTGGTGGTAGTTCCATTTCGTTTGTGGTCAAAAGAGTGAACCCGCTCGGGAATTGAGCCGAAGAGAGAAGCATGAACGGACCATCCACCAACACAGTCGCCCCCCTCAGCATCGTGATCGACGAGGAGCATGACACAGCGCGTGGATGGTTGTATCTGGTCACCCTCTCCTGGAAATCCAGAGGCACGACCGAGCACGAAATCACGCTCAGCTGGGTCGATCACGACCAGCTCACCGGAGGCATGACCGCTCCGAGCCAGCTCATTGAGCGGGTTGCGGAGATTGTTGCTTCTGCGATGGGTGTTGATGAGATGCCTGCGAAGTTTGATGTCTCGTCGATGCGTCGCGCGATCCCGGAGTTCCAGCGTCTGGTCAATGCATAAGCACAACCCGCTTGGTTTGATGTCCTACAGTCCACGGCACGATCCCTGATCTGGAGCGACGATGGACCCGACTGATATTCTGATCCGAGTGTTGATCGGCCTCGTCGCAGGTGTCGTCGGCGGATTGGCAGGTCTGGGTGGATCGATCATCATGCTCCCCGCGATGGCAATGATCTGGGGATACACGATCAACGGCCAAGAGGACGAGTCCCAAACACGCCACCATGTGTACATGGCCGCCGCGATGTGTGTCAATGTCATCGTCGCGTTGTCCTCGACGCTCATGCACGCAAAGAAGAAAGCCGCACGCAAAGATGTGCTGATGTCGCTGGTCCCATCCATGACCGCAGGCATGGCCGCGGGTGTGATCTTCGCAGGTGAATCACCAGGTCGATGGTCGATCATCGCGTTCGCGTGCTTCATCTGGTTGTACTGCATCTACAACATCGTGACTTCGATCAAGAAAATCCCGGACCACCCAGAAGACTCCCCCTCCCCGGCACACTGGAAAATGATTATCGTGGGACTCTTCGTCGGCAGTGTCTCGGGATATCTGGGAATCGGAGGAGGCATCCTCCTCGTCCCACTCCTGCAGATCTGCGGCCTCCCGCTCCGCCACGCGATCGCAGGAAGCGCCGGGGTCATGTGGATCAGCTCGATCATCGGCGCATCACTCAAACTCTACACGCTCCCATCAATCCACTACCCACCACCGAACGAAGAGGTCCATTTGCTGATCTCCGACGCGATGGGATTCGCAGTCCCAATCGGAGTCGGAGCCCTCGTCGGCGCATACGGCGGCGCATGGATCGCACACAAAATCAAACTCCCGCACTTGAAGCTGATCATTGCGTTCATTCTTGCGATCGCATCAATCAAGATGGTGATGCGGTAAGCGACTCACATCCGTCTACCCTTGCCGCGTGTGCCGGGAGATCCCTTTGAGCTCTTGTTCATGATCGCTTCGATCTCGGATCGTTTAATCAAGAGCGGATTCTCATCATCGTCATGCTGGACGAGCAGTTCCTTGACATGCAGCATCTGATCCCGAAGCGCCGCAGCTTGCTCAAACTGCGTTGCTTCCGCTGCGCTCATCATGTCCGCTTGCAGCATCCCGACCAGTACCTCTGCATCAACCAGAGTATCAGTCGAGTCCGCCGCGAAGCGAGCGGAGCGTCGCGCTTTGAGTTCAGAGTCGATCCCCTTGCGGATGCTCTTGATGATGGTGGTGGGGGTGATGCCGTGCTCGGTGTTGTGCGCAATTTGTTTCTCGCGCCGTCGAGCGGTCTCGGACATCGCTTGGTCCATCCCTTTGGTGACGCGGTCTGCATAGAGGATGACGCGGGATTCGGAGTTCCGAGCCGCGCGTCCGACCTGCTGGATGAGCGAGGTCGCGGAGCGCAGGAAGCCTTCTTTGTCGGCATCCAGAATACACACCAGCTGAACTTCCGGAAGGTCCAGTCCTTCTCGCAGGAGGTTTACGCCAACCAGAATATCAAAGTCGCCAGCTCTCAATGCAGTCAGGATTTCGAGTCTGTCGAGTGTCTCGATCTCCGAGTGCAGATAGCGGACACGCATCCCCTGATCGCCCAGATAAGTCGTCAGGTCTTCGCAGAGTCGTTTCGTCAACGCGGTCACAAGCACGCGTCCGCCCATCTCAACCACGGCTTCACACTGCTCCATCAGGTCCGGAACCTGACCAGTCGCGGGACGGACTTCGATCTCTGGATCAAGGAGTCCTGTCGGACGGATGACCTGCTCGACGATCTCGCCTCCAGTCGCTTCGAGTTCGTAAGGTCCAGGTGTCGCGCTCACAAACATCATCTGAGGGACCAACGCTTCAAACTCCTCGAATCGCAGCGGACGATTATCCAAACACGATGGGAGTCGGAATCCATGCTCAACGAGGACATTTTTGCGTGCCTTGTCGCCGTTGAACATCGCTTTGATTTGTGGGAGCGTCACATGCGATTCGTCAACGATGATGAGCCAGTCCTTGAGGTTGGTCCGCGTGACCCCGAACCGTTGCGTATCCATATCGTGGTCACGCCCGTCATACTCAGTGACGACTTTGCTCGGATCAACGCTCCCCGGCGCATAATCAAAGTAATCCAGCAGCGTAAACGGACGCTCTCCAGGTTGACGCCCATCCATATAGCGGGAGTAGTTCTCGACCCCTTGGCAGTACCCGACCTCCTCGATCATCTCGAGGTCATATTTTGTTCGCGCGAGCAATCGTTGTGCTTCGAGGAGTTTGCCTTCGTGCCGAAGTTCCATCACGCGAGCATCCATCTCATCGCGGATGCTATTGAGAACTTCACTGAGCCGATCCTCAGGCATCACATAGTGCACCGCCGGGAACAAGAAATACCGAGATTCTTCGGCGAGCAGCTCGCCGCTGACTGGATTGATGAGTTCGATCTTTTCGATCTCATCTCCAAACAGTTCGATCCGGACCGCGAACTTTTCATACGCGGGCCAGACCTCGATCGCATCTCCGCGCGAGCGGTACGACCCGCGCTTGAACTCGATCTCTGCTCGTTCATACCGCATCGCATTGAGCGCGAGGAACAACTCTCGTCGGGGAAGTTCCATCCCGACCATCAGCGTGTACACACGCTCGGAATACGCGCTGGGTGATCCCAAACCAAAGATGCAGGAGACAGAAGCGACCACAACGCAGTCGCGCCTCTGGAGCAGGTTGCTTGTTGCCGCGAGTCGGAGCTGGTCGAGATCGTCGTTGCGAGCGGAGTCTTTCTCGATGTAGATGTCGCGTCCCGGGATGTACGCTTCAGGCTGGTAGTAGTCATAGTACGAGACAAAGTAGTTGACCGAGTTGTGCGGGAAGAACGCTTTGAACTCTTCGTAGAGCTGGGCCGCGAGCGTTTTGTTGTGCGACAGGATCAGCGTCGGCTTGTTGGTCCGAGCGATCACATTCGCCATCGTGAAGGTCTTGCCTGTCCCTGTTGCGCCGAGCAAGCAGGAACGCGGATCGCCGCTATTGATCGATGCAACCAACGCATCAATCGCCCCCGGCTGATCCCCGGCAGGCTGAAAGTCACTCACCACTTCGAACGGTCTTTGGTCGGTATGCATCATCAGATCGTAGCACGCATGATCCAGAGCAAACGCGCCATTATCACACACATCTACTCGCGGAAGCTCGGGAGCTCCACAGGCATCGCGCTGCCGTACCACTCATCGAGTTTCCAGTGCTTGGGATCGCATCCCGCTTCCTTCAGCACCGCTTGTGCATCCTCGGCTGTCGTCGCATCCACGAGCATCAGCCAATGGTCATCCTCGATGCGTGTGCCTTCGCGTCCGACGAGAGTTCCCAGCAGTGCAACGCCCTGGATCCGATCTGGTTCGGTCGTGCTTTCGACTGGAGCAGTCGCCCAGAAGTATCCTCGCCCGGCCCATTCGTCTGGGATGTCAGGATCCGCGAGTCTGCGTGCCTCGTCTTCCCTTTCCAAACGAGGGAGTTCAAGCAACGCATCATCGGTCTTCAACTGAAGCGCCTCGAATATGAAGATCCCGAGCTGACCCGGAGGGTCCGTCGAAGCATGCGTGCGTGCTTCGTCCACATCATCGGTCGCAAAGATCCACATCCCACGCAGATCATCAAAGCTCTTGGGTTGCCAATACGGCCCAGCAATCAAGAGATCACCCGCTTCAGCCATCCGCTTCATGTTCGAGAAATGACCTCGGAACGCTTCCTGCTGAGTCGCGGCATCAATCTCAGTCGCCGGTCCTGTGACGATGTACACAAAGGTGTAGGTGTCCATCGGAGATTCCGCGGCGGCGCGAGTGCTGAGTGTCAGTATTAGCACGAGTGCAAGGAGTGATGATTTCATACCCAATGGTACTGCAAATCCCACACTTGGATGCACACTCCGTTTTTACAAAAAATCAATTTCCTGTCGGGAATGGACTTGCAAATCCTAAAAGGTGACTGTATAGTCACCTAAAGAATCCAGGAAGGACCCGAGGATTCAGGAGGCACGATGCCGAGCACAACAGCGCAGCACGAGAAGATGGATCTGACATTCAGAGCACTCGCGGATCCAACACGAAGAGCGATCATGGATTTGCTCAAGGATGGGCCGAAGACCACGACGCAGCTCGTCAGTGCATTCCCCAGCATGACCCGATTCGGGGTCATGAAGCATCTGGGAGTGCTTGAAGAAGCGGAGCTCGTGATCTCACGCAAGGAAGGACGAACACGATGGAACCACCTCAACGCGGTCCCGCTCCGTCTGATCTACGAGCGTTGGGTCAGCACATACGAAGATCACTGGGCGGGATCATTAACCCGACTCAAACAAACAGTTGAACAGAAATCAGAATCAGCACACACAGCACACAAAGGAAAGAAACCATGAGCACCAAGTTCCTCGACACTCCTTCGCGCGTCGCACAATCCCAGACCCAGATCACGATCAACGCTCCCAAGGAGTTGGTGTTCCGGACTTGGTTTGATGAGCCGCACAACTGGTTTTATGAATCAGAAGCAACCAAGGACACAACCCCGACGCGCTGCGAGGAGAAGATGGGGGGCCGATTCTACATCGAACTCCCCGACGGCGGGTTCAATGTCATCGGTGAGATCACGATGATCAAACCCAATCACAAGATCCGCATGCGAGGCGATTGCACCATGCCTCAAGCGACGCTCATGAACATGACCATCAGCTTCGAAGAAGTGGAGGGGGGAACTGGGGGGACCAAAGTCAGCATCGACCACCGGATGTCCGGAGAGATCCCAGACGACTTCCCAGAAGGATTCGAAGAAGGATGGCTCGACGGGCTCCAAAAACTCAAAGCACTCGTCGAGTCCAAGTAATCAACCCGACTGGACCTCGGTCACATCATCGGATTCACGCATCGAAGCCAGCGCCGCACGCAACGCGCCCGATGGCTTCGATGTTTCCGTCTGAGCAGCAGGAGCAGCTTCGGTCTCTACAGTTTCAACTGGTTCTGCTGGAGCGTTCTTGACCGCTTTCTCGTCGATCTCGCCGTCCTCTCCAACCTGATCGAAGCGGACCTCGACGCGTTTGGAGACGCCCCGTTCTTGCATCGTGACGCCGAAGAGTTTATTGGTTGCTTGCATCGTCCGCTTGTTGTGCGTGATGACAATGAACCGGCTCTGGAGCGCAAACAGATCGAGTGTTGAGCAGAAGCGTCCGACATTCGCTTCGTCGAGTGCCGCATCGACTTCGTCGAGCACACAGAAACACGAAGGTTTCGAGCGGAAGATCGCAAGCAGCATCGCGACCGCGGTCATCGTCTTCTCACCACCAGACAACTGGTTGATCGAGCGAGGCTCTTTCCCAGGTGGTTTGGCGATGACCTCGATACCCGATTCGAGCAGGTCCACCTCGTCGGTGACGACCTTCTCGCCGTCAACTTCCTTCACGAGCGGCATCAAGCGGACCTCCGCGCGACCTCCGCCGAAGAGTCTTCGGAACATGCCGTTGCGTCCACCAAACTCGTCCTTGATCCGATCAAAGACCTCTCCGAATCGAGCACGCGACGCGACATTGAGCTTCTCGATGAGCGTTGCGAGCTTGATCCGAGCTTCGTCAATGTCCTTGACCTGTGTGATCAGCTCGTCGTTCCGCTGTGCAAGATTGGATTCTTCCTCGATCGAGTTGAGGTTGACATTCCCAAGATTCTTGATCTCACCCTTGAGCACATGCACACTCGCCGCCATCGAGGTCACATCGATCCGTTCAACTCCGCCGTCGTCCATCATGTAGCGGTACTCAGGGTACTCCATGACAAGATCGACCTCGAGGTCCTCGAGCGTGCGTTCTTCGATGGTTTCGCGTTTGACTTCCGTCTCGCGTCGTGACGACTCAACCGCGTGCCAATCGCGTCCGAATGCCTCGGCTTGATCGCGAGCAGCACTCATCAATCGCAGCGCTTCGTTGACCGCTTCCTCAGCAACACGGACAACCTCTGCTTGCTCATGCATCGCGGTTTCGAGTGATTCGATCAACGCGTGTGCTTTGAGCTGCTCATCGTGTGCTTCTTGAGCGACGCGCCGATGTTCATCAAGATTCGCACGCGAGCGTTCGATCATCGTCTGCGCTTGTGCATTACTCCGCTCGATCTCATCCTTGGACGCAGTGAGCGAGGAGAGGTGGCGGGTTTCAGAGCGGACCTGTTCGTGAGCGGTCGAAACCGCAACGCGTGCAGCGTTGGCGGTCTCGTTGATCTGCTCGACCGCGTGTTCGTATTCGCCGAGACCACTCTGCAGCGATTCGAGTTGTCCGCGTTGTTCTTCGAGCAAGCGTTCGAGCTGACCCGCTTTGGTGGTCAGTGCATGACGCTGGACGCGAGATTCTTCAAGGCGCGTCGCGTGCGTGTGCTGTTCATCAACACCGCGCTGCATCTCGCGTCCGAGCCGTTCGATTTCGGCGCTGTGCTTTTCGTGGAAATGCTCGGTCCGCACGCGCGACGCACGCAGTGTGTTGAGTGTGCCGTGGAGACCCGAGCGTTGATCGCCGAGTGCGGATGCGTCTTTGTCCACGCGTGCGAGATGGTCCTTCGCGTCACCCAGCTCATTGCGGATGACCTCGATCTTCTCAGCAAGTTCATGGAGCTCGCTCTGACGACCAAGCAACCCTTCGGACTCGCTCCCCGATCGTGTACCAGCAACCACGCGTCCATCCGGCTCAAGAACCACCCCATCGCGAGTCACGAATCGGCAAGGCGTCGATGCAAGCGGTCCCGCTCCCAGCAACAGCGCAGAATCGATATCCGAAACAAGCAGCGAGTTCCCAAGCAGACGATCAAGCAGTGTGTCAATCCGAGGATCTCCCGATCGTCCACGCACCGCATCACGCAGTCTCGAAACACGCCCGTTGGTCGCGTCGGTTAACCAACCAGGAATAGAGCTGGTGATTTCCGTCTGAAGATCCGAGAGCGGCAAGAATGTCACGCGTCCAGGGAGTTCCGCGATCTCTTCAGCACTCGGCATCGCATCAACCGACTCAACAACCAGCGCCTGGAGCGAGTCCTCGAGCGCTGCTTCGATGTGACCCGCTTGGTCACCAGTTGTTTCGATCAGCTCAGCGAGTGGTCCGATGATGCCGCTAAACCCATTGCCTTGTTCTTGTGCTTCAAGCACGGCACGAACCGCGTCGTCAAGACCAACACGCGACTTGACCATTTCGTCAAGCGTCGCGTGCCGAGTTTCGAGCCGGACGCGATCTTCGTCGAGCGAGTTCACACGCTTCGCAAGATCTCCACGCGAGGAATCGAGCGATTCGACGCGTGCATCGAGTTCAGCGAGTTCCCGTTCGTGGTTCTGGATCTTCCCGTCGAGAAGTTGGAGCGATTCTTCCGCACCAGCGCGTTCGCGCTTCGCGTGGTCGATCTCTGCTTCAAGATTCCCCAAACGATCGCGGAGTTCATTCACGCGTTCAGTGATCGATTCGATCCGACGATCATCGCTCTCGACTCGAGTCGTAAGGGTCGCGTGCTCACGCTCAACGCTCGCGACGACCGAACGGGTTTCATCGACCTTCTGACGCTGCTCGTTGAGCGTCCGGGCCGCGTTCTCTCGCTGCTCAGAAGTGTCCTTGAGGATTGATTCGGATTCAGCAAGTTTCGTTTGGAGTTCTTCGAGCCGACCTGAGTGGGTGGTGATCTGCTCATCGATCTCGATGAGCTTCTCAGCCGATGCACTCATGCGTTCGGTCTCGGACGCAACCAGGTGGGCCGCGTCTTCGATCGCTTTGCGGGTCATCTCTTGACGCTGGTTCGCGGACTCCGCTTGGTGTTTCGCGTTGGTGAGTGCGTTCTCAGTCTCGCGAAGCGTGCGACCAACGATCAGACGATGCTCTTTCGCTTCGTTGTGCGCATCCTCAGCTTGCTCAAGCTGCTCCTGCGTCTGCGCCCGTTCGTCTTCAAGCGACGCAATCTGAGAAGTCAATCCTTCGAGACGACGCCGGATATCGTCGTACTGCTCGAAGCTCAACGCGAGTCGCTGAGCGCGGTACTCGTCATCAAGTTCCTTGAACCGACGAGCCTTCGCGGCTTGCCCCTTGACCATCCGCAATCGACGCTCAGTGGAATCAAGCTGCTCACGAGTCACCGCAAGATTGGACTCCGCTTTGTCAAGCTTGCGCTGCGCTTCCACACGACGCTGACGATACTTCGCAATCCCCGCGGCTTCCTCAAAGATCACCCGGCGCTCCATCGGAGACGCGAGGAGCATCCGGTCAACCTTCCCCTGCTCGATGATCGAGTATGCATCCGCACCAATCCCGGTATCGAGGAACAGGTCACGGATGTCTTTGAGTCGAGCGATCTTGCCGTTGATGAGGTACTGGCTGCGTCCATCGCGATACAAACGACGCTGGACCTCAACCTGATCCGCATCGATCGGGAGCGGTCGAGCGATCCGACGACGCTCGGTGATAATCGATGCCGCCTCGCTCTCACCCTCACTCGCGGCACGGTCCGCATCCTCATCAGAGATCAACTCGTCATGCTCAGGATGCTGTTCGGCTTCTTCAGCTTCAGGAGCTTGGGCTTCGACAGCGTTTTCGGACTCAACAACTTCTTGTGACTCGACCTCAACCTCGTCTACCTCGACCTCGTGCGATTCATCAGTCGCCTGTCCCGCTTGCTCTGCAATCATGAGTGCGGACTTGGGATTGTCGAAGCTCAGCGTGACCGCCGCCATCCCGGCGGGTTTGCGGACGGATGATCCCGCAAAGATGCAGTCGATCATCTCCTTGCCGCGGAGCGACTTGGAGGAGCGTTCTCCCAGCACCCATTTAATCGCATCAACGACATTGGACTTGCCGCAGCCATTGGGACCGACAATGCCGGTGATCGGATCATCGAATGTAAAGGTGGTCTTGTCCGCGAAGCTCTTGAAACCAGACAGCGTGAGCTTGGTCAGCGCGAGACCAGTTTGCTTCGGGAGACCTTGGGTGGTCTCAGCTGTAATAGGAGCGGGGGGCTGCACTTGCGGCGCAGGATCAGTCTGTGTAGTCATCGTCGTCATGGTCAGCGCAACCTCCGTGCTGGCTGGCAACACATCGCCCGTGTGTTTCAAAAACACATCAACATGTCGCCCCGGCTTGGTCTGGGCTCCGCCCGCCGGTTCAGACAATCATATCGCATTTCACCCTCCATTGCACGCTCGACCACCGGAATTCACCCCTATTGAGACACTTCTCAGATCAAGGCTCCGATCTGAAATCTCAGCGGCCTCCTGACCATCCTGAGTTGCCTCTCCAGAGAACCGTTCTTAGACTCCAGCCACCCCAATCCACGAGGAACCCACCCATGTCCAACCCATCTGATCGCACCTACACCGAAACCCACGAATGGCTCAAAGTGGACGGCGATGTCCTCACCATCGGACTCACCACCTATGCGGTCGATCAGCTCACGGATGTCACCTTCGCAGAAATGCAGCCCGTCGGTACTGAAGTCTCCCCAGGCGACTCGGTCGGCGAAGTCGAATCCGTCAAAACCTCCTCCGATGTCTACACCCCAGCCGGCGGAGAGATCATCGAAGTCAACGAAGCACTCGAGTCCAACCCCGAAATGCTCAACTCCGACCCATTCGGAGATGCTTGGCTCGTCAAGGTCAAAGTCACTGACCAAGGCACCCTCGGCGACGCGATGGACGCGGATGCGTACACCGAATCGATCAGTTGAACGATTCGTACCTCATCTGTCCGATCTTCGCAACTCAAGCGAAGTACTCCCCAATACTCTGACATGATCCGATGCGTTGATGTCAAGAAGAGTTACCCTGCAGGCGCTCGGAGTGTCCAAGCACTCCGAGGCGTGGATCTTGACATCCAAGATCCCGGCTTCTACGCCGTGATGGGACGATCAGGATCCGGGAAATCGACGCTCTTGCACATCCTCGCTGCGATGGATCCATCAGATTCCGGAGAAGTCACCGTCTCCGGCAAGCGCGTCGATCTACTCACTGAACGACAAGCAACCCAGTTCCGAAGAACCTCGATCGGCGTGATCTTCCAAGCCTTCAACCTCATCCCAACAATGTCCGCGCTCGAGAACACGCTCCTCCCAGGACTCCTCGCCGGAGACTCAACCGGTGCGCTCAGAGCACGAGCTCTCGAACTCCTCGACCGACTCGGACTCAGCGATCGAACGACGCATAGACCCCAAGCCCTCTCTGGGGGAGAACAGCAACGCGTCGCGATCGCGCGAGCGCTGCTCTATAAACCACCGGTCGTGTTTGCCGACGAAC
Source organism: Phycisphaerales bacterium (assembly GCA_051252395.1). Taxonomy (GTDB): domain Bacteria; phylum Planctomycetota; class Phycisphaerae; order Phycisphaerales; family UBA1924; genus UBA1924. The sequence continues at coordinate 796,546 of JBPOFX010000001.1, read as the reverse complement.
CAACGGGGAATCTTGATTCCGCGTCGAGCGCTCTCGTTTGGCAAGTCCTCCGCGAGATCGCATCAGAACAAGAAGTGACCGTGTTGATGGTGACACACGAACCGGAAGCCGCGAGTTATTGCGAGCGTGTGTTTGTGATGGGGGATGGGTTGGTCAAGGGTGTGATCGACACCGCCGAGGAAGGGGGGCTCGATGCAGGCACTCTGGCGACTCGCACGCAGCATCTGCTTGGGTAGGCCGAGCCGTCTCGTCCTGCTCTCGGCCGCCGTGTGCATGTCGGTGGTCCTCATCAGCGCCGTCGCGTGCGTGATGGGATCCATCAACGCGTCCTTCAGACAACAAATCGACACCCAGGTCGGACTCGCCGAGGTCCGCGTCGTCGCGATCAAAGGCTCCACGATGCCTGCATCCGTCGCCGAAACCGTCAGCACTTGGGAAGGGGTCGAGTCCGTCCTCCCGAGACTCCAGCAGACCCAGTCCCTGCTCGCGACGCTCCCAACCGCGCAGCCAATCGATCCCGAGAACCCCGAAGGGGCACACAAGGTTCAGGACCAAGGCTACCTCACCAGCGTCTTCGTCAACGGCATTGATCCCGCATCCGAGTTCGACGCGCGCCCGGTAGAACTGCTCACCGGACGCTACCCAAAAAACGACAACGAGATCCTCATCGACGCACGCGTCGCGCAGCGATTGAGTTGGACATACACAAACGATCTCGCGCAACCCATCGCCACGCGTGTGCTTGATGATCCGATTGCGTACCTCAGCAGCGATCCCCTCTTCACCGGACTCTCTGCGGAAACCAAGCAAGAAGCCGACACGCTGAACACAAGCGTCGGGGTCCGTGTCGGTGAGACCGTCGAGTTCGCTCGCTTGCTCCGATCCAACCTCGATCTCACCATCGTCGGCATCGCGAAAGCCCCACCAATGGGCGGACGACCGATGGCTTACACCACCCTCGCGACCCTCGATTCCATGGCTCGCAACAAAGGCCAGATCACCGACCTCGAAGTCAAACTCATCGAAGGCGTCGATCCACTCGCGTTCGTTGCGCAGCACGAAAACGCGTATCCCGGACGAGCGATCGTCCAAACCACCGGACGCATCACCGCAGGTGTGGAACAGAACCTCGCATCCGCACAGCTCGGATTCATGCTCATCACCGTCATCACCCTGATCTCCGCCGCATTCATCATCGCGACCGGACTCACGACCGGAGTCGCAGAGCAACAACGCATGCTGGGAGTCCTGCGCTGTATCGGAGCGCATCGTCATCAACTGGGTATCGCGCAACTCCTCGTCGGCTTAACCGTCTCAGGATTCGGTGCACTCGCCGGGATCCCGCTCGGGATCTTCCTCGCGTGGATCCTCGTGCAGGTCTTCCATCAACAACTCCCGGCTGGACTTGTTGTCCCTGAGCTGAATCTTGCGCTTACGCTCATCGGAGCGCTCGGCGCAGGACTCATCGGTGCGCTCTGGCCCGCATGGAGAGCCGCGACGCTGTCGCCGATCGAAGCGATGACCCAGCAGTCCAAACCCTCCAAACCTGCACAGATCGGAAGGATCACCCTCATCGGATTCCTCGGCATCGGACTCATGATCGCGATCGTCCTCTCAGGATTGAAAGGGCAGACCTTCTTCTGGGCATATGTCACCCTCGGACTCCCCTCGATGTTCTTCGGATACTTCCTCGCATCCGCGGCGGTCGTCGTCATCGTCGTCCGCGTCATCGGCACACCAATCTCAAAGCTCTTCAAACTTCCCGAATCGCTCCTGACACGAACTGTGCGAGCGACTCCCTATCGACACGGCTTCACCGCCGGCGCTCTCATGACCGGACTCGCCCTCCTCATCGCGATCTGGACCAACGGCTCAGCAGCAATGCGCGATTGGATCAACCAAATCCAGTTCCCAGACGCGTTCGCGTATGGACTCCCAATGAACGAGGACGCGATTGATATCCTCAACAACCTCGATGTCGTCGAGAAGACCTGCGCGATCAACATGCTCGCCGTCGAGACCGACGCGTTCGGAGTCACGGCTCTCCAGTCCTACAAAACCAACTACTTCGGATTCGAACCCGAAGCGTTCTTCGACATGGTCCATGTCGAGTTCATCCAAGGCGACCCAGAAACCGCGCTCGCCAAACTCCAAGAAGGCGGGAGCGTCATCGTCGCACGCGAGTTCCTTGTCGCCAAAGGGATCGGAGTGGGGGACACCTTCACCTGCAGAGATTCGAGCGGACAAGAACACTCATTCGACATCGTCGGCGTTGTAACCACTCCCGGTCTTGAACTCGTCTCCCAGTACTTTGATCTTGGAGAAAGCATGGTCCAGCAAGCCGTGAGTTCGGTCTTCGGATCGCGCCAAGACATGATCCAGCATTTCGGAATCCGCGAACCGATGCTTATCCAAATGGACCTCGACGATTCAGTCCCCCCGAAGGAAGCGATCGAGGCGATCGAGAAAGCGTTGATCGGATCGGGGGTCCTCAATGTCGGATCAGGCGCACGCATCCGATCCCAGATCGAAGCCGTCTTCGCGTCCTCGTTCGTCGTGGTTTCGACGGTTGCGCTGGGAGCGATGCTCGTCGCGTGTTTCGGAGTCGCGAACCTCATCGTCGCGGAGGTCAGCGCCCGCAAGTACGAACTCGGAGTCCTGAGAGCAGTCGGAGCATCGCGAGGCCAGGTCGTCCGGCTCATCTGCGCCCAAGCCCTCATCATCGGACTCTCCGCGTGTGTCCTAGGAACGCTGCTCGGCTTCCAAGCCGCGTGGGGAGGTCAGCACATCAATCGTGCAATCGTTGGGATCGACCTGAGCTTCCGTCCTCCCCCGATGCTCCCGATCATCGCGTCCTGGATCGCTGCTCTGGTCCTGACCTTGCTCGCGGCCGCGCCGTCAGCGATCCGTCTGAATCGCTCCTCGGTCCGTGACCTCATGAGTGCCCCGGCTTCATGAAAGACTGGAATCGTGTGAGGATTCGTCCGATATAGACACTATCGGCTTGCTTTATGCTCCGCAAGACGGTTCAATACACAAGTGCCCTCCAGAAGAGGGTCGGGATGAGCAGGTCGCTCATGCCATAAGTTAAGCCATACCAGGAGATTTGACATCGCTCGCAGACGCTTCTTCCGCCAACAAGGTCCAGTCACACGGACCCGTATCAATCACATGATCCGCCTGTCCCCGATCCGCTTGATCGGAGAGGACGGCGAACAACTCGGAGTCGTTGAGACTCCCGACGCAATGCGCATGGCCCAGCAAGCCGGCCTCGACCTCGTTGAGGTCGTCGCTGACTCACGCCCGCCCGTGTGCAAGATCATGGACTACGGCAAGTACAAATACGAACTCTCCAAACGCGAGTCCAAATCCAAATCATCCGGCGCTGAGATGAAGGAAATCCGTCTCGGACGATCCATCAAGATCGATCCGCACGATGTCCAGATCCGCGTCGACCAGTCCCGCCGATTCCTCATCGCAGGACACAAGGTCTCGATCACCCAGCGTTTCCGCGGCCGCGAGATGATGCACAAGCAGCTCGGCGAAGAACGACTCTTCCAGATCTGTCAAGACCTGAGCGATGTCGCCAAGATCGAGATGGCGCCGCGTACAGCAGGTCGCTCGATCACCGTCGTGCTCGGACCAGACAAAGCAAAGATCGAATCCTACAAAGCAAAGCTTGCTCAAGAGGGCAAGGAAGCCGAGGAAGATCTCGCGAAGCTCGAAGCCGAGGTTGCTGCGCAGAACGCAGCGATCGCTGCGAAAGAGGATTCCGAGGACAAGGACGACGACGCGAAGTCCAAGAAGAAATCCAAGGGACCGAAGGACGATCGTGCTTCAAACCCAGTCGACGACGAGATCGCTGACCTCTTGGGTGGTTGATCCCTAAAATTGATCTGAATATCCCGAACCGCCGCTCGCTTGAGCGGCGGTTTTTCATGCATTCAACCTACCTGAGTGATTCAGCCTGCTCGACGAGATTACTGACTTGTTGGTGGAGCGATTCGATCGCGTTATCCGCGCCGTCAGCCATGAGTTCGTTGCTGCTGATCGGTTCGCCATAAACGATCGCGACCGGTCGAGTAAATAACCTCGGGAGTTTCTTATGACGAGGCCAAACATCAAAGACCCCCGCGATCCCGACAGGAACCACAACACAATCGGCGCGTTTGATCAACACAGAGATCCCACGAGCGAACGGCTTAAGCTCGCCGTCAGGAGTCCTGGACCCTTCAGGGAAGACCACCATCGCCTTGCCCTCGTTGAGCCTTTTGATGGTTTCTTTCATCGCGCCCGAGTCTCCCGCTCCCTGCTTGATCGGGGTCGCATTGAGCGTCGAGATGATCCACGCGAAGGGTTTGAACTTGAATAACCCGCCACGAGCGAGAAAGTCAGTATCGCGAGTACTCAAGCAGCCCCCAATGAACGGAGGGTCCAGAAAGGACTGGTGATTCGCAACCATCAGCACCCCTCCAGTGCGAGGGACCCGGTCAAGACCGACGCATCGCCTGCGATAGACGATAATAAAGAGTGCGTGGAAGCACTTCCTGCAGATGTTAAAGAACGCGATGTGCAGCAGCGAAGATCCGGGATGCTTACGACGGAATCGAGCCAGCATGCTACGAATCAATCTCCGGCAGATCAGCAACAACAGCCATCGTCCGGTCATACATCAGATCAACCACATCATCAATGCTCAGCGTCGATGTGTCCACACGGATCGCGTCATCAGGACACACCAAAGGACCATCCTTGCGTGATGAATCAATCCGATCACGCTCAACAATCCGTTCGCACATCGCTTCGAGTGTCATGGTTTCTGGATCAATCCCGAGCTGATCAATACGGCGCTGAGCTCTGATCTCGGGATCAGCATCAAGATAGAACTTGACCGCTGCGTCTGGGAAAACCACCGACCCTTGATCGCGTCCTTCTGTGACCAGATGCGGATGCTGAGCGAAGATGATCCGCTGCTTGCGGACCATGTGCTGGCGCAGCTCAGAAAGCGTCGCAACAAAGGAGACCATATCGGTCACTTCTTGAGAGCGGATCCGATGATCGATCGGGGTGTTCCATGCGAGAATCGTGGGAGGGTCCTCAGACCAATCGAAGTGGAGGTCCGCGCCGATGACCTTACTGACCAACTCGCCAACCTGATCCTTGTCGTACTGGCTATCAAGCATGATCGCGGCCGCGGCTCGGTACATCGCGCCGGTATCGAGGAAGTCCAGTCCGAGTCGCTTTGCGAGCATCCGAGCAACGGTCGATTTTCCGGTCCCTGCAGGTCCGTCGATCGTGATGATGATTGGGGTGTTTGCAGGCACGGCTTCAGGGGTCCCTTGCGGAATAATCAGTTCCTTCGCAGCGAGCGATTGCAGTGCTTGGCTGTGCGTTCTGCTCACGATATCCTCACTTGCGAATCTAGAAGTCAGTGAAACGGACATTGAAACTGCCCTGAACCAGTACAGAACCATAGACGATTCGTGCGATCATCTCAATCTTTGAGAGCCGCGAGAGCGTCTTCGATTGCTTCTTTCGAGTGAATAACCCCGAGCGACTCATCATCATCTCCACGATAATCGATCGAGACCGCTCCGTCAAACCCGACTGCCGCGATCGCTCCGACGAGTGCTGGAAGGTCGTATCCCACATGCACAGGGATGGGGTCCTCCTCCATCATCATCCCCTCAAGTTCTGCAGCAAGTGCTTCCAAACCACTGAGTGGCAATGCGTCATCCGCAGCGTCCTCAGCAGGTGCGTCTTCCTGTGCAGCTTGTTCAGGAGCTTCTTGACCACCCACGCTCGCTGCAGGCTCTGCGAGTGTAAATCCAAGCGTTGATGCGTTGATCACCGAAGCGTACGGCGTCAGCTTCTTGAGGTATCCAACAGGATCACCAGTCCCGGCAGCCGTCGCAAAGTCAGGCATCGTCCCGATCCGGAATCCACCGATCCCCTTGAGCAGATCTGTCAAACGCTCAGGATCTTCTGTCAATCCAGGAGCAGGCTCGATCAACACATTGATCTCCGCGCGATCTGCGGATTCAAGTATGTCCTTCATGCTCTCTACAGCTTGCTCAAACGCTTCGTCCGAGTCCTTCGACTTGATCGACAACGAAACAGCATTGCACCCCATCAGCGACGCGGCTTTCACCACACGCTGCATCCGCTCGATCCCTTCGAGTGCTTTCGTGCCCTTGGTATCGCCGAGCGGGAGCGCATCGGTCTGACTCAGCAGCAGACACGAGCAACCGATCCGATCACCCGAAACACGGATCAGTTCAAGATCCTTCGGCGTGAGTCCGACAAGCTGGTCAGTCGAGTAGTTGATCGCTCTCAACCCGAACTGATCCATCGTATATTTGGGGAGATCCACAGGAGTCAATGCTCGTGCTCCTCGTCGTTTGAGGACACTGCGGATCGAGTTGGTATTCAGCGAAAACATCATATGAACCCACTCTAGGAGGGCCATCTTCGCGTGTGTGAAATGAGTGGAAGGGAATCAGACAGGAAATTAATCGATCGATGAGAGTTGCTCATCGCTCTCAGTCTCAACATACTCCCAGACCGTCACAGGCACCTGCCGAACACCCCATTGACGCGCGATGCGATGGGTCGGGTACAGCAGATCCAAGCGGTTTCCTTTGATCGCTCCGCCGCAGTCGAGGACCGGGACGATCTCATCGGACGCGTATCCCGGAACCGAGACCATCGACCAGTAGGGAAGCACCTTCGGATCCGCAGCGACGAGCTTCATGCCGTTGGTCCACACCGAGTTCATCGTCGCGGTCTTGCCGTCCGCATAGATCCCGCATGAACGAGCATCAGGAGAGTACCCCGTCACCGTCATGTAGATCACGCGAGCAGGACGCACGAGCTTGCCGTCGAACCAACGATGCGTTGGATCGATCTCAGGCTCAGTTTCGATAGGTTCGTCTTGGTGAGCGACAACTTCGCGGACCAGTTCCTCGCTCGCTTCAGTGTTCTCAGAAGCAACGGTTTGAACAGGAGTTGGAGTCGAAACGATCTGAGGCGCTTCCGCATTCCGGATCTCGATCAGCCGTGCTGCTTCGCGCTGTGCCGATTGATCTACACCCACGAGAGCCGGGAGTGCACCGGTTTGCTTTGTCCAGATCGCGCTGGTCACTACAAGCGTCAAACCAGCAAGCCAAGCAGCGCTCTCGAGAATACTGTGAGTGCGTACACGGCTACTGCCTACATTCAGTTTTGAAGTTGTTGATCGATGCATTGGGTGGAGAGTGTGCGCTGATGATTCAGCGTGTATCCAGCCGGCCTTGGCTTAGAAGTTCATTGGTTTCAAGGATCAAGGCGCTCCGTGCCCAGCCTGTAATGATATACCGCAAACTTGGCTCAAGGGCGATTCAGTTTCACACACCCCTGAATGATTTGGTTGATATCCCTACTCCCAGTGGTCAATAACCAAGCGAGTAAGCATTATTTGGTTGCTTTATATCGCGAATTTCGAGTATGCTTATGTCCCTGGATCGCTTGTGTGCGCGTGAAAGTTTGTGTTTAGTTAGGAGAATTGAGATGCCTTGCAGTGATTTTGTTTCCAGTCGCGTTCAATTGGCTCTCATTGCCTTGCTCACATTGGTGGTGTGCTCCAGTTCAGCAGTATCCGATGAAATCAGCCTCTTTGTCGTTGCAGGCCAATCCAATGCTCGCCCAGAGTATGCAATCGGGATTGAATCCGGACTCCGCGCATCTGGTCGCTGGGAAAATGTCGTGGTCTATAACCAACACAAGAGCGGTTCTTGGTTCTCCGGATGGGTCAACGGGATTCAGACTGGTAACTATTCCCCCGCGGGGTTTTACAATGAAGGCTTCTGGGCATCAGACGGCTCCTCAGAACTCCAGCAACGCATCGCCCAACTGGAACTCGAGGGGCACACAGTCACTGTAGAAGGCTTTTTCTGGTTCCAAGGAGAAGGTGATACAGGTGGTACGGCTAGACACATAGCAGGCTATTCCGATGCACTCATATGGATGATCGATTCTTTGCGAGGTCGCTATGGAAAGTTTGATGTCGTGATCACTCTTGTTGATTGGAACCATGATCGCCCTGGAGAACTCGGAGCCATCGGTAGAACACCAGAAAAAGTTGATCAAATCCGAGCACAGCTTGCGATCGCCGCTGACGATCTTGATGGACTCACTGCGGATTCAAGAGGGTGGGTCAGGACCGATCTCTGGCACATTTCCGACAGCAACGATCCGAGAGGTCTTTACGCTGCAGCCACCGATTTCGGCGCAGATCAAGCAGGACTGATGATCCAAATGAGCACCTGTGAAGGTGATCTGACCGGTGACGGCGTGCTCGATTTCTTCGACATCTCCGCGTTCCTCAGACTCATGATCCAAGGCTGTCCATAGAGCCGAACTCGAGCTTCCTCTTCCAGAGACTGACTCAAACTTCCTATCAACCTACCCGAGTTTTTTGAAACCGGGGTGGGGTTTGATCGGGTATACGGATACAGTTTGCGTCTATGGCATACATCAACAACCCCAACTCAACTCCGAGTAGCTTTCGCACAAAGCTCGGTGCCTATGTGACCGGTCTCGCGATCGGATTCTTCCTCCTCGGCGTGTTCATGCTGCAAAAGAGCCGAAGCGAAGCCCGTCTCGCTGAAGCGGAAGCTGCACAGCAGGTCGAATCACAACAGCAAACCCCTGCCGTGGACGGAACCACCCCGTGAGTTCAGCCGCGAAGCAGACGAAAAAAACGACCAAAAAGAAGACTGTCAAGAAAAAAACAGCCCGCGCGGTCTCTCCGAAATCATCCCCAAAGACCAAGAAGCCGCTCGTCGATCCCAACAAGTGCATCCGCATCCGTGGCGCCAAAGAGCACAACCTCAAATCCCTCGACATCGACATCCCACGCGATCAACTCGTCATCATCACAGGTCTCTCTGGTTCTGGGAAATCCTCCCTCGCGTTCGACACGATCTTCGCAGAAGGCCAACGCAAGTACATGGAGTCGCTCTCCGCGTACGCGCGTCAGTTCCTCGACCAACTCAAAAAACCAGACATCGAAGAAATCGAAGGCATTCCCCCAACCATCGCGATCGAGCAACGCAGCGCATCGCACAACCCACGCTCGACCGTCGCAACAACGACTGAGATCTACGACTACCTCCGTCTCCTCTTCGCTCGCTGCGGCACCCCACGCTCATGGGCGCCCACCAAAACCAAAAAAGACGGCACCGTCACCTCTCGCTCAGGTCGTCCGATCGAATCCTCCTCCGCGACCCAGATCGTCGATCATGTTATGGAGTTCGGAGACGGCACAAGACTCATGGTCCTCGCGCCAGTCGTCCGCGCGAAAAAAGGATTCCACAAGGACACCCTCGAAGAGTTCGTCAAGCAAGGATGGACGCGTGCAAGAGTCAACGGCGACATCACCGACCTCCGCGAAGCACTCAAAGAAGACACGGAGAATCCCCTCAAACTCCATCGACACAAAAAACATTCAATTGACGCAGTCGTCGATCGCATCGTCATCAAGGACGACGCTCGACAGCGGTTGGTCGAATCCATCGAAGCCGCACTGAGATTAGCAGAGGGCTCGGTCATCATCGCCGTCAACGATGCGGATGACAAAACACTCTGGACCGACCACGCTTTCAGCGAGCATTTCTCTGATCCAGACAATCCAGAAATCTCCCTCGCCGAGCTTTCGCCTCGTGTGTTCTCGTTCAACTCTCCCTTCGGCGCATGTCCAGAGTGTCACGGACTTGGTGTCATCCTTGAGTTCGCAGAAGAGCTGGTCGTCCCCAACAAAGATGTCGCGATCCTCAACAACGCGATCCAGCCTTGGAAGAAAAACGGTCCCGGCGGGATGATCTATCCGCGCATGCTCCGCAAGTTCTGCCGAGCGTTCGACATCCCCCAATCCATGCACCTCAGCGCGATGTCCGAGGACCTCTACAACCTCCTCATGCACGGCACCGACTACGCGAACACTCATCTCAAAGGCAAAACCAAGTACCGAAAGCAATGGGACGGCGTCTACCCCATGCTCCACAACTGGTTCCACAAAACCGAATCCAGCTGGGTCAAAGACCACCTCCACCAGTTCCAGCAAGAAGTCACCTGCCGAAGCTGCTGCGGCGATCGCTTAAAGATCGACTCCCTCCATGTCACGATCGAGTCCACACACAAAGCGGACATGTCCAAAGCAGGATCGGGCAATGTCATCGGCCGTCCAACCAACGACGGCTCCATCCTCAACATCTCCGAACTTTCCCGCCTCAACATCACCGACGCGATCACCTACATCGACAACCTCAAACTCTCCAAAGAACACGCTCATATCGCTGAAGCGATCTTGAGAGAAATCACCAACCGCCTCCGCTTCCTCGAATCCGTCGGACTCGATTACCTCTCCCTCGACCGACGCACCGCAACCCTGTCCGGCGGTGAAGCCCAACGCATCCGCCTTGCGACTCAAGTCGGTTCAGGGTTGGTAGGGGCCTGCTATGTCCTCGACGAACCCACCATCGGTCTCCACCAACGCGACAATGATCGACTGATCACCACCCTCCGCCACCTGACGGACATCGGGAACACGGTGCTCGTGGTTGAGCACGACGAGGACACCATCCGAGCCGCGGATCACATCATCGACATCGGACCAGGTCCAGGAGTCCACGGCGGAACCGTCGTCGCGCAGGGAACCATCAAAGACATCACCTCAACCAAGGGATCGCTGACCGGAGACTACCTCTCTGGACGCAAAAAAATCGAAGTCCCCAAAGAGCGTCGGCCGGTCAATATCAAAAAAGCGATGACCGTCAAGGGCGCCAAGCACAACAACCTCAAGAACATCGATGTCCCTTTCCCGCTCGACGGCATGGTCTGCGTCACAGGAGTCTCTGGATCAGGGAAGTCCACGCTCGTCAACCAGATCCTCCTCAAAGCCGTCAAACAACATGTGATGGGATCCAAGCAGAAGCCCGGAGAGCACTCCCGGATCAACGGCCTCCAGCACATCGACCGCATCATCGAGGTGGATCAATCCCCGATCGGTCGCACGCCGCGCTCCAACCCCGCGACCTATACCGGGATCTTCGACGAGATCCGCAAGGTCTTCACGGCGACCAAAGAGTCCAAAATCCGTGGATATAAACCCGGACGATTCTCCTTCAATGTCGCGTCCAACAAGGGTGGGGGACGCTGCGAAGCGTGTGCTGGTCAAGGGATGAAGAAGATCGAGATGCATTTCCTCCCCGATGTCTTCGTCGAGTGCGAGGTCTGCAAGGGCAAACGCTACAACCGCGAAACGCTCGAGGTGCTGTACAAAGGCAAGAACATCGCCGATGTCCTCGCGATGACCGTCGAAGATGCGTGCAGTTTCTTCGAGAACCATCCCAAAATCCTCCGCTTCACCACCTGCCTCCGCGATGTCGGACTCGACTACATCACGCTCGGACAACCCTCGACCACTTTGTCTGGAGGCGAAGCCCAACGCGTCAAACTCGCAACCGAGCTTGGCAAAGGCACCAAACACGACGGCACCCCAAGCTCCGAGCACACCCTCTACATCCTCGACGAACCAACAACCGGGCTCCACTTCGAGGACATCAACAAACTGATCTCCGTCCTCAACCGACTTGCCGACGCTGGAAACACCCTGATCGTGATTGAGCACAACCTCGATGTCATCAAGTGCGCCGACTGGATCATCGACCTCGGCCCAGAAGGCGGCGACAAAGGCGGCACCCTCCTCGCAACAGGAACGCCAGAACAAGTCGCGAAAGTCAAATCAAGCTACACGGGCCAATATCTGAAAGGCATGCTATGAGCGGACCCATCTCTAACCGAGTCGAACGCATCAAAGCCGGCAACGACCCCGAACTCATCGCCGAACTCCCCTCAGGATACGCGATCCTCGGCAAGTACCAGCCCGATCCCATCAACGGCTGCTGCATGCTCCTCCCAAAGACCGTCGTCCCATCACCCAACGATCTGAGCACAGCAGACCGCGCCCAGTTCTTCAGCGACCTCGTCCTCCTCGGCGACGCGATCATGCAAGTCACCGGATCCAACCGGATCAATTACCTCGTCCTCTGCAACCAAGTCCCCGAACTCCACGGCCACTGCGTGCCGCGATACGACACCGAAGACCCCACCCTCCGCATGCAAGGCCCATTCGAGGCGTACGACTTCGGAAACGCACGCATCGCTGACGCAAACGGCCAAGACAAAGACCTCCACGCGAAGCTCAAGCATGCGATCGAGGAACTCAGAACACAATAAGACACGAAAAAACCCGCTGAATCAGCGGGTCTTTCTTGGATAAACCAAAGCGGGTGAACGGACTCGAACCGTCAACATTCAGCTTGGAAGGCTGACGCTCTACCATTGAGCTACACCCGCAAGTGGGGACATTCTAGACCCCAAACTCGCATAAGCAACTGGTCATCGGCCCAGAACTCTATCCAGAAATGAATCCAGAACTAAACCCGGTTCTTCACATCGATTTCACGGCCCGGATTGCCATGAACATCGGGATCTCCACGCGAGCCGTGTTCTCGGCGTCCGCGCGAGGACCAGGCTCGCTGACCCGCTTGCTCGACCATTCCTCAACGGCATCGATCATAAAGCCGGCTTTTGCCATCGAGTTGATATAGGAACTCATCGGACGATGGTGGGTCTGCGTCTTGATCGCTTGAGCACCCGAGCTGACCTGTCCCGGATTCATGACGATATCAGTCGTCTTCTCGCTCATGTACCGATCCACACGACGGAACTGGGTTGGTTGCCGTGTCCGTTCATCGAGGATCCATCCCCACGCCGTAGCGCCGGGATTCCGGAACGCAGGGTGGATGATGACACTGACCATCTGTCCCCCCGGCTTCAATCGCTCCATCGCGCCAGCGAACACATCGTCGATCGAATCAATGTTCATCAGCGCGAGCACGCAGACCGCTGAATCGAACAGCTCGTCACCCATATCCACATCGCCGAGCTTGCGAGCATCTCCCACGGCATACGAGATCGACTCAGGTGATTGCCCGTGAGCACGCTCGATGAGCCGCTCAGAAAGATCCACACCAAACGCCGTCGCTCCAGGCTGACTTGCAATCAGGTGTCTCGAAACGAGACCCTGCCCGCACGCGATATCAAGGATTCGCTGACCTGGTTGCAGCTCGATCAGCCGTTCTACGCCCGGCAGTACGAGATTCTCGTGATGATCCGATCCCTTGACCGAAAGCAGATTGTCGTACCATCCAGCGACACGATCCCAGCCTTCGTCTTCTGCATCCTTGGGAAGTTCAGCTTCCTCGCTCGCCATCATCGGAGCGGGCTCAACACCCATCACACTCCAGAAGGATCGAGGCGCAGGGACGCGCACGCGTGACACTTTTTCCGTGTCCGGATCTTCATAGCGGACCTCATACGCGTGCATCGCTAAGCGGTAGACATCGTCACGAGTCGCGCCAAAGTCCTTGTCGCCGATGATGGGATGTCCTGCGCTTGCAAGGTGCTGACGGATCTGTCCATCCAGATCAGGACGAGCACGGACCTGCAAGAGCGACAAGCCGTTCCCCGATTCGAGCACACGGAAGTGCGTGACCGGATTGGCGCCAGTGCTGGTGCTCCCGACGACCTTGCCGTTGATTGAGGATCCGGTTTTGCGGATATCTTCATCGAAGACGCCTTCGACCACGCAGAGGTAGTTGGTTTCAGGTCGCGTCATCTGACGCGGAGTCTCGGTCTCGTCGCGAGTACGAACGAGCAGGACAGCACCCGATGCGAGCGTGTCGATTTCGTGAGCCGGACGCATTTTCTCGCGGCGTACAAACGCGAGCTGCCAGACCGATTCACGGAGCGTGTTGTGGTCTTCGCCTCGGATCGGGAGACCCGCTGGTTTATCGACCACGCAGACCGCGTCTTCCTTCATGACGACCTTCGCCTTGGGAGGTGTAGGCATCTTTGCTTCGCGTTCATCGGGACGATCAAAGCGTCCGCCGCGATCGCCGCCAAACTGTGGAGGTCCGCCGCGTTGTCCACCTCCGAAGTTCCCGCGAGGTGGTCCGCCGCGTCCTCCTGGAGGTCCTGATCGAGGAGGTCCCCCTCGTCCACCCTGACCGCCACCGCCGCCGCTGAAGTTTCCGCCGCGACCACCGCCGCCAAAACCGCCGCCTTGCTGAGGTCGGCTTTGCCCACGATTTCCACCAAACGAAGGGCGTCCGCCGCCAGGGCGTGAATCAAAGTTTGACATGTCAGTTCGACTCCGTGCAAGAGTGCATGCTGTCGCAACGCTGCGAAACAAGCGCATCAAGGTGACCAAGCAACCAAGACGCGAAGTCTTCCTTGCTGATCGGGCCACCAGTGTTCTCATCAAATGAAAGCCCGCGGCTTTCGTTCCCGATCAATCGAGCATCAATCGCGTTCGAGTCCATCGTCTCGAGCGGATTGGCAACAATCAGATCAATATTCTTCTTCTCCAGCTTCCGGAGAGCGGAGGACTCCAAGCGATCCAAAGGCTCAAGCGCAAATCCCACCAACAACTGGTCCTCGCGAGCGTTCGCAGAGCATCCCGCGAGCAGATCCGGAGTTGATTCGAGCGCGATGCTCACATCATCCCCTGTGCGCCGACGCTTGCAATCCGTGTCCACTTCGTCAGGTTTCGGACGATAATCCGCGACAGCAGCCGCCATGACGAGACAGTCACACCAATCAAGATGCTCTGCAAGAGCATCCTGAAGATCTTGGCAGGATTGGAACCGAACAACCTCAATCCCTTGCGAATCAGGAACCTGCGCGTTGGGTCCCAGCAGCAGTCTGACTTCCCATCCGAGTTCATGAGCACGATCCGCGAGGTTCGATCCCAGCTTCCCAGATGAGCGATTCCCGATGAATCGGACCGCATCAATCGGTTCATAGGTCGGTCCAGCTGTGATCAATATCCGTGCCATAAAGCGGGGTCCTTGCGGTGCTGACAGCGTCAGGCGGGTCCTTCAGTTGGAAGAGAGAATCCATCCCAATGGAACAGATCGTGGTCAGTATCGTAGAGCCTACATGTCGCTGTGTCGTCAAAAATCAGAGATAGCCCCGATTGATATGCAGACCTATATATAGTCACAGAGTCCCATCAAGGGATCAAAAACGGGCTGTCGCGACGCTATAGTGACTCTCGATCAACCCCGGCACAGAATGCCGACGCGAAGGGATCTGTTTATCCATGGCCAGAAGTCGCAAGAAACTCGGTGAAATCCTCGTTGCCCAAGGTGTCATTGATGCCAACCAAGTCAACGAAGGACTCAAAAAAGCACAACAAGACGGCATCCGCATCGGAGAAGCCCTCGCTGAACTCGGACTCTGCTCAGACCATCAGGTCCTCAAAGCCCTCGCAGTCCAGCACGGCATCAAGTATGTTGACCTCACCAACGAAAAAATCGCAAAGCTGATCGATAAAGAAGCGATCGACAAGAGCGTCATGAAAAAGCACCTCGTGCTCGGGATGGGCAAGTCCGGCGGCAAAATGCGCGTCGCGATCCACGACCCCAACGATCTCCAGGTCCTCGACAACCTCCGCTTCGTCCTCAACTGCGACATCGAACCGCTCCTCGCGACCAAAGCACAGCTCAAAGAAATCATCACAGGCGAAGGCGCCGGCGCTGCACCTTCCGTAGCAGCACCAAAAGAATCATTGGTCACAGATTCGATCGACCGCTCAATTGACCGCTCAGTCGACCGCTCGATGGACAAGTCCATCGATGTATCCTCCGAGGACTCCCCGATCGTCAAGCTTGTGAATCGCGTGCTCGATGAAGCCGTCCGGATGCGGACCTCTGATATTCACATCGAACCAATGGGTGATCGAGTCCGTCTACGCTACCGCGTTGACGGCGTCTGTTCAGAGCGTGACAACCTCCCAAAACGAATGCAGAACGCGGTCCTCTCGCGTATCAAGCTGATGTCCGGAATGAACATCTCTGAGAAGCGAATCCCGCAGGACGGCCGTATTAAAATCCATGTAGATCTGGGAGAAGCCGAGCCTACCCCGATCGATTTCCGTGTCTCAGCATGTCCTGCATACCACGGCGAATCCGTTGTGCTCCGTATCCTCCGTCCCGATGCGGTCCGGATCGGTCTCTCGAACATCGGTTTTGAGCCTGAAAACCTTGAAGTCTTCAATAAGATTATCAAGCGACCCAACGGCATCTTCCTCGTGACAGGTCCGACCGGTTCTGGTAAGACAACCACGCTCTATTCAGCACTCGATGTGCTCAACCGACCAGACAAGAAGATCATTACCGCCGAGGATCCGGTTGAATACAACTTCGACGGCATCAACCAATGTCAGATCCGTGAAGACATCGGATTCACCTTCCCAAGCGTGCTCCGCTCGATGCTCCGCCAAGCACCCAATGTCATCCTGGTGGGTGAAATTCGTGACCGCGAGGTCGGGGAAATCGCAATCCAAGCAGCACTGACCGGTCACTTGGTCTTCTCAACACTCCACACCAACGACGCGCCGAGTGCGATGACTCGTCTGATCGACATGGGGATCAAGCCGTTCCTTGTTGCGTCATCTGTCCAAGCGGTCATGGCTCAGCGACTCGTGCGTGTCCTCGCAGATTCCAAGCAACTCGCTGAAGAGAGTGATCTGGATCACAAATACCTCAAGCTCATTAACCTCACCATGGAAGACGCGATCGGGAAGGTCTACAAGCCTGTCCCGACCAACGACATCCCAACCGGATTTAAGGGCCGAAAGGCAGTCTTTGAGATGATGCTTATGAATGCGGAGATCCGCGAGTTGACCTTCAACAAAGCTCAAGCGTCTGATATCCGCAAAGCAGCAATCGCTTCTGGGATGAAGGAACTCGTCGAAGACGGACGCACCAAAGTCCTCAACGGCGTCACCACTCCACAAGAAATCGCCCGTGTCAGCCAGTTTGATGGCGGACACTAAGAATACAGCCGCACACATCTGTTCAATAGTTGCACCAGGAGACTGATCAATGTCCACAGTCCAAATTGACCGCTTGCTCGACACCGTTGTCAAAACAGGCGGGTCCGACCTCCACCTTACCGTCGGACGACAACCAACCATCCGCCTCAACGGCGGCCTCCGGAACCTCGAAACCAAGGTCCTCGACTCCGACGACATGGTTTCCTTGATGAAATCCATCACGCCGGAACGGAACCAGCAAGAACTTCAGGAAGAAGGCGGCACGGACTTCGGTTTCGCCTACGGCGACGCCGCCCGTTTCCGTGTCTCGGTTTTCCGTCAACGCGGCGACATCGCGATCGTTCTCCGTCAGATCCCGAACCGATTGCTCACTTTCGACCAGATCGGTCTCCCGGGCATCTGTAAAGACTTGATCCGTCGACCTCGTGGACTCTTCCTCGTGACCGGACCGACCGGTTCTGGTAAGACGACCTCGCTCGCGACGATGATCGACTATGTCAATCAGTACCTCGATCGTCACATCGTGACGATGGAAGACCCGATCGAGTATTACCACAAACACCAGAAATCGATCGTGAATCAGCGTGAAGTCGGGAACGATGTCCCGAGCTTTGCCGAAGCACTCCGCCGTGCGCTGCGTCAGGACCCCGATGTGATCCTTGTAGGTGAAATGCGTGACCTTGAGACCATCGAAGCAGCTGTGCGTGCTGCGGAAACTGGTCACTTGGTCTTCGGGACTCTCCACACGACCGGTGCGGCGAAAACGATCGACCGTCTGGTCGACGCGTTCCCAGTCTCCCAGCAGAACCAGATCCGTGTCCAGTTGTCCACGGCTCTCATCTGTGTCCTCTCTCAGGTCCTTCTCGGACGCATCGATACCAAGGGTATGGTCGCGGCCTACGAGTTCCTGGTCGTCACGCCGGCGATCGCGAACCTCATCCGTGACAATAAATCTTACCGAATCGACTCCGCGATCCAGACCGGTAAGAAGTACGGCATGCAGCTCCTCGATGACCACCTCTGGTCGCTCTATGCCGAAGGAAAGATCGCCGCTGAAGAGATGATCGACAAGTGTAAGGATTCGAACGCAATCCGTACAAAGGTCCATCAAGCAGGCGGAGTCATCGGTCGTCCGGAGATGGATGATCCTGAAGCTGAGGTTGAGCCTGAGGATTAAAGAAGCCTCGAAGTACGCGATTGAGGGTCGTATACTCTGTGTCGCAACGAAATAAACAGTCAAAACAAGCGAGTTCGACCCGTCCGGGTCGGATATCTATGCGAACATTACACCATGCCGATCTCGGATCGGTGCTGATCACGGAGTTGACTCATGGACCCTTCTGAACTCAAAGGACGCAAAATTGGACGCGTACTCACCAAGATGGGTGTTGTGACGCGCGAGCAGGTCCACCAAGCATTGGGGGTCCAGAAGGGCCGGACTCAGAAGGTCAAGCTCGGCGAGATCATGATCGAGCTCGACATGTGCACGCAGCTCGACATCGACAAAGCCCTCGCCGGTCAAGCCGGGATGGAGTATGTCGATATCAGCGGCATCGAACTCGACGAAGAAACCATTGGTTCGATCCCAGCCGACAACGCAAAGGCGTACCAGTGTGTCCCGATCGAATACAACGCGAAGTCACGCAGTCTCAAAGTCGCGATCAAGAGTCCGGATAACTTCCAAGCGGTTGACGACCTTCGTTTGCTGATGGGCGCAAAGGTCGAAGCGGTCATCGCTTCACCCGACGCGATCGATGCTCTGCTCGAGAAGCACTTCGCGAAGTCCGAGTCCATGGAAGATGTGATGGGCGCACTGGCAAGCGACGAGAAACTCAAAGGCATCGGAGGCACTTCCGACCAGTCGATTGACCTCGACGCCGTCCTTGATGCTGCCGACGACAATCAGGTTATTAAGCTCCTGAACATGGTCCTCCTTCAAGCGATCCGTGATCGTGCGTCGGATATCCACTTTGAACCATTCGAGCACGAGTTCAAGATGCGTTATCGCATCGACGGCGTGCTCTACGAGATGGTCCCGCCTCCAAAGCACCTTGGTGCCGCGATCACATCGCGTGTGAAGGTTATGGCAAACCTCGACATCGCTGAGCGTCGTCTTCCTCAAGACGGTCGTATCGAGCTGACCGTCGGCGGAAACCCTGTCGACCTTCGTGTTGCGGTTCTCCCAACGATCTACGGCGAGAGCGTGGTAATGCGTGTTCTCGATCGTGGGAATGTTGAACTTTCGCTCGATCGTGTTGGTTTCCGTCCTGAAGATTACGACACATTCCAAGGGTTGATCGCGAAACCTAACGGGATCGTCATCGTGACCGGCCCGACCGGTTCTGGTAAAACCACTACGCTCTACGCAGCACTCTCTGAACTGAACGATATCAAGACCAAGGTCCTGACCGCCGAAGATCCGGTCGAATACGACATCGACGGCTTGTGCCAAGTCCAGGTCAACACTGAAGTCGGTCTGACCTTTGCAAAAGCATTGCGTTCCTTCTTGCGTCAAGACCCTGATGTCATCCTTGTGGGTGAAGTCCGTGACCTTGAGACCGCGCAGATCGCGATTCAAGCTTCGCTGACTGGTCACCTGGTACTCACCACGCTCCACACCAACGACGCGCCGAGTTCGATCATCCGTCTTGTGGACCTCGGGATTGAGCCGTTCCTCTTGACCGCGACGATCGAAGGCATCGTTGCTCAGCGTCTGGTTCGTACGCTCGATCCGAAGACGAAAGAAGCGTACACCCCGACCGCGCAGGAACTCATGGAGCTTTCGCTGCGACCTGAAGATGTGAAAGGCCGAGAGTTCTACAGACCTCGGGACTCCAAAGCAGTCGGAGGCGGATACAAAGGCCGAATGGCCTTGTTTGAGATCCTGAGCCTTGACGACGAACTCCGCGAGCTGATCGTGAAAAACGCAAGCACCTCGGTGCTCCGCGAACTCGCACGCAAGAAGGGCATGCGTTCGCTGCGTGAGAGCGGCATGCTCGCGATTTACGAAGGACAAACGACCATCGACGAGGTCGTGCGAGAAACACTCGCAGAAGAATAAGCATCAGTGGGGAACTCCAAGAGCACACGCTCTTGAGGACAACTGGATGGCAACTGGTACGCGGCTCGTCCGCACCATTGGAAGGAAGAAGTCATGGCGACATTCGTATACCAAGCACTCAACGCGGCGGGCAAAACCCAGAAGGGGACCGTCGAAGCCTCAAGCTCGGAAGACGCGATCCAACGCATCAAGTCCCAAGGCTACTTCCCAACCTCTGTTCAGCCTCAGAAAGAGAAAAAGGGCAAGAGCGACAAGAGCGGTCCAGCCGCCGCGGCAGCCGCTTCGACCAAGAAGAAAAAGAAGAAGAAAGGCGGAGGTTTCACCATCGGTGGTGTCAGCGCCAAGCACCTCACCCTCTTTACACGCCAGCTCTCAACACTCCAAGACGCAGGTCTCCCGCTCCTCCGCTCGCTCCAGATTCTGGAAAGCCAGCAAAAGCCGGGCGCACTGAAAAATGTGCTCCAGAGCGTAACGGAAGAAGTCGAAGGCGGTTCATCACTCTCCGAAGCAATGGCGAAGCAACCCAAAGCGTTCGATCACCTCTATGTCAAGATGGTCAACGCGGGTGAAATCGGTGGTGTGCTCGACATCATCCTCCAGCGTCTCTCCGAGTTCATGGAGAAAGCCGAGCGTCTGAAACGTAAAATTAAGGGCGCGATGGTCTACCCGATCGTTGTTGTCCTCATCGCGATGATCATCCTGACAGGGATCATGGTCTTCATCATCCCTCAGTTCGTCGAGATCTTTACCGACTTCGAGGTCGAACTCCCAGGACTGACCCTCTGGCTCATGAGCACCTCCAACTGGGTGGTCGGGAAGCTGCCGGGACAAGAGATCCCGGGTTGGGCGGTCATCATCTTCGGCCCATTCGTCCTCTTCTTTGGAACCAAACTCATCCGCAAAACCAAACCAGGTCGCGCGGTCCTTGATCAACTCATCCTCTGGACTCCGATCTTCGGCACACTGGTCAAGAAAACAACCATCGCACGATTCACTCGTACGCTCGGTACGCTCATCAGCGCCGGTGTCCCGATTCTCGAAGCCGTCACGATTACCGGTCAAACCTCCGGCAACTATGTCTTCGAGAAAGCACTCCGCAAAGTCCACGATTCGATCCGTGAAGGGGAAACATTCGCTGATCCGCTGCGTGAATCCAAAACCTGTGACGCGATCGTGGTCAACATGATCGATGTGGGTGAGGAGACCGGTGATATGGACTCCATGCTCATGAAGATCGCGGATAACTACGACGAAGAAGTCGATGTCGCGGTCGAGTCGCTCGTTGCACTCCTCGAACCCATCATGGTCGTCCTCCTCGGCGGTATGGTCGGCACCATCGTCGTCGCGATGTTCCTCCCGATGGTCGCGATGATCGAGAACCTCCAGTAGTCCTATTCAGTCACCCTGTCCGAAAGAGAACCAGTTGGTGAGTTCCCGACTCACGCAAACAGTCAAACACCTGACCCCTCGCAGTCAAAGCCCCGGAGCTACCCGTGCCAATGCACACTTCACATTCTGATCGCACTCACCGGCCAATGACCGGCCGCGCGTTCACGCTCCTTGAGCTGATTGTGGTCTTTGCGATCATCGTGCTCGTGATCAGTTTCCTTTCGACAGCGTTGGGTCGCTCGACTGTGAGCGCACGCCAGACCGCGAGTCAGCGTTCAGCTGAAGCGATTGCTGCAGCTGTCGAACAGTTCCAGCTCGAGTTTGGGTTTTTGCCTCCGCTCGTCCATGATGGACCAATCATCAGCGTCGGTGGGCTCTACCCAATCGATCCGATCACCAACAGCGTCTCCTCAGACGAAGGCCCACTCAAAGACGGCCTGGTGAATGCCGGTTACAACTACAAGACCCTTGTGGTCTGGTCGCAGAGCAGCGATTTCGATTTCCTCCGCCGCCGTGACGGCAGCGCGAGCGACGAGGTCGATCTCCCATCGGGGAGTGGACCGTGGCAGATTGAAAACGCTTGGGATGATCGTCGCTATTCACGCTACGCCCTTGCGTACTACCTGACCGGGATGCTCCCACGCTCAGTCGACGGCGTCGCCGGCGAAGGGATGACCCGCCCGCTCATCAACGGCGGATTCGCAAATGTCGGATACCCAGTCGGATCAACACGCGATCGCTACGGCGCGACCATCGATATCAACCGCAGAGGTGTCCGCGTCCAGCACGGATACGCACGCCCGGTCGAGATCGCAGAGCATGACGACTCGTACAGCGCACTTGCGGATATCGAAGCATTGACCGTGCAAGATGTTTACGACCTCTATCCAGCAGACGCGCAGGATAACCTGATCGCGCTCGTTGATGCATTCGGGACCGCATTCCGGTACTACCGCTGGGAGCACGGCCGCTACAACGATCGGCGTCAGCTCGTTATCGAGGACTCGCTCGATCTCAACATCCCGCCGATCCTACTGGATCCCGTCGCGTTGATCGAGGTCGAGAATGATGATGCGTACGACCCGATGCCGGACCTTGCCGAGGGGGATCTCAAAATCCGTCAGGCTCGTTTCGCGATCGTCGGCGCCGGAGCCAACAAGCTCTTTGGGACAGAACCAATTGAATACATCGCCGACCAGCTCGGCGAGCGCGATCCTGAAGGGGACCCAGCTGAGATCGCACGAATCCGTAAGGTCGCGATGTTTGACAACGTCGTCGCTCTTGGAAAGTAATCCATGAACCAGAAGACCAATAACATCCAAAACTCCAACTCGCGGCACAGCTCTGCGATGGTCAAGCAAGGGTTCACCCTCGTTGAGGTCCTCGTGGTCATGGTGATCGGGGTCATCCTCCTGACCATTTCTGTCCCTGCGTTCCAGACGCTGATCGCATCCTCCGAGCGATCACTCGCCGTCAACTCGCTCCAAGCAGCGATCCAAGCCGCGCAAGACATCGCTCTTGATGGACGCGAAGGTGAAGACGGTGCGATCGTCTTCCTCATCGATGACAACGGACGGCTCTCACTCGCTCCAGCAGTCAAGATCGGATCATTCCGTGAGCCGTTTGTAGGAACACCAGGTGCTCTCGGCGAAACTTCATTCGACTATGACTACATCGAAATGGAAGTCTTCGCACCGCTCGATTCAGGTGACCTGATCCAACTCCCTGTCAACTGGTATGTACGCGGCTACGCATCAATCGGGAGCTTGACCGATCGTCTCGTGAGCGACAATGTCGCTGAGCCTCGCACTGCTGCGATCTGGTACAACTCCCAGATGTACGGCGGAACCGATATCGATCACGAGGCAAAATCCGAAGGTCACTGGGTCTTCCCAGAAACCAACTACTTCGCCAAGAACGCACAACATGTCGGCGGGGACACCAACTCAGGTGATCTTGGAGGCCTCGACGGAGATTTTCGCTCGCCTCGACAGTCATTTATGATCCGCTTTGACGGCCGTACAGGTCAGCTCAGCCGCTCGACCAAGCCTGCTGTATTCCTTGATCCACGCGTGAGCCGTGAGCGTCCGTTCGGTGATCAACCCGATCTCGCGGATCGCTGGAAGCGGATCGATCTCTCCGAAAGCATCCAGCAGTGGGGCATCCGTATGCTCTCAGCATCAGACACCAACTCCGACGGCACACACTGGACCATCAACGACCAGTACACCCGCGCCCTCTGGCTCGGAAATGTCTCCCACGACACTGTCCTCGTCAAAGCCGTCACCAGACTCGCGCTCTACAACGAGGAAGACCTCGCACGCGACCTGGGCGCACGCGGACTCAACAAAGTCACAGGCAGCCTGTACGCCGCCTATGACCAAGACGATTCCGCATCCGAGATCGAGTTCGATCTCGATCTCTGGTCCGCGGCTGACCGACCAGATGCAGAAGAACTCCGCGACTGGATCAACCAGTGGATCGAAGGCGATACCTCCGGCCCAGGTGGTCGTCCAGACGGACAAATCGTCTACGACACCGATCCAGCAAACGCTGAGGAAGTTGATGTCCCGCTCTCTCGCCTCTACCTGATCCAGCCCTACTCGGGTGAACTGCAAGAGGTGCTCCGATGAAACGATCATCCTTCCAAACACAAATCGCCGCAGGCTTCTCGCTCGTCGAGGTTCTCATCGCGATCGTCGTCCTCGGACTCGGACTCCTCGGCCTAGGAGCGGTCTTCCCAATCGTCATCGCACAACAACGCGAATCCGTCGCGATCGTTGAAGGCATCAGCGTCGCGAGCATGGCCGAGAACATCCTGACCAGTTCAGATGAGATCGTCGACTTCTCGCGTTGGTTCGATCCCGCCAACCGCTTCGGTTACGAAGGGCCAGCGACTACCGACGAGATCACTTACGAGTGGGTCGTCGCACCGTTCGCTCCATATTCAGGCTACGAACAGGTCCCCGGATTCGAAGGATTTGCAGGCTCAACTGATGGGCGCTGGTATGTCGAACTAAACAACTCGCTTTCCCCGCTCACCGATCCCGCAAACGATATCAACGCCTCGACCGGCCTCGCGTCGGTCCTGACGGTTCATGATCGTTTGATCCCTCAGCCATACTCAGGGAAAGATCCAAAGTATGTCTGGGACATCGTCGCCCGCCGGGAGCCGGGCACGCTGCGTCCGCAACTCGCGATCTTCATCCGTCAGGTGGATCAGCGCATCCGCGTACCGAGCAATCAATCGCTCAGCGATATGCTGATCGTGGGCGGTCCAGACACCACTCGCCCCGTCCTCCCGGTCGCGCTCTACAGCGGAAACCATCCCCAGGTCGGTAAGCGCGGTCTTCCTGCTGTTGATGACGGGAAGGATGCCAATATCGTCTACGCCCAGCCACAATCGTTGCAGGTGCAGGTTGTCAAAGAGCACCTCGATTGGCTGATCTTCGAAGAAGCTGACAATATGAATATTGACGGATCAATCTCACTGGCAACCGAGCCTGGTCAGCAACTCCTCGACAATACCGGGGTCGTCCGCACTGTGCTGGGACCCGCAACCGGACCCGATTCACAAGCCGGCGATGACAAAAGAATCGTTCGTGTATCCCCGCCGTTCAGCATGAGCCACGCAGCTGTTGATGCAGTCAACGACGCCACGCTGATGTCGAACAATCCAATGACCGACGCACAGCGTGCGTCGTGGGTCCGTCAGATCGTCTTCACACCCCGCAAACCTCTCGCAATCCACATCCTGACCCTCGAGGAGGATTCGCCGTGAGAAACTTCGCTAATCCCAGCCGAATCCATCCTGCGCACGCGTCCGCATTCACCGTCATCGAGATGCTCGTCACCATCGGTGTCCTGATCCTCGTCGCGGCAGGAGTCTCAACCGTATTTACTTCGATCGCAGACACTGTCGACAACGGCAAAAAAGTCGCGGAGCTCAACCGCTATGCCGCTCAGTTTGAGCGTGTGATGCGTCAAGACTTCGAGAACATGACCCGCGACGGATTCCTGGTCATCGCACAGCAAGAAGCACCCGGATACACACCCGCGAGAGATGTCCAGCTCTGGGCCGGCGATAGCACCGACCTCGACGGCAACGGCCAGCAAGGGCGTCCGCGCCGCATCGACGAGATCATGTTCTTCGCGCGTGGAGACTACGAAACCTCACGCCGTGCCATCGCGACAGGGATGATCGCCAAAGCATCCGAAGCCTCCATCTACTACGGGCACGGCCAAAAGCGTGCGCCAGATCTTCTCAACATCGATAACGCCAGCAACCTCTTCTTCAACCCAAGAGCAACCGACACCAACATCGATGAAGACGCACGCCTCGGCGTAGCGCCTCCAGGTCTCCTGAACCCCAACCAATACGCAAGCGACTGGTCGCTCCTGCGTCATATCACCCTGCTTGCGCAGCCCGAAACCTCAGGACAATCACTCCCCGACGAAGTCTTCGGTGTGTTCCGCATCAATGACGACCGCCGCTGGCTCGAAGATTCCCAGCGTCAAGTTGCACTCCAGCCCGCTGCTCGCTCGATTTTTAACTCGCTTTCAGATACTGAGTTGCTGCCCACTAGTAGTTATTCGAGCTTCTCTCATTGGTACAGGCAATACAACTCAGGTGCTACCACTGTTGATTCACAGGAAGAAGAACCTTTGCTCCGATCTTCAGGGCTCGTTGATATTGTCACAGAGGATTTGGCAACGATTCGCTCAATTGTCTACGGTGCATCGATCTCCGAAGGCCCCCTTGATTATTGGGACCGAACTTACACGGAGTTAATGCCATTGGACTTACCAAAGTCCTATGACCAGTTTATCGAAGAATTTATTACTCAGCCAGCCCAACCGAACCCAAACGATGCGGTCAACCTCATCCTCCCCCTCAACGGCGGATCAAACCCACACTTTGACAACGCACGCGACTGGATGATCGACGCGCTCCCATCACTCTGGGACCTGAACCCCACGACCCCAGTCCAGCTCTCACGCATCCGATACGAGGATGTCCCGACCCGCTTGCTCTACGACGAGAACGATTTCGCCGACACCGATGCCGGCGATCGCGAACGCACCTATGTCGAAGCCGACCAAGAAATGCTGGGTTCATCCGTCTTCATCCCCCAGTGCACTGAGTTCATCGTTGAATGGTCCTACGGCTTCATCGATCCGACCATCACCGATCCAACCGATCCGCAGTACAAGAAAATGATCTGGTACGGACTCGACCGCTGGATCGATGCAAACAACGACGGAGAAATCCTGACCGTTGGCAACGGCACCACGGCACAGCAAGACCACCAGGTCGCGCAGTTCTACAACCGGCGCCCAGATGTCCCAGCGATCACCGACTTCGAGCGTGGACCATCCCCAGAAATGATCGTCGGACACGCTGCTCTCATGCCTGGGTTTGGGACCCCGCCTGAGACCGAGATCGCTGTCTTCGGATACCCCGACCTTGCAGGCAACGATTGGCTCTGGCCAAAGTTCATCCGCATCACCCTGTCCATCTCGGACCCACAAGATCAATCCATCGAACGAACCTTCCAGATGGTCTTCGATGTTCCAGACGCGTAAGCAGACCGCCGCGTCTTCGACAACACAACGGCCAAGGGACGCTGCCCGCACCGAGCAGCAACGACACGCCGTAACCCTTCAGGTGCATCGCATGACATCAAACCGTCGTCATGCAGAGAGAGCAAGGAGCAAGTCATGTTGACCAACTCATCCAGTTCAAACCAGCACAGTGATACCCTCACTCCTGCAGATACCCGTTCAGGCTCAGCACTCCTGATCGTCGTAGGGACTCTTGCGCTCATCGCGGTCTTCGCTGCGATCTACATCTCCATCGGTCAAAGCGATCAACGCGTCGCGAGTTCCGTGAAAAACAATGTAGAGGTCGAAAGCATCCGCAACACCATCGCAAACCACATCTCCGGCGTGGTCGGGATGGATCGTTATGATTACACCGTGGGCCATAGAGATAGAGATACCAGCGATCAGATCTTTACAGTCCTCGAAACTACCGATGCACCGTACACCGATTGGTTCGTCAAGTCAGAATCGATGAACCTATGGGATCGATTCAACCCTTCGGGGCGCAGCATACACGACATTGGCGGCACAAACCCTAGCGCCGCCAACGACTACCGCGTCGCGTCCGATCCTTGGCTCGCCTCAACCCTCCCAACCTACTTAGGTGATCCCGGTCTCCCAGGAAGCGGGGTCGATCAGCGTCCATTCGCATCACTCTTAACCGACACATTCGATACAACACAGCTGGATAACTACATCGGAAACTACCTTTCCTCAGGGTTCCTCGATAACCGCGATTACCTCCAGATCTCCAACCTCGCTCCAGACGGACGATTCGTCAACCTCTTCAACCTCCGCGCCAACACCGCTCAACAAAACGGCTTTAACGATTCGAACATCGGTGGATTCGATTCCGAACCCGGCACAGGAACCTTCGATCGCGACTCGGACAGCCGAACCATCCGGCGCATGAGCAACTACCTGTCCCTCTGGAAACAAGAGCAAACAGGCGACCCAAGCTCACGCATCCAAGCATTCGACCCTGAAGACGAAGGCATCTGGCTCCCAGGACGCAACGAACCAGATCCGAATCATGGATTGACCGACCTCACCAATATCCCTGCTGTCTACACCATGTACCAGCGGTTCGCGTTCCTCCCGCTGAATCAACCCTTCATTACCGTCAACCGCAACAACCAGATCTCAACCTGGGCAGACCCAGACTACGCGCCATACCAATGGGCCGACACCAACGGCGACGGCATGGCCGACGCACGCTGGTTCGAACTTGTCTCAGCTCGTGAAGAAAACTCCACAAACCCGACCCCCCGCGACGACATCGAGCGTCTCTACGATGCAGGACAGTACCGTATTTTCGCCGCCGCGCGTGTTGTGGATCTGTCCTCAATGGTTAATGTCAATACCGCAACCGATCAGCTCCTCATGCCCGAGCCAGTCGAGGGTGCTCCCCTCGGCGCAACACCAGCAGAAGTCGATCTCCGTCGCTTATTGTCGATGTCCGACGCCGCGGAAAACTACTCGATCTCCAACCCGCTCTCTGGCGCAAGTCTCTCCCCATCACAATGGCACCGTCCACGAGGCTCACGCCTCAACCCGATGCAGAACTTCCCGGAGCAGACCCGCGACGATGACTACTTCTACTACCTGAGTTTCATCGAGCGCAACACTGGTCCAGATCCAAAGTTCGTGAAACCGCACTCAGTATCGCTCAATGTCGGACGCTACGCCTACAACGCAATCAAGCGAGGCATCCAAGAAAGCTCCACCCTCGACGACCGCTACTTCGCTTGGCCGCCTGAAATCCAATCCGGCTTCGGCGCTACGCCAGCACCTGCGATGCCGAGTGACTTTGATACGGTCTTCAACTCACCTCCACTCAACACAGACGAGACCAACCCCGCATCGTCATACCGTCTGGATCCGTATTTCTTCGATCCGATGAACGATACCGCCGTCGATCGAGCAGATTACTACAAAGAGTTCGGGACCATCGACCCAACAACTTCCGAGGGAAGCTCTGATCTTCAAACCAGCGCACTCTACAACAACAACGACCTCTTCGAACTCCTCGCGTTCCACGGCCTCAACGATCCGAGCCGGATCTCACGCCTCGAAAAGAACGCGATGGGTCGCATGCCATCCATCTTCCAGCAGAACCAACGCGCGTTCTCCCCATTGTTCTCGAACCGCCAGCTCGAGTTCGATCGGATGCAGCACGGATATGTAGAGGAAAACGGATACTCCCCCGCCGGCGGATACCCCATTGACCCAGATCCGAACGCGGTCCCGCGCCGAATCGAAGGCAGCATCGCGAAGGAATCCATGTCCTTCTTCGCGACTTCCCCCCGCCGTCTCCTGACAACCGTCAGCGGCGCATCGCATCTCAAACCCGGCGCGTTGATCACTGTCGACTCCCCATCCATCGAAGGCTCCCAAGCCCCGGTTCTCTCAGAAGCACTTGGAGATGTCTCGTCGCTCTTCTCGATCTACTCCGGAGCACTGCTCGGAGAACTGACCACAAGCAAGCTTGATACCTCGCTTGATAATCTCTTTGTCGATGATCTCACCACTACGCGCAGCGATGGAGACGCAGGTCCAAACGCAACCCTGTTCTACGGCCATCGCGGACCTGAACTCGCAATGCGCATCGCGGCCCACACCGCAGCAAACATGAAGGACCTGAACGACAGCGACTCAACCCCAACCGCCGTAACGCTGATCCTCGACGACGAGCGTCGTGACGATTTGATTGATATGTACGATCCTACGGATCTTGATACCAACGCCTACAGCCATTATGCGGGCCGTGCGACAAACAATATCCTGAACACCAACGGGATGACTCCAAACCAGTTTGTGACTGGAGACCAGCGTCATCGCCAAGCCGTCGATGTCTTCGGCATCGAACCCATGCCCTTCCTCACCGAGATGTCTTCGCTCTATGTCTATGTAGACTCCGAAGATGAACAAGGCAGTGTCGACGGCTCCAGCCCAGACGACGCAAGCCCAGACGCACCACGCAACCTCGGACCCTTCACACAGTTCCCAAATCCTCTCGTCGAAGTCACGATCAACGGCGATGTCAACTCCGGAAACAAAGACTTCAAACTCCAGGTCCTCGCTTTCCAACTGACCAACCCATGGAACGAAGCAATCACCATCGGCGGCGGTTCCGGTCCAATGGGATACATCGATGAGGATCCCGACTCCCCGACCAACACAAACCTCCAGTTTGAGTACTACATCGAGTTCGGTGGACGCTTCTTCAAAATCGGAGAGTTCGTCGAGTTCAACCCATCGCTCGACGCCGGTGACACCATCGGCCTCTACGGCGACGATGGAGATGATTCACCAGATGTGAATCAGCCCATCATTCAAACGACTCACGAAGAGTACCAGTACCAAGGAGTCACCATCCCCGCGAACTCATCACGAGTGTTCTATGCCATGGCGCATGGACGATTCATCAACGAAGATGGTCTTACAGGTGTGGACGCTGATTGGCTCCAAGAACTCGGGAACCCATCGGAATACACCGATGTTCTTACCAACGATCCAGACGGCGACGGCCGAGCTGATGGAAACGACGGCCAAGACTGGACCGGACCAGCACGCGAATGGATCGATAGCCAGTTCCGCACACGCAGCGGTCTGCCCCCTGTTCATATCCATCAGTTTGATCCAACAACCGGTCACCTCGTCGAGCAGAATGCGTTCTACGATCTGATGCAATCACCAACAACCGACGCAGTCTTCGATACGACTGAGCGTGCCCACGATCACACCCAAGCAAGACTCTGGCGCAAGATCACAGGCTCACTTGAAGAGAGCATTGAAGACTCGCTTGACCAAGGCCAAACGCGTGAAAACCTGATCCAAAACGACATGCTCGTCGATCGCCTCAAGCTCCCAACCGAAGAGACCCTCGACCGCAGTCTTCCCGGCGGAAACCAAGCAATCGAAGGCAGCTTCGGATACGACACCGCTGTATTCCCTCGAGGATCAGAGGTCAGTATCGGAGCACGAAATGACAACTTCGGTCTGACTATGGCACGCTGGGCAACTGTCCGCAAGCTTGACAACGCAGCGGACGCCACCGATTATGACAGCGGAAAAATCGGTGCATGGATGCTCAACTCACGCGTCAATCCTGACAACTACACCAACTTCACGCACGATCCCAACGACGAGGGAGATGACGGCGATCTCGACATCGCAGACTTCCTCGACAACTCCCTCGCGTTCCTGAGCGATCCAGAAAATCTCGCCAACGACAAGGGTGATCTAGAAGTTGACCGGAGCTTCCTAGGCTTCTGGGACAACTCGTTTGGGTCATCGCGTCGCGCGATTATCCAGACACTCACCTATCCCCCATACAATAAGTGGAGAATCACCGCTTCAAACAACCCGCTCCCGTTCGGAGTGGATCCAGATTATTACAACGATCGCTTCCCTGTCAAACGCATCACTTCCAACACCAACGGACAAGTCCTCCACGGCACAGACAGCGAACTCATCCCAGAACTCCTCCCCAACGCACGAGGATTCAACGACGCTCCCCGCCTCGCTGATCTCCTCCTCGCGTGGGGCATCGGTCCGACCCATACCCCGGATCCAGATCCAGATGGTGGATTTGGTGATGTCTCATTCGACGATACCGACGAAGGCCTCCGCTGGATGACCCTATCAGAAGCGATCGCGATCGGACTCGGATACGAGACTGTGAACGCGTACACACCAAGCGAACCCGCCGCAGAAAACATCTGGTACCAAGCGATGGGAATCAACGGCAATGTCCTCGACAACGGACACCTCGCGATCGACCGATTCGTGTCGTATTACAATGTCGATCACAACTCCGAGTTGACAGAGCCTTTCTTCGACTCACGCACCGATGTCCGCCGTGGATCAGGTATCCCGATGGCGTTGGGAGTCATCGACCAAGCACGCCCACTCGTGCTGCCGACGATGAATCCAGCTTCAACGGACCCAAACATCGCGCTCAAAACCCCAACCTTCGGCTTGATCAACATCAACACCGCTCCACCAGAAGTCCTGCGCCTACTCCCAGGCCTCTCCCCTTCACGCACGCTGCACTACCCAGACAACCAGTCGCCGAGCACCCAAAGCGAATGGTGGGCAAACAACGATGGCAATACCGGGCTGCAACTTCCAACCCTGCTAGGTGCGACAGATGCATCAATCCCCCCATCCTCCAGTCCTGAAAACAGGACGCCGGATGTTGCGGCAACACTCGCGGCTTACCGAGATCGAACCTATACAGACACTCGGTTCATGTCCACCAGCATGCTCCCCGGCGCGTCAGGGAACCCGATCCGATACTTCACTAACCAATCAAACTCAGCACTGGTCGGTCAGAACATGATCGGTGAGCAATCCGCAGTCGAACTGGCATTGACCAACGACTTCCGCGATCGCGCTTCAATCGCAGGCGTGGATGGACTCCGTTCAACCCCAGGATTTAGTTCAATGGGTGAAGTCCTCATGGCGACCATCGGTCCTGACGCCGAGGGTGCTCATCTCAATAGCGGGACTCTGGGTCTGCGTAGTTATCAGCAGCACCTCGACATCCAGCAGTACGGACTTGACACACTCCCTCTCGACGGCGGAAACAGCTTCGGAGGAGTCGCGATCGACCCCCAACTCTTCGCAGGCAGCCAGAACGGCGGAACAGTCGACGACTACGCCGAACGCCTCGCAATGGCCAACGGCATCCTCAACACCATCTCCGTCCGCTCCGACTACTACGCCGTCTGGTTCATCGTCCACGCATACCAAGAGTCCGATGTCGCCAACCTCCAGCCAGAAGATCCACTGGTCCCATCGCTCGCCAAACGCTATGTGATGGTGATTGATCGGACCAATGTCATCGATCGAGGAGACTCCCCAAGGATCGTCTTCCTCAAGGAAGTCCCAATGTAAGGCTCCAAGCCCTCCAGATCCTCTCGCCCTCACTCGGGATACGAGATACAACGAATCTCATCCCAAACAGACTGGCAGACTCCCAAATTCAGGTCTACACTACAGACCGCAACAGGGTGTAGCTCAGCTTGGTAGAGCGTCTGGTTTGGGACCAGAAGGTCGCAGGTTCAAATCCTGTCTCCCTGATTCACTGTTGAAAAAACAGACCGAAACAGAATGAAAGCCGTAGGTCAATACCTACGGCTTTTTTCATAACTCCACCAATCACAATGTCAGCAACTTCTCCAGCACGCGGTGTGCATCAAGCCACCAAACCGGATAAGGTGCATCCATGACCCGCGCGTCCGCTCCCCAGTCCAATCCAGAAGCTGAACTTCAGCCCGATTCCGTCCCCGCACTCAGCGGCGTGACGCGCCATCGCGACAACCCATTTACCCGATCCAAACCCGCACTCATCGGATTCGCGTTCCTCGTCTTCATGTTCGTCGCATGCCTCGGATCACTCCCCTGGACCCTCACCGCCGCGGACTCTTCCGTCTCAAGCGTCCCCAGATACGACGCCGGAGAACCCAAAGCCGGACGCCTCCCCCCAGTCTGGTGGCCCTACGACGAGATCGACCAAACCCGCGCCATCGCCGCGATCGAACCCGACCAACTCCAGCAGATTGCTCAAGCCAACAACACCACAACCGATGCGATCCTCGAAGGCTCTGCAAGTGAAGCAGTCAACCAAGCCGTCGAAGCAGCCCTCGACCAAGCCCCCTCCTTCATCCTCGGCTCCGACACACTCGGACGCTCCCTCGCAATCCGACTCCTCACTGGAGGAGGGATCTCCCTCACCATCGGGATCTGCGCCGCACTGATCTCAGTCGGAATCGGGACCATCTACGGCGCCGTCGCTGCGTATATGGGAGGGAAGATCGATTCGATCATGATGCGCATCGTCGATGTCCTCTACGGCCTCCCATACATCCTCCTCGTCGTCCTCCTCGCCGTCGCGTCCAACGCGATGCTCGACGAATACCAATCCAGATCGCGCACCAAAACCAACTGGTCCATCAACCAGATCGTCCAGACCCAAACCAGCGTGTCCGGAGATCCGCTCACCAAATCCGAAGCGCGAGTCATCTTCGAGACTGATCCAGTCCTCCAGGACGACCTCATGGTCCAAGCCGCAGCGATCTACCCGCGTCGAGTCTTCTCAACAGGAACACGCACCACGCTCGATGTCATGACCCTCCTCATCGCGATCGGAGGCGTCTCCTGGCTCACCATGGCGCGTGTCATCCGAGGACAGGTCCTCTCGCTCAAAAACCAACCCTTCATCGAAGCCGCCCGCGCACTGGGAAGCCCCGGATACCGAGTATTCATCAAACACCTGCTCCCCAACCTCATCGGACCGATCGTTGTCTACACCACACTCGCCGTCCCGCAAGCGATCCTCCAAGAATCCTTCCTCAGCTTCCTCGGCATCGGAGTCAAACCACCCCTCCCAAGCTGGGGAAACCTCGCCGCGGAAGGTCTGAGCGAGCTCAACACCTATCGCAGCCACTGGTGGCTCCTCTTCTTCCCCTGTGCCCTGCTTGGTTTAACGCTCCTCGCGATGAACTTCGTCGGAGAAGGACTCCGAGAAGCGTTCGATCCAAAGCGATCTCGTTAACACAAACCCCGTTTAGACGCTAGAATGACCCCCGGCGATCCTCGCCATCTCGTATGTGACCCCCCGGAACCAATCCCATGCAAAACAAGTTCGGCCTCAAAGACTTCGTCCTCATGCTCCTCGTAGCACTCTCCCTCCTCGCTTCGATACTTGTAATGCTCCAAGACGACCGTGGCTGGGAACAAAACGAAGCCGTCTCCAAGAAGGTCGACACCATCGAGCAGCTCGTCACCCGACTCGAAGCCAAACTCGACTCAGGGATCACCCTCTCCTCCAACAACAATGGGTCCACCAACCAGCCTGCGAAGCGTGACGAATCGTGGATCAAGGATCCGAATGTCCCAGTCAGCTGGTTCCAATCCTCCGGATTCATGGAAGATCCACGCAACGAGTCTGACTACACCATCGGAGGCACCTTCAAGGAAACCTTCGAAGCTCAACCAGTCAAAATCACCCCGATTCTCGCTGAAGATGTCTACGGCCGCCGCATCGGTGATCAGGTCTGTGAAACCCTCGCCGCCTTCAACCCCGAAACCCTTGAACTCGAAGGCGTCCTCGCGGACGCTTGGCAGTACGACCCCAACGGATACTGGATCCGCGTCCATCTCCGCCCCAACATCCGCTTCTCCGACGGCGTGCCAATCACCGCTGAAGATGTCCGCTGGTCCTTCCACGACTACATCCAGAACCCAGAACTCGAAACCGAATCCATCCGCTCGATCATGACCAACCTCGATCGCGTCGAGGTCGTTGATGAACGCACCGTCGATATGTTCTTCAAAGAACCCGACGCGTACAACCTCCAGATGGCGCTCGTCTACTACATCCTCCCGAAGCATTTCTACGAAAAATTCACCACCACCCAGATCAACCAAGCGACCGGACTCCTCATGGGATCTGGTCCATTCAAGCTCGCATCACTCGATGTTGAAGACCAATGGACCCCAGGCACAGATGTCGTCCTTGTCCGCAACGAACAGTACTGGGGAGCCAAGCCTGCAATCGCGTCGATGCGTTTCGATGTCATCACCGAAGATGTCGCGAAACTCACCTCATTCATCAACGGCGAAACCAGCATGATCGCCCCATCAGCACCGCAGTTTGTCGAGAAAACCGCACAGCCAGGGTGGGACGAAAAAGCCTACTCCCTCAAGTGGCTCAACATGCGTTCCGGATACCTCTTCTTTGGTTGGCAGTGCGGCCCACGCAACGGCAAACTCACCCCATTCCATGACAAACGCGTCCGTCAAGCGATGACCCTCAACCTCGATCGCGATCTCATGATCCGCGACATCTGGGCCGGTCTCGACTTCGTCGCCGTGGGACCAAACAACCCACCATCACCAGCAGCAAACCCAGACATCTCGCCATGGCCATACGACCCAGAACGCGCCACCGCTCTCCTTGCTGAAGCCGGATGGATCGATCGCGACGGGAACGGCATCATCGAAAACGACAAGGGCGTCGAGTTCGAGTTCGAGTTCACCCGAGCAGTGGGTGGTCAAACCGCCGAGCGTATGGAGAAGTACCTCGTTGACCGCTGTGCCGCGATCGGAATCCGTTGTATCCCAAGAGTCGTTGACTGGTCGCTCTACGACAACATCCTCAAAACCCGCGACTTCGACTGCATCACCCTCGGCTGGTCTGCATCCGCGCCAGAATCCGACCCGACCCAGATCTGGCACACCAACTCCATCCAGAACCAAGGCCACAACTTCATCCAGTGGGACGGAGGACAAGACCAGTACCTCGACGCGATCAAAGCCGAGCTCGACTTCGAGAAGCGCATGAAGATCTTCCACCAGTTCCACTCGCTCGTCAACGAAGAGCAGCCGTACACATTCATCCGCTCAGTCCCTTGGAAGCGATTCATCTCCAAGGACTTTGCCAATGTCCATACCTATCCAAAGGGACTCGAGCAACGCGAGTTCTACATGCCCGCCAACTGATCACCGTCTGTTCATGATCACCTGACGCAAGAAAGCGGGAACAATGCTCACCTATATCATCAGACGACTCTTATTGATGATCCCAACACTCATCGGGATCACCTTCATCGTGTTCTTCCTCGTCGCCCTCGCCCCAGGCGGGATCGGCGCTTCTCTCCGTCAGTCCGGCGGACAGATGGAAGCGACCTCCGCGGCCGTCCGCGAAGCGTACCTCGAAGACCGATACGGACTCGACGACACCGTCATCGTCCAGTATGTCCGTTGGCTCGGGCGCGTCTCCCCAGTCAAGTTCGGGACACGGGATCAGATCGACCCGACCGGAGAGTTCATCCGCTCCCCCAAGCTCCCCAAAGAACCGCCGCTCTGGTCTTGGTTTACCGACGAACTCTCCGAGTTCCCCGAGCCGACCAACTTCGAGTTTGACCCAGAAGACACCGATCTCTCCAAAACCCGCACCTACCGCAAGCAGAGCAACACCTACGCACAAGCCCGCGCCGGTCTCATCACCTCCAAAGCACAGCTCGACCAACTCCTCGGCCTCGTCGCAGGACAGAACGAACTCAAAGATTTCCGAACCTCCACAGGCAAGATCAAGTACAACATCATCGACGACAACAAAGCCGTCTTCGAATCCTCGGAATCATGGGATCAAATCGACGAAGTTGGACAAACCCTCCTCAACAACTACGCGATCGCACAGAACGAATGGTCGAACCTCAAAGGGATCTTCGACGCTCAGCCTTTCCGTCAAGCAGGGTTCGGTCTTGTTGGTCCAGTCTCCGTCTCATCTCCCGACCTCGGACGCTCCTTCACCAAGTCGCGTCCTGTGTCGGACCTGATGCTCGAAGCGCTCCCGATCACCATCATGCTCAACCTGATCGCGCTGCCGGTCATCTACTTCATCGCAATCCCCTGCGGCATGCTCGCAGCGGTCAAATCAGGATCACTCTTCGACAAACTCTCCGGCGCCTTCTTCATCGGACTCTGGTCCTTCCCAGTCCCCCTCGCAGGTGTCCTCTGCATCGGATACCTCGCGTCCAATGAATACCTCGGGATGTTCCCAGTCGCAGGTCTCCACGACGCCGCGTCCGACACATTCACCTACCTCCCAACAGTCACCAACGGCCAGTGGCATCGAGGATACCTCCTCGACATTATGTGGCATGTCTGCCTCCCAGTCCTCTGTCTCGTCTACGGCGGATTCGCAGTCCTCTCCAAACAAACCCGCGCCGCGATGCTCGACAACTTCAACATGGACTATGTCCGCACCGCCAAAGCGAAAGGCGTTGCAAGCAAGAACATCGTCTTCGCGCATGTCTTCCGCAACTCACTCCTCCCGCTCATCACCATGTTCGTCTCGATCTTCCCCGCGATGCTCGCAGGTTCGGTCGTCATCGAGCAAATCTTCACCGTCCCAGGCATGGGCCGACTCACCCTCGAATCCATCAACCTGCGTGACCGCGAGCTTCTACTCGCCAACACCATGATGATCTCCGCTGTAAATCTTCTCGCACTCCTGCTCGCAGATATTCTGTACGCGTTCGCCGACCCGAGGATCAGTTTCAAATGAGTAAGAACGCAGACCAACTCCAAGCCGACCAGCTCGAAGCCGTCACCGGCGTCCAGCTCGCACAAGGCATCGGACACCAAGAAGTCAAAGGCTTCTGGGCCGAAGCATGGGCGCATGTTTTTAAGCAACCCGCCGCCGTCGCCGGCATCGTATGGGTCGCGATCGTCGCGTTCTTCGCGATCTATTCGCCGCTCATCGCATCGGGTCACCCGCTCATCGCATGGCCCATCAATCCCGACGGCTCAACAGGCCCCATGTCTTCGCCGCTCATCCAAACCCTCAAAGCATCCGATGTCGTCCTCATCTTCTGGGGAATTATGGCGCCGGTCATCATCCTCTTCCCGATCAAAGACTTCAAGCTCGGACCAAAGCTCCGTCTCATCATCGCCGCCGGCGCACAGAGCGGGATCATGGTCATCCTCGCCAAGCTCGTCGAAGCGTACTTCACCGCCCGCGATGCGTCCGACTCGATCCGCGAGATCTCCCAGCAAGCGTACTTCGTCCCTGTAGCCGTCACCGTCATTGCGATCGTCAGCGCGATCCCGTTCATCCTGATCTCGATCCTCGCGTACCAGAGCTGGGCGCGTTCCGCGTTTGTCCTCGCAGGTGCGATCGTCATGGGATTCATCGTCTCGTGGAAGTGGTCACCAGAGCTCTACCGCTACGACTATCGCTCCAAAGAATCCAACGGCCAGCTCCGCACCGTCTACACCGTTGTCCCGTTCTCACCAGATCAATCCGAAACCGCGATGTTCAACAGAGCCCCCGGCGCGACACCCATGAACGCGTTCTGGGACAGACTCGAACTCTCCCTCCGCATCGCGGAAGGCCGCGCCGCGGTCTACTCCGACGAAGAACTCGCCAACGCACCGGTCGTCCCAGAACACTACGAATCGCTGATCCAGATATCCCCTTCGATCAACCCGCTCACCTCCGACGACATCACACTCTTTGTCGCAGACCTTCAGGAACAATCCCCTGAGAATCTTCTCGAACTCCGTGAATCAATCCTTGCCCACAACGCCCCCTCTCGAATCATCGGGACCGACACGCTGGGACAGGATGTCCTCTCCCAAATGTTCCACGCGTGCCGACTCGCGATCTCCATCGGATTCGTTTCGACCAGCATCGCCGTCGTGCTGGGAGTCTCCATCGGATCTCTCATGGGATAC
This sequence comes from Phycisphaerales bacterium, assembly GCA_051252395.1. Classification (GTDB taxonomy): domain Bacteria; phylum Planctomycetota; class Phycisphaerae; order Phycisphaerales; family UBA1924; genus UBA1924. The sequence goes on along the minus strand of JBPOFX010000001.1, from coordinate 757,292 downwards.
TTCGGTGGTTGGGTCGACATGCTCCTCTACCGAGTCGTCGAAATATTCATGGCCATCCCCGTCCTCTTCCTCCTGATCGTCGCAGCAGGTGTCCTCCCCCGAAACACCTATGTCATGATGGCCATCATCGGATGCTTCACCTGGACCGGAGCCGCCCGCTTCATCCGCGCCGAGTTCATGAAACTCCGCGAGACCGACTACATCCAAGCTGCCAAAGCGATGGGTCTCCCCCTCTGGTCCATCCTCTTCAAGCACATGCTCCCCAACGGCGTCACCCCCGTTCTCGTCGAATCCTCCTTCCTCATCGCCGCAGCGATCCTCATCGAAGCGACCCTCAGCTTCCTTGGACTCGGACCAACCGGACAAGCAAGCTGGGGATCCCTCCTCCGCAACGCAACCGGAGAATCCGGATCCTTCATCTGGTGGCTCGCGATCTTCCCAGGAGGCGCGATCTTCCTCACCACCCTCGCCTACAACCTGATCGGCGAAGCCCTCCGCGACGCGATCGACCCCAAACTCAAGAAAGCGCGTGTATAACCCGCCGTGTTCATAGACCAGGATGTACCAATGACTCAAGCAGCCACCAAACCAGACACCCAATCCACCATGAACGCGAACACCAATATCCCCATCATGGAGGTCAAGAAGCTCGCCGTCTCCTTCGACAACGGATCCGGACCACGCATCCAAGCCGTCGACGGCGTCTCCATGACCGTCTACCCAAGACAAACCCTCGCCGTAGTAGGGGAGTCAGGGTGTGGCAAGTCTGTCACCTCCATGAGTTCCATGCAGCTCATCCCACGACCTCCAGGGCGCTTCGATCGCGGAGAAATCATCTACCGCATGGAATCCGGAGAGAAGGTCAATCTCCTCACCCGCACCGAGCAAGAAATGCGAGCCGTGCGTGGGAACGAGATCGCGATGATCTTCCAAGAACCGATGACCTCCCTCAACCCCGTCTACACCATCGGCGACCAGATCATCGAAGCGATCACTCTCCACCAAGATGTCTCCGCAAAGGAAGCATGGAAGATCGCTGTCCAAGCAATGGACGATGTCGGGATCCCCGATCCAGAGGGACGCATGAAAGCGTACCCCCACCAGTTCTCAGGTGGTATGCGCCAACGCGTCATGATCGCGATGGCCCTCGCGTGCCAGCCGCGTCTGCTCCTCGCCGACGAACCAACCACCGCGCTCGATGTCACCATCCAAGCACAGATCCTCGAGCTCATCAAGGACCTCAAAGCGACACGAGACATGGCCGTCATCCTCATCACCCACGATCTAGGTGTGGTCGCCGAGAACGCGGATGTCGTCTGCGTCATGTACGCCGGACGCGTCGTTGAGTACGCGAATGTCTACGACCTCTTCGACAATCCTCGACATCCCTACACGCGAGGCTTACTCGCGTCTATTCCCAAGATTGGCACCTCGCATGACCGCCTCATCACCATCGATGAGATCGTCAACAACCCCGAAGAGTTCAAGAAACTCCCCGGCGCCGAGCAAGGCGTCACCCCGTGGTGGCCATGGAACGACGCGCCATCCGATCTCAAGAAGCTCAACGAACCCGCCGGAGACTACTGCCTCAAGAAGGTCGCCGAGAACCACTGGGTCGGGGTCTGGCGCACCGAAGCCGTGGTCAACGACGACTCGCCACCGCCGCAGCTCACCTACCGCGTGACCGAACACCCAGACGCTTAACTCCCCACCGGAGGTCAAGAGACCGCTTATGCGAGCCCTTCTCATCGTCGACCGATTGTTTGCCCAGCACGAACGCGCGATGATTCAGCGCATCGCGATCGGTCTCCTCGACGAAGGCATCGAAAGCAGGCTCATCATCCCCGATTTCGGAGACACGCAAACCGCTAAAGTCTCCGACCTTGTCCCGCAGATCAAATACAAAGACCGCGGACTCTCCTTCACCCTCCGCATCCGCGCCGCCAACATCATCCGCGAGCTCACCACCAACAAAGGCCTCGACGACTGGGACATCATCCACGCCTTCGGAGGACAGTCCTGGGCGCTCGCCCACGAACTCGCCAAATCACTCGACGCAGCGCTCGTCCTCGAGCTCTGGCGCGCCGGGATGATCCCAAGAGCAGCGCAGTTCGTCAAGAGCTCCTCAGTCGAATGCATGCTCACCGCTCCCGACCGCTCAATCGAACGAGCCGCCTCAACTTCAGGATTCCACCTCCCGATCCAGATCGCGCCGTGGGGAGTCTCCGTCCCCGCGACCCCCCGCAAGATCCTCGATGAATCCAAAGGGATTTCCATCGTCTTCCATTCTTCCGGACGCGACCGCGCCGAATGCACCGCCGCCTTCGATGGAGTCCTCGACGCGATCTCCGGAGACGACTCGATCCACCTTTTCGTCAATCTCCACGCCGCTCAGCGCTCCGCGCTCTGGTCCCGCGCCAAGAAAGCAAACGCGCTCAGCCAGCTCACCCTCATCGACAAAATCGAAGAGCAGCGTGACCTCGCACTCAACGCCGACTTCCTCATCTACCCCGACACGATCCACGAGCACCGCTCACTCCTCTACGAAGCGATGGGCAACGCGATGTGCGTCATCGCATCAACCTCAGAACAAAGCTCGTGTCTGATCGAAAACGAGACCGCCGCGATTGTCCACCGCTCAAGCCCGACCCAGTGGTCAAACACGCTCAAAGAACTCATCCGCGAGCGCGATCGAGCACGCGAACTTGGACAGGGAGCCTGGTCCCACATCCGCGAAAAACGCAAGGTCTCGACCCACATCGGCGCGACGATCGACGCGTACACCCAGCTCGCTCCAGTCCGGTAACCCGGACCCATCCCGTCAGCCACAACCCCGAACCAGTCCGCTAACGCTTAAAAACAAGCAGTTTGTGACGATTGCGCGCGTAAGTCGCTTTGATCTGTCTGTTCCTGTGATAGATTGACAGTGGTAGTCCAGTCTTTCCCCCGCGCCGTCACCCTCGGCCTGTCACTACCCAGCGCAAAGAATGGAGTCAAAGAAATGACCAAAACAACAACCGCCGCAACCCTTCTCGCCGCACTCCTGATCGGAGCAGCAGCATCCTCCGCAACCGCACAGTACACCAGCGCCTCGATCGAATCCCCAGAGATCATCGAGATCAACCCCGCCGCATTCCCAACCACCCGCACCCGAGGCGTCCAAGTCCGCTACTCCAATGAACGCGGAGTCCAAGCCGGAACCCAAGACAACGACGGCACCGTCAACTGGAACGGATCACAACGCGAAGCAATGGGGGGTCAAGACGCCCCGGCACGCATCCTCATCCGCGTCTACGACGGAGTCTTCTCCATCGACCCGTTTGTCCCCATCGGATGCTCCAATGAAGACATCACCAACATGCTCTTCAACGGCACCACCCTCGAAACCAACCGCGCCCTCTTCAACCGCCAACGCATCGAACGCACCGAAAAACTACTCAAAGCACTCGAAGCCGCCCGCCACGATTGGCTCCGCAGCAACGGATACTACGGCGTCCGCTCCTTCACCAGCTCCAAATCAACCAGCGAAGCACAAGCCGACGCTTCACTCCCAGAACCAGCCGCAAGCTTCCGCATCCCCGCTGAAGCACCACGCGGAAAGGCCCGCGAGCAGGTCAACGCCGACGACCTGAGCAGCGATAAAGCACGCGCCATCGCCGCGAGCCTCCTGCGTGGAGACGAGCCGATCCGCATCTCGCTCCCGATGGGAACCGCCGCAGATGTCGTCGCGTCCGTCGAAGCACGCAATACAGAAACCGAGATCAGCGAGCAAGAATCAGAAGAAGAACTCGCATCAAACGACTGATCCGTCCGCTGAACGAACAGATCGGATCGCATAAACTGAGGATGTGACCAACCGCCTCCCATTCGATCCAAGCAAGATGACCCGGAAAGACCGAGCCCCGGCCGCCGCAAGCGGTCGGGGTCTTTCATCGTCAGGATCCGACCAGCCTCTCACCGTTACCCAGCTCGCATCCACCATCGAGTCCGCGATCAAGGGCGCGTTCCCAGCCAAGATCAGAGTCCTTGGAGAGATCAGCTCCGTTACCAACCGCACGCATTACTACTTCACCCTCAAGGACCAGTCCGCGACCATCTCCGCCGTCCTCTTCGCCTCCGCTGCACGCAAACAACGCATACCCCCGACCCACGGCCACAAAGTCATCGCGACCGGAAAGCTCGACTACTACGCACCAAACGGACGACTCAGCCTCATCGTTGACAAACTCGAACCCGTCGGAGAAGGGGACCTCGAACAACGCTACAAAGCCCTCTGCGAAGACCTCCGCGCACGAGGTTGGTTCGATCCGCTGACTAAACAACCTCTCCCGATTTTCCCGCGCACCATCGCGATCATCACCAGCGAAACCAGCGCTGCGCTCCAGGATGTCCTCGACACCGCATCGCGTCGCTGCCCCGCCGTCAACATGCTCATCGTCGACGCACGAGTCCAAGGCGACCTCGCCAAGTCCCAAATCGCCAGCGCCATCAACCGCATCTCCAACGAGCACGAACAACTCGGGATCGACGCGATCATCCTCACGCGAGGAGGAGGATCCCTCGAAGACCTCTGGGCGTTCAACGAACCCGTCGTCGCCAAAGCGATCCACGACTGCACCGTCCCGATCGTCGCCGCGATCGGACACGAGACCGACACGACCATCGCCGAGCTCGTCGCCGACGAACGCGCCGCGACCCCGACCCAAGCCGCGATGAAACTGGTCCCCGACCGCGAAGCGCTCCGTGAACAACTCGATTCACTGACGCGACGACTCACCCGCGAACTATCAACAACACTGACAACCCACACCAACCACCTCAACCGACTCGCGACGACCGGCCCCCTCGCCAACCCCGCCCGACTCATCGAACCCCTTGCAAACAAACTCGCGCCGCTCAACCACCGACTCCAGAGCAGCACACGAGCCGCACTCTCATCACAAACCCAAGCACTCGACGCCCTCGCGATCCGTCTCTCGAAGCACCAACCCGCCGCTGTCCACGCGACCCGCCGCGAACACATCGCCGGACTCACGCAAAGACTCTCTACCGCGATCCGCACCAACCTCTCGCGTCATGTCTCCCAGCTCAACGCCGCTCAGCGCGAGCTCAACGCGATCGGACCCCGCCAAGTCCTCTCGCGCGGATACACCCTCACCACCTCCCCCGACGGCTCCGTACTCCGCGACGCCTCCTCAATCAACCCAGGCGATCAACTCACCACCCACCTCCACGACGGACAAGTCACCTCCACCGTCAATGGATCATCAGAGTCCAAGACCAAACCCAAAGCGACCAAGAAAAGAACGAAGAAGCCCAAAGATCAACCACCAGGCCCATCTCTCTTCAGCTAGGACAACCCAATGCCAAAGACCACAAAAGAAGACCAGCCCCGTTATGAGGACCTTGTCTCCCAGATCGAGACCCTCGTCGACAACATCGAATCCGGAGAGCTCGGACTCGAAGAATCCATCAAAGGCTACGAGCAAGGCACCAAGCTCATCAAACAAGCCCGCGCCATCCTCGATCAAGCCCAGCAACGCGTCGAATCCATCGATCTGGACCAATCCAAAGAATCCAGTGATTAAGCCGGTTTCGCCGATGAAACGAATCCATGCCTGACACCCTCGTCATCTATCTCCCCAAGCTCGTAATCCTCGGATTCATCATGGCCTTCGGCGCCTCCGTCGGATCGCTTGTCAATGTCCTCGTCTACCGACTCCCCCTCGGACTCGATGTCGTCAGCCCGACCTCCCGCTGCCCAAAGTGCAACACCAAACTCACCTGGCGCGAGAACATCCCCATCTTCGGATGGATCATCCTCGGCGGGAAGTGCCGATTCTGCAAAGACAAAATCTCCCCCGAATACCCCATCGTCGAAACCATCGTCGCCGTCCTCTTCGGACTCCTCTACACGATGTGCTTCATCGTCTCCGACAACGCCACCCTCTTCGGCCTCACCATCAAACCCGAATGGGCGCTCAACGGCGCCGCCATGACCTGGCCAACCCTCGTCATCCTCTTCATCCTCATGGGATCACTCGTCGCGATGACCATCATCGACGCACGCACCTTCACCATCCCCCTCGTCCTGACATGGGTCCCCGCGATCGTCGCGCTCCTCTTCCACACCGGACACGCCGTCTGGTTTGAGATCAGCCGCGGACAACTCACCCCAGTCATGGAAGGCTACTGGAACTTCACCGATTCCCGAGACCGATGGTTCACCGCGCCAAGAGCAGTCTGGTCGATCCCGACCCCATCATTCGACAGCTGGAGATTCATCGGAGTCATGCTCGGCGCGACGCTCGGACTCGGAATCTCAAACCTCCTCCTCAAGTTCAAAGTCCTCACCCGCTCCTTCGCTGACTACGAGCAATGGCTCGAAAAGCACAACAAGGACCTCTCCGAATCCCTCGAAGACCCAGAACAACAACCAGAACACAACGACGCCCAAGACTGGATCATGTACCCCTACGCTCGCCGTGAGATGATCCGCGAACTCGCGTTCCTTGCTCCAGTCGCTGTGTTCGGACTCATCGGAGGATGGATCGCCGTCACCCTCGTGACCAACATCGGAGGCGACTGGGGATTCAACCCAAGCACCGGACAGATGATCCCACCCTTCCAAGCCCCGCTCTGGTTGGTCGTCCTCTCCGGAGTCCTCGCCGGGTATTTGATCGGTGGAGGGGTGGTCTGGGCAATCCGCATCCTCGGCTCCCTCCTCTTCAACAAAGAAGCCATGGGTCTCGGAGATGTCCACATGATGGCCGCCGTCGGAGCCTGCATGGGATGGATCGACGCGACCCTCGCGTTCTTCCTCGCCGCCTTCGTCGCACTGGGAATCGCTGCCCTTGGAGCAATGGGGAAAGGCAAACTCTCCCGCGCCATGCCCTACGGCCCATCCCTCGCGATCGCAACACTCATCCTCCTCTTCGCCAAACCCCTCGTCGAATGGGGTCTCGGAAAGATCCTCGGCATGGACGCACCCTACAACCTCCCCTGATCCCAAATGAGTTATCTATCCACACCGACTCAAATCCACTCCCAATCCCTCCACAACCCCCTGCAAACACGGCCCAGACCGGATACAGTACAGAGATAATCACACCTGAACCCCGAAACCACGGAGCCAATACCATGATCCCATCGATCAGCAAAAAACTGGGACTCACCCTCCTCTCCGCCGTGATGCTCACCGCATTCACCGGCTGTAAAACCGTCTCCCAACGCGACTACGACGCCGCCATCGAGGAGAACACCACCCTCCGTGAACGCATCGCCGCGCTCCAGTCCTCCACAGACCAAGCCGCGCAAGCGAACCAGTCCTACATCGACCAGAACAACGAACTCCGCTCCGAAAACCAGCGTCTGACCGACATGCTCGCAAACGCGCAAGCCAATCCCACCACCGGATTTGAAGGCATCGACGGCGTCGATGTCGGCCGCCGCTCAGGAGGAGAAATCGTCGTCGGCGTCGAAGCCGATGTCCTCTTCAACTCCGGATCAGCGGACCTCCGCAATGACGCCAAAACCACGCTCGATCGCGTCGCCGGAGTCCTCAAATCCAACTACTCGTCCAACATGGTCCGCGTCGAAGGCTACACCGATACCGACAAACTCGTCAAAACCAAAGCGAAATGGCAGACCAACGAGAACCTCTCCGCCGCCCGCGCACTCTCTGTCGAGTACTACCTCGTAGGCAAAGGGGTCGATAACGATAAGGTCTACTCCGCCGCATTCGGTCCTTCCAAGCCACGCGCGACCAAGAAAGACTCCCGACGCGTCGAAATCGTCATCCTCGGCAACTAAATTGGTCAACCAAACCAAGAATGATCCACTTTGGTGGGGTACAATCCCGCCGCTTCGGGCTATTGGCGCAGTTGGCTAGCGCACCAGTATGACACACTGGGGGTCACAGGTTCGAGTCCTGTATAGCCCATTCAACAACACGGCCTCGCACCTAGCGGGGCCGTTGTTCTTCCGAGAAACACAGAGTCAATCTCTGATTTCCGGGATTGAAAACCAAATACGCCACCTTAGCTCAGTTGATAGAGCAGCTGATTTGTAATCTGCAGGTCCTCGGTTTGAGTCCGAGAGGTGGCTTTCAGGTATTCTTCCGAATACCCTCCAAATCGATACACGGGCGTGTATCCAAGCGGCCAAAGGGCGGGGATTGTAAATCCTCTTGCGTTAGCATTCGGTGGTTCGAATCCACCCGCGCCCACTTCAACAATGACCTCCCCGGCTCCTGCCAGGGAGGTCTTTTCATGCCATGTCACGAGCCGTCCCCATCTTCGTTCAACATGAATTCTGAGCACACTACAAATGAGATCAAAAAACTGGCCGCTCTACAGAGCGACCAGAAGAGATCAGTATGTTCAATATGAAGCGTGTGTTCAATCAGACTTTGAATCGACCCGCAAGTTCTTGCAGCCCGTTCGCACGCAACGCGAGGTCTTCCATTGCAGTCGAAGATTGACGCGCGCTCTGGATCACTTCGTGGGTCACACCCGCGATCTCCTGAATGGTCTGACTGACATGATTGCTCGCAGTTGATTGCTCGTTTGCTGCAGCAGCGATCGTGCCGACCATAGTGCTCAGATCCACCGCATAGCTCTTGATCTGGCGCAGCGATTCACCCGCCGCCTCAGTTTGCTCGACGCCCGACTTGACGCTATTGGTGCCCTGCTCCATCTGATTGATCGCTCTGCTGGTATCCTGTCGGATAGCATTGATCGATTGCTCCACCTCATCGGTCGCTTGCGTAGTTCGATCCGCAAGCTTACGAACCTCGTCAGCAACAACCGCGAATCCTCGTCCATGCTCGCCCGCACGAGCTGCCTCAATAGCCGCGTTCAGTGCGAGGAGATTGGTCTGATCAGCAATGTCGTTGATCACCGCGATGATCTCCCCGATCTCGTCGCTTCGGCGTCCAAGCTCAGAGACCGAAGCACTACCCTGTGTAACCGCTTCGTTAATCTGGTTCATGCCCTGGATGGTTGATTCCACCACACGGCTACCTTCATTCGCTGACTCTCCAGAGGAGTTCGCATGATCAGCAGCCTGCTTCGATTTCTCCGCGACTTCTTCAGCCGAAGCGCTGAGCTCAATGACCGCCGCAGAACACTGTTCCACAAGCTGTGCCTGCGCGTCCATTCCTTTGACCGTCTCGTTTGCAGATGCGGATACTTCACTCGATGCAGCGGAAACCTGCTGTGCAGATTCATGGAGTGCCCCAACAATCTCGGTAAACGAGTTCCGCATAGTTTCCATTGAACCCGCGAGTTGACCGATCGCGTCATTGGTCTGAATATCGAGAGGGTCAACCCGCAAGTCGCCCTCCGCGAGCGTCTGTGCAAAGCTCGTCAATCGTTTGAGCGGCGAAGTAATGCTCTTGATCAACCAAAACGCTAAACAAACACCACTGATAAACACCACGCCCAGAATAACCATTGAGAAGGCCTTCGCACGATCGATCGAAGAGGTATCGATCTGAGGCGCAGTAGCGAGAATACCCGCGAGTTGATCGCGAACCTCGTCATTGACCTCGTTAAACTGTGCTTCCAATACTGCGATCTCGTCTCTCTTATCTGCCAGCTCGTCGATTGCAGCTCGATAGGTCACCCAGTTTGTGTTCCACTTCTCTGATGTTTCCTCGTCGATCTCCAAGGTTTCGACCGCAGCCCAAAACTCAGTGAGACGCTGATCGATCCGCCCAAGATACTTCTCACGATCCCCCCGCATCAAATAGTCCTTCTCATGACGACGGCACATAAGCAACAGAACGGTGAGCTCGTCATGTCCTGATTGCATGAGGTCCTCTTCAACCTTGCTGACCGCCGTACGCAACTTGCCTTCAAGCCCTAGTTTTTCGTTTAAGCCACGCTCAACATAGAGGTCATAGAGTTGCACGAACAACTCCTGATAGTTCCTGACATTCGGCTTCACTTCAGCGATCAGCTCTCTCCAGTTCTTGTTCTCAGTCGAGTTCTCAATTTGATCAAGATCCGTGTACGCTAGATCGATTACATCATTGAACGCCGAGAGAGTCTCAGTAGACTTTGTGGTTTTGAACTTCTGCTGTTCATACTGTGCCTCAAGGAGATGCTCCCAAGCGTCTTTAGCAAGGGAAATCTCAGCGATAGGACCGTCCAAGAGTGCTGTCGTATCAGATTCAAACTGATTCGCCATGATCACACCCGTGATCCCACAAGCTGAAGCCAAAGCAACCATCGCCGAGAATCCGCCAATCAGACGAGTCCGCATACCAAGATTGAAAAGGCGATTGAGTTGAAAACTCTTCATGTCCAAGCTCCGATCGTATCTGCCATTGATCGTTACTCGCGACCATGCACAGTGAAACAAGTGATTGCTCAACTTGGATCGCATAAAAACTCAATAGAGTTAAGTCTGGACACGAAAGTGAGTCGCATGACCCTAGATTAGGGGGGAGTACTCAGCCTTGCAGGATCGTCATAAATACTGATCCAATGCTCCGATCTATATATCCTCAAGGAGCCTATAGGTTTCCATTTCCCTCGTAATGAACCAAACCGTCAACCACGAACCCGCATGGAGTTATGAGGACTAAAAACGATCGCCGAGCCGATCGTTGTGTAGCCTCGCTGCACTCAAAAGACCTGTTGGATCCAATGAAAAGGGTCAGCGGGTTTAGTAGGAGTGTGACCCAAGATCACTTGAGCTTCCAACAAGCCTCCGATTATTGACCTTTGCTTAATCGCTCCCCAATTCTGGCCGATCAAGCATCACAGATCGATAGATTCGAAGACCCATCGGAGGCTCACAATGCCGTTCTGGCCATTCAAAACAAATACCTCAACGCGCCTCCCAAACGCGTCGTCGATCTCTTCGGGAATGCTCTTTGCGATCGCCTTCATTGCTGTAGGTGCCGGCGTATTTACCTGGTACACCCTCAATCAGCTCCGCAGCCAGACCCTCGATCAGCACTCCACCGAGCTCACCAAAAACATCGAGCTCATCGCATCCCAAACCGAGCTCGCACTCCAAGACTCCGACCTCTCCCGCATCCGCAGACTCCTCCTCGACGCACAAGCGACCGGACTCTATCACCACCTCTCCATCCGGTACGCAAACGATCAAACCCTCGTTTCAACAGATCTCGGAGAGTCCTACCTCGACACGCTCCCCGAGTCTTGGGGTCAGCCCGCGACCGCCTTCACACGAAAATCCAGCTTCGACCCATCACTCAACCAGTTCACACTCCACGAACCACTCCAGGTCTCCAGCACCGAGAACGCATCGCTCATTGCAGAGTCCATGCCGATCGCCGAATCATCCATGCTCTGGGGGTTCGAACTCACCGCACTCCTCTCCATTTTCTGCGGCGGAATCATCGCACTCATTGCATTCCTCCAACTGCGAAATCGACCCGCAAACCTCATCGCGATCCGCAGCGCACTCGCTCGATACGCCCAAGGACAGACCGAAACCGAACAACTCCTCGTTGCCTCCGACCTTGGTCCAGAATCACAAGCATTCAACGAAATCCTCGAAGAACGCGACGCACTCGCCATCCGGCTCGCACTCCACGAGTGCGAGCAAACAATCCATACCAGCACCTCTGATGCCTTCGGACTCAGCAGCGTCTGCGCCTCAATCTCCCAAGGCATGATCGTCCTCGACGCCGAACTCAACATGCAGTACATCAACGGCTCCGGGGCAGCGTACCTCTCAGCAGATCCAGCCACCTCAATCGGTAAACCCTTCGCATCGATCGACCCAGACAAACTGATCATGCCAACCGTCACCCGGATACTCAATCCCGACGCCCCACGCCGTCAGGTCATCGAGATCGAGCTTGAACACTGCTCAACGACACTCCGCGCAACCTGCACCCGCATCATACGCGAGCAGGACACCATCTGCATGATCTACCTCGAGGATGTGACCCAGCAGCGTCACGCCGACGAGTCGCTCAACAGCTTCATCGCTCAAGCGACCCACGAACTCCGCACGCCGCTCACCAACATCCGCCTCTACGCAGAGGAAGCAATCGACAGCGGCACAGAGGACGAAGAGTTCCGCTCAAACGCGTTCAACATGATCAACTCCGAGTCACGCAGACTCGAGCGCCTTGTCTCCGACATGCTCTCCGTCTCAGAGCTCGAAGCCGGGTCCATGCAAATTCGCAAGGACACTGTCCGACCAGAAGCAATGTTCGACGAACTCGAACGCGACTATTCACAGCAAGCGGAGTCCAAAGAGATCAAACTGATCTTCGATCTCCCGCCCAAGTTCCCAACCATCGAAGCCGACCGAGATCGTCTGGGACAAGCGATCCACAATCTCATCGGGAACGCCCTCAAGTACACCCCGGCCGAAGGAACCGTCACCGTCAAAGTCGAGTTCGATCCATCAGACGCGATGACTGTCCGCGTATCCGATACAGGAATCGGGATCTCCATCGAGGACCAATCCAAGATCTTCGAACGCTTCTGTAGAGCAACCGACCAACGCATCGAGTCCATCGCAGGCACAGGACTCGGTCTCTCAATCACACAAGAAATCGTCAAAATGCACGGCGGATCAATCACTGTTGAATCCGAACTCGACCAAGGCTCAACCTTCATCCTCACCATCCCATCCGGGAAGTCAAACAACTCCAGCAAAGCCGCGTAACGAATCGCCCCGTGTGATCAAGCGAGAAAGGAGAGCACCCCATGATGACCTTCGACCAACAATCCATCGGCGCCGTGACGGTTCTCCGACCTATCGGCCCGATCGCCAGCACCGAAGATGCCCAGCAGTTCCAAGAGCAATCCGCAAACCTCGTCCGTACTTCACTCGGACGCTTTGTGCTCGATGCAACCGAGCTCTCCTATGTCGACTCCAACGGACTTGAAGCGCTGATCAACATCGCAGAGCAACTCAAAGCATTCGGTCAGGCGCTCAAGATCAGCGCGATGGGAGAAACCCTTTCAGAAACCATCCGGGTCACCCAAAACTCAGGATCTTTCGAACCATTCAAACAAGTCCAAGACGCGGTCAGGAGCTACCGCTAAATGCCGAGCAATGCCGACCATCTCGATCTCCAAACGGATTCGTCATTCGACGCCGCATTCAGCGACATCGAGCCGGTCATCGAACAGTCCGCCTCCAGACCCCGACTGGTCGGCGAGGTCCTCATCGCCGAAGGTCATCTCAGCGAAGATCAACTCGAGCAAGCACTCACCGAACAACGCACCAGCGGCAAAAAACTCGGTGAGATCCTCGTCTCCGCTGGAACAGTCTCCGAATCAGTCCTCCTCCACTCCCTCGCACGCTGTCTCGGAGTCAAAGGCGTCAAACTCCGCCACGGCCTCATCGACCCACAACTCATCAGCCTCATCAACCCAGAAGAGTGCGAGCGTCTCCTCGTCCTCCCGATGTTCCGCGTCCACGGCAAACTCACCGTCGCGATGGCCGAGCCTCAAAACCTCCCACTCGTCGATCAGCTCGCCGCACGCACCGGACTCCAGATCAACCCAGTCCTCGCATTCGAACGAAACATCCTCGAGTTCGTTCGAAAATACTCCGCAGGTGATGTCGACATCAACGAGTTCCTCACCACCCTCTCCGAGACCGATGTCGAGGTCGTTGAACGCGAAGCAGTCGATGAAGACCCAACAACCGACCTCTCCCAGATGGTCGAAGGGTCACCGATCGTCAACCTCGTCAATGTCGCGATGCTCACCGCCGTCAAAGACGGCGCCTCCGACATCCACATCGAACCCGACAAAGGCGGCACCAGAATCCGCTACCGCATCGACGGCACACTCCGCGAACTCATGCACTCCCCGATCGGGATGCACTCCGCGATCGTATCGCGCGTCAAAATCATCGGAAAGATGGACATCTCCGAAAAACGCCTCCCCCAAGAAGGCCGTGTCCGCATCATCGCCGATGGTCGAGAAATCGACCTCCGTGTCTCCAGTCTCCCGACGCTGCTCGGAGAAAAACTCGTTATCCGCGTGCTCGACAAGAACAACCTCAATGTCCGCATGGAAGAGCTCGGATTCCGCCCAGAACTCCTCGAACGCTTCAAGAAAACACTCAAACTCCCCCACGGCATGCTCCTCGTCACAGGACCAACCGGTTCAGGGAAGACCACAACACTCTACTCCGCACTCGATCTCCTACGATCGCCGGAAACCAACATCGTCACTGTCGAAGACCCCGTCGAATACCAACTCGACATGGTCAACCAGGTCCAAGTCCACGAGGGAATCGGTCTCGATTTTGCACGCACGCTCCGCTCCATCCTCCGCCAAGACCCCGATGTCATTATGATCGGAGAAATCCGCGACGAGGAAACCGCAACCGTCGCGATCCAAGCGTCCCTCACAGGACACTCCATGCTCGCGACCCTCCATACCAACGACGCGCCCGGCGCGATCTCCCGCATGACCGACATGAATGTCGAGCCCTACCTCCTCTCCGCTGCACTCAACGGCGTTGTTGCACAGCGTCTTGCGCGAACCATCTGCGCGAGCTGCTCCACGAGCTACTTCCCAAGCGAACAAGTCCTCGAAGACGCCGGACTTTCACACATGGCCGGACGCCCATTCCGCAAGGGCGCCGGATGCGCCAACTGCCACGACTCAGGATGCAAAGGCCGAATGGGTATTTACGAGTTCATGGAAGTGACCCCAGAAATCCGTCGTCTCATCTACGCCGGTTCCGCTAAGCACGAAATCCGCGATCTCCTCCGATCACAAAACCAACTCTCACTCCGTGAAGAAGGCGTCAAACTCGCCATCGCCCACCACACCAGCCTCGAAGAGATCCTCTCCGTGACCAAGGTTGACGATGTCAACGATGAAGAAACAGTAGAAGGGAGCGCCGCATGAAGTACGCCTACGAAGCCTACACAAAGTCCGGCGCACCAAAGAAAGGCAGCATCGAAGCCGCCGATCGCAACGAAGCCGAGGACAAACTCCGCCGCAAGGACCTCCTCGTGACCAAAATCACCGGAGGCGATTCAGCAAACAGCAAAACCAAATCCTCTTCAAAGTCCAAGTCAGGTTCAACCCACAAAGTTTCCGTCAAAGTCGTTTCCGAGTTCGCACGCGAGCTCTCTGTTCTCGTCACGACAGGAACCCCCCTCGTTGATGCGATCCAGTCACTCGAGATGCAATCCAGCTCAGAGAACTGGTCCGACATCCTCATTAAGCTCCGAGGTAGACTCGAAGAAGGAGACTCGCTCTCCGAAGCCATGGACGCGCAACACGAAATCTTTGGACCAGTCTTCTGCTCACTCGCCGCCGCCGGCGAATCGGGTGGCAACCTCGATGTCATGCTCATCCGCGTCTCTAAGCTGCTCCGCCAAGAAGCCAAGATCCGCGCCAACATCGCCGGCGCGATGATGTACCCACTCCTCCTTACCGCGATCTCTGCTGTTGTCCTCACCGTCATGATCGGTTTGGTCCTCCCACGATTCGCAGGCCTCTTCGAGTCCCTCGATTCAGATCTCCCGGCAACAACCGAGTTCCTGATGATGCTCTCAACCTTCATCCGGACCTACTGGTGGATCGTCTTCCCAAGCATCATCGCAGCAGCAGGGGGGGTCGCTTTCTGGCTCCGCACCGAGCAAGGACACAAGGTCGTCGAAACAAATGTCCTCAAAGTCCCAGTCCTCGGAAAGACCGTCTGCTCCGTCCAAACCGCACGCATCTTCCGCGTGCTGGGACTCCTCATTGAATCCAAGGTCCCTATCCTCGAATCCATCGAACTCACCAGACGCTCCGTCAGCAACACCCTCTACAAAGACCTCCTCACGCGTGCAGAAGAAGCAATCACTATCGGTGAACCCGTCTCCAGCGCGTTTACAGCAAAGAACCTCATCGTCCCCAGCGCCGCAGAAGCCGTCAAAAACGCAGAACAGTCAGGCCGACTCGGCCCAGTCATGATCCAACTCGCAGACTACCTCGACGAAGAAAACGAAACCGTCATCAAGTCCATCTCCTCCCTCGTCGAACCGCTCATCATGATCGGTCTCGGACTCATGGTCGGCTTCATCGCCGTCAGCATGTTCCTCCCACTCTTCGACCTCACAGCATCGGCGGGACAGTAACCATGAGATCACGAGCACACACCCCAATCGGAATCGATTTCGACTTTAATGAGTTCCGCGCGATCCAGTTCGATCGTGAACTCAACCCCGCCGCTGTCGCAACCATCCCAAGACAAGGAAGGCGAGTTCTCCTTCCTTCCCCAGAAGAACTCGATTCACTCGCTCAACTCCTCTCACAACGCGGATTCATCGGCACGCAAATCGCGCTCGCAGTCCCCAAAGAACCATCCTCCTTCCACCTCCTCTCCCTCCCCCCGCAAGGTTCAGGCGCCCCAATCGCACAACTCGCCCTCATCGAAGCCCAACGCTCCGGCGCCCACAAAACAAAGGATCTCCAGATCGGTTTCTGGACCCTCCCCTACAAGGACGGCATCCCCAAAAAGAACTCCCCATATTACACCGTCGCCGCAGAAACCCAACCACTCGATGAACTCGTCGACAACTTCGAAGCAGTCGGTTTCGTGCCAACAAGCATAGAGCCAATGGAAACCGCACTCGCTCGATCCGCTACCTTCCACAACGACTTCATCGCAGACTCCATCCACGCAATCGTGGATTTCGGATGGGACTGCTCCTCCGTTGTCATCACGCTCGGCCAAACCCCCGTCTACACACGCAAAATCGAAATCGGTGCATCCCGTTTCCGCCGTCAACTGATCGACGATCACGCGATGCCTGTTCACGCAATCAAATCACTCCTCAACCCACATCACACCAACACGGTACTCATTGGTGAAACCGGCATCCAAGATCGACCGATCAACAGAATCATCTCCCTCATCCTGACCCCGATGCTTACTGATATTGCCGATCAACTCGACACCGCCCTGACCTATGTCTCCCAGCAGCACCGGTTCGCACCCTTCGGTGTCGTCTTCCGCTCAGGATATTTCGCATCGATGGACCAGGTCGCCCACGCGATCGCCCAGCGAACAGGGATGCCCACACTCAACCTCCCAACGCCTGTGACAACCGCAGACCCAGCCAACTCCAGAATAACCCAGTTCGAAGATCTCCTATCACCGCGACTCAATGTCGCCGCAGGCCTCGCACTTGGAGCGTCACAGCAGACCTCCAACCGCTCCATGCAAGGAGCCGCCTCATGAGCTATGTCCCCGCTCCAAACCTGCTCCCATACACCCGCACCATCGAGCGTAAAAAACTCGCAGCACTCCGTAACTGGAGCTTCGCGCTCACCACGCTGCTGCTCCTCATCGTCATCCCCTCGGCAATGCTCAGTATCCACCTGAGAGCCTCCGAACCCGCCAACACCGATCATGTCACACGCTTTGCAAGCGATCTGGTCGAACTCCGCGCCTCTCTACCATCGATGAAAAAAGAGCTCGCGCAACTCGAAGCCGACTCCCGAGCACAGCAAATCGCCCAGACCAGAATCCACTGGCCAACAGTGCTCAATCATCTCGAATCGATCACCAGCAACACTGTCCGCATCCATTCCTTCAACGCATCGGTCATGTCACAAGCCGATATACCCTACATCGAGTTCACCCTTCAAGCCCACACCAGAACCCTTTCACAAGCCCGTGAGTATCTTGTGAG
The DNA here is from genome assembly GCA_051252395.1 of Phycisphaerales bacterium. Lineage (GTDB taxonomy): Bacteria > Planctomycetota > Phycisphaerae > Phycisphaerales > UBA1924 > UBA1924. The sequence goes on along the minus strand of JBPOFX010000001.1, from coordinate 739,636 downwards.
TCTCGAAAGCACGCAGCTGTTCGATGAGATCGAAATGCTCGATTCACGCAAGCAATCCGGAGCCGAGGACGCCCCTGTGAACTCAACCATCCGCACCCGGATCAAAGCCCAATCGAGCCCAGCACTCTCAGCTGGAGTGACACCATGAATCTCAAATCAATCCACATGACCCCAACCCAGATACACCTTTCAGGCGCTGCCATCGCCCTCTGCGCATTAGGGATCTGCGCCTACTCTATCCACAGCTCATGGCAGAGCCGCCAATCCGGGATCGAGTCCTCCGAACTCGAGCTCACCCAGGTCACCGCACAACTCACCGCCGCGCAACAAGAGCGAGGCCGTCTCGCGAATCAAATCTCAAATCTCCACGCGATCGTCGAAGACACCGACGATACCCCGCGTCCGACAAACATCAACGAACTCGCCGTCGAACTTATCGCATCAACCGAACACCACCAACTCTACCTCGATCAGTTCGAGCCATCAGCCCCCAAGACAATCGGAATCGACCAGATCCAGCCGATCTCCATCCGCGCCGAGTGCACCTACACCTCTCTCACCAACTGGCTCAACGAACTCCGCGACAACATGCCCGATATCCATGTCGTCAGTATCTCGATCCGCACCAAGAACGCCGAGGAGTCCACTGTCTTCTCGGATATCCGTTTAAACTGGTACATCCCGACTGATCAGAACCCCAGCACCAACTAATTCTCTCAATTGATTTGGAGTCCCCATCACCAAATTGGACTCTTCTATCATGGGACTCACAACAGAACGCAAAGTATTCCTCGGACTCATGCTCGTCGCCGGCGCCTCGCTCGTCATAGACCAAGCGATCCTCTCACCAAGCAGCGCCGGAGCCGCCCCGCTCGACAGCGGATCAGCCCAAGCGAGCGCGACCGATTCGATCATCAACAGCATCACCAAGCCGATCACTAAATCAGTGACCGATATCCTCAACGAACGACTCAGTTCCGCGCAGGTCAACGCGAATATCTCGCCCGAGCAGTCGCAAGAGATCCAACGCCTGTTCGCTCCTCTCCTGAGTCAGAACAAAGCTCCCGCTCAGGAAACCCCTGCTCAGATCGTGATCGAACCCGAGCCACAAAAAGTCATCGCTGCTGAGCCGCAGCACACGATACCGACGAACCTCCCGAACCTCACCTCCGTCATGCCCTCACGCTCTGGACAATCCGGCGCGATCCTCGACGCAACCCTCTACCGAATCGGTGAGACCACCCCCAACGGCTACACACTCCTCAAAGTCGAACAACGCCAGGTCCTCGTCAGTTATCAGAACCGCGAGTATTGGCTCGTAATCCCAGCGTTCGAATAACAAACCCTTGCTAACCCGCACAAGCCGCACCATGCAACGATTTGACCTCCAATCCCCTCTTTTAAGAGTCAACTCGCCGCACAAGTTGACCGATCCCCTAGGTAACACAACAACCGCTTGCACACGCAAGTGAAGGAGAACCAGCATGCAAGCAATCGCACCAATCAAAGCCCAGCGTCGGGCCTTCAGCCTCATCGAACTCGTCATCGTGGTCGTGATCATCGGGATCATCGGCGCCATCGCAATCCCACGCATGAGCCGTGGTGCATCAGGTGCCGCAGACTCCAGCCTCGTCGCAGATCTCGCTGTCCTTCGCAGCGCAATCGACCTCTACAAAGCAGAGCACGGCGGAACACTCCCAGCCTTCGCAACCTTCGAAGCAAAGATGACCACCTACACCGATGACGCAGGAACCGCAAACGCGACCAAGTCATCAACCTACTACCTCGGACCATACCTCCGCGAGCTCCCAAAGCTCAAAGTCGGTACCAACAAAGGCCAAAGCGCCATCGTCGCTTCACAAGGCGGCACCACCGCAGGTTGGGTCTATAACGAAACCACCGGCGCCATCAGTGCAAACCTCCCTGACACCGAAGTCGATGTCCGAGGCGTGCAGTACAACGCGTACTAAACCACACAATGGTCCAGTACCAATGCATAACCACCCACGCCCCGGCATGCACTCGCAAGCCGGGGCGTTCCCGTTCGAGGATCACACGATGAACCACCCAGCCCCAACGATGAAAGCCAGAGCAGCCTTCTCGCTCGTCGAGCTCGTCATCGTCGTCGCAATCATGGGAGTCATCGCCGCCATCGCCGTTCCTCGTTTCGCCGATGCCGCATCGGGTCGTCAGCTCCAAGCCTCGAAAAGCCAGCTCCTGCTCGACATCGAGTCCACAAAGCTCCTTGCTCGCTCGACATCAACAGTGCACACGATCAAGTTTTATCCAGACCGAAACCTCTATGTCATCGCCGAAGGAAGCACGGTTGATAACGACTCAATCATTATCGCCCGCGACCTCTCCGCCGATCCCTTCAACAGCAGCATCAATAGAACCGACCTCGGAGGTGATGAAGTCATTTCAGTGACCGCCTTCGGAGATTGCAGCCCACCAGCAACCATCCAACTGGTTTCACACGGGAACACCATCAATGTAGAAATCGAGGGAATCGCAGACGCCGGGATTGTCCCCGTCGTTGAGACAGTGGTCGAGGATGTAGTCGAGCTGGTAGACAATGTGCTGGGAATATTGGGGCTCTAGGTATGATGAAGAACACCACACGAAAACAAGTTGCGATCCGTCCAGCGTTCTCCTTAATCGAGACCGTCATCAGCCTGACCATCGTCTCCGTACTCTTTCTTGGACTCAGCGCCGCTGTCATGATCGGCTCCTACGCAATCCCCTCCGGCGATGAAACAGGAACCAACGACCGAGAGGTCATCGACGCCCTCAACATGCTCCGAGCGGATCTCAGACAAGCCGCGACCATCGCACAACGAGACGGAGCCACTGGTACCCAAATCACAATCACCCCCAAGCCCCTTAAAGTCGCCGGCCAACCCGGAAGTGTGAAATACACCTACCTCACCGCCGACCATACATTCACGCGTTCAACCGACATCTCCAGCGATCAACTCCTCACCAGCAACATCGAAAATCTAGTCCTCAGTTTCAACAACGACGGCTCCAACGCAGACTCCGCCTACCTCCTCATCAAAGTCAGGAACACCATCCAACCAATCTTTGAGCTCAATACCGTCCTGCCTGATCGCCCGGGATACACACCATGAATCCAACATTGAAGACTCTCAAGCACGCACGCCGAGGAATCACCCTCGCCGAGACCATCATCTCGACGCTCCTGATCGGATTCGTCCTCGTCTCCACCCTCACGCTTGTCGGACCAATGGTCCGATCCCACACTGTGCACGCAAACAAACTCGTCGCAGCCAATCTCGCCAACGAACTCTCCGAAGAAATCGCCACCAAGCTCTACATCGACACCGTCCCCGACTCAAGAGACGCTCTAGGCCTCGACGCCGACGACTCATCTTTCTTCCGATCAACCTTCGATGATGTCGATGACTACCACAAGTGGTCCTCCTCCCCACCAAAGCACTCACTCGGAGGCAGCTACACCACCATGACCGGATGGACGCGAGAAGTCTCCGTCGCCCACGCAGACCTCACCAACCCAAACCTCGATTCCCTGACCTACACAGGACTCAAAAGAGTCACCGTCACCGTCTCCAAAGACGGCACCACACTCGCCACTGTCACCACCCTCCACTCCAGCACCGCCGACACCCTCGGATTCGCAACCCCATAACGCAGAGGCCAATCCATGAGCACGACCAGCGCCCAACGCAAAGCACCAAGACATGAGCACTCACCAAGATCCGCAGGATCGGTCTACCTGGTCACCCTCATCACCGTCGCCGCGATCGCATCAATGGTCCTTGTCGGCGTCAAACTCCGCACTTCAGACAACTCCCAATCGACCCTCGTCACCGAGATGTCTAAGAACACAAACTCCACACACAGCGCAACCGAATACTTACTTGAAAGCATCGCCAACAACAATCTCTGGGGAGTCAAAGCGCAATCAGGAGTCGCCTTCGACGACTTCACCCTCAACGGCATCGACTACTCAGCAACAGTCATCGACGCAGAGACCTCAGCTCGTCCCACAGACAGCACTACAAAGTACCGCCTTACTCTTACCGGCGCTACAGACTACGCGTTCTCGAAATCACAGCTCGATATCAACTTTACATCAGTAGACTACATCGAACTCATCGAATCCTACGAAGGTCGTTACTACTGGCCCCTCAACGAATCAAAGGGAGACTCATCCGCCATTGACCACATCTTCAGTCTTGACGGCACATACCAAGACTCCTCAGTCCCAGGAGCTGATTACAACGACGAAGGAGCGCAGGTCCCTGTCTTTGATTACAACAAGGACCACATCGAAATCCCCTGGTCAACCAGCTTTGCCGAAGCAAGCGGCTCATTCTCCATGTGGATCAAATCTACCGAGGAACTGAGCTTCACAAGCTACGGCATACTCGGAAACCGCTATACATCTTCAGGGAACCCAAACCTCTCGCTCACGATTTTCAATGGAGCCATGTATGCTTTCGTCTGCGATGACGGCACAAACTCATACAGTGAGTACGCCATCTCCGCGTCCAGGATCTTCTCAATAAACGACTGGCACCATCTCACACTCACTTGGGGACCCGCAGGTCTCACACTGTATCTCGACGGCACTCAAGTCGCCCAGAACACAGATAATACATCAGGATTCGGAACCGGACGAAACCGAGATGGTGGCAAACAGCCCATCACCATCGGAGCGTCATATGTCAAAGTTCTAGGCAGCACCACGCAGATAGGATTCAAAGGATCAATCGCACATGTCGTCTACTACTGGGCAAAGCAACTCACCGCTGACGAAGTCGCAAGAATCGCCTCTGTCAAACCCGATCTCGACGAGTACAGCATCATTGAAGATTCATGGACAATGGTCTACGAGTAAGAGTGCCGATCAATCGAACCGCAGAGAGTGCTATCCGTCAGCCGATTTATGCTGCCGATTCACGCAGCTTTGTTGCTGACATCCTGTGCCGCATGATCCTTCACCGCGGCGTCATAATCAGCCAGATCAAGCCGCAAGAACGCCTCCGCAAGCCTCGGCTCAAACTGCGATCCAGAGCAACGCTCAATCTCAGCAAGCACCTTCTCGCGAGGCATCGCAGAGCGATACGCACGATTCGAACTCATCGCATCAAAGGTATCCGCAAGCGCAAGAATCCGACCCATCATCGGGATGTCTTCACCCGAGAGTCCCGCAGGATACCCCCGCCCATCCCAACGCTCGTGGTGATGCAACACACCGGGAAGCAAGTCCTGCAAACTCGGAATATCCTGGAGCATCTCCGCACCAATGGTCGGATGGAGCTTGATCATCTCAAACTCCTCATCCGTCAGCCGGCTGTTCTTACACAGCACATGCTCCGGAACCCCAATCTTCCCCACATCATGCAAGATCCCGCACAACCGGACCCGCTCAGCCTCTTCCTCTGAGTATCCAACCTCAAGCGCAAGCTGCTTCCCGAGCAGCGCCACCCGATCCGAATGGCCTCGTGTATACCGATCCTTCGCATCGATCGCCCCAGACAACGCCCGGATCGTCCCGACAAAGGTCCGCCTTTGGACTTCGTACAGCCGTGTGTTCTCGAGGAACGCCGCGAAAATCCCAGCGATCGAGTCGATGGTCTTGGTGTCATGCGAGCAGACATACGCATCGTCACCCTGCTTCCCACCAACAACAATCCACCCATACTGATTCCCATGCGCCTGGACCGCATGAATCATCACCTGCGGATCAAGACCCTCAAAGATCCCCTCCGCTGGATAGATCGCCGTTCGATCCGCGATCGCGATCGGTTCTTGTTCCAAGAGCATGTCCACCGATGTCCGGAGCTGCAGCGCCTCAAAGTCCTTCTCTCCGAACTGATACAACGCCGAAGGAAGCAACCGGTCCCCCTCACGCCGATTGACCAAGAACGAGACCCACTCGTACCCGATCGTTGCGCCGATCATCTCTAGCGTCTGGTTGATATACGAGGACGGATCCTCGATACTCCCCATCTCGCGCCCAAGCATGTGCAGCGCCGACACCGTTTCATACGATTCCGAAAGCTGATCCGCATAACTCTCGATCATCTCCTGCGAGCCAATCCCCTCAAGCTGATCGTCGTGCATCCAAGTCAGCAACTGAGCGATTTCATCTTCCAGATTCTCCCAAGGCCGGATCAACTCTCCAACCGCATGCCGAACCGACGCGAGCGTCAACGAATCCCCCTCATACCGATCATTCAACAGCGGATGCTTAAGCACCTGCTCATGAAAACCAAGCAGCACGCTGTACCCCGTCCTCCGACCATGATGCAGAATCTGGAACGGATACATCCGAATCCCATCAACCTCCAGCATCGTCGGCACATCCTCCGTCGACCAACGCTCCGCGCACTCAACAAGCAAATCACGCATCGCCGTGCTACACAACCACAACGACAACGGACCCGGCCCGACAGGATCAGACATCGCCATCCCGTTGACATCCAGATTCCAGTGCACAAACCCCAGTTCTCGACACCGCTGCAAAAACAGTGGGGGAGTCTGAGGCCGCTTCGTTTCATTCAACTGCAACTTCACGCGCATCGCTCCTGAGCACCGCCCGCTTCACTGAGCGTCTTACTGATCAGATCAATCAACGACTTAATCCCAAACGGCTTACTCAGCAACGCACGCACATTGTCCAAGTCTTTAATCTGATCCTCAATCGCAAACCCACGCGCCGACAACATGATCACCGGAATCTCACGAGTCTTCTCACTCCCAAACATACGCGTCGAAAGCTCGATCCCACTCATATAAGGCATCTGAAGATCAGTCACCACAAGATCAGGTCCCACCTCCAGAATCATCTCCAACCCCTGCTTCCCATCCATCGCGCGATGAACCTCGTACCCACACTGCGTGAGCTTCCGCGCCACCATGTGCGTGATATGAGGCTCGTCATCAACAAGCACTATGCATGGTCCATTCGCCGCCGAGGTATTCTGAAGGTGAGACATATCGTCTCTATCGTCTGTTTTGAGCAGCAGATTCGCTCAGCTATTCAATTCTGTCATCCGTGTTTTACCCCATTCGATTCCCCAGCCGGCGCCAAACGAAGATATCGGGCCAGCACCCGCGTCCCAATAATAAAAGGCACCGTATCAAGCAACGCCGCGAGCAACTTGAACACATACCCCGTCGCGATAAACACCCAAAGCTGAGGCCAAATCGCAGACCCCTCATCAACCGGAAGAGCATTCGCATAAAAGTGGGTGATCAAAATCACCGCCGTCGTATCAACAAGCTGACTCACCAGCGTCGATCCATTGTTCCGAATCCAAAGATGCTTCCCCTTCGTCAGCCTCTTCCAAAAATGGAACACCTGCACATCAACCAACTGCGCCACGAGGTACGCAACCATCGAAGCCGTCACCGCTCCGAACGCCAGTGTCCGCACCTCATAAAAAACAGGCACCCGACCCGCCGCATCCACAACCAGCTCCCCATCAGCCCCAACCGCCTCAAACCCCGGAAGCGTCCCCCCGATCCAAAGAATAAAGATCACCCACAGATTCAAAATCAGCCCAACCCAGACGACCGCATTCGCCCGCCGTCTCCCGAACAACTCCGAAATAAAGTCCGTGCATAAAAAAGTCAACGGATACGGCAGCACCCCAACCGCCACCGCAAACACCGTCACGCCTGGAGTCGCCGAATCAAAGTCCATCTCAAACAGCTTGATAAACCGCGTGATCCCCAAAATATTGAGCATCGCCAGCGTCCCGAGAAACAGCCCCGAAAGCAGCAAAAACACCCGCTCCCGCCGACGATGCAACTCGTGCTCCGTCAAGCTCTCAAGCCCCTCATACCGATGTTGCTCACTAGGTAACGGCTCATTCAAATGCTGCATACACACAGCATACCGCCAGAACCCCAATTCTGCCCACTTCAACCCCCAAACTGTGATACCATCCAAACATGAGTACCCAGACCGAAACCCCGCCTACAACGACCAATCCATCCGCAGACTCGGACATCGCGTCCCAGACGAGCCCGGAATCCGACACGCCCAAAGCAACCCCCCCCTCAAAGCAGACCCAAGCCGCGATCGAAGCACTCCTCATGACCGCCGATCGCCCGATCAAGGCGCAAGCGATCATCGACCCGATCAACCTCCTCGAATCCAGCTCCGATCCAATCACCCCCCAATCCCTCGACGCCGCGATTGATGCGCTCAACAAAGACTACACCGATTCAGGACGCTCCTTCCGCATCGAACGCGTCGCCGCCGGATACCGGATCATGACCCTCGCCGATTTTGCTCCAGTCGTCGCCGCGATGCACCGCTCCCGCGCCGGAACGCGCCTGACACGAACCCAACTCGAAACCCTCTCGATCATCGCCTACCGCCAGCCCGTCACCCGCGCCGAGCTCGAGAACATCCGAGGCGTCGCCTGCGGCGACATCGTCCGCGCACTCATGGACCGACAACTCGTCAAAATCACCGGACGAGCCGAGGTCCTCGGACGCCCAATGCTCTACGGCACCACCCCAAAGTTCCTCGACACCTTCGGACTCGCCAACCTCAAAGACCTCCCAAAACCAGAAGAAGTCCTCAACACACCGGAACACTAAACCAGTTTCACACGCATAGACAATCGAGCGGCTCCTCCCAGCCCCACATCGTCAAGGACCCGACGCATGAACAACGCCACAGCACAACTCATCAAAACACTCCTCATCCTCACCGCACTCCTCACCCTCTCCGCCTGCGGCGCCACCAAATACACCGGTAAAGTCATCCCAGGCACAGTCGGACGCCCCCTCGTCATCGACGACACCGACGACCGCCTCAACGACAACCCCGGAATCCCAGGACTCACCGTCACCGTCTACAACGAGTCCCGCTCAGGTCAAGCACCCAAGCAAATCACCAAGACACTCACCGACGAAGCAGGCAACTTCATGTTCTCCATCCCCTCAAAGGAAACCCCAAGAGGAGCCGTCGTCGTCCGCGTGACCGGGGACGACATCTACTCAGCGCGTGCCAAGACCTACCTCCCGCGTAGCGGACAAACAATGCTCTACACCGTCGTCACCCGCGAGCCGTTCCTCGATTCCCAGCCAGTCAACCCAGAGAAATAATCACGCGCCCAGAGCCGTTCTTCGTACTCCCATGCAATCCCCGAGCATCTCAACCCCTCTCCGCAAACACCACAAACGAGCCAGCGATCCCACCCTCCCAGGAAGCACCCACTCCAGCCGCTCCTCAACGCTCACCCCTGCAGGATTCCTGTTCGTCTTCGTCACCCTCTTCCTCGCCCTCGGCGCCATCAACGGCCAAAACAATCTCCTCTTCTGGCTCTTCGGATTCTCCATCGCCGCGCTCATCGTCTCGGGAATCATCACCGGATCCGCGCTCATCAAACTCCGCATCACCGCTCATCCTCTCCAACAAACCGAGCTCGGATCTCCCCTCACCCCGAAGTACACCCTCCACAACACCTCAAAGCTCCTGCCAAACTTCGCGATCCAAATCATCGAACTCGACGCGCCCGGATTCTCCAAATCCACCCCCGAAGCCTCCATCCCCGCCGTCGCGATCCACATCCCCCCAAAGTCCCACACCACAACCCACTCACAAATCGAACCCACCCAACGAGGGCCACTCAAGCTCACCCGCATCCGTGTCCGCTCCCGCTTCCCCTTCGGCCTCTTCACCAAATCCATCGACTTCCAGGTCCCTCGCCAAACACTCATCCTCCCCAAACCCCTGAAGCTCGATCCCAACCAGATCGACCAGCTCATCGCCTCCGAAGACTCCACCTCAAGATCTACCCCCCGCCGAGGGACCGGACTCGACTACATCTCCCTGCGTCAGTACCAACCCGGAGACCCCCTCCGCACGATCGCATGGAAGCAGTCCGCAAAATCAAACACCCTCCTCGTCACCGAATACCCAGAACCCGCGACAGAGCAACTCACCCTCGAACTCGCAACCCCAAGCCCTGACACCAACGAAGAACTCTTCGAACGCGCCATCTCCCTGACCTACACCATCCTCCGATCCGCACCACCGCTTTCCCGAACCGCGCTCAGCATTCCATGGGCCGCCGTCGCGATCCCCTCCAACGCCGGACATGCCCATACCAGCCGAATCGCCCGCGCCCTCGCACTGCTCCAGCGCCCCGAATCCTCCGTCACTCTCCACCCACACGCCCAGCCCGCACGATCCAACCGCCCGATCGTCATCGGATACGCACCCTTGCAAGATCCAACCCAAGCCGACCTCTACGCCAGCGACTTCAAGAGCCCCGCCGAAGGAGACCAAGCATGACTCCTTCGCCGACAAAGCCAACCCAGTCCAAACCCCGCCTCACCAAAATCTACGAGCGATCCCTCCTGCTGACCATGCTCGGATCAATCTCACTCTTCGCACTCGCAGACCTCACGCCATCCTTCTTCCTCATCGGATTCATCGGCGCACTCATCGGATACTGGTACGCCATCCAAGGCCCTTCAACCATCTCCCGCCTCGCGATCAACGCACTCCTCGCTGTCGTCGTCGTCCTCGGACTCGTTAACGCCCTCCAAGGCGAGTTCTCCGTCAGCGCATTCGCATTCTTCTCCCTCCTCCTCCTGATCCTCAAACTCTTCGACCTCCGCACTCCGCGCGACCACGCGCAGATCCTCGTCCTCTCGCTCGGACTCATCATCGCCGCCGCGCTGACCTCCAACTCCATGCCAACAGGAGTAGGCGTGTTCCTCATGGGATTCGTCTTCATCCGCGCCCTCATGCTCTTCAGAATCTACGCCCTCTCCCCAATCCACACCCAGCCCCCAACAAAGCGCAACACCTTCGATTCCGCAGCATCAATCGACCTCCGATCAATCCAAACCGCGACCGGATTCACCTGCATCCTCGTCGCCGCTCTCATCTTCCTCGTAATGCCCCGATCCCTAGGTAACAGCTCACTCGGACAGTGGGGAGGGGCCACCGAATCCCTCACGACAGGCTTCGCCGAAGATGTCGAGCTTGGGCGCCCCGGTCGCATCACCAACTCCTCAACCCCAGTCCTCAGGATGAGTATCCGAGACCGGAACGATCAACCCGTCGGAAACACAAACTCCAAAGCCATCTACCTCCGAGGTTCTGTCCTCACCCAATACCAACAAGGACGCTGGGTCGCACACCACGATCAAGGCATCCCCACAACCTTCCGCACCCGAATTCTCGAAGCCGACCAATCACTCCCCCTCGTGTCCGACAACTCCCGCGCCAGATGGACACGCGAGTACCTCATCTCATTCAACAACCAAGATCAAAACTACGGCTACCTCTTCACCCCCTGGAAACCGCTCGAACTCAGAGCCACCTCCTCCCAAGCCCGAGTCGGAGTCGACCCCAACACCCGGATGATCCTCCTCGCGAACAAACCAATCGCTAGCTACAGAGTCCGAGCCGCCGATCAAGAACTCGACCCGATCACATTCCCGCAAGACTACTCCCGCCCAACACTCAACCGAGATGGGATCACCCTCCAGATCAGCGAACTCGCAGCATCAATCGTCACCCGTGCCGGGATCGACCCAAACCCCGAGACAAGACCCCCAAACCAAGACATCCAAGCCATCCGCGCCATCGAAACCCACCTCCGTACCCAGTACAGCTACACCCTCGTCTCCGAACCAGTCCCCACAGGACAAGACGCGACCGAGTGGTTCCTTTTCGATCGCAAAGAGGGACACTGCGAGTACTACGCCTCTGCGTTCACCCTCCTGACCCGTTCACTCGGAATCCCTGCGCGAGTCATCACCGGATATGTCGCCGCGGAATACAACGATGTGACCGGGTCCTACACCGTCCGCGAATCCAACGCCCACGCATGGGCCGAAGCCATGGTCTCCCCAAACCTCTGGCGCACCTTCGACGGCACCCCCCAATCCGACTTCCACGACATCCACGAACCAGACCCCACCATCTTCCGCTCGATCGCCAAGTTCTACGAAGCGATCGAACAAGCCTGGGTCACCGCATTCATCGGATACGACTCCGACTCCCGCTCAACCATCTTTGGCGACCTCTCCCCAGACCTCAACATCGAAAGCCTCGCAGACGATCTTCAAAAACGAATCGCCACCGGACGCGCCCAACTCCTCCGACAAGCCATCATCACCGCCGGGGTCGCCTTCGCGTCCACCATGACCCTTGGACTCCTCATCCTCCTCCTCACCCGCGCATCGTTCTACAAAGCCCTCCTCACCAAGCTCAAACAACTCTTCAAAAGATCCCCGAACCAAACCAAGTCCCAGCGCATCGCGTCCAAACTCCAATCACTCGTCCATACCAACCTCTCCACCCTCGGCTATCCCTGCCCGCAAGGCACCCCCCTCCAAACACACCTCCGCACCATCGAATCCGATCTCCCAACCCCAATCACCCAAGCCGCGAACCTGCTCTACACACACCACTTCAAACCACAAGCCAGGGATAACCCCGACTCAGACTTCTTGTCACTCGCCCAAGAACTCATCAAATCTCTCCGATAACTCCCTGAGTCCCGAAACATCCCACTTTCAATCAACGCACTGATCAAGACACCCGATCTACTTTCCATCACACAAGGAAAGGCGATCAGTATGCCCGCAAACCGTTCAAGAACCGACCGTTGGCGCCAGTCACTCGAAAAAATCTGCTCAAGAGGCGGAGGACTCGAGTTCACCGTCAACAACCAATCGAGCACTGACGACCAATCCAGCCAAGGCCACAAGAACCTCGTCTGGCGCGTCCGCCTCCTCGACTTCGACGACAACACACTCACCCTCGAACACCCCGGCGCGATGGGACTCTCCTTCCACATCGACGAGGGAGTCCCCCTCATCGGGATCCTCTCCGTCGGACAAAACCGCTGGATGTTCCACACCAAGACCCTTGCATCAACAACCCACGACTCCCGCAAAGGGACTTTCAAAGCACTCAAAGTCCAGATGCCCGACAATGTCGAGCGCTGCATGCGTCGCAACTTCGACCGCACCTCGACAGCACGCGTCGATCTCCCCGCCGTCAGTGCCTGGCCCCTCCTCAACCACAACTCCTCAACCCCCGTCGAGATCGCCAACCGCATGATGATCGAGCAGTTCCGCGAGCAAGGCAAAACCGCCTCCGCCGCATTCGATCCCCAGATGCTCCCAGAAGTCGGCCCACGCTTTGAAGCCAAGCTCGCCAACATCGGTGGTGGTGGGGTCGGACTCGTCGTCGACAAAGACAACCGCTCCGCTCTCGACTCCGTCCAGCAGTTCTGGTTGTCCATCAACCTCATGCCCGCCGTCCCCGCACCCCTCGTCATGGTCGCCCGCATGGCCCACACCCACCTCGACTCACAACAGAACACCTACGCCGGACTCGCCTTCGACTTCTCCAAGTCCTCAGGTCACAAAGACTTCGTCATCAAAGAAATCGACCGCTTCATCCGCGACTCCCAGTCCTCGCACCGCAAAGCCGCGTAATCAACAACACTCACACTTCTTTGAACGGGCTCTCAAGCCCGTTTTTCTTTGCGAACAATCACAAAAAAACACCCGCCATGCAGCGGGTGCTCATTCATTCGTATCAACTCAAGATCAAGGACGATAGAAGCGAGGCTGCTCCGTCACGAACACCTCCGCATTCCCTTCCTCAGAGTGCAAGGAGATCGCATTGGTCCCATCGTTCCAGATCCCAGTCCACTTCCCCTTCTCAGGCATCGAGTGGTCCACATACCCAAACTTCGACGAGAACAGCGCCTTCCCACGAGGAGCCGTAATCTCAAACACACCAGCATTATCTGGTGACGCGATGTAATGCACATCCCCCTTGCTCGTGTACGCATACACCTCTTCGATCGGATCCTCACCAGTCCGGATAATCACATCCCCGCCCTTGGTAAACTCGTCACCATTGCGGACATCAATCGTCCCCGTCACGCCGGTAATCATGATCCGACCATTGCTCGTCGTGACCTTCGCACCATCGCAGCGTGGGATCGAGATCAGAATATCAATCGGAGGACGGAACCCATCAATCGAAAGGTCCGTCGGACGCACGACAAGCGTGCCGTACTGGTTCAACGAATCCTCAGGAACGATGTACTCAGCCGTGTAGTACTCACCGACCGGATCAAACTCGATCCCCTGATGGAACATCCGCCAGCGGAGCCAGCGTTCTTTCCGAACCTTAAACTCAACAAACGCCTTCTCGTAGCGTGAATGCGACTGGATCTCGACATCACCGCTCGGATTCTCAATATCCACAGCCGTGAACTGACCAACCGTCATCGGGATCCCATCGATCTCAACGCTGTGAGCGAGCTTCTTCGCTTGGATGCGAGCCTGGACCCCGCCCATCCGCTTGCAGCCCGCGACCCCACCGAGCAGAGCCAACGAAAGCCCCGCGGCAGCGACCATTCCAGCCGTCCGAGTCAACGGTATTCTCTTCTTCTGACGATTCGAACGCATATCTGGTATCTCCAATGGAGTCATGTGGTCACTATTCTACGATTTTGAGCCCGCAAAGGTCGCCACGAGCACGAAAGAACTTGCTAAGATAGTCATTAGTCGTCGAGCCGGACACCCGACTCGACTCAAACATACCCAAAACCGCCCGTTTGAGCCAATCCACTCGGCCCAGTCAGGTATCCATCCAAAATCATCGGCAACCCTTGCAGGTTCCGTTCAGTCCACTTTGTGATCCCAACCACCATTCTCCACTTATTCAGACCTCCCAAACAACTCCCCACTCAAATCTCCATCCAGGTGCCCAATCACAACCAGAGCCTACAAGCTCTCAGCAAGTCTCACGAACGCTCAACGATTTTCCGGATACTCCGACCACCGAATAACCGCCCAGACGCGCCCGACCGCCATACCCAAGCCCGCCTCACTCCCCTGAGCCGCGCTTGCTCGGCCCGGAGCCGCTCGTGTACCAAAGCCCTCTCTCCATCCTCACCCGACTCACCCTCCAATCCAACCCGACGAGTTCTTCCCAACTCGATCCATCCCAGAGCCCGTCGTCCATCCTCCCCCTCATCATCATCACCGCCGTCGTCTGCGCGATCCTCTTCACCATCGTGGGAGTCCTCCTCGCCCCCGCCCTCGCCTCTAAAAAACTCCACGCCATCAAAGCAGAGACGGATCAACTCACCAAACGCTCCAAAGAAGACGCCAACGCCGCCGCCGAGAAAGTCCTGATCGAAGCCGAGCGCAAAGCCCTCACCCGCAAAGAAGAAGTCGACAAAGAACTCGAAGCCGCCCGCGCTGACTTCCGCGAATCCGAGCGACGACTCGCCAAGCGTGAAGACATCGTGGACCGCAAGGACGAGACCCTCGCCCAAAAAGAACAGGCCCTCGAATCCCGATCCGAAAAACTCGAAACCCGCAAAGCTGATCTGGAATCAAAGCAAGCCAAGCTCGATGATCTGCTCGATAAACAGGAAAGCGAGCTCGCCCGCGTCTCCCAGCTCGACGCTGCGCAAGCCAAAGAAATGCTCCTCGAACGCGTCGCCGACAAAGCCCGAGGCGAAATGGGCAAGATCACCCGCGAGATCGTCGACGAAGCCGAAGACAAAGCCAAAGACGAAGCCCGCGAGATCCTGATCAACGCGATCCAGCGATACGCCAACGAGCACGCCTCTGAAGCCACCGTCCGCACCGTCGCCATTCCCTCCGACGACCTCAAAGGACGAATCATCGGACGCGAAGGACGCAACATCCGAGCCTTCGAAAAAGCCACCGGCGCCGACATCATCGTCGACGACACCCCAGGCGTCATCGTCGTCTCCTGCTTCGACAAGGTCCGCCAAGCCGTCGCCGTCGAAGCCCTCGAACGCCTCATTGCCGATGGACGAATGCACCCGAGCCGCATCGAAGAAGTCACCAACAAGGTCCAATCCGAGATCAACGAGAAAGTCATCAAAGCCGGGAAAGACGCCGCCCAAGAACTCAAACTTAAAGGCCTTCACCCCAAGATCATCGAAGCGATGGGCAAGCTCACCTACCGCACCTCCTACGGCCAGAATGTCCTCAAGCACTCCATCGAAGTCGCCTACCTCTCCCAAATCATCGCCGACCAACTCGGACTCAACGGACGACTCGCAAGACGCGCCGGATTCCTCCACGACATCGGGAAAGCCATGGACCACGAAATGGAAGGCGGACACCCCAAGATCGGGATGGACTTCGCCTCCCAATACGGCGAGAAAGACGAAGCCGTCCTCAACGCCATCGGCGGTCACCACGCCGACATCCCCGCAACCACCCTCTACACCCCAATCATCATGGCCGCCGACGCCGTCTCCGCCGCACGCCCAGGCGCCCGCCGCGAATCGATGGAACGCTACATCCAGCGCCTCCACGACCTCGAAGACATCGCGCGAGGACAACCCGGAGTCGTTGAAGCCTTCGCCGTCCAAGCCGGACGCGAGATCCGCGTCATGATCGACGCCGATCGAGTCTCCGACGACGAAGCCTACCTCGCCGCCCACGAGATCGCCAAACGCGTCTCCCACGAAATGACGTTCCCAGGAGAGATCCGAGTCACCGTCCTCCGAGAGACCCGCGCCATCGAAATCGCCCGCTGATTTCAACCGAAAGTTTACAATTTAAGCGTTTGTGATCACCACATACCCGAGTATAATTCGGATGTTGATGTATCCATTGCCTATTGATTCATGCCGGAGTCAAATCATGCTATCCCGCCTCTGCCTGATCCCAATCCTCCTGAGTGCGGCAGCCAATGCTTCTGGGCCAGGGATTTTCGATCACGATTACACCCCGAGTGAGAGTCAGTATTCAGAGTTCTTCAGTGCCGGCACACTGCAGTTCAACGGTCGAGCAATCAACTTTCGATTTCAGGAATGGTCAGAAAATCGGGTGACCTCAATCACTGACATCAACTATGACGGGATCCAAGATATTATCTTAGGGAATGCCGGTGCTTATGCACTCTCAACTCTCCATCCCGACATGACTGTCTCTTACACTCTCTACACCCAAGTCAATAACTGGAACACCAACTTTCACTGGACCACCGTCGCCGACCTCGACAACAACGGCTGGCCCGAACTCATCGGCCGAAACTCCAACTCCCAAAATATCACCATCGCATGGATCGAGAAGAACGAGATCGCCGAGACCACTGTCGAGACAATGATCGACCTCCCCTATGCAAGTTCAGCATCGAGCGCCTACATCCAAGACGGAGCCAAGATCGTCCATGCCGACCTCGACAACGACGGCCTCCCCGACCTCGTCTTCAACACATCACAAGGCTCAATCGTCATCCGCTGGTCATCCAGAGACGAACTCACTCAGTACGAGTCATACTTCTCTGCGGATCTTCTCGCAGACAATGTCCTCTACGACCCACAAGACTTCAACGCCGATGGATTCATCGACATCCTCTGCCTCGATACAACCAACGAAACCTTCGTCTTCTATGCAGGCACCGGAACCGATACCCTCGCTACCCCGGTCCCCTTCACCATCCCCATCAGCGGCCATGTCGCCAATGCCAACTACCCTTACTTCGGCAACCTCGACTCCAATCCAGAAACCGATATGGTGATCTACGACGAAACCAGCAATGTCAACATGCTCATCCCCAACTTCATGCAAACCCCGTCCACTGTCATCGCACTCATCGCCGATCCCCAAGCAAAGATCTATGCCATCCCAGGAGATCTCAACAACTCCGGATCAGACGACATCCTCTTGCAGCACCAAGACCCAAACTCAGCAACCAGCGCACCAACCTGGATCACCACCCTGATCACGGATCCTCTGACGACGAACATAACCACAAGCATTCTCGAAATCGGCAACCCCATCCAAGACCAATCATCGTCCTCAATCATTAAATGGCAACCCAAAGCCCTCGCCGTCCAACTCGACCAAGATCCAGGCAAAGAAATCCTCTGGCTCGGAACGCCATATATCTCTTCAACAGGAAGCCATACTGATGGTGTAGAAAATATTCATTCCGCTAATTTTCGCGTGAGTTCCCCAAATCAAGAAGGACCAGCTTACGGAGCCACAAAGCTCTCCGCGCACGCGGATCCCACCTTCATCCTCGCAGACAACTTCGACAACGATCAAACCGACGAACTATTCATCATCGGCCCAGGTAAAGGAAACCTGCTCAACCTTGCTCAGCAGACCAACGACGAAATAAACCAAGTCAACGGAGCCAGCAAAAGTATTGTCACTGATCTTGGAAACGACGGCACCGATGAACTCATACTTTCAGGAGTATCGACATTCCTCATGACCTTCCCAATCAATCCTGATGGCACATTCGCGACCAGAACCGGTTATGCCAATCCCAATGGAAACAGGTATATATGGCTTCAAAGTGACGACTTCGATGCCGATGGTCTGCCTGATATCCTCACAATAGATTACACCGCGAGTGAACTCCATTTCTTCAAAGGTCTCCCAAACGGCACACTCTCAACGCCTGTGATAACACCATCGATACCCAACAGAGGGTTCTATCCCTGCACGATCGATGCGAATGGCGACGAGTACCCAGACCTAGTTCTTTCAACATCTACGCTAATCAGCATCTATATCAATAACACCGACGGCACATTCTCGCCCGCAACCTCCGAACCAATACTCGCTGCGTTCGAGCCATACTGGTTCGAGACCGCCGACATGGACCAAGACGGAATCACCGACATCATCGTTGTCTCACAAGAGGGAGTAATGACAATCTACTACCTTGACGAAAACAACGAAATCGACGAACTCCGTAAACTCTCCATCCAAGATTCGCATGTCTATCTCGACCTCACAATCAAAGACATGAACAACGACGCCTACCCCGACATCCTCACCTCCACAGGATCATCAAGCTCTAAAGGAGGTCTTGATCAAAAACAAGCCATCTGGATCCGCACCGACCATCGCGAATACCAAGTCCAAGCCATCCTCCCCGCCCCAAGCACCGAAGCCATGACCCTCGGACACTTCAACGACGACAACATCCTCGATCTCGCAACCGCCCATGCCGCAGACGCATCCGTCCGAATTCACTGGGGACAAGAACCACCAACCCCCTGCCCCGCAGACCTTAACAACGACAACGCCCTCGACTTCTTCGACATCTCCCAGTTCCTCTCAGCCACCCCCGACTTCAACAACGACACCAACTTCGATTTCTTCGACATCAGCGACTATCTCACCAGCTATGCCGCAGGATGCCCATAAGCATCCGTGTCTGTGGTACCATGCGAGCTTGCGAACATCAAACAAAGGCAACTCATGATCCACAAACTCTGCATACTCATTCTCGCTCTTGCACTCCACACCCAAGCCCACGCCCAATCAAACTCCAAAGCCACCCTCATCCACTGCGGCACCCTCATCGCCATCCCAGGTGAGCCCCCGCAAGAGTCCATGTCGATCCTCATCATCGACAACTCCATCGATCGCATCATCACCGGCTTCTCAGACCCCGAATCACTCAACATCGATGAATCAATCGAACTCATCGACCTCTCCGACTCCTTCGTCCTCCCCGGACTCATCGACTGCCACACCCACCTCACCGGCCAAATCCTCCCCGCCCCCGAACGCATGCGCCGCCGCATGCAAGAAACCGAAGCCCACGCCGCAATCGACGGCGTCGCAAACGCCAAGAAAACAGTCGAAGCAGGAATCACCACAGTCCGCAATGTCGGTTCCCCCGGATCCGTCGCCCTCGCACTCCGCGACCGCATCAAAGCCGGTATCATCCCAGGCCCACGCATGTTCGTCTCAGGACCACCCGTCTCCGTCACCGGAGGACACGGAGATCCCACCAACTCAATCTCCCCTATCCTCCGCCCAGACCTCCCCGATCATCAAACCGCCGTCGACGGCCCATCCGAAGCACGCAAAGCCGTCCGAGCAAGAGTCCGCGAAGGTGTAGACCTCATCAAAATCACAGCGACCGGAGGAGTCCTCTCCCCAACCGCCGCCGGAGTTGAACAACAGTTCTTCGATGACGAACTCGAATCCATCGTTCAAGCCGCCAACATGATGGGCCGCAAAGTCGCAGCCCACGCCCACGGCACCAACGGAATCAACTCCGCGCTCCGCGCAGGGGTCGACTCCATCGAGCACGGCACATACCTCGACGACGAATCCATCAAACTCTTCATCGAACACGACGCCTACCTCGTCCCCACAATCCACGCCGGGAAGTTCGTCGAAGACAAAGCCAAAATCGACGGATACTTCCCAGAATCCATCCGCGACAAAGCCGCCGCAGTCGGACCACTCATCCAAGACTCCTTCGCACGCGCCTACAAAGCCGGAGTCAACATCGCCTTCGGAACCGATGTCGGAGTCGGAGCCCACGGCACAAACGCCGAAGAGTTCATCTACATGCACGAAGCAGGAATGTCCAACCAAGACTGCCTCATCTCCGCAACCATCACCGCCGCCAAACTCATCGGCGCCCAAAACCAAATCGGAACGATCGAACAAGGCAAACTCGCCGACATCATCGCCGTCAAATCGAACCCGCTCGATGACATCGCCGCACTCCTCGATGTCCACTTCGTCCTCGCCAACGGACACCTCATCAAGAACACAAAATAATCCTTCCAATAGAAAAGCGGGACCGCAAAGTCCCGCTTTCCCGAAGATGCCATCACACAGGCAAAATCCGTCACGCGTTATCGACGACGACGCGCCATCACGAGCCCGCCACCCACAAGTCCTACCAAAGCACCCGGCGCCGGGACAACCGCAAACGAAATCCGGTACACCGCATCGTCCCCGCCAAACTGACGATCAAAGTCGTACCCAGCACCAGTCGTCAAACCGTTGAACACATCAAGCCCTTCAAAGTCGAACTCGACCGTGCCATTCTCATCGAAGTGATCGTCATTGGACGACCCCGCCAAGAACGCAGCACCAAACGCGCCGTCAACCTCCGAGCCAGCATCCCAGATATCACGCCCGTACTGCGTGATCGACGAGATCAGCAAGTTCCCATCCGAGTCCAGCAACTGGTACTGGTCCGAAGCATCATTCCCGATGAAGTAGTCATTACTCGGAACAACCATCGAACCAAAGCTAAAGAACTGGTTGATCGCAGAGTCCACACTAAACACCTGTGAACCTGTCCCGCCCGCGAGCAGCGGACCACCCGCATCTGCCGCAACCGTTCCGAGTGTCGCTGTTGGATCCGCCGCTCCAAACGCCGGGAACCATTCCGAACCCGAACCACCCTCTGCGATCGAGATGATCGCGTTGGATGCAGCCGATCCCTCGTCGAACGAGTCATAAGTCCCGTTGTGGAACCCAACACGAAGCGGCGCAAACGCAATGCTGTTGGTCGGTGAAAGGTTCTCTACCGTCACCTGAATCTGGACAGGCTCCGCCATCGCAGGAAGCCCCGCAACCGCAACCACACCAGCGCCCATGATCATCTTTGAAACTGTCAACATATCAATCTCCTGACTTCAGTCTTTGAAGTGTCCACCGGTCCAAGAGGGATCAGCTGCACGCGCACCGATCGCCCACGATGCGCCGGCACGCATCGCTCAGGTCCCTCTTGATGTGTCGTAGTTCACGATCTGAGTTTCAACATAGGTCTAGAAAAACAGATCCATAAGCGGTTTCAAGCCGAGAGAATGCCAAGCATCACCTCCGCCGTCTCGTCCGCATATTTCATCGCAGGCCCCTCAAGAACCCCCTCTGTAATCAACCGAGGAATATTGAGCACGCACCCCGTAAACAACGCGTACGCAAGATCAACATCCATCTTCTTCGCCTCACCGCTCCGCTGCGCCGCGACCAAAAAATCCCGGAACAACGCCCCCTGTTTCGTATACACATCTCCAAGTGTCTCCGCCATCTGATGAGGCATCAGCAGCACATAAGTAAACGCATCACGATTCCCATCAAAGTACTTAAAGGTCAGCTTCACCCAAGACCGGATCGCATGCGCAAACGGGAGTTCAGCCTCCATCAACACCAACTTATCGCGAGCCATCTCATCAACAATCGCCGTGTACGCTTCGCGGATCAGATCGTTCTTGCTCCCAAAGTGCTTGTACACCGCCCCCTCAGTCACCCCCGCCTCACGAGCGATCGTCCGCACCGAAGCCGACTGAATCCCGTCACGAACCCCGAGCCGAACCGCAGCATCCTGCAGCCCAATCCGCGTGCTCTTCCGATGACCCGCCGGCCCACTCTGATTGCTCTGATCAACCACTTCTATACCTTTCGCCTTCGTCCCCAAAAGGTGAACGACTGTGTACCAACAAGCTAGACAATGCACTCTAGCCGCCCCCTATTCCAACAAAATGCCATAATTTCACCCACTATGACCAAAAAGACCCAGATCCAATGACTCAACCCCACACACCTCTGGAACTACCCCGCCAAAACAACCGCCGCAACGACGACCGCAAGCATCCGCCCATCAATCCAATCCCGCCGCCCCCCGATCATCGGCCCACTCCTCAAAATCAACACCCCGCTCACCACATACATCGCCGTAAACACAATCACCATCCCTGCCAACTCACTACCCGCACCAGCATCCATACCAGACACCCCAGCAAGAATCAGTCCCGACCCAGCAACCATGAATCCAATCGCCAGCAATCCCGACCACCGATCCCCGATCATCACCGGCAGACTCCGAGTGCGATACACCCGATCGCTAGTCGAGTCATCCAGATCACACACCACCGCATCGCCGCAAACGATCAGCAGCATCCCAACCACACACCACCAACGATGCCCACTCAAAGCTGAACGCAAGTTCTGGACATCCCCGAACACATGAGCTTCTGCGAGGACCACTGCAAATCCAAGCCCGACCACCGCGCCGCTTACGAGCCATGCCTTCAGTCCAGACACATCTTTGAGCCGAGACCGATCCGATGGTGACCATCCAGAATACGCATACCCCGCGAGTACTCCGCCGAGCACCAATCCACCAAGCATCGGCGCGATCATCCAACCAAGGACCACGGCACCGATCCATTCAAGTGCCATGAGTATGCGCAGCCAACGAGCATGTGATCGCAGGAACTGGTGGCGATCAGGATCGGCAAGTAGATCCGCAGGATCGAGATCCGCGTCGCGGAACTTGATCCGATCGAACACATACCCGGCATGCGAGCAGAGTGTCACATAGAGAATCGCTTTCCATTCGAGCGGATATCCCAGGAGTTCTCCGAGGATCACCGCGACCCCGATCGCGTAGATCACGGCCCAGACGGCGAGGTGGCCGGCGGCTTTGAGTGTCTTGGTGATTGGGTCGGGGAGGTTTGGGGGGGGAGTGGGAATTGTTCCATGTGGAACATCATCGCTCGATTTGTGCGCACGCATCGGTCACTCCTCGCCGAGTCGTGACCATTTGATGGATCGGTCCATCACAATGACATCGGCATTGTCAAGGAGTCGTGCGGCGAAGCGTTCCATTTGGCGTTGCTCGATTACGAGCACAGATCTGATTCGGATCTGGTCGAGCTGGGTACTGCTTGGCTCGGTGTTGAGTTGCTTTCGGAGTTGCTCGATCGCGGCGTTGGTTTCCGTCTGGATCTCGGCTTGGATGGATGCACTCTCGCGTGATGGAACTGCTCGGCGCAGGATCGCGTTGCGTCTGAGGAGTGCGTCGAAGCGGACGGGTCCCAGCCCTCGTCGTCTTCGGATGGTTTCGATGAGTCTTGGAGTAGATTGGGGGTCAGCGATCTGGTTGAAGATGGTGGTCAGGGCGGTGAGTTCGTGATCGAGGTCGTTGCTGGTGATGGTCCAGTTGCGCTGGGTAGCGAGTTGGTCGAGGAGTCTGGTGAGGGTGAGTTCTTGGAGGGATTGGTCTCCTGCGATCTCGGCGAGGAGGGGCCAGAGTTGTGTGTTGGTGACCGGTTGGCCGTTGATCATGGCGGTGGTGGTGTGCTTTGGGATTGGAGAGGTTGTTGGTTGGGATGAGGCGCATCCTGCGAGCGTGATGATGCTGAGCGTGAGTGTTGCTCTGGTGAGGTGTAGTGTTTTTGGGTGTGGTCTTGTCAACATGGGGTGCTCGTCTCGCGTGGGGGATAAGTACTGTTTTGTACGCTCATCGGCTTGGAAGCGGGGTTGTGTGGGGGTTGGGTTGGTGACGGGTCAACCGTTTTGACGATTGGTGCGTACAGGATTTGGTCGATGTATGGGACATGCTCGCATCGGATCGCGGGTGGTGTGCGAATAGGGTGTGGGTATTCGCGTGGTTGGTCTGTCGGATAGACTCGGATGATGGGAAGTGATGATGGATAGTACGACGCTTGAACAGTCTGGGTCGGGTTCTGCTTTTGGAGCGGGTCGGAGGCAGGAGTCGATGCGTCGTGCGATGGCGACAGCGGTTTCGACTGCGACAGGTGGTCAGGGGACGCTTGCGAGTCCGAAACTCAGGAGATTGATCTGTCCGTTTTGCGGGGATCTGACGACGGATACTGGAAGGTGTGATTCGTGTCATGCTCGCTTTGATCCGTTGAGTCGTCAGGCGTCGCAGAATGAGATGGGTCCTTGGTTCGTTCGGGATCAGGCGATGCCGTATCGGCCGGGGTGTAACTATTCGACGATCCAGCGGCTGGTTGAGAGCGGGGCGATCGAACCCAACTCGGTGATTAAAGGTCCTGGGACGCGACAGTTCTGGATGCTCGCGAAGCACACTCCCGGGGTGGCGCAGTTGTTCGGTCTCTGCCATCACTGTGGGACTGAAGTGGCGAAGGATGCGTTTGGGTGCAAAGCGTGCGGCGAAACATTCTCTGTTGATCGGGATCGTCAGCATCTCGGTCTTGGAGTGGCGCGCGCGATCGCGGGACGCGAACCGATCGAGATTGGTGTGGTCAAAGCGGCGCCTCCGGCTGGGGTTGAGCAGATGTCGGGTCCATCGGCGATCCCGCTCGCGTCTGCGGAGTCGAGGACAGGATCGGCGGGGCGGCGAGCGAGCGATGAGGAAGCGATGAGCGGCGCGGGTGAGGCGGGGCTTGATGCCGTGCGCCGGGTCGATGAGTTGAGCAGGACTGTGCGGACGCTGCGGCGTGCGTGGATGATGGAGCGGAAGCGCTCGTGGATTGCGCTGGGGTGTGCGGGAGCGATCACGGCGTTGTCTTTGGTGATCGTTCTGGTCACATGAGAATTGATTGGTTGAGAACAGAAGGAATGCATGCATGATCGCAGTATCGCGGACAGTTCAGCGAGTGGTGAGGCCGGTTGGGAGGACCGGCTTCACGCTCATTGAGCTGTTGGTGGTGATCGCGATTATTGCGATTTTGATTGGGTTGCTGCTCCCGGCGCTTGCGTCGGCGCGGGCGTCATCGAGGGCGATCGTGTGCAGCTCGAACATGCGTCAGATGGGTGTGGGGTCGCTGATGTATACGGATGACCATCGCGGTGTGCTCCCGGCGTTTTCTTGGAAGGGTGGGGTTGAGCAGGATACGCCGTTTAATGAGCTGCGGTATGCTGAAGGCGACAAGATGGCGGTGGTGAATCAGGCGCGGCATCTGATCAAGGAGAAGACTGGGATCTTCAATGTTGCGGGGAACACTTCTTGGTTCCCGGATCTTTGGTATTCGCATCTGGTGTTTGTTGATTACCTGAGCGCGAATCCTCAGGAGGCGGTTGCGGTGTGTCCTGAGCATGTTGATCAGCTTGAGCTTGCGGTGACTCCGTTCGAGGAGTTCACTTCTGGGAATATTCGTACGAAATACAAGAGCTCGTATGAGATTGCGCTCACGACTGGTTCGGTGGACTTTCAGCGCGGCGGGTTCTACCCGATTAATCAGCATCAGAACTCATGGCAGTCTTTTAATCGGAGTGACAGTTATGTGGTTGCTCGGCGGGGGACGGAGGTTGCGTTTCCATCGTCGAAGGTGCAGATGTTTGATACCTATGAGCGTCATGGTTCGGATGGTGAGGAGAAGTTGTTCTTTGAGCCTGGGACGAGTCAGCCGATTCTGTTCTTTGATGGGTCGGTGAGTCGTCGTGATACTGAGAATGCGAATCCTGGTTTTCGACCAAAGTTTCCTGCGAATCCAGGGCCGACGCTGATCGAGAATGATGATGGGGACTTTTATCCTGCGGTTTTCCGGTATACGCGAGGGGGCTTGCGAGGGATCGATTTCGGAGGGCAGGAGATCGGTACGGGGCAGAAGTAGTGGTGGATGGCGGGGGTGCTTGGGGGGGTGCATGGGGGGTGCTTGGGGGATGGATTGCTGAATATTGGGGATGATCGTCCTAGAATCTGTTGAACGATCCGCGTGCTGTGGATCGGTTTGGAGGTTCCTATGGGCGAGAAGCCGAGCGTGTTGATTGCGGACAAGTTTGATCAGATCGGGATTGATGGTCTGGAGGAGCTTGGGTGTTCGGTTCATGTGGATCCGGATCTTGGTCCTGAGACGATCCCGGCGGCGCTGAAGGCGACTGGCGCGAAAGTGCTTGTGGTTCGATCGACGAAGGTGCCTGCGGCTGTCTTTGAAGATTGCGGGGAGCTGGGGCTCGTGATTCGCGCCGGGGCGGGGCATGACAATATTGATTCTGCGGCGGCGGGTGAGAAGGGGATCCCGGTGTGCAACTGTCCTGGGATGAACGCGGTCGCGGTTGCGGAGCTTGCGTTCGGTCATATGCTGAATCTGGATCGGCGGATCGCGCAGCAGACTGATGAGCTGCGGAACACGCACTGGAACAAGAAAGAGTACTCCAAGGCACGCGGGCTCAAAGGGAGCAAGCTGCTGGTGGTGGGGATGGGCGCGATCGGGATGGAACTGATCAAGCGGGCGCAGGCGTTTGAGATGGAGATCAGCGCGCAGTCGCGGTCGATGCACAAGGAGACCGCTCGTGCGCTTGGGATCAAGATGATCGAGTACTCGCGTGATGCACTCAAGGAGGCGCTGGGTGAAGCGGATATTGTTTCGATTCATGTGGCGCTGTGTGATGACACACACGAGCTGTGTGGTCCGGGGTTCTTTGCGGCGATGAAGCCTGGCGCGATGTTTATTAATACTTCGCGTGGGGAGATTGTCAGCGAGAAGGAACTGATCAAAGCGGTCAAGGAGAAAGGGATCCGTGCGGGGCTTGATGTGTATGAGAATCAGCCGTCAAGCAAGGACACGGAGTGGACGACTGGGCTCGCTGAGCTTGAGGGCGTGTCACTGACGCATCATGTGGGGGCGTCGACGGATCAGGCTCAGGAGGCGGTGGCGCTTGAGGTGATCCGGATCGTGCAGACGGTGATGGATGAGGGGCGGACGCTGCATGTCGTGAATAAAAAATCGTTGAAGGATGAACAACTGTGTCCGGCGCTTTGAATGCTGGAACTTGCATGGGAGAACTGTGATGGGTGATCGTGTATACAACTTTTCTGCGGGTCCGGCGTGTCTTCCTGAGAGCGTGATCAAGCAAGCTCAGAAGGATCTCTGGAACATCTTTGATTCCGGGATCGGGATCATGGAACATTCGCATCGGAATAAGTATTTTGATCGTGTGACGCACGAGACGGAGGCGGATTGTCGGGCGGTGGGTTCGATTCCTGATGATTACTCGATCTTCTGGATGCAGGGTGGGGCGACGAGCCAGTGCTACATGGTGCCGGCGAACTTCCTTGCATCGGATCGGACCGCGGATTACTTTGAGACTGGGAAGTGGGCACAGGATTCGATCGCTGAGGTGCATCACTACGGGACGGTCAATGTGTGTGGGTCGTCGAAGGATGCTGGGTTCAACCATATCCCGAAGGGGGATGCGGTGAAGTACTCGGATGATCCGGCGTATGTGCAGTTTACTTCCAACAACACGATTATGGGGACGGAGTTTAAGGAGCTTCCGAAGACTCCTGGGAACTCGTTCTTGGTTGCGGATATGTCGTCAAATATTTACTCTCGTCCGATTGATGTGAGCAAGTATGGGTTGATTTATGCTGGGGCGCAGAAGAATCTTGGTCCTTCGGGGACGACGCTGCTGATTGCGAAGACGGACATTATCAATAATCCTGTTCGTGAGCTTCCCAAGATGATGCAGTACGATCTGATGGCGAAGAAGGAGGGGCGGTACAACACTCCGAATACCTTTGGGGTGTACTTGATGGGGCAGGTGTTTAAGTGGATCTTGGCCGAGGGTGGGTTGACGGCGATGGATGAGATCAACAAGGAGAAGGCTGCGGTTCTGTATGATTTCATTGACTCGCAGGATTTTTATACGCCTCATAGTGTGAAGGAAGATCGTTCGTTGATGAACATCACCTTCAAGTGTCCGACGGCGGAGCTGGATGCGGTGTTTATTGAGCAGGCAGAAGAGCAGGGGCTGACAACGCTTGCTGGTCACCGTTCGATTGGTGGGATGCGTGCGAGTATTTACAATGCGTTCCCGAAGGAAGGGTGCGAGAAGCTTGTGGAGTTCATGAAGGCGTTTGCGCTTGAGCATGCGGGGGCGAAGGCGTAAGGCTGGATTGTTGTTTTTGATTTGAACTTTGAACCCGGAGTGTTTGCTCCGGGTTTTTTTGTGTGCTGAAGGCACTACTGCGCCGAAGACGGCGAGTAGTGGCACCCGGTTTTGGCACGGGAGAAGAGGAGACCCCCTCCGTCCGCGAGGACGCGGACACCTCCCCCGTCAGGACGGGGGAGGAGCGTTATGGGTTGAGTCGTTTGGTGCAGGCTTGGAGGACTTCATCGGTGGTGATGCGGGGCATCATGTCGGCGGAGCGGTCGTCGCGGAAGTAGAACTCGTCGCCTTCTTCGATGTGTTGGATGATGTCGGCTTCGCGTTTGTAGGGTGATGCTTTCTTGGGGTCGGTTGGTCCTAGGAGTCCGACGAGGGGGCGTTTGAATCCGACGGCCATGTGGAGGGCGGCGGAGTCGTTGGCGACGACGAGTTTGGCGCGGGAGATGATGGCCATGAGGAGGGCGATGGAGGTGGATCCGACGCGGTCGGTGATCTTGGGGTGGTTGGATGCGAGTTCGAGGAGGGGGGCGCAGTGGAGGCGTTCACCTGGGCCTCCGACGATGATGACGCGGTCGATGTTTGGGTTTTTGGTGAGTTTTTCTGCGAGTTCGGTGAAGCGCTCGATGGGCCAACACTTTGCTGGCCAGGCGGAAGTTGGGGCGAGGACGGCGTATGGCTCGGGGTATTCGATGACGACCTGCGAGAGTTCTTCTTGTCCGGTGTAGTTGGTGACATCAGGGTTGCTGATGTCGGCGCCGGCGGCTTGGGCGAGGGCGAGCATGCGGTCGACGGTGTGCATGGATTTGGGGGCATCGATGCGGTGGTTGTGGAAGAGCCAACCGAGTTCTTGGGAGTCTTTGAATCCGAAGCGGAGTTTGGCGCCGGTCGCTCTGGAGAAGAATCCGGAGCGGGCAAGTCCTTGGCAGTCGAGGACCATGTCGTAGTTGTTTTTGCGGAGTTCTCGGAGCCAGGTATACAGCGGTCCGAACCTGAATTTTCGGCATTGTTTCCCGAGTTGAGCGCGTGCGAAGGGGATGGCCTCGTTGAGGTCGGGGTGGTGCTCGATCGCTTGGGTGAAGGTGTCGCGGACCATCCAGTCGATTTTCGCGTCGGGGTATTTTTTCTTAAGCGCGGCGAGGATGGGGGTAGTGCGGCAGATGTCTCCGAGCGCGCTCGGGCGGATGATGAGGATTCGCTTTGGGGAGATTGGATCGGTCACTTGGGAGGATAGGGGGGGGGAGTGCTGAAGTTTGGGTGTGGGAGAGAAGAGGAAGAGCCCTCACCCCGGCCCTCTCCCTGGGGGAGAGGGAGGAAGATGAAGACTGGAAGACCCCCTCCGTCCGCGAAGACGCGGACACCTCCCCCGGAGGCCCGGGGGAGGCGAGAAGAGATGAGTTCAGGAAGTGGACGATTTAGGCGGGGTAGGTGGCGCTGGTGCGGTCGGTTTCCCAGACGGTGATTTGGTCGAGGGTGCATCCCAAGGATTCTAACGCTGGGGCGAGTTGGTTGTAGCAGTGGGTGGTGATGTGTTCGACGGAGGGGATGGTGCCTTCTTTGGATTGGTCGAAGGGGGGGCAGTCGGTGTTGAGGAACTTGTGGTCGAGGGGGTCGATGATTGTTGTGTTGACGGCTTGTTCGATTTTGATTTGGAGTTCGGGGGTGTGTGCTGATAAAGGCACTCGGATGGTTGGTTGGACTTTGTAGTTGTGGCCGTGTCCGGAGGGGTTGTTGCATTTGCCGAAGAAGTCGGCGTTTTGTTGGTCGGTGAGTGATGGGGTGTGGAGGCGGTGGGCCGCGGAGAACTCGTAGGTTTGGCGGAGGAGGATGGTGTTGTTGTCGCGTGATTGGTTGGTCATCTCGATGGAATGGTATGGGGTGAGTTGCCAGCGGATGGCGTGGAGGGTTGGGATGAGTTTGGCGGCGGCGGTGGACCAGAGCTTTGGGAGGAGTTGTGAGGGGGAGATGTTGGGGTCGAGGTTGATCTGGGCGGTGATGATGGGGAGGAGGGTGTTTCGGACGAGGGTGTCGATTTCTTGGATGCCTAGGAGGTATCCGGTGGTGTGGTCTGGGGTGCCTTGGATGGCGATTTGGAGTTCGTAGTAGCGTCCTAGGGTGGTCATGGAGGGTTTCCCGGCGGTGGTGTTGTTGCCGGTGGGTGAGCCGTCGGTATTGAGGGAGAAGCGGACGGTTCTTTTGAGGATGTGTTGGTGGGGTTGTGTGGTCATGGGGTTGGTGTATGATAGAGGCGTTGGGTGGGGGTTTATCTGGAAGGATGTGCGGTATGGGAATGTGTTGCGGCGGGAAGAAATCTGGTGCTTGGGTTGCAGTGTTTGCGGGGGCGTATGTGGCGATCTTTCTGCCGATGATGACGCGTGATCGGGATGAATCGGGTGAGGTTGTTGCGGTTGCAAACGAAGTTCAGGCAGACAAGGAGATTGATATGGGAAGCGATATGGGAAGTGATGTGGTGTCGAGGGATGTGCTTGGGTATGAGATCGAGATGATTGATGGCTCGAAGAAGTCGCTTGAGGACTATCGGGGTCAGGTGGTCATGATGGTGAATGTCGCGAGTGAGTGCGGACTGACTCCGCAGTATGAGGGGCTTGAGGCGTTGTACAAGGCGCATAAGGACGCGGGGCTTGTGGTTCTTGGGTTCCCTGCGAATGAGTTTGGTGGGCAGGAGCCTGGGACGAACGAGGAGATTGCGGAGTTCTGTTCAACGAAGTTTGATGTGACCTTTCCAATGGCGGCGAAGATCGTGGTCAAGGGAGAGGGGATCCATCCGTTGTATGAGCAGCTGACTTCGCAGGCTGATCCGGTTGGGGGGGAGATCGAGTGGAACTTTGATAAGTTCTTGGTGAATCGGGCTGGGGAGGTTGTGGGTCGGTTTAAGCCTCGGACGACTCCGGAGGATGCGGAGCTTGTGGCGTCGGTCGAGGGGCTTCTGGCTGAAAATTAGTGGGTTTGGGTGTTGGTGGATTGGATTGGTAAGGTTCTTGTTTTCAGTGATTAACGGGGTTTTTAA
Organism: Phycisphaerales bacterium; assembly: GCA_051252395.1. Taxonomy (GTDB): domain Bacteria; phylum Planctomycetota; class Phycisphaerae; order Phycisphaerales; family UBA1924; genus UBA1924. Next base: position 708,180 of record JBPOFX010000001.1, on the reverse strand, counting down.
TGATCCTTAATACAACCTTCATCCCTGTGAATTCGCTTTCGGGTGTTGTGTGTGCGAGAGTTGTGTAAAGGCGAGGTGATCGCCATGTCCAGAAACAGTACATACTCGGAGAGTTGTCATGAAATCACGAAAGTTTGCGTCATTGATGGTCGGGCTTGTGGCTATGCCTTTGGTGGCAATGGGCACGATGATGGGGGGCGGGGTTGATCCTGAGCTGCCTACTTACGAGGCATCGAGCGGTGTTTCGGGGAGCATCAAGTCGATCGGTTCCGACACGATGAACAACCTGATGACGCTCTGGGGAGAGGACTTCAAGAAGTTCTACCCGGCGACTCAGACTGAGGTTGAGGGGAAGGGGTCATCGACGGCACCTCCTGCTCTGATCGAGGGGCAGGCGCACTTTGGTCCGATGTCGCGTCCGATGAAGGGTGCGGAGATGGATAAGTTCGAGGAAGCGAATGGCTATCCTCCGATGCCTGTTCGCACGGCGATTGACTGTCTTGCTGTCTATGTCCATAAGGACTGTCCGCTTGATGAGATCAGCATTGAGGATCTGACTCGGGTGTACTCGGTTGCTGATGGCGATCTGACTTGGGGTGATCTTGGTGTGACTGATCGTGAGTTCAAGTCGCGTCCTGTGAATCTGTATGGTCGGAACTCGGCATCAGGGACTTATGGGTACTTCAAGAAGGTTGGTCTACAGGGGAATGACTTTAAGGCGAGCGTTCGTGAGCAGCCTGGTTCTTCGGCGGTTGTTCAGGCCGTGACTACTGATAAGTATGGGATGGGGTACTCGGGGATCGGGTACAAGACTGCTGGTGTCAAGGCTTTGTCGATCTCGGTTGACGGGTATGACGCGGTTGATGCGAACGCTGAGAACGCGTACTCGGGTGAATACCCGATCGCTCGCTTCTTGTACCTGTATGTGAATGCTGATCCGACCACTGGGATCACTGATCCGTTGCGTGCGGAGTTCATCAAGATGGTGTTCTCGCAGTCTGGTCAGGAGATTGTGGTGAAGGACGGGTACTTCCCAGTGCCGGCGAGTATTGCGCGTGAGGATTTAGACGCGCTGAAGATCGAATATGACTTCTAAACTGCGGTATGATGCGTTCCGGATCACCGCATGAAAAACACTTCTGATAGACACACATCTGATGAAGGTAGTACACGAGCTCGGGCGTCGCGTCGGTTGCATGCAACAGACGCGGCGGCTGAGTTTGTTGTCACGGTTGGTGGGTTCGCTGTGCTTGCGGCGGTGCTGGGGATCTGTGTGTACCTTGCGTGGGTTGTGGTGCCTTTGTTCTCGGCGGGGAGCGTGGAGCATGGAGAGGTGTTTGAGGGATCGGGCGAAGTTGTTGAGCGTCCGAGCGGGGTGTATCTCGATCCGTATGGGGAGGCGGCGATCCTGAGTGATTCGAATGGGGCGCGGGTACTTGGGCTGCTGGAGAATGAAGAACTGGGGTCGCTGGAAGTTGATGGAGATTGGGGGATCAGTGAATCGTCTGCTCGCAACGGGGAGATGATTGCTCGTGGGTTCGCTGATGGGACTGTTCGGTTGGGGTCTGTTGAGTTCACAACTGAGTTGTTTGCTGAGGGTGAACAGGTCAGCGAGGGGATTGGGTACAGCAGTGTGCTTGAGGACGGGCGGGTTCGGAGGGTGGTTGCTGAGGAATCGTTCGGGGAGGCGCTAACGCTCAAGGGGGGGGAGGGCGGCGTGGTTCTGGTGGATTATCAGATTGATCCGACTGGGAAGACGGTGCTTGCGGCGCTGCGTGCGGATGGGACGGTTGTGGTCAGTAGCGTGCGGACGATCCGTCCGCTTGGGGGCGGGGCGGCGCGGACTCGGCTGAAGCAGACTTCGTTTGAGCTCGGTGGGGATGAAGATCCTGTCGGTGTAAAGGTGACTGCGGATGGGGATCAGGTCTTTGCGGTGTATCGCGATGGGGGGATGGATCGGTACGCTCGGGAGAAGAGTGGGTTTGTGTTCCGCGAGCGGGTTGAGATGCTTGGGGATGGGCTCACTGTCGCGGTCGTCGAGATGGTGCTGGGCGGGCAAACGGTATTGATTGGGGATACGGACGGCGGCGTGCAGTCTTGGCATGTTGCGCTTGATGAGCGGGATCAGTTTGGGGATGGTCGGTTCTTGGTTCGCTCGCACAAGTTTGGGCGTTCGGGGGTCGGGGTTGTGGACATGACTCCGAGCGGGCGGGATCGGACGGTTGGGGTGTTGTATGAAGACGGGGTGGTTGAGCTTCGTCACTTGACGAGCGAGAAGACCGTCATCCGGATCGAGACTGGGTTTGATCTGAAGTTCAAGGTGAAAGAGTCTCAGCAGGGTGTGATCGCAATTGGTCCGAAGAATGATACGGTTCTGGTGTACGGCGATGGTGGGTCGTACGGGTTGTGGGAATATGAGGAGGGGTACGCGGAGTTCAGCGTCAAGGCGTTGTTTGGGCGCGTGGTGTATGAGGGGCTTGCGGGTCCGGAGTATGTGTATCAGTCTTCGTCGGGTGATGATTCGAGCGAGGTGAAGCTGAGTGTGATGCCATTGATTTTTGGCACGCTCAAGGCGACGGTGTTTGCGATGTTGTTCGCGATTCCGGTCGCGGTGTTTGCGGCGATGTATTCGAGTGAGTTTTTGTCCAAGCGTGTGCGGAAGGTTGTGAAGCCGAGCGTGGAGTTGATGGCGAGTTTGCCTTCGGTGGTGCTTGGGTTTGTGGCGGCGATGGTGGTGGCGCCGTATGTGGCGGATTTCTTGGGGCCGTTCTTGGTGGGGATGTTTGTGCTCCCGCTTGGTGTGTTGTTTGGGGCGCATGTGTGGCAGCTTGTGCCGTTGGCGGCGCGGTTGCGGTTGCGGACTGGGCATCATTTGGCGTTGGTGTCGATGGTGTTGCTGCTGAGTGTGGGGGTTGCGTGGGTTGCGGGGCCAAGCGTTGTGCGGGTTGGGTTTACTCCCGATGCGTTTGATCGCGGAGTGATGTCGGGGCGCGTGGTTGAGGTCAGCGAGGATCGTGTTCCGGAGTGGGCGATTGGGACGCTCCACGAGACGCGGGTGCAGCGGAAGCTTCGCGCGATGGAACTAGCGGTTGTTGATGGGGTGGTTGTTGAACTCGATGAGACTGCGCCGGCTTCGACGCATACTCCGGTGGAGGCGGATATCCGTCGGTGGTTGAACGGTGAGTACGGGACGGCGACTCCTGGGTGGGTGCTGGCGTGTTTCCCGCTCGCGGCGATCGGGGTCTGGATCGTGCAGGCGTTTACGGTTCGCAGGCGGATTGATGAATGGCTGACGACCAAGAGTGCGTTGGTTGTTGGGGGTGTGGTGTTGCTGAAGTTTGTGGTGCTGTCGCTGGCGAGCTTTGTGCTTGCGTATGGGGTGGCGCAGGGGTTGACGATGGCGGGGGTTGATCCGCGGGATTCGATCTTTGGGACCTTTAGTCCTCGGAATACCTTGGTGGTTGCGGTGATCATGGGGTTTGCGGTGATCCCGATTATCTTTACGATCTCGGAGGATGCGCTGCAGGCGGTTCCGGATTCGTTGCGATCGGCGTCGCTTGGTGCGGGGGCGACGAAGTGGCAGACGGCGGTGCGGATTGTGCTGCCTGTCGCGGGTTCGGGGATTTTCTCGGCGTGCATGATCGGGTTTGGGCGTGCGGTTGGGGAGACGATGATTGTGCTGATGGCGACGGGGAACACGCCTGAGATGTCGTGGAATATCTTTAGTGGGTTCCGGACGCTTGCGGCGAACATCGCGGTGGAGCTTCCTGAGGCGCCGAAGGATGAGACGCACTATCGGGTGCTGTTCTTGTGCGGGTTTGTGCTGTTTGTGATGACCTTTGTGATTAACACGAGTGCTGAGATTGTTCGGCAGGTTGTGCGGAAACGGAACGCGGGATTATGAGTACGGATCAAGGCAGCAATCAGGTGTCTCATGAAGTGACTCATCAAGTTTCTGGGCGTCGGACGCTTCCGAGCGCGGTTGGTGAGCCGATGGTGTGGTTGACTGGGTCGGCGCTGGTGCTGTGTCTCGGGATGATCGCGGTGCTGTTGGTGTTGGTGGTTGTGAATGGGGTGCGGACCTTCTGGCCTGGTGATATTGATCTGGTGACGATGAACGACGGCGAGCAGATCATGGGGATCCGCACAGCGGAGGATTCGCAGGGTCGGTTCTTGTATCGTGTGGGGAATCGTGATATTGGTCAGGAGTCGTTCCGGTGGATTGATGGGGAGAATATAGCGAGTGTTGAGCAGCCTGATGATGCGGTGGTGCTTGAACGCGAGGCGTGGGGGGTTTGGTTCGGGACTCCCGAAGCGATCGTTGAGGTCGGGGATGATGGGGAACGGGTCGAGGTGGTGTCGGGATCGGATGCGACGATCGAGGCGTTTGATGCACGGCACAGTGTTGCTCGCGAGCGGCGTGCTCGCGGGGAGTCGATGCGGAAGCGGGCGCTCGGTGAGATCAATCACGGGATCGAGTCGGCGCGGCTTGCGGTTGCGAAAGCGAAGATGGGGGTTGATCGACGCGCCGGAGCGAGTGATCGGCTTGGGTGGGTGAGTTGGTCGGTGGTCTTGTTGATCGTGCTTGGCGCGGGGGCGTTGTGGTGGAACAAGCGGGGGTATGGGGTTGGGATTGGATCGAAGGGGATTCGGCAGGGGAAGCTGATCCGGTTTGGGTGCGCGATTGTGGTGTTGTTTGGGGTTGTGGGGCTGTGGGTTGGTGGTCCATGGCAGCAGGTGGGGATGACTGCTGATGAGCGTGATGCGGTGATCGCGGAGATGGACCAAGAGCAGGAGCGGTTGCAGGCGGAGTATGAGGTGGTGCTTGCGGAGATCCGGGAGGGGGAGCGGGTTGATGGGCGTGAGCGGTTTGTGGTTGTTGAGCCTACGACGGATCGGTTTGCGCCGATCGCGCAGACGCAGGGTGATGAGCCGATGATGTTGAGTCAGGTGGTTCGGATGGTTCCTGCGAACCAGTTGTCGGTTGGGGGGAAGCTGCATGTGTTCTTGAGTCGGTGGTGGGAGTTCTTGTCGACTGGTCCACGCGAGGCGAACACGGAGGGTGGGGTGTATCCGGTGATCGTGGGAACGGTGTTGCTGACGCTGTTGTTGACGATCTTTGTGACTCCGTTGGGTGTGATCGCGGCGTTGTATCTGCGTGAGTATGCGAAGCAGGGGGTGACGACGAGTGTGATCCGCGTGGCGGTGAACAATCTTGCGGGGGTGCCGAGCATTGTGTATGGGGTGTTTGGGTTGGGGTTCTTTTGTTATACGGTTGGGCGGTATGTGGATACTGGTCCGGTCGCGGGGAGTGCGCTTTCGAGCGGGGTGTGGTGGGTGATGTTTGGCGGTGCGGTTGTTGCGGCGGTTGCGTCGTTTGGGTTTGGGTTGTGGGGGAAACCTGATCCGGGGCATCCTCCTTCGATTGGGCATCGGGTGATGTCGCGGTTGTCGTGGTTGGGTTGGGGATTGACTGTGGTGCTTGCGGTGATGGTGGTTTGGCGGACGCCGTACTTTGCGGGGTTCTTTGGGGCGCGGGCGGCGGAGGGGTCTCCGACCTTTGGGGCGCGTGGGTTGCTTTGGGCTTCGTTGACTCTGGCGCTGCTGACTTTGCCTGTTGTGATTGTCGCGACGGAGGAGGCTATTGCGGCGGTTCCCAACTCGATGCGTGAGGGGAGCTTTGGGTGCGGGGCGAGCAAGTGGCAGACGATTCGGCGGATTGTGCTGCCTGGGGCACTGCCTGGGATTTTGACGGGGGCGATTTTGGCGATGGCGCGTGGTGCGGGGGAGGTGGCGCCGTTGATGCTTGTGGGTGCGGTGAAGCTGAATCAGGATTTGCCTGTGTCGACGACGGCTCCGTTTTTGCATGCGGATCGGAGCTTTATGCATCTGGGGTTCCATATTTATGATCTGGGGTTCCAGAGTCCGGATTCGCAGGCGGCGAGGCCGATGGTGTGGACGACGACGCTGCTGTTTTTGTTGATTGTGTTTGCGTTGAATCTGGCGGCGATTCTGATTCGGGCGAAGTTGCGCGGTCGGATGAAGGGAGCGGCGATATGATGGGGTCTATGGCTGACAAGGACGGGACATCGCGCGGAGTGGTCAAAATGGATGTATCTGATGTTCCTGTTCGTGATTCTGAGTCTTCGGGTTCGAAGTCTGAAGCGCCGAGCGGGCCTTCTCCGGTTGTTCCTGGCGGGATGGGTGGGGAACCGGCGCATTATGATGTGATCGATGCGATCCGGCGCGGGGAGAATCCGCAGCCGACGGTGCATGAGGCGATGGGGCAGACTGAGTCGGTGATTCAGTCGGATGCGTTTAAGCTTTGGTACGGGCAATCGCAGGCGATTCATGGGATTACGATGGGGGTCCCTCGCGGTGCGGTGACGGCGCTGATCGGTCCTTCGGGGTGCGGGAAATCGACCTTCTTGCGTTCGATCAATCGGATGAATGATCTGGTTGATGGGGTGCGTGTTGAGGGCGGGATTACGCTGAATGGGTCGGCGGTGTATGAGCCTACGGTGGATGTGATTGAGCTTCGGAAGCGTCTTGGGATGGTTTTTCAGAAGCCGAACCCGTTCCCGATGTCGATCTTTGAGAATGTTGTGTATCCGCTTCGAATCGATGGGGAGCGTCGCAAGAGTGTGCTGCAAGAGGCGTGTGAGCGGAGTTTGAAGTCGGCGGCGATCTGGGATGAGGTCAAGGATCGGCTCAAAGAGTCGGCTCTGGGCTTGTCTGGTGGTCAGCAGCAGCGGTTGTGTATCGCGCGGGCGGTTGTGGCGGATCCTGAGGTGTTGCTGCTTGATGAGCCTTGTAGTGCTCTTGATCCGGTGGCGACGATCCGGATTGAGGAGTTGATCTCGGAGATCTCGGAGCGGTACACGGTGCTGATCGTGACACACAACATGCAGCAGGCGGCGCGTGTTTCTGATTACACGGCGTTTATGTATCTGGGTCGGTTGGTGGAGTATGGACCGACTCAGGAGATTTTCCAGAATCCGAAGCTGATCGAGACGGCGCACTATGTGTCTGGTCGATTTGGTTGATTCGACTCATCGATCGCAAAGATAGACGGGTCTGTCTTGTTGCGCGGGATTGGCGTGGGAAAGATGGGGGAAGATGGTTCAAAGTGTGTGTTTTGATGGAGTTGTGGGGGCTGAGGCCGATAGTAGGGACTAGGATTGTGGCTGGGCGTGTGTCCTGTTCTGTGGTCCGATAGTCCATCTGAGCGTGTGTCCATCTTGGTTTTTGGATGATTGCGTGAGGATTTGGCTGAGGTAAGCTATGAATTCTGCACCGAAACCGATCGTGCCGAGTGTGAATAACTGGAACGCTGAGTATCTTGAGGAACAGCATCGGCTGTTTACGGCGGATCCGGGCTCGGTGAGTGGAGAGCTCCGGGCGTTCTTTGAAGGGTTCGAGCTGGCGAATGCTGGCGATATGAAACTCTTTGGTTCTGCTGGCGTTTCGGCGGGATCGTCTGATGGGGCTGGGGCTCCTCAGGGGACGAGTGGGTCGGTTGGCTCTACGAACTGGAAGCAGGAGAGCGGTCCTGTGCAGGTCTGGGCTGGGGGCTTGGGCGTTGCTGGTCGGGTGTCGCACTTTGAAGCGGTGGTCAATGACTTTGTGAACGCGTATCGGGATCAGGGGCATTTGTGTGCTGATATTGATCCGTTCCATCGGGAGCGTGAGCGTCCAGAGTTGTTGTCGCTGGAGCATCACGGTTTGACGGAAGCGGATCTTGATCGCGTGGTTGATGGATCAGGGATGGGGCTGGGGATGCAGGTCCCTTTGCGTGATGTGATCGCGCGGCTTGAAGAGGTGTACTGCGGATCGATCGGTCTTGAGATTATGCATGTTGCGGATACGGCTCAGCGGTCGTGGCTCGTACATGAGTTTGAGATCATCGGTGGGAAGCTGGATCTGGATCGGACGCAGAAGACGACGATCCTTGAGCAGCTTGTCAAATCGGAGATGATCGAGAAGTTCCTTGGGAGACGCTATCCGGGTGATAAGCGGTTCTCGCTTGAGGGCGGGGAGTCGCTGATTCCGATGTTGGATCAGTTGATTCTGACGGCTTCGGATCTCGGAGCCGAGGAACTTGTGTTTGGGATGGCGCATCGCGGTCGGTTGAATGTTTTGAACAACACGATCGGCAAAACCTACGAGCAGATCTTCACGGAGTTTGAAGAGAACTGGTCGGAGGACTTTGTAGATGGTGGCGGCGATGTGAAGTATCACCAGGGCTATTCAGGGACTCGGCGATTCCCGAACGGGAAGATGGTGCACCTCGCGCTGGCGAGTAATCCGAGTCACCTCGAAGCGGTGAACGGCGTGATCGAGGGGCGCGCACGCGCCAAGCAACGGTTGAAGGGTGACTTTGATCGTGGTCGTGTCATTCCTGTTTTGATTCATGGGGACGCGGCGGTTGTTGGTCAGGGGATTGTTGCGGAGGTGTTGAACTTCTCGCAGCTTGAGGGCTACACAACGGGCGGGACTGTGCATGTGGTGATTAATAATCAGATCGGGTTCACGACGATTCCAGAGGATTCGCGTTCGAGCCGGTACTGCACGGATATTGGGAAGTCGATTGATGCTCCGGTGTTCCATGTGAATGCGGAGGATCCGGAGGCGGTGGTGACTGTCGCGAAGATCGCGATGGAGTATCGTCAGCAGTTTAAGCGGGATGTGTTTATCGATCTGCAGTGTTTCCGTCGCTACGGGCACAACGAGCAGGACGAGACGAGCTTTACCCAGCCTTTGATGGCGGCGATGATTAAGAAGAAGGAATCGGTGCTCAAGTTGTACACCGATCATCTGCTTAAGGATGGGGTCATCCAGGAAGCGGATCGTCATGCGATCGAGGATCGGATCACGGAGACGCTTGAGCAGGCGCAGCGCGCTGCGAAAGAGACGGCGATGGATCCGCAGATTGATCCGGGGTCGCAGCGATGGGCTGGTCAGACGCACGAGTACAGCTTTGATTTCTTGGAAACCGGTGTGAGCAAGGAGATGGTTGCTGAGGTTGCTTCGGCGATCTCGACTGTTCCTGAGGGGTTCAATCTGAATCCGAAGCTCAAGAAGCTGCTCAAAGAACGCGGCGAGCTTGCGGATTCTGAGATGGTGAGCTATGCGGATGCGGAGCAGCTTGCGTTTGGGACGCTGCTTGTTGAGGGGCATCCGATTCGGTTGTCGGGTCAGGATTGTCGGCGCGGGACTTTCTCGCATCGCCATGCGGTGATCCGAGACACGAAGAGTGCTGAGCCGTATACGCCTTTGAATAACATTCGTGAGCTCGGGATCGAGGGGACGGATGAGCCTGCGGGTTCGATGGGGAGCGATGGGAAAGAACGGCAAGCGAAGCTGTGCGTGTATGACTCGCCTTTGAGTGAGGCGAGTGTGCTCGGCTTTGATTATGGGTATTCGCTTGCGGACCCGAGGATGCTGGTGATCTGGGAGGCGCAGTTTGGTGACTTTGTGAATGGCGCGCAGGCGATCATTGATCAGTTCATCGCGTCTGCTGAAGGGAAGTGGGATCGCTGGAGTGGTCTGGTGATGTTGCTTCCTCACGGGTATGAGGGCGCGGGTCCTGAGCACTCGTCGTGTCGCGTTGAGCGGTTCCTTGAGCTGTGCGGCGGGAACAATATGCAGGTGGTGAATCCGTCTACGGCGGCGCAGGTGTTCCACATGTATCGTCGTCAGATGAACCGGTCGTTCCGGAAGCCTTTGGTGGTGTTGACTCCCAAGTCGATGCTGCGGACTCCGACGAGTAAGACGAGCGAGTTGTTTGAGGGTGGGTTTGTTGAGATGATTGATGATCCGAAGTTTGTGTCGGGTCAGTGGGATCGTTCGGGTGTGAAGCGGGTTCTGCTTTGCAGCGGGAAGATCTACCATGAGCTTGATGCGCGGCGCGAGCTGATCGAGCGGAGTGATACTGCGATTATCCGGATCGAGCAGTTGTATCCGTTCCATGCGGACATGCTGCAGGAGATTGTGGCTCAATATCCGGATGGTGTTTCGATCGAGTATGTGCAGGAAGAGACTTATAACGCTGGGGCGTGGCTCTTTGTGAGTGACATGGTTCAGGAGAAGCTCGGGTGGTCGCGTCCTGCGTACATCGGTCGTGCTCGTTCGAGCAGTCCTGCGACTGGGTCGAAGTCTCAGCACAAGATCGAGCAGGAACGGATTTTGTCGGATGCGATTGGGCAGAAGCCTGAGGAGTCTGGCAAGGAAAAGAAAGTTGCCGCGGCGCGGGCGTGAAATGCTCCAATACAAGGATGGTTAAGCAATGAGTACCAAGATTGAAATTCCAAGCGTCGGTGAATCGGTGACCTCGGGTGTGATTGCGGCGTGGAGCGTCGGCGATGGCGAGTATGTCGAACGCGACCAGACGGTTCTTGAGCTTGAGACCGACAAGGTGACGATGGAAGTCCCGGCTCCGGCATCGGGTGTGGTTTCACACTCGGCGGCGGAAGGGGATGAGGTCGATGTTGGTGCGGTGGTGGGGATGATTGATGAATCGGCGGCGAAGCCTGCGGGTGGTGGGGACTCTGCACCGGCGCCGGAAGCGAAGGCTGAGTCAGCTCCGGCTGCAGAAGCGGCTCCTGAGAAGAGCGGGTCGTCTGTTGGGACGGCGGTTGCTCCTGCTCCGTCAGCACCATCTGCTCCTGCTGCATCATCAGCGCCTGCGGCTGATGTGAAGGCGACTCCGCTTGCGCGCAAGCTTGCGGAGGAGAAAGGGGTTGATCTTTCGAGGGTTTCGGGGACTGGCGCGGGCGGACGGATCCGTGAGCAGGATGTGCTTGGGTTTGTCCAGTCTGGGGCGATGAGTGCTCCGGCGGCGGCTCCGGTTGCGGTCGGTGGATCACGCGAGATTTCGGTTGAGCGGATGTCTCCGATGCGTCAGAAGATCGCGGTTCGTCTTGTGGAAGCACAGCAGACGGCTGCGATGCTGACGACCTTCAATGAGGTGGATATGGGCGCGGTGATGGATCTCCGCAAGCAGTACAAAGAGAGCTTCGCTGAGAAGCACGGCGTTGGGCTTGGGTTCATGTCGTTCTTTGTCAAGGCGTGTGTGCAGGGCTTGCAGAAGTTCCCGATGATCAACTCGTACATCACGCAGGGGGCTGATGGGAAGCCTGCGATTCAGTCGCATGACTATCAGGATATCGCGATCGCGGTTGCAGGGAAGAAGGGCTTGGTTGTTCCGGTCATGCGGAATACTGAGACGATGGGGTTTGCGGATATCGAATCGACGATCAAGGATCTGGGCAAGCGTGCTCGAGACAACAAGCTTGAACTCAGCGAGATGATGGGCGGGACCTTTACGATTACCAACGGCGGGATCTTTGGATCGCTGATGTCGACTCCGATTCTGAATCCGCCTCAGAGTGCGATTCTTGGGATGCACGGGATCAAGAAGCGTGCGGTTGAGGATCCGAACAATCCTGGACAGATTGCGCTGCGTCCGATGATGTATCTGGCGTTGAGCTATGACCATCGTATTGTGGATGGTGCTGAGGCTGTGCAGTTCTTGGTGAGCATCAAGGATGCGATTGAGGATCCGGCTCGGTTGATGCTGGATCTGTGAGTTGGATCGGGCTCGAGAAATCAAACGAATAAAGCAGCTTATTAAGCAGGTCAATCGAGTCTTGTCCGAGCGATGGGATCCGATTGGTGTGGGGGATGAGGATCCTGAAGTCGCGTACTCAGAATACGACAGTTATGCGCCGAAGATCGCGGGCATGGTTTTCAACGGCGTGACTGTGGAGGAACTTGCGGATCACCTTGAACATATCCGGTCAACCGAGATGGGGCTCGGTGGGAAGTCTTCGATTGATCTCGAAGTTTCGCAGGTGTTGGTCGGACTTCTAGATCGGTAGGATCTTTGAGTAGTTGTATGCGTATCGGGTTCCATGGGACCTGATTTACAGAATCCTCGATGGATGTATATGAAAGCGGTGTGCTTCGCGTTGATCGTTTTGATCTCTGCGGCTGGACTGCTGTTTCCAGTATTTTCTTGGCGTGTATTGGTGCTGGTGTGTCTGCTTGTTTGGGCATCGGCGCGATTTTACTACTTCTGCTTCTATGTGATTGAACGGTATATCGATCCGTCGTTCCGGTTTTCGGGGATGGGATCTGTTCTTGGATATTTGCTTCGCGGGTCTAGTGATCGAGTTGATCGAGAAAGCCCTGGCAGGCGCGAGTGAGCATTTGGTAGACTTTTTCGAAGCCGTCGTCTCCGCCGTAGTAGGGATCGGGGACATCTTGTGGTGCTTTGAGGGTGGGGTCGTAGGCTCGCATGAGGGTGAGCTTTGATTCGGGGGCGCCGAGTTTGATGAGGTTGCGTTTGTTGCTTGCGTCCATTGGGATGATGTATTGGAAGCGTTCGATGTCTGTTGATGGATCGAACTGGCGGGCGCGTTGTTGTGTGAGGTCAATGTTGTAGAGGGATGCGGTTTGGATGGAGCGTGGGTCTGGGGGGTTGCCTACATGCCAATCTCCGGTGCCGCAGGAGTCGATGTGGAAATGGTCTGTGAGTTCTTGTTGATCGACGAGGTGTTGGAGGATGCCGTGGGCGAGGGGGGAGCGGCAGATGTTTCCGAGGCAGACGAAGAGGACGGTGGTTTGGATGGGCTGGGTAGTCATGGGTGAGGGTAGGGTGGTTGATTTTTGGAAGACACTACTGCGCCGAAGACGGCGAGTAGTGGCACCCGGAACTCGATGGTTTTTTGATTTGAAGACATGGCTTGCCGAAGACGGTCAAGCCGTGGCACCCTGCTCAGGTGTGTGTTGGGGTGAGTCTGGATTGCATGATGGAGACGATTTGGTCCATTTCGTCGAGGAGTCTTCCGGCGGTGCCTTGGGCTCGGGAGAATCCTGCCTTTCCGGAGTGGCGGAGGTTGAGGATGGGGATGTTGGCGGATTGGAGGAGGTGGTCGAGGAGGTGGCTTGATCCGGAGGGGGTGTCGTTGGGGTGGATGTAGGCGTCGAGGAGCGGGAGGTTGGTGGTGATTGGGTCGGAGGTGGTGAGGATGCGGAAAGGGCTGTTGAGGCCTCGGTGGTGTCGGAGTGCTTGGTTGAGGTTTGCAGCGGTGTTGGGGATGAGGCCGAGCGTGTTGTATCCGGAGACGGAGAGGAGTCCGAGGAGGAAGGCGAACTCTCGCGCGTCGACTTCGTTTGGAGCGTCGGCGGTCGCGGCGATGACGATGGTGTCATCGTCGATTGCGTTTGCTGCACGCGCTGCGGCTCGGCTCTCTGGAGAGACGGGCGAGTAGGTGACGAGTGATTCAAGGGTTTGATCGGTCTGGCAGGTTCTTCGGAGCGTGGACCAGGTGTCGTGGTCTTGGGGGATGGTGACTCGGATCGTGTCGATGTTTTGAGGGGGTTTGGTGATCACGCTTGGTTTGGTGGAGATGAGCTCGGTTGGGATCTCGAAGTGGGATGCGGCGTGGGACGCGAGGTGGATCAGCTCGTCGGACCAGCAGACGATTCTTGACGGGGTAGATTGCGAGAGTGCGGCGCAGTGGCTGATGCGGGTGATGAGCTGACGCTTGAGGGAGTTGGGGGATGCGAGGATCGGGGTGAGGTGGGTAGTGTTTTGCAATCCGAGTTTGATCGCGGAGGCTTTGCTTGAGGAGTCTCCGATGGTGAAGACTTGGGAATCGGGTTGTTGGTGATGGTTGAGTGTGCTGGAAAGGAGGAGCGTTGGGATCGTGCGTCCGAACTGGGTTGATGCGCCGGCGCGGGTCGAGGGGGGCGCAACGAGGTGGATGATCATGGTGAGCTCGGGGTTGTGTGTCGTTGGGACGGCGATCATGTGTGATGCTGTGGTTGAAAGAAGTTAACGACGGAAGAGAACGGTCTCGGTGCTTTCGTGGCGGTAGAAGAGCTGGGAGAGTCCGAGTCCTGCACGGGCGGCGAGCTGTTGTTCGATCGCGAGCTGAGCGGCGCCGGCGTCGGGGCTGAGTCCGGGGCGCTGGGGGATCTGGATCTCGATGGGGAATCCGAAGTTGGATTCGGGCCAGACGCGTTTGCCTTGGGCGACATCGATGACTTTGACATTGAGGGTGGCGCGTGGGATGTAGGATCCGGACTCTGGGGAGAGGGAGAAGTTGGTGACGACGGCGTAGATGACGATGTCAGCGCCGACTGCTTTTCCAAGGTCGGAGACGCTGGAGAGTTTGGTGTGGACATCTTTGGATGCGGTCGCGATGATGCCTTGGGGGTCGAGCATGTTGGTGAGGATGCGTTTTTCGAGGAGTTGTTGGGTTGCGACATCGGCCATCGCGTAGCGGAGTCGGCGTTGTGCGATTTTGCTGGAGGGGTCGTCTACGAAGACGACGGTGGTTGCGTGTTCAGGGAGTGTGTAGACAGGGTTGATTTTCTCGGGGCCGTGGATCGCGTAGGCGACGGGGGCGACGAGGTTGCATCCTGCGAGGCATGCGAGCGTGAGGAGGGTGGCGATGATGGTGATTGGTTTGATCATGTGTGGTCAATCATTGTTTGTGTGGTGCGGGGGAGCTGGATGATTTAGTAGGGAATGACATTGGATTCTTCGTGTTCGTAGAAGAGCCAGGCGGCGCGGTTGATGAAGCGGTTGGAGAGCTCGGCGGTGACGGCGGCTTCTGGGATGTCGTTGCGCATGAATCCGGAGGCGTCGGGGAACTGGACGCTGATGGATTTTTCGTAGAGTGGGTCGTTGGGGAGTGCGGAGTCTGATTCGTAGACGGAGACGATGCCTGCGATGACGCCGGCCCATACATATTGGTTTCCGGGTTCGTTGAGTCGGTAATCGACGATTTCGATGACGACGAGGCGTTCGACGCCGAGGAGGTTGGCGACATCTTCGCGGGTCATTGCGGGCCATTGGGGAGTGTTGTAGAGGACGGTGAGGAGGTCGGCGGAGGGGATCGCGTAGGAGGGGTTGGCGTTTTGGATGAGTCGGTCGTTGACTCGTTGATTGATGCGGGCGACGATTCCTGGATGCTCGGCTTCGATCGCGCGGGAGGCGGAGCAGACGACGGCGAAGGTTTTGCCTTCGATTCGTGCGTATTCAGCAGGGTAGGTTGTGGAGCCTGTTCTTCGGTAGGACTCGGCCATGCCTCCGAGTGCTGTGCCTACGACGCAACCTGGGAGGTTGATGAGCACGGCGAGAGACGCGAGGATAACGAGGGAGAGGGTTGCGATCTTGGTGCTGTTGGTGTTGGTCAGTGTTGACTGTGCGATCATGCCGGCTTTCGGTTTGGGGACTGGATGATTGTCTAGGACCAGGTGTTGATTTTATATATCCACGCGCCCAGGGCAAGGAGGAAGAGGATGATGATGACCTTGGGTCGGATGAAGGCTTGGGCGACTGATCCTATACGCGAGCCGGTGACGGCCTGATGCGTTGCGGCCCAGAAGATCATGGTGGTGAGGAGGGCGAGGAAGGCTCCCATGGGCTGTGTGAGGATTGCTGTGGACCATTGGGCTTCTCCGGCGTGTGAGAAGGAGGTGGTCATGCCGCAGGTGGGGCAGGGTTTGTCGAACCAGACGACCCAGGTGCATTTGGGCATTCCTAGCTGGGTATGGGTTGCGTGTCCGGCGGGGTTGGGGGTGAGGTAGGCGGCGAGGGAGAGGACGGAGAGGGTTGCGAGCGCGAGGATCGCGGCACCGATGCGTTCGCCTGTCGTGGCGCGGAGGGGGGTGGTGCGTTCGAGTGGGGTGGGTTGTGCTTGGTTCACGGCTTGGGGGGATTCAAGTGGGGTTTAGTCGAACTTGAAGACGCCCTTGCGGTAGCCGTAGATGTAGGCGACGACGGTGGTGAGCATGAAGAAGAAGATACGGAGGAGCCAGACTGTGGAGGCGTCTGAGCGTGGGTCGAGGGAGGTGAAGGTTTGCGCCCAAGGGTAGAGGAAGATGACTTCGATATCGAAGACGAGGAAGACCATTGCGATGAGGTAGAAGCGGATATTGAAGCGTTTACGGGCGGTGTTGATCGGGGTCATTCCCGATTCGTAGGTGACGCCTTTGCGGTCGCCTTTGCGTGATGGGCCGAGGATTGCGGATCCGACGAGGTTCATGACGGCGAAACCGACGGCTCCGAGGAGCATGAAGAAGATGGGGAGATAGGCGTTGATTGGGTTGCTTGCGAGTGTTGCGGACAGCATGCAATGGCTCCTGGATCGGCGTCCATACTGGGGACTGCTTCCGGCGTCCTTGCCGGGTGAAGGCATGATAGCACGGAAAGTCTAGGAAGACCCTCTCCGTCGCTGTGCGACACATCCCCCGCCCCCCAAGGGAAGCCCGGGGGAGGACAGAAGATCATGGAGACGCCGAAGACGGTGTCTCCATGGCACCCAGATAGGAAGTATTGTAGGGAGACCCCCTCCGTCGCTTCGCGACACCTCCCCCGGAAGCCCGGGGGAGGAGAATGTGTGGCTGCCAGCTTGGCAGGGTTGGGTGGGGGAGGCATGGGTTGGCGGGGGGGTTTGGTGGTGGATTGGTGTGAATGCTGGGGTTGTGATCGGGGAGTTTGGCATGGGGATTGCCATTGGTATGGGTGCATGGCTGCGCTTGTAGCGTGCTTGAATGAATGAAACCTGCCGTGATTGAGCGGCTGACAGGGTTGAATGACCCGCTGAATATGGAGAATCCGCGATGGGAAGCAAAGAGCTTACTTTTGATGTCGAAGCACGGCAGGCCCTTCTGGCTGGTGTTGAGAAACTGGCGGCTGCTGTGAAGGTCACGCTTGGACCTCGCGGCCGAAATGCGGTGATTGATAAGTCTTGGGGTGGTCCAACTGTGACCAAGGACGGGGTTTCGGTCGCGGAAGAGGTCGAGCTGACCAACAAAGCAGAGAACATGGGGGCGAAGCTCGTCAAGGAGGCTTCATCGAAGACTTCCGACGATGCGGGTGACGGGACGACCACGGCGACTGTGCTCGCTGAAGCGTTGTTTAAAGAAGGTCTCCGCTACATCGCGGCTGGTGTTGATGCGAACGCGATGGTTCGCGGGATGAAGAAGGGCATCGAGCTCGCTGCGAAGTCGATCGATGATTCGGCGATCCCTGTCAAGGGCAAGAAGGACATCGAGAATGTGGCGACGATCTCGTCCAACAACGATCCAGAGACCGGCAAGATCATGGCTGGTGCTTTTGAGAAGGTTGGCAAGGACGGCGTGATCACGGTCGAAGAGGGCAAGGGTCTCGAAACCGATGTGACTGTTGTTGAGGGGATGCAGTTCGATCGTGGGTTCTTGTCTCCGAACTTTGTGAACGAAGTCGAGGATATGAAGGTGGTCATGGACAAGTGCTTGGTGCTTGTGCATGAGGACAAGATTGACAATATTCAGAAGTTGGTTCCACTGCTTGAGAAGGTGATGGAAGCGAAGAAGCCTTTGCTCATCATCGCTGAGGATGTGACTGGTGAAGCACTGAGCACGCTTGTGATCAACAAGCTCCGCGGCACGCTTCAGGTGTGTGCGGTTAAGGCTCCGGGGTACGGCGATCGTCGCAAGCAGATGTTGCAGGACATCGCTGTGCTGACTGGTGGCGAAGCGTTCATGAAGGATCTGGCGACGGATCTGGATCAGGTTTCGATTGCTCAGCTTGGTCTTGCGAAGAAGGTTGAGATCAGCGCGGACAACACGACCATCATCGAGGGTGCTGGTTCGACCAAGGATATTCAGGATCGGATCGCTCAGATCCGTCGTGAGGTTGAGAACTCAAGCTCTGATTACGATCGTGAGAAGCTCCAGGAGCGTCTTGCGAAGCTGACCGGTGGCGTGGCTCAGATCAATGTTGGTGCTGGATCCGAAGCGGAACTCAAAGAGAAGAAGGCACGCGTCGAAGACGCGCTGCACGCGACTCGTGCGGCGCTCGCTGAGGGCATCGTCGCGGGTGGCGGGACGAGCTTTATCCGTGCTCAGGAAGTGCTTGCATCCAACAAGGAATGGAAGAGCGTGTTCGGGAAAGCGAACGATGTGACTTCTGACGAGATTGGCCAACTCAAGTACGACTTCGCGGCTGGGATGAATGTTGTGTACCGTGCTCTTTCGGTCCCACTCCGCACCATCGCTGAGAATGCTGGTGCGAAGGGTTCGGTTGTCGTCGCGAAGGTCGCGGACGCTGAAGGCTCGAATGGGTACAACGCTCTGACGGATACCTACGAGGATCTGCTCAAGGCTGGTGTGATGACTCCTGCGAAGGTGGATCGCTCGGCGCTCGTGAACGCGGGTTCGGTCGCGACTGTGCTGCTTGCGGCGGATTGCATTGTGACGGACAAGCCTGAGAAGGGTGTGTCGGATGATCACGGTGCGGGCGGCGACCCGATGGCGGGTATGGGCGGCATGGGTGGTATGGGTGGAATGGGCATGCCTGGAATGGGCGGCATGGGCGGGATGCCCGGTATGGGCGGGATGGGGTTCTAAAATGAATGAGTATTGGAGAATCTCAATTTTCGTTAACAAGAGTACTGGCGCGATTAGCAAGTCAGGTATTGAGTTGCGTCCCGTAGCTCATTACTTCGGTATTCTTGCTAGGAAAGAAATTCCTTCTGCTGGCTCTGGAAAAGCTCGTTATCTATACATGGCTATGTTTCCGCTGTTGGACAACGAAGTGCCGGATGAACTAGGTGTGCTTAATCGAGAAAGTGAAGTTTCGTCAGTTCATCTTATCGCGGCGGAATTTGAGGCTAAATGGCAAGAAGTGTTCGGTACCGACCAAGTCGTACAGCTTGAGCTGTCGCGATTAAGTTGAAGGTTACTTGAGTAGTCAGTTGTTTCACTCTCATTGAGAGAGTTTGGAGAATAAAATGTCAGTCAAACCACTTGAAGATCGTGTGCTGGTGAAGCCAGTTGAGCAGGAATCGATGACCTCTTCTGGGCTGTACTTGCCTGAATCGAGTAAGGAGAAGCCGATTCAGGGGACGGTTGTGGCCGTGGGTCCTGGGAAGGTTTTGGAGAATGGGAATCGTGCGGATATGAGTGTTGGTGTTGGGGATCGGGTGGTGTACTCGACTTATGCCGGGACTGAGGTTGATATTGATGGCGCTGAGCATCTGATTCTTCGTGAGTCGGAACTACTTGGCGTCTTCGCGTAACTGAAACGAACGCATCGACGGCTTGCGGGTCGGTCGGTTGAAAGGTAGAACAATGGCAAATAAACAGATCATGTTTGAAGACAAGGCGCTTCTTGAGATGAAGAAGGGCGTTGATAAGCTGACCGATGCGGTCAAGTGCACGATGGGGCCTGCGGGTCGGCATGTGGTGATCGAGAAGTCGTACGGCGGTCCGCATGTGACCAAGGACGGCGTTTCGGTTGCGAAGGAAGTTGAGCTTCCATCGCAGTTTGAATCGATGGGCGCGAAGATGCTCCACGAGGTCGCGAAGAAGACTGCTGATAAAGCGGGCGACGGGACGACTTGTGCGACCGTGCTTGCTCAGGCGATCTTTACTGAAGGTCTCAAGGTTGTCGCGGCGGGTGCGAATCCGGTGCATGTGCAGCGTGGGATCAACAAGGCGGCTCAAGCGGCGTCGGAAGCGATTGACTCGCTTGCTACGCCTTGTAAGGGCAAGGCTGATCTCAAGAAGATCGCGACTGTCTCAGCGAACCACGATGCGAATGTTGGCGAGCTGATCGCGGAAGCGATTCACAAGGTTGGTCACGAGGGTGTTGTCGAGATCGAGACTGGGAACTCGTACGAGACGACTCTTGAGTATGTTGAGGGGATGCAGTTTGATAAGGGGTACTTGTCGCCTTACTTCATGACCAATCCGACGACTGGTGAGTGCGAGCTTGAGGATCCGATGATTCTGATCCATGAGAAGAAGATCAGCAATCTTGCGGATCTGCTGCCGTTGCTCAATAAAGCGGCGACTTCTGGGAAGCCTTTGCTGATTATCGCTGAGGATATCGAGAACGAAGCGCTTGCGGCTCTGGTTGTGAACCGTCTTCGTGGGACGCTGAACATCTCGGCTGTGAAGGCTCCGGGATTTGGTGATCGTCGCAAGGCGATGCTCGAAGATATTGCCGTGCTGACTGGTGGGACTTACTTTAGTGAGGACCTTGGTCGCTCGCTGGAGTCGATCGAGCTCAATGAGCTTGGTAGTGCGAAGAAGGTCACCATCACCAAGGACAACACGACCATGGTCAAGGGTGGCGGCAAGAAAGCTGAGATCACGGCTCGCGCGGCGGTCATCAAGTCGCAGCACGAGAAGTCAACCAGTGATTACGATCGCGAGAAGCTCATGGAGCGTCATGCGAAGCTGACTGGTGGCGTCGCGATCATCAATGTTGGTGGGGTCACTGAGCAAGCGATGAAAGCGACCAAGGACCTTGTCGAAGACGCGATGCACGCGACTCGTGCGGCTGCGAAGGAAGGGTTTGTCCCTGGCGGTGGCGTGACGATGATCCGTGCTGCGGACATGCTCGTTGATGCTCAGAAGAAGGTCAAGGGCGATGAGAAGTTTGGCTTCGATATCGTCATGCGTGCGATGCAGGCACCTGCTTGGCAGATCGCGGACAATGCTGGGTTTGACGGCGATCTCGCTGTCGAGACCATCCGTGACGAAGAAGGCTCGGTTGGTTTGAACGCTGCGACTGGGGATTATGTTGATCTCGTCAAGGCGGGGATCATCGATCCGGCACTCGTCGCGAAGAGCGCGATTGTGAATGCGGCGTCGGTTGCTGGGCTGATGCTCACGACTGATGTGATGCTGACTGAACTCAAGGATGATGCTGAGCCTGTTGTTGGGGCGGTGAGCTGATTCTTGTTGATTGATTTACCAGGCCCCTACCAGAAACGGTGGGGGCCTGATTAATGCTTAGTTTCGGAGGGGCGCGGAATGGCTGAGATGCACACCGAGTATTCACTTGTCAAAACGATCTGGCGTGACATTGATCGGCACGTAGATGCGGCAGTTCACGGAATTGCAGAAGGGCGTGGGAAAATTCATAGGGATCCATTCAGTGGTCTTGAAAAAGAAACTTCATTGCCTCAAAGTGTTCTTGAATTTCGTGCGAATATCGAAGAGGACGAGTTGTTCAATGATGCACAGTTTCTCGAATCCTTACGAGGATTACTTCGAGAGACAATGATGAATGCAGCCTTTAGTATCCTGTGTGCAGTCGATGGTTCTGCAGGATTTGTCGATAATGCCTCAGTTACATTAACAGATGGTGATGGTCACGAGCTGAACCACTGTTTTCACGAGATTTTTCATCAACTTGATCCAGAACGACAGGACAATTAATGCCAGCAACGCGTGACTATTACGAAATTCTTGGGGTCGGGAAATCTGCTGATGCGGATGAGATTAAGCGCGCGTATCGGCGTTTGGCGATGAAGCACCATCCGGATAAGAATCCGGATGATAAGGCTGCTGAGGCGAAGTTTAAGGAAGCCGCGGAAGCGTATGAGGTGCTTTCGGATGACTCGAAGCGGAAGATTTATGACCAGTACGGTCATGATGGTCTGCGTGGTCAGGGGGCGGCGACGCATGACTTTAATCGGATGAATACCGATGACATCTTCTCGATGTTCAACGATATCTTCGGAGGAGGCGGGGGTTTCGGTGGTCAGTCTCGCGGTGGTCGGCGCGCTTCGGCGCGCGGGTATGACCTGGAGACGCAGGTTTCGCTGACGCTTGAGGATGTGCTCAAGGGTGTGTCGAAGGATGTTGAGTTCACGCGCATGGATGTGTGTGATACCTGTACTGGGTCGGGTGCGAAAGCGGGGACGACTCCGGAGACTTGTTCGCAGTGTGGTGGTCAGGGGAAGGTCCAGCAGGCGGGGCTTGGTGGGATGTTCCGGATGGTGGTGGCGTGTCCGGCGTGTCGCGGTCGCGGGAAGGTTGTCAAAGAGAAGTGCGGGACTTGTCATGGGCGCGGACGCGTTGGGAAGAAGCGTTCACTCTCCGTGAAGATTCCGGCGGGTGTGCATCATGGACAGGCCGTGCGCGTGCAGGGTGAGGGTGAACCACCTGCGGCGGAGCAGAGTCCGGATGGATCGGGTGTTCGCGGGGATCTGCATGTTGTGGTCCGCGTGAAGGATCATGATCTGTTTGAGCGGGACGGGGATCATCTGCTCATGGAGATGCCGATCAGCTTTACGCAGGCTTCGCTTGGTGCGGAGGTCGAGGTCCCGACGCTTGAGGGGTCGGAGACGCTGACGATCAAGAAGGGCACGCAGTACGGCGAGCTCTTGAGAATCGAAGGCGAGGGGCTTCCGAACTTGCGGAGTGGTCGTCGCGGGGATCTGATTGTGGTCGTGAAGATTGAGACTCCCAAGAAGCTGACGAGCAAGCAGGAAGATTTGTTGCGTGCGTATGCGGAGACTGAGGACAAGAATGTGAATCCTGAGAGCCATGGGTTCTTTAAGAAGATCACGGATCTGTTGGGTGGTTCATGATGAGTGAAGATACGGTTGATAACACGATGAAAAACGACATGCACGAAGAAGTTCAAGAGCACGAGATCGGTGAGGTTGATGCTGCGGAGATCGAAGAGATCGAGGCGGGGTTTGATACGGATAAACTCGCGCGGCTCGAATCGATCCGTCAGATGGCGGTTGCTGGTGAGCTTGAGATCTCTGATGAGAATGAAGAGATTGTCGATGCGTTGGTTGAGACGATCCGTCAGCGTGATGAGAACTTTGCACGGTTCCAGGAGATGGCCGCGGAGCATCGGAACTTTCAGCGGAGAGCGTCGCTCAATGAGCAGGAGGCGCGGACCTCGTCTCGGCAGGGTGTTGTGCAGGCGTTGATTCCGTTGATGGATCATTTTGAGATGGCGCTGTTGCAGGATCCGGAGAAGGTTTCTGCGAAGGATGTGATCTACGGCGTGGAGATGATCCGGGGCGAGTTTTTGAAGATGCTTTCGGGGTATGGGGTGAGTGCGATTGAGCCGAAGGTGGGGGATGAGTTTGATCCTGGGAAGCATGCGGCGATGATGCAGCAGGCGATGGATGGGGTTGAACCGGGGCATATTTCGTTGCTGATGAGCGTGGGTTACATGCTCGGTGAACGGGTGATCCGTCCTGCGAAGGTTGGGGTGGCTCCGCAGGTTGAAGACTCCGGAGAGGATGAAGGGGGCGATGATGCCGACCTATGACTATCGCTGTAATGCGTGCGAGCATGAGTTTGAGTTGTTCCAGTCGATGAGTGCTGGGGTGAAGAAGAAGTGTCCTGAGTGCGGGAAGCTTGCGCTTGAGCGGCTGATCGGGATCGGTGCGGCGGTGATGTTTAAGGGGTCAGGGTTCTACGAGACTGATTACCGGAGTGAGTCGTACAAGAAGAGTGCGGACGCGGATAAGAAGGCGGCGGAAGCGAAGCCTGAGAAGAAGTCTGAGACCAAGACTGATTCTGGTTCTGGGAAGAAGACGGATACAAAGACTGAATCCAAGCCTGCTGCGAAGAAGGCGAAGTCTGAGTCCAAGAAATGAGTTCGGGGATTCGCTCAATCATCGGGCATGGGGTGGACATTGTTGAGATTGCGCGGATCGAGAAGTCGCTTGCGAAGCATGCGGAGTCGTTTTTGACCAAGTGCTTCACGGAGCAAGAGGTGCTGGATTCGGGGGATTCCAAACGGAGACCAGAGCATCTCGCGGCGCGGTTTGCGGCGAAGGAAGCAGCACTCAAAGCGATTGGGACTGGGTGGTCGCAAGGGATCGGGTGGACGGATGTTGAGACGGTTCGGCTTGAGTCGGGGAGGCCTGAACTTCGGGTGACTGGGCGGGCGAAGGAGATCGCGGATTCGATGGGGGTCGATCGGTGGTTTGTTTCACTCTCGCATACGGAGACGAACGCGATTGCTTCTGTGATTGCAGAGGGTGTGATCGCTGAGGGGGTGATCGAATGACGCTTCCCAAGGTTCTGATGACGGATGTGATCCGATCGACGCAGCAGGGGGACTCGCACGGCGGGGCGTATCTGATTGATCTGGAGTCTGGGGCGTTCGAGCAGGTGCTTGATTGGAATCGGATCGAGATCGATTGGGAAGGGCGCGGGATGGGTCGCGGGCTTCGGGGGATCTGCTTTGTTGGAGACGAGGTCTATATCGCGGCGAGCGATGAGCTGTTTGTGTTTGATCGGGATATGGAGATAGTGCGGTCGCATCGGTGTGATTTTCTGCATCATTGTCATGAGATTTCGTATGACGGCGAACGGTTTATTTATCTGACTTCGACGAGCTATGACTCCGTGCTGCGGTTTGATGTGACAACTGGGGAGTTTGATCGTGCTTGGTGGTTTGGGGGGAGCAAGTCTGGGATGGTCGCTCGAGCGTATGACCCGATGGGCAAGGACGGCCCTCCAAAGGCGGACACGCTGCATTTGAATCAGGTGATTGTGGTGGATGGGGTGGTGTATGTTTCGGCGCTCCGGCTCGGGGTTTTGTGGACAGTTGATACAGCAACGGCGGCGGTCGGGATGTATGCGAAGGTGCCTTCGATGACGCATAACTGTCAGCCGATTGATGGCGGGTTGATTTTGATGAACTCGACGGGGGAGGACTGTGTGGTGATCGCGGATCGGCGCGGGAAGGTCATGAAGCGGTTTGACTATCCAAGGTACGAAGAATCCGCGATGAGTCATGTCGGGATCGGGGAGGATCATGCGAGGCAGGGATTTGGGCGTGGGTTGTGCTTTGATCGGAGTTGGGGGGAGCGGGGGCTGGTGGTTGCGGGGTCGTCGCCTGGGACGGTGAGTGGGTTTGATGTCGCGAGCGGGGAAATGGTGGCGAGCGTGAATGTGTCGATGGACATCCGCAATGCGCCGCACGGGCTTGAGATCTGGGGCTGAATTGCACTTCTGACTTGATGCGTGTACGCTGCGTGGATGGATAGGAGTGTGCTTGTATGAATCTAGGTGTGTCGTTGACTTGGTCGTTTCTCAAGAGCGCGAAACGCGTGCTTATTGAGGATGATTCGCGCTCGTATCGCGGGATTGATCTGCTGGTTGCGGGGATGCATATCGCGGATCTAGTGGAGAGCAGTTCGCAAGCGTCGCGTGTCGGGATTCTGCTTCCGACTTCGGGGGCTTTTGGCGCAGCGAGCTATGGGGTTTGGCTTGCGGGGAAGACGATTGTTCCTTTGAACTATTTGAGTGAACGGGAGACGCTTGAGTATGTGATCGAGGATGCGGGGTGTGATCTGATTCTTGCATCTCGGAAGCTTGTCGAGCATCTGGGGTACGAGCCGAGAGCGAAGCGGGTGGTGTATCTGGAGGATTTGAACTTCAGGTCGATGCCAAGTCCAAGGCTCCCCAATGTTGTGGGGTTTGAGGAGCTCGCGGTGGTGCTGTATACCTCTGGGACTTCTGGGAAACCGAAGGGGGTGATGCTGAGTCATCACAACATGCTGAGCAATGTTCGTCAGACGCACGAGCACATCGCGATCCAGCCTACGGATGTGTTTATGGGTGTGCTCCCTCAGTTCCATTCGTTTGGGATCACGGCGTTGTCGCTGCTCCCGATGTTGTTTGGGTGCAAGGTGGTGTACTCGGCGCGGTTTATGCCCAAACGGATTATCGATTCGATCCAGAAGCATGGCGCGACAATCTATGTTGGGATCCCTTCGATGTACAACGCGTTGATGACAGTGAAGAGCGCGGATGGTGATGCGCTGAGTTCGCTTCGGCTTGCGTTGTCTGGTGGGGAGCCGCTGCCGAGGGATGTTTCGGATCGGTTTTATGAGCGGTTTGGGGTGCGGATTTGTGAGGGGTACGGGATGACGGAGACGGCGCCGGTGACGAATGTGATGCTTCCTGATGAGCAGCACAAGATCGGTGCGGTGGGGAGGGCGCTGCCTGGGGTGGTGCAGCGGATTGTGGATCCGGAGACTGGGAGGGAGCTCGGGCATGATGTGGATGGGGAACTGCGGATTGGTGGTCCCAATGTGATGAAGGGGTATCTGAACCTTCCAGAGCAGACGGCGGCGGCGTTCGATGAATACGGGCATCTGCGGACTGGGGATATGGCGCGGATTGATTCGGATGGGTTCTTGTCGATCACTGGTCGGATCAAGGAGATGCTGATCGTGGGGGGTGAGAATGTGTTCCCGCGCGAGATTGAGGAGGTGCTCAATGCGCATCCTGCTGTAGGAGCGTCTGGGGTGATCGGTCAGAAGGATCCGATGCGCGGGGAGGTCCCTGTTGCGTTTGTGGAGCTTGAGGAGGATGCTCAAGCCGGGGATGATGAGTTGATCCATTGGTGCCGGGATCGGTTGGCTGGGTACAAGGTTCCGAGGCGGGTGGTGGTGGTTGATGCGCTGCCGCGGAATATGACTGGGAAGTTGATGCGCCGGTCGTTGGTTGAGCTGCTCGATTGAGCGGATTGATTGCGTTGTTTTCTGCTCGATTTTTGGGAGCGAGGGGCTAGAGTCTTGTCCTGTCTTTTGTGGACTCAACCCCTGACCCGGAGCATCCAATGGAACTGTACATCGATACCGCGAATCTTGACGAAATCCGTGAGGCGAACGACCTTGGAGTGCTTGACGGCGTGACGACCAACCCTTCGCTGATCGCGAAAGAGGGCATCGATTACGGCAAGCGTCTCGGTGAGATCTGTGAGATTGTTTCAGGTCCGGTCTCGGCTGAAGTGATCGCGCTTGAGTTCAAGGAGATGGTTGCTGAAGGCAAGATGCGTGCCGGGATCGCGGACAACATCGTTGTGAAGTTGCCGGTCACTGTTGATGGGCTCAAGGCGTGCAAGGCGCTCAGCGATGAAGGCATCCGGACCAACATGACGCTGTGCTTCCAACCGATGCAAGCGATGATGGTCGCGAAGGCGGGGGCGTATCTGATCTCGCCTTTCATTGGTCGTCTTGATGATATTTCACAGGACGGGACGGAACTGATCTCTCAGATCCGGACGATCTATGACAACTATGGGTTCGACACGAAGATCCTCGCTGCGTCGATCCGTCATCCGAAGCACATGTTGGAATGTGCGTTGATTGGAGCGGATGTTGCGACGGTGCCTTTGAGTGTGATCAAGCAGCTGATGCATCATCCACTGACCGACAACGGCTTGAAGAAGTTCCTTGAGGACTACAACAAGGCGTTCGCGTAATCCTGCGGGATTTATTCGATCTCAAATATAAACTCGATCTCGACGGGGACGTTGAGTGGGAGCGAGGCAACACCGATCGCAGCGCGAGCGTGTTGCCCTTTTTCTTGTCCGAAGATTTCGACGAGGAGATCGGAGCATCCGTTGGCGATCTGAGGGTGAGCGCCGAACTCTCTGGACGCGGCGACAAAGACTCCCGCTTTGACGACTTTGGTGACTCGGTCGAGTGATCCGATCGCGTTCTGAAGATTGGCGAGTCCGTTGAGGGTGCAT
Source organism: Phycisphaerales bacterium (assembly GCA_051252395.1). Classification (GTDB taxonomy): domain Bacteria; phylum Planctomycetota; class Phycisphaerae; order Phycisphaerales; family UBA1924; genus UBA1924. The sequence continues at coordinate 680,861 of JBPOFX010000001.1, read as the reverse complement.
TGTCTGGCACACTGGATCGCGGTGTCTTGGTCAACCTCGGTCGGGACGATCCCGGTCGCGAGGAGTGTGCCTTTGGACATGGGGATCTGTCCTGAGATGTGGATGAGGTTCCCGGTTTGGCGTGTAGGGACATAGGACGCGACGGGTTTGGGGGCGTCTGGGAGGGTGATTTGGAGTTCTGTAAGGCGTTGGCTGATGGTGGTTTGGCTCATTATCGGGTCCTTGGGGGTCGGGATGTTGGATTTGTTCTGTGAAAGTGGGGTGGAAACTTTGGTGGGTGTTTGGTATCGCGGAACCGATTGGGGTTGCTTTGCGGATAGTGTTCTCGTACAGTTCTTATGGTGAAGCTGGTTCGGCAACCAAGCATATCGCACTCATTGGACTCTGGTCCGCATTGATTCCTGCCGAATCTGACTGAGCCGACAATACGGCCTTTGTGTCCACCGGGCGAATTGTGTGGACGCTATTGGGCGCATGCTGTTGTGTGCGTCATTCAGATGTTTGCCGGCTTGCGGAATGCTTGCTGGCACTGTTAAGGAGTCATGTTATGAAGAACATGAAGAGAAGTGCGTTTACGCTCATCGAGCTTCTGGTGGTCATCGCGATCATCGCGTTGCTCATCGGAATTCTGCTTCCAGCACTTGGTAAGGCGCGTCAGCGTGCAAACCAGTTGAAGGACAGCACCCAGGTTCGTTCGATCCTGCAGGGTCTTGTGGTATTCGCGGGGAACAACCGTGACAACTACCCACTGCCTAGCCGTTTGGACAGAAACGACACCACCCTGATTCTTGATGAGGGTGAATCCGCTCGCACCAAAGACACTACCGGTCACATTTTCTCGGCTCTGATTGCTCAGGGTATCATCGAGACTGAGCTTTGCATCAGTGCGGTTGAAGTCGGTCAGTACGAGCAGTACGAAGATTACCAGAACGATGCACCTGCTGGTGCTCCTGGTGTAGACGGCGAACCGAGTGAAGCTCTCTGGGATCCAAACTTCCGTGCGACTCCTCGGGATCCATTCTTCATTGATGGTGTTGAAGATGGTTCGTACGACGCTGCTCCTACGGATCCAGACTTCCTGCCTCAGTACGAGGAACTTGGAAACTTCAGCTACTCTCACATCCCACCATTCGTTCGTCGCCGTGCACAGTGGTCAAACACTTTCCAGGCATTGGAGCCTGCACTTGCGAACCGTGGACCTGTCTATGAGATCGATGATCCTGAAGAAGGTGCTTGGGAGTTGATCGAAAATGCTGATACTGATCAGGCTGGCGATACCCCACTGGGTGAGCTTTCAGTGACACTCGCGATGAACGGTTCACGGACATCATGGGCTGGTAATGTTGGCTTCAACGATGCACACGTAGAGTTCTACAACCGTCCTGATCCTGAGTCAGTGATTTGGAACTACAAGGATCTTGAAGATGATAACCAGAATCAGCCTGACAACATCTTCATGAACGAAGACGATGAGTCTCGTGAGATGGAAGAAGAGCCAGGACAATCCGTTACACTCAGCGGTGTGAGCAGCAACCTCAACGCATACCTTACTCAGTACTACTCAGTTCAGAGCGAGGGTGGCGAAGAGAGCATCAACCCGTACTACGATTGAATGATTGTGGGATGATCTCATCCCGCGGTACATTGAATGTATACTGAACCCGCGGCCTTGATTGGCCGCGGGTTTTTTTGTTGATTGAGCATTGGGGCTTCGTGATGACTGAATCGGTTCTTGGAAAGCTTCGTGCGCATATTGCTGGTGATGTGTTCGGTGATGAGCATACTCGCGGCTTGTACAGCACGGATGCGTCGATCTATCAGGTGATGCCTGAAGGGGTCGTGGTGCCTGCGAGTGTTGCGGAGGCTCAGAAGGCGGTTGAGATCTGCGGGGCTGCTGGGGTCGCGATGCTGCCTCGTGGAGGGGGGACGAGTCTGGCGGGGCAGTGCGTGAATCGTGCTGTGGTGATCGATGTTTCTGGGAAGTGCGATCGTGTGGTCTCGGTTGATGCTGGCGGGTTGAGCTGTCGCGTGGAAGCGGGGGTCACTGTTGATGATCTGAATGATCGTCTCGCGTGTGATGGAGTCTTCTTTGCTCCTGATCCTTCTACGGCTCGGCAGGCAACGATCGGCGGATGCATCGGCAACAACGCAGCAGGGGTGCACTCGGTGCTGTACGGGCGGACCTCGGAGAATGTTGAATCGATTGGAGTGTGCTTGTGGGATGGGGCGGTTGTTGAGCTTGGGATGGGGAGCGCTTTTGATGATGCTCGCGTGATGGAGTTGACGCGTGGCGTGATGGACATCATCGAACCTGTTCAGGGGTTGATCCGTGAGCGGTATCCCAAGACACTCAGGAGGAGTGCGGGATATCAGCTTGATGTGATTCTGGAACAGCTGGAAGCTGGAGGGTGGGATCCGGGGAAGGTGAACCTGAAGGATCTATTGTGCGGGAGTGAGGGGACGCTCGCGATGACACTGGAGGCGACGCTGAGACTGCAGCGCGTGCCGAGGCTGAAGGGGCTTGCGGTGATCGCGTATGGATCTGTTGAAGAAGCGATCAGCGTGGTGGAGGGGATGCTTGAGCTTGGTCCTGCGGGTGTGGAGCTTTTGGATGATCTGATTCTGGATCTTGCTCGCAAGAATCGTGAGCAATCGCGGTATGTTGGGTTGCTCCCTGAGCTTGAGGGTCGACAGACTCGTGCTGTTTTGTATGTGGAGTTCTTTGGGGATTCGGTTGAGGAGATTCGGGATCGGCTTGAGCGTGTTGGTGGTAAGGCCGGGGATGGGGCGGTTGAGTTGATTACGGATCCGCTGTCGATGGCGGAAGCGTGGAAGCTGCGGAAAGCTGGGGAGCCGTTATTGCATGGGGTGGAGGGGGCGCGGAAACCTTTGGGGTTTATCGAGGATTGCGCGATACCGGTGGATCGGCTCGGGGAGTTTGTGGATCGGCTGCGCGTGATTGTTCAAGGTCAGGGGACAATCGCTTCGTACTACGCGCATGTTTCGGTTGGGGTGTTGCATGTTCGTCCGTTGCTTGACTTGCGTGATCCTGCGGATGAGAAAGCGATGCATCGGATCGCGTCGGAGTGCGCGGATCTTGCGAAGGAGCTTGGTGGGGTTGCGTCTGGTGAGCATGGGGATGGTCGTGCGCGTGGTCCGGTGCTTGAGCGGTTCATGGGTCCGGAGTTGATGGAGGCGCATCGAGCGGTCAAGCGGTTGTTTGATCCGCACGGGCTTATGAATCCGGGGAATATCGTGTCTCCGGGACCGATCGAATCGATCTCGGCGCAGACTCGTGTTCGTCCCGGCTCGACGAACCTGACTATTGAAGGGGTCGATACGGGGATGCGGTTTGATGATGAGGGGGGGCTTGGTCATGCCGTGGAGATGTGCAACGGTGCGGGGGTGTGCCGAAAGAAGATGAACGGGGTGATGTGTCCTTCGTATCAGGGGACACTCGACGAACGGCACTCGACGCGCGGGCGCGGCAATGCGCTACGGCTTGCGGTGACGGGGCAATCGAAGTTTGGGGATGAAGGCGGAGAAGCACAGTGGGATGATCCCGAGACGCTCGCGACGCTGGATTTGTGTCTGAGTTGCAAAGCGTGCAAGACGGAGTGTCCGAGCGGGGTGGACATTGCGAAGCTCAAGAGCGAGTATCTTTGGCAGGGGTATCGGAAGAACGGGGTGCCTTGGAAGGCTCGGGTGATTTCGAATGTGCATCTGCTGAATCGGTTGGGCAGTGTGATGCCGAGCGTGAGCAACGCGATGAGTGCATGGTCGCCGATCCGGTCTGTGCTGAATCATGTCATGGGGTTGCATCCTGATCGGTCGCTCCCGATGTTTGCTCGCGGGATTCGATCGGTTCCGTTTGGGAGTGGTCAAGCTCGTGATCGGAAGAGGGTATTGCTGGTTTCGGATTCGATGACGACTTATACAGAGCCGAGGATTGTGGGTGCTGCGGTTCGGGTGCTTGAGAGGCTTGGGTATGAGGTTGGGGTGGTGACGACGAGTGATCTAGGACGCTCGGCGATTTCGCAGGGGAATCTTGGAGCGGCGAAGGAGGATGGAGCGCGATCGCTGTCGCGGATCCGGTCGTTTGCTGGTGATGCTGAGATTGAGGGGGTGCTGTTTGTTGAACCCTCGGCGATGTCGGTGGTGACGGATGAGTGGAAGGATCTGCTCGACGAGGGGTTTATGTATACACACGAGTGGCTGGTTGAGCGTGCTCAGTTGGTTGAGGACTTTGTTGGATCAAGATGGAGTGAGCATCCTCAGCAGATTGAGCTGCGATCTGCTGACCACGAAATCAAGGTACATACGCATTGTCATCAGAAGGCGCTGTGGGGGAGCGGGACGACGATGGGGGTCTTTGATCGGATTTGTCCAGGGAGTGCGGAGTTGATCGATGCGGGGTGCTGCGGGATGGCGGGGGCGTTTGGGTTTATGGAGTCGAAGTTTGAGCTGTCGAATCGGATCGGTGAGCAGCGGTTGATGCCTGCGATTCGCGGGCGCGGCGAGGGGGCATGGGTAGTCGCGGGAGGGACATCGTGCAGGCATCAGATTCTGGATGCGACTGGGGTGCACGCGATCCATCCGATCGAAGCGGTGGATCGGTTGATGAACTCTGATTGAAACTTGATTCGTGTGCGTTGGATTAGACCGGCGCGTCGATCTCGTGTGCGATGGTTCTGATGAGGTCCGCGGCTTTGCTCCACTGCGCACCGGTGGATGGGCCTCCGATGACGAGGCGGTGGGCGCAGACTGGGACGAGGAGTGTGTAAACATCGTCTGGGAGGACATGGTCCCGGCCTTGGATCCAGGCCCATGCTCGAGAAGCGTGTGCGAGTGCGAGGGAGCCGCGTGGGGAGATCCCGACATCGATGTCGTCGGAGTTTCGGGTCGCGCGGGCGAAGGTGACGATGTATTCACGCACGGCTGGACTGAGGTGGATCTCGTCGATGGAGTCTTGGATTGTGCGGACCTGGTCAGCGTGGATAACCGGCTGGAGTTCGCTGAGCATGGTTTGGCTCGGACGGAGTTCGAGCAGGTCCTGTTCGCTTTGGGCATCGGGGTATCCGAGCGAGATGCGCATGAGGAAACGGTCGAGCTGGTTTTCTGGGAGTGGGTAGGTCCCGATGAAGTCGTTGGGGTTTTGGGTTGCGACGACCATGAAGGGTTTGGGGAGGTCGTATTGATTGCCGTCCATGGAGACCTGTCCGTCGCTCATGGCTTCGAGGAGCGCGGATTGGGTTCTGGGGCTGGTCCGGTTGATCTCGTCGGCGAGGATCACGCTCGCGAAGAGCGGGCCTTTCTGGAATCGCATCTCACCCGAGTCTCTGGAGAGGACGGTGTATCCGAGGACATCTGCGGGCATCATGTCGGGGGTGAGCTGGATGCGGGAGAATGACGCGTCGATTGATTTTGCGAGTGAGGATGCGAGCAGGGTCTTTCCGACGCCAGGGACATCTTCGAGGAGTGCGTGTCCACGCGCGAGGAGGCAGCAGAGCAGTTGGTCAATCGAGTTGGTTGATCCGAGATAGACCTGTTTGATCTGTGCTCTGAGTGCATCGAGGATGGTGTACTGAGTGTCTGTGTCGGCTTTGCGTGGTGTGTCATTCATTGAAAGTCCCTATGAGAATCGTGGAACAATACGCTTGAATGTGGTCTTTGGGTTCACAGAAGTGGGAATTGGTGATATGCTGGGTGTTCGTCACTCGAATGTTGTGGGAGTGGAATGAACGGAAATGATCTAGATCAGGCACCTTTGGTGAAGCCGGGGGTGGAGACGATTGCCCGGCAGTTGACCGGGGAGTTGATCTGTATTGGCTGCGGGTACAACCTGCGCGGGTTGTCCATTCGTGAGGTGTGTCCGGAATGCGGGGCGTCGATCCGTGCGACGCTGCTCGGAGTGGTGGATCCGCAGGCTGATGAGTTGGAGGAGTTGAGTTCTCCATGGCTCATCGGGAATGGGATTGTGGTCTGGAGTGTGGGGGCGTTGATCGCGTCGTTGTCGATCTGGGTGCTACGAATCGACGAGATCATCCGAGCGAAAGTCGGGATGAATCTTGGGCTCAACGGGTGGGTGAGCATGCTGGGGTTTCTCGCGCTGGTGTGTTCTGGGCTTGGTGCGATGACGATGGTCAGGTTGCACAAGCGACGGAACAAGCAGAATCGCTGGGCTTCGATTCGTGCAGCGATTGGTGTGTCTGCGTACATCCCGCTGGTGATGATGTACTGGGTGATCTACAGGGGGGTTGATGTCTCGGCTCCGATGCCTTTGATCAGTCCGGGTGCTCAGCATATTGATCGGTCCATTCTGCGTCTTGGTATATTCGTTGGGGTTGTGGTAATTACTGTTGGCTTGCGTCCCAACGCGGTCCGGCTCGCGATGCGATCGGTGATTGTGCGGACTGGGCGCGTGGATCGTCAGTCGATGTACGCGTTGCTCGCGTCGTTTGGGATCGCGGCGATTGGGGATCTGTTTCATGTGATCGGAGGGCTGGGGGGACGGTCGCAGTGGCTGAATCCGGTGGTCTCTGATCTGCTGACGCAGCTCCATGTGGTGCTTGTTGCGATGGGGTCGGTTCTGATCACGCTGGGGATCATCAATGTGGTGATCGATACGGTTCGATTGCGTCCGGTGCTGTTGCATCGGGGGGTTGGATTGAGCGATGTTTTTGAGACGAACCGTCAAAAAGCAGATCGAACGGCGGAATCCTGAAACCGCTGGTGGGGGATTCCTTACACTATACTTAGACAGCTCGGGCTTTCATTGGAGTGCCTTGGGTGTCGTGGCGTATTGAGAACAGTCATTTTGAACAGAGTAAGGATACTTCATGCAGATTTCGATGAAAGCACAGTTGGCGTTGGTTGGTTCGGCGGGATTGTTGATGGGGGTTGCGCCGACCGCGTGTGCCGCGGATGATGTTTCGCTGGCTGTCTTGGAGATCAACGGGATGCCTGTCGAGCATGAGTCGGGGATGTCCTGGCTCGGTGATGGCGCTGATACCTTGCTCGGATTGGTCAACGCTATTGATACACTCGCGTTTGATAACGAGTTTGATGGTCTGGTGATCCGATTGAAGGATGCGTCGTTTGGGACGACTCAGGTCGAGGAACTCGGACAAGCGATCGAGCGGTTCAAGGATGAAGGCAAGAAGGTCCACATCTTCGCGGAGGGCTACGACACGGGTGGTTTGATGCTCGCGAGTTACGCGGATGAGGTGCTGCTGCAGAAGGGCGGATACATCTCGTTCCCCGGCATGCACATGGAAGAGATGTACATGGCGGATATGTTCGAGTGGATCGGTGTCAAGGCGCAGATGGTCCAAGTCGGGGATTACAAGGGCGCGAACGAGACCGCGACTCGGTCGGGGCCTTCGGCGCAGTGGGATCAGAATATTTCGTCGCTTCTCGATGGGATGTACGGCAATGTGCGTTCGATCATGAAGGACGGGCGCGGATTGAGTGATCGTGAGCTTGATGAAGCAATGACAGTCGCGTGGGCCGCGAGCGGTGATGAGGCGATGGAGGTTGATCTGATTGATGGGGTGGTCGATCTTCCGGAACTGAAAGGGTATCTCAGCGATGAGTACGGCGCGGAAGTCACTTGGGTGACGAATCCGTACGCGGTTGATGGCCCCTCGATGGACTTTACGAACCCGTTCGCGTTTATGAGCATGATGTCGCAGCAGAGCGCGGTGTCTGTTGATCATCCGACGATCGGTGTGCTCCATATCAACGGCGTCATCGTTGATGGGGACTCGGGCAGCGGCGGGATGTTCGGAGGCGGTGATCAGGTTGGATCGCGCACGATCCGCAATGCGATCGAATCGCTGATCAAAGAAGATCTGATCAAGGGGGTCGTGATCCGGATCGATTCTCCTGGTGGATCAGCGATCGCTTCGGAGATCATGTGGCAGGGTATCGAGCGGCTCAAAGAGCACAAGCCTGTCTGGGTCTCTGTTGGTGGGATGGCTGCGTCCGGCGGGTTCTATGTGCTGGTCGGCGGCGAGAAGGTCTTTGTGAATCCTTCGAGTATCGTTGGTTCGATCGGTGTTGTTGGCGGGAAGTACGCGATCGGTGATGTCTACGAGCGTCTGCATCTCAACATCGTCGAGCGTTCGCGTGGTCCGGTTGCTGGATTGTTCGGGACCGCGGCGTGGGACGATCGCGAGGTCGCGCTGATCCGCGAGGAAATGACTGATACCTACAACCTGTTCACCTCACGCGTTGAAGCGGGTCGTGACGGGATTGATCTGCGGAAGACTGCGGAAGGTCGTTTGTTTGTTGGGAAGGACGCGCTTGATCTGAAGATGGCTGATGAACTCGGTGGTCTGGATGATGCGATCAATGATCTTGCTGATGATCTCGATCTTGTGGATTTCGATGTTGCTCACTACCCTGCTCCTCCGAGCTTTGAGAGCATGATCCAGCAGATGCTTGGTGGGTTTATCGAAGCTCCAGGCGTTACGGTTGGTCAGTCGCAGATCGAGACCACGCTGCGGATGCTGCTCGGCGAGCAGCGGTACCTGTCGGTGGTTGATGAACTCAACGGCATGATGCTGATGCGTGACGAGCATGTGCTGCTCGTGACTCCTCGTGCGTTGTTTATCCGCTGATACAGATTTCGAGATGGAATAAGAAAGCGGGCCGATCTTCGAAGATCGGCCCGCTGTTTTATTTGTCTGTATGAAGAATGAAGTTTAGACCTGCATGATTTCTGCAGCCTTCTTGGTCATGTTCTCATCGAGAGCATTCTCGTACTTCTTGAGGAGCTCTTGGATTGAGTCTTTGAGGTCCGCGATCTGGTCTTCGGAGTAGTGGACGCCGTCTTGTTTGGCGAGGGTGTCGGCGTGCTTGTTGGCATCGCGACGGGCGTTCCGCATGACGACCTTCTGCTCTTCTCCGACCTTCTTCGCTTGAGCAACGAGTTGCTTGCGGCGGTCGGTGGTGAGGGATGGGAGGTTGATGCGGATTTGTTTGTCCTCGACCATTGGGTTGACGCCGAGGTTGGCTTCTTCGATCGCGTTGCGGATCGCGCCGACGGATGAAGCGTCGAATGGTTTGATCAGGAGCTGGGTTGCTTCTGGGACGGAGACCACTGCGAGGCTCTTGAGTTCGGTAGGTGATCCGTAGTAATCAACCTTGATGAACTCGACCATTGCTGGGGATGCGCGACCTGCGCGGATGCCTTTGAGTTCAGCGGCGAGGTAGTCGCGTGCTTTGATCATGTGCTCTTCGGCTTCCATGAGGATGGTATCTGGATCGGTACTCATATCTGTATCTCCGTCTGGACTGGTCTGGGATGCGTTGTCTGGGACGCCGCGTGGGCGTGTATATGGATTGTACGCGTTGGATGGGGTTAGTTCTGGATCAGCTCGGCGTTGGTGAGGAGGGTTCCGATTGGTTCTCCATCGATGACTTTGCGGATGTTGCCTGGGATTTTGAAGTCGAAGACGAGGAGGGGGATGTTGCGTTCTTGGCACATGGTCAGGGCGGTCATGTCCATGACTCCGAGGCGTTTTTCGAGTGCTTCTTCGAAGGTGAGTGATTCGTAGCGTGTCGCGGAGGGGTCTTTGTGTGGGTCGGCGGTGTAGACGCCGTCGACTTTGGTTGCTTTGAGGAGGATATCGCAGTCAAGCTCGGTCGCTCGGAGCGAGGCGCAGGTGTCGGTGGTGAAGAACGGGTTCCCGGTTCCTGCTGCGAGGATGACGACGCGTCCTTTTTCGAGGTGGCGGATGGCGCGGCCTCGGATGAAGGGCTCGGCGACGGCGCGGATGTCGAGTGCGGACATGACGCGTGAATCGATCCCGATGGAGTCGAGTTTTTCTTTGAGAGCGACGGCGTTCATGACGGTCCCGAGCATCCCCATGTAGTCGGCGGTGGCTTGCTGGATGTCTCCGGATTTGGCAAGCTCGGCGCCTCGGATGATGTTCCCGCCTCCGACGACGACAGCGATCTGGGTGCCAGACTCAGCGGCGGATTTGACCTCGTTGGCAATCGATCCGAGTTCTTCAGTGGAGATCCCGAATCCGCCGGGGGCGCAGAAGGCTTCTCCTGAGAGTTTGAGGAGGACGCGGGAGGGTTTCGGGCGATTTGGTGTGGTCATACAGGCTCCAGGGTTGCGTCATTGAACACCTCGGAGGGGGGATCGTCAACTCAGGGGGGGCGTATTTGAGTGGAATGGGGGAGAACCGGTGGTGATGAGGAGCGAATGGTAGAGAAAGGTGCTCGAAAGCATGGGGAGCCCAGCACGGGTAGGCGTGATTGGGTATCGTGGAGTACAGGGCGCGATCGGACGGATTCGATCCTTGGGCGAGAAGCCTTTCCCGAACCCTAGCCAGCGGTGGGTGGCTGATATGTACGATTGGGACATCGGCGTTGACCTATTCATTTGAACCATCAAAGCAACCAGATCGCACGAGCGCGTCTCATGGGAGTGGTGCGAGTTCGGAGCACGCGAGTGGGCCGCAGGTAGTGCTTCCAGAGGATTTGGTTGTTGAGAAATCAGCTCGCAGGAAGTTTATTGAGCGGGCGACTTTGTCTGGATTGGGGATCTCGGTACTGGTGCATCTGGTGCTTTTGGGGATTGCTGTTCTGGTGCGGATCGATTATTCGTATGGGGACGCAGGCGGGGGTGGTCCTGAGCCGGTCGAGTTTGCGATCATGGCGCAGTCGGATCTGAATGAGCAGACGGCGGTCGATGTCCAAGAGGTCGAGTTCGCAGAGATCCAGACTGAATCTGAGCTGGATATGGAGCTGTTGTCTGAGACAGGGATCGAGCAATCGGTGAGTGATCTCGCGGATGCGATGGCGCCGGATCTGAGTTCTGGGGGGATGTCGATCTCGGATGTTGATGTTCGATCCGGCGCGAGCGGTGCGGGATCGGGTGAGGGCGCGAGCTTCTTTGGTCTTGAAGCAAGCGGGAAGCGGTTTGCGTACATTGTTGATCGTTCGGGGTCGATGGATAGCACGCTCAAATCGGGTGAGATGACACGCTGGGAATCGACTCAGATTGAGTTGATCCGTTCTGTGCATGGGCTCGCTGCGAACGCGGAGTTTTATGTGGTGCTGTATTCGAGTGGTCCGAGTCCATTGCTCTTGGAGCTTGAATGGATGAAAGCGAACCGGATGAACAAGGCGGCGGCGAGCGTCGCGGTCATGGCGCAGTTCCCTAGTGGGGGGACCTTCCCGGAAAATGCGTTCGAGTTGGTGTACCAGCTGGATCCCAAGCCTGACGCGATTTACTTCATGACGGATGGTGAGTTCAAGGAACAAGTCCCAGCTCAGATCGCGAGGTTGAATCGGAAGAGCCGAACGCCGATCCATTGTATTTTGTTTGGTGAATCGAGGAATCTGCAGAACTTCAATAAGGTCGAGGCGATGCTGAAGAACATTGCTCGGACTTCCAATGGTCGATATCAGCATGTCGATGGCGGGGGGCAGCCATGAGTCGATTGGTCGTGTTAATCGGATGGGTTGTGCTGTGGGTTGGCTCTTCGGGTGTGGTTGCTCAAGAGGAGCTGGTTCGTGTAGGAACAGCGAGTGGTGTGATCGAAGCGGTTGTTGATTCAGCGGCTATCGAGGGGGTCACGCTTCGGATCAAAGTAGAGGGGGTGCCTGATCGGGTGGTTCTGGTGCCTTGGTATGATGTTCGGAGCGGGGAGGGGGATTGGGAAGTGCCTGGGGAGTATGTTGAGATCGCGAAGGGGTCGGCGATTGGATACGCTCGGCGGCGGCGCGGGGATCTGCGTGGATGTGCAGAACTGTACCGGGGATTTGCTGAGAGGCTGATCGGTTCAGATTCGTTGATGGCGATCGAGGTCTTTGGGGGGTTGCTTGATGATGCGATTGTGCGACAAGATCACTTTGATGCGGCGGTTGCGATGAGCGCGATCGGGGTTGGAGGGTTGCTTGAGATTGATGGGGTGGATGGGCGGTATCGGTTTGCAGAGTTGGTGCCTTTGGTGGATTCGGGGGTTGATGGGCATCGGCTTGGATCGCTCGCGGAGCAGGTAATCGAAGCAGGCGGGGCGGGGGCGATGATTGTCCGCGCGTATGGAGTGATTGCTGGGGAGCGTGATGAGGATGTTGTCGAGCTGGTCGATCAGCTTGATTCGATGCGGGGGATCGATGCGGAGTATCGAATTGGGTTTGAGCTGCTTGCGAATATGCTTCGTGCGCAGGAGCATCCTGATGCGGTTGCTCGTGAGCGTACTCGTGAATGGTTGATCGCTCGAGGGGGTGCACGCTCGGGGACCTGGGTGGACGGATGGTGTCGACTCGCGGCGGGCGTGTCGTTCATTCGGGAAGCGGATCTAGGCGGAGATGATCAAGAGCAAATGCGATCGCGCGGGGTGATCCAACTGGTCCATGTGATGGTGCAGCGTGGGGTGGTCGATGAGCGGTTACTCTCGCTTGCTCACGAGCTGACGGTCAAGGGGCTGGTCGATGGGGGACGCTACGACGAGGCGGGGGAGTTTCAGAATAATTTCGATGTGTTGATCCAGACGATGATCGACTCGCAGATGACGGGAAACAGTCAATGATGAGTTTAATGAAGGGTTGTATGTATGGGACATGAGTTGATGAACGGGATGCGGATGTTTGCTGAGTCGAGCATGGTGCTGGCGCAGAGCGAACGCGTTGAGCGATCGCTGCTGGACTACATCATGCAGGGTGGGGTGATCGGGATGATCATCCTCCTGATCTCGCTGGCGGCGGTCGGGATGATCGTGGCGCAGATGCTCAGGGTCAGGCGTCTCAAGATGGCTCCCGATGAACTGATCGATGAGCTGCGTCCGATCCTTGCGGTCCGCAATGTGCAGGGCGCGATTGATTTGTGCACCAATCAAGAGTCAAGCAGCTTCTTGTCCAGAGTGCTGGGGATGTCGCTGACACGCGCGGCACGATCTCCGTTCGGGATGCTTGAGCTGCGTTCGACGGTAGAAGAGATCGGCCAGCTCGAGACGGATCGGTTGTATCGGTTGACTGACGGGATCGGTTTGATCGCTTCGATCGCGCCGATGCTTGGTTTGCTGGGGACGGTTGTGGGGATGGTCGGCGCGTTTGATGCGATCACGATGGCGGATGGTCCTGCGCGTCCTGATGAGCTTGCGGGGAGTATCTCGCAGGCGTTGATCACGACGGTTCTTGGTTTGATTGTTGCGATCCCGTGCACTTCTGCGTACACCTATCTCCGGAATCGGATCGATCACCTGACGACAGAGATCGGGGAGCTGATTGATGAGTTGATCGCGCCGATCGAGTCGGCGAATGCACAGAAGGGGTCTGGTGTAGGGCCTGGGACTGGTCCTGGAGTAGGTGGTCGCGGGTAAATGATTTCTTCACGGAAACAATCCGGGCATCATCTGGTCGTCGATTTGACGCCGATGATTGATGTGGTCTTTCAGCTGATCATTTTCTTTATGCTCACTTCGCATCTGGGTCAGATCCGACGGACTGAGGTAGATCTCCCTCGTCAGCCTGGCGAGGAGCAGAAGCAGGGTGAAGATGCGGCGATGATTATTGATATCTCGTCGGACGGCTCGTACATGGTTGAATCAGCGGTAGTGAATCTTGAAACGATCCATCAGCTCGCGAGTGCGGGGCTCGCGAAGGAGAACGGGGTTTCGGGGAGCGGGGGGTTTGATGTGCTGATCCGTCCCGATCGCAACGCGCCGGCGGTGCTGCTCGATCGTTTGCTCGAACGACTCGCTGGGGTCGGGGTCACGAAATGGAAGCTTGGGACGCTGGCTCCTGATGGAAGCGGGGGTGGATGATGGGACGAGGGAAGAGCAAGCGACGCAGCAAGCGGTCGTCGCATCTTGGGATGCTGCCTTTGACGAGCATGATTGATGTTGTGTTTTTGTTGCTGGTGTATTTCTTGGTGACCTCGAACTTTGCGCAACCTGAGCGTGATATTGCTTCAGCGGTGCAGACGCAAGGGGGCGGCGTGCAGGTGAGTGAGTTACAGCCTCAGGTGATTGATATCCGGAGGGGCGCTGCTGGTGGGGTGGAGTTTGTGATCGGATCGCACTCGGTTGGGAATAAGGAGTCGCTGGCTTCGGTGCTTGCGTCGCTCCCGAAGGAGCCTGGGGTAGCGATCCGTGCGGCGAAGGATGTTCCGATCAGCGCCGTCGCGGCGGCGATGCAAGCGTCTCAGGACGCGGGGTTTGTGCGGAGGAGTTATGTTCCAGGTGAGGAATAAATCTTCAGTGCTTATTGCTGCAGGACTCTGCGCGATCGGTGTGTGTGCAGATTTGTCAGTTGGGGTTGGTCCTGCGGATGATGATCGTGTGAGCGGATTCCTTGAGGAGCAGGGGTTTGAGGATCTTCTCGAAGTTCAGTTGTTTGATCGGTTGATCGACGAGAAAGATATTGAACGCAGGGGCGTGATCGCGGCTCGGCTCGGGGATCTCTATCTCAAGACACTCGAACGCGAGGATCTAGGTGATACAGCACGCGGAATAGTTCTCGCCAAGGGGCGTGTTTTGATCGGGATGATGCCTGCGGATCAGATGCTGGGGCTCAGGGTTGAGATCCTTACACAGTTGTACGGCGAGCACGAGCAGGCGGCGGAGCTTGAGCGGATCGGGTTGCTCGATGACGACGAGCGTTCAAGAGCAATCGAAGCGATGACTGTGATCCAGAGTGAGATGAAGCGGATCGCTGGGCTTGAAGATATCCGTGTGATGCAACTGGCACGGAGCGTGGCGCGTGCGAGTGATGAGCGTGTTGATGAATATGAAGAGGAGCTGCGCGAAGCACGAGCGCTGCGGTCTCGTGCATTCTTCTTTCAGGGGTGGTCGGGGCACAGTGTTGGTGTGCTCAAAGAGCGTTCGATAGCGGGGGATGTCTTTGGTGCGTTTGGTTGGGTCTTGGGCTTTGAGGGGAAGCTCCCGGTCCTCGCTAAGATGGACCTCGATTTATTGGAGTACGATCATGTTGCTCGCGCGATGATTGGGGTCGGGCTCTCGAAAATTCATAACAATGATCTGAGTGGTGCTCGGTCATGGCTGATGGCAGTGCAGGATTCTGACTCCGCTCCAGCAGCAATACGAGGACTTGCGCGCCAGCGTCTGCTGGAAGTGGTGTTGCTGGAGCAGGATTGGGTCAGCTCGATCCGAGGTGCGGAGGAGTTGGTTTCTTACGGGGATGGTGATCTGCTTGGGGTGGCGCAGGCGCGACTTCTTGTCATGCGTCCGATGGATTCGCTGGGTGATTCGGAATCGCGTGTGATCCGGAGTAAAGGCGGGCAAGAGGGGGCGATTGAGGCAGCACGGTATGGACTCAAGCGGCTCGTTGAACTCGGTGAGATTGAGCATGTGCTGGATCTGCAACGAAAGTACAGCGATTTACCGTTGCTTGAATCCGGGTTCGTGGGGTTGTATACACGCGGGTTGTCTGCGATGACTGATGAGTTGTATGACGAGTCTGCGGATTTTCTTGAGCGGTCGTTGAGTGCGGAAGATGTGGATTTGTTTTCTGAGCATGCCGGGGATGCTGCGCTGCGGCTAGCGCTGAGTTGGTTGAAGACTGATCGTCCTGGGAAAGCGGCTGAGGTGCTTGGCAACTATCAATCGTACTTAACTCGATCCGATCAGCAGGAGGAATCAGCGTGGTTGATGGTGCTCGCGCTGGATGATGCGGTCCGTGCTGGTCAGGTTCAAATGGAGGATTCTTTACGGAAATCGATCGAGGATTATCTCGCGGCGTATCCGCTCAACGAGCGTGCGGAGCTGTTGATGGTTCGGTATTCTTTGTCGCCGTACATGGATCCTGAGTTTGCGGCTCGGGCGTTGGTGATAGATGATCCGGAGAATCCGATGGCGATCCGGGCTCGGCGAAAGTTGATCGGGCTGCTGTACAAGAATCCGGAGTTGGTTGATGACGGGACTGCTGGTGGGGATCGCTTGCACGAGGTCATCGCGGGACATGCGGCGTGGGTTTGGGCGAATCAGTCTGGGGATGCGAGTGGGCTCGGTGAACTCAATGAGCGGCTATCGGTGGTGAGAATTGTACTGGGGACTGGTATTTGGATTGATGGGGTGGATACTGGATTCTTGATGGAAGCCGTGGATCGTGGTCAGCTGTTGGTGGGGAGGGAGGCCTCGTTATCTGGTGCAGCTTCTGAACTTGCGTACCGGCGTGTGCAGGTGCTGTTGCTCGATGGCGAGATCGCTCGTGCCGGGGAGATCGCGTTGGATGCGAGTGTGCTTGATGAGAAGGTTCGTGAGAATGCATTGTTGTTGGTTCATGAGCGCGCGTATGACGCCTTTGAGCAGAGAAGGATGGTTCCTCAAGCGCAAGCGGTCGTTCGGTATGGGCGCGGGTTGATGGACTCTATGGGGATGGATGGGCGTTTGGATCGCCGGGATTCGTTGATCGTTGAACAGGTTGCGTCCGCGGCGGAGTATTTGGGTGAGCAGCTCGAAGATCAGTTGATGAGTGAGTATGCCAATGCGTTGAGTCTTCGCGTGTATCGAGAGGGAACGCCTTCGTTTTTCGGTTTGGTGAGGACTGCTCGGCTTGCGGATCGGTTTGGGTCTGAGCAGGAGGCGATGGAGTGCTGGTTGTTGGTGGTGGAGAAGGCGGATACCGTGTTAGCGGAGTGGTCCGAGGCGCGGTATGAATCGTTGCGGCTGATGCGTTCGATCGATCCGGATCGGGCGCGGGAGGTGTATGAGCAGTTTGGGCTGTTGTATCCGGAGGGGTTGGCTGAGCCTTGGGGGAGCAAGTTGAGTGTGTTGTTTGGTGGATCGAGCGAAGGGGGAGGACCTTGATGATGGATCAGGATCGTTCAACTGAGATGATTCGGGAGTACCTCGGGGATTCGGCAGCGGCTGGTGGGCCTTTCGCGATTCTGGGGGTTGGGCATGGACCATTGGAAACATCAATGATTCTGCGAGCGTGTCAGGCGCGGCTTGCGCAGATCAATGGGCATCGCCGGAGTCAGTCGCAAGACGCGGATGATGTTCGAATGGCGGTCCATGCGGCTGCTTCGCAGTTGTTGGATCCTGAACTCTGCGCCGAGCTCGCGCAGCATTGGCCTGAGGGTACGGATGAGGTTGGGGTTGTGGGGGTATCTCCAACCGCTTGGCGTGTTGATGCAGGCAGGCCGGTGGATACACGGTTGAGTCAGCAAGCGATAAGACTGGTCGGAGCGTGTGGAGGCTGGAATGCGAGATCACGGAAACGATTGGGTCAGTTCGCTCGGCTCAATGCGATCCCTGCTTCCCAGCTTGTTGGCGGCATCATTCAGGGGACGGGACAGGCTGTTGTTTCTGCTTCAGGAGTGAGTGAGTCTCATGTCCAAGAGTTCGGAGCAGTGCGTGGACCGTCGTTGATGGATCCGCGTGAACAGGCGCTCCCTTGGGGGTTGATCCCCGCGGCGTTTGCGATGATGGCGCTGTCTCTGATTGCTGCGGGATTTGTGAGCAGTGTTGATCAGGCGAGAGAGCGAAAAGAGAATTCGGTCGCAGCGGTTCAGGATGGTGGTTCTGAGTTGAGTGAGCGGATCCAGAGCACACAGGGATCGGGAGTGACGGGGGACAGCGATCGGTCGCATTATTCTGCAATCTTGTTCGAACTGGAGAAGTTTGAGCGCGAAGGGATTCAGGATGTTGATGGGGCTGTTCGCTTCTCTGAGCTTGGGGATCGGCTGACTCAGCAATGGACAGAGTTCTCGGCATCTGAGCTCGATCGTGCGGCGGGGTCGGTTCGACGCGTGCTCGGGAATGTCTTGAGTGCGGAGATGTTTGATGCGTGCAGTTCGTTCTTGAAGATTCAGGGGTCGGCTTCTGATTCGATGCTATTGCTTGGGTTTCGGATGTGGCTCTTTGGTGGTGTTGATCAGGGACCTGTGTACTCGGTGATGATTGGTCGCGCGGATGATATTGATTTTCCCGGCGCGTTTGATCGCGCTCTTGTGGGGTCATTCTTGATCCATAAGACTGAAGCAAAGGATGATCCGGATTGGTGGGACTGGTGGATCGGTCAGCTTGAGCCGATGACAGAGCGTATTGGCGGGCAGCGCGGATCGATCCTGTTATCTGCGGCGTATCAGCTCATGATTGACCCTGAGATGGGGCAAGAATGGGATCGGTGTGTACAGCAGATTGTACAGAACCTGCAATGGGGAGCAGGATCTGTTGCACGATCGTGGGTGCTCGGAGTTGTGGTTGATCCTGCGGTTAAGAGCGATCGGCTCGCGATTTTGATGCGTGGGATTGTGCTGTATTCGTCGGCGCAAGGCTTGGGGATGGACATGATGCTGGAGGGGGATGAAACGATTTCCGCCCGTGAGGCGTATCTTGCGAAGCTGAGGAACCGATGGTCTGGGGATGGTTCGGGTGGATCTGATGTCCGATCGCGATTGATCGCACGACTCGAAGAGTTGGTGCAGATGACCCGGATGCCTGCACTTGAGGAACAATCGATGATCCGGTGTGTGGAGCTTGCTCGCGCCAACAGTGCTGCTTGGGTTCGGTCTGGTGGCGATGAGGCTGGGGCGATGATACTTATGGATTCGTTTGAAGATCCGTTGGGTTCTCCGCAGTTGGGAACGAGCACGATTGGCCGTGCTCTTGATTTGACCAGTTCCGCGCAGGATGAAGAATGGGCAACGAAGGCACGGAACCTCGAATCGCAAGAGGAGCTTGATGTACTTCTGCACTCACTAGATCGAGTGGGAACGATTGGTCCTAAGAGTGGGCACGCGCTGGTGTATCTTGCGATGTCGGCTCCGAATCTTTCGGTTCGTGATCATGCGGAGCGAGTGATACTGAGTCGGCCTGATGAAGCCGCGATTTTGATTGCGTTGGATCGAGTGGTTGGGTCGGATCGTGTGTCACGGCGTGTTGTGGAACTGGTCAACTCGTACATCGGGTTCGATGGAAGCAGTATTGATTCAGCGTCGTCACGCGAGGCGATCCTCGGAAAGCTTGCCAATATCGGGATGCTCGAAGATGGAGAAGGGGCGCAGAGTGTTCAGGATTTTGAATACTCAATGAACGATGCGTATACACATCGGTCGGGGTCAGCTGAGATGATTGGTGCGGAGGCCGCGTATCGCGAGGTGGCACAGCGGATGCTCAGGGATGGGATAGAGATTCCGCGGCTGATCCGAACCAAGCTGCTTATCCGTCTCAGTCGGTCGGATGGACCGATGCAGCGATTCGCGGCGTACCAAGCGGCGCTGCTGGAGCTTCACGCGGAGAGGGTTCTGCGCAAGCAACGCGGTCTTGAGTCGCGTGTGCAACGAGTTTTTGATGCTGTTGAGCTGCGTGAGCAGGCCGCGAGTGATGTGTATGAGTTGATGCTGATCTATGAGCGTGCGATGGCTGAGCTGTGGTTGATCGAGATGGAAATGGAGATTGTGTCATGAAACAGATTCCAATGTTGGTATTGATCACTCTCGTGGGCTCTGTATTTGTGCTGGGCGGTCTTGGGATGAGGTCCAATGTTGATGATCTTGGTCTTGAGGATCGACTTGCTGTACTGCATCCTTCTCGTTCTGCTGAGTATCTTCGGCTTGGTGAGGAGCTTCTCCTTTTTACAAATGATGAGCAGAGCAGCCGGCTCGGGGTGGAGTTGTTGGTGCGTGCAGTTGTCCTCGGCGAGCGGAACAATCAGCTCTCCGTCGCATCCTCGGCATGTATCGCGTTGTCGGATCTTGCAACAGATGATCGGGATCGGAGATGGATGTGGGATCTTGCGTATCTGATTGATCCGACTCGTGAAGGGGAATGGATCCAGGCTCAGAAAGATCGTGTTCAGACGCAAGTGGACGAGGACGCGGAGCGGTGTCTTTATGCGATTCGGTACCATCAGCAACCATCTGGGGAGGAGTTGTTTCATGATCCAGATGTGCGTGAGCGGATCCTGCAAGCAGGTGAGGCAGCGGGGGTGAGCCGGGGGGAATTGCTGGGATTGCTTGAGCGAGAGATTGAGCTTGGGAAGTCGGATACTTGCCGGGGGCGGCTGTATATAGCGGAGCGGGGAGCTCCGGGTCGGAGGCTGACTTGTCCGGATCATCTTCGGGCGCTCGGAATGCTCTCGAATGACGAGGACCTGCGAGTGTTTCTTCGTGTCGAGATGTCACTGAGTGGTATCCAAACGGATTCATGGGCAGGAGCGGTTTCGATGGCGAAGGATCGTGCGGTGAAACTGCCGAGTGTTGCGGATCTTGCGGCTCGGTTGGGTGTTCGGAGCGATGAAGTGTTCTATCGTGAGGGTCGTTGGGTTGCTACGCCGTGAGTGGGAACCGATGGAATGGAGAATGAAGCGATGAGCGAGCAAGCACAGCAAGAAGTGAAGTCGATGTTTAAGCCTGAGATTACCTTTGATGACTTCGCGAAGGTGGATCTTCGTGTTGCGAAGATTGTGGAGGCTGAGCCGCATCCGGATGCGGATCGGTTGGTGAAGTTGCAGGTGGATGATGGATCGGGAAGTCCTCGGCAGATCTGCGCCGGGATCCGTGAGCATTATGAGCCTGCTGATCTGGTCGGGAAGTCGATTGTGATTGTTGCGAATCTCGCGCCGCGGACTATTCGTGGCGAGGAATCTCGCGGGATGCTGATCGCGGCTTCGGATGCGGAGAAGGGCAGTGACGAGCGTTCTGTCGTCGTGATGACCCCGATGAGTGACATCGGTCCGGGCTCGGTCGTTTCCTGACTTTACTCGGGACGCATCTAGGGTACAGTGAGTTTAGTGGTCGATCTGGTTTCCGGATCGGCCGTTGCTTCGGCGTCCCTTGCGGGATGACTTTGCGGACTCGACCTGCGCGTCCACTTGCTGGTCGCGTTCTTCGTTGAGCTCATCGAGCGCGTCGTGGAGTTCTTGGATCCGCATTGTCAGGCGATGGATCTCGTACTGCTTGATCTGTACCTGTGCATCAAAGCGATCGCTTGCGGCTTGGCGTACTCGATCCTCGGCTTTGGTCAGTTCTGCACGATCGTTCGCGGGCTGGCGCAAGAGCATGCGGTAATCTCGCGATGCTTCTGTGTAGCTCAGTCCGGCTTTGAGCTCGCGAAGTTTTAAGTCGGAGAGTGTCGGATCGACTTGCTCGAGTGAGAGGATCTCCAAGACCTTGTGGGAGAGCAGAGTGACCAGCTGCTCAGCAGCAGGGGGGCTGAGAGACTCGACCTGTTTGAGCTTTGAGTGGACCTCAGGGAGATGGAGCTCGATGAAATCGCGGACGCGGACGAGATCTTCTTCGCGGACAGTTTCAGAGAATGGTGGGGGGCGGTTGTCTGATCGGTCGTCTTGGAAGGAAGACTCTGAAGCCATCGACTCAGAGGTCATTCGTTCCGTATGCTTGGGGGTAGCGTTGGGGCGAGTGTTCTCAGATTTTTGATTCTCGCGGAGCTGGTTGAAGTTTTTGCGGTCTTCCGGGGTGCGGAGTGATCGCATGACCTCGCGTGGAGAGACCCCGGCTTCGAGTTGTTCGAGCGCGGCTTCGTGTTTCTCAACGATCCGCTGAGCAAAGTTCAGCGTTCGGGTCAAACGCATGCGGAGACTCTCTGGATCGGAGAGATCGATGTGCTTGGTTTTCTCTTTGATGCGAGCTGCGGGATCTTGGTTCGCGTCACGATCTTCCGGAGGCTGCGAAAGAGCAACGGTCGCTGAGAGTGCGAGGATGACGAGTGGTTTGATGAGCATTAGAGTGATCCTTCAAGGTCGCTGTTGGATGCTTCCATAAGCACGCTCGGGAGGGAGAGCTCGGTGTGCATCTGATCGGTGATGAGATCGAGTTCGTCGATGCTCTGATCGATCTCGCTCGCAAAGTCGCTGAGGTCGAACAATGCGTCGATGTCCTCTTCGAGCGAGACGAGTGTTTGCTGAGCGGTCGTTGTCTGGGGCTGGACGAGCTTTGCGGTCCTTGTTGAAGACCAGAGCAAGACGGACAAGCTCCCAACCACGAGGATCGCGGCGGCGATGTTGAACTTCCAGCTTTGGAACGCGGCGTGGGTGTGCTGCGTTGAGGACTGGGTCTGGATGTGGATTGGTTCTGGCGCGATCTGCTTGGAGATCGAATCCATGATGCGTTGCTCGAACCCTTGGTCTGGTATGGAGCGGTCAGCGCCGGCAAGGCTCTCGAGCTGTTCAACAAGCTCGTTGTGCTCTGGGTCGTGGTGCTGGAGGTTGTGGTCATTCATGTTGTTCATGTCGTTCATGGAGTCACCTCACTGGAGGGTGGTGTTGAGTTCGATTTGGTGTGGTCTGGATTGGGGGTCATCATGACCTTAAGTTTTTTGAGTGCTCGATGGTGACGAGCGAGGAGGGTTCCGACGGGTTGGTTGAGGAGTTCACTGATTTGTTTGAAACTGAGTTGGCCGTGGTGTCGGAGTTCGATGATTTCTCGGTCGGTTTCATTGAGCTGGCTGATTGCGTCTTGGAGCGATGCGGATTGGGTGTCTGCTGAGGACTCCTGGGTCTGTGTTGACGAGTGGTCCATCCGGGTGTCTTGCAGGTGTGACGGATCGGTCGGTTTCGCGTGGCGCTTTCTGCGTCGGAACTCGTCGCGGACACGGTTCATCGTGATGCGGAACAACCAGGGCTCGAATCGGCCTTGCTCGTTGTAGCCGTCTTGGCAGAGTTTGGTCGCTACGGTGACAAACACGGACTGGGTGATCTCCTCGGCAAGGTCGTCGTCGTTGAGCCGGGAGCGTGCCATTGCGAACACCCGGCGGGAGTATGCGTCTACTAATCCGCGCCACGCGTCTTCATGGCCTTGGGAGGCCTGGTGGACGAGGAGACGGATCGCCTCTTCCTCCTGATTCTGTGGCTCGGGTTGGACACTCAATGCGGACACCATCCTTGCGAGCAGAACGCAGTTCCTTTGCGTGTATTGCTCAATCTACACTGTACAGAGTCAGAAATCGGCATGCTGGTCGCATCGGCATGATTTGACCTGATTCCCGGACTCATTGGTGATTTGAGCAGATCCGGACCTCTTTTCGGGTGTGACAAGAACTGGAATCTAGGGTTTGGCGATCCGAATACGCATTGGTGTCGTATGATGCCGCATCCACGATGCAGGAAGGACCCCTTTGAGTGATTCAGTACCAGCTTTGCGATCGAGTCCATTTGATGGACGCTCTGATGAGGAGGTCTTTGTCGAGTTCCGATCGGGGGATTCGGCTGCGTATAAAGAGCTGATCGAGCGATTCCACGATGATTTGTTGCGTTTTTTGACTCGTTTGGTGGGGGATCGGGCCGCGGCGGAGGATCTGTTCCAGGAGACCTTTCTGCAGATTCACTTATCGGCTGATACTTTCGATGCGAGCAGGCGATTTCGTCCATGGCTTTTTACAATTGCCGCGAACAAAGGGCGGGACTTGTTGCGTAAGAAGAAGCGGAGACGCACGGTCGAGCTTTCAGCGCCGCTGAGAGGATCCGATCGTGGGACTTCGATGGTTGATCTGCTGGAAGTTGATATTCCAGCGCCAGATGAACGGCTTGACGCGGACGAGCAGGATCGGTTGGTGCAGCTCGCACTTGACGAACTGGGTGCTCCGCTTCGTGAGGTCTTGGTGCTTGGGTATTTCCAGCGTTTGAGCTATGCGAGGATCGCCGAGGATTTGGGGATCCCGCTCGGGACGGTCAAGTCCCGGATGCATGCCGCGGTCGCGGCGTTTGCAAGGAGCTGGCAGCGGGTCTCTCGGCCCGATGTCCGGGATGAGTAGGTCCGGTATGAGAAAGTCCAGGATGAGCAAGTCCGGGATGAGTCAATCGATGATTCAGTTTCTTGGATCAGGTGTTTCGTGTGTGGAGTTCGTGGATGACACAAGACCAATCGAATGAGCAAGCAGGACAGAACGACGCTGAGTACCAGTTGAGCGACGCGGATCGTGCCGCGGTTGATGCGTTCTTTGAGGGTGATCAGGCTGCTGATGAGCGTGCGATTCGAGTGCAGCGACTGATGGGACTCTTGGATACTCCGATGTCTGATGACGGGCAACGCGATACGCGGATCACGGTCACGGAACTGCGTGGGATGAAGCAGAATGATCTTGGTTTGTCGGTCGCTTCAGCGTCTTCAGTCGATGACTGGATGGACGGCTTGGATCCGATGACCGAACGCGATTCGGTCCATGCACAGATGGCGGGGATGGTCGCGAGCGGATCTGGATACTGTGACGAAGAGCGTGCGTCGCTCGTCAATCGGACACTTGAACTGATCCAGTCTGAAGTCGAGCAATCCGAAAAACGCTACATCATGGATCTGCCTTTGTCTCCGGGCGGTCGGTTCCGTCTCGCAGATCTGGTCTCGCTGGCGGCGACCCTCTTGCTGGTCGCTTCGGTCGTGATTCCGGTCATGAGCGGCGTGCGATCACGCTCGATGCAATCGATTTGTTTAGACAACATGTCTACAACAGGACAAGCGTTCGGGAACTACGCAGGATCGAATCGGGACGCGCTCCCGATGGCGATGGCTGGGTTTGGATCAGGAGGGGGATCTACTTGGATGGATGTCGGAACGACTCCTGAACGCTCCAACTCCTCGAATTTATTTGTGCTTATCCGAACGAATCATGCGACGCTTGAAGATCTCGCGTGTCCCACCAATCCAGATGCGCTGGTTTCGGGGGAGGCCGTGAATCGTCAGGATTGGCGATCGTTGGATGAGATTTCGTACAGCTATCGGATTATGCCGTACGGCGGGATCAAGGTGCATGATGCGGATCAACCAGTCCGGATGGTGCTGCTCGCGGATCGGAGTCCTGTGATCCGGCGCATGGCGTCAGGGGAGCGTGCTCGTCCTGAGGAGAATACTCCGAACCACAACCATGCCGGTCAGCATGTTCTGGGGCTTGATGGAAGCTCTGCTTGGCATCGGGACCCGGTTCTGGACCAGGGGGATAACCTGTGGCTCCCTCGCTCTATTGAGCAGGCGATCTACGATGCGAGGGACCGGTTGGGGATTATCCAAGGCAATGAACTGCCATCTGGACCAAATGATGCGTTTGTTGCTCCCTAACGGATATCGAGAATTGGTGGGTTCTGTCGTGGCTGGGGTGGTTTCTGGACGATAGAGGGTCTATCCTCACCTCCTGCCTTGCTCTGTGAGCGGGGTGTTTCCGAGTTGATTTCCACTGCGCCGGAGAGCGTTATGCCGAAGAATAAGATTCACAAAGGTTTGTCCAAGCGGATCCGCGTTTCCAAGACTGGAAAAGTGCGTCACCGGACAGCGTACCACAAGCACTTGTCTTCACACAAGAGCGGCAAGCGTCTGCGTCAGCTCCGTGCTGATCGTCATGTCTCGTCGTCTGAAGCGAAACGCTTTGAGAAGTTGCTGTTCCGTCGTCTTCGTGGACGCAACCAGCCTCGTACATCGTTGCGTCGGAGCCCGTCTCCTGAGCAGCGTCGCGAGATGCGTGCTGCAGCGAAGGCTTCAGCGAACGACTAAGTTTGATTACTTTCTGAGTCATCGTGTTTGATGGCTCGGGTTTTTCCACCCCGTTTGCCGGGACTGAAAGATCGGTTTGAGTACCGACTCCGTCAGACAAACAAGGAGCATGAGTCATGCCTCGTGTACGCAAAGGTGCTGCCAGAGCGCAGCAACGCAAAAGAATTCTCCGTCAAGCTCGTGGTTACTTTGGCAGCAAGTCGCGCCACAAGTACCAAGCGAAAATCGCAGTCCGCCGTGCGGGTTGCTACGCGTATCGTGACCGTCGCGCTCGCAAGCGTGAGATGCGTGCTCTCTGGATCACTCGTATCACTGCTGCATGCAAGATGCGTGGGACCCGGTACTCGTTGTTCATCAACGGGCTCAAGATGTCAGGCAACAACCTGAACCGCAAGATGCTCTCACAGATCGCGATTGAAGATCCGAAACTCTTCGATCGTCTCGTCGAGCAAGCAGTCGCGGCTTCGACTGCGGTTCCTGCGAACGCAGCGAACTGAGTGCGATTCAAGTAGAATATGATGCCCGGTTGTCTTGGCAGCCGGGCATTTTCATAGGCTCAGTTCGGGTCGGATAGCTTCTGGAGGCGGTTGATGAGCGGATGGTGGATGGCAGATCAGATGGCGATGCCCAACGGCAAGGTGCTGGTGGTGTCGTGGTTGGTCTGGGTGATTCTCTCGATCACGCTCCACGAACTCGCGCACGGCTGGACGGCGCTGCGGTATGGTGATGACACCCCGATCCGGAGCGGGCACATGACCTGGAATCCGATTGTTCATATGGGGCCGTACTCGCTCGCGGCGTTGCTGCTGATTGGGATCGCGTGGGGCGCGATGCCTGTCGATCCGTCCCGACTGCGCGGGAAATATGCGGACACGATTGTGTCTGTTGCTGGGCCGTTGATGAACCTCGCGATCGCGCTGGTGGTGCTTGTGATCTCAATCTTCTGGCTCCCGCTCGCGGAGGGGCATTTGATTTCGTCTGTGACGATTCAGGAGCCGCTCAAGACCAACATGCTGATCTTTCTCAGGACAGGGGCGTTCCTGAACTTCGTGCTGATGATGTTTAATCTGCTCCCGACCCCTCCGCTTGATGGTGGACGGATTTTGATGAACCTGTGTCCGCCGTTCCGGAGGTTGATGACTTCTGAGCATGGTCAGTGGTTTGGGTTGGGGATCTTCATTCTCTTCTTCATGTTCGCGGCGAATATCTTGATCGTGGTCTCGCAAGAACTGGTCTTTGGGATTACGGATATCGTTCAATCGATCCTGTTCCCATCGATGAGTTGAGATCTGCTACGATCGAATCGTGAAGTATGCTGTGATCATTCTGGGTGGTGGAGCGGATGAGCCGTTGGATGCTCTTGAGGGACTGACTCCGCTTGAAGCTGCGGATACTCCGAATCTTGATGCACTTGCTCGGCATGGTCGCATCGGATCTGTCGCGACGACTCCGAAGGGGGCGGTGGTTGGGGATGAGGTCTGTTTGTTGAGTGTGCTGGGGTATGAACCGATTCACAACGCGAGTGGTCACGGCGTGCTTGAGGCGCTCAGCGAGGGATGCGAACTTGGTGCTGAAGACTGGGTGCATCGGTTGAATCTGGTGACGGTTGGGGAGGCTGGAGCAGATGATTCTGGGATGATGCTCGATCATCTTGCTGGAAGGATTCCGGAAGCGGAGGTGCGTGTTCTGCTTGAGGGGTTGCTGGGGTTTTGGAGAGAGTGTGAGCCGGGGCTTGTTGATGGAGTTGAACTTGGTCCGATTCTGCGGAGCGGGGCTGTGCTGCTGGATCGGTCGGGGATGAGCTATCAGGGAGTGGAGACGGCAGCGCCGGTGGAGTTGCTTGGTCGGAAGTGGGAGCCTGCACTTGCGAGCGGGGAACGCGGGGGCAGGCTTGGAGCTCTTGTCAGGCTGTCGCATGCGTATCTCGATCAGCACGAGGTGAATCAGGTGCGGCGGGAACAGGGGCTGCGTCCAGCGAATCTCGCGTGGATCTGGGGCGCGGGTCAACACAAGAAACTCGATGACTTTCAGACACGGACTTCAAAATCCGGCGTCGTTGTTACTCGGTCGGGAGTGATGGCGGGGATCGCGAAACTGATTGGGTGGGATGTCCTCAGCGGTCGCACTCATCATGCGATGGGGGAACTGCTCGTACGCAAGATTAAGGATCACGATCTGGTTTGCTGGTATGGAGACGGCTGCAGCGACGCGGCGCATCACGGGGATGCGTTGTCGAAAGTTCGGGAGATCGAGGCGATCGATCGGGACATCATCGGTCCTGTGCTGTCGATGCTCAAGCGGTTTGGCGACAAGTCAACAGATCCAGGTGTGGTGGGTTGGCGGATGCTGGTGCTCCCTGATCATGCGACCTTGTGTTCGTCGCGGAAGCTGGATCCGGGTCCTGTGCCGTTCGCGATGGGGGGGGCGTGGGTGCAGTCGGTTGTAGAGCGGGTGATGACGGAGCGTCAGGCACGCGAAGCGGATTTACATATCGAGTTCGGCACGGATCTGATGGAATATTTCTTGTACTCGGGTTTGGTGCGGGTGGACACGGTCTAAAAAAACACCCACTCGATGAGCGGGTGTGGTAGGTGTATCGTTTTTGCGGGACGCTTAGTGCGAATCGGTTCCGATCGCTTCGGCCTCGGCTTCGACGGTTTCGTCTTCGCCTTGGATGTAGGTTCGTCCCTTGTAGAACTGTGAGTAGATGATGTAGACGATTGTTGTCGCGATCATGAGTCCTGAGAAGAACCAGAAGTAGTTGGCTCCGTCGAGTGGGGAGTTTCCTGCTTCGTCCTTTGTTTGCTCCATGACGAAGTTGACGCCGGCGACATAGAAGTTGCCGATGGAGATGCCGAGCATGTAGACACCCATGATGAAGCTCTTCATTTTCTTGGGGCTCTGGGTGTAGGCAAACTCGAGACAGACGATCGAGACCATGATCTCGGCGCCGGTCATGATGATGTATGCGAGGACCTGCCAGGAGATATGAGGCATATCGGTGAGGTATGGTCCGATCTCTTTCGCGGTCCATCCTTGGTCCTTAACGATCAGGAACATGTCGGCGAGTTTGGTTGGGATCGGTGTGTTTGCAGGAGCGTCTGATCCGAGGTCGGCCCACATCTGAGCGATGACGGCTTGGGAGTTGGCTTGGATCCAAGTTTCGATGATTGCGGAGAGCGCGAACGCTGCGGCCGTGAAGACGAATCCGATCCCGATTTTACGGAGCGGGGTGAGCTTCCAGACCTTGTCACCCATCGGGTAGATGATGTAGGTGAAGATCGGGATGCCGATCAGGATCAGGACTGGGTTGACGGCTTGGATCTGGGATGGGAGGACTTGGTAGGATCCGATGTAGCTGTTCATCTGTTCGGTCTGGAGGACCCATGATGAACCGGTCTGGTCGAAGATTGCCCAGAACACTGGGACGAAGATGAGGAAGAGGGGGATGAGGTTGAAGATGGCGCGGATGCCATCTTTGCTGAAGGTTTCTTTGAAGAATCCCATACCTGCTGGTGGGACATGGACGAAGACATTTCTTCCCATCCAGAAGAGGAGAGTTGCGATTGCCATGAGTACGCCTGGGAGACCGAAGGCGAGCCAAGGACCACCCCACGATGCGTGGAGGAGGTAGGGTGTCAGGATCATGGAAGTCGCTGCGCCGATGTTGATCGAGAAGTAGAACCAGTTGAAGATCATCGTGATCATGTGCTTATTGCCGGTACCAAACTGGTCGCCGACATGTGCGGACACACATGGTTTGATGGCGCCTGATCCCATTGCGATACAGGCGAGTCCAGCGAAGAGGAATGGCTTCATTCCTATGCCGAGCGTGTGTGGAGCGATGTCCATGACGGCGAGTAGGCCGTGACCGACACAGTAGAGGAGGCTGAGGTAGAGGATTGTTCGATACTTCCCAAGGAAAATGTCGGCAATGAGAGCACCAAACATCGGGAAGAAGTAGGCGCTCATTGTGAAGAGGTGGTAGTAGGTCATCGCGTCTTCGCGATTCATATTGGCGAGTTCGCCGTCAGCACCGAGCAGGTAGGTGGTCATGAAGATGACCAGGATCCCTTTCATGCCGTAGAAACTGAAGCGTTCAGCGAGTTCGTTTCCGATGATGAACGGAACGCCCTTTGGGAACTTGGTCTCTTTGGGATCCGGGGCGGTGAGGTATTGTTTTTCGCTCATGTGGGCTTAGGCCTTGGGGAGTGAGGAATGGGATGCGGATTGGATACACAAATTACGCGAATCGTGATGAATTCACAAGCCGCGAATCGTATAAAAGTCCGGCGAGGGTGCATTTATGTGTATTTGATGGCAAGAATCGCTGGTCGGGCTGTCGTGTAGGCTTGGACAAAACGCTGCGAGGTCAACATGCATCCGAATCTCAACTCTATTCTTCCTGGCGATGGTCCCAAACTCATCGGGATGGTCCATGTGGGGGCGCTGCCGGGGACTCCGTTTTCGTCTCGATCGGTGGATCAGCTTGTTGAGCAGGCGGTTCTTGAAGCTCGTGTCATTGAAGAGGCGGGGTTTGATTCGATGATTGTTGAGAACATGCACGATACGCCGTATGTGCATGGCGATGAACTTGGTCCTGAAATCGTCGCAGGGATGACTCGTGTCTGTCATGCGGTGGTGGAAGCGGTGGGAATCCCTGTTGGGGTGCAGATTCTTTCAGGTGGGAACAGGCACGCGCTCGCGGTTGCGAATTCGGTGGGCGGGCAATACATCCGGTGCGAGAACTTTGTGTTTGCGCATGTCGCGGATGAGGGTGTGCTTGAGCGTGCGGAAGCGGGGGCATTGCTTCGGTATCGTCGTTCGATCGGGGCCGAGGATGTGAAGGTGTTCTGTGATATCAAGAAGAAGCATGCTTCGCATGCGATCACAGGGGATCTGAGCATCGCGGACTTTGCGCATGGCGGCGAGTTCTTCGGAGCTGATGGGTTTATCGTGACTGGTCAGACGACCGGGCAAGCGACGGAGCTTGCGGATGTGAAAGCCGTGCGCGGAGCGACGGAGCTTCCGGTGCTGGTTGGGTCGGGCGTGACCCCTGAGTGCGCTGGTGATCTTGGTGAGTATGCGGATGCGCTGATCGTTGGGTCTTGGATTAAAGCGGATGGGTACTGGAAGAATGCGGTCGATCCCAAACGAGCGGCGGAGATGGTAAAGGCGGGGCGTGGGTGAACAGGATGTCCAGTTCGATGCGTTGATCAAGCAGGCTCCGAGATCGGTGCAAGGCTTGTTTCGTGCGCGGATTCGTGGGATTGAGAAGCGACGCAAAGCGGGACAGTCGGTTGAGCGGATCGAGTCAGCTATTCGTGAAGACCTGACGAAAGCGATTGATGGCTATCAGCGGAGGCTCCGGAATAAGCCGGTCTGTAGTTATCCTGAGGATCTTCCGGTCAGCGAGCATCGCGAAGAGATCGCGGCGGCGATCCGGGATCACCAGGTCGTGATTCTGTGCGGCGAGACCGGATCGGGGAAGACGACTCAGCTCCCAAAGATTTGCTTGGATCTTGGGCGCGGCGTTGAAGCGATGATCGGTCACACACAACCCCGGCGGATCGCGGCGCGGAATGTCGCAGCGCGTGTCGCCGAGGAACTTGGTGTTGGTCTGGGGTCATCCGTCGGATACAAGATGCGGTTCGGGGATCAGACCAACGAAGACACAATGATCAAGGTGATGACGGATGGGATCCTGCTCGCGGAGACGCGGAGCGATCCGGATCTACGGAAGTATGACACGATCATTGTGGATGAGGCGCACGAGCGGTCGCTCAATATCGACTTCTTGATGGGGTACCTGCATCGCTTGCTGAGTAAACGCAAGGATCTGAAAGTCATCATCACTTCAGCGACGATCGATGCGGAGCGGTTCGCTGAGTACTTCGGGACAAGCAACGGTCCGGCGCCGGTGATCGAGGTGTCTGGTCGGATGTATCCTGTTGAACAGCGGTACGACGCTTCGCGGATCGATGAGGGGATGCCGATGCCTGAAGCGGCGTCGTACGCGGCGGCGCAGCTGATGATCGAGGGGCATGGGGATGTGCTGGTCTTTATGCCTGGTGAGCGGGAAATTCGGCAGACGGCGCATGAGTTGAACAAGCTGGATTACCTTCCTCAGAATGTGGAGATTCTCCCGCTGTATGCTCGACTCTCTCCGGCGGAACAACAGCGAGTATTTAAAGCCGGAAGAAGCGGCGGATCGCGGATTGTGATCGCGACCAATGTTGCGGAGACCTCGATCACGGTTCCCAATATCCGAGGCGTGGTCGATCCGGGTGTTGCGCGTCTCAAGCGGTACAACCCAAGAACCAAGCTTCATGGATTGCAGGTCGAGCCGATCTCGCAAGCGTCGGCAAATCAGCGGGCGGGGCGCTGTGGTCGCGTTGCGCCGGGGGTGTGTATTCGCTTATATGAGGACGATGATTACGATCGCCGTGATGAGTTCACGCAGCCTGAGTTGCTTCGTTCGAATCTTGCTTCTGTGATTCTGCAGATGATCGATCTGGGTCTGGGTGAGCCTACGGAGTTCCCGTTTATTGATCCTCCTGACAGTAGGCAATGGAGGGACGGGTACGAGACGCTCCATGAACTCGGTGCGATCGATGATGACCACAAGCTGACTGGGATCGGGAAGAAGATGGCAAGGCTTCCTGTAGATCCACGCGTCGGACGGATGGTCCTTGCGGGACAGGAAGAGGATTGTCTGAACGATGTGCTCGTGATTGCATCGGTGCTCTCGACGCAAGATCCACGCGTGCGACCTCACGAGAAGCAGCAGCAAGCGGACGAGGCGCATCAGCAGTTTGCGGCTGAGGGATCGGACTTCCTGTCGTTCCTCAATATCTGGGAGTGGTACCACGAACAGCACAAGGAGTTAACTCGGCGCAAGCTTGGGAGAGCGTGCGAGAGTGCGTATCTCGCCGTGCGCCGGATTGATGAGTGGCGTGAGGTGTATCGCCAGCTTCGCGGGATGTGCGTGGATATGAAGCTCGATCCAAAGGCGAAGAAGACAACCGATCCGGATGCGGTGCATCGGGCGCTGATGACTGGACTGCTGACCAATATCGGGAAGAAGGGTGAACGGCACGAATATCAGGGGACACGGAACTCGGCGTTTTCGATTATCCCCGGATCGTCGGTCTTTGAGTCGCGTCCCGATTGGGTGATGGCGGGAGAGATCGTGCGGACGACGAAGGTGTACGCGCGGACGGTTGCAAAGATCGATCCCAAGTGGGTTGAGGAAGCCGGGAAGCATCTGATCAAGCGTTCCCATTCGAATCCTCGTTGGGAGGAGAAGAACGCTCGCGTGATGGCTGATGAGCGGGTGTCGTTGTACGGACTGGATATTGTGCCTCGCAGGAGTGTGCACTTTGGACCAATCGATCCGGTCGCGGCGAGAGAGTTGTTTATCCATCATGCACTCGTTGAAGGAGAGATGCAGACCAAGTCCAGAGAGCTTCGTCAGAATCGACAGCTGCTGGCGCGATTGAAAACGCTCGAAGACAAAGCACGGCGAGGGGATCTGATCGCGGATCATCAGGCGATCTATTCGTTTTACGATCGCTGTATCCCAGCGGATATGTACAATGGTCAGCGATTCGAGAAATGGGCGAGGGAACACGGCTCCACAATCCGGATGACAGAGCAGGATCTTGTGTTGAGCGATGATTCGGAGGTCACAGGGAAGACGCATCCGGATTCGGTGGAGGTTGGACCTCGCAATGCTGGTCTGAGCTATCGGTATTCTCCAGGGGATGAGGTTGATGGGGTTTCGGTGCGTGTGCGTGTCGAGGATCTGCCTCATCTGTCGAGGGATGTGTTGGATTGGTCGGTTCCAGGGTTTTTAGTGGAGCGGATGGAGATGATGATCCGTTCGCTTCCCAAGCAGTTCCGGAGACAGTTTGATGCGCCGGCACTTGCTCGCGAGATGCTCCCGCTGCTTGATCGATCGAAGGGGTCTGTTCAGTCTCAGCTTGCTGCGTTGCTTTCTGCGAAAGCGGGGGTGACAATCCGT
The DNA here is from genome assembly GCA_051252395.1 of Phycisphaerales bacterium. GTDB lineage: Bacteria > Planctomycetota > Phycisphaerae > Phycisphaerales > UBA1924 > UBA1924. Next base: position 647,415 of record JBPOFX010000001.1, on the reverse strand, counting down.
CCTGATCAGTTCAGGAATGATCAGGTTCCGGAGTATCTTGCGCCTCGGATTGTTGTACTTGATGAGAAGGGGAAGGAGCTTGCTTCTGGGAGGGAGCTCAAAGCGATCAAGGATGCTTTCAAGGAGCAGTCGCACAAGGCGATTGATGAAGCCGCGGAGGAGTATCAGCGGGATGGTCTCCGATCATGGGATACTGAAGCATTCGATGAGCAAATCGAGTTCGAGGATCAGGGGAGACGCGTGCTCGGATATCCCACGATGGTCATCGACGGCAATGCGGTGAACCTGAGGGTTCGTGCGTCTTCGATGGTTGCTCGGCGCGAAACGATCGCGGCTCAGGGATTTTTGCTCGCGGTGGGGTATGTCTCTGAGTTGCGGATCCGTCCTCAGCAGATGCCGGGATACAGTCCGATGATGGTTCACGGCGCGGCGTGTGGGTTCGCGCCGGATCAGCTCAAGTCGATCATGCTGGCGCGGGCAGGGATGATCGGTGGGATGGATGGCAAAGAGATTCTCCGATCACGCGAAGAGTTTGAAGCGCGGTTGCTCTCAGGATTTGATGGCGGATTGCGTGCAGTGCAAGAGAGTATTTCGAATCTGTCGAAGGTCTACGGTGCGTTGGTCGCGTCGCAGACTTTGGTTGGATCGAAACATCCGGAAGCTTGGCGATACACATTGCGCGATCTGGAACAGCAGATCAAGGTCCTGACACGCGGGGACTACATGCTCGAAACCCCGACTCGTTGGTTGTGGTGTGTCCCTCGATTTGTGCGTGCGATGGAGATCCGTTTGGATCGGATGCGGAAGAGCGGGGGGGTGAGCCGTGACGAGACGATGATGCGAACGGTGTCGCCTTGGGTCAAGTGCATCGAAGAACTCCGGAGCCAGGGGGCGGCGACCGATGACGCGGTCGCGGGTGCGTATGAGGAGCTGTTCTGGATGGTCCAAGAGTTTCGTGTCGCGGTCTTTGCGCAGGAACTGCGAACATCGGTTCCGGTATCCGAAAAGCGTTTGCGTCAGCAGCTCGATCTGATCATCAAGTAGAGCAAAGCGGGTGGATATAAAAAGACAGGCGGAGGTCACAATGACGCTCCGCCCATCAAGAGGGGGCTTGTTGATTTTATTTGCTTAGTCTTCCGACTGGATTTCTTCGACGATCTTGAGGAGTTTCTTGGCGCTGACACGCTTTGAGTAGTCCTCGTCATCGAAGACGAAGCGGACGGTTGAGTCCTGATCGATGATGTATGTTGCGGGGATCGGGAGTTCCCATTTCATTGTGCCGTTGGATTCGGGGACATCGATCTTGTACTCGCGGTACTTCTTGATGGTTTTGGCATCGAGCTTGAAGGTGAGTCCGAGTGATCGTGCAAGCTCGTTGTTCTCGTCGTGAGCGACGAAGAAACCGAGATCGAGTTTCTCGGCCATGGCGCTGCCATCTTCGCTGATCTCAGGGGAGATTGCGATGACCTTGGTGTTGAGTTTGTCGAATTTTTCGAGGTTATCTTGGATGTCTGAGAGTTCATCGCGGCAGTACGGGCACCAGCTGCCTCGGAAGAAGGTGACGACGACAGGGCCGTCTTTGAGGAGCGTGCTCAGCGCGACTTCAGATTCGCCGTTCGGGGCGTACTGGGTCGGGAGGGTGAAGTCTTCGATGGTGTCACCCACCTGAAGGAGGGGGGCTTGCATCTGGTGAACCTCGATGGTTTCAGTTTCGGTTGTAAGATTTGATGTCGCTGGGAGTTGGGTCCCTGCGAGTGTGGTCAGTGCGGCGATGGTGAGGAGTGTTTGCATGCTAAGAGAAGCATGTGTATGGCTCGACTATTTCATCGTTGAGAAAATTATTTTGGTTTGCGTCCGCCGGTCTGTTCGCCTGGGATGATCGCGGACTGGAGGGCTGGGGATGCGGTGACCTGCGTTGTGAGCATCCCTCGACGACCTCCGGTTTGCTCGCCTGCGGTAGCTTGGGTGGTGGTGAGGGAAGTGGTGAGGATCGCGAGGGTCGCGATTGTGTAGAACGGGAGTTTGCGCGCGTCGCGGAGGATCTGGGCGGCACGCTTGCGTGCTCGTGAACGCATCTGCTGGACGGCGTTCTCGTTCATCCCGCCTCCGGTGGTTTTGGTGATCATTCGGTCGTCTTCGCGGCGGGTCGCGCCGATGACCATCGCGATGCGTTGGCGATCAGCCTTGTCGATCCATGATGCGGCAAGTTTTTGTTTTTCGTTTGCGGAGAGTGATTCTCGGAGTGAGCCGATCGCGTTGTCGAGCTCGGTTCGGTCCTGGATCTTGGTGTCCACGGCGGAGGTCATCGCGAGACGCTGTGCTTGGGACATGTTCTTCATGTACTGGGACGAGTTGTTCAAGCGACGGAAATGCTTGCGGCAGAGTCCGAGGTAGGCCCAGTTTGCGAGGGTGGATGCGTGGGTGACCAAGCGGTTGATCGAAACCTCAACACTCGGATCGTCGTGGAAGGTCGGGGACTGGTCATTACGGAGCATGCGCCAGACTTTGGTGTCGATCCAAGCGATCATGTCGTCGATGTCCATCGTCGAGTCTGTCTTGTTTCTTGAGACTGCTGCGCATGAACGCTGGATTGCAGGGCGGACTCTGGATTCGTACTGCGCCCAGAACTGGTCGTGGTCGGTCGCGTTCATGATGCACCTCCCTCGTTGGTCGATGATTCAAGATCGCGGTACATGGATTCGAGTCGAGCGAGGAGTGTTAATCCGGAATCAAGGGATTCGGCGACTCGTCGTGTTCGAGGATCAAGCTCGAGGTACGCCGCGAGTTCGGAGTTCGGTGTGAGCAAATCAGGAGTGCTGAGCATGCTCTTAAAGATGCTCTCGGCGTGGGCCGCGTATCCGGCTTCGAACACAGCGACCGCTCCAGTGAGCAGGACTGGGATCGAGTCTGGACTCTGCTCTTGAGCGTCGAGGAAGTACGCGATCGCGCTTGCTGGATCTCCGAGTCGGATGAAACGGTCGGCGAGGTTTCCTGAGGAGATCTCTTTGCGGCGAGGGGTGTCTGCGTATTTGAGAGCGCTGAGCTCGAGTGCGATGGCTTGTTCGAGTTTTCCCATCGCGCTGAGTGCGAGTGCTCGTTGGGTCGCACGCGCCCAGGCTGGATTGGGGTGGTGCTCGCCGTCGGTGGAGTCGTAGGAGTCGAGGAGTGAGTAGAGGGTGTCGGTGAAGATCTTGATGCCTTGCTCGTCTCCGATCTCGCGTGATGTGTGGAGTTCGTTGCACGCGTCCATGATCGCGGATTCGATCGGTGAGAGTTCGTTGTGGTTGGACGCGGTGACGATGGTCGTGGTTGATTGCGTGTTGTTGCTGAGCTGAGTCATGGCGTCACTTCTTTCTGGTCGTTTCTTTCTGTTTGTCTGTGCTCCAATCCATACGCAGGCGTGCTGGATTGGATGCGTTCATTGTGTGTACCGCGAGGATCATCATCGGCTGACACAACATCTTGAAAAACTTACTAAATCATCGTTTATTGCACAGAAATACGGAAAGTCTTGAGTTTATTGGTCATCTGGTCAGCGTGTGTAAGTTCTGTGGGGTCTCTGAGTGAATGTGAAAACACAACTCATGAAAGGAGATTCACATGAACACGACACGCAAAGCAATGGCACTCATGGTCCTCGGTTCAACCTTCGCGATCGGAGGGATTGCGCAGGATGCTTCCGCTGGATCCGATTTCCGGATCTCGTACAGCAGCTCTTCGCACGGCTATCGCGATTCCTCCAATGCTGGGATTCTGGAGATTGATGGACGCCGATTTACGATTCGTTCGTACAACAACATCGGGATGCAGATCGCGAAAGCATTCCGGCGTAGTGGGTACGATGCGTATTGCGAGAACGGGAAGGTGATCGTCTGCTTTGATCCATGTGATAAGCCGAGGGTGTGCTGGTTCAATCGTGGGTATCGAGCATCGATCTACACGAGAGGTGATCGGATGAGTATTTCTTGGAACTCGATCGGGCGATCTGTTCGTCAGTACCAATCCCATTTCAACAATCACGGCTGGGGCTGGGATCGGAACGATCGGAGAGCGAAACCGAAGCGGTCGCCTCGTAAATCGCCTCGGAGGGGGAATCGTCGCTGGTGTGATTGAATCAAGATCCAGTTGAATAATCAGGGAAGAGTCCGGGTTTGTCCCGGACTCTTTCTGTATCACAGGATACAGTGTGGACTCAATCGAAAGGACACATCCATGGCAGATTCCATCCGCGTCGGCGTACTCTGGGGCTCGCTCCGAAAAGATTCAATGAACAAGAAACTCGCGAAGTTTGTCGCGAGCAAGCTCTCAGAACTCGATGGGATCGAGATCGACGAGATCAATCTCGCGGAGCTTGATCTCCCGATGTATAACGAGGATATTTCCCCGATGCCTGCATCGGTGCACACGCTCCGTGATCAGATGATCGCGTGTGATGCGTTGATCGTGACCTCTCCTGAATACAACGGCTCGATCAGCGGTGCGCTGAAGAACGCAATCGATTGGGCATCGGTAGGCCGTGATGGCGATGCGCCTCGTGCGTGCTTCCAAGGGAAGGTTGTTGGGCTCCTCGCGTCGTCTCCAGGCGGACTGGGTGGACTCAGAGGGATGCGTCATGTTCGTCAGATTCTTACGCAGCTCCATTCGGTCGTTGTTCCAGCGGAATACGCGTTGGGTGCTGGTCATGAGGCATTCGATGAGAATGGGAACATGAAAGACGGCACGAAAGCTGAGCTTGCGATGCAGGTCGCGCATGACATGGTCCGTGTGTGCAGGGCGCTCAAGTCTTCATGAGCGATCGGGGACCACGATGTTCCCGTTGCAGATGACCGCATCGACATGGGAGCCTCCGAACTCGTATCCGAGTTGTCGTTCATCGGTATGGCGGAGCATGATGAGGTCCGCTCTGCTCTCTTCGCTGATCTTTCCGATGTCGTTGTAACCGAGCAAGTGGGCCGCGTTTGTTGTGCAGGCTGTGATCGCTTCAGCGGCGGTGATCCCCAGATTGCGTACAGCTAGGGCGATGCTCATCGGCATGGATAGGCAAGGTGCTGAGCCGGGGTTGGTGTTGGTTGCGATGACGAGGGATCCTCCGGCGTCGATGAATGCTCGGCCGTCGGCGTAGCGGGAATCGACATGGAATCCGGAGCAGGGGAGCATGACTCCCATCGTGTTTGATTGAGCGAGTGCTTTGAGTGATTCAGGGGTGCTCGCTTCGAGATGGTCCACGCTCAGTGCGCCAAGCTCGATCGCGGCTTCGAGCATTCCCAGTGCATTGAACTGATCCGCATGGATCCGGAGCGGGTGTCCAAGTTCTTTCGCGGCTTTGAACAAGTGGACGGTTTCATCAACACTCCATGAGCCCTCTTCTGTGTACGCGTCGATGCACGCGTTGGGGTACTTTGTGTTGATTGCTGGGAGCGTCTCGTTGATGGTGGTTTCGACAAAGTGCTCTGCATCGGGATCGATCATGTGACCGATACACGCAGTCATGCGGATCCGTCCGGCCCATTGCTTGGACGCAGCAGAGATCGCGTCGAGCATCTTGAGCTCGTCGGTGGTGGTAAGCCCATATCCGGATTTGATTTCGCAGGTGGTGGTTCCCTCATTGAGCATCGCGTTGAGACGGATGAGGAGATCGTGGGTGAGTTCCTCTACTGTCGCTTCGCGTACGGCTCGGACGGTGGACATGATGCCTCCGCCGGACTTGAGGATTTCAAGGTAGGTGGCGCCCTGTTGTTTGAGTTCCCATTCATCGAGACGATCCCCGGCCCAGCAAAGATGGGTGTGCGCATCGACGAAGGAAGGCATGACGACCCGGCCTCGTGCATTGATGACTGTTGCGTTGGGCGCATCGATCTGGTTCTCGGAGACTTCTTCGATGTTCTGGTCTTGGAGCAGGATGGATCCGTTGGGGATGACGGAGAGTTCGTTGTGTTCGCGTCCTTTGCGTGGGGTCTTGCCTTGAGCGAGGGTGAGGATTCGTGCGTTTTTGATCAGGATGGGTTTGTTCATGATGATCGTTCCGAGAATCCTTTGAGGAATGTGAGAAACATCCGAGCCGCGAGTCGGGCGGTTCGGTTGTGGTTGTCGTTTGGTGGGGAGAGTTCCATGATGTCAAAGCATCTGGTCATCGGGTTTTTCCCTGCTGAATGCACCCACTCTGACGCGAGTTCTGAAGACCAACCAGCAGGGTTCATCGCGCTGACTCCAGGCGCGTGCGATGCGTCGATGACATCGAGATCGAGGGAGACGAAGGTCGGCGCTTCGGGCCAGGGATCGTTCGGTCTGGTGGTGGTGTCGATGCGTCCGCCGTGGGATTGGAACCATTGGACATGGTCGCGCGTGTTACTCATCGGATCGAAGCCGTGGATGCGGAGGGCGTTGGCGGCTCCGGTCTCAACCAAGCGACGGAACGGCATTCCGGATCCATCAGTTTCGCGAACATCGAGATGAGGGTCGAAGTACACGCCGGTCATAGGGCCGGACTTGTTCGCGACCGCTCGAACGAACGGGAAGGTGAGGTCGTGTCCGCCTCCAATCGCGATCGGGAAGAGTCCCAGATCAAGCACCGCTTCGACGGCTTGCGTGATCCGGTCATGGGTCGCGTGGAGTTCTCCCGGAACAACATCGACATCCCCGGCATCGAAAATTGCCGGCCAATCCCAGTCGATCGGTTGCGCTACACCCATCGACGCGAGGGCGGCTCGGAAAGCTGCAGGGCCTTCCTTGGCGCCGGGGCGTCCGTTGTTGAGCGTGACTCCGGTATCGTCGGGGAGACCAATGAGGGCGATCTGACAGCCCTCTGGGGTCGATTGGATGAGGGATGCGTATTTCGCAGGTGGGATGTCGGAGTTCCATGTGTATGGATTGAGATGGGGAATAGTCATGTATTCAATCCTGCATTGGGATGTCGACCTCTTGGTCTTTGCCGCACTGGATCGCGTCTTCGTATCCCGCGTCTGCGTGACGGAAGATTCCCATCATTGGATCGTTCTTGAGAACGCGGGACAAACGATCCGCGGCTTCGTTTGTGCCATCGGCGACGATCACTTGCCCGGCATGTTGTGAGAATCCGATCCCGACTCCTCCGCCGTGATGGAAGCTGACCCAGCTTGCTCCCGATGCGATATTCGCAGCGAAGTTGAGGAGCGGCCAATCGGACACGGCGTCGGTGCCGTCTTTCATGGACTCGGTTTCTCGGTTCGGTGAAGCGACCGATCCGCAGTCGAGATGGTCGCGTCCGATGACGATTGGTGCGGAGACCGCGCCTGCTTGGACCATGTTGTTGAACAGAAGCCCCGCTTTGTCGCGTTCGCCTAGACCGAACCAGCAGATCCGACAGGGGAGTCCTTGGAACGCGAATCGTGGTTCGCAGTTTGCGAAGTCTTGGCGGAGGAGTGCTTCTGGATTCTTATGACATCCAAGGATCCATTGGTGGAGTCGTTCGTTGTATCCGCCGTCTTCCTTTGGGAAGAGTTGGAGGAGTGCGTAGTCGGTTTTGTAGATGTCGATTGGGTCACCTGAGAGGGCGCACCAGCGGAATGGTCCTCGTCCCAAGCAAAACTGGGGACGGATGTACGCCGGGACGAATCCTGGGAACGCGAAGGCGTCTTTGAATCCTTCGTCGAATGCGCGTTGTCGGATGTTGTTGCCGTAGTCGAAGGTGACTGATCCGAGTTGTTGGAGCTTGACCATCGCTTCGACATGACGACGCATGGATGCGAGCGAGAGCTTCTGATACGCGGCACTGTCGGCTTCGCGTGCTTCGACGGATTGCTCGTAGGTGTACTCGATCGGGCAATATCCCTGGAGAGGGTCGTGCGCACTGGTTTGATCGGTGAGGGTGTCGGGGATGATGTTGCGTTCGATGAGTCGCTCGAGGAGGGTGATCGAGTTCCCGCACCATCCGACTGAGGTTGCAGAATTCTGTGCTTTGAGTTCAACCGCTCGATCAATTGCTGCGTCGAGGTCATCGACGAGTTCGTCGAGGTAGTCGTCGTCGAGTCGGCGCTGGAGTCGTGTTTGATCGACATCCGCGATCAGGCAGGTCCCAGCATTGAGGGTGATTGAGAGGGGCTGGGCGCCTCCCATGCCTCCGCATCCTCCGGTGACATTGAGGGTGCCGGCAAGGGTGCCATTGAAATGATCGCGGGCACACTGTGCGTAGGTTTCGAAGGTGCCCTGGAGGATGCCTTGGGTTCCGATGTAGATCCATGATCCTGCGGTCATCTGGCCGTACATCATGAGTCCTTTGGAAGCGAGGTCGTCGAAATGTTCCTGAGTTGCCCAGTGCGGGACGAGGTTGGAGTTTGCGATCATCACTCGTGGAGCATTCTCGTGTGTCTGGATCACGCCGACGGGCTTTCCGGATTGGACGAGCAGGGTTTCGTCTGGTTTGAGTCGTTGGAGTGTTTCGATGATCGCGTCGTACGCTTCCCATGATCGGGCGGCTTGTCCGCGCCCGCCGTAGACGATGAGGGATTCGGGGTGTTCTGCGACTTCTGGGTCGAGGTTGTTCATCAGCATCCGCATCGCGGCTTCGGTTTGCCAAGTGCTGCAGATTTTATCAGATCCACGCGGGGCGCGGATAATGCGGTCTTGAGGGGCTGGGATCAGCGATGATGCGTTGATGGTGCTCATGGGATTCTTTCGTTGAGGGGCTTGGAGATGATAGGGGAATGATTAGAGCGTGAAGGCGAACTGATCGTCGCGGATCAGGTCTTCGATCTTCTTGATGTCAGGGGATGGGGAACGATCCTCGCTGAGTGTCGGGACAACCGATCGGATGGTTTTGATCGCGTCTTCGACACGGTCTCCTGACACGAATGGTCGATGGGCATCGATCCCTTCCGCGCTGCACAAGAGTTCGGCGGCAATCACGGATCGTGCGAGTTTGAGTGCGCGAGAAGCTTTCGCGGCGCTGCGTGGACCGAACGAGTTGTAGTCCTCCATCCCAGCACAGGTCGAGAGGTTCGCGACGCTTGCAGGGTTTGCGAGTCCGATGAGTTCGTTGCAGATCGCCGCCGCGGAGTATTGGACGATCATGAATCCAGACATGACTCCGGGCTTGGGACTCATGAACGCGCGGAGCTGGGATTCAGGGTCGAAGACTGAGAGGATGTGGTACATACGACGCTCAGCGATCCCTGCGAGATGGGCGATCCCGATCGCGAGGGTATCGAGCGGGAGCGCGACGGGCATGCCGTGGAAGCATCCGGCGGAGACGATGTCGGGGGTGTCAGAATCAGTTTGGAAAATCAGCGGGTTATCCGTCACGGCTCCGAGTTCATTGGCAAGCGCGGACTGGCACGAGCGGAATGAATCGAGTGCAGAACCAAGCACGAGCGGGGCGCAGCGGAAGGAGTAGGGGTCCTGAACACGCGGATCATTCTCGGCGTGGGATTCGACGATCGTGCTTCCTTTGAGGAGTGCTCGCATGGTTGAGGCTACTTCAGCAGCGCCGGGTTGGTTGCGTGCTATGTAGACTCGTTCATCAAGGTAGCCGTGCGAGGCGCGGGCGGCGTCGATGGACATCGCGTTGGAGATGAGGGCGGCGTCGATGAGTTGGGTCAGGTCTTCGTGGATCAGTGCGAATCGTGCGGCCATCAAGTGCGTGCCGTTGATGAGTGCGAGCCCTTCTTTCGCTTGGAGGGTGAGGGGTTGGAGGTTGTGCTTGGAGAGTGCTTCCGAACCAGTGAGGACTGTGGTTCCGTCGGTACATGCGTTGATCGTTGCCTCGCCTTCTCCGATCATGACCTGTGCGATGTGGGAGAGTGGGGCGAGGTCTCCCGATGCGCCGACTGATCCCAGTTCGGGGACAATCGGCGTGATCGAGCAGTTGAGCATCGAGACCAGCTGTTGGACGAGTTCGATGCGGACTCCGGATTTGGCGCGAGAGAGCGAGCATGCGAGGACAAACATCATGCCTCGGACGACCTCGACTTCGAGTGGCTCTCCGACTCCTGCGGCGTGGGAACGGATCAGGTTTCTCTGGAGATTTTCGAGGTCTTCTGGAGCGATGCGTTGGTTGGAGAGTGATCCGAATCCTGTGTTGATGCCGTAGTGGGGGAGTCCGTCGGAGAGGACAGATTCGAGCGATGATCGGCAATGCTTGATCTGTGCGATGGAGTCAGGGGAGAGTTCGATGGTTGCATTGGAGCGAGCGACGGCGGTCACCATCTTGGGAGTGAGCACGAGATCGGGGGTGATGGTGATGGTCTGCATAGGGGATTGTGGGCAGGGGTTTGTCATTCGTCCAGTCGGCGTCTTGTGCGTTGTGGGTCGATACGATGGGTTATGGATATACCGATCGCTCCAGAGCAGTTCCAGACTTCGAATCGTGTGCTGATGATCCGTCCTTCACGGTTCAGATACCATGCGCAAGCTGCTTCGAGCAATGCGTTTATGCATAATGCTGATTCTGATGAGTTGGGAATTGCACAGCAAGCGGTCGTTGAGTTTGATGGTTTGGTCAATGCACTGAAAGCTGCTGGTATCGAAGTTTTGGTCTACCAAGACACGGACGATCTTCCGGATTGTGTCTTTCCCAACAACTGGGTGAGCTGGCACACGCCGAGCGAGGGGGAAGCGGTGGTGGTGACCTATCCGATGTGCGATCACCTTCGGCGAGCTGAGCGGAGGGCAGCGGTCCTTGAAACGCTGGCGCAGGACGCTGGACCGGTCGGGCATATTGATCTCGCTGGATTAGAAGAGAGTGACGAGATTCTTGAGGGAACCGGGTCGTTGGTATTGGATCGGGTTCGAGGGAAGATGTTTGCGTGCTTGTCTGCTCGCACGACGATGGGGGCTTTGGACGCGTGGTGTGATGAGACTGGGTATGCGCCAATCGCGTTTCGTGCTGTGGATCAGCAAGGTCAGGCTATTTACCACACCAATGTGATCATGAGTGTTGGTGAGCGGGTCGCGGTTGTGTGCTTGGAATCGATCCCAGATCCGGAAGAGCGTTCGCGTGTGCTGGATGCGATTCGTGTCGATGGGCGAGAGGTGCTTGAGATTTCATACTCCCAGATGTCCAACTTCTGCGGCAATATCCTGGAGCTTACTGACCAACAAGAAAAAACGGTCTACGCGATGTCTACACGGGCATACGAAGGATTTACTGATGATCAGAGAGCAGTTCTTCGGGCTTCAGGGACGATTGTTCACGCGCCGATTCCCACGATTGAGGACATTGGTGGGGGGAGTGTTCGCTGCATGATCGCTGAAGCGGGTCGCGTGGGACATTCCTGAGGTTTCAGTCCGTATTTTGCATCGTTTTGGGGGCTGGTCGGTATGATTAGTCCCGGCATTGTTGCTGGGAGAACTCGATTCTTTGAAACGCTCCATTTTCCTGAGGAGGAAGCATGCGGACAGCATTACTGACAGCGGGTGCCATACTCGCGACCACCTCGATTGCGTCGGCCCAGCAGGTCGAACCGGTTGAGTACACACTTGATAACGGCATGCACTTTTTGCTCATGCCTCGCGATGAGCAGCCCAACATCATTACCGCAGGCTGGATCAGCCCGGTTGGTTCGGTCAACGAACGCCCGGGAATTACCGGCGTCTCGCACTTGCTTGAGCACCTGCTCTTCAAGGGGACAGACTACATCGGGACTTCGGACGCTGAAGCTGATCTTGAGTTCCGGAACCAGCTGACCGAGGTTCGCGAGAAGATGCGTGCGTACACACTTGATGTGCAGTACAAGCGTTTCTACAAGGGTGAGATTGAGAACCCTTGGGATCCTGCGAACGACACAGATGAGCTTCGTGAGCTGCGTGCGCAGATGACCGCGCTCCAAGACGAGCAAGCGAAGATCACGATCAAGAACGAGTTTGACAAAATCTACACTGGAAATGGTGGTTCGGGCATGAACGCCGGGACCAGCAACGACTTTACAGTGTTTTACATCAACATCCCGTCGAACAAGCTTGAGCTGTGGTCGTGGATGGAGTCGGATCGTTTGGACAACCCATCACTTCGTGAGCTTGATGCTGAGCGGTTTGTGGTGATTGAAGAACGCCGTCAGCGTTTGGAAGCTACGGCGACCGGCAAGCTCGATGAGCAGTTTGATTCGATGTTCTGGGTTGCTTCTCCGTACAACTTCCCTGTGATCGGCTGGATGAGCGATCTGATGGGATACACGGAAGACGAGATCCGTGAATACTTCGAGACCTACTACCAGCCTGCCAACTTGACGGGCGTGATTGTTGGTGATTTCGAGATTGATGAAGCGAAGCAGCTCATTGATTCGTACTTTGGACCACTTGAAAACAAGCGTGCGGGACCATCGCCGCTCGTGACCCACTCGGTTCCGCTGCTCGGCGAGCTCCGCTTTACCGGCGAGTGTGATTGTCAGGATCAGGTCGAAGTCCGTTACCGTTCGGTGCCTTTTGGTCATCCGGATGAAGCGGTGCTTGATGTGATTTCTGATCTGCTCAATGGACGCACCGGTCGTCTCTACAAGTCGCTTGTTGAGGATCAAGAGATCGCCGCTTCAGCACGCGCGGGACATCAGGCTCAGAAGTATGCAGGGATGTTCTCGTTTACGGCGAATCCGAAGGGGAACGCATCGCTCGAGAGTCTCGAACTTGCATGGCTCGAGCAAATTGATCTGCTCAAAACCGAGTTGGTTTCTGAGCGTGAGCTTCAGAAGATTAAGAACCAAGCGGCCGCGGATACTTTCCGTGGATTGCAGGACAACTCTTCGTTGTTCTTCCAGCTCGCGATTACCGAAGCGTACGGCGGGTACGAATACCTCAACGAGATGCCTCGCGCGATCCAAGCGGTGACTGCGGAAGATATCCAGCGTGTCGCAAACGAGTACTTCACGAACTCCGCTCGTGCAGTTTCGTTGTACACCCGTAAGGACGGCGGCGAAGTCGTGCTCATCACGCTCGAAGATGTTCAGGCATCACTCCCAGCTGAGATGGCAGGGATGATTATGCCTCAGCTCGAAGCTCAGCTTGCTCAGCTCAATACGCTGAGCATTGAGGATCTTGAGGGTGGTCTTGCAGAGATCGAAGCGAACAAGGAAATGACACCGCCTCAGATGAAGGTGCTCATGGATTACATGAAACAACAGATGGAACTCCAACTCGCAGAGTTGCAGAGCAACGGGGCTGATGCCTCGGAAGGTGGTGACGAATGAGAACCCCAATGAACACAGTTCTTCGATCAGCTTTAGTCGTGGCATCCCTCTCGACCGTTTCGGTCGCGGCTGCTGCGGATCGTCCGAATCACCCGTCCGAGATCGTCTTTGAAGATCTGAACTTCACTCCACCAGTCGCGTCGGATTACCGGCACGAGCTGTCCAATGGTGTGCCTGTCTTTGTTGCTGAATCACATGAGTTCCCGCTCGTGACCATCCGCTTCAGTTTCAAAGGCGGCGAGTACATGGTCCCTGCTGACAAGGCGGGGCTGAGCGCGGTTACCGGCGGATTGATCCGCTCGGGTGGTTCCGCGATGATGACTCCGGACGAACTCGATGAAGAGTTTGACTTCCTCGCAGCGAATGTCAGCGCCAGTATCGGTGATCGTACGGCTGGCGCATCGATCAACTGCTTGACCAGCAACCTCGACGACGCGTTTGCGTTGTTTATGGATATGGTGCGGAATCCACGCTTTGACTCGGATCGTCTCGAGATCACGCGTGGTCAGATTCTTGAATCCTTCGAATCCCGCAACGATGCGGGTGTCCAGATTGCGATCCGTGAACTCGGATTCCTGATGTGGGGCGATGAGCATTTCGAAGGTCGTCAAGCAACTCGTGAATCGGTCGAGTCGATCACTGTCCAGGACATGAAGGATCTTCACGCGAAGATCTTCCATCCAGGAAACTTGATGATCGCTGTGACGGGTGATGTTGAGACTCAAGAGATCCTTGCGTTCCTCGAAGATGCGATGAGTGATTGGGAGATCGGTGAGATTTCACCTGAGATCCCATCTCCTACCCAAGCGTATGAGCCTGGGGTGTACTACTACGAGAAGGATCAGCCTCAGGTGCAGGTCTTGGTGGCGCATCGCGGGATCGAGCGTGACAACGAGGACGCGATCGATGTTGAGGTCATGAACCAGATCCTCGGCGGATCGGGATTCACGAGCCGGATCACCAACACTGTTCGTACTCAGGAAGGGCTCGCGTACACCGCTGGTTCGGTCTTCTCGAATCGTGTGGAATATCCGGGGATGTTCATGTCGTACTTCTTCACCAAGACCCCAACGACCGCGCTCGCGACTCGTTTGGTCTTTGGAGAGATCGACAAGATCCAGACGGAAGAAGCGACGACTGAAGAGATCGAGATTATCCAGAACTCACTGATCGAGACCTTCCCTCGCAACTTTGAATCCAAGAGCGCGATGATGGGATTGTTTATGAGCGACGAGCGGACCGGCCGGGACTCAGATTACTGGCAGAACTATCGCGATCGTGTTCGCTCAGTGACTGCTGAGGATGTTCAGCAAGCGGCGCTCAACTACCTTGATCCCGAACAAGCGGTGATCATGGTCGTGGGTCCCGTTGATGAGATCAAGAAAGGGAATCAGGATTCAGAAGCTGATTCCAAGCGGATCGCAACGATGGCGGAGTTCTTTGATGGTCAATCCAAGATCATCCCGCAGCGTGATCCAGAAAGTCTAAAACCGGTCAAATCTGAGTAAGGAACTGAATCATTTTCTTGCTGGGTATGGTATATTCAAGACCCGTCCGTGCTCACGGACGGGTCTTTTCTCTATGTTGTCAAGAAAGATCATCGCTCGACGGAGCGGATCACCAGGAGGTTGCTTTGAAATCATCGATCAAACTGATGGGAATGTTCGCGGGTCTCGCGGTAGGTATGGTCACGAGTCATGCGATAGCAGAGGATGGGACGGCTGGGCTGATCCAGTATCCGTCGGTGTCTCCTGATGGTCAGACGATTGTGTTTTCGGCAGCGGGAGATCTCTGGGCGGTCCAGAAACACGGCGGTGTCGCGGCTCGATTGACTGCGCATCCTGCGATTGAGGGAAGATCACGCTTTAATGCCGAGGGGAACAAACTCGCGTTTGAATCCAATCGCGGCGGGGTAGCGAACATCTTCCTCGCTGAAGTCCAGGGGAGTGGTCAATCGACTGTGCTCAGCGGGATTGATCGGGTGACGACCTCTGATCGCACGCAATGGCTCGGCGGATTTAGTGCTGACGGGCAGTCGGTGTTGTTCTCAGCGTATCTGTATCCGGAGGTGTACCGTCAGCCTCGGATGTACTCGGCGCCGATCAATGGGGGCGCGATGACTGACCTGACCGGTGCCTTTGGTCGAGCGCCGACGCTCGGACAGCACGACAACTCGATCTACTTCATGCGTGGGTATTACTATCCGCACCGCTGGGTCTATGAGGGGTCGGGGAATCTCGATATCTGGAAGTACTCTCCTGAAGAGGACGAGTTCACGCAGATGACTGGGTATGAGGCGAACGATATGGATCCGTGTCCGCTTCCTGATGGATCGATGGTGTATCTGTCATCGAAGGACGGTCAGTACAACCTGTACAAGATGGAAAGCGGAAAGTCTGATCGGAAGGGACGCAACTCTGGGAAGCAGTTGACGCACTTTAAGCCTCAGAATGCTGAGCAGACGATCATGGGGGGAGTCCGTGATTTGGCGGTCTCAAACGATGGCTCAACTGCGGTCTTCGTCGTTCAGAACACGCTGTACACGCTGGATCTGAATGACTCCAAAGCACTCCCGGTCGCGGTTGATGTGTCTTTGGGTGCTGATACCGATCGGGACTTGGTCCGTTCGATGGATGTAAGCAAACGCGTGAGTGAAGCGGCGGTTCATCCTTCGGGTGATGCGGTTGCGGTTGTTGCACGCAATGAGTTGTTTGTTCGATCCACGGCTGATGAGCATCCGAGCCGGCGCATTACGGATACTGCTGTACGAGAGCGGGACATCGTTTGGTCTCCTGACGGAGAGGTGCTGTATTTCACGGCGGATGATGAGGAATCGCTTGGTTCGATCTTTGCTGCTCGTGTCACGCTGAGCAGCGAGGATCTGAAGCCGGAAGAGCCTGTCGAGGAAGAGGCTGAGGAAAGCAAAGATTCAGATGAGACCGAGCCGGATGCGTCCACAGAGGCAGAAGCTGATTCAGACTCAGAAACGGATAACGCAGCAGAAGAACCTGAATCGGGAAGCGGAGAAGTGGAAGCTGAAGAAGTGGACGACGAGCCTGAGGTCGAGAAGATTGATCATGCGGCACGATGGGCTGGGGCGCTCCGGTTTGAGATCACTGAGGTAGTCTCTGGAGCGGAGCTGGTGTACGCGCCAACGCCTTCACCTGATGGGAAAAAGCTGTTGTACAAGCGTGATCGTGGGGATGTGATCCTTCGTGATCTTGAATCGGGCGATGAGCGGGTGCTCTTTGAGTCTTGGTCAGATCCGGAGATTCAGTGGGCGAGTGATTCGACGCATGTGATCTACTCCGATACCGATCTGAACTTCAACTCGGACATCTTCCTGCTCGATACTCGGCTTAATGATGATGGCGAACTTGGGGATGCGATCAATCTCACAAGACATCCCGATATCGATCACTCCCCTCGGCTCTCTGCTGATGGGAAAGTGCTGACCTTCTTGTCGGATCGTGGAGCGAACAATTGGGAATGGGATGTGTACGCGATCAACCTCGATCGTGATCTTGACGGGATGCGGAAGTACGAGCTCAACGCGTATTCGGAAGCCGCAGTGAAAGCAGCGAAGAAGAGTGAGCCTTTGGATCCAACTGATCCTCCTGAGGTTGAGCCTTTGGAGTTTGATGTTCAGGATGCGTACCTTCGTGTGCGAAGGTTGACCACGACTCCGGAATCTGAGGGCAACCTGGTGATGTCCCCGGCGGGTGATCGGATCGCGTTTACCGTTGATCGGAGCTTTGTGTCGGTCGATCGCTTCGGGAAAGAACGCAAAACCATCCATTCTGGATCGATTTCGGATCCTCGCGTCTCGCTCAACGGGTCCTCGGTCTCGTTCGTGAGCGGCGGTCAAGCGATGAGCAGCGGTATCAAGGGAGGCGAGTCGACGACCTACAGCATCAATGGACAGATCACTATCGACACGATGGCTGAACTCAACCAGAAGTACAGCGAAGCTTCGCAGCGTTTCGGGATGAACTTCTATCACCCAACACTCAAAGGATTGGACTGGGACACGATCACGAAGCAATACCACGAACTGGTCATGCAAACGCGCACCAACCAAGCGTTCCAGCGCATCATGAACTACCTGTTCGGAGAGCTTGACGGCTCGCACACAGGAATCTGGGGCGGAGACGGATACAGCGCGAGTACATCCGCTCGGAATGGATACCTCGGGATTGATGCGACTCCGGTTTCCAACGGATACCGCGTCGATCTGATCTACACGCACGGCGCGATGGATCGGATGGATGACGGCGTTCAGGTCGGAGATATCCTCGTTGCGATTGGGGACCATCGTGTCGAAGATCCAAGTACGCAAGATCTCCATGCTTCGCTCGCAGGATCGAGCGGATCGGAGATTCTTGTCGAGTACATCAGAACAAACGATGAGTCTGGGGAAGATGAGACCAAGTTCGGGATGGTGACTCCATCGAGCTACAGCGCCAACTCGATTATCAGGTACCGTCAAGAAGTGCTCGATCGTCAGCAAGAGGTTGATGAGATGTCCGACGGGAAGCTCGGGTATCTCCACATCCGCTCGATGGGTGAAGCTTCGGTTCGTGACTTTGAGCGTGATCTGTTCGCGGCTGCAGAGGGGAAGGAGGGGCTGGTGATCGATGTTCGTGACAACGGTGGGGGATGGACGACCGACATCCTCCTCGCATCGCTCACAGCTCCGACACACGCGTACACCATCCCTCGTGGAGCGAATCCGGATGATGTCCGTTCTGACTCGTATCCGCGTGATCGTCGTCTGATCTATGCGTATTCACGTCCGATTGTTGTACTGATTAATGAGAACTCGTTCTCGAATGCGGAGATCTTTGCTCACTCGATCCGCACGGCTGATCGTGGACGGCTCGTTGGTGTTCCGACCTTTGGCGGGGTGATCTCGACAGGATCGTTCAGCTTGATTGATGGCACGACGGTTCGTCGTCCGTTCCGCGGTTGGTATCTCCCAGACGGGACGGATATGGAGAACAACGGCGCGGAACCTGATGTGTATGTGCGTCAGACCCCGACCGATGAAGCGGCTGGCGAAGATCCGCAGCTCGAAGCGGCGGTCAAGGATCTGCTCAAGACGATCAAGTAAGCAAATAAGTTGATACAAAGAAAGAGCCCCGCGATTCAGAATCGCGGGGCTCATTTGTTTTTACTTCGAGTCGTTCGGCTTACTTATCGTCGTCTGTGATGCCGACCCCTGTCCGGACCGGTGGTTTCGGTCGCTTCGGTGGGTGGTAGCCGTTGGTCTTGATCTCGTTGAGCAGGTGCTCGATCGCGACATCGAGTTGTGGATCAGAGCCGTCAACCATCTTGGATGGATCGGCGACGACTTCGATGTCTGGATCAACGCCGTGACCTTCGATGCCCCAGGTGCCGTCGAGTTCGTAGAACCCGAAGTTCGGGACTGCGGTGTATCCGCCGTCGATGAGTCCAGGGACTCCTGAAATCCCGACCAGGCCACCCCATGTCCGGGTTCCGATGAGAGCGCCGAGGTTATGGTGCTTGAAGAGCCATGGGAACATGTCGCCACCTGAACCAGCGTTGCCGTTGATGAGCATCGCCTTTGGTCCCTGGTGTGAATCGTACGGCCATGGCCAGTCCTTGCCGTCACGGCGGTACCAGTAGTTGGTGCGTGGACGGTTGAGCAACTCGATGAAACGGTTCGGGATCTGACCACCACCGTTCCAGCGTTCGTCGATCATGAGTGCTTCTTTGCCCGCTTGGCCGTAGAACTGACGGAAGAGGTCGTTCTGTCCGTTGACTCCGGTATTGGGGACATAGATGTACCCGATTTTGCCGTCCGAAGCTTCTTCGACATAGCGACGGTTGTCTTCGATCCAGTCGCGGTAGCGGAGGTTGGTCTCGGATCCCATTGGGATGACAGTGACAGTCCGCTCGTTAACCACTTCGTTCCCGTCATCATCGGTATCAGCTGAAACCAGGGTGAGGTTGGTTTCCATGCCTGCCATTCCGATGAACGATGCCCAAGGATCTTTGGAGGTATCCACGGCCATGCCGTTGACATGGGTGATCACATCTCCCTCGCTGACATCCAGACCATGCGCGTTGAGCGGGTTGCGAGCATCGGTGTCCCATGCGGCACCTTCGTAGATGGTGTCGATGCGGAAACCGGTGTACTCCTCGCCCTCGATGGTCTCGTTGGCAACGGAGTAATCGACTCCAAGGAGTCCGACATTCGCGTATGGCTGTCCTTCGGTATCTCCGCCGTAGTAGTAGGCGTGTCCGACATTGAGCTCGCCGATGATTTCACCGATGATGTAGCTGATGTCTTCACGCGAGACGGCGTCGTCAACCATTGGGAGGTAGTGTTCGAGGACCGCGTCCCAGTCTACGCCGTGCATGTTTGCGACATAGAAGAAGTCGCGATGACGGCGCCAAGCGTCGATGACGAGCTGACGCCATTCTTCCTTGAGATCGACTGTCTTCATGAGACGAGGGGACATCGGTTTGACGGATTGACCAGCGGATGCACTGGCAAATCCAAACCCTGCAGGTGTCGCGGCGATGATTTTTTTGCCATCACCAGAGACGGAGTATCCCATACAGATCGGGAGGACTGTTTTTTCGGATGGTTCATCTGCGGTGATGTCGAAGAGCTTGAGCGATGGTGCGTCACCTGAGGTACGGATATACATCAGGTTGCCCTTGTCGTTGGATGCGAGCTGTCCGAAGTTCCCTGCAGGGATATCGAGTTCGAATCCTCGGCGTTCGAAGTCATCGAAGTTGATCTCAACCGATTCCGCTGCGTCAGAGTCTGAATCGCCAAACTCTTCGATTTCTTCTTCGCTGATTTCTGTTGACACGCGTTCTGCTGTCCAGTTTGCTGAGAATCCCATGCTCGGGATTTCGAGCGTTCCGGTCATTTTGTCGCCGGAGAGTGTCGCTTTCTGGATCATCTTGAGTCCGCTTTCAGTGGACTCGGAGTAGAACTCCATCGTCTCTTCGTCGAACTTGACGAGATCACCAAGGTCATCGGTCTCGCCCATGGATTCGGACTGTCCGGTGATGTTGCCTTCATCGTCGATGATAAAGATCAGCGAGAAGTTGACCTCGTCCATTGGTGCTCCGAGAGCCGCCATGCCGGTGACGCTGCCTTCCCATTTCCCCCAGAGCGGGTGATCAGGGTTGTATCCTGCGAGGTATGCAGGGGTTTCTTCGTCTGAGGAGTCTTCGGATTCAGCGTCGTCGCCGTCTTCGGATTCCTCGCTGCTGTCCTCAGCTTCGGTTTCTTCCTCGGCTTCCTCTTCCCAAGTCTCCTCATCGGATTCGCGGAGATGGTTGTTCTCGACCTCGTCATTCAGTGGGACGGCAATGATTCTGCCGGTCTCTGCGTACACAAAGGTTGATCCGACATCCTCGTATTGGGGAGAGGTGAAGTTCCGGTTTGAGGAGTAGTACAGGTAGTCACCCTTGCGTGAGAACGCGGGGTTGCTGTCAGCAAAGAACCCTGAGGTGACCTGGTGCTTCTCTCCGGTCTCTGTGTCATAGATCCAGATGGAGGTCAGCGGTGCTTCCTCGCTCGAGCGGTCATACGCGATCCATTTTGAATCATGTGACCAGGTGATATTCGCTTGGTTCGCCCAAGGATCTTTATCAACGAGCGTCATCTCTCCAGTTTCAACATCGACGAGCTGCATGTTCGCAGCTTTGTCAAAGATTAGGATCGATTCAGAGTTTGGCGCCCAGACCGCGTTCATCCAGAAGGTCTTGTTGCCATCGGTGAGTTGTTTGGTTTCACCTTTGCCGTCGGATTGGGTGATGTACAGTTCGTATTCTCCATCTTCGTCGGAGAAGTACGAGATCCAACGACCATCGGGGCTCCACGCTGGACTGCGTTCCGCGGCACCAGAGGTATTGGTCATCTGACGGACCGGGCCGTTCTCTTCAGGGACGGTAAAGATGTCGCCGCGTGCTTCGACGACTGCTCGCTTACCGGTTGAAGAGATGTCTCCACCGGCCATCTGATTGAACGCGTTGATGCGCTTTGGACGAACAGATTCGCGTGAGCCTGGGATATCGATCTCGATTGCTTTGGTTTTCTTGTTCCGCAGATCGAGCAGGTGGATCTGTGATCCGAGTTGGAAGACGATTTCACCTTTCCCAGATGATCCTGGACCCATTGATGCGAACTTGACATCGTTGTCGCTGAAGTTGGTAATCTGCTCGTTGGTATTCTTCTTGGTATCGAAGCACCAGATATTCAAGCGGGTTTCGTCTCCGTTGTCCGAGACATAGTACACCTTGTCGCCGTGCCACATTGGGGTGGTGTCGGTCCCTTCCCAATCGGTGATTTTCTTCGCTTCGTTGGTCTTGAGGTTATAGAGCCAGATGTCAGTTGCGAGTCCGCCGCGGTATCGCTTCCAGGTGCGTGTGTCGCGTGAGTCGGTGGTGTACGCGACCCATTCTCCCGAATCGCTGATCGAACCAACTGCTGCGTATGGAATTGGGAGTTTGCTCGGGAGTCCGCCTTCAGGGCTGACAGTGAAGAGGTTCTGCTGTGCTGGGTTTCCAGCCATCGCGTTGTAGGAGAACAGGAGATCCCCTGTGTTGGTCCAGTCGTTGAGTCGTTCGTTCGCTGGATGGTGCGTGACGCGGTGGGGCACCCCTCCATCGATCTCCACGGCATAGAGGTCGCGGTCCCCTTCGTAGTTCCCGATGAACGCGACGGATGTGCCTTCGGCGTTGAACTTCGGGTAGGACTCTTGTCCGGCAGGGCTTGCAAGCGGGCGTGCGGTCCCGCCCTTCTTGTCCACAATCCAGAGGTCGTTTGCGTATATGAAAACGATCTCAGATTTGGAGACATCCGGGAATCGGAACATCCCGGAGTGCGGCTTGCTGTCCTGTGCGATCGAGCCGGCTGCGATAATCATCGGCAACCCGCTCGCCAATGCGAGCTTGGTGGTCTTTTTCATAGTGCCCCATGTATTCTCAGGAGGGTTTCAGATTCGGAACGACGATGCTCCGACGCTGAGTTGTATGGTTTTTAGGAGTGCAAGTTTCATTGTTTGGATCAGGAAATGGAAGATTCCTGAACGGTTCTGAACAAACACTTGACTTTTGAGTTGAAGGTGCAATGATCACCTTCCTGATTGCGGGGTAGAGCAGTCTGGTAGCTCGTCGGGCTCATAACCCGGAGGTCGTTGGTTCAAATCCAGCCCCCGCTATTACTTAGGTAGTTGCACACGCAACCAACCCACGGTTCACGATGAACACCGCCGAGAGACTCGGGGGTGTTTTTCTTTGTTTCGCGTGTTTCTGGGAGGTCTTGAACCGGGGCGGGACGAATTGTGTGTCTCTGATTTCACGCCATGCATAACCGAGTGTCTCATGAATGAGAGTTGGTACACAGAGATTGGCAGAAAGTCTCTTGTCTCGCAGAGAGACTCGGGGCTGGGTTATGAGGCGGGTGTGAGAGCTACCCGTGTCCATATCACTAAAGAGATTTGAACGTGCCGGATGACTATACCAGGCCCGCAGAATTTGGCCTCGATTATTCTGCATGAGGATTAGTAGACGTATTGAAATCCGAGGCGGATGTTAGTCTCCGCTCTGAATTGCTAAGTCAGTGGTTGCATTGCGTAGAGCTTTTGAGTTCAGCTCCGTTCTTTGAGCGAGTGACGACCTGTTTCGGTTAACTCCCACACGCCTCGTGGGGAATCACGCTTTAAGTACCCTTCATTAACCATCGAATTCCTAGCCCACTGCGCGGCATTGCGCCAACGAGGGTTGTCTGAACCTGAAGCGAGCGGCTCATAGTCTACTTCTTTGAGGCGTGCCTTCATGATCTCGCCGACACGCTCAAGTACCTCTGAGGCCTTCGCCGATCCGCCTTGATCAGACAGGGCCTGCAAGATTGGGACTTGATACTGGATTTCTGGCGTGCGTAAACCCTTACGAAGACGACCTAGATTAGTGCGCTCGGCCTTGGTCTCCTCGTCCTCCTGGCTTTCTGCGACAGCGGCTAGCGACTCCCACTCTGCTCGGAGTGTGGCAATCTTATCACGAAAGGCTATCAAGAGACCTGCACGCTCTAGTGCTTCTTTGGCTCGCTCATAGTCTCGAACCTCGAAACCTTTTGATCCGACATTGTTGACGAAGTCAATTTCGGCCTCTACCTCTTCGAGCAAAATCTCGAAGCCCGATGACACATCTTGTTGGTTATTCTCAATCATCATTAGTTTAGACTTTCAGGGTTCAATGTTCGAATATAACTTGATGCATTATTCTACCCAGTTAATCCTCTGGACCCCTAAGTATCACCTTTCCCAGTACATTCTTCGCAAAATCAACCTACTCGTTGCTTGCTTGATGTGCACGGTGTGATCAAATATATACAACAGTGTTGGCCATGCTTAGGCGAACCACGGCGCCCGATATCTTTGTATGCGTATTTGAGTGTATGGTGATTCAAATTCGCTATCTTGAGCTTTGTATTGGAATCTACGTAGTGTTTTAATTCCCCCAGCTCCCTTCAGATTGAGATTGATTTCACTCTTGAAGCGTTGCAGTGCTGTCAATCCGCGGGATGCTCAGATCGAAGTCGACCATTGCTCGCTGAGCCGCTCCGCTTGTTCGATAACTGTTTCCACCGCTGCCTCTTGACCATCGGGCGGGTACTTATATTTTCGAAGCAAGCGTTTGATCAGCAGTCGCATTTTCGCACGGACGCTCTCACGAACCTGCCAGTCGACAGTCGTGCTGCTTCGAAGCTTCCCCGTCAGTTCGATCGTCAGCTCTTTTAGCGTCTCGTCACTCATCTTCCGCAACACTTCGGGGCGATCGGAGAGCGCGTCGTAAAACGCGATCTCGTCAGCTGACAGCCCAAGATCCTCGTCGCGATGCACTGCTGCTATGAAATCCTTGGCCATAGTGATCAGCTCTTCAACAATCATGCCCGACTCGATTGCCCGGTTATTGTACTTGCGGAGCGTCTCGGCCAGCCGCTCGCCGTACTTGCTCTCACGAACGACGTTGTTCCTAGACCGCGAGCGGATCTCATCCTTGATCAGTCGCTCCAGCAGCTCGATAGCGAGGTTTTGCGCTGGCATCCGACGCACGTCCTCTAGAAACTCGTCGCTCAGCAGTCCGATGTTCGGACGCTCGATGCCAGCCATCTCAAAGATGTCGTCCACGCCTTCCGAGACCACGGCGTTATCGAGGATCAGCTTCAGTGATGCGTTCTTGTCGGTTCCGCCCCGCCCCGACTCTTCCTGCCCTTGTTTGACGAGCACGCCGCGGATCGCAGCAAAGAAGGCAATCTCAGTTCGCAGCGCTGCGGCTTTGTCAAGCGTCGCACACAAACTGAACGCCTTCATGACAGAAGCCATCACATCGAGGAATCGTCTCTTGCCATTCTCCAGGCTCAGCAGGTGGTTGGTCACTCCCGGCAGCAGCTCAAGCGGCTTCGTCTCGAAACATGAGTAGTCAAACCCGCCGCCTTCTCGCATCATGTCCCGCAATATGCTCATCTTCTCATTCAGAATGCGCAGCCCATCCTCGGCCCGCACTGTGGGCTGTCCCTTGCCTTTGCTTTCGGTGTAGGTTTTGAGCGCTTCCTTCAAGTCGCTCGCAATACCGATGTAGTCGACCACAAGCCCGCCCTGCTTATCGCGGAACACACGGTTCACCCTTGCTATCGCCTGCATCAACGAGTGCCCCTTCATCGGCTTGTCTACATACATTGTGTGGCAGCACGGTACATCGAAGCCCGTCAGCCACATATCTCGGACGATGACCATCTTCAACGGGTCGTCAGCGTCCTTGAATCGTTTAGCGAGCCGCTGTCGCTGCCCCTTGCTGTACTGATGGTGGCGTAGCTCCGCTCGGTCGGTCGCTGTGCCTGTCATGATGACGCGGATCTGACCGTCCTCGTGGTTCCAGGTGTCGTCCTCGCGCCGACTTCCCGCCATCTCCGGGCGACGCTTCACGATTTCATCATAGAGAGCTACACAGATTTCCCGGCTCATTGTCACGATCATTGCCTTACCGCCATCAGCGCCGATTTGCGGTTCCATAGCCTCGCGGCGATCGTCGAAGTGTGCCAGCAGATCGTCCGCGATCTCCTCAAGCCGCGGCTGAGCACCAACGAGCTTGGCCAGTTGAGCCCATTTGCTCTTGGTGTTCTCCCGATCGTTCGGCTCCTCGTCCTCGACAACCTCTTCCACCTCTTGATTGAGCTGGTCGATCTCTGCCTGGTTCAGGTCGAGCTTCGCCCGCCGGCTCTCGTAGTAAATCTGCACCGTCGCGCCGTCCTCGACGGCATCGGCGATGTCGTAAACGCTAACATATTCCCCGAAGACGCCTCGGGTGTCCTTGTCCTCGGTGCTGATGGGAGTACCGGTGAACCCGATGAACGAGGCGTTCGGCAGGGCGTCGCGTAGGTGTTTGGCGTAGCCGTAGACATACTTGCCGGTCTTCATGTCGAGCCTGGGCTTGATCCCGTACTGGCTGCGGTGTGCCTCGTCGCTGATGACGACGATATTGCTTCGCTTGCTCAGAACGGGGTGTGTTTCCTCATCGTTCATAGGCGAGAACTTCTGCACCGTGGTGAAAACGATCCCGCCCGACTGTCGCCCGTCGAGGATTTCGCGTAGTTGTTCCCGGCTATCCGCCTGCTGTGGGGCCTCACGAAGCAGCGCTTTCGCTGCAGCGAATTGACCAAAGAGCTGGCCGTCAAGGTCGTTGCGATCGGTGACGACCACCAGTGTCGGGTTCCGCATGCCCGGTTGCTGTAAGAGCTTTCCGGCGTACATCGCCATCGAGATGCTTTTGCCTGAGCCCTGCGTGTGCCAGAATACACCGGCCTTACCCTCGTGCTTGGTCGCCATTAGTGTCTGCTCGACCGCCGCCCGCACACCGTGGAACTGGTGGTAACCGGCGATTTTCTTCACCACATCCTCTTCGCCCTCGAAGAGCACGAAGTACCTCAGGTAGTCCAGCAACAGGTCAGGGCGGAAGAAGCCTCGAATGACACGCTCCAGCTCGAACTCTACTGCCGGTGTGTCGCTCTCACTGGCGAGCGTCCGCCACGGCATGAACCACTCAGGACTTGCTGTGAGCGAACCGGCGCGGGCGATGATACCG
The DNA here is from genome assembly GCA_051252395.1 of Phycisphaerales bacterium. Taxonomy (GTDB): domain Bacteria; phylum Planctomycetota; class Phycisphaerae; order Phycisphaerales; family UBA1924; genus UBA1924. The sequence goes on along the minus strand of JBPOFX010000001.1, from coordinate 621,136 downwards.
TCGCTGATGACAAGCGCCTCGTTGGTGAGGAACAGGTCGCCGATCTCGTCCTTGTAGGTCTGCAGCTGCCGGTAGGCCGCCCACACATCCGCGTTCTTGTCCGCCGGGTTCTTCAACTCAATCACAGAAATCGGTAGACCGTTAATGTAACACACGATATCCGGCCGCCGCCCGCCCTTCGTGCCCGACACAGCCAGCTGATTGACAACCAGCCAGTCGTTGTTCTTGGCATCCGCGAAGTCGACCAAGCGGGCCACGTCCTGTTGTTTCTTGCCGCTGGCATCGGTATAGACGACCGGAACGCCGTCGACGAGCTTGCGATGAAACGCGGCATTGGCTCGGGCAAGGTCAGGGTGCTCGGGTTGGATGGCAACCCTTGCGACCTCCTCGGCCGCCTCGGGCGGGAGTTGCGGGTTGAGGCGGTGGATGGCATCCTTGAACCGACCATTGAGAATGACGGCCCGTCCGTCTGCCCGCTGCTCGGTCGCGATGTCTGGGGCAAGTTTTGAGCCGTGGAGGTAGGACCATCCCGTCTCTTGAAACCAGGCGATCGCTTGTTTCTCGACAGAGTCTTCACTGATCATTTTTGCGGCTCCAACGATGTGATGGATCCTTCAGAAAGTGCGATTGCAACTCGTAGAATCTGTTCAACGTAATGGTGCTTGTTGGGTGGATACCATATCGGCCGAATTTTCATGTTCCTAAGACGCTGCTCTTTCTCTACTTTTGCCCTGCCCCCCTCTGGTTCAACGATGATCGCGTAGTGGTCTGGGACAAGTTGCTCATTCTTAGAGCAGACATCGGCTAGGAGCTCAAGCGTGCGATCCTGCTCAAGGCTGCATCCGAGAAAAAGTAACGAGTGACTAAGGAAAATATGTCTGAGCGTGCTTGCGACAGGTGCTTCGTAATCGAGCGGATCGCCGTACGCCGCTGTGTATTGATCTTGGGTCAGAATATACGTGCTGTCGTCGTCTGAGTCGCCATGGAGCTTCATGAGACATCTATCGCCACTGATGAGTCGGGCGTTAAATTTCGCGGACCGTTGTAGTCCGTGCATATAGCCATCAAATTGGCCGTCGCCAACCACCTGTTCGATCACGGAGTCAAAGTTGGTGGTGATGATGCAGCCATTAGTGATCGCCTTCAGGAGAGGTACGGCTCCCTTTGCGTCACCACTTCCGATGCGGTTGATTCCAAAGCGATCCCGTATGAATGCCTTCACGGTTATTGAGTCAGCTTCCCAGAGCCCTTGCGCCGCCTCTAGATACTGACCTGAGTCGATTAAGTCATGAATGGTTTCTCTGTCAAGGTCACCGATTCGGTCGATCAGTGTCTTAAGAGCATCCCCCCACAAAGGATAAGCAAAAGCCGAAAGTCCGGCCCCAACAAACGGAGCCACGCGCCCTCGTGCAATTGCGGTTGCTAAATCATGTATGGCAGTCTGGTGTTCCCCATCCATGATGACGCGAAATGCATCAGAGTTCTTGTCGCGAATCTCACGTTCTTGCCATGCCGCTCTCTCAACCTCGTACCCGATACGATCTGTTAAGTAGATTACTTCGGAGGGGCGAACCTGCCACGGCTTCTGGTCCTTGATTAGGCTCTGAATGACCACCTCGTCATTCTGCTTGTCGAGCGCCGCATTGAACTCTTCGTGTTGCTCATAGGCCTCTTTCAAAGCCCCTTCTGCGGCAGACATAAGTGTCTGGTCCAATTTCGTCTCGTCGATGCTCACTTCTCACCCCCTTTGGGCATGTTGATCTGCATGTCGCCTGATAGAAGCGGGCCGAGCAACGAATCGCGGATCTCTGAGAGGTTTCGTGATTCCAGGTCGTTCATCACAAGTCTATCAATGATCGGCGAGAAGACAGCGTCAAGTGAAGCAATGGATGACGCTGGGGGGACTATCACCTTCGCATCGCTTAGGTGATGGCGCTGGATATGCCCCATTGTCGTAGCCTTGGCTGCAGCTGTGGCTTGAAAATCGTCGAGGTGGTGCTGAGTCCATAGATAAAAAAACCAGCGAGGAAACTCATCGCTAGATACTTTAAATAAGTGCTGGTTCAATGCCGCCTTGCCGCCAGTCCAGAGACGTACAAGCAGCGAACCAGACCACGAGAAGATCACATCGCCATTTTGAACGATGTATTTGTATGGAACGTTCGTGTTGCTCAGATCTGCGCCTTCGGTGTTGCCCTTGCGAAGCTGGGCAATCTTCAGTCGTGGCAGCGTTGGTTCGCCTTCCTCGGCAGGGTACTTCTGCAATGCCAAACCGTTGAGGTAGTTGGCAATCTCGTCGAGGCTCCGAACTTCCCATCCCTCCGGGATATCACCAATCCGGGACGGATCGAATCTGTCGGGAAACAGGGCGGCGAGTTTAGGCGGCAGGGTTGGTTTGCCGGCGGCGTTGGCGTGGACGGGGTCGAAGTCGACGAACCAGCTCTTGAACAGCGCCCGGGCCATCGACTCCAGCGTCCGGTTCATCCGGCGGTTCAACTCGATCTTGTCGTCCAGTGACCCCAACACCTCCGCAATTGCCTGTTGTTTGGGCATCGGGGGAAGCGGGATTTTGATTTGATGAATTAGCTTCGGCGAGACGTTCGGCTGAGCCGAGCCGTAGCCAAGTGCTTCAATCCGTTCCCGAGTGCTCTTCCAACTGAGAAACGCGTAGAGATAGTCCGGATCAAGCCGATTGCTGTCCATGACCTTGAATTTACCGACCCGTTGGTTGAGAACGCATGGCAGGTCGGTTGACTGAACCCTTGCTGTTTCGCCGATGTACCCGGTCATCGCGATTACGATGTCGTCGAGCTCAAGATTAAACTCACCCGCGCTTTCGGCAATTTCTTCTGTGACGAACGAACAACCGTTGAGATCGAGGCGACCCGCCTTCACATTTGCAATCTTCACAACAGGAACGCCGGAATCCGTCCAGTCTCTGCTTTTGAATGCATAGCCAGATCGAACGCTCGCGACCTCGCCTAGCGGCACCGCTGACCACTCAGACCCCATGCCCCACCTCCTCCAGGTTCTTACGGATCCTCGCCTCGAGCTTTGCAGCCTCGGCGAACTGATCACGGAGCTCGGTGGTCAGGCGTTGCATCTTCCCCTCGAAGGGTTCGCCGTCGTCCTCGGCTTCAGCGGCACCGACGTAGCGGCCTGGGGTGAGGACGTGGCCGTGGGCGGCGATCTCTTTGAGGGTGGCCTCCTTGCAGAAGCCGGGGATGTCCTTGTACTCGCCGCCCATTCTCTGCCAGGCGTGGAAGGTGCCGGCGATCTTTTGCGTGTCGTCGGCGGTGAAGTCGCGCAGGACGCGGTCTTTCATGTATCCAACATCGCGGGCGTCGAGGAAGAGGACCTGGCCGGTGCGGTCACGCTTGCCGTCGCGGGCGGACTTGTCCTTGGTGAGGAACCAGATGCAGGCGGGGATCTGGGTGTTGGTAAAGAGCTGGCCGGGCAGGGCGACCATGCACTCGACGAGGTCGTTCTCGACCAAAGACTTGCGGATGTCACCCTCGCCGCCGCTGGTGCCCGACATGGAGCCGTTGGCCAGCAGCAGGGCCATGCTGCCGGTGGGGGCGAGGTGGTGGAGCATGTGCTGGACCCATGCGAAGTTGGCATTGCCCTTGGGGGGTGTGCCGTGCTTCCAGCGCGGGTCATTTTCGAGCTTGGCGTCCCACCAGTCACTCACATTGAACGGCGGGTTGGCCATGACGAAGTCGGCCCGGAGGTCGGGGTGCTGGTCGCTGGTGAAGCTGTTGGCCCAGGCCTTGCCGAAGTTGTAGTCGATGCCGCGGATGGCCATGTTCATCGCGGCCAGCCGCCAGGTGGTGGGGTTGGATTCCTGGCCGTAGACGGAGATGGAGCCGTGGGTGCCGTGGGTGTCCTCGGCGTACTTCTGCTCGACATGTTTTTCGATCTCGACGAAGAAACCGCCCGAACCCATGGCGGGGTCGTAGACGCGCCCCCAGTAGGGCTGGAGCATTTCAACGATGAGCCCGACGATGGACTTAGGCGTGAAGTACTGGCCGCCCTTCTTGCCCTCCGCGAGGGCAAACTGGCCGAGGAAGTACTCGTAGACGTGGCCGAGGATGTCTTTGGGTTGGAGCTTGTCGTGCGTGAAGGGGATGGAGGCGACGAGGTCGATGAGGCCGCGGAGGTTGTCGGGGTCGAGTTGGAGGCGGGCGTAGGTGTCTTTGGCGAGGACATTTTTGAGGGTGTCGTTCTCTTTTTCGATGGCGGCGAGGGCGTCGTCGATGAGCAGGGCGGTGCTCTTGATCGTGTACTCCTCGGTCTTACCGTTTCTGACCTCGACCGTGGTCTGTGAGGGGAGTTTGGCCCAGGACTGGAGGTTTTGCCAGCGGGCGAGTGGAGGGACCCAGAATGTGTTCTGGCTGGTGTAGTAGTCACGGTCTTCCAGCTCTGTGTGGAGGTCATCTTCCGTAGCGTCCTCGAAGTAAAGATCGCTCTTGGGGTCACCGAGTTCGGCCTTGACGGCCTCACGGCGAGTGTCGAAGGCGTCGGAGACATACTTCAGGAAGATCAGGCCGAGCACGGCGTGTTTGTACTGGGCGGCGTCGAGGTTGTTTCGGAGTTTGTCGGCGGTGGCCCATAGTTTGCGGTCCAAATCATTTAGGAAGGACTGTGTTTCATCACGTAACATGGGCAGTTCCTAATTATGGCTGATCAATCAGCCATTGGGTTTTGATGCCATCATAGACGGCAGGCATCACACTCATGAATTGTGCCGGATTCCGGAATCTTGAGTATAGCGGCTGAGGAAAGCAGATTGTATGACCAATCCCAGAAGTCAAAACGCATACCACTGAGTAGTGAAGTGATTATGTCATAAGAGTGAAGCCGTTCTTCTTGAACTATTTCACATCGAGTTCGCTTCACAGTTTCGCATGCAGTTTGGTTTTCCAAAATACTCTTCGAAAACTCCGACACCCTGTCCCCCAACCGGATATATATGAATGGGGAGGAGCAGCATTGCTCTGTATCAAAGGGGAACCGGGACACGGGAAGTCCTGTCATATCAAGGGGGTACACATGTCATTTCAGCACACGGATTCCACTCGGAATCCAGAGTCCATGACCACCGAGGAACGGCTCGACGAGATCGCGTCCATCCTCGCTGTGGGGGTCTATCGCGCTCAGCACGATACAAAGACAAAGCCGCGTGGTATCGATCGCACATGGAGAACCGCTCAGAATCTCCAAGTTTCTTCGCCACAGTCACTTGATAACTGAACCCATGCAGACCTCAGTGTGTCGGTTATCAGTCCACTATCTGGTAACTCTGCTATTCTGTATCCATAGGGGAGGTGATTTTGGCCCAGGCAATCGATTCGAAGATTGAAACTCAGCTCGATGAGCTGCAGCACATGACGACGGGGGAACTCTCGGTGAAGTACGACGAGCTTCACGGCCAGCCTGTTCGGACACGGCATCGTCAGTATCTGATCCGCAAGATCGCGTGGCGGATTCAAGCGAACGCGATGGGAGGACTGAGTGAGCGTGCGAAGGCTCGGGCGGCTGAACTCGCTAATGACTCCGATATCCGGGTGATGGCACCCAAGTCGTTTGTGAGCCCGCCACAGGCTGGTATGCGGGTTTCTGTCACGAAACCGTACACGCCGAGGGATCCGAGGCTCCCGAGCGTGGGGTCGGTGATCGTCCGCGAGTACAAGGGTGAGACCGTCCGGGTGACGGTCCTGCCGGATGGGGACGGGTTTGAATACAACGGGGATCGGTACGCGACACTGAGTGCGGTCGCCAAGCACATTACCGGGAGCCATATCAACGGCTTCCGGTTCTTTCAATTAGGGGGTAAGTAGGTGAAACGAGTACCAAAGGGGGGTCTATGAACCACAAGAGTGGCAGTACAACACCGAAGACGATCCGATGCGCGATCTACACACGCAAGAGCAGCGAGGAGGGATTAGAGCAGGAGTTCAACTCCCTTGACGCGCAACGAGAAAGCGCCGAGGCGTTCATCGCCAGCCAGAAGGCACAGGGGTGGGTGTGTCTCCCCGAGCAGTACAACGATGGGGGGTTCTCGGGCGGGAGCCTCGAGCGTCCGGCGATGGACCGGTTGATGCGGGATATTGAGGCGGGGAAGATAGACTGCGTGGTCGTCTACAAGGTGGACCGGCTCAGCCGCTCGCTGATGGACTTCTCGAAGATCATGGAGTCGTTTGATGCCAACGGGGTTTCGTTCGTGTCGGTGACGCAGCAGTTCAACACGACGAGCTCGATGGGGCGATTAACACTCAACATCCTCCTCAGCTTCGCTCAGTTTGAGCGGGAGATCATCGGCGAGCGGATCCGCGACAAGATCGCCGCTCAGAAACGCAAGGGTAAGTGGACCGGGGGTGTCCCGATGCTGGGATACGACGTGGATCGGAGCACCGGGAGTCCGAAGCTGGTGGTCAACGCAGCTGAAGCATCGCGGATCAGAGCGATCTTTGATCTCTATCTTGAGAAGCAATCGCTCCAGCCGGTATGCGAGGAACTCCGTCTGCGGGACTGGCGCAACAAGAAGCGGGTGACGGCCAAGGGCAAGCCCATCGGGGATCGTCCCTTCGACAAGTCCACCCTCTACAACCACCTCACCAACCCCATCTACACCGGAAAGATCACGCATAAGGGTGACATCTATGAGGGTGAGCACGAAGCGATCATCAAGGCAGAGGTCTTCGAGCGGGTCCAGAAGACCCTCAAGCACAACGGGCGCACCGGAGGGGCCGAGGTCCGCAACAAGTACGGGGCGTTGCTCAGGGGGATCCTGCGGTGCAAGGGGTGCGACCACGCGATGACGCACGTCTTTACGACGGCTCGGGGAAAACGAAGCCGCCAGTACCGGTACTACCGGTGTGTGGGGGCGATCAAGAAGGGGGCAGCCGAGTGCAACTCAGGGAGTCTCCCCGCCCCGGAGATCGAACAGTTGGTCATCGAGGAAGTCCGGGAGTTGTTTCGCGACCCGTCGATCTTCGAGAAGACAATTGAGCAAGCCACATTGAAGCGTACTGAAGATATCCAAGGTCTCGAACTGGAGCTCTCGGAGGTGAACGGTGAACTGGCCAATCAGCGCGGGGCCCTTACCAAGTTGATTCGGCAGCCGAGCGATGATCAAGAGCGGGTCACGGAGCTTCAGGGGATCATCGCGGCCAATGAACGCCGTGCAGAGCGGATCCGGGATCGGCTGGAATCGGCCCAGGGCGAGCAGATCGACTCAGAAGCGATCGGGGTCATGCTCGGGGACTTCGACGAAGTCTGGTCGAACCTGATCCCACGCGAGCAGGCTCGCTTGCTCAAGCTGCTGATCGAGAAGGTCGAGTACGACGCGGAGGGGCAGTGCGTGCAGATCACGTACCGCCCAAATGAGTTTGAGAAGCTGGCGGATCTGCAACAGAATCAGGAGGCGGCATGACGACAGTGACGAGACCGGTACATTTCGCGGTGAATGGTAAACGCAAACGGATCGTGCGTGAGCCAGAGCCTGAACAGGGTGAGCAGGGCGGGCAGAGAGTCCCAAGGATCTCCAAGCTGATGGCGCTCGCGATCCGGTACGACCAACTGCTCAAGGACGGTGTGATGGAGAATCAGTCAGAGCTTGCGTTGCTGGCTCAAGTGACGCAGCCACGGATGACGCAGATCATGAACCTGTTGCATTTGTGTCCTTTGATCCAAGAAGAGATCTTGGACTTTAATGGCTCAGATCCATGGGAAGACCGTATCCATGAGCATGGGATTCGAGAGGTTGTGTCTCTCGTACGATGGAGTGAGCAAGTTCTGCGCTGGGAGGAGCTCAAGAGCTTGCATGGCGAAAAATAACAGCGCAATCCACAATCTATGCAAGTCGCGAAGTCGCTATCTTCGCTATAATTTCAGTGCCAAAGACAGCACTCGGGCCATTCATGAGCTGTGAGTGTACATGATTTCGAATGGGGTGGGATCATCCCAATCAACTCAATCACGATCATCAAACCCAAAGAAACGGGGAGGGTTATCCAATGGAATGACGGGTGGGAAGAGCAGAAGTTGAACTGATCCAAGCAGAAATCACATCGGTCTAGGGCAGTGCCCAAGTTTGCCGTGAGTCATCGCGGCACAGGTATCCTGCGCCTAGATCACAAGCGAGAATCCCGTATCAGCGGGGGAAAGATGCGAATGAAATCACAGTACAGACTCATTGACGACGACAAGGTTCAGACACACATTGTGGTTCAGGCAACGGAACTTGTGAACAGCGGGGGGATCAGGGCGTGTGATCGGGAAGACTTCGAGCAAGAGTGCAGACTGTGGTTAATACAAATCGATGAACAGTATGACCCCACCCAGTCGGCACCAATCACCTTTGCCACTGAGGTGATCAACAACTTCGCCAAGAAATACATCCGCGATTCGAGAGCCCGAAAGAGGTGCCCGGAGAACAAGGTGTACTTCCAGAGCGATTGCATGGTGGATCCGCTTACTAGGGAGTTTGTGGAGGTCTCAGAACTGATGGATAATGAGAGTTATTCACGCAGGCTTGGGATTGAGAATTACAGATTCACAGAGCTTTTTGATCTCATTGACTATGTACAGCACATCCTCACGCAGATTTCAGATGAGGATGCCGATCTGCTACTCGAAGTATCGAGGTCGAGTGTGAAGCAAACCGCTGAATGGCGCGGTGTATCAAGGTACCAGGTGAAGAAGCAAAGCAACGACATCCAAAGACGGTTCAAAAGATACGAAGAAATGTGATATTTGTTCGACACCATCGTTCCAGATTGGATATGTATATATGGGGAGAGGGTTGTCTCTGTCGACTTTCATCGCTCGGGGAGCGTTCGGAAGACCAGAGGCCTATACAGCTGGTGGGGGAGTATGAATATCAAATCGATTCAGTGTCAGTTTGAAGACACGAAAGACGTCTGCGAAGCCGAGGAGCTTGTTCAGTTGGCGATCATCGCCGCGAGCGGGCTCTATAGCGAAGCGAAGCTCAGATTGGGAACACGGTACAGTTCAAGCGAACAGCTTGGGACGATCCAGATCGATACTGGATCACCCGAGGGGGAGTCGGTGGGGCACATCTTCTTGGCGTTGGCTGATCGAGCGTTCGAGCCTGAGCGGTACAAACTCAGGGTTCTCAGGGGCGAGAACCACACCAACAAAGACAAGCCCGCTAGGAAAGCGAACTAGCGGGGATGAAGGGGGAATCTATGGGGATTGATCGGCATGAGCTGCTCGACTGGTTGTTGCCACATTGTGAGGCTGATGTGGCAGCCGTGTCGTATCCGAAGAGCAGAGGGTCTGGGCCGGGCTGGATCCACGGGAAGAGCGATTTCAACCGCGCTGTGCAAGCGTACAGGAACGGATCGCTTGAAGCTGAGCGTTTCGAGTCAACGACGAAGGATGGTTCGGACTACACCATCGAGGGGGCGAGCCGTATCGGGCTCGTACTGCATCTGGCCGGGATGGTCTCGGTGTTCTGTGTGGATTTGGATGATCACACCGACGACGGGGGGAATGTTCACTTACTTGGTGCGTTGAGCCGGTTCTTTGGGGCAACGCCTGTGGTGTTCACCTCCAAGGGGGGGAAGGGACAACACGCGTTCTTTCAGCTTCAAGAACCGATCACTTGTGAAGAGTTTGTGAGCTGGTTCAGAGCCTGGGGTTTCAATCGGGGGAAAGAGCCGGAGATTTTTCCCAAAACAGAGAAGCTCACACAGGTATTCTTACCGAACGAACCCAACGAAGACCTCGGCGACACCTACCAGAGCGGTGACTTCGATTCATGTGTAGTGAGCAGACTCCCGACGAAGCCGTCGATCGATCTCACGAACAGATGCCTTCAGTTTTTACGCGGGCAGACAGCTCAATCGAGTCGGAATGCAGAACTTAACTCGACCGCTTACGCCTTGGGCAACAAGGGAATGCCGCGACCTGAAGCGTGGGCACTCTGCCAGCGAGGAGCAAGGCTGTGCGGACTCGAAGAGAGTGAAACGCTATCCACCTTCGAGAGCGGGTACTCTGCTGGACTCCGCGAGACCACTATTGATACAGGTCAGGTACGAGCCATTGGCGATCAGCAGTATGCACACCACGGCATCGGGAACGGGGAACGTTTCGCCGCTCAGCACGGTGATTCAGCCAAGTACTGTTTTGCGCTTAAAGACTGGCTGGTCTGGGATACCAACCGATGGGCGATCAAGCCCGAGCGTATCGAATGCATGGCCAAGCTCTGCGCCAACACGATCGAGGATCCCAAGCACCAGAAAAGTACGAGCACCAAGCGCGGTATTGAAGAACTGCTCTACCTCGCACGATCCGAGCCTGGGATCACGGTTGGCGTCGATACGCTCGATGCTGATCCGATGCTCCTCAACTGCCACAACGGGACCGTGAATCTTCGCAACGGCTCGTTCAGGAGTCATGACCGGAGTGAGATGCATACAAAGATCTCGCCTGCGTGGTTTGATGAGACCGCTCAATGCCCGAGGTGGGACGCGTTCCTTGACCGAATCTTCGGTTCAGACTGCGAACTCATTGGGTACATGCGGCGTGTGGCAGGCTACATGCTCACGGGTGATGTGAGCGAACAATGCTTGTTCTTCATGCATGGGAACGGGTGTAACGGTAAGAGCGTCTTCGCGTCGATTCTCATGTACATACTGGGCGATTACAGCCAGCGGGCACCCGCGGAACTGATCCTCAAGCCGGAGCGTTCATCTGGTGGCGCAACACCGGATAAAGCAAGACTGCGGGGTTCAAGACTCGTCATCACGTCGGAGCTTGAGGAGGGGCAGCAGTTCGGGGAGGCGTTGATCAAAGATCTGACTGGCGGTGACCGCATCGTTGCGAGGCAACTCTACAAGGAACCCATCGAGTTTGATCCGACCCACAAGCTTTTGCTCTACGGGAACCACCTACCGTCTATGACAGGGGTGGATCATGGTATCTGGAGACGGATCCGACAGATCCCGTTCAATGTCACCATTCCCGAGTCCGAACGCGACCCCCACCTAATCGATGCGCTCAAGGCGGAAGCCAATGGGATCCTCGCGTGGGCGGTGCGGGGGTGCCTCGCGTGGCAAGTACATGGTCTCTCCGAACCTGAAGCGGTGCTCTCGGCGACCAGTGCCTACCGGAAGAACGCGAACCCTCTGAACCAGTTTATCGATGAGTGCTGTGTGGTTGCCGACGGGGTGACCGTATCCAAGGGAGAGCTGAATGATGCGTTTGCTGAATGGTGCATCGAGAACAATGAAAAGAAGGTGAGCGGCAAGATGATGTCATCACGGTTGCATTCGCTTGGATTTGCTGATGGTCGGAACAGTTCGGAACGGTACTGGATCGGTTTGGAGCTGAATTCTGATGCGACGAACGGTGGGCTGTCGTGAGCACCATGACAGATAGAAGGGAAAATGACAGATTGGTGACAGATCCGAATGCTATCTGTCACTGCTTAAGGCAATTAAAATCAATGACTTACGGAAATGGTGACAGGTATGACAGATATTCCCAAGACTTTTCCTACGCGCGCGTATGGGGGACTTCTTGGAAAACCTGTCACGATCTGTCACCTGTCACACAACAGAACAAAGGGGGAACCAGATGAAGATAGAAATGAAGACAGTGGGGGACATCACACCATTCGAGACCAACCCAAGGATCAACGATCAGGCGATCGACGCGGTCGCCAAGAGTATCACGGACTTTGGGTTCAGGCAGCCGATCGTTGTTGATCGCAACATGGTGATCGTCTGCGGGCACACGCGGTGGAAGGCGGCGCAGCAGCTGGGGCTCAGCGAGGTCCCGGTGCATGTCGCAACGGACCTCACTCCGGAGAAGGCGAGGGCGTACCGGCTGGCCGACAACCGGGCCGCAGAGCTCGCGCACTGGGACACAGGGCTGCTCGACAGCGAGCTCGAGGCGCTCGTCGCGTTGGGGATCGATATCGAGGAACTGGCGGCGTTCGGCTTTGACGATGCGCAGCTTGCGTCGCTCACGATGGGGGGAGTCGGAACCGAACCCGATCCCGATGTGATCCCCGAAGCTCCCGACGACCCGATCACCAAGCCGGGTAATCTGTGGATCCTGGGGAACCACCGACTCCTCTGCGGGGATAGCTCGAAGGCTGAGGATGTCGATCGGTTGTGTGATGGTCAGAGCATCCATCTCGTCAACACCGATCCGCCGTACAACGTGAAGGTTGAGCCGCGCTCAAACAACGCGATCAGTGCGGGTCTCTCATCGTTCCCAGCGGCGGCAACCAAAGCAAGCACGCACATGCAGCAGCGGGATCTTGCCCGGCATCCCGGTAAATCGTCACCGACCACCAAGAAGATGCGTGCGAAAGACCGCCCGCTCGCCAACGACTTTATGGACGATGAATCCTTCGCAATCATGCTCCGGGCATGGTTTGGCAATATGGCCCGTGTATTGGAGCCGGGGAGGGCATTCTACTGCTGGGGCGGGTACGCGAACATCGCTAACTATCCTGGTGCGTTCACGGATTCGGGCTTGTACTTCAGCCAGTCGATCATCTGGCACAAGCTCCATCCGGTGCTGGGGCGCAAGGACTTCATGGGCGACCACGAGTGGTGTTTCTACGGGTGGCGTGAGGGTGCGGCGCACAGGTTCTACGGGCCCAAGAACATCCCCGATGTCTGGCCGATCAAGAAGGTGAACCCCCAAAGCATGGTGCATCTGACCGAGAAGCCGGTCGAGCTTGCGTCAAGGGCAATGGAGTACTCGTCGAAGCGAGGGGAACGGGTGTTGGATCTATTTGGTGGGTCGGGCTCGACGCTGATGGCGGCTGAGCAGATGGGGCGGCACGCTCGGCTCATGGAGATCGATCCGGCGTACTGCGATGTGATCGTGAATCGGTGGGAGGCGTTTACGGGGAAGAAGGCCGAGCGTGTAGCGAGTGTAGTCGGGTGTGAGCAATGAGCTTTGACGATGAATCAATACAGCACGAAGAGCCTGTCAACCAACTGAGAACGCCCCCGCGTAAACGGAGGCGTGTTCGCAAGGGGCGAATGAATCAATCGCCCGATGGCCGGAGGGTGAAGCGACCGCGTCCGACCTTTAGGAAGCGGGCTGCTTCGCGCTTGCGTTCGATCTCACGCACTATGCCCCCGTACAGGGTGGCTTCCGGGGTCTTGCCGTTGGGGCTGCTCCAGAGCTTCTTGGCGGCCATGCGTTCGACGATCTCTTTGGTACTCCATCCCTCGACGGGGGCGTCGGCGAGTACAACTTCCGCAGCTTGCAAGCAACTGAGACTTGGTGCGGCTTTTGCTTTCCCCGCACGGCGCGTTGTGTTGGCGTGTGCTCGTTGTTGGGGCGCGTTGGCTACGGGCGTCGCCTTCTTGGCTGGGCCGCGTGACACGCCCTTGTCGCCGCCCACGGGCGAAGCCTTGCCCTTGGGTGCTTGTTTCGCTCTGCTCGTTGCTGGGATGACCTTGGGTTTACTGTTCGTGGATTTTGTTTTCATCGTCTTGTTCTCCATGCTTTGACTGCCTGCTACAAGCGGGTAGTCGGGGGTGGTTGACACCATGAAGGCATCAGGTGGCTCAGATTGCAAGGCGTATCAGGAGAGAATGAGAGATTTCTTTGAAGGGGGGAATGATGGGGAATGAACACGAACTCGGGCTGACATCGGCGCAGGAGCAGTCGATCTTGGCATTACTGACCGAGCCGTCGATAGCGGCGGCGGCGAGCAAGGCAGGGGTAGGGGAGCGGACACTGCATCGGTGGCTCCGGCAGGAGGACTTTGCCAATGAGTACCGGAGGAGCAGGAGAGAGGCGTTCGCGCAGGCAATCGGATTGACGCAGCGGTCCTCGGCGGGTGCGGTGGCGGTGCTCTTGCGGATCATGCACGATCCCAAGGCGACCTGGTCGTCGAGGGTCAATGCGGCGTCGCAGGTGCTGAGGTTTGCGCGTGAGAGCATCGAACTTGATGACCTTGTTTCACGCATCGACGCGCTCGAACGCATCGCCTCGGAGTCTTCGCTATGAAACGCAATCTTTCATCACGATTGAACACGATCGAGCATGCGGTCCGGGCGATGTGGGGCTGTCGCCACTGCCGCGAGCGGGGCGGGCAGGTCTTCCTCTTTCAGGGTGATCCGCTTCCCGAGCCGTGCGAGCTGTGCGGGGAGCTCCCGCTTGTGACACGCTTCGTGGTAGTTGATACACAGCAGCCAGAAAAATCGAGCGAACCGCCGTAATCGGCCTTGCTTCATGCTCGGGAGTGGTGGTATCACTGATGGATACAGCTTTACTGACAAAGCGTATCCATAGGAGCTGGCCATGAAGTACCCAGCAGAGGTCTTAACGAGGAAGGAAGTGGGGGCGTTGCTCGAGGCGTGCGGGAAAGAGAAGTGGACCGATCGGCGGAACTATGCGCTGATCGTACTTCTGTATCGGACTGGCCTGCGGCTATCTGAAGCGTTGGCAATTCGTCCATGTGATGTTGATTCCGAAAGGGGAGCGATACGGGTACTTCGTGGAAAGGGTGGCAGGGCAAGAACGATCGGGATCGATCCATTGGGTCTTCAGGAGATCGTTGAGTGGATTGAAGAGCATTCGGCCAGGGGGCACACGATCGGCGATCCATTGTTCCTAACAGGTTCAGGGCAGGTCATGACACAGGGGTACTGGCGAAGGCGGCTGCCCGAGCTGGGTCGCGTAGCTGGTATCTATAAACGCATTCATTCGCATGGGTTGCGGCATACCCACGCTTCAGAGCTCCGGAGCGAGGGTCTTGATGTCGCGATCATCAAGCGGCAGCTTGGGCATGTGTCTCTGCTGACCACGATTCAATACCTCGACCACCTCAGTCAGGATTCGGCTGTTCAGGCGATGGCCAATCGGGATCCTGTTCAATCAGGTTTCGCAAGCCGACCCCGGTGGCATGGTTAGATTTGCTCAGACAATAAGCATCTCTGAAATAGCTCACTCATACGGGTCATTGGAAGTGCGTATGCTCTGATATGTGCGGATGGCAACTTCGATGGACGAGTGAACGGTCGATCTGGGCGGCATCGCCTGACGACATGCTTCATTCTCGTGTCATGAGTGAGCTGGTCGCTTGGATTACTTCTCAACACATTGCATCAATACGAGCAACGACCCCTTCATCCGGTGGAGTGCTAATCGAGTTCGACACTCGTTTATGCATAGCTGAGGACCCTTGGTCTATGGTGGTTGGTATGTTGGAGTCATTCGCTCGTGAACGACCTCTTTCAGGATCAACAACAGCGTTGGCTCCTCGGGAAGTACGGATTCCCGTTTGCTATGACGGATCCTTCGCGCCAGACATGAACGAGGTTGCTCAGCGGCTCGGCTATCACCCTGATAAGATTGTTGAGATGCATACAGCTGCCCACTACACAGTTGACACCATCGGGTTTATGCCGGGATTTGGGTACCTGAGTCCCCTCCACGATTCGCTACGGCTACCGCGAAAGACAATACCCCGTACCCATGTTCCTGCAGGAAGCGTGGCAATCGCAGAGAACATGACAGCGGTGTATCCCAATCAGAGCGCTGGTGGTTGGCACCTCATTGGCCGGACACCACTTCGGCTCTTTGAGCCGGAGAACAAGGATCCAGCGTTACTGCGAATAGGTGATTCAGTACGATTCGAACCGATCACTCTCGAAGAGTTCAATGACCACGATGTCACACAGCAGTGGGGTGATCGCTGATGGGTACGATCGAAGTCCTGAAACCAGGTATGCTGAGCAGTGTCCAAGATGGTGGTCGCGTGGACTATCAGGATGCGGGAGTCCCTCGGAGTGGTGCATTTGATCTCGTAGCACTCTCTGTAGGCAATCGGTTATTAGGCAACGCTGATATAGATGCCGCGATTGAGATGACGATGACGGGAGGCGAGTTTCGGTTCATGATGGAGACTGTTGTGTGTATCACAGGGGCACGTGCTGATGATGCCATGATTCTGTGTGGAGATCATCGCTATCCGTTATGCCATCAGCAGCCAACCGTTGTTCCTCTCGGGAGCACGCTACGAATAGGTCGATTGACCAATGGTGCCCGTGCCTATCTCTGTGTCGCAGGCGGAATCCAAACCCCGATGATGCTTGGAAGCCGATCAGCTCTTGTTTCGTTGCCCGATGCAGGACTCGGTCGAGCACTGATTCCGGGCGATTCTCTCATAGCTGCTGAGTGTATTACCGTAAGTAATGACCCCGCCAACAAACTTCATATCCAAAAGCCTAAATCAACTGGGAGGCAGAATCACTCTCTTAGAATTGTGCCGGGTGCACACTATGACATGTTCACGGGGTCACAACACGGGGCATTGGTTGAAAATACCTTCAGTGTCTCTGATCAGAGCAATCGTGCAGGTCTCCGTTTGTCATCGAGCAACATCCCTGGGAGTCTTCCGTGCGGCATCGCAAGTGAGGGAACTCTTCCTGGCTATATACAAGTTCCACAATCAGGATCACCAATCGTCCTTGGTGTTGATGGCCCAACCACAGGAGGGTATCCCGTCATTGCAAGTGTGATCGAAGCGGACCTACCAGTCCTAGCTCAATGCGAAATCCGCGAGCAAGTACAGTTTCGCTGGGTAAGCCGACAAGAGGCAATGAAGGCAATCCACGATCAACATGCAATGATTCAATCCATTCAACCACAGGCCCCACATCAACTCTCAGGGGTATCACCGAATGCTTGATCAACCACGTGTGTACCTTGGATGTGACACCGGCGAGGCTGAAGCAGGTCCGGGACGAGATATTGAGTTGGCATTGCTGCCCTATGTATCTGCGGTGAACATTGCATGTGGAGGGCATGCAGGCGATGCAGATTCGATGCGTGAGGCGATCAGAGCGGCTTCTCAGCATGGCTGCCTAATCGGGGCGCATCCATCCTACCCAGATCGGGATGGATTTGGACGTAGAGACATCGAGGTTGATCGCCGAACACTGGAATCATCCATTAGGGAGCAACTTAGTAGGTTTGCTCAAATCGCAGTCGAACTCGACGCTTCTATTTCTATGATCAAGGCCCACGGCGCTCTCTATCACGCTGTCGCCAGTGACGTTGAGCTTGGTTACTGGTACTGGTCGGTATGCGAATCAGTTATTCCTCTGGCTCGATTCGTTGGTCCATTCGGATCTCCGGTTCTTGTTGAGTTCCGATCGTCTGGGATACCGGTACTGGCTGAAGGCTTCTGCGATCGAGCATATGAAATGGACGGCACGCTACGACATCGAGATGAAACTGGTTCGATGATCAGTGCTCCAGAACTCGCCGCTGCACAAGCGGAGCGTTTGGTCAATACATCCAACTGCCAACTCTTGTGCGTTCATAGCGATTCTGAAGGTGCAATCGGAATCGCTAGAGCAGTACGCGATCGACTGCTTGATCGTGGACTTTAAATACGGATTTGTTTGATAGATCAGAACTTTCAATGCAAAGAGCCGAACATCTAGTGGTCTGGTGTTTCAAGAGTAGATAATGGTCTAGAATCGGAGACTCAATATGGCCAAAGCAGTAGCAGATCCCGATGAAATCCGCCGTTTCGCTCAGATGCTGAAGCGGTTCGGGAATGGTATGGATCAAGAGCTCACGCAGCTCAATGGGCAGATGGCCAGCCTCGGACATACATGGCGAGATCAGGAGCATGCCAAGTTTCAAGGCGAGTTTGATCAAACCATGCGTCAGTTGGCTCGGTTCAAAGAATCGATCGACGAGCAAGTGCCCTTCCTGCTTCGAAAGGCCGATCGTATCGAAGAATATCTAAGGCAGCGATAGACATGGGGAACGCCGCGCGGATAACGGATGTCAAAGCTCTCGCAGATCTTCGTCCTGCATTAATTAAGTTTGGTGAAGTGAGCCAGTCCGCATTGAACAGCGATCGCAGCGATGCGATGAAGGTATTGAGCTGGCTGCAGCATGACCGCCTCTCGTACTGGAAGCGTGAGATTCGGATCCGTTCCGAAGACGCTGTTCGCGCCAACACGAAGCTCATCCAGCAGACCGCGAGCAAAGAGCCGAGGCCATCGGTCGATGCACGGAAGGAATTTGAGTTCGCTAAACGCCGCGTGCGTGAAGCAGAAGAGAAGCAGGAACTCACTCGCAGGTGGATACGGACTATAGAAAAAGAGATTGATCAGTATCGAGGAACGATTCAACCAATGTCAGAGCTTGCACAATCATGCATGACCCGCGGAGTTGCTCGGCTTGATTCGCTTACTACAGCAATAGATGCGTATATGGACTCCGGTTCACCTGAGCAATCAAAGTCTGCGCAGAGTCCAAATCCAAGCAATGATTCAGCATCCAATGACAAGCATGACACCTCAGGGGAGCAGCAACCATGAGCAGGTCTTCAGGTGTGGGGATTTTGAGCGATGCGGTTAAGAGTCTGCATCAATCATGGCAGAGATGCCGGTCATCGTGGTCAGATCAAAATGCCGATAGGTTTGAAGCTGAGTTTATCGATCCCGTAGAGAATGCTGCCAGGCAATCACGCGATGCGATGGAGCGTTTGCAATCAATCTGTGAAGAGGCGAGGCGTGCGTGTGAATGATCCTGATTCGATTCTCTCAGTGTCCGTATCTGCAATGAGTGATCATCGCCCCGGCTATGACGCGCAAGCAGATGCATTTGCATTGCTCCGGATTGGTCTTGATGAATACGCAAACCGTATCGATTCAGCAACAACACTCCGCAAAGAGACCATCAATGCAGTGGAAGAAAATCGAGATCGACAGCTTAAGCTTGCTGATACCAAACTAGCCGAAAAGCTTGTCGCCATCGAGCAGAGAAAGGTTGAGGCCCAAACGAAACTGGATGACAAGTATGACGGAAAGCTTGAAGCTCTCAAGTTGGAGCATGATCAGCGGATACATCAAACTCGTGGGGGATACAACAATGGTGTTCAACGTGCGAAGAAAGTGCGTGAAGAGAGCGCATGGATGGCGGATACCATCTACGAGTCCTCATTCAAGAAAGCCCAGAATGAACATGACGCTTTTTCCAGAGATCTTTCCGATCTTCAAAAAACTATCGAAGAACAGTTCACTCAGCTGATGGTTGAGCTTGGTCCAGCCAGAGCGGCAAAGGTGGCACAGGGCAGCGATGTTCACCAAGCACTCCCAGGCGATGTTACACTTGATGGCCTGCGCACTTTAGTCCATAATATCGATCTTGCGATTTCCAACTACAAAGATGGGGGTATTCGCAAACTGATCCGAGGCGGAGCCAAATCACTGGAGTTAGGGATTGAGGCCAGCAACCAGATAATCAACGCCAAAGCCTACACTCTAACGCTTCAAGACAATGTCGCAACACAGCACGAACTTATCTTGGGAAAGATGAGTGATGCTCGAAAGATTGAATACCAGAATGCTGAACGCAAGTATCAGCAATCAGTACTCGCATTGGATACAAAGGCTGGGGAGCAGGTTCGGCTAGAGCACGAAAAGTTTACTTCACAATCAGAAGAGATTCAAAAACGAGTTTCAGATGATACTTCCGAGATTGAATCTTGGTACACCAAGCAGCTTGAAACGGCTCACGAGAAGCACCGTCAGCTTTGCGAAGACGCAAAGAGTAAGTGCGCCAACATTTCTGATGTCATGTCAAAAGAATATGAAGCCGAACTCGCTTCCGGCCGTGAACGGGTAGCTGAATTGACAAGGGTTGCGCTGAGCCTCATTAAAGGTACGCAAGAACTAGCGCAAAGTTCGAATCCCGATTGGTTGTCAGCGCTTGAATCAGAACATGCAACGACTGTCCCAAGAGTCATCTCAATTGCGAATGGACATCAGGATCTAGAACCAGCACTCAACCGTTTCGCAGAAAGTATCCGTGGAGATCTTGTGGTGCCTATGGCCATAGATACGCCTGTTGTCTGGTCACTCCCAGGGCAACGATCATTGATAATCCGGCATGGTTCTCAGGGGCGAGAGCAGGCACTCTCAACAATGCGAAACTCGATACTCCGCATACTCGCATCATTCCCAGCCGGGAAAGTACGGTTCATGTTGGCAGATCCAATTGGGATTGGTCAGTCGTTCGCGGAGTTCATGACACTGTCCGATCAAGAACCTTCCCCAGTAGGGCAGCGCATCTGGGCGGATCCTCAGCCCATCGAGCGCCAGCTCTCAGACATCACCGAGCACATGCAAACGGTTATCCAAAAGTATCTGAGGGCAGACTATGAGACCATTGAAGAGTACAACATAGCCGCCGGAGAGATCTCTGAGCCATACCGGTTTGTGGTCATCGCCGATCTTCCCGAAGCGCTCACGGAGATCGGTGCCGCACGACTCAAAAGTATTCTGGAGTCTGGTCCTCGCTGTGGTGTCTATGCATTGCTTTCAACAACTGCAGGCAGCAAGCTCCCCTCGAATCTTAATCTGGAAGAACTCCGATCAAATACAGTTGTTCTTGAAATCAACGACAGCCAGATCGCTTTTGACGACGACAGATTTGATGGGGTATCCATTTCGCTGCTTGAGGAACCGGATGATCGAATCGCCGCTCAACTGCTGACGCGTATTGGCCAAGCCGGGTTGTATGCAGGGAATGTGGAAGTCCCCTTCGAGCGACTGGTACCCGATGCTGACGCTATCTGGTCACAGTCCTGCGCTGATGAGCTTGTAATTCCGATCGGGCGATCTGGAGCTCACAAGAATCAAGAACTCCGATTGGGTCTCGGTACCCGTCAACATGCTCTGATAGCGGGTAGAACCGGATCTGGTAAATCTACCCTGCTGCATGTCATTATTTCAGCGGCGATGCTATGGCACTCCCCAGACGAACTCGAGCTATATCTAATTGACTTCAAAAAGGGGGTTGAGTTCAAGGCGTACACAGGAAATCAAGCCCCTCATGTACGGGCGGTAGCGATCGAGTCTGATAGAGAGTTTGGTTTGTCAGTTCTGAAGCGTCTCGATGACGAAATGACAACCCGTGGTGATCTGTTCCGTAAGTTGGGGGCACAGAATCTTGCTTCTGCAAGGTCGATGGCTCCAGAGGAGCGGCTTCCAAGAGTGTTGCTGCTCATCGATGAATTCCAAGAGTTCTTCACTGAGGACGATGATGTAGCGTCGGAGGCAACCCTTCTTCTTGATCGTCTTATTCGCCAAGGCCGCGCTTTTGGAGTCCATGTTATTCTCGGATCACAGACGCTCGCTGGTTCCTACTCACTCGCAAGGTCAACGCTCGGGCAGATCGGTGTCCGTATTGCGCTTCAGTGTTCAGAGGCGGATTCGTATCTAATTCTGGGGGAAGACAACAATGCAGCACGCCTTCTTGAGCGACCAGGCGAAGCCATCTACAACAATGCCGGAGGACTGGTGGAGGGGAACAGCCCATTCCAGACAGCTTGGCTCTCTGATGCGGAGCGAGATGAAAGTCTCGTTCGGATGC
Organism: Phycisphaerales bacterium; assembly: GCA_051252395.1. Lineage (GTDB taxonomy): Bacteria > Planctomycetota > Phycisphaerae > Phycisphaerales > UBA1924 > UBA1924. The sequence continues at coordinate 599,728 of JBPOFX010000001.1, read as the reverse complement.
CTAATACAAATGACAACCGAACATCCACGGTGGTGTTTGAAGGGAACCGTCCCGCTCAGTTTGATGTATCAGTGGAGGCCTTTGTACAGGCGTATCCGAATCGGACAGTACCGAGAGTGTTGCTTGGAGATGCGGTTGCGATCGCTCCGCCAACATCAGCGCCATTGCTCAAGAGGTCAGGGTCCAATCTACTCATTGTGGGGCAACAACCGGAGCCATCGCTTGGAATGCTGGTATCCGCCGCGATCACTGCAGGTTCTACGCCTTGTACTCGTTTAATCGTGATTGATCCCACGCCGGAAGATGATGCGATCCACGGGCGTATTGGCGAAGCCATTGAGGCAACTGGTATCAACACTCGATTTGTGACCCATAAAGAAGCGGACCAGGTTGTCGAAGAAGTACGAAAATTAGTTGAGGACCGTAATGATATCGCTAGTGAGCCAGTCATTCTTGTGCTCGCAGGGCTTCATCGTCTTCGGTCTTTGCGAAAGAGCGACGACTACTCGTTCTCGATGGAGGAAGCCAAAGTGAGCCCTGACAAAGATCTGGTTCACATCCTCAGAGAAGGACCGGCCGTAGGTGTCTGGGCACTTGCTTGGTGCGACACGCTCACTAACCTTGAGCGTGCGATGGAGCGGACAACGATCCGTGAGTTCGGACTCAGGGCATTAATGCAAATGAGCGCTTCGGACTCTGCTTCACTTATCGATACTTCCGTAGCATCTACGCTGGGTGCCAACAGAGCTATCCTGGCGGATGATGTTGAAGGGACGCTTCAAAAGTTTCGTCCAATCAATCTTCCAGATATGATGAACACAAAAAACGCTGCTAAATTTCTCGATATCTGAAAATCTCTATGCATGCTTTATGGGCAGCCATTGCTGTACGCCTGGAGGAACGCGGAGATGTCAAAGAAATCAAAGAGCCCGTCACCACTAAAGTCCGACGCCGGATCCTGATTTGCAAATGCGGTTAAGAACGCAGAAATATCAAAGAAGTCCAGGACACCATCACCGTTCAGATCGGCGAGGCAGCCAACGGGGATCGAGATCGTGCCGTCGATCAACAGATTGCTTGTGTCAACATTGAGAGCAAGCAACTGCTCGTCGATCGCCAGTGATGAGAAGCCGCCATTGATCGCGCCGAACTCAAGCAACTGGTAAATATCACCAGCAGACGGTATGAAGCCATCGGTAAGTTGAATGCTCGCGCTGCCACTGACGCCGAATGTGCCGGCAACAACAATCTGATCATGGCCGCCAACACCAGGTGTCGTTCCAGCGATCTCGAACTGGATCTCGCTGAAAATCCCGAGTTGCAAATCGCCGTCAAAGCGTGCGATACCGGGGCTAAAGCCGGGACTGATGCCATCTTCGATAAAGACCATGCCCGCAGTGCCCGGACCGCCAGGACCCGAGATGCCGTTACCTGCTAGTCCACCAAGGATAATGAGCTCCGAATCACTTGTCAGGACCACCCTGCTCTGGTTGGTTAGATCGTCGGTGAGCAGCGCGCTCGAGCTTCCTGAGATCGCCATCGAGCCCAGCGGTGTAAAGCCACCCATGCCGTCAGGAGTGCCGAGATTCGTGACATCACCGACGATGTCCGCAACTGAGAACGCAATCGAAACCTGTCCAGCATTCTCCAAACCTGCTGACACACCAAGTTCAGTTACGGCTCGGCGCATCTGAATGATGCCCGATGCTTGATTTGAGAGCAAACCATCAACGCCCAACTCTGAGCGGCCATCATCGCCTGTGCTGTTCCCGTCAAGATCGATCAACGAGTTATTCGTCACATCTGCCAAGATGAAAAGATCCTGAGCGGCGATCTCGCCTTCGTTGACCACACCCGATTCTGAAAAGATGAACAATCCATCACCACCAAGAAGCCCATTGTTCATGAGCCCAGCATCCGCTACAAAGATCCCCGATCCTGCGATCGCCGCAGAAGGCGATACATCAAACGATTCATGAACACTCAACAGACTCAACGAACCAATATCAAGCGTCGTCACTCCACGCTCTGATCCCAACGCAAGCGATCCAAGATTCAAAGCCCCCGGCTGCGACAGCGTGACGGTGCCACCAAACTCAGGCTCGACCGTAACGGGACCAGACCGAGGGCTCATACCGGTAAACCAGTTGGGACCAGACTCAAAATCACCACCGCCGCTTTGTATCCACTTCTGCGGGATCAATCGCCCGAAGACAACATAGCCCAGATCGGATTCTCCGTAGCCGTAGGGGGTTTGTAGTGCACCAATGATCATGTCATCGATGCCGTCGCCGTTCATGTCGCCTGCAGAAGACACGGAGCTACCGCTCCGATCGTAATTGTTAATCCCAACGAGCAGGAATCCGTTGGCCTCATTCAGCTCAGAGAGCTTGAAAATCCCGCTTGAACCCACACTTGGGCTACCAAAGATGACATAACTCTCGCCAGTATCAATGGATTTTGAATACCCATATTTTTTGCTTTGTTCAGCTTGAGGCGCTCCGATGAGTAGGTCGTCAATCCCGTCGCCGTTCACATCACCCGCAGATGATATTGAATAGCCTGCGCGATCATAAGAATCGATCCCGCCGAGTGCGAAACCGTTGGTACCGTCGAGCGTGGAGAGTTCGAAGTCTCCTGTTGAACCCACAGTTGGGCTTCCGAAGACCACATAACTTACACCCGTGTCATAACCATAGCTATGCGGAAACGGCAGTTGAGCCCGATTCGCCCCAATGAGCAGGTCATTGAACCCGTCCCCATTCACATCTCCCGCAGATGAGACAGAAGACCCGCTGCCATCATCATCATCGACCCCTTTGATCGCGAACCCGTTCGCACCGTTGAGCGAGGAGAGTTCGATGACCCCAGTCGAGCCAATCGACTTACTACCGAAAACCACATAGCTCGAACCTGGAGTAGCTCCAGCATAGTAAACATCACCTGAGCCGACCAGGAGGTCATCAATGCCATCACCGTTTACATCTCCTGCTGATGATACGGCACTCCCTACCCGATCATATTTGCTAATCCCGTTCATCACGAAACCATTCGTACCGTTAAGCGAGGACAGGTCCACAGAACCTGTTGAGCCCAAGCTTGCGTTGCCAAAGACTACATAGCTCTTCCCGGCGTCGTAGGTTCCGTTAGGATCACTACCGGAGGCACCAACATGGAGATCGTCGATACCGTCACCGTTCACATCACCAGCAGACGACACTGAAGTGCCGCTGAAGTCATAATCATATGCCCCATTGACTACAAATCCGTTGGTGCCATTGAGCGACGAAAGCTCGATAACCCCGCCCGAACCGACTGCGGGACCGCCGAAGACTACATAGCTAGCACCGGCGTTGCTTAGCCCTGGATTCTCACCGTTCGGATCAACTCCTCTCGCTCCGATGATGAGATCGTCGAAGCCGTCACCGTTCACATCACCTGCAGACGAAACATCACCACCGCTTCTATCGTATTGGCTGATCCCGTTGAGTACAAAGCCATTCGAACCATCCAGTGAAGAGACGCTGATTGAGCCTGTTGATCCAGCATTTGCATTCCCAAAGACCACATAGCTTACTCCTGCATCGGAGTTCCCGTTTGGAGAAGCACTCGCCCTTCCAATGATCACATCGTCGATGCCATCGCCGTTCACATCGCCCGCAGAAGACACCACACCGGTGTAGCTGTTATTGACGACCCCAGTAAGTGCGAAACCCGTCGTCCCGTTAAGCGATGAGAGATTCATCTCTGCTGGGAATGGCTCGGACAACTGTGCCGAAGCCATTCCTGCAGCAAGCATCAATGCCAAGGCCATAGAAGGGGTCGATAAATGAGCCGGTGTATTCTTCATCATGATTCCTATAACTAGCAGGAGTGCAAATAGCAAAGAAATAGAATACAGCAGATCACAGCATACACGATCAGAAAAACACGAAAACCCTCAATATTTGGGACTACACGCCCATCCCCACAGCCTCTAGACACATAGCAACCCGCACATCATCTGTGATCATCACGGCCATCGACCAGAAAGATCAGCCCAATTGAGGCCGCGATCACTATGAACCGATGATTTCAGCATTCAGAAGCGTTCGAACAACCGAAACATCCGCCGGCTAGTATCCCCCTCATGTCGAAACAAACCCCAAATGATCTAATCATCACCTCGTCCCGCCATGCTACATCGTGGATGGCTGAACATCGCGTAAGCCTTGGGTTCTCAACCTACCAAGCCGGGAAGCTATTCCTGATCGGCTTGCAGCCCGACGGACGACTCAGCATCTATGAACGAAACTTTAGCCGCTGCATGGGACTCGCGGTCTCGCCTGACGCGCGACAGTTGTGGATGGCGACTCAGTATCAGCTCTGGCGCCTCGATAACTTCGTACCACAAGACGGGACGACCCCCGATGGATACGACGCGCTGTATGTACCGACTGTGGGATACACGACAGGCGATCTAGACACGCACGACATCGTGCTCCCGAAGGACGGCCCGCCTGCCTTCGCCGCAACCACATTCAACTCCGTAGCAACACTCAGCGAAGGACACAGCTTCCGACCGATCTGGAAGCCGCCGTTTATCTCAGCCACCGTGCCAGAAGACCGCTGCCATCTCAATGGACTCGCAGGCGATCCCGACACAGGCGCCCCGACCTACGCCACAATGGTCAGCAAAAGCGATGTGAGCGACGGATGGCGCGATCGACGAAACGACGGCGGCCTACTCTTGGATATACGCACCGACGACATCGTCTGCGAAGGATTGAGCATGCCCCATTCTCCCAGGATGCACGCTGCATATCCTGATCGAGTTTGGTTACTCAACGCTGGGACCGGTTTCTTCGGCTACGCAGATATAAACACAGGCGCCTTTACAGAGGTCGCGTTTGTGCCGGGATTTGCAAGAGGTATGGCATTCGTCGGGCGATACGCAGTCGTGGGCGTTTCAGCAGCCCGAGAGAACCGAACTTTCCAAGGACTCCCGCTCGACGAAAACCTCCGCTCGCGTGACGCCGAGCCACGCTGCTCGCTACAGATCATCAACATGGACACCGGCGCAACCGAGCACTGGATACGCATCCAAGGCGTAGTGCACGAACTCTACGACGCGATCGCGCTGCCGGGTATCGTCCGACCCAAGCTGCTGGGTTTCAAATCCGAAGAAATCCATCGCATGCTGCGGATCGACAACGACTGATCCACGAGGAGTTCCGTCCGACGAAGACTCCACAGAGTAGGTCGTTGTACTGATAGCATTCAACGGAGCTGGTATTGTACGAAATAACCCAGACGCTTGATAGGCGATCATTTGTATGTGGTTGCATAGTGCATACCGAGACCCCTGCACCCCAAGCAGCTTCATTCCTCACCGTTTACTGACCTACAACACACCCGATACAACTCATCATGGATTGCCATTGCTGATTGCCTTGTATCTTGACCTGCCCCCACAGCCTAGTCCATGCTCAATGCGTGTAATCATATGGAATTGCAGTGAACTGGTTTGTAGAAGATCCATAAGCAGGCACGGAGTCTCTACTCCAATTATGAAGAGCGTTGCGACACCGCTATTGATTTTCAAAGGCTTCGATTCGCAACAGCGGTTCGAAGCTTTTCTCGCTATGGGTTTGTATGCGATTCGAACAGTGCCTTTTGCGCGGCTCCCATTCTGTAACTCAAATCATTCGCACTCGCGTAATGAGCCTTTCGCCTTTCGCCGACCATTCGTGGAATCGGTGCGCAGTAGGCAACAAATGCTAGTTCAGGATATGTATACCTGGTACGGTTAGGTCACGAGGATCGCGATCCTTTATGTGGAGGGGACAATGGTCGTGCTACTGATTGGGAGTCTCGAGTCGAATCACGATTGAGTAGCAGTCATCTTCCGTAAGGCAAGCTCGCCTGTAGGCAGAGTTTCTTCGTATTTGCTAACTAAGGAATCGAAATCATTTTCCGAAATATTGTAATCTATACCTTCAAAGTGGGTTCATAGCCGTACGGGTCAGCGTGCCGATGCGAGCAGCTGGACGCGCATCTGTGACAGTACGGATACTACTGGCTATGCCAACATTGCGATGTCAATGCGACCACGGCAACCAATAGCTGGATGTGTTTTGCCAACGGCTGGTGTGGCATGGTGGTCAATATCCGGTAAGCGGGCGACAAGTACTTTCGATGCTGTGATTCGTGCAACATGAAAGAATGGATATGGGCTGAATAGACGCCGTCAAAGCTCCGCGGTTATGAGCAGTTGCTGAAGCCATCTCGGCCCAATCGATGAATACCGTCATTGTCATAAACAATCCACTCGATACCGACTGCTCTGGCCATCTGCTGGCAGGCATCCATCTCTCTTGCCTCTAAGCATGCAGAATGGCGATCGCCCTGAACGATTCGTATGACTCCAACCTGTAGCAGCCGACGAAAGCAGGCTACGCAAGGGGTTCCAGTTATATACGCGGTTGTTCCTCGAAGATCGCACCGAGCAAAGGCGACTGCGTTATCTTCTGCATGAATAAACCAGTCATATTTATTTGGGCGATCAAACCGAATCAAATCATGAGGAAGCCCAGACAAGGGGCCGTTATAGCCTGTGCTCAGTACTCGGCGTCCAGAGTCGACAAGCACACAACCGTGCTTTGTGTTCGGATCTGGAGATCTTCTGCTGACTTGTTCCGCGAGGTCAAGGAAGTATTGGTCCCAATCCGGGCGTTGGTCCGAACTTGATTGGTTTGCAGGTGGCGTCGTCATGATTTCATAGTCTGCTTTCTTCGATAGTGGTCGTAAGAATGGTAGGGGGCAACAAGTTTTCCTGCTCTGCTTCAGGTTGTGGGGCACTGCCGTATTATGGACGAAGCTGAAGTCGATAACCGCTATGAAGTGACCCGGTCCCAGTCCAATCCAAACTTGGCAAGGTATTTCCGTACACGATCAGAATCGTTTGTGGATGACCGTCGGACGCGAGAAGCGGCGAATAGCTTTCGCCCAGCATCAGATAGTGAGTTTGAATTTCGACACACATCGAATACAAAAGTAAGCTGAGCTTGATCAAAGAGGTCAATCTCGGAGATTTGTTCTTGGGTGAGTAGCTCCGAGAGTAGTCTGTCATGGCTCGTACGGGTAGGGCTCTCCCATAATGTGAGAAGCCGACTGGTTTCTTCCTCAACAGTCTCAACAGTGATGCGTCCGCCAAGCGCGAGTGTGGACATACGGGTAAGGGCGGCGTTCAAATCCCGAAAGTTGCCGGGCCAGGTTGCTTCTGGTGAGGTTGCAAAATCAAGAAAGCGGCGATGGGCTTCTTTGCTGAATCTCGCTCGTTGATTTCGGCTTTGGGAGAGTCGTTCAAGTTCAAACTCGATATTGGGCTCGATATCCTCGGGGCGATCGCGTAATGCCGGGAGCTCGAATGTCCAAAGATTGATCCGTGCGAGTAGATCGTCGCGGAATAAGCCTTGGCGAACATGATCGATTAGGTTTCGGTTTGTTCCCGCTATGAGCTGAAAATCGCTTGATACTTCGACATCCGAGCCGAGAGGGGTGAATCGCTTCTCTTCAATCGCCCGCAGGAGCATGGCCTGTTCATCGATACCCAGCTCGCCGATTTCATCTAAGAAGAGCGTTCCGCCATGCGCCCTACGAAGGAGTCCAGGGCGATCAGTCACAGCGCCGGTGAACGCGCCCTTTTTGTGTCCAAAGAGCGTGGACATTGCCGAATCGCCACGAATGGTGGCGCAGTTGACTTCGACGAGATGGCCGGTCACTAGGTGCCTGTGCTTGCGAAGATCAAAGATTCGACTTGCGAGTCGAGATTTTCCTGCCCCCGTGGGGCCGGTGAGCAGGATTGGGTCTGTAGTTCGTACGGCGACTTGCTCGATGCGTTCAATGAGTGAGTTGAATGCTTTGTTTCTGGTCTCGATGCCATCCTTGAGAGATTCGACCGCGTCTTCGTACTCACGCTCAAATCTTGATGCGAGCCGATCATACTTCGAGAGATCCAGATCAATAATCTGAATCCGTCCCGCTCCCTCCTTCTTCCCACGAGGAGGAGAGGTCTGAATCAGCTTCGCAGGAAAGTAGCTTGTTTCAGTCAGCAAGAAGTTGCAGATCTGCGCGACATGCGTCCCAGTCGTGATGTGCACGAGATAGTCTTCGGTATCCGTGTCAAACGCATATGCGCGTGCAAAGTCATGGAGCTTCGTGTAGACCTCCTGGAAGTCCCACGCGTCACGCATCTCAACCCTGTGCCGAACCACCGTCGTCTCAGGCGAAACCGATCGAATATCCGCTTCGACCAACTCTGCAAGCGCCGTCGCGCGTTTGCTATGGATGAGCTCGAGCCGATCGACCACAAAGTCCTCATGCTGACAAAGCGAAACCGTCGGCCTCCAGCGTTCCCATCGCTTCGTCCCCTTGCCGATATCCAGCGTCGTCCCGAGAAGCCCGATCACGACAGTTGGTTTGCGTTTCTGTGTATCCATAGGCGATTATATCGGATAGATTACGATATATTTTGATAGATAAATAGATATCCATGGTCATCAAAGTGTTCAAAAACGACCATTAGAGGCAAATAAGCAGCTTCGACATCTTTGGCACACCAACTGCATAGCTGTATCTCAGCTCAACAAGCTGCTTCTCTGACAACTGAGACACCATGATCAATCAGGATCGCATATTGGCCACGCCGGGGGGAGGGATTGCATCTCCCCCCGGCTGAGGGTTCGATTCCCTCTGCATCCATTCGCTTTGTTCCATCGTCCAGCGGCTCAAACTTCTCTGAAGTCCATGGGTCCCGCGGCATGGGTTCTCCCGATGAACATAGCGTGTTGCGCTAGCTCAGCTGGTTAGAGCAGCGAGTACCAAACTCGCCGGTCGCGGGTTCGAGTCCCGCACGCATCACAGGTCAAGGGCTACGCCCTGGGGTTCGAATCCCCATATCTCCAGACTTCAAAACTCTGGCTATCGAAGTGGATTGAGAGTGAGCCAATCACGCAGACACAGCAGATCCAGTCCTCATCCTCGTGCACGCACCTTGATGACTCTGGATCAGCACCAATGACTCAGCCCGAGGCTCGGTTGATCCCGACACTCCTCGAACTTCAACATGCCCAGCACGCGCACCACTCTTCTCCGCAAGCAGTGGGGCGCTCGCAGCATCGAGAACGCCCAGGACTGTCTGAAACCATGCCCCGCCGAAGAACTGGGTGGACGCGTGTGAGGACGCTTTCAATCCGCATTTAATGATCATGGTGTCTCAGTCGTCAGACGCATTTGTTTGAACTGCACCAAGTGCCTCATGCACAAACGCCCAACGAAAGGAGCCAAGCCATGAGAAAGACCATCCGAATCCGTAAGCATGAACTCGGACTGTGGTTCCGTCACAACGAACTCCACCGAGTCCTCGATCAGGGGAAGTACAACGCATGGTCCATGCCGTTCGGCGCCAAGTGCGATCGGTTCGAGACGATCAACACCCTCTCCCCGCGTTTCGAGCACAACGATCTCAATGCACTCGTCCGCGATCCCCGCATCGCGTCGCGTCTGTGCGTCGTTGACCTCAAGGATACAGAGCGTGCGCTGGTCTGGATCGACGGACGACTCGGTTCGATCCTCTCAGCAGGGGTCCACGCATTCTGGACTCAGAATGCAGAGATCGTCGTCGAACGCTTTGATGTCAGCTCAGGTCGGTTCGAGCACCCAAAGCTCGAAACCATCGAGAACTTCCCAGGAGGTATCCGCTTCTTCACCGGCGTTCGAGTTGAGTCCCACGAACAGGTCATGCTGTTCATGGACGGCAAGCTCGTCGACCAACTCGGAGCAGGACGCTACACCTTCTGGCGCGGAGGCCCAAGCTTCACCTGGAAGTCGATCGATCTGCGCGAGCAGGTCGAAGACATCCAAGGCCAAGAGATCATGACCGCCGACAAGGTAACCCTCAGGGTCAACCTCGTCGTGACCCATCGCGTCACCGATCCCGTCAAGGCCGTCACCGAAGTCGTTGACTGGTCGCAAGCTTTGTACCGAGAAGCACAGCTCGAACTCCGCTCTGCCATCGGCGGCCGCTCGCTCGAGAAACTGCTCGCAGACAAGGACGAAGTCGGAGGCGAAATCAAAAACAGGCTCGCAAACCGCGCAGCCCAGTTCGGGGTTTCAGTCATGGGTGTCGGACTCCGAGACATCATCCTTCCCGGCGACATGAAGGTGATCCTCAACCAGGTCATTGTCGCCGAGAAGCAAGCGGAAGCAAACCTGATCCGTCGCCGAGAGGAAACCGCCGCCGCACGGAGCCAGGCAAACACCGCAAAGCTCCTCGAACAGAACCCCGTGCTCGCACGCATGAAGGAACTTGAAGCCCTGCAGGAAATCCTGCGAGGCACCGAAGCAACCTTCGTGCTCGGACAAGGAGATCTGAGCGAGCAGATCAGCAGCCTCATCAAGCGTGAGGCAGTGCAATAACCACGCGTCCCGTCTGCGAAAGCAGACGAGACACGATTCAAGAACAGAATTCGTAACCGAACAGAAAGAAGCATCGGTCCCAGAATCCGAATGTTGCAGGTTCAATCCCCGCCATTCACCGTTCAATGAGTATATGAATACAAAGGAGTATCACAATGTCTGAATCAACGCTGATCGAAACCGGGGAAGCAACCGCGATCCTTCCCCTTCCAAACAACCAGAAGCCGGTCACTGTGATCGGAACCGAATCAATCCGAAAGACATTCGATGCGCCCTGCTTGCAGCAAGCGATCAACTCCGCAATGGCGCCAGGCGTCTCACAGGTTGTCCTCAATCCAGACGCTCATGTCGGATACGGCGCCCCCGTCGGTTGCGTCATGTCTTCCCCTTCGCACATCTACCCAGGACCGGTCGGCGTGGACATTAAGTGTTCCATGAGCCTCCTCGCAGTCGACATCGACGAGGACGCGATTGTGGATCGCAAGACTCGCCGCGCACTCATCGAAGCGATCTGCGAGCGGACCCCAACGGGAACCGGTCGGGGTCAGCGCCATGTCAAGAAGGCTCGTCCTGTCTCCGAGGAACTCGGACGCCAGCTGGTCGCCGAGGGCGCATCGGAGGATGTATGCAACCAACTCGGGATCCCACCAGAGTGGGCAGATCGCTGCGAAGACAGCACACATGTCGGACACGACGGCTCCCACGATGCGCTCCGCGCTCGTCTCGATATCCTCTGCAACGATCCGCAGTTCAATACCGGAAAGCGTCTCCGCTTCGGAGAGCGTTTCGCAGGAAAGATGCGCCAGCTCGGTTCCTACGGCGGAGGAAATCACTTCGGTGAATGCGAAGTCGTCCGTGTTGGAGAGTCAGACCGCAGCAAGAAAGTCGCAGAAGTCTTCGGACTCCGCGACGGCGGCGTCGCTTTCCTCTCGCACTGCGGATCACGCGGATTCGGTCACGATCTCGCATCAGGACAGTTTCGTACTCTGCAGGATCACTTTGCGAAGTGGGATATCCCGCTCCCTGGAGGTGACCGAAACCTCGTCTGCGCACCGCTCGGAACTCCCGAAGCAGATTCTTATATCGACGATATGTCACTGGGAGCAAACTTCGCGACCGTCAATCACCTGTTGATTAACGCGCTCGTACTCGACGCGTTCCAAGAGATCTTCCCAGGCATCGATGGCCGACTGGTGTACTTCATCAGCCACAACATCGCACGCCAAGAAGTTGTCAATGATCGCATGGAGTGGGTCCACCGCAAGGGCGCCACCCGCGCCTTCCCTGCAGGTCACCACGGCCTCAAGGACACCCCTTTCGCAGAGACCGGACACCCGATCCTGCTCCCAGGGAATCCACAGGACGGATCCGCAGTCATGGTCGCCGACGCCGGCGCTGCGCTCTCGTGCTACAGCGTCAACCACGGTGCAGGACGAGCAATGTCACGAACCGGCGCGAAGCGAGACTTGGACCAGAAGGTCGTCGATCAATCATTCGCAGACCGAGATATCCTCTCGAACTGTCGAAACTACCCGATCGACGAAGCACCTGCGGCATACAAAGACTTCGAGGAAGTACTGAAGTCAGTCAAAACTGCAGGCCTCGCAAGCGAGGTCGCCCGCTTGGACGCAAAGTTTGTTATTAAGGACGGCGACAAAGCCGACGACTAGTTGAGAGGTTACATTCATGATTCATATTGATGGCTCAACAGGCGAAGGCGGCGGGCAGATCCTTCGAAGTGCTTTGGCACTCTCGATGGTGACTGCTCGCCCTTTTTGCATCGAGAAAATTCGCTCCGGCCGTCAGAAGCCGGGGCTTTTGCGCCAACACCTCACCGCGGTCAAAGCAGCAGCCGCCGTATGTGGTGCAAAGGTCACGGGAGCAGAACTCGGATCGTCCAAGGTAGAGTTTCGACCAGGACCAGTCCAGAGCGGAGAGTATTCTTTCGCCATCGGCTCGGCTGGGAGCACAACACTTGTGCTTCAAACGATTCTTCCCGCGTTGATGATCGCTTCTGCGCCATCGGTGGTGATGATCGAGGGCGGGACGCACAATACCCACGCGCCCAGTGTCGATTTTCTTTGCAAGTCGTTCCTGCCAATCATCGAACGAATGGGGCCGCGTGTGCGTGTTGAGATCGAGCGACATGGTTTTTACCCCGCTGGAGGAGGACGGATCCGGGTTGAAATTGATCCGGTAAAGAAACTTGCGCCAGTGTCAATCGTGGAGCGTGGTGATATTGTCGCACAGACAGCGACTGCTACAGTCGCTGGACTATCCACTGACATTGCAAAACGAGAGTTGGATGTGATCGCTAAGAATCTTGAATGGGAGCAGGACTCGCTTTGCATCGAGCAACTCGCTGATTCAGTAGGCCCTGGGAATGTGCTCAGCATCGAGATACAGAGTGAGCATGTAACCGAGGTCTTTACTGGATTCGGCGAGCGCGGACGATCCGCTGAGCGTGTGGCCAAATCAACGGCGGCACAAGTCCATCATTACTTGCACAAGGGTGTACCAGTATGGAGTCATCTCGCTGATCAACTTATGCTCCCGTTTGCGATGGCAGGAGTGGGGGAGTTCAGGACATGTGCTCTGACTCCTCATTCGGAGACAAATGCATTCGTGATCGAGCAGTTTTTGCAGATCAAGATTCAATCGAAAGAACTCGATCGGGGATTGAATACAGTCCGGATTGTTTGAGCAAGTATTGGAAATTTTGAGTCGCAGTAGAACTGTGTTCTGATGCTATGATAATCACTATTGACTCTATCGTGCGCCACAATCCTAAAGAAAATGCCATAACATACCATAGATCGGTTTTGTCGTTCTATAGGGAGTTGTTTTCTTGTCCATTGTTGTTTCAACGAGATTGCTTGGTAAACGGAAGCCGCTGCTCGCGGATTTCAGTGTGCCCCCTCCATCTGAGATTGGTGATGGGGATGATTTAACACTCCGTAAAATCATTGAGCACATCGTACATAGCGAAGTTGCCAAGTTTGATCGTCGGCAGGAGCAGTTGCAGTTTGATCGAGTACTGAGCAAGTCGCAAATAGACCGTGGGATAGTTTTAGGGAAAATCGATCCTGCAAACAAGAGCATTCCCCATTCTGTGGATGTCGAAGAGGCTGTTGGGGCTGCCCTGATGGGGTTTATTGATGGGCTATACCTTGTAGTTATCGATGAAGTCGAACGGAAATGTCTTGATGAGATTGTCCAGCTAAGTCCAACGAGTCATATTACATTTATCCGCCTTGTCTTTTTGGCTGGGGCATAAACAACTCGGAGTATACAGTGGATCGAGAAAATCTACAGCAACAAGCCGAAGACGCTCGTGATGTCAAATGGATCGACGCTCAAATAAAGAAACTGATTCGAACACCCGGCAAGGCACGAGATGAGTTGAGATCGATCGTTGACCATAAAAGAGATGGCTACCGTCATATCGAGAATGATGACCGACAGCAGCGAACGATAAAGTACTTCAGTAAGATCGATGAGAAACGAAGGCTGAAGCTCTGGGACTCATTGTTCCCGAAGATGGCACTGCATATTGAGCAAGCGTGGCAAACTGCAGGCGATCGCCCATATCAACATGGCTACATACGATTTCCTTTTCGTGCACCAGATAGAGCTGAGAGTGTCGATGCCAATCGGGCTCGTTTCTTCCTCTCACTGTGTGACTCGCTCGCCGGCTACAAGGAAGACATTGAATGGGTCGCGGCTTGGTCGCAGCATCTCAAGATGTACTCCAATGAGCCCAAGGCACATATCGGTTGGTTGCTCGCCACTGTCCTACGACAAGGCGGTGATGATGCTGATCGTGTACGAAGCGTTCTTGTGGACTCGATCAATGGTGATCATGAAATTGGTGATATGGGGCATCATGTCATCTCTGCGATGCTCAACTCAAATCAGCGTGATGATTGGGAAGTCATCGCTAAATTATTGCTCGCTGCTCAGCGACAGGAGGGCTTACGCCAGTCAATACTGGAGGCAATCGACGGGGCCAATCCAGAAGCATTTCGATATATGCTGGGCATCATTCGTGAACATGATTTAGCGCGTTTCAGTGCTACTGTTCGTGCATTCGATGCGTGGCTCGGTATGCAATGGGCCAGTGGAAGCAGTAAAGTTGTTCACGATGGTATTGATTCACTCTGCTTGTATTTAGATGACGAAAAAGCGAGATTGCAGGCGATCGAATCCGCTAAGCCAGCCGAGGCTTATCTTGCGCTATGGGTCAGCGCGTATCTGAATGCGCAAGAAGCTGTGAAACAGGCTGAGGTGGCGTTGGTTCATCAATGTGCAGAACGCAGATTCGTTGCCGTAAAAATTCTCGAACACCTCGCTCTACTACCAGAGTCAGTTGAAAGAATAGCGACACGATTACGATCTCACGAGGAAAAGGATGAGCGCGTGCTCATGGCCATGTTGTCATTCATTGCTCGTATCCAGTTTACTTCAGTAACTCCTGAGTTGTTTCAATCTTTGGGTACTCTCTTCAACTCAATGCCCAAACGCAAGAAGAAACTTGACCCCATCGTTTGGCCTTGGGCAAAGTATGAGTACGATCGACGAGTGGTCGCTTCGGCTCTCAAGGCAATGTCAGCTGGCTCGCCAGATCTCATGACCCCATATATGCACGCACTTGATTCATGGGATGTTGTCAATCTTATTAATCATCTAGCTGAGACTGGGCACAGCTGGGTCAATGGGAAGAGGGTCAAACGAAAACCAAGTAAGCTCACAGCTCAAGCCCGCTCAGCGGTTATACAACTCACCTGCGATCCGCGTCAAGATGTTCAGAAGGCTGCATTCTTGGCGATCGATAAGCTCCCCGTCGAGGAAGACGAAGTTGAGTTGCTGATGTCCAACTTGCACCGGACAGCCGCGAGTCTTCGTCAAGGTGCAATTAGTCGACTGTCGAAGCTCAAAGATGTCAAGGTAGTTGAAATCATTGGCATATTGATCGGGGACAAGAACGCCAAAAAACGGGCAGCTGGGCTTGAACTCGCATCACATTTAGTCGAAAACAATCGCTCCGCTAAGAAAGTGCAGGCACTAGTTCGATCATATGAAGACGTGTTCGCTGACAAAGATCAGAAAGAGACACTGGGTCGGATTCTTGGTGAAGCTACTGAAGTAGTTACCCTTGATGATTGCCTTGGGCTTGTCCCAAAGGGGTCGCGATGCCCAACGATCAAACCGAAGTTTGTAGGTGTTCGAATCGAAACTTCTGCCACGAAGAAATGTCTCAAAGAAATCGCTGATTTGTTTATTCTTCATGGTGAAACAGAAGTTAAACTTGAAGAGGGCGAGCTAGGGGATCAGGGGAAGAGCGTAGAACTACTTTCATCTGCCGGATGGAAGTTTCCAAAGCCGAAGGCAAGTGAGAATCACCGTAAGGAAGCGGCCGAGCGTCTTCCGTTATGCGATGTTTGGCTGGATTGGCTTGACAATCGGTCAAAGGAAACGCGTGATTCGGATGGACTAGAGCTGGTTCGTGCTATGGCATGGATCCATCGTGGTGATTCGTACATGAAGCTCCTTCCAAAGCCATTCCAAGAAAGATATGTTTGGCAGTTGCGATACGGATTTGAGAGATTGGTTTCCTGGCTGATGCTCCTTTCAGAACCACAGAACGCTGGAAAAATGCTTGTTCAATACTTCGAAGACTCACTCGCTCGTGACGCAATGAGTGACCAAGAAAAAGCAGATCTTCGAGAGGATCGAGGGTATCGAGAGACAGGCTTAGTATCAAAACGGGCACATGTCCAAGCTTCTATCCGCACTGATCATAAGTATTTGTTCACCAAGAATGACATCATCCAACTCGGCGTGCTCAAGATACTAGCGTTGGATCGGGATGAACCATATTGCTATGGCCCTACGGTAGAGGAGTTCGTTGCAGCTTTTGACAATGGATTGGTCAATGATCGAGACTTTGTTTGGCTCATGCTCCATCCGCGAGTACAACCAAAGCGCGATGGATACGCATATGGTCCCTCCGTGATATTGGGCCCAATCAATGAACTGACAGGTTTCAAAACGCATAAGGCAATCGGCGACAGAACAGAGCTAACTCGATCAGTTGATGAAATGCGGAATCGCATTGTCGCATTGGAACTCACGCGTGGTGAAATGCTTATGCCAGCCAGTCATCCGGCCGCATCGCTTCGTTTCTCAGGTGGCGCCAAAGTATTCTTCGATTTCGCTGTTGCCTTAGGGAAAGACAAGATTGTTCGTCAAGACCAGTGGGGGGATCCTACCAGAGCATATTCATACAGCCGGCTCATCTCGGTAACAAATCCAACAGAGGACGATTCGCCAAAATTATTCTCCCGGCTCTATCAATCATCAGGACTTCAGGAAACGCGGCTGCTTGAACTCGTCATGTTTGCTCCTCAATGGGCATCGCATGCAGAGTATGCCCTCGGGATAGACGGCCTTGAGGAAGCCGTGTGGTGGATTCACGCACACACGAAAAAGAATGATTATTGGCGGAATCAAGACTTTCGAGAAATCTGGGCGGCTCAGATTAATGAGCGAACCGAACTCGACTCCGAGGATCTGGAAGAAGGGGCTGTAGATGTCCGATGGTTTACTCAAGTGATTGAACTCGTTGGTGAAGATGGATGGACGAAGCTGCAAAAGCCTGCGAAGTATGCCTCGAACAGTGGAGGGCATAAGCGAGCGCAGCTCTTTGCCGATGCAATGCTTCATCGCTTAGATGAGGATGAACTCCTTTTACGAATTCATGACAAGCGGCATCAGGACGCTGTCCGCGCACTCGGTTTGATCCCTTTGCCGAAGAAAAAATCAGATGCGAAGAATGAGTTGCTTACTCGCTATACACAAATCCAAGAGTTCAAGCGTCAAAGCCGTCAGTTTGGAAGTCAACGCCAAGCGAGCGAGGGGAAGTCGGTCGCAATTGCGATGCAGAACCTCGCAAGAACAGCAGGTTTCCGTGATCCAAGGCGTCTGCAGTGGGCTATGGAATCACAAGCGGTTGCTGATCTCGCTAAAGGCCCAGTGGTTGTCACTGTAGAAGAGACAAGCGTTTCTCTTTCAATCACAGAATCGGGCGAGCCTGAGTTAACTGTGCTAAAGAAGGGCAAGAAGCTCAAGAGTGTACCTGCCAAACTCAGGAAGAATGAACAGATCACCCATTTGCGTTCTCGAGTCACCGAACTTCGTAAGCAGCGATCCCGGATGCGTATATCACTTGAGGAATCCATGTGCAGAGGTGATGAGTTCTCCAGGGCCGAGCTCAAAGAGTTCGCAGCCCATCCAATTCTCAGACCGATGATTGAACGGTTAGTTTTCATCGGCGACGGCAAACTCATCGGATATCCAGAAAAATCAGGACAACTCTTACGAAGCATTGATGGAGGACTAGAGCCGGTAGGAAACTCGGACAAGTTACGGGTTGCACACCCTATTGATTTACTCAACACTGGAAGCTGGAATGATTGGCAACGCGATTGCTTCGAAGCCGAGCGCATCCAGCCATTCAAACAAGTCTTTAGAGAGGTATATCCTAAGACAAAGTCTGAGCTTGATCACTGTGATATGACAACTCGATATGCCGGGCATCAAGTGAACCCTCGACAAGCTCTCGCGTTGCTCAAGGGGCGTCAGTGGATCCATTCTCCTGAAGAAGGGGTTCGCAAGGTATTTCATGATGAAAAGTTAATTGCAGAGCTTTGGTTCCAAGAGCATTTTTACACACCTGCAGAAGTCGAAGGTTTAACGCTCGAAGGTGTTGCATTTAAACGCAAAGGGGATAAAGAGCAGCATATTGCGATGGGTGAAATTCCTGATCGTATATTCAGTGAAGCAATGCGTGATCTTGATCTTGTCGTCAGTGTTGCACACGCTGGAGGAGTGGATCCTGAAGCATCAGCATCAACTGTTGAAATGCGAGCATCCCTCTTGAGAGAAACATGTATCCTTCTTGGATTGAATAATGTACAGGTCAAGGATCATCATGCAATCATCGATGGTACCCGGGCGACCTATTCGGTACATCTGGGGAGTGCTTCTACATCTGTGCTTCCCGGAAAAGCAATGTTCATCGTGGCCGTTCATAGTCAGCACCGTGGCCGGATATTCCTTCCCTTTGCCGATGATGATCCAAAGTCTGCCGAGGTTCTCTCGAAAGTCTTGTTGCTCGCACGCGATAACGAGATCAAGGATCCGTATATTCTTGATCAAATCACAAGATAAGCATTTCAGTAAGAAGTGCTTAACTTATGGGCGTATTCGTGCTCGAAGTTTCCGAAAAAGCCTATCCAAGACTGCAGCAAGCTCGAGTCGCTTCCAGAGCACTTAATTTGCAGTGAAACCGGTATATGCCGGATGACCTCATCCTGTCTGGATGATCACGGGCCATATTTTTCAAATTTGATTGCGCAAAGTGTCTCCCGATCTCGTGATACTTCATAGGAGTAGGGAGTTGATTAACAGAAAAAGGAGACTGCTATGCAAAATGATGCTATTCGACTCGAAAACCGAGAATCTGAGCCCAAGAGCCAAAGCTCTACGCGACTCCTGAAAGCTGCATTGATGCTCTTCACAGGATTAGCCGTCTCCTCGGCATCTGCTCAGCCTGAAGCTCACTATCGGTGGTGGAACCCCAATGGTGCGCCTGAGACCGGTTCAATGAGTGATTATTCGAACTGGGAAGACTTTAACCGGCCACATCACCACCCGGAGGCAAAAAATCATTTGGTGTTCGAGTTCGCCCAAAGTGGCGATTGCGTTGCAGATAACAATCTGATTGACTACCTGAGCGTTTCTAGTATCCACCGATTAAACTCCGCTACCGGAATTGTTCGGATTACAGGATCACCCTTGCGTCTGAGGACGAGCCTACCCGGCGAAAAATGTTATATCTATAGCCAACGCTCCTACCCATTAATCTTGGAGACGCCGCTTGCAGGGACGACAGGCCTGCGAGTTGCGTATGGAGATGTTGAGTTAAGACCAAGCTTTCGCCCATCGCATACAATTACCGGTGGGATTGAACTCGGTGACAGTACGAAGTTGGTGATCTCAAAGAGTTGGCATCTTGGTGCTGTTTCGAACTCAGTGGAGATGGGTAATTTTAGCAGCCTGCAGTTTAATGAAGGGATGACGGTTTCGATCCCAGTTTCTGCTCCTGGGAATGGCATTCTGGATACAAACACGCCTGACACAGTGAAGCTCACTCAGTTTGAAACCGGCGGAGTGACACAAAAAATCGGGCAAGGCACACTCAGCGTGACAGGGATCGGGTCTGACAGTCAAGACGAATGGGTCATCTCAGAGGGCACGCTTGAGGCGAATACTGGGAGTATTGATTCGTCACTGGTCAGATCGAGCGAGCTCACTATGCTTCGGCTGGCTACGGACGCGAGCCCAAGACGGCTAGATATTCGAGGGGGTATCGATACCAATGGGTATGTCCTCGAGACGGAAAACGGTTCGCTCTATAGCACATCCAGCATGAGTGGTGATGGAGTGCTGAGGGTTGTTGGGCCAGGATTTTTGAGTGCGTCGTCCCCAACCACAAGCGACATTTTCAATGAGTTCTCAGGTAAAATGGAGGCGAGCGGCGGAGAAATCCACCTCAACTTCTCTGGGCTCAACTCAACAATGACCCTATGTGTTGATCAGCCATCAGATCGAGTCGAGTTCGGTGGTGCTAGCCCATATACGATTGGAGCAATTGAAGGGGAGGGGGCCATTGAACTGAGCGAGCATTCAAGGGTCATCTTTGGGAATGGGAATGCAAATGGCGTCTTCAGCGGCAGCCTTGAAAGTAACAACAGGATCACCAAGACTGGTACTGGTAGACAAGATCTTGTTGGCACGAACGATCTCACTAACACCTCGATTGTAATCACGGAAGGCACGCTCGGGCTTACGGATTCAGCCGTTGGAGGCGCCTCAAAGGTCGAGGTGTACTCGCTCGGGACATTTTTAGTCCTTGAGGATCTGAGTGTGCCGATCATCGAGGGGTCGGGGACGGTAGAGATTCCTTCACATACTTCGTTGAAGATCGGTGAGACGGATGAGAGCTTTACATTCCTTGGTCATCTTGAAAGTCCGTTTGGTAGCCACGGGATCATCAAGAGAGGCACCGGGTTCGCAGTGTTTCGCGCATCGAATACAAGTGACTTTGCTGGATCATTGGTCATCAGTGATGGCGAAGTACGATTCTTTGGCGGATCGATTTTGCCCGCAACATATGGGATCTCAATTGGTACGAACGGAACATTGGCTGGTTATGGTGAGATCACTCGTCCGTTTACAAACAGAGGTAGAATATTGGCCGACTGGTCTTCAGGGCCGATGCGAATTGTAGGATATCAAGAACTACGCAACAATGGGACGATCGGTACGGAATCCGGAGGAACCATTGAACTCGATGGCTTGTACTTACAACAGTACCCATTCGGGTCATATCCAGCGGGACGCCTCGAAGCCAATGGAAGGTCTATTCGGTTGGTTGGTGACAGTCCGACAACCGTCCATGGCGGAACAATTGAGACGATTGGAACCGGAAAGATTGAACTCATTGGATCAGCGATCACACTACGAGAAGTAGACCATTCCGGCCATCTCTTCCTGCGTTCGGGAGTAGATGTCACGGCGGAAGATTTCGACATCGTGACTGGGGCGGAGCACACGCTCAATGTCGAGTTCGATCCGGACACTGACGAAGCAGATGGAGCGATTCGCGGGCATGGCACCGCAACACTCGGAGGCACACTCCAGGTCACGCTTCCTGATAGCTATGAACCAACCGCTGGCGACGCGATGACCGTCCTCGGCGGCGACGATACCGGCGAATGGACCATCGATGAATCATTTGACTCGATTGATCTCCCGGATGTATCTCCGTTGATCATGCGGGTCGAGTCCAATACCGATTCGCTCCGGCTCGTGGTCACCTGCAATGCGGATTTAGCGATGCCGTTCGGATTGCTGGACTTCTTTGATATCTCGGCATTTCTTGCCGGGTATGCGGATCAAGATCCATCCGCGGACTTCGATGGCAATGGTCTCTTTGATTTCTTTGATGTCTCCGCGTTTCTGTCGCAGTATTCATCAGGGTGTTCGTGATCAGAATCGGCTGTGACTTTTCAGCCATCACTTTGAAGTGATCATCTATAACTCAGGATAGAAAACTCGCTCGCGTCAGCCAATTAGTTTTGCCCACCATCATTGCTAGACACTAAAGGACTTGCATTCATTTGCGAGTCCTTTATATATGCTGTGCTTGATCGTTGTACACTTGATTCAAATCTGAAGCGTAACTCTTCATTCAGCACGCTTCAACAACTACAGGCGAGCTTTGAAACCACAAGTTCATGCAGGAATGATGTCTAGGGACGATGCAGATCTCTGATCATGCTCCGCTTTGCATCGCTTCAAGCTCCGACCATCGTGCATACAGCTGGGCGACATGGGCTTGTGCATCTTTGAGTTTGGAATAGACTTCGGTCGCCCGCTGATGATCTGCAACAAGTGCCGGATCAGCCGCTTCTGCCTCGAGTTCCTCGACACGGGTCTCAGCTTCGAGAATTGCATCTTCCATACCGTCGAACTCGAGTTGGTACTTGTAGGAGAGTTTCGTAGTAGGCTTGGTTGTGCTCTGAGCTTTCTTTTCTGTGTTCGAACTCGGAGCCTTTGTAGTCGCTTGAGTGGCTGCGGCTTTGGATGCTTTCTGCCATTGCTCGATCGAGGCGAACCACTTCGCATCACCCTCGTTGTTGAGTGCTAGATATTCGGTGGAGATGCGTTCGAGCAAGAATCGGTCGTGGGTGACGAGCACGATCGATCCAGTGAACTCCATGAGTGATTGTTCGAGGACTTCGAGCGAAGGGATGTCGAGGTCGTTGGTGGGTTCGTCGAGGAGCAGTACATCTGCTGGGAGCAGGGAGAGATTTGCGATCAGCACGCGTGCTTGCTCGCCACCTGAGAGGTTCTTGATTGGAGTGGAGAGTTGGTCTTTGCTGAAGAGGAATCGTGTCGCCCATCCAGAGACATGGAAGGAGTGTCCGTGATAGTTGACAGTCTCGCCGTAGGGGCACAGTGCTTCTTGCAGCGTGTGGTTCTGGTTCAGGGTTTCTCGATGTTGACTGAATGTGACCACCTGCAGATCATCTGCACGCATGATCGAACCTGAATCGGGCAGCAGATCTCCGGACATCAAACGCATGAGTGTTGTTTTTCCTGAGCCGTTGACGCCGAGGAGTCCGATGCGTTGCTTTGGAGTGAGCGTGAGACTGAGCGAATCGAAGAGTTGCTTGTCGCCCATCGATTTGGAAACACCTTCGAGCGTTAGGAGCTTGGTTGTCTTCCGATTGGTTGAGTGGAACGCGAATGAAGCCGTGCGCGTAGGTGCCGCATTTCGATCGCTAGTCGCTTTGAGTTGTTCGCGTCGAGCAGCCGCGGCTTGGACCTGCGTCTTGTTTCGGGTTTGTCTACCCTGGATCCCTTGATTGAGCCAAGCCGTATCGCGCCGGACCTTGGTCGCGATGCTGGTTTGCTCTGCTTGCTGTGCTTCGAGGAACGCGTCTTTGCGTTTGACGAACTCTGTGTAGTTGCCTTCGGATTCGAATGATCCTCCGGGATACGCCTTGGAGAGTTCGATGATTCGGGTTGCGGTGTTTTCGAGGAATCGCCGATCGTGGGTGACGAACACGATCGCGCAGGAAACCTGCTGTACGAATCGTTCAAGCCAAAGCACGCCTTCAAGATCGAGGTGGTTGGTCGGCTCATCGAGCATCAAGAGTTCGGGATCCTGCGCGAGCGCCTTCGCAATCGCGAGTCGTTTCCGCCAACCTCCTGAGAGGGTGCCGACGGATCGATCAAGATCAGTAAATCCGAGCTTTGTGAGGGTGATCGATGCTCTGGTCGCTGGATCCATTCCCGAGTCATCAGAATGATCCAGACTCTCCTGAACCACGGATAATGGGGTCGCGTCGTCAGCAAATCGGTCATCCTGCTCAACATACACGGCACGCAATCCACGATTCCGGACAACTTCGCCGTCATCAGGTTCGAGGATCCCTGCGAGGATCTTGAGAAGGGTCGATTTCCCAGAGCCGTTGGGACCGATGAGTCCGATCCGTTCACCTTCGTGAACAGTTATCCCGATCCCCTCAAACAGCAGGTTTGCAGGGTACGCCTTGATCAAGTTTCGTGCGGTCAGGAGCATGTGGACTGGGTGTCTTGTGGGTTTGAATCGATCATGCGTATTCCGATCCGCAACAGGATCTTACAGAATCGCAGCAACAGGAAGAGTAGCACTGGAAATCATCTGATTCCGATTGTGAAGAATCCCTGTTGATCCAAAGGTGAAGGCCTAAAATAGAGTACGATTCGGTTCTGTTGGAGCCGAGCCCCAATCCTCTCTCCAAAGGCGCGGCTCCCATGCCTTCTGACCAGATAATAGAGAAACCCACCTCCACCCTCGAAACCGTTGTGATCCGCTTCTGCGGCGACTCCGGCGACGGCATGCAACTCACCGGTGGTCAGTTCACTGAAACCTCGGCGCTCTTCGGGAACGACTTCGCGACCTTCCCAGACTTCCCGGCTGAAATCCGCGCTCCCAAAGGGACCACCTTCGGCGTCTCAGGATTCCAGCTCCAGTTCTCAAGCAGCGACATCTATACACCCGGCGATCGCGTCAACGCGATCGTCGCGATGAACCCTGCAGGACTGAAGGTGAACCTCCCTGATGTTGAGCCGGGAGGGATCGTCATCGTCAACGAGGACGAGTTCACGAAGGGCAATCTTTCCAAGTGCGGCTATCCGGATGGATACAACCCACTCGAAGATGAACAAATCGCGAGTACCTACAACCTCGTCAAGGTCCCAATGTCACGCATGACCAAGGAATCGCTCGCAGATTCTGGGATGGGCGCGAAAGATGTCAATAAGTGCCGAAACATGTTTGCGTTGGGGATCGTCTACTGGCTCTACGAGCGTCCGGTCGACACGACCAAATCGTACTTGATCCAGAAGTTTGAGAAGAAGAAGGGGCTTCCCAAAATCGCGGAGATCAATATCCGTGCTCTGGAAGCGGGGTACTACTTCGGTGAAACTACCGAGCTTTTCGCGTCTCGTTACCGAGTCCCAGCCGCGAAACAAGAGCCAGGTCTTTACCGACAGATCAGCGGCAACGAAGCAACCGTCCTCGGATTGGTGACGGCGGCGCAGAAAGCCCAAAAGTCGCTCACCTACGCGAGTTATCCGATCACGCCGGCGTCGAATGTCTTGCATGGACTGGCGAATCTCAAACGGTTCGGGATCAAGACCATCCAATCGGAAGACGAGATCGCAGCGGTCTGTACCGCGATCGGCGCGAGCTTCGCGGGAGATATTGGTGTGACGGGGACCTCCGGACCCGGACTCGCTCTCAAAGGCGAAGCACTGGGGCTCGCGATGATGCTCGAGCTCCCGCTTGTCGTGGTTGATGTCCAGCGTGCTGGTCCTGCGACTGGATTACCTACCAAAACAGAACAAGCTGATCTGCTCCAAGCGATGTTTGGTCGTCACTGCGAAAGTCCGGTGCTTGTGGTGGCACCTCGGAGTCCGTCCGATTGTTTCAATATGGCCATCGAAGCGGTCCGCTTGTCGGTCGAGTACATGTGTCCTGTGATTTATCTTTCGGATGGATACATCGCGAACGGTGCGGAACCTTGGAAAGTGCCTGATGTTTCGCAGATCCCTGAGATCGAGATCAGCCACCCAACGCTCGATGATGTGACAGGAGACACCTTCCTGCCTTATGAACGCAACCCAGAAACGCTCGCACGCAAATGGGCGATCCCAGGTACGGAGGGTCTTGAGCATCGTGTTGGGAGCTTGGAGAAAGAGGCCGAAACCGGGAATGTCTCGTATGATCCCGACAACCACGACGCGATGGTCCGTACGCGTGCGGAGAAGGTCGCTCGTGCTGCTGATTCGATCCCATTGCTGGAAGTTGATGGAGCGGAGTCTGGAGACACACTGGTGCTGGGATGGGGAGGCACCTACGGCTCGATCACCACAGCAGTGCGTGAACTCCGCAACAAGGGCCACCAAGTCAGCAGCGCACACCTGCAGTACTTGAACCCATTCCCTTCAAACACTGAGCAAGTCCTGCGATCATTCAAGCGGATCATCATCCCAGAGATCAATCTTGGTCAGCTCAGTGTCCTGATCCGATCGAAGTTCTTGATTGATACCGTTGGGATCAACATCGTGAAGGGGCAGCCATTCAAAGTCGGGACTCTGGTCGAAGAGATCGAGGAGGCGATGAAGTCATGAGCACACTCGAATCCAAAGACACACAACTCCCCGTGTACACCGCGAAGGACTTCACGACCGATCAGGATGTCCGCTGGTGTCCAGGCTGCGGCGATTACGCCGTTCTCTCTGCGATGCGTAAGGCCATGCCTGACATAGGTCGCAAGAAGGAAGATGTTGTCTTTATCTCAGGCATCGGTTGCGCCGCGCGTTTCCCATACTACATGGAAACCTACGGCATGCACTCCATCCATGGTCGCGCACTCGCCGTCGCGACAGGGGTCAAAACGGCAAACCCCGACCTCGCGGTCAATGTGGTCTCTGGAGACGGAGACCTGTTCTCGATCGGTGGGAACCACACGATCCACACGATGCGCCGGAACCTGGACATCTCGATCTTCCTCCTCAACAACAAGATCTACGGCCTAACCAAAGGGCAGTACTCACCAACCAGCGAGACAGGAAAGATCTCCCCAACCTCTCCCGCTGGATCGATCGATTACCCTGTGAATCCTGTCGCGATCTCTGTCGCAGCGGGATGCTCGTTCATCGCGCGTGGGATCGATGTTGACATGAAGGGACTCGATCAACTCATCAAGCGTGCAATGGGACACAAGGGAACTTCCTTTGTTGAGATCTACCAAGACTGCAACATCTTCAATCACAAAGCGTGGTGGTACGCATCACAAAAAGACACCCGCGCCGAGACCACAATCGAACTCGAGCACGGCAAGCCTTTGATCTTCGGCGCGGAACGAAACAAGGGGATCAAACTCCAGGGTACCCGTCCGACTGTGGTCACGATCGGCGAAGACGGGATCGGGAGCGCTGACCTGCTCGTCCACGACGAGACCGATATGACCCTCGCGTACATCTACTCACAGATGGCTCATCCGGAGTTCCCAGAGCCGATCGGTGTGCTTCATGCTGATCCGTCGAAACCGACCTACAACGAGATGCTGCATGGCCAAGTCGAGGCATCCAAGCAGGATGGTCGGAACATGGATCTGCAGGCACTCGTAACCGGGAACGAGTCTTGGGAAGTCCACTGATCGACTAATCGAGATTGACAACTCCATCGGAGAGATTGAAACTGACTTCGATATCCCGCGCCTTCTCAGCGGTATAACTCAGCGTGATGGATTCGCCTTGCGATCCTTGTACTAGGAAACGGAAGGTTGAGAGATCTTCGCTCCCAATGCCTTCGTTCACAAAGATCTTTGCAGGCCGATGCTCGACAGGGTCTAGTGTGCGATCAAATCGGTCCGAGAGCCGTCCTGAAAGCACCACTTCTGCGCCGGAAAGCTCGAGAAGATCAGGCAGACCGATATTCTTCCTCTGCGCGAGTTGCATGCGAGTCGGGATGAGTTTGGAGTTCTCGATCTCGACAGTCACTTGCCAGAGTCCCTGATCGAGTTCTTTGCACTCAATCCATTTGTACGAGAGCTCAGGCATCTGCTGAGCGTGGAACATCGTGAACGCGAAGTTCCGATGGCACCCCTCCTCAAGCATGAACGGCGGGGTGACCCGCGATGAATACTTCGTCCCGCCTCCGATCAAAACTTTCCCGTGCTCAGGGTGATCGTATTCGGTGTAGTCAGTGAATGTCTGACCGAAGAGCATCCTGTCTTGCCAGTGCATCCGCTCAGCTGGAGTGAACTCACGATCCGGGTCAGGCATCATCCGCGAGTTTGTCCAGAGTTCATTGGTGAAACTCACGATCCCGAGACCTTCCGCGAGCCAGTTCACGAATCCGCCGTGGACGGTGTAGAGATCCGCATGGATGACCATGTAGTCGTAGTAGGGGAGCAGGTCCTCCCCAGCACTCCCGAGTTTGTCATAGACGCGTCGGTCACCCGATGGATAGAGATCTCCGAGGTACTTCGCTCCAGGTCCACGCAGGATCATGCCTCCGGTATTGTGGTAGCTCTGTCCTGCAGCAATGTTGGGGTGATCGAGAATAAACTGCGCGATCGAGTTGGTTTCAGGACTATCAAACGGACGCTGTCCCGCACCGTACTGGATGTAGTTGGGTTGCCAATCGCTTGCCCAGTTGCGGTTCATGTCGTATCCGCCTGGGCCATCTTCGTTGATCCGACCGTCACCATCGTTGTCGATGCCTTCTGACCCAAGGCGGGTCAAGGTTCCCTGTGTCCCTTCAGGTGCACGCTCGATGATCCGAGGGTCCAAATCATTGCGTCGGTAGTTCCCGTTGGGATCCAGTTTCCACATCTGTGTGATGCTGCCGTCCCCGTCGAGATCTTCTGGGCCGTCTTCGTCGTACAGCCCGTCATAGTCGTTGTCAGTTGGGCGCTGTCCGGTTCGTGCGGAGTGTGGGGAGTTGGGGTTGGCAAACCACTCCGCGCGACCATCTGGGTTCTGTGATGGGACAAAGTAAAACGCGACACGGTCCATGAGTTCGGTGAGTTGATCGACCTTGCCGTAACTTTTGGTGAGGTACCAGATGGAGTAGAGAACGGTTTCCGTTGCTTGGATTTCGTTGCCATGGACATTGCCGTCGATATACATCGCTGGTTTTTCTGATGCAGGACCGGTCTTGGGGTTGTTGAGCGTTACGAGCCACATATCGCGACCCTGTTCGCTCTTGCCGAGCGATTCCAGCGTCAGCAGTTCTGGATACGCATTGACGAGATCCTTGATGATCGTGTTCATCTCGTCGGCATCATAAAACCGGTTCCAAGAGACATCGATCTCAGAAGGCACTTGTTGTTGTGCATGTGCAAGCGGGCTGCAGAGTCCGACCGCCGCCAATACTGTTGCGACACTGAATGATTTTTGAGTAGTGGATTTTGTTTTCATGATTATCGTCCTAGCTCAATTGTGCGGTTCCCGAAGCGTGGATCGATGATCTCGATGCGTTCGTTGTTGATATTGTTTGTGCGGATAATCCAGTGATGATCCGATCGTCCGCCGTGCGGATCGATCCCCCAAACTCGTGACACACGCTGTCCGGTTATGATCTGGTCAACCTCGCTGGAGAGTCGAACAATCGTCGGCTTTGTAGACTTGGATGATCGGGAATGTGCTGTGGTCGTAGGGACTTTGCCCTCGTTTGTCACAGAGAATCGGATCTCGTAGACCCCCGATGCGAGTTCTTTGACTTCAGGGCCGACGGTGTTCAGAACCGGCCTAGATTCGATCAGCTTGACCACAAACGCTGTCATACGCTGAGCGATTGGATCAAGCTCCGAGGCTGGAGGATTGATCCTCGCGTGCGGCAAGAAACCACCGATCTCAACACTCCCGAGCGTTGGATGCTCGTACGGCTCCCACTCCACAAATCCATCAATATCCGCTTGTTCAAAGTAGTCAAGCCATTTCTGGTCGTCGCTCTTCTTCTGAGCTTTCTTCTTTGATCCCTTGGCTGGAGTCGGTTCACCAGCGGGGGTTCCTTCGACAACTCTTCGGACTTCAATTCCCGCTTGAGCCGCGAATCCTTCGACCATCTCGGGAGTGATGTTCGCGATCATGGATTCATCCACAGACTCGCCCGTCTGCGCCTCATACGCGGCTTTGAGCTCATCAAGCGTTTCCATGCTGATGTCACCCACACCCGAAGGGGTTAATCCATTGCCTTCAATAGCTGGAGTTTGGGTTGTGGATTCTGAGTCATCATTCTTGGACTCTGATTCCGTACCCTCAGGTGCAGGCCTAGTCCAAGGCACTACCGCAAAGCTTGGGATCCCGCGCTGTGCGTAGAGCCAAGCATGGAAGCTCCCCGCGATCTCTTCTTTCGGAGCTGCGTTGATGCCTGTGATCTCGGTGTACATCTCGCCGATTGCTTTGTAGAGACCAGCATCCTTCGCGTCGATCGCCTTGGGTGCTGTCCCAGTGATGTCCTTCGCTTTCGCATCGGGTTGATTGACGAGGTTGTCATGGCGCCCAATCGTCAATGCCATCACGATGTTGTCATGCGAAAGCACAAACTCCGCGAGCGCGAGTGATTCCGGCTCGGATAACGGATACTTGCCCGCCCCCTTCTGATGCTCGGGCCAGCGGTGCATGAAGTTTGAATCAAGATCAACGCTACCAGCGCCGTCTTCATTGATAGATCCGTCCAGATCGTTGTCGAGACCTTCTGGATAGAGCGTAAAGGTCGCACGATGATCTTCCTTCGGATCCGGCTCGATGTTGAGCAAAGGATTCTCAGGATCTTGGAGGTGGGTCGCAGGATCATTTAATGGTGGGTTAAGTCTCCGCATCATAGTGATCAACCCATCGCCGTTGAGATCATCTGGGCCGTCCTCATCCGCTGCCCGGTCTCGGTCGTCATCTGTGGATCGCGCGTTCCCAATATGCTCGTTGTAGACCGTCCCCGAGTTCATTGCAGCGCCATCGGGATTCACTTGCGGGATGATGTAGACCGTGATCTCTTGAAGCAGATCGGAATGGTTCTCAACCAAATCCTCGGCGATCCTGATCGCGATTTCTGTGCTCGATAAGTACCGCCCGTCAAGACCAGCCGTGATGAGCAGAGCCGGGTGTTGCTCTGATTTGTTTCTATGCTGCGAGAGCGTGATCAGCGTAATCGGATCTCCGTTGAGAGATGTCCCGATCGATGCCGTTTGGACGGATGTATTGGACCCAGCAAAGGATCGGATCCGTTGTTGGAGATCACTGTTGGAGAGGTACTGATTCTTGATATCAAGCTCGGCGTGTCCATGAGCTGGGAATCCGGAAACCGAGAATAATGCAGCCGCACAGAGTGCGGTATAGCGTGTGCGTTGTGCCATGCTGACCCTTTAATACGGAAGATCTTCGAGACCACCAGCGGAATCGCTGATTGAGAATTGTACCAGAAATGAACAGTCCAGTTGCAACGGGTTCAAAGCCAGTATTTATAGGGACATGCTGGAACTCCTATGTGCTTGATAAATCTGGACTTCCTGAGATCAGTTGCCTAGTGTTCCACGCACTGTGGACTATCGGGATCACAGGCACACATTTCACGCCGGTAGCATTGCTTTAAGCGTCTAGGCGTACAGCGACAGTCCGGTATTCACGGGAACCCGATGCCCGACTCACTCCGGACGAAGAGACAACAACAATATGAATTTTAATGAACTGGGGCTCGCAGAGCCTATCGTTCGCGCGGTTGCCGATAAAGGCTACACCACGGCGACTCCTATCCAAGCGCAATCAATCCCGTTTGCACTGGATGGTCAAGATGTCCTCGGATGTGCTCAAACAGGCACCGGGAAGACTTGTGCTTTCGCACTCCCGATCCTTCACAGACTCTCAGAGAACGCACCAGTCGATCAAGATCCAGGCTGGGGCAAGCGTGAAACCAAGCACAAAAAAGCAAAGCGGAACCGCAACGGCGGACACGGCCGACCCCCTCGCGCACTCATCCTCTGCCCAACACGCGAACTCGCGATGCAGATCTTTGAGAGCTTCGTCGCATACGGCCGCAACCTCCCTCTCCGCCACTCCGTCGTCTTCGGCGGCGTGAGCCAGAGCAAGCAGGTCCGCGAACTCCGTGCTGGAGTCGATGTCCTGATCGCTACTCCTGGTCGTTTGCTGGATCTGGTGAATCAGGGTCACATCGATCTGAGCCGAGTCGAAACACTCGTGCTTGATGAAGCGGACCGGATGCTCGATATGGGATTCATCCACGACATCCGCAAAGTGATCGACATGATGCCGAGCGAGCGTCAGACCTTGTTCTTCTCTGCGACCCTGTCGCGTGAGATCAAGACGCTCTCTGACGCGATCCTCTTTGAGCCAGCAATGGTCGAGACCGCGCCTGAGTCCTCCACTGCGGAGCTCATCGCACAGCGTATTTACACTGTCGAGCGTGAGTTTAAAGCGGAACTGCTCGATCGCATCCTCCTAGAGGAAGAAGTTGGGCGTGCGCTCGTCTTTACACGCACAAAGCACGGCGCCGACAAGCTGGTCAAGGTCTTGAATCAATCCGGTGTCAACGCTGAAGCGATCCATGGCAACAAAACACAGAACGCTCGTACGCGAACGATGCGCCGATTCAAATCCGGCGCCACACAAGTGCTCGTCGCGACGGATATCGCATCACGCGGGATCGATGTTGACAACATCACGCATGTCGTTAACTTTGACATGCCAATCGATCCAGAGACCTATGTCCACCGGATCGGACGCACAGCCCGTGCAGGTGCATCCGGAATCGCAATCTCATTGTGTGACTACGGCGAACTCGGAATCTACCGAGCCATCGAACGCCGCACCAAGATCACGATCGAAGTTGGGACCAACCACACCGATATCACCTTCAAAGCTCCGGATCCAATGCGTCGTGGCGCTCCAAAGAAGCATCGCGGACAACGCAATGCCAATGGGCCAAAGCGTTTCGATCGTCAGCGACCTTCCGGAAAGCCGGATCAGTCCTCAAACGATCAATACGGAGATCGTCCACGAAGCAAGCCCGGGAAGAAGTTTGGTAAAAAACCAGGCAAGTTCGAAGCCAAGCAAGGCGAAGAACGCGATCGCAACTCCGAATCCAAGCCGTACTCGAAGTCCAACAGCAGCAAGCCCTTCAAAGGTAAAGGGTTTAAGAAAAAGGACTCCGGAGGATTCCCCTTGGCTCAATCGGGTCAGGATTCTGATCGCTCATCCAAGAGCAGCCGCGGACACAGAAAGGGCGGGCAATCAGCCCCGCATTCTGGGAAACCCAAACAAGGTTCTGGTGTTGTCAAGAACCGTGTGAAGAAATCGGATATCCAAGTCAAGAGAAAGACCACGACAGCAAGCAATGGTGCCAACGGCCAGCAGTGGTGAGAAGTGGGGGATCAATCCCCTATTGAATCCCGAGTTCTTTCCCAGATCTCCATAAAATGGGGCGACAGGGCAAGATCGGGCTAGGATACCCATACATGATGAGCCCTACAAGACCAACAATCATTCAAGGCGGCATGGGTGCTGGAGTCTCCAGTTGGACACTCGCCAATGCTGTCTCTCGAACCGGACAACTCGGTGTGGTGTCCGGCACTGCTCTCGACATCATTCTCGCTCGTCGTCTCCAGGTCGGTGACCCGGGGGGTCACATGCGAAGAGCACTCAGCCACTTCCCGATCCCAGGCGTCGCACAACGCATCCTCGATCGATACTTCATCGAAGGCGGCAAAGCGAATGACACTCCGTTCAAGCCCAAACCTGTTCCGAGTATGAAGCCATCGAAAACACTCGAGGAACTTCTGGTTGCTTCCAATTTCGTCGAGGTCTTCCTTGCCAAAGAAGGCCACAACGGGCCGGTCGGGATCAACTACCTCGAAAAAATCCAAGCACCGAATCTTCCCTCGATCTTCGGAGCAATGCTCGCAGGAGTTTCCTATGTCCTGATGGGCGCCGGAATCCCCAAAGCGATCCCAGGCATCCTCGATCGTCTCGCTCGCAAAGAATCCGTCGAACTCAAGATCGATGTCCAAGGCGCTGAAGCCGGGGATGATTTCTGCACACGATTTGATCCCGTCGCGTTCTGTGATGGAGAGGTCCCAGATCTCATCCGTCCAGACTTCCTCGCGATTGTGTCCTCAGCGACGCTCGCGAGCATGCTCGCTCGCAAATCAAGCGGGAAAGTCAACGGGTTCATTATCGAAGGCCCTACCGCAGGAGGACACAACGCTCCTCCACGCGGGAAGATGCAACTCAGTATCGAAGGCGAACCAATCTACGGCGATCGCGACGACTGTGATCTCGAAGCGATCAACAAACTCGGACTCCCGTTCTGGCTCGCAGGTTCATACGCTGAACCAGAACGCGTTGCTGAAGCACTCGAAATGGGTGCTACCGGTGTTCAGGTCGGGACCGCATTCGCGTTCTGCAACGAAACAGGATTCGATTCTGAACTCCGTGAAGCGAGCCTCGAACTCAGCAAACAAGGCGAGGCGCATGTCTTCACAGACCCAGTCGCTTCTCCGACAGGATTCCCGTTCAAAGTACTCAAGATGGAAGAGACCCTGTCCGAACAGGACCTCTACGAAGAACGATCCCGGATCTGTGATCTTGGGTACCTTCGACATGCCTACAAAAAAGAGAACGGCAAAGTTGGTTGGCGCTGTCCATCGGAACCAATCGATGACTATCTCAAAAAGGGTGGTGTCCTGGAGGACACTGTGGGACGCAAATGCGTCTGCAATGGCTTGATGTCCAATATTGGACTCGGTCAAATCCAGAAAGATGGATTGCTCGAGAAGCCGCTCATCACCTCCGGCGACGATGTCGCGGATATCGCTCGCTTCCTCAAGCCTGGAGCGACCTCGTATTCAGCGAAGGATGTTATTGAGTATCTGTTGCCCAAACCGATGACAGTCGTCATCAACGCTGAGCCGCAGAAAGCGACCAAACCCGCGATCTGATCAGCTATCCAGAAGCGTCGATACGAATTGTCCATAAAAAAACGACCACCAAATGGGGGTCGTTTTTCTTTGAACTCCTCCGACTGGACTCGAACCAGTGACCTAGCGGTTAACAGCCGCTCGCTCTACCAATTGAGCTACGGAGGATCTGAATGTTCAGCAACTACGCTAGGCTCAACATTGCTGGTGTCAAGTCCGCATCGTCCATTTCTGCATCAGAATGCACATTTAGGGACGATTCTGCGCGATTGCTGACATAGTCTCCGTGTCTCCTGTTGTCCAGAGCCGTCCGATAGGCGTCGTGCATCGAGATTTGAATCTATTGTGATGACATGACTGAGCCACGCAACGAGATCGCCCCCAGATTCCGCCCGTTCGGGACCACTATCTTTAGCGAGATGACCAATCTTGCCAATACGCACAACGCCGTGAACCTTTCGCAAGGGTTCCCAGACTTCGATGGCCCCAAGATCGGCAAGGACGCGGCCTGCCAGGGGATCCAGTCGGGAATGAACCAGTACGCACCCCTTCCCGGATTGCCGGCCCTCAGGAACGCGGTATCAACTTGGTCCAACGAAATGAATGGGCTCACTTGTGATCCTGATTCGGAAGTCACCATCACGAGCGGATGTACCGAAGCAATCGTCGCATCCTTGCTCGGCTTGGTGGATCAAGGAGATGAGGTAATCCTGTTTGAGCCGTATTATGACTCGTATCGAGCAGCAATCGCGATGGCCGGTGGGATTCCAAGATTTGTGACGATCAAGCCAATGGAGAGTGCAGGAGGCGGATTCGGGTTTGATCCTGCTGAACTCAGAGCAGCATTCAACTCCAAAACACGCGCCATCTTGATCAACACGCCACACAATCCGACCGGAATGGTCTTTAGCATTGAGCAGCTCCAGTTGATCGCTGAGCTTTGCCAGCAGCATAATTCCCTCGCGTTCTCCGATGAGGTCTACGAGCAGCTCACCTACGACGGAGCGAAGCACCAGTCCATCGCGACGCTCCCCCAGATGCGTCAGCGTACTGTGGTGATGTCGTCGATCGGGAAGACATTTTCGTTGACCGGATGGAAAGTTGGGTGGACCATCGCTCCCCCTCAGCTCACCGCTGGAATCCGGGCCGCGCATCAGTTCCTGACCTTCTCAGTCCCCGGCCCTATGCAACTCGGATCTGCAGCGCTGCTCAATGAAGCACGCGATGATGCCGCTGCGATCCGTGATCATTACTCAAAGACTCGCGAAGTCCTCTGTGAAGCTCTGGACGAACTCGGGTTCAATGTCCACGCTCCAACGGGTGCGTTCTTCATCATGGCTGATCATCGCGCCGTCAGTGAACGACTGGGGTGCAAGGATGACATCGAGTTGTGCAAGTGGCTCCCAGAACATGCGGGAGTCGCGGCGATCCCGCCGAGTGTGTTCTATGAGCACCCCGAGTCCGGAGCGAACTTTGTTCGATTCGCATTCTGCAAACAGATGAGTACCATCGATGAAGCAATCAGCAGACTCCGATCGGCGATAGTGCGATGACCTCGATTCGCTTCGGAGATCAGCTCGATTCGAATCTGTGTGCAATTGCTGAGGACTATGTGCAGACACTCCTCAACTCTTGCGACCCTGCAAAGCTGATCCGCGATCAATTCGTATTCGATCACTACACAAACAAGACCCATGTGCTCGCCTTCGGGAAAGCTTCTGTTGCGATGGCCTCCGAGTGCGCGACCCAACTGGGATCACGCTTTGCTGGCGGGGTTGTACTTGCTCCAGCAGAGACCATACCACATCAACATAATGAGCATCTCCGGTTCTTTGCTGCAGACCATCCGCTCCCAACACAGAGAAACATCGACGCGACTCAGCAACTTGTTCAATACGCTCGATCTATACCCAATGAAGAGCACTGCATTGTCTGCATCTCTGGAGGCGGATCCGCTCACCTGTGTTCCCCGCGAGATGGCGTTTCTCTCAATCAAGTTATCAGCGTTACTCAAAAACTGAATGCTCAAGGAGCAACGATCGGCACACTAAATTGCTCACGCAAGGAGTTGGAAACACTGAAATCCGGAGGACTCGCTCGTGTCTTCAAAAACATCGAGAACTGTGAAGCGATTGTCCTTTCAGATGTGCTGGGTAATGACCTCAGCACGATCGCTTCTGGTCCAATGTATGACGAACAGTTGAGAGTACCCCATCATGTCATCGGCGATCACCGCACGCTCCTCTCTACTGCTGCTCGATATATGGATTCCAGATCAATGCGTTCTTCAATAACCCAAGCTCAGGTCCGTGGCTCTTCGGCAGAGGTAGGCAGAGTGCTCGCAGAGCGGTTTCTAGAGCTCGGCGGGAACACTCCGCATCTAATTGCTGGTGAGACAACGGTCGATACACAATCCGCATCAGGAGTTGGGGGTCCAATGCTCGAACTGGTGCTGAGTACAGCTCGAGAACTCTCTAAGGCCGAATATGATGCCAAGGGCTGGATAGTCCTCGGATTGGCCAGTGACGGCATTGATGGCCCGTCAGGAGCCGCCGGAGCCGTGGTTTGTGCGGATATGCTCAGAGATCCCCAGATGCTGGAAGCAGCCACCATTGCTCTCCAGAGTCACGACTCGCTCCCATTCTTGGAATCGCTTTCAGCAATATTTTGGACCGGCCCTACCGGGACAAATGTGAATGATGTCTGCCTGGTCTGCACAGACCCTCTCAATTGAACCCTTCAGGGAAGAATCAAACGGAATTCTCGTGCTCAGAAGGTCATTTTGAGTCCAGACACCGAAACCACGCGTATCCTCTACTCCCTGTATCCCAAATGTATGGGAACTGAACTCGGCACGGAGACCCACTCGAAGATGGCAAAGCAAGACGACAAAATTACCATGGACGCGATCGTAATCGAAGCGCTTCCCAACGCCATGTTCAGGGTCCGCCTTCCCAACGAGCAGCAGACCGAGATCATCGGCTACATCTCAGGCAAAATGCGCAAGCACTACATCCGCATCCTCCCAGGCGATACGGTGACTGTCGAGATCTCCCCGTACGATCTGACCAAGGGTCGCATCACCTACCGTCGGTAAAGACTCGGCGTATCGCTACACACTCAGGACAGAAGAACTGAACGGAAGCAGATTTCCGTGAACGCTATACTGCGTTCATGAATACCAAAGCCTTTCGGTTCATCCTTGTCGCATGTCTCGCGTCAGCCGCTATCGCACAATCAGACGCTCAACATCCAACACCAACCCTCAAAGTGATCACGGCAGAGCAGGACTGGATCGCAAGATCGCCTCGTAATCCGAGATGGTTGATTGATGGAACCGCGATCAGATTTTCATCACGCCGAGAAGGACTGATGGCTCGTGATTTCTCGGATCAGTACCTCATCTCAATCGACTCGCTTGAGTCCGCTCCCACACAGATCACTCCCGAAAACCCCGGCCCATACTTCACGAACAACGGCGACTGGAACACCGATCGATCAGCGAGTTTACTTAGCAATGCTGGCGATTTGTTCCTGTTCAATCAAACTGACCGCTCAACAGTTCAACTGACGCAGACGACAACAAGAGAGTCATCACCATTTTTCCTCGCAGACGACATCCGATACGCGTTCTGGAAGGATGGAGGGTGGTTTATCCGATCATTGAAATCGAATCTTGAGTACCAAGCCGCGGATATCAAGTTTGAAGACGACCCGAATGAAGAAGAACAAGAGGATCCTGAACTCAACTATCTCCAGCAGCAACAACGCGACCTGTTTGACATCATCACGCTTGAGGATCAGCGAAAAGAGCTCCGGGAAGACGACAAAGATTTATGGAGAGACACCAATCCTACCGCCGTGTCCGGCCCGTTCTATCTCGGGAAGGGCAAACGCTCGATGGGGAGTTGGCTGAGCCCGTCGGGGACTCACATGCTCGTCGTAACCGCGTCATCAGATCGCGCCGATGATCCGCGTGATTCCATGCCTAACTACATCAGCGAAGATGGATATGTCACATCCACCAAAGTCCGATCCAAAGTTGGACACGCCACAGAGACCGCTATCGAACTGGTGCTGTTGGATCTTGAAAACGAACTCGTCATCGATCTCTCCCTCGATGACCTCCCGATGATCCACGATGACCCGCTCGCATGGCTCAAAGAAACTGAGAGCGAGGAATCAACTGAAAAAACATCAGACTCAGAGATTGAACCCCAAACTGAGGTCGATGCTGAACCCGGGACTGATGCATCCGAGCCTGATGAATCCGAGCAACTCCCCCGTCCGGTTTCTTCCTCAGGAGTCCGCTGGAACGATTCAGGGACCACCGCCGCGGTGATGCTGTTGTCACATGACAACAAGGACCGCTGGATTGTGCTGATCGACACAACCAACGAAACACCATCACCACTCACTGCACACCATCTCCGCGATGAAGCATGGATCGGCTGGAGCTTCAACTCCTTCGGATTTGTTCCAAAAACAGACACCCTCTGGTACCTGTCCGAAGAGTCCGGATACGGCCACCTTTACACACGCTCACCGAGCGGAGTGGTGACCCAACGCACGCAAGGGAACTATGAGGTCAGATCGGTAACTTTCACACACGATGGGAACTCGGTATATCTGAGAACGAATCGAACCCATCCAGGAATCCAGGAAATCGATCGGCTTGATATAGCAGATAGCAAACTGACACCAATCACGGACATGGGTGGGACCGTCGAGTCGTTCAGAGTCTCCCCAAGCGAATCCGAGCTGCTCTTCATGTACTCGAACATCAACTCCCCGCCTGAACTGTACCTGATGGATCTGAAACTAGATTCAGAGCCCATCCGAATCTCCAACACAATCACCGATGAGTTCTTGAGCTACGGCTTTCAAACACCCCAGATTGTTCCCATCCCATCAACACACACTGACCACCCGATTTATACGCGACTTTATCTCCCCGATGAAACACAGTTTGAGAGCCCACGACCAGTCGTGCTCTTCTCCCACGGCGCGGGCTATCTCCAGCACGCCAACTATCAGTGGTCCTACTACTCCCGCGAACATATGTACCACTCCATGCTCACTCAGCTTGGTTTCATTGTGATCGCACCAGACTTTCGTGCCTCTTCTGGATACGGCCGAGACTGGCGCACCGCGATCTACCGCAACATGGGGTATCCCGAACTCGAAGACTTTCAAGATGCGATCGACTATGTCGTGACGAACCACAATGCCGACCGTAAAAATGTTGGTATCTACGGGGGGTCCTACGGCGGATTCATGACCCTGATGGCAATGTTCCTCGAGACAGAAACCTACAAAGCGGGTGCAGCTCTCCGATCCGTAACCGACTGGGCGCACTACAACCACGGCTACACAAGCAATATCCTCAACACACCTGAGATTGACCCTGAAGCCTTTCAACGATCGTCCCCCATCAACCATGCCGAGGGACTCGAAGGGCACCTCCTTATGCTCCACGGCATGCAGGACGACAATGTCGTCGCGCAAGACATCATCCGCTTGAGTCAGCGATTGATTGAACTCGAAAAAGAGAACTGGGAACTCGCTCTCGCACCTATCGAGCCGCACGGGTACAAAGAACCCTCATCGTGGCTAGATCAAATGCGGAGAATCCATACGCTCTTTATCAGTCAACTACTGAGCGAGAAGGACGAGTAGAGGGATCGTGTGTCACATATATGCATCGAACGCACGAATCGGATACAACCAATAAAGCGGGTGAACGGGGTCGAACCGTCGACATTCAGCTTGGGAAGCTGACGCTCTACCACTGAGCTACACCCGCTTGAGTGATATGCATTCTACGCTGGACAAACTTAGAGTCCAGCTAGAGGTGCAGTCATCAATAGGGGTATGTGGAGGGGGTTGCGAACGCTTGATACGCGATCATGGAACTGCATTCAATGGCCTGAAATAGCCCCGCCCGGATTCGAACCGGGGACCAAACGATTATGAGTCGCGCGCTCTAACCGCTGAGCTACGGGGCCGGAAGGTCGATCTTAGCACATCGATCTTGGTGATTCTTTTTTGCGATCATTGAAGGGTATCCTCCTACCATTTGCCATGACCATGACCAAAGAAACACCAGCCGCTCAGCGAACCGCACCAACCTACGACTCGATCCTTGACGCGATCGGGAGCACCCCATTGATCCGCCTCAACAAGGTTGCTGATCAGAGTGGAGCGAGCGTCTACGCCAAGTGCGAGTTCATGAACCCTGCCGGATCAATCAAAGACCGGATGGCTCGCTACATCATCGAGATGGCTGAGAAGGAAGGGCTCCTCAAGCCGGGCGGGACCATCGTCGAGAACACCTCAGGGAACACCGGGATGGGAGCCGCGATGACCGCCGCTGCTAAGGGATACAAAGCGGTCTTCACGATGCCCGACAAGATGAGCCAAGAGAAGATCGATGGGCTCCGTGCGTACGGCGCTCAGGTCATCATCACCCCGACTGATGTTCCTGGTGATTCTCCCGATCACTATGTCAATGTAGCCAAGCGTGTCGCCGAGGAAACCCCGAACTCGTTTTACATGGACCAGTACCACTCCCAGTGGAACATCGAAGCGCACGAACTCTCCACTGGACGCGAGCTCTACGAGCAAACCGATGGCGGTCAAGTCGACGCGATCGTCGTCGGCACAGGCACCGGTGGCACAGCGTCAGGCATCGGTCGCTACTTCAAGAAGATGGGCGCCAAAACCAAAATCATCGGAGTCGATCCGCTCGGTTCGGTCCACTACTCGATCTTCCATACCGGTAAACCAAGCACTCCCTATGTCTACAAGGTCGAAGGGCTCGGAGAGGACATCGTCTGCCGAGCATTCGATCCAACGGTTATCGACGAGATGTACCAAGTCAACGATTACGAGTGCTTCACAGTAGGCCGTCGCCTTGTCCGCGAAGAAGGCTTGTTCTGTGGCGGTTCATCGGGAGGCATGGTCCACATCGCGTGTGAAGTCGCGAAGAAGATGGGACCCGACAAAAAAGTCATCGCGATCTGTCCAGACTCTGGGACTCGCTATGTCACCAAATATCTCTCCGACGAATGGATGAAGATGCACGGCTTCCTTGAGCCTGACAAGGGACTCGGAATCATCGAGGACCTCATCGACCGATCAAAGCCAGTGATCTCAGTAGCCGATTCAGCAACAGTGGGGGAGGTCATCGAGACTCTCCGCACTAACGGCATCTCGCAGGTCCCGATCACAGACTCAAACGGGAAACCAACCGGGATCGTCCACGAAGTCGATATCCTCAGAGCTCTCCAAGCTGGATCTGCTTCGACAGACTCAGCTGCCAAAGCGATCGCCAATGAACTCGGTGGACTCCTCCACCCGAAAGCTCGCGTCGAAGAACTCTACGGCGTGTTCGGCGCCGATCAGGTTGCGCTCGTCTACGAGTCCAACCAGATCCTCGGCGTGGTCTCCCAAATCGACCTCATCGAACACCTCAGCAAACACTCAAACTAACCACCACCCATCAACTCCCGCAAGATGAGCGGAGGAGCAGTACCCATGCATGTCAACGATTCCCATAAGTTCGGAACCCGCGCAGTCCACGCTGGTCAACAGCCTGACCCATCAACCGGCGCGATCATGACACCGATCTACCAGACCTCGACCTTCGTCCAAAAATCACCAGGCGAAATCATCGGAGAGTACGACTACTCACGCGCAGCAAATCCAACCCGCGCCGCGCTCGAAGCCAACCTAGCGAACCTCGAAGGCGCCAAGCACGGCTTGTGCTTTTCGTCAGGAGTTGCCGCGACTGGGGTCGTCCTCCACATGCTCAGTGCCGGAGACAAGGTCCTGCTCGGAGATGATGTCTACGGCGGAACCAACCGTCTCTTCCATCGCGTCTTTGCGCAGCTCGGAATCGAAACCGTCATGGTTGACATGACCAACATCGATGAAGTGAAGAACGCCGTGGATGATCGGGTCAAACTGATCTGGCTCGAAACCCCAACCAACCCAACGCTCAAGATTACCGACATCGAAGCGGTCTCCAAGATAGCCAAGTCCAACAACATCATCCTCGCAGTGGACAACACCTTCGCAACCCCGTACCTCCAGAACCCGCTCTCGCTCGGCGCAGACATCGTCTGCCACTCGACAACCAAATACATCGGTGGACACTCCGACTCGATCGGCGGCGCACTCCTGACCAACAGCGACGAGTTGCATCAGAAACTCAAGTTCATCCAGCTCTCAGAGGGTGCTGTTCCGGGGATTATGGAATGCTTCCTGCTCCTCCGATCAACCAAAACACTCCATGTCCGGATGCAGCGACACTGCGAGAACGCCGCGAAAGTTGCTGCGTTCCTTGATGCGCACGAGGGAGTTGAGCGGGTCATCTACCCAGGTCTCGAATCACACCCGCAGCATGAACTCGCGAGAAAGCAGATGCCCGGATTCGGAGGCATGATCACGATGTACCTGCGTGGTGGGATCGAGGAATCACGCACGATGCTGGAGAACACCAAGTTCTTCGCGTGTGCTGAATCACTGGGTGGAGTCGAATCACTCATCGAGCATCCCGCGATCATGACGCACGCATCGGTCCCTGTCGATCAGCGCCAGAAGCTGGGCATCGATGACAATCTCATCCGTTTGTCCGTCGGAATCGAAGATGTCGAAGACCTGATCGCAGATCTGGATCAAGCGATTGCTGCTGCTCTCAAAGAATGCAAAGCATCAGCCAACTGAGACCAGCTCAGCGAAACTGATTACATGAGGTCGTCCATCGAGAACGATCCAGCAGAAAGCTCCATCAAATACGCTTCAGCGGCTTGCGCGGGGCTCTTCCCTTGCGCCTGTGCTTCGTTGAGTCTTCTCACCAGCGCACTCCCAACGATCGCGCCGTCGGCATGCTTCGTCACAGCACTGACATGCTCCGCAGTCGAGATCCCGAATCCGCACGCGATCGGTGTGCTCGCTTTCTGACGGATCTCTCGGACGCGATCAGCAATATCAGGAGCCTCGGATCGCTCGCCGGTAATCCCTGCACGCGCGAGCAGATAGACGAACCCTGTTGATGCTTTGGCAATCTGAACCGCACGCTCTGGAGGTGTAGATGGAGAGATCAGCATCGTCAGGGTCAGGTCATGCGCCTTGCACGCCTTCACATACGGCTCAGTCTCTTCAAACACCAGATCAGGGAAGATACACCCATCAAATCCTGCATCACTCGCGAGCTTACAGAACTGATCAGGACCACCCATCGCGATCACGATGCTCGTAGAAACCATCGCGACAAGACCAAGATCCAGTTCGTCTCGGATCGAAGCAACCTGCTCGAAGATCAGTTCAGGAGTCATCCCTTGCAGAATCGCTTCGTGCATCGCAGCCGCGATTGTGGGACCGTCTGCAACCGGATCAGAATACGGGAACCCAATCTCCACGATCGACGCGCCCCCTGCTTGCAACGCAGGCAGCAGATCCTTAAGAGAATCAGTAGTGGGGGACCCAGCGCATACGAACGGCAATAGAACCGGATGGTTCGATTCCTTCGCTTTTTTGAATATGGAAACGATTCTGTTCATCGTGTGATTACATCCGTGACCTGTTCGAGTCCAGCCGTGAGTGTGACCGGCCCGTCGTCTGTGATGAGCACATCATGCTCGTAGTGAACCGACATCGAGTGATCCGCCGTGAAGATCGGCCATTCACGATGTCCCTGTTCGATCTGTCCAGTCCCGATCCCGATCATCGGTTCGACGGCAACAATCGTCCCAGGCTCACAAGGGAGATTCCCGTCAGGCCATTCT
Source organism: Phycisphaerales bacterium (assembly GCA_051252395.1). Taxonomy (GTDB): domain Bacteria; phylum Planctomycetota; class Phycisphaerae; order Phycisphaerales; family UBA1924; genus UBA1924. The sequence continues at coordinate 555,858 of JBPOFX010000001.1, read as the reverse complement.
CCAGGATAACTCGGAACCACATTGGAAATCCAAGGCGGCGAATGGAGCTTGCGACCAAGCCCGTGACCGCCCAGTCCACGGATCAGATGGAAACCATACTTGTTCTCAACAATGTCCTGAACACGCTCGGCCCATGCCATAAAGGTGTTGCCGGGACGGAGTTCTTTGATCCCCTCATGAAGCGACTCTTTTCCCGAGTCAGTCAGTTTCTTGATCTCAGGCTTCATCTCACCAAACACATAGGTCCACGCGGCATCTCCAAACCATCCTCTGTGCTTGATCCCGATGTCAATGCTCAGGACATCTCCTTCGACCATCTCACGAGTGAGATAGCCTGCTGTGCCGTGAACCACGCAGTCGTTGACGCTCAAGCATGCTTGAGATGGGAAGGGGGGGAGTCGGCCTGTCCGGTATTTGAAGAAGCAGGATGCTCCTCCCAGACGCTTGATGGTCTCTCCGACGAAACGATCGATCTCACCGAGCGTTTGGCCGTGCGCTAAGAAATCAGCAAGGGCGTGGTGGGTCTCAACGACTTTCTGAGCCGCGACATACGCTGCTTCATGATCTTGTTTGGTTTGTACAGTTGCTTGCATGTGACTGGATCATAGGGCATCAGACGCTGAGTAATCGACACCAGTAGCGTGTATGATCGAGACCTCTATGAACATCGGAATCATCGTCAACACACGCTCTGGACGCAATAAAGCCACCGCTTTTTCCCAGCAATGCCAGCAACTACTCTCTGAGAAGGGACATCAGTGGACTGTTCTCGATACATCCTCCAGTGAACCCAGTCCAGAGGTGTGGGAATCCGATCGACTCATCATCATCGGAGGCGACGGCACCGTCCACCACGCGCTCCCTGAACTCAGCCGAAGACAGATCCCGTTCTACCACCTCGCAACAGGGACATCCAACCTCATCGCCAAGGAACTCGGGATGTCTCGCAAAGCATCCCAAGCCGTCCGCTGGAGCGAGCAGGGGGGGCAAGGCGTTCTGGATGTCCCAACTATTGATTCAGTCCCCTTCCTCATCATGTGTTGCCTAGGGATGGATGCTGGCATCATTCATCGATTCGAGCAGCAACGAAGAGGTTCAGGAGGATTCAGGAACTACACACTCCCTGTACTCCAAGAAGCACTAAGACCACGCCCTGCTATGCTCAGAATCTCGTATGACCACTCCGTCATCGAGACCCAGTCCCCTTCCAATGTCGTCATTGCCAATATGAAGTCCTACGCGCTCAGGATCAATCCATGTCCGAACGCGAACCCAAATGACTCAAAGCTCGATCTGCTTTCGATTCCATGCTCTACCACGATTGGGTGGTCGCTGCACAATCTGCTCTTCCAGCTCAGAACGCAACCAAGAACTGCACAGCGTGCACTGAGTTTGTCATTCAAAGTCCAATCTGTAGATCGACCAAGCCTGGTTCAGATGGACGGCGAGATCGCCAACACGCCAAACATGCCAAGCGGAGTGCTTGCGCCAGGGACATCCATCACATTTGCGATAGGAAACGACACCGTTGTGCCGATGACAGAACCGTTATCCTGAGAGTTTCCCTAATCAAGCCCATCTGAACCGATGATTCCAAAACACCACGCAAGGCCCGATAATATATGTTCTGTTAAATTGGACTGCGGAGCAACGGAGTCGCTGCACTCAAACGAGCACACAGAACAGAGTGAGATTCCTCAATCGAGCATGAACCATTCATGGAATGATCTACAGCCGCCCTGCATTGTCTACAGTACGAAACGCTGACGATCGGCGTGTGAGTTCCGCCGATGAATAAGACCCCTTCAGAACAACCTGAGAACCGTGACCCGGAGCTTGATTGCGACCCAAGCGAGGTCTGTGCCGTCCCATCGGTCACCCTTGGGACCACAGCAGTCGCTGCAGTCGATGACAAGGGGACCTTCCGCAAAGGACGACTCGCAGGTCTGAACATGAATCAAGCGATCTGGATACTCGCTTGGCCTGTAGTCACCGAAAGCTTCCTGAACTCGTTTGTTGGACTCGTAGACACTGCGTTGTCCGCTGGACTCTCGCAAGGCGAAGCCGCGACCGATGCGATCGGGGGCGCGAGCTACATTATGTGGCTCATCGGTCTCGTGATCATGGCGCTCGGAGTTGGAGCGACTGCACTCATCAGCCGATCCGTTGGGAAAGGTCGGCTCGGAGTCGCGAACCAAATCCTCGGACAAACCATGAGTCTTGCTGCGATCCTCGGCGTATTGGTCGGGATCGGGATTTGGTCGATAGTCCCGAAGGTCGCCAGCGCGTTACGAATGTCCCCTGAAGCGAGCGAGTTCTTTCAGAGTTACATGACGATCATTGCGATGGGTGTCCCTGCTGCATCGGTCCTCTTTGGAATGATCGCGTGCTCACGCGGTGCAGGGGACTCGATCTCTCCCCTCAAAGCGATGATCGCTCGAAACATCGTCAACATCATCGTCAGCTGGGGACTCTCGGGCATCACGATCTACGGCCTCACCTCCCCACTGCAGCTCAACATGGGAATAGAGGGGATCGCACTGGGAACAGTCGCTGGAGATATCGTTGGAGCCGCATACATCACGCATATGGCACGCTCAGGTCGCTGGTCGATCCGCTTGAAAGCAATGCGATTGAAACTCCACAAACTCACTGTCTGGAGACTCTACAGACTCGGAATCCCGAACTTCTTCGAGACCTTCGGGCTCTGGATCGGGAACTTCATCATCATCCTCTTCGTCGGATTCCTCGGCCAACAACTCGGACGCGACGGACTGCTCGGCGCCCACATCATCGGAATCCGGATCGAAGCGTTCAGCTTTATGCCTGGATTCGGGATGGGGATCGCAGCAGCAACACTCGCAGGCCAATACCTCGGCATGAACCGACCTGATCTCGCAAAGCGAGCGGTCTTCCGCTGCACAATGATCGCGTCGATCATCATGGGAATCATCGGGGTCGTGCTGATCCTCTTCCCGCACCAGATCGTCGGGATGCTCTCTCAGCAACCGACACACGCTGAAATCGTTCCGAGACTGTTGATCATCTGCGGCATCGTTCAGATCCCGTTCGCGATCTCGATCGTCTTCCGATCAGCTATGCGCGGAGCAGGTGATGTCAAACTGGTCATGGCACTGACCTGGACAGCAACCTACGCGATCAGACTCCCGATCGCGTACATCCTTTCAGGAGTCGATATCCCGCTCCCCGAAATCCTCGGCGGAGGGATCATTGAGAACCCAAGACTCCTCGAATCCATGTTTGGAATCGAACCAGGATTAACAGCACTCTGGATGGGCCTGTGTTCCGAAATGGTCCTGAGAGCAATCCTCTTCGCAGGACGCTTCTTTCAAGGTGGCTGGGTCAAGGTCAAAGTCTGATCTCAATGCATCGAGCGTGGACTCTACTCCCCCACTGCTGATCCATACTCGTGATGACTCTCAAGCATGTACTGAGTCCAGAGGGGGGGGGCTGTATTGTGCGTGGTTAGAATTAAAGAAGCCCCCGACACCAAGGTGCCGGGGGCTCTGATTTTGTATGAAGATCAAGTCTTCAGTTCAAGCTTCGATTTACTCAGGGCAGCCTGCACCGTAATCAGTGAGGAATGCTGAGATGTCGAAGAAGTCAAAGACGGTATCGCCGTTGTAATCAACCATGTTGGTCAAGAAGAACGAGATATCGAAGAAGTCGAGTTCCATGTCACCGTTGAGGTCTGGATCACAGATATCTACTACTGCTGCACCGTAAAGTACGGTCTGGAAGAACGCAGCTGGGGTGTACCCAGTGGTGCTGCCTGGGGTACAGTCAAGACCACCGAAGAACCAAGGGCCGTCCATGATGATGCTGGAGCCATCGAGGTGTGCAGTGTTGAACACATCTTCTGCAAGACCAGCGGTTGGGCCGTCAGAGACCCAGCTCCATGTAGCAGCAACAGTGTCAAACTCAGCATGACCTGGGTTTGGTGCACCGAAGACCACACCTGCGGTTGCGAGAGCGAGTGGATCGCCATCGATACCAGTGGTGGAGTCTGAGTCGCTGTCTGCGTTGTCAACGTCGACGGTACCTGGCTGATCGTAAATCAGTGACCAGCCCCAGTCAGCGAGACCGTTTCCGTCTGGATCGATGTCAGGCACGCCTGGGAGACCGTTGAACTCTTCGTCGAGTTCTGAGTTGTGAACTGCAGCACCCTGAAGATCGCCATCGGTGTCACCGATTTCGAAGGTCAGTGAGGTACCGAATGAAGCAGCGAGGTCAACATCAGCAGTGTAGAACGCAACAGTTTCAGCTGGTGCGGTCGACAGTTCACCTGGAAGGCTGAAGAAGCCGATCGAGATGATTGCTGCTGCGATTGAGTCGAACTCAGGTGAGCGACCGTTCATCGCGTCCCAGTAAGTCCAGGTACCTGCGAAGCCTTCAACGCCGTCAGCGAAGGTGTCGCTGTTGGTGTCTGTATCAAGGTGGTTAGTGACCCAGTGGATCTGAACACAGTCAACGACGGTGTCCATAGCGATGTCGCCCCAGTCGAACAGGAACTCGTGGAGAGTTGCGGTGTCTGTTGGGTTGTCCATTGCGTAGAAGTACGAAGTGGAGTAACCCTGGTCAGCACACTGGTTTCCAAGATCTTGGAGCCAGATTTCGGAACCTTCGGTACCGTCAACTGGGCGCTGAGCGTCGTCAGCACCGATCAGGGTGGTGATCTTCTCACCAGTCGCTACGTTAAAGTAGATGTGACCAACATGGTTGATCTTAGCTGCGCTAGGGTCAAGCTTAGTCGGTGCGTTGTTGGCTGCAGCGGTGCTGGCAACACCAGCAGCGAGTGCCAAAGTAAGTGCATTTTTCGCCTTCATGGAAAGCTCCTCTATTCAAGTAAATGTGAACCACAACTCGGAACCATGAATCAGAACGGAAACATGGTATACGAACAAAATTGTGCAACAAGATTTGCATCTTGCTACATGCCGAACACATCGTGACCGCTATCGGGTTCTCTCTCTACCCAGGCGTCTAAACAGACCCACGAGATGGTGCCTGACAAGATTGACCTTAGCGCGGTATCTCCGCATACAACGGAAATCGTACGGCTCAAACAAATCTAGTGCCGTGATTGCTCACAGCACTGTCTCGAATATACAGGGTTTCATCAAGATTGCAAGACCAGATGCACTGAATTTGACCAGAATTGTCCCATTTAGTCCCGATATTTCGTCATCGAAAAAGCCCATTCAACCAGCCAAAATACCTAGATTAACAGGTAGACGCCCCAAAAACCGCCCGAACAGCTTCTCCGAAGCGTCTAAAGAACCCGCTCGTGTCATGAGGACCCGGCGAAGCTTCTGGATGAAACTGCATTCCCGCGATCAATCCGTCCCGCGATTCGATGCCTGCGACTGTGTCATCGTTGAGATGGCGATGAGTCACGCGAATCCCAACCTGATCACAGCTACTTGAGTCAACCGCGAATCCATGGTTCTGACTCGAGATGCTGACTTGTCCGCTCTCGATCTCAAGAATCGGATGGTTGATGCCGCGATGGCCAAACTTGAGCTTGTAAGTGGTCGCGCCAAGAGCAAGCGACAGGATCTGGTGACCAAGGCAGATTCCAAAGATCGGGAATCTTGCCAGCTCCGGATCATGAACGAGTTCTCGGACGGTACTGATGAGATCCGTCATCGCACTCGGATCGCCTGGTCCGTTCGAGAGAAAGACGCCTGCGATCTCTCCTTTGAGGAGCTTCTGTTTGATCTCTGATGCAGAACTCGTCATAGGAAGAACGGTCGGTAGACATCCAACATCAACCAAGCAGCGGAGAATGTTTTCTTTGACTCCGCAGTCAATGATCCCGACTGGTATCCGCTCGGATTGGGATCCATCAGCAAGATGGTCCCATTCGGCGCTGGACTGATCCCATACCGGCAGATCGGTCGGGGATTTGTGATCTGTAAAAACCGTCCCGCTCATACAAGCGACGGCCATTGCTTGAGCGACCAGATCCTGATCAGTAATTGTTGAATCTGAGCAAATGATCCCCTGAACCACCCCTTGCGAGCGAAGGAGGGTCGTGATTGCTCTGGTATCCACACCACAGATCGCCGGGATTCCCGAGTCAGTGAGCTCCTGATCGAGTGAACTGAATGCTCTGTAGTTCGAGTGAGCATCGACATGCTCATGGACTACGAGCCCGCTAATCTGAATCTTCCGGGATTCCATATCCCGATCGTTCATCCCTGTGTTCCCGATCATGGACGAGGTCTGCACAAGGATCTGTCCCATATAGGAAGGATCCGTAATTGATTCCTCGTATCCGCTCATCGCGGTATTGAAAACAACCTCCCCCCCGGCTTGGGATTGAGCACCAAAGCTCCATCCTTCAAAGATTTCTCCCGTCGACAGAGCCAGACGGGCACGATTCGGCTTTGTGGAGTCGTTCATGGTGAATACAGTGTAGGAATCCAATGTCGATGCTGCCCTTCCAACCTGACATGAACCTGCACGAAACCTCCTCGCTAGAGCCAGGGGAGTCGCTCGTCAAGGTCGCGATCGAGCGTGGACTCGATCTCGAAGATGGATTGACCTATCGGACAACCGAATCCCTATCGCTCGGACAGGGAGTCGTCGTCCCAGTCGGTCGCGGGAACACCCTCACCGATGGGTATATCCTCGAAGTTGGAGGCGAGGAGCTCGCTGAAGGCTACGAACTCTCGAAGATCAAACCAATACACGCAGTCACCTCTGTCACGATGGGGCCTCTCCAACTCAGACTCTGCAAATGGGTCGCAAAGTACTACGCGTGTCCGATCGGGTTGGTCTTGTCAGCCGCAGTCCCCAAAGCCGTGAAGAAACAAACCGGACGACGCAGCGTCCAGATGATCCGTCTCGCAGATCCTCAGCCTGACCCAATGCCCAAGCTCCCCCCCACTGCTCAATCAGCTCTCGGCACACTCCGATCGCTGGATGCGTCCGCTTTCCCAATCGAAAAATCGAAACTCAAAGCCGCGATGCATCTCCGCTCGATTGCTCCGATCCACAAACTCAGGGACGCCGGGATTTTGGTGGAGTATTCGGAAGAAGTCATCCGTACGCCGAGCGTGTTTCAGTTGCTTGAGAATCCGAGCGACGATACCCCCCCACTGCTCAACACTGAGCAGCAGCAAGTCGTCGAGGGAATCACTTCAACACTCAACCAGCCAACCACCCACCTCATCCATGGCATCACGGGTTCAGGAAAGACCGAAGTCTACATGAGACTCATCGAGCAGGTTCTGCGATCCGGGAAGACCTCGCTCGTGCTTGTTCCCGAGATCGCGTTGACCCCACAGACTGCTGGACGCTTCGTTGCACGCTTCAAAGATGCAGGGGTTGCGTTGCTGCATTCAGGACTGAGTGCCGGCGCTCGCAACGCGCAGTGGTCGCTCGTTGAATCCGGAGAAGCAAAGGTGGTCATCGGACCTCGCTCAGCGATCTTCGCGCCGATCAAGGACCTCGGCTTGGTCATCGTCGACGAAGAACACGATAGTTCCTATAAACAAGATCGCGCTCCGAGATACCACGCGCGGGACAGCGCCGTAGTGCTTGGCGCACTTGCGGGATGCCCTGTCGTGCTTGGTTCAGCGACCCCCTCGCTTGAGAGTTGGTCCAACGCTCGCGCCGGACGCTACACGCTCTGGTCGATGCGGAGCCGAGCAGGAGCCGGCACTCTTCCAAAGGTGGACATCGTTGATCTTGCTAAGGACCAGACCAACATGCTCCGCTCCGAAGCAGGCAAGCCGATCGCGTTCCAAACCGTTGGAGCTACGCTTGAGCACGCAATCAATGAAACGCTAGATCGCGGAGAGCAAGCGATTCTGCTGCTCAATCGCCGAGGATACGCGTCGCTTGTTGCAAGCGCCGATCCGAGCTGCGATTGGAAGCTCGAATGCGACCAGTGTGATTCCACGATGGTGGTCCATAAATCCAGGGTGCGCACGAGCGGAGGACGCCGATTTGTTCGTTGCCATCATTGTTTGAGCGAACAGATCATCCCCACTGTATGTCCGATGACTGGGAAAGGAATCGTCCAGATCGGGGTCGGCACTCAACGAGCCGAGGATGAGATCATGATACGATTGGGTGATCGCCAGGGACTTACGCTCGGCGAGAACTTTGTCCGTGTTGATTCGGACACGATGTCGCGCCCTTCGGACTATTTTGATATCCTCGATCGCTTCTCGAAGGGTGACATCAAACTCATGCTCGGCACGCAGATGATCGCAAAGGGACTCGACTTCCCCAATGTCACCCTCGTCGGAATCCTCAACGCTGACACCGCACTGTCCATCCCAGACTTTCGCGCCGAAGAACGCACCTTCCAGCTCATCGCACAGGTTGCTGGACGCGCCGGACGGAGTTCTGTGCCAGGGAAGGTGGTTGTGCAGACAATGAACCCAAGAAACTCTGCGATCATCCTCGCGTCCCAGCACGACTATCCACGCTTTGCTGATCAAGAACTCAAAACACGAGCATCCTGCGGCTTGCCACCCAGCACTCGCATGGCGCGGATCATCTGCAGAGACCCAGACTTTGCGAAAGCGAAATCTAGAGCAGAGCAGCTAGCTGATGCGATTGTCTCGATCGCTGATCCTTGCGTCACGATCGAAGGCCCGATGGAATGCACCATCGCACGCATTTCCAACCAAACACGCTGGGGCATCGAACTCCTTGCGCCGGGACCTTCGTTCATCCAGCAACCGCTCGCAACTCTCCGCAAGCAAGGTCATCTGACCTCGGATGCCTCGACCATCATCGACATGGATCCGATCTGGTTAATGTGAATCATTCGCTTGATTCTTGCGCAGCGTCTTCAGTTGTTGACAGCGCTGCGACTATCCGAACTCGCACAGGATCACCAAACTCAGGCACCTCATCGCGGTTCGCAATCCAGACAGGTTCATCCTGAGATGCATCAGGAGAGAGTATCCAGACTGGAGAAACTACCTCAAACCCCCAAGCCGTCAGCGACACCAGTGCCCCCTCGCGATCTGCTCGATAAATCCCATCGTCGTTAAGCTCTGAGCCTGCGAAAACGAGCCCATCCCAGTGTTCCGCTCCAAGCAGCGGCGTGTCATGCTCGACATGACGAACCCAACTGAGAAGATCGATCCATTCATCGTTTGTTTCGAGCTGGACCTGCACCAGCAGTTGATCGCCTGTTGCAGGGGTTCGATTTCCGTCCTCAGAAAACTGGATCGGATGTCCCTGTTCAAAGCCCGCCGCGAGAAGTGCGGCATGGAGACTCGAAGGTTTCAATGGACTCACCAGCAGCGATTCATGCTCCCTCGTATCAGGACCTGTAATGAGCATTTCCAGATACACATCCGGCGTCTCAGGATGATGACAGTCCATCGCGATTGTTGCATCGAACTCAACAATCCCGTCGTCAACCCATGCCCCGGGGAGCAACTCCTTGGGCTCCATCGCAAGAACACACATGATCACTAGCAAACTCATAGAAGCTCCTCGGCGGGTTGCTTCGCAAGCTCCATAAACCGATCACCGCGAGCTTCATAGTTGCTGAACTGATCCCACGACGCGCACCCCGGAGAAAGAAGCACAGTATCCCCATGGGATGCTCGATCACGAATCTGGCTCATCGCATTGAGAAGATCGCCGCAGTGGTACGCATTGGTTGCTGCAGCATCGTAAATGCTCTGTCCGGTCGATCCAATCGTGTACAGCCCGCCGATCGAAGGCGCGAGTGCCGAAAGCGCAGAGAGATCTGAGCCTTTGTCATATCCACCAACGATAAGGTGGATGGATTCAGAAGGACGATCTGTTTTGAGTGCATCAACCGCGAGTAGCGTCGCATTGGGAACCGTACATTTGGAATCATTAAAATAGCCTATCCCTTGATGAGTTCCGACAAACTGGAGACGATGTGGCAGTCCCTGGAACTCACGAAGCGATTGAGTGATCTCATGCTTTCCATTGGGGAGTTGGTGAGCCAAAACACAAGCCGCCATCCCCGCATTCATTGCATTGTGATGTCCTGGTAGAAAGCAACCAGCCACTGCGTCGGACTGAGTCAGAATTTGACTACTCGAGCTCCCCCAGTCCATGAGGGTTTCTCCGAGTACAAGATGATTGCATGCATGGAGCAAGACTTGCTTGGATTCAATGTAGTGCGTCTCGTCGCCGTGCCAGTCGAGGTGGTTTGGGATGCAGTTGGTGATGCATCCAATCGTGAATGTACTGGATTCGAAGTACCCAGATCGATCCAGCCAATACAGCATCGCGCTGGAGAGTTCGAGGACTACTGTTGTATCAGGTGTGATCTCACCCAATCGACCAAGCAATGAGCCTCCGATGTTTCCAGAAAGCACAGAGTGAAATCCGAGTGTTGTCAAACCGGAATCGATCATCGCACTCGTTGTACTTTTGCCCGCTGATCCGGTCACCGCGATGACGTTGTTTGGATCCAGTCTCCGGATCGCGATTTCGATTTCGGTGGTGATCCGAACTCCTCTGGACTCCGCTTTGAGCACAAAGGTATTGGACCAAGGCATCGGAACCGCGGGATTCACGACAAGCGTATCAACCCCATCAAGATCACCGACCGCATGCGCCCCAAGCACACAACGGACCCGGCCCTGATCGATGAGATCTTGTATCGAAGCGATCGACTCTGCGAGAACAGATTCATCAGCCGTATCACCGACAAGCACTTCAGCGCCGGATTCTGCGAGATATCGCGTGACACCGATCCCGCCCCCGAATCGTCCGAGTCCCATGACATAGACACGCTTACCGTTCCACTGTTGATCTGGTTCAGTTCGGGATTCCATGAATGAACTCACTCACTTCTCGAGCTGGGTCGTTCGTCCTGTTCGATGAGTACCTTGAGTCGATCGAGATGATCTCCCTCGCATTTCTCCATCATCTTGATCATCATCGGACCGGTCAGCTTGGACATCGCTTTGGTCCACCATGTATTCGGCGCGTTGCTGATGGTCCATGTTGCCCGTGTACCTGAACTAGTGGGAGCATAGGAATACTCAGAGATCATCCGATTGCATCCGTCATCAAACACCGCGCAATGATACAGGACTCCATCGCTCATTTCGTGTCGCTCAACATCGACTGTCGCTTTCGCGTTCATCTTCCCCATCTTGCGAGTCTCGCGAAACCGCATCCCGCCGCAGATCGGATCGGTCTCTTGATGCTCCGAGAGCATCTCGATCGACACCAAGCTCGGGCCCATCCATGCTTTGATATTGGACCAATCACTGAGCCAATCATGCACATCTTGCGGCGAGCATACGATATCCACTTCTTTGTTGAGTTCAGTAGGCATGATGATCAGTCTATCAAAAACAGTGAATCAACACAATCACCGAACCTGCAATCGCATGGTGACCCTCGTGTCATCTTCTCTCAAGACAGTCACTTCAACTGACCGTCCAGTGAGCAGCCCCTGCTCCGCCATATCAACATAGAAGTTCGGGAGATCCGCAAAGGAGCTGCCATTGATTGCAGTGATGACATCCCCATTGGTCAGCCCTGCCATTGATGCTGGGAGCCCCTGCCAGACACGGACGATCCGGACTCCATCCCGATCTGGGGTAAAGACCGCTCCAAGCTGGAACTGGATCGGTTCTGCCAAGCGTTGAGCGAGCACAACAGGCTCCATTTGTCCCAGTGTAACATCAAGCTCCACAAACTCATCATCTCGATACACGACAAGCTCAATGGTCTCCCCGGCTCGCTGCGAACTGATCAGCGAGGTCAACGCCTCGGCATTGGTCACTGGAGACCCCTGCACGCTCATGACAATGTCTGAAGGGAGGACGCCGCCTTTGTCTGACGGACCATCCGCCTCGACGCTCGAGATGCGTACGCCGTATGCCGTCCGTCCATCGGAAGTCTCGATGCCAATCCGTCCGTTGCGTGATGAATCGTATCGGATTCCGAGATACCCACGCGATACTGAACCGTGCTCGATCAGCTGAGAAACGATCGGCTCGATCGTCCCGAGCGGGATCGCGAATGAAATCCCCGCCGAATCACCACCAGAATCTTCCGGGTTCGATCCAACTGTACTCGCGGCCGTCGCGATCGCGACATTCATCCCGATCACATGCCCGTCGGTATTGACCAGTGGACCACCCGAGTTCCCAGGGTTCACCGCGGCATCGGTCTGAATGTAGTTTGTATATCCACCAATGATCCGAGCACCCTGTGCTTGTCGTCCAAGACCCGACACGATCCCTTCAGACATCGAGAACTTGAAACCAAAGGGTGATCCGAACGCAAATATACGCTCCCCTACGCGAGGCAAACGCTCAGATCCACGCATAGCGGGGAATGTCGTGTTCGATGGATCAACTCGGATGACTGCGATGTCGGTATAGATATCCGATCCTGTGACGGCCCCTTCAACCACATTGCCGTTGAAAAACTCGACAGCGACCTTCTCAGCTTCCTTGACCACATGGGCATTGGTGATGATGTAGCCATCGGTGTTGTAGATCCATCCCGCGCCACTGGAGTATGCCCCGATCATCTGTGCATTCTCGTCGAAAATCTGTCCTTCAGGGATGGTCTCAATATGGACTACTGTCGGCTCAATCGAATCCCCGATCGCCGCGATCGCACGATCAATGCGACGGAGGATATCGTCGTCCGCAAGTACATTGCGTGCGAGCGTGATGCGTGCTTTCTGTTGTGCATTCGCGTACCGATCCAAGAAAGACGGCGCGAGGAACATCATCAAGGCAACAACCAACATCAATACAATCGCTGGAGTGAGAGAGACAAACTTACGCATGGAAAGCTCCGTATCTTCGGACGATCCCTGTGCGGATCCTCGCTGTTAGTTCTTCGGCTCAGATGAGCGTGTAGAGGCAGAATTCGAGCGTTCTCCGCTCAGTTTCTCCGATTCCCCGTCCCGCATCGTGTACCGGCGCCCCCCGATCTCGCGATCACGCACCCGCTGCACCCAGGTCCGTCCCGCTTTGAGCAGTTCATCTCCAAGCGAAGACACTGGTTCTGCAAATCGAGGAGGATGCTCGGTCAGTCCGATCAGATCGTTGACCACCAGAATCTGACCATCACACGCTGATCCCGCTCCGATCCCAATGACCGGCACGCGAGCAATCTCCATCACACGCTCCGTAACTTCATCGGGAACCGCTTCGATCAACAGCATGACCGCTCCAGCGTCTTGCAATGCGGACGCATCTTTGACAACCTGTTCGAGCAGCGATTGCGTGCGCCCCGCCGCGACTGGTCCGCCGGTTACTGAACTCGTCTGAGGCTTACATCCAACATGAGCACAGATTGGGACCCCAGCGCGTGTAAGACGATCAATAATCCCCGCTTGCGTCTCGTCCGCTTCGAGCTTGACGATATCCGCCATCCCTTCGGTCATGAATCGTGCTGCGTTCCCCATCGCTTCATCAACCGATCGGTGATAGCTCATGAACGGCATATCCGCCATCACAAGTGATCGAGGTGCGCCACGCTTCACGGCAGCCGTGATATGGACCGCAAAGTCCAGAGGCATGTCGATGGTTCGTTCAAATCCCAGCACGACCTGAGCTGCGGAATCCCCCGCGAGCAGAACCGGAACCCCCGCACGCTCGAGCCAGCGAGCGGTGGTCGCGTCATAGCACGCGAGACACGCGAAGGGTTCTTTGCGTTTGGTCATCGCCTTGATGGTCTTGAGGGTCGTCGGCCCCTGCAAAGTAGGCTCGACAGCATTGTGATTGGACGGCTTGGGTGAGAGACTCATACCAGATTCTATGTCCATCCAATCGATCGGCGCTAAACTCCACGATTGAGAGCGATCATGGACCAAAAGACCGAGTTTCTAGCCCCAGATCTCAGCGATGACCGAATCCTCAGGGTGGTTGCTGGACTCCGTCCATGCCGACACGGCGGACTCCGTCTGGAATCCGAATCGATAGGATCCAAATCAGTCATCCACAACTACGGCCACGGCGGATGCGGGATCACCCTCTCGATGGGAACCGCGATCGCGGCTGCAGACCTCGTAAACCAAGAAACCTCAGCAGATGAACCAATCGCTGTACTTGGAGCCGGGATTGTCGGTCTGACCACGGCTCGTGAGCTTGCAAACCGTGGTCGCCAAGTCCGGATCTATGCCGATCGCATCGGACACGAAACCCTGAGCATGCTCGCAGGAGCCCTGTTCCTCCCAGTCGGAATTGACCTTGAGCACCCAGAAATCGGGAAGGAACGCTTCCGCTCAATGCTCCTCGCGTCCAAGCGTTCGCTTCAATCGCTCGATCCACAAAGATACGGCGTCGAATCGCTCACGGTTTTCGAACCAGCATACGCACACGACGACGAGCATTACTTCGATAACGGCACCATCGACCAACCGATCCTTCACGATCGTCTTCCCATCCCAGGACCTCCGCGATGTGGTCACTCATTCGAAACCTTATTCATCCACACCCCGATCATGCTCAATGCTCTGGTCGAGGACCTCAAATCAGCTCATGTACAGATCGTCCAACGATCATTCGACGGCGTTGACCAGTTGGAATCTCTCCCAGAACGAGTCCTCGTCAACTGCACCGCGTTGGGATCACGCATCCTATTTGAAGACCGAGCGATATACCCTGCTCGCGGGATACTGGTCCATCTGGAGCCTCAGAATCTGGGATACGCGATCCATGACGGATTTAAATACATGTTCCCTCGCCGAGATGCATTGATCCTGGGAGGGGTCTTCGATGAAGATGTCTGGGATGATGAGCCTAATGATGAGATCGCTCGTGCAATTCTCACCCACCATCGTCGTTTTTTCGCCGTCTGAGCGTGCGTACACTCTCTGTCCATGCCGATCCTAAGTGCGACCAATATAACCCTCCAATACGGAGACGACCTCATCCTTGACGGGGTCTCGCTATCGCTCGAACAAGGCGAACGCATCGGGATCGTCGGACGCAACGGATGCGGTAAATCCTCGCTCATCAAGATCATCGCAGGCGTCTTCCCCCCCACTGATGGGTCCGTCTCGACCGGCAAAGCAACCATCGGATACCTACATCAAAATCCAGAGCTCAATCCGGAGCACACACTCCGCGAAGCGGTCGCAAGCGCATTCGATCACATCAAAGAACTCAACAAACGACTCCACGAAATCTTCGAAGCGATGGCTGACGCGGATCAGGACACGCTCGATCGATTGCTCAAAGAACAGACCAACATCGAGCACGAAATCGAAGCAAGCGGAGGTCTCGTCAACGACCACAAGGTCGACCAGATCCTCCACGGCTTGGGGTTCAAAGATTCCCAGTTCGCGATCAAAGTCAACGACCTCTCCGGCGGACAAAAAGCACGCGTCGCGCTCGGGAAACTCCTGCTCCAGAACCCAACCGTCCTGCTCCTCGACGAACCGACCAATCACCTCGATATCCAAGGGCGTGAATGGCTTGAAGTCTTCCTCCGCGACGAGTTCAAGGGCGCGGTGATCCTTATCAGTCACGACCGCTTCATGCTCGATCGTGTGGTCCATCGGATTATCGAGGTCGAACACGCTCGGCTCATCGAGTACCCCGGAAACTACGCCGCATTTAGGCAGCAACGCGCCGAACGCCGTATGGTCCAGATGCGTGCACACGAGAAACAACGAGCGGAGTTCAAACGCGAAGAAGCGTTCATCGCGCACTTCAAAGCAGGACAACGAGCCAAGCAAGCGAAGGGGCGTGAGTCGCGATTGAATCGCGCCAAGACCCAGACCATCGAACGCCCGCTCGAAATGGACAGCCTGAAACTCTCGCTCCCCAAATCTCGAAGAGCAGGCGACATTGTCATCGCGGCACGCTCCCTCACCAAACAATACAAAAATGACGACGGCTCCGACAAGACCCTCTTCAAACAACTCGACATGCGCGTCGAACGCGGACAACGATGGGGAGTCATCGGACCCAACGGCTCAGGAAAGTCCACGCTCATCCGCTGCCTGCTAGGTGAACAAGAACTCGATAGCGGAACCATCAAACTCGGGACAAACCTCGACATCGGACATTTCTCGCAGACCCACGAAGATGTGGATATGTCTAAAACTGTGTTCAAGCACATCCAAGACACGGTGAAAAAGAATACCGACGAGCAGGTCACCCTCTCAGAACTCGAAGCACGAACCATCGCAGGCGCGTTCTTGTTCTCAGGGGACGATCAGCAACGCGAGATGCAAGCCATGTCCGGCGGCGAAAAAGCCCGCGCCGTCCTCGCTGGACTGCTCGCGAGCGCCAAGAATCTCTTGGTTCTCGACGAACCGACCAACCACCTCGACATCCCCTCCGCAGAACGCCTCGAAGCGACCTTCGCACGCACGCACCACAACCCGAAAACCGGGAAGACCACAAGCGGTGCTTACGAAGGCACCGCGATCCTGATCTCCCACGATCGTGCATTGATTGATGCCGTCTGTGATCACCTGATTATCCTTGATGGACAGGGTCATGCCGAAGTCTTCGCAGGGACCTACTCCGAGTGGAAGATTCAAGAAGCAGCCAGTTCTCAAAGCACCACGAAATCAGCTCCAAAGCCTACCAAGTCAAAGAAACCCGAGAGTCCCGAGTCGGTGGATGTTCCAGTCAAGCAACCGGTTCAAGCTCCATCTCAGCCTGTCAAGAAATCACGATTCTCGTGGATGCCGATCAATCAGATCGAAGAGCGAATGACCGATGTCCAGATCCAGCTCAAAAATCTCGATGCGCAGCTCAATGACGCGGACATTTGGAAAGACATCGATCACGCCAACTCAGTAACGACGGAGCGTGATACGCTCAAGGCGGAGCTCGACGAACTCGAAGAAGAATGGCTCAACAAATCCTAAACGACTCGTTCATTGATCAATGACCGATCGGACTTTCTCAACGGTTTCTATCGCATGCTCATGCGCCGATCGAACCGACTTCATCATGGATGTTCTCCAGACAAACGGGATCGGTAAAACGGTCATCGGCAGATACCACATCCAGGTCTCGAACCAGCCGCTGACCAATCGTTCGTACCACCCCATTGTCAGCATGAAGGATTCGGTTAGTGGAAGTCCAGGCCAAACAGTGACGACCAACAGAACCGCAAAGATAACCGGTAGCTTCTTCCGCATAGTCAGCTCAAACTCTACGGCTTGATCAGCATGCTGAATCTTGAGGTCAGAATCAAACGGATTGCCGTGCGCATCAACTGTTGCGTGCGATGTGCCCGCTTGATGCTCGTATCCCGCAAGCTTTCCTTGCTTTGAGAGTTTCAGCAAACGCTCAAAGACCTGCTCGCTCGACAAAGATGTCGGTAAGGTCGGCAGATCAACTTGTTGTTCAGATTGCTCAGGTTTCACGCATTTCTCCATTGGACTCTCTTTGCTCTACTATCGGTATTCAGCACGCATGGTATCATGCCAACTCAGTCAAATATGGCACACAATCTGCACCAATGAGACTATGCAAAGATCGGATCCACAGCACCCGCTCAAGTTCTCTTCAGCGTTGTCCATCGACAACACGAAGGAAGCGATGTTGACTCAATCCAACACCCCCTATGTGTTCTCGGACGCGACAGATCACTTTGCAACTTCACAAATGCAGACAGAACTGGATCGAACCAACCCAAAACATCTCATCGCGTTCATGGTCCAAACGCGGAGATTGTGTCGTTCCGATGGACTGATCCCGCGTGATCGCCGGGAACTCATCGAGATCGGTCATTGCTCTGGAATCGCGTGTAAAACGACCAACCGGATTATCGATCTGATGCTCGAATGCGAGCCGCGAATGAGTCTCAGCAGAGATCAGATCGAGCGGATTGATTCGCTCCCGATAGAACATACAAACAAAATAAAGACCCGGCACTCAGTCCGGGTCTTCATTGGGTTAGCTATCTGGGCGCTGACCATCGCACTAGCAATGCAGATGGTCTAGCAGTCAGCTTTATTCGACATCCTTGCCTTCAACCACATCAGTGATCGGAGGCGCAGCGTGCGAATCAAGCTCTCCGCGCTTCAAGCGACCGATGTACTTATGGTACTCCTTCATCGCTTTGGCGCCAAAGATCCACATGATCGGGATATTGGCAACCAGCATGACTCCAAGCCCGAGCGTGGTCCACATATCGAGCTCGTGATCGGTCGCGATGAACGCCTTCTTGTCAGGTCCAAACAGAGGCATCGCAAGGATGGTTGTCAGCAGAATCAGCATCGCGTAGATGATCTTGTAAATAAACACCGCCGAGTTCGCGGCTTTCTGATTCGCAGATCCAAAGAAGTAGTAGATCCCTTGCTCGCCGTAGTATGACCAAGAAATCATGGTCGAAAGCGCGAACAGCCACGCGGCAATCGACACGAGCCACTTCCCTAAACCAGGGAACTGACGATCGAATGCATACGCCGTCATGGATGCGCCAGCGTAATCGCCGTAGACACCTAGATCCAAAGTGCCGTCATCATGCTCTCTGAAATGAGGCTCCATGACCGATTCAAGTGTGTTCCATGAGACGACCCATTGGTCGATCTCGCTGTTCTCGTCCAAGTTGACTGTACCTGTAATTTTACGGAGGTCCCGGCCGGTATCTTTGTTTTCATCCGCGGCAACGATAAAGAACACAGTTTCGCCTGCTCTCCAGCCGGAATCATTTTCATGAGTCATGCGAATCCGACGCGCCTCCGAACTCATCCGAGGCAGAGGTGCTGTTTCAAGAGTCCATGTATCTGGAATCAGCTCGCCGCTCTCAGAGTCCGTAGCTTGGATTATCTGAACGCTCCCTGCACTCGCAAAGTCCGATTCAGCGGAACGGTTGTACGCGCCGGTTGAGAGAATCACGAGCGCCGTCAGTGTACAGACCACGATCGTATCAATAAACGGCTCAAGTCCCGCAACGATGCCTTCACGAACAGGTTCATCGGTCTTTGCAGCAGAGTGAGCGATCGGTGATGATCCCTGACCCGCTTCAGACGAGAACAACGCACGCTTGACGCCCCAGATAGCTGCGTATCCGAAGGTGCCTCCTAAGAACGCACCGGTCGCGTCGGCGCTTTCTCCGCCGAGCATTTCTGGGAGACCGCTCTTGATAATCAGCATCAGCATCGAAGGCACATCAGCGATGTTGGCAAACACGACCACCAATGCTGAAATCACATAAATCGCGCACATCATCGGAACGATCCGACCTGCGACAGCACCGATCCGCTTGATGCCTCCCAGGATGACCATCCCGACCAGAATGGTCAGGACTACACCAGTGACAATCTGAGGCACCTCGAAGTAGGTATAGGTAATATCCGCGACATTCCATGCTTGGAACATGTTGCCGCCGGTGATTGCGGAGATAAGCAGTGTGACGACGAAAATCCCGCCGATGATCGAACCGATCGGAGCGAGTCCCCAATCCGCAAATCCTTTTTTGACCACGAACATCGGTCCGCCGTGTGGATTGTCCGGATCATCAGTGTTCCGGTAGAGCATCGACTGGGTCACTTCGGTCATTTTGAGGGACATGCCGAGGATGCCGATGATCCACATCCAGAAGATCGCACCGGGACCACCTAGAGCGACCGCAACAGCAACGCCTGCGATATTCCCGAGACCAACAGTCGCGGAGAGTGCCGCCGAGAGTGCCTGGAAGTGATTGATCGCTCCCGGATCGTCGTGATCGTCGTACTTGCCTCGCACGACGGAAACGCCGTGGGTAAGTGCACGATACTGACCGAAGAACGACCAGATCGTAAAGACTAAGCCAGTCAGGACGAGTGCGTAGACAGTCCAGATTGAAAAGAGAACTCCATTAATGGAGTTGATAATGTCATTCAGTCCCATGCGGTCCTCGATATTTCTCGAAAGGATTGGTATACATGCAGTTACAGATCTGCGTATGCAGACCTCCCACAACACCATGCTGTGCAACCCGCATCATCGCACAAAATCGATGGAATTGCAAACACAACCCCCTTTGGGTACGCTAAAGCATGACTTTGAGTTTCCAGTCCATCCTCACCACCTCATTCTCGGCGCTCACCAATCGTGCTCAAGAATATGATCAGGAACAAGCTGTTCGTGGTGTGGACGCATTGAGTGAGTTGCAACTCCATGCCCTGATTGAAGATGCACTCATTCACGAACAGTATGGAGTCTCCCGCGAAACACATTACCCGTCCGATGGAGACGCATACACCCGAGCAACGAATCGACAACGATGCGATCTTGTCCTCATTCCGGATCCATCCCAAACACTGCTCGATCCCGCCGAGGAAATGAAACAACTCGCGTTAGCACAAGATACCCTCTTTGCCGGATCCACAAGCCTTGGACCTGATCCAGAAAGCACCTGCGATCCAGCGGATGCGTGGTGGATCGAGATCAAAGCATGTGCTCAGTATGCGTATCGGGATGGTGTCCCCAGTGCAAATCCAGGATACGCGCATGAACTGGTCTCGGGTCTCCAAACCGATCTTCACAAACTCAGCATCGATCCACACATCTGGCACGCAGCAGTCATGGTTATTCTCTTCTGCGAGGATGAAACGATCGCACGCCATGACCTCAGCCAAGCCGCGAGCGTGTGCATTGGTCAGGGTCTTCCTGTTCAATCACCGATCATTGAAACGCACTCAATCACCGATCGAGGAGGCAACGGCTGTGTCGCGATCGGACTCTTCCCCGTCTCGGTCTGACGACGCGACCGGAGGCAATCCGGCGTATCGAGCAATGATGTCCGCCGCCCCCTTAGCGGCATTCATCCCAGCAAACTTATCCGTTACCTTTTTCAAATCCTGAACTTGCTGGTCGTATTTCGTACTATTTTCAAGCAGCTCAGTCGCTCGCTCCGCCATCGGTTCTGAACCAACAAAATTCGGGACCAACTCAGGAACAATCTCGCGTCCTGCAAGAATATTGGGAAGCGTGATGAACGACGACTTGATCACCCATCGAGCGAAGAGCGTCCATCCGATCCGACCGATCTTGTACACGATGACCATCGGACGATGCTGGCGCGCGATCTGGAGAGTCACCGTTCCAGAGACAACCAGCGCCAAGCTGCACCAGCGGACGACCGCATCTGTATTCGCGTAGGTAATTCCAAGACTCTCAGGCCACGCCAGATCGTGGTCCTTGGCAATCTTGCGGAGTTCTATTTCGATCTCGGGACGAGTCACTGCGACCATGCCGCACATGTCAGCGTGCTCGCTCTTGATCTTGGTATACGCGCCCAGAAGAAGCGGGAAGTTCTTCTTGATTTCCGATGGACGCGATCCGGGGAGCAGCGCGATCTGTTTATTTCCAGTATGCCAGTCTTTGATTTGCTCATCAAGGCGCTCGTGATCGACAGGCTTCTCAAACAATGGGTGCCCGATGAAAGTCGCGCGAACACCTCGTGATCCAAACCATTTTTCCTCAAACGGCAGCACGCACATCACATGGTCTGTCAGTCGTCTCAGTTTTCGTATTCGCCATGAACCCCACGCCCAGAGCTGTGGAGCGACCATATGGACAACCTTCACGCCGCGTGCTTTCATGATCGCGCACACCGGGAAGTTCGCGGCCGGAGAATCAACAGGGACATGGACAGTCACTGGATTCTGATCAACCCATTCCTCGATGCGAGCGTTGATCTTCCGATGCTCTTTGATCTTGTCGAGTCCAGGCATGCCCATCACCGCGGCATCGCCGGTCCGTTCGATGATTTCAGCCCCCGCTGCTTTCATCTTGTCGCCGCCCCACCCATAGATCTTGAGATCCGGATAGCGAGATTTGAGTTCCTTGATCACAATCGACGCATGATCGTCGCCGCTCGGCTCAAACGCGGTCATCAAAATCACTGGATTGGAGGTGTTTGTGCTCACAGCCAACAGTAGGCTTGTTGAGCACACCGCTCGAACAGGATGTATCAGAATCCGGCAGCAGCGAACCATTCGCTCGGCGCGACATTCAACGCTTCAGCGATGCTCGTCAACGACTCCACACTTGGGAGGTGAGTCCCACGCTCAATCGAGCTCAACTGACTCACAGAGACCCCAGATATCTCAGAGAGATTCCGCAGCGTCCATCCACGCTCAGTGCGTGCCAAACGGATCTGACGACCAAGCGTCGCACGCAAACGATCGAGCGGCTTCTGTCCCAATCCGAGTTCAGCGACCGCTTGATTCAGCGACTTTCGTAGATCATCCACCGCAAACGGCTTGGGGATGTAATCAAACACATCCTTCCGGAAAGTCTCCCGCATCGAATCCAACGAAGGAAACCCAGTAACCATGATCACGCATTGGCGCGGCCAACGCTCACGAATCTCCGAAAGCACTTCCGTGCCAGAGTGCTCACCCATCTTGACATCAAGCAGTATGACATCCGGAGCATGCTGCTCGCACGCGTCAAACAGCTCCTTGGGATCACCAGTCAGCCGAGCGGAATGACCATCGCTCAAGAGAACGCCCTGAAGATACTCCCGAAAGTCCGGGTCATCATCCAATGCGTAAATCGTGAGCGGCACAATATCGGTAGTCATAGCGGTATCCATTTCAAGACAAGAATATCCTCTATAGTCCGGTTGGACCAGAATTTGTCCGATTTATCTCTCGTCTTGCTCCGGAATCCGTCCTTGACTACCAGAAACAGGCATATGGACTTCAAACTTTGCCCCGCTCTGGGACTCCGACCCATCATCTCTTGCATCGGGATGAAGATTCGAAGGAACCACAATCCCGCCATGCTCGCGGACGATCCCATCTGCCACCGCCAGCCCCAACCCGGTCCCCTGAGAATCCAGACGCGAAGACACAAACGGATCAAACAGGGTGTCAATCACCGCCGGATCGATTCCTGGACCATTATCCAGAACTGAAATCACAATCCAGTCGCCATCTTCTCTCGTCTCAAGAACCGATGAGACCCGCACCCAACCAGCATGGTCCTTGAGACCTCTCAGTGCATGCACCGCGTTCCGAATGAGATTCACAAAGACCTGCACCATTCGTCCAGCATCACAACTTACTGTGATCGCGGGATCGACCTGATTCTCAAACTGAAGTTGCTGTCCCGGAAGGACACTCTGACGATCGAGCTTGATGAGGACCCATGCCTCTTCGATCACGGCGTGCATATTGGATGGTTCAAGTCTTGGAGTTCGAACGCGTGCAAAGTCGAGCAATCCTTCTGACAATGTCTCAATACGCCCCACGACTCTCACGAGCAGTTTGACCTCTGAATCCGAGAGCGTGCCGGGCTGTTTAAGCTGCTCAACCAATCCCTTGACGACCGACAACGGAGTATTGAGTTCATGTGCGATCCCTGCGGACATCATGCCGAGCGATGCGAGCCGATCCGCGCCTTCGAGGTTCTTTCGTGCAGTTTCGAGCAGACGATTCTTCTTATGCAAATCGATCGCGACCGCTTCGAGCCGATTCAGCGTTTGAGCGAGTTCATGCTCGTGGGATCGGAGCCGTGCGATGGTCTCGTTTCTGGACTGCATAATCTCGCCGAGCTCATCAGCTGAGATCAGATGCTGCGGGATCATCTCATTAGATTTGTCCTTCGATCGAACAGCATCGTCCGCATTGAGCATCGCTTGGATCGGTGTATACACATGCTGAGGGAGGACGAGCAGTTCGAGTGACAACGCGACGAACGCGTATCCAGCAAAGAGCGTCACGATGACTAAGCCATAGACCATCCGGACCATGGTCCGAGCTCTTCGCGATTGCGTTCTGATTTCAAGGACCTGACCAGTGGTCGGATGCTGACCCAGAATCCCAGCTCCAAAGTCGTCGCCTCGGAGGATGACGATGGGATTGGACTCATCGAGCGTCCCAAGCTCAAGAGTGTCCGCTTCGTTTGGATCTCTGCTCAGTATCCGAACCGAGGGCATATCCGCCCAATAATGCCCTGCTGTCGTGTGTGTGGAATCGTCCACAGAGCTGATCTGCTTAAATACCTGCTCCGCTTGATCCTGCTCGGCTCCATCGACCATCTTCCCCATCGCTGGCGCCAATGCGACGAGCAGCAGAACCCCGAGCGCGAGCGAGAATGAAGTGTGAAGCACGATCAGTTTCTTGCGGATTTTGAGTCCAGAGAAGACCCCCCTCGCTCGTTTACGGACCGCGGAGCCTCGATTTGGAGATGTCGTGGATGAAGACATGTCCCCACTGTATCAATAGTCCGCTCCTGAGCCTACTCTATCTGCGATGTCCAACGCACCTTCTCGCACTTCTGATCCCAATCACCCTGCTCACGCACACTCTGCGCCGCCTCCGATGGACGCGAGAGACGCGGCGTATCGCGTGCTCAGTGCACACGCACGCACATTCCCTGACCTGCTCCCTGTTGAGCCCGACGCACACCAGCTCGATCCCAGAGACCGTGCATTGTGTCACGCGATCATCCGTGAATCAGTCACGCGATGGATCACACTCCGCCATATCGTCTCTCACCTTGCGGGACGAGGTTTCGAGACCATTGAGCCTCGCATGCAAGCCGTGCTGGTCGGTGCTGCGGCCCAGCTCCTGCTGCTAGACCGGCTCCCTCCACACGCAGTAATCAACGAGTCGGTCGAGTGGGCAAAGATGTATGTCCGTCCCAAAGCAGGAGGAATGACCAACGCGGTCCTCCGAAAGGTCGCTCGATGCAAGGGCGAACTCATCGAACCTGACCAGCAAGACCTGATCGATCCGTCAACCATGACCCCGCTGTCGGATGGTCGCTGGCTGACACTCATCGATGTCCCGATGCCAGCGGATGAAATTTCTAGACTCTCTGCGTCATACTCCATCCCCAAAGCAACCATCAAACGCTGGAAGTCACTCTTCCCAGAACAGGCAGAAGAACTAGTCGCTCATACGATCGTTCATCCTCCGACGCTGATGTTCTCAAACCATTGGGATTCTGTTGATGCAGAATCTACGCTGGAGCCGCATGCTGCTCCAACACATCGTGTGTACACAGGTCCACGAGCGAAGCTCGCGAGTTTCCTTGACGAGCACCCCAATGTATGCGTCCAGGATTCCGCGAGCAGTGCCGTCGTGCAATCCATTCCAGACGGAAACTACGAAACGATCATCGACTACTGCGCCGGACAAGGCACCAAAACAAGACAACTCGCAGAACGCTTCCCGGATTCAACCATCATCGCGATGGAGATCGATTCGCACCGACTCGATACGCTCATGGATGTCTTCGAGGGATCTCCCAATGTCATTGTGCGAGGCACCGACGAACTGGAGTCATCCTGCCCTGCAGGAGCGGACCTGATCCTCACCGATGTCCCCTGCACAAACTCCGGAGTCCTCGCTCGTCGGATGGAAGCTCGCTATCGACCAATGCACGCTCAGACGCAGCGTCTTACAGCAATCCAACGAGAGATCCTCGAAACAGTCATCCCCAAGCTTAAGCAAGGCGGGACACTCGTCTACTCCACTTGCAGCATCGAGCAAGAAGAAAATCAAGATCAACGCGACTGGATCAAGCAGGATCCGATCTTCGAATACATCGCCGAGCATCAGATCCTGCCGACTGGTCAGCCTGGTCAAGACGCATCGGTCTACACTGACGCGTCGTATGCGTGTATTTTCAAGAGAACTTCTTGAAGTTACGAATTGGTGTTGGATCGGTTGAACACCGAGCGGATTTGCCTGTACTATTACCGAACCGCCGGCGAGTGTGTTCGTCAGCCAATGGAAGCCTTGAATGAATCTCTCAACCATCCTCAGCATCGAATGTATCCAAGCTCCACTTGCCGCGACTGAGAAGCAGGACGCGATCAATGAGCTGGTCGATCTCCTTGCGAATCATGACAAGATCAAGGATCCCGAGGGACTCAAAGACGCCGTCTGGTCGCGTGAGCAGACGCGCACAACCGGGATCGGACACGGACTGGCAATCCCCCACGGCAAATGCGACAGCATCCAGAGCCCCACGCTCGCGATTGGTCGTCCATCAACCCCGATGGACTTCGAATCCATGGATTCGCAACCTGTCGAGTTGATTGTGCTGCTCGCGAGCCCGACCTCGAGCACACGCGAGCACATCGAAGCACTCGCTCAGGTCTCAAGGATCATGAACAACCCGTCATTCCGCGAGGTGATCTACCAAGCGGACAGTGCCGAGGATATCTACAACCTGCTCGTTGAACAGGGCGGCTGAGCTCGAAGCTCCATATCAACAGTTTCAGGATCCGGATCGCTTCTCAGCGAGCATCATTCCCAAAGTTTCGAGCCTGCTCAGCGTCGCATTTGCACGCGATTTGAAATACGCTGACGGAAAGAGCGCGACGAGTGCGATTGTCAGTCCCGCTGCAGTGGTGTAGAGCGCCTCAGCGATCCCTCCCGCGACGATCGCTGGATCGGAAACGGTTGACGCGGCGCCGAGCAGATCGAAGCTCTCGATGATCCCGACAACTGTCCCCAAGATCCCAAGAAGCGGAGCGGCGCCGACGATGACGCTTAGCAGAGCGTTCCGAGCATCCAAGTTGGGACGGATCAGCTCGATAGTACCGAGCACCGATTCTTCGGAGACGCGCTCCTTGGAAGCTCCCCAATACGCGAGCTTCCCGATCGGGGATGAATCCTTGCTCGAGACTGCGGCAAGGGTTTCGATGTTGTTGTCCACAATGAGATCCGCGTATTTCCGGAATGAGCGGAGTTCTCTCCCAGTTGAGTTCCGGATCCAGAAGAGTGAGCGTTCGAGTATGATTCCCAGAGCAGTTACGCTGAGAAGCAGGAGCGGGTACATCACCCAACCGCCGGCACTGAAGAACTGGAGAGCGCGATCAATCATGCTCGTACTGTAGACCCCGCTCATGTTTCGTCCCAGCAGGGTTCCAATTGGACACTGTGACGCTGCGTTGTGCGTATTATCTCGTGTATGAGCACGACTCAGCCCATCTCGTTTGAAATTGATCAGATCCGTCAGTCGATCGATTCAGAAATCACTCGTTTTTTGGACACGCTCCAGATGCCGAGCAATCTGGATGAGCCGATCCGTTACGCGTTACTCGCGCCTGGCAAACGGATCAGACCCTTACTTGCATGGGCGAGTGCTCAAGCTGCTGGTGGGACAGGTGCTGAAGCGATGCCTGTCGCGATCGCTGTAGAGTTGATCCATGCGTTCAGTCTCGTCCACGACGATCTCCCAGCACTCGATGACGATGATCTGCGTCGAGGACGGCCGACCCTGCACAAACATGCCGGAGAAGCAGCCGCGATCCTTGCGGGAGATGCGATGCTCGCACTCGCATTCGAAGCTGTTTCAGCTATCGAACCTCATCCAGACGCTCAGACGCACGCAAAGCTCATCTCACAGCTCTGTCAGGGGACACGAGCGATGATCGCAGGACAGGTCTACGACACGCTTGCAGGCTTTGAGGAGGGACTGGAAGACTCCCAGAAGATTGAGCTGATCCATTCCAACAAGACAGGAGCATTGATCCACGCAGCGTGTGTGATGGGCGCGACCACCGCTCACGCGGACGATTCCACGCTGGATCTGATCGGAGGCTTCGCCAACGATCTCGGTCTCCAGTTCCAGATCATGGACGACCTGCTCGATCTGACAGGAGATCCTGAAATCGTCGGGAAAGCTCTCCGCAAGGATGACGATGCGAACAAACTGACCTATCCCGCAGTCTTTGGGATCGAGCGATCCAACGAGATTATCGGAACCCTCCACGCCAGTGCCCTGTCCAGACTTGAGCAGATCGGTCCAGCGAGTGCCGGGCTGCGTGTACTGCTCGACTTGATGACGACCCGATCCCATTGAATCTCCAGATTTCAGGTGTCCAACACGACAGAATGCACGAACTCGCTCCTGTGAAGCCCTGTATGGAATGCAATGGAGCGAGATCCCATCTATACTTCTCTGATACGCGTATTGCCCGTTTTCGAATAGCAAGGACTCTGCTGAATGACACTGCTCGGATCTGACACATCTCCAAGCATGCTCAAAGACATGAGCATCGCGGAACTCGAGACACTCGCTTCTGAGATCCGTGGCGCGATTATCGATCAGGTCTCCAGCACAGGCGGACACCTCGCACCCAATCTTGGAGTCGTCGAGCTGACCATTGCGATGCATCGAGTCTTTGACTTTGGTCATGACCGCTTGCTCTTCGATGTCGGACACCAGTGCTATCCGCACAAGCTGCTGACCGGACGCTACGACCGATTCCAGAAACTCCGCACACGCGAAGGGATGTCGGGATTCCCAGAACCATCCGAATCGCCGTATGACCTCTTCCGTGTCGGACACGCCGGGACCGCAATCTCCACAGCAGTCGGAATGGCACGAGGCGATCAGATCAACAACCAGAGTTACCATCCTGAGTCCAATCCAAACGGACGCCGTGTAGCAGCGCTCATCGGAGATGCCTCAATTGTCAACGGGCTCGCGATGGAAGGGCTCAACCACGCCGGGATGCTCAAGCGACAGATGCTGATTGTCCTCAACGACAACGGGATGAGCATCTCAAAACCGCAAGGCGCGATGGCGCAGTACTTCGATCGTGTCCGTGTTTCGCATACCTACTCGGATTTCAAGAAGGGCGCCCGCGAACTGCTCAAAGC
Source organism: Phycisphaerales bacterium (assembly GCA_051252395.1). Lineage (GTDB taxonomy): Bacteria > Planctomycetota > Phycisphaerae > Phycisphaerales > UBA1924 > UBA1924. Next base: position 527,309 of record JBPOFX010000001.1, on the reverse strand, counting down.
TGTTCCAGGCGGATCACTCCTGCAGCAGGCATATCACCGGATGGGTGAGATGACCAAAGCCGCGATCAACGAGGATTCTTGGTTCGAGAAGTTTGGACTCTTAACCGTCGGCCCAATCGATGGACACGATCTCCCTACGCTCATCGAGTTCCTCGCAGAAGCACGCGACCTTGATCGTCCGATGATCCTCCATGTCAAAACCATCAAAGGCAAGGGTCTCGATGTCGCAGAACAAGACGCGACGCGATTCCACTCTCCGAAAGCGTTTACCGTTGAGCACGATGAATCGCTCGGATGCAAGGTCCGTATGCCTTCGTCAGGTCGTTCGTTTACCTCCGCTTTCTCCGATGCAATGACCAGCGTCATGGAACGCGACGAGAAGGTGGTTTCAGCGACAGCCGCGATGCCGGACGGCACTGGGATCACCCAGACTCTTGAGAAATTCCCAGATCGCTCGTTCGACGCAGGGATCTGCGAGTCCCACGGCATGGACATGCTCGCCGGAATGTCGAAAACCGGACTGCGCCCGTTCTTTGCTGTGTACTCAACATTCCTCCAGCGTGCGTTCGATCAAGCATTCCAAGAAGTCTCCCTCCAAGGGCTCGGAGTCCGTCTCTGCTTGGATCGCGCGGGACTGGTCGGAGAAGACGGCGCGGTCCATCATGGATTCTGCGATGTCTCTATCCTCCGCACACTGCCCGATGCGGTCATCATGGCGGTGATTGATGAACCGAGCCTTATCCGCTGTTTGGAGTTCATGAGAACATGGGACGCGTCGCTCAGCAGTGTCCGCTACCCTCGCGACTCGGTCTCTGAAATCTTCGGAGATGCTCCGGGCTATGAGCTCGGCAAGGCACGCCTGCTCACTCAAGAACATACCAACCTCGATGCCAACCGTCCGGATGTCGCGGTCCTGAGCTTTGGAACCCCAGCGGTCAATGCGAGTGAGGCGATCGAATCGCTCGGCAGCGAGTACAACATTGCTCACTATGACGCACGATTTGCCAAACCAATCGACACACAGCTTGTCCGTGATCTGCTTATGCGGAACATCCCGATCCTGACCCTCGAAGATCACAGCATCGTCGGAGGCTTCGGCACTTGCGTGCTCGAATGTGCTCAGGAGTTTGGTCTTGACGCGTCCCGAGTCGTCAGGCACGGGATCCCCGATCACTGGATCCATCAGGACGCACGATCAGATCAGCTCAAAGAGGTCGGTCTCGATGTGCTGGGAATCGCACGGATGATCCGCCATGCCGCGGACCCGATCACGCATCAGCGTTTCACTCCTCAAACCACCAAAGCTCCCGAAGTCCACATCAGCGAATCAACGAAGCTCCACACAAACTAACCATGCCACTCCGAGTCCTCATTCTGGTCAACCGCGGCAAGGAGAAAGCGGTCAGTTCCCTCGATGCGGTCATCGAAGCGGTCAACTCGCACGCGACGCTGATCGATACTCTCGATGCTCTGGATCCTCAGAATGTTCCTGAAGCCGGAGAAGTGGATCTGGTCATCGCGATGGGTGGAGACGGCACGATCCTCCGAACAGCTCATCTCTGTCTGAATCTTCAATGCCCGCTCCTGGGCGTCAATACAGGCAAGGTCGGGTTCATGGCCGGGTATGAAATGGACTCGTTTCTGCGAGACGCCGCGACGATTCTGGATGAAACCAAAGCATTGACAACCAGGACTGTGTATCCGATCTCCGCGACACACATCTCTGAATCTGCGCAGGAAACTCCAACAATGCTCGCGCTGAACGAGTTTGTGATTACTGCAGGGCCTCCTTACAAGCTCATCAAGATCGACATCAGCATCGATCATAATCCCGGCCCCACAATCGCAGGTGATGGGATCATCGTGTCCACACCATCTGGATCTACGGCGTACAACGTGTCTTCTGGAGGACCGATCGTCGCTCCTGGAGTCAATGCGACTGTGATCACGCCGATCGCTGCTCATTCGTTGAGTTCTCGTCCAATCGTTGTTCCCAGTGACTCCGAGATCAGGCTCGTCGCTCGTCAAACCAACTCCAAAGAAGGTGATGGGACACGGCTGCTCATCGACGGACAGCCCGGACCTCGCATCGTCTGCGGTGATCATGTGGTTATCACCAAGCATGATGATCCAGTCACCTTCGTGGTTGATCCTACAGTGAGCTACTGGAACACGCTCGTCCGCAAGATGCACTGGTCGAAGCCTCCGACCAGCACGGAATAAATCAGATCCCCATCGACTTCGCACTCACATGACTTCAATTACTCCACAAACTCAGTCAGAACCACACGCACTGAAATGTCTCGAGGTCTGGGGCGGATCATCAAACGCAGATCACGCGGCTTCTGTGCCGGGACTGGACATCAGCGTGTGCTCTCGTCCATTCGAAGATTCCGAAGCTGGAGGGGATCTGTACCTGATCTCTTCGTGCTCAAGTGGATGGATCTCAAGAATCCTGCTCGCAGATGTCGCAGGACACGGCAGCGATGTCAGCGATCTCTCATCGCAGCTCCGCAAAGCGATGCACAAATCCATCAACACAGTCGATCAATCCAAGCTTGCTCGTGCACTCAACAAATCCTTCGAAGAAATCTCAGGCGGACAAAAATTCGCGACCGCAATCCTGATGACCTATTACGCTCCATCGGGTCACCTGATCTTTGTTAACGCGGGACACCCCCCACCGATGATGCGCCGTGCTGGAACTACGAACTGGTTCCCGATCGATCAGAATACCCCCGGCGTACTCAAATCGACCTCCAATGAAATCAAGATCGGGATCAAAAATCTGCCGCTCGGAGTCATCAACTCGACACAGTACGAGCAGATCGCGATCAAGATCAATGAAGGCGATCTCGTGTGTGCCTACACCGATGCATTCACTGAAGCACAGCGTCCAGACGGCAAGCTGCTCGGAACGCAAGGACTCGCAGAGGTTCTGGAAGCATCGATCTCAACTGGAGCTTCAGATACCGCTGCAACAGTCGTGCGAGAGATTGAATCGAACGGGTACACCCCTGCTGACGATGACCACACAATGCTGATGCTTCATCACAACGGGACATCGACCCAAGCCGTGGGTGTCCATACGCTCGCGAATCTGATCAAGAACGGACTCGGACTCGGACATACCGATACCGTTGTCTCTGATTCAGCATGACGCTGGTTCTGTACCGCTCGCTTACTCGGATTGCATCTCTTCCATCGCGCGAAGCATAAAGAGCTCATCAGGATTCACAAACGAGATAACCGTGTCTCCTGCGGCCGGAGAGACCGGCGCATCAACAGTGCTGACGGTCATGACCCCTTCTTTGATCGTGCAGATCGCGACGGCTGCTGAGCCGTACAGGGTTTGGTAGTCTTCAAAGGTGAACTCGCTGGAAATATTGGTCGCTTTGATGACCCAACCCTCGTGGAGTCGTTCTTCAAGATCCTCATATCCAAGCGAATCATCGAACAGGATTCGGCCAGTCCCTTCGCTGTGCCCCGCTTCTGATGGTTTGCTGACCTTCTTTGTTAACCGGAACATGCTGGAGGTCTCAAAGTAGCCTTTGAAGCGTTGGAGCACGAGCGTGTTGACCTCGTCGTTGGGAGTGGTCGCAAATACGCGCCCTATCCCTCGGAGATCGATCTCGCTGAGATCACCGATTGTGAGGATATTGGCATGCGTTGCTGGGATCCCCGCCATGACTGCTTGTCGGATGTTGGCGCGGTTGGTATCGATGAGATGAACACGGATCCCACGCTTGGAGAGCGTGGTCGCGATCGCACGAATCCAGGAGCTTGCTCCAACAAACAAGACTCCCTGCGGATTGGGGTCCGAAACACCGAGTTTGCGTGCTGCCCATGGCGCGGTTAAGCCGTAAAACGCGACGGTGCTGATGATGACGGAGAAGGTGAGCGGGACAATGGTTTCGTAGCCTTCAACCTCTGCTTTTTCGAGTCCGATCGCGAAGATCGAAGCTGCTGCAGCCGCGACGATGCCGCGTGGCGCCATCAGACAGAGGAAGATCCGTTCTTGCCAAGTGAGTCCAGCTCCGATCGTGGACAGGAATACGCCGAGCGGACGCGCCACGACGACCAGGACAAGCATGAAGCCAAAGACCTCAAGCCAATCGAGCCGTCCAAGATCTTCGAACCTCAACCGGGCCGCGAGTACGATAAAGAGCGCAGAGATCAACAGCACACGCAGGTTCTCTTTGAACTCCAGGATGTGATGGACATCAACCTTGCGCTGATTCACAAGCACGATCCCCATCACAGTCGTCGCGAGCAATCCCGACTCGTCCATAATTAGATTCGACACGGTGTAGGTCGCGATGACGAGCATTAGAGAGACTGGATTCTGTAGATAATCCGGGACAAGGTAGCGGTTGATGACTTCCTTGAGCAGGAGCGCCGAAGCCGTCCCAAGTAAAGTACCGGCGACCAGAGTCGTCAGGATCGCTTGGATCGTGACATCCAAGCTGTGCGTTCCGGGCTGAGCAACAATCGCTTCAAACACGAGCACAGCAACAGTCACCCCGATCGGATCGATCACGATCCCTTCCCATTTGAGCAGCAGCCCTGTGACTCCGGAAGGACGAATATGCGAGAGCATCGGGCCGATGACCGTAGGACCTGTCACAATCAGCACAGCACCTAGCAGCGTCGCGATCGGTGTACTGAGCCCGAGGATCCATTTGGCGCTTGCCAGAGCGACCATCCAGGTTACAAACGCTCCGACGGTCACAAGCATCGCAACGGGCTTCCACGCGGATCTGATCTCACGCGCTTTGAGCGTGAGTCCCCCTTCGTAGAGGATCATCCCAACGGAAACCCCGACGAGAGCGAAGAGAAGATCGGCGCCGAAAATCGTATCGGGATCAAGCGCGAACCCTGGGATCAGATTCGTCTGACGCAGCACAGGTCCAGCGAAGAGTCCGAAGATCAGGAGCAGGAGGATGGAGGGAATGCGGAGACGCCATGCGACCCATTGGGCACCGATTCCGAGCAGCATAATCGCGGTCAACGCGATCGCAACTGATGAGCCTCCACCGGCAGCGAGAGTCAGAGATGGGCTGAAAGCAAGCATGAACATACTGTATCAAAGTACGAACACCCTGTTGGGTTTTTAAGCGTGTTTCGGCGCGCAAGGTGCAGATTTCTGCACAGTTCTGGATATCAAAGAAATCCAAAAAGAACAACACCTTCAGTCGAAGACTGAAGGTGTATTCTGAAGCGAGGCGGACGGGAATCGAACCCGCAACCTCCGGATCGACAGTCCGGGGCTCTAACCAATTGAGCTACCGCCCCAACTCATTCGCGTGCTCCGAAAAGCGTGCGTTTCGTTGAGTCACCATCGTATTCTGCAATCCTCAAGAGTCAAGCAAAGTTCATTCAGGAAGATCACGATGGTGACAAAAAATCATCCTGACGACCGAATAACTGATGATTAACACAGTATCCGGCAAAATCCTACAGCGCTACTGGGCAATCTTGATGTTGCCGTCTTCTTGCACATTCAGCGGCATGCCGTCAGGTGCGAGCTTCGCGCCGTTGACCCACAACATACCCACGGCTACAGCCATCGCGACGACCCCGAGGAACATCAACGCGGTGTAGACATCTGGTGTGCTCTTGTTTGATTGCCCGCCTCCGGGCATCTGCATTCCAAACTGGCTCATGGCAGTCTCCTTATCGTAGAGGGGTTCAGAGACAGACTCAGCTGCCGAGCTTGCTCAGGACCTGGTCACCCTCACGGATGCTCTGGCCTGGGACGGTGTACGCGATGCGAGCGACGGCATGGTTCATGTCAACCTTGAAGACCACGAGCTCTCCGAGGTAGGTCGAACCGTTGCGGTGGACATACATGCGTGAGTTGTTCGAGACACGGTCGTTGGTGCCGAGATTGATCTTGACAAGACGATCACCGGTATTTGGATCCGAGCGGACCTCGTCGATGCGACCACTGATCGGAGCACCAGCGATTTCAGTCGAGGTGTTGTCAAAGGCAACTGCTGCGACCGTACCTGGGTTATCCACAAGGCGGCGCATTTCAGTGAGCTGCTCGTTGAGCATCCGGTTGTTCTGAGTGAACACGATGACCTGGCTTTCAAGGTCACCGAGCTGTTTCTCAAGATCGATTTTTTCGTCGCGGTAGTTCAGTTCAGCAAGACGCAGACGGCTGAGCTCGTCCTTGTACTCCGCGATAATGTTCGCTTGAGTCTCAGTGGTCACACCGAGCTGAGCAATCTTCGAAGTGATCGAAACGCGTTCTGATTCTGCTTGACGGAGTCCGATGCGGAGTTCAGAGTTTGCCGCTTCGAGACGACGAACATCAGCAGATCGCGAAGCGAGTTCGTCCTGAATTCGTTGTTTATCTTCTTCGAGTGTGCTCTTGGCTTGAGCTTCTACAGCTTTGTAAGCCGAGAGGCTGCTTCTGGCAGCCTGCGTTTCGGCAAGCGCGTTGTCGTAATCCGCAAGGATCCGATCGGCATTCACTGAGAATGAGATCGCAAGGGCCGCCATCATGATGCTGAGCACCGCGGCGAATAGGACAAAGACCTTAGTGAGAATATGCACGCTCGACTCCTCGAAACTTGTCGTGTTTCAAACACCCCGCAACCGTCGCGGGGCTCTGTATGGGAATGCTAGTGTAGCCCCTTTTCCGTCCGTGTGGGGCGTTGGATGCCCTTCAAGCGTACTCAACTTGCCACGAACGCGTCAATCGACACCAACTGGTGCGTTTCACCCCATACGCTCAGAGGCTTGGAGGGTTCCGGATGACCTGTAAGGATCCTTAATGTGAGCGAAGAATTTCCAGAATTGCGCCTGAACTGGACGCTCGGACCTGCGCTGATTCATCCTCGAGCAAGCTCTCGAGCTTGCCTAGATGCTCTGATCGGCCTGTCTGGCCGTACACCGCCGCTGCTTGGGCGCGGATGGTCGGATTGGAGTTCTCGAAATACTCGTCAGCGATGAATCCACCCTCTGGGAGACCAAGCTTCGCGAGTGATCCAGCAACCCCCAATCGGACCTCAGCAGGCATCGGTCGGTCCGAATCCTCATCCACAAGGTAGATCAACTGATCGATCGCTCCACGATCTTTGATCTCACCGATGATCTGGATTGCAAGTGCTGTTGCTTCAAGTTCTTCTGGACGCGATGGATAGAGCGCACTGCGGATCGCATCCACGCTCTCGCGATCTCCGAGCTTGATCATCGCTTCAGCGAGTTGGAGTCGGAAGAGCTGGCGCCGGATGGGAGCCGTCTGCCCCCAAGGTCGTCCGCTCGCTTGCTGGAGCAGCGGGATCGCTGATGGATTCCCCATCTCTCCAAGAACAAACGCGGCATGTGAACTCACGCGGATATCCTGGGACTCAAGGAGCATCGTCGCGAGCGGAGTCTGATCGATCGGCTCAGATTGACGCGACTGGGTCTTGGCAATCGCAAACAATGCAGACGCTCGAACAAATGGGGATTCATCGTCCAGTAGCCCCTCCACCATCGGAGTAAGCGCACGGAGTTCCTGTTTCCCTACAATCATCGAAGCAACCGATCGCACGGCGACGGTTTCATCAGACAAGCCTAAAGCAACAACCGATTCGAGCGACGCTGTATGTCCCTGCAGTGCTTCGAGTGCGTTCACTCGGATCTCTGCATTGGGATGCGATGCGAGTCCGAGGAGTGATTCAACAGCGAACGCTTTGAGTTCACGCTTGGAACGATCAATCCCGCTCGCAGCGGTCGATGACCGATAGTTTGTGCGTTGCGATTGTGATGATGTAGTTTGCTGATTGCTCGATTGAGAATCCGCATAGCTCGAACGCTCTCCACCTCCGGAACATCCAACAAGCACGCCAGCAAGAATGAAGAGCGATGTACGCTGTATGGACTGTGATAGAATTCGATTCAGCGATTGGTGGGTTCTGGTATTCATCGTGGTTCCTGAGCGTCCTTTGGAGTGAATATCACCGGGATCTTGACCAGGTGGATCATGTTCTCTTACTCATCGGCCCCTTGATCTGGTTCGCTCCGTTTTTGGGAAAAAGTTGAGACCAACCCAAGCAGGGTCATCCCCAGCATCCCCCAACCGAAGAGTGTCCCGATGAGCCCTGATCCTGGGATTGGGGCGGATGACCCAAGCTCGACGCGTGCATTGAGGTATCCGCTGCGAGGATCGTTCCGATCTGATCGTGTGAGATCTTCTTGGACGATTCCGCCCTTCCGATCGATCACGCAGGAAACTCCAGAGTTTGCAGATCGGATCATCGGCGTCGCAAGTTCAATACACCTCCAGCGTGCGATCAGCATGTGCGAGCGTCTGGAGGGATCCCAGTCTCCGAACCATCCATCGTTCGTAATGTTCACTAACAGATCCGCTCGACGCTTCCCATCAGCGAACACCAACTTTCGGCACACCCCCGGCACAGTTGCCTCAAAGCAGATCGGGACTCCCGCTCGGATTGTTCCTGTCTCAGTATGGACCTCAAGAACCGTTGCTTCATCACCCGGACTCAGAATGAACTCCATCCCAGTCGCGCCAAGGGAGAGCAGTTGTTGTTCGAGCCATTCCCAGTTCGAGATGATCGGCATCACCTCTCCGAACGGAGTGAGATGCATCTTGTTGTACCAACGCTCCTCGACCTGTCCGCTTTGAACCACAAATGCGCTGTTGTACATGCCGTCGTTTTTGTAGAGCACCCAGTTCTCGTCGGTCCGTTGGATGTCGAGATTCTCGTATGCGACGGAGCCGACGATCATCGGGACTTCGATCTGCGATTGCATGAGCAGCAACTGGTCCACGATGGTCGTCGCAGGAACTCGTTCTGGGAGTCCGAAGTCTCCAGGCGCATCGTTCGGACTCTTTGGGGACAGGTTCCAAGTGAACCCATAGTCCCGCTCATGCTCAAGCGAGATCGGATCGAAGGTCCAACCAGGCACAAAGCCTTCGGGCCAGATGATGAGATCTGGTCGGAGCGGATCGATCGAACTCGCTTCAGTGAGCTGACGCAGCATCAACCAATCAACATACCGCTGTCGATCCGTCCACGACATCCTGTTATCCTGAGGGACATTGGGCTGGATGATCCCGACTGTAACCTGATCACCTGGTTCTGAGCGATTACCAAGTGTTAGACTGAATGCTCCCAATCCGATCCAGCAGACGACGAGCATTCCTCCGCCGAGCAGGTTGCGTTTGATCTGATCACCGAGCATCACACGCAGGAGCATCCAGCTGCTCAATGTAGAGATCAATCCAACGAAGTACATCCCGCTAACTCCAGCAAAGACAGCTGGCGCAGCGAGGATCTGTCCTGGAGAATCGATCAACGGCTGCATGGAGAGATACCACGGGTATCCAGTGAATGCCGCGTGTCCTTTGAGGTACTCGATCCCGACCCACACAACTGGGAGCGTTAACCAACCTCTCCCCCACCGTTTCTGTACTCGGCTCCCGATCCACACAAACAACGCTGGATAGACCATGAGATACAGCATCAGGATCGGAGTCCCCAGCTCTGAGACATCCCACATCCATTGGTGTGCCCACAACCATGCTGGGAGTGTTCCGAGTCCTGCGAAGAATGCTGCTCTGCTTGGTCGGATGACTGGTGTTTGCGCCAGCGAAAGCAAGGGCAAGGGAGTCAACAACGCGAACCACCAAAGGCCATTGCTGTCGAAGAACGGGAAAGAAAGTATCAAGAAAATCGCGCTGAGCAATCCACACAAAAGAGCACGCACGCGCGGGAATGCGTGGGTCCATTGGAGCAGTGCGATGAGATCAGTGTGGAATCGAATCACTTCCCGGCTCGAAGATTACATGCCGGCGTAGTCGATCAATCGAGCAAGCTCGCTGCGAAGATCGTGACGATGTACGACCCGATCAACCATCCCGCGTTCTTGCAAGAACTCGGAACGCTGGAATCCATCAGGGAGATCCTGACGGATCGTCTGACGGATCACGCGTGGTCCCGCGAATCCGATCAACGCGTTGGGTTCTGCGATGTGGAAATCTCCAAGCATCGCAAAGGAAGCAGTCACGCCTCCGGTTGTTGGATCGGTCAAGACGGAGATGAAGAGTCCACCCGCATCGTCGTGACGCGCGAGAGCCGCGGAAGATTTGGCCATCTGCATCAAGCTCAGTCCCGCTTCTTGCATGCGAGCTCCACCTGAACATGACACAATAATGAGCGGGAGCTTTTCAGCTGTTGCGTGCTCAATCGCACGAGTCAGCATCTCACCTACAACGGATCCCATGGATCCCATCATGAAGGTCAGGTCCATACACGCGAGCATCGCGGGACGACCCTTGATGAAGCAGGTCCCGGCTTGGCAACCTTCGTTCTCTCCAGTCTTCTTCTGTTCCGCTGCGATGCGATCGGGATATTTCTTGAGGTCAACAAAGTTCAACGGATCGCCTGCACGCAGATCGGTGAACATCGGAACAAAGGTTTCGTCATCTGCAAGCTGCTCGATACGCTGACGCGCCGAGATCCGGTAGTGATGGCTGCACTCAGGGCAGACATGCATATTCGCTTCCATCTGACGACGGTAGATCATCGTCGAGCATTCAGGACAGCGGAGCCAGAGACCTTCCGGAACTCCTCTCCGGCTCTTGTTCGGTTTGTTGGTCGGCTGTGTTTGCGTAGCAACTTGGCTCATCAAGATATCCTTTGTATTCACGAAGAGAAGATTTCATCCAACCGTCTTCTCGACCTGCATACCTGAGTTTAGGCGATTTTGGTCTTCTGTGTACGATATGACTCGACTGTTGATCTGTTTAAGGAGAACGACTCAATCGAGCTCTTCTCTTCGAGGTAACCCCACACCTCAGAAAGTGGTTTCTGATCCAACCAGCATTTCAAGACCGCCCACGCATACGGCCTGAGCACCAACCCAACCACTGGGTGATCAGATCGGAGTTTGAGTAATCCTTTAAACAACTGCTCGAGCACTCGTTCTTGCACTGTTTCAAGCGACTCGCCGTCCGGCGGAGCGACTGTCCCAGGATGATCGATCCACTGGGAATACACGCTTGGGAATCGTTCTTCAAGATCCGAACGCAGGACGCCTTCCCAGAGTCCAAGATTCAGTTCACTGAATGCCTCGAATGATTTAACCTTCGTATCTGCTGAGTTCACAAGCAGTTGAACGCTCTCTGAGGAAACATCAGATGGACCACTCCACACAACACTCATCTGATTTCGGAGCGATGTGAGTTCTGGAGTTTCGTGAACGGTTGTCGAGACTTTCGACTGTGAATCTTCAGACGCAGGCAGATCGGTTACGCCACACAGCCGATCCTCGGCATCCCATGCCGTCGAGCACGCTTTCAAAAGAACGATTGTGAAGTGTGACGATTTTGCCAACAGAAGGTTCCTTGCCAAAATACTTGGCGATCTCATCCTCAAAAACAGGATGAAGTCTAGACCCATATCGACCGCTCTAGGCCAAATCCGTGAGTCTGCAGTTGTGGTTCATGCGAAGTAAGCGAACGCAAACCACGACTGATGCACTCAATGCCCGATTTAAGGGTTATGAGCCGCGAATTGTACGGATGAGATCACCCCATTGATCCCTTGGTTTGCCGTAGATCGCAGATCCAGCGATCAAGAGATCAAATCCTGCTTCACGAGCACTCTGAGCGGTTTGAGGACCAATTCCGCCGTCGATTTCGAGCCGTTGATTCTCGCGGAGCATCGGCGCGATTCGTCGTCCCTTTTCAAGGACTTCAGGGATAAATGCTTGTCCACCGAATCCTGGATTCACACTCATGACCAGCACGAGATCGAACGCATCGACTACTGGGAGCAGACGCTCGACATCCGTTGGGGGGTTGATCACAATCCCTGTGTGGATTCCGAGATCTTCGATAACGCCGCAGAGGTCTCTCGCGTGCTGTTCGGACTCACAGACCTCGATATGAAAGCTGAGCAGGTTCGCTCCAGACTCCGCGAACGGCTTGAAGTACGATTTGGGGTCCGAAACCATCAGATGCACATCGAGATACGCATCCGGGATTGCTTTGTGGAGCGACGCACACACCGCAGGCCCCATCGATAGGTTCGGAACGAAGTGCCCGTCCATGATGTCGACATGGAGAAGGTCAGCGCCTGCATCAAGTGAAGCTCGCGCGTCGCTTTCGAGGTTCGCGAAATCAGCCGCGAGAATCGATGGCGCGACCAATGGTGTACTGGGTTTTGTGGAGATCGGATCAATCATGCGTCACTCTAGTGCCAAACCAACATCGGAGCAGTAGGATAGTGAGTCGAGACGGTCACTTTGCGGATGATTCTCCGGAGCCGTCGGACGAAGGAGATTTCCTATGCCTGCTTCTGCTGGACTCGCTGAACAACTCGAATTAATCGGACAATCAAAGCTCGCTCAATACATCAAAGGGGTTCAGGGTGACGGAGCTGAAATGCTCAAATCCCAGTTGCGCAGCTTCGATCTTGAGAAGCTCTCCGAGTACATCTCAACCTACGGAAAAGACTATCAGCCCGAATCTCCTGACGATGACATCAGTCCTGCTCCGTATTTCGCACTTAACGATTCCAGCTGGGACCGAGCTGACTACACAAGGCGCGGCGAAGAACTGATTGCCACAAGCAAGGTCGCGTGCTTCACTGTTGCCGGGGGTCAGGGATCACGGCTCGGATATGAAGGACCAAAGGGGTGCTACCCAACCTCGTGCGTCTCAGGGAAGTCGCTTTTCGAGATGTTCGCACAAACCATCTACGCGAACGAACGCAAGTACGGCGCGACTATCCCTTGGTACATCATGACGAGCCCGCTGAATCATGAGCAGACCATCACTTTTTTCAAAGACAACAAGCACTTCGGACTCGATCCCAAGAACATCAGGTTCTTCGAGCAAGGGGTAATGCCGAGCTTTGACGCTCAGACCGGAGACCTGTTGCTCGCTGATCCAGCACACCTCGCAACCAACCCAGACGGACACGGCGGCGCCTACAAAGCACTCCATGTTTCGGGCGCACTCGATGACATGCTCGAGCGTGGGATCGAGCAGCTCTGCTACTTCCAGGTCGATAATCCAAACGCGAAAATCATCGATCCAGTATTCATCGGTCTCCACGCATTCTCCCCAGAATCTTCAGGAGAGTTCAGCTCCAAGATGGTCGCGAAAGCATCGTGGGATGAGAAGGTCGGGGTCTTCTGCCGTGTCGGAGAAGACATCTCGGTCGTGGAGTACTCTGATCTCCCGCAAGAACTGGCGAAGATGATCAACGATCAAGACGAACTGATGTTCAATGCTGGATCGATTGCGATCCATGCGATCTCAACCGCATTCATCAAGAAAATCGCAACTGATCCAGCGTACGCACTCCCGTTTCACCGTGCTGTCAAGAAGGTCCCCCACTTCGATCCAGCAACTGGACAGTCTGTGAACCCAGCAGAACCGAACGCGATTAAGCTCGAGCGTTTCGTCTTCGATGCGATCGCACTCGCGGATCGCTCCATCATTCTTGAGACCGATCGGATCGAGGAGTTTGCTCCAGTCAAGAACGCAACCGGCTCAGACTCCATCGAGACCTCAAAGCAGATCCAATCGCAGCGAGCAGCGAACTGGCTCGCGTTGGTCGGAGTCTCTGTGCCGTACAACGATGACGGCACTGTGAACGCAACCATCGAGCTGTCGCCGTTGACGGCACTGAATCCTGAGGACTTGGCTGGGAAGGATCTCCCTGATTCCATTGAACCGGGCGCGAGTATCAAGCTGTGAGTGAGTTTCCGAAGGTTGACGACCGATTCAAGCAACTCCCCAAATCGCTCCAAGCGAAGTCAAAGACGATGCGTCTCGGGAACGATGTCCCCGCTCTGCTTGTCCATCCAGACTTTGAAACGCCGTGTCCTTGGGTCCTCTGGTTGCATGGGCGAACAGTGTACAAAGAACTCGATCCGGGACGCTACAACCGCTGGGTCCGCGCCGGGATCGGAGCCGTCGCGATCGATCTACCAGGACACGGCGAACGCTACGAAGAAGGCGCACACTCTCCGAATCGAACAGTGGACACACTGACGCGATGCATTTCGGAAATCGATGGGATTCTCGCTTCGATCCGCGAGCTTGAATGCTTCGATATGAGCCGAGCCGCGATGGGAGGGATGTCCGCAGGAGGGATGGTCACGGCTCGGAGATTCTGCGACCCCCACCCCTTCCTCGGCGCCTCGCTTGAATGCACGACCGGCGATCTCCTCGGACTGTACTTCCCGGAAACAGTACCAGACAGCGACGGCATCTGGAGAGTCCATCACGATCGCAGCGAAGTCGAAGCGATTGATACCCCGTCCCATATCGCTGGTTTCGAACCAGTCCCAATCCTTGCCCTGCACAATGTGGGTGATGAACTGGTCCCGATCCAAATCCAGCGTGGATTCATCGACACGCTCCGGACCCATTTCCAAGATCAGGGCGCCGACCCATCGATCGTTCAGATGATCGAGTTCGAGAATACCGGCTCTATCCAGGAACATTCTGGATTCGGGAAGTTCGCATCGAAAGCGAAGGACCTCCAACTGGAGTTCTTCAAAGACCTCTTCGGCATCGAGTCCTGACTCGATCGCTGTTCTTCGTGTACAGTCCACTCATGCTCAGCAGACTCCCCAATCCATTCCGCAATCTTGAGAAGCCTCGCGAGGTATTCGCTTGGGGGTTGTACGATCTTGCGAATCAGTCCTTTACGCTGCTGATCATTACACTCTTGTTTCCGATCTACTTCAAATCCGTCGCCGTCGGCGATCAACAGCGCGGCGACGCGCTGTGGTCAGCAGGGGTTTCGATCGCGCTCTTTACTGTTGTCGTGCTGTCACCATTTGTTGGGACCTACGCAGACGCGAGGGGACGACGCAAGCTGATCCTGATGACAACTGGAGCGATTTGCTCTATTTTGACCGCAACACTCGCGTTCGTGTCTCCAGGACAATGGTGGCTCGGACTCGCGCTTTTTATCCCAGCAAACATCTGCTACCAGCTCGGAGAGAACCTGCTTGCGAGCTTTCTTCCTGCGCTCTCGACGCCTCGCACGATCGGGCGCGTCTCAGCAATCGGTTGGGCGATGGGGTATGTGGGATCACTCCTCCTCCTGCTGTGCGTGATCAGCGGCGTCGAGTTTTTGAACTGGTCGGACACCATTCATTGGCGATGGTTTTTCATACTCGCTGGAGCATGGTTCTTTGTCTGGATGATCCCAGCTGGGGTTGTGCTGCATGAACCCAAAGCGGATCCTGCACCCAGCGAATCAAGCGGTGCAAAGCTCGCGATCAAGCGTCTGGTCTCTACGCTCAAGGAAGCTTCCCACTTCAACCAACTCACTCGTTTCCTGATCGCGTTCTTTATCTACGGGCTTGGAGTCCAGACCATGATCGCGTTCGCGGCGATCATTGCAAGCGACTTCGGAATTCAGGAGAAGGGCCTGTTCGTGTTCACACTCCAGATCGCGGTCACTGCTGGAGCGACGGCTATCGTGGTTTCCAAGTACCAGGACCGGATTGGGGTTAAGCCGACCATCGCGATCTTCCTCATCGTCTGGGTTTTCAGCACGACTGGGCTGCTCCTCACCAAAATGCTCGGACTCGCAGGAGGATCCAACCAATGGATCTTCTGGGTCCTCGGCAACGGGATCGGGATCGGTCTGGGAGGGATCGGGACCTCCAGCAGAGCAATGGTCGGACTCTTCGCTCCAAGCACACGAGTCGGGGAGTTCTTCGGACTCTGGGGCATGACCTACAAGCTCGCAGGTGCGATCGGGGTACTCGCATTCGGTCAAGTCAAAGCATGGATCGGGGATGTCCCCGCATTGTTTTTACTCACAGGTTTCTTCGCTGTTGGTCTTGCGATGCTGATGACCGTTTCGGTCCCACGCGGGATCCGAGCAGCGAAACAAGCGGACCGGCAAGCAAATCGACAAGCGGGCTAACCGCGCGCATATGATCCCTCTATGAGTGCGATCGAATCCAACACAGCCCAACCCCCTCGCCCGATCTGGGCATACCCTGACGAGCACGGCCGATACGGCCAGTTTGGAGGGGTCTATGTCCCCGAAACCCTCCATTCTGCTCTCAACCAGCTCTCTGAGGTCTACCTAAAGGTCCAAGACGATCGCGCATTTTGGGATCGTCTCGATGATCTCAACCGCTTGTATGTCGGACGACCAACCCCGCTCTATCGCGCGCCAGGACTCTCCCGTCGTGCTCGCCAGATGGAGAAGGACCAGAATCTCGGCGCCACGATTTGGCTCAAGCGTGAAGACCTCGCGCATACCGGCGCGCACAAAATCAACAACACGCTCGGCCAAGCGCTCCTAACCAAGAAGATGAAGAAGAACCGGGTCATCGCCGAGACCGGAGCTGGACAGCACGGCGTCGCGACCGCGACAGCGTGCGCCCATCTCGGACTCAAGTGCGATGTCTACATGGGATCCGAGGATGTCCGCCGACAGCATCTCAATGTGGTCCGGATGAAGATGCTGGGAGCGAATGTGATCCCAGTCGATTCAGGATCTAAGACACTCAAAGACGCTACCAACGAAGCGATGCGTGACTGGATGGGTTCAGTGGACACCACCCACTACATCCTCGGCTCAGTGGTCGGCCCACACCCCTTCCCGATGATTGTCCGCGATTTCCAAGCGATCATCGGACGCGAAACCAAAGCGCAGTCGCTCAGAAACTTCGGACAGCTCCCAGAGTGCATCGTCGCGTGTGTTGGAGGTGGATCGAACGCCGCGGGGATCTTCTACCCATTCGTCGGAGAAGACGATGTCAAAATGGTCGGTGTCGAAGCCGGGGGTCGTTCGAGCGATCGTGGACAACATGCTGCTCCACTCTGCGAAGGGAAGCCGGGCGTGCTGCACGGATCCATGAGCTATGTACTCCAAGATCAGCACGGGCAAACGCAGGATGTCCACTCTTGCAGCGCGGGACTCGATTACCCAGGAGTTGGACCAGAACATAGTTTCTGGAAAGACGAGGGGCGTGTGCAGTACACCTCCGTCACTGATGACCAAGCACTCGAAGCGTTCTTGTGGTGCTGTCGAGACGAGGGGATCATCCCGGCTCTCGAATCATCGCACGCCGTGGCGCATGGAGTTGTGCTCGCGTCAACGATGCCGAAGGATACCAACCTGGTCATCAATCTCTCAGGACGCGGCGATAAGGATGTCGAGGAAGCCTCGCGTCTGCTTGCTGACAAGATCTAACTCAGGCTTTGCGTGCAGGACGCGTCAAAAGTGAGCGGAGCGGACGCACGATGCGTTGAGCTTTGCTCGTGATCCATGTCAAGACACCAAACACAGTGCGGACGCGGAGACGCAGACGCAGCCTTCTGAGCTGCGCATCATCAGGATCGTGACGCATCGCTTGGGTGAGCCAATAGCGAGCGCGGATGTACTGTCCCTGACGGTAATACGCGAGCACAAGGTTGTGCATCGCAGGGACGAAGCTCGGACGGAACTCAAGCGAGCGTTTCGCGGCATCGATCCCGGCATCAAAGTCCCCGCCTTGGAGCGCGGACACGCTCAAGCCGTGGTATGCCTTGTGCGATGAAGGGGAAATCTGGATGAGCATCTCGTAGACACGCGTCGATTGGTTCAGCATCCCCGCTTCAACGAGTGTTCTGCCGAGCTCTTCAAGGTCTTCCTCGTCATGCTTGACGAGAGGCTTACGCGAGACAGGAGCAGTCGCGGCCTCAACCCGCTGTGATGCGAGATCACCGCCGCGTTGGACTTTCATCTCAACGATGCCTGTCGCATCCTTGTTTGATTGCTCGATGGTCCTGAGTTCCTTCGTGAGTAGATCACGAACGCGCGGGAGATCTTCCTCTCGACCACGCTGGAGGAGAGTCTTGGCAAGTCTCGTCCGAGCGGTCGCGTAGTCTGGATCGAGTCGGAGCACAACATCGAAATGGACCAACGCGTCTGGGAGTCGCCCTTCGATCTCAGCAAGTTCTGCGAGCGAGAAATGCGCATCAGCGTTGTCAGGGAACAGCTCGAGGACTCTGCGGAATTTTTCTCCCGCTTCAGCCGAGCGGTGCATGTCCATCAAGAGCTCGCCGAGATCTAGGAGGGTTTCGGGATCACCCGGATCGACGCGGAGTTCTTGGAGGTAGAGCTGACGAGCACGCTCGAGTCGTCCGAGTCGAGCGTAGGCACCTGCTAGATGAGCCCGCACGCGAGGAAGCGTTGGGTCCAAGCGTGCTGCTTCACGCAGACACCAGACCGCACGCTCATGATGCTCGGCACGCTGGAGGGTCTCTCCCATCACAGCATACAGCTCAGGGTATTCTGGATCGATCTGCTGACCAAGATAGAACGCTTCCTCGGCTTCCTCGTAGCGTTCCATGTCTGTGAGTGCTTCGATCCGATGAACCACGATCGCGACATTCATCGGTTCGATTTTCTCGGCTTCAGCGAGCCAAGTGAGTGCCATCTCAGGTTTCCCAGCACGGATCATGTTGACCCCTGCGAGCAGGGTTGAGTTCGCATCGGGAGTATGGTGCTCGGCATTGAGCTTCGAGCACTGGATAAACGCGTCCGATGCCGCTTCGTAACGACCCGCGGCTTCGAGGGTCAATCCGAGATTGAACTGCCACTCTGCTTGGTATGGATTCAGCGATAGCGCCTGACGGAGCTCAACCTCAGCCTCGTCCCAACGACCAGCGTCGTAGTGCTCGTGTGCGAGCTCGACATGTTGTTCGGCGTCAACCCAATCGTTCATGTTGGCCCTTGGTACCCTCTTGGTACCTTCCTGATACCTCGCAGTCACGCTGCGATTTCTAGATTCAATGGAACGAGATGCCCCCTCGTTCCTTGGATAATCCTAACCTCTGGGGTCTACGAACTCAATAGCTTGAGCCTCGCAGCCCCTGTTTTGATCGACAAACTGGCGATTAACGCCGCAAAAGGCCGACCAATAATATTGGGACCCAATGGATACAGCCACTCAATCCACAATCCGACGCATCTCTAAGCTTCTGGCACTCAGCGGGAGCTGTATTTTCATCGGCTTAGCCGAGGGGTGTTCAGGAAAGAATCACAACGATTGGTTCCGATTTGGGAAAGAGAAACCAGTCGAATCACAGCAAGCTGAGCAGTCTCCGGATGAACCAGTTCAAAGTTCCGATCCCAACTCAACAACTGCTGTCCTGATCAGTAATCCCCCCGAAACCCAATCGCTCCCTGATCCGATTGAGGATGACCACGCTGATCCTGAAGTCGACCACCAACCTCCTACCGCTGTGGTTCAACCCGCTCAGGATATTCACGAAATCATCCAGCTGTACCGCAGACTCCACGCAGAGATGAATCTTGCTGGACGATCACAAGTTATCGTTGAACTCCTCAGCGATGATCGTGAGCGTGTCCGACTGCTTGGATTTGATCTCGCTTCAAGAGACCTTTCGTCAGGCGCGACGCTGAGTGCTGAAGTTGCCAATAAAGCGATCACTCTGCTCAGTGATCCACTCCCAAGTATCCGCTCGGGAGCAGCAAGACTCATCACACGACTCGCGCTCCCTGATGCGATGACGCTCCTGACCACGGCACTGCACTCCGAAGACGACCAGACTGTTGCGGTCGCTCTCCTCAGAGGAATCGAACGCTGGCCGAGCAAAGATGCTCAGGAAGATGTGCTTCGCTGGTATGAGAGCGATGGAGAGGTCCGGGCTATCGCCGCGGGTGCTGCATGGAGTTTGGCTGATCTTGAACTCTGGGACCTCGAAACCCACGGCGACACGCTCCACTCAATTTATCGCACTCTCGACGACAATCAACTCACCAACTCTGACATGCGTTTGATCGCTACAACAGGAGCGAGCGACGACATCGATCGCTTGATCCGTCTTGCTGGAGCCGAGGATTTTTCAAACAGGACGCTCGCTGCCAACGCACTGGTGTTTACTGCGCGAGGAGTCGATCCACTCATACATCTTGCAGAAGAGACTCCAGCATTCAGCACAGCAGCAGCTGAAGCGATCCATCGACACAGACTCAATCCCAACGGCGTGCGTCTGATCGCTTCGCTGCCTTGGCCGGATGAACAATCCCGCATCGACTCCATCACGAAAATCTGTAATCAGCTCGACAACGACCAGCTCGCAGAAGCGGTCCATCTGATCCGTACTGACAACAAGATTGACGATAATCTGACCATTCAACTCCTCAATCGGCTCACAGCGGGAACCCAATCGGTATCAACTCGATCCGCGGCAGGCGTCGTTTTGCTCGCAGAGCTGGAGCTCATGAATCAACGACCAGATCGTACCCTTGAGGTGATCTCGCTCCTTCCGCCTTCTGGGATCGATCCTGCGATTGCTCAGCGTGCGACTCGAGCATCCGCGAAAGCCCATCTCCTGCTGCTTGAGTTTGATCATGCTGCTGAGCTTGATTCCAACCCTGATACATGGGTCGATACTCTAACAGTCGCGAGCGACCAACCGATCCGTGCGAGAATCGCTGAAGAAATCGTCAGCCGAGAGCTTCTGCTGACCGCTGAGCAGCGTGAACTGGTCAACGAGGTGCTCAACACTCCTGCAGAAGACACCCCTCTGGAGACCAGCCCTGACTCGGAACCAGTTGAGTCCGCTGAACAACCTTGAACAGCCTTATCGCCATCTGCGATACGCAAAACTCGCTAATTCTCGCAGAATCCACCGATTCACCAACGAAATACTCCATTTGACTACACCATAAATATCGAGCACGGCACCCCCTACAGGACTACCATAGTGACCGGCCGGACGGACCCGGCGTCACGCACAGGGCACAGATACACGCCCGAATCAAAGGACCGAAGAGCTATGACCAGAGATGAGATCCTCAACACCATCAGCGAAATCCTCGTCGACGCACTTGCTGTAGACGATGACGAGATCACTCCATCGGCTACGCTCATCGGAGATCTCGGTGCCGAGTCGATCGACATCCTCGACATCACCTTCAAACTCGAACAAGAGTTCGGATTCAAAATCGCGCAAGGCGAGCTCTTCCCAGAAGGAATCACCCAAGACCCTGACTATGTCGAAGACGGCGTCGTGACCGCAAAGGGTCTTGAACTCCTCAAAGAGCGCGGCCCACACTTTGACATGGCCGCACTCGAAGCCGATCCATCGGTCGAGAATGTCCGCAAGATCTTCACTGTCGAAGCACTGGTCAACTTCTGCGAGCAGAAGCTTCAAGCCGCTTGATACAGGAATCCTGATTTCACAATCAAGAGTGAGGATGCGTTATGCGATGGATGTGGATTGATCGAGTCCTCGAACTGGTCCCAAAGGAACGGCTCGTTGCGATCAAGCATATCTCGATGGCCGAAGACCATCTCCATGACCACTTTCAAGCAACCGAGTCACGCGACCAACTCCCCTTGATGCCGATGTCACTCATCGTCGAAGGGATGGCGCAGTCCGCAGGGATCCTTGTTGGACACGCGAGTGACTTCAAAGAGAAAGTTGTCCTCGCAAAGGTTGCCAAGGCGCAGCTCCGGAAGGACCCCACTCCTGGATGCACGCTCCGCTATACAGCGACGATTGATCGTTTCACGGAAAATGGTGCTTCGACGACTGGGGTGATCGATTTGTTTGATCCTGCGACGAGTTATTCGGACGATTCGCCTGCACAAGCGGAACGGATTGGGGAAATCGATCTGATTTTCTCACATCTAGATCGCAACTCAGCCGGGACGCAGTACCCTAAAGAGAACTTTGTGTTCAGTGATTCCTTCCGCACGATCTTGCGAACGAGCGGCATCGAATCAGCGTTCTGAGACAGACTGCCCTAGAATGCACCGATAAGTATTGATCGTTGTCAGATCAGAATAAGAGGAGAGCCATGATGCCGACCATTCGTTCAGCCAAAACCTACTTCGTCATCGCACTCGCGATCTCAGCGACCACGCTGACCGCTTGCTCCCCTCGCGAGATTGACCGCACCAAGCGTCGTCCGCACACCGCGATGCGTGGAGTTGCGTATAAGCGATTGATCCTGACCCTCAACGAAGCCAATGCGTTGTCGCATCGTGCCGAGGAGTATGCCGAAATCCTGTACGCATCAGACGATGTGGATGCGAAGACCAAAGAGGACGCGATGATCCTGGTCGATGAAGCGAAGAAGTTCGCTGACGACATCGAGTGGTCGCTTGCCAATACCCAGCGGATGAAATGGCATCGCAACGAGATGAATCGTCTCTGGAAGAACTTTAACAAGCTCTACCCAGAAGACGAAGGCTTCTCTGATGGCTACACCAAGTGGGCCGTCCGCAAGCCGACCCCGAAACTCCGGTTGAAGTTCAACTACGATGACAACTACGGCATCGAACGCGCCGAACCACGCTGGGAAGACCTCAAGCCGGTCATCCGCAAGTTCTACGAAACCGAGTAAAGCCCGATCCAGTCAACCCCCCCAAAGCACCAAGCCAATCGCTTGGTGCTTGTTCTTTATGCTTCCATCAGCAATCGACGGATAGTCGAGGGGGTCTCTCCCTGACCTGTGCGAGCGCTCAGCAGCGCCGCGTGTCCCATCGCGATGACCGAGGGTTGGTCAACCGGAGCTCGGACAGGCCCCACTCCTGAGCACAGCTGTATGAGCTGCTCACTCAGACGCGTTGCGATTGGATCAATCTCTGGATATTCCTGCTGGTTCGATGCAGGGACCTGATACGAATCGATCATCTTGCCGCTCGAGTCGAATCGTTGGAACCCTTGATCTGAGACCAATATTTGCCCCTCGGTTCCAAGGATGTTCAGACGAATCGTCGAGCGTCCGACCTGATCGGACATCTGCATGACAATGCCGCGACCGTCAGGCATCCGTAGATGCGCTGAGAGAATCCCTTCTAGATCCCTGAGGGATTGTCCAGGAAGCGGATGGATCCCATCGGAGGTTCCAACCCTATGCGCCGACTGAAAGGACGCATCAATGGTCTGAGGCACGCCCACCAGTGTCCTGACCAGATCCATCGCTTCATAAATCCGTGCGCCGAGGGATCCGAAATGAGCTGGCGCAGACAGCGAGACACTCATCGAGCGGATTGCGCCAAAGGTCTCAAGCGTCGTCATCAGTTCATCATTGAGATTCGTTTGACGAATCACTGGAACCATCGATGCGATTTCTGTGCTGTAACGTGCGTGATTGGATTCAATCCATCCAGTCCCGCTCAAAACACCTGGACGAGAGGGGAGCGGTTCGAGCGTCGCGACCGCAACCTCTCGGCCGTGAGCGTGCTCTAGAGCCGCGAAATCGAGCTCTGATTCCTGATCCGCAAATCCTTTGATTGACGCGAGCAGGATCAGATCGGGGGTTTCCGTGCTGAGAAGATGCCTGAGGTCGTCTTGGACATCGCACCCGAATGACTTTGCGACAGTCCCGGATTGAGCGGAGACTGGACACCCCGCGCCGGCGACATGAATCCCGACCCGATCCAGGACAGAAACCAGCATTTCCACCTGTTCAGGCATTGCCCAGACCATCGCGTTGGTAGGTTTCACGGCTTTGAGAACCGATCCGGATTCACTCATACGCTGATGATACGAAATAAACACTGATCCTGCACACGATTTACGCCGTATACTCACAATGAGATGCAGCAAGGCGGCTGCTCATGAATGGATCCCATCCATGGGAGGAAAGTCCGAGCACGACAGGACACGGCGGTGGGTAACACCCACCCGTCTCAACAGCAGGCTGATCTTTGATCGGACCTGACGGCTGGAGACGAGGGAAAGTGCCACAGAAAGCAAACCCCCGATGGATTCGCTCTTCGGAAGAGGGGCAATCACAGGGAAGGGTGAAAGGGTGCGGTAAGAGCGCACCGCTCGATTGGTGACAGTCGAGGCAAGGTAAACCCCGCCGCGTGCAAGCCCAAGCAGGTTCTCACACCACTGGTGTATCCCCTGTCCGGGGACCGAAGGATCGGGTAGGGTGCTGGGAGCATCAGCTCCTCATCGTCGTGGTAACACGGCGGGCAGAGAAATAGTCGCCCAGCTCTGCAAGTCCGGTCGAGCCCCCGTCAAATGGAGGATCGGAAACTACAGAGCGGACAAAACTCGGCTTACCAGCTGCATCCAGCCGCATCGCACCCCTTGGGCATCCCCCAGGGGGTGCGGCCATTTTTGGTACGAACCACTACGAAATCGACTCAGCCGACATGCTTGGGATCAAACGCATCCTGAAGCGCATCGGTCAGCACATTGAACGCGAGGACCAGCACAAACATGAAGAAAGTCGCGGCACCGATCTGCCAGAAGAATCCTGAAACCACTTCGGACTTGGACTGGTTGATCATGATCCCCCAGCTTGCGCCTTCTTTGAGCCCTAGACCCAAGAAAGTCAGGACGACTTCACCCTTGATCGCGCCGATGAAGAGCAGCGACATATTGATGAAGATCAAGTGCGAGGTATTCGGGATGATGTGGCGCGTCAGGATGCGCCAGTTTGATGAACCGAGTGCTTGTGCCGCTTGGACATAATCGAGCGAGCGGAGCTTGAGTGCTTCACCACGCGTCACACGGCAGGGCCCGATCCAATAGGTCAACGAGAACGCGACATACAGAGGGATCAGCGTCCCCTCGACCTTGGAGCCGGTAAACATGAACGCGAGCACAACCAGCAGCACGAGGTACGGGATCGACGAGAAGGTCGAGTACAACCAGATGACTGCGTGATCAATAAAGCCACCAAAGTATCCAGCTGCTGCGCCGATCAATGATCCGAACATGACCGCGACGACTGAAACGATCACACCAACCTGGATCGCGACCTTCGCTGAGTACATCGCGCGGAGCATGATCGAGCGTCCCTGCTGGTCGGTGCCGAGCATCATCCGGAACTTGTACAGCACCCCACCAACACCCTCTGGGAGTGGGTAGAGCTGAGCGAGGATCGGTTCAAGATCCTCAAGGGTCCCTGCGACCGCGTCATCGATGGATGGGCCTGCATTCTCGACCGCGTCATTGACTTGCTCGATCAGGGAAACATCGTAGATCGGATCCATCGGCGCGTAATCAAACGCGGCATCCATCGAGTCGCTCAATGGACTGAGATCGAGCTGAGCGATCGGATCACTTTCTGGAGCGTTTTCGAGGTACCCCTCGATCTGGATCAGAAGCTCATCGAGCGTGAGCGCAACTTCCTCGCCTGCGATTTCCCACTCTTCGGTATCAGGTTCCGATGCTTCGAATGCGACTTTGAAGTTCTTGAGCTTCTCGATCGCGATTGTCATCTGAGGGAGCGCATCGCGCAGAGAACGGAAACCCGCTTGCTGATCAATTATGCTTTGTGTTTGGCTGTACAACGTGCGGAGTTGATCAACCGGAAGATCCGCGACCTTCCGCTCTGCAAAGGACACCGAGTCACGGATGTCCTCAATTGAGCGTCCCTCAGAGTTGGAGGATTGCGCTTGGTCAATCTCATCGAACATTTTCCCGAGATTGCGGATGTAGAACGACACCTGCTCCATGCGTTTGGTCGGACCCGATCGGAGTCCGAGTCCAGGCTCGTTACTCGCGCCGACGCGGTCGAGCGTGCGTTCTGGGAGGAGTGTGCCGAAGATGGATTCGCTGCGCACGAGATCGAAGGTGTCGGTAGTCTTCCCGAACCACGCGACCCCTTGCATCAAGGTGATCCATCCGAACAAAAGCATGTACAACGCGATGATCCCCATCGCGAACACGGTCATCTTGCGTCCAAACAACTTCCGGAGTGCAGGGGATTCTTGTATGCGATCACGAATCATGACAACCTCACTCGTGGATCGACGAGTGCGTAGAGCACATCGGTCAGGATATTGGATGCGATAAAGAGTGCGGTAAACAGAGCCGTGAAGGTCTGGATGACCGGGAAGTCCTTCGAGTTGATCGCGCTGATGAGCGTGCGTCCCATCCCAGGAATCCCAAAGTAGACCTCAACAAGAATCGAACCAGTAATGATGAAAGGCAGCGAAATCATGATCCGCGTGATGATCGGGATCATCGCGTTCTTAAGCATGTGGACAAACATCACGCGTCGCGTGCTCGCACCCTTTGCTTTCGCAGTCCGGATGTAGTCCTTTGCGGATTCCTCGACCATGACCGCACGATAGAAACGCGTGTCGTATCCGAGCGAGACGATCACATTAATCATGACTGGGAGCATACAGAACGCAATCCAGTTCTTTGGATTAAAGAAAAAGAACGCACTCTCTCCGGCGGATGCATCAACGGTCACTTGGAAGGGCCAACCATCGATGTTTTGTCCTGGAACAAACGCACCGAAATACTGTCCCAGAATGATATAAACCAGCACGGAGATACTCATCCCGATGACCGCGAGGAACATCAGCGTTCGATCCACCGTCTTTCCGCGATTGAATGCCGAGACCAATCCAACACAGATCGAGATCAGCGCTGACATCGCGAGCGTCGGGATGGTGATCGCCATCGAAGGCGGGACCGCTTTCGCGATCATCTCCGAAACACGGATCCCTTGATCCCAGCTGCGTTCATCGTAATCCCAGATCGTTGCGAGCTCGGTAATGAAATCCCAGTACTGAACAACGAACGGCTTATCAAGACCAAACTCAGCACGCTTGAGCGCGATTTCCGCTTCGGTTGGGTTCTTGCTCAGCTGCGCCGAGACAGGGTCGTTAACGCGGAGCGCTGCCATCACCACGAAGATGATCGCAAGGAACACCGGGATGTTGTACAGCGTTCGCCGGATGATGTAGTTCAGCACAAATCAGACTCCGAAAGCTCAGAACAAACACCCGTCAAAGGCGGGTGCAACAGTGAGTAGCGATCATACGCGATCATTCGCGTTTGGAGTCATCCACATCAAGATACTTGAACCAGCCGTAGTACCGCTCGGTTGGTTTGCAGTTGAGCAACCAAGGGCTGATCAGGTAGAACCGCTCGCGGGCCATCCCACCGACATACACGCAATCGTCGAGGATCATGTCCCGCATCTGAGCGTAAATCGCTGTCCGCTCTTCGCTTGGACCCATGGTCAGAACTTTCTCATACAACGCATCGTATTCTGGACGCTTGTAGTTGTAGTGATTGGATCCCGGCGATTCGTTCGGGCCGTAGAAGAGAGCGAGGTTGTTCTCGCCATCGGGATAATCGCTTGCCCATGCGAATCCGAACATCGGGGCTTGCTTTTTGTTGATCGATTCAATCAAGGTCGAGAAGTCAGAGAAGACCGGTTCAAACTTGATGTTCACTTCTTCGAGCTGACGCTTGACGAGCTCGGCAACAGCATTGTTCAAGGTATTCTGGCTGGTATGGAAACGGATCGGTGGGAGTCCCTCGCCGTTTGGGTATCCTGCTTCAGCAAGCATCTCACGAGCCTTGGAGATATTGCGCCCGCGAGCTGCATTCTCGGCGCGACCGCCTTCTGGGTGACCGTCAAGACCTGGAGGGATCGGTCCGTCGTACACGATCCGGCGTCCGTTGTAGAAGGTCTCATTGATCTCATCAAGATCAATCGCGTACGAGATCGCACGGCGGAGCGCCCGATTCTCAGGGTCATACCCTCCAAGCAGCTCGTCTTCCATGTTGAATCCACGGAAGGTAAAGTCAAGAAGTTTGTTCGCATGCGGACGCATCCCGCGACGGAGGTACGACTCCTTCAGTTCCTTTGACGAACGATCAAAGGCTTCGGTGAAGTAGTCCTCAGGAACCTGAGAATACCCGAGTTTCCCAGCATTGAACTCCAACCACATCGGCTGATCTTCAATAAACATCGTGAACTCAACACGATCCACAAACGGCACCTGCTTGCCTGCAGCACGGTGCAGACGAGCTCGCTTATCCTCACGCGACCATGCGTCACGCTCAGGGTAAAGGACCTCGTGGTAGTTCGGGTTGCGATCCGCAGTCAGCGACTGCTTACGGACCCAAGTATCGAGGATGAATGGTCCCGTCCCGACTGGGTTCTCTGCGAAATCTTTGCCGTAGAACTCGACGGCTTCGTGCGAGACAACGGAGGTCTGGAACATGCCGAGGATGTAGAGGAATCGGTAGACTGGTTTCTGGAGAACGATCTCGAACTCCAGATCATTGATCTTGACGAATCCTTCAACTGGAGCGTCGTAGTCAAACTCGTCAGCTGCGTTCTGCTCGTCTTTATAAGTGTCAAATCCGAGGATGGTGTCTGCGAGGAGCCACCAGTTCTCGAGTTTGTATTCGTCGTCTGCGAGACGCTTGAGGGAGTAGAACACATCGTCTGAGCGGATTTTGCGTCCCTTCCCGCCTGGGAAGCATTCGTCGTCGTGGAAGTAGACATTGTCTTTGAGCTTGAAGTGCCAGGTGGTGCCGCCGTCTTCTGTGGTCGGCATCTCAGCGAGAAGCAGAGGCTCCATTTCCATCGGACTCGCGTATTGGTTCGTCAGCAGTGTCTCGTAGAACTGAGCACACGCCATGTTGTCGTAGGTTGTCGATCCCTCGACAGGATCAAGGCTTTTCGGCCCGTCAGTGCGGATAGGGAGCTGCATGACCTTCAAATCGTCCTTTTCAGACGCTTGGGTCGGTCCAGCGATCAGGGTGCTCGCAGCGAGAATCCCCAGTGCGATGGTTTGTCGAGAAATCAGCATTCAATACTCCTCCGTGTAGTTTCGACCCGTGAGTCGATTCAAGATATTTGGGTACATCCTATGCGCAGAACCCCTCGCACCTCAAATCAATCATATCTCATCTCAAAACCGCGCCAATTGACCCCGACCTGACGATAATTCAAAAATGAAATGCCCCCCCACCCAATCCGCGTCCGCGACCCATGTCATCCGCGATGGTACACCCTACCTCACCTTCGGCGGATGCAACTACATGGGACTCGCACACCACCCACGCGTTATCTCCTCTGCACAACAGGCTTTATCCACCTACGGCCTCTCCACATCCGCATCCCGGCAAACGACGGGAAACGCTCTTCCTCATGAGCAACTCGAACAAGAACTCCGTCTATTCACTGGATTTGAATCCTCGCTCCTCCTCCCTGATGGATACACCGCGAATCTCGCGGCTCTCCAAGGGCTCGCTTCGCTAGGAATCCGGCACGCGCTGATCGACGCGCGTGCGCACAGCTCGCTCTTTGACGCCGCGAAACTGGCGCAGATGACGATCCATACCTACAACCACCTCGACGCTCATCATGCGGAACAAATCCTGATCACGCTCAACAGCCCGACCGTGATCCTGACGGATGCAGTATTCACGACAGCCGGGAACATCGCACCTGTGCACGCGCTCACGAAGTTGCTCTCCGACCAGCACTACCTGCTCATTGATGATTGCCACGGCTTTGCAGTCCTCGGAAAACAAGGACGCGGGACCGCGAATCATTTGGGTATCACTCACCCAAAGCTCATCACGACAACGACGCTCCTCAAAGGTCTCGGATGTGCTGGAGGAGTCGTCCTTGCCAACGACGAACTTATCTCGACGACACGCGATCGTTCCACAGCATTCATCTGTACTACCCCTGCTTCCCCGGCACTCGCATCCGCGGCGTGCACCGCTCTCGAAATCCTCCAAACCGATCACACACTTCACAAACAACTCACATCCAATATCAACGCGCTCCGCAACATGCTCCAAGCGATCGGAGTTAAGACTCATTCCGATCCAACCCCGATCTTCTCGTTCACGCTGGGATCAGAAGACGCGATGAGACATACCGAATCCATGCTCCTTGAACAACGGATCATTCTCCCGCTCATGCACTATCCCGGCGGACCCGCTCCGCTGTATTTCCGCCTCTCTGTAACGGCGTCGCACACCAACGAGCAGATCAACCAACTCGCGACGGCACTGACCCAAACACTGAAAGCACTCCCGGCGTGACCGATCCCCAACCCCAAACATCTGAAATACAAGCACGCATGGAGTTCGCAGCGAGCACCATTATGCCGTGCGCCAAGATCGCGTTGAAGTGGTTCCAGAATACAGACTGCAGACCTGAACACAAATCCGACGGCACCCCGGTCACCATCGCGGACCGAACAATCGAGACAGAACTCCGGAACCGCATCACCAAAGCGTTCCCAAACGACGCGATCCTCGGCGAAGAGTTCCCGGATCATCCCGGAACCAGCGGGTACCAGTGGGTCATCGATCCGATCGACGGCACCATCTCCTTCGTCCAAGGCATCCCGCTCTTTGGGACAATGCTCGCGTGTCTCAAGGACGATGTGCCGGTCGTTGGCGCGATCGCGATGCCTTGCCTTGACGAACTGGTCTACGCCGCGACCGGACTTGGTGCGTTTCAACAACGCGCTGGTTCTCAGCCGGTCCCTGCTCGCATGAGCACCATCGATCAGCTTGACCAAGCTCTGGTCAACACCACCGCGCTGACCTACTTCACGACTCCTGAACTCCGCGAGTTCTACGACCAGATGGACGCATCCTGCAAACACACTCGAGGACTCCCAGACTGCTACGGCATCGTCCTGCTCGCAACAGGCCGCGTCGATGCGGTCGTCGAACCCAATGTCGCACTCTGGGATATCGCGTCGGTCCCCCCACTCATCCACGAAGCGGGGGGAATCTGCACAGACTTTACAGGAAACCAGAGCGTCCACACAGGATCACTCCTCGCTGCGACGAAGGGTGTGCATGAGCAACTGCTTAGCATGACGCGTGCACTGTAAATCTAACTAGAGTTCGATGGTCTTGTGGTGATACTGCACATCACGCTTTGCGAGTTCGCTGAGCATGTGATCCACCAATCCTGCCTTGGGTCCGATCTGCTCTGCGTTGATCACGCCCGGCATTTCGAGCTCACCCTTCGCGATCATCCGCGCCATGATCGCGCACGGGAACGCGGTGGTGCGTGACATGCTCGTCGCGCCGTGGTTGTAGTAATCAAGCAGGTCCCATTGATGGCGCAGCCGCTTCCCTGACCCATCGTGACCATCCGCGATAATCCGCATGACAGTCAGGTCCTCTTCACCTGGTTCATAGGTCCATTTCGGGAACATCAGCTTGCTGATGACATCGAGCGGACGGACACTCCCGCCGTCCACATCGATGCGCTCTTGCGAGAACAATCCCGTCTCGCGGAAGATGCGCATGAGCTCGATGTGCCCAGGATAGCGCATCGTCTTCTCTTTCATGTTCGGGACATCCATCGTGTACGCGAGCGAGCGGAGGCCATCGGTGTTGAACACTTCCAGCGTTCCCAAACCATCAAAGTCCATCAGCTCAGGTTCACTGAGTGCTTCACGAACAACGACCTCGCTGTTGACGACCAATCGGGATGGGCGTGTGTATTCCTCGAGCACATCAGCAGGAGAGAACCCCGCTTTGTACTCATAGGGCCAGCTACGAACACGAGGCAGTCCACCAACATAGATCTCGATGTTGTCGCATTCCTTGTGCAGACTCGCGCCGTATCCAGAGAGCAGGTTGCTCATTCCCGGCGCGACTCCCATATCGACGACCGCAGTGACGCCGTGCTCCTTTGCGAGCGCGTCAAGATCCCATGAATCCTCAGGCATGAATGAGATATCCGCGTAGTTCTTCCCAGATTCGATCACCGCTCGCAGCGATTGAAACCCGATCTTACTTGCGAGCGCGCCGAGCACAATATCCGCATCCGCGATCGCGGCTTTGAGCTCACCGACATCGCTGAGATCGACCTGCTTCGTCGCGAGCGTCCCGCCGACCCCTGAAGCATGCTTCTGGGCACGCTGGAGTGCATCGGAACGCACATCGAGTATGGTCACATCGAAGTCTGGATCTGTGGAGAGATCCGTTGCCATGATTGATCCGACCATCCCGGCGCCGAGCACTGTTGCCTTCATATCGTGTTCTCCTGATAAGCGTGTGTTGCTCACTGTAGACGCTCGAGATCACGATGTGCACTGCTGGATCACTGATGACTGATCAGCTGTCTCCATGCGAGATGACCACCCTTGAGATTCACCACCTGATGTCCCAATCGCTGGAGATACGCGCAGGAAACCGCTGAGCGAACCCCGCTATGACAGTTGACCAGCAACCTCGTCCCGGCAGGGATCTCATCGAGCCGGGACGCGAGCCGAGT
Source organism: Phycisphaerales bacterium (assembly GCA_051252395.1). Taxonomy (GTDB): domain Bacteria; phylum Planctomycetota; class Phycisphaerae; order Phycisphaerales; family UBA1924; genus UBA1924. The sequence goes on along the minus strand of JBPOFX010000001.1, from coordinate 495,294 downwards.
GTGTGCTATATTGATCGCACCGGGAAGATGACCAAGATCAAACTCCGTCTTTCGACGAACATCAAGCACCTGAACCTCTCCATGATCGATCATCCCCGATGCTTCAGCAGCATCGACTTCAGCGAGCCCAACCATGTGCTGGACACTGTCGGGATAGTTCTCGATTTCTGATGCATCGACCCAGCCTCGGATGCGATCGAGTCCGATCCGGATCAGATCTCGGATGACTTCTTCAAGATGTCCCGGAGTGACGATCAGATAGATGTCGTCGGAATCGCGCACCATCGAACCGACATGTGTCGGGAACGAGTTCATGAGCGGGAACGAAAGCGATCCGGGGATATGCTGAGCGCGGAACGCATCAAACGGACGCGTATCGATAACCGCGACCTTCTTGGTATCAATGGTCCGGAAGTCAGAGGCTTTCATCAATGCTGGCTTTGGAAGCTCCCCAAGCACAGGAGGCCCCATCTTGTTGTCGCGCTTCATATTCGCAAAGTACAGCGGAGGCTCGGGCTGACCTTCAAGAATGAAATCAATGAACCCCTGCTCGCTGCTCGCGGCAAGGATCGCAGGATTGAATCTCCGCTCGTATCCGATCGTGCTCGTCGGGATTGCGCCAAGCGCCTTGCCGCACGCGCTCCCGGCTCCATGCGCGGGCCAAACCTGCACAAACTCCGGGATCGAATCAAGCTTCTTGGTGGTCTCATATAACCGACGCGCCGAGGGTTCCATATTCCCGATCTGTCCAGCCGCGGATTCGAGCAGATCAGGACGACCGAGGTCTCCGACAAACACGAAGTCCCCGCTCGCAAGCGCGATCGGTTCTGTTGCACCCGTACCGTGATCCGTGATCAGAAACGCGAGATGCTCCGGAGTATGTCCCGGCGTGTGGACCGCTTTGAGTTCGATGTTCCCGATGTGAATCGAGTCTCCGTCCTTGAGGAGCGTGTGGGAATAGCTCCCACCTCCCGATCGCTGATCCAGCCACTGGTACTTCCAATCGCTGTCCCCTTCATCCGAGACATACACATGCGCCCCGTTGAGCTCTGCAAGTTCACGCGCTCCGGACACAAAGTCCGCGTGGATATGCGTCTCGGCAACCGCGATGATCCTCAGATCATTCTCTGCAGCGAGCTTCAGATAGCGATCTACATCACGCTGCGGATCGATGATGATCGCTTCACCAGACTGCTGGCATCCGATCAGGTACGCCGCTTGTGCGAGCTTCTCGTCATAGACCATCCGCATGAACATGGATCAACTCCTCAGGTTTACAGGATCTGTCCGCCGGTTCAGTTTGTTGGGTTAGTTTGCTGGGAACAGGAACTGCACCGACTCCGCGAATCGATTGGACCACGCGGATTCGTTATGGACATCACCCTTGCCGATGATGAGCTTGCATTCTTTGCGTGACATCCCGAATGAATCCGACATCTCGCGAGTTACCTTGCTTGCCCAGTCCACATACTGCTTATTCTTCTCGGCGTCAGACGGATCCGTCCCGACCTCAGACGATCCCATACCAATCACCACCATGCTCGGCCCGCGTTTTGCAGAACCAATATGCTGAATCGTCGCTTCTTGATCAATCATCGGGAGACTCTCAATCAGTGCTTTCCCGAAGGTGTCTGGGTACATCGTTGAGCCGTAGAGCGCCATCGCGCCACCCAATGATGCGCCGCCGATCGCTGTTGAATCGCGATCAGTGCGGACGCGGAACGCACGATTAATCTTCGGCATCACCTCGCTCATCACCCAATCCATACACGCGGCTCCGTCCCCTTCAATCCCCTTGTACGATCCGATCGGCATGAACTCACGGATCCGATGCTCACCTGAATGCGGGATCCCGACCACGATCATCGGCTCAACGCGACCCGATGCGATCAGATCGGTCAATGTTTCATCAATCCCCCACTCTGCTGGAACGCCTGGCATCTGACTGAACAAGTTCTGTCCGTCAAACATGTACAGAACTGGATAGCGATGATCCGCGTTCTTCGCATCGTTGTATCCTTCTGGGAGCCAGACCTGGAGATCCCGCGTCATTGCTTCTGCACCACCTGCACCGCCGCGGACTTCAACGCGTTGAACAGTCCCGGTCACTTCGAGCTCGCGGTAGATCCCCTGCTGTCGGACCTGCTCACTGAGCGCGACAGGCACGCGGAACTTCGGAATCTCGATTTCAATCACTGGGCGCTCGCCGTTGCTTAGTGCTGACGCGTCAACGAGAGGGAGTGTCCGGTTCGGGATGGACTCACCGTTCTCGTCGAGCTCTTCACGATCCCATCCGCCGAGCGTGAACTTGAACTCAAGCCCTACGCCGTGGAGGTCACGATCAACGATGATCTGCCAGCGGGTGTCGGAACGACCTGAGAGCGTCATCTCCTCATCGGACGGATTCCATCCGTTGATACTCCCAGCGAGATAAATCGGGTTGTCCTTATCAGCCATCCCTGAGTTATCTTTGACGATCAACACAAACCCTTGCGGGAGTGTCTCAGGACGGACCATCTCAGGCTCCATCCCAAAGCTATTGAAAACACAACACATCAGAATCGTTACAGCGGCAAGTACTCGCACGGGCTCTCCTTTATTCAAGCCATATAGGGCGTATCGGTGCACAAGTGTAGACAAAAAAGAGTGCTCGCATTTCTGCGAGCACCCATTGATTCAATATCAAGATCCGACAATCAAACGATTATGGGCAGCCTGCGCCGTATGCACCCAAGAATGCCGAGATGTCGAAGAAGTCAAACACGGTATCCTCGTTAAAGTCGACCGAGTTGGACAGGAAGAACGAGATATCGAAGAAGTCCAAGAGACCGTCTTCGTTGAGGTCCGCAGGGCAGCTCGTCATAGGCTCAGCCGAGAGGTTGATGAACTGGTCACCCGCGATGGTGTTGAAGTCCAGATCATTGGTGCCGTCAGCATCTGCATCGCGTTCTCCGATGTTCTCTGAACCGTCTGGGAGACCGCCGAGAACCTGGTTTGAGATGAAGGAGAATCCATCGTTTGCGATCCAGCCACCCATAAGGATGTCCTGTTCTCCGTCCCATCCGAGCTCGTCGAGATCGATGCAGATTTCAACACCTGAGTTGACTGCTGCAGCAGCTGCTGAGCTTGCGGTATCGCCGGTCACACCAGCAACATTGGAGTTGTTGATCGAGACCTGAAGCAGACCTGGGACTGGGTTGAATGGATCCATCTCGAGCATGCGTGGAGCGTAGTTTGAGAACAAGCTCGCGAGCGAACCGTCTTGGATATCAACCTGTGGTCCTGAGAAGTCCATGACCTCGGTCACGCTGACTTCACCACCGAAGTATGAGCCGTAATCGGTGATCACGCCGAAGATCGGATCGATGTTTGCGCCGTTGGTCCGGAGGACAGCAGCGTCTGCGTAGTTCTGGAGATCGCCTGTACCGCCGTCAACACCGTTGTTGACATTGATCCAGTAATCAGGCTCAAATCCGGAATCAAAGGTGATGTTCGACATGCCGTTGAGGCCGTTGAAGCTGATGTCAACATTGTTGTCGAGGAGGACATTCTGACCTCCTGCTTGGACATCGAAGAACATGACAAACTTGTTGTAGTTGTTCTGGATGTTGCCTGCGATGAAGACATAGAGCTTGTTGTTGTCTGTATCGATGTAGCTGCGGACATTGTCGAGCTCTGAGCCGTAGCCCCAGTTCGCGTCAGGGGAGACAGGAGTGGATTCGGACTGTGAACCGATCACGCCTTCGACATTGGAGTTGTCGATGCCCATCGAGATACCAGCAGAAAGTGCGCCAGCGTTTGCTGAGCCGAAGCCTGCGAGTGATCCGAGATCATCGATGTCCGAGTCGATCGCGCCAAAGAATGCACGAGGGACATTCGGAGTGGTGCCGTCGTCATCATCATCGTTCCATGTATCAACCGAAACGACATAATCCGCATCGAATCCAGCGTCAAAGACCTGACCTGACTGTGCGTCAACGATGAATCCGCCGTCGCCTGATGCGCCGCTGAGTTCGTTGTCTCCGCCGGCGCCTGTGTCAATGTAGAGGTCCATCGCGTTGCCGTTGTTTTCAAGGTTGCCTGCGATGAAGATGTACAGATTCGTTCCGTCCTTGGCAATGTAGATGCCGTCGATTTCCGAGCCGCCACCGTTTGGTCCTGAACCATCGACTGTGCCATCGGTTTCGTCACCGAATCCAGTGAAGTTGCCCTGAAGGAACTCTTGCGACCAGGAATCGGCGCCGAGCGATCCGTCAACAGTCGCGCCCATTGAAGGGACGCTGCTGAGATCGATCTCGATGTGCTGGGTAGTGCCATCAAGCGGAGCTGCGTTGAAATCGGATGCCCCGCCGAGGTTGTTGGTGTCGATCGGGAGTGATCCGATGATCTGGTTGGACTTGAAGGAACGGTCTCCCGAGTTGACCCATCCTGCGATGCGGATGGTCTCGTTGCCGCTGAGTCCGAGTGATGCGAGTGGAATACTCAGTTCAACACCGGTATCTACGACTTCAGGATTCCCGAACTCGCCGCCTTGGAACAGGCCTGCGGAGTTGTCGCCGAAGCCGGTTGGGACATTTTGTGTCCACAGAATATCGCCATAAAATCCGCTCTCTGTCCCGGCATCGTACAGACCGTCAACGGTCGGCTGTGCAATCGCTGCGCCAGCGCATGCCATGAGAACGGAAGTCATTGCTTTCGAAGTAAGTCTCATCTGAATCTCCTCAAAGAGAGCCGTTCCGCGGCTCCCAGCGTGATGAATTGGCCGAAAACGCACGATATTCGCGCGCCTAAATCTCATGAACCTTATCACATATTTAGAAATCCAAACACCCAATAGTCCAAAAAATCTACAATTTAACACCAATCATCCGCGGTCCCCATTTGGATCAGTCTCCAGATTTCAATCGGACCTGCACGCTCCAACTTGACTCCCCATAGACAAGTTTTTTATTGACCACTACTTCCCCCTCCTGAGTAGACCAGCCTGTCCAGTCCGCGCTGGTCGGTCCGATATCCACAACAACTTCCTGATCACGATACCGACGGATGATCCGGAGGATCTTCCGATCACTGCTCGAATCCCACGCGCCACTCCCATATCGGAGAGTCATACCAATCCGATCGTCATTGAGTAAGCTGCAGACCCAGCGCAACTGCTCCAGATACCAGATTTGTCGATCATCCAAACCCGACCCACTCAGATACGACTCCGGAATTGGTCTCCGATTGTCCGGATCATCCGCTCCAACCATCCCGAACTCGTCGCCGTTGTAGATCATGACTGATCCGGGATTCGCAACCATCACTAGATTTGAAACCAGCGCCCTCACCATCGCATCATCACTGACGAGATCCCGCTCGTATCGATCCGAATGACGCCATGGATGCGCCTCATTATCGAATCCTCGCTGGAAATCGTTCTCCATGAGCGATCCAAGCCGCTCGGTGTCGTGGGATGTCATGAGGTTGAGTTGTCCCAGATCCGTCTCCAGATCATGCGAATACACCTCTCCCAAGCGTCCAGCGAGGGATTCCGCGTCCCCCTTCATATGGCCGATCGAGAGCCAATCCGAGACCGCAAATGCTATCGGATAGTTCATCTGCGAGTCGAACGCCGTCCCATCAAAGTACTCCGCGGCATCAAACCAGATCTCTCCCACGATCAGAGCCTCTGGATTAATGGATTTCACGAGTTCCCTCCAATCCTTCCAGAACGGCCTTCCAACCTCGTTCGCGACATCTAAACGCCAACCATCGATCCCATCGGACGGATCGCCGTCTCCGTTGGGATCCATCCAACGACGAGTCACCGCCATGATGTGTTCTTTGGGACCTGAGACCAGATCCCCATGCTCTGTCTGCTGAAATACCGGGAGTCCCCCACTCCATCCGTTCCAAGACTTCCAACCTGCGAGCTTCCCGTTGTCGTCAAACTCCACCTCGAACCAATCTGCAAACCTCGAAGCATCCCCTTGCTTACGAACATCGTTGAATGCCCAGTGGTCGATACCGACATGGTTCCAGACGCCGTCAAGCATGAGCTTCATCCCACGATCATGCACAGCTTTGACAAAGACCTCAATAAACCATTCATCCGCAGTCGTCCATCCCCAGGTCGTTTCGTCGCTCGGATCCCAATGCGGATCTGCAAGAACTACTCCCGTTGATGTCGTTTCTCCCGGATGTCCCAGCGTCGGATCAATGTGCCGATGATCAGCCGCGTCGTATTTATGGAGCGAGGTTGAGGTAAAGATTGGGCATATATAGATGCCTTGGACTCCGAGCGATTGAAGTTCATCGAGATAGGTATAAACACCCTGAAGATCGCCTCCATATCGTCTTTGGAAGATCACATTCGCAATCGACCCCCCCTGTCGATTGGGGTCGTATCCGAATCTCCGAGGCTCACCAGCACTCAACATCCACGCCCGTTCGACTTCTTCGATCGTGGTTTCGTCGAAGGATAATCCCCAAGAAACGGTCGTACTCCGCTCCTGAGTGGGATCGTTGTGCGGATTTCCGTTCGCGAAGCGTTCCGGGAAGACCTGGTACCAGACCATCCCACGAGACCACTCAGGACCATGACGCTGAGCATTCGCACGCGTGCTTCCTATAACCACTGACAAGAGAGCAACCCAACCAAGAGTGCGGAACGGCAGGCAAGAAGATGAAAACTGATTTGCACACATGGCTGATCCCTATTGACGCGGCTGATTTGATCCAGTAAAGTCCCGGCTGGGAACATAGAGGTATTTTTCGGATACCTTCATTTTTCGACATCAGCACCACGGCAAGTACACACCGATTCACCTTAGCCGATTCTCAGAAGAACAAGGATACCACCAATGCATCCCAGTCGCCGCAAGGCATTCACACTGATCGAACTCCTCGTAGTCATCGCGATCATCGCTCTTCTCATCGGGATCCTCCTGCCAGCTCTCGGAAAGGCTCGACAATCCGCTCAAGATGTCAAATGCCAGGTCAGTAATCGATCCATGGCGCAGACGATGACGCTCTATGCAGATGACAATAAAGGATGGCTCCCGCTTATCCCGACCAACGGCGCGAATAATCCAAATCCCAACAGAGGTGAAATCATCGATCAACAATCAAGTGCTGGAGGGCTGGCAGGTTTCTTCTCAACATTCCAAGTCGGTGACGGACAAACCGGACCACCCTCTGGTGATTTGGGATACACGGGATCATTCCTTCATGGCACAGGAACCTATGTCAATGGGCGGAAAGATCCTGTTATGAAAGGATACATGGATGCCTTTGAAGCACTGACTTGTGCTCGTGATAAAGCAGACAGCTACTGGCCGAGACCATTCGCCCCGAATAATGACCGCTACAGCGATGGCGAACGCATCGACAAGGTCCCCGAACCCGCGGGTTCCCCAGATCAAGTCATCAGCTACAACATCAGCTACCTCTACATTGCCGGCCTCCGAATCGACGAACCCGGACTCCCATACTCCATTCCATTCTTTGGCGATGAAACCAACACCAATGATGTTGCACTCAATGGCTGGTACGGATACAACTGGGCTGACGACAGCCCCGGCCAAGAAAGCCAACAAGTCCTTGATGAAGTCGGGTACAACCCAGTCACCGGTTACGGCGAAGTCGACAACCACGGTGATCAAGGCGGATACTTCGCGTTTACAGATGGGCATGTTGAACTCGTGGAGAAGAATCCACAACGAACTTTCTTCGCAGATCCAAATAATGATAGTTATTCTGATGAACTCCGTGAAGAACTCCGCTCAGAAGGCCTCAGTATGGAACTCTACAAGCCGGGTCGTAGCCGCTATGTACACACAACGGACTAAGTACATTCCTTCCAAGTCCAATAGCATATTTCCTGACCACCTCACCGCGACCATGACGATTGATCGAGGCCAGCCGTGACCCAAGCGAACTCCGCTCCCGCATCACCAAACCCGAAACCCGCATTCCTCAAACGACTCTTGGCGCACCAAGAGTCGGGTTTGATCCTCGTGATCATCCTCATGGCGCTCGGACTCACACTCTACGGAGCCATGAAACCGGTTGAAACCAAAACCGCGATTGAACTCCCAGAAAACGCACAGGTCCTGCTCCTCGACGACCAAGGAGTCGTTCATGAGAACGGCACCATCGCACGGACCAAGATCCACACCTACCGAGTCCAGAGCGGGGATGATGTTCACGATTATCCTGCTGAAGTCATCAAGAACTACGACTCCAATACCGACACGCTGTACAAAACAGCGAAGCTCAATCCATTTCTGAACAAATCAAATCTCGTGCTCGTCTCCAAAGATGCAAGCTTCTTCGCGATCATCGCTGTAGGCATGACCGGAGTCATCATCCTTGCAGGGATCGATCTCTCAGTCGGATCAATCTACGGCCTCTCCGCAATCGTCGGCGCGATGGCGCTCCAAGCACTCCCTCCAGAAACAGGATGGATCGTCTCTGTGCCAGTCGCGTTACTCGTGTGTATCGCTGTGGGAACCCTCTGCGGCCTCGCGAACGGTTCGATGAGCGTCGGTCTCGGAGTCCACCCATTCGTCATTACACTTGGAATGATGGCGATCCTGCGCGGACTCACTGTCGTCATCCCGCAAGAACTCTACGGCACGCAGTCGATTGGTGGTTTCCCGACTTCCTTCACGACTGGATTCTTCAAAGCCGAGTTCTACGGCGTGTACCCAGTCCCGGTCATTATCATGATCCTCTGCGGCATCGCAGGATGGTTCGTGCTCTCCAAAACCGTCTTCGGACGCCGCGTGTTCGCGATTGGTGGGAATGAAGTCGCCGCGAAATACGCCGGGATCCCAGTCGGGAAGGTCAAGATCCTCGTCTACACGATCACCGGCGCTCTCTGCGGGCTTTCCGCATGTGCGTATCTGGGATACTACGGAGCCGCGGAAACCAACGCCGGGAACGCGTACGAACTCCAGGTCATCGCGGCAACAGTGATCGGCGGAGCCTCGCTGATGGGTGGTCGTGGGACCATCATCGGAGCCGTGCTCGGCGCAATCATCATCCAGCTGATCAACAACACCCTGATCATCTTCAAGGTGGACACCAGTTATAATCAGATTGTCATGGGAGCCGCGATTATCATCGCGGTCGTCATCGACCAAACCAAACAGCGAATCCAAGCCCGACGGGCATAACGCATAGACCGACCAACACACCAACCGCACACGCACACGGAGCCATCATGCGAATCCACAACACCCTCCTCACCCTCGCCTCAATCTCAGCACTCGCGCTCGTCGGATGCTCAGGATCGACCGACTCCAAAGACGCCGCTGATTCAGCAAACTCTGCAGCGGACTCCTCCAGCGATGTGGTGTACAAGATCGGCGTGATCGCAAAGAGCAACTCGAACCCAGTATTCCTCGCTGCAAAGAACGGCGCGTTCGCGGCTGGAGAGCATCTGAGCAATGAACTCGACGGTGCCTCAGTAGAAATCCTCTGGCAAACCCCTGCGATGGAAGACGCACAGGTCCAAGCGCAGTATGTCGAAACCCTCGTCGCATCAGGTGTCGACGGCATCGCAATCTCCTGCACCGACGCGAACCTCCTGACCAGCGCACTCAAAGCCGCGGTCGATAAGGGCGTGATCGTCGTTACCTTCGATTCTGACGCTCCAGACTCAGGACGCATGGCGTACTACGGAGTCGACGACTATGAAGCGGGCAAAGAAGTCATGAAGCAGCTCGCAGGTGTCATGAATAACGAAGGCAAAGTCGCTGTCCTGACCGGAAACCCTGCGGCGACCAACCTCCAAGCACGCGTCAAGGGAGTCGTTGACCAAGCAGGTGAGTACGACGGGATCGCAACCCCAGAAGTCTTCTCGTTCATGCCTGAGACCGCGACCGAAGCAGCCGCGAAGATGCAGCAGGTCCAGACCGCGAATCCTGACATCACTGGTTGGGCACTCGTAGGTGGTTGGCCGCTCTACACCGACAACGCTCTCGACGGCATCTACGAGAACGCAAAGATCGCGTCCATGGACCCCCTCCCACTCCCGCTCGAATACGCGATGAAGGGACAAGTCCAGGTTCTTGTCGGACAGCCGTACTTCGGATGGGGTGAGAAATCAGTCGAGATGATCGTCGAGAAACTCCACTTCGATCGCAGCCCTGCATCTGAGATGGTCATTGCAGATTTCGACATCGTGACCTCAGACACTGCTGAAGAGTTCGCGAAGAACTGGGAATCATGGTTGGGTGAGGATTGAGCGATCAGCATTGATCCCCGCCACCATGTCTGAGCAGTCTCCCAATCTGATCGCGACCAACATCTCCAAACGCTTCGGGATCACCCAAGCGCTCGACGATGTCAGTGTGTCCTTCCTCCCAGGCGAGGTCCACGCGCTCATGGGTGAGAACGGCGCGGGGAAGTCCACGCTCGGCAAGGTCCTCGCAGGATTGCACGCTCAGAACTCGGGAACAGTCACGATCAACGACCGCGAACTCGTTCCCGGCTCGCTCGATGACGCGTTCCAAGCCGGGATCAGGATCGTCCATCAAGAACTCGCACAGTGTCCGAATCTTTCAGTCGCTGAGAACCTCTGTCTCCACGACATCCCGACAAGCGGACTCACTGTCGATTTCAAAGAGATGGAACGACGAGCCGCGACGCTTGTGCACCAGCTCGACCCTGATATCGATGTCACCAAACCACTCGGATACCTGTCTCCAGGTCGCAGGCAGATCTGCCAGATTGCTGCATCCTTAGACAAGGACGAGAACGGTGCGATGATCGCGAAGGTCATTGTCCTCGATGAACCCACCTCGTCGCTCTCGATCTCCGAAGCATCGATCCTCATGGGAATCACACGCGATCTCGCGGCGCAGGGACTGACGATCATCTATGTCTCCCATCGCATGAGCGAGATCTTCACCTGCTGCGATCGCGTCACCATCCTCCGAGACGGGAAGTTCGTCGCGACCAATATCGTCAGCGAGATCGACGAGCCAACACTCGTCGAGCAAATGATCGGTCGTCGAATCGCAACCCCAGAAGCTGGATCGCACAGCTCCAACCAATCCGCAGAGACGATCGCGCTCAAAGCCGCAGCGGGAACCATCGATGAAACCCCTCACGAACATCAGGGTGATCCGATCCTTGAGATCCAAGGCTTGACCTCGCCGGGAAAACTCGAAGACTGCTCGCTCGATCTCTATCCAGGAGAAGTCCTCGGCATCGGAGGATTGGTCGGCGCTGGACGATCCGAACTCTTCGATGCGATCTTCAACATCGACCATCGCGCCAAGGGATCGGTCAAAGTTGACAAACGCGAAATCCTCGGAAAGGGAATCCGAGCAGCGATCGAAGCCGGGATCGGACTCGGATATGTCCCAGAAGACCGACGCATCCAAGGCCTGTTCTTCAACCTTGGAATCGATGAGAACATCCTCGCGCCGATCATGAAACGCATCTCAGGGATCGGGGGAATCCGAAAACGAAGTGAAGAACTCGACACCGTCAAGCAACGCATCGGTCGCTTCCAAATCAAAACCGCATCCCTCTCCCAAACCACCCCCGGCGAACTCTCCGGAGGGAACCAACAAAAACTCCTTATCGCACGATGGATGACCGAACAAACCAAGGTCCTCCTCCTCGACGAACCAACACGAGGGATCGATGTCGGGACCAAGTCTGAGATCTACAAACTCATCCGCGAAGCCGCGGATGATGGGCTTGCGATCCTGCTGGTCTCGTCTGAAATGCCTGAACTCCTCGCGCTATCCGATCGCATTCTCGTGATGGGTGAAGGTCAAATCAAGGGCGAACTCAACGGCTCCGAGATGACCCAGACCAATATCCTCACCCTCGCTACCAAAGAAACAGCCCGCACTTCTGCGGGCTGATCGATGTTGATTTCGATGACTGGAAGCAGATCGGTTAACGGTACTCGACACGGACGGGTTTCTTTGAGCCAATCACTCGAGCCTTGATCTTCCGATCAGGGAATCGAAGTTCACCCGCTGCTGCATGGACCCTGACGAGGATTTCGCGATCACTCTCGTATGCACTGAACTCGATGACTTCGTAGTCACCCATCAAGTACCCGAACCCATCACCCTCGTCTTCATACATCCAACCATGCGCCATTCCTGATGCATCGGTATGAATAATCAGCGTCAACTCATCGCGTGAGTCCGGACGATCCCCGTAGTGCTGTGTCACTGGAGCGGAAGGGATGATCGCTCCTGGACGGATGAACAACGCAGGAAGATTCTCATCCTTCGAGTCGCGACCCGATTCATAATCAGGGAAGTCAAACTCTGCCCATTCAACGCCATCAACCGCCGCAGGCATCACCGAGACGCGATCACCCACTGGGGTCGCCTTGGTCACCACAAGCATGTCCGCTCCGAGCAAGAAGGAGTCATCCTCAGAACGCAGCGCCGGATCAGCAGGATCCGCAAAGAAGGTCGGACGGATGATCGGCATCCCAGTGACCGACGATTCCTTAAACAGCGTGTACATATACGGCATCAAACGGTACCGACGCTCAAGCCCACGACGAGAGGTTGCTTCAACCTCAGGACCAAACGACCAAGGTTCCTTGTCAATATTCCCCTTCGCTGTGTGACCACGCGAGAATGGGAAGAGCGTCCCGAAGCCCATCCAGCGCTGGAAGAGTTCGCCGTCGCCGTTGTATGCGAACCCCCCGATATCCGGTCCAACAAACGGCTGACCCGAAAGACTCAGGTTCAATGACATCGGAATCGACATATCAAGATGCGCCCAGTTCGCGCTGTTATCACCAGTCCAGGTCGCGCCGTAGCGATGACCACCGATGAAGTTCGCACGCGAGAGCACGAATGGTCGTTTGTCGGGATTCGTCGCCATCACGCCTTCGCGTGTGGCGCGGATCATCTGCATGCCGTAAACATTGTGGTAGCGATCGTGTGTGTCTGTGCCGCCGAGTTCTGGATCCGCGCGGTGGACATTGGTCTCAGGCATCGTCTTACTCTCGACATTGAACACCGCAGGCTCGTTCATGTCGTTCCACACGCCGTCGATCTCGTAAGCCATGAACTCTTCGTAGAGTCCAGCCCACCAGTTGCGGACATCCTTGTTGAGGTAATCCGGGAACACACACACGCCGGGCCAGACATTCCCGTTGTAGACATTCCCGTCCTTATCACGGACCCAAGCGTCGTGCTCGTCTCCGGAATCTGAAACAAAGTAGCCGTCCTCGTCCTTGACACCCGGATCGATCATCCAGACATTGGAAACACCCTTGGAATCGAGCCATTGGTTGAGTCCCTTCGGATCTGGAAACTGCTCTGGATCAAAGGTGAATACGCGGTATTCGTCCATGTAATCAATATCCATCCAGATCACATCCATCGGGAGGTTGCGATCGCGGAACTCATTGACCACTTCTTTCACGCGTGAATCTGGGTTGTACGAGTATCGGCACTGGTGATACCCAACCGCCCATTTCGGAGGCATCGCGATGGTCCCAGTCAAGATCCCCAGACCCTTAAGGACTTCCTGAGGAGAGTCGCCGTCGATGATAATGACTGCAAAGTCCCCGCCCTCTGCTCGGAAAGTGATCCCGTCACGAAGGTCGATCTCGCAGCGATAGGTCGTATCCGCGAGTACTCCAAACGAACTCCCGTCTTCACGGACCGCAAGGACCCACGGGTGTGATGTGTACAGGTTTGGCGCATCCAAGCCATATCCAAACGCATCGAGATTCCAGGTTTCCGTCACGAATCCGTTGCGGAGGAGCGGTCCAGCACATTCGCCTGTGCCGTACAGAGAAGTTCCCTTTCCGATCTGGATCGACGCGACCGTGCGTCCAGTCTCTGGATCGGTCGAATAGCTCGGGACCTCAGTGAGCTTCTCAAGCTTCACATCTCCGAAAGATTCAAACTCCTGAACCAGTGCAAATGACGGCTTCCGCTCCTGACGAGCTTCGAGCGTGCGATCAAATCGGACAATCCCATCCCCGATAACCTGCGCGACTTGGGCGCTCGCATAAGAAGAAACACCCAGTACAAGACTGGAGATGAGTAACTGAATATTCTGCGGCTTTTTCACTCGGAACCTCGTTCTAATCACTATCTGCCCCACACTACGCGCATGAGAAAACGACTCAGCACACACAATACTTCTCGGACTGCCGTTCATGCAACAGATCAGCGAGAAAACATCGTAAAGAATGAAAATTTCAGTTCACTGGCAGCCCGAAATGGTCCATAATCACTGAGATATTCGACTCAAACCCCGCTCTTTTTGAGCAGCTGCCTTTATTTTTGAAAGGGCACCATGTCACCACTGACCAATCTCGGCCGTAACTCCACCCTATTGACCGCACTGATCGCGACCTCAGGGATCGCTACTCAATCTGTGCAAGCTCAAACCCAGCTCAACTACCTCCAATGGTTCGAGACCGAATGGGACGATATCGAACGCCGTACACCCGATGTCTTCCTCGCTGGATACGACGCGCTTTGGCTCCCACCACCCTCCAAGGCGTCCTTCGGATCAGTCGGATACGATCCCTTCGATCGCTTTGATCTTGGGAAACCGCCGCTGCTGACCTTCTCACCATCCCGCGCACGCACGACCTACGGCACCGAAGCAACCTTCCAAGCGATGATCGATGAACTCCAACGCGCCGGAGCACAGATCTATATCGACGGCATCTTCAACCACAACGGAGGTCGGACCACTTCCGACGCGTTCTACGCACAAGGCGGATACCCCGGATTCTGGATCCCTCGTGAAGATCCACCTCGCGATAAACTCCCAACAGACAACTGGGGAGATTTCCACAACGGGAACGCATCAGGATATCTCCAATCCGAAAACCCAGGCGCTCCAAACTACAACCTCCTCGACGGCGACCTCGTCGCACTCGTTGACATCGCGCAGGAATCGAACCACTCGTTCATCCGCCAGCCGGTCGATGCGTCCGATCCGCAGAATATCCCAGCCGGGACTCTGTACAATCTTGCTGACCCAAACAACGCTCGTTTCTACACAGACCAAGCACTCGCGAGCGACATGATCGTCAATCCTGGGACCAGCCGAAATCCAGGTACACTGAACTTCACACGCTACCCATACAACATTGAAAACCCTCTCGATGGTGACCCAGTCGCTGACAACGCGACCGGCCTGCTGATGCGCTGGGCGCAGTGGATGATCGAAGTCCAAGGCGTTGACGGCTTCCGTCTCGATGCGCATAAGCACACCCCGAGTTGGTTCTGGGATGGATTCTTCGACGCCGCGATCCACAACCTCCGAGTTCGTCCGGACGGTGCTCGCACCAACCCGTTCACCTTCGGCGAGAATGTCACAGGGAACTTTGACATCCTGAGCAACCAGACCCGCCGAGACTCCTTCGCTCATCGTGACGCGCTCGATCTTCAGGGCGCCGCTCGTTTGCGCGATCTACTCAATGCAAACGGACTGGGAACCTGGAGCTCGATCAACGCAAGCACAGACTCAGGACACCTCGATGTCGCCGACGACGGGATCGTCAACGGCACGATGGGACTCAACCATGTCTTCTCCCACGACAACGGATCAGTCGGCGACGGTGGTTCACTCCCACCAATCCCGACGGTCCAGCAGCAGGGCTACCCGATGCACGCGTACATGCTGATGCGTCCGGGCCGTGCGATCGTCTACCACAACGGACGCGCCATCTTCGCTCGCACCAACGGCTTCTACCCACGCGAAGGCATGCCCCTCGCTTTAGGATGGAACCCATCAACCCAGCAACTCGACGACACCGTTACCAAATTGATGAAGATCCGCAACCAGGTCGCGTTCGGTCAATACTTCCAGCTCAACTCCAACCTCAACGATGTCCTCGTCTTCGAGCGTGCGTTCAACGGACAAGCAAATGTCCTGACCGCTGTCAACGACCGCTTCGACTCAGGGATGCAGACCGTATCCGTCGCAACCTCGTACGCACAAGGCACGCGCCTCCACGAGATGACCGGGAACGCTGCGGATCCGATGGTTGATCCAAATGATGACATCCCTGAGACCATTGTTGTCGGATTTGGAGGCTCAGTAACACTTCAGGTCCCAAACAACGCATCATCCGCTGGTACGCACGGCAAGGGATATGTGATCTACGCAGAAGCACTCCCTGAAGCGGAGGTCACCTTCGTCGGACAAAACGGCGTCATCGAGCCCGATCCTGACAACTTCCCGGACTGGATCCAACGCCTTGCTGAGATGCAAATCATCAATGACGACTCGTTCGAGATCCGTGTCCAAACAAGTGCAGGCGATCCGCTTGATCCAAACACCGACGACAACGCGATGTTCACCTTTGACCAGCGCGTCCGCGACTGGAACGGGAACGGATCACCCGATATCCCAACCACCGCGCTGGGACTCGCAGGATTCGAGCAGTTCCTGACTGAAAACAGTCCATTGTTTGGATCCGGAAACGATTTCGGTCTTTACCGCCAGCAGATCGACGCGACACAAATGGATGAAGGCCGCCACTACCTCACCGTCATCGCTTTCCGTCATCGTGACCCCGCGACCTCACCGATGTTCCGCGAAGTCCGCAAGGTGCTCTACATCGACCGTCTCCCTCCAGAGGTTGCGCTTGATGAAGCGGGACAGGTCCTCGAAGATGAAAGCCCGACCCTGACCGTTCGCGCACTTGATCGCACCACCACGACTCTGCACATGCTCGTCGATGTCCCAGACGGCGTTGACCCACTCACTCTCATCGACAGCTCAAATGTTGTCGCTCCGTACGACCGATTCGAATACCGCTATTCGTTCGGGACGCTCGATCCAGGAAGCCACGAGGTCACGATGGTTGCGATCGAAGACAGCGGCACAACCAATGTCGTCACCGAGACCATCATCATTGGTGGAGAAATCTGTGAAGCGGACCTCAATAGCGATGGAGAACTCGACTTCTTCGATATCTCCCAGTTCCTGACCCTCTTCTCGGCTGGAGATCTCGCGGCTGACTTCTCAGGAGACGGCGCACTGGACTTCTTTGATATCTCCGCATTCCTCACACTTTTCAGTTCGGGATGCCCGTGAGCCTGATCATTTGGCTGTTTTGAACGGCATGCAAACCTCAAGTCTAAAAAAGTAAGCGGGACCGGATCAAATCCGGTCCCGCTTGTGTGTTGTACTGAAACTGGAGATCGAGCTGCGATTAGCGGCGACGACGACCAGCGATCAGACCGCCGAGTCCAACCATCGCGATTGCTGATGGAGCAGGAACAACGGTGTAGCTCAGGAATGCACCTGACTGTGAGCCGTTTGCCCAGTCATCAGTAGCGAAGTCCGAGCGGCTGAGGTGATCAACACCTGGATCTGCGCCACCACCTGAGGAGAGCACATCAAACTCGATCGAGTCACCGACGCTCAGGCCGAGTGCTGCGAGCGAGATCGCGATGCGTTGTACGCCTGAAGCGTGGTTTGCATCCGATGCGTTGATCTGGGTGTTGGTGGTGTAGGTCGCATCGGTGAGGTTCCAAGCTGCGCCATCGAACTGGTGGAACTCGCCACCAGCGCCTGAGCCGCCGTCGTCTGCCCATGAACCGACGAAGTCGGTGATCCCACGACCGAAGTCAGCAACGCGACCCCAAGGGTTCGAGTTCTCACCTGCGTTACGACCAGTGTCCATCGCAATGAGGTACTTACCCCATGTGGTCGCATCAAGATCTGCCGCGACTGAAATGTCGAAGTAGATGAAGCTTGCGTCGTTGGTCACTTCAACCTGAGTGATGTCCAAGTGGCTGAAGCCTTGGTCGTAGTAAAAGCTGTGAAGATCACCACCATCGAGGTGTGATCCTGAGTTGTCGCTGTAGACATCTGCACTTGCGGCACCCGCAAGGGCAGCGACAGCAGCAACCATCATTACATTCTTCATTGGTTTCTCCCTATCTCTCAAAAGGTACCCTGCCTCAGACAGATGAGCGCACGGCGATTAGACTTGTGTACTGTACAACCGCTGGAGAGTCAGCACAAGCCGGATTACCCCGATTCCCGTACTTTTTTGCCGATAAACGCACCTGCTGATAGCAGTATGTTCGGGTGCTTGGTTATAGGTCCATATCAGCAACCACCATCGCATGATCCGAGACCTCCATCCCGCTCTGTCGATCGATGAAGCAGTTGGTCATTTTGCTGCGTGCCGCCTTGTTCATGAGGAGGTAGTCGATCCTCCAGCCCCGATCGAGCGCACGCGCTTGCCCACGATTCGACCACCATGAATACGGCCCGTCTACATCGCCGCTCACCTCTCGAACAACATCAGACCATCCGGCATCAATCAAATCCCCCATCCATTCCCGCTCATGAGGCAGAAACCCCGAGGTCTTCTGATTGCTCTTCCAGTGGAAAATATCCCGCTCAGTATGCGCAATATTGAGATCCCCTCCAAGCACAGTTGGGATTTTGGACTTAAGCATCGGTTCAGCCCACGCATGGAAGAACTTGAGCCAGCGATCCTTCTCCGCTTGTCGATGGTCTCCAGACGACCCAGATGGCAGATACACACTCACGACCCTGAGCTTCCCCACCTTCCCAACAATCACGCGCCCCTCTGAATCGTCCTCACCCGCTCCGCGTTCGACCTCTTTGAGCCCATCTCGAGACCAGATCGCTGTTCCGGAGTACCCCTTCTTCTCAGCGGGATGCCAGAGACAATCCCAACCCTCAGGATCTTGCCATTCATCAGGCAACTGCTCCGGGAGAGCACGGACCTCCTGCATCAGCAAAACATTCGGATCGATCCGATCAAGATGCTCCGGGAGCCCCTTTCGGAGCGCGGCACGGAGCCCGTTGACATTCCAGGTTGCAATTCTCATCCGACACTCTAGGACTATGGTACCCCATGGCAGAGATCACAAACAATCAAGCAGTCGTCTTCGCGGGAAGCCCAATAGCCAACCTCGCACTCTACCACCAGATCCGATTTTCAGTCGGAGATCCCACGGCTCTCATCATGCTCCCCAAAGATGACGCCGTACATCGACTGCTCATGATCCGCGACATCGAGATGGAACGAGCACGCAAATCCGCACGCGCCGATGAGGTCGTCTGCCCAAAGGATTTCGCGCCTGCTGACTGGGAGACTGGAGACCGCGAACTCGAAACCGCACAATCCGTCGCGGAGTGCTTGTCACAACACAAGATCACCACCGCGATCGTCGACCGCACCCTCCCTGCGATCTACGCGCACTACATCACCAAAGCAGGAATTCAGATCCAGTGCGACCCCGATCTTGGAGTGCTCGATCGTCGATCGAAAGACGCGGAAGAACTCCAGCACCTCCGCGAAGCACAGTCCATCACTGAAGGGTGCATGCGGATGGCATGCGAGACCATCGCTCACGCAAGTGCAGATTCAAGCGGACAACTCATCCACGAAGGACAACCACTCACCTCCGAACGCATGTTCCAGCTGATCGATATCTGGTTCCTCGAAAACGGAGGCGCTACCCCCCACGGCTCGATCGTCGCAGGGGGTCAGATCGGATCCGACTGCCATGACCGAGGTCACGGACCGCTCTTCACCGGTCAACCCATCATCATCGACCTCTTCCCCTACATCAAATCCTCCCACTACCACGGCGACTGCACCCGCTGCGTCGTCCACGGCGACATCCCCGACGAAGTTGCCAAAATGCACGCGACGGTCATCGAAGCGAAAGAAGCTGCCCAGAATGCCGTCAAACCTGGAGTCACTGCAGATGCAGTCCACCAAGCAACCGTCCGCGTCATCGAAGCCAATGGCTACGCGATGGGTCTCACCGCAGACGATGCGCCAGATACCGCATGCACCATGCCTCACGGCACTGGACACGGCATTGGTCTCGATGTCCACGAACCCCCACTCCTCGATGTCGGCGGACCAGAACTCGTGCTCGGCGATGTCCTCACCATCGAACCAGGACTCTACTGCAAAGCCATCGGTGGAATCCGCATCGAAGACATGGTCGCCGTGACCCAAGACGGCATCGAGAACTTCAACTCGCTCCCAACGGACCTGAACTGGTTGTAGTTATTTCGCTTTGCCTTGTGCAGCGACGGCAGCCATTGCTGCTTCAACCGCAGCCGCGTCGCCGAGGTATCGCTTCGAGATTGGTTTGAGGTCCGCGTCCAGCTCGTACACCAAAGGCATCCCGGTTGGAATGTTCACGCCGACGATGTCATCATCCGAGATCCCATCAAGGAACTTGACCATCGCGCGGAGCGAGTTTCCGTGCGCTGCGATGATGAGTTTCTTGCCTTCTTTGATCTTCGGCGCAAGCTCATTTTCCCAGTAGGGAACGACGCGTTCAACCGTGTCCTTCAAGCATTCAGTCGTTGGGATGTCCTTTGGATCAAGATCAGCATACCGACGATCATGTCCAGGCCAACGCTCATCGGATTGCTCAAGCGCCGGAGGCGGGGTGTCGTACGAGCGACGCCAGACCTTGACCTGGTCTTCGCCGTGCTTCTCAGCGGTTTCTGCTTTGTTGAGTCCCTGCAGAGCACCATAGTGACGCTCATTGAGCTGCCAAGCTCGTGTGACTGGGAGCCACATCAGATCCATCTCTTCGAGCACATGCCAGAGTGTCCCGATCGCACGCTTGAGGACCGAGGTGTACGCGAGATCAAAGCTGAAGCCCTCCGCGGCGAGCAGCTTCCCAGCTTCGCTTGCTTCTTGATGACCGAGCTCACTGAGCGGGACATCTTTCCACCCTGTAAAGCGGTTCTCTTTGTTCCAAGTACTCTGGCCGTGACGGATAAGAACGAGTGTGTACACTGGGAGCTCCTTGATCGAGTGTCTCCCAGATTCTAGCCCGCTCTGATGGTGTTGCTTGCGATTTCGTGCTCCGGAACCACACTGCTCGAATCGATGCCCGAGGCATGCTCAATGTCACGATCCATCCCCAGCCCGATGAGCCGACGACCATGATCCGTGTTTCTCAACACCTGCTCAATCGTCTTATGTGTTGCGAGCAGCGAGGACGCTGACCCTGACAGTATTTGTGCTGTTTCAGTTGGCGCATGACCAGAGTGCTCAATGAGCCAATCCACCATCATACCAGCAGTAAACGCATCATCGAGCGAAACCTCGCCATTGGTCCCGGCGCACACAATCAACACATCATCCTGATCGGCAATCCCGCACACAGCTGCTCGATTCGTCAGCGAACCAACAAGCACCCGCTTTGCATCAGCGACCATCGACAACGCGCGCGTCCCGTTGGTGGTCGTCAGCACGACCTTTCGTCCACCAACCTTCTCGCTGCTGTAATCCAACGGCGAGTTCCCCATTACAAACCCCTCCGGAGGGACCCCGCCACGCTCGCCGCAGAGCAACGCGTCTGGATGCAGCAGAGCAAAGCTCTTCGCTTCATCCACCTCCGCGACCGGGACGACCCCCTCCGCGCCGGACTCGATCGCGGCAACAATCGTGGTCGATGCCCTGAGAACATCGACCACGATCACAGTGTGTGTGTCAAGACGATCACGATTCACATGATCCGGAAGCAAGGCGACATCAACACGAGCCATCTGTCCGCCTCTCGATCGGGGTCACTCAGTTCTTTGCCCATTGCGAGCGGAACTGATCCGGATTCATGCTATCAGGACGCACCATCTCAAGCAATGCTGTCTGAGCACGATTGATTTCGATCGGAGTCAGCTCAAGCAATGCGATCCGATCAAGCACCAGACCGATCTGACTCATCAGGATCTCGACCTCGTCCTGATCTCCTGAACTCAACTCCATCGCGACATCCCGGATCCCAGGACGAGTCTGCGACTCAGCATCACGCTGACCAAACAAACGCACATACGCATCGGTCAACCGCTCAACACTGCGAGGTGAGAGACGATCAATGATCACAGTCGGAGCTGGAGCATCCGGAGCGACGCTGTACCGCTCTGCACCGATCTCGACACCTGTCCGGATCGTTTCCGCAGCGACATCAGTCGGCGCCAATCCAAGCTCGATGAGCACCTGACGCTGAGCGAGGTACGGATCATCATTGCGAATTTGAGGGACATCCTCTTCAGCGAGCAGAGTCGCGAGATCAGGCTGCGTCCCAGCGTTGTTGTTCGGACCTGTGAAAGTTGTGAAGTCACCGAGCGTCAGGTCGTACGCATACGCAAGACCAGCACTCCCAGGCTCATTGCCGAGGAAGTTGGCAAGCGAGACACCGCCGGGGAAAGTCTCGATCGACAATCCCATGACCGCACCCGCACCGCTGTTATTTGCAAGCACAACAGATTCAGCGCCGAGCAACGCACCAGCTGTGTCCGTCACGATGTTGCCATCGATGAACATGTTCCCTGAAGCGATCAGTTCTGCCGCTTCCTCTTCATACCCGCCGCCGGCACGGTCTGCTTCGTTTGCTACGCCGTCGATGAATCCGCCGAGGTGTCCAAGGAGGGTGATATCACCACCGAGCTGTCCGAGCGAGAGCACACGCAGATCTCCTAACGCGTTGACATCGCTGAGCTGGATGTTCGTGGTTCCCAATCCCTTTGCTGCGAACTGGATGGATCCCATCGAGGTGATCTTCTGTCCGCGTCCAGCGTAGATGCCTTCGGTCGCGGAGATGAAGAACCGGTTTGTCAGATCGATGGATGCCGCGTCCATCAACTGGAGACCCGCTTCAGCAGCGTTGGAGAACAGGAACGCTGAAGCGACCATGGCGCCGTTGACATCTTCACCAAAGTAGATATTCCGGAATGGTCCCTGGTTCGGTACGCTGTGGAATACCGGTCCTGTACCAATATTCCCACGGAACTTGAACGGCGTGCGCCCTTCACCGATCCCTGTCCAGACTTCCCCGTCGTACATGAACGCGACATCCGATCCGCCGCGAATACGCGAGTAGATATTCCCGCCGAAGAGCGTTGTTCCAAGACCGGTATGGAAAGTCACCGAAGGACCCGCGATCTCGGTCAACCCCATCAGCGTCATGCCGTTGAGTGTGGAAACATCATCAAAGTAGGTCGTCCGATTCGCATCAATATCGAGGAACCCCAAGCGTTGATCGCTCGCAGAATCCATCCCGACCGACCCACCAAACTCAACTCGGCCGTTGGAGGAATAGATACCAAGCGAGTTGAACTCTCCAAGATCAGAGTACACATCCCCTGTGATTCTGGTGATGCTCCCATTCCCTGTGCTGGTCAGCGAAACACTCTCGCTGAGCATCACATCACCGAACAGTTGAATCCCGTTCCCTGTTGAATGCAGATCCGCTCCTAGATCAATGACCCCTCCAGGTCCAGCGGTCATGTTGATATCAGCACCAGTGATCGGCGCGCCGCGGGTCTCGGTGTTGCTCGTGACCACAATATTGTCACCACGCACATCGAGGAAGCCATTCCCCCCTGAACCGACGGCACTGATATTCCCAGAGATCCCGACATCCCCGCCGTCTGCTTTGATGATCACATGCTTGGAATCAATCGTTCCTGTATTCCATGCCGCGAGCGAGTAGATGTCACCCGCTGCCAATCGCAACGAATCATCCTCAAGAATCGCAGACGGGTCCGCTTCCTGCAATGGGACTTCGATCTCGACATACCGGTTCCCCAGGTGCGTCCCGATCAAGACCTGCTCACCCGCCGCCATCATCACGACACCGTTCGGCGCTGAGATCGTACCCATATTTGCGACTTCGCCACCAACCATTGCGATCAAGCTGCCTTCGAGCATGCCGCGATTGACAACCGATCCCTGCAGATCAGTGAAGCGGTAGGTCTCAGAGATAAAGTCTGCGTTCGAGATCTTCCCAGCCGCGGCGTATAACGCGCCTGCATTGACCACCGCGTTGTCACCAAAGACAATCCCGGATGGATTCACGAGGAAGAGCTGCCCGTTTGCGAGGAGTGTGCCGTTGATTTCTGAAGGTGTGTCGCCGCTGATGCGATTGAGCACACGCGACGACGAGTCAGGCATGATGAACTGGACAGTCTCACCAAACCCGATATTAAACGACAACCAATCGATGATCGTCATATCGCTCGTTGTAATGGTCAAGAGGTTGCCGTTCTCATCAAAGACAGCGGTTCCCGCGGCGATGGTTGCATCGTCTTCGCTTGGGTTCGCAAAAGTAGAGTTTGAAAGAAGACCTGTAGTCAATCCTGCTACAGCGATCAATGCGAGGCCGAACCGACCGCGCGTGGAGTTCATATCTTGAGTTGTCATTCCTATCCATCCTTCCAGTATTCGGTTTTAGAACACAACGGTCGCAGTGAAGTGCAACCGCGAGTCCCCCACATCGGTGACTGTCGAGGTCCCCGTCCCGATCCTGGTCATCGCAGTACCATAGTTGAGGCGGAGCGTGAGGTTCCGTTTAAACTGTGCCTCGATACCGACACCCACGCCAACTAAGGTCTCATCATTTTCAAAGAAGAAGGCGTCCTGTACGGTCACCCGTCCTATATCTACGAAGCCGGAGAAGATGAGATCCCAATCCGCGCTCCCATATGGTCGAGTTCTTGCATTTCTGAAGGTTGAACCGAACAAATTAGTCGTTTCAGAACTGACCGGGATCGCTTTTCCAAGGTGAAACCGGTACTCGACAGTGCCGATAATCGCGTGATCACCGACCGCTACTGATTCTTTATACCCACGCACGCTCGCCGCGCCCCCCGCGACCATCTCAAAGTTCGGAGCAAGCCGAGAACCAAGACTGGACTGTCCACGCACCGACAGCACCAGCTCGTGCGCCAGCGTCATGTCATCGATCCCACGCTCACCCCCAAACCCTTTGGGGTCCAGGATCGGCTCAAGGAAGAACGAGTGCGTCAGCTGCGCACGAACCGTCGAGAACTCATTCTCGACATTGGGACGACCCAAACGACCGATCGCCGCTTCGCTTGTCCCCGCGGCTCCAGCCCAGTTCGTCTCAAAGCGAACCTCGCCGTACGCTGTATGGAGCGGAGTGCTTTTCTGGTACCGCAATCCAATGAACGGCAGCAAGAAATCCTCTTCACCCTGAATCAGCAGTACGCGATTATCAACCTCGATCCGCTCGTACCGAATCCCACCAAAGAGATCCAAGAACCGCGGCCCATCCTGCCAGAGATTCGTCGAGATCTCCGCACCGATCTCGTACCCCTCCCCTTTGAAGTTCTCAAATCCGAGACCCACATCGGTCGCTGTGTACTTGTTCCAGCGCCCGTTCACCTTGGCGCGAAAGTCGGGACCAAGATCAAACGCGTACGACGCCAAGATCGCGTGCGATGCATCGAACCCCGCCGTGATGTAATCGAGACGGAAGATGTCGTCTTGACCTGTCAGTTGACGATTGATGTACCCGAACCGTTCCTGCCAAGTATCCGTGCTTTTGGTTCCTGTGTTGGAGATGCTCGCGTACGCTGTCCATTGTTTGGGTTCTGAGATCAAGTAGTCCAGAACCACCGATCCTTGCTCAACCGACGGCGCGATCGAGACATCTGCTCGTCGTCCTGGATGCCGATTGAGTTTGTAGATCTCATCATCCACACTCTTCTTGGTCAGCAAATCTCCAGGCTCAATCTCAAAGCGATCACGCTGACGCTGATGCGCCGGATGATTCACATTGGAAACATCCACCCCTTCAACCCGATCGACATCTCTGCGTTCAGCGATCCGATCGCCGCGAGCGACTGTCCGGACTTCTCCCACCATCGCTCTCCAGATCACGATCGTCAGCGGATGATCCCCCGGCCCGCGCAGATCCTCCTGGGTCGTCTGAAACGCGATCTCATCAGGAGCAGGTGTCACCAGATGTCCAAGCAAACCAAACTGCGATTCCATCTCGTCGCGGACCGCTTGGATCATCGTCGCGAGCGCACTGCCGTAAAGAACCTCGACCCCATCCCGACCAACATCACGCAGCTTCACTTGAACGATCGGCTGCCCCTCAACGGGACCAATGTACCCACCCTCTACAGGAGTCATTCCAACAGCAAGTTCCAGAATCGCATCAAGATTCGGTAGTTCCGGATGCTCAATCCCGTACCCCAGCTCGATCCCTGTGACCCGATACCCAACCCCATCACGAGCGACCACCACACCCTGGTTATCGGACGACGCCTCTTGTTCTTCAGGCTGCGCGTACGCGGAGCCGAAGACGACCTGCGTCGCCCCAGAAACCGCGATAAGAACCCCCAAAGCGGCTGCACGATGTAACAAATTTCGTTGATGGGTCCAGCACGGCACGATCAGCTCCAAAGCTTGAGTTCTTCACCACTGTCCCTACTGAGAATTTAACACAAAAGGCCCATAAAATCCTCGATTCGGGAGCGTTTTAGTGGTATCCATCTACTTATCGTCGGAATTAACGCGCAAAGTTGATCACTCTCGCGATGTCTCGGAAAGTCGCACAACTTCTCGCTCAATTCGCTCGATGGGGACACTATGCGCTACTCGATCACACCCACCGTCCGTCTGTCTGTACTTGCCGCTCTTGCAGGCTCAACCGCCCTTCTCGGCGCATGCAGCCCGTCCAGAGACGCAGAACTCACGCAATCAGAGCAACTGCTGATTCTCGAAGAGATCGATCTCGGCGCCAGCATGGTCGGATACGAACACCCCACACAGACAATCAGCACAGGACCATCCCTGATCGCAGGGGATTGGGTCGCCATCCAGTGCGCTCAAGCTAGTGGGTACTTCAATGACTTCAACTGGGACGGATACGACTGGACACCGGTCTACGCGAATGTGATCGCTGATCAGTACGAATAAATCACACGCGCTCAACCATCCACAGCGTTCGCACGCTCTGTCATGTCACGGAACATCACGATGTCATCCATGTTGAAGATCCCATCGCGATTCACATCGCCGTAGGGTTCTTTCTTGCCGTACGCGTCGGTGAAGCGTTCGTAATCTCCAGTGCCGATCTGTCGATCGCCATTCGTGTCGTAGCGACGCAGGAACTGGTCGAGCTGGCGCTGACTGATCATCGTCTCACGAGCATCGACACGCTCGTCGACATTCAGATTCCCGTCCCCATCCGTATCGAACTGCTCCGAGAACTGGTCCCAGCGTGACCGCTGCTCATTGAACTGCTGGTCCTGCATCGCGAGCGTTTCTTCATCGGACATCACGCCGTCACCATCAGTGTCGTACTCAGCAACGATCTCCGCGAGACGCTCGGCATCGCGTTCATCGAGCTGTGCGTTCATCGCTGCTGTTTCCGCTTCGCTCAGCGCACCATCCCCGTCTAGGTCATACTCACCAAGCACACGCTGTCCACGCCGGCTATCAAGATCCAGATCGGTCAGGAACGAGCGACGAGCCGCGAACTGTTCCTCGATGCTGACCATCCCGTCACCATCAAGATCAAACCGCTCGGTCATCCGATCACGCATCGCTTGTGCCATCGCGTCGCGTTCTTCTTGGTTGAGCATCCCGTCGCCATCGACATCGTACTCAGCGATCATGTTTTCCATCCGATCGAATCCACCGCGTCGTCCCTCGCCACGACCGCCTTCTCCGCCGCGTCGATCGCGCCGACCCGCTTGGAGATCGCGTGGAGCTTCTTCGACGACCGGCACATCGATCGGTTCGATCTCACGATCAATGTCGTATGCACTCACCCCAGAATCGATATCAATAGTCTTGGTGCCTGACCCTGACGCGAGCTCAAGCTCACCCCGATCGCTCCCCGCTCCAAGGACCAAAATCCCCGCGATACCAAGTAATCCGAGTCCGACCACACCGCCTATGAATACCTTCGAGTCCATTTCTTGCTCCGTTTCGGTTTCCAGAATAACGCATGGATCCGGGGTCTATGACAGTGATTGCATAAAAAAACGCCGTTCTTTGCAGAACAGCGTTCATCGGGAATGGCGAGAGAGAGACTTGAACTCTCGACCTTAGGGTTATGAATCCTACGCTCTAGCCAGCTGAGCTACCTCGCCGATGATTGTCCACCTGATCCCACGCACAGTCAGAATCAGATTGGTCGGAATGATAAGCACCCCGACCGCTGTTGGAAAGCCTGCGGAACGCCAAAAACAGCATCTATCCGAACTGAGCAGCTCCCAGCAGACAGACAATGTCAGATTATTCCGATTTGTTCTCTGATCCCGATTCGCTTGCTTGAGCGACCGGGGATGCGGATGCATGAGCCGCACCAGCCATATCTGGGTTATTGGGAGCCTTCGCGGCGTCAAACTTCGGTGGTTGTGCCGAAGACTGTGCCGGTTCGTTGCTCTGGATATTGATCTCGTCGCCGACCTCTTTCAGTCCTTTTTTGAACGAAACAATCCCCTGACCCAAGCTGCGACCCACTTCTGGGAGACGACGCCCGAACAGCAGCAGCATAACTGTGCCGATGACGAGCATTTCGAACCAGCCGAGATTCGGGAGAAATCCGAGTGTGAGCGTTGTGTGCATAGTCTCATTCAATGGTTCAATCCTCCAAGAGTCAATCGCATCCCCTCATTGGAAACGCAATCCATCAGATTCCTACCTATCGGCATTCTGACTCTACCGGCACACAAGCCCGAAAGATTCATACGCCAGCTCGACTACATTGTGGAGCAGCACCGCAACGGTCATCGGCCCGACCCCGCCTGGGACAGGTGAGACCGCACCTGCGATCTCGCAGACCTCATCATACGCAACATCCCCCACTGTCCGATTCTTCCCGGTTTCCGAGTCAAGCACCCGATTCACCCCGACATCTACCACCAACGCGCCCGGCTTGACCATATCGCGCGTAATCAGCCCTGGAACCCCTGCAGCTGGGATCAGCACATCTGCTGATCGGCACAGCTCCTTCATCCCTTGCGTGTACTTGTTGCAGCTCACCACCGTCGCTTCTCGCTGCATCAGCAGCACAGCGATCGGACGACCCACCACGACCGATGCTCCGACGACGACGCATCGCTTCCCCATCAGATCGATTCCTGTGGATTCGATGAGTTTGAGCGTCGCAAGAGCCGTGCATGGAGCACGCATGGACTTGCCGTAGACGACATTTCCGATATTCGCAGGATTGACCCCCTCGACATCCTTATCCGGATCGAGGAGCATCTTGATATGGTGCGCGTCAACCTCATCAGGGAGCGGCATATGGACCATAATCGCATGGACCGAGTCATCCTCGTTGAGCTCTCGGATTTTCGCTTCGATGGATGCCGTGGACGATCCTTCTGGGAGTTCGTGGAGCATGTACCCGATCCCGAGACTCTCGCAGGTCCGCGCTTGATTCTCGGCATACACACGCGCCCCGTTATCCCCCGAATCGACCAAGATCGCGTCGAGTTTCGCAGGAGTCCCACGCTCGCGCAGCTCAGCCGCCCGCGATGCGGTCTGCTTGCGGAAATCGTCAGCGAGTGCGCGTCCATCAATCAACTCTGCAGCCATGTTCGATCATAGCCATTGAGCACCCATACCATCACGCGTGAGTGACTCAACCAAACGAATCTCTGAACTTCGTATGCTCTTGACCAGAGCGAACGCCGCGTACTACCAGGACGCTGCTCCGACCATGTCTGACTCGGAGTTCGACACGCTCCTCAAAGAACTCGCGGACCTCGAAGCACAGCACCCAGAAGTCCACGACCCCAACTCCCCAACCGCTCGAGTCGGAGGAGACCCGATCGAAGGATTCGAGACGCTCCCCCACTCGATCCCGATGCTCTCGATCGACAACACCTACAACGAGCAAGAGATCCAGCAATGGGTCGATCGGATGATCAGATCCTCACAGAGCAGCGATTCCGAGAACGATTCTGATCTGTTTACGAGCACACCTTCGGACCCGATCACATTCACCTGCGAACCCAAAATCGACGGCGTCGCACTCTCCATCCGCTACGAACAAGGCCAGTTCGTCCGCGCATTAACCAGAGGGGACGGAGAAAAGGGCGATGATGTCTCCCACGCGGCGCGGACAATCCAGTCAATCCCGCTCCAGATCACAGACGCTCTCCCTGAAACCAACCCAGAAATCATTGAAATCCGAGGCGAGGTCTACATCCCGCTCTCCGAGTTCATACGGATCAATGAGCAACGCGTTGCTGATGGTGATGAGCCGTTCATGAATCCGCGGAACGCATGTGCCGGCACACTCAAAAGCCTCGATCCCAAAGTCATCGCGTCTCGCAAGCTCGGATTCATCGCACACGGCAAAGGGGAACTCAGCGACCCACGCTTCGCGAGCGGACACCAAGCGTTCTGCGATCAGATCTCGTCAATGGGTTTCGATGTCGGAGATCACCGGACCACCGAATCAGACATCACAGGGATTCTCAAAACAATCCATCACATCGACACCATCCGTCACGACCTGCAATACGCGACCGACGGCGTCGTCATCCGCGTCGATGACTTCACCCAACAACACGCACTGGGCACCACAAGCAAATCCCCACGCTGGTGCATCGCGTACAAGTTCCCAGCTGAACGCAAATCCACGCGTCTCCTGAGCGTCGAGCATCAGGTCGGGAAGACCGGGAAGATCACCCCGCGAGCGACGCTCGAACCCGTCGTGCTCGCAGGAACCACGGTCTCCCACGCGACCCTCCACAACTACGGCATGATCCGCACGCGCGATCTCCACAGCGGAGACCTTGTCGAGGTCGAGAAAGCAGGAGAGATCATCCCGCAGGTCGTCGGAGTGATCATCAACAAGCGTCCGAACGACGCGATGCAGATCCTCCCTCCAGACCACTGTCCAGCGTGTGATGCGCCGCTTGAGATCGAACCGATCGAAGCGCACGATGATCCGACGAAGGAAACAACACGCAGGTGCATGAACCCGGAGTGTCCCGCTCAGATCCGCGAGAAGCTCGTCTGGTTTGCAGGTCGAAAGCAGATGGATATTGATGGACTGGGAGAGTCGACGATCGACCTCATCCGCACGACCGAAATCCCGCTCAACCACTTCGCGGATATCTTCGATCTCCACAAGCATCGCGAAGCACTCATGGAACTCGACCGGATGGGTGAGAAGAAGGTGGACAACCTGATCGCTGGAATCGAGAACGCAAAGTCCAGAGGGATGTCGAAGGTCCTCGCTGGGATGGGGATCCGTCACATCGGATCGACGACATCCAAACTCCTCGCTCGACGATTCAGGAGCATCGACGAACTCCGAGCTGCGCCGCTCTGGGAGCTGATGCCCAACGCGGTCAACACGATGAGCCAGATCAAACGCGAAGAACTGACAGGCACAAAGGACAAACTCGAACAAGTCTACGAGACCGGTCTGGGAATCGATACCGCTCCAGCTGTCTACGAATACCTCCACTCCGCTGCAGCACGCGACACCTTTACGCATCTCCACGAGCGAGGGGTTGATCTGACTTCCAAAGATTTCGTCGATCAAGACACGCTGATTGAATCGCCTTTCTCAGGGAAGACCATCGTTCTGACTGGAACGCTCACCAAGTTCACACGCACTGAGCTCAGCGACCAGCTCGAAACGCTCGGCGCGAAAGTTTCTGGATCGGTCTCCAAGTCCACCGACCTGCTCATCGCAGGAGAGAAGGCAGGTTCGAAGCGGACCAAAGCTGAATCGCTTGGGATCGAGATCTGGGACGAAGCGAAGCTCCTGGAAACACTCGAAAACACTTGAGAATTACACAACTCCTCCGAGACAAAAACAACGCGGAACGCCGATAGTGAACGCATGAAGAACCTCGAATGGAAAGCGGAACTGCGCGACCCCAACCTTGCGCGGATGATCTGCTCCAAGATCAACGCGTCGTACATCGCGAAGATCCGTCAGACGGACACCTATTACAATGTTTCGCGTGGTCGTCTCAAGAAACGCGAAGCCGTCGCGATTGAGCGTGGGATCGGATCTCCCGAACCAGTCGAGTACATCTTCTACGAGCGTCCCGACGGCGTCACCGCTCGCGTCTCCAACTACAGCCTCTTCACACATGAACAGGTCGTTGAACGCTTCGGAGAAGCCCCGCTCCCTGTTTGGCTGACTGTGACCAAAACCCGCGAGCTCTACATGCTCGATTCGGTCCGCATCCACATCGACGATGTCACGGATCTGGGTTGGCACTTTGAGTTCGAGGTCCTCATGAACAACGACAAGGACATCGAGACCGCTCCTCAGCGAGCAGAGATGATCCGCTCGACCTTTCACCCGGCGCTCGGAGAACCGATCCAGGTCTCCTACTCCGACCTGCTCCAGCAGCACCATTCCTTGCAAGATCACTAGACATCACCAGCATTCGCTGGTTCCCCTGTCTACAGCACTTTGCGTGGCGGGACGAGGACATTGGCGAGCAGCACCCCCACGACCAGCGCGACGCCGACCACCATCACAGTGACCC
Source organism: Phycisphaerales bacterium (assembly GCA_051252395.1). GTDB lineage: Bacteria > Planctomycetota > Phycisphaerae > Phycisphaerales > UBA1924 > UBA1924. The sequence continues at coordinate 463,017 of JBPOFX010000001.1, read as the reverse complement.
CTGTCTGCACGCCTCCGACTGTGTCGTTGAGCATGAAGGACTGCAAGCTCCGGAACCCAACCGATCCCGGCACAAGCATCAGCAGTCCGGGAAGCGTGACGGTCAGCGAAGGACGATCCACCGCTCTGGCAAACAGGTTCCCCAGCACTCCGACGCACACTCCTGCGAAGCAGACCCCGAACTGCAACCCGAAATGCTCGACCCCGAATCGTGAGCTGTAGAACGCGACGAAGACCGCGAGGACCATCGCCCATGCGTCCCCCCACTTCGCTCGAAACAGCACGACCAGCAGGAGCGACGAGATCAACGCAGCGACCATGTTCCAGCCTGCTGCCAATCGCTCTGGTTCTACAGAAGCCGGGAGATCGATCAGCACACGGACGAGTTCGTTCCCCGCCGCGACCCCGAACCCCATCAGCAGCAGGATCATCAGTGCGCCGGTCAATCGTGCTGATCCTGAGACCACATTCCGCGTCGCGAGTTCCGTCATCGAGACTGTGATGGTCATACCTGGAAGCAGGACAATGATCCCACCAATAATCGCGATCCCTGGAGAATACGGCCCGATCACCACCGCTAACCCCCCTGCGATCAATGACGCAACGAACCCTGCAAGGAACTCCGTCAAGCGTGCGTGCTCACGATGCTTCCCGACAAAGAGACCCAGTATCCCAACGATCAACCCAATAAAGCTCGCGGCTCCGATCTCCTTGAGACCACCTCCCAGAAACACCGTGACGCACGCAGAGATCACTGCGAACGCAAACAGCTGCACCCAGCTCGGGACGGGATCGTCCTCACGCACAATCTCCTTGATCTTCCGCACCCCTGCATACGGCGACATCTTCCCGGCAATCACAGCATTAAACAGCTGATCAAAGCGACGGAGCTTCGAGAGGTTCACCTCGACGGAATGGATCCGCGAGAGGTAGGTGACATGATCGTTGTCGCTCTCGATCGACAAAAACACAGAGGTCGGGGTCGAGAAGATATGACACGCTAGACCAAGCTCGCTGGCGCAGACTGTGATGACATCTTCGAGTCGATGCGCGGAGGTGCCGTAGGTTCCCAGTGCGCGTGACAGCTCGATCAGGAATCTGACTCTGGGATCATCAGGGCGAGACGCCCTTCGGATTGGGCGCGTCGGGTAAGACATAGCTTACATCGCACCGCCGTCGAAGATGATTCGTTGTTTGGTTTTGCGTGGGTTGGGTTCGGGGACCGCTGAGAGGAGCGACTGGGTGTAGAGGTGCTGAGGGTTCTTGATGATGTCGTCGCGTGAACCCTCTTCGACGATCTTCCCTTTGTACATGACTGCGATGCGTTTGCAGACATGCTGGATGACTGCCATGTCGTGGGAGATGAAGAGGTACGACAACCCGAACTCTTCTTGGAGATCCATGAGCAGGTTGATGACCTGCGCTTGGATCGACACATCGAGCGCTGAGGTCGGCTCGTCACAGACAATAAACTTGGGTTCCAGTGCAAGCGCTCGTGCGATCCCGATGCGCTGACGCTGACCACCTGAGAACTCGTGCGGATACCGATCCGCTGCTGCTCTGGGCATCCCACAACGCTCAAGCAGCGACTCGACACGCTCGCGGAGTTCTGCTTTGTCTGTGATCATGCCGTGGATGACCAATGGCTCTCCGACGATCGACGCGATGCGCATGCGTGGATTGAGGGAACCGGCTGGGTCTTGGAAGACGATCTGCATGTCGCTGCGGAGTTTTTGGAGCTGTGATCCTTGAGCCGCGAACATGTCCTGACCTTCAAAGGTGACAGTCCCAGCAGTCGCAGGGAGCAGACGCAGGAGCGTCCGACCAACGGTGGTCTTTCCACAGCCTGATTCTCCGACCAGCCCGAGTGTTTCGCCCTTCCCGACAGAGAACGACACGCCGTCGACGGCTTTGAAGTGTCCGGTCACGCGTTGAAGCAGCCCTGAGCGGATGGGGAAGTGTGTCTTGAGTCCAGTCACCTTCAGCAATGGCTCATGCGTAGTGGACGAGGACGAGGTTTCGGGTGCTGCTTCGGTGGTGGTCATGGTCGTATGGTATCCTGATATCGCCCTTCGTGCATGCCTGAGGGTCCCAGAAACGCACGAGAAACGGTCCAACTTCCGGTAATGCGTCGATCACGCGGACGATCGACAGAATCGTACCGCTTCTGGGAGGATGACCCTGACAGACTTCACTTTCAGGAACATTCACCCGATCAGGTTGACGCGGGCGAGTTTGTGTCTATTCTTGCTTTCCGACATCCATGATTGAACTCATGAAATGGATGCATCGGGCTGGTAGCTCAGTTGGTAGAGCACGGCATTGAAAATGCCGGTGTCCCCGGTTCAAGTCCGGGTCAGCCCATTCCCGTCATTCTGCAAGGAATGGCAACAAGTTGAAGGGACCGGCATAAACGCTGGTCCCTTATCAATTTGCGAACTCATTTCGTCCCATTTGCTGGTTGTTGCCGCTTGCTGCTGCGACGCGTTTTGCGACACAAGTGCGCCGCTTTTTGCGACGCTTTGAGTGCTGGTTCTTTGACCCGGCGCGAGCGTGGGTTCACTGGCGGCTTTCTCGAAATCTTCATCGCGGACCATGTGGTAATGAGCCTCAGCGACGGCTCGGGTGTGACCCATCCAAGAAGTGCATACCGCGCTGGGATATTCAGCAGCCAACTCAGTAACCCGGCTAGCTCGCATCGCATTGAATAAACGAGGCCAAGGCGTGATCCCCGCGCGGTTGATGATCCGTTTGAAGTGCGTCCCAAGGTTCTGAGTCGCGTCCCGGTATCGACCGACCACATAGACACTCCCCGCCGGCGCTAGCTCGTAGGCGTCCATCAGGACCGCTCTCAGTTCTGGGAACAGCGGGATGATCCTTTCTGCTTTCCCGATGTGCCGCTCGGTCTTGGGGGACCGGACCCGCATCCGGTTCTCGGCCCAGTTCACATCGCCCCACTGCACCCCCAGCACCTCGGAGGGACAACGCAAACCACCAAAGCGTGCGAGGGCGATGATGCACCTCCAGTCCGCGTCAGGGGCCGATTGGATCAGCTTGTGAGCGATCTCAGGCGTGACATAGTGCAATCGCTCACGATTGACCTGAGAGCCTGCACGCACGCCCTCGAAGGGGTTGGACGGAATCATTTCCCAGCGGACGGCTTGCTTGAAGAACATCCTAGCGATGGAGATTTCTTTGGAGACCTTCGCCTGCGAATACCCCTTGGCTTCAAGCCATGTGCGATACGAATCTGCATCACGAGATGAAATATCCTCTAGGGGTCGGCCCTCACCAAAGCGCTCGAACAAGATCCGCCTGGATTGCTTGTAGCGGGTCATGGTGGAGTCCTTGACACTCATTGAGTCGAAGCACGCGCTGAGCAGATCACCGAGTGTGTGCTGCTTGTGATGCAGTCGGGGCTTGACGAGTTGGGCTTTGAGTAATCGATCGTGGATTTCATCGGGGAGCGATGCGACCCAGTCTGCGGTCTGGGCATCGATGGTGGTGCCTGTGCGATGTGCTGTGATCAGTGACTCGACCCGAATCTTGAACGCCTCGGCGGCTTTCACGCTCACCTTCCCCATTCGGATGGTGTGCCGTTTCTTGGATGCATCGATAAACATGATGCGTTTCGTGCCGTTCTTGTCTCTCGATATGGAAGCCATGATTATTTTCCCTCCTTGGTAAATTGTACCGGATACTCCACACTCGCGCCACTGCCAATACCCCCGTTGAATGTGCGAGAAACCGTTGAACCGTCAGTGACAGTGGTGTCAGCTTGCGACCTGTACTTTGTATGGAGCACAAACTCTTGGGTTCGGCCGGTGGGCTTTCGGCCTTGGAAGGTGCCCAGCCCCGCTTGGACGAGTTCATTCAGTTTGGCGCGGGCCATCTTGGAGGAGTTGTACTTTGCGAGTCCTCTGGAGAACTCACGCGATGTGACTGCGCCGCCTTGGGAGCTGATCCATTGGATGACACGCTGGGTCTCCTGTTGCACCGGGTCCAGCGAGAGGTAGGTGTAGATCCGCTTCGTCTCGAACCTGAACCATTTGACCAGCTCAATCGCGGCGCGGATGGTGCTCGCGTCGATCAACTCCGAGTCTGAGAGATTCGGATCACTCGACGCTTCGCGCACCAGGTGCATGATGAGTGCCAATCTTGGGACGATGCATTCCAGTTTGGTCCACGCTGCTCCGATGTGTTCAGACTCACGCTGCACCAACAGGTTGTGCTCATCGGCAAATACCCTCAACACTTCGGTCGCTTCTGGGTGCAGCGCGATCACATGAGGCGTCGGGTTCTCCTCACTCCCATCGGGTCCGACGACGCACATCGAATGCTCGCACAGACGCTCGACAATCCTGTTGACCCGACGAGCGACTGCTGGATGGACCGTCCGGTCGCTCCATCGCTTGGGCTTGGGATCAGGCATCGCAAAGAGGAAGCGTGCGATGAGTCCACTGTCAAGGTTCTTGGGGTCCATGATCCGGGTGAGCACGCCGGGCTGGATGCTCCCTGTGATGCTCAGCGATGCTCGTCTGACGAAGATCGACCCTGAGGTTCTCCGATCCACGCACACGGATCGACCATGGAAGAACTCGATCCATCGCCCGCTGGATCCGACGGACTTCCCGCTTGAGTAGCGATCGAAATCAAACCATCCCGCGAGCTCATCGCGCTTGAGTACCAATCCGCGTGGGTTGTCGCGCATGCATTCGAGCGCCGCTTCGAGCGTCGCGTCGTCGATGATGCATCGAGCGGGCTTGCTCGCACTTGATCCATTGCTCGTGAGCGGGTCCGCATCCAGCATTGCACACTCGTGTTGGTGCTCGATGTACATCCGCTCCTGAACCAGGTCCAAAGGCTTGAACGCAAGCTCCAGAGCGGGGCTCTTCGAGGTCCCCGATCGACCCACGATGCACGACCAGATGACCGGAGGCTCAATCCAGCCACGCTTGACCTCTACACAGTGCGTGTTGCCGATCGCTCCTGCGAACATCGAGAACATCGGTAGCGCAATGTACGACGGATCACACCCGATCGACTCCGCTCCTTGCTGGACATAGTCCCGCATCGCTTCTGGAAGATGCTCGATCGGGAAACTCCGGTACACGCTCGGATCATCCTCTTGCGCCCCCGCCCCCGCGCCCGTCATCGGCTCACACCGATCAATCCCAGCAGCAAGCTTCTCACCCACTGCACGCACATCACCCGATTCGAGGACAAGCGCATCATGGAGATCGTCCCCATCACCCAGACCCTCCCAGATCAATGAGAGATCGACCACACGGATCGACGACGCTCTCTGACACAGCTCGATCACATCATCCGCGTACGCGTCCCCCGCGTCGTCGAGATCCGGGATGACGACCACATCCCGACCTTGCAGGACGCTCCAGTCAGCTTTGGACGCCGACTTTGAGCCGTGCGGGCTGGTGGTCGCGACGAACCCACACACGATCGCGGCTTCCGCCGCCTTCTCTCCCTCGCAGACGATCACAGGACCCTCCGAGTTAAGGATCGAAGGGAGTCGATACAGCGTGCAAGGATTGGGCATCCCCTTGAGCTGCCAACAACCATCGATCAACGAGATCGGTCGGACTTCCTTCCCCTTTGGTGTCTCCCATCGCAGGATCACGCCGACGAGTTCATCTGCTGCGTTGTGATACTCCCAGCGATGGTCATGCAACCCCAGCGATTTGGCATAGACGCTCATCGCGCTTTCGAGGTCATCGAACCCGTCTTGACTCATTGCTCTGCCAGCACTGTCACTGACACCTTGACGGTTCTGCTGCCCGTTGATGCGTGTGTTGACAGTGGCAGTGGTGTCATGCGGGTACAGATCACGCATGGACAATCCCAGCGATTGAAGAATCGGTTTGGTCGAGCACCTCGCGTGACAGTGCAAGAGCACGGTCCCATCCGGTGCTTCTTTGATACTCAGCGATGGTGTCCGGTCTTCATGCGCCGGACAGGAGCACATGCGTTGTGCGCCCGTTCCAGTGACCGTCCCCCCACGGCTGATGATCGCATTAAGAATCCGATTGAGCGGACGCTCGTGATGTGTGGTAGACTGTGTGGAGATCAAGTTGTTCTGCATGCCCTCGCTCGCCAGCGGGGGTTTGCTGTTTTTGTTGTGCTCGTTGTGGAAATCATTGAAATCGTGAATCATGCCTCACCCCCTTCGTGTTGTGTCTTCCGTTCAATAAACGCTTTCAGCTCGCTCACCAAGATCAGGACTGCTCGATCCAGCTTCGCATGCGGGATCTCTCCCTGACGGAGCAGTTCACGGAGTGTGCGTTCAGAGACCCCGATCATCTCCGCCGCTTGCGCCGGGCGTACCGAGATCGGTCCTGGTGTGGATCGCTTCTGTTGGTTCAAACTCTGGAATGTGTTGTGTTGATTCACAGTGCACCCCCTTGGCGTTGTGAATCGATCCTCTCGATTTCATTCTTGAGCCGATCGACATCCGCCGGCGCGAAGATCCTCGCGATCCCGGCACGAGCAATGGGCTTGATCCCCCGCGAATCAATCAGGTACTCGATGCGATGCCGGTCCACGCTCAGATGAGCCGCGATCCGTGCGACGGTCCAGAGTGTGTTCTCTGAGTTCATGTTCTGCCTCCATTGGCAAGTTCTGGCTCATGGTGGGTAGTGTCTACCCGGAATCACATGGGCCTTCACCCGTAGGCATTCCGTCAGTGACGGCTTATTGACGGAAGCTGACGGCGCACAAAAACCGCCCTGTCGCTTCTGAAACGCAGAAAAAAAGTGTAGGTATTTTTCGTTTTCCTAGTCGCCGTCAGTTGCGCCGTGCATTGGAAGCTTTGATCTTGTTCATTGAGGACGCTCGCCCGCCGTCAGAACTCCTGATCTGGGCAGAATCTGGATCTGCAAAGGAATCAAAGCTCTCACACTCCTCAGGGCGTGCTTCTTTGCGAGCATTCTTCTGAATCAGTTTGAAGCGTTTCCAAGCCGGAGATTGAGATATCGTACCTGCCGATAGACCTGTGTGCGACACAAGATCGTTTCGGGTAGCTTCGGGATGATCTGCAAGATACTGAGCAATCGCAAGATCATCCTGGCGTCTCTCCTGTTCTGATCGCCGCTTGCTCTTGGGCTTCGCTTCGATCTGTTGCTCAGAATCTGGATCAGGGAGATCTGCCGTCTGATCGCCCTTGGGAGGCTGATCAATGTACAATCGGCATCCACGACACAACGGCTCAAGATCCTTGAATGCCTGATTCAGCCGAGCCCTTCGATCAGCGATCACTTGATCCTGACCACGATTCATCGCTGCACGGAGGATGTGATCACCCGGCTGCTCGTGATCAGAGTAGAACACGGGCTCTTGGTACTCGTCATGAATGATGGTCAACGCGTCGAATGCTGCTTGCTTCGCGCCAGCGATTTCCGGGAGATCGATCACACGGATTGCCTCTCTTGCTCTCATCAGAACCCCGGACCACTTTGCCCACCAATTCCGATTCTCCAGCCGAATAGCATCCAACTCTATCCGGGTCGCTTCCTCGTATCGGTAACGCCAATCCTTCCAGTGCTGATCCAGACAGTACACAAAGTGCTGCACGAACCGCATGACATCACGCACCGATCGCTCCGCTTCATCAAACCGATTCAATCCCGGTTCATCGCATGGGCGACCATCTCCGGTCGGAATCCGACTTTGGCGGGCAGCCTGCACACTCCCATAGCGAACGACATCGATCGCATTCCGCAACCGCTTGAGCACGCTTGGTGAGGGTTCATTCTGCTCATCCCAACCATCCTCAGCCCACGGGATCCAAGAACTTCCACCAAACTCAGGAAGCTCACCATCGCCCTCAATCTCATACGGCGTATTCGCAAGCACACCCATCTCATCGGTGATCACTTGACCCTTCTCAGGATCAGCCGCTGCGAGCATCACAAGGATCGCTCTGCGAGCTGATTGTTTGCGTTCTTCAACCGGCGCATTGCTTTCAAAGTCGAGATGGTTGTCAAACTCGTGGTTCTGCGGATACCTGAAACACTGCACGGCTGTTGCAAGTCGCTTGAACCGAAGAAACTCGAAAGTCTCTTCAGCCGCATACCGCTCACACGGACCCAGAGGTATCTCGTCATCTCTGCCGACCAACTCCTCGCAGTAGATCTCATCGATCTGTTGACCTGCACGAACAAAGAGGTCCCACTCTTCTCGAACCAAAGATCGCGCGATCTGGAATACATCATCCCGATCTGAAGAATGAGCTGCTGACACCATCCGTACACCTTTCTTGTGTGTGCCCCAAGGAGCGGTAGTGTCTTGGAGCCAGTACTTTGTATCGTAGAGCAAGTATAAAGATGGCGCAAGCTCGTTCGCAATTTATCAGGGTGCAGCAGACAAGTACGCGCCCGCGCGAAGCAGAATCCATGCCAGACCTCCATAAACAAGGAACAACAGCTACAGATCATCAGGCAAACATTGCGAAATAAGCATCTATTGGAATGGCCTGTAAGATGATACTGATTCCAAACCCCAGAATCGCCGAGGAATAAAGCGGGCAGATATCAGCCCGCCACACCCATAAATGTATCATTGCTATTGAGTATTGGAACTTCTTGCAATTGATGAATCGATCCTACAAGAGTGCATTTTCTGAAACTCATGGAATACAACCGGGCTGCTGCCAGTTACACTCACACCGGTTGACGGCTCCGTATCAGCCGACTAAAGTCTAAATCATGCTGACCCGTATCTTCGTCCCCATCACGATGTTCCTCCTCTACTGCACCAGCAGCAGCGCGATCGCAGGGCCATCTCATCAGCACTCAGCATCGCAGACCCGCAACTCACAGGTCCATGTCCACATAGACCAGCACTGTGGTGTTGCCCATCTACACACGCATTCAAGCCCGAATGCTCCCGACACAAACAATCCGCATCACGCATGCGAAGAAGAACATGACTCCGACGACCATTGCTGCGTCGATCATCACGAGTCGGAATCCAAACCAGTCGCATCGCTTGTGCGTCCACAAGACCGTCCCACCGATGCCACTCCAGCGGCGCTTCCAAACCTCTCCCCAGTGCTCCAGACCGTCCCCAGCACACCAACCCGCTGGTTGCCTGTGCGCCAGCGCCCCCCGAATCATCTCGTGCTCCTGCGCACATTTGTCATGCTCAACTGACCCAGCACGCCTTGCGTGTTGTATGCCGTCGCCCTATGTCGTCCTCTAGACATGCCGACGCTCTTGTCTCGTTGTCATTCACAAATGGAGCACTTCAGTGCAGTACATCCCCACCCCCCGCTCGCTCATGCTGGGGCTCGTGCTGGTCATCTTATCCGGTTGCCAGACCTATCAACCAAGACCACTCGACCCACAGTCACACCTGGAAGCGTTCTCAGCGCGATCAATCCATGACCAGTCCCTCAAGACCTTCATCGACTCGCTTGACAACCCGAACCAAAACGACCGCGCGATCGATTCAAGCCCCTACGACCCCTCCGACGGCATCTCCCTGAGCGAAGCCGAACGCATCGCGCTGTACTACAACCCCGACCTCCGAATTGCAAGACTCCAAGCGGGTCTCGCGTCCGCTGACGCTACACACGCCGGTCTTTGGGATGACCCCAGCCTCAACTTCGATGCTCTTCGCATTACCGATGGAGGAAACACTCCCTGGATCATTGGTGGTTCACTCTCCATTACCATCCCCATCTCAGGGAGACTCAGCGCCGAGAGAGCACAAGCCGATGCCCAGACCAAAGCGTCCCTCTCCGCGATCGCTCAAGCCGAATGGAACACACGCATCGAGCTGCGCAGAGTATGGAACCAATGGAGTGCCGCTCATCTCCGCGCCCAGCGCAACGAGCTTCTCCTTGAATCCATCATCGGTCTCGCATCCTCAACAACAAAGCTCGCCCAAGCCGGTGAACTCCCCTCGACACAAGCATTCCTCTTCGAGATCGAGCGCGTCAGCCACACCCAGTCGATCGCAAGACACCGCGTCCAAGCAACGATGCTCAAGCACAAACTGCACGCGATCATGGGTCTCCCTTCTGAAGCGGAAGTGGAACTGACCCCCGCGATCTCCACTGATCCCGTTGCGTCACCGCCGAGGTTCGAGCACATCGTTGAGCACCATCCATCGCTCTTGCAACTGCGTGACGAGTACGCGATCAGCGAAGCCTCGCTCCTCCACGAGATCCGCAAGCAGTACCCCGATCTGACTATTGGCCCTGCGTATGAATCCGAGCAAGGCGAATCCCGCATTGGTCTCGTCGCCGGCATCCCACTTCCCATCTTAAACTCCAACAAACAAGGCATCGCCCGCGCCCGCGCCCAAAGAGAACTCGCGCGTGGTGTCTACGAAACACAGCTCGAAAGACACCGAAGCGCTTTGGCCGTCGCACTTCTGAACGCAAACAGCGCCCAGCGGCAACGCACCCAGATGGAATCCACACTCGTCCCGCTCGTTGACAAGCAGCTCACCGATGCCCAGCGTCTCCTCGAACTCGGAGAGAGCGACGGGCTCGTCCTCCTCGAATCGCTTCAGCGCGCCGGACAAACAACCAACGAGATCATCGACGCTCGTCTCGCTGAAGCAATGGCAACCACCGAGCTCGAAGCACTGATTGGACTAGTCCCTTCCACCCAACTGCCCCCCAGCACCCACGCCCAACCCATAAACAACCCCACCACACCGGAGGGAACAGAATGAAGACCACCGCGACAAGTAAACCAATGATCGCCGCATTGACCGCACTCATGCTGATGCTCAGCGCCTGCACAAAGGAGCATGCACCACACGAGCAAAGTACACAAGACGAGCACAGCGAACCGTCACAAGCCAACCCGAACCTCGTAGAGATCCCACCAAGCGTCCGGACCAACCTCGGGATCACTTTCTCAAAGGTCCAGCGCCGCTTGATCCAGAGCACCATCCGTATCCCAGGCGCCTTTGAACTCCAGCCTCTCGCACGACGCGAATACCGGATGACACTCCCAGGCCACATCGAACTGGCCGTGGATCAGTACGACCATGTCGAAGAGGGCGACCTGCTGTTCAGGTTCAAGTCCACCCACTGGCCCGAACTCCAGCACGAGATCATCCTTGCTGAACAGGAAATCGAGTCTGCACAGTCCGTGATCGAAGTTGTCGAAGCTCGGATGACCGAAGCACAGCAGCGACTCACCAACCTCCGCCAGCGCCTCGAATCCCTGAGCAACGCACAGGTCCGGAACGCCGAGCTCGAAGCACAGGCAAGCGAGATCGAAGCATCCCTACCAAGGCTCCGAGCTGAACTCAGTCAATCACAGACCCAGATCAACAACGCCAAACGAACCCTCGAACACGCGCTCCATCGCGCCACCGTTGTCAGCGGCGTCGAAGAATCTAAACTCGTTGCCCCAATCCAATACGAAGGCACTACCGTACCAACCTACCTCGTTATCGACTGGATCGAGATTCACGCCCTTCGTTCAGGGATCGTTGAAGCCCTCCACCTCACCGACGGCGCATACGCTGAATCGCCCACACTCGTCCTCTCTACGATCAATCCAGACCAAGTCCGTTTCCGTGCTCAAGCCCTTCAAGCAGACCTCCCACGCCTCTCAAACGCAAGCACCGCACGCATCGTCCCCCCCATCGCTCCGGGGATCGATCCCGCAGACAGCGTGAAATCCAGCGCCCAGCTCGGTCTCGAAGCACATCCCGAACAACGGACCGTCACTGTCTTAGCAACCCCAGCAAGTACACGATCCTGGATTCGTCCAGGAGTGAGCGCCTTCCTCGAAGTCGTCATCGAATCAAGCGAAGGATCTACACTCGCGATCCCACGATCCGCGATTGTCCGTGATGGTATCGAGCATGTCTACTTCCGCCGCGATCCCAAAGACCCCAACCGGGTCATCCGCACCAAAGCCGACATGGGTGTCGATGACGGCCGATGGGTCGCTATCAAATCCGGACTCGGACCAAACGATGAAGTCGTACTCCAAGGCGCTTACGAGCTCAAACTCGCAACCCAGCAATCCGGCGATCAACAACAGGGCGGGCATTTCCATGCCGACGGCACTTTCCACAACGAAGAAGAAGATTAAGGAGCACGAACCATGCTAAAGAAACTCATCAGGTTCTCGCTCGATAACGCAGCCCTCGTGCTGCTGATGAGCATCGTCCTGCTCGCGTTGTCTGCCTACCAGCTCCCCAAGACACCCGTCGATGTTTTCCCAGAGCTCAACGCCCCGACCGTCGTGGTGATGACCGAATCCCCAGGTCTCGCCGCTGATGAAGTCGAGCAGTATGTCACATTCCCGATCGAAACTTCAGTCAACGGCATCCCAGGCGTCCGCCGAGTGCGAACCACCAGCGCCATCGGTCTGTCGATTGCGTACATCGAGTTCGACTGGGGCGCGGATATCTATCGCGCCAGACAGCTCGTATCTGAACGCCTCGACACCATCCGCGAGGATCTCCCACCTGACGCCCACGCCGAGATGACCCCAATCTCAAGCATCACCGGCGAGATCATGCTCCTAGCAGTCTCATCCCCAGACACGACCGTCCCCCCGATGGAACTCCGCGCCTACGCAGAATATGACCTCCGCAACAAACTCCTCGCAATCCCCGGAGTCTCACAAGTCGCCGTGATCGGAGGCGAACTCCCAGAATATCAGGTGCTTGTCGAACAAGAGAAACTGCGTCTCTACGACCTGAGCATAGACAATGTCATCGCAGCTGCTGGAGCATCCCACAGCACCCTCAGCGCCGGCTATCTCGCAGATGTAGACCATCTCGAACTCCCGATCCGCCAGAGTGGACGAGTGCGTTCCGCAAGCGACATCTCCGGAACAGTGATCAAGTACCACGCAGGCGCTCCGGTCACCATCGGGCAGGTCGCGCGTGTCCAGCTCGGCCCTGCCCTCAAGCGTGGAACCGGAGCCGACGCCGGGAACCCAGCGGTGGTCATGACCATCAAGAAAGCTCCTGGGACAAACACGCTCACCATCACCGATGAGATCGACACGATGCTCGATGCCCTCGAACCCTCACTCCCAGAGGGAATCAGCATCAACAGACAGATCTTCCGTCAAGCGGACTTCATCAATCTATCGATCACCAATGTCGTGCACGCTCTTCGTGATGCCGCGATCATCGTCTCGATCATCCTGATCTTGTTCCTGCTCAATGTCCGAACAACGCTCATCACGCTCACCGCTCTCCCTTTGTCGCTTGCAATGACACTCTTGATTCTGGACTGGATCGGAGAGACCATCAATGTCATGACCCTCGGCGGACTCGCGATCGCTGTCGGATCACTTGTGGACGATGCAATCATTGATGTCGAGAATGTGTTCCGCAGATTGAAACAGAACGGATCAAAGCCCGAGAGCGAACGACTCCCGAGTCTCCGAGTGATCTTTGATGCCAGCAATGAGATCCGTCCCGCGATGGTGTTCGCGACCGCCATCATCGCTCTCGTCTTTCTACCACTGTTCTTCCTCGAAGGCATTGAAGGACGATTCTTCCGTCCGCTCGGGATCGCATTTGTCGTATCTATCCTTGCATCGTTGCTCGTAGCACTCACCGTCACACCAGCGATGTGTCGATTCATGCTCAAAAGCGATCCCAATGACAATGCACACCGAGACGGCCTGCTTGTCCGATCATTGAAAAGTGTGTATGAACGCGCAATCCGTACAGCACTGCACTTCCGCAAAACCGTCTTGACGCTTGCTGCAATCGCGACCGCCGCATCAATCCTGCTCGCCTCGACCTTCGGGACATCATTCCTCCCAGAGTTTAACGAGGGCACCTTCACCGTGTTTGTCTCAGCCCCTCCAGGCACCTCCCTAGTCGCAAGCGATCGACTCGCCGCTTCACTCGAAAAGCAACTCATCGAAGCCCAAGGCGTCCGCAGCGTCACTCGCAGGACAGGACGCGCAGAACGCGACGAACACGCCGAACCTGTGAGTAACTCTGAGATCGAGATCACGGTTGAACCTGGATACTCAAAGAACGAAGTCCGATCTCGGATACGATCCATCCTCGACGCTGTCCCAGGCATCACCACAAGTATTGGACAGCCCATCGAGCACCGCTTGAGTCACATCCTCTCGGGAACACCCGCTGCCATCGCGATCAGTGTGTATGGCGACGATCTCGACACTCTGCGAGTCATCGCCAAAGAAATCGAGTCCGAACTCAAAGCACTCCCCGGAGCGCGTGATGTCTCAGCCAATCGAGAGATCATGATTCAATCACTCCCCGTGGAGTACCAACCAGCACAACTCGCCGCGTACGGGCTCACCCCCCAGTCTGCAGCGGAGCAAGTGAGGAACGCGATCTTTGGGGTTGAAGTTGCCGAGGTCAACGAAGGAGTACGCCGCTATGGGCTCGCCGTGCGACTCGAAGAAACCGAACGCGATAGTGTCCAAGATCTCAAGAGTCTGATCTTGCGTGGTCAAGGCGGAGCACTCGTTCGTCTCGAACAGGTCGCTGTCATCGGTCCTGAAATGTCATCAAACCTCATCGCTCGTGAGAATGCACAGCGGAAAGCCGTGATCTCACTCAATGTAGCCGAAGGGTCGAATCTCGGACACCTGGTCGAGCAAGTCCGTGAACGAATTGATCCCATTGTTCAAAACTATGGCTATACAGTAAAATACGGCGGCCAATTTGAGGCACAGCAGTCTGCATCACGCACCATCGGGTTACTCAGCGCCGTAGTAGTCATTGTGATGCTCGCTCTCTTGAACCTCGCCATCGGTTCAATCCGTGTTGCACTTCTCGTCTTGGTGAACCTACCGCTCGCCCTCATCGGAGGAATCCTTGCAATCTTTATGACGGAGTCTCCCAATCCTCTTTTGAACTTTGCCGCACTCTTCGGCATCGGGAGTTATACAGCACCGGTGATCTCCATCGCCAGTCTCGTCGGATTCATCACGCTCTTTGGTATTGCGGTACGCAATGGCATCCTGCTGGTCAACCACTACAAACATCTCACAGTTGAAGACGATGTACCATTGTATGAAGCGATCGTACAGGGATCACTTGAACGACTCGTCCCGATCCTGATGACCGCCCTCACTGCTGCACTGGCGCTCATCCCGATTATCCTCAAAGGCGAGAAACCGGGCAATGAGATCCTCGCTCCGCTTTCTGTAGTTATTCTGGGAGGCTTACTCACCTCGACCTTCCTCAATCTGATCGTCGTACCAGCGGGGTACGCCGCCATCCATCGCGTCCGTCGAACAACGGGAACAGAAACTAGTTCCTGAATCCAAAGGAGATTTATCAAATGAAAACGAAACCAATCACAGTCCTTTCCCTCGTCCTGGGACTCGCGCTCTCAATGAATGCATGCACTGAACAAAGCAGTTCATCAAGTAGCCACTCGCATGGCGACGAGACCCATTCCCACACAGAAGACAATCATGCAGCAGAAGACATGCATGAATCAATCCCGCTCGGATCAATGATGATCAACGACTTCACAGTCGAGCTCGCACAAGGTCACGGTGCAGTACACGCTGGTGAAGAGGAGCACCTCATTGTGAAGTTGCAAAGTAGCGAGGATGAAGTACTCGCTATTCGTGCTTGGATTGGGACTGAGGATAAGACTCTATCGTATGTAGGCAAGGGCGAATACTCCGCTGATCGGGATGTGTACGATGTCCACATGATCGCTCCCCAGAGCCTTGATCCCGATGCAATGTGGTGGGTCGAGCTGGAGTTGCGAGATGGGACGATCAAGACGGGATCGATGAAAGTAATCCAATAAGCAAGCCACTCAGGCAATATTCTGCCTTCTATACAACAAAGATACCATTCTCTCAATATTGAGGAATACTGAGCTGAGGAGAAGCATTGCTTTTGATGAAACAGCCAGATATGGTGTATAGGCTCTACTAGAGCGGAGCGTTATGATCCGATGGTTCACACTCATCCTGTTCTCCCTAGGCGTGCTGCACGCTTCCGGGATCGCGCAGCCTCGTGCGGCGGGTGATGACTGCGCCACGATCTGCGGCTCACACGAAGCGCCTCAAGTCGTGGTCACTCCATCGTGCTGCCCATCCCAGAGCACAGAGACCAAGAGCACGCAAACCCAGAGCGACGAGTATTGTCCGATGAGCAACGGGCCGTGCACTTGCGGGATCAGCTCGAATGATGATCATGCTCCAGATGCGCCGATGCCTGCTCCTCAGCGGGAGCGACAGAGCGTGCAGATGATGCGTGGTCCGCCGCTGACGATCCAGATCATCAACACCGATACTCCCAAGCGTCTGATCCCGGTCGCACTGACCGGCTCGATCCGCTCGGGGTTCACACACAACCAAGTCCAAGCAATCCTGGGTGTCTGGAGACGATAGAGACCCGACCTGTAGGGAAGGTACGCGCACTGCGAACCGATCCCCAGTCGAATCTCTTCCGTTCCAACTCACACCAGGACCCTTGTTATGCACAGATCCATCCTGCTCGCGTGCGCCTCTTCATTGATGCTCACAAGCTGCACGAGCGACCCGCTTTCGCCGCGCCCGGCGCATGCACTGACTCGATCGCTCGACGACACTCTCAGCGCTGAGCCTGTCCCGTCTCGATTCAGAGACGACGCACGCTCCGAAGAATCAACACACAGAATCAGCGAGATTGTCACAGCGGATACATCCCCCGATGACATCGTGCAGCTCGCGCTGTACCGATCCCCCGAACTCGAGAGCGCGTACCAGCAATGGGTCGCGATGTCCGAGCGTGTCCCTCAAGCGAGGGCGCTTCCGGATCCACGATTGAATATCGGGTTCTTTGCCAACGAGGTCGAGACACGCGTTGGTGCTCAACAAGCGCGGATCGGGATCTCTCAGCAGCTCCCTTGGTCCGGGAAGCTGCGTGCGTCGGAGGAAGCCGCGGCTGCAGAAGCGCGTGCGGCATGGGTCCGCTATACCGCGATCGAACGATCCATCACCCGACGAGTCGTGACCGCTCTCTACATGCTCCACGAACTGGACGCGACCATCGACATCACGCGCGAGAGTCTTGAACTGCTCTCATCGTTCGAGGACTCGATCCGCTCGCGTTTCCGCGTCGGAGGAGGGTCGCACCCCGCTCTTGTGCGCACGCAAGTCGAGCTGGGGATGCTCGAAGACCGACTGGTTTCGCTGGGATCCGCGCGATCAACGCTCGTTGCACAGCTCAACGCACTGCTTGATCGCTCGCACGATTCCACGATCCCTGTGCTCAGCGAGCTCCCTGTCCCGCTCCTCGATACCCCGCTCCAAACGCTGATCGCGCAGAGCGAACGAACCAGCCCAACGCTCGTAGCACTCAGCGAACGCATCAGCGCGCAGCAGTCACGCACCAAGATCGCGCGATACGCGAGCAAACCCCAGCTCACGCTCGGCGTCGAGACCATCTTCACAGACGACGCAAGCAATCCGAGCATCGCTGAGAGCGGAGACGATCCACTACTCCTGACCTTCAGCGTGAACCTCCCGATCTGGCGCGACAAGTACGACGCGCAGGTCCAAGAGTCCATCGCTCAACGCCTCGCACTCGCGCATGAACGCCAGTCCACACGCAACGACCTGAGCACACGAATCGTCCAGTCGTACTTCGACTACACCGACGCACAGCGTCGAGTGGAACTCTACGAGCACACCCTCATCCCCAAAGCGACCGAATCCATCCGCACAACCCTCGCGTCCTTCCGCACAGGTTCAGAGGGCTTCACCGACCTGCTCGACGCTCAAAGAACACTGCTCGAGTTTCAGCTCAACGCGCTCCGCGCACGCACAGCGCAAGGGGTCGCGTTGGCGCAGCTCCATGAGTTGATCGGGATCACCAACGCGAGTGTCGAGCAGTCCATCACCAGACCTATCCAGTCACTGGAGACCGAGCAATGAAATCACCACGCATCCCCGCACCTGTCCTCTGGATCTGGAATCACACCGCCGCGTTTGTCGCGTTGGTGCTGATCGCACTTGCGTTCATCGTTGGGATCCGATTGGGAACCACGCCCGACGCTACTGCCAGTCCCCCCTCACATGCACACGAGAACGCGGGAAGTGTCAGTGACAGTGGTGACATGACCAGTGACAGTACTCCCCAGATGTACACCTGCTCGATGCATCCAAGCGTGCGGCTCACTGATCCGGACGCGAAGTGCCCCATCTGCTTTATGGAGCTGATCCCAGTCCGAGACAATGACACGGGTGATCCCAACACCCTGGTCCTCTCAGAGTCAGAAACCGTCTCGGCCCGTGTCCAAACAACTAGGGTCTCGCGCTATGTCCCAACCAGCACCATCCGTCTCTTCGGGAAAGTCCGCATGGACGAGACCACTGTTGAACGCATCAGCGCCTACTTCCCAGGACGCATCGAAACCTTGTACGCAAACTTCCTCGGTTCTCGCGTCAACCAAGGCGACCACCTCGCGGAGATGTACTCTCCCGAACTCCTCACCGCGTTCGAGGAGCTCAGGCAGACCGCTCGCGCCGCAGAGCGATCGTCTTCGATGAGTGATATCGTGCGTGAGAGTTCAGTGGAGACGCTCAACGCTTCGCGCGATCGGTTGCGACTCTTTGGGATCGATCCCGATCTCATCGAGCGGATCGAGAACGATGGATACGACGAGGACACCTTCAGCATCGATGCACCACGCGGCGGGACCATCACCCACATCGCTTCTCAGGAAGGCGCGTATGTCCAGACCGGGGACCCCATCCTGACCATCGCGGATCTCACCCACCTCTGGATTGACCTCCAAGCCTACGAATCTCAGATCAGCAAGATCCATTGGGGTCAACGCGTTGGATTCAGTGTCGAGTCGCATCCTGGAGAGCTGTTCGAGGGACGCGTCTCGTTTATCGATCCGATGATCGATCCATCGACCCGGACCGCTGCGGTCAGAGTTGCGTTTGAGAATCCCCGACGCATACTCAAGCCGGGCATGTTCGCGAGCGCGACCATCAGCGTCACACTCGATGGCAACCACCGATCCATCGCTCCAGAACTCCAAGACCGATGGGTCTGCCCGATGCATCCGACAGAGATCCACGACGATCAGGGAACATGCACGATTTGTGAGATGGACCTCATCCCAGTCGAATCACTCATCGAGCAATCACAGGAGCATGCACAGTCAACGCCCCCGCTTGTAGTCCCATCGAGCGCCGTCCTCTTTACCGGCACCCGATCGGTCGTCTATACCCAGACCGATGACGAGAACGGATTCCGCTACACACCAGTCGAGGTGACTCTCGGACAACGCGCCGATGACGCGTACATCGTGCTCGATGGTCTCAAAGAACACGACCGCGTCGTGACCCAAGGCGCGTTCCGGATCGACAGCGCGATGCAGATCGCGTCCAAACCAAGCATGATGTCGATGGAATCCGAATCCAATGACACCACTGTCACTGCCACCTCCCTGCCTAGCACATTCAAAACGGGGGTTACTGACAGTGTCAACGCATACCTCGACGCGCAAGAAGCACTCGCAGACGATGACCTCGATGCGTTCAACACCCACGCACAACAGCTCATCAGTGTGCTTGATTCGATCGCAACCGACGGACTCCTCGGAGAAGACCTGAGCATCTGGCGCAGAGCATCGCGTGATCTGCGACCAATCGCTCCCTACGACGACATCGAGCGAGCACGCGCCGACTTTGAACCAATGAGCAACGCGGTCTTCACGCTCATCGATCAGTTTGGTACTCCAGAAGACGCAGCGGTCCATGTCGCGTATTGCCCAATGGCGTTCGACTTTGAAGGAGCCGACTGGCTCCAGCGCACAACCACCATCGACAACCCCTACTTCGGGTCCTCCATGCTCCAGTGCGGCGAGATCCTCCGCACCATCACACCAACTCACAACCACGGGGGTGACTGAGATGAACACCCAACCTCAACCAAGCCTTCTGGGACGCATCGTCCGCTTCTGTCTAACTCAGAAACTCGTGGTCGCGATCCTCTTAACAGGGATGGTCTTCTGGGGAGTCCTCGTCGCACCCTTCGACTGGTCGATCGGGAATCTTCCGCGCGACCCTGTCCCAGTTGACGCGATCCCCGACATCGGGGAGAACCAACAGATCGTCTTTACCGAATGGGCCGGACGCAGCCCACAAGACATCGACGACCAGATCTCCTACCCGCTCACCGTCGCGCTCATGGGCATCCCAGGCGTCAAAGACATCCGCTCCTATTCCGTCTTCGGATTCTCAACCATCTATGTCGTCTTCGAAGAAGACATCGAGTTCTACTGGTCCCGCTCGCGCGTCCTCGAAAAACTCAACGCGCTCCCTGCAAACACCCTCCCCACCAGCGTCTCCCCGATGCTCGGCCCCGACGCAACCGCACTCGGACAAGTCTTCTGGTACACCCTCGAAGGACAAGACGGCCAGGGGAACCCGACCGGTGGATGGGACCTCGATGAGCTGCGAACCATCCAGGACTTCAATGTCAAGTACCTCCTCTCAGGTGTCCAAGGCGTCTCCGAAGTCGCCTCCATCGGAGGATTCGTCCGCGAGTACCAGATCGATGTGAACCCCGACGCGATGCGAGCTGCCGGGATCACACTCCCGCAGGTCATCAGCGCAGTGCGCCAATCCAACCTTGATGTCGGAGCGCGGACCATCGAGGTCAACCGCGCCGAGTATGTCGTGCGTGGGATCGGGTTCATCGAATCCGTCGAAGACCTGCAGAACACCGCGATCGTCGCTCGTGATGGTCAACCCATCCTCCTCACCCAGATCGCAGAGGTCGGGACCGGTCCAGCACTTCGACGAGGGGTCCTGACCAAGGAAGGCTCCGAAGCCGTCGGAGGCGTGGTCGTCACCCGATTCGGTGAGAACCCGATGGCCGCGATCGAACGCATCAAATCCAAGATCAACGAAATCGAGTCGGGACTCCCAACCAAAGTCCTCGAAGACGGCACCGAATCCCGCGTCACCATCGTCCCCTTCTACGACCGATCCGGACTCATCAACGAAACACTCGAAACACTCAACTCCGCGATCAAGCAGCAGGTTCTCATCACGCTAATCGTTGTCATCCTCATGGTCATGCACCTGCGTTCAAGCATCCTCATCGGAGCGATGCTCCCCATCGCAGTGCTGGGAACATTCATCGGGATGAAACTCTTCAGTGTCGATGCCAACATCGTCGCACTCTCAGGGATCGCGATCGCGATCGGGACCATCGTGGACATGGGGATCGTCCTCTCCGAGAACATGCTCCGCAAGCTTGAGGATGCAGCAGAAGACACTTCCAGACTCGAAACAATCTACGAAGCAACCATGGAAGTCGGAGGCGCGGTCCTGACAGCGGTCGCAACCACCATCGTGGGATTCCTCCCTGTGTTCACCATGACCGCCGCAGAGGGAAAGCTGTTCAAGCCCCTCGCGTACACCAAGACCTTCGCGCTGATCGCATCGATCGTGATCGCGCTGACGATCCTTCCAAGCGTCGCTCATGTGTTGCTCGGATGGTCACCACGCAAGGGAGTGATCGCACGCATCGCGAAGTCCTCAGCAGCTCGTGTTCTTGTGTGGTCCATCAACATCATCATCGTGCTGCTTGTGCTGATACTCCTGACCCGCTCCTGGGAGCCCCTCGGTCCTGAGCCTGGACTGATAGGGAACGCGCTGCTGATCGCGCTGCTCATCGCGTTGCTGCTCGGAGTGTTCTGGATCGTCCGTCTCGCGTTCCCGCGCGTGCTCCATTGGACACTCCGTCACAAGCTCGTGTCGATGCTCCCAGTCCTCGTCCTCGTCCTGACAGGCGCAAGCGTCTGGCTCGGATTCGACCGCGTCTGGGGATGGTTGCCCGATCGTCTCCGCGCTACCCAACCGATGGTCCAGCTCGCCCACGACTTCCCAGGTATGGGCTCCGAGTTCATGCCCGCACTCGACGAGGGCGCGTTCTTGTACATGCCCACAACAATGCCCCACGCATCGATCGGGGAAGCGACCGACATCCTCAAGGAACTCGATCGTCGCATCATGTCCGTCCCAGAGGTCAAGAGCGCGGTAGGCAAGATCGGACGCGTCGATTCCCCCCTCGATCCCGCGCCGATCTCGATGGTCGAAACAATCATCGAGTACCAGAGCGAGTACGTCGTCGATGAGCACAACCGACGGATCCTGTTCGCATACGACGCTGATCACGATGAGTTTCTCCGCAACGAGCAAGGCAACCTCATCCGGAACGATGAAGGCAAGCCCTATCGACAGTGGCGCGATGAGATCGATTCACCCCAAGCAATCTGGGACGAGATCGTCGAAGCAGCGCAGATGCCGGGACTCACCAGCGCGCCCAAACTCCAGCCCATCGAAACACGCATCGTCATGCTCCAGTCTGGATTCCGCGCCCCGATGGGAATCAAGGTCTTCGGCCCATCACTCGAATCGATCGAATCCTTCGGATACCAGCTCGAGAACCTGCTCAAGCAGGTCCCCTCTGTCCAACCCGCAGCCGTCTTTGCCGATCGTGTTGTAGGCAAACCCTACCTCGAGATCGAGATCAGCCGCGAGAAGATCGCACGCTACGGCCTGCAGATCGCAGACATCCAAGAAGTCATCGAGGTCGCGATCGGAGGCAAGACCCTGAGCATGAGCGTTGAGGGACGCGAGCGATACCCCATCCGTGTCCGCTATCAACGCGAACTGCGTGACCAACCAGACACACTGACCGATACCCTCATCGCAACACCACAAGGCGCGCAGATCCCACTCCGCGAGCTTGCAGACATCATCTACAAACGAGGGCCTCAGATGATTAAGAGCGAGGACACCTTCCTTGTTTCGTATGTGTTGTTCGATAAGCAACCCGGATACGCTGAGGTCCGCGTGGTTGAGGATGCACGCGATTACATCAACGCGAAGATCGACTCCGGAGAACTCAGCGTTCCGCATGGAGTGACCTTCGAGTTCGCAGGCGCATACAAGAACCAGGTCCGCGCCTCCAAGACACTCGCGATCGTTCTTCCGCTGTCACTCGTGGTCATCTTCCTGCTCATCTACTTCCAGTTCAAGCGTGTGAGCGTCACCATGATGATCTTCTCAGGAGTCTTCGTCGCATGGTCCGGTGGATTCCTGATGCTCTGGCTCTACGCCCAGCCCTGGTTCATGGACTTTGAACTGCTGGGAACCAACATGCGTGAGCTACTCCAGATCCGAGAGTACAACCTCAGCGTCGCGGTCTGGGTCGGGTTCCTCGCGCTCTTCGGGATCGCAACCGACGACGGCGTCGTCATGGCAACCCGCATCGAGCAATCCATGCGCGAAGATCAACCTCAATCAATCGAAGCCATCCGCGCCAGCATCGTGACAGGTGGTCGGCTCCGCATCCGCGCCGCGGTCATGACCAGCGCTACCACAATCCTCGCGCTGCTTCCTGTGCTCACCAGCACCGGTCGCGGCTCAGACATCATGATCCCCATGGCCATCCCCACCTTCGGAGGCATGGCCGTCGCATCAATTACATGGTTCGTCGTGCCCATCCTCTATAGCTGGTGGGCCGAGTCCAGATTCCGTATTCACAACACACTCGGACAATCCGAGCAAACACAAAGGAGTTCATCATGAACGCAACACTACTCGCTTCGATCGTTTCCTGCACCTGCTGCGCCGGGTTCACCATCGCCCAGGATGGTCATGACAACCACGCCCATCACGCTCATGCCCAAAGCAATACCCCCATCAACGCGATGTGCCCGATCGGCAAGGAACCCATTGTCGATGGTGTCCCAACAATCCAGTACAAAGGCAAGACCATCGCGTTCTGCTGTCCAGGTTGCGACAAAGAGTTCATGAACTGGGACGAATCAAAGCGTGATGCGTTCGTTGCTCTCGCTCAAGCAGGAAACGAACCGGGAGAGGCTCATGCTGAAGCAATCCCCGACACAGCAACTCCAATCAAGAGCCAACCCTACACCCTCTCCACCTGCCCAGTTTCAGGTGAACCCCTCGGCTCGATGGGTGACCCAATCATCAAAGAGTACGACGGCCGAGAGGTTCGTCTTTGCTGCAAAATGTGCGTCTCCAAGTTTGAGAAGAACACAGACGCGTATTTCAAGAAGATCGACGAGAAGATGATCGCTGACCAGATGCCCTACTACCCGATGACCACCTGCGCCATCTCAGGAGAGCCCCTCACTGAAGACGGCGAAGACATCGCGATCAACCTCATCCACGCGAACCGGCTCGTGCGCCTCTGCTGCACAATGTGCGTGAAGGATTTCAAGAAAGATCCAGCAGCATACATCGCAAAGATTGACCAAGCAGCCGCAGACGCTCAGCGGGAAGATTACCCCCTCGACAAGTGCATGATCGGCGGAAAGCTGGGATCAATGGGTGAACCCTCCGAGATCGTCCTCGCGGGAAGACTCGTCCGCTTCTGTTGCTCGATCTGCGAACCCAAGGTGATCGAGAATCCCGCTAAATACCTCAACCAACTCGATGAGGCATGGACGAAGCAGAACCCATAATCAGCAAATCTTCAATCTCACAACAATCAAGGTCGCATCCCGACCATCAACGGAGCAAAGAACAACCCAATCCAGCTGTCACACAGCCACACGAAATGGAGAACAGAATGAAAACTGAAGAGCACCACGACACACATAAACAGCACGGATCACCCTACCTCCGATTCGCGGCCATGATCACAACCTCTATGGTTGTGATGTTCTTCCTGATGTATCTCCACTCATACGACATCCTTGCCCACGCTTGGTTCAGCGAGACCCGTCTCTTCATGACGCTGATCATGGGAGGAGGGATGATCTTCGTCATGCTCTTGTTCATGCTCAAAATGTACACAAGCAAAGCAAAGAACACGGCCGTCATTTCCATCGCGTTCCTCCTTCTCGCAGGAGGGATCGCGTTGGTCCGCTCGCAGATCACCGTCACTGGGACGGACTACATGGAGGGGATGATCCCCCACCACTCCATCGCGATACTGACAAGCGAGCGAGCAGATATCAAGGACGCCCGCGTTCGGAAGCTCGCAGATAAAATCATCGAAGCACAGCTTCGTGAAATCAAAGAAATGGAATGGCTGATCGCAGACATCAAAGCCAACGGCATCGCAACCACCGAATCGGAAGCCGAAGCTCGAGCGATACCGGAATTTAATCCAAATTAACGGTGACAAACATGCTCAATCTCATGAGCACCAAATGGACAACAAAACATGAGTACTCAATACCAACTGACCATCCATGGCATGCACTGCAGCAGCTGCGAAAACAAAATCCGTGACGCGCTCGCGAAGATTGACGGCCTAAACACCGATGCAATCTCAGCAAAGTCCGGGAATGCAACACTCCATGCGCCAACCAATGTCTCTGAGCAAGCAATCAGGGAAGCGGTCGAGAACGCAGGGTCCTATCAAGTTACCAAAGTCGAACAAACTGATCTTGATACTCCATCAAAGCAAAATCCACACCAAACCAGTCCCGCATCACAGGAAGAGGCAGCGGAGAGTCTGTACCCACTGTTCCTGATCGTCGGGTTCATCGCTGGAGTCACGGTGCTTGTCGCATGGTCAACGCAACGCTGGGAAATCGAACCCATGATGCGCCATTTCATGGCCGGGTTCTTCATCGTGTTCTCATTCTTCAAGCTGCTCGACCCTCCAGGCTTCGTCTCCGCATACCGTGGATACGACCTCATCGCACGCAGATCCAAAGCATGGGCATGGAGCTACCCCTTTGTGGAACTCGGACTCGGCGTGATGTATCTCATGGCCTGGGCACCGGTGACAACGAACATCATCACACTCATCCTCATGCTCATCGGTGCTGCAGGTGTGCTCAAAGCACTGCTCAACAAACAAGCGATCCGATGCGCATGCCTTGGTACAGCACTCAATCTGCCCATGACCAAAGTCACGCTCGTCGAGGACCTGACCATGGCTCTGATGGCTGGAGGCATGCTAATCCTGATTGTATGAGTTACCTCAATCGTCTGAGAGTATCCGAATCTGCTGCTCTATGCAATTCCTCAGTTCTTGGATGGATTGCGGATTTAGTTGACTGATTTTCGAGAGCAAGAACCGTAGATGTTTGACAGATTGCTCGCAATCTGCGCCGCATTCTGCGCTCGCATCACCCAAAATCGCGCCTTTCTCATTGTTATCCATATGTGTTCGGGTCCGGGTCACCCCAAAAGGCCCCCTCTAACCAGTGTAATCTACCAGTCATTTTTTAGATTTGGAATCAAACCATTGACGAATCCTGTTATACTTCTGGCCCGTGAGATTTCAAAGAACTCCAATCCAAATACGCGTATTCACCCCAGCATTTACGCTCATCGAGATGCTCGCTGTCATCGGAGTAATCTCGGTTCTCATCGCGATCGTCCTCCCCATGCTCGGATCCTCGATGGAACGCGCACGCGAGTTCAAGTGTCAAATGTCACAACGCACTGTCGCTTTCGACTTCCGACTCTTCGCAGACGACCAGCTCCACGGCGATCGAGGCGACGACCACAGCAAGTCCTCTTTCGCACTCGAAACATTCCAAGAAAACCAGTACGGCGTAGATGAGTTTTGGAGATATGGAAACGACAACGCTGCTCACCAAACACCAGACGATCAAGGCAACGACCCGATGCGATGTCCCAGTGTCCGCGAGCCCATCATACTCCGCAACAACATCGCGTGCTCCAACGGAGCGGTCAGTCCTCCTCAGAACATCTCTTTCGGATTCAACGCAAGGCTCAATCGCGCTGAGATCATTGACCAGTTTGGTCGTCCCACCGCTCGTCCCGTCCGTCTCAATTCATCGATCATGCAGCACGCGAGTGTCCCCCTCCTGCTTGATGTCGATGGGAACCGTGCCTTTGAGCTCAATGTTTCTCCCATATACACCGCCCCTTCGCTCGACTCGCAAGGCCCATACGCCAGTAACCGCCTGTGGTTCCCATCAACCAGGCATAACGGACGCACCAATGTCGCATTCATTGATGGGCATGTCATGTCCTCGACAGATCCCGCAAACGAGCCCGGTTGGCGCTGGGACTTCCAGCCGATCCGCTAATCCGGCCTGCTGATCATGCATCTGCGATCCAAACTCTCCATCGTCCTCGCGTTGCTGATCGCAACCCTCGCCGCGAATCTCGCGGTAAGCATGTGGAACATCCGCTTCCTCGAGCGTGAACTATCAGACCCGCTCCTCTCAATGCAATCTGTTATGAAGGGTCTCCACAGCATGAAGCGAACCGGAGAACAAGAAACTGACCTTATCCTCCAAGCCCTCTCCAAACACGACCAGAACCAGACAATCCAAATAGACCAGATAGAACTGGTTAACCAATCAATCAATCAACTCGAACACGACACCCAGACCCGTCTCGACAATCTCAACAATCTCTCAGGCGTTATGCTCCGCTCCGGAGTCACCACCATCGAGAACCTCCGCAACCGTTCTACGCAGATTATCCAAGCGAGCACTACTTGGTCTAGTACCCAAACCCCTCAAGCAGCTGCTGAACATGCACAGTCACTGCTGGAGCTCATCGACCGCAGACACGAACTCATCGAGACCATTGAGGGACAGATCCTCGACGACGCCCAGCTCGCGTCAGACTTCGGGGAAGAGATGAAGTCCCGCACCAACCTGATCCTCTTAGTCACACTCATCGGCGCATTGGCAATCGCGCTTCTCACCGTACTCTTCATCAGACGCTCCATCCTCTCCCCAATCGAGCAACTCCGCGATGGCGCTGACCGCTTCGGAAAAGGAGACTTCACCAACCCAATCAGCGTCTACACCAATGACGAGCTCGGCCAGCTCAGCAAGGAGTTCAACCAAATGGGCATCCTCATCCAAGACATGCAAGAAGAGCGTATCGAGCAGGGACGCCTCGCCGCGATGGGAGAGATAGCAGAACGCACCGTCCACAACTTCCGTACCCCGCTCGCGAGTATTCGCGCCTTCTCCGAGGTCGTCCTCGAAGACCTCGACCCCGGCTCCGCCCCACACGACTTCCAGAAGCGCATCATCTCGACCGTCGATCGCTTCGAGCAGAAACTCAAAGATATGCTCCGCGCGTCATCTCCGCTTGATCTCATCAACACCACCTACGACCCTCAACAGCTCGTCAAAACGGTCATCGAAGACCATCAGGGAGCAGCCCACTCCAAAGACCAGTGCATCGAGTTCACAAACACTTCCGAATCAACTCCTTCACTCTCCGCGACAGGAGACCCCCACCATCTCAGCCACGCGATCACCTCCATCCTCTCCAACGCGATCGAGTTCGCACCAACAGACTCGACCATTACAATCCATCTCGGTACCGACCAGACACCCGGATCAGACCTTTATTGGACCCTCCGCATCGCCAATCAAGGCCCGATGATCCCACAAGACTTGCACCGCTCTATCTTTCGACCATATTTCACTACACGCCAATCCGGAACTGGCATCGGCCTTGCAATGACCTACAAGGTCATCAATCAGCATCAGGGGATGATCACCGTCGAATCACCCCTCAACGCCTCTGATTCCATCGGATGCGCCTTCACGATGCGGATACCATTGAACCCCGCCACCTGAGCCCGCTCTACAGCGGGCCAGCACTGGCCCGACCGAGGATACCTGTGGCCGACATTCTCCTCATCGAAGACGACGCAGACCTCAGGCTCATCATCAGCCACTTCCTCGAGAAGCACGCGCACACTGTCTACTCCACCGACACCCTCACCGCTGCGCACGATGTGTTCAAGCAGTCCTACTTCGACCTCGTCCTCTCCGATGTCCATCTCGGAGAAGACTCCGGGATCGATTTCATCCAGACCATCCGAGACTCCGGGTTCGAAGGCGGCATCATCATGATGACCGGCGACGCGAGCGTAGATGATGCTGTACGGGCCATGAAACTAGGTGCCGATGACTACCTTGCCAAACCAATCCGCTTGCAGGAACTCCTGATCACGACTGAGCGCGTCCTCAAACAACGATCCGAATCACGCCAGCTCCGATTGTATAAACGCGTCGAGAGCACCCGCAAAAATACAACTGAACCCCTCGGCGACTCAGACGCATGGACCAACACCATCTCACTCGCGTCCAGACTCGCGCAGATCCCCGTAGGGAACCGTATCCAAGAATCAGGAACAAACCCCGGCAGCGTCTCAGGAGGCGCACTCACCACCATCCTCATCAACGGCGAAACCGGCGCAGGCAAAGGCGTCATCGCACAGTACATCCACGACGCAAGCCCTGAACACGACCAGCCCTTTGTCCATGTCAACTCCACAGCACTCCCCGCATCGATCATCGAATCCGAACTCTTCGGTCACGAGAAAGGCGCCTTCACCGATGCAAAGACGACTCGTGAGGGACTCTTCGAGATGGCCGACGGCGGCACCATCTTCCTCGATGAAATCGGAGACCTCGATCTGTCCCTCCAAGCCAAGCTCCTTTCTGTCATCGAGAAGGGACTCATCCGAAAAGTCGGCGCGACTAAAGAACGCTCAGTCCGCATGCGTGTCCTCGCCGCAACCAACAAAGACCTCAATGCGATGGTCAAGGAAGGCACTTTCCGCGAAGATCTCCTCTTCCGCATCAACGCGTTCCACATCCCAATCCCCAACCTCCGAAGCAGAGACAACGACGCGTTCCTCATCGCCCAAGGTATGCTTGACCAACTCCGTAAAGAATACGGCCTCGAGCCCGCAAGCTTCACCCAAGACGCGCAGAATGCAATCCTCAATCACCAATGGCCAGGCAATGTCCGTGAACTGTTCAACGCCGTCCAACGCGCCGCGATGCTAGCACCAGAGCCTCGAATCTCTGCTGCTGATCTCGCGATCCAGCACACACATACAAACTTCAAAGATAATGAACAGCTCGACAACGAAACCAGCAGCGACCACTCCAGCAAAGCAAGCCATCTCAATATCCGCTTCAACTTCGACCAAGGCATCCACACCGCTCAAGAAGTCGAGCGTGAGCTCATGATCCAAGCACTCGACTACACCAACGGCAACATCACCCAAGCCGCGCGTCTTATCAACATGCAGCGTTCCAGCTTCCGCTACCGCATCGAACGATACAACATCACCAACTCAAATCAGAAAGCGAGCGGATCATGAAACGGTTCTCGCCCAATCTTGTTAGCCTTGTTCACCTCACTACACTCACAATCTGCACACTCACGCCAAGTTCCGCGATCGCGAATCCTGAATCCGGAAGCATCTGGACCGATACTCAAGGCGACGCGGTCATCCGACGCACCGACACAAATAACGACGCGCCACTCCCGATCGGGTTTGTCCCAATCGATTTACTCTCTGTCAGTGTTGAGGGGTGGATGCCAACCTCCCCCACAAGCGATCTGTACACTGGATCTGTGATCACAGGAGATGCAAACTTCGTCCGCATCCAGGTCGTTGTTGATGGCGTCGTTTCCCCACCCGGCCCAATCGGACTCCAAGGATTCCCGTACGACCCCTACAAGTTCGGGGAAAGACCCATCATCGGGTTTATCGAGCTCGACATCGATGGTCAAAAAAACTCGGGCGGCGAACTCATGCCCATCGCACGTAATCGCTACCTCGCCAATGTCGGACGATTCGGACTCAGCCCAGAAGGGTCCATCTCCGAACGCATGGCCCAGTCTGCAGACGACATCGACTCAAACCTCAGCACCTTCCCACAGTTCGAACGCACCGGATCAGAGTTCACCCTCAACTTCTGCGGCTGCTTTTCACCAACAATCCTCGCTCAGAACGGGAACCTCAACAACCTCTTTGAATCGGGTGAAACATGGACTCTCGGCGGTCGCTTCTTTGAA
Organism: Phycisphaerales bacterium; assembly: GCA_051252395.1. Taxonomy (GTDB): domain Bacteria; phylum Planctomycetota; class Phycisphaerae; order Phycisphaerales; family UBA1924; genus UBA1924. Next base: position 432,230 of record JBPOFX010000001.1, on the reverse strand, counting down.
CGCTTCGAATCCTTTGCACCGCTGAGCCTCCTCTTCGGCGGATCCGATTTTGGACTTTACAACCCAATCACTGCCCTACGCTTCGAGCACAGCATCAGCACCGACAACACAACCATCACGCTCGTGTTCCCAATCACCAATGCCGGTGCTGCGCTTCAAGCAGGACAGCCCGAACAATCAATCGATCTCAACATCTCCAACCACACATCGATGGAAGAAGCAATCGACGACCTTATACTCAGCGCCAACTTCGCGTCCGGCGATCTGGCTCAACTTGTAAACGACTGGAAAGGCGAAGACACAGACGACTTTCGCGAACCACGCAGATGGGATGTCACCGCTCTCATCGGGACTGCACCACTCCTCCCACAACCCTCCTCCTTCTATGTCTGGACCGATACAGGCTTCTGCGAGAACTACGCCGACTTCAACCTCGACGAACTCAATACAGATCTCGACAACCAAACACTCCAGACCTTCATCGACCTCAACGACGGGTCATCCTCCGACGCAGACTCTACAATCAACGGCGAGTTCGCGATCCAGAACTTTGGACAAGAGTTTCACTTCTTCGATCTCAACTACGATGGAATCCTCAACAATTCTGACTTCCCAACACCTGATTGCACCGCTGATCTCACAAGCGACGGAATGCTCGACTTCTTTGACATCTCCGCATTCCTCAGTTTCTACACCGTACAAGACGCGCAAGCGGATTTCAATAACGACGGACTCTACGACTTCTTCGACATCTCTGTTTTCCTCGCAGAGTTCTCAGCTGGTTGTCCGTAAGCGATCACACTTCAATCTATCTGCACTCACCTAGCGGGCCACACAGTTGGCCCGCTTTCAAATTCTGGCCCGCTTACCCCGCGTAAATCCATAAATTCAAGGCTCTCCTTGTACTCTACATATTGGCACGCTGTTTGTATTAAAGCATCTATGTCGCAGCATCATCGTTTCCTGACCGTTACCTGACCCCAATGCCGCGACACTCGTTTTTGTCAAACACACAACTCTATCACAAAGGAAAGAACATGAAAACGAACTGGAGAGCACAGCTCACTCTGCTCGCACTCGCGGGCACCATCGCAGCAGCCGCGCCATCATTCAGCGCCGCAACCTCCGTCGCTGCAACGACTCGACCAAGCGGCGTCGCACTCGCTGATTTCGATGGAGATGGCGATATCGACATGGCCGTCACCACCGACAGCATCGATAAGATCAATATCTATCTCAACACAGGAGGCGTCTTTGGCGCACCAACCCCAGTCTTTACCGGCGCCGGCACAGGCCCAGATGATCTTGCAGCCGCTGACATTGATCAGGATGGTGACATGGACCTCGTCGTGATCCTGAAAGGTCTTGACTCAATTCGTACCTACACCAACTTCGCAGGGACTTTCACTGCCGGAGTAGATGTCCCGGTCGGTCAGCGCCCCGTAGACATTTCGAGCGGCGATCTCAACGCTGACGGCTTGCTCGACTTCTCTGTCGCGAACCGCGACGGGGGGACTGTGACCGTGCTCATGAGCAATGGAATGGGCGCACTCACTCCATCAGCATTCGCTGCAGGCGCCGAACCACGATCAACAGCAATCGGAGACTTCACAGGTGACGGCATAGCCGACATCGCAGTCAGCGACCAAGACAACCGCATCGTTAATGTCTACTCCGGCGCTGCCGGGTACGCATTCTCTCAGGGACTTCCTGTGAGCCCAGTCGCACGACCAGACGGAGTCGTAGCAGCTGATTTCAACGGAGATGGTCTTATGGACCTCGCCGCAGCATCAAGCGATGATGTATTCAACGCTGCATCGGTCTGGATCAACACCGGCGCCGGGATGGGTGGACGCGTGGATACTCTGGTTAACGGCGCGAATGTCAGCGGTATCGCAGCCGCAGATCTCGATGGAGACGGCGATGTCGATCTTGTCACATCCAACGCAGACTCCAACTCCATGAGCACACTCGAGAACACCGGATCGGGTGCATTTAATGCAGGAGTCTCCGCATCAGCCGGGATCAATCCAGGCAACATCGCGATCGGTGATCTCGATGGAAACGGCGGTGCAGATATCGCAATCGTGAACCGCGACTCAAACGATGTTTCGATCTACATGAATCTCAATGGCGCAGCACCATGCAGTGTCGCTGACCTCGCAGAGCCGTTCGGCATGCTAGATTTCTTCGATATCTCAGAGTTCTTGAATCTATTCGGATCAGGTAATCTAACAGCTGATCTGAACAATGACGGGATCCTTGACTTCTTTGATATCAGTGGATTCTTGGGTGCGTTCTCTTCAGGGTGTCCATAACATCCTCCCAGGTACTGATATCAACTCAAGAAGCCCATCTGCAAAGATGGGCTTCTTCCATGAGCTGTATTCGACCGGCGTATTTACCTGCTTAACACAAGCATACTTGCCTGGCCAATACGAACCCGCTGCATGGATCGCTGGCTAAAACTGGCCGAGTCTGATCCGTTAACCCAGTAATTTTATACGAAATCAACGATCTCCTTCCGGCACGATCTTTGCTTCTTGGTACGCTAACACTATGGAGACCAATCGCATGCAAATTCCACTTCTTTACATATCGACACTCACCGTGATCTCGACTGTTTCACTCGCCCAAGTCATTACCGTCAACACGATCGACGACATCTCAGATACGCTAACAACCGTCACAGTCGAAGACCTCCCCGGACCAGATGGCAAGATTTCTATGCGTGAAGCGACCCTTGCCGCGAATAACACTCCGGGTCCACAAACGATTGAGTTCGCAATCCCAGAATCTGAGTTCTGGACCGGCGACGGCGTTGCCCTACTAAGACTCGAATATGGGCTCTGGTTCATTACCGATGACGAAACAACGATTGACTTCTCATCCCAGGAAAGAAACATCGGCGACACCAATCCAACCGGTCCCGAGGTCGGCGCTTATGGCTTTGAAGTCAACGGCTGGGGACACCCCGCGCTCATCATCGCTGCGGATAACTGCGTGATCGAAGGGATGGGGCATGTCGCCTTGCGGACTCCGTCCATCGAGATCCGCGGGAATCACAACCGGGTCATCGGTTGCAAGACCCTCGGGGTTGAGATCGGTGCGGCGTGGCAAGAACCAATCGCAACCAATAACATCATCGGTGGAACTAGCCCAGAAGAGAAAAATGACCTCAACTTCATCGACATCCTCTCATGGGCCGACGACAACATCGTGATAGGAAACCAGATCAGAAGTATCCGTATCGCCGGTACTGACTTCACGCACTATCCATCAAGAAACCGGATCGGTGGGACGACACCCGAGGAGCGCAATGTCATCAGCGGATTCGGATCCTACGGCACAGAAGGATTTCCAACCGGGGAAGGCATCCTGGTCAACTTTGCACAAGATACCCTTATCCAAGGCAACTACATCGGAACCACCGCTGACGGTATGAGCGGAGTCAGCCAGAGAGGCCCAAACGGAATCGAAGTTCGAGATTCATTCAATACCACCATCATTGACAACCTCATTTCGGGTCTGTATGTCGAAGGCGTCAACCATGCCAACGGCCTTACTTTCGGCACTGCGATCCGTGTCAACTCCATCAACGCCGACAACATGGGTGTGACCATCCAAGGCAATCTCATCGGTACCGACGCGACTGGACAATCTCCGATCCACACCTATCAAGGGATCGCACTTGCACAATCAACAGGGATCTACACCCTTCGTGATACACTCGTCGGCGGCACGCAACCGGGACAAGGCAACACCATCGCATTCACAGATACCACTGGCATTGTCGTTGGACCACTGACCATAGGTGGCCAGATCTCCGGGAACTCCATCCACTCCAACACCCGCCTCGGGATCGACCTGCTCCCGTGGTCGGGTACTAGCGGCCCAACACCAAATGATCCAATGGATACCGATACTCAAGGAGGCAACGCATTCCAGAACTACCCCGAAATCATGAGCGCTGAAACAACCGGCAGCAGCATCAACATCAACGCAATGCTCGAGAGCATACCGTTCACTGAGTTCAGTGTTGAGTTCTTCGCGTCTCCCCAATGCGATCCCAGCGGATTTGGCGAAGGCCAAATCTTCCTCGGAACGCACACAGTGACCACAGACTCCTCGGGCTTCGCAACCATGATGACCATACTCAGCACCGATGTTCCGGGTGGATGGGTCCTCACATCGACTGCAACCGACACCCAAACCGGGAACACTTCAGAGTTCTCTGAGTGCATAGCCCTCACCAGCAGCGGCTGTATGCCTGACATGAACGACGATGGTGCGCTGGATTTCTTCGATGTATCAATCTTCCTGACCTCTTATGCAGCACACGAGCCCCAAGCAGACATCACAAATAACGGCTCATGGGATTTCTTTGATATCAGCGCGTTCCTTAATACCTTTGCCTTAGGGTGTCCGTGATGCTCAACACACTCTGGAATGCAGTAGTCAGAACTGCATATACCACAATATATAATCGGATTCCAAGTATATCGAAAGGACATTTGGTCATGAAACCCGTTTACCTCAGCATTCTTGCACTCACATCCACCGTCTGTAACGCACAGAATTGTGATTGGGAATTGGAACCTACGCCCAACCCTGAGGGAAGCATCCTACTTTTCGGGATTGACGGATCATCAACGGACACTGTTTGGAGTGTCGGTGAGCAGTTTATCTTTGACTTTCCTGTTTTGATTCAGACTTTCAACTACATCACACGTTGGGATGGGAGCAGCTGGTCTCATATCGATGCGCCTCAGCCGAGCACGCTCCGTGAGTCACAGAGCTTGTCAGATGTACTCACGATAGGTACAGATGAAGCGATAGCAATCGGAACATACAACCCCGATTCAGGACCTTCCCAAGCACAGTCGATGTGGTGGGATGGCTGGAGCTGGGAACTGATGCAATCGCCCATGATTCAAGGCGGGAGTGCGTTCCGAGCGATCGGGAGAGCAGGAAATGATATCTGGGCTTGCGGCAGCAAACACTCAGAACTCCCGCCACCAGCCGCTTCGAGTTATCCGCTCGCAGCAAGGCTCAACGGCGATCATTGGGAGGTCGTATTTGTGCCACCCCTTGCAGAGACAGGCGGTCGGAGTTATAACCACATCCGTGCAATCGAGGGGGCAAACGAGGATGACGCATGGGCAGGCGGGGTTGCCCAAGAAAGCGGAACAGGGTTTGGCCCTGCGGCAATGATGATTCATTGGGACGGCTCACAGTGGTCACAGTATGACCTGACGCAAGTTGTCGATTCTGTTCAGTTTTCTAGTGTTGAATCGATTGAAGTCCTTACTACAGACGATGCCTGGGCGGCGGGTTTCGATTACGATATCGCCCGACAGGTCACGATCCCGCTCATACTGCACTGGGACGGGAATGCGTGGAGTAACATCCCTGTTCCAATCTTTGAACACAGCGCCGAACTCCGAGCAATCACGGCTCGATCCAGCGATGATATCTACGCATCTGGAACCAAGACCTTCGGTGATGGTTATCCACACTCGCTGATTCTGCACTGGGATGGGATTGCATGGACCGAAGTCCCTGAATCTACGCTGGTCGATTATGGAACCTGGTTCCGGGGGATGGCATCTGTAGACGGGGAACTATGGGCGGCGGGTCAATCCAATGATCTGAGCTCAGGGATCACACAACGACAGCAAGAGTGCTCATCGGATTGCATGGCTGATATGAATAAAGATGGCGTTCTGGACTTCTTCGACATATCAAGTTTCTTGTCGGCATTCGCAGCACATGACATTTCCGCTGACATCACAAGCAATGGTTCGTGGGACTTCTTTGATGTCAGCGCGTTTCTTGATGCCTTTGCGTCAGATTGTCCATAAGTCAAGAGAGAACATGTTCTCGATGCCCACAGTCGTGCGCATTCCATCAGACAACATAGCCCTTTTCGTGCACTCAGAAAGGAAATCAACAAATTGTTCACTAAACAACACAACGCTCTCTTAGTCACACTACTCGCTACCTCTCTCGCTGCAGGCGGAGACTGTGATTGGTCGCCTCTTGGGACCGGTGGCGGGCCCGCGGCGTATGGGTGCGCGGCTCGGTTGTCTTTGGTGGTTCACTCAGCGGGATCGATGGGCAGCTTGTCAATCATATAGCGATCTGGGATGGATCTTCCTGGTCACAGCCCGGCAACGGGGTTGATGGGTTTGTGCGAACGATTCTCGCTCTCCCGGGTGGATCGTTCATCGCGGGAGGCCAGTTCTTTAACGCAGGTGGTGTTAGCGCTGGGCTGATCGCCAAGTGGGATGGGATGCAGTGGTCGGCGCTTGGTGGCGGGCTTGATGCGGGATCGTGCCGGGCGTTGCTGAGTGTGAGCAATGGTGATCTAATCGCGGCGGGATCATTCTTGCAAGCGGACGATGCTCCAGCGTGGGGAATCGCTCAATGGGACGGGGAGTTGTGGACGAAGATGGGATCCAACACCTTGGGCGGAGGGTTTGCAGGTTGGTTCACACCAGAGCCGAGTCCGACGATTGCGCGTGATTTGATTGAGATGCCAACGGGCGAGATCATTGCTTGCGGAAACTTCACGCAGGTAGACGGAGTCCCCATGCGTGGGATCGCGAGTTGGGACGGCGTGCAATGGAACCCGCTTGGGACTGGAGTGAACAATGTTCCACGCGCGATGACACTGCTCCGCAATGGTGATCTAATGGTCGTGGGGGCTCTTTACAGAAGCGGGTGGGGTTGCTTGCAACGGGATTGCGATCTGGGACGGTTCATCTTGGTCTGCGGTTGGTGATGGATTCAACGGGCTGAGCGGATGGTCGCCTTGGGATCTAGAGACGACTGCTCAGGGGAAGGTCATCTTGTCGGGGTTCTTTCATATGGTGGATTCGGTCCCATCCAATAACATCGCGATGTATGATCCTTCTGCTGATCAATGGTCAGCACTGGGGAGCGGGATGATCCCAGCGATCCAGACTTCTGTCTGGGACGCCACCATTGCCGCTGATGGGACGCTCTATGCGGGGGGCCAGTTCTCAAGTGCGGGAGGCAACAGTGATGCGTGGAATGTCGGATCGTACAACTGCATCACTGTATGTGACGCGGATATCAACGGCGATGGAGTGCTTGATTTCTTCGATATCAGCGGATTCTTGAACGGCGCACCAGATTTCAATGGCGATGGGCAGTTCGACTTCTTCGATGTCAGTGACTTCATTGCCGCATTCTCAGTTGGGTGTCCATAATCCATCGGCTGATCAAATCATGACAAGTTTTCAACAATCGCTAGTATTGCGGCCCGCGATTCTCGAGACAGATGCTGCCAACCAGCCAAGAGCCTGCAGTGTTGCGGATCAGTGCTCATCAGGCTCTTGAACTGTGCGACGCTTTTTGCGCCACTACTCTCGCTAATCGTTGATTCGGCCCCACCGGATGAGATTGTTCGAGTCCGGGTCAGCCCATTCCCGTCATTCTGCAAGGAATGGCAACAAGCAAGCCCTAAAAACAAAGGGACCAGCAATCATGCTGGTCCCTTGTCCATTTGCGAGTGATTTACCGAGCTATGCGTTCATCAAGGGCATCCAGCACTAAACGCTGAGAGGAATGCACTGATATCGAAGAAGTCATAGCCACCATCTTGGTTGAAGTCCGCTGCCGGATCCATCTGACCAAAGAGGGTGAGGAACTCTGAGATATCGAAGAAATCGAGCACGCCGTCGCCGTTGAGATCAGCAGGGCAAGTATTCGTGAGACACGAAACGCCGAAGATGCGTACATCATCGATCCCCGCCTCCACAATCGAGCCGTCACCGAGATCGCTCGCGACGAACTTGACGCGGACCATCGAAGTCAGATCAACAAAGTCGCCGACATTGAATCCAGCTTCGATCCAGCCGCCCGATGTCCCTGCACCTGAGGGTCCGACGGTCTCAACAGGAACATAGTTCTGGCCATCATCATCCGAAACAAACACCTCAAACACATCCGCGTTCGGCGACGCACCAGCATTATTCGAGTACCAGCGAGCATACGAGATCGTCGCTGACTCCGTGTTGGTCAGGTCGATCAGATTACTCACGAGCGAGGTCGTGCCGCCATCGACATCATTCTCACCGACTGATCCCCCAGCACTGCCTTGGCCGGTTACCCAAGCGATGGTCCCGCTCGCTGTGTTGTCATCCTCAGGCTGTGCATCCGTACCGATCGGATTCACGCGTACCCAGACTCCCGTCGTCGCGTTGTCACCAGGAGCTCCCGCCGAGAAGCCGACAGAAGTTTCGAAGTCATACAGGTCATCCATGTCCACCTGATCCGCAGACAGCACGCTGAACGCACCCGCGGCCCCCAAAGCAGGTGCGGTCACGCTCGTTCCAGATTGAAGATCAAACGAGAAGTAGTACTCCACATTCGTCGGACACTCAGCAGGAACTGGGAATGTCGCGGTAAAGCTCGTTGCCGAGTCAGCAACCAGCGGGTACTGCTGGAACCCAGACCCTGTATCAACAAAGTATGCGCCGCTGCCTGGAACGAGAGGGTCTGCAAGCGAAGGCACAACATCGACTCTCAGTGTCTCACCACCAACCGAAGAGAGCAGGTCAGGAAGCCCATCCGGGAACAGAATCTCAAGGCCGGTAACGAACTCGCCGCCCTGTGTCTCAATCGCGTCACGATAAATCGCAGTCCCTGTCCACCAAGAGATATCGCCGTACACACTCGTGCTCGATGTGCCCCCAGAGAGTACACCTGCGATGACCCACTCACTACCGAACTGAACCAAGACGGGGCCACCACTATCACCAGGCGCGGTGGTCGCTTCAAACTCAAGCGGGGTCGAGCTGCTGCTTGGAATGGTGTTTGCACCACCTGTCCCGTTGTCGAAGTCCGTCGAGATGATGTTGGTACCGCTATTACTTGCCGGACTGCCGTACGCATCGATGATGTTCTCACCACCCCATCGGCGTCCATCAGAAGAGAATCCATGGCCAGAACTCCCAAGCCCGTTATACCCATACCCAAGCGTCACAGCGAGCATGCCTTCAAGGTCATCCGTCTCATCAATCAGACGCATCGGTTCAGCGATATTCGCAGGAACCGACGAGTTCAGAACATGAATAGACACATCACCGCCGTCGAGGAGCGATCCGCTTCCATCAGGAAGAATCGAGGACTGCACCGAGACCGTGAAGGCAGGGCTATTGGAGTTGTCACCGAATCGGATGAGCGTACCAGCCCCGATCCCACAGTGACGCGCACTGATGACCACATTCGGAGTAATGAGCGTACCAGTACATCCAACAGATACACTGATGACCGCATCAAACGGAGCCGCGTAATCCCGCGAGCCTTGCGCACCGATCGTGTTGTTGATCACAATACGAGGGAAGACCCCATCAGCAGCTTCAGGTGAGCCAGGCTCATAAGTCTTGGTGTCGATCTGTCGCGCCGACAGCACCTCACCAGTGACCGCATCAACCACCATCTCAAAGTGTGTCGGACTCGCAGGCAATCCAAGATCTTCAAGCGAAGTCGTCACTTCCCATGCGAGAACCGCTTCGTTCCCATCACGGAACCAAACCTGCTTCGCGTCTGACTCAATCGCGTTGGGCAAAAGCGCCTCAGCCAACACCACGGCTCCACCCTGCTCGATATTCACAGGTCCTGCACGCAACGCCAGCTGTTCAGTCGAATCATCAAAGACCTGTGCCACTGTGCCGTCGTCATTCTCGATCACATAGATATGGGCGCCGTGGAGCGGAAGATCACCAATGTACTTCTGAAACACCAACGCATCCGAAGGTGCTTGTTTTCCGAGTTCAACGAGCTCCAGACGAGTGTCGGCGTGTTGCAGATATGCAGTAGACTCAGCGTTAGCCAAGTGAGCTCGAACGCTTGCTTCATCCGCAAATGACAGTGAGCTGATACAGAAGGTAGCTGCAAGAGCTACCACAGTCGTTTTCTTGATGACCATTCTCGAAATCTCCATCCAAAAGAGGTGATTGTGATCCGCGACGGGACCTGTCTACGCGCTCGGAATCGAGCCGTGTACACAAACAGAATACTTCCACCCACTTGGTCCGAGTATACAGACTTTCCTCGATCACATGAGACCGAAATCTCCGAATCATCAGACTTTTGCCAAGCCATTATCGGAAGTAACAGTTCCTGACTCCCGAGTATCAACCACTCCCAGAGCCCCCCCCATCCCTTCAATCAAGAGTCCTCTACAACCCCTCTACAACCAATGAAAGATGGTTTTCTGTCTGTTTATCCCATTCTCCTTGCGTAGAACCGGTCCCTGAGATACATTGGAATGCGCAGTTATCGGTATTCAATCGATAACGATCCACGCCAAGGTGTCCAGATTTTTAGACACCCGTTCCAAAACCGATGCGTAGTCAACGCATCGCCAACTCAGTAGGGGTAAAAAATGTATCGAACAATACAGACGGCTGCCGTTCTGTCCGCAGCGATCACCACCACTTCACTCGCCGACTTCGGACCAGGTGAATGCGACGGCGCACGACCGCAGTTCCAAGCCGACGAATACCAAGCATTCGGAGGCGATCAAGTCGCCATGGCAACGCAGTGGCGCACAAGCGACGCCCAAGGCGTCCTCAACGCCTACGACCTCACAGGACAAACCACCGCCCCCGTCGGAGTCGATTGGCCCGTCGGGATCTACAGCCATCCAGACTGGACACGCAGCCAGATGGGCCAAGTCTTCGGCGTCGCTCTCGACGACCTCGGGAATGTCTATGTCGCCAACACCTCGATCTACCTCTCCGACGCAATCGGAGCGATCGGAGGACAACCAGGACAGGTCTACAAGGTCGATGCAGTCACCGGAGCTGCAACCGTCTTTGCAGCACTTCCAAACAACAGCGATCCGGTCATCGCCGCATCCAACGGGATCGGTGAGTCCTACCCAAACCTCGGAAACCTCTGCTTCGATGTCGATAAGCAAATGGTCTATGTATCCAACTTCGAAGACGGCCGCATCTACCGCATCGACGCCGCAGGCACTTGCCTCAGCACCTGGGACCACGCAACCGGAATCGTCTCAGACTGCACCCCAGAAGTCGGTGACCAAGAAGGCGCCGCCCGTCTCGGAGAACGCGTATGGGCCGTCCAATCCTTCAACGGACGAGTCTACTACTCCCTCTGGGTCGAAGACATGGCCTCGCCTTCCATCCCAGCCTTCAACGAAGTCTGGTCCGTCGCATACGACGCCGCAGGCGAGTTCATCGCAGGAACCGAACAACTCGAAATCACCGTCCCAACACTCTTCAACGACTACTCCAACCCAGTCTCCGACATCGCCTTTGGTCCACTCGGACAAATGATGATCGCCGAACGCACCATGCAGTCTGATCCAGACACCGGATACTTCAACACCGCGCCACACCAGTCGCGTGCGCTCGAGTATGTCTGCGAAAACGATCGCTGGGTCCCCTCATCCAACGCATTCTCCGTCGGATCAGGCGCAAGCAACAGCACCGATTCCGCAGGTGGAGTGGACTACTCCTACGCCGCAGCTCCAGACGACCGCGTCTGGGTCACCAGCGACGCGATGATCCTCAACACCAACGGAGTCGGACCCAATGTCTACGGCATCCAAGGTCTCCCACAAGCAGGTGGCGCCGTCGCCAACTCACTGCTTATCGACATGGACGCCGACATCCTCTTCCAAGACAAGTCCGGACTCGGATCAGTCGAGATCTCCTGCCCAGAAGCGTTCGATGATCCATGTGCGACCATCACAGAAGGCGAGATCCTCTGCGACCTCGACGACTCCGGGAACTACACCTACACCTTCGACCTCACCAATAACTCAGGTCAAGATGTCGCCCACCTCCTCATCCTCCCATCCGGAGGAACCACAGTCGTCCCATCCGGACTCATCACGCTCCCATCCGTCCTCCTTGACGGCGACACCACCACCGTCTCCATCACCTTCAACGGCGGACTCCCAGGAGAAGAACTCTGTTTCATCATGAGCCTCAACACCGCGGACTTTGAAGAATGCTGCACCATCAATCCGTGCATCATCATCCCAGAATGCGACTGTGCTCAGATCCATGACGAATCCGTCGAATGCGCATCCGACGGCTCAGGATGCTTCACCTACACCTTCGATGTTGACAACCTCAGCGGAGATACCATCTACTACTCATTCCTCTCCCCACTTACCGCAGGGATGACCATCGATACTGGAAATGTTGACCCAAACCGCTGGGACTTCCCACCAATGGTCAACTTCGGAACCGAGACGATGACCGTCACCATCTGCGGCGTGCCTGCAGGACAAGAAGCATGCTTCCTCCTCACGCTCCACACCGAAGACCTCTCCGAGTGCTGCTCGATCGAAGTCTGTGTTACCGCGCCTGATTGCAACAACCCAGTCGAATGCCCGATCGATTACAACAACGACGGCATCCTCGACTTCTTCGACATCAGCGCATTCCTCAACTTCTATGCCAACGAGGATGTCCAAGCCGACCTCAACAACGACGGCGCCTGGGACTTCTTCGACATCAGCACCTTCCTCACTCTCTTCTCTGCAGGCTGCCCATAACCAGCCAATCCGAGCAGAGCATACCTCAAAAACACACGCCCCCCGATGCACGCATCGGGGGGCGTTTTCTTGCCACACCATCCGAATGATCTCAATCAAACGGACGAATACTCACAACAAATCAGGGTCACGGACACCCCTGACCAAACTCACTCAAAAACAGAGAGATATCGAAGAAGTCGAACACTGTATCGTTGTTGTAATCAACCGTATTCTGTAAGAAGTACGAGACATCAAAGAAATCCAATGCCCCGTCCTGATTCACATCTGGACAACAACACACATCCCCACCGGGCCCATACAACACAGTCTGGAACATCGCCGCAGGGATATAGCCCCCTTCAACAGGAGAGCAATCAAAACCACCAAAGAACCAAGGTCCATCCATCCCTACGCTGTTGTTCGAATCGATACTTGCAGTATTGAACACATCCTCCGTAAGACCAGCAGTAGGTCCATCAGAGACCCAACTCCATGAGTGCGTAACCGTATCAAACTCAGCATGCCCCGGAGTCGGAGCACCAAACGCGACCCCAGCAGTCGCGAGCGCCAGGATGTCTCCATCGATCCCCGTTGTATGATCGTTGTCCCCATCCGCATTATCGACATCGACAGTTCCAGGCTGATCGTAAATCAACGACCACCCCCAATCTGCTAAACCATTCAAATCAAGGTCAATGTCGGGGATGCCCGGAAGGGTATTGAATTGATCACCCAATCGATAACTATGAAAATCAGCACCCTGTAGATCACCATCGGTATCGCCGATTTCAAAGGTCATCGAATGACCAAATGATCCGGCAAGATCAATATCTGCCGTATAAAAAGCAAGTTCCTCATCAAGCGGATCCGACAACTCACCAGGCAAGCTATGCAACTGAAAAGAGATCAGTGCATTTGCAATACAACCCCATGCCGGATCACGCCCATTCATCGCATCCCAGTAGGTCCAGTTCCCAGCGAAGCCAACGACTCCATCCGCCTGCATATCTCCATCAGCATCTGTATCCTGATGATTCGTCACCCAGTGGACCTGCACACAGTCCACCACCGTGTCCATCGCAATATCCCCCCAGTCAAACAAGAACTCATGCAGAGTCGAGGGATCTTCCGGATCATCCATATCGTAGTAATACTCAGTCGTATATCCATTGTCGGCACACATCGCCGCCGTCGTCTGCACCCAGATCTCTGAACTCTCAACCCCATCGACCCCCTGCTGAGCATCACGCGCCCCAAGCAAGGTCGTGATCTTCTCACCCGTCGCAACATTAAAGTAGATATGCGCCACATGATTCAGCTTCCCAACAGCAGGCTCAAGCCTTGTCGGAGTTTCATTCGCTCCCGCAGAGCCAGCAATCCCAGCCGCGAGCACAATCCCAATCACAGTGTTCATCTTCATAGCCTTGCCTCTTTCAAAATCATGTTCACAATATATATTGTACCAAATATTTACCTTCACGGACAGCCCAAACTGAACTCCGATAAGAACAGCGAGATATCAAAGAAGTCAAATACCGTGTCACCGTTGTAATCGACCATATTGGTCAAAAAGAACGAGATGTCAAAGAAATCAATCTCGCCATCACTATTCAAATCCGCAGGGGTAACACAACCAGGCCCCCCATCAAACGGCCCATACAGAACAGTCTGGAACATCGCCGCGGGAACATAACTCTGTTCCCCCACTGAGCAGTCCAGCCCACCAAAGTAGAAGGACCCATCCGTAATAATGCTGGATCCGTCTACATGAGCGGATGCAAACAGATCGTAAGTCAGCCCAGCAGTTGGTCCATCTGAAACCCAACTCCAAGAATCACTCACCGAATCAAACTCCGGATGCCCCGGATTCGGAGCACCAAACACGACCCCAGCACTTGCAAGCGCATTGAGATCGCCATCAATACCAGTTTCCCGGTCGTTGTCACCATCCGCGTTGTCAACATCCACAGTCCCGGGCTGATCATAAATCAACGACCAACCCCAGTTCGCGAGCCCGTTCGCGTTCGGATCTCCAAAAGTAGCCCCAGGTATACCTGCGTCATAATAGAAAAACACACCGATACCATTATTATGAACCGATGCCCCCTGCAGATCGCTATCAGTATCACCAATTTCAAAGACCAAAGAACTCCCCCCATCCCCAGCTGTACCAAGATCAATATCCGCTGTATACAACGCAATACTCGAACCGCTTGGATCAGTCAGCTCCCCCGGCAGATTGTGAAACTGAAGCGAAATCAACGGCGATGCAATGCAATCAAACTCTGCCCCGTCACCTCCATTCAAACCATCCCAGTAAGTCCATGTCCCTGCAAAGCCCACCACACCATCAGCCTGCATATCACTATCCGAATCTGAATCCTGATGATTCGTCAACCAATGAATCTGCACGCAATCCACAACAGTGTCAAAGGACATCTCTCCCCAATCAAACAGGTACTCGTGAAGACTCGCTGTATCATCGGGATCATCCATCACATAGTAGAACTCGGTCGTGTACCCATAATCAATACACTGCTGACCAATATCCTGGATCCAAATTTCGAGCCCCTCAGTCCCATCAACCGGACGCTGAGCATCCTGATCAGCCAGCAAGGTCGTGATCTTCTCGCCCGTTGCGATGTTGTAGTAAATATGCGCAACATGCTCCACCGCTCCCGCATCCGGAGCAAGCTCCACCGGAGAACTCCCCGCCGCTACCGAAAGCCCCGAAGCCGACACCAATACCAACCCGTTCACAATCAACTCTTTCATATCCAAATCCTTCCTGTGCAATAACGAAATAACCCCTCGCGGCTTTCGCCGCAAGGGATCGAGTGGTCACATTCAATCAGAGTTCACTCACGGGCAGCCAGCACCGAAATCTGTCAAGAACGCTGATATATCAAAGAAATCGAAGATCGTATCGCCGTTGTAATCGACCGAGTTGGTCAAGAAGAACGAGATATCAAAGAAGTCAATCGCACCATCACAGTTCAAGTCAGGCGGGCAACAGTGAACAGTCGTCGGACCATACAGCGTGACCTGGAACGCCGCATACGGCACATACCCAGACCCCTGAGGCTCACCAGGCTGCGTACACGCAAACCCGCCGAAGAACCAAGGACCGTCCATAATGATGTCACTGTTCGAGTCGAGATGAGCCGTATTAAAGATATCCTCGGTCAGACCAGCTGTCGGACCATCTGGAATCAACTCCCAAGTAGCCGACACTGTGTCAAACTCAGCATGTGAAGGCGATGAAACACCAAACACAACACCTGCAGTCTCAAGCGCAAGCGGATCGCCATCAATACCTGTCGTCGGATCCGAATCGCTATCAGCGTTGTCAACATCAACCGTGCCAGGCTGATCAAAGATCAACGACCAACCCCAGTCCGCCAGACCGTTCCCATCGGGATCGATATCAGGAACACCAGGCAACCCATTGAACTCTTCATCGAGCTCAGAGTTGTGCACCGCTGCACCCTGAAGATCGCCATCGGTATCACCGATCTCAAAGACCAGCGAAGTCCCGAACGATGCGCCAAGGTCCACATCAGCCGTGTAGAGCGCAACAGTCGCATCAGCAGTATCAGACAACTCGCCAGGGAGTCCAAAGAATCCAAGCGAGACAATCGGGAGCGCGATCGAGTCGAACTCTGGAGCACGACCATTGAGCGCGTCCCAGTAAGTCCAGGTTCCCGCGAACCCTTCGATCCCGTCAGCAAACCCGTCGCTGTCGGTATCTGTATCCTTGTGATCAGTAATCCAGTGGATCTGCACACAATCAACGACCGTGTCCATCTCGATATCACCCCAGTCAAACAAGAACTGGTGCAGCGTCGAGGTATCCGACGGATCATCCATCTGGTAGAAGAAGCCCGTTGTGTCACCCTGTGCTTCACACCCAGTCCCCGCGACGATCCAGATCTCTGATCCTTCCTCGCCATCAACCGGACGCTGCGCATCACCCTGATCCAACAGCGTGGTCAGCTTCTCGCCAGTCGCGACATTGAAGTAAATATGAGCCACATGCTCAATGTTTGCCGAAGTCGGATCAAGCTTCGTTGGGGTATTGGATGCCAACGCACTCCCTGCGAGTCCGAACAATACCAATCCTGTTGCTGTAGTCGATTTCATTTCGACCTCCTGTGTAATAACCCACGAACCATAAATAAAGCCAAGCCACATCTGCAAGGCTCACAGAAAAACTATCCCAGATCCACGAGCACCACAAGACAAACCCACCAAACATATCCAAAACCCCCAAATCCCCCCAGACGACCGGGAAGACATACCATTACACACTGTCAACCCCAAAACTGGAACACATCATGTCAAACAACACCTCTATTACCGGCCCCGGTCTCGACAACAGTCTCGACAACGGAATCGACAACACAACCATCGACCCGCACGCCGTCACCATCTCAGGCATCGCGCTCAACCCGAGCTACACACCCGACAACCTTCCTGTCTCCCTTCAAAACTTCGATAGAGATATCAATGATCCAGGAGAGTTCCCCTACACCAGAGGACTCTTCCCGCAAGGCTACAGAACGCGCCTCTGGACTATGCGCCAATTCGCAGGCTTCGGTTCCGCAGATGACACAAATAGACGCTTTAAATATCTTCTCGAAGCCGCAAAGACTTCAACCAAAGCAAACACCGGTCTCTCCACCGCCTTCGACCTCCCCACCCTCATGGGACGCGACTCCGACGACATGCTCTCCATCGGTGAAGTCGGTAAATGCGGCGTCGCAATCGACACCATCGAAGATATGCACCGCCTCTACGCAGACATCCCCATCGACCAAGTCACCGTCTCCCAAACCATCAACGGCCCCGCCTGTGTCATCTGGGCAATGTACCTCGCGATGGCCAAACAACGAAACATCGGATGGGACACCCTCGGAGGCACACTCCAAAACGACATCCTCAAAGAGTTCCACGCACAAAACGAGTTCATCTACCCACCCGAAGCCTCCACCAAACTCGTCGTCGACACCATCGAGTTCCAATCACAACACCTCCCCAAATGGAACTCCGTCTCCATCTCCGGATACCACATCCGCGAAGCCGGATCCTCCGCACCACAAGAGCTCGCCTTCACCCTGAGAGATGGCATGGAATATGTCGAAGCCTGCCTCATCCGAGGCATGGATGTCGACGAGTTCGCACCACGCCTCTCCTTCTTCTTCAACGCACACAACGAGTTCTTCGAAGAGATCTGCAAACTCCGCGCAGCACGCAGAATCTGGGCGCGCATGATGCGCGACCGCTACGGCGCCAAGAACAAACGCTCATGGTTCATGAAAACCCATGTCCAAACCGCAGGCTGCTCACTCACCGAGCAACAACCACTCAACAACATCGTCCGCGTCGCCTACCAAGCCATGGCCGGTGTCCTCGGCGGTTGCCAGTCCCTCCACACCGACTCCATGGACGAAACCCTCGGCCTCCCAACCGAACAAGCCGTCACCGTCGCCCTCCGCACCCAACAAATCCTCGCACACGAAACCGGAGTCACAAGAACCACCGACCCACTCGGAGGCTCCTACTTCATCGAAGAACTCACCGACAAAATGGAAGCCGAAGCACTCGCCTACATCGAAGAAATCGACAACATGGGACGAGGCCCCTGGAAATCAGAACACGCCACCACGAGCACCATCGACGAAGGCGGCGCCGTCGGAGGCATCCACAAGGGCTACTTCCGCCGACAGATCGCCGAAGCAAGCTACCGCTTCTCCGAAGAATGCGAAGCCGGAGACCGAATCATCGTGGGAGTCAACCAATACACCGACGACAACGAAGAACGCCCAATCGACATCCTCACTATCTCCGAAGAAGTCGAGACCGTCCAAAACGAACGCCTCGCCGACTTCAAACAACGCCGTGATGATGCCGGAGTCGAAGCCGCCCTCGAAACCATCCGCGAGGATGCGCGAGCCAACAAGAATGTCATGCCAGCCTTAGTAGAAGGCGCCCTCGCCAACTGCACCCTAGGCGAAATGGTCCAAGCCATGGCAGATATTTATGGTCGGTATACCGGTGGACCGGAGTGGTAAGCCGCCCGATAACTAAGCAAAAATAGATACTTTTTTATTTCCCTTCAGTATCATCACGAAATCAATTATACTCAAATTATGATACAAAACACTGAAAATCAGTCAAATCAAATTGTTGCAACGACTCAAGAAGCACAATTTATTTTGCCAGATTTAGCCATTTGGATATTTTTTATTGGATTTGGTTTTGTGTTAGCAGGCGCCGCAATGTTTTATGCCTTTCGCCGCCGACAAGACCCGCTTGCATATGTAAAAGGATTGGTCGGAGGCTCATCAATATCTGTAATTTTGGCTGCCCTTGGCGCACAAGTTGGAGGAGAAAATCGCCTCGGAATAACTTGGCTCGACGCAGTAGTAATTAGCGGCATCGGTTTTGTTGGCGGCTCAATATTTATAGGCATCCTAGTAGCTTTTTTGATAGAATATTATGTTACAAAGCCATTGTTAAAACGATATGGCATAGGGTATGGAATCCGAGTCAGGCTTGCAGCGCTTACTGGCACAGAACAATTTAGAGATTTGCTGTCAAAAATTGCCCGCAGACACGATGCAGATGCAGTCTGGGACGAATTCAGTATAGCCATGAGATATTTTTTTGATGAGATGGAATTTATTGGCGAAATTTCTTCTTTACTTCCAGCTGCAACGGTTCAATCAGAAGTTGAAAATGAAGACATAGAACTCGCTTTTGATGTGTTTGAGGAAGATGCACTAGACTATTTACGAATTTGTCTTTCAGAACCACTTAAAAACCTCGCATCCAAGTTGACTAGAACATCAATAAATTTTTCTATTTGGCGAATAAGCGACACTACTCCCGAGCTGATTCACCTTGTATCTTTTCCAAAGGAAAAACTCCACGCGCAAAAAAGACCTTTACCAATATGGAAGGACTCGAAGTCTAGGCTACAACCAGGCTCATTGGCTGGCGAGAGCCTCATCAAGGGCCAGTATCTATCGGTAGCCATCAGCAGCAAGAAACAACCTAAATACCTCAAGGACAAGCTGATACGAAGAAATTACGGGAAAGCATACGACGCGATTGGTTGTATGCCATTGCCACTTGACAATGCAGAATCTCCGTGGGGGATCTTATCTGTGGTAAATTACGACGGCACCATTCCGCTCCATTCTGAGTCTATGAAAGCGGTTATGGATACACTTGCAAATGTTGTTGAAGAAACTGGCTATGCCGCTGGCCACCGAACATTTTCAGAACTGTTGTCTGACGACCAGCGTATAGACCATGAGAGACATGCAGTGACAAACAGTAATGTTGGCACTGACTAGCGACCGATAATACCACTAGCCGCTCATATCGCCCTACACATGGAGTACCCATGGCTAAACAGCTACCAAGCATTGAAACCGAGAATAATTTTCAAACTACACCAGTAGATGCGATTAACCGTCGTAGAAGCCAGATGGACTTGCGTCCATTTTATCGTCTTTATCACATATTGAACAAGCCACGATATAGACACACTGTGAATGCTGAATTTTTGCAGATTTTGCGCAGCGCGCTCGAGAGTAACGACCCTAACCAAATAGACATAGTCAGAAATTGGATAAAAAAATATAAGCACGAAAATCCAAAGTTTGAAGCGTTGTTGCGCCGTCCAGGTCGCAAAAGAAATTTCACACGCAAGAGATCAAGCATTCAATCCACAATCTAGCTGTTAAGCGTGTTATGTGATTTGTGGTCTTTGGGCAGTCGGGACCACCACCCCCTACCATCCCCCATGCCCACACAACTCCGAATGCTCGTCCAAAACACCATCCAAGACTACCCCACCTGGCGCAAAGTCTTCGACGAAAACCTCCACACCCTCCCCCCCTTCGGCCTCACCCTCGAATGGGTCCGCCAAGACGCCGACGATCAGAACCAAGTCTGGTTCTCACTCCTCGTCGAAGACCGCGCCAAAGCCGACGCGTACCTGAGCGACCCCGCCAACGCCGAGGTCGGACAACGAGCCGGCGCCATCAGCGGCCAAATTTTCTACATCCAAGACCCAAAATAAACTTACACCCAAAAACCCCGCACTCCCCACACAACTCAGTGATCCCACCCAATCCCCTCGTTTCTCCAAAGAAGTTAGGGGAAATTTACCAAGAATTTGGTTCTCGATTCATCAAAATCGGTGGTCCGAGAATAATCTGACCTCATATTTAGACCTCACACGACCGGTTCTGCACATGCAGATCCGGAAATCACACACGAACCCGCTCGTAGGGGTTCACAATCAAGAGAGGTTCACCATGAACAACACAATCACTGCACTGATCGCCACCGCATCATTCACCGCCGCCGCATCCGCAGGCATCGCCTACACCGTCGACTTCGACGACCAACCGCTCGGCCCAAGCACCTACGCCGCCGCAGGACCAGAACAAATCCTCGACTACGCCGGAGGACAAATCCAGTTCTCAGGAGGCGTCGTCCTCGGCTTCCCAACATCATTCCCAGCCGTCGATTTCGCAACCGAACCCAATGTCTACGCAAGCTCAAGCACCGGTGACCCATCACTCAACCCAACCGTCGCGATCGACATCAACCTCGCCGGAGCAGGCGCAAGCCTCGTCCAAGGCCTCCTCTTCAACGGCGAAGTTCAAGCCAATGACTTCATCGTCACCGCATACGACCTCTCCGGAGCAGTCGTCGATACAGCGATGTACAACATCCCATCGAACCTCGACTCAGGTGCAGTAGTCTTCTCCATGTCATCAGACATGGACAACATCTACCGCGTCGAGTTCCAAGAGTACAACACCGATGGCGCATGGAACATGCTCTTCGATACCATCACCTTCAACCGCGAAATCCCTGCACCAGGTTCAATCCTCTCTATCGCAGGACTCGGCCTGATCGCATCACGCCGCCGTCGCGCATAAGTCAACAGCAACTTGCAACCTCAAAAACCCTCGGCATCGCCCGAGGGTTTTTCATTTCTCAAAACCAAATACAAAAACATAAAACGGGCGTCCAAACAGACCGCCCGTTTCAGGGTACCCCCGCGAAGCTCAAACATCCGCCCGCGACAGAACCCGCTCTCTCCCCACGCCACATCTCTCCCCTTCACTCAAACCACGCAACAACACACGCATGGATTAATGCAAATCAAGTCAACTACAGCCGTGCAAATCCTGACGACCGTCATCCAAATTGTCATGTTCAGTTCAAGATCAATGAAGAACTCATCAATCCAAAGGCTCAAACGACTCGGCCTCATAGAAACATCAATACACTGTTCGCAGAGTACCCAAACCCGGTTCCAACTCCAGACCCACGAACTTCAGAACCCCCGAAAATCCACATAAAACAGGCACGGTCGAGAGTAAACCCGCTGTTCAGAATCTCTTCAACTGCACAGCGCGATGACCGCATTCTACTTCCTGCAGACTCCCTTAATACAAAATGAACCACATTGCGCACACCCTCTACAACCCAAATGAAACCACGCCACCCTCCAGCAAGTATGATCCTGTGAACAGGAGATACCCATGCGCTCAATACTCATCTTCGCCCTCACCATCGCGATCACATCATTGAACTCCGCCGCTCAGTCGGACCGCCAACTCGTTGACCGCTACGACCAATCAGTCAACTCAAAGCGCTACCAAGCCGCCCTCAACACCGCACAACAACTCTCCGAACGATACCCAGAATCCTCAACCTGGAAGTTCAACCTTGGATCCATGTACGCCCGCCTTGGAGAAACCGAGCCCGCACTCGACGCACTCGCCGCCGCTGCGGATCTCGGATACACCGGGGTCCGCTCCTTCGAACAATCCGAAGACCTCGACGCACTCCGCGACGACAAACGCTTCCACAAGATCCTCAGCGATGTCCAGCAAAACGCCGCCAAGCGACTCCGCATCTACATCCAAGAAGCCGAGGATCATGAGCCCAAAACCTTCATCCCCGACAACGCCCCCGACTCCCCCGCCCTCATCCTCGCCCTCCACGGCACAGGAATGCGCGGCGCCGACATGCTCAACGCACTCAAGGACACCGCCGAAGAACTCAACATGATCCTCATCGCCCCCGACGCACTCCGCCCACTCCGAGAAGGCGGATTCTCCTGGACCTACAGAGACGAAGCCGAGTGGATGGTCAACCACATGATCCGTACCGCAGTTCAAAAACACAATGTTGACCCCAACAAGATCTACCTCATCGGATTCTCTCAAGGCGCCAACATCGCACTCACCATGGGACAAACCGACCCCGAACTCTTCGCAGGAATCATCCCCATCTGCGGCCACTACGAACCGCAGATCGCCGAAGCAAACCCAAACCAATCACCCACCCCCTTCTACCTCATGACCGGCGCTCGCGACCCTTGGAAGAAAACCTACGCAATCGCAAAGCGCGACTTCACCAAAGCAAACACCCCAGTCACCGTCCGAGTCATCCCCGCGATCGGACACCAAATCCCGTCCGGTCCTCGCGGCATCAAAGAACTCACCAAAGCAATCACATGGTGCCAGAACAACCAACCAACCGAAGAACACGATCCATCTGGAAAGACAGGAAAAACAACCCCAGCCCCTACACCAGAGCCCGATCAGCCCTAACCCCCGCCTCCTCAAACACCGCATCAACCGCACCACGATCACCCCACCAACGCTCCCCCCAGATCGCAAGATTCATCATCGGCCAAGCAAGATTCCAGTGCTTCGAGACATCCCCCGCCACCGTATCGATCGCCTCAGACTGAAAGTACTCCTGCGCAAAACCTGAACGAGCCAGCAGTCCACCAACCCCACCCATCCACTCCTGAAATGGAAGCGGGAAGCTCGCCTTGGGACGCGCCACAACCTCAGCAGGAAGCACATCAGCAAACGCTTCACGCAACGCGATCTTCGTCCGATTCGATCCACCCCCACCAACAAACTTCCGCGACATCGGGATCGATTCCGCATACTGCGCCACCACCGAATCCGCGAAAGGCGTCCGCCCCTCAACCGAACTCAACATACTCGCAGAATCCAATCTCCGAAGCAAGTTCGGTAGATTCATCCGACGATGAAACTTCAGATGCGCCTGCATCGAATCATCAGCTTGACCGCGTAACTCATCGAACTCCGATTGGTAGCACGCCTTGAGTTCCGCATCGCTGTCGATCATCGCGAACCAATCCGCATTCATCACGGCGCCCTTGAGATCATCCCCCACCCATGCATTGGAACGCAGATGAAACAACCCCGCGACCCGATCCGAATCCGGGATGTGATCCACATACGCCTGCGCCTGCATCATCGGAGCTTCGTACCCACCAAACAACTCATCCGCGCCCTCACCCGACAACGCGACCGTGTATCCCGATCGGCGCAGCGCCGCGCACACCTCATAAATCGCAACCTCGTTGGGAGTCGACAAAGGCACCCCAGTCTCAAGCACCATCGAACGCCAACGATTCAAAAAACCATCCGAGTCCACTTCAACTTCAGTGTGATCAGTTCCAAGCACCTTCGCCATCCGCGACGCAACCGCGAAGTCATCGTCGAATCCATCAATCCGTGCGCCGGCGCAGAATGTCCGCAGCTCCCCGAGCTGCTCGAACGCAACCTTCGCGATAATCGAGCTGTCCAGCCCTCCAGAGAGCAATGAACACATCGGGACATCCGTCCGCAGATGACCGATGATCGAATCCTCAATCACCTTCCGGGTCTCGCTCGGATCTCCAGAACACGCCGGCTCAACCTCACGGCCAATCCCGTTCGTATCCCAGCACGAAACACGCTGGATCAGCCGTTGATCATCTGTCGAGTACAGCGCCCACTCACCAGGCTGCACACCCTCAACGCCATCAAACAATGTCCGTCTCCCGAACTCAGGACGGATCGTCGTCAAGTACGCACTCATCGTGATCGGATCGGGTCTCGCTTCCATGCGTGGATGCGCCAGCACAGATCTGATCTCCGATCCAAAGAGCAATCCTCCGCCCGTCCCTCCGAGCCGCGAAACATACAAAGGCTTCATCCCCATCGAATCCCGCGCCAGCATGCACACGCGATCCTGCACATCGACCACCGCCATCGCGTACATCCCGCGCAGTCGATGCCGAGCTTCTAGCCCCCACGCCGCGACCGCTTGCAGCACCGTCTCCGTGTCACACGAGCTCCGGAACACAACACCCTTCGCTCCCAGCTCGCGCCTGAGTTCCGCGTCGTTGTACAGCTCGCCGTTATAAACAATCGAGAACCGACCATCCGCCGTCGTCATCGGCTGATGACCAAGTTCACTCGTATCGATCACACTGAGCCGAGTATGACCAAGCGTCCCGCATCTCGTCTGAATCAACCCCACATCATCAGGCCCGCGATGCACAATTGCATCACGCATCGCAAGCACATCGCTCTGATCGATCGGGTTCCCTGAAATAACTCCAACAATGCCGCACATGCCCACTCCATCGGCATTTTGACCCCGACTCGCTCACAACCAAGCCAAGTTCAAGTCAATCTCAATCCCCATCCCTCGGCGCATCAGGCTCGCACACCTTGCAAGGCTTGTACTCTGCATCCAACGAATCTCGATCCTTCGCGATCCCCGATGCGCGAGCATGCTGACAATCCTTCCGATGGTACTTCGACCCCGATCGCGTGACATACACCACGCGACCAGTCCCTCCATCCGTCGAACTCGCGGCCCGATCAACTTGACGATCCGCATCATCGATCTCAGCTGAACCCTCAGCACGATTCAGTTCATTTTGTGCTGCCAACTGCCCACCGGAAGCAGCCGGAACCTCAGCCGTTAGCTGATTTGGTGCTGGTTGAATAGGCGTCGGAGACCAGACCCCCTTGCGTGCCGACTTCGCTCGCTCCTGCGCCCAGAGCATCACTGTATCGTTAAACCCCAACGGATCGCGCGCATGCTTCGCATGTCCGACCCGAACCATTTCTAGGTTCACCAGCATCATGTCAGGCATCCGATACAGATACCCCCGAAGCCGACCACGCGCATCCGTCGCTCGCTTCCGATCAGGGAGCACCGCGATCTGCTCACCAACGATCAGACCTTCGAGATACACCTTCGCTTCAACACTCCCGCGTAGCTGCGTTTCTTGACCATCCAGAATCTCCCGAGCGTCCGCGCCAGCGAGTTCGTACGCAACGATCTGTCCATCGACAAAGAGCTCAACCGAATCGCCATCAATCACACGATGCACGACACCAGATCGCAGGAGTCTTTCATCCGGCTCATCAAGCTCAGGCATCGGCTTGCTCTGCAGAACAACACCGCGACTTGCACGAGGATCTTGAGATTTAGACGCCTGAGGCTCAACGGATTGAGCAGGGAACCCTTGTGCAGTGCGCACGATTCCTCCCAGTGCAATCACTGCGATCAGCGTGCGAACTAATCCCCGAGCCATGAGCATTTAGACCCACACATTCACGATCAGGTTGGGTTCTTTGAGCTTTCCAGACCATGTCCCCATCGAGCTGGTGACCATCTTGACCTCGTACTGCGGATGCGCATCGAGCCATTCATTGATCTGACGATCGAGGAACTCGAGGGAGTCACCTGTCAGCCGACAGTGGAAACTCTTGACATGGATCGCGCCTGTCCCAGTCGCGTTGGGTGAGCGTTCCCATTGATCCTCGTGCCTTTTGGCGCTCAGACGCTGCTCAAAGGTCGTGATCTTGGGCTTGGGTGCTTCGCCCGTCGTTGCGGGACCTGAGTCTGCGAGATCAATCGGGAGGGTATCGTCGAGACCGAGCTTTTCGGTCTTTTTCTCAGTCTCGGGTTCAACCGGGAGCGAGTCGTTCTTTTTGACCGGCCCAGAATATCCGGGCGGGAGCGGATCGAATAATGGTCCAGACATTGCTGTGAACCTCCTCAGGGATCCACTGTATCAAATCTGCCGCACATTTGCGAGCCCAAATCAGTCGCAACCGAACTCCCATGCCTGCCCGTGTATGTTTTTTCCGCAATACCGCAGTTTTTTCGCGTTCGATTTGTCGTCTGGACCCCAATGAATCTGGATCTGGAGCTGCGAAATTTCAGCTGCGTCATACATATCACAGACCCCACACGCAACTTGCAGAACAGATCCGCGATCGCCGCTGATCGGTCCCTCATAGCTCAAATAGTGCGCTCTGTGATCCGGCAATTGTTCCACGGGGAACAATTGCCCAGAGTGCCACAGGGAGGGGTCGGAATCGGTCCGGAACGCTCGTAATCGGTGCTCATCGGATCGGTTGGGGATCTCGATGAGCCAATCGAAATGGGAGGTGCCGTCTGGGAGGGTGTGGCGCAGGACGACGGCGTGGGTCGATTGTAGATTTGATGCAGGTTCTGGTGAATCCGCGCTGGGGTGTGGTGCATCTGCGGGCATTGAGCTATATTCAATACAGATACACCTATGGAGTCGAGCATGCTGAAAAGATCAATTGTTGCTATCACCACCCTGTGCCTTGTGTTTGCTCTGCTGGCGATTGCGGGCTGTGGACCTACGCAGAAGGTCAAGCGGACGCTTGCGCTCAATGATTTGTCGCGTGAGGCTCGGACGGCTGCGGAGAATGGGGACGACCAGAAATCGTTGGAACTCTGGCAGGAGTATGTCGATCGTCGGCCTCATTCGCACTTTGCGGAGTATCAGCTCGGGATGACGGAAGCTCGTCTTGGGATGTACATCGAAGCGATCGGTCACTTGACGACGGCTCATGATCTGCGTCCCGGCGAGATCAAATACATCGAGGGGCTTGCGGATACCTTTATCCAAGCGGGTCGTCCTCAGGACATGATGGATCTGCTCCAGGAGACCTCTGGTGAGGGCGGACGCGTCGCGGGGCAGCTCCGGGTTGCGAAGTATGCTCAGCAGGCGGGGATGCTGGATGAGGCGAAGCAGGCGATCCGTATGGCGATGAGCTTTGGTGGCGGGGAATCGGCTGAGCCGTATATGGCGATGGCGGATCTTGCTCGCAAGGCCGGGGACAAGTCGCTGGAGGAGAAGGCGCTTCGGCAAGCACTCTGGTTTGATCCGGCATCGGATGAGCTTGATCAGCGTTTCTTGGCGCTTGGGATCACTCCAGGACCTTCGCTGGCGATCGCGCCGAGTGTTGATGACTAAATCTGCCTGCGATCGGGGTTTTTGACGAAATAGACCTGATTTCCAGCATTGAGTTGACGCGGGGATGAGAACAGGCTAGGCTTTATCCGTATTTCCGGATATATGGCTCATAGCTGGTTCTTATGACTGATACCACGATTCAATCCCAGATCTCGGCTGCTGACATGCTTGGTCAGCTGAGCGATCCGATTCGGCTTCGGATGATGCGTGTGCTGTGCGCGCACGAGTTGTCGGTCGGGGAGTTGATTCGGGTGGTGCAGATTCCGCAGTCCTCTGGATCGCGTCATCTGAAGCTGCTTGCTGAGGGTGGTTGGGTTGTTCGGCGGAGTGTTGGGCCTGCGACATTTTATCGTGTGCTGCTCGATGAGCTTCCTGAAACGATGCGGGGGATTTGGCTTGCGATCCGGGACGGGCTTGATGACCATGCGGATGCACGCGGGGATGATCAGCGTGTTCGTTCGGTGTTGTCGGATCGGGTCTCGGATTCGAGCGTGTTCTTTGGTGAGCATGCGGGCGAGTGGGACGGCTTGCGGAGCGATCTGTTTGGTCGGTACTTCACGGATCGTGCGCTGCTGAGTTTGATTGATCCGCGCTGGAGGGTCGCTGATCTTGGGTGCGGGACTGGGAACTGTACTGAGTTGTTGTCGCCTTGGGTGGAGCGGGTTGTTGCGGTGGATCGCTCACGGGAGATGCTTGCGGGCGCGAGTGCACGCTTGGACAACTCTGGGGTTCGTTCGGATCATGTTGACTTTGTGGTGGGCGAGCTTGACGGGCTCCCGATGGAATCGGGGAGTGTGGACGCGGCGGTGTGCATGCTCGTGCTGCATCACTTGGAGCAACCGGTCGATGCGCTGCGTGAGATGCATCGCGTGCTGACCAATGAACGCGGCGGCGGGGTCGCGTTGATTGTTGACATGTGCGAGCACACGAACGATGAGTTCCGTCGATCGATGGGGCACACGCATATGGGATTTTCTGAGGGGGAGATGACGGGCTTTTTAGAGGACGCTGGATTCGGGGGGGTTCGGTTCCATCCATTGCGTCCGGATGTGAGTACATCCGGGCCACCACTTTTCGCTGCTGTAGCGAGGGTGAACTAACGATTTACGCCGAGGAGGACCTCGGATACACCAGCCCGCTTTTGAGCAGGGCCTATCAAGGATGCAACAATGACTGCAACTGCGACATCACCGACACTGACGATCGATTCTATCAATGGGCTGGAGTTCAAGGTCTTGGATCTTGGTCTTGCTGAGCACGGACGCAAGGAGTTGCGTCTTGCGGAGCACGAGATGCCCGGTCTTATGGCGCTTCGCGAACAGTACGGCGACAAGAAACCACTCAAGGGACTGAAGATTATGGGTTCGTTGCACATGACTGTGCAGACTGCGGTTCTCATCGAAACACTGACTTGCTTGGGCGCGGATGTCCGCTGGTGTTCTTGCAATATCTTCTCGACTCAGGACTTCGCTGCTGCGGCTGTTGTTGTCGGTCGCGAAGAGACCGGCGGGACTCCTGAGAATCCGAAGGGCACTCCGGTGTTTGCTTGGAAGGGCGAGACACTCGAAGAGTACTGGTGGTGCACGAAACAGGCGTTGACATGGCCTGACGGATCGGGTCCGGATCAGATTGTTGACGATGGCGGCGACGCGTCGCTCTTCATGATCAACGGGATGGACTACGAGAACTCGGGGAATATTCCTGAGTGGAACGAAGCGACGGACTCGGAAGAGTGGAAGCATGTGCTTGCGACGATTCGCGGGACGATCGAAACGAATCCGGGTTGGTTCCAGAAGAACACGCCTGCGATCCGCGGGATCTCGGAAGAGACGACCACTGGTGTGCACCGTTTGTACCAGCTCGCTGAGCAGGGCAAGCTCCCGTTCCCTGCGATCAATGTGAATGACTCGGTCACGAAGTCGAAGTTTGACAATGTGTACGGCTGTCGTCACTCGCTTGTGGACGGATTGAATCGTGCTTCGGATGTGATGCTCTCGGGCAAGGTTGCTGTGGTCTGTGGCTACGGCGATGTTGGCAAGGGCTGCTGCCAGTCGCTGAAGGGTCAGGGATGTCGCGTGATCGTGACGGAGATTGATCCGATCTGTGCGCTCCAGGCTGCGATGGAAGGCTACCAGGTTCTGACGCTTGAGGATGTTGTTGAGACTGCGGATATCTTTGTGACCACGACTGGCAACAAGGACATCATCACGCTCGATCACATGAAGCGGATGAAGAACAAGGCGATCGTTGGGAACATTGGTCACTTTGACAATGAGATCCAGATGGAGCCACTGATGAAGGATGCGGATGTTGAGCGGATCAACATTAAGCCTCAGTTCGATGAGTTTGTGTTCAAGAGCAAGGGAACCAGTATCCTGATTCTTGCTGAGGGTCGTTTGCTCAACCTTGGTTGTGCGACTGGTCACCCAAGCTTCGTGATGAGCGCGAGCTTTACGAATCAGACGATTGCTCAGATCGAGCTTGCTGAGAATCTTGAGAACTACAAGAACGAGGTGTATGTGCTTCCGAAGCATCTTGATGAGCAGGTTGCTCGCTTGCATCTTGGTCAGCTTGGCGTCAAGCTCACGAAGCTGACTGAAGACCAATCAGAGTACTTGGATATTCCGGTTGATGGTCCTTACAAGCCTGAGCATTACCGCTACTAAGGCTTTGAACTTTGATTCGAATACTCCCTGCAGGCTTTCGCTTGCAGGGAGTTTTTTGTTTTTAGTCACAGCCGTTTGCGTACACGGCGAGGTATTCGCTGATGTCGAAGAAGTCGAAGCTTCCATCGGCGTTGATGTCGGCGGGGACGAGTTGGCTTTGGAAGAGGGTGAGGAACTGGCTGATATCGAAGTGATCGACATCACCAGTTACATTGAGATCTGCGGGGCATGAAGCGACTGGGGATTCCAAGGTCATCGCTTGGATGTCGATTCCTGTCTCGAAGGTGCGGATGATGTCACCGGTTGCGGGGTCCATTTCGTGGATGATGCCGTCGGATCCTGCGATGTAGAGCATGTGCTGGGAGTAGAGGGTGGCGGTGGCATCTGAGTCGACTTGGTGGCTACCGGTGTATTGGACTCCGCCTTCGAACTTATCGAAGAGGTAGATGGTGCCTTCAACAACTTGCCAGGGCTGGATGCCTCCGAGGTAGAGGGTGTCTGGTCCGAAGGCCATGGAGTTGATCATTGCGGCGCATACTGCGAAGGTTTGGAAGTTATCTTGACCGATTTGGGTGCGTTGGGCGAGGGTGGATTGTCCTCCTGTGAAGAGTCCACCTGAGTCGATTCCGAGTGCGGCGATGTCGGTGCCGAAGACGGCGAGGGTGTCGTCGACTTGGTGGGTGTCGGGATCGATGAAATCGATGGTCCCGTTGCTGTCGGCGACGAGGAGTTGGTCGTTGAGCCATGCCATGGCGTTGGCGTCGGTTTGGGTTCCGAATGCGCCGGTGATTTGGTCGGTCTCGAGGTCGAGGGTGTAGACGGTGCCGTTCTGGTCACCGATGAAGAGGGTGTTGTTGGCGGAGACCATGGAGTTGATTGGTCCGCCGCAGGTTCCTCGGAAGGTGATGGCGCCGGTATCGGTGTCGAGTTGATTGACGATTCCGAGTGGACCTCCGAAGAGGATGATTTCGGATTGTGCTGTGCCTGCAAGAGTGAGGGCGGCGAGGGCGGTGATGATCTTTGCTTTGTTTTTCATGATTGCCTTTCTGGAGTGATGATCTTGCAACTGGATCTGGTCGAGCTGCGGCTTGGGGACGGTGAACACTTTGTCCCTTGTACACTCATATATTGGCCGAGAATCTTTGGGGTAGGCCCCCACTCTTTGGTGGGTTGGTTTAGATGCGTGGACGGGCGCGTCCGATGAACTTGGCGAGGAGCTCTCCGCGTGATGAGACCTTGAAATGGCGGTAGATCGCGAGGACATGGTCGTGGATGGCTGACTTTCCGACTTCGAGTTTGAATGCGATTTGTTTTTCGGAGTCGCCTGCGATGAGGTGAGTGAGGACTTGGAGTCGTCGCGTGGTGAGTGAGCTGAGTGCTGGTTCGTCTGCGGCGGCGAGGTAGGTGCCGATCTCGTTGTTGATGGTCATGTGGATGAGGGAGATGATGCTTTGTTCGCGTTGGGTGAAGTCTTTGGTGCCGACACCTTTGTGGAGCCAGAGGGTGGTGCAGCGGTTGGGGATGTTGGTTGGGCAGATGGAGATGATGTAGTCGTCGATGCCGCATTCTCGGTGGACTTCGTTGAAGGCGTGGGAGCGGTACCAGGTGTCGCGTCCCCAGATTTGGTCTCGCGAGAGGACCATTGTTTTTCCTGAGAACTTGGAGAGGTAGGGGTATTCGGGTTTGTGTTCGACTGGGACGGACTGGGCGTATTCTTGCCAGCGTTTTTGGGCATCGTCGGAGATCCATCCGGCGCGGTGGATGCCGAGGGACTTTGTGGATTGCTCGCATTGTGATCCGAAGTTTTCGAGCTCTGAGTTGATGATGACCTGCGCGTTGACGAGTTCGCGGAGTGAGCTGAGGAGGGTGTGTCTCCATGCGTCAACATCCGCGCCGAGATCACGGCAAACGCTCACGAGTTGGTGGCATTTGTGGACATCTCTTGCGGAAAGTTGTTCAAACACTGGGGGCTCCGGGATACACGCGTTTATCATTGATTGAGGTCTTACCAGGCTCAAAATGTGGCAGGATTGGCCGTGTATTTTTGATTTTCTGCTGGTGATTGTCCGGGCGGTCGTCGGTGTTCCGATAGAAGTGTTTACTATAGCGGATACGGGTATTTACGCGTTGGCATGGTCTAACTGGATCTGATTGGTATGAAGCATATTCGGGAGCTGCTGCAGGCGGCTGGGACAACATTTTCGTTTGAGTTCTTCCCTCCCAAGGATGAGGCGGGGGCGGGGCGGCTGTACGACCACATTGTGCGGCTTGAGAAGCTTGGGCCTTCGTTTGTGTCGATTACTTATGGCGCGGGAGGATCCACGCGGAAGCTGACGCGGGAAGTGGTTCACAAGGTTCGTGAGCAGACGGGGCTGGTGACAATGCCTCACCTGACTTGTGTGGGGCACAGTGTTGGGGAGATCGATGAGATTCTTGAGGGGTACGCGGAACGCGGGATTCACAACATCCTTGCGCTGCGTGGTGACCCTCCTGGGAATGATGCGAACTTTGATTGGTCGAAGGAGAGCTTCTCGCACGCGACGCAGCTTGTGGAACACATCGTTCGGTTCAACGATCGGCATCAGGCGTCGGGGTTCAAGGGCTTTGAGATCGGGGTGGCTGGTTTTCCAGAGGGGCATCCGGGGACTCCGAATCGGCTCAAGGAGATGGAGTATCTCAAGGCGAAAGCAGAGGCAGGTGCGGGGTTTATTGTCACGCAGATGTTCTTTGAGAATCGGGACTTCTTTGATTTCTGTGATCGATGTGTGCTGAGCAGCGTGAAGATTCCGGTGATCGCGGGGGTGATGCCGATTCAGTCGATTCCTGGGATGAAGCGGATGGCGGATCTGGCGCTGGGGATGCGTTTCCCGGCTTCGCTGCTACGGGCAGTTCGGAGAACGGATGGATCCAATGATGCAATCAAACGGGTGGGTGTGCACTGGGCGACGGAGCAGTGCCGGGATTTGTTGGATCACGGCACGCGGGGGATTCATTTTTACACACTGAATCAGTCGGATGCGACGATGAAGATTTACGAGGCGCTCGGGGTGTCGAACTCGCGGCAGCTTGCGGATGGACCGGTGCTGCCATTCTGAGTTTGCGTATGTTTAATCAATTGCTTGGATGAGTTGGTCGAAGAGTGCTTGTCCGAGTGCTGGGGAATCGGTGCGTTCGGGGTGCCATTGGATCGCGAGGCGGAACTTGGCGTCGGGGTCGTGGATCGCTTCGATGATGTCGTCGTGAGCGGTCGCGAGGGTTTGGTAGCGTCCTGGGTCGGTGATGATTTGTTTGTGGTAGGACATGACGGTCCCGGACTGGAGAATGGTTTCGTCGAGGGAGTGGATGGGGTGGGTGTTGTCCCAGTGGTCGGCGTGGTTCGGGTGGGTGTCGGGGAGGTACTGGTTCATAGATCCCCCACTGCAGAGCGCGAGCATCTGCATTCCGAGGCAGATACCGAGGATGGGGATGTCTGGATTGGTGTGGAGCTGGTTGATGAGCTCGGATTCGAAGGCTTGGCGTTCTGGGAGGATTGGGGTGATCGACTGATGGGTCGAGACTCCGAACGGTTCGGTTCTGGGATCGTCTCCTCCTGAGAGGATGAAGGCGTCGAAGCGGGCGATGAGGTCGGTGATGAGTTCAGGGTCGGATGAGGTTGGGGGGAGGATGACGGGGAGGCCTCCGGCGTTGTGGACGGCTTGGGCGTAGGTCATCGTGAGGTATGCCGTGGGACGGTCCTTGCGGATCATGAGGTCGGAGGTGATCGCGATGAGGGGGCGGGTGTTGTTGGATTGGTTGGGGGGAGTGGTCATGTTCTTTGATTGTCGGCATGATGGTGCGTGCGTGTCAAGGATTGATCGAATAGAGTCTTGGTATGTCACTGAGAACTGTTCTGATCGCGTTGATTGTTGCTGGGGTGTTTGCGGGGCTGGTTTTGGTCTCGACCAGTCTGACTGGATCAGATTCCGGGGCAGGCGAGGCGAATACATCGATCCGGTCGCTTGGGTTTGATCCTGCGGCGGTTGTGGAGGTTCGGGTGGAATCCGAATCGGTGGGTGAACAATCGGCGTTTCGGGAATCAGGGGCGATTGATGGGTGGCGTGTTCGGCTCGGGGAAACTGGTGGGGATGGATGGGCGGCGGACTCGACACGCATCCGAACGGTGCTTCGGGCGCTGTCTTCGGCTTCGCTCTCGGTCCAGGATGATGAGAGTATCGGCGAGCTGCTGGGGATGCTCTCGCTTACTGATGGGGAGGGTGTGACGACTGAGGTTCGCTTTGGTTCGCAGGCGGCTGGTGGGTTTGTTCCTGTTGAGGTGGTTTCGCGCGGCGGGGATGGAATCGCGAAAGGACGGTGGTTCGGTCGGATCGAGCGGGCGTTGCGGGACTCGCTCATCTCGGAAGGGATCGCGTCGTGGCGCTCGAAGGAGTTGTTTGATCTCACGATGTCGGAGGTCTTTGGTGCTCGTGTGGAGTCTGGGCGGGATTCGGTTGGTCTTGAGCGGTCTTCGAGGGGATGGACGATTGAGGAGCCTTGGACAGCTGGGGCGGATGGAGCGAGCGTGCAGGGGATGGTTGGATTGACGCTTGGGCTTGCTGCGGAACGGTTTTACGATCCGGAGGTCTATACAGAAGACCTGACGGGGCTGGGTTCTCCGATCGCGACGATCGAGCTTCTTGACGCGGATGGTGGATCGCACTCAATTACGCTGGGTGCTGCGGTTAATCCGGATGGGACGGAGGTCTTTGCGGAGTATCAGGTTGATGATGGGGCGTCTGCGATTCTTGCGATCAAAACTGAGGGGTTGAATCGGTTGACGGCTTCTCCGCTTGGGTATGTTCGGCAGTCTCCGATTGATATGGCGCGGGCGGATATTGGGAAGCTGCGGGTGCAAAGTGCTGAGGGGGATGAACGGCTGGTGGTTGAACCTAAGCTGGACTCGTGGACGGTTGGGGGGACTGTTGCGAGTCCTTCGCAGAAGAGTGCGATCGAACGGCTGGTGAAGGTGCTGACTCGGGAGAACGCGGGGCTGATCTATGTGCTCAGGGATGGGGTTCGTGAGGATGGATCGGGGGCGGCTGATTCCGCGGTTGGGGTGATCGAGATTACTGATCGAAGCGGGCGAACAACTCGGCTTGATGCTGGGATCGAAGCGAACTCTGGGACCATCAAGCTTTCGTTTACCAAAGCGCTTGGAGACGGCGTGGAGTTGGTTTGGGTTCTTGAATCGCAGGACGCGAGCGGGACAGGGGCTTGGCTCGCGGCGATGACTGCTGGGGATTGAGATGTATTAGAGTTTGGCGGGGACTTGTTGCGCGATGTCGGTGCGGACTTGCATGCCTTCGAAGTTGATTTCGTTGACGGCTTGGTAGGCGAGTTCGCGGGCTTGCTCGCGTGTTGGTGCGGTGGCGGTGATGGAGAGGACGCGTCCGCCGTTGGTGTAGATGTCGCCTTTGGTTTGTTTGGTCCCGGCGTGGTGGACGCGGACGCCTGGGATTGCTTCGGCGCGGTCGAGACCTGTGATCAGATCACCCTTGCGAGGGTTGGTTGGATAGTTCTCTGCGGCGAGGATGACGGTGACGGCGTGGTCATCCGAGAAGCGGACATCGGTACGATCGAGGGTTCCTGCGGCGGTGGCCATGAGGAGTTCGAGGGCGTCGGATTCGAGGCACGCGAGGAGCGGTTGGCACTCGGGGTCTCCGAAGCGGACATTGAACTCGAGGACCTTTGGTCCTCCTGGTGTCAGCATGATCCCGGCGTAGATGACTCCTCGGAACTCGATCTCGTCTCTGCGGAGTGCGTCTGCGACTGGGACGAGGACTTCGGATTCGATCTGGTGGTTGAGTTCGTCGGTGAGGGTCCCTGATGGGCAGAACGCGCCCATGCCTCCGGTGTTTGGGCCTTGGTCATTGTTGAGGAGGCGTTTGTGGTCTTGGCAAGGTGGGAGGACGAGGATGTTCTTTCCGTCGTAGAGTGCGAGGACGGAGACTTCGGTGCCTTTGAGTTTTTCTTCGAGGAGGACTTGTGCGCCTGCGTCGCCGAAGATTTTCTTGCGGAGGATTTGGTCGATCGCGTGGAGAGCTTCTTCGGTGGTCGAGGGGACGATGACTCCCTTGCCTTTGGCGAGTCCGGTCGCTTTGACGACATAGGGCTCTTCGCGGGTTTTCATGTAGTCGTCGGCGTGGTCGGCGTCTTTGAAGACCTTGCCTTCGGCGGTTGGGATGGACGCGGCACGCATGATTTGTTTAGCGTACGCCTTGTCGGCTTCGAGTTGGGCACCGCGTTGGGAGGGTCCGAAGACGAGGCGGGTTGAGCCGTCGGCTTTCTTGGAGAGCTTGTCGGCCCATCCGTCGGCGAGGGGGTCTTCTGGTCCGATGACTACGAGGTCGATGTTGTTCTTGTCGCAGAACTGTCCCAGGCGGTAGAAGTTTTCGTTCTCGTAGGGGACATCGACGGCTTGGGCGAGCTGGGCGATCCCTGGGTTCTGGGTGTGGGTCGCGTAGAGGGTTCCCAGCAGGGGGGATTCGGAGATCGCTTGGGCGAGGGCGTGCTCGCGGGCGCCTCCTCCGACGAGGAGGACATTGTGCTTGGAGATGCTGGTGGAGTGTGCGTCGTTTGGGGTCATGGATGATCGTAGGCGTTTTGGGTTGGGAGTAGGCGTAAAAAAGCCGGGAGATGTCTCCCGGCTTGTGGGTTTTTGTGATGAGGGCTGATGATTGTCAGCGGTCTCGTGTTACGGGCAACCTGCGGCGTAGAGGCTGAGGTATCCGGAGATGTCGAAGAAGTCGAACTCGCCGTCTCCGTTGATGTCTGCTTCTGGTAATCCGCGTGAGAATGATGCGAGGAAGTCGGAGATATCGAAGAAGTCGAGGGCGCCGTCTCCGTTAAAGTCTGCGACACATGGTCCTGCGGATGCTGGGTAGTTGGAGAGATCGGACATCAGGAAGTCTGGGTCGACT
Source organism: Phycisphaerales bacterium (assembly GCA_051252395.1). Taxonomy (GTDB): domain Bacteria; phylum Planctomycetota; class Phycisphaerae; order Phycisphaerales; family UBA1924; genus UBA1924. Next base: position 394,901 of record JBPOFX010000001.1, on the reverse strand, counting down.
CCGTTGCCCTCTGAGATCCCGACGATTGCGTCTGAAACGGATATGGTTTCCCATGACATGACAATGGTGCCGTCGAAGTGCATTTCGATTTGGAAGGTGTTGTTGTTGAACTGGGAGTACTCTGTCACGGCGTCCCAGCTGATGACGACACGGTCGTCGAGTTGCTGGACATAGACATTCCCTGATGAGGATGGGTTGAGGTCATCGAAGAGCGCTGAGACTTGCGGGTCTTCGAAGTGATCTTCGAAGGTTTCGGTGTAGTCTGAGAAGCTGTTGATGGTGATGTACCCGTTCGGTGAGACCCAGAACGAGGTGTAGGACTCGTCGTAGATCTTGATTGACTTCCCGTCAGCGAGTGTGTGCTGGGAGTGGGTGTCATCGTTGCTGGATGCTCCGCTTGAGACGCCATCGGTTGGTTCGAATGGGAGGATTCCTCCGTCGAGTGGGTTGATGGTGGCGGTGTATCCGTCGACTGCTGCGCTTGGTGTGAATGTCAGGGACATGCCTTGAAGGTCGAGTCCGGACTGGAACTGCTCAGTGAAGAAGTCCGGGATGTCTGGAGTCGTGAAGGCGTATCCAAGTCCTCCGTTGTCGTCCATTGACATGTTTCCAGCGGGGTCCTCTGCTGTGACGGTGAAGACATAGCTGGATTCATCGGTCAGTCCTGAGATCGCGACGGCGTGGGAGGTTGCGAATGAACCTGCGCTTGCGGAGTCGTTGAGCGATCCCATGTTTGGGCCGTAGTTGAATGTGACCTTTGATGGCTCGTCGAAATCTGCGTTGAGGGTTGCTCCGCGTGGTTCGATGTTGGTTGCCATTGCATTGGAGATCACAGGTGCTGTACAGTCCACTGTCGCGCTGGATTCGACGAGGATGTTTGACCCTCCGATCCCATCGTCGGCGTCAAGGTAGGACGCGGTGACGGTGTCTCCTGCACTCACGAGCAGGTCGGCGCCTGCTGAGTCTGCGTAGCTGAATGATGCTGTGAATGCAGATGACTCTGGAGCGGTCTCCGTGAGGGTCAGCATGAATCCTGCGTCGGAAGTGGACGAGATCATGACATCGACGGTGTCTACGACGAGGTCGGATGTATTGAGATCGCAGTCTACGACTTGAACATTTGTGGACCCTTCACATGAGAAGAGGTTCCCTCCAACTGAGATGATCCCTGCGGATGAACAGTTGATCAGTGTTGAAGAGGAGACGACTCCGAAGGACTGGGTTGGTCCTTGCGGGATGTTGAAACCGGTGACCTCGACGGTGTACGCGCCGGGAGTTGGGTTTGCGATCGAGACTTGCTCGATGTTGTTGAGACGGTCAACGCTTGACTGGGTCGCGTTGGCGTTGGGGTTGTTTGGATCGAGGGTCCACGGGAGGTATGGGGTTCCGTTGGAGTCGATGAGACGGAGGTCGAGGTCGTTGACGAGAGCGGTCGCGGCGTTTGGTGTCGCGGGTGCGTCGTCCCATGCGATGGTTACGCGGAGTTCGGTTTGACCTGGTTCGACGATGATGACACCTTGGTAGGTGCCGCCTTGTGCGACTTCGGCTTCGACGATGTTCTCGGCGATGACGGTGTCGATCGCATCGATCGCGCGGACTGAGCCGTAGCCGTATTTGTAATCTGGACCTGGGTTTCCGCTGTCGTCTGCGGTGTTGGCGAGGAGCGCTTTGAGCGTTCCGTTGCGGAGATCGTCACGATCTGGGAAGGTTTCTCGGTACTGCTCGAGGATGAGTGCGGAGATCCCGGTGACGGTTGGTGCAGCCATTGAGGTGCCGCACTTGCTGCTGTATCCGGTGAAGCTGAAGGAGGAGATGGAGGTTACTCCGCCGTCACCACCTGCTTGGCATCCCGGTCCTGAGATGTCTGGTTTGATGCGGCCGTCGTCGGTTGGTCCCCATGAGGAGAAGGAACTGGTGAGGTCGGTGTCTGCATCGACTGATCCGACGGCGATGTGGTTTTTCGCACACGCGGGTGGAGCTGTGGAGTAGAACTCGCCGTGGTTTCCGTTGTCGTCACCTTGGCAGCGGAAGGATTGGCGTTCGTTGCCGTTTGCCCAGACGATGCGGAATGGGTTTCCGAGCGATCCTGCGGCGATGGAGTCGATGAGTGCGGAGGTGATGCCGTAGTTGCCGGTCCATTCGCATGGGTATCCGTTGGGTGCGGTGTTGGTTCCGATGGAGTTGTTGGAGAGGTCAACGCCGTAGAGGTTGATGGCTTCGGTGTAGTCGGCTTCGATGTCACCTGGGTCTGTGTAGAGGAATCCTTCTTGGAGTCCCCCTTCTTGTTCAAAGGCGTAGGAGATGAGGTCTACGGCTGGTGCCATTCCTCGGTTGGTTCCTCCGGAGGCGGTGCCGTCGCCACCGACAGTGCCGCCGACATGGGTGGCGTGGTCGGAGATGCCGTCGGTGTCGGAGATCCCGACGGTCATGCGGCCGTCGATGTCGGCGTGGTTTGCCATTTTCCCGGCGTCATAGATGAGTGCGACGATGCCTTCACCATTGAGGTCGTAGGGTGCGGTCTGGAGGGTGTTGACGCCGGTGAGCGCACGGTTCTCGGCGTTCATTTCACCCATTGGTGGGAGCGGTGGCTCGGCCCACATCACAGCGTCGTCGCTGGCGAGGTCGTTGATCTTGGATGCGGGGATGTGCAGGATCGCGGAGTTGACTGTGTAGATCTCCGATGCGACGCGTGCGCCGAGTTGTTTGGCAAGGCGAGCGGATTCGGTTTTGTAGTTCGCATCCTTGTGGAACATGACGGTGACAGCGACGATCGGGTCGATGCCTACCTGTGTGAACTCTTCGATGAGGAGTGATTCGTTTTTGACGCGCTCTGAGAGTGCGGTCTTGGAAATCGCGCCGAGGTTGGAGACGGCCCATGGGCGGATGATTCCGGTGAGCAGATCGGTGTGGAGTTTTTGGTAGTTCTGGACCTGCGAGATGTTGATCACGACAGAACTAGAGAGTGCGTCAGCGTTTGCGGTTTTGCTCAGGGTTGCGAAGTGGTGTGTTGATCCGAGCGAGCTGAGGAGGGTGAGTCCTTGTGTTTCAAGGTCGGCGCGTTCGTTGGCGGTGAGCGGGCGGGAAAGGCTGACGAGGACGCGGGAGGCTTCTGGGCGAGCAGAGAGCTGGGAGATGGTTTGGCTGAGCTGGGCTTTGGGCATCTGGACGACTTGGTCGGTGATGCCGTTGGTCCAGCGGATGGCGTCGTTCTTGGGTGCGGGTGCGCCGAGGGCGGTTCCGGCGAGGGTTGCTACAACGAGCGCTCCGCAGAATGTGCGGGGCGAGATGGATGATGAACGCATTGGTGTCTCCTGTTACGACGCGTTGGTGTATCGGGTTTGGAAGCAAAGCACTATACAGCATGTGCTTAGGGACCGATAACGATGGTTTCCCGCAGAAGCGGACGCTGCATGGTCGCAGAAATCGCGCTCGCTGTCAATCGGGGATCGGCTGATTTGATCGGAAAACAGGTAGAAAGCCTTGTGAGAACATCAGTCTGGAATACGCAGTTATGCGTTGATTACTGAGACACAACGATCGACGACCTCTGAACGGCTGATGAGCTGGGCTTTGCCTTCGTCGGAGCGTTGCTTGAACTCGACCTGGTCCGCTTCGATGGTCTTTGGTGAGACGATGATGCGGAGCGGGAGACCGATGAGATCGGCGTCTTTGAACTTTGGTCCTGGTCGTTCGTTGCGGTCATCGACGAGGACATCGAGGCCTTGGGCGGCGAGTTCGTCGGCGAGTGCAAACGCGTGGTCGAGGACTCCGTCTTCGTTTGGTTTGATCGTAATGATCTGGACATGGTACGGAGCGATCGCGGCTGGCATGATGATGCCGTTGTCGTCGTGGGAGGATTCGATGCAGGACGCGAGGGTGCGTGAAACACCGATGCCGTAGCATCCCATGATGACATCTTGCTTCTTCTGGTTTTGATCGAGGACATTGAGTCCCATTGCTTCGGAGTATTTGGTGCCGAGCTTGAAGATGTGTCCGACTTCGATGCCTCGCTTGGCTTCGAGAGTTGATCCCTCGGCTCTTGGGGATGGGTCCCCTGCTGCTGCGTTGCGGATGTCGGCGACGATTGCTTTGTCTTTTGCGGAGGGGAGATCGCGGGACCAGTTGAAGCCGGTGATGTGGTGATCTTTCTCGTCGGCGCCGGTTGCCCAACTCGCGCTGTTGATCGCGTCTGGGTCGACGACCATCACGATGTCGAGTTGATCGAGCATCTTTGGAGAGACATATCCGATCGCGAATCCGGCTTCTTTCGCTGCTTTCTCGTCTGCCATTGCGACTGCTGTTCCCACGGCGTCGCGGACTTTGGCTTCGTTGACTTCGTGATCTCCACGCACGACGGCGAGGACCCAACGCGGGGAGTCTTCTTGGGTCTGCATCACGAGGGTTTTGAGCATTCCCGCTGCGTTGGTTCCGAGGTGTTCGGCGACGAGTTGGATCCCTGGCATGCCTGGGGTGTGGTGCTTGGTGACTTCGCTTGTTGGGGCGAGATTCCAGTCATGATCGCGGTGACCGATTTCTGCTTTCTCGACATTGGCAGCGTATCCGGAGGTTGGGCAGACGAGGATGGTGTCTTCGCCGTTGACGCAGTTGACCATGAACTCGTGGGATGCGGATCCTCCGATCGGTCCGGCTTCCGCTTCGACTGGGGAGAAGTCCAGACCACATCGGGTGAAGATGTTGGTGTAGGCTTGATACATCTTGTCGTAGGTTGCGTTGAGACCTGCGTCTCCTTCGAGCTGGAGGTGGAAGGAGTAGGCGTCCTTCATGATGAACTCGCGGCAGCGTAGCAGGCCTGCACGCGGGCGTGCTTCGTCGCGGAACTTGGTTTGGATCTGGTAGAGGTTGAGGGGGAACTGTTTATAGCTTGTGAGACAGCCGCACATGAGGTCGGTGATGACTTCTTCGTGTGTTGGTCCGAGTGCGGTTTTGCGTCCGTGGCGGTCTTCGAGTTGGAAGAGGAGATCGCCGTAGTCTTGGTCGCGCTTGGTTCCGGCGTAGAGTTCGGTGGGCATAAGCGCAGGCATCAGCATTTCTGATGCGCCAGCGGCGTCGAGTTCTTCACGGATGATCTGGGAGATTTTCTGGAGTGAGCGCCATGCGAGGGGGAGGTAGTTGTAGATCCCTGCCCCAACAGGACGGATGTATCCGGCGCGGGTCATGAAGATATGGGAGGGCATCACGGCATCTGAGGGCGCGTCGCGGGTGGTCGGGATCAGGGTCTGCGACCAGCGGTGGACGACGGCTTTGGAACTGTTTGACGATGCGGTGGATGCGTGTGCTGTAGACATAGTCCAGAAGTGTATTCAGCGGATACGGCTTCGTGGTCGATTCAGATCATGAACTCTCAGCATGCGAGCGGTTTTAGAGTCAGATTCAGCGGCTCAATTGTGCGGCTGAGGCAGGTCGGGCTTCGAGCATCGATGCGGTCTGGGACTCGGAGGTCCAGCGTGCGTTGTGACTCGATGCGTCTGGGAGGGTGGTGTCGGTCCACCAGCAGGATGCGATGGGGACATTGAGATCCGCGGCGATCTCTGCGATCTGTGGATCGGTGAGGTCTACGAGCGGGGTTTCGATGGTGACTTCGACTCCGCCTTGGGATTGGGCATCGAGGGTCGCGAGACGGGCGGTGAGGATGGCGCGGTCGATCGCTGTTGAGATCTCGTTGAGACGCTGCGCGGAGTCTGGGGTTTCTGGGATCTGGATTGGCCAGAGCACGCGCTTGAATCCGAGCTTGATCGCAAGAGTCGCGGCGTCGAGGAGCATGCGGGTTTGGTGGATTCCGAGTGAAGTGTTGGATCCCTCAGTTGAATCTTCTGGGTATCCGGCGTGGTCGCGCACGACTGTGAGCGACAGGAGATCCGCTTGCATGTCCACGGCTTTGTCGATCGCGGGGATGCGGATGTCCATGTCGTTTTGCGAGGTCCACCACGCGGGGTAGAGGGTTGATCTCAGCTGATTCTTGGATGACTGCTGCTCGCTGAGCATCGCGGTCAGGATCAGCGAGGGGAGACCTGCGTCGGTGATGATGAGGCACGGATCGTCTGGGTAGCGTGGGATCTGCATGATCTCTATTCTATCGGAAAACTGATCGGCTGTGGGCCAATCTCGAGGGGGATCAGGGATGGATCGGACAGGATCGGTCTAAGAGGGATCGATTTAGGCCATGATGTGGTTGGGGGTCGGTTCGCGGTATTCATCAAGATCGACGCTCCTGAAGTACTCGATGGTCTGGGCAAGACCTTGCTCAAACTGGATGGTTGGGGTCCAGTCGAGGAGTTTGCGGGCGCGTGAGATGTCGGGCTTGCGCTGCATCGGGTCGTCTTCTGGAAGATCGTGGTAGACGATCGCGGATTTGGATCCGGTCATCTCGATGGTCATCTCGGCGAGTTGCTTGATGGTGAACTCTCCCTCGTTTCCGAGGTTGACTGGGAGGTGGATTCCCTCGGCGTCGGTGTTCATGAGTCGCATGAGTCCCTCGACAAGGTCATCGCGGTAGCAGAATGAGCGGGTTTGGGAGCCGTCTCCGAAGAGGGTGATGTCTTGACCAGTGAGTGCTTGGAGGATGAAGTTGGAGATGACGCGTCCGTCGAATGGGTGCATTCGCGGGCCGTAGGTGTTGAAGATTCGCGCGATGCGGATATCGAGTCCGTGTCGTCGATGGTAATCCATGAAGAGGGTTTCGGCGGCGCGTTTGCCTTCGTCGTAGCAGGCGCGTGGGCCGAGGGTATTGACATTTCCTCTGTAGGATTCGGGTTGTGGGTGAACGGTTGGGTCGCCGTAGATTTCGGAGGTTGATGCTTGGAGGATCTTGGCATCACAGCGTTTTGCCATGCCGCAGGTGTTGATTGCTCCCATGACGGAGGTCTTCATGGTTTTGATTGGGTTGTACTGGTAGTGACCTGGAGCTGCTGGGCAAGCGAGGTTGTAGATCTGGTCGACTTCGAGCCAGATCGGGTGGGTGATGTCGTGGCGGATGAGTTCGAAGTTTTTGTTGTCCAGCAGGTGGAGGACATTGGATTTTTGGGAGGTGAAGAAGTTGTCGAGGCAGATGACATCATGGCCTTGATCGATGAGTCTTTCGCAGAGGTGTGAACCGAGGAATCCGGCGCCGCCGGTGACGAGTACGCGCTTCATTGGCATGGATCTGGTTCTCCGAGGCTTGAGTTCGTTGATTGTGGAATCGCCTGTTGAATCGATTGATGAATCGGTCATGATGATTGAGCCGTCGCTTTCTGTGAGTCCTTCGCGAGTTGCGCAGCGTATTGGATGATTGCTTCAGAGGGTGTGTGCTCTGGGGTCCATCCGAGTCCTTCGGTTGTGTCGGTGATGTCGGCGCAGGTGTAGTGCTGGTAGCTTGCGACCATTTCTTCCGGCATCGGGATGTATTCTGGTTGCTTGTTTGTACTCAGCGCTGAGTTGATTCCATCGACGATGTCGTTGAAGGTTGTAGTCGTTCCTGATCCGAGGTTGTAGATCCCGGGTTTGGCGGATGGTTTGGCGGCAGCGAGGGTTCCCGAGACGATGTCGTCGACATGGATCTGGTCGCGTTGGTGCTGGCCGTGCTCGAAGATCTTTGGGTTGTTCCCGGCGAGCATCTGGTTGGTCAGGTGGTAGACCATGGATGCCATTTTGCCTTTGCGTGCTTCTCCGGGTCCGAAGACATTGAAGTAGCGGAGTCCGACGACTTGGGGGAGCTTTCCTGATTCGATGAGGGATTGCTGGAAGACGCGCTGGACTTCGACATCCATGAGCCATTTGGAGAAGCCGTAGACATTGCTTGGGTTCCCGGCGGCGTCGGTTGGGAAGGGGGTTTCTTGCTCGGCTTGGGGGGGGGAGCCGTAGGTTGCGCCGGATGATGCGTAGACGAGGGGGATGTCGGATTCGATGCACGCATCGAGAATGTCGATGAAGGGTTCGGTATTGACGGCGATCATCTTTTTCTCATCGAACTCGAGCGTGTTGGTGATCGCGGCGAGGTGGAAGACGGCTTTGGGTTTGAGACCCATGATCGCGGGTTGCCAGTTGAGATCGGTGATGGAGTCGGGCATGATGGTGCCGCGGAAAGGACCGGCGTTGTGTCGCTGGCATGCTTCGACGATGTTTGCGTAGGACCCTGTTGAGAAATCATCGACGACATAGAGACGCGCTTCGGGTTCGTCGCGTTGCAGGCGTGCGACGAGGTTGGATCCGATGAATCCGGCTCCGCCGCTGATGATGTAGACTGGTGGGGTCGTGGTCATGGGAGGATTCTAGGGCTTGAAAATGCGTCTATGTAGGTGAATTTTGGCGATTGGTTATGGGTCGAGCGGAGGGAGTTTGAGGGTCTGTCCGATGCTGATGTCGTCCATCGAGCGGAGGATGTCTCGGTTGGATTGGTAGATGAAGTTTGCATGCTTGGATGAGCCGTAGAAACGCTGGGCGATGAGGGAGAGGGAGTCTCCTGACTGCACGACATAGTCCACGACCGGCTCTTGGGTGTCTTGAGTGGTGTCGGCGTCTGATGAATCGACGACGCCTTGGATGTTGTTGGGGTCTTTGGGGATGCGAAGGGTCATCCCGGCTCGGAGTTTGAGGGGATCGACGCGTGGGTTGGCGCGTGCGATGACATTCCACATATTGGATTTGCCGTAGTATCTTTCAGCGATGGTTTGGAGGATCTCACCCTCAGCGACGGTATGGGTTGTGAACTCTGGTGCGATGAGCTTTGGACCGGTCTTTGGAGGAATGATCTCGACGGTCTGAATTGGTGGATCGAGGATCTCGGGTTTGGTTTGCTCAGGCTCTGGGTCGCGTGGGCTTTGCTCAGCGGTTGCTGGCTCTGTCTTTGGGTCTACTTCTTCCGGCGACTCGATGGGAGCGATGGAGATCCGGGGTTTGTCGGATTTGCCTGGTTCCCAGGCCCAGTAGACACCGATCCAGACCAGCACGAGCATGCAGAGTCCGAAGTAGATCTTTGATGAACGATCATCCATGGGAGAGTCCTTCATCGACAGTGTACCAACAAGTGCTTGGCTTTGTAAATCCCAAAGCTTGGTGATTATCCTTCTGGGATTTCGAGCATCTCGTCCATCGTGGACTTGGAGGTGTCCTTCTTGCGTGACCAGACGAGTGGTGCTGCAACAGCGATGGAGGAGTAGGTACCGATCAGGACACCGACGAGGAGGGCGAATGAGAATGCTCGGACGCCTTGTCCGCCGTAGATGTAGAGGATCAGGACGGCGAACAATGTGGTTCCCGAAGTGATCACGGTACGCGAGATGGTCTCGTTGATGGACTGGTTGATGACTTCCTTCGAGGCGTACGAGAGCTTCCCTCGGTTCTCACGGATGCGGTCCATAATAACGATGGAGTCGTTGAGTGAGTATCCGATGATGGTCAGCATCGCGGCGACGAGGTTCAGGTCGATCTTGAACGGCTCGATGAGGAGCGACTGGGCAAGATCGGTGAACACATGGTGGTCATAAATGATCTCGGCGAGCGCGATCAGACCGATGGTCGTCAGCACATCGTGGGTGAGGGCGGCGATCGCTGCTGCGGAGTAGCGGACAGAACCAAATCGGACCCAAATGTAGATCAGGATCAAGAGGAGCGACAGGAGAACCGCTGCAAATGCGGTTGCTCGGAAGTTCTCGGCGATTGCTGGAGAGAAGTTCTGGACGCTGAGTTGATCGGACGCGGTCGTCAGTGCGGCGCGGATGAGGTCCCATTCGCGGGTTGCGATTTCGGACTGCCAAGCGTCTGCGTTGTCGAAGTAGGTCAGGTCCTCGGTGGTGCTGAGGTACGCGAAGGATTGGACAGCGGTTGGGTTGCCTTCGAGGATGATGATCTGGGATTGACGGCCGAGCAGGTCGCTGAAGTCTGATTTGCGTCGTGTGATATCGAGACGCGATTCGAGGCTTTCGAGCGATGGAGCTGGTTCGAGCTGGTCAACGAGGATTGCGACGCCTCCGACGAACTCTGGGATTGAGTTTCGGTATTCGGGGCGTGCGATGTTCTCACCGAGTCTTGCGGTGAGGATCGGGTAGACGGAGGCGCCGGCGGTTTTCTCGCTTGTTGAGTAGCGGAAGTTGAGTGCCGGGGGTGCGTCGAGCATATCTTGGAACTCGGCGCTGATCGCGCGACCAACCGCTTCGCGGTCGGTCGCGAAGGTCTTGACGATGAATTTTTCAGCAGTGATCCCGTCGGCCTCTGGGTTGACGGGGATGATCTCGGCGCTGCGGAGGGCGCGGATTGCGGAGTCTTCACCGACTTCTTCTCCAAGCGTGGTCACACGCTCTTCGATTTCTGCACGGGTTGAGGTAATGCGTGGAGAGTTCGGATCGTCAGGATCTGAGTGCTTGAGGCTCATGGTGACCTGGGTACCACCTCGGAACTCGGTATCGAGCATTTTCTCGCCTTGGACGACGATCATGAAAATCCCGAGACCGACATAGCAGGTCGAGATCACGAGACAGATCCAGCGGAGACCGATCCAGTTGACCTTTGGGTGCAGGAGTCGTTCGAGTGGTTTCACAACCATCGGGAGCATGGTCATTTTCTTGATGCGGATTTTGTCAACCAGAGCGCTCATGATGAGGTGGTTGATGAACAATGCGCTGACCATTGTGCAGATCACACCGATTCCGAGGGTGATCGCGAAGCCTTTGATTTCTTGAGTCCCGACATTGGCAAGGACGAAACAGACGATGAGGTTGGTCACATTGCCGTCGACAATCGAGGAGAGTGCTTTTTGGTATCCGATTCGGACAGCTTGGCGGAGGTCGAGTCCTTTGTTGATCTCTTCGCGGATGCGCTCGTAGATCAGGACATTGGCGTCGACTGCCATACCGAAGGTGAGGATGATGCCTGCGATACCTGGGAGGGTCAGGGATGCTCTTGAGAGCGCGAGTGCGCCGAGGATGAGGAGTGCGTTTGCTGCGAGACAGAGGACGGCGACGAGGCCGTATCCGAAGTAGTAGAAGACCATGAAGCATGAGACGACGACAAGCGCGATCATGCCTGCTTTGACACCTGCATCGAGGTTGTCTTGACCGAGGTCTGGAGCGATTGTGTTCTCAGAGATTGGTTCAGCGGAGATCTTCGCTTGGAGCGAACCAGCGGTGAGGACTCGGACGACATAGTCGATTTCTTCAGGTGAGAAGTCGCCTTCGATGATGCCTGACTTGGAGATTCTGGAGTTGAGTCGTGGTGCGGTGTAGACCTCGTCGTCGAGGAGGACGGCCATGTTGGCGCCGGTGTTTGGTCCGGTGAGGTCTCCGAGACGGTTGGCGCCAGCGGCGTCCATTCCGAACCCGATCGCGGGACGACCGAGTTGGTCAACGGAGCGGCGTGAGTTGTCGACTTTCCAGCGTCCGTCGGCTTGGGTCATGCGGAGGCCGCGGGTGTCCCAGCAGAGCATGTAGAAGTTTCCTTCGTACTCTTCGACGACATAGCGGTATCGCTGGGAGAAGTATGCGGCGGGCGACTCCATCATGCTCTCGTAGCCTGCGACGGAGTCGAACCAGCTTTCGAGTTTGTTGAGCTTGAACCAGCGTGCGTCGCGGGCGCTCGCTTGGGATGGACCTGAGGTGCGGAGTTTCTCACGCAGACGGGTCTCGTCTGGATGGGAGTAGGTTGAGTTCCCGGTCCCGGAAGGCTCGACAGTAATGCGGAAGCTCAGGACACCTGCGGCTTGCACGAGGCGTTTGAGATCGGAGGTATCGTCGAGCGAGTTTCGTGTCGAGGAATACACATCGTATGCTTGGATAACCGCATCAAGCTGGTCGCTGAGGTCTGGGTAGCGTTCGCGGATTCGGGTGAGCGCACGCTCACGCTCGCTTGGGAGCGGGAAGTACTTGTCATTCGCTTCGTCGCGGATGGTCTTTTGCTCGGTTGAGAGCTCAAGGGCACGGCGGACATCTTCTGGGGAGACGGCGCTGTCGAGGACGGTGTCGCGTGCGAACTCGTACTCGAGCTCAGCGTCCGCGGCTTGATCAATGAGATCATCGATCACATGTTCAGGAGCGTCCTGGTTGAGGGACATGAGTTCGAGCTGTGAGCGGAAACGCTCGGCGTCGTCGTAGGCTTTAGCGGCTTCGTTGAGGAGATCGAGGACTTTGGGGCTGTTGGCTCCGAGTCGTTGGATTTCCTCGGCGCGTTCTTCAGCATCAAGGGCCATGACGCGTTCGAACTTGTCGGCTTTGATGGAGGCGACTCCGAGTTTGTCGAGCTCGTCTTCGAATGCTTGGCGGTAGGCTTTGACATACTCGCTTGGGAGCGGCATCGTGATCTCGATGCGGTCTTGGCCTTGGGAGATGATCTGGATTTCGAAGAGACCGTTGGGGTCGATGCGCTTTTTGAGGACCTCAATGACCTGTGGGATGACCTGTGAGGCGCTTTCGGTGCGGTCGATCTGGACGGAGTAGACCAGTGAGGCGCCGCCTCGGAGGTCTTTACCCAACCCGATTTTTTCGGAAGGGGGGTTGGATGCCCAGAACGCGAGCGCGAGCATGACGATTGCGATGATTGAGTTACGAGTGAAATGACGCATGCATGGCCTCTATATGTTCCGGTGGATTCCGGTCTGTCTTCTTTGTCTGAAGCTTATTTCGATTCGGCGAGTTCTGCTTTGGTTCCATCCGCGTTCTCTTCTGGAGCGGGGGTGGACTTTGAGCTGATGACCGATGAGATCGACGAGCGTGAGACACGGATTCTTGTGTTTGAAGCTCGATCGGTTTCAAGGAGAACCTCGTCGTTTTTGATTTCAACGATGGTCCCGATGATTCCTCCTGCGGCACGGACCTTGTCTTTCTTCCCGAGACTGTCCATGAGGGCCGCGTGTTTTTTGCGTTCTTTGCGACCTGTAAGGGAGGTCATGATGAGGATCCCGGCCATCATGAGGAGCATGATTGGGATAAAACTGCCCATCCCTGTGGATGTGGGGGGCGCCGAGCCGTCGGCGGGTGTGCCGAGGGCTTGGGTTCCGGATTGAGGGGAACCTGAGGGGGCGCCGAGCATTCCACCTGAAGCGGAGTCTTGAGCGAGCACGATGTGGGTTGCCCACTGGTGTGTGGGTGAGCTGATGTCCATACAGCGATACCTTTCATGTCCCTGACGGGGATATCTCGTCGGGCTGTGATGGTAGGTCACCCAATCGGGCTGGATGAGGCTCAGCGGGGTTTGATTCGGTCATCGGGACTCGATGAGTTCTTTCAGGTGGGGCCTTTGCGCGATGAGATGGTCCCAACTTCCCGTTTGGATCGAATCACGGAGATCGCGGGTGAGTCTTTGGAAGAATCGGAGGTTGTGGAGGGTGACGAGGATTGGGCCAAGCATTTCTCCGGCCATGAACAAATGCCGAATGTAGGCGCGGGTGAAGGGTTGTCCATCAGGGGTGTCCCAGCCGTGGTGGACAGGATTGCAGGCGTGGCAGTCGCATCCGGGCTCGATCGGGAGTTCGTCCTTGGAGAATGTCGCGTTGCGGAGACGAATCTGGCCGTCTCGACCGGATTCGGAGGTGAATGCGTTTGCGTTTCGGCCGTTTCTGGTGGGGAGGACGCAGTCGAACATGTCCACTCCGGAGAGGACGGCGGAGACGATGTCACGCTCGTATCCGACTCCCATGAGGTAGCGTGGTTTGTGTTCGGGCATCTGGGGCGCGGTGTGCTGGACAATTCGCGCGATGTCTTCTGGGGACTCCCCCACTGCGACGCCTCCGATGGCGTATCCGGGGAGGTCGATGTTGCAGATGCGTTCGACGGACCAGTCTCGTTGCTCTAGGTCGGTACCGCCTTGGACGATTCCGAAGAGGGATTGTTCGGATGGCCGTGCATGGGAGGCTTTGCAGCGTTCGAGCCAGCGGACGGTGCGTTCGTTGGCGAGGATGAGTCGCTCGTGGTGGTTGTACTCGGATTTCTTCTTCGTGTCGCGTTGGGTTGCATGACGCAGACGCGTCTGGTTGACTGGTCCTGCTTTTGGATCGACGGATGGGGGGCAGTCATCGAATGCCATCATGATGTCGGGTCCGAGTTCGTTCTGGACTTGCATCGCTATTTCGGGGTTCATGCGCACTTTGGATCCATCGAGGATGGACTTGAAGGAGACGCCGTCTTCGTCGATGCTATTGATGTCGGCCATGGAATAGGCTTGGTATCCTCCCGAGTCGGTGAGGATTGGCGCGTTCCAGTTCATGAACTTGTGGACCCCTCCCATTTCCTGGATGAGTTTGGATCCGGGGCGGAGCATGAGGTGGTAGGTGTTGTTGAGCAGGATCTGTGATCCGGTCTGGGTCACGAGATGGGGGAGGATGCCTTTGATCGAGGCGCGTGTCCCGACAGGCATGAAGGCGGGGGTATCGAAAGAGCCGTGGAGGGTTTCAACGGTTCCGGTTCGTGCGTTTCCGAGCTTGGAATGGATCTTGAAGTTGAGGGGGTCGGTCATTCAAGAAAGATAGGCATGAAAGAACGGGACGGGTCAGCTCCGGTTCTGTTGCTGCTTGCTCGCGCTGTTGAGCGTTCGCTTTTCTTTCTCGGTAAGAGAGTGGATCCCGGAGTCTGAGACCTTCGCGAGGATGCGGTCGATCTCGTCTTGGGATGGGACGCCGCGTGGTTGTTTGGTTTTTTTAGTTCGCTTGGATTTGGACTTTGATCCTTCGCGGGAGTCTTCGAAGACATCGAAGAAATCTTTGAGATAATCGGAGTTGCGGATAAAGAAGAATCCCGCGATCGCGCCTCCGAGGTGGGCGGCTTCGCCACCAGCATTTGCGGAACCTGCGAGGAGTTGGAAGAGTGCGAGTCCGACATAGCCGTAGGCGAAGTACTTGAGCTTCATCGGGATCGGAGGGAACAGGAGTTGGATTGTCGTGTTCGGTTGGATGTGTGCACACGCAACGATGACGGCGAAGACCCCTGCGGAGGCGCCGATGAGGGGGGTTGCGAAGTCGTTGCTGAGGAGTCCTGGGATATTGGCGCCGGTGACATTCCCGAGCACGGTGAGGATGGAGAAGAGGAGACCTCCTGCGAGTCCACAGACGAGGTAGAAGGCGAGGTACTTCTTCCCGCCGAGGAACTCTTCGACCATCGGTCCGAAGATCCAGAGTCCGAACATGTTCATGCCGAGGTGCCAGATGCTGCTGGGGTCGTGTAGGAACTGGAAGGTGATGAGTCTCCAGACCTCGAGACGCTGGAATCCCATCAGGACCGACATGGAACCAATGTTGTAGAGCGCGGGGAACACGACCATCGTCGCGAGGATATGGACTGCGACATTGATCGCGATGATCCATGTGTTGACGGACCATCCGGGTTTGCGGACGAGCATCCCTTGGCGGCTGCTTGGGGGTCCACCCATTCCTGTTCCGGCTCGGTTGTAGTCTCGGTCGTAGATGCCCATGTGGAGATGGCCTTGGATAACTGGTGGTCTGCTTGTTGATTGGGGGAATGCGCCCGGTTATTCCGTATTTCGGCTCGATTCGGTCGCTTTCTTGAGCGTTCGTCGCTCGCTGCGGGTGAGCGAATCGATTCCAGAGTCTGATATCTTTTGGAGGATCGCGTCGAGATGCTCTGGATCGGGTTCGTATTTGGTCTTGTTCTTGATCACGGCTGCTTGCTTGGGATCATCTGTATCACTGGTCATGCTCGGATCGGGGAATCCGGGGATCATGGAGGCGGTTCCCAAAAACTGGACTCTTCGACGCTCGATCGTGCAGACGATCCCTGCGACGATTGCGATTGCGAGGAGCATGACTGCGTCGGAGAAAAGCAGGCCGAGGAGTCCGACTGCCGTCGCGACCCAGAGTCCAGTATACGCGGCGGCGTGGTGGGCTTCGAGGCTGTTCTTGTTTCGCTCGAGGATGATGCGGAGGATGTTCCCTCCATCGAGGGGGGACATCGGGATCAGGTTGAGCGTGAGGATGATGAGGTTCACGACATGGAACGACCAGATGGTTACGAGCCACCAGGGGGTGGTGATGCCGTCTTGGAGGGTGAGTGCGTAGATCGACGACGATGGACTGAACGGATTGAAGAACGCGGCATGCGTGGATCCGGTGATCAACACGAGTGGGATCAGGAAGACTGGGATGCACGCGAGATGGAACGCGGTTGGCGCAAGCGCGGTGCGGAGTTCGATCTTGGTTGTTGTCTCGTCTTCGAAACTTTCTTCGAATCTTGGATTTTCGAGTGCGCCGAGCGGCCAGAGCATGATTCGGTCGCAGGTTGCGCCGTTTCGCAGTGCGACATAGACCCCTGCTGCTTCTCGGAGCGTGACCAAAACGATCACGGCGATGAGACTCGGGATCACGAACATCGCGCCGGCTTTGTGTCCAGGCATCGTGAAGATCAGTTGCGAGAGCAGGTAGACCACCATGATGAGGTGGACTCGGATGCTGATGCCTTTGACTGTGGCAACTGGGAATCCCCACGCGATGGGGTTCTCGCCGTCTCCGAAGATTCTTGCGAGGACCTTCTTGATTCCTGCGAATCGGTCGGCGTCATCGTCGTACGAGGATTTCCATTCTTGCTGACCCATGAGATTGGTTGTACCAGTTGGGAACGGATCAGGTTGAGTTATTTGTTCCAGGTTGATGAGCCGTAGATCGCGGAGTCTCCCAGTTCCTCTGCGATGCGGAGGAGTTGGTTGTACTTCGCGTTGCGATCGGAACGGCACGGAGCGCCTGTTTTGATCTGTCCACAGTTGGTCGCGACGGCAATGTCTGCGATGATCGAGTCTTCGGTCTCACCTGAGCGGTGGCTCAGGACGCAGTTGAACTTGTTGGCCATCGCGTAGTTGACGGCGTCGAAGGTTTCGGACAGTGTACCGATTTGGTTGACCTTGACGAGGACCGCGTTGGCGGCTTTCTCAGCGACTCCACGCTCGACGAACTTCTTGTTGGTGACGAAGAGGTCGTCTCCGACAATCTGGACCTTGTCTCCGAGTTGGGCAGTGAGTTTGGACCATCCTTCCCAGTCGTTCTCGGCGAGGCCGTCTTCGATGGAGCGGATTGGGTACTTTTTGCACCACTCTGCCCAGAGCGAGACCATGTCGTCCGATGAGAGGATCTCTTGTGAGGAGGAGAAGAACTTGTAGCCCTTCTTGCCGTCTTTCTCCGCTTCGTTCCAGAGCTCGGAGGTTGCTGGGTCGAGTGCGACGAAGATCTGCTCTCCCCATGAGTATCCGGCTTTGTCCACAGCTTCTTCGATGATCTTGAGTGCGTCTTCGTTGTCTTTGAGGTTTGGTGCGAATCCGCCTTCGTCCCCTACTGCTGTGGACATGCCTCGCTTGGAGAGAACGGATTTGAGGTTGTGGTAGATCTCGACTCCGGCGCGGAACGCTTGGGTGAAGTCGCTGAATCCCCAAGGCTGGATCATGAACTCTTGGAAGTCCACGGTGTTGTCTGCGTGCTTTCCGCCGTTGAGGATGTTGAGCATCGGGACGGGGAGGGTCTTGGCTGCTGAACCACCAAGGTAGCGGTAGAGCGGGAGACCTGATGTTTCTGCGGCGGCTTTGGCGACAGCCATGGATACGCCGAGGATCGCGTTGGCTCCGAGGTTGGATTTGTTTGGGGATCCGTCGAGGTCGATCATGGCTTGATCGACGCCTTCTTGATCGCGGGCGTCGAGGCCTTCGATTTCGCGAGCGATCTGGTCGTTGACATTCTCGACGGCTTGCTCGACGGCTTTGCCCATCCATGGCTCTCCACCATCACGGAGTTCGACGGCTTCGTTCTCGCCTGTGGATGCACCTGAGGGGACTGCGGCGCGTCCGACGGCTCCGGATGCGAGGACGACATCAACCTCAACGGTTGGGTTCCCGCGGGAATCGAGGATCTGGCGTGCGTGGACGAGGTCGATATCGAAAGCCATCTTGATGCTCCTGATGTGCTTGGTGTGGCAAAAGAAATCCGAATTGTCAGAGGATAGCTCATTGAGGCTGAACGATCAGAGAAAATCGGGTATCGTTCATATGAATCGTGAGACTTGGTAAGGATTCCTTGATGCCTATTACCCCTGATCAGTTTGACCAACGACTCGCTGCGATCCGCGCCCGGCTTGGGGTGCAGGGGATGTTGGTGAGCGAGATCACAGAGGGTGTGTTCCAGACGATCTTTGATCGGGACACGGATAAAGCGATCGAGTTGATGACGCGGGATGACGAGGTGGACCAGGCGGATCTTGAGATCGAGCGTGATGCGGTGGATCTGCTGGAACTTGCGACCAAGAACGCGTGTCCGTTGAACTCACAGCAGATCCGGGGGTTGCTCTCGGCGGTCAAGGTCAATAACGAACTCGAACGGATCGCGGATGCTGCGGCGGATGTCGCTCAGCGTGTTGTGTCGCTTGGGGATCGGACCTCAAAGTTTCCGAAGACCACGATGGTGATGACCAACTCGGTTGTGGGTATTCTCCGCGATGCGGTCCGCTGCTTTGCGGAATCGGATGCGGCTCGCGCCAAGCAGGTGCTGAACTCAGAGGGCACTGTGCTTGAGTTCTATGACCTCATTGTGCGGAAGTCTGAGGAACGGATCAGCGATGGTCGCTTGGATGTTGACCATGCGTTTGATCTCCACTCGATTATTCATCAGGTCGTGGTCATGGCGGATCACTGCACGAATATCGCGGAGCAGGTGATCTACGAAGTCAGCGGCGCAATCGTCCGGCACACGAACGCTGGATGGGTAGAGCACGAGCTCGATCTCAGCGATTCGGACGACGACGCGGTCTGATTCGTCTGATTGACCTGAATGTTATTTCGGGGCTTTGTAGAACGGGAGCGGCACGATGGTGCCTTCGAGTAGTGCTCGTCCTGCGTCGATGCTGACTTTCGTTCCATGTTCGCTGTGGTCTTTGTTGATGTAGGCCATCGCGATGGATTTGCTGAGCGTTGGGGACATGCATCCTGAGGTTACGGTTCCGACAGAGTTTCCATCGATGAGGATCGGCATGTCCTGGCGGGCGGTCCGTTTGGAGTCGAGCTCGATTCCGACGAGGGTGATCGATGGGCCTTCCGCTTCTTGCTCTTTGATGAGTGCTTCTTGTCCGATGAAGGTCTCTCCGTCGTCTTCGATGGTTTTGTTGAGGTTCATCGCAAAGGGCATGTTCACGGCGTGGGCAGAGATGGTTTCGCTGAGTTCATGGCCGTAGAGCGGGAGTCCGGCTTCGAGACGGAGGGTGTCGCGTGCGGCGAGTCCGCAGGGTTTGAGATCCAGATCGGACTCGATGGACACGGCTTCCTTTTGCAGGAGTTTGATCGCCATGGAGACTGCGGATGCGGGGAGGAAGACTTCGACGCCGTTCTCTCCTGTGTATCCGGTCCGAGCGATGAGAACCTTCATGATCATGAGGTTTTTGGTTGCGAAGCGGAAGCGTTTGAGGGACGCGAGTTCTTCGGAGACCTTTGCGATGAGTTCCATGACCTTTGGGCCTTGGATCGCGACCATTGCGGTCTTCTCGGTGCGGTCTTCGAACTTGACCTTGAATCCGCGTTCGTGGATGACTGCGTGGAGGTGGGCGTTGATTTTGGTTCGGTTGGCACCGTTGACGACAACGAGGAACTCTTCGTCGTCGAGGCGCATCGCGATGACATCGTCGAGGACCCCTCCGGTTTCGTTACACATGAACGAGTAGCGGCACTGGCCGTGCTGCATGTCTCCGATGCGACGGGAGCAGGTGCGTTCGAGGAGTCGGGCGGCGTCTTTGCCTTTGATCGACAGGCGCCCCATGTGGGAGACATCGAAGAGGGAGCCGTTGGTGCGGCAGTGGACATGCTCGTCGTGGACAGAGGTGTCATACTTGATGGGCATCTCCCATCCGGCGTAATCCACCATCTGAGCGTTGTACTCGGTGTGGTACTGATGGAGCGGGGTCTTGAGCAGGTCGGTTGGGGATGCTTGGGTCATAGAGGATCGTAGACCAGATTGAACGGATGTTTTGGGTGGAGGCTCTATGATTGGGTATGGAATCGCAGGCGAACATTCCGTCGATCGACCAGTGGATTGCTCATCTTGATGCGTTGACCTCAGGTCCGTTGTCGGGGGTCCCGTTCGGGGAATCGGACGAAGTGAAACGGGGGTATATCGGATCATTCCGGGATGAGTTTGGGAGCAAGAGGGCGACGGACGGGGCGCTGCTGAGTCGCGTGCTTGGGGTGGAATATGCGCCGAGGGATGATCGCATGGATGCGGATCTTGATGAGCGTCTGTGGGACGCGATTCATCAGACAACGCTGGACTGGCGCAGTTGGATCTCGAAAGCTGATGGGTTGGTCGTCGGGGACTACGCGATTGAGCATCGGACGCTTATCGAGCTGTCGTCGCTACATGCGTTCTGGCATCTGACGGTTCAAGATCCAGAGGGACGCGATCGGGTTGCAGAGTTGGTGGATTGGCATACGCGGGAGTTGCAACCTGACAATGGGATCAATCGCCCTTGGGGAGTCCATGTGTTTGTCGTGCGATCAGTCGAGGCGGAGGATAAAAATCTTCGGCTCGATGCGATGCTTCATGCGCAGACGCTGGTGAACAACTGCTGCATCAATCTGGGGAAACCCGATGTGCTCAGTGCGTTGATTCTGCGTGACAGCGCGGATGCGTTGCGGGAGTTGGTGTAGTCGCAGGGTTCAGCTTGTGGATTGCGGGTGGCCGTTGGGGGTTCTGAGCCAGCGTTTGAGGACTGGGCTTGAGCGGAGCATCTGTTCCCACTGGGTTTCGTTGTGCTCGAAGCGGTGCTGGAGTGCGGCGGCGACGAGTCCCATGAACATCGGTTGCGGCGTCAACGGACGCGAGGTAAGCTCCGGATGGAACTGGGCGCCGATGAAGTACGGATGCGTGATCGGCTCGGCGGGTGCGACGGTATCGTCGGTCGATGCGACTGCAGGGAGTTCGAGGATCTGCATGATCGGCTGGTCGGGGTGACGACCTGAGAAGATCAATCCTCCCGCTTCGAGACGCTCGATGTAGGTTGGTTCGACCTCGTAGCGGTGACGGAAGCGTTCTGGGATGGATGCTTTGCCGTCGGCGAGGAAGGACGCGAGGGTGCCTGGGGTGATCTGGACGGCTTGAGCGCCGAGGCGCATGGTGCCTCCGAGTCCTTCGATTTTCTTTTGCTCTGGGAGCTCGGAGATGAATGCGGCGTTGGTCATCGGATCGAACTCGGTCGAGAACGCTTCGTTGATTCCCAGAACATTGCGCGCGAACTCGATGACGGCGACTTGGAATCCGAGACAGATCCCGAGGTATGGAACTCCATGCTCGCGGCAGTGCTTGACGCAGGAGATTTTGCCTTCGACTCCTCTGGAACCGAACCCTCCTGGAACAATAACGCCGTCGAGGTCCTTGAGACGGTCGGCGGCGTTGGCGTCGTTGATATCGGTTGTGTCCATCCAGACCTGATCGACCTGGCAGCGGAAGTGGGCTTCGCAATGCTCGAGTGCTTTGTCGATTGAGGCGTATGCGTCGCGGAGCTCGGCGTATTTGCCGAGGATACCGATGCGGACGGTCTGGTTGCGCTGCGCGGTCAGACCCTCGACGAAGGTCCCCCATCGGACGCGGGCTTTGTCCTCGGCGGTCGCGTTAACGCGATCGTGGAGGTGGAGGGTTGAGAGGATTTCCCGATCGAGCCCCTGTGCGCGAAGCTCGTCGGGAATGGTGTAGATGCTGTCGCGATCGTGCATCGAGAAGACGCGTTCCATCGGGACATTGGAGAACATCGCGATTTTCTCGCGGACTTTGTTGTCGACTGGTTTCTCGGCGCGACACGCGATGAGTTGGGGCTGGATCCCTGATTCCATCAGACGCTTGATCCCGAGTTGTGCGGCTTTGGATTTTTGCTCGCCGAGCGCTTGAGGCTCGATGACATAGGTGAGCGCGACGAAGCAAACGGTTCCGGGTCCTTCTTCGAACGCGAGTTCGCGGAGGGCTTCGATGTAGAACCCGTTCTCGTAGTCACCGACGGTTCCCCCCACTTCGACGAAGACGACATCGGCGGGTCCATCGCCGTCTCCTCGGAGTGCGAGTTCGCGGAGTTTGCGTTTTACTTCGCCGGTCACATGGGGGATCATCTGGACATCGCGTCCGAGATACACACCCTGCCGTTCGCGATCGAGGATCTCGGAGTAGATCTGACCTGCGGTGACGAAGTTGCGTTTGGTAAGGTTCTGGTCGAGCATGCGCTCATAGGTTCCCAGGTCCATGTCGCATTCGGTGCCGTCGTCGAGGACGAAGACTTCGCCGTGGCGGTATGGGTTCAGGGTTCCCGAGTCGATGTTGAGGTATCCTTCGAGTTTGATTGGCGCGACTCGTAAGCCTTTGTCTTTGAGGACCTTGGCCATGGACGAGGAGAAGATTCCCTTTCCAAGACCAGACATGACTGTGCCGAGGACGGCGACATATTTGTGTTTGCCTGGGACATAGCCGTCGGGCATAGGCGAGAAGAACTCCCGCTCGGCTCCGGAGGTGTTCCCGGCTTTGGCGAGGAGGTCACTGGACTGGTTATCGACAGACGAAGCGTCATCACTCGGTGTGGGCATGTCTCATCGTACCAACGCAGTGGTCACCGTTGCAAGGGCGCGGGGGTCTTTGTGGACAATATCGATTCAATTTCTCAAGATTGGGCGGCTTTGAATCGCTCGACGAAGGACCGGTATTGTTCTGGGGTGTCGATCCCGGAGTGGGGAGCGTCAACATACGCGGCGTGGATGGCGTGTCGATGGTCGAGCCAGCGGAGTTGCTCGAGTGATTCAGCGGTCTCGAGCGTGGATGGGTCCCAGCTCAGATAGGTATGGATCGATTCAACTGTATAGGCATAGATCCCTACATGGCGGAACGGCGGACGATCGGTCTTCACTCTTGGAAACGGAACAGGAGCACGCGAAAAATAGAGTGCTTGTCCGATACTGATCTCCTGATCATCTGATCCGGGTCTGGTCAGGTTCGTATCGGTCATGACAGCTTTGACGATGTTTGGATTGTTGAAATCATCGTCGTTGTCGATCGGGCAGACGACAGTTCCGACGGCGTGGTCGCTTGGTCCCTTGATTGGACATAGCGCGTCGTAGGCGGCGTCGATTGTTAGTGGTTCGATCTCGGGTTCGTCGCCTTGGACATTGATGATGATCTGGTGCTTGTGGAGATCAAGAAGTGTTGCTGCTTCTCCGAGTCTGCTTGTACCGTTGGTATGCGCGGGGTCGGTCATGACTGCTTCAAAGCCATGTGCTTCGACGGCGGTCATGATTTCCTCGGCATCGGTTGCGACGACGACTCGGTTGACATATTCAGCTTTGGCAGCTTGCTCGCAGACATGGACGACCATCGGTTTCCCGGTCTCATCGGCGAGGGCTTTGCGCGAGAAGCGGGTCGATCCCAAGCGAGCGGGGATGATCGCGATCGCTTTGTCGTCCTTGCGGCTGGGCATGGAGCAGCTTTCTGGAAGGATCAGCCTTTGATTTTGGTGATGATCGATTTGATGTGCTCGCGTTGCTCACGGACATCACGGTAGCTGAACTGCTGGATCGCGATCGCGGCTGCGATGGAATCCGCTTCTGTTGCGGACTCGAGATCGGATTCTTTCTCGGCTTTGTGGGCGAGGGCTTTCATGAGCGAGTAGCGGAGTTCCATGCCGAGCTTGGAATCGTCGTCCATTTTCTTGTTGAGCGCTTGACGGAAGGTCTGGATCGCGGCGTCTTCCCATCCACCAAGATTCATGAATGACTGACCCATGAGGTTCAGGACATCACGCTTAAGTTTGGGCTCGTTTTGAGCGAGCTGGAACTGCTCGATCGCTTCGTTGTATTTACCGTCTTCGAAGAGGAGTTTCCCGAGTTGATACTTGAGACCAAGGTCGGTCGGGTAATGCTCGACCTGGAGAGCAAGCTCCTTCATCTGGAGCTTATTGAACTTGTCCGAGATCTCGGCGTGCTGTGCTTTGACCTCTGCGTTGCTGGGGTCGGCTTCGAGTTTGGCTTCAAGCTTGGAAAGCATTCGGCGTCCACGGCGGATCTGGACTTCTCCAGCGAGCTGGCGGAAGCGGAACTGACCCGATGCTTTGTGAGCATTGGTGTACAGCGAGATCGCGTTGAGCTCGTCGGCGTTCTTCCCGCGTTCGAGCAGGGCTTTGGCATATGCAGCAATGACGGCGAGGTCTTCTGGACGCTCTTTGTAATCCGCAGCTGTCCGCGCGATGATCTGATCCTTGTCGGACCCGGTCTTCGCGATGGTGTCCTCTTGCTGGAGTTCGAGTTGCTTGTCGGCGTCGCGGATGTTCTTGCGGAATCCGCCTTCTTCGTCGTTGTCGTATCCGCCTCCTGAGATGGTCGAGGATGCGAGCATGTTGCGGACGCGGACCTGGAGATCGCCGTCGGTTGGATCCATCCGGCAGGCAAGGTCTCCGGCGAGTGCAGCAAGCTGGAAGTTCCCGGCGTTCCCGAACGCGTCGAGAAGCTTCACGAACATGTCCTTCTTGGCTTTCGGATCGTTCTTGGCAAGAGTGAGGGCGTGCTCACCGATCAGTTTGGTTGGTTCGGTGAGTTGGAGTTTCCCAGCAGCTTGTGCGGCTTTGATCGCGGTGCTCACATCCATCCGCTTGAGACCAAACTCGAGAAGCGCGTTTATGTACTTGCCAATATCTCCCTTGGAGGCGATCGCAGACTTGGTCGACTTGCTGACACCTTTTTTGGAAGTCACACTGAAGTACTCAGAGGAGCTTAAATATGCGTTGAGTGCTTCCATGTTGGCGGGGTCTCTGCGAAGACCGTTGAGCCAGAGCTGCATGGCGTACTCATAATTTTCTGAGTCGTGGACCGTGCGAGCATGTTTAAAGAATGCTTCAGCCTTTTTGGGGTTGAAGCTATCAGAAGGTTCAGGGGTCTCGTCACCATTATTATTTTTTTTGCCAAACATCGCCACGGGTAAAGCTCGCTCCTGTGAGGTATGACCGATTGGATCGGCCGGTCAGTGAGTGTATGCGATTTAATGGATGAATGGTACTGGGGAGGGACACCGATCATCATCCGGCCATACGATGGGAAGATGACAGTAGATCCAGCCAAACTGCGTATTGAAATCTATCCGACTGAGGTTCTGCGGACCAAAGCGGATGAGATCGAGGTCAATGACGAGACCAGGGCGGTCGCGGCTCGGATGGTTGACCTGATGAGAGGAGCTGAGGGGATCGGGCTCGCGGCTCCGCAGGTTGGGCTGACCTGGAGGCTGTTTGTGGCGCATGTCCCGGTGCACGACGACGATCCGATCGACAGCGAGGTTCCTTGCAACACAGCTGAGCCTCAGGCGTTCTTTAATCCTGAAATCATCGAGACTTCCGGTGATCTTGAGCCGTTTGATGAGGGATGTTTATCACTGCCTGGGATTACTGGGGAGGTCCGTCGTCCAGCAACTGTGAAGATGCGGGCGATTGATGTCGAGGGGAACACGATCGAGGTCCGCGCAACGGGGTTGCTCGCACGATGCTGGCAGCACGAGATCGACCATCTGGATGGGGTCCTGATTCTGGACAAGATGAGTCAGATGTCGCGCCTCAAGCATCGTTCACGGATCAAGGCGATGGAACGAGCCGGGAAACGGTGATTGGGGGATCGGGATGAAACTTGTTTTTTTAGGATCTGGTGCGTTTGGGGTCCCCACTCTCGAAGCGTTGTCGCGTGATCACACGATCACTGGGATAGTCACGCAGCCTGATCGTCGTGTCGGACGAGGGAAGAACTCGACAGCGACTCCGGTTGGACAGTGGGCCTCGGAGCATCTTCCGGAGGTTCCGATCGCGAAGCCTGAGAAGATCAATACGGATGAGGCGCGTGATCTTGTGCGTGGATGGGCCGCGGATGCGTGGGTGGTCATCGCGTACGGGCAGTATTTGGGACAGAAACTCATCGCGGATCGGTTCGCGATTAATCTGCACGGCAGCAGGCTCCCACGCTGGCGCGGAGCGGCGCCGATCAATGCGGCGATCGTTGCAGGGGATTCGATCTCTGGGAACTCGGTCATCACGATCGCAAAGGAGATGGATGCGGGAGCGGTGCTTGGTCAGTCGGAACGATTGATCGAGCATTCAATGACGGCAAGTGAGCTGCACAACGCGCTGTCCAATGATGGTCCGGAGCTGATGCTCAAGGTGCTCAATGAGTTCGAGAACAACGCGCTCCGGATGACGGAACAGGACGAGGGGTTGGTCACGGTTGCGCCCAAGATGCTCAAGAGTGATGGATGGATTGACTTTGTCGATTCGGATCAGTGTCGCTGTCGGGTCAATGGGCTGAGTCCTTGGCCTTGCGTTGCTGTGGAACATCGAGGGCAGGCGTTGAAGGTCCTCCGCGCTGAATGCTCGGACTCTGAATCCCAAGAAGTTGCTGGGACGATTGTGGATGCCGCCGAGGGTTTGGTTGCGTGCGATCGTGGGGTCTTACGGCTCATTGAAGTTCAGCCAGCCGGGAAGAAGGCGATGGGTTGGCAGGACTATGCAAACGGTCGTCAGGTCAAGAACGGGGAGCTGCTGATCGGTCGGCAGAAGGATGCGACGGAGTGACGAGTCAGTTCATGACACTCTGGGATTTGCTCACTCCGAAACGGAGAGGGCGTCCCTCGCTCAAGCGGAAACCGAAACCTCAGCCTGCGGCGGTCGTGGTTCGATCGAAAGCTCCGAAATCAAATCCAACTCCGATGCAACTCCGCTACGAGGAAATCACTCGGCAGATGCTCAAGGAGCAGGGTGTGCGTGTCCGGAAGTGGCGTTCGTCGATGTCGGGGGTTGCGTGGCAGGTGACCTATCAGGACGGAACGATGTCGAAGTTGATCGAGTCTCCCAAACCCAAGGGGCCGATGTCCGCGGCGGTGTTCTTGCATGAGATCGGTCATCACGCAATCGGGTTCGGGACTTACAAACCAAGGTGTTTGGAAGAGTATTACGCGTGGAAGTATTCGATCGAGAAAATGGAAGAGCTGGGGCTCAATGTGACGGATCGGGTGCATGCTCGGATGCGTGACTCGCTTGAGTATGCGGTCGCGAAGGCATTGCGGCGAGGACTCAAGCGTGTTCCTGAGGAGTTGGTGCCGTATATCCCGGCTGGTGTTCGGGTTGTGGAATCGGCGTAGTTTGCGTCTGATAAGACTTGTTGGGCCTTGCATCTGGATCTTGGGAACTCTGGATTCAGAAAAGCGATTGGCAAACAGGTGTGAATGGGCGATAGTACAGCGATGGAACTCACCCCTCGCGAGATTGCGATCCAAGCTGGAACGATGAACGGCGATGAACGCGCGGTCTTTCTGGACAGCGTGTGCGAGTCGGATCCTGATCTGAAGCGGAAGGTCCTGACACTGATCGAGATGCAGGAGTCGCAGACGATCGATATGTCTGATGACGAGGGAATGGATGGGGTCGACATTGCACTCGAAGCTGGGTCATGGTTCGGGGGGTTCAAGATCGAGGGGATGCTCGGACGAGGAGCGATGGGGACTGTCTACCTGGCGCAGCAGCAGAATCCAAAGCGGTCCGTAGCACTCAAGGTGATGAACGCTGAGAAGATGAACGCGATCCGTCTCAAACGGTTTGATCTCGAGACCGAATCGCTCGCAAAGCTCAAGCATCCGGGGATCGCGACAATCTATGAGTCTGGTCAGACGCAGATCGAGGGTCGGTTCCATCCGTACTTTGCGATGGAGTATGTGCAGGGGAAGGAACTTGATCGGTACGCGTCGTCGCTTGGATTGCGAAAACGGCTCGAACTGCTCGCGACGATCTGCGAAGCGATCGAGCATGCGCATCTGCGGGGGGTTGTGCATCGGGATTTGAAGCCTGCGAATATTGTGGTGGATGACGACGGGCGTGCTCGCGTGCTGGACTTTGGGGTTGCCAAGTCGCTTGAGCAGGATGCGAAGGTCAAGGAGCTGGTGGGGACGATTCCGTATATGAGTCCAGAGCAGCTCCGGAGAGATCCGGATATTGATCTTCGGACTGATGTCTTCTCGCTCGGCGTCATGATCTATGAGGTGTTGACTGGATCGCTCCCGAATCAGCTCAGCGGGATGACGGTTGATGAAGCGATCGAGATCGTTTCGCAGCCTCCGAAGATCAACACGAGCGGGCTGGATCCTGAACTCCGTTCGATTATCGGGAAAGCGATGCACCCTGATCGTGAGCAGCGGTATCTCGCGGCTTCGCATCTAGCTGCGGATCTGAGACGCTACTTGCAGAACGAACCGGTCGAAGCGATGAACGGCGGACGCTGGTATCGCGGGAAGAAGTTTGTTGCTCGCAACCAGATCCCGGTCGGGCTCGCGTGTCTCGCGGTTGTCCTGCTGATCGGTGGCGTGATCGTTGCGAGCTACCAAGCGGCGCGTGCAACCAGCGGCTGGGCGTCGGCAGAGCAAGAACGGATTGCAGCGGAAGCGGCAACCAAGCAAGCGGAAGCGGAGCGGAGCAGA
The DNA here is from genome assembly GCA_051252395.1 of Phycisphaerales bacterium. GTDB lineage: Bacteria > Planctomycetota > Phycisphaerae > Phycisphaerales > UBA1924 > UBA1924. Next base: position 366,481 of record JBPOFX010000001.1, on the reverse strand, counting down.
GCGGTTGCGGTGAACTTGTTTATGGTCAACATGCTCACGAGTGCCGATCCGGAGATGACCCTTGGTCAAGAAGTGACTGTGCTTGAGGTCCTTGATACCGCTGCACTGACTGTCGGGACCGAGCTTGAAGACTATCCGGGTGTGCACGCGACGGTTCGTATGGCGCTCAGCAGGACCTATCACGGGCTTGGTGATCTAGAGGACGCGCTGTTGCACGCTCAGGAGATGGTCAAGGTCACCAAAGAGCACATGGGGGATGATGATCCGATCACTGCGGATGCCAAGAGCATGCTCGCGCTCGTGCTGATCGAGCTTGGATCGTATGACGAGGCGGAGTCGCTGCTCAATGAAGCACAGCCGGTGATTGAGGGGATGAATGATCCTGTTGAAGCGGCGAAGCTTCGGAACTCGATCGCGCGGATCCATCACATGCGTGGCCGGCACGATCTCTCGCTCGCGGAATGGGAAGCGTGCGAGGAGATTCTTGCTCGCGAGCTGGGGAAGAACCACAAAGAAACTCTGGTGACGATGCACAACCGCGGCGTTGCGCTCAAGGACATCGGGAGGCTTGCTGAGAGCGAGCAGGTCATGGAAGAGGTTGTCGAGCGTCGGCTCGCGGCCTTTGGTGCGGATCATCCACAGACGCTGGTCGCGATGGATGTGCTCGCGAGCGTGATCCAGAAGCAAGGGCGATCCGACCAAGCGATCGAGATCTTCCGCGAGGTTGTGGATCAGAGGAATCGTGTTCTTGGTCCTGAGCATTTCAGCACGCTGCTGTCGATGGGGAATCTGGGTGCTGCGTTGATCCAGATCGGGGAGCTTGACGAAGCCGAGGGATTGACGAAACGCGCGCTTGAGGGGCATCGCAAGCGGTTCGGGAGTGAGCATTCCAAGACGCTGGTGCTGATGGGGAATCTTGCGTATCTGCTCGAGGATCAGGGGAAGATCGATGAAGCGGCGGCGATGTATCGTGAAGTCATCGAAACACGCGAGAAGGCATCGGGGGGGGTTGATCCTGAGACATGGTCCCCGATCAATAATCTCGCGATGCTGCTGATGAGCAACAACCAGCTCGAAGAATCCGAGGCGTTGTTTGAAAAGCTCATGGCGATGTGCGAAGCGATGCTCCCTGCGAACCACTACTACCTCGCACTCTTCCGGAACAACTACGGCGAATGCTTGACCAAGATCGGGAAGTACGACGAGGCGCAGCGGGCGTTCGACCTGAGTCATCCGGTGCTGGTGGCGACCTTTGGCGCGGATCATGCTCGGACACTCAAGAGTGTTGGTCGGATGGAAGCGCTGGATGAGGCACGCGAGCAGAATCGTTGATCCAGAACTGATCGAGAACTTACTCTGGATTCATGATTGTTTTGGCGACCGCGTTTCCGACGATGTATCCTGTGGACCACGCCCATTGGAAGTTGAATCCTCCGATGCGTCCATCCACATCGAGGATCTCTCCGACGATCCAGAGGTTGGGGCACATCTTTGAATGAAAATCCTTTCGGCTGACTTCCTCGATCGGGATACCACCTGCCGTGACCTCGGCATGGGTGAATCCTCGATCGTCGTTGATGAAGACCTTGGTTGCGGTGATCAGATGCGCGAGTGCTCTGCGTGCATCTCTGGTCAGTGCATGTCCAGGCGTCGCGGGATCGATCCCGGCTTGTTCGCACAAAGTGCGAGCGAGTCGTTCGGGGATGCTCTGTCTGAGATGGGTTGCGATTTGGGCTTTCCCAAGCTGATTGAGCTCTTGATCGATTTGTTCGAAGCTGGATTCTGGGATCCAGTTGATTTGAAGGTGTGTTTCTCGATCGTTGAGCCTTGCGGTGGTGAACCATCGAGAGATGTCCATCGGTCCTGGTCCTGAGAGGCCGAAGTGGGTGCACAGCAGGTCGTTGGTGAACGATTTGATGTGCTTGCCTGTTGAGGTGACTGCGGAGATGGTGGCGCGGGAGGAGATTCCTGAGAGATCGGTGATCCATTTACTCTCTGATGCAACGACGAGCGGGACCAACGCGGGGAGGATGTGATCGGTGATGGAATGACCGAGTGATTGGGCAATCTGGTAGCCCTGTCCATCGGATCCGGATTTGGGGAGTGCCTTGCCTCCGGTTGCGAGGACGATGCGTTGGGTGTGGATTGGTTTTTCTGGAGCGTTGGAGGTGCTTTGGGATTGATGGATCGTAAATCCGTGCTCGGTTTGCGTGACCCGATCGACGCGCCATGGATGGAGGACTGTGATCCCGAGACGATCCGCTTCGTCGAGGAGTGCGTGGAGGACGGTGTGCGCGTCGTCGGTTGTGGGGAACATCTTTCCGGTTGGTTCTTGCTTGAGGTGTACACCAAGACCTTCGAAGAACTCGATGGTGTCTTGGGCGGAGAAGCGTTTGAGCGCGGAGCGAACGATCGGGAGTTTCGTGCTTGCGTACTGCTTCTCGTCGACCTCGTGGTGGGTGACATTGCAGCGTCCTCCGCCTGCGACGAGGATTTTGATCCCGATCTTTTTGGCGCCGTCAAGCAGGAGAATCCCAGAACGCTTGGGGTCTCCTCCTGAAGATTCGATCGCTCGGCCGATCGAGATCGCGGTCATGAGACCCGATGCGCCGGCACCGATGATCGCAACCTGCGGATGTGCTGTTGATGAACTTGTTGGCTTGCTCGTAGGATCACGCATAGTTCAACTCTTGCATGTACTGCGCGCAGTTTTTCTCGATCGCTTTGATCTCCTTGGCATCGAGCACGGCTTTCCAGCGTCCGATCGCAGAAGCGTTGAGTCCCGCTTTGAGCTTCGGTGAGTTCACATGATGGAGACCTTCACGGAAAATGCTCGCTTTGGATTGCTCAAAGTCGATCATGGATTGCTCGAATGACAGATCCAGTCGCGTACAGATCGGTGCGAGGACCGCTTCGGGTTCGTTGACAAGTGCTTCGTAGCGGACCACCGATTGTGATTCATTCGATGTGATCCCGAGCTTGGCATGGGCTTTCCATGACTTGATCACTTCTTTGAGCGTTGCGGGGAATCCCGCGTCGAGGTGGGATGCCCAAACATCTCGCGGATCACGATGGATGAGGATTGTGTGTGTTCTTTGAGCGAGCTTCGTGGTGATTTCGCTGCTGATCGGGGGAGATTTGAATCCATACCAAGACGCGGCTTGGCGAGACGCTTTGTGCTTTGCGATGCAGGTTGCGAGTTCGAAGCGTTGTTCGAGTGTTTCGCAGTGGTTCATCCCATGATCAACCCGGTCTCGGATGATTTGTGCAAGTTCGGGTGGATCAACGAGGGTTCTGCTTGCTCGCTTTGAGAACACGCACGCTTCTGGATGCCCCCACTCTTTGAGCAGGTTTCCGGCACGGCGGGGCGAGTGCTTGCTTTCTTCCCAGGCGCGTTCAAGGAGGTCTGCGAACTCTCTGAGCGGCGGGAGTTTTCCTGGGAGGAGTTCGTAGCCCATTGCGATTGATGGGTGCGCATCGAGCATGGTGGTCAGGAGGGTGGTTCCTGAACGCGACATGCCGCAGACGAGCAGTGCTTTGGTTTCCGTTGATGAGGTCATGCTGAGTTCCAGAGACACATCACGGCGTCGTGGCACCTGTGACCAGATCACCCTCTAAATAATCTGATTCAACGAGATCTTCAAGACCAACGAGCGGCGAATCAGCAGGAGCGTCTTGGGTCATGTCCCACCAGATCGGATGAGTCAGGATTCCCAGCACATGGTACGGCGGGGGGTTGTCCATCTGCTTCCGGCGGAGACTTCCCATGCCTCGCGTGTTGCGCCGGACGCGGAGGTTGCCTCCTGAGTCGCTCACATAGGTATCGCGTGGGATGTCGTAGGCTTCGTAGTCGAGGCCGAAGAGTTCGACTGGAAGGGCGCCGACTGGGTGGTCGCATCCATCGTGTGTGATTGTTCTTGTGCCGCCTCTTGATGGGTAAGCGCGCCCCTTGAAGAGTTCGAAGTTTCGGAAGTCGAGTTCTCTGCAGAGTCCATCGCCGTGGGTGGAGGTGCCTTCGATGTTGATGCCTTGGGTTCGGAAGAAGGCGATCTCGTCGAGGAGCATTCTTGAAGCGTCGATTTTGTGTTTGAGTGCTTGGACGATGAAGTTGTTGTGGATATTGATCTCGTGTCCGAGTTCTTGGAGTTCTCTGCATCCTTCGAGCATGAGCTTGGAGCGTTCTTGGACGCCTTGGGTAAAGCGGCCGTAGTACCATGCGGTGTGGAGGATGCAATAGGTCGCGCGGAGTCCACGCTGGTGCTCCCAACGCGCCATCTGGAGCGCGGTTTCGAGGTCGTGGTCAACATCGTGTCGGAGGATGACGACCTGCTCGGAATCTGGATACTCGTGTCGGCTCGCCTGGGCCCAGGTCAAGTTGACGCGTCCCTTGACGAGCGGGTCGATCAGCTCGGCGTATTGATCTCGGAAGAACTTCTTCTTCCGTTTGTGGGTCATCTGGACCATCTTGCCTTTGACGGTTTTGTCTGGTTCATGAAACGGTCTTGATGGATTGACGCAGAAGTAGTTCATCCGCTCCATCAACTCACCGCAGTGGGACTGAATCTCAAGGATCTGTTCTGGAGTCAGATCGGTTGTCCAGCGGGCGAGTTTTTTGGTGTAGACATCTTGCGCGAGGTCTGCTTTATTGCGATGTCCTCGGCTGTGGACGCTTGCCTTTCCTTCGTAGAACTTCCGGGCGTCCTCGCTTGGGTCCAATCCCAGCGTTTGAAGCATCGTGTTGATCGTTGTATCAGGCTCGCAGACAAGGTCCTCGTAGCGGATCAGCATGCACGGGCGATCGGGGTTTGCTTCCTGGAATGCGAGAAAGTTGCTCAGGTACTGCTTCCATGCGGTGCAGATGTGCTCGATGGTCCGATTGAAATCATGCTCGATGTGGGACGCGACGATGTCGCGTGGATCTCGCGTGATGAACACATATCCCGGTTGGGCATCTTCGCTCAGGAGCACCCGATCGAACGCGGCGATGCTTGGCGCATTGAGCTTGAATCCGGAGCATTGGGTGCTCTGGGATCGTTGCTTGTGCTGGGTGACCGTTCGGGAGAGGAGGATCCGTGCTTCGAAGCTGTCGGGATCGAGATTCTTTGTTGCGATTTGCTCGAGGATGACGGCGAGATCGGTTGGCTCGACGAGTGTTCGATGAGCGCGTTTGACGAAGGTTGCGAGGGAGTTTGAGCCTTCCGCTTTCAGCTGCTGGGCTACGGCTGTCGCGTCGTTGGATCCTGCAGATCTGATCTTCGCTGCGGCTTCATTGAAGTTCCCTAATCCAGCTGGGAGTAGCTCGTATCCCATGGACACATCGGGGTGTGAATCGAGGATGGTCACGAGCAGGGTGGTCCCTGAGCGGGACATGCCTGCGACGAAGATATCGGTTGGATGGTGTGCGTTGGGCATGGATGAGAAGTATATCATCGCGTCGGGTGCGATTGCGGGGAGACCCGCTCGTGATCTGTTGAATGCTTGTTCTTGAACTCCTGACCAGAGACTGTTTGAATCCCGATCATGATCGGGTGTTTGTGCGTTCGCACGCGACAATGGACGATCTCCCTGAGAACACGCCGTCGCTGCGTAGCAGACGGGTTTCGGTGCTGTATCTGATCAAGCCGGGGATGGAGTCGTTTGCTGAGATCCGTCAGTTGATCGCGTCGATGCTCTTCAAAGAAGTGATCGTCGTGCTCCAGCTTGATCGCTCCAAGGAAGACTGGAGAGCGATCCGGGATGCGATTGTACGGATCAAGAAATACATGGCGATCGAGGTCATTCAGACGACGAACCCTGACCCGCTCAATGACGACGAGGTGTTTGACCTGTGCTTGATTGATCGCTATGGTATCATTGAGGACGCGAGCATTGAAGTTGATCGAGATGATGTCACCTCCATGTTTGCGGCTATCCGTGATCCCAAACGGAAGATGGCGATCGCGCGGACGGAGTATTACCGAACTCCCAGTGCAGAGCCTGCGATTGGGAGACTGCGTGATCTGCAGCATCTGAATCTGCTCGCATATCTCAAGGACTCGGTTGGTCTACCGATCAGGTTCTCGAAGGACCGGTCGATGATCGAGTTTGGTCCAGGCGCTGGGTTTCTCTACCGCTTTGCGCAAACCAAAGGGATGCACGATCTCTGTATTGTCGATAAGAATGAAGCGTTCTGTGCGCTTGCGTCTATCGACGGCGTTCCGAAGATTCTGGATCGTGATGTGACCGACGATATGTTCTGTGAATCACTCCGCAGCATGTGTCCGGAAGGCGCAGATTACCTCTTCGCGAAGGGGATCCTGAATGTGTATTCGCATCCTGATCCTGAGCAATACCGGTCTGTTGTCGCGTCTGCGTCTTCATTGATTCGATCATGCGGGGTTTGGATCTCGTACAATGTGGATCGCGCGAATGGGCATCAGGCTGGGCTGCTTGGTCTTTCGCGCTCAGTCTTCGAAGACGAAGGCTGGAGAGCGATCGATGTTCCGAGCAGTCATCGTCGTTTGATCGGGATTGATTATCCGCCTGAGGTGGATTCGACGCTTTGGGTGTATTCAAGAAGCTAGTCGATCTCATCAAAGTCGTCATCCAGTATACCAGACGACGCGTTGATGGCTCCATCTTGTAGTGTTGGTACAGGGCACCCTCTACGCGCGAGGTCGAACTCGTGGTACGCGGAGACTTCTGGGTAGAAGCGGTTGATGCTTGCCATGCGTTTGATGAGTGCTCCGATGGATCCGAATGCGAACTGGAGCGTGACGAGGTACGCGAGCAGGATCCCCCACCCTTGTTCGTGTTCGAGCGACCACCATCCCAGTCCGATGACGAGGACGAGGATCGCGAGTGCCGCAGTGACTCCGATGAGGAGTTCGGATTCTGCGAAGCAGCGGAATCGTTTGATGTACGCGTCTCGGTAGTCGCGGACCGGGCCTTGCTCGAAGAGTTCGTTGACCTGCTGGTCTATTGGGGCTGAGTCTTGGCCTGAGTCTTGGTTTCCAAAGATCGGTGCTGCGAGGTCTCGGAAGGCTTGTGCGTGCGCTGGCGCGAGACTCGTACTGTGCTCGGATGCTCGTGCGGCTCGGACATAAATCAGCACATGGAACGGGAGCAGGATCAGCATGGAACCGATCAACACGAGCGTGATCATCGGGCTGATTTTCAGGAGGACAATCAGTGCTCCCAGCAGTGTGATGATTGGGGCAAAGGCTCCGAGCGCGATCGAGAGGACGCGTCCTGTTGTGTTTGCGTGGCCGTTGACGAGACGCTGGAAGGTTCCAGAATCGGAGCTGTATCGGAATCCGGACTGGGTGATCTTTGGATATTCGAGTGCACGCAGTGCACGGATCGCGCAGAACTCTGCATGCGCCCCCCACGATGCATAGGTTGCTCTTCGCTCGACATAATGGAACGCGGCGCTGAGCAGATATAGTGAAGCGGAGACGACCGAGGCGATGACCAGTGGGGTCATCGACGCACGCGGATCGAGCTCGTATCCGAAGGCTTGGATCGTTTCGTTCTTGGATGCGTGCGTTGCGAAGTACAGGATTGCCGAGACGGCTCCGACCTTCGCGGCTGTGCTTGCGAGCCCTGTGGAGACAACGAGCAGTGCGTATTTCCATTGGCGCAGGATCGCATCACGGAAGAACCAGATGCTGGTCGCTCGATAGTTTTTGAAAGCGGATCTCATGGATGCTCCGTTGAGATCATGCGTTTACCCACCCACTGCTGAACTGACGACGCCGGGGGTAGGTTGTGCTTTGGGATTGAGCGAGTAGATCACATTCGCGTTGGATTGTGGAAGGATCTCGCATCCTCGTTCTTCGAGGTACGCTCGGCAGGGGTCGTAGGTGCCGCAGCCGTCAACGGTGTAGCACGCGGCGATGTAGATCGTGCGGACACGATCGAACCACTTGTCGAGACCTTGCAGGACTTCGAGTTCAGCACCGTTGGCGGTGATGACCATGAAATCGATGGTTGGTTGTCCCCAAGATTCGAGGAGCGTGTCGAGGGTGCGGACCTGGGAGACATATTCACCGGTGCCGCCGTTGAGCTTGTCGAGGTTGACGAGGGAGTTGCGTTGTCGTCCTCGCGTGATGACGCGTTGTTCTCCGGTTTTGTTGAATACCCCTCCTGCGACGACATCGATGTTGTCGCTGAGGTTGTTGTAGCATGCGTTGTGCTCGATGACCTTCGCGTTGTCTGGATCGAGCTCAAGCGCGAGAACCTTGCCTGTCTTTCCGACGCACTCATCGACGAGACGCATGGTTTTGTGTCCCATGTACGCGCCGACCTCAACTGCTCGCCCGCCTTGTGTTGGGAGGAGCTCGCGTGGGAACCACCCCCAATCTGTGACATAGCGAGAGACGACATCTTTCGAGATCAGGTAGGTTTCGGGCTTGATAACCGGGCTGATCAGATCCGAAACGAATGCGTATTCACGCTCGTGCGCTTTGAGTGAGGGATGTCCGAAGAATCGTCGTCCGTTTGGGAGCTGCGCCCACGCGTATCCATCCTCGATACCGGTCGAATCAAACTCGGTCTGGATCATCGCGGCGACATGCCTGCGTATCCCGCCTGGGAGCTTGCGGAGCTTGCGAGCACCGAATCGCTTGAGGGTCTCTTCTGGAGTTTCAGAGCGGAGTTTGGCGAGGAAGTGCGTCAGCTCGCTTGCGGATTCATCCAGACCTTTGAGCAGCTGAACTTCGCTGGATTGTCCGGCTGACTTCTTGAGCGTTTGCTTCATCGGTTCCTTCTTCGGATGATTTCCAGCTAAGGTTGGCTGAGGATCGTGACTGATCTCCCACACTGCTGCCTTTGATCGGCCGTTCTTGTGTTCAGTGATCACAAACGACATCCGCTCAGCGAGTGAATCAGTGTCGAGCTTCTTGATGAGCTTGGTGAGTTTCGATATATTCCCATCAAAGTTTGCAGTGATGCGGACATACGAATCCTTCTTGAGTGATGACAGGAATCCGAGCAGGTCTCGGACATCACGCTGGGATGAGAGTTCGACATGACTCAGCAGTACACATGCGTAGGGGATCTCCGTATCGCGCAGATGCACGAGCGCACGATCCGACATGATCGTATTGAAGTACGGCGAGAGCTGCTGGATTCTGTCTTGGCTGCTCTCTGATTCCGAGTCTTGATCGGATACACGCATCGCGGATCCTCGCACGAGCTTGTACTCTGCTGGATCTTTGACTCCGGAGTACTTGAGAAGCATGGGGGTGATCTGGTTGTCGATGCTCAGGAGTTTGGGGATGTCGTACTCGGAATCGGTGAGCGCAAAGCGATTGTTTGGAGTGGTTGAAGGTGCGACGCCTTGGAGTTGATCTTCGTTTGCGAGCGTTTGGAGATCCAGCGGGAGTTCGGTGTCGTCATCGAGTTGATCGAGTGCGAACTCTGGGGTCGCGTGCTTTCTGGATTCGTCTGGGGATGGGCCGTGGTAGAGATCCATCGGCATTCCGAGTCCGAATCGACCTGGGTGGATAAGGACATGATTGACTCCTGCTTCCATGGTCCATGCCATGGTGTGGAGGTTGTCCATTGAAGTCAGGATGTGTCCCGCGTTGACTTTCATAAGCTGGGGACGCTGACCGTTGGAGTCGGACCACGATCTCCATTTGAGCGTTGGTTTGACGGTCCCATTGCGGGAACGGTTGTTGTAGACCCATTCGAGCCCGTCTTCGTATCCGTCTGGGAGTTCGAGGAGTCTTGCGTTGGATTCTCCGGCGCCGTGGGGGATGAAGGTACGGATGTTGAAGTACTTGCGGAGGTTATCGACATCGCGTGCAAATAGTGCTTTCGCGGCGTCAATCTCATCACGCGAGAGCGTCTTGGAATACGAGCGCTTCCCTCCTGAACGAGCGCGGTACAGACCCACTGCGTTCTGGTGGTATCCGATCTCGAAGCCTTTGGATTCGAGCATCTGGTAGAACTCGATGTCGATATCCTCGACGAACCATTTGCGTCGCTGTCCGGTATCGGGATAATCAAACTCGTTGAAGAGGTAGACATTCGAGATCACCCCCTGCTCGAGTTCCCATCGGCACATGATCTCGGTTTCGATCGGGTAATAATCGATGTGGTGATCGAGCAGGATGTTGATCTGCTTGGGATCAAACTTCTTCGCGATCGCATCGGAGAAGGTGATGAATCGCGCGTCGCGTTGCTTGCAGATCTCGATGAAGCGGGTGAAGTACCCCCAAGGATCGGTCAGGTATTCAGCGGTTGGTTTCCACAAGCGGACGCATCGATTGAACGGTCCGTCATCTAGGATCGGACACGAAGCATTCTCGTGGACATACTCACGCATTGGTTTGCGGATGCCGGAGGACTCAAGACTCGACTCAATAGTTGATGTGGACATGCACGGATTCCGTATCGTTGAGCATTAGCTCTGAGCAGCCGAGGGTGAAGGAGCGGACGCGAGCGAACGGGTGAAGTAGTAGTTGCATCCCTTGTAGGACATCGCGTAGCGTTTGCGGTCATCCTCATTGATCGGTTCGATACTCCATCCCGCGTTCTCGAACGCTTGGCGCTGGACCTCCACGCAGCGGAGGACCTCTGGATCATCAGGCTGGTCGTCCTTACTGAGCATGTTGACGGTGACGGACCATGCCCAGCCTTCTGGATTGAGGAAGCTGGTCATTCGCTTTGCGAGATCGTTGATTGATTCATCGCTTGACATTCGGCAAGCATTAAACGCGCCCTTCATCCAAAGGCCGTCGACTGGTCCGCCGAGGTCTTCGAGGGTGACATCGTCGAAATCTTTCTCGACGACTTTGAATCCGAGGACTCGACCGAGTCGAGCGTGCTCTTCGTGACGCTCAACACAGATCACCTCGGCTCCGAGCTCACGAGCAAGCATCGCGAAGCTGTAGTGTCCTGGTCCGAACTCGACAACCCGTTTGCCTTTGAAATCGGAAGGCTTGAAGAAATCGTTGATGATATTCCCGGCTCGGATGTGTCGGTGGAGACCGACATGGCCGTGGTTGGGGTTGTAGGTTGATCCCTCGATGATCTCGATCGCTTCAGGTGGGTAGTTGCAGCATTCGAGTGCTTGTTGACGGGTGATGATGTGCTCGCCGCGATGGGGTTGGAGCTCTCGATCGAGGACCTTGCGGATCCTTTTTTGCTCTCGCTTGTCCAGACTTGCGTTAAGAATTCCCATATCCGCATCACTCCCTCGGCCCTGTACTGCGGGCGTATCCGGAATCTTAGCACGCTCCAAAGGTGGTTTGTACGCGATCATCGCGTCGTCCGATGTATTGTGCTCGTACCCGGTTTGCTGGAGCATTTCGCGGATTCCGGGATAGCTGACAAAGTCACGCACGCGCGATGCGTGCTCAGGTTGTTTCCAACGCTGGACCCATGTCTCTGAGATTGGATTCTGAAGCTTTGGTTGGACGACCTTGCTCAGGTCGCGCGTGACTGTCTGTTCTCGGTAGCGATGCAATATATTGCGATCAAAGCGGATCCCAAGAAACTCGCAGAGTTGAGCGACGCATTCTTCTGGACGCGAGACGAGATCCTCGTATCGCATGATTGTGTGTCTGGGATGATCGAAGCTACAGACCGCTGCGGAGCAGGAGAGATAGCGGTCGTTGCTGACATAGTACGAAGATCGTCCGTCGACTTTCGAGGTCACGACATCTCGACCATCGCGGATGGTGCTGATGAAGTAGAGTTCTGGATCTTGATTGGCAAGCTCGCGGTAATGGAGACAGTTGTTGGGAGTTTTCTCAGCCCAAACGCTTTTGTGCATGCCTGCGTTTGAGCAGTACTGTTCCATGAGTTTGTCAAAAGCGCTGATCGCGTTGTGCTGATTCTTGAGAACAGCATGGATTTCTTCAATACTGAGATCGAGGACATTGGAGAGCTTCTTGATCCATGCGGGATCATTGCGTCGCTGCTGTGTATATGGCTGTGCGAAGATCCCTGTTTCAGGTCCCGAGATGACTTGATCCGTCGCGTCGAGGATCCATCGGAGCAGCGTGGACCCCGATCTGGGTAAGCCTCCGATGATGATCCGCTTGGTCCAGGGTGGATTCACGATCCTGTTTCCGTGATGGCTCTTGTGGTCAGGACATGATTCTTGCGGATAAACGCGTAGTCCTTGATCTCAACCCCTTGAGCGGCAAGGAACGGCGCCATGAAGCTCTCGGTGGTGTGGTGGTACTTGCCTCCAGTGAAATCGACCGCATCGGTCAGTCTCGGCGCTCGGTTATAGGGGAGCTTGACAAGCAATGGGTTGGTGTAGCTCCCGAACCTGAGCGGATCAGACGCGAAGACGGAATACATGACCCCACCTTTGCGGAGTTTCCTGTGCCAACTCTCGATGACCGCGATGGTTGCAGGCCGATTCATCTGGTGCTGGTTGTAGAGACCTGGACCTCGCGCGAGGATCGCGTCGAAGGTACTGTCGGGCCAGGGGAGTTCTGATTCGCTGTCGCCAACGACGAAACGATCCGCAGCGGAGCTGTCAAGACGAGCAGCGGAGGTCTCGATCGCTCCTGAGGAGATGTCGATCCCGTAGAGCTCAGCGTTGGGAGCCCACTTGCTGAGTCCTTCGGACCAGACGCCGTCGCCGCAGCAGAGATCGAGAACTTTGCCTTTGGGGGGTGCTTTGAAGATCAGTTCGAGCCAGACCTGGACTTGTTCGGGTGTGTAGGAGAACCCACCCGATCGGTAGAACTCGTTGGTGTGCTGGAGTGCTTCCGATGCGTTTTCGTAGACGGGCTGGTGCTGGATCGCTGATGAAGACATGGATGGAGTATATGCGATCCCGGATTGGAGAGCAGACAGCAATCGAGTTGACTGCACTGGAGCTTGCGGGGTTCTAGAATCAATCTGAATGCTCGAATCCGCAACACATCCTGAGAATATCCACGACGCTGATCAACCCAAACGGGTCGTGATGCTGCTCGCGAATCCGTTCACGCACGATACACGCGTGCACAAGCAGGCACGGACACTCATCGAATGGGGACTCGAGGTCCATATCGTCTGCATCGCAAAGCCTGACCTTCCCGATGAAGAAATCGTTGATGGCATCCACATCCATCGGGTCCCAGTCAAGGACGAATCGGTCTTCCGGATCGCACAAGGCATCACCAAGCTCGGATCTCCCAGTGTGCTTCGTGATTGGCTCAACGAGTCCTTCGAAGAACAAACGATTGAACTCCCTGAACCGATGACAGTGATCGCTCGGGAAACAGTTGCTGAACAACTTGACACACCCGAACTGGACCAATCGACTCCCGACAACACGCTCGACGATCTCGCATCGATTGAGGATGCTGAAAGTTACCCGCTCCCTCCGATTCAACCGGTTCCGGTGCCGCGTGTACCGGATCTTGAGACTACGAAAATGCGGATGCTCGCGAATCCCGCTTCGCTTTCAAGGCGATCTGCGGAGCGGATCCAGAGGACCGAGCAGGCTTTGCTCTCGGATCAAGCGAGACTGGTTGCTCGTCAGCCCTTCAGATTCATCGCGCATGTGTATCTTCGGAGTCTTCGTCTTGCTCACCAGCTCATCGTCCATCCGCTCTCAACCAAAGCTCGTCTGTCGCTGAGCCGAGAGACGACGAGTGCGACGAGAGTCCATACCGCACTGGTTCGCGAGCACACGATCGCGACGATCCATGCGCAACGCGAAGCGGATCGTCAGACGAAGTTGCGGGATATTCACTACGCGAGGGATCTCCAGAAAGCACGGGCTCAAGCATTGGCTGAACGCAGGAAGCGTGCTGCAGCTGATCAATCGTCACAGAGTGTTTCTGCTGCTGAAGATCGGGAAGTCCAGGCTCGGATCCAGAAACAGGCATTGCTCCAAGCAAAGCAAGACGCGGCGGCTCGGACGCTTTCCTACAAGCAAACGCTTGCAGAACGCAAACGCAAGATCAAACAACGAGCCGTGTGGAAGAAACGATTCAGGATGATTCTCAGAAGAATCCCGAGTGCTGTACGCATCATCGGATTCAACGACGAGGTTGCACGCAAGTCACTCACGCTCAATCCGGATCTGATCCTTGCGCACGACTGCAACACGCTCCTCGCGGGACGGATACTCAAAGAAGTCACCGGAGTTCCGCTCGTGTACGACTCGCATGAGCTGTTCCTCGAACGCAATATCGGGTCGCGCCGGCGCTGGGTGGACAAGCTCTGCTGGTGGCCGATCGAGCGTGGATGCATCAAATCGAGCGATGCGATCTTTACGGTTGCGGAAGGAATCGCGCGATTCCTCGAGGCGCAGTATCGGATCCCTGAGGTGTACCTGCTCCGCAATGTGCAACCATACGAACCACCTCCCGCTCCGCTTGGGGAAGGCGAATCGAGTCTGATGCATCAAGAGTTTGGTCTTGATCCATCTGTTCGGATTGTGATCTATCCAGGCGCGATTACTTTGAATCGTGGGATCGAGTTCATGATTGATGCCGCGGGAATGCTTGACAATGCGGTGTTCGTTGTGATGGGGTACGCGAACTCTGAGCCGTATATGGAAGAGATTCTTGCGAGAGCGACTGGAAACGGGTCGTTGAATACTTCGATCTTCTTCAAAGACGCGGTTCCGATCGACGAGGTGGGTCGATGGGTCGCAGGCGCGAGTCTCGGGGTGGTTCCTACGCAAGGCGTGTGCATGAGCTACAAGTTTGAAGCGTCGAATAAGATGTTCCACTGCCTGATGGCGGGTGTCCCGCTCGCGATGAGTGATCATCCGGAAAAACGGATCCTTGCCGACAAGCGAGGGGTCGGGGTGCTGTTTGATGAAACATCACCAGAATCCATCGCGGCGTCGATCAACAGCACACTCAATGATGCTCATGGGATGCAGCGGATGAAAGCAAACTGCCTCAAGGCGGCGCTGGAACTCAACTGGGAGCAAGAGGTGCATCGGTATTTGACCGTGATGAGTACTCTGCTCCCTGAGCACGATCGTCCGGTCCCACCTGTCCAGATCCGGACGGATCACACTGAGCATTCCGATGAAGCTGGTTATGAAATCCTCCCCACTGTCACAGTTCCTTCGTCGGTGCGTTCTCCACAATACACATGAGCTTGAAGCCTGAGCTATTCCGGTACCTTGATCAGTTCGGCTGTAGCTGCAGGCTTGACGAAACGCTCCCGAAACGCGGAGTGCGTGGGTTCTTCTCGTCAAGGCTCAGACGCAGAAAGTTTGATCCACAGAACTGGATCGCTCTGCGCCATGATGTGGACCATGACCTCGATCTGGCGCTTGAACTCGCTCATCACGAACACGCACGCGGGTTGCGTGCGACCTACTTCCTGCTGCATACCGCACGATACTGGGATGATCCGGAACTGCTCGCAAAGTGCAGGCAGCTCCATGCCTACGGCCATGAGGTGGGGCTTCATCTGGATCTCGTGACTGAGTATGCGCAAGGCTTGACCGACACTCCTCAAGTACGCGTTGCTCAACTGCTCAATACGCTCCGCGCGTCTGGAGTTCAGATCAAGAGCGTCGCGGCACACGGAGCGAAAGCGTGCTACGAACACCAGTGCACGAACTACTGGTTTTGGAAAGAGCTCCGTCCGACTGATCCGTTGAGCGTAGAGGATGGACGATCTGCTGAGGGGATCCGGATCGATGATCCTGCTTGGCAAATCAAATACCCTGCTTCTCACAAGGCTCAGATTGGTGATGCAAAGCTAGACCTGTGGTCAGTTTCGATGAACGAGCTTGGGATCGAATACGAAGCTTCCGCTCTTCGTTCCGATCGCTACTGGACTGATACCGGAGGGGAATGGTCGCGTTCTCCTGATCCGAGCGAGCATGATCTTTCGACTGGGACGCATATTGTCCTGATGCATCCCGTTTGGTGGAGAGGCGCGAAGAAAGTGCACTTTGTCGTCTGTCCCAATCCTCAGACGAGAAAAAGGCTTGCTACGAAGCTGGATGCCGCGACCTCTGCAACGGTGCTCGATGAGTGGACGATGACCCGCACGCGGGTCGGGCGTGAGGTTGATCTTGCTGAATCACTCAACGCCGCGAGTCCGACGCTGATCCAGAACGCGATTGCGCATCACCAGAAACTCCTGGATGCTGATGTTGTCGAGTTCACATCGCTTCTCCCTGCAGAACTGATCCAGCAGGCTGACCCTGACCAGGTCTCCATTAGGGTCTGGACTGTCCCAGTCGCGGATCATTCGATCTCCTCTGCTGCGAGCGACCTGCTCGAGGAGCACCCTTCCCTCTATGAGAGTCCGCATGATCAGCCTCTGGTTCCGATCGAATCGAGCGGATGGGCGTGGATGAGTCGCATGCAGCGAGCGGTGGCGCACATCAACGCGTGCCGTGGCGAGGGGGGAAAGTCCAACTCAAGTTCGATTGGGAAGCCTTTGGATGCAAACTCTTCTTTGCTCGCTGAGCAGTTTGGATTGACCTGGCACCCCCTGCTTGCAAGTGAGCATGTCGCTGAACCAGAAGTGATCCGCACTCGGCAAGCAACTCAACCCCACACCCTCTGGACTGATGCGGAATCTTTCTATCAGAGTGGTGATACTCGGCTTGGCCGATCCATCTCCACCAGGTCATGCTCAGTTCATGAGTCTCAGCGACCACAAATCTGCTGGGAAGTGACAGACGGCGCCGCTCCTCAAGCGACCCTTGAGTTTCGGAATCCGATCGAAGATCAGCAGTACTTTCTTGGTCAACTCCGGATTGATTCCTGCATTGGGGATGCTGTCCGCGTCTTCTTCCACAGCTGGAGACGACCAAATGACGATTCGATCCCAGAGAAACTCACGGCTGATCTTGGAATAATCGAACCGAGCGAACAAGAACAAGTTTTCCGCTTTGCGTGTGTTCCTGCAGAGCTCTCCGACTCGTTTGCGATCTCACTTCTAGCGCCGAAGGATCACCGATCGGGTTCGATCACGCTCAGGAGTCTAGAGATCCGTTCGCTGGATCTGCGTCTATATCATGGTTCGCGTACGCACTGAGCAACGCCGCGAGGAACTCTTTGTCGGATCGGCCTTGCGTAGGACGCTTGGTTGCATTCTCCGATCTGAGCGTCCCTGACATTCGCTCTGAATCGATGTGAAGGAGTTTGGTTTGCAGGTCTGTCGGGTTGTTTGGGTTGAACACCCAGCTTGATGACGAGCCTTCGATCGCATTGCGAAGCGCGGGCTGATCCGAAACGAGCACGGCTGAACCGGCAACCATCGCTTCATCAATGACGAGCGGAGCGACCTCGGATCCGAGTGAGGGGACAATGAGCACATCCGATCGCGAGATCGCACGCATGGAGTCTTCGTGGGAGACCTGACCTAAGAACTCGACCACGAGTGTGTCGTCTCTTTGCATCCTGCTCATCGCGATCTGACGGCAGCGGTTGAGCTCCGTCCCATCACCAACGATCTGCAGCGATGAAGGCAGATTGGTCGGCCAATGCTTGATGAGTTCAGCGACCCCCTTTTCTGGATCAACACGCCCCACGACCACTACGCGGAGCAGATCGACATCCTCATCTCTCTCAGACTGAGCTGGAGGTATCGGAAGCGGATTGTGAACCACTCGCACATCGGGATGCCCAAACTGTTGCATCAACTCTGCGAGATCCTGAGAAGGGCTGATCAGAACATTGGGGATCAGATGCCGTTGATGACGCGTGTAGTTCCAGTACCTCTGGAGTACACGCAGAACGCTGTGGAAAGCTGAGCGATGATCCCAACGCTTCCTCAGCATCCCGACCAGTCCGTCATTGATAGGCATCTCTGCTGCGACTCGCTGTCCTTGTTTCCAGAAACAGCCTCCAGGGTTTGGGCACACGAGATGATGATCGTGGACCGACATCACTATCCTGCATCCGCTTGCGATTCGATAGGCATAGCACACCTCGAGCACTGCTGGGGAGAGCAGGTGATAGAGGTTGTGGATATGGATTGCATCGGGTCTGAACTCTTTGATCGCTTTGGAGACAGCTCGCTTGCATGGACTCGACGCGATATACGAGAGCGGACGCTGGGAGCGGACCACTTGATCGCCTGCAAGCACGCGTACTTCATGACCGGCTTGTTGCAGGATCCGCGCTGTCTGCTCGACGACGACCTCGACACCGCCGTGTCTTTGGTAATCGTTGAGGAGGAGGATGCGCATCGAGCATTGGTCCTGACGGTTCTGTGACTGCTGCTTACGCGAGTTGCGGAGCGTGCTCGTTCACATACGCAACCACTGAATCGACGACATAGCGTGCTTGCTCGTCGGTCAGTTCTGGGAAGACCGGGAGCGCGATGGTTTCGTGTGCAGCGAGTTCCGAGTGCGGGAGATCCCCAACCGAACCACCAAGATCCGCGAAGCATTCCTGGATATGGAGCGGGACCGGGTAGTAAACCTCGTTCCCGATGTTCTTGGACTTCAGTTCTTCGCGCAGGTTGTCGCGGATCGCTGCAGGGACACGGATCACATACTGGTTGTAGATGTGACGCGCCGGATCGGCAACACCTGTCGGAGTGCGGATCGCAGGTGCGTCGGTGTTCTCAGTGAGCGGCGTTGCACTGTCGAGTGCGCCGCGTTCTGCGAAGAGCTTGGTGTAGCGGTGTGCGTTTTCGATGCGTTTGGTGTGCCAGTTGTCGAGATGACCAAGCTTGACGCGGAGGATTGCCGCTTGGAGCGCGTCGAGTCTTGAGTTGACTCCGATGACGCTGTGGTAGTACTTTGGTTTCCCGCCGTGGACACGGAGGATGCGGAGTTTGTCTGCAAGTTCGTCGTCGTTGGTCGTCAGAGCGCCGCCGTCTCCGAACGCTCCGAGGTTTTTCGATGGGAAGAAGCTGAAGCACCCGATCGATCCACGCGACCCGACCATTTTACCAGTCGAGTCCTTCGTTCCCAGTGACTGCGCGGCGTCCTCAATAATCGGGACTCCGAGCTCTTCACCCAGCGCGATCCATGCGTCCATGTCGATCGATTGACCAAACAGGTGGACTGGGATGATCGCCGCGAGGTTTTCGGTGTTCTTTGCAAGCTCGCGTGTGTGCTCGATGTCCATGTTGTAGGTCACCGGATCGATGTCTGCGAAGATTGGTTCCGCTCCAAGGCGTGAGACGCTTCCTGCGGTTGAGAAGAAGGTGTATGCAGGACAGATCACACGCTGGACAGGTTGTCCGGGTTTGTGTCCCACGCCGTGCGCCATGAGCGCGAGGAGGAGTGCGTCAGAACCTGATGCACATCCGATCGCGTGCTTGACTCCGACATAGTCTGCGAGTTCCTTCTCGAACTCCGCGACCTGCGGCCCCATGATGAACCACTGGTCCTCGACCACTCCTCGCACGATCGGCTCGAGCTCGTCGCGGAGCGTGTTGTACTGGGCTTTGAGATCGAGCAACGGGACGGTGATTTCGGACATATTCGGCCTTTCGAATGGATCGGTCTAAATGAAAGTCTCTCTGACTCAGGTCTTTGCTTACGCGTGGACCGCCGCAGGGTCGTTTTCTTTGATCGGGATCAGATTTGATTCTTGATTCACTTCGTACTCATTCCCGCACGAACACGAAATGGATGTTGTCTCTGACTCTGGAAGCACATCTCCGCATCGGCAGACCCATCCGGTCCGCTTTGCTGGGACGCCGACCATGAGCGCGTAGTCTGGGACATCCTTGGTCACGACAGCGCCGGCGCCGATGAACGCGAAGCGTCCGATGTTGTGGCCGCAGACGATGGTTGCGTTGGCGCCGATGCTGGAGCCATACCCAACTCGGGTTGTTTTGTACTGATCTCTGCGCGGGATCTCGCAGCGTGGGTTGATCACATTGGTGAACACCATGCTTGGGCCGCAGAAGACATAGTCTTCGAGAATCACGCCTGTATATAGGCTGACATTGTTCTGGATCTTGCACCCGTTCCCGATGGTCACATCGGGCGAGACGACGACATTCTGACCAATGTTGACGCGTTCTCCGATCGTGCAGTTGGGCATGATGTGGGAGAAGTGCCAGATGCTCGTGCCTTCTCCGATGGAGCAGGGGTCATCGACGCACGCGGTATGATGGATTTTGACATTCACTAATTCGGACTTGTCAGACATGGCGTGTTCCTGATTACACTGAATGCGCGAGTGTTTCGTTGCGGATCGATGCGCCCTCGGCTGAGGACTCATCAACTGGGGTCGCATCAAGATTGATCGGTGATCCGCTGAGCATCATCGAACGCTGCGCCGCGTGGAGGATGTTGAGGATCTTCACGCCGTCGGCGCCGGTCGTCCGAGGCGAGGTGCCGTTGGAAACCGCGTTGACGAAGTGGATGCATTCGAGATCGAGCGGGGAGGTTGAGTCGAACTCGACCGGGGTCCCTTCACCCTTGACGGCGACCGGATCGCCGTCGTTCCAATCAACGCGTTGGTCATACAGGACCAACTCGCGAGCGACATCGTCGAAGCTTGCCATTTTCTTGGATCCCACGACGATGAGCTTCTGCTCTTTGTATGGATGGAGCCAGGAGACGAAGATGTGACCGCGTGTGCCGTTGGAGAAGAGCAGCTGAGTGACAGTGACATCCGCGACATTCGGAGAGACATACCCCCCACCAGTGCATACGACCTGGATCGGATCCGCGCCGATCAAGCGGACGAGGACCGCGATGTCGTGGGGCGCGAAGCTCCAGAGTGCGTTCTCGTGTGTGCGGATCTTGCCGAGGTTGAGTCGGTTGGAGATGACATAGCGGATCTCTCCGAGCTCTCCCGATTCGATGAGGTCTTTGAGCTTGAGGATCGCGGGATGGTACTCGAGCAGGTGCCCCACCATCAGCACGCGTCCCTCACGCTTTGCGAGGTCGGTCAGCTTCTGTGATTCGCTTGGTTCGATCGTCATCGGTTTTTCAACGAAGACATCTTTCCCGGCGAGCAACGCTTTTTGAGCAAGCTCGAAGTGCGTCTCAGCAGGGGTCGCGATCATGACGGCATCAATCGTTGAGTCCTCGATAACCGCTGCTGGATCCTCAAAGACCTGCGCGTCTGGCGCGAGTTCGCTCCCGAGTTCGCGTGCTGCTGAAGAAGGATCAGCAATCGCTGCAACGCCGTGGACTCCGTTGAGGGTCCGGATGATGTTCTTCCCCCATCCTCCGCATCCCAGTACCCCGATCCGAGGCGACGGTCCGTTCCATTCTTCCATTGCCAACTCCATGTGCCCTGCGATGAATCTTGCGTCACCCCGATCGTCTCGGAGAACAGCTGAATCATAGCACTCAAACCCAATATCTCACGATTCAGTTGGTGGCCGCAGCGAATTGCTCGCAGAGCTGGATCAGTTTCTTGGACTGATTCTCTCGGCTCAGATTCTTGATCAACTCCAGACTCGGTTCCGGGATCTCAAGATCTCCATCGACAAAGGATTGCAGATTCTGAGTGACCTGGTCTGGATGATGCCCCAGATGCACTCCTCGACCTGTCTCCTGGATCAGCTTTGCCATCGGTCCTGCTCGACCGGTCAGGAGGACTGGTGGACCTGCAGCGATGTACTCAAAGAGCTTGTTGGTGAGCACTCCAGCAGAAATGTCGGCCCATTCAAACGCAATGAGCGCGTCCGCATCTCTTTGCAGTTCTAGTGCGTGCTGATGTGAAACCTCTCCGAGATGCGTGATCTGTGATTGCACACCGATCTTGCGTGCGAAGCGGTGCCACGCTTCGCATGAGGCACCTGCGATTGTCAAAGAGATATTTATTTCATTCTTCGTGACCGCTTTCATCGCGGCAAGAATCGCGCTCGCGTCCTGGTGTTTGGGGTAGAGCTGACCTGTATAGACGAGCCGAAGCTCTCCATTGTTGACAGGACGCGACGCGTTGATGGCGTTGAGATCAATCTCGCCGTATCCGTTGTAGACAACCTCAACGGGAGCATGTGTGCGTTGAGCGAGCCAACGAGCGAGCGGCGGGCTGACAGTTGTGATCGCATCTGTGTGCTTAAGTACCTGTTCCTCGAGTTTCCGTTCCTTGAGCGTCCACGGGAATAAGCCATTGAACGCATGATTTGCGGTCCAGAGATCACGAAAGTCAGCGATCCAGCGGTTGGCCCATTTCGATTGCTTGATATGCATCGCGACCAAATGAGCCGTGTAGGGCCCGCAAGAACTGATCACGGCATCCCAGGGACCTTGCGATTGCTGACGCTGGTGCGCCCACTCGATAGCAGGCTGGACCCAGTGATCCGTGAGGTCCGGCATCCTGACTGATGAATAGACCCCGGACCGGCTCCGGATCGATCTGAGCATTGAATGAATCGGTGACGATTTCAAACTCGATGCAGCGCTGCCGCGTGTCCTCGCACGCTGTCGCAGGTCCTGATTGCGCAGTTTGTGAAGATAGCGAGGGGTTAAAGGCTTGATCTCGAAAACCGATCCATTGAATGTTTGGGACCAATCTCCTACCTGATCGGGTTCTTTGGTGATTGTCAGCACATCGGTTTCGTATCCCGCCGCGGCTGCTTGCTGAGCGATCGACCACAACCGAACTGATGCGGCTCCGCGTTGAGGTGGGAAGTATGGTGAAACGATCAGGAGTCGCATGGATCCGATTCTAGCTCTCCGGCGTGTTGTATCTGGACTCCAATGTCCCACTTAACCCCAACACGACTGAAGGGACCTAGAATAGCTATTGAGCCTGTAGGTCCCTCGCAGACCTCTAGAGAAAGCCGCACAGCATATGAGTGTTATTGATCAGAAACTGCCAATGGACCACCCAATCACACAATCGACCAGCATGGGTGATCAGCTTAGAGAGCGGATCCGATCCAGAACTGCTCGGATTGGGATCGTGGGACTCGGATATGTCGGGCTCCCACTGGTCAAAGCGGTTCATGATGCTGGATTTCCGGTCATCGGCTTTGATGTAGATCAGTCCAAAATCGAGATGCTCAACGCAAGCAAGTCTTACCTCAAGCACTTGGGTGATGAACTGGTCAATGAGATCTCCGCATCGGACCGCTTTACGGCAAGCAGCGATGAATCGGTGCTCGCTGATGCGGACATCGTGATTCTCTGCGTCCCCACGCCGCTGGGTGAGCATCGAGAACCTGACCTCAGCTTTGTGATCAGCAGTGCCGAGATTGTCGGCAGGTCCCTGCATGCTGGTCAACTCGTCATCCTCGAATCGACGACCTATCCCGGCACAACACGCGATGAGATGGTCCCGATTCTTCAGAGGGCTGCAAACTCTCGCGATCTCGACCTCAAAGTCGGAGCGGATTACTTCGTCGCGTACTCACCAGAACGCGAAGATCCGGGACGGGAGGGGATGGCGACTTCCATGATCCCAAAGATCGTGGGAGGCGTCGATGCACTCTCCGGCGAGCTCGCGACTGAGTTCTACCGCTCATGCATCGACAACATCCATCCTGTCAGCAGCGCCGAGGTTGGAGAAGCCGCGAAGATTCTTGAGAATGTCTACCGCGCTGTGAACATCGCGTTGGTCAACGAACTCAAGGTTGTGTTTGATCGACTCGGGATTGATATCTGGGAAGTCATCGAAGCTGCGAAAACCAAGCCGTTCGGATTCCAAGCATTTTATCCTGGACCAGGTCTCGGCGGCCACTGCATACCGATCGACCCGTTCTATCTGACATGGAAAGCAAAGGCGGTCGGTCTCGAGACACGATTTATCGAGCTTGCCGGCGAGATCAATCAGGACATGCCGAGCCATGTGGTCCGCCGAGTGATGGAATCCCTCAACGATGATTCAAAGGCGCTCCGTGGCTCATCGATCCTGATCATTGGTCTGGCTTACAAACCCAATGTTGATGATGTTCGCGAATCTCCTGCTGCGGAAATTCTCAAACTCTTGTCAGAGCACGGTGCATGCGTGAGCTACCACGATCCGCATATACCATCCTTCCCAACGATGCGCCGCTACGAGTACGATCTCGATTCGGTCGATCTATCTCCCGAAACGATCGGGTCAGCAGATTGTGTGCTGATCGTGACCGATCATGATGCGGTTGATTGGGAACTGATCGGTCAGCATGCAGCGCTTGTTGTGGACACCCGCAACGCGATGCAGGGTACTGATCCATCAGCGAGGAAGGCACGCGTCGTCAAGGCGTGAGCATGGATCGATCTTGAGAAACACTGGTCATACAGCACTGATAGAGAAACCAAGAAACACCCCGAGAAGGATTCGAACCTTCGACCTGCGGATTAGAAGTCCGCTGCTCTATCCAGCTGAGCTATCGGGGCAGTGCATGCTCGATCGGTGGCTTTCGCCCACCAGACCGGCTTCAATGTGAGCATGATAGCCTCCAAACGGATAGTCCTCACACTCTGCATCGGACTCCTTGCACTGATTGCGAGGAGTGGTTTCGGTGCTGAGTCGAGCGTTGCGGTTCGGGTGATGACCTTTAATCTCGAGGATGTACGCCATGAGCATGCGAGCACTCCTGATGACGATCGTCTCCGAAGGCTCGCGGAGGTAATCCAGCGGATCAGACCCAATGTGCTCCTGCTGAATGAGGTTGAGACACTGAGTGATCCTGAGAAAGAATCGACGGCTGATCTCTTTGTACGCCACTACTTGATGGTGCCTCAGGCTGCTGGGCTTGAGGGGATTGGGTATGTGAGTTATACGCCTGGGACGAATACTGGAGTGCCCTCTGGTTTTGATCTTGACCGATCGGGATCGGTTCACGACATCGCGCCGGCTCGGAGTCTGCGACAGACAAGAGAACATCGCGCCTATGGCGGGGATTGCTTTGGGTTCGGGACCTTCCCGGGTCAGTACGGCATGGCGCTGCTTGTTGATCCCAAGCTAACGATTGTCGAGGATCAGATCAGGACCTATCAGCGGTTCCTCTGGAATGACCTTCCTGATGTTCAGGTCCCGATGCTCAGCGATGGCACCCCCTACTACTCGGATGATGCGTGGGAAGAGCTGCGTCTCTCGTCGAAGACGCACGCGATCGTCCCGATCCGACTCCCGAACCAGACGGTCCTCCATGCGATCATCTCGCATCCGACTCCTCCAGCGTTTGATGGTCCTGAGCGACGCAACAAGATCCGGAACTCCGATGAGATCCGTTTGATCTCTGCGATGATTGAGAATCATGCGTATCTCTATGACGATCAGGGCATAGCGGGAGGGCTCGCGGAGGGATCTTTGTTTGTTGTGATGGGTGATCTCAATGCTGATCCCAATGATGGGAGTTCGATCGGGGATCCGATTGACACTTTCCTGCTCGGCAGCAATCGATTTGCGGTAGATGTGTCCCCGTCGTCATCTGTTGCGATCGAGGGGCTGGATCCGACGGATACTTCAGGGTTTGGGCTGCGGGTTGATTATGTGCTTCCTTCTGCGGATCTGGAGATCTTGGAGTCTGGAGTCTGGAGGCATGGATCGGGTCAAGATTCGGGCTTTGGATCCGATCATTTTCCGGTCTGGGTAGATCTGTTGGTTCCATCGAACTGATTGCGTTGGCTACGATCAGCAGTGACTCAAGCGATGAGCCAACCACATGACACAGAAGCCGAGAGCGGGCAGCGTTCTGGGATGTTGAGTGCGTGTGTCGAGCTTACGAAGCCTGGGATTACGAAACTGGTCACGATCACGGCGTTGGTCGGGCTATTGATCGGCGGATTGCACTACGGCGTGACCGGCACGGCTCACTGGGTCGTCATGATCATCGGATGCATCGTCGGAACAGCGATGGCATCGGGTGGCGCGAACGCGCTGAATATGTGGTACGAGTCTGATCTGGATGCGCAGATGGAGCGGACCAAGGTTCGACCGATCCCTTCGACGAGGTTGTCATCAAGGTTTGTGCTCTGGTTTGGGCTGATGATGTGCACGCTCGGATCCCTGGTACTCCTCTTTACGCTCGGATTGATGCCTGCATTGATCGCGGTGTTTACGGCGATCAGTTATGTGTTGATGTACACGCCTTTAAAAACACGGACGATCACCAACACGCTGGTTGGTGCGGTTCCCGGTGCACTTCCGACGATGATCGGGACGACAGCGGTAGCTCCTGGTATTGGGTTTGAGCCTTTGACCGATCGGATCGGGTTGATGCTCTTTGTGCTGATGTTTGTGTGGCAGATCCCCCACTTCTTTGCGATCGCGTGGATGTGCAGGGTCGATTATGAGCGGGGCGGGTTCCGGATGCTGCCGAGCGTGGACAAGAGCGGGAACCATACCGCGGCGGTGATGATCGGGTCTTCGATCCTGATGATCCCGGTCTGCTTGCTCCCGCTTTGGGTGATCCCTGAACTCAGCGGATGGGCGACAGGCGGAGCAGCAGTCGTGCTTGGACTGGTCTTGGTCTGGCTCTCGATCAAGTTTGCTCGCAGTCGCACGGATCGTGCAGCAAGGGTGGTGTTTTTTGGATCGATCATCCATCTACCGGTATATATGACGGTCTTTGTTGTCGAAGCGTTGATTCGGACGGTTTTCTGAGATGCCGATGATCGAGTTCTCGAACCTCACTGTGGTCTATCCAAACAAAGACGGCGATCGGACTGCACTCCATCAGGTTTCGCTCACGATTGGGAATGAATCCATCGCGTTGCTTGGTCCCAACGGAGCCGGGAAATCGACGCTGATGGGCGTGCTTGCTGGGACGCTCATTCCGACTTCTGGGAGTGTTCAACGATCGGAGCAGTCTGGAGACGAACTTGGGATGGTCTTTCAGACCCCTGCGCTCGATGAGTTGCTGACGGTCCATGAGAATCTTGCGCTTGCTGGGGCGCTTCATGGGATGGACAAGAACTCGATCAAGGAAGCGGTTGTTCGGATATCTGATGCGTTGGGAATCTCGGATCGATTGGACCAGCAGGTCCGCAGGCTTTCGGGGGGATTGAAGCGTCGTGCGGATCTGGCGCGTGCGTTGCTTCCTGAGCCTTCGTTGTTGATTCTGGATGAGCCGACGACGGGGCTGGATGTTGAAGCACGCGGCTCGTTGTGGTCTGCGATTGATACGATCCGATCGCAGCGTGAGATGTCGGTGGTCTACGCGACTCACCTGACGGAAGAAGCTCGGAGAGCGGATCGTGTGGTGCTGCTCAGCGAGGGGAAGCTGGTGATTGAAGGACACCCAGATCAGTTCCGCGATGCTATGGGTGCTCAGCTGCTGCGCATCAAAGCACGCGATCTTGAGCATACGAAGATGATTGAAGATTGGGCCGAGTCGATCGGTTCTCGCTCGGTGACACGCGGGGTTGATGTGCTGGTAGCGAATGTTCAGGCTGAGCATGCGAGTCAGTGTCCCGGAGGACCAGTGCAGATCACGCTCGCGTCTCCGACGCTTGAGGATGTGTATCTTTGGTATTCTGGGTCTGCGTTCGTTTCTTCAATTGGAGAGCAGTCATGATGAGAGGTTCGTCTGCTGCGATTGCGCTTGGGAAGCGTGAGTTGATCCGCCAGGTGCGTCAGCCTTCGCGAGTAGTCGCGAGTGTTTTGACCCCGATGCTCGTGTGGGTGTTCTTTGTGGGTGGGTTCTCGTCGGCGATCGGTCAGGACAACACAGACCAAAATCTCACGGCGTACATGATCCCTGGAGTCGCTTCGCTCACGGTCATGTTCTCCTCGATCTTCGCATCTATCTCGCTGATCCAGGATCGGCACGATGGGGTGCTGCGTGCGGCACTGATCAGTCCTGCGCCACGCTGGAGCATTGTCGCCGGGAAAGTTGGTGCAGGCTCAATTGTCGCGATGATCCAGGGGCTTGTCGTGCTCGCGGCACTTCCGTTTCTTGGGGTTGAGCTTTCTATGCTTGGGGTTCTCGGCGCGTGTGCTGGCCTTGGTTTGATCTCAGTTGCGCTTATTGGGCTGGGACTCGGGCTCGCATGGATCGTGGATTCATCTCAAGGGTTTCATGGGATTATGAACGCGGTGTTGATGCCGATGTGGTTGACATCTGGTGCGGTCTTTCCGATCAATGATGCCGCGGGTTGGTTGCGAACGATCGCGATGGTGAATCCGCTGAGCTGGGCGCACAGCGCGGTGCGTGGATCACTCGGGATGACTCCGATTACCGGTATCCCGGCGGGGCTTGATTGGCTGATCCTTGTGCTGTTCGCGTTCTCTTCTGGAGCACTCGCGACGGTGGTCATGACAAGAGCGTCGAGAGCTTCGACGGCATCGAGAAAATCAGCCGGCGGCACAACCGCCTAGACTCTGTGCATGTCCCAAAAAACGCTTATCCGTTCGATCGCTCTGCTTCTGATAACCCTGATTGGGATCGGGGTGTTCTTGATCATCGCGCTCCCGAAGCTGAATAACGGGAACACGATCCAGCCGATGGTGGAGCTTGAGACTGAAGACACTGACAATCTCTATGCGGAGTTTCATGTTCCCGAGTTTGAGCTTGTCGATCGTCACGGCGAACCGATCACTCACGAGGTGCTTGACGGACAATACACCGTCGTGGATTTCTTCTTTACCTCGTGTCCGCTCTGGTGTCCTGGGATGACGCAGTCGATGTACCAGGTCCAGCAAGCGACCTACGGGACTGATCTGAGATTCATGAGCATCTCGATCGACGGCGATGTGGACACTCCAGAAGCAATCGACGGGTACGCGACGCGCTACCGTTGTGACGAGGAACGCTGGGACTACGCGACGGGTGATCCGGAGATCGTCGCGAATCTCGTCAAGGACGGCTTGAAGTTCGACCTCGGAGATCCCAACGACACAGAAGACGCTGGACGACTGATCAACCATCCGACACGACTGATCCTGCTTGGACCTGATCGCAGAGTTGTTGGATTGTACCGATACGACGATCCCGATGCGGTTGATGAACTGATCGCGGATGCGTTGAAACTCGTTCAATAAGCGAACTTGGTTGCTCAGTTACTTCGATGTCTTCGGCTTGTTTTTCATAGCCGATTCGATCTCTTTGACGGTCTTGGGGATCGCTGTCGATAGGTTCTGGCGACCGTCTTTCGTGACGAGGATGTCGTCCTCGATCCGGATGCCGATCGCTTCGTCGTAGATGTACACACCCGGCTCGATGGTGACGACCATTCCCGGCTTGAGCTTGGTGGAGTTGTCACCTGGATCGTGGGTTTCGAGTCCCATATGGTGACCGATGCTGTGGAGGAAGTAATCGCCGTATCCGGCATCGGTGATGACTTTGCGTGCCGCGGCATCGACCTGGGTCATCGTGGCGCCAGGTTTGACGGCTGCGATGGATGCCCTTTGTGCTTTGAGGACGACTTCGTAGACTTCTTTTTGGCGCTTGGAGAACTTGCCGTTGATCGGGATGGTTCGGGTGATGTCGGACGCGTAGCCGTTGATCTCGGCGCCGCAGTCGAGGACCATGAGGTCGCCGTCGGAAGTGGACTGATCGTTTTCTTTGTAGTGGAGGATTGTTGAGCGGACACCCGATCCGACGATCGGATCAAACGCGACGGTTTTGGCTCCCATATCCGTAAATCCGGAGACCAGCGTGTTGTGGAGCTGACGCTCGTTGATCCCCGGCTTGGTCGCGCGGAGGACGCGGTCGATCCCTTCAGCGGTTGCTTTGATCGCTGAGCGAATGTGCTTGATCTCTGCTGGGGTCTTGACCATGCGGAGCTCGGTGAGGAGTTTGGATTGATCCGCGATGGTTGATCCTGGGATCCGTGCTGCGAGTTGCTGGAAGAGTTCAAGGTCCGGCGAGACTGGTTGCGTGTAGGTGCTCAGCGGATGCAGGCAGGTCATGTGCTTGGCGCGTTTGACGGCTTCACCAAGCAGACGCGGGAGGAAGTTGGTCCGGAAGATGGACTCGAATCCGGTTGCTTTGCGGAGTTTCTCTGTGACGAGATCGCGGTATCCGTCCCAGACATCCATCTCAGGATTGACCGGTTTGAGTAGGAGCATGATCCGGCGCTTCGGGTCTGGATTGGTCGGATCGAAGATGACCGCGGCTCCGGGTTCGCCTCCGATTCCGGTGAGGTACTTAAAATCAAAGTTTGGGAACCACTCTCCTCGCAGCGGGGGCGCGCCGTCTCCGGCGAAGACGATCCCGACGGATCCCTTGAGGGCCGAGAGGACTTTCTTGCGGCGTGCTTGGTACTCGGAAACTTTGATGGCAGTATCAATCATGTGGTGCTTTCGTTGTGCGTTGAAAAGTTGAGCGCATTGCGGATCGCGCTCTCGGCTTTGGGTGTGCGTGCGTCGGCTTTCCCGAATCCCGGCTGCGCTCCCGCTTCGATCGCGGCTTGTGCATGCTCAGGGAAGTTGGTCAGCAGGATCGCTGGAGGTGCGCCCTCTGGGAGCTCACGGATAAGTTCGATTCCTGATTCGTCGGAGAACTGCCCATCAAGGATGCGGTTGACGAGTAGCAGATCGGATGGCTGATCGAGTCCGCTGGAATCGTTGACTGTTTGGACATCCGCATCTGGGATGAATCCTCGGACAGCGGCGGTGAGCGCGAAGATGTCTGGACGGCAGTGACCGACGAGGGTGATGGTTGGTGATGAAGGATTGGTCATTGCTGATCTCCGTGCTGAGAGCCGAACGCTCTGGTCACCACTGTACGAGCGGTGACCTCGACAACGATAGGTCCCAAACGACACGATCGCGGCTCGGTGGATGAATCTGTCACAGCACAGACAACATCATTGAGCGAAGTATTATTCACACGATCAGATCCAACGCCTTGACATAGGTGGTCGATTGACATCCACATGAGTTCGACGAGCGCTGCGCGGGGTTCGTCTTGGAGATCGGTTCTGTTCCAGGTAACTGTATCGTGATCAATGTTTGCGAGTGTCCACAGCGATCGCTCGACCAATGCTCGGAGTGCTTCGATTGTGGACCTGCACGAATCGGCAGAGGTGCTCGCACGCTGGGCGATGTTGGGATCGAAGTCTCTGAGGATTGGAAGGAGTGTGTGGCGGAGTCGGTTTCGCGTGAACGAGTGGTCGTCGTTGGTGTGGTCGTGCGTGAACTTGATCCCCAACTCATTACACAGATCGATCGCGTCTTGGTGTGTGATGCTGAGCATCGGACGGATAATGGTGGCCTGATTGAAGATACGGGTTTCGTTGATCCCTCCCAGTCCTCGCACTCCGGCGCCTCGGGAGAGATTCATCAGCATGGTCTCGAGTTGATCGTCGGCGTGGTGTCCGGTCGCGATGAACCTGACATCATGCTCTTGAGCGATCTTTGCGAGGGTGCTGTAGCGAGCGGTGCGAGCGTTGTGTTCTTGGTTGCCTGGGATCGATTTGATGTGGATGGATTGGTGGATGGATTGGCATCCGAGCTTCATTGCGAGTGCGTAGACCGCATCACAATCGAGACTCGTTTGCTCGGCGGGTCGGAGGTCATGGATGATGTGCGCGAGGATGGGTTTGGGGTCAACGGTTGCAAGAATCGCGGCGAGGGCCATGGAATCGGCACCTCCTGAACACGCGACGAGGGTCCTCCGATCAGTGTCTCGGACGCTTGAACCCCCTGTGAGCTGTCTCCAACGGCGCAGGACCGGCGCAGCGATCGGGTGGGATCGGCTCAATTCGAGCTTTGCTCGCTGTTTCGGGGGTTGTTGTGGAGCGGGATCCATGCAAAGATGATACTCTGTCTAGTACACCCTCAAGGATGAAAAAGTGCAACTCGGACCAGCAACCCCTGACAACACGATTCAAGATACGCCTTTGGACCAAACGATCACGATCGATGAATCTGTGCTCGAACAGACACCTGTGAACGCCGCAGAGTCTCAGAGCGGGTTTGGAGAGGTGCAGGTTGACAATAGCGAACAGCTCCAGGCATCGCTTGAGGCTCCAGCGGACACACAGCCAGCGGATACACAGCACGATCAGGGACTGGCGGTCCAAGAATCGGCTGGGGAGAACTTCTTCCAGACGATGTTGAAGGATCAGGAAATGCCCGCGAGTTCAGCGATGCTGATGGTTGCGGGGCTCGTGCTCGCGTTTCTGATCATTATGCGATCATTGATCAAATCCTCGGCAAAGCGAAAGCAGCAGACCCGATCAATGGGCAACCCCTCTGAGCGGATCGAAACAATCCGTGACCATGCTCGAGGCTCGGTTGATCCTGCGCGTCAAGCGATGGTTGATGCCGAAAATCTGACACGGCGCATGGGCGCGGTTCTCGATAATAAAGCCGCGAAGATCGAGGTCCTGCTCGAAGAAGCGACTGAACGGATCGCGCAGCTCGAACGCGCGAATCGAGATCTTCGCATACAGCAATCTATGGCTCCGCAAACCCCGGCGCCTGCACCGCAAGCTGAACCAACTCCCGAATCTGTTCGAGAAAGCACGCCGGTGAATCAACAAGAGCAGCGAAGCGTCTCGCCAGAAGCTCTTGATCGGGCGCGACTCGATCAGGATCGCGCTGAGCGGACCTGGGTTGAAACGGACACTCCTGCGAGTACTGAACCAGAAGAACCAATCTTCAGGATCGATCGTGGGATCGCGGCGAAACCTCGCGAGGAATCTCCGCATCCGTTGACCTTCCCAGAACAGGTCGATGAGCTCGCGACGCAGGGATTCAATGCGCTCGAAATCGCGAACAAGCTCAATCGCTTGGTCGGTGAGGTCGAGCTGGTGCTGAACCTTCGTCGCAACTCTGGATGAGTATCCGGATCATTCTCCGATTCACTCTTTACTGAACCCAGTCTCTTTCAACGCGCATCCCATTGGGGATCACGCAGCTGTCTCCGGTCTCTTCCATGCTCGCGACTGGGTAAGCGGTGTAATCCAGTGCGAAAGCGCCGGCAGGTCGGTGGTTTCCTGAGAGCCCCAGACCTCCGAAGGGGAGTTTGGAGCTTGCGCCTGCAGTCCCGCAGTTGAGGTTGAGGCATCCTGATCGGCATTCACTGACGAATCTGTCTTGAGCTGCTTTGTCTGCGGTGAAGATCGAGGCGCTGAGGCCGTAGCGTGTTGCGTTGGCTTGCTCGATCGCTTCGTCGAGGTTTTTGACGGTGGTGATCCGGAGCAATGGGCCGAAGACTTCTTCGTCGCATCCGCAATCGTCGAGACCCTTCGTGAACTGGGGGACTTGGATGATGCTTGGGGTGCAGTACCATCCTTCGTGTCCTGGGAGTGCGGTCGATTCGAGCAGGAGCTTTCCTCCTGCTTCGACGACCTTGCGCTCGAATGAGAAAACCTGCTCGCGTGCTTGCTCGGAGATGATCGGCCCCATGAACATCGGTTCGTCTGAGCGTGGATCCCCGATCGTCAGATTCGACGCGGCTTTGACGATCGCTGGGATGACCTGATCCGCGACATCCTCGTGGACGATCAATCGTCGCGTGCTTGTGCATCGCTGACCGGTCGTGTTGAACGCGCAGCGAGTGACCTCGACGACGGCTTGGTACAGATCAGCATCGGGCATGACGATCGCGGGGTTGTTGCCTCCCATTTCCAACGCGATGATCTTTCCGGGTTGGTCGAGGTTCGCTTGCGTGATTGCACGGCCCGCAGCCCAGGATCCTGTAAAGAGCACGCCATCGACATCTTCGTGGGCGCAGAGAGCGACCGATTCATCGACGGCTCCGTGGACGAGATTGAAGACCCCTGCAGGTGCGCCGCACTCTTCGAGGGCTTGCTGGTACATCTCCGCCATCAGCTGACCCACGGCTGGGGTTTTGTCGGACGGTTTAAACACGATCGTGTTCCCGGTCAGGAGCGCCGGGATGATGTGTCCGTTGGGGAGGTGTGCTGGGAAGTTGAATGGTCCGACGACGGCAAGTACGCCGTGGGGCTTGAAGATGCAGCGTGCGTTTTTGGTGTCGTTGAGCGGGAAGCTGAAATCGGTCACTCGATGACGGCCTGTGAACTCGCCTTCTTCGAGTGTGATGTCCACCTTGCCTGGGACGAGTCCCGCTTCGGCTTTGGATTCCCAGAAGGCCTTCCCGGTTTCGTCGGAGATCAGGTCCGCGAGGTCTTCGAGCTTTGATTTGGCAATCTCTTGGAACTTACGGAGGACCTTGATGCGCTGATCGATCGGAGTCTTGGACCATGCGGGGAGTGCTATGCGTGCGGCTTCGACTGCATGATGGACGGACTCGACGCTGGATGATCCAGACCACACGACCTGATCTGGATGCGCGGGCATCGTGGACACGATCGCGTTCCCAGGGATCGGGATCCACGCGTTGTTGATGAGGTTGCTGGGAAGGGAGGACAGCGCGGCATGGTTTGCGGGCATGAACGAACTCCTGTCTAGAAATTAAGGGGCATCTGAATACTCGAAATCTGGGAGGAATGAACCAACTCGATCAATCGCGGAGTGAGTTGGCGATCTCGTCAACTCGGTCCTGGATGATCTGCGCGACTTCGTTGAATGGGAGAGCCGCGAGGGATTGGCCTTGGACATCGGGTCGGCGTTTCTTGATCTCGTCGCGCATGTGGATCGCAGGGATCGGGAGCGGGCGAGGTCGATCGGGCTGGAAACGGATCGGGCTGACCATGACTTTCGCGCCGTTTGCGATCTTCATCGCATTGGCAGCGGTATGGCTGAGGATGACTGGCGCAATCCCTGCTGAGTCGTTGGTGAACGGGTGCTCGACGCGCGTGCGGACAGAGACGAAGCCGTCTTCAGAGTCCTCTGTTGAGACGAGCGCGTCGATCGCGTCGCGTCCCGGCTCACCGATCTTTGCGAGCATCGGGGCGCACGCGAGCGCTTTCATGTTGCTCATCCGCATCTCGAGGTGCGGTCCAGCATCGAACGGGTCGATCCGGTGCGTTTCTGTGAATCCAAGATCCTTGAGCATCTCAGCAGCGGGACGCGTCGCGACTCCGACTGATCCGAGCGAACTGAGCACATCGTCGCTGAGCAGCGAGAGATTTACGAACTTCGGGAGCAGTTCATACATGAACTCACGCTTGTCTTGATGTGTGGAGAGTCGATCCGCGTCCTCGTAGGTCATGTTGATGAACTTGCGGATGACTCCGCGCCAGAAGGGGGTGCCGTCGTTGTATTGGTCGATCGGCGCCATCATCTCAGCGAGGATGCGGTCAGAGAACCAGTCCTTGTGCTGCTTGAGATAGTGGAATCGTGAGTAGCTCAGGAGCTTCCCGAGTCCGCGCCCTCGCGCATCGTGGCGCATGACATTGCCTCCGAGTTCGGTTGGGCAGGCGCTGTCTTGGAAGAGGATCGCGTAGACATGCTCCATGCGTCCTGAGACGATCATGCGGTCGTTGTCGTTGTCCGGATCTTGCGGCGCGTGGACCTTCTTGGAGAGGAGCGTGGACTCGCGGACCATCCGGAGTAGTTGGTATGAGAGGTTTGGGTGATCGTGCGCGATCATCCCTCCACGAATCGCGGAGGTCCCGAGGCATTGTCCCTCATCGGATTCGAGCACGAGCATGTAGTTGTCGTGCGTCCGATCGTGTCCGTCATCTGGGGTTGATCGCTCGCGGACGGCATCGAATGAACGAGCAGAGATCTCCAGCATCTGCGCGATACGGTCCTTGAACGGGGGCAGGTTGATGAAGTTTCCGGTATGCGCCAGTCCCAAAAGGGTATCAAGGTCTTCGGGGCGTGCTTCGCGTAGTCGGTCCATGGTTGGCTCCTTCGCTGTGCGTGATTAGCCTGCGACCTTTGCCATCGCACGCTCGAGGCACGCGAAGACTCTGGACCAATCCTCCATTTTCATCACGGGGAGCGGCGGGAGCATCCGGACATGGAATGGGCCGTGTCCGCACCAGAAACAGATCACGCCTTCGTTGTACGCTTCTTTGCAGACGGCGATGATCTTCTCGCGATTGCCTCCGAATGGAGTGAAGCGCATCATGCCTCCGACGCCACCTGAGAACTCGGTGAAGTTGGAACGCTTGGGGAACCACTTGGGGTGCTTCTCGACGAGCTGATCTACCTGCTTGCGGAACTCGGCGTGGTGCTTGGCGAAGTTGCCGTCCTTGCCGTAGTGATCTCCGTTGAGGAGTTCGTCGAGCAATGCGTTCCCGGCAGTGAAGTCCACGGTTGCGCCTGTAAAGGTTCCCGAGAGAAGACCCGGCTTCGGGTTGTAGTTTTCGGTGTACAGCGTCGCGCACGCTTGGGTCATCTTCCCGACACAGAAGACATCGACATACTCTCCGAGGTCGTACATTTCGTACGCGAACATCTCTTCGGTGCGTCCGAACGCTTGGATCTCGTCGTCCCAGATCGCGATGTTGTTTGCTCGGCAGATCTCCATGAGCGCGACGAGGTATTCACGCGGTGCGGTGTTGAATCCGCCTTCGCCTTGGACGAGCTCGAAGATGAAGCATGCGTGCTCGTTGGGGTAGCGTGTGATGTACTCTTGGAGACGATCGCATGCGTAGTCGATGAACTTGGATTGTCCGCCCATCTGCTCGGCGCGAGCGGGGTCGTAGAACGGGATGTAATCGACCTGTGTGGAGAGCGGGATGCCTTGGCGTCCACCCGCGCTGTCTCCGAGCTGGCACATCGTGACAGAGCGTCCCATGAAGCAGTG
Source organism: Phycisphaerales bacterium (assembly GCA_051252395.1). Lineage (GTDB taxonomy): Bacteria > Planctomycetota > Phycisphaerae > Phycisphaerales > UBA1924 > UBA1924. The sequence goes on along the minus strand of JBPOFX010000001.1, from coordinate 330,115 downwards.
CTCGAACGCGAGGACGCGTGATGCTGGAGCGTGCTTCTGGTAGCAGACTTTGATTGCGGATTCGTTGGCCATCGCGCCGGAGGTTGTGATGAATGCGTGCGCGAGGTTTGAAGTTTTCGATGCGCGATCGACGAGTTTCTTGGAAAACTCGAACGCGTGGTAGGAGGTTTGGAGGTTGCCGTGCTTGGTGGTGTCGAGGAGAGAGGCGTCGAGCTGGGCGCGGATGATTTTTGGATTTGCGTGACCCATGAAGTGGACACCGATCCCTGTGAGCATGTCCCATTTGACTGAGCCGTCGGCCATCTCGACGAGTGCGCCATTCCCGGCACCTGATCCGATGGATGGGTACAACAACGCTCGGCCCTTGTACTGCGCCGCTTCGCTCAGCAAATCGTCGAAGCTCGAAGCGAGTTCAGCTGTCGCAGGTCGTGTATCGGTGATCTGAGCGGAGTATTCGCCGACCTTCTCGACGATGGAGTCGAAGGACGCTTGGATGCTTGCGTCGCTGAGAAGTTGGTGTCCGGTGGTCTGTGTTGAGGTTTCTGTTGACATCTCGTGATTCCTTGTGAACTGGCTTTACTGATGAGATTCGGAACCGCCTGCACTGAGTCTTGCGATCAGGATCGCAAGAAGCTGGCAGCGTTCAACGAGACTTGGGATTTCGATCCATTCGTCGGGGGTATGGAGTCCACCACCTCGCACGCCGAGCGTGTCGATGGTTGGGAGTCCGGCTTGCTGGAGGATGTTGCCGTCGCAGACGCCTCCGGTTTTGGCAAACGGGAGTTTCTGTCCCAGACCTTCCGCGACTGATCGTGCTTGCAGTGCAAGCGATTCGGTTGCGGGGATCATGGGTTTCGCGGGACGATTGAAGCTCCGATGCACCTTCACGCCTGGGAGCGAATCTTGGGATGTTTCGAGTGCTTCGAGCATGCTTGCAATTTCATCGGCGATTGACTGATCCGGGAATCGAACATTCCCCCATGCTTGTGCGTGATCGGGGACTCCATTGGTCACAGGTCCACCTTTGAGTGGTCCGATATTGAGGATGCGTCCGCGTGATGGATCTGGCATGCCCCCCACTGCGACGAGGCACTCTCCAAGCTTGGTGACTGCGGAGATCCCGTCGGTGAAGGCGCGTCCGACATGCGCGGACTTCCCGAAAGTCTCGATCATGAACTGACCGGCGCCCATGCGTTCAACAACCAGTTCTCCTCCCGGCATTGCAGGCTCGAGCGCGAGACCGAAGTCGTGGAGCTTTGCTTGATCGCGGAGTGCTTGTGCGGAGTGGTAGGTTCCGGTTTCTTCGTCGCCGTTGAGCGAGAAGGTCCAGTTCGCGTTGATCCCGCATTCTTCGAGTGCTTCAAGAGCAGCGACGGCGATGACCAGCCCCCCTTTCATGTCAACGCATCCAGGTCCGAGCGCGGTCTTGCCGTCGTCGGAGAGGGTGAGCGCGTTGAAGGGGCCTTCTGGATCGTGCACGGTGTCCATGTGTCCCGCAATGAGGACTCGGCCTGAACTTGCTCCGTTCAAACGTTCACAGATCGAGGTTGAAGGCTGATAGCCTCCGGGTTGGCCGCCGAGGAGCCAATCGGGTTTGGGGTCTGGATCGACCTGCGAGTGATTCGCGCCAAGTGCAACGAGTCTTGAGGTCAGGAGATCGCGGGTGCGTTCGATCCCGGATTCGTTGAATCCTCCGGTCGGGATCCCGACATGAAGGATCAGGTCTTCGAGGAGTGCGTCGGCTCGTGAAGCAATGGTGTCGGCGAGGTGTTGTTCTTGTTTGGATAGTGTCACGAGGTGAGTGTAGTGGAGTTGAAATCGGCGTTCCAAGCCGCTGAGGATGGATTTTGGAGGATCGGGGTTTAAATCGTATAGGGGTGGTTTGTCGTAAAAGATTCACACTCGGCATGCTCAGATTTCTAAACAAAGACTTCCCTGTTCGTGAAGATTCAGTGAGACCTCATATTGGTTATCCCGTTCCAACCCTGTGCTGGTACTGTTCTTCTGGTGATTGGACCTGATCACACTTTGTATGCAGTGACCGGCGAGATGGAAGAAGGAGTTGATATGCGGTATCGAGCGTGTTGGATTTCTGATCTGCATCTGGGGAGCAAAAAAGCGGAAACCGAGCTGATCTACAGCTTCCTCAAACGCAACGAGTTCGATGTCCTCTATCTCAATGGAGACATCATCGATATCTGGCGCTGGAAACAAGCGGGACTCCTCAAAGCGAAGAATACACAGGAACACATCAATGTTGTTCAGCGCCTTCTTAAGCTCGCGAAGAAGGACACGCCGATCCATCTAACGATTGGGAACCACGATGAGTTTTTGATGCACTTTCTTGGTGACAATGATGCCGCGCGTGACTTTGGGAAGATCAATCTCGCGGAACGGCTCGAGCACACGACCGCGGATGGGAAGAAGTATCTTATTTTGCATGGGCATCAGTTTGATCTGGTGACGCGGACTGCGCCGTGGATTTCCAAGCTCGGTGATCGCGGATATGAATCACTCATCTGGATCAACCGGATCGTCAACCGCATCCGGCGCCGGCTCGGACTGCGCTATTGGTCGCTCTCCAAGTTCATCAAGCTCAAAGTCAAAAAAGCAACGATGATCATCGGGAACTTCGAAGAGAGTGCTCTTCATTACGCACGCGATCATGGATACGACGGGATCATCTGCGGGCATATCCACAATCCGGAAATCAAGATCCACGAGGATGGGCCGGATTATCTGAACTCAGGATGCTGGACGGATCTTGCGAACTGCAACGCGCTTGTTGAACGCATGGATGGGTCGATCGATCTCATCCAGTGGGACGGCGCGAAAGAGAACATCCTCAAATCAACAGACCCAGATCGCGGCGAGGTGTACCAACCGACAATCTATGAACTCGGTAAGGACGCGAAGCCGGTGTACAGAAATGCTGAAGTCGCTTCGGTTGCCAAGCAGGTGCCTGTCGGGGTCTGACTTAGTCTTGGGAACCTGAGTAGATGATTCCGAGATCGATGACGATGCCGTTGGGTTGGTAGAGGTCCACATTGAGTTCGTCGGCTTTGAGCGAAGTCAGCACAACCGAGGTGCGTCCGGAAGTCTGCGCGTTGATGTAATCTGCTCGCGATGGACCTGCGTACTTCTCGTTGTTCCGCTCGTTGGCATGGAAGTGGTAATGCGCCAGTGCACGATCCGAGAACCGCATCATGTCGTCGGACGCGACGAATCGCTCGTCGCTCACACGATCACGCTGACGAGGACGGAAGAGGATCGCTCTGTACTGCTCCGCTGTGGTCGCGGAATCGGTTGATGCTGGGGTGTCAATGATCCCACCGTATTCAGTTTTGCGGTCTTTGTGATCGAGCTTGCGTTGGACGAAAATCTTCTCGACGAGATTGGGGTTTTGGATTGCTTCATCGACAACAAGGATCGCGAGAAGGTCGGCCCATTGCAGTTCGTCTTTCCATTCGTGGAGACGCTCTTTGCGTGCGGGCTCTCCCTTGTCCACCTTGCGCTTCACATGCGTGCGCTTGGACAGACGATCCGCAATCATGTCATAGAGCTCTTGCGTGTGCAATGAAAGCCACTCGGGATGGGTGACGCTTACCCAGCGGATGGGTTCGAGGTGGCGAAGTTCGAGTCCCTCATGCTGTTTGGTGCGGAGTTTGGCAACTGCGGACCGTGCCGACTCCCACCATTGCGTGTTGTTCGCGGCACGCTTGTCGTCGTCGGCGTGACGGAGCTGACGGAGCCAGGTGAGTTCCATCGCTTGATCTGGGAGGATTCCGAAATCGTTCCAGCATGCTCGGAGATCGTCGAGTGTTCGCTTGGTGCCGACATCGTTGGTGGAGAGTTCGAGGTTTGATTCAAGCAGCGTGACGCGCTGTGATCCGTCTGGGTCGAGTCTTGCGAGCAATCCCCACGCGTCATCTCGCGTCCGGTCCGCGACGCGGAGGATAGAACGCTCCTCACGGTTGCTCGCTCCCTTGAGAGGATCAAGGAACACTCCGAAGACGACTGCTTCGAGTCGTTCTCCCGGCGCGAGCGCTTCGATTGCTTTGCGCTCCATGCGTTCTTCGTCAGGGTATCCCGGAGTCACGCGTGCGTAGCTCCGAACGATCGCAGGGAGCAATCCGTCCCATTTGGCGCGGATCGCGTGCTGGAGGATGATGCGGACGGCTTGGCGGTCATCTTCAGTAGGGAGGATCAGACGCGCCATGCGTGCTGAATCTGCGTTCCCATCTTCTGAGGTATCCGACATCAGGAGATCGAGGGTTGTGTAGCGGAGCTCCGATGGGGTCGCGCTTGACCAAGCAAGGTTCTTGAATGCTTGTCGTGTGCGTTCTCGAACACGGACGCCTTCAACGACTTCACCCCACGCTTGCTCCGCGGCTTGGACGCGGTCACGCTCCAACAGATCTGGATTCCGGACATCAAGGATCGGGTTCCCAGTCGGCTTGTAGCGTGATCCGGTAGAGCATCCGGTCATCGGGAGGGTCAGCAATGGGAGTGCGATCAGGAGTACGCAGAGCAGACTCAGGGAGCGATCAGCAGGACGAGGAGCGGGGATAAACACAGACAGGAGGCTTCGCGGGCTTTTCATGTCCGAGTCTATTCCTGTTCACGACGCTCGGCCCTGAATGAGACTGAGAGGCTATCATTCTGTATGGGTACTGAAGCAACCACACTCAATGAACGCGTCGCGGCGGTTCTGGATCTGATCCGACCAGCCGTGCAAGCTGATGGCGGAGACATCGAGTTTGTCGATGTGACGGATGAAGGCGTTGTCCAGATCCGGATGCACGGCGCTTGCGTGGGATGCCCTTCATCGGATATGACGCTCCGGATCGGGATCGAGCGGACACTGCGTGAGCGGATCCCTGAGGTCAAGAGCGTCGAAGCGGTCGCTTAACCAGAAGACTCTCAACAACCAATACTGAACAAATCCCCATCGGGTCCAGATTGGGAGAAGCCCTGATCGTGCGTTGTGGGCGTTTTGTGCACAAGATCGCGTAATTGGTGATATATCAGACCCTTGCGTGGATTTGGCTTGTAGCGGATCGGGGAGAACGGTATGATGAGGGACGAATCCCGGCAGTGAGGCCGGAGGAGATAGGAGCCAGGGATGCTTGTCATTACGAGACGGGAAGGCGAAGAAGTAGTCATCGGTGATCCAAAGAACCCGATCGGGGTTGTGCGGATTGCATCGGTCAAAGGCGAGCGTGTACGCGTTGCGTTTGATTTCCCGAGGGATGTCGAGATCCATCGCCGCGAGATTGCTGAGCAGATAGTCATCGAAGCCGAGGAAGGCTACGAGACTGCTGTGATCGCGAAAATCGCTCCTGCTGTCAGCAGCTGAACTGCTCTTAAGAATCGAATTAAAAATCGCCCTTCCATTGGGAAGGGCGATTTTCTATTTGGAGTTCTGTCTGTGTCAGCTTTACGGGCAACCACTCGAATACGCACTCAGGTAAGCTGAGATATCGAAGAAGTCATACAAGCCGTCGTTGTTGAAATCTGCGACTGGGAACTGTTTCGAGAATGAAACGAGGAATGTAGAGAGGTCGAAGAAGTCGAGTTCGCCGTCTCCGTTGAGATCGGGTGTACAGACCACAGTGGGTTCATGGCGGAGGATGAGGACTCCCATTGCTGGGATATCGAGTGTGCCGGACTGGGGGTGTGGGCCATTGGCGATGCTTTGGGATTCGATAGTTCCTGAAGTCCCGAATCCAGATCCGTTGTAGACCGCGTCCTGGGTGTTGAGTTCTACACCCCAGGTCCCGCTGCGTGGGAGTCCTACTTGGTAGTCGGTGTAGTCGGTGTTCGAGAAGTTGGCGAGCACGACGAAACTCTCGCCATCAACGATCCAGCGTTCCATCGCGAGGACATCCGCGGCATTGTTGATGTGATACACCCAAGCATTCTCGTTGGCGCGGAGTGCGTCTTCTGATGTGCGGAGCGCAACGACATCGCGGTACATATCGAAGACTCCGCTGTAGTTGGTTTTGTGCGCCCAGTCGATTTTGCTTTCTTCCCAGCCGTCGTTTTCAAGCCACTCGGTGCCTTGGAGGATCCCTGGGACTCCCTTGCTCAGCAGGGTGAGGGTGTTGGCGAGGGTTGTTCGTCCTCTTGCGTAGATATCGTCGTTTGGTGAGCTTGGATCAATCGCTTTGACGGCGCGGTCGTGTCCGTTGAGGGGCCACGCGTCGTCGTGGAGTTCGAAGTAGTTGAAGACCTGTGTGCCGCTGACATTTCCGGTGCCGTTGAGGGCAGCTGCGATTCCAGCGATGTTTGGGCTCCCAAAGGATGCGCCGAAGATCGCGCTCCGCATCGAATCCTTGAAGCTGTTGTGATACTGCGAATCGAACTCGATCCCGGTCTGGACCCAGTCGGAATCGATGTAGATTTCTGCGATGGTTTGTGCGTCGGAGTAGCGACGATTGATGATCCGGTTCATCGAACGCATCAGGTCTTGTCCGGCACTCCATTGTCCGGTCCATCCAGAATCGGTCAACGCCATCACAGCGTCATGACGGTATCCATCCATGCGGAACTCACCCATGACATGATGGACCGAGTCGAGGTAGTAGTCTTTGACCCCTTGCTTGTCGAGGTCGGCTTGTGCTCCCCAAGGGGTGTCCTGAGCTGTTGAGTCGAAGTAGAGCTGGGTGCCGTCGTAGTTCCAGAGGAAGTTGTCGGAAGGGGAGACATGGTTCCAGACGACATCAAGGATCACAGCGATTCCTTCGCCGTGGAGTTCGTCGATCATGTACTTGAGTTCGTCAGGGGTTCCCAGTGCATCTTCCCATGCGAAGACCGAGACAGGGTTGTATCCTCCGGAGTGACTTCCTGGGAACTCGTTGATTGGATTGAGCATGACGACATTGACGCCGAGCTCGCTGAGGTGCGCGGCGCGGTCTCCGACATCCTGGTATCCGCTTGGGTTCCCTGCTGGACCTGCTGGATCGTTGCGTCCTGAGAAGGTTCCGACATGGAGTTGGTAGACGACCCATTCGTCCATTGGTGGAGCGACGAAATCATCGTGCTGCCATTGGTATGCAAAGGGGTCAGAGATTCGTGCGTTGAAGTTATCGCCTGGCACGAGCGCCGATGCGTGAGGGTCGGTGTTCCAGTGGGTGTTGTTGAAGAAGAACTTGTACATGTCCCCGGCTTGTGCGCCTGAAACGAAACCGATGAAGTCTTCACCAACTTTGGTGAGTGCATCACCCACGCCCCACCCGTTGAACTCTCCTCGGACTTGGACATTGGATCGGGAGGGCGCCCAGACGCGGAAGACTGTGCCTCCGTTGACAGGGGTTGCTCCCATGCGTGCGTGTTCGAGCGTATCAAAGTTGACGAGGAATCGATCAGCAGGCTCGGTCTCGGTTGGACCTTGCGATCCGATGTAGTCGGTATCCGAGCCGTCGATAAGCTCGTAAACATATTCAACAGTTGTCCCGGCGGTGGTCGGGATCGTTGCTGACCAGATGTCCTTTGGGCCTTGGACTCCTGTGTTGGTCGCATCGATCCATGCGACGAAGGATCCGTCTACCCAGTATCCGATGCGTGCAGCGGTCAGGTCTCCTGCTTTGGCGAGGAGTTGGACTTCAAAGGCTTCACCGTTCATCGGGACGAGCGGGCGGAGGTCTTGCTGAACCTCATGGCTCAGCAGGTCCCACTCGACATTGTTGTCTTGAGCGAGGGTGGTTGTTGTTCCGGCTCCAAGCAGCGCTACAGCTGCACAGTTCATCCACTTCTCATAGCTCATTGACTGATCTCCTGATATAACGCATCGTCTTGAATCGCCCAAACTTAGCACGCCCTAGGCATGATTGCAAGGATTAAAAATCCCCTAATCGATGATCAGGGGAAGTTCACTACATTCAGATTGTGCGAAGACGCGTTGAGCCGGGTTTCCGGACTCTTATTCTGGGTCGCCGCCGGACATGTCGTAGACCCAGCCTTCGATCGCGCGATCGAGGTTCTGGATATCACCTTCGCCGAAGAAGAGACCGATTTCCTTCTGAGCTGCTTCTGGTGAGTCTGAGCCGTGGATGAGGTTGAAGGAGTTGGAGACGCCGAAGTCGCCGCGGATGGTGCCGGCGTCTGCTTTGGATCCGAAAGTCGCGCCCATCATCGAACGAGCGATCGCGATCGCGCCAACGCCGCGGATAGCGAGAACGCAGACAGGTGAGCTGGTCATGAATCCGACGAGTCCGTCGTAGAACGGCTTGCCTGCGTGATCAGCGTAGTGAGTCCCTGCGAGTTCCTTCGAGATGGTCATCATTTTCATCCCGACGATCGCGAGGCCTTTTTCTTCGAAACGGGTGATGATCTTGCCCATGAGGCCGCGTTGGACTGCGTCAGGCTTGAGGATGATGAGGGTGGTTTCCATTGGAATAGCTCCGGTTTTTGTATCTTTGGTGGACCGCCCAAGGTCATCCCCGGCGCGGTTGGAATGATAGCCCCGCCTTCGAAGACCATCCATCTATCTAGGGTGGTTCGAAGAGGGTATTGATTCAGCAAAACCTGGGCTTACCACGCGTTGAGCCCCGCAACCTCTGCCATGAAAAAGGCTCCCAATATCCCTCCGAAGAACCCTACACAGACACTCCCGGTCCAGATCATGATTGCGAAGATGGAATGCATCGATCTGACTGTTGAATCATTCACTATTGAGAGTACGGAGCGAGATTCACCATATTTGACAAACCAACCGATCAGCCCTGCTAGGCAGACGATTGCCCAGATAATAAGTTCTACAAGTACAATTACGGACAAGATGTTCTCTCTGTTGCCGGGCAAGAGCCGAGTTAGAATGGCAAGTACCGATCCCACGAGTGTAAATCCGGCAATTGAGAGCCAGGGGAGATGGAGCCATGGAAGGCGTTTGATCCATATTGATGCAATGAGCCTGAACTGATGCTCAGGTCCGAGCTTGCAGATCCATATTCCCAATCCATTGCTTGCAACCACTCCTCCCCCGATTCCAAAGAAGACGAATGCAGGTGCATAGAACCCATCACCCTGAGCAGCGACTCCTGCGCCCAGAGCAAAGAAGATCAGAACAAAGAGCCAAACGATGCCGGAGGCTTGGAGCGTCTGAACAAAGTTCAATCGCACATCATGTCGCAATGGCTCTCGGATGCCGCAGGTCTTGTCCCAGATCGTTGAGCATTCTGGACATCGCGAGCCGAGCCCTGGCGGGATCTCGTAGCCACAGGAATGGCATTCGACAAGCAATGGGCTTAAGGCTTCTGAACGAATGCTTGAAGATTGATCGGTGGTATCCACTGGTTGAGTATATCTTTCAATCCTCCAATTTCGGGCAGAATCCCGACGAATCGGGTATGCTGTATCTTTCTAAATCTGAATCTCTATCTGAACGATTGCCCCGCCAAGGAGGGTGGAATGGCCAAAGGTACGAAACGAACCAAAGCCGACGCTGAGTCGATGGCGTCCAAACAACGCGATATTTCCGTCTCCGAGTTCTTCGCAAAGAACCGGCACCTGCTGGGGTTTGACAATCCTCGCAAGGCGCTTTTGACGACGGTGAAGGAAGCCGTGGACAATGCACTGGATGCGTGCGAAGAAGCGAGCATCCTCCCTGAGATCGAGGTCAAGATCGAAGAGGTCACGGCTCCGACCCATGCGTCCAAGCCTGGTCGCTACATCGTCACGATCACGGACAACGGCCCCGGCATCGTCCGCAAACAGGTCGAGAACATCTTCGGTCGTTTGCTGTACGGCTCCAAGTTCCACCGACTCAAAATGTCACGCGGACAGCAAGGCATCGGGATCTCCGCGGCAGGGATGTATGGCTTGATGACAACGGGTAAACCAATGGTCATCACGACGCGTCCAAAGAAGAACAAGCCTGCTCATCATCTTGAGCTTGCGATGGACACCACCAAGAACAAGCCTGAGGTCACGGTCGATAACGAGACCGACGATTTCCCAGACGGGACAGGCACGCGCGTCGCGATCGAGATGGAAGCGAAGTTCTTCAGAGGCAAAGGGTCTGTTGAGACCTACCTCGAACAGACCGCGATCTCGAACCCCCACTGCTCGATCACCTTTATCCCACCTGATAAAGCGAGCGAGAATCCGGATCTTGCGGAGAGCAAAGAGGGCGTCGAAGCAGACGATCAAGGGATCGTTCGGACACAGGAGTTCAGTGATCGGATCGTGTATCCGCGAACGGTTGATGAGCTTCCTCCAGAAACCGAAGAGATCAAGCCGCACCCCTACGGCGTGGAACTGGGCACCTTCCTGACGATGCTCAACAAGACGGAAGAGAAGCAACTCTCCGGATTCTTCCGCAAGGAGTTCTGTCGTGTGCCTCCTTCTGCTGTCAAAGACCTCACCGCTGCGGCATCCAAGAAGGGCAACTCATACTCCGGGAGTACCTGGGTCAAGACGATCGAATCCAAGGACGCCGAGAAGATCTACAAGGCACTCCAGGAAGCGAAGCTCCGCAGCCCCCCTACTGACTGCCTCTCACCGATCGGTGTGAAGCAGATGCTCGCGGGATTGCTCAAAGGTGTCAAGGCGGAGTTCTACACCGCTTCGACTCGGAAACCTTCTGTGTATCGCGGGAATCCGTTCCAGATCGAAGCCGCGATCGCGTTTGGTGGTGAACTGCCGGGCGATCAGCAGGCGCGTGTGATCCGTTATGCGAATCGTGTGCCGCTACTCCATCAGCAGTCCGCGTGTTCATCGTTCAAATCCGTCATCGACACAAGCTGGAAAAACTACGGCATGCAGCAACCACGCGGCGGGGTTCCCGTCGGGCCGTTGGTCGTGATGATTCATATGGCGAGTGTGTGGGTGCCGTTTACTTCCGAGTCCAAAGACGCGATCGCGGACTATGACGAGATCAGAAAGGAAATGTCGCTCGCGCTGCAGGAATGCGGCCGCAAGCTCGGGCAGTACATCCGTCGCCGTCAACGCATGAAACGCGATGCGCAGAAGCGTGATGTGTTCGAGCGGTACATCGGAGAAATCTCCAGAGCGTGCAACTACCTCACTGGAACCGACACGCAGGAGCTCTACGACGCGCTGCTCGCGCAAGCGAAGGCACGCACTGAGATCGCGGACGCACAGCTCGACGACGAGGGGAACTTCGTCAAGGACGATCAGGGACGACTCGCGAAAGCGGATGATGTGATTATCCTCGACAACGCGATCGGTGGTCCTGATGAATCTGGATCAGTCTCTGAATCGAAGCCTGTCGTGAAGAAGAAGCGAGTGAGCAAGACCACAAAGAAACGCTCTAGCAAGAAGACCTCAAAGAAGGCGGCCGCCGGGCTGTTTGGTGGGTGAATCCATGGCAAAGAAAACAGTAAAGAAGAAAGTCGTCAAGAAGGTCTCCAAAAAAGTAACCAAAAAGGTTGCGAAGAAGACTACGAAAAAATCTTCTTCTAAAGCAGATCAACGCAGCGCACCTAAGAACTCCAACAAAGCGGGCAAGCGTGATCAGGAGACCTCGATCAAGCTCTCTGCGATGGCGCAGAATATTGTCACTGCTGTTCATAGTGACCAAGAGCCGGAGATGGATGTCCCGATCCGTGCCGCGTCCAACACAAACTGGAACGCGAAGAAGGGCATCCTTGAGATGGGGGACTCTGTCGGGACGCGCCAGTTGTTCAATCTTGGACAAGCTCGCAAGTTCATGCAGACGCTCCTGCACGGCAAGTCGGTGGACGAACTCCTCCAAGCGGACAAAACGCTCTCGCTTCGTGGGATGTTCTACAAATCCCTCCACACCATCGAAGGCACGAAAGAAAAAACCTTCGACGACCAGACCGAATCCGACGGCATCCTCGAAGACCTCGAAGTCTCGCTCGGATCACTCCGCGAAGAACTCCACATCTTCGCGAAGAAACGCGGGACGATGGTCGGGAATATCACGGTCGTCGATAACGGCGACGAGATCAACTGCAAGAAGATGGGCTCGGGTGGGTACGCGATCCCATCGATTTGCGAGCCTGAGGTGATCCAGTTCAAGGATGTCAAAGCGAAGTTCATCCTCCATGTCGAAAAAGACACGGTCTGGCAACGCTTCAACGAGGACCGCTTCTGGGAGAAGCACAACTGCATCCTCACTGAAGGTTCGGGACAACCAACACGCGGCGTGCGACGCATGCTCCACAGACTCAACAAAGAGCACGGGCTCCCGGTCTACTGCCTGCTCGATTGCGATCCTTGGGGGCACTACATCTACAGCGTCATCAAGCAAGGCTCGATCTCCCTCGCGTTCGAATCCTCAAGACTCGCGATCCCAGACGCGAAGTACCTCGGCATCCGCTCGATCGACTTTGAACGCTGTGGATTGTCCGATGATGTGAAGATTGATCTCAACGACCGGGATGTGAAGCGTGCGAAGCAGATCGCCGCGTATCCTTGGTTTGAGAAGGACAAGCAGTGGCAGAAAGAGATCAAGAAGATGCTCACCAACGGCTTCAAGATGGAAGTCGAATCGTTGATTACGAAGGATATTTCGTATGTGACGGAGGAGTATGTGCCGGCGCGGTTGAAGGCGAAGGACTGGTTAGGGTAATTCATGAACGGCCCAGTTGTAATTTACGACAAATCTGTTATCCGCTCACTCAGCGTAAATGATATAGTCCGCCTCACGTCAATATCCCATACAGTAATCACCCCTGTTCTTGTATGGGAAATATGTGGCGAAATTGAGAAACTTAAAAATGACGAGAGTACAAGTAGCCTCGCGATGAGTTTTGCACACAAAGCGAATCCAATAGGATCGTGTGCTACAACAGAATGGCGAAAATTGTGCCTTGCAGAACTGCAGCAGCTTCAGCAATTTCCTATTGGAAGAGGGTGGGATCGAAAACCAGTTATTGAGGGCTCGCACAATGTCCCACTTTCTACTGGCGGCACCGCATTGCACATAGATGCTCAGCCTGAAAAATTAGCTCTTCTTTCTTGGTCGAATGGGCAATGGTCGGGCGAGCACCAGCAATTTTCAGCTAAGTGGCATCAGTACAAAAATGCGATTGATATCAAGAAATACCAATCGAGACTCCCGCTTAGTTTGCCTATCCCAGAAACACCTGAACAAGTCCGAGGATACACCTCCTTGATGATGGAGGATACATCATTGCAGCCAGGGTTTTTACACCTTGTTCTAGACTCTCTTAATCTACCAAAATCACGACGAAATATCATTCTTAGATATTGGCTAAGCTCGGGATTAGACTGGATGCATCACTGCCCATTCACATCGCACTGTGCTAAAACACTGCTCACATTTCATATCGCTGTCTCGGGCGGGCTGTTGAATCAGGACCCCACTAATACAATTGATCTTGAGTACCTCATGTATTTGCCATTTTGCACAGTATTTATTTCAAATGATATGAAATCGCACGGGAAAATCGCACCTATTCTAATGGACAGTGATCAATATTTTTTGAATCTCAATGCTCTCAAATCTGAACTTAAAACATTCGATTTGACTGAGGATGAGTGCCTTCCAGTTTTTAAGAAAATATATTCCACATGGTCTAACGTCCAACTTCCGGGATGGCCACCTCGAAATATCTTCAAAACAAATTCTGATCCAACTACTAAATCTATAAATCCTAGTACACACGATATGGATCCGGTTGCACTGATGAATGAAGTTAAAGCAAAGGTGGATTCTGATCCAATTAAGTATCCGCCACGCCCTCGATGGCCACATTGACTAGAATCATGTCTAATTGGCCTAAATATCTCGCAGCTTAAACAAGACTCCTCAATCACCAAGACCTGCTCAAACCCGATGAAGACATCGGGCGTGAGCAGGGCACCCTTTCATAGCCTCCACGCTCTGCTTCCCTTTCGGAAACCAATAAAAATCCTCCCAGATCGCTGGCTATACCAAGATTATCGGTCATATTCCGGGTCTCAGGATCTCGTGTTTGCCCTGAGTATTTGACTGATTCAATCTTGAAAGGACTGCATCTATGCATTCATCACCAACATCACTCACGCTCGCGCTGCTCGCGGCCGTCACCATGTCCGCTTCCGCTGGGATCGCGACTCAGGATATTCTTGTGGATTTCGATGACCAAGCAGGAGGAATCCCCGGCGTTCCGACGGACGGGATGTTCTCTGAGTATGTCAGTTTCTCGACCGATCCGGACCACCAGATGCTCATCATCAGCGGATCAGGAGTCATCGGCGGATCGGGTCCTAACTCGTTGACTTCGGTTGATGCCGCGGATGGGTCGAACTACAACGGCGATATCTACATGAACTTCACTACTGCTGTGAACAATGTCTCGCTCGATGTGCTTGCGGACAATGACTTTGGAACGATCGCGACGATCTCTGTCGCTCATTCAGGTGGGGTCAGCTTCTACGATGTCATCGGGAACGGCGACTTTACGGATGCCGTGCAGTTTGATTTCAGTGATCTGAGCGATGTGACCTCGATCGAACTCTACGGCATCATCGACGAGTTCGGGCTCGGCATCGACAACCTCGCGTTCTCGGTTCCTGTCCCGGCTCCAGGGTCGGCGGCGCTGATCGGGATGGGGTTGCTGACCGCAGCTCGCAGAAGTCGCTAAACAGCTCGAAGACAAACCTTTATAACCAACACGCGCTCCCGGTTCATCTGGGAGTGCGTTTCATTTTTGAGCTGCTAGACCAAGAGTCCGAGAATCTCTTGGGAGTTTATTGGCGTTCGCTGATTTTGAGTGTATCTCTTTCACTATGAGCTTGACGCACAGCGGCTCGTATGAATCACACGCCACTTCTGGAGGGAACACCATGAACACCACACGCACACTCGCGGCACTCGCACTTGCAGGTCTCGCAACCAGCGCCTCGGCGCGTCTCATCATCGAGGATTTCGATGGTGCTGATTTCAACCCTGAACTCAACTTCGACTTCTCGAGCGACTTCACTGGATTCGATACCAGCGATCACATGGACGGCGTGCTCTGGCTCTACGCCGACCTCGCGGAAGTCACTGTGAACACGCTTGGAGCGGACGAGTGGATCGCATCTGTCGAGGTCACTTGGACCGATTTCTGTGGATTGGGATGCACCAACCTCGAACTCCTCGGCGACAACGGCAGCTTCAACATCGGGAACGCGGATGTCCCTGGATCAGAGACCGTGTTCGCATCAATGGGCGATCTCGGCGAGCAGATCAACAGCTTCACTCTCTCGTCCTTCGAAGGACGCATCGAGCGTGTGGTTGTGGATGTCGTCCCGACCCCTTCCGCTCTTGCGATGCTGGGGATGGGCGGACTCGCAATCGCTCGTCGTCGCCGCTGATACGCGATTTCAACAGTCTTTCTTGCTGACCGATCCACCCTGTTCTGGGTGGATCGGTTTCTTTTTAGATCGTTATAACCGGCATAATCGCTCCACGCGGCGCACTTTCACAACAGGATTGGATGGCATTCGGGTTTCAGTATTTGGACACTCTGGGTATGCCTATCTCCCCCACCAGTTCCAACGGCCCGGCCTTTCCTTCGACCTTCAGCTCAGGAATCCGAGCGTTGAATCAGAGCCATCGGATGTTGGCGCAGTCGTCGGAACGCTTAGCGACCGGTCTGCGGATCAATCGGGGATCGGACGATCCAGCGGGATTGATCGCTTCTGAGCATTTGGGTGGACGATTGGTGTCCATCAGCTCCGAATCCAGAGCGTTGGGACGATCCAACATGAGCTTGGCGATCGAGGACGGCGTGTTATCCGCGGCAAACCACAGCATCGGAGATCTGCGATCCTTGGTGGTTCAAGGGGCGAGCAGCGGGAGCTTGTCAGAAGCGGAGTCAGGAGCGATCGCGAGCACGGCTGGTGGGATCGTCCAGGGATTGAACCAAGCGGCTCAGCAGTATGGATCGGATGTGTTGTCAGGGATCAGCGTTGAGCGGGAGATCGGGACGGATCCTGTGACGGGAGATCCGATCTACGAGACGCTGACGATGTCGGACTTGCCGGGATTGATCGAATCGGATCCCGAGTCTGCTCAAGCGTTGGTAGACGAGGCGAGTTCTGCGATTACGACGCGCCAGGCGGAGATCGGAGCCGAGCAGCGGGCGAACGAATCGATGCAGCGTGCGATGGAGGAGGAGCAGGTGAATGTCGCTCGCGCCCAATCGACGATCCGGGATACGGATTACGCGAAGGAAGTGTCTGAGTCGGTCCGAGCGTCGATTTTGGGAAAAGCAGGGATCATGGTCTTGCAGATCGGTCAGGAGCAAGCCGGGACGGTGCTGGACTTGTTGAGCGAGCGGTAATCTCAGAGCTCAGAAACCTCCCTCAGAGGTCTGATAAGCGGATTGGTCGATAATTTCGGCGATTCCGCTTTTTTTTCGACATTGGGTTGGCACCTATCGGTCCATGTGGCATATTGAGGTATGCAACTTTGGGGCTGCATGTAATCTGTATACGAGAGGACCAATCCAATGCGTAAATCTGCAACAATCGTACTTCTCGCGGCTCTGACTGGCTCAGCGTTTGGTGGCATCGTGTCCATCGACGACGGCCTCGTCAAGTCTGCACCTGAAGTCAATGACCCACAGCGTAACTTTGGCGAAGGTGACTTTATCCAAGGCTTCACAGAACGCACCAGCATCACGCTGACCGATCGCGTCCGCATCCAACTGGGTGACGGCTCGAACGCTTGGCTCGAAGCTGGTACCGTCGTCAACTCCCACATGGTCTACCTTGACCCAATGGGAACCTCGACCGCGATCACTGTCGAAGATGTTCAAGTGACTTTCGATTCCGAGATCATCGGTCTCGTCACCAATGTTTCGCACATGCGTGCAACCAACGACCTCCTCGGTCTTGGCGATCTCAACTACTACAACGGTACCGATGCTGACTACGGCATGAACGGTGCTTCAGACTCCGAGCTCTTCGAAGGTTCAACCCTGAGCCTCTCGATCCGTTCGCGTCTGGGTGACTATGTCCGCGTGCTCACTGTTGGCACTGCAGTCGTTCCAGCACCAGGCTCGCTCGCACTTCTCGGTGCAGCAGGCATGGTCGGCATCCGCCGTCGCCGCTAATCGACTCTCTCGTCAGCGTTGCTGACGAACCTGATTCAACAAATCTCTCTTTGTGAAAATCAAGAACACCGGATCTCTCTGAGATCCGGTGTTTCTTATTGCAATTGTTGTGTTCGAATTCTCAGCTGTACTGTGCCTTGGTCTTCTTGGCGCCGAGCTTAATCAGTTTCTTGAGTGTTGGGATATGGATGTCTTCGAGCTTCTTGATGTACACGCACCCTTTCCCCATCGTGTATTTCCCGAACTTCGCAGCGAGTTCTGGTTCTTGTGCGATGACGGATATGCCGTAGAGGGAGATCGCGGATGCTCTTGGAGAGAATCCGACGAGCAGGAAGTCTCCCTCGCGTCCGGAGTCGTAGACATAGTGGTAGGTCCCGAATCCGATGATCGAAGGCCCCCACATGACGGGCGGCTCCTTCATGACCGACGACATGATCTCGATGAGTGAGACTGCATCGTCCTTGTACTTCGCGGGTGCTTTCTTGATGAACGCATCTACTGAGTTTTTAGTAGCTACGGTTTTATTGTCGCTAGATTTCTTGGAAGCCTTCTTTGATGTCGATTTCTTTGCAGCTTTCTTGGTGGCTTTGGCTTTCTTCGTGATCTTCTTTGCCATGCTGTTCTCCGGATGCAGAAGAAAGCCCCTACGAACCGGGTCCGTAGGGGCTGTAGATTCTGATTCAGTGTATCAGATGCTTAGTCTTCAAGCATGCCGAGCTGCCACATCATGAAGATGCGTTGATCGGCAACATCCCTGATGCGTAGGTGCAAAGGCTTCCCTCCGCCGTGTCCTGCTTCGCGATCAACCCAGAGGAGGATTGGTTCGGCCTCTTGATCCGATCCGGTCGCGTTCTGCATCATCGCGGCCATCTTCCGAGCATGGAGCGGGTGGACTCGGGTGTCGTTCTCACCTGCTGTAAACAAGACCGCAGGGTACTTGGTCCCAGGCTTTACATTCTGGTATGGAGAGTACTCCTTGATGTACTTGTACTGCTCCGGATTCTCGGCTGTCCCATATTCAGGGACCCAATAACGGGCCATCAGGAAGTTCTGGTAGCGCACCATATCAAGCAACGGCACCGCAGAGATCGCAGCACTGAAGAGATCAGGACGCTGGACGACTGTTGCGCCAGTCAAGAGTCCGCCGTTGGATCCCCCAGCGATTCCGAGCTTGTTTGGGTTGGTGTAACCGTTCTCGACAAGCCACTCACCTGCGGCGATGAAATCGTCGAATACATTCTGCTTCTGATCGAGCATCCCTGCTTCGTGCCAAGCGTTGCCGTATTCACCTCCGCCGCGCAGGTTTGCAACTGCGTAGACCCCACCCTTTTCATACCAAGGGAACATGGTTGAGGAGAATCGGGGTGTCATGGAGATATCAAACCCGCCGTATCCGTAGAGAATGGTTGGGTTGTTGCCGTCGAGTTCGATGCCTTTTTTGTGGACGATGAACATTGAGACCGGGGTGCCGTCCTTTGAGTCGTACCAGACTTGCTTGACTTCGATCTTGGACGGATCGACCGGAACATCTGGACGCGCCCAGAGTTCGGAGTCGCCGTTGGCAAGATCGACCCGGTAGATCGAGCGGGGCATGTTGTAGCTTGAAAAGCTCAGGAACGCTTCGGTGCGATCATCGCTTGTGACAAGACCACCCGAACCGATTCCTGGGAGTTCGAGGTCCCCCTTTGAGTTCCCGTTGTAGTCAAAGAGTGCGATCCGGGTTTTCGCGGAATCAAGATAATCAACCGCAATCAATCCGCGTGCATAGTTGACGCCCTCGATTACGAGCTCGTCGTCGTGCGGGACGACTGCTTTCCAGTTCTCGAACGACGGGTTTGAGAGGTCAACGACTGATACGGTTCCATTGGGAGCGTCGAAGGAGTGCTGAATGTAGAGACGATCTCCGTCGTAGTGCATCCCTCCGATTCGTCCCATCTTCCCGATCGCCATTGGGACGAGGTTGAGCTCACCGGTCCGGAACCACTGGGAGAGGTTCGCAACCCAGAGGTCAAGACCTGCGGTTCCTGTCCAGTATCCGACGGTCATCCAGCGTCCGTCTTCGGAGGGTGATCCGAACGGTCCCCAGGTGGTTTTGAGTGCTTCGAGTTCAGCCTCTGATTTGTTGAGATCGCCGTAGAAAAACTCGATGTCTTTCTGACGGAAGAGGACCTGGTCCTGACGATGGTGGGTCCCGAGCTTGTGGAGTTTCATGACGGATGAGTAGGCATCGTCAAGGCTTTCGAGTCTTTGGTAGAAGAATCCTGAGTTGTCGGGGAGCCACTGGGAGAAGTTGACCTTGCCAGGGATTTCATCAGCGAGCCATTCACCTGATTCAACATCCATCACATACAGCGTCGAGTTCTCATCGCCGGCGGTATACATCCCGAACGCCATGAGTGAGCCGTCTTTGTTTGGCGCGGTCCATGAGACGGTGGTGAGTCCGGATGGATCGATCTGTTGTGGATCGAGGAGGACACGCTCATCACCTTCCAGTCCATCACGCACATAGCGGACAGCTTGAGGCTGTGACCCTTCGCGGCGAGAGAAAAAATACCTGTTACCGTGCGCGGATGGAGATCCGATGGATGGCACTTCCAACAGTTCTCTGAGACGCGATTCCAGTGCCGCTCGACCTGGGAGGTTGTCGAGCATCGAGCGGGTGTATCCGTTCTGGGTATCCGTCCAACTTGCGACCTCTTCGGTGACGAGTCCCATGTTCTCTGGATTCGAGTTGTCTCCTTCGAGCCAGCGGTATGGATCGACGATAGTCTCGCCGTGGATGGTGTCTGTGACCGGTTGGGACTTTGTTTCAGGCGGCGCGGCGCATGCAAGCGTCGAACCGGTGAGGACCAAGACAGGTAAAAGGGCTTTCATTGCGTATTTTCTCCAAAGTGTGTAGGCGCATGATACCCCAGCGAGAAGTACTCTGCATATTCCGTCATACATCATTCTCGCGTGTTGGCTGCGTTTACATCCTGATATCACTGCAAATATCGACGATCCCGGCGCACGGCTAGTTTTGGAACACCTCCAATGTAGAGCGGTTTCTCTATTTCACTTGTGCTCTGAGTCAGCAGTCATTAGAATTGCAGTATAGATTCATGATTCGATCATTCGGTTTAACCACTTCTTCGTTCAACACTTTCTTGGAGAACAATCAAATGAATCTCAGCAACGCTTCGAATGCCGTCGTCCTCGCGGGTGTACTCGCGAGCATTTCCACTCATGCAAACGCGAATCTCACCTTCACCCAGACTGTGGATGGATGGTTTGAGAACAAGTTCACTTGGAACGCACAGATCGAATCGGTCACGCTCAAACGCAATCTGGACAACATCGGGACTGTCCGCACTGTGTGGGCTCGTGTCGTCCAGAAGAACGGGTCACAAGCCGGGACAGCGGTGTTCTGCACGACGATGGTCAAGACCGCGACTGCAGGGTTGACCGATACTTGGGCCGTGAGTGTTCCAGCTGGGACCATCTGCGATGGGGACTTCTGGGACGCGACCATCCTTTGTGTTGAGATCGTCCAGTGCGGCAGGATTCAACGACTCGCGTACAACTCGATCCCATCGCCTGCAGGCCGCGTGGGGATGGTCGATCTTCCGCCGATCGATATTGATCTGAATCCGAACGCTCGGTATGTCAGTCTTGATCCGATCGAGTTTGATACACAGGTCATCCTCGATCAAGGCTTTGATCTCGCGGTTTACGCGTACCTTGATCCGTTTACTGGAATCCCGATTATCCTGAACCATCTCGACCCATTAACCTTCTCAACATTCATCTATGACCAGAACGATGCGTTTGGGACCGGACTCCCCTTCCAGCAGGACCAGTTCCAACTCTTGGGTATCGATCTCGATCCGCTCTGGGATCAGCTTCCGAAGCAGTCAACCGGTCTCAATGATTTCCAATGGCAAGTCTTCCCGCAAGGCGGAGGACTCCTGCAGACGGATCAAGGGGACTTCCAGATCATGCAGATCCAACCAATCATCGAAGGATGGGAACCGCTCTGTCCTGCGGATTACACAGGTGACGGGATCCTCGACTTCTTTGATATCTCTGAGTTCGTGACACTCTTTGGGATTCAACATCCAGACTCGGACTTCAACGGCGATGGACAGGTCGACTTCTTCGATATCAGCCTGTTCTTGCAGGCGTATTCGGATGGATGTGCTCAACAGAAGAAGGGGTAACACAGACGAGCTTGACGCTCCTGCACCAAGCTTTGCTGCACCATGCCTTACTGCACCAAACCCTTGGTCAGTCGCATGAATGCTGTCTCAAGGTTGACCGGCTCTTCTTGGAAGTGGGTCATGCGGAGTCCGTTGTTGACGAGGACATTGGGGATGTCGGTAAAGTTTCCCCCCATGCGATCGTCGAACTGTGCGTGGATGAATTGTCCTGATCCTCCTCCAACAGCGGTGCCGTCACCTTGGACGATGGAGACCTTCTCGACTCCCGGCATGGTCTGCAGAACTTTCGCGGCGTCTTGCAATCGTTCCGCGACTCCGACATGGATGACATGTCCGACCTTCGCTCGGCGGAGGATTTCATCGACCGTGCCATTGAAAAGGAGCTCGCCCTTCTCGATGATCCCGACGGTGTTGCACAGCTCCGCGAGTTCGTGGAGGATGTGGCTGGAGATCAGGATGGTCTTGCCCATTTTCTTAAGCTCTTTGAGGAGCTCGCGGATCTCGATGCGTGCGCGAGGATCAAGACCAGATGCGGGTTCGTCCATCAGCAGGACCTTTGGATCGTGGAGGAGGACGCGCGCGATGCTGAGTCGCTGCTGCATACCGCGCGAGAGGCCGTTGACTTCTGCGGTTTGTTTGTAGGTTAGATCGGTGAGTTCGAGGACATCGTTGACGACCTTCTTGCGCTGTGATCCGTTGATGTTGTACGCGGCCGCGAAGAACTCGAGGTATTCATGGACCACCATGTCCTGATACGCGCCCATGAAGTCGGGGACATATCCGATCAGGGGTCGGATCTGCCGGTTCTGGTATCCAACGGTTAACCCCGCGATCTGTGCTTGCCCTGAGGATGGCTTGAGGAGTGTCGCGAGGACTTTGATGGTTGTGGTTTTCCCAGCCCCGTTTGGACCGATGAATCCGAAGCAATCGCCTTCGTTGATCGTGAGATTCAGCGCATTGAGCGCAGTCAGCTCGCCGTAGCGTTTGGTGAGGTTGATGGTTTCGATCATCGGCATAGTCTGAATCCTTCGTGTACAGTCTCAATCATCCGTCGCATCATCTTCTTCAGTATCAAATACGCCCGCATATCGTGGAGGATTCGCTGGGAATGGATAAATCCATGTCACCAAGGTCTTCCCTGATGCAGCGACCTTCTTGCCGTCCACATAGACAGGGATCGGTGAGCCGTCCGCTCCTTCGTCCTCAGCGTCGGTCTCAAGCTCCCCCATCACAATCAGGCAGGGTTGCGTGAACCACATCCCCAGGTCCCAGCCGTGCATCTGTCTGCGATGCGCGAGCCGATCTCCGACGGGATCGTTTGTGACGCCGTAGCGAGGGGGATCGAACTGCGAGATCATCCGAGCGGCTTTGAGTCGGTTTATCACGCTCCCGCGCGATCCTTGGATAGAGAGTGCGTCGACTCCGAGCCGGACGGCGCTGGTGAAGTACGGCTGCTTGCCTCGCACAGGTTCTGCGGGCTTGGTGTAATCGAGCATCTCGATGATCTCACCTGGTCCCCAACCACCTCCAGGGAACTGAGGGGACCAGCTCGTCACGCGCGAAATCATTTGGCTCCCGAGCTTCTGACCTGTGGACCTGATCGGGATCTGCTGGGAGACGATAAAGAACGAGACATTGGTCAGCTCGCCGGGGAGGTTGTGCACGAGCTCTCCGGAGACTTGATTCCCCTCAAGCACCAACGGCTTCTCGACAAAGCTGTCGCTGTCGATCACAGGATGTGGCATCGACCAGTTGCTCACACCTCCCCAATCGATCCGGAAGTCCTTGACTGTTGCACGCGTCGGGACACGGATCGATTCAGGACTCCGGCTCTCGATCCGGTATCCCGTGTTGTCTGGGAATCCTGTCACGATCGACGCGGACGAAGTGCTCGGCTGCCATGGAGTAATCAAGCTCCCCATCCGACCGCTCGCGAGTACTCCGGAATCTTCTGGATCTCTGAGTGAAATTTCAGATTGGCCGTAGCTTGGGAGCATGACACTCATCCATGATCGCGCTCGGCTTTGGGACTGCCCGTAGACCTGCTCGAGAAGAGTCAGGTGGGTGATGTTGACCTTCTTTGGTCGCAGCACGGAAGCCCCCATCCAAGCCGCGGCGGTAAACAGCACAATCATGAGCACAAATCCAACCCATGCGTGTTGGCTTTTCTTTTTGCTTTTGAGCAGCGCGAATCCGCCTGGTCCTGCGATGATCCAGTAGACCAAGAACACGATCAATCCGAAGAACACGCCTTGGATCGCGCGTCCGGTCTTTGCGATCTCTCCTGAGATCTGGTTGTCGAACTCGAGGACCGTTCGGGAGCGGACATCGGAGAGGAGTTGGTCGGTCATCTCGTTGGGTCGCTGGATATCTCCGCGCATGCCCAAGATGCGATGCCAGAAGGATTCTGGATCGGGGAGTCCGAGTCGACGGAGTTCGCCGTTTCCTAGATCGACTCCGAAGACGGTGACCATCCCTGATCCGACATGTCTGCGGATCGCGATGGTTTCGCCGTCGAGTGTTTCAAGGATAGGGATCGCGGTCCCCGGCTCCGCGTCAGACGCAGGTTCGAAGGTGGTGAGTGTGCCGTTGTCAGTGAGACTGATGTCAGGGGATTCGGTCAGGAGTGTGCGGATGGATTCGTAGTCGACGCCGTCTTTGCGTGATGGACGCTGAACATCGGGGAGGATCGAGGTGAGGGGGTGCGTGCCGCCGTACCAAGGGTCATCGGACGGAGGCATCATGATGATCAGATGCCCCCCCTGCTGGACCCAGTGCCTGATCGCGCGAGCGCGTTCTGGAGAGAGTGTTGAGGGGTCGTGATCACGGAGGGTAGAGCTTCCCCAGACGAGGAAGTCGAGCGAGACGAGTCCTTGCCAACGATCCGGGAGGGAGTTGGATGTGAGTCCCGGCGCGACGCGGATCAGTTCGTGTGCGAGCGGTCTCCATGTCCTTCCATCGATCGTCGTCGCGTATTGATCGATCCCGAGCTGACGCGTCCCGACCACTCCTGCGAGCGCGATCCACGGGTCCTGCATGATCGGGTTGTAGACTGACGCGACACCAAGCAATCGTCCGGCGCGGTATCCGAGCTGGCCATCTTGCGAGCCTCCCGATTCCTGCGCCTCGAACGCATGAATCTCGAAGCTCGCTTGGTCGAACTGGAAAGGGACCCAGCAGTACAACCAGAAGCTTTGGGGGAGTCCAGGGTTTGCGCTGACTACACGATCGAACTGCGCATCGTCGCCGTCGGAATCTCGGATCGTGACGCGGAGGATCACCTCGCGTTGGGACGATCCTTGATCGAGCATCTGGACCTGGATCCCGGCCCAATCACCTGAGCGGATCATCCCCCCCACTCCGAGGTTCATCACGGAGAGCTGGACCTCCCCGGCTCCTTGGGTGTCGTCGGCGATCTCCTGAGCGACCACTGGATGACTAGAGAAGACTCCGGCCACCATCAGCACGATCAGTGTCAACCAACGGGAGATTTGCGAACTCACTGCACCTATCCAACTGCCCAAGGCGTGTCCTCCAAGTACCTTGTCGATCTTGAGGGAGCGACAGATACGCAGATTCTACGGCATCATGAACAAACTTGCTTCCAAGTCCAAAGTTTCTTCATGAATCGTCCGATCAGACCGAAAGAATGCTCGATTCCGGCACCATGATCCTGCTCATCACTCTCTTCGCATCCGCGATTTGTATGCTGTCGATCTATTCAGTCTACGGCAATGTCATCCGCCATGAGACCACGCTCCACGAACTCCGGAACAGGGTCGAGCATCTTCAGAATCAGCAGGCACTCAAAATCGCCCAACTCAAGGGCGAAATTAGTCCGATGGATGTCGAGATCATTGAAGAGAGCGAGACCATCCCAGAAAGCGGAGCCGGTCCAACTCAGTTCACTTCTGAGAACTCAGCGGATCAGTCTGAGGTGATCGCGGAGAGTTCTTCAATCAAAGCCGCGTGACTGCGTGCTCCCATCCGGAAGCAGTCGAGCTCAAACTTCTCATTCGGCGAGTGGACCCGGTCGTCTTCGAGACCGAATCCCATAAAGATGGTTTCGAGTCCGATTGTTGTTTTGAGGAGTCCAGCGACTGGGATCGACCCACCTGATTTGATCATCGCAGGAGCGACGCCGCAGGCTTTGTGGATCGCTCGTGATGCTGCTTGAAGCGGCGCGGATTCTGTCGCACATGTTGCGGGAGCTCCTCCGCCGTGATTCTCGAATGTCCAAGTGCATCCTGGAGGGGTTCGCTCGTTGAACCATTGAATCGCAGCTTGCGCGATCTTGTCGGAATCCTGATCATCGACCAAGCGGAACGAGAGCTTGGCGCTCGCTTTGGACGGGATGACAGTCTTAGCGCCTGGTCCGGTGTATCCGCCGATGATGCCGTTGATGTCGCAGGTTGGACGCGCCCATTCTCGCTCGATGAATGAGAATCCGCGTTCTCCGATGCTCGCGTCTTCGCTGAGTCCGATGCCTTTGAGCGCTTCTGCTGGATTAACTCCCAGCGCATCCCACTGGGCGCGTTCTGCGTCGCTGAGGGTGCGGACACCTTCGTAGAAGCCTGGGATGGTGATCTTTCGATCGTCGTCCCAGAGCTGCGCGAGGACCTTGGTCAGTTCGTTGATTGGGTTCGGGACCTTCCCTCCCCAGAGTCCTGAGTGGAGGTCTTGATCTGGGCCGGTCAGGGTGACTTCGATGTAGGTGAGTCCGCGCACGCCGTAGGTAATCGCTGGCTTCCCTCGCCCCAGCATTCCGGTATCGGAGATGAGACAGACATCGGTTTTGGAGAGCATGTCTTTATTGTCGTCTACGAAGTTCTCGAGGTTGACGGACCCTGACTCTTCTTCACCTTCGAGCAGGACTGTGAAGCGGACTCCTCCTCCAGGCTTGCCTGTCGTTTCGTACCACCCACGCATTGCTTCGAGGAACATCATCACTTGACCCTTGTCATCGCAGGCGCCGCGAGCGACGATGCGTTCTCCGATGTTCCCCTCGGCGGGTTTGCGGATCGGTTCGAACGGTGCGGACTCCCAGAGTTCGATCGGATCTGCGGGCTGAACATCGTAATGTCCATAGAACAGGATGTGCGGCCCGTTGTAGTCATCATCGCCTTCGCTTGTTGCGAGCACGATCGGTTGACCCGGATCGTCGGGGGTTCCAGTCTCTTTGAGTTCTACAGAGAATCCAGAGGTCTTGAGATGATCGCGTGCCCACTCTGCGGCGAGTCGTGTATCGGGATCATGCTTCGGGTCAGTCCCGACGGACGGGATTCTGAGCCAATCCATGAATCTCTGGATTGAATCTTCCTCGTGCTGGTTTAACCACTCAAGAACTTGGGATGTTGACATGAAACTCCTCCTGTCTGAGCAGCATAGTCAAAAAAGAACCCGCCGCCCAATTCTGGACGGCGGGTTTGATTTTTCAAGACTGATCGTCTAAGTCGGATTAGCGACGGCGACGAGCGGTTGCAAGACCACCAAGGCCGAGGAGCGCGAGAGCACCTGGGGTTGGGAGGTTTGCAGCGCCTGGGGTTGCTGATGGGGAAGGCTGACCGAACTCGAGCAGGCCGAGGTTCGCTGAGCCGTCACCGATGCGGTAGAAACCAGCAGGGAGGAAGGTGCCGTCAGGACCGAACGAGAAGTCCGGAGTGATTGCGGTTCCACCGATGTTTGCGACATCAAGGACATTGTCCATGACGAAGAAGGTTTCGACGATTGCGTCAGCAGCGTCACGGAGGACCATGGTGTATGACCCGTTCTCGATTGCGTTTGCACCGATCAACTGGTCAGCTGTGTAGCTGTAGGTTGACTGTGAAAGCGCGTTGCCGAGGGTGAAGTGGCCGCCAGCAGCGATTGAGCCGCTCGCGATGTTGAAGGTTGAGCCACCGTCTTCTTGACCGAATCCAGCGGTGTCGAAATCTGAGTCCCAGAGTTCGATTGACCAGCCGCTGAGGTCGATTGCTGCGCCAGTGGTGTTGTAGAGTTCGATGAACTCTGCGTCCGAGCCCGATGTTGAGCCGAGGACTTCGTTGATGGTGACGCCTGCGTTCGCAGCGCCAGCGATGCCTGCGAGGGCAGCGATTGCAATTGTAAGCTTCATTTTTCTCTCCAGTATTGGTGTACAGAGTGTACAGATCTCTCATCTCAGTAAAACACAATGGATCAATTCTGAGCGGCCAATGGGTGGGAAGTGATCGGGTCAGGAACTCTGAATCACCCATTTTCCGGTCGGTTTCGAACCATGATAATACCATAACCGCGGGGACCAAGAGAGTCAATTCGCGGACAAATAAGGTATTGTCAAGGAAAATCTGGATTTATAGGACCCAATGGTCAGATTCCAGTAAAAAACGCCCTGATAGGGCGTTGTGGAGGATTCGTATTGACCTGCAGTATGGTCAGTTGTTTTAGTAGATCTTCGGATTGGAGCGGCCGTTGGCTTGCTCTTCCATAAATGCGATTGCTTCTGGAGTCGAGTCGCCGTCTTCCCAGCGGGTACCAGTCGGATACCAAGGGTTTGGATCGACATAAGACTCTGCTTGACTCATGGTGTTCACCGATGTATCGAAGCGTGCAACATTGAACGCTTCGTCGTGACGGTACGAGAGAAGCTGGTTGTTGCCTGTTTCAGAAGCACGACCGAAGTTTCTACCATATGCGGTTGAGCCGTCGTAGATTGGAGATGAGGAGGAGAACGAGCCAAACAACGCGTTCATGTCTGGATCAAAGTCCAAGCCTGCTCCGTCTTCCCAGTAGCGGGTGCCGTCTGCAAACATGACTTTGCTTGACGCACTCGTACCAACACGATCCATGCGATGACGGAACCCCTTGGGTTGCTGAGGAGCTGCATCAACAGACATCAGATTCGTGACCTGAGCAAAGTTCGCACCATTTACGAGACTTCGAAGGTAGTTATCATCATCTTGGCTCACATGCGCAAACCCGGTTGGCATCAGATAGCTGACTTGCTGAATACCTTCTTGTGCGATCTCTTCGAAGTCTTCAATATCTGCTGGACTCGCACCAGCGTAGACAGTGTCGTTGAACACTTTTGCACGAGCGCATCCCAAGTTATTGAAAATATCTCGGGTTCGCTCCGCACGATTGCTCGAGAACCCCATTGAGTCACCAGCAATCGGGGAAATCCAGTCCTGAATGGTTGTCGGTATGATGGACTCGCTATTGCCGAGCATCCGTTCTGTACCACGAATTAAAGGCGGAGTTTCACCAGGTTCATTGAGAGTCAAACCTGTATACTGCGTCCCAACATTCACAGGACTCGAGTAGTACTCTCGATTATCCGATGCATAGAACGCGTTGAGCGTCGCGATGTTTTTCATCGTCGCTTTGCACACCAAGCTCTGAGCACTGCCGCGTGCTGAAGACAGCGCCGGGAGCAGGATGCCGATGAGCAGTGCGATGATCGCGATCACCACAAGTAGTTCGATAAGTGTAAAGGCCTTGGATTTGCGATTCATGAGCGATCTCCACTTTGGCGAGACGAAGTATTGTTCAGTTATTTTTTGATCACGACAACAATCGGTTCAGTATCGAGCACATCGACTCGGAAGCCTGATTTGAGTGCGTCGAACTCTTTCTTGGATTCATCTGTAATTGCATTGCCGAGACGAGGACTAATTTTCCAGACATCGGACCCTTCTTCGTGTTCAACTGGGAAAAGGGTCCGCTCGCCTGTCTCAGGGTTTTTAGCGGGGTAGATAATGCCCTTGGCTTTGCCTTTTTGAACCATGTACAACTGGCCTGTGACGACATCAACAGTGAGGTGCCCATCCGGTCCCTTCGTGATATCACTCCCCATCATTCTCCATGCGGAGAATGCGAGGACAATCACGGCTGCGATGATTACTACTATGTGCCAGGGTTTGATGTCACTCATGCATCCTGCCTCGTTCTACATCGTTTGGACGCTTGCATCAGTCACAAGATCCGTTTGGTTTGTCCCCGGCCTGTTCGGTTCGCGGGGTGGGTATTCTAGTCACGATTCTCGGTTTCTCAAATCTTTATCCCGTAAGTCTATCAGACTTTCGAGTTTGAGTTGCACGAGGAGCAATTTTCACACGATCCGTACAATCCAGACTATTTCTTGAGATCCACGCTCACAGGGTAGTGATCTGCGGCATATCCCTCAAAGGTCTCTAGATCGCGGTAACTTGTCCCCTCAGGGCGTGCAGAGGTGCCATAGACAAATGCTCCGCTCAGATTCATACGGCTCAGCGCGTGGTCATTGGCAAGGATCAGATCGATCCGGCGTCCTGACTCGTGGGTGGTGATTTCTGTTGAATCCGTGCGATCAGCGAAGATATCCACAAAGCCGTTGTTCAGATAGGTCTTGACCGATTCGTCGCTTGGGAGTGCGTTGTAGTCTCCCAGCAGGACGATCGGGCGATCTGGATTGGACTCAAGGACGGAGTTGATGATCTTGAGCGTGCCTTTGGCTTCGGCTTCGCGCCAGTAGTGATTGTGGAACCCTGACTTATGATGGAGCACAAAGAGGGTGAGGGTCCAGTCGTCTTCGCCTTCGGCTCCTGGGATCTGGACATCGACCATCAGCGGAGAGCGACGGAATGCGATTGGTTCTCCGGCGTACCAGTTTTTGCTGTTGCCGTATTTTTCTGGATGGACCCCGCCAAGTTTTTTATTCGGCCAGTTTTTCGCATTGCTGATCGGGAATCGGGAGAGGACGGAGTTTTCAATCCCTCGTGAGTTCCCGGCGTCGATCGAGATGACATGGTCGTATCCCATATCCGCGAGGTACTTGTCGCGATACTCGAGCAGTGCTTGCTCGGATTCGACTTCTTGGAAACAGAGCACATCCGCGTTGACGGCATGGATTGCCATCGCGGTTGCGATCAGTTCGTGTTCTGGTTTGGTCTCACCTGCATCGTCATCGCGACCTGTGAGGGATGGATCGTCGTGTGCATCGAAGAGGTTTTCGATGTTGTAGGTCGTCAAGCGGAATGAGCCTGCTTGGGTAGCGGGAGCGGAATCTACGCCGAACTTGCGGAGATGGGAACGCGTATCTTCATACTTGGAGATGACCGCGCTGTCTGCGAACGATGCTGGAGTTGCAGCGGTTGCGCTTGGTTCAATCGCGGAGCTGGAGTGTGTCAAGATGCCGAGCAAGAGTGCTAAAGGGGCGATGATGGATCGGAGTGTGCATTTCATGCGTGTGGTCCCTCGTGGTCTGGAGGTTCGTGTTGTCCGGCGTATGTCTTGGCCGATTGTCCCATTCGTGTCTGAAGGGTAAGTGTAGGGCGTGTTTCGCGTAGGGAAGGCTACCATTAGACGCTTGGGTGTTCTGTAGAGAAGGCTTCAACGGGCGATACGCCGCGAGGTTGTTTGTGAAGATTGTGTTAGTCAATCCAAGAGGGTTCTGCGCCGGCGTTCGGATGGCGATCGATGTCGTTGACCAGGTACTCGAACTCCTCCCAGGCGAGGACCTGTATGTCTATCACGAAATCGTTCATAACCGTCACATCGTGGAGCGGTTTATCGATCAAGGGGTCACTTTCGTCGAATCGCTCGAAGAAGTCCCTGAGGGGAGCA
The DNA here is from genome assembly GCA_051252395.1 of Phycisphaerales bacterium. Lineage (GTDB taxonomy): Bacteria > Planctomycetota > Phycisphaerae > Phycisphaerales > UBA1924 > UBA1924. The sequence continues at coordinate 299,295 of JBPOFX010000001.1, read as the reverse complement.
TCGTCGTCTTCAGCGCTCACGGCATCCCTCCATCACTCCGCGAGCAAGCAAAGCAACGCAAGCTCACTGCGATCGACGCGACCTGTCCGCTCGTGACCAAGGTCCACTCGCGTGCAGTGCGTTATGCGAGACAGGGTTATCAGATTTTGCTGATCGGTCACAAGAACCATCAAGAAGTGATCGGGACCTACGGCGAAGCTCCGAACCAGACGCAGGTTGTTGAATCTCCCGAGTGCATCCCGAATCTCAAGATTGACGACCCCAACAAACTGGTGTACCTCACGCAAACAACACTCTCGACGGATGATGCTGGGGTCATCATCGATGCGCTCAATCAAGCGTTCCCGAATATCAAAGCCCCCCCTACTGATGACATCTGCTACGCGACGACCAATCGTCAGCAAGCGGTGCGCGAGGTCGCGCCGTCGTGTGATCTGATGATTGTTGTTGGATCGAAGAATTCTTCGAACTCTGTACGGCTCATGGAGATCGGAGAGAATGTCGGAACACGCAGCGTGCTGATCGATGATGTCAGCGAACTAGATCCATCCTGGTATCCCAACAAAGACGAGACCATCATGCTCACAGCAGGCGCTAGTGCGCCGGAGGATCTGGTCTCGGAAATCTGCAGGCACTTTGTCTATCGATTCGGTGCGACGCTGCATCTTGCTGATATCTCCGAAGAGTCGGTTGAGTTCGGACTCCCGCTCTCCCTTAAAAAACTGATGGAATCGCACGGCGTGGATCACAAGGACCGACGCATCACGATCTCTGCGCCGACGATTACTGCAGACGAGTACGGCGACACCCCTGTCCCATTGACGATCTCAGGAGGACAGGCGTGAAACATCCTGAGCACCACTTCTTCTCGATGACTCCCGAATCGCTCACCGACTGGTGTCAGGAGCGGAATCTCCCGAAGTTTCGCGCCAAGCAGATTCTTGAATGGGTGTACCTCAAGGGCGTCATCGATCCGATGCAGATGAGCAATCTGTCGAATCAGGATCGCTCGATGCTGCAAACAGAGATGACTTTCCTTAGCGGCCCCACTGTCGCGCACCAGCTTGCAACCGATCGCACACAGAAGCTCCTGATCGAATGGAGTGACGACCCCAGCACACAGCCTGTTGATGCTCGCGAAGCGGGGGTTGATCACGAGTCTCGGCTTCCGATTTTGGGTCAGGAGATGCCGTACTCGGATACGACGCGACAGACGGAGTGCGTGATGATTCCTGCTCCAGATACAGATCGACGCACGGCGTGCATCTCCTCGCAGGTCGGGTGTCCTGTTGGGTGCAAGTTCTGTGCGACTGGGATCGGGGGGCTCGACGGGAATCTGTCTGCAGGTCGGATCGTTGAGCAGGTCTGGAGATTGAATCAGCTCGAAGGGGTTGGACGGATTTCCAATGTGGTGTTTATGGGGATGGGTGAGCCGCTCGCGAACTTCAAGCCGGTAGTTGAAGCGGTGAAGACCATCGCAGCTCCTTGGGGGATGGGAATCGGCGCACGCAAGATCACGATCTCCACTGTCGGCATGCACAAAGCGATCGAGAAACTCGCAAGCGAACTCGACCTCCCGGTCACGCTCGCACTCTCGCTGCACGCACCCAACGACGATCTCCGACGCGAACTGATCCCATGGGCAGAGTTCACTTCGATCCAAGAACTCAAGGTCGCGTGCAAGAAATGGTTCGAAAAAACCGGACGCGAGATCACACTCGAGTACATCATGCTCGGCGGGGTCAACGACCAGAGCGAGCACGCAATCGAGCTTGCGAAGGTCTGCAAGGACCTCCGCGCCAATGTCAACCTGATCCGATACAACGAGGTCAAGGGGTTGGAGTTTGCGCGTCCAAGCACGGATGATGTGCATCGTTTCCAGTACCTGCTGCGTGAGCATGGGATCAACTGTCATATCCGCGCGAGCCGAGGACGCGACATCGCCGCGGCGTGTGGTCAACTCCGTCACGAACACGCGGGAGCGTAAGGATGCTCGGAGTGCTCGCGTTTGCAGATCCAAACCGGTATCACTGGGGTGATGAGTTCCGAGCGTTCACCCTCCAGCACTGGGTCGTTGTCGGCGTGTGTGCTCTGATCATGGTGGTCTGGTGCATCGCTGGACGGATCTTGCTGAGCGGGGAATCGCCTTCGTACACGAAGGAGCGGACGCTCCGTCACTGGATCGGTTGGTCGATCGTGATCAGCCAGACCTTCATCTTTGTGCGTCGCTTTCTACCTGGACACTGGGACCTCGACGATTCGCTCCCGCTGCATATGTGCAGATGGACGGTCTGGATCGTCGCATGGGCGATGCTCACGCTTGATCGACGCGCACGCGCGATGACCTTGTTTTGGGGGCTCGCGCTGAGCACGCAGGTGTTCTTTACGCCTTTCCTGAAGGTTGGGCACGACTCGTTATCCTTCTGGATCTACTGGCTCAACCACCTCCAGATCGTTGGCGTCGCGATCTACGACATCGTTGTCCTCGGCTATCGACCGAATCTCAAGGATCTCCGATTCGGGATCGTGACTGGGGTTGCATTTGCAGTACTCGTATTCGTCATCAACATCATCCTCGGCACGAACTATGCGTATCTCGGGAGCGCGGATCATGACTCTGCGTCGATTATCGACAAGCTTGGGCCGTATCCGTATCGTGCGATTTGGATGGTTGTGGGGTCTGCGATCGCGATGACCTTTGTGTACTTGGTCTCGCTCGGATCGCTGACCTTCCGGACCAAGGTTTTGAAGCGTCCTCGTCCTCGATTCATTGAATCGGACTCTGTGTCAAGTTCTGCTGTCGAGCCAATCTCGGAGAAGGAGAGCTGATCGGACACGAAGTGTCGAGGATCGCTACACTCGGAATATGGTCAATCTCCTGCTCATGCTGTGTGTATTTGCGTTTGTGCTCTCGCTGTTCGTGACCTGGGTCTCGTTGCGTGTGAGCATGAAGCTTGGTGCAGTGGATTCCGCACCGATCGAAGGGCAGGTCAAAGCGCCGCGCCGGATCATCCCCAATACCGGAGGGATCGGTATCGCGATCGCGGTCTGGCTCCCGATGCTGATCGGACTCGTCGCAGTGAGCGTGCTGGACGCGGACGCATTTACCGGCGTGCTCGAACCGATCCAATCCGTCTGGGGAGATCTCAAAGCTCGACTCCCGCTTGGTTGGGGACTGCTGGGTTGTATCGTCGGATTGCACCTGCTGGGATTGATCGACGATCGTCGTCCGATCAGTGCTTGGCCCAAACTGATCATCATGCTGATCCCGGCGTTGGTGTTTGCGACTATGCTCGACACGCGTCTGCTGACGATGCTCGATTCGCATGTCGGAGGATCGTGGTTAAGCATCGCACTGACAGTCATCTGGATCGTTGCGATCACCAACGCGATGAACTTCATCGACAACATGGACGGGCTCAGCGCCGGGATCGCAGCGATCGCAGGCGCACTATTCCTTGTCGCGGCAGTCCTGAATGCACAATGGTTTATCGGGGTCATCCTCGCGCTCATGGTTGGTGGGTGCGCAGGGTTCCTTGTGTTCAACTTCCCTCCTGCGAAGATCTTTATGGGGGATGGCGGATCGCTCGTGATCGGATTTATCCTCGCGATCACGACTGTCCGGACGACCTACATCTCTCCAGATACGACTGGTCCCAGCGCGGGCGCGTGGTATGCGTTGCTGATGCCGATCGCGGTCCTCGCGGTCCCGTTGTATGACCAGTTCTCGGTAATCCTGATCAGACTCTCGCAGGGCAAGAGTCCATTTGTCGGAGACATGCAGCACTTCTCGCATCGTCTGCGCGATCGGGGACTGGGGAATCGTGGGACGGCACTCGTCATCTACGCGCTGACTGCGTGCTCTGGGATTGCTGGGATCCTCCTGACGCGTGTGTCCGCATGGGAAGCGGCTCTGCTGGGATTGCAGGTCATCCTGATCCTCGCATCGATCGCATTGTTTGAGTATCGATCCGCATCGAATCGGGGGTCGCATGACTGAGCAGGAACCGAGCCACAAGCCGCTCGCTCGCGAGATCGTATCGGTCGGTGCGTTCTGTGTGCTGTCTGTGTTGATCCTGCTGCGTTCGATGGCGCTGCATGAGCCGTTCCCGATGTGGGAATCGGATCCGTTTCTGTTCAGCATCCCGCTGACAGGGATCCCGTTTGGTTTCGGGGTGCTTCTCAATACAGCGGTCATGCTCCTGAGTTTGGTCGTGTTGCTGCTCAATCATGGCTCAACTGATCGCATGGAATCCGTGCTCAATGTGCTCGCAGGGATTGGCTTTGCGGGACTGGGGTTGTACCTGTTCTCCGATCCTGGATCACTCCTCAACGCGTCTACGCTGGGCGCGATGATCTCCGCGATACTTGCGACACGGGTCTTTCTTTCGGTCTATCCGCGCTGGATTCAGGTGTTTATGCCTTTGGTTTTGGGATCGGTAGTGCTGCTTGGCGCAATCGGGGCGCATCAGGTGTTCGTGCAGCATCCGCAGACTGTCGAGATGTACGACCAGACCAAGGACTCGTTCCTCAACGCTCGCGGCTGGACCGATGGTTCGTTCGAGGTCATGAGCTACGAGCGTCGATTGCGACAACCAGAGCCGACCGGATGGTTCGGGCTTTCGAATGTCTATGCGAGCTTTGTCGCTGCGTTTGGGGTCGCGATGCTGATGGTGACGCTCTGCTCGATCCGCAAAGCGTGGTGGATTCTTTGCGGACTTGTCACCGTCGCGATCTTCGGGATGCTGATGATCTCCAAATCCAAAGGCGGGATCGGAGCAGCGGTACTCGGATTGATCACGCTCCAGTATGTGCTCGCAAGACCGACGAATCGACCTCGTCGCCTTGGATGGAGCACGCTCATCGCAAGCGTTGTGGTCATACTCGGCGTGGTCGCTGGAGCGATAATGCATCAGCTCTCGCTGCTGTTTCGTGGTCAGTACATGGTCGGCGCATTGCGGATCTTCAAGGACAACCCGCTCACCGGGGTGGGTCCTGGACACTTCCAGGATGCGTATATGGTGAATAAACCTTCGACGAGTCCGGAGGATGTGACGAGTGCACACAATCTGGTCTTTGACCTGCTCGCGCAGCTGGGAATCCCGGGGATCGCGCTCATTGGTGCACTGGTTCTTGTCGTGCTCAATGCACGGATCCCTGCACGCGAGAGCTCTGAAAATCCACTCAAACACGAAGCCCTCACTCCCCAGACAACCATCGCGGCAGGAATCAGGACACGGATCATTCTCCTGAGTGTTCTCGTCATCGGCGTCGGCGTGATCCGTTTGCAGTCCAACGCGATGGATGTGGAGCTGATGTCGCTGCTGTTAATCGCGATCGTCGGCTGGATCATCATGAGCGTGCTGCTTGCGATGAAGGGGACGACACGGACGCTCTGCATCGCGATGAGCGGCGCGTCGGTTGTCCTGATGCTCCATGCGATGCTGGATCTGACTCCTGTGTGGGTCGTGAGCGGCCCGCTCTTTGGATTGTGCGTTGGGATGGGTTTCCTGCCGCGACAGGCTCAGGGTGTTGAAACACAGAACGCGACTGAAGCAAAGAGAATCCCTGCGTTCCCGCAAAGCTTCCTGCTGCTCTCTCTTACATGCGCAACGGTATTTGCGACAATGGGCGCATTGAAAGGGATCGCTCGTGATCAACAGCTCATCAAGCTGGGAACTCCTGCACACGAGATCGCGATCATCCGCACGATGATCGACGATCGAGCGTCAGGCGAAGAGATCACACAACGGATCACGGATCTGATCGGTCCTGAGAATATGCGGAGCCAACTCTCGATCTTGCAGGCACTCGATCAGTTTGAAGTCCAGACTCGATACGAGACGGCGCTCGGATTTATCGAGCTTGCAGAAGACCATCGTGATCGCGCTCTTGATGTCGCGGCCTTGGATCAAGTGATGAAATCTGCGATGATCCTTGATGCGCACAAATACCCCGAAGCATCCTCACTCTGGGACTGGGTCGCGGCGACTGCATCGACGCTCTCGACACGCGAGTCATTTACGGAACTCAAATGGTCCGGTCAAGCGTACTCGACGCTCGCTCAGTTGCACGCATCGAACGAAGACGAAGCGATCAGACGCAAAGAAGGAGCGTTCGCTATATGGACGCTTGCTGACCGATTGAACCCACACGATCCCAAGCATGCGTTGCGACTCATGGAGCTCTCTGTTGAGCTGGGGGACGATGCCGGAGCTGTGAAATGGGCCTCGCAAGCGATCGAGCGGTCTGATCGGATGCGGCTCGATCCGCTCAAACAACTCGATGCTGAGCGTCTGCAAAGCGCCCGATCCGTGCTCATGAGCGTCCAAGATTGAGATATTGGTATGAATTCCACTGATTCTTGGTCCGAGAATCATGCTTCGGGGATGCATATTGCTTGAAATAATCGCCGGGGTCGCTAGGATTACAGGCTTTCGCGTCATTGATCCGGAACGGATTTTTGATCGCTGGATATGACTGTACTTGAGTTTCCCGTCAAGCTTTACGGCTGACATGGAGCGTGCGCTATGGATGATTCATCTGATCCAGAACCCCACAGAGGCGGCTGCCTAAGGCTGATGCTCTAAAGCGAGTATCAACACTTCGGCAGCGAACGCATATGCGTGATCTCCGAGCACACCAAAGAACTCAGTTCCACACCATACACAAATCAACATCGGGATCAGAAGGCTGATCCCTCAGTATGCCCGCCCGGTCCTTACGACGAGCGAGTCCAAACACAAGAGCAATCGACCAATACCGGTCAGACAACACGACGGCACAAAGAAGCCGTCCAAGAGAAGGATCCTAAAGATGGCCACCACCGAACTGCAACACATCCGCAACATCGGAGTCTGCGCTCACATCGACGCGGGCAAGACAACCGTGACCGAACGCATCCTGTTCTACACAGGGAAGAGCTACAAGATCGGTGAGGTCCACGAAGGGACCGCGACCATGGACTTCCTTCAGGAAGAGCAAGAACGCGGGATCACTATCCAGTCCGCAGCGACCACCTGTCCGTGGACCCACAAAGGTCAAGAGTACAAGATCAACCTGATCGATACTCCTGGTCACGTGGACTTCACGATTGAAGTCGAGCGTTCGCTCCGCGTCCTCGACGGCGCGATCGCAGTGTTCGACGGCAAGGAAGGCGTTGAAGCTCAGTCCGAAACCGTTTGGCGCCAGGCTGATCGTTACAATGTCCCGCGTATGTGCTTCATCAATAAGATGGACAAGATGGGCGCGAACTTCGAGTACTCATTCGACACGATCAAGAAGCGCCTCGGCGCTAACCCGATCGCGATGCAGATCCCTTGGGGCGAAGGCGATGATCTCGTCGGCATCATCGACCTCCTCGAAATGAAGGCGTACAACTTCGACAAGGAATCCCAAGGATCAATCGTCACAGAGATGGATATCCCAGAAGAACTCGTCGAGAAAGCTGAAAAATGGCGCCACGACCTCATCGAGTCGGGTGCATCGCTCGACGACGCACTCATGGAGCAGTACCTCGAAGACGAGAACTCGATCACCCCTGAGCAGATCCGTGCAGCGATCCGTAAGGGAACCATCGCTCTCGAGTGCAACCCGGTCTTCTGTGGCTCAGCACTTAAGAATGTCGGTGTACAGCGTCTGATCGATGCGACCATCGAATACCTCCCGAACCCTGAGGAAGTCCCAGACACCAAGGGAACCGATCCGAAGGACAAGACTATCGAAATGAGCCGCAAGAACAACGAGAAGGATCCATTCTCCGCGCTCGTGTTCAAAGTCGTCTCTGATACCCACGGCGACCTGACCTACATGCGTATCTACTCAGGCAAGCTCGTCAAGGGCAGCCGCACACTCAACCCAGGCAACAACAAGCGTGAGATCGCGTCGCGTATCTTTGAGATGCACGCGAAGGATCGTCTCGCACTCGACGAAGTCGGCGCGGGCAACATCGTCGCGGTCGTTGGTATCAAGAACTCGATGACCGGTGACACCCTCTGTGATCCGGACAACCCGATCATTCTCGAACGCATGGAGTTCCCACCACCGGTGATCTCGATGTCGATCGAGCCCAAGACCGCGGACGACAAGCGGAAGCTTTCGGAAGCACTTGTGACTATCCGTCGTGAGGATCCGTCCTTCCGCTCGGAGTACAACGAAGAGACCGGACAGACCATCATCGCGGGTATGGGCGAGCTTCACCTTGAGATCATCAAGAACAAGCTCCTCCGAGATATGAAGATCGGTGTTGAGGTTGGCAAGCCACGCGTTTCGTACCGCGAAGCGATCAAGGGTGCTGCAGACGGATGCCGTGGACTGTTCAAGAAGCAGTCGGGTGGTCGTGGTCAGTTCGGTGACTGTACCATCAACATCGAGCCGTTCACTGCTGAGCAAGCGGAAGAAGAAGGATTGGACTTTACCGACAATGTCGCGTTCGTCAACGGCATCGTTGGTGGTGCGATTCCTAAGGAGTTCATCCCATCGGTCGAAGTCGGTGTTCGCAACACTGCGAAGTCCGGCGTCTCGGCTCCGTTCCCGCTGATCAACATCAAGGTCACGCTGACTGACGGCAAGTACCACGATGTGGACTCCAGCCAGGTCGCATTCGAGCAAGCTGGTCGTCTCGCACTCCGCGAAGCGGTCTCCAAGGCTGGTTCGATCCTCCTTGAGCCGATCATGAAGGTTGTCATCGTGACTCCTGAGGATTACCTCGGGAATGTCACCGGCGACATCTCATCGCGTCGCGGGATGATCCTCGATACCGAGGACAAGGGCATCATCAAGGAAATCACCGCTGATGTCCCGCTGAGCGAGATGTTCGGCTACACCACTGACCTCCGCGGCATGTCCCAAGGTCGTGCTGCGAACTCGATGGAGTTCAAGGAGTACCGCGAGATGCCTCGTAATCTCCAGCAGGAAGTCATCGAAGCTGGCGCATAATCCAGTCTGAGACGAACTCAGATTCGATCGACATTGAATAGTTCATTATCCGGGCGTGCCTCATCGGCACGCCCGGCTTTCTTTTTCTTGCTCTGGATCGCTTCTGATCAATCGCTGAATCGAGAAAGCCGACCTATGGTTAAGACACGCGAATGCGCGGACGAATATCGGACCTCAGTTGCTGACGACAGGAGTCGAGTCAATGTCAGATCGGTATCAAGCAATCCTGCTCTTTGGAGCCCCTGGCGCAGGGAAAGGCACGCAGGGCGAACTGCTCGGGAACATCCCAGGCTTCTTCCACATCTCCACAGGTGATATGTTCCGCAACCTTGATCGGACCTCCGAACTTGGGAAGGTGTTTGAGTCGTACTCAAGCCGCGGAGAGTTGGTCCCTGATGAAGTGACTGTCGACCTCTGGCGTGAGTACACCAAGGCATTGACGACGCTGAGCAAATACAAGCCTCACAACGATCTCCTCGCACTCGATGGCATCCCTCGTACGGTCGCTCAAACCGAGATCATCAAGCAGTATGTCGATGTCCGAGGCATCGTCCATCTCGTCGCACCAAGCACTGAAGAAATGGTCGCGCGTCTCCAGAAGCGTGCGATCGAACAGAAGCGGGTCGATGATGCGAAGATCGAAGTGATCCGCAACAGGCTCGAGGTCTACGAACGCGAAACGCGTCCTGTCCTCGAACAGTTCGACGACTCGATTGTCCACGAGGTCAATGCGCTGGGAACCCCCGCGGCGGTCCTTGCTGGGATTCTGCAGGTGCTCGCTCCAATCCAGGCATCGCTGAGCGAGCCTGTAGCGAAGTAACTGCCTGTCTCTTCTGTAGTCAGAATAGTTCTCACGGCTTCTGTCGGTAGTCTTCGACTGTGACAGGGGTATTCATCACATCAATCGACAAGTACTGAGACACACCGCTCCCGATGTCCGGCGTGGTCTTGATGCCGTAGAGCGAGGGATAGCCGTACGCTTTGTAGTTGACAGGCGGATGGAAGTAATACGCGAGCGGGACCATGTTATGGAGACGATCGTGGGTACCGAAGTACAACCATCGCTGCGCGAAGTTATCCGATCGGCGTCCTGAATCGCGAAGACGGATCGGATCAACCGGGACCCAGAGGGTCTGGTTGGTTGCTGGATCGAACATCGCGAACTCAACAATCGCGGTAATGCGTTTGTCTTGCTCTTCACGCAACCCATGATCGAAGCAGATCACAGTACGTGCCGGGACTCCGGCTTGTCTTAAGACCGCAGTCAGTAGCATGGTGAGATCGAGCTCAGACCCCTCAGGCTCGAGCGCCACGATATCCGCTGAACGGACATTGAAGCCTGCGTAAGTGGATGTTGGGACGACTGTCGGTGCCTCTATGGCTCCATCATTTTCCTCACCATAACGAAACTCGCGGGTCGGTCGAATTGATTGACGGAACTCAGTGCGCCCGCGAGTTATTTGGACATGCTCAATGACTTTCCCTGTCAAAAATTTGGTGAGGGTGATCTGGTCGATGGACTTGGGATCCTGATTCTGGGTCCACTCCTTGACGAGTTCCTCAATGCGGTCCAAGCCTTCTTGCTCGATCGGCTTGGTGACCCGATCCGCGATAGGTGTGAGGAAACGAGCCGCATCCTCGGGCCAAGTTGTTGGCCAGGGGATCTGCTTCGCGAGTTCTTCGCTAAAGACCGTGTCAGCACTGACGATGTGCGATGTCTGGGAGAAATACAACTCGTGGGTTTCTTTATCGCGTTGATTCGATTTCCACCATGCATACTTTGCGTGTGTACCAGGTGTTTGCAGCACCTTTGCTTCAGGGGTGTACGCCGTGTCATCGATCCGGAGCAGCGATGCGATATCCTCGTTTGGAGACCAATAGAACCCGCCGTCACGGACAACAGGATAGATGAACTCGAAGTTGGGGAGTTCCCAACTCGCAGAGGTGTAGTTCTTCGGGCGATTGTTGCGATACATCAGCTCGCTGTCATTGCCGTACTCATTCGAATCCGAGCTTGCTTTGAGAATCAGCTGCGAGGTGATGTCCCATCGCCAAGGGTCTTGATGTCTGAGATACTGGTTTGGTTTAAGCGGGGATTTCGCGTCCGGATGTGAGGTGGACTGCGCCAATGCTGATCCTACGGCGATGATCGCTGTTGCAATCAATGGAACGATTCGTGTGAGCTTGGTCGATGTCGCGTGCTGCAGCATGCTGTCCCTTCGTTGGTGTCCTGTACCTTATGAACAATACGGGCCCAACCCGCGTCGGTTTCGGGTCCGGCAAATCCCCGATCCAGTGTTCCCCGATCCGTTATTCAATGTTCTATGATGGACAAGAACGAACAATCCCTGTTGAAATACCGCAAATGGAGCTTTCCACATGACCACCGCACCGGCACACCACGAGATGACACGCGTTGAAAAAGATTCCATGGGAGAAATGACCGTCCCTGCAGATGTCCTCTACGGCGCCTCAACAGAGCGTGCGGTCCTCAACTTCCCGGTTTCGGGAACTCCCGTCCCTGAATCTATCATCCGTGCATTTGCGCTGCTCAAAACCGCAGCCGCGAACGCGAACTGCTCGCTTGGGAAGCTCCCTGAAATCAAACGCGACCGCATCGTCGCGGCGTGCGATCTCATCAACGAGGGACTCCTCGATCACGGCGGGATTGAGCGTCACTTCCCGATCGATATCTTCCAGACCGGATCGGGGACCTCGACCAACATGAACACCAACGAGGTCGTCGCGAACCTCGTCTGCATCGCCAACGGCGTCGCGATCGGATCAAGCAAGAACGCGGATTATCTCGCGACAGACGCAGCAATCCATCCGAACGATCATGTGAACATGGGACAGTCGAGCAACGATACCTTCCCCACTGCGATGCACATCGCCGCGGCGATCGGGATCAAGGATCGGCTCCTCCCGGCTGTTCAATCGCTCGCAAAAGCACTTGAAAACAAGGCAAATGAGTGGGATGAGGTCGTCAAGATCGGACGCACACACCTCCAAGACGCGACCCCGATCCGTCTCGGACAAGAGTTCAGCGGATACGCATCGCAGATGCGCCATGCCGAAGATCGACTCAATCGCGCCCTCTCGACGCTCGCGGAACTCGCGATCGGAGGGACCGCTGTCGGGACTGGGATCAACACCCATCCAGAGTTCAGCGGCTTGGTCGCAAAGGAACTCACACAACGATGCGGGATCGAGTTCCGCGAAGCGGATAACCACTTTGAAGCACAGCACGCGAAGGACGGGTATGTCGAAGTCTCAGGGATGCTCAAGACCATCGCGGTCTCGATGAGCAAGATCGCCAACGACATCCGCTGGCTCGGATCGGGTCCTCGCTGCGGGATCGGGGAGCTCCAACTCCCAGCCGTCCAACCCGGATCCAGCATCATGCCTGGGAAGGTGAATCCTGTGATCTGTGAAGCGGTCGTGATGGCGAGCTGTCAGGTCATCGGGAACGACGCGGCGGTCACGACCGGTGGATTGGGTGGTGTGGGATCGCTTCTGGATCTGAATGTCGCGATGCCGATGATGGCCGCGAATGTGCTGGGATCGATCCAACTCCTGACAGGATCATGCACGATCTTCGAGGAGAAGCTCATCAACGGGCTCGAACCTGATCGCGATCGCTGTGCGGAGCTGATCGAAGGCTCGCTCGCAATGTGCACAAGCCTTGTCCCTGTCATTGGTTACGACGCATCCGCAAAGCTCGCGTATGCTGCTTACGAGCAGGGCAAGACCGTCCGTCAGCTCGCGCTTGAGCAGGGTGATCTGGATGCGGATCGTCTCAATGAGCTGCTCGATCCGAGCACGATGACGCATCCATCGGCGTAAATCTACGATCCGTGACTCCCCCTAGAGGCGAATAATCCCGAGATTTCCCTTTGGAGCCGGGGAACCACGGGCTACGAGGTCCGAATAGTGTTGGGTCCTGCGCAAACTCCCCCCCGAGAACGCGGACAACACGATCAGCGGGCACTCAGGATTGGTCGCGTTGCAGATCTCGCAAGAACCTGCACTGCGGCTCCGCTAAACGGCTCCTGAATGCTGATTTTGGGCAAGAATCACGATTCTTTTGCCCGTCAGGCACGAACCGCGATATGATGGTGACAACCCATAAACCACGATACCAAAGACCATTCCAAGACGACATGTCAATGAACAAACTGGAGCGTTCAATGCGATCTGAAAAGACTCGATCAACACTTACCCGCCCGTTGGCATCAGCCATGATTCTGCTTGCTTGCGGGCTTGCCTGTTCAGCATCAGCCGCTGAACCCGCCGCACAAGCTGAGCTCATCGAAGGCGTCAAAATCCAAGGACGAGCCGTCCAATCGGTACGCATCGAGAACGCACAAGCGACTACCTCCGTAGGGACAGTCCAGCAGATGAGCGGAATCGAAACCCCCTACTACTTCTCAAACAAGGTTGTCGTGCAAGCGACCAACTGGAACGCGATCAATGCGATCGTCAACGCGCACTCAAACGCTCAGCTCGGCGAGTGGCTCGGGACTGATCACCGCTTCCGTGTGATCGAAACCGCAAATGTCGGCAGTGCCTTTGCAGTCAAAGCACTCCTTGATCAAGTCGATGGCGTGCTCAGCAGTGAAGTTGATGCAGGCCATGCTCAGCAGACTCAATATGTCAGTGGTTCAAATGAACTTCGGGATCGCATCTTGAAATCAAGACTCGCTGCGGCTTCGAAGATGTCCAGAGGATACCAGAACATTACCAACAACGGGATCGGGATTAAGCCGTACGACCCTGACACAAACCCGGCAAGTATTCCTACGAGCCAGTGGCACTTCACAAACACAGTCATCGCTGATCATGACAACAACATCCCTGAATCGATCTACAGCACCGATTTGCTCACTGGAGCAGGAGTCACAATCGGATACGCGACTATTTCCAATCTGCAGCACCTTGATGTGGACCACACCGAACTGGTGAACGCTGGAGGTCGAACTGGTGGATACAAGCTGGGCCTATCTCAGCCCTTTGATCCTATTCTCATTGATGATGATACATTCCTGACTGGTGAAGCGGGGATCATGATTGCTGAACGGGATGACCCCGTCACCGTCAACGACCTCCAAGGCGTTGCGCCGGGAGCTTCGCTCCTCACCATGTTCCGTGGACCCACGCCTTTGATTGAATCACAGGCGTACGAGTGGGATATCAACACAGTTGACATCCGCGTGAACCAAACCTTCGGCGAATGGTCGAATACTGGTGTGAACTACAACCCAAACTATGAAAATGCTTTCGTCAAGCAATCCTACGAAAACTCACTGAAGTTTGGACGAGGTCGTAAAGGCGTTATCAACATCTTTGGTACCGGTACAGATTTTGATCTAGGATTCGGAGTTCCATCAAATCTCCTCCCAGATCCGTACACCTTCGCATCAGAGCCTTGGGATGCGTTTTTTACAACAACCAATACGATTGGGGTCTCCCTGACCAATGCATTCCTCAGCGGTCCGTTCTATGCAGGTGCTCATACTTCACGCTTCCCACTTGCCAATGAACACAACTCGCTCATCATCGGTCGGGTCTCTGAAGATGGCGAGATCGGAACCTTTGGAGCTGTTGGCCCGGGTGTCTTTGCGTCTTTCTACGCAGGATCTAACAACCAGTTCTGGTCAGGCGCCCAAGGCGTCTCAGGACGCGGGATCTCGACAATCATTGCGGGTACCCAACCTCCTGGATCCGTTGCAGGGGAAGGCCCAACTGGCCTGCTTCCTACGACTGCAGCAGCTGTTCTTGGAAACACTACCGAATCTTCGATCGCGGCAGGCGTGATCGCACTGATGCTCGAAGAAAACCCATCACTGAAGGTCCGTGATATCCGTCACATCTTCTTTGAGTCAATCCAGGAAAGCATGCGTCCAGATTCTGCGAAGTGGCCAAACTTCGATCGTGATCGTATTTACTACTTTCCAGGGCTTGCTGTGAATAATGAAGAAACAGCATCCTTCTGGCAAGCAAACTCCGCGTTGTATAACAACCCGAATCCACCGACCACTGTCCCACCAACAGATCCAGTTGTGAATCAAGCGATCCGTCACTCGGACCAATACGGGTTCGGTGTTGTCGATGTGAACCTTGCGATCCAGAAAGCGAAGACTTGGACAGGGGTCGCGCCGCTCGTCTTGCTCGACTCACAAATCATTGGTGATGTCCAAGATCCGAACAATGAAGCTGTTGAAGATTTCCGTTTGCCGATTGAAATCGAAGATGCAACTTTCTCGGATCCAGCACCAGAAGCTGACGGGAATGTGCCGGTCGTCACCGGTTCAGCATTCTTGATCCCAGGTATCGGGGTTGAGTTTGATATCTGTGTTCGTCCGAACATCAAGATTGAGAGCATTATCGTTGAACTCACCATTGAGGGTGAAGGAAACAACGATCTCTATATCGATCTGACAAGCCCGACAGGCACTCGCTCGATTCTGACACTCCCAGCAACTCAGAATCTGACTGGTCAAACAACCGACGCGACCAATGACGACGAGTTGGATTTCCCAGCATTCTTCTCGGGTGGATTTGCAGATACGCAATACGCATACTACCAACACCCGATCCTTACCAATAAGCACTGGGGCGAGTTCTCAGGCGGCACTTGGACACTCGGATTCCAAGACTTTGGACCGGATGTGATGAATCCGGTTGGTGCCGAACCAGGTGATGACCTTGCAACCGAGCCGGGTGCTGACATGGTTGTAGATCTTGGCGAGATCGGGGTCCCAGGAAGTACGATCCGCTCAGCAAAGACTGTCACCGCACTCCGCATCAAGATCTACGGCACCGATGTCGGCGAACCAACCTTCCTCGGTTGTGACGCTGCGTTCACTTCGTGCCCAGGCGATCTGAACGGCGACGGGATCATCAATGTCCAAGACCTCCAGATGTTCCTCAACTGGTACCAGAACGGCGACTCGCGTGGCGATGTCAACCGTGACGGACAGCTCGACTTTGGAGATGTGCAGTTCTTCCTTGGAATCTTCAATGTCGGATACTGCGTAGCGAACAACGCTCCTCCGTTCATTGGTGGCCGTCCGGTCCCGGGTGGCTCAAGCTCGTCGGATACCAACCCTCCGACCCGCCCATTCTGATCCTTACATCTCTGATCTCCTCTGCGGCGTGCTGAAAGGCACGCCGTTTTTTTATACTCCTACTCGTTCTCAGTTCCAATCACAAACACTGATCACAAGTACCGTTCAGGAGTGTCGATTCCAGTGCATACGAAAGCAGCCCCAGCACGAGAGGCTGGGGCTGCTATTGATACTCGCTTGATTGACAAGTCCTTAGAGACTCTCAATCTGATCAGATCGCTGGCATGAGTCCCATGCCATTCCTTTCACAGGCAGGTTATGGACAACCAGCACCGTAGGCTGTGAGGAATGCGCTGATGTCGAAGAAGTCGAAGTTCATGTCGTTGTTGAGATCAGCGGATGGATCCGATGAGCTGTACGCCGAGAGGAACGCGGAGATGTCGAAGAAGTCGAGCTCTCCGAATGGCTCAGCAAAGTCAGCGATGCAAGATCCCGCCCCGACCACACCTGTGAGATGGATGACGAGGTCGTCACCACCTGAAGCTGGTCCGAAGAGCGACTCGTCGTTGATCGCACGGAAGGTGTAGGTCGCCGCGAATGAGCCTTGGGTGTCGTCTGAGAGCATCGCTTGGATGGTTTCGCTCGACGCGCCTGGGACCGATTCGACTGCTGAGAAGTCAGTGGTGAGGGCAGAAGTATCACCTGTTGCTGAGATCAACACGACATCCATTGGTGCTCCTGTGGTCGCGTCACCAATGTTGAAGAACTCGATGGTCTCAGTCGCGTCCCCTGAGCCTGTCCCGATGGATCCTAGATCGATGGTGATCTCATGGAGGTCGCTGATTGAGTCGAGCGAGCCATTGGCAGGGTTGAATACATTCACCTGGACAGTGATGATGTCGTCGCCGTCGTTCGCACCGTTGCCCGTGCCGCCTGCAGTGGTGACATCGAGGTTGTCGATGACAATCTGCTCTGTGGAGACTGAAGCGGAATCGGTCGCACCTGCTGGGAGCGAAACAGTGAACATGCTCGAATCACTCGGCGTGTTCATTGGGAACGCATTCGGGTTCTCCCAGACTGAAGTTTCCAAGCCGCTGGTTGGGGTGACGGTGTAGTAGGTCCCGTCGCTGCCTTCTTTGTTGACTGTCACTGGGACAGAACCGGTCGAGTCGCCAACGAGTGCGTTGAACTCGATGGTCATCGATGAGGACCCATCCGCTTCGTGGGATGGTCCGACCCAGATGGTTGAATCGTTGTTCTGGTCCATGTAGATCGACCAGACATACTCTGGGTGGTCAATGAACGCGTTTCGGTTGTTGGTGTAGTGGAACGGATTCATCGTTGAATCAGAGATCGCATGGTTTCTTCGGCGTTCGAACTCATCCGGAGCATCGAGGTAGTGCCATGCGATGAAGGAGCTTAGATCACCCATCTGGTTCCCGGATGGGTTCCCGTTGACAAGCGAAATTCCGAGGGATGTCCAGCGTGTATCGGAATAGAAGATACTCCGGGCGATGTCGCCCTTGTCCATATCGCCTGGGAAGTAGAAGGTTCCGAGGCTGCCGAACCCGCCGGTGCTGGTTGCATTCCCGAATGGTTTGTTGCCGCGTGAGGAGTTGATTGAAGGGTTACATGGACGCAATGCGTGTGCGTCACCCAGATTTCCTCTTGATGAGTTCGATGCACTCCCAGGCTGACGCGACTGAGGCCATACATGCTCGCGATTCCAGGTCGATCCTGAATCCCAAAGACCTGAGACAGACGCACCGTTGTAGACCAGGAGGATATTGGTCGGATTGTTTGGATCTTGATCAACTGTGCGTGACATTACGCGGAAATCGCCGTAGCTCCGCTGGATATGACCACTGGACATCGCGGCAGTCAGCTGCCCCTTGAGGGTCGATCCGGTCCCGGTTGCTCCGCTGTAGTAGCTCGCAGGCGGGTCGTACTGATCCGCACCCGATGCAGCTCCTGAGAGCAGAAAGATCAGCATCGCAGCGCCGGACGCGCCACGGCTCACCAAGTCCATACGACAATTCTTCTTGATATCCATTTCGGTCATCTCTCCAAATAGACAGCTCAATAGATCGGCTGGTTTGATGTGAGGTTCAACTCGCACACATACGCGAAGACCTGCACACTTAAGGATATAGCAAGCCGTCGAATCTGACCGGATTGATCTGCTCGATTCGGCTATTTTTCTCGTCATTCACAAGACTTTTCACAGTTATCGGCAGGCTCATTTGTAGGGTGTACACACTACTGACAACCGCTCTGCATGATCATTCACGCTCACTGAACTCCTTCTTATCGATATGACAACGAACCGAATAATCCCCTACTATGCATTCGATGACTATCTCGTGCACTCGACACTTTGGAGACTGGGAGCGTCCCGCGCTGGAATGGGCCGCGGCGTGGATCGTTGACGGGTTCGCAGATGACTCGGGTGCCGTGGATCTCAAGGAGACTCGTCTCGTTGTCCCAGGCAAACGCGCGGCTCGGATGCTCATTGGATATCTCGTTGACCTGTGCGCCGAGCGGGAACTTACGCTGACCCCGCCTTTGATTTTGACTCCCAATGAGATCCCCGCTGCAACACTGGGACCTCCGAACGGAGAGATCGCTTCCAAACTCTCCAAACGGATCGCATGGATCGAGACCCTGAATGCTGTTGATCCTGCACAACTGACAACGCTGACTCCGCTCGCGCCGACGCATGATGGGTGGGACCGATGGGCTTCGCTTGCTGGATGGATCGATCGGGTCTCGTCGGAGCTGAGCGAAGCGGGACTCCGGATGCAGGATGTGATCGAGCACATCCCAGCAGAGCTTGAAACAACGGAACGAACAAGATGGGAAACCCTCGCTGAGCTCCAATCGCTCTACGGCTCTCGTCTCGAATCGCTCGGACTGGTTGACGAAAGGCTCGCGGTGCTGGATCAGTTCGCAAACGCTGAGCATCGTAATCCTGCTGACCCATTGCGTCTCATCTTGATCGGACTCCCTGAACTCGGATCCATCGCTCGGACCGCACTCGAGCGTTCAAACTGCGAACTCGACGCGCTGGTGTACGCTCCTGAATCGGAAGCGGAGTACTTTGACGATCTGGGATGCGTGGACCATGACGCTTGGATCGATCGTGAACTCTCGATCGACGAAGATCGGATTGTGTTCACACCTGACACAGACTCGATGTGCGAGCATGCGCTCGCGAGTTTGGCTGATCCGCAAGGCATCATCGACACCACCTCAAGCGTGATCGGACTCGCGGATGAGTCGATCTTTGGATCGCTCCAACGCAAAGCGACCCTCACGGATGGTTCGGTCTCTCTCCACTCCGCCGCAGGAAAGAGCGCCGATGCGACCACCCCCGGCAAGCTGATCGCACGCATCCACAGCCATCTCTCTGAACGAACTTTCGACACATTCATGGCTTTGGTCAGGCATCCTGCGATCGAAAGCGCCATCACACGGAGCATCGAATCGCATAGAGAGGAACCTGACGAGAGCGGAGTTCCACGCCCGCACGCGTATTGGCTCAAGTCGCTCGACCTGATCCGACAAGATCATGTCCAAACCGGTGCGTTCCAGATCCCGTCGGGAACGCGTCCGAAACTTGCACAAGACGCGCGGGCCGTCCACGCTGCTGTCAATGTCCTGCTGAATCCACTGATTGAAGATGATCATGCTGGATCCCTCGATCGCTCCCTCGACGATTGGTCTCAGCGTCTGACGCAATCAATCCAGCTGATCTACGGCGACTTCGAGCTTGATCCCAAAGACGACCTTCACCAGTCCATCATCGAGGGACTCGAAGCGTACCGGAAGATCTCGCAAGAAATCGAGCATGCACGAGAGCTTGGACAGCAGATGCCGATGCTGAGTGCGCCTGCCGCGATCGGTCTGTGTCTTGGTCGTCTCGGAGAACTCCCGCTCGCTCAGAGCACGCCACGCGATTCGATCGAAACTTTGGGATGGCTCGAACTCATGCTCGATCCCTCTCCCAAATGTGTCGTCATCGGAATGAACGAAGCGTCCGTCCCAGGCTCGATTACCCACGACCCGCTACTCCCCGGATCACTCCGCAAGACGCTGGGGATGGTCACCAACGAACAGCGACTCGCACGCGATACCTACTTGATGAGCGCGATCAACGCATCACGCGATGCATCATTCGTCTGCGCTCGCGTAGGCGACCAAGGCGATCCGATCACACCAAGCAGACTGCTCCTCAAAGCACGCGGATCAGTGCTCGCTCATCGCGTCCAGCGATTCGTCGATCCTAAGCAGGGCGTCCACGAACTCAAGCAACTCACCCCTGCGACTCAACCAGGTTTGCAGGACCAGTTTGCCAAGGTGCTGTGTATTGATCAGGGATACGCGCCTCCGACCTCGATGCGTGTAACAGACTTTGATGCGTACCTCCGATCTCCGGCGCTCTGGTATCTACAGCGGCACCGGAATCTCAACGATCTCGATCTGGAGATCCGCGAGCTCTCTCCTCCGCTGCTCGGGAACCTTGTCCACGCGGTGTTCGATGCGTTCGGGAAGGATCCGTCGATGCGTGATCTGGATGATGCCGGGAAGATCAATGAGGCACTCCGTCACCTGCTTGATGAATGCACGCGTTCGCAGTTTGGATCCAAACCTCCTGCCGCGATCCAGGTCCAAACTCATCTCCTCCGGTACCGGCTCGCGTGGTTCGCAATCGAGCAATCCAATCGACGACGCGCCGGATGGTCGATCACCCACTCGGAATGGTCCCCGCCTGACTCCCAGCGTCCGGTTCTGATGGTTGATGATGAGCCTATGGAGCTTCGAGGAAAGATCGATCGCATCGACACGCACGAAGACGGCCGAATCGCGATCATCGACTACAAAACAGGCAAGCTTCAGGATGCGCACAAGGCGCACTTCAAAAAGGACCGCTGGATGAAACTCCAGCTCCCGCTCTATCGTCACCTCGCTTCGGATCTGCTCGATGGCCGCGCCCCGATGCTTGGATATGCTGGTCTCCCGACAAAGGAAACCGATTCAGTGCTCGACTTCGCAGACTGGTCCGATGAAGAGTTTGATTCCGCAGACGAAGCCGCTCGGCAGGTCGTGCGTGAGATCCGATCATTCCACGCGGGCATCCCTGTCCCGCTCGGAGGCGACCCACCTCAGCATGGCATCCTCGGATTCATCAGCGGACAACGCTTCGAATCAGGCGGGATCGACCTCCCCGAAGAATCGGAACTTGTGGAAGCGGAGGGTTCGCTATGACACGCGAAGTTCAGGACCCCGAGTCGCCGCACATCATTGTCCGCGCCTCTGCTGGATCAGGGAAGACCTTCCGCTTAACCAACGAGTTTATCGGAAAATTGTTTGATGGCGAAGATCCCGCGGGCCTGCTCGCGACCACCTTCACTCGTGTCGCGGCCGGGGAAATCTTGCATCGTGTTCTGCAACGATTGAGCCAAGGCGTGACGGACGAAGGCGAACGCGCTGAGATGTCGAGGTTTATCCCAGGCCATGAGATTACCGCTGAGCGAAGCGCCGAGGTCCTCGAACGACTCATCGGCCAACTCCATCGACTCTCGATTCTGACGATCGATTCATTCTTCTCCAGACTCGCAAGCTCGCACAGCTTCGAGCTCGGACTCCCGGTCGCGTACCGTTTGCTCCCAGAAGACGAGGACAACGAACTGCGAGAGCGGACTGTAGATAAAACCATCAGCGAGAGTCCGATCCAAGAAACAGTCGAACTTCTCCGTTTGCTCCAAGGATCAGGCGTCCAGACACACACCCACCGCGCGATCATGGACATCATCCGATCCGGATACGCGATGTATCTCGCGACGAGCGGCGATCCGGCAGCATGGACAGCGATCAAACCTTCGGGAACCCTCATGCAGACTGGAGAGATCGACCGAGCGGTTAAGCGACTCGAAGATGTCCAGCTCCCCACAACAAAGAAGGGCGAAGTCGATAAGAACTGGATCAAGGGACTCCGTACCACGCTCGATACCATCTGCAAACGGGAGTGGGATACTTTCCTCAAAAAAGGATTCGGGAACTCGATCCGGGTACGCCCGGAGGGTGAAGAGCACGCGTGCTTCTACAAGAAACCGCTCCCCGATGAGATCCAGAGCGAACTGATGCCGATTGTTGACCATGCCGCGCGTGTGTTGAGTGATGAACACTACGCGAGGACCATCTCGACATTCAGACTCCTCCAGCGCTTCGATGCGCTGTACACATCCACCAAGATCAACGGCGGGATGCTGAACTTCGACGATCCACCACGCCTGCTCAACAATGCGAATATCACCGGTGATCTTGAGCACCTCTACTACCGGCTCGACTCCACGCTCCGTCATGTGCTGCTCGATGAGTTCCAGGATACTTCGATG
This sequence comes from Phycisphaerales bacterium, assembly GCA_051252395.1. Taxonomy (GTDB): domain Bacteria; phylum Planctomycetota; class Phycisphaerae; order Phycisphaerales; family UBA1924; genus UBA1924. The sequence continues at coordinate 276,890 of JBPOFX010000001.1, read as the reverse complement.
CCGCAGTTCACGCTGCTCGCGCCGATCCTTGATGAACTCTTCAGTCAGAACGAAGAAGGACGATCCGTGTTCGTGGTCGGCGATGTCAAGCAATCCCTCTACGCGTGGAGACAAGCAGAACCCAAACTGCTGGGCGCGATGATCGATCGCTGGGAAACACTCAGCGAGCAGACGCTGTCCAAGTCGTGGAGATCATCATCAGTCGTCCTCGATGCGGTGAATCGGATCTTCGATCGTCTCCCGTCGAACATCGCGATGGTGAATCCGAAGGGAACTGATGGAAAAGATTCAGCGAAGCATGCTGAGTCTGCTCGGATCGGGCGTATCGCTGCCAAATCATGGGACGATCAGTACGACGAGCACGAAGCCGCGAAAGAACTCCCGGGTCATGTATCGCTCAGGGTCGCTGAACGCGACGAAGAATCCGATCCTGATCCGCTTTCTGAAGTGCTTTGGTCGTGCGCGGTTAGCGTCGCAGAGGCGCAGGCGCAATGTCCTGACGCTTCGATCGCTGTTCTCGTTCGCGAGGGCAAACACATCTACCCGCTCCTCGCTCGGCTCAAGAAACTCGGGATCGATGCGTGCGAGGATCGAGGGAATCCGCTCGTTGATTCGCCGTGCGTCGCCGCGGCGGTCTCGATGCTCACGCTGATCGAACATCCCGGAAACTCCGCGGCTCTCTACCATGTCCGATCCTCGCCGCTCGGAAATGCACTCGGGATCCTGTCTTCAAAGCAGATCCACTCCATCGCTTCTCGCATGCGGAGCCAGACGATGGAAGAGGGCTGTGTACCGATGCTGTGCGAGTGGCTCGCGTTGACTGCAGATTCAATGGATGTGCGTGGACACACTCGTTTCAAACAGCTGATCCAACTCGCGGGTACGCTCCAAGAAGAAGGAAGACCCGATCCGACTACGCTCGCTCGCGTCGCGCAGGAGCGACGGATTGACGAGCCTGGTCAATCGCCGGTCCGTGTGATCACGATCCACCGATCCAAAGGACTCGAGTTTGATGTCGTGGTCATGCCGCTGCTTGACAAGAAATGGCAGGTGCGATCGGGATCGCTGCTTTCTCAGCGGGAAGAGCCGCTCGATCCGATCTCGAAGGTCTCGATCGCTCCGAACGAAATCTTGAGATCAATCCATCCGGAGCTCAAGTCGATTCACGAGCACGCGTTGCTCCAGCAGGTCAACGAGGAGCTGTGCTGCTTGTATGTCGCGATGACACGAGCAAAGCGATCGCTGCAGATGATTCTTGCCGAGGATAAGAACGGACGCGAGAACATCGCGCCATCGAATCTTTCGCTGTGTCCAGCTCATATCGTGCACGCCGCGATGGCGAAAGATATTCCGTGTGTCCAAGGGACAGTGCTGTACGAAGACACGACCGATGATCCTTGGTACTCTGGTCTTGTATCGAAAACCGAGTCCGAGCAAACCCAACCCAATCATCGTTCAATCTCACTCAAGACGCGATCCGCGAAACAAGTGTCATCAGGACAACTCAAGTCCGTCGCTCCGTCATCAATCCATACAGATTCGCCGATCAATGCGAGTTCACTTTTGGAGTCATCCCCTGTAGGTGAGTACTCCCGAAAGTTTGGTTTGTGCGTGCACGCGTGCTACGAGTTCATCGATTGGATCGACGAAAACCCGATCGATCAACGGGAACTTGCGAGCAAACTCTCGGATCTGGGATACCCTGACAGCATCGTCGCGGATTCGGTTCTTGAGGTGAACCAATCACTGGACAATACCGGAGTCCAGCGTCTGCTCCAGAAAGCAAGCTGGATCGAGGATCATCCGGATGCATCTACCTGCACAGTCCATCACGAACACCCCTTCGCTGCAAGGCTCCTCATCGACGGCAACGAACGCTTGGTGCAGGGACGGTTCGATCGTCTCGTCCTTGGTTGGACATCGGATTCCCCCCCTCGTGTGTGTTGTGCTCAGGTCATTGATTACAAAACAGATCGCGTAGCGATCGGACTCGACGATTCCCAACTCGCTCAACTCGCTTCGCAGCACCAAGCACAGATGGATGCGTATCGTCAAGCCGTCGCAAAACTGTACAGGCTCGATGATGACCAGATCGAGGTTGCGTTACTCTACACCAAATCACCTGGGATCGCGATGCTCGGATCACAGTCGCTCGATTCATAAAGGGATTCATCATGCACGCACATCTCGTCCAACTCGATATCCAGTGGGAAGATCCCGAAGCGAACTTCGATCGCGTCCGATCTCTGCTCGACAAGTCATCGCTGGAAAGTGGTGATCTCATCGCACTCCCTGAACTCTTTGATGCAGGATTCTCTCTCAACACCAAAACCACCTGCGACACGCAAGGCAGGACCCTGCGGTTCATCTCCGATCTCGCAACAGAAACCGGCTGCATCGTCCAAGGCTCACGCTCGATCTTTCCGAATGAAAGCCAAGACAACCTTGCACTGAACTGTGCGACGATCCTTGCTCCCGGCTCCACTGACCCACTCTGCGAATACCACAAGATCCATCCGTTCTCAATGGGGAGCGAACCTCGCTCTTTCCAAGGCGGGGATAAAGTGCTGTACTACAACTGGGGTACATCCAACCAACCACTCAAAGCATGCCCACTCATCTGCTACGATCTGCGATTCCCCGAACTCTTCCGGAAGGGATTCGTCGAGGGCACGGAGGTCTTTGTGCTGGGCGCAAACTGGCCGAGCACTCGTCAGCACCACTGGAGATCGCTGCTCATCGCGCGCGCGATCGAGAACCAAGCGTTAATGCTCGGTATCAATCGCTGCGGAAACGACCCCTACCTCCACTACGCTGGAGGGACCATCGCTGTTGATCCAATGGGGAATGTCCTGGGAGAACTCGGGGATGAAGAAGCGGTGCTGAGTGTTGAGATTGATCCTCAGATGCTCCGCGATTGGCGTTCCAAGTTTCGTGTCATTGATGACATCAAGATCCGATCGTTCTGACAGTTTCGCTCGAAACAAAAAAACACCCGCTTGATGCGGGTGCCATTGAGAGTCTTCAGTTGCGTGCTTGATCGTTTACTTATTGACGACCGGCATGCCTTCGACATGCTTCATGCCGCGACGGCGGTCACGAAGACGACGGGACTTACCAACGCGATCACGAAGGAAGTAGAGCTTCGCACGACGAGCATCCGCACGGCGGATGACTTCGAACTTCGCGATCATTGGTGAGTTGATTGGCCAGGTACGCTCAACGCCGACTTCGCCGACGATACGACGCACGGTGATCATCTCGTTGATGCCGCTGCCCTTGCGTGAGATCAGGGTACCAGAGAAGACCTGGACACGCTCTTTCTGACCTTCAACGATCCGGACATGGACATTGATGTTGTCGCCGACATCGAATCGGGGGATGTCCGATTTCAGAACTTCGGCGTTGACGGATTCGATGAGTTTCTGCGTGTCCATAAGTCAATCCTCTACTGCGCATGCACTTGCAAGCGGGACCGCAAGGGTAGGCAGGTCTTCCAGCCAAGTCGAGCGAGAAACCGCGTTCTGGCGCGTTTATCACCCTCTCAGAGCGAATTTCAGCCCTATGGTCCAGTATGAAAGCCATTGTAGTCACCAAACAAGCCAATCCTGTTGCCCCAAACATTGTCCTGCAAGAGGACTGGGACGCTCCTGAATCCCCCTCCCAAGGCATAGTCGTCATCGAGACCCTGTGCTCAGCCTTCAACCACATGGACCTCTGGGTCGGTCGAGGCGTCCCAGGACTCACGCTCGAGTACCCACGCGTCTCAGGATGTGATGGATGCGGGATCGTCGCTCAGGTCGGTCCCGGCGTCGATGAATCCTGGATCGGGAAGCGGGTGATCTACAACGCAGCCGTGGAGGTCCCGGATCGCTCGCGTCCCGGAGAGCCTCCTGCTTCGACGATGTGCCCAAACTACGAACTCATCGGAGAGCACCACTTCGGAGCGCACGCTCAGAAGTTTGCGTGTCCAGTCGAGAATCTTGCAGCGATTTCAGATGACGCGGACCCGATCGAAGCCGCAGCGTTCGGACTCTGCGCACTGACCGCGTACTCGATGATGAAAACCAAAGGCGATCTGCGTCCCGGACAATCCGTGCTCATCACAGGAATCGGAGGTGGGGTCGCGACCTCCGCACTCGCGATCGCGAAACACTTCGGATGCTCTGTCGCCGTGACTTCGCGTCACCAGTGGAAGCTCGACAAAGCGATCGAGCTCGGCGCGGACCATACGATCCTCGATGAAGGACAAGACTGGTCGCGTGATGTGCGTGCGTGGACGCACAAGCGTGGTGTTGATATGGCCGTGGATTCAGTCGGGAAAGCGGCGCACCTCAACTGTATCAAGTCGCTGGCTCGAGGCGGCGCGTATGTCACTCCCGGATGCACGACCGGTCCAGACGCGACGACCGATCTCGCACGGATCTTCTGGAACCAACTCCGAATTCTCGGATCGACGATGGGTTCCAACGATGAGTTCAAGGAAGTCGTCGCCCTGTTCAATGCAGGATCACTCAAGCCGGTCGTCGACCAGGTCTTTGCTCCGAGCGAATGCACAGCTGCGTACGAGCGTCTTGAAGCGGGAGAGCAGTTTGGGAAGATCGTGATCGATTGGCAACGAGGGTAAGACCATCGCTCGATTTAGCCGGGAGAGTTGACGGTGTACTCGATCGTGACGGACCAGATCCGCAGCGAGCTATCACCAGGCCATGAACTGCTGAAGACACGCAAGTAGTACCCTGCACCAAAGCCGTTGATCGTTGCGGTCGCTGGATCAATATCTTCGGTCATCAGTGTCTGGATCCCAGCCATCGGACTCATCCCTCCGGTGTTGACTGCGCCAAGCGAAACCAGCGAGCCGTTTGCGAGTGCGCCGGTCAGCGAGACTGAAATATCCGAGCTGAAATTATCTTCCAGACGCACCACCATTTTGGTGACCGTTGCACCGTTCGGGAGATTCACCGGTGCAATCAGGGGAGCGTTGTCCCCCGGCGTACTGAGATAGGCACCGCCTCCAAAGAACGAAGCACGGAACGGCGTGCCAAAAGCGCTATGGAACGCATCTCCAGCGATTGTGATCGCGCTGGTAACCGGTTCTGTATAGGAATACGAACCTGCTTTGATCCCCGATGCGCTCGCTGTCAGTATGAACTCTTGATCGATCTCAACAGCCCACTCTTGGGTCATGCCGTTGAAGGATTGGGATGCTTTCGCTTCATTTCCTGGCGCAAAGGTCAGGAGCGTCACCGCGTTTGCATCGTCGTTGGAAATCACAATCCCTCCGATCGGGGAGTCCTTGGTATGCACACCCAAAAACTCTGTGGGCGAAATCGTGGTCATCCGATTGATGAGCACACGGTCGCTCCCGCTGCCGTGCCAGAGGATGCGTCCACCACCGGTTACCTTCCCGCCGTCGCTCCATCCTCCGCCGAGAATGGAATCAGCTGTTGTCGCATGGATCGCTTTGGGTGTGGGAGTGATGCGCTGACGAGGCGCGAGCGTGTCAAACAAATCTTCACTCTCCCCAGCGCGAACAGAGATTTCGAGATAGACATCAGACGAGTCAAACACATCCCCAAAGTCGAGCTCGAGTTCAAGCAGCCCACCAGGGACGGGATGGTCCTCAAAGATCACGGCTTTACCAACCTGTTCACCCATTGCAAGTTCATCAAAGAGCCGAACTTCGAGATCGTACAGCCCAGCTGCTGGTAAGCCGTCAACATAGAGCTGACCCTGATAGGAAATGGGTTCAGCGGAACACACTGAACTCCAGAGCACTCCAGCAAGACTCAATGCAATCAGCGAAACGATTCTGTTCTGTACCATCATGACCACCTCCGTGTGGGAATAGATTAATTACTCTCACCAACCAGAGTATCAGAACCGTGAACCCTGTTGGAGTGCATGCACAAAAAAATGCCCGACGAACGGGCATTTTTGAATATGTACTCTTTGTTAACCGAGCAATCACTCAGCTGCGTCAGCTTCTGCTTCCGGCTCAGGCTCTGGAGCAGGTGCAGGTTTGGCAGCTTCAGCCTTGGACATCGCGTCCTTCGCGTCAGCGAGTGCTTTGGCAGCATCTTCGGACTTGGCGCGAGCAAGTGTGTTGCGTGCCATGTTCTGCGCCTTCTTCGCGGCGTTGCTGAATGGAACGAGGTCGGCTTCGGAATCTTCAGCCATCTTGTCGAGCGATGCGACGATGCCTTCGATTTCTTTGAGAGCTTTCTTGCACTCGCCGCGCTTCATGTTGGTTTCGCGATCGGAGATCCACTTCGCCTTCATCTTGCCTTCGAGGAGGTCGGCTTTGCCGAGCATGTCACGAACGGTGTCTGAAGGCTGAGCACCCTTTGCGAGCCAAGCTTTGATCTCTTCGACCTTCAGGACGATCTGCTTGTCTTCGTCCTTGCACATCGGGTCGTAGTGACCAAGGTTTTCAAGAACGCGACCATTGCGTCGAGTCTGTTGATCGATCGCATTGATGCGGTAGAACGGGCGGTGAGTGCGGCCAAAGCGCTGCATACGGAGACGAACCATAGTGGTATCCTTTCAAAGCCCGTTCCTCACATGAGGCCGGGAGTCCAAACCAGCAGGACCAAGCTCTGAGCGGTATCAGAACCGGTTTAATCCCTCGACTGCGCCAACCGTTGGTGCTGTCTGCGTCTGCTGGGAAGAGAATCGTTGGCTCGATCACCCTCAAAGTCCACTCGCCAAAGCCTCTCAGACGCAGTATCTTGCGATTCTGGACCACTTTCAGGTCGCTCCCCCCACTATCATTGCTCATGCGGATTGATGTCCTGACCACCTTCCCTGAGATGTTTTCGAGCGAATCCCCTGCCGCGATGGGGGTCTCGATCCCTGCGCGTGCTCAGAAAATGGGGATTCTGGAGCTTTCAGCGACCAATATCCGTGATTACACGGATGATAAGCATCGCAAAACCGATGATCGTCCCTATGGAGGAGGGCCGGGGATGGTCATGATGTGCCAGCCCGTGTGGGATGCTGTCCAAGCAGTCGAAGCTCAGGATGAGCGTATCGCGACGCGTGTTTATCTGACCCCACAAGGCCAGCCATTAACCCAAGAACTCGTCGAATCGCTCGCATCGAAGCCTCGATTGCTCATGATCGCGGGACACTACGAAGGCATCGACGAACGCGTCATCGAACGGCTCGATCCGATCGAAGTCTCGCTCGGAGACTTCATCCTCTCCGGCGGAGAACTCGCAGCGATGGTCCTGATCGACGCGATCACCCGCACCCTCCCCGGCGTGCTGGGTCACGACGATTCCGCGCTTGAAGATTCGTTCTCATCTGCGAACACGACCAATCCTGATGGCTCCCCGATCGATCCCAAAGCGCTCAAAGGACTTGATATTCCTGCAGGATCGAAACTCCTTGATTGCCCCCACTACACGCGTCCACGCAACTGGGAAGGGATGAAAATTCCGGAAGTCCTCGTCGGCGGAGACCACAACGCGGTCGCTCGCTGGAGACTCCAGCAGCGCCTTGATCGGACCAAAGCGCGGAGACCCGACCTGATCGGACAAGAAAGTCCTGATTGAGTTGACTCAGAGCAAGAATTATGCGATGATACTGATCCACGAACGCCGGCGTAGGTCTGCACAGGATCGTGGGACTCACACTAAGGTTTGGAGATTTTCAATGAACAATGGTATCAAAGCCCTCATCGGTGCTGCTCTTCTTTCAGTCGCAATGCTCGGTTGCGAAAGCACTCAAAAACGAGACATGTGCTCCGATAAAGCAGCAGCATGTGCTGGAACCTGCGAAGGCGAAATGAAGGAAGGTTGCTGCGGCTCATGCAAAGGGTTGGACAAGAACAAAGCAGACGCAAAGTGCTGCGGCACCTGCAAAGGTGAAGAGCACGGCCACTCACACGCAGACAAAAAAACATGCGGTCCTGACTGCACCAAGCCTTGCTGCGCATAACTGCATTTCATCAATCCATACTTCGAACAACAACTCGCAATTGCGGGTTGTTTTTTTATCTCCATCTCTCATTACTCTTGATCCCTAGAATCTCCTATGGATCAATTGCTCAGCACACTGACAGATTGGAAAGCATTTCGCGCAGTTGTTGTCGGCGACTTCATGCTCGACCAACAACTCTACGGCAACGCGAACCGACTCTCCCCCGATGCACCGGTCCCAGTATTGCATGTCACCAAGCAAGAGAACCAGCCGGGTGGAGCCGCGAATCTGTGTCTGGATCTCAAAGCGATGCACGCGCAGGTCTCCGCGATCGGGATCGTCGGAGATGATGCAGAAGCAAAGCTCCTGACCGATGCACTCACAGCACAAGGCGTCCACACAGAGTCCATCATCTCGGATCCGTCGCGTCCAACGACAGTCAAACGAAATCTGATCGGTCTCGCGCAAGGTCGGCACGCTCAGAAAATGTTCCGCGTGGACTTTGAATCCTCCGATCCCATCAACGACTCAATCTCAGATCAACTGCTCGCGAAGCTCGATGCGTTGCTGCTCGATGCGGATGTTGTGTGCATTGAGGACTACAACAAAGGTGTCTGCACGCCGGAACTCTGCCAAGCGATTATCAAGCGAGCAACGCTCGCTGGGAAGCCTGTGTTTGTGGATCCCGCGCCGATCAAAGACTACAGCAAGTACCACGGCGCGACCGCGATTACTCCGAACCGAACAGAGGGTCAGCTCGCGACGATCGTCGAGGACAAAGAAGACGATCGCGCCGTCGCTCGCGACCTGCTCGAACGGCACGCGTTTGAATCCGTCGTCCTTACGCTCGACAAGAACGGCGCACTCTTGGATCGCGCTGATCTCGATGAACCGATCTCGATCCCAACCCAAGCTCGCGCTGTGTACGATGTCACTGGAGCCGGGGACATGATGCTCGCAGGTCTCGCCGCTGGTCGAGCGAACGGCCTCGACTGGATCGACGCAGTCCGACTCGCGAACGCCGCGGCTGGACTCGAAGTCGAGATCTTCGGCGTCGCGCCGATCCCGATCGAACGCATCCATCACGAGATCCTCTCGATCAGCGCCCAGTCACGCGGGAAGCTCCGCACGCTCGACGAAGCGGTCGTCATGTCCAAGGCTTCCAAGAACAGCGGACAGCAGGTCGTGTTCACCAACGGATGCTTTGATGTCATCCACGCTGGTCATATCTCCCTCCTCCAAAGAGCCGCGGCTCTAGGGGATGTCCTGATCGTCGCGATGAACGACGACCACTCCGTTCGAGGACTCAAGGGACCGACGCGTCCTGTCAACGACCAGGTGAATCGAGCACGCGTGCTTGGGGCGCTCGAGTGCGTCGATGCCGTGGTCCTGTTCAATGACGAGACTCCGATCAAACTCATCGAAGCAATCGCTCCGGATGTGCTCGTCAAAGGCGGGGACTACACAGTCGAAACCGTTGTCGGATCAGAGTTTGTGCTCAGCAACGGCGGACGCGTGGAGCTCCTCGACCTCATTGATGGGCTTTCCAGCACCTCGACCATCGAACGGATGAAGAACTCCTGATCCAGAGTCGCTTGGTTGCCTCAGAATCGGGTTCTGCCAAAACTTCGGATTCGAGAGCAAAGAATCCCTCGGATCGGTCCGATAGAAGTGGTATGCCTACGACCCACCTGATGATCGTCCATCCTCGTTATATCGCTCCGCTGCTCAGCGGGACCAAGTCCCTCGAGTCTCGGCTCGGACAGGATCGGCGCGCTCCATTCGGGAAAGTGAGTCCAGGAGACATCGTCTACATCAAACCAACCGGTCAACGCGTCGTCGCGAAAGCGATCGTCCATCGTGTGGATGAGTTCGAGGACCTGAATCCAGACGACATCATCAATCTCCGCGAAATCTACGACGATCGCATCATGGGCGGCGACCAATACTGGGAGTCCAAATCCAACTCCCGCTATGCGACGCTCATCGGTTTTAAGAAGGTGACGATGCTCAGGGACGATTCGACTGTCCCTGCTGAGTTGTTGGTTCCCAATCGCAACGCATGGCGCATCGCTGGGAATCCTGAAGAGTCTGGGGATCGTCAAGCCGCATAAAGCAGGTCCGATCGAGAAGTCTCGTCTCATTACAAACACGACTTACTCATCCGCTATCAGTGTATCGATCTAGGCTGAAATGCTTATTTCGCAGCTTGAACGGTCTATTTTCTTGCGTTTGAAACGACAAACTAGTACCATCCGGATCCCCTAACCACGACAAAACAGGAGATTTGATATCATGAACATCGTTTCAAAGTTCACCACACTCTCGCTTGCAGGCATCATCGGATGCGCATCGGGACACGCATTTGCAAACAACTACAGCTACGACGACGGCGGATCATTCACGACGCTCGGACCGCCCCGCTCCTTCGAGCAGTACGGCGACATCGACATGCTGTGGGGAAACTACTTCCACACCCAAGAGACCACTGAGTATGTCACGAGCCTTGAGTTTGAACTCGGCCGTCTCTCAGAGAACAACCAGGTCACCCTCTGGATCTTTGACGATCTCGACAACGACAACGATCCGACCAACGCGACCGAAGTCTTCTCGATGACCCTCGACAATCCGATGACCGGATTCGATGGCACCAATGTCGTCGATATCGCATCGACCGCTGTTTCCGGCGGATTCTTCGTCGCGATCAGCCACCTCTCGGAACTCGTCTACGACGACGAGGGTGATCCGGGATACTCGAGCCCTGCTCGCTACGACACCGATGCTCGCGCTGACCGCTCATGGTTCTACTACGGCAGCTACGGCGATCTCGATGACGCTGGATACCACACTCGCATGGACGGCCAAGATGTCCCGTTCGGCGGAGCGTTCGCGATCCGTGCGAACACTGTCCCAGTCCCAAGCACAATGATGATCTCATCGGCTGGACTGCTCATGGCTTCACGCCGTCGTCGTCGTTAATCAAGAGTCTTAAAAGCTAGTACAATATTGAACACCCGGCTTGGAAGAGCCGGGTGTTTTTATGCGTTGTGTTGATTCAATCAAGCTCGAAAGTCGCGAGTCGATCAACGACCCGCGCCAGTGGGAGTCCGACGATCGAAGACTCATCACCTGAGAACGAGATCGGCCATCCCGCTTCTCGTCGCTCGGTGATGTTGTACGCGCCCGCTTTCCCCTTCCACTTCCCCGATTCGAGATAGAGCTCGATCTCATCTTCTGGGATCGGTCCGACTGTCACAACTGAACGATCGACAAAGAGCTCGCGTCGTCCGCTGATCGGATCGAGCATCGCGACTCCTGTCAGGACCTCGTGCGTCGCGTCCTGCATCTGATCGATGATTTGGCGTGCGTGCTCTCTGTCAGATGGTTGTCCGATGATCTGTCCGTCCTGCACGCAGACCGTGTCGGCGCCGATAATCACGATCTGGCCATCGATCTCGTCGACCACAATCATTCGGCTCGTCGAGGTTGCTTTGAGATACGCGAGCGAGACGACCCATTGATCAGCGTTGACGGATTCTCCTGGGACCAGCTCGCCGTCGTCTACCTGTGCTGGATGGACTGTGTGCTCGATCCCGGCATTGGACAGCATCTCCCTCCTTCGAGGAGAGGAGCTTGCGAGGACGATCACAGGACGCTGTGAGGCTCGTTCAGGTTTGGGTTCTGGGAAATCCATCTGTGCTTAATGTATACCAGACCGGGCTCGTTTGGTTCGTGTTCTGTTTGCGACTTCATGAAAATCTTAAAAAAGAAGACACCCCGCCGGAGCGGGGTGTCTTTGAGGTCAAATCAACGACCTGATTGAATCTCTTTGAACTCGCGTGAGCTTATTCGTAGAGGTTCGTCGCTTCGGTTTCGATAACCGGGCTGGTCAGGTTGTCTGAGGTCATTTCCAGACGGAAGCGAACATCGCCGCCTGCGTTGGCCTTGACCGTGATGCGCCATGAAGCTTCACCACCAACCGCGAGGGTTGGGACTGGGCTGAAGGTGATCTTCTGGCCCGAGACGGTTGCTGCAGTGGTGCCTGTTGAACCAACATAGCCTTCCTCAGCAGGGAGGGTCGCGACGATGCGGACATTGGTGTCCTTCGCTGAACCCTGGTTGGTGACGGTGATGACATAGGTTGTCTGGCCACCGACTTCGACTGGGTCAGTGATATCGACCACTTCGAGGAGGACCGCTGGGATACCCTTGACGCCTGAAGTACAGGTGTCAGCGACTGCTTCAGCACACTCAGCGTTTGCGGTTGCCGACGAGGTGTAATCGCCTGCATCGTTTGCCTTGACGGTGATGGAGAAGTTACGCGAAGCGTTGACTGGAAGGGTGCCGTAATCCCAAGTGACACGGTTTCCTGCTACGCGTCCACCTTCGGAGGAGCGGACCAGGGTGGTGCCTGCTGGGATGGTCGCTGAAGCGACGGTTGCTTCTGCTTCGCCGTTGCCTTCGTTCTTGATGGTGTATCCGAAGGTCATGTTGCGACCGAGGAACTGAGTTTCTGAACACTCTGAAGAGATCGCGAGCTTCGGAGCAACAACGACAGTCGTGGTTGCGTCAGCGTTTGCCTTGAGTCCGTTGTCAGCCGATGCCATTGCGGGGCTCGAGAACGAACCGGTCGAAGCAGCGTTTGCCTTGACTTCATAAGTCTTGGATTCGCCTGAAGCGAGGGTGCCGACTGGGATGCTGACATTGCGGCTGCCGTTTGCCATGCTGAGACCCGATGCGAGGGTGTCGGTGATGGTGACGCCGGTCGCTGCACCGGTACCGGTGTTCTGAACGACATAGCGGACGATGATCTCGTCACACTTGAGCGTGCGTGCAGTTGCGGTCTTGGTGAGTGCGAGTGCAGGCTCAACAACATTGAGTGTTGCACAGAGGAAGTTGTTGTACGAAACAGTGATGCAGTCCGAAGCCTGGCCGACCTTGTTGGCCTTGCCGGTCATGCGGATGATCTTGGTTTCTTCTGGAGCGAAGGAGCCGAGTGCCCAGACCATGTCGCCGGCGCTTTCGCTGGCGCGTGGATCGGAGTTGACGATCTCGAGATTGCTCTTGGAGTTCAGGGTCACAAGGACATTCTGGAGCTCATTGCTGGTCAGGTTGGTGACATGGTACGAGAAATCAAACTCTGAACCACGAACGACTTCACCCGGCATGACCTGGTGGAGAAGAATCGCGGAAGTGCGGACTTCACCGGTTGGGAACGCCATGCGTGCCATGGTTTCGCCGTCAGAGAGTGATGGTGAGTAGACACCCCATGAGGAGTTCGAGCGGGTCGCGCGTGGCGCTGGTGCTGGATCTGCCTTCTTGGTGGTCTGCGTGTTGCTTTCTTGAGCGCGTCCCAGATTGAGAGCGCCGTGGCTGTCATCGGTTCGTGCTGATTGGCTGCCTGAACAACCGGTCAAGATGGATGCGAGACCCATACCGGCCGCGAGCAAGATGGTTGCTTTGCGTGATGTGCGATTTTTCATGAGTTTTCCTCTGTGCTCCAAGAGAATCGTGGAACGATATTTCCTAAGCGGAACGCCCTCCGCGGGGGTGCGAGAATATGAGCAGAAGTCTAGGCGAGTTATCCGGTCTTTACCCAATACGGAACTGTTTCATAGAGTATTTACCCACTTAAAAACACCGTTTTTACTCAAGAATCACCGAATTCACTGCCTTAGATAGGCAATTGCACCCATTACCAAAGTACAGTGCTAACTGTGGAACGGCAACAGAGATTTTGGGTCCCTGATTCCGTCCAAATTCTAAGGGTTTTAGCTTGGTCCAATCCTTCCGACTCACCAAAACAAGCTCGGCATTTTTTGCCGCTGCGTCTTCCCAGAAACGGTCGAGCACTCGTGCTGAATACCCATCATGATCCGGACGATCGCAGCGATGCACAACATCTGCTCCTGCATCGATCGCCATGGACACGAACGCGTCAGGATGACCGATCGCTGTGAGGATCGCGACGCGTGCTCCATCGAGCGAACTGATTGGCAACGCTTCGCATGCAGCTTCATTGTCATCATGCCAATCGTGCTTCATGAGTGAGCCCCAGACATGTTCTGCGACGATGACTTCATCATCGCTCATGTACTGCTCGACCGATCTCACGAGCGATTCCAGATCACCCTGCTCGACCTGCTCGGCATGTGTGATCACAACAAGATCCGCACGCTCAAGTGACTCGATCGACTCTCGCAAGTGACCGAGCGGGAGCAGTGCATCCAATGCAGGCGGACGCGATGCGTCGATCACCACAATGTCAAGATCACGATAGATTTTACGATGCTGGAAGCCGTCATCGAGGATGACGCAATCAACAATCGCGCCGTCCTGAGAGTCAAAGAGCTTGCGGAGACCTGCGATCCGATCCGGCTGCGCGACGATTGGCACACTTGGGAGTGAATCCATGTGTTCGAGCTGCTCATCCCCTGGAATACCAGGCTTTGCTTTGTAACCACGCATCGCGATCGCGGGATGATGTCCCGAATCGAGGAGCTGCTTTGCGATGTGTTGAACGAGCGGGGTTTTCCCTGTCCCCCCAGTCGAAAGGTTCCCGATCGAGATGACTGGACGATCAAGCTTGGTGACATGGATGCCTTGGTCGTAGCGTCGGTTCTGACGCTCGATCCCGATCTTGTAGAGTTTGGAGAGTGCTGATGCCAAAAACACAGGCAGACGCGTCGGTCGATGCTCTGGGATCATCCGTCGTGCTCCGGATGGACGAGCGAAGTGATTCTCTGATCCCTTCGCATCAGCGTCTCGCGGAACTCGGCTCGGAGCGTCCTGGTCTGTCGGTACGCGAGACGGATCGAGTTGATCGCATCAACGCACGCGAGCAGGACGATCCCTCCCAGCAGTCCCACGATGCAGGTCCACGCGAGGAGGAACTCCTGCTTCTGAGCAGGGGTGACGATCCCGAATCCGTACGCGATGAGCGGGATCGTGAACATCATCACCCATCCGGTCATCATCCGGATCTGACGCCGAGATTCAGGCATCTTCCCGATCGCATGCTCCCTGAGGACGAGCAGATGAGCAGCGACGACGAGCAACGCGATCATCGCAAGCGGGAGGACAAACCAAGATGGAGCGACCGGCGCGTATTCCATACCTCAATCATACAACGATTGTGTGAACTCTGCCTCTAAAAAAGTCCATTTGTCGTCCCAAGACCTACACTCTCGGACCATGATTGACCTCAAAGCATTGCGTGAGAACCCACAACGATTTATAGATGGCTGCGCCAAGAAAAACTACGCCGTCGATATCGATCAACTGCTCGCTCTCGACGAGCAGCGTCGATCGCTGATGTCCGAACAGGAGTCGCTCCGCGCTGAGCAAAAAAGGCTTTCCAAAGAGACCGGTCCCAAAATCGGACAGCTGATGGGCAAGCTCAAAGGAGCTGCGGATTCGGACAAGGCTGCGATCGAATCGGAGATCGCGGAGATCAAATCCGCTCCTGCGAAGCTCAAGGATCAGATCAACGAACTCGAATCCAAGATCACGGCGATCGAACCAGATCTCAACGAACTTCTTCTCGCGATTCCGCTCCCACCAGATGACGATGTCCCTGTCGGGAAGACAAGCGATGACAACATCGAGATCTCGAAATGGGCGCCGGATGGCTGGGACTTCGAGAAGTCATACAAAGACAACAAAGGATTCAATCCTCGCTCACACATCGAGCTGTGCGAGATGCACAACATGGTTGACTTCCCGCGCGGAGTCAAGATTGCTGGATCACGCTCGTATGTCCTGATCGGCGACGGCGCTCGACTCCACCAAGCGATCCTCCGCTACGCGATCGACACAATGGTCAACGAGAACGGTTTTACCCCGATCACAGTCCCTGTGCTCGTGCGCGAGCAAGCGATGATCGGGACCGGGTTCTTCCCAGGCGGCAAGGACCAGTCCTACCAAGTCAACGAAGAATCTCGCGGCGGAGGACAAGACATGTACCTCACCGGCACAGGTGAAGTCGGTCTCATGGGACTGCATCAGGACGAGATCCTCGATGAGTCGCAGCTCCCGATCAAGTATGTGACCGTCTCCACCTGTTTCCGCCGCGAAGCAGGAGCCGCTGGTAAAGACACGGCGGGTCTCTACCGCATCCACCAGTTCGATAAGGTTGAGCAGGTCGTGGTTGATGTCGCGGACGAAGCGAAGTCGCGTCAGCACCACAAGGACATGATGGGATTCGTCGAGAAGCTTCTGAAATCACTCGGACTCCCCCACCGCTTGCTCCAGTGCTGCACTGGTGATCTGGGAGTGAAGAACGCGGACATGGTCGACATCGAATGCTGGATGCCTTCGCGTGGTGACGAGGACGAGCAAGGCGTTCCGAGCGGCGAGTTCGGAGAAACCCACTCCGCGAGCCGACTCTACGACTTCCAGTGCCGACGCTTGAACATGCGGTACCGCGCCGGAGGCGAAGGCGGGAGCGGATCAACAACCTTCTGCCACTCGCTCAACAACACCGTCGCGGCGTCCCCTCGCATCCTGATCCCGATCATGGAGATGTACCAGAACGAAGACGGATCGATCACGATCCCTGAAGCTCTGCGTCCATACATGAACGGACAGGAAAAAATCGGTTAAGCTACAGCATGCTTATCCGACGCTCCATCCAAACCCCGCTCTGCTCGATGCGGATCGCGACGACTGATCGCGGGATTTGTCTTGTGGAGATGGGGTCTCCTGAGCGTGCTGATCGTGAGCGAGCCGAGCTTGAGAAAGCTCTGGGTGTCTCGATGATTGAAGGGGATCATCCGCTGCTCGACCAGCTCGAAGCGGAGCTTGATGGATACTTCAAGGGTGAGCTGACAGAGTTCACTGTCCCGCTCGATTGTCCCGGAAGTGAATGGCAGACGAAAGTCTGGAACGCGCTCGTTGAAATCCCGTACGGCCAAACCCTCTCATACGGACAACTCGCGACTCGCTTGGACAATCCCGGCGGAGCACGAGCGGTCGGGCTTGCCAATGGTCAGAACAGGGTCAGCATTGTTGTCCCTTGTCATCGCGTCATCGCGAGCGACGGCACGCTCCACGGCTACGGCGGCGGACTCCCTCGCAAACGATGGTTGCTAGATCACG
This sequence comes from Phycisphaerales bacterium, assembly GCA_051252395.1. GTDB lineage: Bacteria > Planctomycetota > Phycisphaerae > Phycisphaerales > UBA1924 > UBA1924. The sequence goes on along the minus strand of JBPOFX010000001.1, from coordinate 259,865 downwards.
AAGCGGTCCACTGCGGAAGCGGGTTGTTCACGCAAGCTTGAGTTCCCGATTTTTAGAGACCAATGCGAGACATCTCGAGTGTGTCGATGTGTTCGATGGTTTGGACTGTTGCTCTGGATCGCAAGTCTTTGACGATATCTAGGAACTCATCGCGGAGCGGCGCGACGAACTCCAGCCGTTCGTTGGTGATCGGGTGGTCGAAACTCAGATACGCCGCGTGGAGTGCTTGTCGGTCGAGGATCGGCTGGTGGGATGCATCGAAGAACGGGCGACCGCCGTACATATCGTCTCCGACGATCGGGTATCCGATGTGCGCGAGATGGACGCGGATCTGGTGGGTGCGTCCGGTTTTGAGATCGAGCTCGACGAGCGAGTAGCGTTGTCTGGGATGACTCTGCTTGACCTGAGGAAGCTCGTAGCGTTCGAGCACTGAACAGATCGTGACTGATGGTTTCCCGAGCTCGTCGTGACGGACAACGCGTTTTTCGCGCATGCCTTTCGCTTTGGACTGGTGTGGTCCGAGCGGGAAATCGATCACCTGATGGTCAGGCTCGACCCATCCTTGCGTTAATGCGAGGTATCGCTTGTTGACCTTCCGGTCTTGGAACTGCGCGCCGAGCTTCCAGTGTGCTTGGTCGGACTTTGCGAAGACGATACATCCGGATGTGTTGCGGTCGAGTCGGTGCACAACCCCTGGTCTTGCGAAGTCTTTCCCGACGCTTGAGAGACCGCCATCGGTGACATGCGCGAAGTGCCACGCGAGTGCGTTGACCATCGTGCCACGGTTTTCGGATCGTGCGGGATGGACGATGATGTCCGGCTGTTTGTTGAGCACGAGCAAATGATCGTCCTCATACAACACCACCAACGGGATCTCGTCGGGCTCGATCTCTCCAGAAGGAGGAGGCGGGATCACCAGCTCGATCCGATCCCCGGCTTTGAGCTTGGTTGAGGGCTTCGCGGATTTGGAGTTGACTGTTGCTCCGCCGTCGGCCATCAGCGTCTGGAGCTGGTTTCGGCTCATGAAGGTCACGCGCGTAGTGAGGTACTTGTCGAGACGAGTGCTCAGCGAGGCGCGTGCGATCTCAAACTGCACGCGGACCAAAAACTCGTCATCACCCTGCTCGCGTGCATGGAGATACGCGCTGCGGACCGCATCGGGATCGACCTTCCCTCCCGGCAAGATAAATCCCGATCCGTTGGAATCACAGGAATCGGGCGAAGAGATGTCGCCCGATTCGTTCACGGCTGCTCAGTCTCATCAGCTTCTGGTGCAGACTGAGCTTCGTCTTCCACTGCTTCTTCAGCTGAGTCATCTGTTGGAATCTCTGCATCGTTTTCAGTGTCGATCTCTGCAGGTATTTCAGCAGGGATGTCAAGCTCTTCTTCGCCGGGGAGCGTGACGAGCTGGTCCTTGTGAGGGAGCTGCATGTCTGCATCGAAGGTTCCCAGCGAATCGATGCGCATCTGACCAAAGGTTTCAAGCGATGGGATCCCTGCCTGCTTAGCGAGGGAGATCACACGCTCGTAGTTGCTCTTCGCAGAATCGAAGTCGCGTTTGCATTCAGCGACCGCTCCGCTGCGGATCAGCCCCTGAATAGTCAGCAGAACCTTCCCTGCATCAGCTTCCGAGATCGTGACAATCTCGCGTGCGAGTGTGCCTGCTTGGTCGAGGTAGTTCTGTCGTTGTTGCTCATCGAGTCTGTCGGATTCTTCGAGTGGCTCACCATCGAATCCGATCTGAGCGCCGGGCTGCACGCCTCGGAGGTATGCATTGAGGTAGATATCGACAGTCGTGAGCTTCGCAAGTTCTGGGACTGAACGAACACCTTCGTATTCCAGTGCGAGCGCGTTGAGCGTTGCCGGGGATGGGTTCCCGCTTGCAGTCGCGGCGTGGAGTTCTCCGAACGCGCTGTCGACCCTTGCGATCTTCTTGTCTTCCAACCAGCGGAGACCTGCCCAGACGAGTGCCGCGACTGCGAACACCATGATGACTGGGGAGCTCCACTTGTTGAGGAAGTCGATGAACTCTTTGTTGATCCGAGAGTCTTCAAGACCGGCGCCGGCGCGGATTTCTGTTTGACGATCGTCCATGTGTCTTCCTGGAAGTGGATTCAGCTGAGCAATGAATGACCAAATGTGGATAAGTCCGGATGTTGGACGCACCAATCGGGTCGGGGGATGATATTAGCGTCAAAAATGGTCCAAAGCCGTCTGGAGCGAAGGAATCGGGTTGTCAGCTCCAGAATCGCCAAGGGTTGGTGCTCTGGAGGTGCTCTGCAGGGATCAGCTGATCTCGGACCGCGTTCGCGAGCGTCTCGATCCCGTCACCTGTTTTACTGCTGCAAGCGAGATCGATGTCTGGGGAACCGCTCACTGAATCCACAGCGAGATCAGATCGCACGCCGACTTTGAGGACTGTTGAATCACCGATCATCGAGATCAGTCGAGGATCAAGATCCGATCGGGTGTGGTCACTCTTGGACGACAGATCCACAGCGTGGACCACCAGGTCCGCGGATTTGATGACCGGCTCAACAAGATCCAACTCGTCCCCGATCTCAACCGAACCATCAATGCCTGGTGTATCGACCCATCGCACGACCAATCCTGCAAGATTCAGCATGACTCCCACATGGTCGCGCGTAGTCCCGGCGTAGTCGGAAACCATCGCGATCGAATCGCCGGCGAGTGCGTTGACGAGCGAGGACTTCCCGATGTTCGCACACCCAACAGCAACAACGATCGGAGGAGTAATCAATCGATCGAGATACGGACTTGTGAACTCTTCCGAATCCGTTCCGGCTGCTGCTTCCATTGCTCTCCAGCGACTGGGTTGCTCAAGCAAAGTATCCACTGCGAGCGGGCTTGGCGCGAGCGAGAGAGCCGCGAGCATGCGTGCTTCGTGGAGATCCTGAGCTTCTGGGAACTGGGTCTCCGGATCGAGCGTGTCGGAGCTTGCGATCCCTTGGTCGGAGAGTGCTTGAGAGATCGCTCGCGTGATCCCGATCCCGCCGTGCGGCATGATCAAGATCGAATCCGAATTAAAGCGTGCGATCAACGCTTCATCGAGATCAAGAATAGAGACCAATCGGATCTGACCGATCTCCATTGGACGAATCGCGAGCGTGTCGAGCGTGCTCACAACATCATCCGAAATAATGCGGATGATCGAGACCGCGCCGATCGCGTTGAGTGGGGTCTCGATGAAATGGGTTGCTTGGGGCGTATGCATGGATCAGTCGTCGTCGGAATCTTGATCCGAATCTTCTGAGAGCAGTTTGGCGCACGCGATGCGGATGCCTTGGAGCTGGAGATCAGGAACGAACGAATCGATGAGCTCGTCACTCTCGAGGATCCCCATATCCCCTCCAGTCACGATCGTCTGTGGATACGCTTGGTAATGCTCGGCGTACCGCTCGGTGAGCGCACGCACCGCGCCCCGCACGGCGTAGGTGACTCCCAGCATCATCGCTTCGTCTGTCTGCTTGCCGGGATCGTTCTTGGTCGCGTCGAGCTTGGAGTAGGTCAGCTTGGGGAGAGTCGCGGTGGTCTCGTGGAGCGCCGAGAGCATCATGGAGATCCCCGGCATGATTGCGCCGCCGTGGAAGACCCCCTCGCCGTCGATGAAATCGATGGTCACTGCAGTCCCGGCATCAATCACAACACACGCCTGCTTGAGCACTTCAAACGCGCCCAGTGCGCACAAAAGTCGATCCTGCCCGACAGTCATTTCTCCAGCTTCGGTCAATGTATGACGGATCGGGATCTGGAAATCCCGACCAACGCGGTAGATGGTCAGCCCACTCACTTTGCGGATCGCACGCTCGATCTCGTCGGCGTTCTTCGGATGGACCCCTGCGATCACGATGGTTGGATCTTCTGTCGAAGTCTCCGAGCTCGAATCGATGATCTCGTGGACGCGAGCCGCGATTGCTTCTGTGTCTGACGACTCGAAGGACTGGGGGTTCAGACACTCCTTGTCCTCGAAGGAACCGACACGGGTGCGGGAGTTTCCGACCGCGATTGCGATGAGGGTCCCCATCATTGGAGGATGGATCGAGCTGATATCTGGAGTGGATTCGTTGGTCATACGGAAGGATATGCGCGACAAAATCGGTTGGGGACTGGAAATAATGAGGATCGGACCGATTGATCCTGTCCGGCATTGAGGTTGAGTGGAGACTATCCTCTCGAAGGCCGATTCTGATGAGGATGGGTGTTTCTTGGAGATCCGAAAGCGATGTCACGATGTCGAGCTGACGAATCAATTCAACGCAGAACGGTCAAAGGCTTTGACTTCCCGCTCGGGGTCTATCCCGTTGAATCGATGACCCCTCAGCAAGGGTACAACTCTGAGTATGAACCAGCGGACGGCGAGGAGGGTCTCGACGAAGTCGAGGCGTGGCCCGATCGCTATGTGTACGACATCGTGCTCAGCGCGCCGAGATTGGAATCGCTCTGGGTCCAGATCTTCGCGATGATGCCTGGACGCGTGTATCCGATCCTCGACTACATCGGTCATGACTGCTATCGCGAGATTGATCCCTACATCGCGTATGAGCCTGTCGGACAAGAGCGGATGACGAACCTGCTCCAACGCTACCACGACTTCTTCTTCGAGGACGGCATGGTCGGATTCGGCGCGGTCTCAGAGGATCCCTTCTTTTACGCGTTTGTGGATGAACACAAAATCCTCACCCTCCGGATCGAACCTGAGCTGCGCCCAAAGGTCGAGAAGCTCCTCGCGGCGTTTGATCTGAACCTTGTAGACGAACCAGCAGGCGCTGACGCGGCGGCGCACGAGCACCGATCGGTGCTCAGCGTCTCCAACGATCGTCCAGATTTACTCAATGCGGATGAAATTGTTGAGATCGCTCGCGAGCGTTGGGGATTGGTGCTCAATGTTGATCCGGAGACCAACCTCGACGACGAGGGGAACGAACTGGGGATCACGCCGTTCCGGTGTTTGCTGCGATACGAATCCGACCAAATCCCTACCGGGCGATATGCTGAGGTTCTCTGCACAGCATCGAACCTGCTCCAAGCGGAGACGCTTGCGTTGGGTGCGATGGATTCGTTGATCGATCCGCAAGCAGACGCCGAGGGAACATCGGACACGATCCTGCTGAGTGCTGATCGTGTCCAAGCGAGTGACCTCGGCATGGTCACGAGCGACGCAAAGGCTCCTAAAGCACTCGCAAAGAAGTATTTGCAGCAATGCTCAGTACTCAGCTCTCGCTGGATCGGTGACGATCAGGATTGAGAATCTGGATTCGACGCGTCTTTATGAGCTTTCCACAATGTGTTGAATCTGTTTGCGATCGATGGAAACCCATCTGATCCTTGCTGCGAATAGACCTGACAATATCAGGCTCGCACGGCCCCGCTTTCGTGCAACAGAGTCTGATGGTGTGGGACGCACCAGATCCATCTATAGAGGACGGATCCATTATTGATTTGTATTCAATAGTAACCGAACGAGATGAGCTGTTGCTGATCTCGACTGAGGACCCGGTTGTGGTACAGACGAATATGGCAACCAAATTCAGGATGACCATTTGCGATTTGCTCCCGATGCCGGTATTGTCCCCCCCTACGGTTCGTCGGCGTCACTTGGCGCGCATGAGGGCCGTTGGACGGATACGATGATAGTGACCGCTCACCATTTGGCGAGCGGACGGATTTAGTAGAACCATTGCAGTTCGGCCGATGCGCTGACTCAAATCAACCTTGAACGGAGTGATTCCGGATGTCACCCAGCAGACAACGATTCGTGACCTTGCTTCTCGCCACTACCGGAGCTGCGGCTTCGTTTGCAGGAGCGAATGTTGAAACGGTCAACACCACCAACAATATTCCCAGCATCGAAACACTCGATGCCGGATCGGTGCTTGATCGTGCCGCAGAGCTTGTTGCCGATGAGCAACTGATCCGGGCTCGCGCCATGATCCTCGCACTGCAAGACTCAACAGCAGGTCTCACATTGAGCGACGACCAAGATCAGCGAGCATGGAAACTCCTCGCACAGATCGAACGCTCAATTCAACGCACCGATCGTCAAGATATTGCACTCCAAAAAGCTCAGCACGCGCTGGGCTTTGATCGTCTCGTAGACGCAGAGCGTCACGCAGAAGCGGTCCTCAACTCGACCAAGTCGAGCGATGACCAGATCGATCGTGCCAACGCGATCCTCTCGCAGATCCAGGTCCGCAAGGATCAGGCTCTCCCGATGGTCCCTGCAACTCTCCGCTCTGCGATCGATTCGTTCAACGAAGGCGACTACGCTCGCGCCAAGACCATCATCAACCGCATCGGTTCGCTTGGACTCGAACTCGACGCTCCGAGCCGACGCAAGCTCAACATCTACCGCACACGCATCGCGAACCTCGAGCAGTCCAAGGGTGAAACCTTCGGCGACTCCGCTCCATCCATGGGGATGCTCGCTCCGGAATCGGGCGCAAGCTCCGAATGGCTGGTCAATACCGCTGCTGAGATGCTCAACCAGCCTGTAGAGGTTGATCCGAACGAAGCCGAACCAATCGAGAACCTTGATGTTCAGATTGTTGAAGACTCGTCATCACAGCCCGCGGCATCAACCCAATCTGAGCCGGTCGATCTTGTGCAGACAGCACGCAAGTTTGAAGCACAGACACTGCTTGCCAACGCGAACATCGCGTATGAAGAGCGTCGTCTCAACGATGCACTCGCAGGATACAACAACCTGATGTCGAACTTCTCGGATCTGATCTCCGACGAAGAGCGTGCACTCTCTGCTCAGCGTCTCAACGAGATCGAAATCTCACTCGGAGTCCAGGGTGGACCTTCAGGCGGAGGCCTTGACGATCCGATCGAAGAACGCAGCATCATCATGCAGCGTCTCACAGCGACCTACGACAACCTGACCACCCAAGCACGCTCGGCACTCGCATCGGGCGACACAACCGTCGCTTCGGGACTCGTCGCTCAAGCTCGCTTGGAAGTCCAGCGTGCTCGCGATGTGATGCCTCAGGCGCGGTACGAGAACTACATCGCAGAACTCGACAACCTGTCATCGACAATCGCTCAGCGCGAAGAGCAGCTCCGCCAGACTCGTCTGGAGCAGGAAGCCGCCCAGCGCGAGCAGCGTACGCAAGAGCTTGAGACCCAGCGTCTCAACGAGCGTGACGAGCGTGTCGCAGCATCACTCGAACGCGTCCACGCGTTGCAGTCCGAGCTCAAGTACGAAGAGGCTCTCGAGATCATCGAGAATATTCTCTTCCTTGATCCGATCAACCCAACCGCGTTGATCCTCAAGGACATTATCGAAGACATCATCGTCTACCGGACATTCTCGGGATACCAACGCGACAAGACACTGAGCTACGCTCATGAGTCGCTGGATAACCAAGAAGCGATGATCCTCCCTGAGTTCTTGATGGACTACCCAGACGACTGGCCTCAGATTAGCTTCCGTCGTGGTTCAACGCTCGAGTATGCAGAATCCGAAGCGAACCGTGCGGTGCTCACACAGCTCCGTGAAACCCGGATGCCTGTTGACTTTGACAACAACTCATTCGAAGATGTGCTCGCATTCATCGGTACCACCGCTGATCTCGATATCGACCCAGACTGGGAATCACTCGCTGATATCGGCGTCGATCCAGACAGCCCGATCACACTCCGTCTGAACAATGTCACGCTCGAAGTCCTGCTTGATCGTGTGCTCGCGAAAGCGTCCGACCCGGTCCTCCCAGCAAGCTGGGCAGTCGAGGACGGCATCCTGACCATTTCCTCAGACGATGTGCTCCGTCAGAACACAGTCCTTGAAATCTACGATGTCCGCGACCTGCTCTTTGATGTTCCTGAGTTCGACAACGCTCCAGACTTCAACATCTCCAGCGGCGGTGGCGGCGGAGGTGGTGGTTCGAGCCCGTTCTCCGGAAGCTCGAGTGATCCTGAACTCGCATCTCCAGAAGAACGGGTCGGAGCGATTTCCTCACTCATCCGAGCAAGTGTCGATCCAGGAAACTGGCAAACCGACGGCGGGAACACCAGCTCACTGACTTCCCTCAACGGTAACTTCATCATCACCACAACTCCACGCTACCACCGTGAAGTGATCGGGCTTCTCAACAAGCTCCGCTCTCAGCGTGCAGTTCAGATCAGCGTCGAAGCTCGATTCATGTCTGTTGACCAGAACTTCTTCGAGCAGATCGGCTTTGACCTCGATGTCTACCTCAACGCAGACAACACCGATTACCGCACTGCGTATAATGTCGATCCTTCGATCCTCCCATCTGACTACTTCGACAGCGACGGCTCGCTCGTACGATTCATTCAGGCCAATGTCGATATCGACGGCGACGGCGATATCGATGCCGCCGACAGAGTCGCTGTCTTTGGACCTGGTAACAATGGCGGCGCTCTGGGGCCGGATGATCAGTTCTCTGTTATCCGCGCCGCTCAGAACTCGTTTGGTCTGACCGAAACTCTTGCAGGAGCAAGCGGGTTCGCAGCAGATATCCTCGCTGCAAACCCAGCGCTCGGGATCACGGCACGCTTCCTCGATGATGTCCAGGTGGACTTCATGGTCGAAGCTACCCAAGCAGACCAACGCTCCGTTACACTGACCGCTCCGCGTCTGACCTTCACCAACGGTCAGCGTGCGAACATCGTCGTCTCGACGCAGTCCACCTATGTTTCAGGGCTCAACGCGATTGTCGGATCAAGCTCCGGTGCGTTCAACCCGGTCATCTCAACACTCAACGACGGTGTTGTTCTTGACATCACAGGTGTCGCGTCGGCGGACCGTCGCTATGTCACGATGACCGTGATCACTTCACTCGCATCCAACGACCTCACCTCGTCCTCGACCACCGTTAGCGGTGCAGTCGGCGGCGCCACGGGCGGTGGCGGAGACGACGGAGTCAACACTTCAGTCTTCACCGGTACCATCCAACTCCCGGTCCAGAACACCACGCAGATCAACACCACCGTGACTGTCCCCGATCAAGGGACCATCATGCTCGGCGGTCAGCGTCTGGTTGAAGAAGTACAGGTCGAGACCGGAGTGCCTGTCCTCTCCAAAATCCCGATCCTCTCCCGCTTCTTCTCCAACCGCATCGATGCGAAGGAAGAGAAGACCCTCTTGGTCATGATCAAGCCAACGATCCTGATCCAGAATGAAGAAGAGGAACGCCACTTCCCAGGTTTGCTTGATCAACTCGGCGGTTAATCAATCCAGAAACAGTTCCAACCAAACGCTCGGTTCATCTGATGAACCGAGCGTTTTTTATATTTGCGTACGATCCAAGCAAGAGCGGTGTGTGAAGATCAAACCTCGCAATTCTCGACTCGGTGATCTATAGTGGTATCACAAATGTGAGGTCCACTTTCACATGGGAGAATGCCGATGAGCGATTCAAGACTCCGGATTTCAAAGATTGACGAAGTGACGCAGGTCGAGTTTGTCGATCGCAATATTCTTGACGAAGCCAATATCCAAGCGATCAGCGACGAGATCAGCGGCATCATCGAGCAAGCTTCATCGCCTCAACTCCTGATCAACTTCGCGAATGTTGATCACCTTTCCTCAGCAGCGCTGGGTGCACTCATCACGATCAACAACAAGGTCAACGATAAGGACGGCAAGCTCCGTCTCGCAAACATCGATCCTCAGATCTACGAGGTCTTCGTGATCACACGCCTCAACAAGCTCTTTAGCATCCATGAAACACTCAACGATGCGATGCAAGAGTTTGCAAGCAACTGATCGTTTTTGAGTTTCCCTTTTGTTTATCAGAGTAGATCTGTTAACGAGTACCAGCACACATGGGCGAACCCGACACCAAGATCCAGGACCCGGTCACGACCGAACTGTTCAATGATCGCCAAGCGATTTCTGAGCTGATCGATCAGATACTGGATCAAGCGGTCGATGCGGGTCTCAAGGACGCCGCGATCTTTGCGGTTCGGCTCGCGATCGAAGAAGCGATCACCAACGCGTTCGTCCACGGCCATGAGCATGTGCAGGGGGACAAACCGATCCGTGTCGAGTACAAAGTGATCGAAAAAGAAATCCAGATCGCGATCGAAGATCAGGGGCCTGGATTTGTTCCGACCGAGGTCCCCGACCCAACGCTGATGGAAAATCTCTCCAAACCGTTCGGCCGAGGCGTCATGCTCATGAAGGCATACATGACCGAAGTGCTGTACAACTCCAAGGGCAATCGCGTCAAGATGCGTTACATCGCGTCTTAAACACGCGTGCGTGCCCTGAATCGGGTGCGAGGAAAGCGGATTCTCATTGCTCCCGATTCGCTCTTTGACTACAATATATTCGATAGAATGATTCTAAGACTCAGGACCTCAGGGTCCGGATTTACGCCGGCTCGGCGTGTGAGGATAAAGCTATGGGTGTGACCCTTCCAATGTATCTCGACTATGCCGCGACAACTCCGTGTGATCCACGAGTGGTTGAAGCGATGATGCCGTACTTCACAGAGACCTTTGGGAATCCTGGTTCTCGCAACCACAGCTACGGCTGGGACGCTGAGCATGGAATCCAGACGGCGCGTCAGCAGGTCGCGGATTTGATCGGCGCAGACTCGAAGGAAATCATCTTCACTTCTGGTTCAACCGAATCCAACAACATCGCGATTAAGGGTGCCGCGAACATGTACGCGAAGAAGCCCGCGGGTGAGACTGGCCGCGGCCACATTATCTCCGCGATCCATGAGCACAAAGCCGTGCTCGATCCGTGCAAGCGGATGGAGAAGGACGGATTCGATGTGACCTACCTTGAGCCTGGTGCGGATGGTTTGATTACACGCGAAATGGTCGAGGGTGCTGTCCGCGACGACACGATCCTCGTCACCATCATGTGGGCAAACAACGAGCTCGGCACCATCAACGAGATCCCAGAGATCGGAGAGATGTGCCACGAGAAAGGGATCGTGTTCCACACCGACGCGACCCAGTGGGTTGGCAAGATGCCGACCAATGTCAAAACGGACAACATCGACCTGCTCTCGTTGTCCGGACACAAGATCTACGGCCCGAAAGGTGTCGGAGCTCTCTATGTGCGTCGTCGCAAGCCTCGCATCCGTCTGACCGCTCTGCAAGAAGGCGGCGGACAAGAACGCGGTTTCCGCTCAGGAACACTCAATGTCACCGGAATCGTCGGACTCGGAAAGGCTTGCGAACTCTGTGCACAGTCCATGGATGACGAGCGTGAGCGTTTGCTCAAGCTCCGCAACGATCTTGAAGCGAAGATCGAAGCGGCACTCGATGTCGTTCAGGTCAACGGCGCACGCGATCGCAGACTCGCGAACATCACCAACATCTCATTCGGATTCGTCGAAGGCGAATCCCTCATGATGGCGATCAAGGAAATCGCGGTCAGCTCCGGATCAGCATGCACCAGTGCATCGCTCGAACCAAGCTATGTCCTCAAGGCACTGGGAATCGGCGACGACCTCGCTCACTCCTCGCTCCGCATCTCGATGGGACGCTGGACAACCCCGGAACAGCTTGAGTACGCGGGAGACAAGATCATCGAAGCGGTCAAGAAGCTGCGTGATTTGTCGCCGCTCTACGACATGCACAATGAGGGGATCGATATCTCCAAGATCGAATGGGCAGCACACTGAGCTGCTTGAGTCGGTCCCCTTCGGGACCGAGGATTGAACTGCTCACCGCGGTTTAGAGGAATATTTGAACCAATCAACAGGTTCATCTGATAGAAACACAACCACCTGAGAGGTGCATCATGGCATACGGCGAAAAAGTTATTGACCACTACGAAAACCCACGCAATGTCGGTACATTCGGCACGCAAAAAGAAATCAAAGAATCCAAAGAGATCGGGGTCGGTCTCGTCGGCGCACCTGAGTGTGGCGATGTCATGCAGCTCCAGATCAAGGTGAACGACGACACTGGTGTCATCGAAGACGCGAAGTTCAAGTGCTTCGGATGCGGCTCAGCGATCGCGAGTTCATCGCTCGCGACCGAATGGCTCAAGGGTAAGTCCATCGACGAAGGTCTTGAGATCAAGAATACTGCGATCGTTGAAGAGCTGAGCCTCCCACCAGTCAAGATCCACTGTTCCGTGCTCGCAGAGGATGCGATCAAAGCAGCGATCACGGATTACAAAGAGAAGCATAACCAGAACTGAGCGCCCCCACTGCTCGTACAGATTGCTAGACACATCAAGCCAATAACTCAGGAGGACCAATATGTCCACCGATACAGCAACCCAACAAGAATCCGTCATCATCACTGAACTCGCTGCGAATGAGATCAAGAGCATTATCGAGAAGCAAGAGCTCGATCTCGACAAGGTCCGTCTCCGCGTCGGTGTCAAAGGTGGCGGCTGCTCCGGTTTCAGCTACCTCCTCGATCTCACAGAGACCCAGAAGGACTCGGACGAGGTTTTCGAGCAGCACGGGATCAAGGTCATTGTTGACCCGAAGAGCTTGCTCTACCTGAGCGGCGTCCAGGTCGATTTCAAGGACGAGATTATGGGCCGTGGGTTCGTGTTCAACAACCCCAACGCGACCAGCAGCTGCGGCTGTGGGTCAAGCTTCTCAGCCTAAACAGCTGGTTCTTGAGCGGTCGGTACCGATAAAGATCCTGACTGTTACAGACGACAGAGTTTCGCTACAGTGTGCCTGTGGATCGCTTGGATTCATGGAAAAGGATCATCCGCATATGGACATTAGATCGAGTAAATCTACACGGAGACTCGTTACTATGACCAAACTCAGCACACTTGCCCTCACGACACTTCTCTACAGCGGTTGCGGAATTGCCCTGCCTGTCCCTGTGTTTACGACACAGGCATCAGCGATGCAGGTCGCGGACCATCCTGACGACGACCCGATCTTTGTAGATTGGTGGTATCAAAACTATTTCTCGTACCAAGATGATCGAGGGAACCAGCTCTACCCGCTGAATCCTACACCGGCAGAGCGAGTTCAAGGGGCGCCGCAGTTCATCACAAACTCAGACTACTACTACACCCCGATGCCTCAGCCTGGCGGGATGCACGGAGGCGCCTTCTCTGGTTGGATGAGTTGGCTACTGATCTCTGCAATGGAGCGAGTTGCCGAGAACAACTCACCAGTCTCAATATTAATCCGAGAGCGCAACTCACCCTTCCCGTTTCATGCCAATGGAAACCCGGTAACTCCGGATGCGCTCGCTGATGCGCTCGCAGTCCTACCGAAGCTCGACTATCTCTTTATGGATCTTGAAGCGAATGAAGAGATCACTGAGCGCAACATCCGCGAAGTTATCCGGCTTGTACGCTCCCATCCGAATCCTGAGATTTCAAACGCCTTTATCGGGAACTATGCTGACTATCCAGGTGCACTTGACACCGCCTTTACTTGGAACAACCAGTATGACCGCACTGGCGGCGCGAGCTATGGCGGTCAGACTGGGTGGGACCGGCACAGCTGGTACGGAGAATCAGGTCTCAATGTTGCGATGCCAGTGATCTATCCATACGAATCATACTCAACACATATTTCTCCATCAATCCAACGACAGAATCCGGTTGCTCCAAACACTCGTTCGGCAATTTTCTGGGCACCGCTAGAACACCTCTCCGTTGCTGCTCGGAATCTCCCTGCAGGTCATAAGCTTGTCCCATGGGTTTCGAACTATGTCGATTACAAGGGCGAGAGCACAATGTACTTTGCTCCCCCACCCCCTGAGCGTGATATCAAAGCACTCATTCAGCATTGTTATTTGCGTGGCGCAGACGGCTACTCACTCTTCACTCCAGACTCACAAGAAACAGATCACCCAACCGTTAGCTACGAACAACTCCGCAATATCACGCTCGAAGCTTGGGAAGAAGTCGCTGAACTCCTTGAAGGCGAGACACGGATCGAGATCCTGAATCTCGACACGCAAAAAGCTCGAGGCGTTGAATGGTCTGGAGTCCGAAGCGAAACCAAAGCAGTCATCCTCGTCTCGAATCTTGCTGGGAATAATCGAGCCGCGGTTCAGCGTCTTCCAGAGATCGAAGGACTCCCCTACCAGACGGCACCTGTCGCTGATGGTAAGCACCGCATCTTTGTGTACGACCTCCCAACAATCGAGGTCCCACAGACTACGGAAGACGACAGCGATCAAGAAACTCCCAACGATGATGACTCATCAGCAGTCACCGGCACTGATACAACACCTGATTACAACATCGCTACTTCCAGCGTCACTGCAGGCTCAGGCGGCGGTGGTGGCGGTGGCGGTGGTGGTGGCGGTGCTGGCGGAGGTGGAGGCGGCGGCGGCGGTTCAGCACCATCAGGTGGAGGCGTGAGTTCCAACACCTCCACAGCGACCAAGGTCGTCCGCATCACACGATCATCAGGCAAAGCAACCTCAGCGGTCGCGAAGACCAACGGCGGCGAGAAAGCGACCAAAGTTGCTCAGGCTTCTGAAGATTAACCCTCGCCATTTCTGACGAAATCGAGTATGCTCTATCTTTCCCGGCCAGAATGTCTGGCCGGGACCTTTATGAACGCACCCAGAACGGACGAGATCATGAACGAAGCGGAATGCCCACTGGATACGACCTCATGCTTCTCCCCTCCAACCATGGTCCAGTTCAGTGTGTTCTTACCCAATAAGGTCGGCAAAATGCTCGATCTTGTCGAGAATTTCGACGAATCATCGCAATGTCAGATCTGTGCGATTTCTGTTCACGAAGCCTCGGATCATGCGGTTGTCCGACTGATTACAAACCATGCCCATGTCGCACGACGACTGCTCAAGGAGGACGGGCTCGCATACGCCGAGCACGAGGTCCTCGTCGTCGAACTCTCAGAGGGCCATTCGCTCTCGAAGCTCTGCTTGTATCTGCTTGGAGTCGAAATGAACATCGCATTCGCGTACGCGTTGCTCCTTGAACCCAATGGGACCCCCACTATTGCGATCGCAGTCGATGACCAGACACTCGCGGGCCAAATCCTTCGCCAGAAGGGGTTTAGGCTCATAGGCGAGGCAGATCTACCCAAAAAACACGGAAACTGAGGACTGAGGGAATCAAAGCAACCGCTCGATTGATCTTTCGGTACAGTATACAGAGGGAGCGCGTGCGCTCATTCCCACATATGGTCCGCGCTGCCGAGAGGGTCTCGGAGTCGATTGAGTCGGATCGCAACACGGAGATCCCATGAAATACACCACATCACTCGTTGCCGCTCTGAGCGGACTTGCACTGCTCTCAGGGCTTCCATCCCAGCTCCACGCGGCTCAGGGATTTGAAACGACCGCCGTCGGCGATAAGGAAACGCTCGAGGACCTGTTACCTGATGTCAAGAAACCAGAACTCTGGATCGGATCGTCCGCTCCTGAGCTCTCGATCGCGAAGTTCGTCAAGGGTGACTCGGTCGATCACTTTGAAGAAGGCCAGGTCTATGTCGTCGAGTTCTGGGCAACCTGGTGTGGGCCGTGTATCCGTGCGTTCCCGCACCTTACCGAACTTCAAGAGAGCTACGGCGAGGATGTCCGCTTCATCGGAGTGAACATCTGGGAAGGCAAAGAAGGACAAGAACGCATGGATCTCGTCGAAGAGTTTGTCGAGAAGCAAGGCGATCGGATGGGCTATACCGTTGCGATTGAAGACGGCAGCTCAATGGCTGACAACTGGATGAAACCAGCAGGCCAGGGCGGGATCCCGGCAGCGTTTATCGTTGGGAAGGATTCCAAGATCGCTTGGGTCGGACATCCTGGTCAGATGGACAAGCCACTCGAAGAGATTGTCAACGGCGAGTTTGATTCAGCAAACGCAGGAAAGAAAGCTTGGGAAGACCAGCTCCTCTCCGCTGCGTACCGCAAGTTTGCTATGGCATTCCAGAAAGGCGAAGACCTCGAGAGCGGCCGTAAGCTTGGACGCATTCTCGTCGATGACCACTTTGCAGATGAGCCGGGTGGATTGAACGCAATCGCTTGGATGATGCTCAACTCCGAAGCCGAGGGCGTCGGGATGAAAGACTACCAAACCGCACTCCGCGCCGCAGCGAAGGCTTGCAACATCACCGAGTGGAAAGACTGGGGGGTCCTCGACACCTACGCACTCGCGATGTACAAGACTGGAGACAAGGTCTCCGCGATCAAGTGGGAAAAGAAAGCAATCGAACTCGCGAAGCTTGACGAAGAAAACGGCGGCATGAAAGCCGTCCCTGAACTCGAAGAGCAGCTCGCACGCTTTGAAGCTGAAGACTAAGCGAAACAGTTCAACTGAAAATATACACGAGGGCACCGAATCATCGGTGCCCTCGTTCTTTGTCTATACATTCTCTGAGTCGATCAGATGCGTCGATCAGATCAGGTCTTTGGACGCGAGCCAATGCTCCGCGTCGAGTGCTGCAGTGCAGCCCATCCCTGAAGCAGTGATCGCTTGTCGATAGGTCGCATCTGCGACATCTCCTGCTGCGAAGACGCCTTCGATGTTGGTCTTGCTGGATCGGGTCTTGAGATCGATGTACCCCTTGTCATCGAACTCCAGATCGGTGTCCTTGATGAACTTGGTCGCGGGACTGTGACCGATCGCGACGAACAACCCCTTGATGCTCAGCTCGGACTCTTCTCCGGTGACGGTGTCTTGAAGTTTGATCGCATGGATTTTTTCGTTGCCGTGCTCGTCGGGAGTTGAGAGGCAGTCGATGACGGTCTTATTCCAGAGCACCTCGGCGTTGTCCTTGGATAAGAACCTCTCCTGCATCACCTTACTTGCGCGCAGCTCGTCGCGGCGATGGATCACCGAAACCTTGGATGCGAACTTCGTCAGGAAGGTTGCTTCTTCCATCGCGGAATCTCCACCACCAACAACCGCGACATGCTGATCGCGGAACATCGGGAGCGCGCCATCACACACAGCACAGGCGCTGACCCCACCACCACTCGTCGCGAGCTTCATTTCGGATTCAAGACCGATCCAGTTCGCGGTCGCACCAGTAGAGATGATGACAGTGTGTGCCTGGATCGTGTTGCCACCAGAAGTATGGAGCGTGTGCGGCGATCCATCGCTGGAGAACTCGCACTTGGTGATGTCCTCACCAACAACCTCGGTCCCGAAGCGTCGCGCCTGCTGCTCGAACTTCATCATCATCTCTGGTCCAGCGATCCCCTCTGGGAACCCTGGGTAGTTCTCGACATCGGTCGTCAGCATCAGCTGTCCACCCGGCAGGACCGGTCCCGGGTCCTGCTTCGGGACTCCCACATAGACGACGGGCGTGAGGTTCGCACGAGCGGCATAGATCGCGGCGGTCCATCCTGAGGGACCTGAACCGATGATGACAACTTTGTGGACTGCTGATTCTGTAGACAAGTGTTTCTCCGATTCTGCGAGCGTGAGCCGTTCCTGCAACGACTGTTCATCTCTCAAGTGGTGGTCTTTCAAGAAGCCTGCTCATATCCGAACTATTCCAACCTGACCCAATTCCAACCTGAAGCGCTGAAACGGGCTGATAGGAGGATATGTTAGCAGGTTTAGCTCGCGGAGTAGACGAAACAGGCCGACCTCGAAAGGTCGGCCTGCTGGGGTACTTGTTGGAGAATCTGAATCGCTTAACCAGCCGCGGTCGCTGAAGCGGCTTCGTTCTCGTCGGATGCGTAGATCCGACGCTCAGATTCGGTCTCGGCTTTATCCAGGTTCTCGAACGCATCGCTGCGACGGAAGAACTGGCTCGGCTTGTCGTCGTTGATCCGCTCGTGGAGACGCGACAGCGACTCCTCGATGATCTGACGCACACGCTCACGAGAGATCCCGACATCGGATGCGATCTCTTTGAGCGTCAAAGGCTCAGCTCCATCGAGACCGAAGCGGAGACGCAGGATCTGTGCCTCGCGTTCGTCGATGGTTTCCATGAGCTTGCGGAGGATTCCGAGCTCTTCGGATTCGAGCGATTGCTCTTCAGCAGTGCCGTGACGGTAATCAGCGATGAGTTCGCCCATTCCGACGAGGTCGCCGTCGTTCCCGCGTGGTGCTTGGTTTGGAGCACTGAACGCTTTGACGGCACGCTTGATGATCAGGATCTTCTTCACTGGAAGATCCATTGCTTTCGCGAGATCTTCGATGCTCGGCTCATGACCAGTCTCCGACTGGATGCGGCGAGCGTGCATCTTCCACTTCGCGATCAGCTCGACCATATACGCTGGGATATGGATCGGTTGGTTGGCATTGATCAAAGCACGCTTGATGCCTTGCTTGATCCACCAACTCGCGTAGGTGCTGAAACGGGCGCCTTGAGCGGGATCGAATCCCTCAACAGCACGCATCAGACCGATATTCCCTTCCTCGATGAGATCACCGAGCGGGAGGCCACGATTGTTATAGTTTTTGGCGATCGAAACAACGAGGCGAAGATTCGAACGGATCATCGTTTCACGAGCAACAGGACATTGCTCGTTGATGATTTTCCATCCCAGTTCTTTCTCTTGTTCCGCTGTCAGTAAGGGGTGGCGGTTGATATCGTGCAGATAGACCTGCAGCGACGACTTGACGCCAGAATTGGACGAACGCATTTTTGTACTCACTTTCCTACCCATCCTTTCCGCGGCGAGTGCCGCCGGAAACGAGATGAACTCTCACTCATCCCAATGTTCGTCATCTTACACGATTGGTTCCATCGGACGAAAGGGATTTCCCCTGAACTTGGGCAATTTCTATCAAATTATCTATGTCTAAATACTGTTCGTTTGCGAGGTTTACGCCGATTATCAACTATTTTGAGAATGTGATCGGTCTTTCTAGATTTTTATTGGCATCTCCCGATAATTGGGACATACTCACGAATTCGCCCCTTTGAAGACAGGATGCCGATTGGAACGCGATATCACCAAACTTCTCTCAGAATGGGCATTTGTGCCGGGACAGATCTCCGTCAGACTCATCGAAGGGCAGGATCATGAGCCTCGGATTCAGGTCCGTTTGGACCTGGGATTGCTCCAGATGTATGTCGACGGGCGTCCAGACGGGCTCAGACCGCATGATACTGAGTCCTACCTCGACTACTACGAAGCTCAGCTCACGCAGCAGCCAGGACTCAATCCAGATGCCGAGATCGAGGGCGAGGAGGAGGCTGAGTCCTTCGGACTCCCTGAGGAGTCTGAGAGCGAGCCTCAGCGGTTCCTAGACGGCGAGGACTGCAGGAAGCTCCGAGAAGAGGCGCAGCAGTACTACCACCGCTACATTGCCCTGCTCGTGCTGGAGGACTTCGAGAGCGTCGCACGCGACACATCACGCAATCTGCGCGTGCTGGATATGTTCCGCGACTACGCGATCGACGAGGACGACCAGACCGCGATGGAGGGGCATCGTCCCTATGTCATGATGATGCGAGCGCGCGCCCTTGCGAGCCATGCTGTGAAGCATGAGGAGAACAAGGCCGCGATCTATGCGATCGACGAGGGGATTGATGCGTTGAAGGTCTACTACGAGTCGACAGGACAAGAGGACCAGTTTGAGAATGCTGGCGAGGTGGACATGCTCCGCGAGATGCGGGACGGGCTGATCCCGAAGCTCCCAGTGAGTCAAAAAGCAGAACTCCGTCAACGGCTCGAAGCCGCGATTGTTTCGGAGAACTTTGAGCTAGCCGCGATCCTGCGTGACGAGCTCCGGATGCTTGGTCACAGCTAAGACGGATCAACCCATAATTAGCTATTCAACAGCGACCGGCTCATCGTCGCGTCTCTGCGCTCGTGCTCGCTTGACAAGCACACTCAAGAGCGTCAGGTCCGAAGGGGTAATCCCTTCCAAACGCGAGGCTTGTCCGAAGGTTGTTGGTCGGTATTTTTGGAGAGCCGCACGCGCTTCGCTGCGGAGTGAATCCATCGAGTCGTACTCGATCCATTCTGGGATTGGTTTATGTTCCATCTCGCCGTGTCTGCGGATCTCGGTCAGCTGACGCACGACATACGGCTCGTAGCGTCTGTTCGTATGGAGCGTCAGATACACTCCCGGATCGACCGAATCAGCAAACTGAGTCATTTGATCTTCGATCGCGGCACGCAGATCATCGACTCCGAAGTCTGGTTCGAGCGTTCGATCCTCGACGGTTTTCTCTCCACACTGCGTGCTCTTCAGGAGTGCTTTGCCGTGCTCGAGGAGTTTGGTGCGTTGTGCGAAGATCGCTTGGCGTTGTGCTCCAAGCTGTGTGTGATCCAGCAAACCTAGATCCATCGCGATCGGGGTGAGTCGATCGGGCGCGTTGTCTGATCGGAGCAGCAGTCTGTATTCTGCTCGGCTCGTAAACATCCGGTACGGCTCTTTGGGAGTCTTGGTCACCAGATCATCCATCAGCACACCGATGTACGCCTGCGAGCGATCGAGCGTGAACTCCCCGGCTCCTTGCGCGTGCATCGCGGCGTTCACTCCAGCGATCAACCCTTGCGCCGCGGCTTCTTCGTATCCGCTTGTGCCGTTGATCTGACCAGCAAGGAAGAAGCCTTGGACCAGTCGTGTTTGACCAGTCACATAGATCTGGTGTGGACGCACCATGTCGTATTCGACGGCGTATCCGAACTGCAGGATCTCCGCGTTCTCGCATCCCGGCATCGAACGCACGATCGTCTCCTGCACATCCTCAGGGAGACTCGTCGAGATCCCGTTGCAGTAGACCCAGTTGGATTCGTGGGATTCGGGTTCGAGGTAGACGCCGTGCTCTTCGCGCTGCGCGAATCGGACGACCTTGTCCTCGATGCTCGGACAGTAGCGTGGTCCTGCGGATCCGATCTGTCCTGTGAAGATCGGCGCGCGATCGAGATTGGCGCGGATCGAGTCGTGCGATCCTGGACCGGTATGGGTTTGACGACATGAGATCTGCTCGATGAGCGGGAACTGCGTGCACTGGACATCCCCTACTGTCCAGCCTTGTCGTGAAAGCTCGGAGAAGGGGACGGGCGAGGGATCGCCGTCTTGTACAGGGAGCGTGTCCCATTTGATGGAGTTGATATCGAGTCTGGGAGGGGTCCCGGTCTTGAGACGACCAAGCTCAAATCCGAGTTCGGAGAGCGCCGTGGAAATCGGATTCGCGGCTTCTTCACCCACGCGACCGCCTGGAGTCTTCTGGTCTCCTCTGTGCATGATCCCACGCATGAAGGTTCCAGTCGTCAGGACCACTGAGGGCGCGTGGAGCTCGATCTGAGAGCCTTCAGGAGACGCGATCGTGACGCCGGTAATGATTGTGGATCCATTTGCATCGGTCGTCGTGAGGAGCTGTTCTACCCCTCCCTCGATGATGTCGATCTCGTCTCTGGAGTTGATGAAGGATTGGACCGCTCGCGCGTACGCGTGCTTGTCCGCTTGACAGCGCGGGCCGTGGACTGCGGCTCCTTTGGAGGTATTCAGGAGCTTGAACTGGATTCCAGTCGCATCGGCGACCATCCCCATCAATCCACCCATCGCATCGATTTCTCGTACGAGCTGTCCCTTTGCGAGCCCTCCGATTGCTGGATTGCAGCTCATGACACCGATTTTGGACGCGTCCAAAGACACGAGCGCGACGGAGTTGGGAGTCCCAAGCCGATTCGCGGCTGCCCACGCGGCTTCTACGCCGGCGTGTCCGCCTCCAACAACGATGACTTGGTAGTTTGAATCCATTGTGAATCGTAGACAAAGTGCGATCAATCATCGCTTGGTTAAGGGTTTACGACATCAAAAAACCCCCGTCTCATGGACGGGGGCTTATTGAATCAAAGATATCTAGGTACAGTCTTAGTTCGTACAGTCTGGGTTCTGAAGTTCTTCATCGCCGCGGGTACCAACATCTGATCCGCCGAAGTCGATCCCTTGGAGGCCGTAGCGTGTCCAGCGGAAGCGTTGGCAGTACTCAGTCTGGTCACCAAGTCCATCCTTTGGAAGCGGGAAGGTATCCAGTGGGACATAGGTTTGGGTCCACACATTGCCTGGATCGTTTGGGTTCCAGCCAGCGTTTGCATCTTGCGTGACTTCCTGACGGACTGAACCATCGAAGAACGCGAGGTTTGTACGAGCTTCTGGGTAAGCGAAGTAGAGACCATTTGGATCCGTGAAGCGATCAAACTCTTCAAACATCATGACCTTCGCGGATGGGTGTGCAACCTGAGTCATCTTCCGGCGGCCGAGCTTGACATCCTGTGGTCCTTGGAATGTGTGAGGTGAACCTTCGTGAGGATAGTAGGTGTCTGTCCCGATGCCGTCTGTATTCCAAGCTGCAGGAACCATTTGGTAGGTTGAAGCAAATGGCCAGAGCTGAGTGATGTTGGTGAAAGTCCAAGTATTGTCGTCTTCGTACCCGGATTCAGATGGAATCCCATTGCCGTATGGTACGGTATTGGTGTCTTCCATAAACTCCAACGGATTTTCTTGCCAGTTGATCAGATTCTTATCGAACGGGGAAGCCGCGATCGGTTCTGGCTGGCGATCTGTCAGGTAATCGAGAAGCACAAGGTGTGAATAGCGACGATGCATCAAGCGCTGTGCTGGGTGAGCAATCTTCGCGGTTCCGCTGATGCGACCAGTAGCACGCTGAAGGATATTTTGAGCTTGGCGTGATGCTGCATCTTGATCATCACCAGTCTTCTTCATTTCACCTTTGTGTAGGAAGAAGTATTCAGTATTTGCACGCCAGGTGAAGCTGAAGATTCGGTCATCCGAGTCGCCTGCGTAGTTCGCTGCACCGGTGTTCAGTGAGCGGACATTTGCTTGAGCAACCACATTCTGAGCTGAACGGCGAGCTTGACCCAATGCTGGGAGCAAGATACCGATCAGGAGAGCGATGATCGCGATGACCACCAAGAGTTCAATAAGAGTAAATGCTTGTTTGCGTCTAGCCACGACGACCTCCATCTGTTCGTCGATTGAGCGATCATGCGTTCGTGCAGGGTGCTCAACCGATGGTGTTTCTTCACGCCAAAGCGGCGTATGTGTCTCAGTTCTATGCACGCTATTCGCATCGTGGAGCGGAAAGTTCCGACCAAGACACGAAAACCAACAAGAACGGGAGAAGACACGGGTCAATCTGGGGGTTCCACACGAATCCCCACCAATGTCCTTGCCTTTATTTATACAGATTTCACGGTTTCAACGCAACCCTGCGTCATCAGATTGGTACGAAAAACAATCAAAATCTAGTTTGTTTGGGTTTAGTAAGCGTTCTTATGGACGAATCCACGAACAATTGTTAAGCACAAAATCCGCAGATCGAACAGAATTGACCAGTTCCGGATATAGAACAAATCGTACTGCAATCGTTTCCGCAGACTGGTGTTCCCACGCAGCCCATTGACTTGTGCCCAGCCTGTCATCCCGGCTTTGACATGCTGACGGATCATGTACCCTCTCCAGTCGTCGCGGAAGCGGTCAATGAGTTCTGGACGCTCAGGACGCGGGCCGACGAGCGACATGTCTCCTCGCAGCACATTGAGCAGTTGAGGGAGTTCATCAAGACTTGTTTTCCGCAACCAGTGACCCACTTTGGTGACCCTTGGATCGTCCTCTTGGGTCCAGGTCGCAGCGCTGCTTTCGTCAGCGCTTTCGTTCTCGTTTGACATTGTTCGGAACTTGTAGATCCAGAAGGTATCTCCTCCCAAACTCACTCGCCGCTGACGGAAGAATACGGGACCAGACGATGAGATCTTCATCGCGATCACAATCCCGACAACGACAGGCAGGAACAGAATCATTGCGACTAGCGATCCGATGATATCGATCAGTCTTTTGAGTATGCCACCGATCCCAGCGAGGGGGCTCTCGCGATAACTCAGGATCGGCATCCCTTCGAGTTCCGAGACCGCCATGGACTGCGGCAGATACCTCAAGCGGACATCAGGGATCAATCGGACTTCAACAGCAAAGCGTTCGAGCCGTTGGAGCACTTGCGGGAGCTGCGGCGACATCGCATTTGGTAGTGCGATGTAGACTGCGTCGACGGGATAGCGTTCAAGGATTGATTCGAGTTCTCGCGTGCCGCCTCGCACGGTTTTGTCGATGCATGTGACCCGGTTGGTTTGCTCGTGATGGCTGATGAAATACGCAACACGGATACCGGTCCAGCTGTTGCGTTCGAGTGTCCGAGCAGTGATCTGTCCGAGACGACCAACTCCCAGCACGGCGACATGTCTGGTATTGCGTCCACCACTCCGGATGATGCGGAGGAAGATCCGCAGCGACAAACGCTGGAGTGAGATGATGCCTGGGAGCATGATCGCGAGGATCAGGATTTGGTACTTGAACGGACCTGTAAAGATCTCAGTCGGGATGACTGGTCCGACCGTTCGAACGACCGGCGTGCGTGGTCCTCCGGTCATCCAGATCAGGACAATGATCGCGACCATCGCGATGATCGAAGCTTTGACGACTCCTGCAAACTCTCCGATGAGTGCGCGATCACGCCTAGGTCTGTAGAGACCGAGCGCGTACATGACGACTGCGAAGATCGGGACGACCAATCCGGTCAGCGATTCTTGGAGATAAGAACCTGATCCTTCGACATACGATCCAAACTTTGCTTGTCGAACCCACCACGCTGCGGCGCACGCGCCTGCCGCGGATATCGCGTCTGTACACGCGAAGAGGGTGACAAAGAGTTGGTGCCGTTGTTTGAGCATATTCCCACAAAGTAAGCACCATACCTGTCTATGGCGCGTGTGATAGAAGTAGAAACCGGATCAATCCTCGTGTGAGTGGTCGTGACCATCATGATCAGAATGATCATGACCGTCATGACTTTGATCCGCGGCGTCTTCGTCGGATGTAGATTCTTCAGGTGTTTCAGCTTTCTCGAGGTTTGCGAGGAACACATTGAAGACCAGCGTTGAATCGCCTGGGATTCGAGCGCGTGGATTGCCTCCAGCTCCGTATCCGAGCTCGGACGGGATGATGAGTTTCCGATGTGCACCGAGCGTGAGCCCGTCCATCCCCTGTCCCCATCCTTCGATCGCGTTGCGTCCCGGCGGGTAGATGAAACCGTACGGTGCACCTCGGTCGTAGCTCGCATCGAACTTCATGCCGTTGGCGAGGTATCCGGAGTAGTGCATGTGCATTTTGTCGCCGTCTTCAACCATCATGTCCGAGATGGTGGATGGGTAGTCAACGACGATTAATCCATTGTCGTGATTCGTCACTGCTGTGTAAGGAGCGGACTTCTCGAATGAGTAGGTTGAATCGGCGCCGTCGCCCCAGACGATCTCGCCTTGCGCGTCGTAACCACGATCTGTGGTTGTCAGTGTCTTGCCGTCGAAAGTGACTGAGCTGGTCATTTCCACGGCCCCCTGCGAGCTGGTTGGGTAGGGATATGGAGTGGATCCGCTGAATCCGTTTGATGATTGATTGAGCTCGACATCGAGGGTCGCGATCAGGTCGCTGCTTGCGACACCTGAGAACAGATCAGGGACCGCGCCGATTCCAGCAATGACGCCGAGGGTGTCTTCGCTGACAGCCATCGTGTAAGTGCGGAGGCGGACCTTTCCTTTGTAGTCGTAGAGCTGGAAGATCGATTGACGAAACGGCGCTTGAGGAGCGTCCGATAGGACACTCTCGGCGTACATCACATTCTCCATGCCTTCGATTGAGATCGGGGCAAGGTTCATCATCATGTAGACATCAACTGTCGATCCATCATCAAGGTCTTTGCTCTTGTACGGCTTGGTCGTCTTCCAGGTCCCTGAGAGCTGGGATGCGATCTGCTCGATCGGTCCAGTTTCATCGAGAGCGATGGTTGTGGAGATTGTTTCTGTAGATTCAGCTGCTCGCATGTTTGCTGAAGCGGTTCCAGCAATCAAAAAAGCGGTCATGATCGCGAATCGGTGGTTTTTCAACATCTGTATCATTCCTTCTCATCAGGTGGACAACGAGGCACGCACAGCTCAAATCACTAGCCTCGGCATGCTGTTTGAGTATAGCCAAACTCTCTTGGAACCCCTACTGCTGTCAGACAGGAAGCGTTCGGACAAAATTATTTCTCGAATCGTGTACTCAAAGCCTGAAACCTTCGTTGTGACTTTACGAATACTGATATGGGACCGTGGAAATCCTGCAAATA
Source organism: Phycisphaerales bacterium (assembly GCA_051252395.1). Lineage (GTDB taxonomy): Bacteria > Planctomycetota > Phycisphaerae > Phycisphaerales > UBA1924 > UBA1924. Next base: position 233,850 of record JBPOFX010000001.1, on the reverse strand, counting down.
ACCGATTGCGAACGGTTAAAATGGTGCAATGTCGTGCCCTTTGCCGATCTAAAAATCATTATGCGCCGTATCATATCGGATACGAAATTATGACCATATATTCACTCATGGGGCACAGGAATGAAAGAGGGCGACCGTCCACAACGAAGGGAGCTAATGCCGGATGCGGATCCAGAGATGATTCGCGCCGCATTGCGTCCTGAACCAGAACCAGAACTCGAGTTTGATCCAGATGATCCCGGCTCAGCGTGGCTTCTAGGGGATGACCCTGAAGCTGATGTTGTCCGAACAGCAGATCATCGCAACGCGATCAAGCGTCAGATCAAGAGCGAGGGCGCTCAGTTTGTCTACGGATTCGTGATTCTCGCGATCTCACTCGGATCGCTCGCACTCGCTGCGACGATCCGTACCGTGCCGTTCTTCATCGCGGCGGGGATCATCTGCCCGATCGGGTTCTGGATGTTCCGCTCACGATGGAAACGCTGGCTCGGATCGGCTCCGTACTGCTATCAGCTATTAACCTCGCTCGGCGAAGACGCTGAGAATGTCCGGGTCGCGCACGAAGAGAAACAACGCAAGAAGTATGTTAATGCGATTGGCGATCTCTACGAGCATTCTCGTTCGAACGACGACAAGAAATAACCACACATCGCACACTGAGTACAAAAAAACATCCCGCAGAACACGGGATGTTTTTATTTGGTTGTCTGTAGAAGTCTTACGCGAGTTCTGGGAAGCGATCGGTGACGATCTTGACCAGATCAGCGACATGGGACGCGGACTCGTCGAAGAGCTTCTGCTCGTCATCGGTGAGCTTGAAGTCGACGATCTTCTCGACGCCGTCCTTGCCGAGGAGTGCTGGGACGCCGACGAAGAGGCCCTTGTGACCGAACTGGCCGTCGAGGTATGCCGCGGATGGGATGATCCGCTTTTTGTCTTTGATGATCGCTTCAGCCATTTGGATGGTTCCGAGTGCTGGAGCGTAGTAGGCGCTGGTTCCCATGAGTTTGACGATCTCGCCGCCGCCAACCTTGGCGCGCTGGACGCATGCGTCGATCTTGTCTTGCGGCAGCATATCAGTGACCGGGATGCCGTGGACTGAGGTGAGTCGTGGGAACGGGACCATGTCGTCGCCGTGCCCGCCGAGGAGCATTGCTTGGACATCTTCAACGCTGACACCGAGCTCCCATGCGATGAACGCGCGATAGCGTGCACAGTCGAGAGCGCCGGCTTGGCCGACGATGCGGTTGGTTGGGAATCCGGTCGCTTTCCATGCGGTGTAGACCATCGCGTCGAGCGGGTTGGAGACGAGGATGACGATCGAGTCTGGTGCGTGCTCTTTGATGTTCTCGGAGACGGACTTGACGATCTTGACATTGGTCTCGATCAGATCATCGCGGCTCATACCCGGCTTGCGTGGGAGTCCAGCGGTGACAATGACGACATCCGATCCAGCGATGTCCTTGTAATCGAAGGTGCCTGTGAGTGAGGAATCGAAACCTTCGATCGGAGCGCAGCATCCGAGGTCGATCATCTTGCCCTTGGGCATGTGCTGATCGGGAGCGTCGGCGCGTGGGATGTCCAGGAGGACGATGTCGCCGAGTTCTTTTTGAGCGGCCCAGTGGGCGCAGGTTGCGCCGACATTACCGGCACCGATGATGGAGATCTTTGCTCGTTTGCTTGCCATTTGAACGGGGTCCTTTCCGTGTGCATGGAGCACATTGATTCTTCGATAAACAGTGGTCTGTAAACTGCGAATTGCATCCTAGACCCCTGCGAGCGAGGGTCTACTGATCTGTATTCTCTGCTTGAATAGTTGCCCACTTTACTTCCAGTGGATCCAGCGGCTTTCCTGATTTGGGGGGTAATGAGACCGAGCAGATCTCCCCACCAACCACGACTGGAACGAGCAAGGGCTGTCCTGCAGGGAGTTCTCCTGTGACGGGAGCCGCGAGATCGTGCGTGACTCCTCCGGCAAGGAAATCCATCTGCCTATAGACCTGATGGAGCGGACGCATGATTTCAGGGGATTCGGTCTTTCCTGTGCAGGTCTCGAGGAAGCCATGGATGAACTCGACGACCTGTTCATCGGGCATCCCACCCGACTGGTCCCGGCACCATGCGACTGGAGCGTCTTTGAACATCTCCACTCCAGGCGCTGCAATGAAGATCTCACCCATAAACCCCGCTTCTCGCATTGCGAGACCGATCTCTCCGGGATGGCGCGTCGTGAACCGTTCGGTTTTGCATCTCCAGACGACCCCCTCATGGAGCGAGTCCTCCCATGCGTTCTTGGCGTCTTCGATCAGTTCAGCAAGCGATTCTGGCATTGGCTCAGCGGTCCACGCGGCATTGATCGCAGTCGCGTGCTCTTTGATCCCCAGCTCCGCTTTGTCCATCGCGAGGGATCGTTCGCTTGGATCCAGCGTGTGGAGTTCGGTGAGTGCCATGGAGAGCGCGTGGAGTCCGATCGCAGGAGCGATGGAGTCCCTCCAGCGATCGCCTTCCTGATCGTCTGGGAGAGCGACGGCGGTCTGTGCGAACTGGACCCATCCCGCGAGGAGCGAGGCCCATGTGGTGGTGTTGGCGGTTTCGTGTGTGCTTGGGTTGTTGGTATTCACACTGAGATAGTAGATCCCGAGTGATGCTGTCGCGACTTGGCACGCATTACGAATAGCACCGCAAGAGCGATCGGGATGATCCGAGCGAGGGTCGCGCCGAATCCTCCGAGCGGAGTATCCGCGAGATCGAACATGTCCCACCACATATTCATCCCGATATGGAGCGCGATGACGATCCAAAGGTTCCATTTGGACAGGTAATAGATCCACGCGAACATGAATCCCCCTAGTGCGATCATCGCGTTCCAAGCATTGAGTTGGCCGAGGATGGTCTGTCCTTCGTCAGGAGTGATGTCGATGTGTGCGAGTCCGAAGATCACAGCAGTCACAATCGCGGCGGTCCACATCCGGCATCGCGCTGCTTGGACCAGCAGTCCAAACATGAACGCTCGGTAGAAGATCTCCTCAGTGAGTCCTGGAGAAATAGCGGTATAGAGCACTTCGTAATGCGATGGAGACGATGATCTGCTGAACAATCCGAGCAGCAGCATCGGGAGCGTGCAGATAAATCCAAGGATGAATGCGTTGAACGCTCTGGACCATCCGACTTTGAGACCCATCGTCAATCGCTGATCTGCTGGGCTTATTTTGCAGACGGCAACAGTCCCGATCACGACAAGCAGCATCCGGATCGTTGGATGGATCATGTATTGGAGATCCACTGGGAGGGACCACACAAAGGATTTGTACCCATCGAGCGACCAAAGGAGTTTGGGGCCGAGTACGCCGAGGAGGGTAATGAACGCGATGACGCCGAAGATGGACCAACGGATTGGCTCATCTCGATTGCGGATCGTCTCACTGCTTTCGTTGTTGGCATTCATCTCTGCATCAGCGTACAGACTTTGCAGAGCAATTGGGATGGTTTTCAAAGAGTTTCTTGCATGAAGATTGCGCAGAGGAAACCCCCGGGCTGTGGTGGGCTTGCCCGGGGGTTGAGGCCGAGTCTGGACAGGAGGCAGGGTCGTCCAGTCTCGGTGTAGAGGTTGTCGCCTTGCGGATCAAGGCTCGTTCAACGGTTCACAACACGCGGCGGGCAGTCGTGCGTTCTGTCGTCAGCTCGTGTACCGACTTCAACTGCTCCGTGGCTCTTGCGAGCCGATCGTCTGCCGGGGGTCCGAGCAACGATCATTCCGTGACCGTTGCTCGCAGCGTTCATTCCATTCGATTGCTGACCATCCCTATCTGAAATGCGACCTGCCGTGCTGACCGCCGCGAGTTGTGAACCGTTTGAACTGGTTATCTCATTGATCCCTTTAGCTGCAGCCCATTGATGCGCCGCAGTTGAGACACTTGTAGCAGGTCCCGCTGCGGACTGTGATTGTGCCGCACACATCACACGGCGGAGCATCACCCGCGGCGTCAAGAGCCATGGACAATGTCGCACTGCGTGCATCGATCTGGGTGCCGTCGTTTGTGCGAGCGGTCATCTGGGTCTCCGTCAGCTTCGCTTTGATCATCGACTGACCGGCTTTGGTCTCCGGAGTCTTGCTCTTGGCTTCGATCTGCTCGGCAGGGATCCGGCGGACGACCGGGTCCGGCTTATCCGCTTGAGCTTTGGGCTCTGGAGTCGAGCGTGCCGGGAGGTTCGCTTCGCGATAGCCGTCGATGAACTCCATCCCGAGCCAGCGGAAGATGTAATCGACGAGCGACTTGGCAAACGGGATATCCCGGTTGGTCGTCATCCCTGCAGGTTCGAAGCGTTGGTGCGTGAACTTGCGGACGAGTGATTCGAGCGGGACGCCGTACTGGAGCGCGACGGAGGTTGAGGTTCCAAGCGAATCCATGAGTCCACCAATAGTGGATCCTTCCTTTGCCATGGTGATGAACAACTCGCCAGGCTTGCCATCCTCGTAGCAACCAACCGTGAGGTATCCCTCGTGACCAGCAACATTGAACTTGTGGGTCAATGAGTGACGGGTCTCGGGAAGACGACGACGCATCGGACGATGGACGATCTCGACTTCCTTCTGGATCACGACGCGGACATTCTCGTCGGAAGCTGCTTCTGCAAGCTCGACGACTTCGCTCGCGATCTCGTCGAGCGCGAGATCGTGATCGAGTTCATCGATGATCGTGTCATCTTCGAGCTCAGTATCGGTATCACTCTTAGAGTTGAGCGGCTGGCTGAGCTTGCACCCATCGCGGTAGAGCGCGTTGGCTTTGAGACCAAGCTCCCATGACATACGGTAAGAGTCCTTGATGTCTTCAACCGATGCATCGTGCGGGAGGTTGATCGTCTTGGAGATCGCTCCTGAGATGAACGGCTGAGCCGCGGCCATCATGCGGATGTGACCACCTGCAGAGATCAGTCTTGTCCCGATGTTGCCGCAGGTGCTTGCACAATCGAAGACTGGGAGGTGCTCGTCTTTGAGGTGCGGTGCGCCCTCGATGGTCTGGGTTCCACAGACGAGCACATTGAGCTGGTTGATCTGCTTGTTGGTCAAGCCGAGGAAGCTCAGAGCGTTGAACGATGGATCGGACTTCGCCTTTTCAGGGTTCGCGCCGATGCGTTGGAGGGTTTCTTCGCTCAGAGCCCATGCATTGAACGCGAATCCGAGTTCGAAGACTCCTGGGAGTTGATCGGTGATCGCTTGAAGATCATCGTCGTTCATGCCGTGATCTGCGAGCCATGCCGCGAGGGAGACTCCGACGCTGTCCTCGATATCCTTCGGCATCGGGACATGCAGGTTGAGCGTGCCCAGGATGTACTGGATCATGTCACGGCGCTGATCCTCGTCGTATCCGAGCGACTCAAGCGCTGGATCGATCGACGCGTTGGCGATCTTAAAGTACCCGCCTCCAGCAAGCTTCTTGAACTTGACGAGCGCGAAGTCGGGTTCGACTCCGGTCGTGTCGCAATCCATGAGGAGACCGATGGTCCCGGTTGGTGCGATGACTGTTGTTTGTGCGTTTCGATAGCCGTGGAGCTCTCCGAAATCGAGCGCGTCGTCCCAAGCGGTGGTTGCGTGGTGGAGCAGGTCCATCGCGTTCCCGAGCGGGACCTTGTGGTCGCGGATCAGATCGTGGTCGATCGGGACCGGCGCGATGCGGAGGTCTTCGTACTCACCACTATCGCGAGCGACTCCCATCGCGGCACGGCGGTGGTTGCGGATCACGCGGAGCATGTTCTCGCGTTCTGGTTCGAATCCAGGGAACGCGCCGTGCTCGCCTGCCATCATCGCGGACATGCGGTAGCTGCGTCCGGTCATGATCGCGGACAAGCATCCACAGATCGCGGTGCCTGCTTCTGAGTCGTACGGGATCCCCGCTTGCATCAGCATCGCGCCGAGGTTTGCGTATCCGAGTCCTGTAGTGCGGTAGGTGTAACTGAGTTCCGCGATTTCCTTCGATGGGAACGCGGCCATGAGTACGGAGATTTCCAGGACCATCGTCCAGAGATCGACGCCGTGCTCGAAGCCTTCGATGTCGAACTCGCGGCGCTTCGCGTCGTAGAACTTCATGACATTGAGCGATGCGAGGTTGCACGCGGTGTTGTCGAGGAACATGTATTCCGAACATGGGTTCGATGCGTTGATCGGTCCCGCGTTTGGACAGGTGTGCCAAGCGTTGATGGTCGTGTCGTACTGCACTCCAGGATCCGCACAGCGCCACGCGGCGTACGCGACATCGTCCCACAGCTCACGCGCATCGTGGGTTGTTGCGACCTCTCCTGTTGTGCGGAAGGTGGTATTCCACTCCGAACCTTCATCCACGGCATCAAAGAACGCGTCGGGGATGCGGACGGAGTTGTTGGAGTTCTGTCCTGCGACGGTTGCGTACGCTTCGCCGTTGAAGTCGTAGTCGAGGGTCAATCCGAGACGCGCTGCGGTCTCGCCCATCGTTTCGGTGTCCATCTTCGAGGACTTCTCGCCTTGGATCGCTTTGAGTCCTTCGACCATCGCGGCAACCTTAATCTCCTCGCGGACCTTCCAGTTGACGAACTCGTGGATGTCTGGGTGGTCCATATCAAGACAGACCATCTTCGCGGCACGGCGGGTCGTTCCACCCGACTTGATCGCGCCAGCAGCGCGATCGCCGATTTTGAGCCATGACATCAGACCGGAGGACTTGCCTCCGCCTGAGAGGAGTTCGTTTGCCGCTCGCAGGTTGGAGAAGTTGGTGCCGGTACCTGAGCCGTACTTAAAGAGTCGCGCTTCACGCTGCCAGAGGTCCATGATCCCGCCCTCGTTGACGAGGGAGTCACCGACCGACTGGATAAAGCACGCGTGCGGCTGCGGATGCGTGTACGCATCATCCGCGAGTTCTGGGTTCCCAGTCTCTGGGTTGACGATCCAGTGACCTTGCGCAGGACCGCTGATGCCGTACGCGAAGTTGAGTCCTGTGTTGAACCACTGGGGAGAGTTTGGCGCGCACATCTGGTGGACGAGCATGTAGACAAGCTCGTCGTAGAACGCTTTCGCGTCCGACTCGGTATCGAAGTAGTTGTGGGTCTCACCCCAGTGGCGCCAGCATCCCGCGAGACGGTGGATGACCTGACGCGCGGAACGCTCTGGGCCTTTCTTGACCGATCCGTCGTCGTTCTTAAGCGTCTCGGACTGTCCCGGGAGCGCGAACTTGCTCTCGAACTGAGGCACACCCGCTTTGCGGAAGTACTTCGAGACCATGATGTCGGTCGCGAGCTGCGAGAACCCAACAGGGACCTCCGCATCCGGCATCTCAAAGACAACCGAACCGTCCGGGTTTGTGATTCGACTCGATCGCGTGGTCCACTTGGTGGATGCGAATGGGTCAGTACCTTCCGTGGTGAATCTGCGGGTGATTTTCATGCGTGCGCCTATCTAAGTGAATTTTAACAGAACCAAGTTGCACCATTAGCTTTCGCCAATGGTGCATTATCGAAATTTACAGTGCAAGTTACTTCTTGCCGCATCCGCGACGCGATTGTGCAAGCGCTGAACCAGCTGCAGATTTTGCAGCTTTAGAAGCAGATTTGCTTTGCAATGTCTTTGAAGCATTGGTAGCAACTCTGCACGATGTCTGTTTTGCGTTTTTCTTTGCCATTGTGTTTTTCCTCCTTTCATATTTTCAAAAATGAACTCTTGTAAATGTTGCTGTGACTTAAAAAACATGGATTCTTTCCTCTGAATATGGCTGCTTTACTAGCAGTCCATTCCTCTCTTTCGAAGAGGTATTCGTATCCACTAAAACGGTTTTGTGTTGTCGATTCGCCTCCTTTCTAGATGCTTGCCAAACAAATTGATCTCCTGAAATTAGTCCACTCTCGGTAGCGTCAACCCACCCTGATCCTGATACTTCCCAGCCTTATCTGCGTAGCTCTGTGCACACACCTCATCGCCCTTGAGGAAGATGAACTGCGCGATCCCCTCGTTCGCGTAAACCTTCGCAGGGAGCGGGGTCGTGTTGGAGATTTCGAGGGTGACCTTGCCGCGCCATTCGGGTTCGAGCGGGGTGACATTGACGATCAATCCGCAGCGTGCGTAGGTCGATTTGCCGACACACAGCACGAGGATGTCGCGTGGGATGTCGAACCATTCGACGGTCTCGCAGAGCGCGAAGGAGTTGGGTGGGATGATGACATGGTCGGTCCCTTGCTCGGCGGTGTCGACACGGACCATAAAGTCGTCGGTGAAGTTTTTGGGATCGACAACCGCGATGCCTCCGGATGGAGGGGTCGGGGTGAAGATTTTGAACTCGGTCCCGACGCGGACATCGTATCCGTAGGAGGAGACGCCGTAGGAGATGGTGCCTTCGCGTTTGATGGCTTTCTCGAACGGCTTGATGTCGATCTGGTTCTGGATTTGGGTGTCACATAGAACTGGCATGCTGAACTGCTCCGTCTCTCTCATTGCTCAGTGGTTGGTCGTCCGTTGGATTGGATGAACTCGCACTGATGGGGACCTCCGATGTCCCCGGCCTCCGATTGATGCGCTGGGTTGAGTGTCCACACTCGCGCCAGGCGTGATGTTCTCACAACGATCCCAGCGGATGGGGAGACATCCCCAACCGATTGGACGGCTGCTGAGTTTGGGTGGCCCCTCACGAATGGGGTCGCCTCACTTATTGAGCGGACGCGTTCATGGTTGCCCACCTGAACACGACCGACTCGGCGTGTCCTTCAAGATCCGACGACCTGATGATCGAGGGAACCAAAGAACAGAATCAAAACATTTCCCATACATGACGACGCATGCAGTGATTGGCCCAGCATTGTTATCGGACTGACGAGCGTTGACTGGGAAAACCGGATTTTTGGGCCGGTGGATATCCTGTCGGTTGCTTGCAAGTCCTCTTGAGTGCTTGACTTCCCACAACGGAAATCTTTTGACAATTCCTGCAGACCCCAATATATCGAATCTGCTGGGCCTGGATCATAGCAGCACACAAGGTGTTGTGGAATGACTTTGGATGAGTTTTCCGTATTTTTCGTCGTTTCCAGAGTTCTCCCCCAAAGAACCAATCGCAGGGCTTCGACCTTGATCTACGCGAGGATGACGCGAAGACGATACGGATCAATCGTTTAACCGATCTAGAGCGTGCTCGGGTGGGGAAATCCATTTCCTGAACACGACCCGAACTTCTCAAGTCTACATCTGGAGAGCGCCGTAACAGTTTTCCACATTGGCTGAGCCGACGGCGGTTGAAATGTTCCGAATCGACAAGACGGTTCAATTTCAGCGATGTGCATACACTCCTTCGAGCGGTGCGTATAGGCATCTACAAACCAACCGACACGGACTCCTGCTGGGTGACCATGACTGCATGACGACACACCCAAGTCCACGCCACACAAGAAGCTAGAAAGCACGAGGGACTCCCTTTGAGCATCATGATGACGACTCGTTCCAGCCAATCAGTTCGCTTTGCATTCCTGACGATGCTGACTTTCCTGTGCGTGTCAAGCGTGGTATTGCCTGGCTGTCGATTGATGAAGAAAAAGAAACCTGTTCCCAAGGCACAGATTTCAAGCCCCACTGCTGTGCGGGACCTGCCTTCGGCGCTGCGCGGCACGATCGGGGCTGAGGCTCGGATTGTGGGGAACACGCCGACGCTGGTGTCTGGGATTGGGTTTGTCGTCGGACTCGACGGCACAGGAGGCTTGACGCTCCCAGAGCAGTACGCGGCGCACCTCGAACGGATGATGGGACTCAACGGGATCAATGTCGCCAACGACGACACCAACTCCCCGCTCTACGGCAAGAGTCCGCGCCAGCTCCTGCGTGATCCCAATACAGCGGCGGTGATCGTCCAAGCCGCGGTCCCTCCGGGATCGGGACCTGGTGATAGTTACGATGTGTATGTGCGTGCGATCAACGCGACGAGCCTTGAGGGGGGGAAGCTCTGGACGACGGAACTGCGGATCGGTCCTCCATCGTCGTACAACGATCAGCAGGCGCACATTCTGGGGAAAGCAAAGGGGCCGATCTTCCTGAATCCGTTTGCGGAGCCTGGGGTTGAGACGCCTGGGATCTCGCGGAATGTCGGACGCATCCTAGACGGCGGGTATGTCACGACTGGGACTGAAATCCAGATCATCCTCGACAACCCTTCCCACCAACGCGTCCGGCAGATGGTCAGCGCAATCAACACAGCATTCCCAGCGAGTCCGCTCGATCGATCCAAAACCGCACGCGGCGTTGACGAATCGATCATCTTTGTCCAGATACCTCATGACTATGTTGACCGGAGCACCGAGTTCCTCGAACTGGTTTCGCACCTGACGATCGATCAATCATTCCCTGAGGTGTATGCACAGCGGTACACACAAGCCGTGCAGTCTGAGCCGTACCTTGCGAGTGATATGACCTGGTGTCTTGAGGCGCTCGGACAGCGTGCGATGCCTCAGCTTCGGACGCTTTACGATCATCCGGAATCCGCACCAAGACTCGCGGCTCTGCGAGCAGGCGCGGGACTCGGGGATCCCAAGAGCGTTGAAGGACTGACCAATATCGCGCTTAATGGACCTGAGAATCTACGCACCGATGCGATCGCGCTGCTTGCACGCATTGAGGAATCCATGGTCCCTGATCGCGTATTGCGTGGTCTTCTGGAATCTGATCAACTCAATGTCCGGATCGAGGCATACGAAGGACTGATGACACGAGCCATCAATGCTCGCAAGCATCGATTGGCTCGCAGCATGGGAGGTCGCAACTCGATTGATCGAGCCGCGATCGAGTCTGGAGCGATTGATGAGCAGCTCGATGTGCTCGCGCGTGTTCAGCTCCCGCCTGATCCATTACGCGGCGTATCTCGGAAGCTGATCGCAGGGAAGTTCTTCTTGGACATTGTCCCGTTTGGTGAGCCTTTGATTTACATCACGCAGCACAAGGAGCCTCGGATTGTGCTGTTTGGCGCAGACCAGTCTGTGGAAACGCCTCTGCTTGCGACGGCATGGTCCGACCGGTTGATGCTCGCGTCCGATGCGCACGGCGATCCGGTTCGGGTGTACTACCGAGACGACAAGAAACGCCGGACCTATACACACCCTTCGGCGCCGACCAATCTCCCAGCACTCGTCGAGTTCCTCGCGACAGAACCAACTCCCGGCTCAACCAATCGCGGGCTCGGACTCTCGTACTCACGCGTCGTTGGTGCTCTGTATGAGATCTATACCGATCTCGGGATCAACGCTGGATTCACAACAGAAGAGGACCAACTCCTCGCGGATCTGCTTGCATCTGTTGAGCCGGTCGATGTGGAGATCCGTCCGGAAGGTCCTGAGGATTCGGTCACGATGATCCCTGCGGATGATCCTCGCAAGGATGTCGTTGATCGTCGATCGGGACTCTCACCGCGCCGGAGTTTGCTGGTTCCTGTGAATCCGCCGAGCACGGATACTCGAGAAGAGCCGAGGGAAACACCAACGCCTCAGCCTCAAGGCATGCGTTCGGAGTGATCTGAGCGAAACGAAGCTGGGTTACTTCTCGACTGGTGCTTCCGATTCGGTCACACGCACATTGCGTGCGAGGTCTTCGCGGACCCGGTTATGGAGCGCGTCGTCGTCGAGTTTGTTGACTGCACGCTCGACCTTCTTGAGAACCCCTCGACGCGGATACGCGAGGTGACAGACTGGACCACCCGGTCCGACGGACGGGAGCGTGGTCATGCCGAGGATGAGCCCATCGCGTGGGGAGAGGATGACATTCTGCTCGTCACCCATCAGGTTGGTGTTGGTCGCGAGCGCTTGGTCTTTCTCGACGATGTCTCCTGCGGAAACATGGAACTCGAGAAACCCTCCTTGCGCAGCACGGATCCATTTGGTTGTTTTGGTCTCGATGCGGAATGCGGGTTCGACCGGATCGCCTTCGATCATACTGAGATGACGGAGGCAGTTGCTGATCCCGCGGACGGCATACTCGACGACCCCCGGCTCGACCTTCCAGACCTCTCCAGCTTCGAGGATCAGCGTCGCGCAGCCTGCTTTGCAGGCGCTTGCGCGGAGCGACCCCTTCGGCCCCTTGCTGTCGACGATGACATCAGCTCCGAATGCACGCGCGAAGTCTGCGAGGCTCTCATTGCTCATGTCGGCGCGGACATTGGGGAAGTTGGTTCTTCGTACGGCTGCCGTGTGGAGATCGATGCAGTAGTCGCTGCGCTTGATGATCTGATCGAAGAACGCACGCGCCATTCGGCTCGCGAGACTCCCTTCCATTGATCCTGGGAAGCTGCGGTTCAGATCGCGACGATCGGGGAGGTAGCGTGAGTGGCGCTCGAACCCCATCATATTCACAACCGGCACAAGCACGAGTGTTCCCGAAGCGAGATCGAATGGTCGCTTGCGGATGATGTGTCGGATCGTTCCTGTGCCATTGATCTCATCGCCGTGCACAGCTGCGGTGATCGCGACAGTCGGGCCGTCTTGAAGACCGCGCCAGACATAAACGGGGATGGTGATATTTGTCCCTGAGTACGCTTCGGAGATCACCATCGAGAGTGATTCCGATGCGCCGGGTTGGACATCAACCCCGAACCAATGATGATCGGATTCCGAGGTACTCATTCGATGGTTCCCAGATCTTCAATCAGCTGCGGATTGAGTTTCTTTGCCTTTGCTTTCCGTTTGCGACGCTTCTTCTCTGGGATGAGATCACGCATTGAATCGAGCTTACCGTAGCACAGGAGCTTGTCGTCGGCTTCGAGCACACGCGATCCCTTGGGGTTCGAGATGACCTTGATCCCTTGGTGGACATTGAGCACGGTAAACTCGCGATCGCGGAGGCCGGAGTCTGCGATGGTTTTTCCTACGAGGTCCGAGCCTTCAGGGATCATGAGCTCCGCGACCCCGACTCCTTTGGACACGGTCAGTCGTTGTCGGACATCGATTTCTGGGAAGTTGACTTGGCTTGCCATGTAATCAATCACGGCTCCGGCGATGTCCAGACCTGTTGCCCCCTCGATGCCTTCGAGACCTGGGGACGAGTTGACCTCCATGACCTGTGGCCCATCGTTGCCTTCGAGCATGTCCACGCCGGCAACGCGGAGACCCATGATCTGGGCAGCACGCACGGCGGTCTCTTCGTACTCAGGTGGGAGTTTGATGCGCTCAGCGACACCGCCTCGGTGTACATTGGAGCGGAACTCGTCTCCTTGCGCAACGCGTCGCATCGCGGCAACGACGGTGTCTCCGATGACAAACGCGCGGATGTCTTTCCCTTTACTCTCTTTGACAAACCGTTGCACGAGGACATTCTGCTTTGCGTTCTGGAGCGTCTCGATGATTCCCTCTGCGACTTTGGTTGTTTCTGCGAGGATGACTCCTACGCCTTGGGTCCCTTCGAGGATTTTGATCACGACCGGTGCGCCTCCGAGTCGTTCGATCGCAGGAAGCACATCGGCGCGGTCGCGCACGAAAGTCGTGTGCGGGATCCCGATCGCGTGACGGCTCAGGATCTGCATCGAGCGGAGTTTGTCGCGTGAGTTGGTGATCCCGTTTGCTGTGTTTGGTGTGTACACATCCATCTGCTCAAACTGACGGACCACCGCGGTCCCGAAGTAGGTGATCGACGCGCCGATTCTGGGGAGCACCGCGTCGTATTCACTGAGCACCTTCGAACGGAAGTAGAGATCGGGTTCACCCTCTTCGAGCTCGAGCGTGAAGCGGAGCGTGTTGAGGATCTTGACTTTGTGACCCCGTTCTTCCGCGGCTTGCTTGAGTCTTCTGGAGCTGTAGCAACGAGGAGCTGTGGAGAGGATGCCGAGTTTCATGAGGTGCTCCCTTTGGGTGCTGAGCTTTTTTTGGGTGTGATGACATACTTGCGGGATGAATCCACCTGAAAGTGTCCGGCGAGCGTGGATCGTCCGATGAGCATTCTGCAGAGCATGCCCTTGCGGCATACGAGTCCGATCTCAGTCTCGAAAAGCTGCTCACCGATCTTGATTGTGGTCAGACAGACGACCCGCTCTTGAAGTTGTCCGTTGCTCGGCTTGACCTTCGTTACTCTCGAAACGCGTGCGGTCACCCACTTGGTCTTGCGGATCGGACGATCTCTGTAGACGATTTCAAAGCGGACATGCTCGTCGTCGATCATTTCAAACTGCGCGACATCAATCGCACTGGTTCGTGCTCCAGTATCGAGTTTGGCGCGGACGCGACGGAGCCCCCATTCGGGGAGATCGATCCGTTCCCGCCAGCCGGCGGTTGCGATGGGTTGGTTGGTATCCATAACTGCTGAGAAACCTGCACAAAGGGGGGGTGTGGATGGAACATGTATTCTATCACAAATCCCGCGAAGAGGCTTGGATGGATTACCAACCCAACACATATCCAAAGATTAGAGGCGCCACGATGGTTGCGTCAGACTCGACAATGAACTTGGGTGTATCGATCGCGAGTTTTTCCCAGGTGATTTTTTCGTTGGGGACAGCGCCGGAGTAGGAGCCGTAGCTTGTGGTGGAGTCTGAGATCTGGCAGAAGTATCCCCAGAGCGGCGCATCGTCACGCAGGTCCTGTCGGATGAGCGGTACGGCACAGATCGGGAAGTCTCCCGCGATCCCACCACCGATCTGGAAGAAACCAATACTGGACTCCGAGGATGCGGAGCGGTACCAGTTGAGGAACTCGGTCATGTATTCGATCCCGGATTTCACGATGCTCGCGCTTGGGAGTTCTCCAGTGACGACATGAGCCGCGAAGATGTTGCCACAGGTCGAGTCTTCCCATCCCGGGACGACGATCGGGAGGTTTTTCTCTGCGGCTGCAAGAAGCCAAGAGTTCTTGGGATCTGCTTGGTAGTCGTCTTTCAGATCACCTGACAGGAGCAGGTCATAGAAATACTCGTGCGGGAATCGGCGCGTTCCGGATTCTGCATCTGCTTTCCAGCGATCGAGCAATCGACGCTCGAGAACTCGGAACGCTTCCTCTTCTGGGATGCAGGTATCGGTCACCCGGTTGAGACCTCGCTCGAGGAGGGCTTGCTCATCGGCAGGGGTGAGGTCGCGGTAGTTGGGGATCCGCTCGTAGTGGTTATGCGCGACGAGATTGAAGACATCCTCTTCCAGGTTCGCTCCAGTACACGAGATCGCGTGGACCTTCCCCTGACGGATCATCTCTGCGAGGGACCGTCCCAGCTCGGCGGTGCTCATCGCTCCAGCGAGTGTGACGAGCATGGTCCCACCCGAGTCGAGGTGGGTCTCATACCCCTTCGCGGCGTCCAGCGTCGCGGCGGCGTTGAAGTGTCGGTAGTGCTCTTCCATGAAGGATCGGATGGTCATTGGGGCTTCCTTAATTTTGCAATTTTGCGCGTGTAGTCTAGACCACCTCTTGATCTCAAGGGTCGCATCGAATCTATACTTCCCGATGCCCAAAACCGCCCACCACCCGAATGTCAGTTCGCATGATCAATCCGCTCCAGACGCTTCGAGCTGGAGTATCCAAGATGCCGTCGAACATTATCGCGTTGACCAATGGGGCGCGGGGTATGTAGGGATCAACTCACAGGGACATGTCGAGCTCTCTCCGCTCGGAGAAGAAGGCACGAAGATCGATCTTCATGAAGTCGTCACAGGCTTGCATGAACGCGGGGTCAACACTCCGGTCCTGCTCCGCTTCAGCGATCTGATCGATCATCGTCTCAACGCAATCAACGACGCATTCTTGCGTGCGATCAAGGACAACGAGTACACTGGTGAATACCAAGCGGTGTATCCGATCAAGGTGAACCAGCAGCATCAGATCGTCAACGAGATCGCACGCTACGGACAGGGACTCGGATTCGGGATGGAAGTCGGGTCCAAGCCTGAACTCCTCGCGGTGATGGCGATGACCGCATCGAATCCAAAGCAGTTGATTGTGTGCAATGGTTTCAAGGATTCGCAGTACATCGAAGCGGTCATCCTCGCGCACAAGCTCGGTCGTCGCATCGTGCCGGTCATTGAGAATCTGACCGAACTGGATCGGATCATCGCGACTGCCCAGCGCTACGGCGTTCGTCCATCGATCGGCGCACGCGTGAAACTCGCTGTGACTGGCTCAGGCCGCTGGGGGAGTTCGACGGGAACCAAAAGCAAGTTCGGGATGACAACGACCGAGCTGCTGCGTGCTGTGGACACGCTCAAAGAGCACGGCATGGTCGATTGCTTGGAACTCCTCCACTGCCACTCGGGTTCTCAGCACCAGAACATCGGGACGATCAAATCCGCGGTGACCGAACTGGCGCATACCTTTGTCCAACTCCGAGGACTCGGCGCAGACCTGAAGTACCTCGATATCGGAGGCGGCCTCGGGGTAGATTACATGGGAGGTCGAGCTGATGCATCTTCATCCATGAACTACACGCTCGATGAGTACGCGTCGGATGTGGTTTACCGGATCGGTTCGGTGTGCGATGCCGCGGGTGAGGACCATCCGATCATCGTGACCGAATGCGGACGCGCGATGGCGGCGTACTCCTCCGTCCTGATCTTCGATGTGCTCGGATCATCGGGGCCGAGCAACATCATCACGACGAGCGATGGACAGCGTTTGAGTCCGGGCAAGATCGATCCCAAAGCTCCCCAGCCTGTCCGCGATCTGGACGCGACCCTTTCCGTGATGCTCGACGAATCCCCGGCACTGGTCGCGAGCTATCACGACGCGATCCGCGCTCGCGATGAAGCAACCACGCTCTTCTCGCTCGGATACCTGACCCTCGAACAGCGGGCTGTCTCTGAAAGACTGTTCTGGACGATCTGCGAGCTGATCCAGCACGCTTGCGCTCAGCTCAGCGAGATCCCTGAAGAACTCTCAGGGATCAATGAACTGATGAGCGAGGTCTATTTCTGTAACTTCTCGATCTTCCAGTCCCTCCCCGATGCGTGGGCGATCGACCAGTTCTTCCCGATCATGCCGATCTGTCGTCTTGACGAAGAACCGGATCAACAAGCGGTCCTTGCGGACATCACCTGCGATTCTGACGGGAAGATCGGAGACTACATCAACCCAGAGGGCGGCATCGGACACACACTCCCAGTCCACTCACTCAACTCCGATGGGATCTACTACATGGGAGCATTCCTCGTCGGCGCCTACCAAGAAACACTCGGTGATCTCCACAACCTCTTCGGAGATGCACACACGGTCCACATCTCCCTCGACGACAAGGGTTGGGGCATCGACGAACTCATCCGAGGCGACACGATCCGACAGGTGCTCTCGTATGTCCAGTACAACGCGACGGATCTGGCGCGTACCCTCGAACGCGAATGCGAGTCGGGAGTCCGGACCGGATCGCTCACTGTCCAAGAAGCACGCACGATGCGCCACTTCTACGAATCGGGTCTGGATGGGTATACCTACCTCGATCCGGACATCGAGCTGACCTGAGATTGACCATGACCAACTTCCTCGATATTCCTGATCAGTATTCGGATCCTGAACACGCCGCGGTTCATGTGATTCCGGTCCCGTACGACCTGACTTCGACGTATAAGAAGGGTGCAGATCGTGGTCCCGCTGCGATCATCGAAGCGTCCTCACAGGTCGAATGGTTTGATATCCAGACACGGAGTGAGCCCCATCTACGAGGGATCCACACGCAAGATCCTGTTGTCTGTGATGATCCTGATCCGATTCATCTCGCGCCGCTCGTCAAGGAGCGTGTTGGAGATGTACTCGATCAACAGAAACTCCCGGTTGTGCTGGGAGGCGAGCATTCGGTCTCGATCGGTGCGATTGAAGCTGCAGCAGAGCGGTTCGGAAGTCTAACGATTCTCCAGATCGATGCGCACGGCGACACACGCGAAACCTACATGGGATCAACACACAACCACGCGTGCGTGATGGCGCGCGCTCGCGACCTCGCTCCAATCGTCCAGGTCGGGATCCGCGCGATCGATCGGTGCGAGATGGATGCGATGGATCCGCAACGGACATTCTTTGCACACGACATCATTAGCTCGACGGATGATTCGTGGATGGATC
Source organism: Phycisphaerales bacterium (assembly GCA_051252395.1). Classification (GTDB taxonomy): domain Bacteria; phylum Planctomycetota; class Phycisphaerae; order Phycisphaerales; family UBA1924; genus UBA1924. The sequence goes on along the minus strand of JBPOFX010000001.1, from coordinate 215,847 downwards.
GTGTTGCTGACCTGCTCACGGATCATGTGTATCTGACGATCGATCTTGATGGGTTTGATCCTTCGATCATCCCGTCAACCGGAACTCCTGAGCCGGGAGGACTCGATTGGCGGATGGTGGATACGCTGATCCAGAAGGTCACGAAAAAATCCCACATTGTGGGATTTGATGTGGTCGAGTTGTGTCCGAATCCTAAGCATCACGCGAGTGACTTTATCGCCGCGAAGCTTGTGCTCAGGATGATCGCTGAATGTCAGGCATCTCCGAATCAGCCTTCGTCGCGATAAACGCCGGTCGCTTGGATCGTGAGTACCTGATCGTTTGGTCGTGGTCCAACCGTCCCGACGAGGATCACCACATCGAGCGGCTTGAGACCTGCTCCGACCGGATCGACATCTCCAACGACTTGAACAGTCGCGGCGTTGATCCCGATCGTTTCAGGTGTCTCACAGCAGTAGTCCCAAGGGGTTGGACACCCGTCATCATCGTGCTGTCCGCAGTACGCGAGTTCCATATCCATGATCGTGAAGACCGAGCTCTCCTCGCTCATTGGGGAATGGCGTCCGCCGATGCGTCCACGGATCACGACTTGGTCGCCTTCTTTGGCGGATTCTTTCGCTTCTGTGATCGAGACCGCTCCGGATGGTTCGCTGGTTAACAGCCAGGCATTTGGGGGGTCGATCGGATCGACCAGGCCAACATCGCTTGGTTGCTTGGATGATGACTGGTCACAGCCGACAATAGTCAGCAACATGAGTGACGAGACGATGAGGAAGGGTGTGCGTTTCATGATGTTCTCCATTGGTAAAATATGCGTTCTTCGCATAGGTGTGGTTAATGTGATTTGAGCGCCTGCGTGATCGGCAGACGCAGACAACGAATCGCGGGCGGGATTGCCCCGATGAATCCGACGAGTAACCCCCCGAGTATTCCGATGAGCAGGACCGGCGCATCAATGGTGATCGCGAAGGCACCCATCGAGAAGCGGACCGCTAAGCCGTTGAGCAAGAGCAGTCCCAATGCAGCGCCGATCAACGCTCCGCACGCTGCAGCGAAGACCGATTCTTCCGTCAGGTTCATCACAATCGCAGCTCGCGTGTACCCCAAACTCTGGAGCATCCCAACCTCGCGGACGCGAGCAGCGAACGCTGCGTACATGGTGTTGAGTCCGCCGAGGATCCCTCCCGATGCGATCAGTGCCGCGGTCACGAGGATCATCACCCGGATCGGGCCGTAGAAACTCGCGATTGATGAGTAGTAATCGCTCTCCCGCATCGCGGAGATTTCAAGATCTAGCCGACTCTTAGCAAACAGATCCGCATCGGCAAACGAACCATTTTCGAGCGTCACAATCACGCAAGACAGAGACGACTCACGATTCGTCGCGATCTGGAGATCCGTCACTTGAATCCAGACCTCCGCGTTCATGACGGTATTGGGAGCGGAGAATCGACCAACGATGGTCCAGTCGCGATCATCAAAGTGCACAGTCTGACCGAGGCCGAGACGATCATCTGGGACCCCGAGTCGAGTCGCGGCGAGTTGTCCGACCATGAGTTCGTCCATCCCTTGACGAGGGAATCGTCCTTCGACGATCTCGATCTCTGGATGGACCAGCAGTGCTTGCTCGCGGACGCCTCGCATGACCGCTGGATAGTCTTCTTCTTCGGACGCATTCATCCGAACTGGGAGCGCGGCGTGGATCTCCGGAGACACGAACAACACCCCCGCTTCCTCCTTGATCCCAGGGATACTCGCTCCTGCGATCCCGGCGACTGAAGCATCGATCTGAGATCGCTCGACTCCTTCTTCGGAACCTGTGCCGAGGATCATGATGTTGTTGTTGAGCGGCGTGTCTTGCGAGAGCGTGCGTTGCATGCCTCGGACGAATCCTCCGGATGCGAGAATGAGCATGACGACGAGGGTTGATCCGAGGAGCGACGCGAGCAATCGCACTCGGCTGCGCCCAAGATTCCGGAAAGCATATTGGAATGGGAGTTGTCTCATTGGTAGTCCTTTATGCAGACCTGAAGCACGCCGCGATTTCTCGTTGCGATGCTTGCCAAGCTGGGACGAGTCCTGCGATGACTCCGATGCAGCCGCAGATCAGGATCCCTCCGATGAGCAGACCTGTAGTCGCGACAATCGGGATGGAGGTCCCTTCAACAGAGAGTGCGAAGCTCCCGTATCGAGCGACGAGGACTGAAGCGAGTGCCCCGATTCCGCCTCCGATCACGGACAGCAGGACACCCTCGATGACAATCAGTGTTGCGACGAGCTTCCCTGAGAAACCGAGCGTCTGGAGCACGGCATGCTCCGAGACCCGGCTCTGGACTCCGAGAATAATCGAGTTCGCGACCAGCGCCATGACCGCTGCGAGGCATCCGAGTCCGAGCCAGCGTGCGAATCCGACCAGTTCGATGATGTCGTCCGCGATCCGTCCGATGAATGCTTTCTCGCTGAAGGTCGCGGTGGGTTCCTGCGCGAAACTGAACACCTCGTCGATTTCATCAGCGACACGATCAAGCTGCGACGAATCGGCTACCTTGACATTAAACTGGGTCACGATCCCGAGTTTGTCTCGTCCTGCGAGCTGAACAAACTCGAGCGCGGTATACGCAACATTCTGATCCTGCGGATTGGTTGAGCGGACGACCCCAGCGACATACGCCGTGATTCCCGCTGCATCGAACATCATTCCAGGCTTCAATCCTCGGCGCTGAGCGAGGGTCTCTCCGAGCAACGCGGCGTCGGTCCGTGAGTTCCAATCCTCAATGGATCCATCAATTACCGTCATCTTCGATCCAGGGCCTTGCATGAAACCTTCCTTGGGAACTCCACGGAAGGTCACGACATCCAGACTCGTTCGGCAGTTGGACACGAGGATTTTCATTGGGGTCGCGCTGACTACGCCTTGGATCCGCTCGATCCGAGTTTGATAATCCTGTGGGAGCTCGCTTGTTGATGGACAGTACCGATCCTCGCGGTACACCACCAGCGTGGTATCGTTCGCGGTCTGGGTCGTCGCGATCGTCACTCCACGATTCATTGCTTGGACAGAGGTAAACAAGAACATCGCGATCGCGATCCCCAGAACGGTCAATACCGATCGGACCGGGTTCCGCACGATCTGCTTGAACACATACGGCAGACATTGTAATGCATTCATGACATGACCTCCGCTTCAAGCTTCGAGTCTTTCACGAGCTGCCCCTTGTCTAGGTGCAGCGTTCGCGTTGCGTACTGTGTGGTTTTTGGATCGTGCGTGACCATGATGATGGTCTTCCCAAGTTCCTGGTTCAGGGTCTGGAGAAGTTCCATGACTGCGTGAGCCGAGGGCTTGTCGAGATCACCGGTCGGTTCGTCGGCAACGATGATGTCAGGATCCGTGACGATCGCACGAGCAATCGCGACGCGTTGTTCCTGACCTCCTGAAAGCTGACGAGGATAATGGTCGCTCCGGTCATCGATCCCGACGCGCTCGAGCGCGGTCATGATCCGTTCGTGACGCTGCGCCCGATCGAGTTTGTGGATCAGGAGCGGGAGTTCGACATTCTCGTATGCTGTGAGGACAGGGACGAGGTTGTAGAGCTGGAAGACATACCCGACATGGCTTGAACGCCATGCCGCGAGTTTGTTTCTTGAGAGCGAGCTGATGTCGACGCCGTCGATGACCAATGAGCCGTGGGTTGGCGTATCGATCGCGGCGATGAGATTCAGCAGCGTGGTTTTCCCGCTCCCGCTCGGTCCCATGAGCGCGAGGAAGTCTCCGCGCGGGATCTCAAGATCGAGTCCATCGAGGGGACGGATGATGTTGTCGCCTTTGCTAAACTCGCGTGTGAGTTGTTGACACGATATCAAGCTCACGATGCACCTCCGTTCACGCTTTCGAGATTGACCACCTGACCAGAGCGACACCCCTCCGGATCCGCGGCAAGCATCGAACCGGGCTGGAGATCCCCTCGGATCGTTGCCCACTCCCCCTGTTCCCCTACCAATGTCACGGGTATCGAGCGGAGGACGCCGCGACCATTCGCTCGATCATGGATGATCCAAACTTGTTCCTGACCCTGCGAACGATCGATCGCGTTCGATGGGATACGAACCGAGGCTTGCTCATGTGATGAGCCGGGGGAGGTCGTTGTGGCTTGCTCGTTCTGTCCAAGAAACTTGACGCGCGTCAGCATCTCAGGGCGGAGGATCGGATCAGGATCGATCACGCGTACCTTGATTTGGAGCGTATTCTTCTGCAGATCCGCTTCGTGCGTAATCCGGAGGACTTCTCCCTTGAAGGCTTGCTCCGCGAGTACCTCGACGATGACTTCGCACTCTTGACCCACGCGGATTTGTGAAGCGTCCGCAAGCGGTACATCGACACGGACCTGGAGTTTCGAAGGATCGTACAAGTGCACGATGTGAGCCGAGTGCGACGAGTCCATCATGCGGACCACTTTGTCACCAGGCACCTTGAATCGACGCTGGACATACCCAGTAATCGGGGCGTGAATGGTCATCCGCGCAAGCTCAAGTTCAGCTTCAGCGAGCTGGGCCTCGCGCTGTGCGACCTCCGCTTGAGCGAGTTCATACGCTGCGCGAGCCCCGTCGAGCCGTGCGCGATCGTCGATCCGAAGTTTCAACCCCTGTTGCGCGGCATGAAGATCAGAGCGGATGCGTTCGATCGATGCACGAAGAATCTCGCCGCGTGCTTGAATCGATTCGAGTTTCGCGTGTTGTGCGCTCGCAAGCTCGCGAGCAGTGATGAACTCAATCTCCGCGGCAGCGTTCCCCTTGTACGCACGCTCGACACTCTTCAGTTCTTCATCCGCTTTGGTCGCGAGCGATTGCTGCTCTGCGATGAGGGAAGGAAGCTGCTCAAGCTCAGCGACGCGTTCCTTGAGCATCGCTGTTTGGCTCGAAACAGCACGCTCAAGCTCATAGGGTGACTCCCAGTTCTGTTCAGCTGCTACAAGTAGCGACTTCGTTTGCGAAACGGCTGCCTTCGATCTCAGCAGCTCTGCACGCGAGCGAGCCACTCGGAGCTTGGAGTCATCGTCAACGAGACGAGCGAGCACCTGCCCCTCCTCGACGAAGTCCCCTTCAAGAACCAGCATTTCTGCTACGACACCGTCTGCCAGCGCCGTCGCGGCGGTATAGAAAGGTTCGGCTTCGAGCCAGCCTGCGGCTTGAACGGTTCGCGTGCTCCGGATCGCTAGTTCGGTGCTCTTTGCATTCTCATCAAGTCGTTGTTGATTGAGATCACGATCACTCTGGACAAATACGGCTTGAGTGAACTCAATAGTGCGTGACGGACGCAGGACAGGCCATGCACTCCACGCGATGAGCGCAGCGGTACTACACAGCACAGCGAGCGGGATTAGGACAGGCATCAACGCACGCTTCGGCAGGGTCGCCGAGTGCGGGGAATTTTGGGTTGTGGACATGGGAACTCCAGGATTTGGTATGAATCACACATTCGGCGCAGCAAGGCGCACAATCGGGATTACACCAACCTGGGTGGTCGCTTCAGACGAAGCAGATGAGGCTGCGTGAGATCAAGCTCAACCTTCGGGGAGTCCTGCAGATCGGGCAAGCGGGTCACGATCCATCGTGCTGTACTCGGCAGGACAAACGCCGGATGCGCAACCGCTGTGCAGCATCTTGATGGGCATTGACCATCCTCACACGGAGTATCTGGATACTGCTTATCGACGCTCTCTTGATCTGGTTCAGCGCCAAAGCAGCATGAGCCGTCCATCGTTCCAGAATCGGAGCTCTGGGATGCTGTTGTTTGCAGTTCATTCTCAATACCGCAGCAGCGCTCCGATAACGCGTACCCTTGGAAAGGCAGCAGCACAAGCGCTTGGATCAACAGGATTGAGATCAGCTGTCGCATAATGGAGTATACGACCAAATCACTCATCGCCGTGAAATATTCCCTGAGAAATCAGAAAGACAATGATCTTGTGAAGCTCGGTCAGGCGGGATCAACGACGGCTTCATGGAGTCAAGAAGCGATTTTCGAGTCGTGTGCTACTACAATTTCAGATGCAAAGAAGAGCCGCTGTGATCTGTGCCTTGCGAACCCCGATCGGACGATACGGGGGAGCGTTGGCGTCTGTCCGACCTGATGACCTTGCAGCGCATGTGATCCGAGCGGTCGTTGAACGCAGCGGGATCGACGGCGGATTGATCGACGATGTGTATCTGGGAGCCGCGAATCAAGCGGGGGAGGACAACCGGAATGTCGCGCGGATGTCCGCGTTGCTTGCTGGTCTCCCTGAGACTGTTCCCGGCTCAACAGTCAATCGTTTGTGCGCTTCAGGACTTGAAGCGATCAACATCGCGGCGCGGATGATCGAAGCAAACCACGGCGATGTGTTCATCGCTGGAGGTGTCGAGTCCATGAGCCGAGCACCGCTTGTGCTGAGCAAAGCCGAGAGCGGGTACGATCGTGGTCAGCAGATCTATGACACCTCAATCGGATGGCGCTTCATCAATCCGAAACTCTCCGCATTGCATCATCCATACCCAATGGGTGAGACTGCGGAGAATGTCGCGCGGAAGTATGAGATCAGCCGCGAAGACCAAGACGCGTTTGCGCATCGCAGTCAGCAGCGATGGAAAGCTGCTCATGACGCGGGAAGATTCAACGACGAACTCCTCCCAGTCGAGATCCCGCAACGACGCGGGGATCCGATCGTGTTTGATACAGACGAACACCCTCGTCCAGATACCCCGCTCGAAAAACTCGGATCATTGCGTCCGGTCTTCGCGAAGGACGAACTCGGAACAGTAACAGCTGGGAACTCCTCAGGAGTCAATGACGGCGCCGCGGCGATGCTATTGGTTGAAGAAAGCAAGGCAAAGGCACTCGGACTCAAACCGATCGCATATGTCGGGATGAACGCCTCGGCAGGGGTTGATCCGGCGCACATGGGAATCGGTCCGGTCCCAGCGATCCGCAAAGCACTCAGCAGAGCGGACCTCACACTCGATCAGATCGATCTCATCGAACTCAACGAAGCGTTCGCAGCCCAGTCCATCGCGTGCGCACGCGATCTGAATATCGATGAGAGCAAGCTCAATGTCAACGGCGGAGCGATCGCGATCGGTCACCCGCTCGGATGCAGCGGCACACGCATCGCAACAACGCTCATCCACCAGATGGTCCGCGACGATGCGAAGCTCGGACTCGCGGCGCTGTGCGTTGGGGTTGGACAAGGGTTGGCAACAGTGTTCACACGCGATTAATCTATTGCATGTTAACCCAGAGCAACGAGTTTCTCGAATCCGCGTTTGTATCCAGCGATCAGCGCATCAATCTCGGTCTCGGTCATCGGCGTCGAGAGCGTCGCTGAACAGGTGTTGATCAGCACGAATCCCTCATCGAACATGTGGTCGAGCAGCGTCTTGAGTTTGATCGCTTCGTCAGGGGACAGGTACGCTTCTCGGTAGTTGGTCGGCGCGGTCGGTTTCACATGCACTCGGAACATCGAACCAGTCCCGGTCACACTCGCGGCGACTCCGGTTTCGGTGATCGCTGCATTGATCCCATTGATTGCTCGCTGAGCAAGACCGTTCAGTCGCTCAACAGCCGGACGATCGAACTTCTTCATCGCGGTCATCCCAGCGATGATACTGATCGGATTCGCAGAGAAGGTTCCCGAATGCGGGAAGAGGTACCGCTTGGATTTCGGATTGAGCACATCCATGATCTCCGCGCTGCCCGCGACTGCTCCGATTGGGAACCCGCCTCCGATCATCTTGCCAAGTGCTGTGAGATCTGCGTGGATGCCGTACTGTCCTTGGAGACCTTCGTAGGTCGAGCGGAAGGTGATGACTTCATCAAGAATCAGCAGCACATTGTTCTGCGTGGTCCATTCACGGATTGCGCGTACAAATCCCGGCTCCGCTGGATTCAATCCAACACGGTGAGGCATCAAATCCAGCACGACACACGACAGTTTGTCCGCGTGCTGATCGAGCAGTTCGATCGCTTTCTCAGTGTTGTTGTATGGGAAGATGAGCACATCATTGATTGCAGATTCAGGGGTTCCTGACACTAGAGGGACGCCATTGGGACGATCCGCATCACCCCATGTCGTTGGGTTCGGGGTCTGGCTGACCTCGACATAGTCGTACGCGCCGTGGTACGCCCCCTCGGCTTTCGCAATCATCGGACGATCCGTGTACGCACGCGCGGCTTTGATCGCGAGCATCAACGCTTCGGTCCCAGAGTTCACAAATCGCATCTGATCGAATCCGGGATTCCGCGAGAGCAGATACTCCGCGTACTCGATCTCGACCTCAGTTCCCATGTTGAACGCGGTGCCCTTGCTGAGCTGTGCTGTGACCGCTTGGACCATATCGGGATCCGCGTGCCCGTGGATGAGTGATGCCATGTTGTTGGCGCAGTCGATGCGTGAGACGCCGTCGACATCGATGATCCGGCATCCTTCGCCGTAATCGACATAGAGGGGATTCGGGTCGCGGAGGACCGCGTTCCGGCTGACCCCGCCGGGGAGAACCTTGCGAGCTCGCTCGAAGAGTTCGGCACTGCGGGTCGTTTGCGCTGGGGTGCTCATTGGTGGTTGTCCTTTATTCCGCGATCGGCTTAATCGGTGCGCCGGTGCGTTCTTGCACATACTCAAAGTCCACGCCGGGACTCAGTTCGACGAGTTGGAATCCGTCTGGGGTGACATCGATGACCGCAAGATCGGTGTAGATCCGGTTGATGCACTTGCGTCCTGTCAGCGGGAAGGTGCATGACTCGACGAGCTTTGGATCGCCTTGCTTGGTGCAGTGTTGCGTGATGACATACACAGATTTCACACCTGCGACGAGATCCATCGCGCCACCAACCGCTGGGATCGCGTCTGGTGCCCCTGTGGACCAGTTCGCGAGATCGCCGTGCTGGGAGACCTGCATTGCGCCGAGTACGCAGAGGTCGATGTGTCCGCCTCGGATCATCGCGAAGCTGTCCGCGTGATGGAAGAACGCGGCTCCGGGATTCATCGAAACCTGCTTCTTCCCGGCGTTGATCAGTTCCGGATCGCCCTGTCCCTCTTCTGGGGATGGTCCCATCCCGAGCAAACCGTTCTCGGTATGGTAAATCAGCGTCCGTCCTTCTGGAACGAAGCGGGTAACGAGTTCTGGGATTCCGATCCCGAGATTCACATACGAACCGTTCGGGATGTCCTGCGCTAAGCGCTGCGCCATTTCTTCGCGTGTTCTTCCGATGACCTGGGTCTGCTCGCTCATGGATAGGTCTCCCCTGCGGCGACAAGCTCTGATTCATGAACAGGATTTGCGACCTGAACAACACGATCCACAAAGATCCCAGGCGTAACAACGATCTCAGGATCAATCTCACCCGCTTCGACAACCTCGATCGCTTGGACGATCGAGACCTTCGCGGCCATCGCCATTGGAGGACCGAAGTTGCGTGCGGTTCGGTTGTAGATCACATTGCCGTGGGTATCTGCGACGCGTCCTTTGATGAGAGCGAAATCTGCTTTGAGTCCGCGTTCGAGGATGTATTCTTTCCCGTCAAACTCACGCGATTCCTTCCCTTCAGCGAGCGGGGTCCCCACTGCTGCAGGTGTGTAAAAACCAGGAATCCCGGCGCCTCCCGCACGGATCCGCTCAGCGAGCGTTCCCTGCGGCACAAGCTCCAGTTCCGTCTTCCCGCTTCGATAGAGATCCGGGAACACCGTCGAGTTCGCTGTACGAGGGAACGAACAGATCACTTTGGAAACGCGCTCTGCTTTGAGCAGAGCCGCGAGACCGACCTCTCCGCTTCCTGTGTTGTTGCTGACGACAGTCAGGTCTTTGGCACCTTGATCGATCAGCGCGTGGATCAGTTCGATCGGGCTCCCGGCCTCTCCGAATCCACCAACCATGATCGTGGCGCCGTCGAAGACATCGCGCACCGCTTCAGCGGCGCTGGTCACCTGCTTGTTGATCATTGCGATACCTGCTCCGCTTCTTCCTTGACATCAACCACACGCGTGTAATCGAACAACCCTGCTTCATCGAAGAGGACGCGGTCTTCGTAGTCGTTGAACCAGACCGCGTCAGGATTGCGTCCGACGATACAGACTTTGCCACGATCTTCTGCGCCGTGCGCGTTGCGTAGGAGCTTGAAGATTACGACGCCGTTCTCGCTGCCCTTGAGTCCTGGGATCGGCTCGTTGGTGACCGCATTGACCTCGGTTTTGCCCTTGTAGTGGGTGATTGAGAGGCGAGCGTGGGTTTCAACGCCGGAGAGTCCCTTCTGGGATTCGTTGAGAATCTTCCAGGAGTCTTCGATCGGGATGTTGAACGCTTTGTACGCAACGATGTCACGGCCGCAGAAGAAGTAGTGGTTTTCTGCACCAACACGCTTCATCTCGCGTTGCATGATGCGGAGTGCGTCCGCATCGTCGTTGATGTCCTTGATGATCGGAGTCTGGTTCTCAACAGTGATCCATCCACGAGCGAGCAATCCGGTCATCGCGGCGCCGGTCTCTGGGACCCACTGCAGGATTCCCTTGTCGCTGCGGATGTACTCGCCGTTGTCGTCCTTCTGGAGGAACTCGTCTGGATGCTCGAAGTGGATCATCATGTGCAATCCGACTTCTGGGTATGCTTCGTGGAAGCGATCGAGCATGTCGAAGAATGTCTGGTCGAAGCGTTGCGGATAGAACGCCATTTCCTTGGTCCCGATCCGGATAGATTCGATCCCGGCTTCAGCGAGTGCCGCGAGCCATGCAGCGATCTTCGAGTTGTTGAGCACCATCGGATCACCACCTGAGAGCAGGATCTCGCGGAGTTTCTCGCGTCCACACACTGGATGGCGTCCGCCGTTGTCTTCGACGGCTTGGTTGAATGAGCGAACATACCCGGTCACCTCTGGGATCTTCGCGAGCCCCTTCTTTGCGACGGTCCCGTCAGCGCGTTTGATTTCTTTGCGTGCGATCAGCTCTTCGCGGTAGCAGAATCGACAGTGCGCCGAGCAGGTCGAAACAACATACATCAGTCCCATCTCGTATTTGTGCAGCAGGCCTTCAACAGGCGCATAGTCCATTTGGTTCCCAGGATCTTCTGAACCTGCGAGGTCGACCGTTTCGTCAGGGCTTGCTTTGACCAGTCGCTGGATCGGCTTGCTCTTAAGTGCGAGTTCGTAGAAGTGACGCGTCACTTTCACAGGCATGCGTTTCTCGACATCGCGTTCGCTGCCTTTGAGTCCACCGAGTTGGACGAGTTCGTCGGAGCTGTAGAAGCCTCGCATGTCTTCTGGAGCCTTCTCGTCGAGGAATGGCTTGAGGCCGTTGATGATCTCGCGCTTGTACTGCACATCCTCGACTTTCTCGAGAAATGCCTGTTCTTTGTCTGTTGGGACATATTTTTGCTGCTGGATCATGAACTGAGCTCCGTTTCGGGACGACAAGGGACTGAGGGTTTTGTAATGGGATGAACACCCGGCACGCTTTATTGTAATACACTGACCACCGGAGTGCCAGCGATGTCCATACAAGAATTCATTGCAAGAGTCAGCGAAAAACTGACCCCAACGGAGCGCCGAGTCGCGGCTCTGGTCCTCGAGGACCCCACGCTGCTCGCGTTTGGGACGGTATCGGACCTTGCTGAGCGTGCTCAGACTAGTAGGCCTTCTATCGTCCGTTTCGCGACCAAGCTTGGATTCGATGGCTATTCCGACCTCCAAAGCTGGGTTCGACAGGAGTTATCGAATCAAATATCCAGCCCGAGCCATCGGATCCGTCAGAAAGGCGGGTCGATCGCTCCGATCCGAGCCGCGATCGACGATGCGGTCCACCACGCATTCACGGCACTCGAAGAACAACGCTTGCTCGCGCTCGCAGCTCCTATCGCAAATGCTCCCAATATCTGGATTCTCTCAGGAGAAACCTCCATGGCTGGCGCCAGAGTGCTTCACAGCGGACTCTCGATGATCCGTCCGGATGTCCATTTCGTCGAAGAACACTCCATAGGACGAGAACTCAGCAGCGCGACAGCCGACGACACGGCGGTCGTCTTCGACTTCGCACGCTATCGGAGGAATCCGATCACGGCTGCTCGTGCACTATCCGAGTTGGGGACCAAGATTGTTGCGATCACCGACGGAGCACTCTCGCCGCTCGCGTCGTTGACGGATACTTGGTGCGAGCTCAAGATCCCAGCTGTGGGACCGTTCGATAGCTCAATCCCATCAGTGATCGCGGCGGAAATGATCGTGGTCCAAGTCGTGGAGTTGCTCGGAGATCGTGCACTCAACCGGATCGATCGTCTCGAAGAGCTCTGGCAGCAGACCGATACTTTTCTCAACTACAGCCCGAGACGAAATCGCGAATCATGAAGCGGAAGGCAGCGCGAGGAGCGGGACTCTGGAGCGGTCAGATACAACAACCCCTCCAGGTGGCTCGATCGTAATCGCGAACGCGGCGGCTTGCTTGACCGTGAGCTTCGCGTCGATTTCGATGATCACTTCGCCGTTCTCATTGATGTCAAAGACACCGCCGTCGATCGGACGCTGCGAAAGCAAACCGTCCCCGAACTGAGGCAGCTCACCACTCGGACGCGTCGCATCGAAAATCCACAACTGGTATTGCCGCTGCGTCGGGTCGTTGACCTCAAGACCTGAGATCCGCATGTATCCTGTATTGAGTTCATCATTCCAGACCAGATCGCCGCTAACTTCGCTGACGACCGCCGGATCTTCTGTCGCGGTCCATGACCACTGAATCAGTTTGTCCTGCGCAGTGCTCTCAATCAACGCAAGGCGCTGACTTGCAAGATCCGCAACGGACGGTGTACTGCGAGGCATAAAGATCGCGACAGCAGCGATCAAGATCGAAGCCGCTGCAGCAAACCAGGGGACCCAGCTCCCGCGTGTGACCGGGGTTTCCTGTTGAACAAACGGGATGGACTCGGCTTCGTCACGAGCATCATGCTGATCCTCCTGATCAGCGTGGTCAAAGACTTGTGCGTTCAGTCGCTCCATCAAACCTGATGGGAGATCGATCATATTTGACTCAGCAGCAACCGCATCAAGAGCAGCGGCTGCATACTCAAACTCGAGCGCAAGATCAGACTCAGCAGAATCTTCATGTTTGTGGTCGTACTCTCCCAGCATCTGCTGGAGTACCAGTTCCGATGCCCGGCTCAGATCATGATCAGGGTTGAATGGGTTGCGTGGAGTGTTCATCGCTGCCCCCCTTCGGATGCCTGATGAGCGGTTTGGGTGCGGATTGTGGTCCGGATCTCTTCGAGACCGCGACGGATGTGCGCTTTGACTGTACCGAGCGGCATCCCTGTCGCTTCGACAATCTGAGCGTGGGATCGACCGTGGATAATGGAGAGTTCGAGAACTCCTCTGCGATCAGGACGGAGCGTTGAGAGGACACTCATCGCTTGACTGAGATCATGCGGGAGCTCTCGGTCCGTAGGAGCCGCGGCTGCGTCGTATTCAATCGCTCCGTCGAACGCGAGTTCAGGTGCGTGTCTGGTGATTTTCCGGATCGCATCGATGATGCGCCGACGAGCGATGACCGCGATGAAGGTGGCTTCTGAACCAAGCGATGAGTCATAGCGATGCGCGCTTTTCCAGATTTCAGCAAAGATTTCTTGCACAAGGTCCTCGGCATCCGATGAGTTGGCGATTTTCCGTCGAACGAGCGACCAGACCAATCCTGTGTACTGTTCCATCAGTTCACGCATACTCGCTTGATCGCCTTGGGCGATCCGAGTGAGCACAGCGGGATGTTTGGCATAGGTCGTCATGTTCCTGCCTGTCGGTGGACACGCACCCGTACCGGATGCTTCCTGTGTGTAAATCCGCTGTGTGTTCGATCTCTCTCATCGGCTAGACGCATTCCACAGGTAAAATTTGTGAACTACTTATACCCGCATTGGATCGGACTTCGATAGTTTTTTCAACCAACTCCGCATCCACCCTGAACTGCACCCCGAATCCATCGCCGCTCGGACACCCCATCGCTGTGATGGGAATCACTCCGTGCCGAGCCTCGATCTACAGATCGATCAGAACCTCGTCAACACACATGTAAGGAGACTCACCATGAACACACTCATGACCGCTATCGGTGCAGCCGCACTCGCCACCACCACCCTTTCGATCGCAGGACCCGCATGCTCGTCGGGCAACTCGAACTCCGGAACCACGATGAATGTCGGGATGGATCACCACACCGGACACAGCAAGAAGAAGGACATCATTGACACCGCGCTCGCGGCCGGATCATTCAACACGCTCGCAGCGGCGCTTACAGAAGCAGATCTCATCGGCGCACTCAAAGGCGAAGGCCCCTTCACCGTGTTCGCACCAACCGATGAAGCATTCAGCAAACTCCCGAAGGGAACCGTCGAGTCATTGCTTAAGCCTGAGAATCGCGATCAACTGATCAGTATCCTCACTTATCATGTCGTCCCAGGCGAACTGGACGCGAAGCATGTCCTCGAAAGCGACGCACTCAAAACACTCAATGGACAACGAGCAGCAGTCAACGCGGATGAAGGCACAATCGGGAACGCTTCAATCATCAAAACAGATATCGAATGCAGCAACGGCATCATCCATGTCATCGACGAAGTGATCATGCCAACAAACAACACCATCCTCGAGACCGCAACTTCTGCTGGCTCGTTCACGACCCTCGCAGCAGCACTCGACGCAGCTGATCTGATCGATGCTCTGAGCGGCGAAGGCCCATTCACCGTGTTCGCGCCGACCGATGAAGCGTTCGCCAAACTCCCATCGGGAACGGTTGAAACCCTGCTCAAGCCTGAGAATGTTGAGATGCTCCGCTCAATTCTTCTGTACCATGTCGTCGAGGGACGCGTCTACAGCGACGATGCGATCAATGCGAAGCACGCAACGACCCTCCAGGGAACCGATATCAGTATCAAGAAGACCAAGAAGGGCGTCATGATTAACGATGCAACAGTGCAGACTGCCAACATCGATAACAGCAACGGCGTCATCCATGTCATCGACACCGTGATTCTTCCAACCGAAAACTAACCCGCAGACCACACGCAGATTCCATACTGAACTCGAATGACTCACTCATCTCATCAACGATGCTGTGTGACTCAATCAAACAAAGAATCCCTGGCTCCCAATGGAGCCAGGGATTTGTCATAGAAAAACTACTTCTAACCAGATTGTATTACGGACACCCAGCATTGAATGCGACCAGGAAAGCACTGATGTCAAAGAAATCAAAGACTCCATCTCCATTTAGATCCGCATCCATATCAAGATTGCTGTAGGCGACTAAGAATGCGGAGATGTCAAAGAAATCCAGCACCCTGTCGCCGGTCAGATCCGCAGGACATATATCCGCCGGCACTGTGAAGATCTGAGCTGACCCCGATTGCGGACCAAACACCCCGTCACCGATTGACCCTACACCGATCGTTCGATTACTGACCGCAACGGACCGACCAAACATGTTGCCCGAATCCCCATCACTGGGAACGAGCTTGTAGAGTTGCTCGAATGACGATGCTCCGAAGATATACGCCGATCCTGAATCTTCGCCGTTTACAGAATCGTGGTAGGAGCCCGCGAGCACAACGCCGCGATCGATCGACACAGAATACCCAAAGCGATCATCCGCCTCCGCGTCATCCGGAACAAACTTCGCGAGCTGCGCCCCGGTCATCGCATCGAACAAATAGACCGCACCCGAGTCGAGACCTGCTGCGTCGTTCCCCCAAGCTCCGACGGCGACGACCCCGTCATCGATCGAAACCGACCACCCAAACAAATCGCCCGACATCCCATCGTCTGCGACAAGCTTCGCGATCTGCGTCCTTGTCTGGAGATCAAACAGGTACGCTGCTCCGGATCGAAAGCCGAGCCCGTTCTCGCGATACGCGCCAACGACCATGATCCCCTCATCGATATCAATCGAGTTCCCGAACGAGTTTCCAGCAGCGGCATCATCGGCATACAGCTTGTCAATAAACGCTCCAGAAAATGGGTTGTACAAATACACTGATCCAGACGCGCTCCCCATATCGTCATCAAAGCTTGACCCCACCGCGACTAGACCACCATTGAACCCGACATCGAGCGCGACACTCGCACCAAAGAAATCGCCTGCCGCCCCATCACTCGGAACGAGCTTCCGGATCCGATCGCCGTTGAGCGCCCAGTACACATAGGCGGCGCCGTGGTTTGTTCCGTTCTCGTCATCCCCGGTCGCCCCCACCACAACGACGGCGCTGTCATAATCGATGGAATATCCGAAGTTGCCGTGATTGGTTCCCGTGTCGGGGTAGTAGGTCGTGAGCAAATCACCATCCGTCGCGTCATAGAGGTACGCCGCGCCCGCATCTATCCCGACCGTATCGTTCCCGTTTGCCGTCACGGCGACAAGATTCGTGCTCGCGGCGACCGCGTACCCGAACAGGTCATATGCCCGATCCTCAGGATCGGGGAGCAGCTTGTCGGTCTGCGAACCTGTAAAGGTACTAAACACATACGCCGATCCGTCGTGGAGCCCACCATGCTCGTCATGCCGAGCACCAACGACAACATCAAACCCCTCGATCGCGACTGCGGAACCAAACTGGTCATCCTCTTCACGATCATCCGATTGAAGTTCCACGGCCTGCAATCCGGTTGTCGCATTAAACACAAAGGCCAATCCTGCAAACCCGTCATACTTCTCAGCCCCCACCACAACAATGTCATTCTCAAACGCAACGGACTGACCAAAGCCAGCATACTGCGTCGCATCAACCGGGTCCGGCGTGATC
Source organism: Phycisphaerales bacterium (assembly GCA_051252395.1). Lineage (GTDB taxonomy): Bacteria > Planctomycetota > Phycisphaerae > Phycisphaerales > UBA1924 > UBA1924. Next base: position 199,056 of record JBPOFX010000001.1, on the reverse strand, counting down.
CGGCTCACTTCGGTATGCGACAAAGCGTCATAAATATACACTGCCGAAACACCATCGACATTGTTCCCGTTCGCTGGAGCACCCACCGCGATCCTCGTTCCGCTCGACGCGACACTCCATCCCAGATGGTCTCCAAACTCCAAGGATTCTGGGGAGAACTTCCTGAGTTGAACACCACCATTTACACTAAATACATACAACGAACCCGTGTTCTGCTCGGGGTTATGCAGCATCGGCGCCCCTACTGCTAACCGCCCGCTGTCCATATCTACACTAAACCCAAAGCCGCTGCCAAACTCTTCTTCGTTCGGACTCACCTTGTGGAGCTGGTCTCCGCTCAATGCATCGAACAAGTACACATAGCCTGATTCATCTATATTGAAAAACCCGCTGATCGGCGCTCCTACTGCAATCACGCCGTTATCGATCGCGACGCTGAACCCAAAGTCTCCTCTGGTATCAAGATCTTCTGGGATGAGCTTGTGCAACTGAATCCCGGTAGTCACATCAAAGACATACACCGAGCCGGTCAGGTCATCAGGTCCCTTTGCACCAACCACCGCAATCCCGTCATGGATGTCAATACTCCGACCAAAGGAGTTGTTGGGTTCCCAATCGTTTGCGATCAACTGACGGACCTGCACCCCTGAAGACACATCAAACAGATAGGCTGATCCGTAGTCGTTGTTGCTCTTATCAAAGTCTCTGAAGAACGCGCCGACAGCTAATAACCCATCATCAATCGCGATGGTCCGACCAAAGCTATTCCCAGGCAACATCGTTAACCGGGTTGGGTACACAGAATCATCTTCAGAAAGATCTTGCGCCATCACGGGATTGGTTGCCAATGGGAACACAATCGAAACCGATACGACAGCACAGAAAGCAAACAACAATGACATAGAGATACTCCAACCTCAGGATGAACGAATAGTGGAAGTCGAGTATACTGTTGATCTCTTAAGATCTAAGCTCAATTCTTGACAATCGCAGTTTTACACTGTGTATTTGATCAGTGAAGACATCCAAGTCAGTGAGAGCATCCAAGAAAGACCTAAGGATTTGCAAGGAGCACATTTTTCGTGATCCAGTCAGCCGGGAGCTTTCAGACATCACATCTTCATCAGCCCTTCATCAGCCCTATACGACAACCCCCGGCACCATCAGGAACCGGGGGTTTGAATCCGAAGAAAGCGGGTGAACGGATTTGAACCGTCGACATTCACGTTGGCAACGTGACGCTCTACCACTGAGCTACACCCGCGTTTGGTTGTCGCCGACTGGTGTGCCGGCAGGGGTAAAAATAGACCCCAATCGTGCGTTCGTCAAACGGTTTTCCCAATCAACCTGTCAAGTGGTGGTTATTGGGGCGTTGACCCGGAATTATTTGCCCGAAGCCTGCTCGATCGCGCCCACGACCTGTTTCGAGGAGTACGCGTTGGAGAGCCAGACAGGGTCCGGATTTCCAGGCTCATACACCACCAACAGCGGGATCCCTGTCTGTCCCAGATCACGCAGTTTCTCCCATCCAGGCGCAGAGGTCGAGGTCACATCCGCGACCATCGGGACCACATCAGCACTCAGCAGCAACGGCTTGACTGGATCTCGCGACAGGACGGTTGCTTCGAGTGTCTTGCAGTTCAGACACCATTCTGCTGTAAAATCGAGCACCACGACCTTGCCGTTCGCGAGCGCGGCTTCAAGCTCAGTCTGGGAGTACGGCTGCCAGAAGTAATGGTACTGATGACTCGTCTGATTCGCCGCGACAGCGATCCCTGAGGTCGCAAACAGCAATCCCAGCAAACTGAAAACCAAACGCGGCGCGAGCTTCTTGGTGATCCCGATCGTGCGAACCAGCAGCAACCCTCCCGCGGCGAGCGCGAAGATCGCGATGACCCACCAGTGGATCGCTTTAAACCACCAAGGAGTCCCCCACTGCTGCGAGGACGCGATGGAGATCAGCGTCGTCCCAAGGAAATACGCAGCGGCGGCAAGCATGAGCAGACCCATCACCTGCTTGACGAGTTCGGATGCAGGACCGGTTTTCGGGATCTTGTTCATCCAACTTGGATTGAGCGTGAGGATGAAGTACGGGAATGCCATCCCGAATCCGAGCGAGAAGAAGATGACCATCACCTGCCAAGGCTGCATCGTCGCTGCGCCTGCGAGGAGCGCTCCTGCGACGAATCCGAAGCAGGGGAGACCAAGGATCGCGGTCATGATCCCGAACATGAATGATCCTGAAGACGAGTCAGCCTTTGGATTGATCATGTAGGTTTTTTGTGGGAGTTTGATCGTAAAGACCCCCATGATCCCGACGCCCATGAGTGCGATGAGGATGCCGATGATGCCGGTGACCCACCAGACGCCGAAGATAATGGATGGATCGACAAAGTCCGCGACGAATGCGACCGGGAGTCCGATCCCGACCCAGAAGGTAATGACGCCGAGCGCCATCATGAGTCCGAGCTTGATCGCACGCGATTTGGATTCCCCGGCGTGGTTCGTGATCGTCATCACCTTGAGCGGGATGACCGGAAGCACGCAGGGGGTGAGATTGAGGATGAATCCACCAAACGCAGCCGCGAGTGCGATCACGGCGATCCCTGCTGCTGAGTCGATCGGGGGAAGGACGAACAATCCAAGAAACTGACGCTGATTGGTCGCTCCCGCTGAGTCAGAGTTGGTATCGAGCGATTCCCCCCACGCATCAGTGTTCGAGAAAATGGTCGGATCAAAGTCTGCAAACAGCGGATTGGCTGCAGCAGGATCAGTCGATTCCGCGATCGTGAGTGTGATGGACTGCGAATCGTTCGTTGGTGGATAGCAGAGATTCTCATCACACGCTTGGTAGAAGATGTCTACCGAAAAGGTCAGTTCTCCGAGTGGAGCGTCTTGTGCGACGCGGACTGGGATGTACGCGACCGCCTTGCCGTCGTAAGTGACGAGATCGATCGGGGGTCCAAGGAATCGGACGGAGACCGTGTGCGTGTCAGGCCATTGGATCGGTCCAGCCGTGAGACCTTCAGGGAGACTGGGTGTGATCGTCGTCGCAGTCGCCGGGAAGTCCCCAAGCTCTTCTGGGATGATCGGTTCGTTGGGCCAAGTATGGAATCCATCCTCGTGCTCGAGCACCACCGCGATCACAAAGGTCGCGCCTGGGACCACGGCTTGGTCAGAAAGCGCCGTCGAGATGATGACCGGAGTATCCGATTCTGCCCCTCCGAATCCACCAAAGGAAGGCTGAGCATGCGTTAGACTCGCGAGCAACGCGAGTTGCAGAGCTACAAGGACTGAACAGATTCGGGTGAACATGCTTCTGGACTCCGTGGTCGTCGGTCGATTCCTGCACACAGTTCGTGCAGTTGAGAGGATGAGGGTACAGCACCCGGCAGTGAATGGTATCGCTTGAGAAACCAACGCGGTTGCGGCTCGATGGAGGGGGTCAACGCCGATGATGCTCGGATTGTTCCCAATCAATGCATTTGATGGACTTTCGGGGTTTGAATCGTGGAGAATCGGTGCTGGGATGCCCGATAGTGACTATGACTGTTGGATGCGGCTCATGTACAGGGGCCGCGAACGCGTGATGACCTTGGCGGATTCGTATGCTCGACCAGAATGAAATTGATTCTTTGATGGCAGCCGTGGAGGACGACGATGTCTCCGAGCCGTTGCCGCAGATCAGTATCTTCTCGCGCACACGCAAGGATCTGGACAACATCGAGGTCCGTCAATACGACTTCAAGCGTCCTGAGCGTGTCTCTAAAGACCAGATGCTCGCGCTGGAAACCCTCCACGAAGCATTCGCACGCAGTTTCGGCGCGTCACTTTCCGGATTCCTCCGCACGATCGTCGAGGTCCGCGTCGCGGCATGTGAGCAGATGACCTACGGCGAGTTCGTCTCAGGACTCCCCAACCCAACCAGCTACAACCTGATCCAGACGGACAAGCTCGAGGGACAGATGTGTCTCGAGATCTCGCCTTTGATTATCTATCCAATTATCGATCGCTTGCTCGGCGGGACCAATCTCGACCTGTTTATCCCGCAACGCCCGATGACCCCGATCGAACAGCGACTGATCTCCAATGTGCTCGGACGCGGACTCGCATCGCTGAGCGAAGCATGGAGCAGCGTCAAAGAGCTTGAGTTCAAAATTGTCGCGCATGAATCGAACCCGCAGCTTGTCCAGATCGTCCCACCGAACGAAGTCGTGATGGTGATCGGATTGGAGATGCGGATGTCGTCGCGTGCAGGGACGATGAACCTGTGTATCCCGTACAATGTGATCGAGCCTGTGATGGACGATCTGAGCAGCCAGAGTTGGTTCGCTGTCTCGCGGAGCGATGACGACCACACCTCTGAGAAGCGAATCTCCGAAAACCTTGATCAGTCCGGAGTAGCCGTGGATTGTGCGCTTGCCAATACCACGATCACGCTCCGCGAACTCTCCGAACTCACTGTCGGAGACATGATCGTCACAACGCACAACGCGAAGTCCCCTTCGGTCATCAATGTCGAAGGCGAACCCAAGTTCCTCGCAGAAGTGGGTCAGCATCGCGGAAATCGAGCGGTCCGGGTCATCCGGAGCATCGAAAAAGGCGAGCGTCCGGTCGATCTTTGACCAGAGCTCCGGTTGGGTGGGCAAATTGCCACATCACCAACACCTGGCTCACAGTGGGTCAGGGAAAGCTATATATAATGACTGCGTTTGATCCTGTCCGGGTGCTGTTCTAGACTTCCAGCATGCAGGCGTGGAATGCTTGCTGATTGGAGACCTTTGTATGAACGATGGTTGTGCACAATGATGGTGATTGGCCTTTCCAGCCGAGTCCCCCACTTCTGGGGCACCAGTCGGGAAAGGACGCGGATCATGAAATGATCTGATCGTCCAACTCGATCGCGATCGGTCCCTGTAGCTATATGCAAGGGGTTGATCGGAGATGCATGACCGGAACTCTTCAGGAGTCGCCGGTCGTTTGTGTTTTATGACATCTTTTCAGAACAGCTGTGCTCGCTGGATGACCAACGAGCTGAACGAATCCGCGGCAAAGAAGCCGCACGACAACCAAGCAACTTAGATGACGGAGTCCATGATGAATACCCAAGAAATGATGCGGATCCTTGACGGCATTGCTCGCGAGCGCAACGTTGAAAAATCCCTGCTGATCGCTGACCTTGAAGCCGCGATGGTTTCTGCGTGTCGAAAGTTCTTCGGAACGCTCGACGCAGAGGAGTTCTCATGTACCGTTGATCCGCTAACCGGCGAAATCAGCTTGTTCCGTTACGACGAACCGCTCGAAATCAGCCCAGAAGAGTTTGGCCGAATCGCGGCTCAGACCTTCAAACAGGTCATGATCCAACGCTTCCGCGACGACGAGCGTCAATCGCTCATGGAAGAGTTCGCAGGACGACAAGGCGAGCTCGTGACCGGCACCGCTCAGCGATACGATCGCGGCGCATTGATCGTCCAGGTCGATCGCGCCGAGTGTGTCATGCTCCGCAGCGAGCAGATCCCAGGCGAGCAGTTCATGCCTGGAGATCGTGTGCGTGCGTTTGTGCTCGATGTCAAGGACATGGGTGCTCAGGTCAAAATCTACCTGAGCCGGGCGCATCCTGACTTTATCAAGTACCTGTTCGAGGTCGAAGTCCCAGAAGTCCTCGATCGCACGATCGAGATCAAAGCAATCGCACGCGAAGCGGGATACCGCACGAAAATGGCTGTCTCCTCGATCGACTCCAAGGTCGACGCGGTCGGCGCCTGCGTTGGTATCCGAGGCTCACGCATCAAGACGATCGTCGAAGAACTCAACGGCGAGAAGATCGACATCGTCCGCTGGAACGAATCATCGCAGATCCTGATCGCCAACGCGCTCAAGCCTGCGGAAGTCAATGAAATCTCGCTGTGCTTCGAGCTTGGACGCGCGACCGTCGTCGTGCGTGACGACCAGCTCTCGCTCGCGATCGGGAAGCGTGGACAGAATGTGCGTCTCGGCGCTCGTCTGACCGGTTGGGATGTAGACATCCTGACTCCGGAAGAGTTCACCAAGGGACTGACGATCTTGTCGGAAACACTGACCCAGATCGAAGGCGTCACAGAAGACAAGGTCGATCGTCTCGCGGCACTCGGCATGATCACGGTCTTCGATATCGAAGAGATCGGTGCGGAAGTGCTTGAAGCAGAGCTCGAGTTGACTCCAGAGGTTGCTCTGGAAGCGGTCGCGTTGTGTGCGGCTCGTGCGAAGATTGTCGCTGAAGAACAGGCACGCGAGAAGGAAGAAGCTGCCGCGAAGCGTGCAGAGGAAGAAGCGGCGGCCTCGTCGATTCTTTCAGGCGATGTCAATCCATCGGACAACCCAGAAGCTGCAGCCGCAGCGATTCTGGGAGGCGCGATCGGATCGGCACCGCTCACTGAAGAAGCAGAAGCGGAAGCTGAAGTATCAGCTGAAGCAGAGGATCGGGCGTCGGATATTCTCGGCGGCTGATCGGATTGAATCTGGATGGAGTGATCAACGCGGTTTTTGAAGCGTTTGATCAGAGACTGAACTACTGACCGTTCATCGAACGGAGGACCACTTGGCTAATACACGAATCTTCGAGCTCGCAAAAGAACTCGGAATCAAATCAAAAGCAATCGTCGAGAAATGTCATGCGGAAGGCATCCCAAAGGATGTCATCAAAAACCACATGTCCACCATCTCGATCGGGCTTGAGCAGACGGTCCGCGAGTGGTTCAGCAGTGAGAACACTGAGGAGTCGCCGCATACTGCTGTCGAGAAGACCGAGAAGGTCGATCTTGAGAAAGCACGCTCTCCCAAGAAAGCAACCAAAGCGAAGCAAGCTGATGGTGATGACAGCGACGACGCTGGAGCATCTCCCAAAGCGACCGCTGTTGCTCCTCCCCCACCACCTCCAGCGACCAAGATCCCTGCTGCCAAAGCGGCTGCCCCGTCAGCACCCGCTGCTCCCAATGCTGCTGCGAAGGCACCTTCCAAAGCGGCGCCTCCAGCTCCAGCTGCCAAGACAGTCGCCCCTGCGAGCGAACCAAAGGCTCCCGCGGCTCCAGCTCCAGCAGCGGACTCCGGATCAGACGAGCAAGCGAAAGACTCCAGTCCAACCAAGACCACTGCTCCTGCAGCGAGTGCTCCTGAGAAGACTGAAGCTCCAACCGTGAAGCCTCAGATGAATGTCCCGACTCGTCCGTCTGTGATCACCCCTGCTGGACCTCGCATCGAGGACCTGCAGAAGAAATCGATCAAGCTTTCAGGACCAAAGGTCATCCGCGTTGAAGCACCCGAACGGATCGACCCACCTCGTCGTCGTCCACCTCCTCGTGATGGTGGAGGCTACCAAGGCGGCGGCGGAGGCGGCGGATACGACCCTTCAATGCCACCATCCGAAGGCCGAGCACCACGCGGCGGAAGCACGCGTCGTCGTTCACCAGGTGGATCTGGAGTGCGTCGTCCAGAGGGCGCACCGAACTCCGGATGGAGTGCCGCGGACCTCGCGGAACGCGATGCTCGTCTGAAGCAATCGGGTGGCTACCTCCAGCGTCGTCAGAACCAGATGCGTTCGATGGCAGCCGCGAACCAGTCACCTGCGAAGGTTGGCGGGAAGGTCTCGATCGCTGAGCCGTTCACGATCAAGGACCTCTCAGCAGCGACCGGCGTCAAGGGCGCGGACATCATCAAGAAGCTCTTTATGCAGGGCGTCATCTCCAACATCAACTCCGGGATCGACTCGGAGAAAGCGATGGAGATCATGATCGACTGGGACATCGAGCTCGAAGTCGTCGAAGCGAAGGGCGCTGAAGAACAGGTCGCTGAGCAGTTCGCTGAGCGTGACCGTTCCGATGAGCGTGCTCGCGGACCGATCGTCACGATCCTCGGCCATGTTGACCACGGCAAGACCTCGCTCCTCGACCGCATCCGCAAAGCAAATGTCGCCGACGGCGAAGCGGGCGGGATTACCCAAGCGACCAGCGCGTTCCGCGTGCCGGTGAAGGCTGGGGATACCGAGAAGTTCGTCACCTTTATTGATACCCCGGGTCACGAAGCGTTTACCGCGATGCGATCACGCGGCGCCAATGTCACGGACATCGTGGTACTTGTGGTCGCGGCGGATGACGGCGTGATGCCTCAGACGATCGAGTCGATCTCGCACTCGAAAGCCGCGGGCGTTCCGATCATCGTCGCGCTCAACAAGATCGATAAGGAACAAGCGACCGACGGAAACATCCAGAAGATTCTGGGTCAGCTCGCCGAGCATGGACTCAACCCAACCGACTGGGGTGGAGATACCGAAGTTATCCGCACGAGTGCGATCAAGGACATCGGTATCCAGGACCTGCTTGATATCCTCGATCTCCAAGCAGAGATCCTCGAACTCAAAGCAGACTACTCCGGTCAAGCACAGGGCACCGTCATCGAAGCGAAGCCTGAGGGTGGTCGCGGGAATGTCGCCAACATCCTTGTCCAGGAAGGCGAGCTCAAAGTCGGCGACTTTATTGTGATGGGCCGAGCGTTTGGTCGTGTGCGTGACATCACCGATGATCACGGCAAACGGATCAAGCAGGCACTCCCACCGGTTCCTGTCCAAATCTCAGGCATGAACGATCTCCCAGATGCGGGCGACAAGTTCTACTGTGTCGGATCACTCAAGGAAGCGGAGAAAGCCGCGGATCAGCGTCGTGAGCGTGAGCGTCTCGAGCAGCTTGCTCAGCCGAAGGTCACACTCGATTCGATGTTCTCGCAGATGGCTGAGAACGAGCTCAAGGAAATCCTTGTGGTCCTCAAAGCAGATGTGCAGGGTTCGGTCGATGTCCTCAAGTCCGAGATCGAGAAGGTCTCTGGAGACGAGGTCAAGGTCCGAGTCATCCACTCCGCAGTCGGCGGGATTACCGAGTCGGACATCCTGCTCGCAAACGCATCCAACGCGGTCATCATTGGGTTCAATGTCATCGCAAACGCGAAGGGCAGAACGCTCGCTGAAACCAAGGGCGTCGAGATCCGCAACTACCAGGTCATCTACCACATCGTCGAGGACATGAAGAAAGCTGCTGAAGGCATGCTCGCTCCAGAAATCCGCGAAGAGGTCCTGGGACACGCAGAGGTCCGCGAGGTCTTCAAGGTCTCCAAGGTCGGCGCGATCGCGGGTTGCTATGTCACCGATGGCATCGTGCAGCGTGACGCGTTCATCCGCGTTACACGCGACGGCGTGGTCGTTGAGAACAACCGCAAGCTCGAGCAGCTCAAACGCTTCAAGGACGACGCGAAGGAAGTCCGCAACAACATGGAATGCGGCATGAAGGTCGCTGGATACGACGACATCAAGGTCGGCGATGTCATCGAGTGTTACAAGAGTATCGAGATCAAGCGAACGCTTGATTGAGCAGGGTCGTTCTCACACGATGAGCAAAGGTAATGAAGTATGGTGATCGGAGTTCTCCAGATCGAGCTTGATATTCCCGGCGCGATGTCCCTCAAGGACAAGCGGAGTGTTGTCAAATCGATCAAGGACTCGTGTCATCGTCACCACATGGTGAGTGTTGCTGAGGTCGGCGCGCTCGATGTGTGGAACAAAGCCGTGCTCGGCGTGTCTGTCGTGTCCAACTCCGGGATGATCGCGGGACGCACACTCGATCGGGTGATGGACCGGGTTCGATCGATGCTTGATTGCGAAGTCGTGGACTCCACAAGAGAGATCCTTCGAGGCGATTCGCTCATGACCCATGAGCAGGACGAGGATCTGGGTGAGCTTGAGCGTGAGATGTACGCACGCGCGGAGGCAACAGTATGAAGCGACGAGCACAGCAAATTTCTTCAACCCTGCAACGCGAGCTCCAGAAAGTCATCGCGAAGGGATTCAACGATCCCAGAATCCGAGGCTTGATCACGGTCACCAAAGTCGAGATCACCGACGATCTGAAGAACGCGAAAGCGTATATCAGTGTGCTCCCACAGGAACGCGCGGACCTGACAATGCACGGCTTGCGTGCCGCGGGTAAGCGGATCCGCAGGGATGTCATGGATCGGATCCACCTCAAAGAAATGCCAACCCTGAAGTTCGAGTACGACCACGGCATGCGAGAGCAGCAGGTCATCTCCGAGTTGCTCGCATCCGATCCGTTCCGCAAGGACGAGCAGGGGGACGCTGAAATTCTGGTTGAGCCTCAGGACACACCAACAGAGCTTCCTGCAGAACAGGCCGAGGACGGAGATTCACGGTGAGCGTGGACGAGACCTACAACGCTGAGACAGTGCTCGCGGCGATCGGGAGCAAGGACGAGTGGAACACTCCGGTCGATGCGTTGTCGCTGGTCCCGATGCCTGGAGGCTGCGAAGAGCCGCTTGTGCATGAACTGATCTTTTCGATGCTCTTGTGGGAATCCACGATCGAGAACGCGCAGAAGGTCATGAGCAAGATCCACGACCAGTTTGTTGATTACAACGAGCTGCGTGTGTGCTTCCCGTATGAGATCGAGGCATTGCTTGGATCCCGCTACCAACGAGCAGAGGATCGGTCGGTGCGATTGATCGAATCGTTGCGTGCAATCTTTGTGCTCAACCAGAAGCTGACGCTTGAGCCTTTGCGTGGGATGGGGAAGCGGGATGCGCGAGAGTTTCTGACCTCGATCGAATCCCTCCCACGCTTCGTCGTTTCGCGCGTTCTCCTGCTTGGTCTTGAGGCGCACGCGCTCCCGCTAGACGCGAAGATCGCACGCGCACTCCACAAAGCGGACCTGATCGGAAACGCGAAAGATCCCGACAACATCGCGGCGACCCTTGAGCGTTCGATCAGAGCGAATCAGACACTGGAAACCTACACCCGGCTTGAGCGTTGGCTCATCTCGTTTGAAAGCGGTTCATAAATGCAAAGACACGACTCCGGCGGCGATGATGCGAACAAGACAGTCAGCTTGGGCGTCATCGGTAGCGTCGGCGTCTCTCTCGCGCTCTCTCTGAGCATGCTCAGCGGGTGCGCCAATGGATCCAAACAGAGTTCAGCGATCGGTGTCCAGAAGCAGTACCTCCAAGATCTCGAAAGCTCGGAAGGACTGGATTCACAGACCAAACTCGAAGTCTTCGCAGAACGAGAAGCACTCGAACCATCCGATCCATCTCGCGACCTCGCGAACCGGATCCTTGGAGGACAGCTCGCAGAACTCAGAGTAGGGAGCGCCGCGTACGGCAAGGCGCACCGATCCATCGAACAAGTACTCGATGATGTGCTCGATCGCAAAGACGCGCATCTCATCAAGTCGGATGCGAGTGACGAAGATGCTGATGATGACACGCCGTTGATCCCGCAGCTTGCCAAGGGGTATGTGCGAGCACGCTCAGCGATGCTCGAAGGGGATCATGCGCAAGCGATCGCGATCTACGAGCAGCTGATGGTCGCGGCGCCGGACTCGACCGATGTGCTGATCGGGCTGGGTGATGCGTACATGAAATCCGGGAACCGGGTGCAAGCTGCGGATGCGTATCTTCGTGCCGTGAATCTTGGGGATACGACGACGCGTGCGCTCGTGTACTCCGCGATGGGGGTCAGCGCTGATCCTGAGCAGGTAATCGATCTGAGCGGGAGGGTTTGGGCCGACGAACAAACCAACGATGACGCGGGACGGCTCCTGTGCGGGATCATGCTCGGACAAGCACTCATCGAGACCGGTTCATATCGCGCGGGCGCGGAGGTCATGACCGATGCGGTCGCGATGCTCGATGGACCGGCCGCACGCGAACCGAGGTATCGCAGGGAACTGGTCCAGCTCTACTCCAAACGCGCCGAGCAGCTCGCGACTGCGGGAGACGCTTGGCTTGTGATCGACCAGCCCGATCGCGCGATGGATGCGTACACCAGTGCGGGCGCGATCGTCAACAACGAACCAACCGAACTCCTCAGAAGACGCGTCGCGGCTCATCTGCTCAACGGACACAGCGCCCTCAGTGCGATGACACTCCTCGAATGGATCCAAGCGAATCCAGGGAACGATTCAGCGGATATCCAGAACCTCGTTGCGACAATCGGTGAGCATCCGCTTGTTGGATCGATGGTTGTGGGATCGTTGTCAGAGTTTGTTTCAGACCAAACGGTCACGATCTCGCGGAGACGAGCCGTGCTTGGGATGCTGCTCGGATTGAGTGAAAGCGGACTGGGTGAACGCGGGATCGGAGATCCTGTTGAGCTGATCGCTCAAGCGGACCCTGAAGTTGTGTCAGCGGTCGCGTGTCAGCGGATGCTCGCGGGACTCGCGGATCGTGGTGCTCGCATCGAAGCGTCGCTGCGGATCGTGCGTGAATCGCCTTCCATTTCGCCTACACTTGCGAGCTCGTTGATCCGGATTGATGGAAAGCCGAGTGAACTGCTAGAGCAACTCGCTCAACGCTCATTGCAGACCGATGCTTCACGCTTGCTCTCGAGCATGATCGCGATGGAGATCCAGCGTCCGATGGAGCTTGGACAATCAGCGGAGTCAGTCGATGGATCAGCGACCTGGATCATCACGCGTGGACGCGCCGCGTTGATGGCGGGACATGCGGACGATGGTATTCGATCGATCGAACAGGCAATCGAGATGGAATCGCAGCTCAACCTGCATGATCGCGGGCTTCTGGTTGATACGCTCATCGGGATGGGCCGGATCGATCAAGCGATCGAGGTCGCTCGCACTGCGACGCAGCAGGATCCGGACAACGCATCGGGGTGGTTGCTGCTTGGGAAGAAACTCGTCCAAGCTTCGGATCCATTGAGTGCACTCGATGCGCTGAGCAGAGCGATTGATCTTGATCCCTATGACGAAGAAATCTACGAGCAGCTCATCCTGATCCGCGGATCGACCGGTCCCGCGGCGGATATCGAGGCGCTGCGATCACTCACACGCTCGCTCGGACAACGACTCCCCGGCTCAGCGATCACAGGACTCATCCGAGCGCACGAACTCGCAGGCGCCGCAGGCGGAGAAGCAAGCGGCGGAGAGGCACGCGATGGACAGCAAGCGATGGCGCTGCTCACCCAAGCAGAGCGGACGCTCATCGAGACGCACGCGCAGCATCCTTGGAGAGAGATCGGGACCGATCTGCTCCTGAGCATCTGGGCAACCCAGCACACTGGAAGCGATCAGGAAGCGATCGTGCGCGGACTCGATTGGCTCGACGGACAGCTCGAACAGATGCCCGGTTCGGTGGATCTCCAAGGCGCACGGGCACGGCTCATGGTCCTTGCGGGGGACGAACAGGGGGCCGAGGAAGCACTCGCGGCGATGTACGATCGCTATCCGTCGCGAACGGTTGGTCGTTTGCATGAGGGATTGATCCGTTCGGACGATTCGCGTCGTCAGGAAGCCGACACGCTCGCGCTGTCCCGGCTCGATGGATTGATGTCCCCATCGGATTGCATCGAACGGCTCGAACGCGCTTCAGCGGTTGGGAAGCTCAGCGAGTTTGATCCCGACGAACTCGTCCCGCTCCATGAGAGCTGGTGGTATCGCTCTGGAGATCAACTCCGGATCGTTCGCGTGCTTGGAGGACTGGCGCAGGCCAATCCTTCTGAGGAGACCAACGCACTTGTGCTGGAACTCATCGAACGGACGCGCGAGCATGCTCATCGTGATGTTTCTTCATCGGAGGATGCTTCGGTTGACATGACCCTCGCGCTCAACCAGATCGAACTGCTGGCGCGAGCGCAGAGCGCCTCGTTTTCGATGGATTCGTATGAAGCACTGCTCCGACGCTCACTGGATCAAGCAGGTGCGGATGGGAGCGGATTGGTGAATGTCGCGGCGCAGTCGCTGATGCGTGGACTGTCGCTTGGATCAGCCCTCGAGCTTCAGTCAAGGCTCGTCGTGGACAACGATGGGATGCTCGATCCTCAGCGTGCGATTGAGTTGTTCGGGACGATCGGTCAGATCGGTTCGGTTGAGGATCTCAAGAACGCAACGGACGCGATCGATCGTGCGGGGTTGCTGGTCGAGGCGCGTGATGCCGTGGTCGGGGGGATGGGGACGATTAATGAGATCGCGCGTGCTCCTGCGGATGATTTGATTGGTGTTCGCGCGGACCTGATGTACACGGCTGGGGTCCTCGCGTCGTTCTACGAACGCGACAGCGAGGGGCGTGCGATCTATCGCGCGATTCTGGAGATCGATCCGGATCATGCGTGGGCGAACAACGATCTCGGATACAAAATGGTCGAGGATGGGGACGATCTTGAGGAAGCAGAGCAGCTGCTGATCAGGGCGCACGAAGCAGAACCCGATGCGTCGAGCATCACGGACTCGCTCGCGTGGGCGCGCTACGCGATGGGTGTCTTCGATGACGAGCTTGATGCAAGCGGGAAGGTGACCCGGCGCGGCGCGAAGGGGCTGCTCAACGAAGCACTCAAGAGCGAGGATGGTCAAGAGAACGCGACGATCTTTGATCATCTGGGTGATACGCTCTGGATGCTCAGCGAGTTTGACGACGCGATCAATGCTTGGCTCGATGCTGAGGATCAGATCCGCGAGCGTCTCACAGGTCTTGCGAATCAACCCAACGCGAACCAGACGATTATCGAGTCGATGCGTGAGGAACTTGATTCAGTGCGTCAGAAGATCGCGGATGGGGAGTCGGGCCGCGTGCCGAGCGTTGCCCCCAACTCTGCTGGGATCAGTGTTCCCGATCGCAGTGACGCGGATGGATCGGATACAATGGACAGTTCGGTTGATCCGATGAAATAATGAGGCAAGCGGGATTCGCTTACCAAAGAGTACAGAGAGGTTTGAACAGGTATGGCTGGACATAGTAAATGGTCGAACATCAAGCACCGCAAAGCGCGTCAGGACAAGGTCAAGGCACGCGTGTGGTCCAAGTGCTCCAAAGCGATCATGGTCGCGGCTCGTGCTGGGGGTGCTGATCCGGACTCGAACCTCTCGCTCCGCTACGCGATCGACGAAGCGAAGTACGCGAACATGCCCAAGGACACAATCAAACGCGCGATCGACAAGGGCGCGGGTGAGACAGGCGGCGCGGACTTCCAGGAACTCGTCTACGAAGGCTACGGCCCAGGAGGAACAGCGCTGCTGATCCTCGCGCTCACAGACAACAACACACGCACCGTCGGCGATGTCCGCGTCAGCTTCAAAAAAGGCGGCGGGTCGATGGGCAACGCGGGGACCGTCGCGTTCATGTTCCAGACGAAGGGGCAGATCATCATCGACGCGAACAAGTACGACGAGGACGCGATCATGGAGGTCGTGCTTGATGCTGGAGCGGACGATGTCATCGCTCCGGAAGGCGACGAAGAGGACAAGGGCGCCTGGACGATCATGACAGATGTCGCGGAGTTCCAAGCGGTTAAGACCGCGCTGGAAGCTGCGGATATCGAGATCGTCGAAGCGGAGATCGCTCGGATCCCCGACAACACGGTCGAGGTCACAGGAGATGATGTCCGCAAAATGATGAACCTGATCGAGACACTCGAAGAACTCGACGATATCCAGAAGGTCTACTCCAACGCGGACTTCGATCCTGAAGAACTCGCGAAGCTCTGATTCACATGAGCACGGCACCAGAAGCGATCTCGATGCGCGGTTGGGCAAAGTTCTCTGACTGTGAACAATACCGCTACACGCTCGGACGACGCTGGGGTGATAGCGGCAGACGCGTGTGTTTCTGTCTGCTCAATCCATCGACGGCGGATGCGAAGGTGCTGGACCCAACACTCACGCGCTGTCATCGCTACGCGATGCGATGGGGATTCGACGCGATGGATGTGGTCAATATCTTCGCGCTGCGTTCGACAGACCCCAAGGGCTTGAAGAAAGTCGAGGACCCGATCGGTCCCGACAACGATCGGCACATCGCACGGCTCGCAAAGCAAGCGGATCTGGTCATCGCAGGATGGGGCACGCACGGGACACTCATGGATCGCGGAGAGCAGGTGATGGAGGTGTTGTCGAGGGTCTGCGTCCCCCACTGTCTGGATCAGACGAAGGATGGGTATCCGAAGCATCCGCTGTATCTGAAGGCGGATCTGGAACCTCGGAGACTCTGAATGGAATATGACACCATAACAATTGCAAAGGGATGCTTTCTACGACAACCCCATGATGAGACCGGCTACTACTGCCCGATCTGTGCTGAACCCCTCAAAGAATGGGCTATGTACTATCAAGACAGTCAGCCTGAAGTCAGTATTATCTGTCCGGGATGCACGCTTCAACCAGGCTGCGACGACATGCATTTCGATGGCTGGACACGAAGCTACGAAGATTACCTGATGGCTTATCGCATCAACTGGCTTGATGAAAAAGGGTGGACGACTGATCACCTAGCACGACTCAAGCGTGTGCTCGGGCTGGAGGAGGAAATCATCAGAGAACATGAGATCAGTCTCAGGTCTGAATGGCAGCAATGCTGGAAACTACTGATGACTGAGCGAAACAAGAGAAGTCGTCGTTGATCTTGTTCTTGGAAAGAACCAACCTTTGCTGCTTGTAAACAGGGCACCCGCCCACTCATATCCAAGACTCCCACTCCGTACCGATTCAAGTGACTCATCAACCCCTGGGTGGGGGTTGATGAGTCACTTGAAATGCTGGGAACACGGTATGATCGCGCTAGGATCGGGGATGAAGAAACCAAGTACAGCGATGCGGGTGTTTGAGTTGGTTCATGTGCTGGCGCTCAGTGTATGGATGGGAGCGATCGCGCTGAGCGGGGTCGTCGCGGCGGTGATCTTTCCGATGATGGGGAAGCTTAAACCAACGCTGGGATCGTATCCGGGGTACGAGGGGGACCACTCCACACTCACGGCGGGGATCGTCGCTGGGAATATCTTTCTTGGAGTCGATACAGCGCAGTTTGTCTGTGCGTCGCTGGCGCTGGGATCGTTTATCGCGATGATCATCAAGGGGTACGCGATCAGTTCGTTGACGCGTGTGCTGCGGAGTGTGCTGCTGTTGATGACGATGGGGGTGTTGAGTTATCACTTGTTTTTGTTGATGCCTGGGATGACGGATGATCTGAGCAACTACTGGGAGGCTGCGAAGCTCGGGGACACGGAGGTCGCAGACTTCTTCAAGGATTCGTTCATGTCGAATCATGAGAAGGCCGCGAACTCGCTCAAGGGGTTGCTGGTTGGGGTGTTTGCGTGTTTGGTGCTTGCGGTGTGGACGAGCGTGGGGTCTGGTGATGGGCTTGGGATCACGACCAAGGAAAGCTGAATAGGGTGTTGAAAAAGAAGAAGATCATCAACCCTTTTGGGGGGATGATGATCTTCTCGGGTGGGTCACAACGAGTGTTCGTTGAATAAAGACTGTTGATTCGTTCGTGTATTACGCTCGACGACGACGCGCGGCGGTCAGGGTTCCGAGTCCGAGGAGTGCCAGTGCGCCTGGGGAGGGGACGAAGTCGACATTGTCGATCGCGGTTGCGTCTCCGCCGTTGGTGTACTCGCCTCGGATGTAGAGTCCGGTCATGTCGGCGAGGACGGATTCGATCTGACCTTGCGTTGCGAGCGAACCGGTGAGGGTCGCGTCTGCAAACGAGCTGATGATTCTCCAGTCAGCGGCTACAGAGACGAGCGCGGATGCGGAGGTCCATTGGTCGTTGACTGGTTGGGTTCCCGCGTCGATCCCGATGGAGAGTCCTGCTCCTGTGAGGATGATGTCGGCGCGATCTCCGCCGAGGTTGGTGTGGGATCCTGTGATGCCGAGGATGTCGTAGGAGATGGAGTTGTTGTAGAGTCCGCTGAGATTCCCAAGGTCTTCGGTCGGTGCGGAGAAGAGCCAGATGTTGCCGCTGACGACATCGCGAGCGCGGATCGCTCCGAGTCCGTTGTTCCCGATCGTGTCGTCCCAGGTAAATCCTGTGCCGTCGTTGACGATGGACCATCCTTGAGCGTCGGTCTCGAAGGAGTAGGCAACCCCTGCGTGAGCAGATGTTGCGAGGGCAATGATTGAAAGTGCAGGCAATGTGATGCGCATGGTGACTCCCCAGAGTGTGCGTAGATTCAGTTCTCAACTCAAATATGACCGATATTGCTCCGCTTGCCAGCGATCTAGGGGGTTTTTTGGGGAATTTCGACCAGATCCCGCTCCTAGCATCCTCCATGAGCAATCAGACGGCTTCCAAGACCAAATCTTCACATTCATCCGCATCAAAAGGCGTTCATCCCAAGGGCAAGGACAACCCCAAGGGTCTCCGCGACATCCCCTTTGCGCTCCCTGAGGTCAGCAAGGAAGACAAGGCCCACGCGCTCAAGCTTGCCAATGCGCTGCGGAAGCACTACCCCGATTCCAAGTGTGAGCTGGACTTCACGACCCCTCACGAGCTGCTGATCGCGACGATCCTCTC
Source organism: Phycisphaerales bacterium (assembly GCA_051252395.1). Taxonomy (GTDB): domain Bacteria; phylum Planctomycetota; class Phycisphaerae; order Phycisphaerales; family UBA1924; genus UBA1924. Next base: position 180,723 of record JBPOFX010000001.1, on the reverse strand, counting down.
TGCACAGTCCACTGACGCTGGAGTCAACAAAGCGACTCCAGGACTCTTCAATGCGTTCCCCACTCCTGCTGATTATGCAGCTTCGAGTCCGGAGGGGATTGAGCCGTATGTGAAGACGATCGGGTTGTTCCGGAATAAAGCGAAGTCGATCCACGCGTCGATGACCCGCGTCTGCGATGTCTACGGCGGAGAAGTCCCCGGCACGATGGAAGACCTGCTCACGCTGCGAGGGGTCGCACGCAAAACCGCGAATGTCGTGCTGGGGAACGCGTTCGGGATCAACGACGGGATCACAGTCGATACGCATGTCCAGCGTCTGGTCTGGAGGTTCGGGATCGTGGATCATCCCAAGCTCGATACGAACAAAATCGAGAAGCTGCTGATGGCGCTCTTCCCGCGTCCACGCTGGTCGGAGATCGGTCACATGCTCGTGCTGCATGGACGCTACAACTGCAGCGCTCGTCCGAACTGCACGCATGAGCATCCGATCTGTAAGCGGTTTGGGGTCAACTGTGACCAGCCGTATAATAAATCGAAGTTGTGAATGTATTGATTTGATGAACTTGGGGACGAAGGAGTGTTGGTATGGGTATCCGGTTGATTGTTCTGCTCTTCGCGTGTGTCTTTGTGGGTGTGCTCTCTGCTGAACCCAATGCGAACGAAACGAAGGAACCCCATCGCGTTGAGACATGGACGCTCCACTCCGGTTGGCACGCGAGACACGGCCTCAAACCAGAGTACTGGATCCTCAGACACAAGGAACACGCATCGACCAGCACGATCGTTGTCTGGGTCGATGAGCGTGAGGATGTGCCGCTCAAACAAGCGTTTGAAGAGATGAAAGTGTACCGCGCGGAGCTCGATGGATGTCCTCAGCTCGCTGAAGCGGAATCAGTCCCAGAGCTCGATCCGTTCGCGGCTGCGATGAAAGCGATCGACAAGATGAACGGCACGGAATCAGATTCAGACGAAGAACCTGAAGCAATCGGGTACGAAGCGATCGACGATCCAGACAACCCCCACTGCATCCTGATCGCACGCGAGTATGTCGGAGGCGCGATGGTCTACGCGCTCATCAGCGACAAGACCGATGCGTTGAATGATTATGTGAATCTGAGTCGAGTGCGACGCGGAACGAAGATCCTCTTTGACGAAATCAACACACGCGAAAACGCACGGCTGGAATCGGCTGAGCCTTGATTGATCTGGATGCAGACTGTTTGTTCTATTGGAAGCATCACCAAGCACATCAAGGTACTCATCAAGCCTGGGTGGGGCTTGATGAACTCACTGGGAAGTGTTTGAGCAGGAATCAGATCGCTGTTCTTCGGCGACGACTACCGAACACACCCGCGAGTCCGAGGAGTGCTGCGGCACCTGGAGCAGGGATCGGAGCGGAGTCGATCCGGATCGCTCCGAGGTAGAAGAAGCTGTTGCCGTTGTCGTTGTTGGGACCTGCGAACGCGCTCAGGGTGATGATTCCGTCGTCGTTGGCGAGCATCCCCTCGATGACGAGTACTTCTGATTCGTTGTTGGATGCGTTGAGTGATCCGACACCGATGTTGCCGCCGAGCATGTTGTATTGCGCTTCGCGATTGTCGTTGACTCCTGTGCGAGACGCGAAGATCGTGAAGCTGTACGAGCGGTTCGCGTCGAGGTTGGAGAACTCGACGATTCCGACCGGGTTGGAAGCTTCGCCTGCGAATGCTCCTGTGTGTCCGAAGAAGTAGTCGTCTGTCGCGCTGGCTGCGAACTGCGCCGCGTCTCCCATCGGGTTTTCACTTCCCAAAGACGATGGTTGGCCGGATTGGAAGAACGGATCGACGACATCGATGCCCATCCCTGTGAAGACGCCGTTGTGGTCGATCGCGTTTCCGATGGATTGGTTCGCGTTGTAGATGTTGTTGTAGCTGTTGGGGTCGGACTGGAGATCTTCGCGACCGAAATCGATCAGGACGACATCCGCAATTGCGGAGCCTGAGATCGAAGCGAGGGCTATGGACGAGAGAAGCAGTGCGTGTTTGGTATACATGAGTCATGTTCCTGTGGTAAGCAACAACGCGTGTAATCCTGTGCGGGACCCAATACGCGAGGGGTATACTGGAAGTATGCACCCGATCCAGCAACATACAAGGCTGGATCGGGTTATTTATCGGGTCATTTCCGCTGACCGGCTCTGAAAGCTGCGCCAAGTGGGGATGGCAATCAAGTTACTCATCAACCCTTGGGGAGGGGTTGATGAGTAACTTGAATTGGTTGGTTCATGTGCTTTGGGTCTCGGCGCTGCGTTTGATGCCTTTGAGCATGCCTTTGAAGACGATGCCGTGGAAGGGGAGGACGCTGTACCAGTAGAGGATGCCGAGGATGCCCTTTGGTCGGAAGCGGGCGGTCATGGTCATTGATGTGCAGGGATCCTGTGGTGGATTCGTTCCCGACTGCGCCGGGGACGGCGAGTCGGGGCACCTGTTCTCGCTTGGATCAAGGTGGAAGTCGAGGATCGCGGTTCCTGGGAGTTTCATTTCAGCTCGGAGGGTGAGCGATTCGTTGTGTTGGATTCCGATGACGCGCCAGAAGTCGAGGGATTCGCCGTATTCGATGTTGTCGGGGTCGCGTCGTCCTCTGCGGAGTCCGGGACCTCCGACGAGGGTGTCCATCCAGCCTCGGATTTTCCAGAGGATGTCCGCGGCGTACCAGCCGTGTCCGCCTCCGATTCTGCAGATTGCTTTAAAAACCGCTTCTGGGGATGCGTCGATGTTGATCGTTCGTTTGTCTTCGAAGGTCGTCCCCCCGGCCCAGTCGGGGTCGCCTGGGATTGGGCCTGCGACGGACCATCTGGTCTGGACATCGTTGGTCTCGATGCGCGTCAGTGCTTTGCGGATCGCTTCACGCACAGTCATCGGCTCATGGGGCATCAGCTGCTGCGTCAGGTCGTTGGTCACGACGACGCGGTTGCGGAGACCATCCGCGAGCGGACGCGCGATGCGGTACGACACTGGAGTGATGAGGCTGATCCATCCGGAGCTGAGTCTTGGGGTCAGCACAGGGACCGGGATGATGAGGCGTTTGGGGAGCTTGAGTTCTTGCGCCATCGTGCGCATGAGATCGTGGTAAGGCTCGATGTCCGCGCCCCCGATTTCGAGGACCTTACCAGTTGTGTCGGGGACTTCCAGACATCGCACCAACCAGTGCAGCACATCCGCGATCGCGATCGGTTGGGATTCGGTCTTGACCCATGAAGGCGTGATCATGATCGGCAGACGCTCGACGAGGTATCTCAGGATCTCAAAGGACACCGATCCAGAACCAATAATCATCGCGGCGCGGAAGACCGTTACAGGGATCCCTGTCGATCCCAGGACACGCTCGACTTCCCTCCGCGATTCGAGGTGTTCGCTCAGGAGGCTATCGCCTTCTCCCAGACCACCCAGATAGATGATCCGCTCGACCCCGGCTTCTTTCGCGGCATTCGCAAAGTTGCTTGCGAGCTGACGGTCGCGTTCTGCGTAGTCCTCTCCGCTCGCTTCCATGGAATGGACGAGGTAGTACGCCGCGGAGCATCCACGCAGGATCTCAGTGAGTGCTTCGATGTCCGACAGGTCGGACTGCTCGACGCTGACGCGTTTGTGCGATCTCCACTCCCGATCGTCAAGCTTGCGAGGAGTCCGCGCGATGCAGCGGACCTGGTATCCGTCCTGGCTCTCGTCTCCGAGCAGGATCGGGACGAGCCGACCTCCGACATACCCGGTCGGTCCAGTGACAGCGATGGTTTGAGTGGAACTCATGCACAACACTGTACACGAATCCATGATCACCAGCGCTCACGCTGGAGGAGGCTTTCTCAGCATATTTGATCAGTCTTATAAATCGTTTGTATTCGCTGGAACTGTGGCGAATCTGAGGTACATTCTGCGTGGACCAGTTCCATATATGTACTTGATTTTGTAGGGACCATCATGACCATTCTGAATCCGTATCGTGCTGCAGGTTTGTTTTCCGCAGCGTCTTTCCTGTTGAGTGCTGCTGGGACTGCTCACGCACAGGAGCGCGTCACGACCTACTGGGACGGCGCGAGGAGCGGGATGTTTGAGGATGAGTCCGCGTGGACCTTTGGGTTTCCCAACAACACAGCAGACACACTCTGGGACGCGGTGATCGACGCGACCGGGTCGCCGTATACGGTTCGGTTTGAGTCCGACTTTGGGACTCCGGATATTGTCCTCCAGACGCTCACGCTCGACTCGACTGATGCAACCCTCGAGATTGACGAAAGACACTACGGCAACATAAACATCGCTGAAGCATTCAACTTCAACGCGGGCACACTCCTTCTCAAGAACGCAGCGCTCAGAGGGATCAACCCGAACACACGCATGAATATCGGAGAAGACGCTCAGTTCGACTTCAGAACCAGCGGATCCTCATCGCACACCAATCTGATCAACAACTTCGATGTCTACGGCGGAGACCTGGTTATTCACAGCACTGCACAGTTAGATCTCACCGATACCCACATCAAAGAAGGAGCACTGGTCTACCACACCTCTACCGGCGGCAATCACATCACAATTGAATCCAACATCGACTTCGATATCCGCATCGAGAACCCAAGCACCCGACGCACAGAAATTATCACCCATGTTGATGGACTCGAGATCGCGGAAGGCGTGACCATCAGCGGCACAGACTTCTACCTCAGCCCTCAAGGATCTGGCTGGCCTGATTATCTCCCGGCATCCTTCATCAATAAAGGGACTATCCGGATCGAAGGCGGGGGATCCCAGATAATCTCAACTCAGAACCTCGGCCTCGTAGATGTTGTTGGTGGAGATCTGCGATATGCGAGCAACAACGAGGGCACCATCCGTGTTCACGAAGGCGCTGCGCTCACTACCCATGTCACCAATAACGGGACCGACATCCATTTCACCAACTCTGGACTGATCGAGGTCAGTGGCCCCGGATCATACTTAGAAATTACTGGGAATTTTTCAGCCGACAACCCAGATAAAGAAGTTTGGACGAACTCTGGATTGATCAGTGTCAGTGATCATGCACTCGTGCGGTTTGGTTCGCTCAACCTCTCAGGTCTTGGAAATTTTGAGCGCGACTCGACATCTCGCATCGAGATCACTGGACGATTCAATCTCGGAGGGTCGACGATCGACTCGAACACCTTCGGAGGAGATCTTCACCTCACCTACGACAACCCTGGTGGATCAGGTGGCTATCGCGGAGAGATTACCAACGGGACCATCGACCTCAGCGGAGATTGGCTCAAGTTCAGCGATTACCATGGCTACATCTCCAATGTCGAGTTCACAGGAGGAGACCTCCTCGTTGATGTTGAGCCGGGAGGCACGCAATACACCAAGGTCATCTTCGATGACATCACCATCCGCAATGGTGGTCTTGTCCTAGGCCAAAACGGGCACATCGGATTTGGTGAACAGTACTACGATGACGGGATCAGCTTCTTTAACTCAAGACTCTCCACCTTGAGCACCTCCACCCAGATGAATGTCCGACTCCACGGCGGAGATCTCCACTTGGGCGCTGCGGCATTTGTTACCGGCCATATGCGTTTCATTGGTCTCCATCCTGCAAGAATCATCCGGAATGAAGGATTCATCGTCTCTACTGAGGACAGTGGTCGATTGACCTTCAACCCAACTGTCGAGAACTACGGCGTCATCGGATCATCAGACAACACGATCACGACCTTCCAAACACTCAACAACTACGGGTTCCTCCGCCTCGACGACGCATATGTCTCAATGCAATCCATGACCAACAACTCCACGATCACCCTCATTGATCTAAGCACGCTCGTGCTCAGTCAGGATCTCGTCCTTCATGAGGGGTCCGAACTCAACATCGAGGCCGTCGATTACCGATCGAGCATCAATGTTGAACAAAGCCTGACCCTCGCAGGCACCCTCAACCTCGATCTCAACCGGATCGAAAAAGCCGGGGTCTACAGGCTCTTGAACGCTGAAATCTTCATTGGTGACTTCAGTTCTATCAACATCACCAACCTCCTCGATAACCTCGAGTTTGCCGGATTCGACGCAACGACCGGGACCTACTCAATCGTCCCATCCCCCTCCTCCTTCTTCGCTCTCTCGCTCGGAGTCATCTCCAGAACGCGACGCAAGCGAGCCGAATAAAGAACCTCGACCAAGCTGATTCTTCCGGGAAAGCACAACCAAGATATCAATATGAAGCCTCGCGTGTACCTGATCGAACTCGGCGCAGTTGGTCGGATGAACCGCGAATCAATCGTACCAAACCATCTGAGGGAGCGTTGGCAAGGTTGGGTTGCGACTGAGCGTGACAACGGATGTCAGATAAACTTCCCTGCGACTTTGACCGCAAACTTCAATCCCGCGATCGCGTTTTTGGTCTGGACGCTCTGGTCCTTGATATCTGCACGCAGTTGATTGGCAGCCTTGATCGCAGTATTCCTGTCGACAGTAGACGCAGTAGGCTTGAACTGCTTGAGCGAAACCAATGTCGATGAACGAACACTTGAGCTTGCAGCGGAAGCATTTTTGTAATGAACGAGCTTTCTGCGTAGATTGTCTGATTTGGTTTCAAGCATTGCAATCGTGATCCCACTGCTAACCAATATATGAGCAACCTTCTTTTTTTCGTCTTCGGATAAGCTGACTCCCGGTGAAGACAACTTATCGATCAGCGGCTTAATTTCTGACAACTTCGGATTCATAAAAAACCTCTTCCTATGTTCGTGTTGTTGGACGCTTTCTCATACACCATGCTCTCAATCCTTTTCGATTGCTGTATCAAGGACCCCGCTGAGTTCCCGGATGGAATCAAACACCATCTTTGCGTCGTCTTGAACGCTTTCGCTGCCGATGAGCGCGAGTACTTGTGATTCAAACCCCTCATCTCCGAGAAGCTCCGTGAACACTCTGTTGACATCAACTTGTTGTTCCGCCGCAAAGACGAAAAGCTCGGCATGAAGCTCAAGAAGATGGAGTTGTTGAACGACCGTCTTCCGATAGTCCGCGATGGATGCTTCAACCGTGCCCTTCAGCTCCAAAATATCTGTGTAATACGAAAATGGTAATGAGAGCTCGTGATACAAAGCTTGTTGCTCTACAACGGTCTGACCATCTGACCGATTCTCATCTTCAAGAACCCAGACTATTCTGATGCTTTCAACAATTTCTTCCTTCAAACCCGGGTCAACGCTCAATGCTGCGTAGACCGGATACTCCGCTTTCAGTTTCGCTCGGATATCACGCTCCTTCTGCGAATCCCCATTGTTCGCGGAAAGAGCGGACTGAATCCTTCCTAAAGTCTTCGTAAAGTCAGAATCAGGATCATCCAAGGCTGCCTCAATATCTCCGACTGATATGGATTCCGAGACACCGATGTGCCCGGCCATCTCATTGAGACCCAATGCAATGTCACGCCTGCGTTCGATGAGTTCGAGTTCGATGATCTTTCCCGCTAACGGCGCCAGCAGATCGAGCGTTTGCGAGACTCCGTTTTTCAGCTCCTTTGCATTCGCTTGATTCACCTTCATCGAAGGCTCAAGCTGCCGAAGCTCCCCGCAGCTTTGAAGACCAATACACAGACCGATCGCGCACGCTTTCCATTTCTTGCTCATTGACATTGTCCCATCGTCTGGAGTGAATGTGATTGCAAGTAGACTATCAATCTACCGCCATGCTGTCAAACAATAAAGTTGTCCACATTCCGAGATGTGCATAACCCAACTCCCTGCTCCAACACATGCTTTATCAAACGAGAACACAACAAAACATTACCAATGGCCCACGAAGGACCCTGGTAAAGCCCACTCCTCACCCCCTCCACGCCCCGCTTCAGGACGGCACCCTCCCTTGACCGCTTCGGGCAAAGGAGGTCTTTGGTGGATGGATGATCCCCAATCCTCCTTTACTCGCCAAGAGGTGAGCGAAAGGGGGATACCTGCTGGTGTATTGCAACTATACACTCTAATTGAAAACGAAAACTGAGTATGCTAGAATACTTAAACTAAACAGGAGAAAATATGAATATCATAAAAATCGCAATAATCTCACTACTCTCAATCACACACACTGCATTGAGTCAAGATTGCGTCTTCATTGAGGATCAGAGAATCGGCTGGATCGAGTATACTTATGGCGGCGATGTCGCGATTGATAACGATGTGGCAGTTGTTGCCGCTCGCGACACAACCTCAGTGTTTGTCTATCGACACAATGGGTCCGAATGGGTACTTGAAGGAAACCCAAGTGGTAATGGGCTTGAAATAACCTTTGGGCACACTGTCGACCTACATAATGAGATGCTCGTGATTGGCATACCTCACGCATATGACTCGTCAATCCAACAATCAGGGGCAGCGAGGATCTACCGATTCGATGGGACAGATTGGCTTTACGAACACACACTCCAACCCGATGATATTGTAGTGCAAGATGAGTTTGGAATTTTTGTAGCAGCTTCCGAAGATGTCATCGCGGTCGTTGCAGGCCTGAGAACCGACAACATAAGAACTTACATCTATCGTTTCGACGGGAACCAGTGGCAGCATGAACAAACGATCCCCTTAGAGACAATATTCGGATCATCAATCCAATCATGGCCAACTGATTCAGTTGCACTCGACAATGACACCTTGGTCATAGGTTCATACGAAATGAACATGGCCGCGATTTATGAGTATCAAGATGGCGTCTGGACCTTTGACCAGACCCTCGAATCCACGAATGTTCAAGAATATGGCTTCTTCGGAATATCAGTAGCGGTACGCGATGACCTCATCGTTGTAGGCGCACTCGAAGATAATTATCCGGAGGACAAACCTGATATCGTTCTAGGGACCGGCACTGCAATCGTGTATCAAAATATCAATGGTGAATGGATAGAACAACAACGAATCATCCCATCAGACGGTAGAACCCAAGATCAGTTCGGAAGATCAGTCGCGATTTCTGACGAGTCGATGATCGTGATCACTGCTCCAAGACACGATGGGAGCGGCAAAGCATATGTGTATACACACAATGGAATGGAATGGGTCGAAGATATCAGACTTGTTCCGACAACCCCCAACAATAACTACAACTACGGACACTCGGTAGCAGCAGACAACGGCAAGATTATTGTCACAGAAACAGCACTCAATAACAGTATCGGAGCCGGATACGCATACTTCTACAACTATGACCCCGAAGGGTGTCTCGCAGATCTCACTATGGATTGCACGCTCGACTTCTTCGATATCAGCGTCTTCTTGACCTACTACCAACTCAAAAACACCAACGCGGACTTCACTGGTGATGGCGTTTACGATTTCTTTGATGTATCAGCGTTCCTGACTTCCTTCTCATCTGGTTGTCCATAACACTGAGTCTTCTATCTTGAGCCGTGTGGCCTGCTTACGCCCCATGTCTTCATGGGGCGTAAGCAAGATCAGGCGTGATCGATCGTCGAAGACCTGGTTAAGCATGTCGAAGCTGACACGCGTAAGCAGGGCACCCAGACACACACCCCTCCAAATTCAAGTAGATCATCAACCCCCTGTCCGGGGTTGATGATCTACTTGATTCTCCACTCCCCCCCTCCCCAAAATCCGCGCACAAAAAAACGACCCCGCTGCGAATCGAACGCTAACAGGATCGTTCAGTCTCCTTCATCGTCGGCGTCGACAGACCATCCCCAGTACCATCGGAAGCACCATCACGCTGCTCGGAGACGGGACGATCGTCATCCCCAATGACGCGCTGGCAAAATCAGGCATATCTGGGGAATTCGGGTTGAATGAATCCGAGTCGCTCTCGAAGAATATCCGCGCTGTGTACATGCCGGGTCCGAGCGTGAGCTGGACTTGCTCCATCATCGAGTTGGCTTCGCCGGACAGCAGGATTTCATCGGTGCTGGTATTCTGAAACAGGAAGCTCGCGGCCCCGAGGCCCTCGACGGACGATGACGCGTTGAAGAGTACTTCGGTCTGCTCAAAGAGTTCGAAGCTGACTCTTGCCCTCCCGTCAGCAGTACCCTCTCCCCAGACTCTCCCGTTCGCTTGGGTGAACTCCTGGTCGCTGAAAGTATTGACTGAGCCGTTGAGTTGATACCCCTGCGAATCCATGGTCGCGGAGATGTCGCCATCGTTCCAGATGTGCGTGCCACCCGCGAAGTAGTCGTAGGACACGATGTCCTCGACATATAGATTTTCGAACTCATCGATGGTCGACGCAGGGCCGTTGGAGCTGTCCCCAAAATTAGACTCAGCATAATATGACACAAAAACCACATCATAGTTGGAAATCTCTCCAAGCGAGGTTGACGCGAGAGCGCCCATCAAGAGGGCCGAGCAGGTGAACTTCATTTTTCTCTCCATTCGATATTTTATATGAAACATTCTAATTAAGAACAGACCCCCCAGAATTTAAGCAGGGACTATAAGAGCCGTCTCTCGATTGAATATACCTCAAGAAAGTGAAAAGACCAAGCATACAAGGATATTTCCCGGACGCAGATCGATCCATGAACCACTCCCCCAAAGAGCCGGGTGCCCTGCTTTCACCTCAAGTCTTCATGCTATTCTAGCGTGATCGATCGTCGAACACCTGCTTAAGCATGTCGAAGCCGACACGCGTAAACAGGGTGCCCAGACACACACCCCTCCAAAATCAAGTAGATCATCAACCCCCTGTCCGGGGTTGATGATCTACTTGATTCTCCCCTCCCCAAAACCCAGCGCACAAAAAAAACGATCCCGCTGCGATTCGAACGCAGAACCTTTGGCTTCGGAGGCCAACGCTCTATCCAATTGAGCTACGGGACCGGCAACACCAGTCTACGATCCTCCCTCACCAATGGCAAACCAAATCACCCAATCCCAACCCCTTCCAACTGCCCTTCCAAGAGTCGCGCCGGCGCCGCTCTCCCTCGCGCTCCTCATCACCTTTCTTGGGTCCATGGGGACCGCCGTCGTCACGACCGGGATCGCGTTTATCGCGGATCAAGGGCTTGGGTATTCAGGACAGCAGAACCTCGTCCTCGCGCTTGCTCTGGGAGCGGTGTATATCCCGGCCGCGTATTTCAGTGGTCCCGCGATCTCGCGAGCGATCAAACGATCCGCATCTTCCAGAATCCGCATCACCACCAAGCGTGTCCTCATCGCGCTCATGCTCATCCTCACCCTCGTCGCGCAGCTCCCGCTGCTTGCCAGCACCTACTTCCCAGACAAGACCGAGCTTGCCCTCTGGATCATGGGACTCGTGTTCATGGCCACCACCGGAGTCCAATGGCCCATCATCCACGCCTACCTCTCCGGAGGACGCACTGGAAAGCCCATGCGCAGCGCGATCGGGAAGTTCAACATCACCTGGGCAACCGCCCTCGTCCTCTCCTTCTGGTCCATGGCCCCGCTCCTCGAATCCCACCCCTTCCTCATCGTCTCCATCCTCGGCGCGATCCACCTCCTCATCGCGCTCCTCGTCCTCAAACTCACAAGCGAACCCGCCAAACACATCCATGAAGAGCACGCAACCCAAGAGCGTCACCCTCCCGTCTACATCCCGCTCCTCAAAGTCTTCCGCATGATGCTCATCGCGTCGTATGTCATCCTCTCCGTCATGACCCCCCTGCTCCCCTCGATCGAGACCAAGCTCAACCTCCCCGAACTCTGGTGGACCCCAGTCGCAAGCACCTGGCTCGTCGTCCGCATCATCTTCTTCGCCCTCTTCGAACGCTGGCACGGATGGCACGGCAAATGGTGGGTCCCCTGGACCGGAATGGCCGCCCTCATCATCGGATTCGCGATCGCGATGCTCGCACAGAACTTCACAGGTCCTTGGTATCAGCAACCCGACAAAGTCAGCTCCATTGGACTCATCATCCTCATCTCAGGACTCTCCCTCGCAGGAGTCGGGATCGCAATCACCTACTACGGCGCGCTCTACTACGCGATGGCCGTCGGAAACGCGGAGGTCGATTCCGGAGGCAAGCACGAAGCCTTCATCGGACTCGGATACACCCTCGGCCCCCTCTGCGGCCTCGTCGGTGGACAACTCGGAAAGTCTCTCAACACACAAGACGCCGCATCCGGATCAGGAGTCATCATCGTGACGAGCATCGTCGTGCTGACCATGATCGCTATCGCAGTCCGAAGTGCTTTCAAGGACAGCACTTCGAGCAGAGCAAAGCCCCCTTCCAACGAGCCGCATCTTCCATCACCCACCATCTGACCCAGTTGGTCATCCAGCCAGTCATGCAGTTTGTGACAAATCGGTTGGAAACTTTATCGGGACTCAGCCGTACACCAGTATGGGTCAGCACAGTTCGGTATGTCCGATACCAGACCAAATGACCCAAACACAGGACGGATCGGGCAGTATGGACCCACTCGCCCGATCGTGTACAGTGTGCGTCGAGTGTGCGCTGGCTTTGTGCGATCCCATTGGAGCAACCCTCTAAATGGAATAGTCCAGAGCTTGTCCGCGTTTGTTCTTGAGCCGCAGTAGTCCTGGGTCTGTTTCATCGGAGCTTTCATGAAGTCATCAACACGCCGTTCAACTCACACTCCAACCCAATCAACACACCAGCTCACGCCCGCACAAGCGATCGCGCTCCCTCACTCCAAGCTTCTGCACCAGACCATCCTCAAAGCCGTCCTCGGCACCGCGATCGGTCTCTCCGCATTCACCTCCAATGCAGCCGTCCTCGCAGACTCCCCCAACGACCAGCATTCCACCCTCCAAGCCTCCTCCTCCCTCGTCTGGGACCTCGCAACCCAAGGCAGCGACTCAGGGATCAACACCCTCCTCACCCCAGAAGCATGGGGAACCTCCACAGACCCAACCTTCACCGCATCGCTCACGCTCCTCCAAGAGAACCTCGCAAAGCAACAGCAAACGCGCGCTGAATCGATCGAAGAATCCACCGAGACCCTCGAAGAGCATCTCGCCCTCTTCAAGGAGTCGGGTTCTCCGATCGAGCTCTCGAAGGGACTCATCGCAGCCGTCTCCCTCCAACTCCTCTCCCCATCCGACGACGAGTTCCACAAAATCCCAGGCGTCAAAACAATCATCGACCAATCCATCAAGCACGCGAAGCTCGCAGAACTCAACGGCGACTGGCTCATCGCGTCCGAACTCTTCTACCGACTCAACGCGATCTACGACCAAGCAGGAACCTTCCGCGAGGATGTGGACCGCTTGACGCGCCGTCTGACCATGATCCGGATGTATGTCCCCGAACGACTCTGGGAACTCCGCAACGAGCGCAGACTCGCTGAGGACCTCGAAGGGCTCCCGCCCTACAACCCATTCGGAGACCGCTACACCGACAAGCTCCAAGGCATCGACTCCGTCACAGTCCGAACCGCGATCCAGCGCGCCGCAGCGCAGCACCTCGATCGTCAATCCAAGAGCGATCCAGATGGAGTCTCCCTCAATGATCTGATCGTCGGAGGACTCGACGCCGTCCGCACGATGGCAACCACCACCGACCTCTCCGGAGCGTTCCCCAAGTTCGCAAATAACTCAACCCGATCCAAGTTCGTCTCCTCGATCGACAACCTCAAGCTCAAGTACGCGAGCGACGCGCGTCCCGCAAACGCGTACGACCTGCGTCGAGCGATCGACTCGATGATGTCCGCATCCCGCGACAGCGTGGGGGTCATGCCCGAAGCCCTCCTCCACGAGTTTGGTAACGGCGCCATCGCACAACTCGACGCGTACACCGCGATCATCTGGCCGGATGAAGTCGCCCGCTTCCGTCGCTCCACACAAGGAGAGTTCATCGGAGTCGGGATCCGCATCCAGCTCGATGAGCTCCAGAACATCACCATCGTGACCCCACTCGAAGGCACCCCAGCGCAGCGCGCCGGTCTCCAAGCCGACGACATCATCAAGAAAGTCGACGGCATCTCCGCAGTCGGACTCGGACTCGACCAAGCCGTCGAAGTCATCACCGGACCACCCAACACCACCGTCGATCTCACCGTCGAACGCTCGATCGAAGACAGCGACGGCAACACGACCCTCAAAGAGTTCGAGTACACCATCACCCGCGCCAAGATCGATCTCCCATCCGTCAAAGGATGGTCCAAGACCGGCCCAGGCGATGAAGACTGGAACTACTTCCTCGACGAGGACCAAGGGATCGGGTATGTCCGTCTGACCGGATTCACGCAAGACACCACGAAAGACTTCGATCGCGCCGTCGCAAAGATGAAGGACCAAGGACTCAGCGCCCTCATCCTCGACCTCCGCTACAACCCAGGTGGTCTGCTCGACCAAGCCGTGCAGATGTCATCACGCTTCGTCCCCCAAGGCATGGTCGTCCGCACCGTAGACGCATCCGGAAACACGCAGGATCGTCAGGATGTCCGTCCTGTCAATCCCAAGTACTCCCTCCGCGATCTCCCCTGCGTCGTCCTCGTCAATGAAGGCTCCGCATCCGCATCCGAGATCGTCTCAGGAGCGATCCAAGCAGGCGCACACCAAGGCAAAAACAAAGCCCTCGTCGTCGGCGCCCGCTCCTTCGGGAAAGGTTCCGTCCAGAATGTCTACATGCTCCCAGGAGGTCTCTCAGCGATGAAGATCACCACCCAGCACTACGAAGTAGACTCCCCTCGCATGATCCACAAAGTCCCCGGCGCAACCGAGTGGGGAATCGAACCTGATCTCCATGTCGAGATGCTCCCGACCCAGCAAGCGGAAGCGGTCATGCTCCGCCGCGACTCGGACATCTACCCAATCGACAAAGACGGCTTCGTCATCGAAGACCCAGACCGCCCAACCCCACAAGACCTCATCACCAAAGGCATCGACCTCCAGGTCCAAACCGCCCTCGTCCTCCTCCAATCCCAGGTCGACGAAGCAATCACCAAGACTTCAATGAGCGACTGATCAGTCTTCCATCCCAACCAGCTATTCAAGAAGATCATCATCACCCCCCAGGTGATGATGATCTTCTTGCATAGCCCTCAAACACCCCTCATCGTGTCTGAGTGGTGCTTTTGCACACACCGAGCGTAGAAAACCGGCTCAGATTATAGAGTTTTTCCCCTATATCTCTTTTAAAATCTCGAGAATGGAAGTATATTTCAGTGAAAGACTGATCAGGTGTTCTGAGAGGTCTCCGATTCATCCAGCCAACAGAACTCGTAGGGGAGTCAAAATGAAAAACATGAACTCAGTCACAGTCCTTGCCGTATTCGCAGGAATCAGCAGCGCCGCACTCGCGGGCGGATTGCAAATCAACTTCGATGAGATCGCCGCCTCAAACTCAAACTCGGCAGTCCTCTCCAACGAGTACGCCGGACTCGGAGTGAACTTCCTCAACACCGACGACGGTGCCATCTTCGACGGCATCACTCAAGGCGATCCAGGATCTTGGCTGATCGAAGGCACCAACGGCTCACAGTTCATGGGGTTCAATGGGTCTTCATACTCCACAACCATGCTCTTTGATACCGCTGTCAGCGCCTTCAGCCTCGACGCCTCCCGCTCCAACGGCTCATCAGCAGGCGACACCTTCACAATCGAGGGATACCTCAACGGCGGTCTCGTAGATTCCATGACCGTCACCTTTGGTGAAATCAATATCTGGTCCACCCTCTCACTCGCAGGCGACCTCGACGAAGTCCAGATGTTCGGCAACGGAGGAAGCTTCCATCCATTCGGTGTAGACAACATCAACTGGAACGGAGTCCCAACACCAGCATCCTTCGCACTCCTCTCAATGAGCGGACTCGTCGCAGGTCGCCGACGCCGCTAATCCGTTCCATTCAAAGCGGATCATCCGCTTCGGATCAACTTCCAGAACCATCAAGAAGATCATCACCCCCAAGGGTGATGATCTTCTTGAATTGCCAGACCACCCACAATTCCCCCTCTCAAATCCCCAAACGCACCCCATTCCCAGCCCATTCCCATCCCCAAAAACCGTCCCAACACCCCCTTCACGCCCCAATTACCCCCTACAATAGTGGAATCGGTCAAAAGGGATCAGCGCGATCCCTCCGGACCGTGTGGATCGGGGTCATTCCATGCCCCTAAACGACCGATAGCTCAACCATCGAGTGGACCAACGCACGAAACTGTTACACCCCACCCGATCCAGTACGAGAACACCGACATGACCCAAGCGCCGGCACAATCCTCGAAAGCATCCAACATGACTGACTACGACCACACCCCCCCCACCACCGAACAAAAACTCGAGTGGCTCCGCGTCATGCAGCTCATCCGTGAGTTCGAGAACCGAACCATGCAAGCCTACCAGCAAGCCAAAATCGGAGGCTTCTGCCACATCTACACCGGTCAAGAAGCCTGCGCCGTCGGAACCATCGGAGCACTCAACCACGACGACCCCGTCGTCACCGCCTACCGCGATCACGGCCACGCACTCGCAAGAGGCATGACCCCCGAAGCATGCATGGCCGAGATGTTCGGAAAGATCCACGGCTGTGCAAAGGGCAAGGGCGGATCCATGCACATGTTCGACAAACCAAACTGGCTCTTCGGAGGTCACGGCATCGTCGGCGCCCAAACCCCACTCGGAGCAGGTCTCGCATTCGCTGAAAAATACAAACTCGAAGTCATGGGCGAAGGCAAAAAGAAAGTCACCCTCGCGTACCTCGGAGACGGCGCCATCGACCAAGGCGCGTTCCACGAAGCACTCAACTATGTCTCCGTCCACAACATCCCAGTCATCTTCATCATCGAGAACAACGGATACTCGATGGGAACCGCGATCCACCGCCACACCGCAAACGCTGAGAACCTGATCAGCCGCGGACAGTCCTACGGCATCGACTCCATCAAAATCGACGGCCTCGACATCGTCGACCTCTACAACGAGTTCAAACCCTTCGCCGAGCAATGCCGCGAAAACTCCCGTCCCGGATTCGTCGACCTCAAGACCTACCGCTACCAAGGACACTCGATGTCCGACCCCCAAAAGTACCGCACCAAAGACGAGGTCGATACTTACAAGGAAAAGGATTCCATCGCAAGACTCGTCAGCCAGCTCATGGAGAGCGGCGACATCAGCGAAGACCAATGGAAAGCGATGCAGAAAGACATCAAGGGACAAGTCAAAGCCGCGATGGACTTCGCAGAGAACTCACCCAAGCCCGAAGCCTCCGAGCTCTACACCGATGTCTATGCCAACCCAGAGAAGAACCTGTCCCCAACGACTGAGTACTTCCACGGCCTGAATAACCCACTGCTGTAATGAATATCGCACCATTCAAAACTATTTTGCTAGTCATGTTCACATCCCTGCATGTGGGGTGTGCCTCATATATCTACCCCGAAGAACAGAGTGCCAACATGATTTCATCACACACTATCGAGTTTCTCTACTTCGACGGCTGTCCCAATACCCCCAAACTACGAGAAGAACTCGAAGAAGCTCTCGACAAGCAGGGCCTGAGCTTCACTCAAATCAACATGACTGAGTTGGACCAAAACGATCTTCGCAGAGGATACGGGTCTCCAACAATCCTAGTGGACAATCAAGACTTGTTTGACGCTCCAATACCAAACAGCGGGATGATGAGTTGCCGAATCTATCCTGATGGATTGCCAAACGACAAACAAATAATTTCAAAGCTGAACGAGATCACACCATGACCACCCTCCCCGACATCAAGCCGATCACTTCCGACATCCACCCCGCGATCGAGGACCACCTCGACATGCCCGCGATGCTCCCCAACGATCAGCTCCCAAGCTTCGAAGGCGACCGCATCATCCAGTACCGCGAAGCACTCCGCGAAGCGATGTCCGAAGAAATGCGACGCGACAAACGCGTCTTCCTGCTCGGAGAAGAAGTCGCCGAATACAACGGCGCGTACAAAATCTCCCAAGGCATGCTCGATGAGTTCGGAGCACAACGCATCATCGACACCCCGATCTCCGAGAACGGCTTCGCAGGAATGGCCATCGCCGCCGCGATGTCCGGTCTCCGCCCGATCGTGGAGTTCATGAGCTGGTCGTTCTCATTCGTTGCTGCAGACCCGATCCTCAACAACGCTCCCAAAATGCTCTACATGTCGGGCGGTCAGTTCGGATGCCCCATCGTCTTCCGAGGCAACGACGGCGCCGGTGGTCAGCTCGCCTCCACACACTCTTGGTGCGTCGAAGCGCTCTACGCCAATGTGCCTGGTTTGAAGATGGCGATCCCATCCAATCCATACGACGCCAAGGGCCTGCTCAAAACAGCGATCCGCGATCCAGACCCAGTCTTCTTCCTCGAATCCGAACGCATGCTCGGAGACCGCGCCCATGTCCCAGAAGAGGAATACTACATCCCATTCGGTCAGGCAAGATTGGCACGCGAAGGCGACGCGATCACCCTCGTGAGCTTCGGTCGTCCGGTCAACTTCTGTCTCGAAGCTGCCGAGCGTCTCGCCGCAGAAGGCATCGAAGTCGATGTCCTCGACATGCGAACCATCCGACCGCTCGACATCGATTCCATCATCGAGCGCGTCAAGATCACCAACAAGATCCTCGTCGTCGATCAGTCCTGGCCCTTCGCGTCCATCGCGAGTGAAGTCATCACCCAGATCTGCGAGCGCTGCTTCGATTGGCTCGACTCCCCACCAGCGCGTCTCAACACCGTCGATGTCCCAACGCCGTACGCCAAGGACCTTGAGTACGACTACCTCCCCAACCCAGACCGCATCGTCGCCGCCGTCAAGGAACAGTTAGGAATCTAATCCATGTCACGAGACTTATTTATATGTTCTTGCTTTCAGGGAGTGAATAAAGAGATCATTTATGGTTTCTTAGAACGAATCGGCGGTGAAGGCGAGCCCCTATCGCTCGGAGAACCCCAGCAAGACCTGCTCGATTTTGCGAGAGAGCTTTGGGAACTCTATCCACCGCTCGAATCCATCTCTGAAGAAGACATGACCGCTCTCAATGACAGCCCTTGGGCGGACGACTTTGACACAGTCGACGGGTACATTTACATGTGCTGCAAGTGGTCTGCTTTCGACGACAGGGAGTTTGTCGGAAATCTCAATGATCTTGTGAATAAGCACCAGCTGTGTCTGTACGATCCGCAAAATGATGAACTATATGATACAAAATAAACTCTTGCTAAAGAGTGGATTCTAACTTTGACCATCCTCACCGATCCAACCTCAGCCCCCAACGGGGTCCTCCTCGCCATCGACGGCAACGGGAACGAACTCCCCAATGCCTACGAGGATGCTGCATCGAGTGATCAATCAATCAACCCCAACACATGGACCTGGCTCCACCTCGCGCAAAACAACGACGAAGCCCGCGACTGGATCGTCCACAAATCAGGGATCCCACAATCTGAAGCGCAAGCGCTCATCGCGCACCACGCGCGTCCGCGCTGTGTCCAGACCGATGCAGGCCTGCTCTTTGTAGGACGAGGGATCAACCTCGACGCCGGAGCGGTCCCAGAGGACATGAAATCCATCCGCGTATGGATCGAGCCCAATCGGATCATCACTGTTGTCAAGCGTCGGATGCGATCCGCTGAACTCATCGCTGAACAGTTCAACACCGACCACCCGCCGAGCTCCCCTGCGAGCGTGCTCGTCCAGCTGTTCTCTCAGATGATCCAGCACATTGCTCCGTTGGTCCAGGAGATCGGGGACAACCTCGACGAGATCCAGTTCACCGTCATCGACGACGATGTCCCATCCCCCGACATCACCGAGCTCTCACGCATCCGTCTCCGCACGGTCAGCCTCCATCGCTACCTCCTCCCGCTCTACGAAGCCGCGACGACCCTGTGCACCGCTCAACAGCTCACGAGCTCAGAGTCCGCACTCACCCAAGCGACGCTCACCCGCGACCAGCTGGGACGCATTGTCGAAGAACTCTCCGCGATCGAAGCCAAAGCCGCCGTCACCCGCGATGAGATGGTCTCCCAGCGTTCCGAGCAGCTCAACAGCCGCGTCTACCGACTCACCGTCATGGCCGCCGTCTTCCTCCCCCTTACCATCTTCACCGGACTTCTGGGAATGAATGTCGGAGGGATCCCCCTCGCTTCGACCACAAACGGATTTATCATCACCTCCCTGATCATGCTTATGCTCATGGGAATCACTATCCTTATTCTGCGACTGATAGACTGGATCTGACGATACACGCAATGGATCAGATCCATGCGGGACTCGCACTGAGCCCCGCCTGAACTCAACGGAGACCCGATATGGCCATCAACATCACCATGCCCCGCCTATCCGACACTATGGAACAAGGCACCGTCGTCAAATGGCATGTCAATGAAGGAGACACCATCAGCTCCGGAGATGTCATCGCAGACATTGAGACCGACAAAGCCACCATGGAACTCGAATCCTTCGACGACGGCACCGTCGCCTCCCTCGCGATCGGTGAAGGCGAAAAAATCAATGTCGGAGAATCCATCGTCATCCTCGCAGAAGACGGCGAATCCAAAGAAGACGCGATCGCGTCCGTCGGAAGCTCCGCACCAGCAGAATCCGCTCCTGCAGAACAACAAGCCGGTGGATCAGACGCACCCGCCCCAACGGCGACCGCAGTCGCTGAACCTTCGCAAAGCACAGACTCCAACGACCGCGTCTTCGCCTCCCCGCTCGCACGCAAAATCGCACAAGAACACAACATCCCCATCGGTTCCATCCAAGGCTCAGGCCCCTCAGGACGCATCATCAAGAAAGATGTCGAGCAAGCGATCGCCAGCGGCTCAACACAGTCCGCTCCTGCAGCATCAGCCCCACAAACTTCAGCTCCTGCTCCAGCACCACTCCCCGCTCCAGGCGCATCCCTCGAATCCAGAAATGTCCCGCTCAACACGATGCGCGAAGTCATCGCCAAACGTCTCGTCGAATCCAAAACGACCATCCCCCACTACCAGGTCACCATGTCCGCACGCATGGATGCACTCTCCAACCTCCGCTCCGAACTCAACGAGCAACTCTCCACCCAAGGCGTCAAACTCTCCGTCAACGACTTCATCGTCCGAGCATGCGCCATCGCGATGCACCAACACCCGTTTATCAACTCAAGCTGGAATCCATCTGGTCCTTCTATTGACCTCCACGGCCATGTCAACATCGGGGTCGCCGTCTCTCTCCCAGAAGAGAAAGGCGGAGGGCTCGTCGTCGCAACGATCCCCAACGCCGACCAGATCGGTCTGCGCCAGATCAGCGCCGAGACTAAACGCCTCGCCAAGAAAGCCCGTGAAAAAGGCCTCGCTCCAGCTGAACTCTCCGGATCAACTTTCACCATCTCGAACCTGGGGATGTTCGGAGTCGATCACTTCACCGCGATCGTCAACCCACCAAACGCCGCGATCCTCGCAGTGGGTCGCGCGATCGATAAGCCATTCATCGAATACGACGAGAGCGGAGAACCAGAGCTCGTCATTGGATCAGAGATGTCCATGACCATTTCATCCGACCACCGCATCATCGACGGCGCGATGGCCGCATCATACCTCAAAACCGTCAAGGAACTCCTTGAGTCACCCGCCTCGCTTCTTGTATAAACAGCCTCGCTGCTTGTATAACCAGCCGAGCGTTCAATACGCATGACCAACCAATCCAACCCAAAGCCCTCATTCCTATCGCGACAGAGCACCGCCAAGATCGGTCTCCTCGCGCTGGGTCTGATCGCTCTTGCGTTGCTCATCGCCGCCTATCCAACCTACACCTTCATCCGAAGCTTCACGACCGACAGTCTCCACCCGATCGCGCAGTTCGAATCCGGAGAGACCTTCGAGTTCATCGACGACGACCCCTACTCCGACTACCGCCTCTCGATGAGCGTCACCCATCGCGACGCCCCCGTCCCGCCGATGGAGATGAGCGTCACCAACGATCAAGGCGAGGTCCAAACCAACGAGCTCGATGTCTGGATCTCACTCATGGGACGAGAGTACAAGCAGTTCCTCCGAATCCCCCAACAACCTGAAGGCAAACTCACCATCCGGATTGATACCGATGAAAACGAAGACTTCATGATCTTCCGTCACATCGGAGATGTCGCATTGCAATCCAAGAACCGTGCCATCCCCTTCTGGATCCTCTCACTCGTCCCACTGCTCGGAGCATTCGGATGCTTCGGGATCATGCTCGTCCGCGCCGTCAACGCATCGAGCAAGATCGAGATGCATGTGAGCTCATAGCCATGACCGATCCCCAACCACCCCAGTTCTACATCGGTCCCGATTCGTCAAACTCCCCTCCAGACGATCCCGATCATCTCCTCGACGAAGCCCGCGAGCGCATCCGTCTCCAAGACGAGCAAAACAAAGAAGGCGTCAGACTCGCACGCCGACTCCTCGTCGCCTTCATCCTCATCGCCATCCTCGGCGTCGTCTTCTACATCGTCCTCCCCCAATACGGACTCAAACTCAGCCCCCTCGTCCCAGTCCTCAGCTTCCTCGCGATCCTCACAGGAGCAATCCTCTCTGCACGCGAAGAACTCAAAGACGAAGACGATTTCTGGGACGACCCCGACGATCCGCGAGGACCAAACGGCGGACCAAAGAACGGACGAGACCCAGACTGCAACAACGACGGCTGCGCTGTAGGCATGTGCCCAGGTCCACAACCGCTCCGGATGTTCAGGCATCCAAAGAAGAAATAAGCACCCACGCAAATGCCCAGCCTCAAAGATCACAAGTTCGAGTTCATCGTGGTCCTCTTTGGAGGACTCGGACTCGCAGGCATCGCGGGATACATCAACACACTCGTCATTACGCTCGGCGCTCCTCCTGTCACCCACATGACCGGAACCATCTCGCGACTAAGCTCTGACATGGGAATCGGGGACCTCCATGACCTACTCATGGTCTCGGGACTCGTCGCCGCGTTCGTCCTTGGAGCGGTCTGCTCCGGAGTCGTGATTGGATCATCCACCCTCCACATCGGTCGCCGCTACGGCATCGCCATCCTCGTCGAAGCCGCACTCCTCGCAATCGCAGCACTGACCATCGACCACTCCCTCATCACCGGCGCGATGCTCACCGCCGCCGCAGCAGGGCTCCAAAACGCGATGGCCGCGTCCTACCGCTCGCTCATCATCCGGACCACCCACCTCACGGGAATCCTGACCGACCTCGGATTCCACTTGGGACAACTCATCACAGGACACCGAACCCTGGGTTGGCACTTCCTGCTCCTTGGATCCATCCTCATCGCGTTCATCATCGGAGGCGTACTGGGAGTCATCAGCTCTCAAGAATCAGGATCCGCAGGACTCTGGTACCCCGCAGGTCTCCTCGCGATCGGAGGATTCGGATACTTCCTGATCCGACTCATCAACAAAGCGAAGCAATCAATCCCAACTGCCGTCTGATTCATCAAGCCCGGTACCTGTGACCAATCGGACCAGATTCAATATCCCCATAAATGCAAACGCAAGACCGAGCAATGCGCTGATCCCAAAGATCATGTAGCCGTAGTACGCGACCTCGTTCACATCCCTCTGGAAGCGACCGTCAACATCGGTCGCCCTCGCCGCCTTGCCCATACCGAGCGCAAACTTGCAGACCCCGAAGCTGCAGACTGTCAAGATGACCATGCCGACCACAAGATACGCCTGCTCTTGACGCGTCCGACACTTGCATAACAGGATGTCCATCATCCGATCATCCCCGCTCAGCACGCCGCCGCTTCAACTCCGCATCAATAAACGGCTGCACATCTCCGCGATCCAGCACCGTCGAAGGGTTCGCTTCAAGGTTCGTCCGATGATCCTTCACGCGGTTGTCGTAGAGCACATAGCTCCGGATCTGCGCGCCCCAGCCTCGATGCTCGAGCTTGCCTCCGCCCGCTTCGTCGATCTCCGCTTGACGCTTCTCTTCCGCGAGTTGTTCGAGCTTCGCAGTCAGGATCGTCATCGCTTGACGACGGTTCTGCTGCTGCTCTCTGTGCGTCGATGCAAGGATCATGATCCCGGTAGGCTTGTGAACCAGACGGATCGCCGAAGCGACCTTGTTCACATTCTGACCACCAGGTCCCGACGAACGCGCAAACGCGGTAATCTCAAGATCCACATCAGGGATGTTCACTTCCGCATCCGCAAACTCAGGAACCACATCAACCGTCGCAAAGCTCGTCTGCCGTTTCCCCTGCGCATTGAACGGCGACACCCGCGCGAGCCGGTGCGTCCCCTTCTCGCAGCACAGATACCCAAACGCAAAGTCGCCCTTGACATGCAGCGTCACCGAATCGAGCCCGACCTCAGAGCCGTGCGATTTTTCGACCTCTTCGATCTCAAAACCGTGGTTCTCGAAGTAGTAAAGATACATCCGGAACAGCATCTCACACCAGTCGTTCGCCTCCGTCCCGCCGTCACCGGCTGAGATCGTAAAGAAGCAGTTGCGCGTGTCGTGCTTGCCCGATAACAATGACTGGATCTCGATTTTGTCCATCCGCGAGATCAACGAGTGCAGCTGTTCATCAGCTTCAACAAGCAACCCCTCATCGTTTTCCTCACGTGACATCTCAAACGCGAGCTTCGCGTTCTCAAAGTCATCAGTGACCGCTTTGATCGGATCGGTTTGGGCTTTGATCAGCTTAAGGTCCGCGACAACCTTGTTCGCAGTCTCCTGGTTGTCCCAGAAGTCCATCGCGCCCATTTTCGCTTCCAGTTCTTCGAGCTGGGATCGTTTGTTTTCATAGTCAAAGAGAGTCACGGATCGTTACAATCCGCGCCTCTAAGTCGTTAATCACATTCTGGTGTGCTTCCAGATGCATGGGCAGAGTCCTTTCTTGGGGAACAGAACGCAACTGTAGCATCCGTACACCCGATTTGTCCGTACTATTGGGTGTGATCCTTGCTGTTCTCCAGACATCCCAGCCCGCTGACACCCTCAGCCTACACCCTGCTGATCCGGATCCAGCGATCCGAGAGGAAGCTATGCGAGAAGGCATGTCCCTCCTCATGATGCTCAGCCTCCTGACCGTCGCCCTCATGACCCTGATGGCGACCCACTGCGGCATGCGCAAAGCACGACGCAACCGAACCAAACACCAGAACACCCCCACCGACCTCTCGATCGACCCTTGGATCGAATCCGGGAAACGAATCGAGAATCCAACACCCAACCCCGATTCAAACTGAGTCAGCTTCACCCCACCCTCAACTCGCCGTGATTAACCTTTGGGTAGCGTATCGAGCCACTTCTGTGCGCTCGGATGCCCCAGATCCCGCGCCCGTCTCCCCCAGAGCACCGCATCCTCCCTGAGCTTCGCACGCTCCAGCCAAACCGCGGCATCAAAAGCCGCCTTCGCATCGTCCGAGTTCGCAGTCGCGAAATCCACCATCCGCGACGCCGCCTCTCCAGGTTGACCGATCATCCCGTAGCTCTCCGCAAGCAACCGAACCGCTTCCGGATCTTCCATCGCAGACTGAGGCATCGCCGACAGCAACTCGATCGCACGCTCCGGATTCCCATCCCGCTTCTGAATATTCGCCTCCAGCACCATCCACTCCGGAGCATACGGCTCAAGCTCCCGCGCCTTAAGCACCTGATTCTTTGCGATCGAAAGCTTGTTCTGACGCAAACCAATCTTCGCCCAAGTCGCATACACCATCGCACGATCCGGAGACAACCGCGCCGCGATCGCGAGCGACGCCTTCGCTTTCTCAAGCTGATTGAGCTTGAACTGAATATTCGCAAGATACAGCGGATAGTCCGCGTTCTTCGGATCCCCCTCCATCGCAACCTGGTAATGCCGCAGCGCCATCTCAGGCTGATCAATCGTGTTCGCGAGCGTCCCCGCTGTGAACTGCATCTCCGGATTCACCCCCTCGTCATGCTCCAGACCAGCCGCGTACTGCTCGTACGCCTGCTCAAAGTCCCGCGTCATCATCAAAAGCCCACCGAGCGCAAACCGCAGATCCGCATCCGATGGATACCGACCGATTGCTTCACGCAAGATCGCGGCCGCGGGACCAAACTCCTGCGCCGACACATACACCTGCACGCTCTCGAGCACCTGCTCGATCGTCCCAATCGGAGCATTCTTGGGAGCGTCCTCACCCGCACGCATCTTGATCTCAGCAGCTTCCTGATCCAATTGATCTTGCTGCGGATCTCCCCCGATCAGCGTCTTAGCCGCGAAGAAAATCAGCACGACCGACACCAGCGCCCCCACCACCAGACCGATCGTGCTCGGCTCCACAGAACCTGCTCTTTTCTGCTCGGAAATCGGGGTACTCGAGGAGTGCTTCATCGCTTGTATTATCGACCTCGCGTACACTGTTGGCGACAGGATTTTCAGGAACTTACGGAAAGACCGACCAGATGACCACAAGCTCGACCCAACCAATGTCCAAAGCCTACGACTCCGCGGCCACCGAACCCGCGATGTGGTCCAAATGGATCGAAAACAACGCCTTCCACGCCGACCCAAACCGAGTCCTGAGCGGAGAAGCACGACCCTACTGCATCCTGATCCCACCGCCCAATGTCACCGCAGCACTCCACCTTGGACACGCGCTCAACAACTCGATCCAAGACATCCTCACCCGCGCCCATCGCATGAAGGGCTACGAAACCCTCTGGATGCCAGGGACCGACCACGCCGGGATCGCGACCCAGACGATGGTCGACAAGAAACTCAAAGAAGCCGGACAACCCGGGATCGCGGACTACAAGAAGAAAGAACTCGCCGGAGAATCAGGACGCGAGGAGTTCATCGGACTCGTCCAAGACTTCAAAGATGAGTACGAAGCACGCATCACCGACCAGCTCATGAAGATGGGCTGCTCCTGCGACTGGGACCGCCAACGCTTCACGATGGACGACATCTGCGCGAGAGCCGTGCGTGAAGCGTTCTTCCGTCTCTTCAAGGACGGCCTCATCTATCGCGGCAAGCGTCTCGTCAACTGGGACCCAGTCACCCAGACCGCGCTCGCCGACGACGAGGTCGAAATGGAAGATGTCAATGGATTCTTCTGGTACATGCGCTACCCAGTCGTTGATGAAGCAGGCAACGAAACCGGAGAGCATGTCACCGTCGCAACCACGCGTCCAGAAACTTTCTTCGGCGACACCGCCGTCGCGGTAAATCCAAAGGACGCCGACCGCGCAAAGTTCATCGGGAAGTCCGTCAAGCTCCCGTTCGTCAACCGCATCATCCCCGTCATCGGAGACGACTATGTCGTCCCACCCGATCCCGAGTCCAGCGATTCCAAAGCAAAGTACGCGACCGGATTCCTCAAGGTCACCCCGGCACACGATCCGAACGACTACATGATCGGTCAGCGCCATGACCTCCCGATCATCAACATCATGGCCCCCGACGCGAGCATCTCCGACCAGCACGGCTGGGAAGATGTCGGAGACGCCACCCAGTTCCTAGGAATGTCTCGCGAAGACGCTCGCGTAGCTGTCGAGCAAGCGTTCCGCGATGCGAACCTGCTGGAAGCCAAGAAACCCTACAACCACGCCGTGGGTCATTCCTACCGGAGCCACGCCCCGATCGAGCCGTACCTCAGCGACCAGTGGTACTGCAAAGTCTCCGACGACAAACTCCGAGGCAGCGCCCAGCGCGCCCTCAACCCAGACCAACGCACCGAAGCATCCATCAAAGAATGGACCGACTCGCGTCCCAAGATGGACACCCAAGGCTCCACCGACGGCACCATGTCCTTCTACCCCGCCCGCTACGCCAAGACTTACGAAACATGGCACGACAACCTACGCGACTGGTGCATCAGCCGCCAACTCTGGTGGGGACATCGGATTCCTGTTTGGAGCCGTGAACTAACAAGCACGGACATATCGCAAGGAGATGGCCAACACTGGAGGAGTCGAGGACATGCGTATCGCATTGATGAAACACATGAATACATATGTGTACCTCCAATAAGTGGCTATGAACTAGATGGAGACTTGATTTCCCAGCATGAAGAAGAGTCAATGCTTGTTCGTGAGCTCGAAGATGCAGGCTTCACACAAGACCCTGATGTCCTCGACACCTGGTTCTCTTCCGCGCTCTGGCCGCTCTCGACGATGGGTTGGCCCGATGCCAATTCCGCAGGCAAGGACGACGATCGCGCCGACGACTTTGACGCGTTGCTTAAAGCGTTCAACCCATCCTCCGTCCTCACCACCGCACGCGAGATCATCACCCTCTGGGTCTCGCGCATGACCATGTTCAATCGCTACTTCCTCAGTGAGCAACACGCTGGCAAAGCCCCCTTCAAAGATGTCTTCATCCACGCGATGATCCAAGACGGCGATGGACGCAAAATGTCCAAATCGCTCGGCAACGGGGTCGACCCACTCGACATCATCCACTCCCACGGCGCCGACGCGATGCGCTTCACGCTCTGCCAGATGACGACGCAGACCCAAGATGTCCGCATGCCCGTCGAACTTGATGCAGAAACAGGTAAGAACACCTCCCCCAAGTTCGACATCGGACGCAACCTGTGCAACAAACTCTGGAACGCCGCGAAGTTCGCGATGATGATGCTCGAGAAGAACCCGATCCAACCGGGCATGCCGATCGATCCGCAAGAGCTTTCATTGGTCGACCGCTGGATGCTCTCCCGCGTCGTCCACGCAACCGGCGCGATCAACACTGCGCAGCGCAACTACATGTTCAAGGACTACGCCGACGCGATCTACGACCTCCTCTGGCGCGACTTCTGCGACTGGTACCTCGAATCGATCAAACCGACCGTCGGCTCCGACCCCAACCAAGCCGCGGTCTTGCGAGCGGTCCTCGACGCGATCCTGCGATTGATGCACCCGATCACGCCGTTCATCACCGAAGCGATCCACGAACGACTCTCAACGATCCCGATGCGTGAGATCACCGGTTTCAAGTTCGAAGAAACCAAATCCAACGCTTCGCTTTGCCAATCCGGTTGGCCGATCCCAGACGACGAACTCCGCGACGAAGTCGCCGAGGAAGCCTACGGCCGCATGGTCGCGCTCACCACCGCAATCCGCGAAGTCCGCGCTTCCAACAAGGTCCCACCAAAGCGTCCAGTCGTCTTCCATGTTTCAGGCGAACTCGCAAACGATGTCGCACGCTGGTCCCCACTCGTCGAAACGCTTTGCAACCTCAAGGAAGTCAGCTGCGATCCAGCTCCAGATTCCAGCGCGTCCTTCGTATTCGAAGGCAACGAATATCGCGTGAGCGATCTCGCGGACGCCGTGGATGCATCGGTCGAGAAGGAACGACTCACCAAAGAACTCGAAGACCTCGCTAAATCCATCGGTGGACTCAAAGGACGACTCTCCAATCCCGGATACACCGACAAAGCACCGGAGCACCTTGTCAACCAGACTCGCGCTGAGCTTGAGCAGAAGATCAAGGACCACGATTCGATCAAAGCCGCACTGGACAAGCTCGGATGATGCGTTCATCCAAAGTGTTCATTGCCGTTGTTTCATCGCTCCTGCTGAGCGCCGGATGTTCTTCGTCCACATCAAGCAACACCGACTCCTACGCAACCGAAGCACGCAAAGCACCGATCCAACGCTTCGTCGCCGAGCGTCAGCCGTGGTCGTACCAAGGTCATGACGGATGGACCTACTACACCCCCGGCGCCACGATCCGCACCACGATCACCGATCGAAGAATGCTCATCCGTATCCCAGCGTTCGTCGAACTCGCACAGCTCCACGCACGCACCGCACTCACCGTCCTCCCCGCACCACCCCAACCAGTCGACACCTACTTCCTCGGCTCGCGTCAGCAATGGGCAACCATGACCAAGAAGGTCCTCAAAGAACGCGCCCAGGTCTACCTCTCCATCGAACGCGGCGGATTCAGTCTCGGATCCACAGGGGTCTACTACGACCTTGGACCACGCGACTCGTTCACCATCGCCGCGCACGAAGGTTGGCACCAATACGCCCACTCCGTCATGACCGACCGCATCCCCGTCTGGCTCGACGAAGGCATCGCGTGCTACCTCGAAGGATTCCGCTGGGACCCGATCGACCCCGACTCCCCCAACTTCCTGCCATGGGCAAACCTCGAACGCTTCGATCAGCTCCGCAACGCGAGCCGAGCGGGAGAGCTGATGTCCCTCCACACACTCGTCACCAACCGACCCCAAGACCTCATGGCGACCGACCAAGGCGGAGACCGCGCACTCACCTACTACGCGCAGCACTGGGCGCTCGTCCATTTCTTCCGCGAATACCAGAACGGACGCTACTCAACCGGTCTCGCCCGCGCCCTGCACCTCGCCGTGCGTGGAGAGCTCTACGAAAGCATGAGCGAATCCGATGCACGCACGCTCCGCATCCGGCGCTCAGGTCCAGGGATCCTCTCGATCATCGCGCCGGGAGTCCCGCTCCGCGAGCTCGACGAGCAGTACCAGAGTTTCATCAAAGACATCGTCCGAACAGGAGGACGCGACGCGATCCTCAGCGGACGCTCACCAATTCAATAATCACTCGACTTCCGCATCATCCACAAGATCAGGCTCGATCCCAAGGTACGGCAGCACCCGCTCTGTAATCCTCCGCACCACCGGTCCCGCGACATGCGAACCGAAGTGCCTGCGATCTCCTACCCGCTCAGGACCCGGATCATCAATAACCACAAGCACCACGATCTCCGGCGCCTTCGCTGGAGCCGCGGCGAGGAAACTCGTCATGTACTGGTTCGCGAAGTACCCTCCCGCGTTGTTGGGACGACGCAATCCAGCAGGAGGGATACAAGGAATATACGCCGTCCCTGATTTCCCGAACATCGAATAGGTTGGTTCGGACGCACCGTACATAGATTGGTTGTTGTCATCCATCCGCTGCGCCACATGCATCATCGGACCACGCGCCCGAAGCGCCGCTTCAGGATCGAACACACGCTCGACAAGAATCTCATCGCGCGTAAGTCCGGGACGCTCATCACGACCCGCCGCGGTCAAACGAAGCTGCGGGAGCGTACCCGCCATCTCTCCCTCACGAGCGAACACGGAAAAAGCACGGACCATTTGGACAGGAGTCACCGCGATCTCGTACCCCATCCCGACCGAGGTCTGTGTCCACTTGCTCCACTTCTTCTCGCTTGTCACGATCCCGGATTCTTCTCCCATGATCCCGAGCCCCGACTTGGATCCAAACCCGAGCGCCTTGATCGTTTGACGCGTGTCCTTGAAATCCAGTCGCGAGGTCGCGATCGCCATCCCCATGTTCGAGGAATACGCGAGCACACCGTCCCAGTCGAGTTCCTTGCGATAGGTCACATCATCAACCGACCGCCCCGGATAAGGCTGGTAATAGTTCACATCAAACTTCAGCACCTCGTCATCGGGAAGCAACCCCTGCGTTTTCGCAAGCGCCCAAGAGAACGGCTTCAAAGTCGATCCCGGCTCGTACAAATCTCGCACGCACCGATTCCGCGAAAGCGCATCATCCACCCCGCGCTGAGCATCCGGCGCAAGCACCCGATACCTCGGACGCTCACGCTTGCCAGGGAGCGTTGCCGCTGGAACATCACCCTTGGGATCATGCCAAGGGAACTCCACCAATCCGGGAACCTCGCGGATGACATCCGCCATCGCGAGGACCTCTCCAGTGTGCGGATTGATCACCACCGCGCGAGCACCCGCCGAGTCCGCGTTCTCCGCGCCAAGCTCAAGCTCTTCAAGCACGATCCGCTGGATCTCAAGATCGATCGAGAGACGCACATCGCCGCCCTTCAGTTCTTCTTTCCATGCACCGCGCTGCACCCACAAAGGTCCCCCACGCGCATCGCGAACATAAGTCAGCGATCCATCGGTCCCCTCCAACTGCTCATCAAACATCTGCTCCGCGCCGACAATCCCCGAACGATCCGTCGCCTTCTCATCAGGGAACCCGAGCTTGCCAACGATCGATCCAACCAACCCCGACGCGCTCCCCTGACGCACCTGCTGCTCTTCAAGGAAGATCCCAGCGAGCTTGTTCTCTTTCTGGAACGCACGCACGGCATCTGCCTGATCCATTGCAAGCAAACCACTCACCGGAAGGTACCGACTCAACTGAGGCTTCTTGACCGCAACCCCATCCGCATCAAGCTCAGGATCGAGCCCCTTGGATTCACGCCCCTCGAACCGCTGGATCACAGACGCACGCCGTTGGTTCTCGATGATCGATCCGATGATCTTCTCACCAAGCTCGCCCGCATCAACGCCGAGCGTTTCCGCGAGCCCTACCACCGCTCGATCGAGATTTGCTTCGATCGTGACCGGATCCACAACCACGCGATGCGCCATCCGCGTCGTCGCGATCACGCGCCCGCGCCGATCTAGCAGATCGCCGCGCGTCGCGCCGAGCGTCGTCGTCGTCGCGCGAGGCTGGATGTGTTCGCTCAGCTGAACGCTCGGAGCAATCTGCAGCTGCGCCACGCGACCAAGCACGAGCAGCAACCCCGCCATCACCGAGACTTTCAGGACGAGCAGAACCCGCTGGAACTGGAGGTCTTGGTCAGCGCGGAGTGCTTGGGACATGTTCAATCCTCGGATGGGAGTATGTATACGCGAGTGCCGTCGTCGAGTGTCCAGTAGCTCGGTTCTTCGATCTGTTGAGACTCTTCAACCAAGCTGGACTGATCTTGCAAAGCCTGCTCATCGATGACCTGCTCAAGCTCATCGTCATGCATCGGCTCAAAGACCTCCGGATCCAAGATCTCGATCCGACGAGTCGTTTCGTCAACGAGTTTGGTTTCGTAGTCGTCGCCGAGCAGTTCTCTGAGTTTCTCAGGAGACACCCGATCCGCGATCTCAGCTCTAAGCTCCATCGCACGACGATCCAGCTCGCGTGCACGCATGCGAGCCTGCGTCATCTCGTTGGACACCATCAATCGCGACTGACGCACCGACAGCACCCCGACCCCAGTCGATCCAAGCACACAGATCAGCACAATCAACTTGACAAACATCACCGACTCCGACCGCAGGGATCAACCCAACAAGAAAACACACCCTACTTCGCAGGAACCTTGAGCTTCATCCCGACGCGGATGTCGTTCGCATCCTTGAGCCCGTTGAGCTCAACAAACTCCTCGACCCGGCGAGAGGTCCCCAGAAGCTCAAACGAGATCTCGCCGAGCGTATCACCCGCCGCGACGGTATAGGTCTTTGGATGATTCGCCTTTGGATGCTCAACCTTCCGCTGTGAGATCTCAATACGACGAGCCGGAACAGAAGCAGGCTCGGAAACACGAGCGTTCCCAGGAAGCACAAGCGTCATCCCAGGAGCAATCCCGCCGTCGCGTCCAACAACCGACGAGTTCAATGCCTGAATCTCTCTCCAGCGATTCCCATCACCGAGCGAGTCACGAGCGATCTGGTACAGCGAGTCGCCCTCTTCAACGACATAGGTCTTGGTCGAAGCACCAGCAACAGGACGCTGCTGAGTCTGTGCAGTATTCGTGTTGCTCGTCGGATTCGCGAGCGGGACAGTCCGCAGGTCTTCCATCGTGCGCGAAATCTCGCCGCTCAGTTCGCCGAGCAGTGATCCGCTCCGACCAGTCCCGTTGGGAGTGGTCCCGCTGCGATTCGAACCATTGGAAAGCTCAATCGGCGCCGGAGGCGTGTAATCCTCAGGGAGCACCTGATCGATCGCGTTGTTCACACGCGTGCGATCCGATCCCGGCAATGCCGCGATCGGTTGTCTTCCGAGTGCATCGAGAAGATCCGGGTCCATCGTATTCGCTTGTGAGAAGTGATCACTCACAAGAACACCGACGACCAGGATGAGGACGAAGCTGAGAATAAGGGCGAGTTTGCTTTCTCTAGTCACGGCCGTGTCCTTGGCGCTGTGCATGCATGACGACCTGTCTGCCTGCTGATCAAATGATGATCAAAAATATCATTCCAAAACGAACAGAATGTAATCCTTCACACTCTGAAATCCGGCTCACCCGGCCGTTGAACCGAGCACCCGACACACACGCAGCTTCGCTGAGCGGGATCTCGGATTCTCACCGATCTCCTGCTCACCAGCCCCGACGGGCTTGCGTGTGACCAACTCCACCAGCCCCTGCTCGCTCATCCGAGCAAACGACTGCTTGACCGGCCGATCCTCCAGCGAGTGGAACGCGATGATCGCGATCCGCGCGCCGTCGCTCAGCCATCCCGTGTCACCTGCTTGAGCCTTCTTCGCTCCAACCCCAACGGATCGGAGGAGACGCTCGAGCGAACCAAGCTCATCGTTGACCACGATCCTCAACGCCTGGAAGGTGCGAGTCGCGGGATGAATCGAGCTCCGTTGCCCTTTGGTATACGGCACAGCCGAACGGATGAGTTCGGCAAGTTGATCAGTCGTTTCTATCGGCGCAAGTACTCTCGCTTCAACAATCTTTCGAGCGATCCGTCTGCCGTGCCGATCCTCCCCATACCGCTTGATCAGATCCCCGATTTCCTTCTCAGGAAGCGTGTTAACTAGCTCAGCGGCATCGATCGGACTCGACCGATCCATCCGCATATCCAACGGTCCAGAATGCCGAAAGCTCAACCCACGCTCCGGATCATCGACCTGCGTGCTCGCAAACCCCAGATCCGCGAGCACCATATCCGCGACAATCCCCCGCTTGCTCAGCTCAGCAGGGAGATCCGCAAAGTTCCCACGAATCGACACCACATTCGCTCCTGCTGGATCATCCGGACTCATCCGCTCACGAACCGCTTGCTCCGCTCGCGTCAGATTCCCGTCATCCATGTCGTTGAGCACGATTGTCCCGCTCGGACCCACCAGATCCGCGACCATGCACGCGTGACCACCCAACCCAGCTGTGCAATCGACAAACACCTGCCCTGACTGAGGTTGCAGCAGTTCGACAACCTCTTGAGGCAGCACCGAAATGTGATCAAATGATTTGGACACACCAAACAGTATCCCCTATCCTCACCCGATGCCTAGGCGCGACACAAACTCATCCCGAATCGTGCTTACGACCGCGCCCAACTCGTCGAGCGCCGCTCAAATCATCTACGGCCTCGAACTTCGAGGCATCGGCGCTACCGTCACCGATGCACCACCAAAGTCCCCCGACCCCCTCGCGATCATCCTGACCGACGGCGACGAACTCATCGCAAGATCCGCGATCGAGGTCATCTGGGACGCGATGCTCGATACCACGACCCGAGCCGTGGATCACAACAGCAACTGCCTCTTCTGCGGCTACAACACGCAGGGACTCACCCCCCCCATCATCTGTCCCGAATGCGGAAAAAACCTCGATTCCATCGAATCCAGACGAGCCGCCGCCGAAGGACGAATCCCTCGCTAATCAGAAATCTATCCGCTGCCTTATTCCCAGCCCCAGAACCGCAACCAGTTCTGATGCGTGAATCCCGCAATATCCCCATCGCTCCAGCCGTGATCACGCAGCGCTTCCCCAATCAAACACAGATCGCTCGGCGTATTAATCCCCTCCGGAAGCTCATCAGCCCCGAACCCGCCGTCCATGTCCGATCCCAGACCGACCGACTCGGTCCCTCCCGCGATCTCGCAGACATGCTCGATGTGCCGAACCACCCACTCCATCGACGCACGCCCCTTGTCCTTGAGACCAGGCTCAAGAAACGCGGACAACAGATTGATCCCGATCACCCCACCACGATTCGCGATTTCTGCGATCGTCTCGTCCGTCTGATGCCGTTGATTCGAGAGCGAGTTCGGATCCCCCATCAACGCCCGGCAGTTCGAGTGCGACGCGATCACCGGTGCATCCGTCATCGACAACAACTCATCCACACTCCGCTGCGACAAGTGCGAGAGATCGTGGACCACCCCAAGCTCATCCATCCGGTTCACCAACGCCCGCCCAAGATCAGTCAACCCATTCCCCGATCGCGTGTGATCTGTACCGTTCCCCCCGGCATACCTCGATTGATGCCACCACGCCATCCCGATCGCGACAACCCCGCGCTCAACCCACATCTCCAGCTCATCCGGATCGGTAATCGGATCCGCGCACTCAACCAGTACCCCCATACTGATCGGCCCACCCTCAAGCGGACACTCCACCTCAGCTGCCCTCATCGGATCCCGGATCGGATCACGCTCGCGCAAAGGCATCTGCCGGATCACCCCAGCATCTCGCCAAGCGTTGTAGAGCAACAGCTGTCGCATCCCCGCTTGGTACGCCGCGTTCGCATCTCCGAACGGATAGGTAAACGCGCCCGTCTCCTCGCCTTCTTTCCTCGGATCGACCCCTTCCGTGAAGATCGTCGCGAGACAATGCTTCACCCCGCCCTGGACCATCGAAGGCAGCGTCACACTCGCCGGCTGATACCGCCCCCTGCACGAACGAAGATCCGCGTGCAGATCACGCCCGTTCTCCGCGAGGTACGCAAGATCAAGATGCGCATCAAACCACTGTGCTGATTGTTTCGAGTTCATCCGATCTCCAAAAAAGCCATCCAACGATCATCAAAGACTTTCGATTCCCAATCCTAGCCCATCCCCTCATAGAGACGACTCAGGACCCCAAATCGCTATACTACTGTCATAGTTGTGAGCACTAAGGCACCGTCAAATCACACCAAACCCGAAAGAAACCAGCCTGCTTTCCCAATACAAAGCGACACAACTCTCCACAAGGACATTGAATGAAACGAACGCACAGAATCCAAACACGCAACCACTCCCGATCGACCACCCCTGCAATCAACCGCCGCGGAAACCTCCTCGTCGGATGCGGCGTCGTCCTCGCAATCCTCGTCATCCTCGCCGCGATCGGGGGATACATCGTCGCAACCAACTGGCGCAGCTGGACCGCATCGACAAGCACGAAGATGATCGATTCCATGCTCACCGAAGCGCAGATCGATCCCGCCGAGCACGCCGAGATCATGGTCCACATCAACTCCGTCATGGAACGCTTCGAAAATAAAGAAATCACCGTCGAGCAGATCGGACGCATCGTCGAGGAACTCGCCGAGTCTCCAGTTATCCCCGCCGCGCTCGTGATCGGACTCGACAAACTCTACATCACCTCATCGGGTCTCCCAGAAGAAGAACGCGCCCAAGCCCGCATCGATCTCACCCGCTTCACCCAAGGCCTCTTCGACGAGTCCATCGAACCCAAAGCAATCGACGAAGTCCTCGAGCCTGTCATCACCAACACCCCAGACAAGGACGACATCAAGCTCAACCTCAAGCTCGACGAGAACGGCCGAACAATCACCGCGCTCCGCTCAGCAGACGAAGTCTCCGACGAAGAACTCCGCACACTCATCGCGACTGCCAAAGCAAAGGCCGACGAAGCAGGAGTCGGACCGACCCCACCACCGGTCGATCTCTCCGATGAAATCGAACGAGCAATCGGGATCGCACTCGGAGAAATCACGCCCGAACCGTCTGAACCAAACGAACTCCCAGAGATCCCAGACACTCCAGACACAAGCGATGAACCAGTCCCAGCACTTCCAGACGACGAAGAGCCGTAAACATTCGTGACTCATCTCAAACACAAACAACGCCGCGTCATCAGACGCGGCGTTTTCTTTCTTCACCATCCAACTCGAATCTCACTCAGAACAACATCCCCACAACCCGCGTGACCAGCAGCTCAGCAATCCGGTACCCACCCATCCCGAGCAATACCCCTGCAGCGATTGTCAGCACCGGATGATCCATCAACGCCGACGCCGGGAAGTTTGCGTTGACCGGGATCGCGTGCGCCCGCTTCGTCGCCATCGGATCAGCATACAAGAAACACGCGAGATCCTTGTGCAATAGATCGCGATCGCTCAGCGCATTCACCTTCACTTCAATCAATCCATGATCCACTGCAGTGATCGCCGCGTCATCCGCGTTCTTCGCGCTGACATCAAGCGTCTTGCGTGATCGTGTCCGATGGTCCTGTCCGACAACTTCAAAGAATGGCATAGCGTACTCCGGAGTAAGTGAACCCAATATACCTGAACTCGCTCTTATCTGCTCAAATCCTTAAAATCTCGCACGCGCATACACAAAAACACCCCCTGCAATGGGGGTATTTACTGAATGAAAACAGCGTATATCCTGAACTATTCAGAATCAGCGACGACGACGCGCCAGCATCCCGCCCGCGAGTCCGAGCATCGCGATTGAAGATGGAGCAGGCAACGCACCAGTCACTACAACATTGTCGAGTGCCGCGCCGAAGACTCCACCCGACACGCCGGTAAAGCGCAGCGAACTGCTCGATCCGCTCGCAACGAACGACCACTCCATGCTCTCCCACTTGGGATCCTGAGCAGTCGATCCCGCGGCGACATAATCAAAGACAAACTCCTCGCTGCTCCCGCCCGCAGAAACGCGCATCACCTTCTCAGCAGGTGAACCAAACATATTCGCCGACATATCGAAGGTCACTGTGTACACCCACCCAGCAGTGGTCGCGAAGGTCTGCTCGACCCCGCCTCCGGCAGTCGTGTTGTTGATATCGATGCTGTGGATCCCATCGGACGCAGTGATGAAAGTCCCGAAGTAATCAACCCCACCACCAACAGTGGTCCATCCCGCGATGGAGCTATCCCCTCCACCCAGAACACTCCAGCTCCCACCAGGATTCAGCGTGGACTCTTCGAATGAACCATTCACAATCAGGTTCGCATGAGCAGAGCCCGCGAGCCCGGCAGCGCACACAAATACAGCGCTTACTTTCTTCATAGATTCTCTCCAGTTTCTATAGACACGAGGTGTGTTTTTCAACAGACAAACAATTCCCGACGACTGGAACGCCGCCGAGTGGTTCACTGAATTGACCACAAAAACCAACCGCTGGCCAATAAAAACTCTGAAAAATCTACGCTATTCCCCCATCCCAAACCAGCACCAAACCCCGCCTCAATCACACAGAAACCACCGCAGGCTCACCAGAAACAATCAGCTCCGCATCAGTCTTCTCAACCACCTCTTCAACGCTCACCCCCGGCGCCAGCTCCGTCAGCTCAAACAACCCACGCTCATGATTCATCGTCAGCACACACAGATCCGTGATGATCATGTCAATACACCCGCGACCCGTCAAAGGCAGCGTGCATTCCTTCAGAATCTTCGCTTCACCCTTCTTGTTGCAATGCTCCATCGTCACCACAACCTTCTTGACCCCCGCAACAAGATCCATCGCGCCGCCCATCCCCTTGATCATCTTCCCAGGAATCATCCAGTTCGCGATGTCCCCCTTCTCCGAGATCTGCATCGCGCCGAGGATACACATATCGATATGACCGCCTCGGATCATCCCGAACGATTGCGAGCTCGAAAAGAACGACGAACCCGGGAGAGCCGTGATCGTCTGCTTCCCTGCATTGATCAGATCCGGATCAACCTTATCCTCTGTCGGGAACGGCCCAATCCCCAGCAAGCCGTTCTCAGACTGCAACCAGACCTCCATCCCATCCGGAATGTGATTCGCAACCAGCGTCGGCATCCCGATCCCCAGATTCACGACATACCCGTCGCGGAGTTCAAGTGCGGCCCGTTTCGTAATTTCATCGCGTGTGAGTGCCATGCCCCAGTATAGGGAGCCAATTCCCATTACAGGTTACAGGGTGCCACTACTCGCCGTCTTCGGCGCAGTAGTGTCCTGAGAAACGTGCTCAGCCGCAGTTGCACTCATTCTTGGACTTCGTAGTAGCCTTCCCGACGGGCTTGCCCCCAACAGTCAGCG
This sequence comes from Phycisphaerales bacterium, assembly GCA_051252395.1. Taxonomy (GTDB): domain Bacteria; phylum Planctomycetota; class Phycisphaerae; order Phycisphaerales; family UBA1924; genus UBA1924. The sequence continues at coordinate 141,122 of JBPOFX010000001.1, read as the reverse complement.
ACGCACGCGTCCCCTTCTTCTTCTTGGGAAGCACCATCCGGATCAACCACAGCGCCGCGATCACCCCCACCGCTGTCACGACCCAGAACTGCCAATCATCTACAGGCATGCTTCACCATAGACCTACGAAAGCAGCGAGACCGCTTGGTATGCAATCATCGCCCCGCCGTACGCGAGGACTGTCATCCACCCGAGCTGCAGCCACGCCCACTTCCAGCCACCGGCTTCTTTCGCCGTCACGACCACCGTAGGCAGACACAGCATCGCCAGAATGTAGTACACCAACAACGACCAGCTCGTCGCACGCGTAAACACCAGCGTCCCGTCGTCCCGCTTCGCATTCGCGATCGAACTCAAAACACCATCATCCTCAGTGTCATCGCTCCCCACGACCTGCACCGCCATCGTCGAGACAAACACCTCACGAGCCGCGAAGCTCGCGAGCACACCGACCGTCAACTGCCGGTCATATCCCAATGGCTCAAAGACGGGCTGCACCGTCGATCCGATCCGTCCAAGGAACGACTCCGCAGATGCGTGCCTCGCTTCGATCATGTCCGCTTGCGATTCAAGTTCTTGGATCTCGACCGAATCGCTAGTCAGCACCGCTTGCTGACGAAGATCAACCGACTCCTGAGGAGCATCCGCATGCGGATACGCGCCAAGCCACCACAGCACGATCGAGATCGCGACGATCAGCGTCCCAGCCTTCCGCAAAAACATCAGTGCCCGGTCATAGGTCAGCATCACCGCCGCCTTCAGATCAGGGAACCGGTAGCTCGGGAGTTCCATCGCCATCGGTCTCGAAGCGCCTTTCAGAATCGTCCTTCGCGCCACCAGCGAGCTCAGCAAACCCGCGAGCGCACCGATCACATAGCAGCCCGTAAACGCGACCGCTTGCATCGCTGGAGAATCCGGGAACAGAATCACCGTCAGCAACACATACACCGGAATCCGCGCAGTGCAACTCATAAACGGCGCCACCAGAATCGTCGCCAACCGATCTTTCGGATCCGGAACCGCTCGACACGCCATGATCCCAGGAATCGCGCACGCATGGCTCGACAGCAAAGGCACAAACGAATGCCCGCTCATCCCAAACGGTCGCAGCACGCGATCGATCACAAACGCCGCCCGCGCCAGATACCCTGTCCCCTCAAGCAACGCGAGCAAGAAAAACAAAAGCACGATCTGAGGCAGGAATATCACCGTCCCACCGATCCCCGCGATCACCCCATCAACCAGCAAATCCCTAATCGCCCCCTCCGGAAGCATCGAACCAGCCCAACCCCCCACCGTCCCGAACCACGCATCAATCAGGTCCATCGGGATCGACGCGAGTTTGAAGATCACCCAGAACAATCCGGTCATCACCAATGCAAAGGTGACGACACCGATCAGCGGATGCGTGAACGCGCGGTCGAGCCGATCCGTGATCCGATCATCGACCGGAGTCGTGCGTGCCGCCGCGACCAATGAGTAAATATCGTCGCTCCACGCTTCGATCGCGTCGAGTTCCGTCGGCGCACTCCGATCCGGAATCCGCGCGGACTCCAAAGTCGCGACCAGATCCTCGACACCCTCACCGGTTTTCCCCGAGCACCCCACCACTGTGCATCCCAAGCACTCGCCGAGACGCTCAAGATCAACATGAATCCCGCGACGCTTCGCGAGATCAAGCATGTTCACCGCGACCACCATGGGGAGACGCAGCGCGATCGCCTCAGCAACGATCGTCATATTCCGCATCAGGTTCGTCGCATCAATCACCACCAGAATCGCGTTGGGTACTTCTGCCTCGATCCCCTTCGGAGCGATATCCCCCGCAAGCGTTTCTCTGCAAACCACCGACTCCGACATCTCAAGATTCAGCGAATACACCCCAGGCAGATCGATCAGCACCGATCCATCCAGCTGAGCATGCCTCGCTTCCTGCGTCGTTCCTGGAAAGTTCGAGGTCTTGGCGCGCAGACCAACGATGCGATTAAACAGCGTCGTCTTGCCTACATTGGGATTCCCAAGAAGTGCAACGATACGGCTGCCGACGATTGGTGGTGCATCGACACTGCTCATAATGGTCTTACCCGTTCGTATCAGAGTCCACTTGGATCATCACGCGTCCCGCGATCTCTTTCGCGAGCCCGATTCGGCACCCACCGCCGCACGCGCCGCTCAACGAAACAATGCAAGGCTGCCCATGACGACACATTGTCACCGAAGCATTTGGACGCAGCCCCATCGCACGCAGCATCTTGACCTCTTCTGTCGCCGCCCCTTGCATCTGAATGCGCCCGCTCTGACCACGCGAAAGCTCGGTCAGCGGAATCCAACCAGTCCCTTCAGGACCGCTCTGCGTTTCGCGTGTTGGTGCATGTTCTTGGGTCAGCAATGGACAGTCTCCAATATGAGAATCTTGACACTGAGAGTATATCCCAACCCAGGTCCCTATTGAGACTCAATCGCAAAAACTTCCGACCACCCCCCGCTGATCGCCTGTAACCCACGATTTTCCGAGCCCCCCGCCTTCGCTCACCCCTTGATCGGAGCAAACTTCATGCAGTACCCACCGCGCCAGATCGGGAACTCAATCTCGCATCGGAACCCGAAGAACTCACCCGGATTCCACCCGATCCGATCGAAGAAAGTCGCTGTCAGATCCGCATGGCGCGAGTACCCAACGCACGCCGAGTTCCCGATCCCCTGACCAAGCAGCTCAAGCGTCGGGACCTGCGGATACCGCAGCACCCACTTGTCCCCCCCTGGCGCCGACAAGTTCGGATTCCACATCTGCGCATCAATCGATGGCCGATACCGCTTCTCCATATCCGCATGCAGATACACATCAAAGATCAGCTTCTTCGATGGACAGTTCGACAGCGACCAGATCTCATCAAACACCGGATCCCCGTTCGCATCCATCATCGGCCCATTCGACCGAGCCGCGCTCACCACATCAAAGGTCTGCGCATGCTCCAAGCTCATCGGATCAATCACACGCAAAAACCCTTCAGTATCCCCACGCGAGCTCACCATCGGGAGCGGCTGAGAGCAATACTCCTTGAGCAACGCATCCGCCGTCGAACCCGAACCAGAGCGGACCGCGTCCGAATCATTCAGGTTCTTCATCGTCTGATCGCCCTCGTCATCCCAGCGGACCGTGCTCCCGTTCGAGATCACGACAGGCATCCCACCCGGAATCACCGTCGTCTGGATCATCCCAGTCGCGACCGCACGCTGGAGCGTGTCCGGATCATTCGGCGCCTCTCGAAACGCGTACAACGAGATCGTTGTCTCCGCTGCTCTCCCTGTAATCCCGACCCCCGCTTGATACAACGACTGTCGCGCTTTGAGCGATGCAAGCTCAAGCGGAGACTCAGTCCCATCCCCCGCTTCGATGCGTGCGATGAGCTTTGTATGCGATCCGCCGTAGTCGCGGATCAGCGTATCAAACTGCGCCACGGCTGAAGCACCAATCTCGATCAACCCCTGATCAATCCCGCGCTTTCTCATCGCATCCAGCAGCGACTCAAGCCCCTTCGTCCCAGGCAGCTTGCACAGCGTCTCGATATTCGCTTCATGGTCCGAAACCGCGAGCGACACTCGCTGACAGGTATTCCGAACGATATCCAGATAGCGCGACATCCCCGAACCGCCGCGAGCGTGCTCAGGGAGTGCCGCGATGAGCGACCCCAGATCCGAGTGCAATCGAGCCGCGACGCGTTCACACCGAGCCCGTTCACTCGCTGAGAGCGGAGCTGATTTCGATTTCAGGTTGAGCAACGCATCCGATGGCATGACATGCACAATACCGCGTTCGATCGCGGTTGTGGACACCAAAGCGTGCTGAGGATCATGAAACAAGCGTGGACGCATGATAAAGGCCTTTTCTGAGACATATCCAACCATCCCCCACCGTGCCTGAGCACGATTTGAAGGATCATTTTTGAGAATATCTGATTTCAGAGTTGATTTCAAGTCAGATTTCGATATATTCAAAATATCCGAGCTATCCACGACACACCCGCTTGGACACCACGCTTTCAAACAATGACCCAACGCCCACGACGGCGTTCCAAACCAGGAGACCGAACCATGTATGTCAAGTTCACCCCAAACATCGCACTGTCCGCGATCGCACTGATCGCCTGCACCTCAGGGACGACCCTCGCGCAAACCGTCAGCTCGCTCCAGGGACCAGCCGCAGGCAACACACGCGCCAACGACATCAACAACCTCGGACAAGTCGTCGGAATCAACTACACAGACTCCTCTGAAAACGCAGTCCTCTGGGACGCTTCAGGAGTCGGGTCATACCTCGGATCCATCGATGGCTACGACCGCTCCTACGGCTACGCACTCAACAACCTCGGACAAGTCGTCGGATACTCCGAAGTCGGCGCAACCGGATCACGCGCCGCGACCCTCTGGGACAACGGACGAATCACCGATCTCGGACGCGAAGGCAACAATGTCGGATACAGCGTCGCACGCGACATCAACGACCAAGGCACCATCGTCGGAGCCGCGAACACTGGAGGCATCTTCGCGAACGGATTCGTCTTCGACGCAAGCGGATTCCAAGTCGCAGGCACCCAGTACATGGGCGGATCAAACCTCGGAATCAATAACAACAACATCATGGTCGGACACTCCTTCTTCTTCGGAGATCCAGACACCGCATCCATCGCTGCTCCAGACGACCGAGGCGGATACCAAACCCAAGACCTTGGACCATCCGGATTCAACTTCTCGCTCGCAACCGCGATCAACGATCAAGGCATGTCCGTCGGTCACACCTCGTGGAGCCTGACCGATGGCTGGCAAGCCGCGATCTTCTCGCACTCACTCGATGAACCAACCGGATTCCCAACACTCCTGGGAACCCTCGACGGACTCAACACCTCCGAAGCAAACGATGTCAACAACAACGGCATGGTCGTCGGATACTCATGGGACGGTACCCACTCCGGACTCGAATCCAGAGCATGGGCCTGGAACGAAGGCGTCATGTACGACCTCAACGAACTCCTCACCGACGACTCCGAGTTCGCACTCCTCATCGAAGCAACCGGCGTCAACGACTTCGGAGACATCGTCGGATACGGCCTCCTCGACGACGGATCAGTCTCCGCATTCGTCATCGAAGGATTCGTCCCCGCACCAAGCTCCGCAGGACTCCTCGCACTGACAGGAATGCTCGCAACGCGCCGTCGCCGCGGATAACGAACGATTCTGAGTTCTGTTCTCGGCTCTCAATTTCTCTCTGTGTCATCAAATGCGTGATGAAGCACCAACGAATCACCCAAGCTATTTCGCTTTGGGTGATTCTTGGTTTTTACGCACAGTCAACCGCGCCGCGACAAACCCCGCAACCACAAAGAAGAAGTACACAAGCGCCGCAGGAGCAGAAACCTTCCAGAAGAAAATCTCCACAAGCACAGACTCCATGTTCTGCAGAATCAGCACAAGAAAGATGATCGCAGCAATCGCCGCGACGATAAATCGTGGACGCAGATAGAACGGCTTCGGATCCGCCGAACTCTTCGCAGACGCATTGGATTCAATCTTCGCATCACTCATGACGCACTCACCGTTCGTTGCTCGATCCGCTTCTCGGAAACCGTCTGGACTACACGATCAACATAGACACCCGACAGATGGATCTCATCAGGCGCAAGCTCACCCGTCTCGACAACCTCATCGACTTCCGCGATCGTAAAGCGTGCGCCCGTCGCCATCTCCGGATTAAAGTTGCGTGCCGTCGCGTGGAACATCAGATTCCCGAACCGATCAGCCTTCGCTGCTTTCACGAGCGCGAGGTCACCAAACAGACCGGTCTCCATAACAAACTCGCGTTCTTGCCCGCCGTTGGGAGTCGCAAACACGCGCGATTCTTTCCCTTCAGCAACCTGAGTCCCCACTCCTGTCGCGGTATAAAACGCAGGAATACCAGCACCACCTGCCCGAACACGCTCTGCCAATGTCCCCTGCGGATTAAACTCGACCTCGAGCTCCCCTGACAAGAACTGCCTTGCAAACTCTTCATTCTCACCGACATAGGATGAGATCATTTTCTTGATCTGCTTCGTTTCAAGCAGCAGCCCAAGACCCCAACCATCTACGCCAGCGTTGTTTGAGACACAAGTGATTTCTTGCACACCAGTATCGCGCAGCGCCATGATCAGTTGTTCGGGAATCCCGCACAATCCAAAGCCCCCCACCATACACATCATCCCGTCATAGACGATGCCCATGTCCTGAAGATCACCGAACGCATCAGCCGGATTTGTAAACTGCTTTGATCCCATCGTTTTCTCCAAATGGTGCATTTCACCAGTATCGCCCATGTAGTGGTCTGCATATATTCTATACCAGATACGCGAGCTGTTTGCGCGTCGCCGAGGGACACGGTGGGGCTTGATCATCCGATCACGCGAAGTAAGGGACAACTGAGTGCACAAAGGATCATCATCTGAGAAGCCGGTTCCCGCCGGTGATGCAATGGCTACAGAAAATAGCCCGACACCATTTGCGCTCACGGGACCCAATGCGGAACTCATCACCAGCATCCTGATGAGCAGCTTCCATGTGACCTCCGTCATCGCGTGCGATATCAACGGCCGAGTCCTCCTCGCCAACCCAGTCGCTGCATCAGGTCTCCGCCACCTCGACGGATCATCACCCATCAACAAAACGCTCCGCGAACTCGCTCCAATCGAATGGGCTGATGAACGCATGGAACTCATCAACATCGCGATCGAGAGACAACGCAAAATCTACATCTCAGAAATCCTCGCAGGATCACGACTCGTCACAACCGTGCTCCCTGTCAAACTCGATCAAGAACACGATCACGGCGACATCCCCGCAAACGAAAACGGCGAACACTGGATCATCCTGATGACCGTCGAAGCCGCGAGCCCCCTGATGCTCGAATGGCTCCGCGAGAAATTCCCTGCCGAGGACATCTTCGAAGCGCAGGTCATCGATCTCGGAACACTCTCGATCCTCTCTCCGCGCGAGCTCGAAGTCGCCGCACTCATGGGTGAGGGACTCCGTCAAAAGCAAATCGCCGAACGCCTCCACCGCTCGGTTTCGACCGTCGATCGTCACCGCGAACGCATCGGCGAAAAACTCAACATCACCGACCGCGTCGAACTCATCGCGATGGCGCGAGAAGCCGCACTCAAAGTCGAGGACGCCCGCAAGATCCAGGTCAGCTTTGAGCAGCACCGACTGCAACGACAGCGTGAGCAATCGGAACAATAAACTCCCGAATAGAACTTACCTATCTGTACGCCCTAAATCGTGTATACTCGCTGAGCAATACGCACAGCGAGGTTCCGAATGTCATCAGTCGATCAGCAAAGCACACCCCCAGAAGACCGCTCCGACGCGCTCCTCAGATCCGTCGAACACCTCTCGATGCGATCCCTCTTCTCCGAACTCATGATCGGGATGTACGCCGTCTCCATCATGGTCTGGAACGCCGACGGCACCATCCTCTGCGCCAACGAAGTCGCCGCACGCGGATTCCAACAACCCAACCCCGAATCACTCCAAGGCAAATCACTCCACGATTTCGCTCCAGCAAACTGGGCAACCGAACGCTACTCCGTCGCCAAACTCGCGCTCCAATCAGGACGACGCATCACATTCCTCGAAATCCTCGGCGGATACCGACTCCGCACACTCATCCGACCAATACGCAGCCAGTCCGACTCAACGCAGCACGACTGCGTGCTTGTCACCGTAGAGAAAATCACCTCGACCGAATACGAATACGCGAGCTCCACCAAAACCAACGAGATGGTCGTCCACGCAAACATCAACGACCTCGGACAACTCGACGCGCTCACCAACCGAGAACTCGAAGTCCTCGCGCTCATGGGACAAGGACTCCGCGCCAAAGAGATCGCGAAGGAACTCTGCAGATCCGTCTCAACTGTTGACAATCACCGCGACAACATCGGTCTCAAACTCAACATCAACGACCGAGGCCAGCTCATCGCCCTCGCCAAACTCGCCGCTCTTCAGGTTGAAGACGCATCACGACAACGCGTCCAGTTCTCGAAGTACATCCCGAAACCGGCAACAGATTCAGATCCAGACTCAAACCAGAAGTAACCCCCACGCCCTGGATCTGACGACCGGCTTCGACAGCCGGCTTCGACAACCGGCTTTCACCCATTCGTTTTCGAGTCCTCACGCGAAAACAACGGCGCCTGATCCGGACTTGGCGTAGGACGCGACGACAAATCATCAAGCTCCCGCTGAATGTCCTCAAGCGTGGACAGCTGCAGATGCTCAGTAGCAAACCGGATGTACGCGATCTTGTCCACATCACGCAGCTTGCTCATCACCCGCTCCCCGATCAAAACCGTCGGGACCTCACGCTCAAACTCGCTGTGCAGCTCTTCTTCAACAAGCTTCGCGAGCTGTTGCTTGATATCTTCCGAGATCGGACGCTTCCCGCACGCATTGGCAATCCCCCGGATAATGTTCTCCGAGCTAAAAGCGACCCTCGACCCATCTTTCTTAACCACCATCAACCGACCCGCAGGCTCAACACGCTCGTAAGTCGTGAACCTGCGATCACACTTGAGACAGTGACGACGACGACGAATCACCGCCCCCCCATCGCTGGATCGTGAATCAATCACCTTGTCCTGGTTGTGGCTGCAAAATGGGCAAATCATAGAAAAACGCCTCCGATACACAGATCATACCAAAGTAGGCACGCAAGTGCATCAGAGACGCAGATTCCAGCGACAGAAGCCCGTGAATCTAAACCCTCTTCCAGCAACTCAACTGATTATTCAAGCCCATCAAAGAGATACAGAAACTCAGTTTCGACCATCTTCTCCCGCAGGTAGCGTTCCCGGTCTTCATCTTGCTTAATCTGAGCAAGCAATCTGTTAGCGAGCCCCCTGCGAGCATCCAAGAACCCTTTCAACTCATCAACACCCACCGTGCTTTCATCTGGGTGCTCTTCAGCATCCTGTATCCGCTTGATGAGGATCTGAATCGACTCATAGTTTTCCTGAACCTCTTCCTTTGCCTTCATTATATCACCAACAATATCTGCGTGACGAACCAGAATCCGTTCGTACGCTTTGCTCCGCTCGACATCACGCGCATGCCTTTCAGCCTCTTCTTTCTTGAGTCGTGTCGCGAGCCGCTGCTCGATTACCGCATCGAGCTCGAACACCAACTTCAGAACCTCTTCATGAACCTCCGGAACCGCGGCGACAATGATCGCCTCATTAATTACTTCAATCGATGCCATCGAAAGATCATGCTTGACCGAGAGCAGTTTCTCCAACGAGTCTGCATAGTCAAACAACTCATGACTCTCGATCCAGTCCGATGAAGGAAGCACCCTCGTCACGATCCGGCTCCGCTGATGCTCATCAACAGTCTGATACACAATCGAATCTTCACTGATCGCAAGATGATACTCGCCGCTCACTTCATCAAACTGATTCTTAAACTCTGCGATCGCCTGCTCAAAGTTCATCTCTCCAAAGAACTGCGGTGTATGCACGCCGAGCGTCATCGCGCTCTGTGTATTGGTAACCTCCCGGCTCACATTTATCGAACGATCAAACACCCGAGCAATCTCCCGAAGCACTCCATGCGCCGAAACCATTCCCATATCGAAAGCATGCACCTCATCGCGATCTTCTCCCCCATCATCGACGACCACAACCGGATTCACACCAGCTGTCCCAACCTCACCAACCTGCTGATTGCTCAGCGAGATCCCGCCAATCGAAAGCCCCGCGACCGCGGCCATAATCAATGCTGTGTTCATGATTCGTCTCCTTGGATTCGCCCGTGTATGAGCGTGTGTGATTAACTTGGCAAGCTCAGCCGTCTCCCCGAGCTCCGCGACCGCGATGCGGACCGCTTCCTGTTCATCCGTTCCTGTAATCAATAAATCGTCTACCCTCGATCGCAGATGATCCTCAAGCTCGTCGCGTACCTGCAGCCGCTCCCCCTCAGGCAGCGACAACATCGAGGTCAGCACATCCAACCACGACCCAATCGAATCCCGATTCGAAGGCGCCACAGTCATCCGCTTCGCATCACGAGTTTGAGAAGTCGATCGAAGCATCACCCCGCCGCTCCGCGATCGAGTTCCATGTCCGCATTCATCGCAGGCACCACAAACCCATCCAGGATCGATTGCACCTGTCGATGATGCTCGATGCGCCGTTCCAGCTGCTTGCGTCCCTTGACGCTCAGCGTGTACCACTTCCGGCGGCGCCCCGTCGAGTCCGGATCAGCTGTCGCGGACTTGACTTCCTCCCAGCTCGTCGTCACCAGCCCGTTCTTCTCGAGCTTGGTCAGCAGCGGATACATCCCCGATGCCGAGAGCTTGAAGTGCCCGTCGGACCGAGCCGCGATGCTCTTCCCGATCGCGTATCCATACGAAGGCCCCTCAGCAAGCACCGAGAGGACGACGAGTTCCGAATGATCTTGTTTGAGTGTCAGCATGGTGTACTCCTCGACCTATTGTACGATCTTGTATATATCAGGTTTCGATATATCCTAATATTTATACTCTTTTCCCCTCCAATCACGCCTAGTGAGCTTGAAACACAATACTTTGAATCCTATTTTCTTGTTATAGAAAATGAGAAAACAAATGCCTACCCTCACCACCATCGCCCATGCACTCTCTGACCCAAACCGCGTCCGCTTGCTCGTCGCGTGTCTGGATCAAGAACGCTGCGTCTGCCAGCTCGTTGAACTCATCGACCTCTCCAACGCATCGATTTCCAAACACCTCGCAACGCTCAAGAACGCGGGACTCCTCGAATCCCGCCGCGAAGGACGCTGGGTCCACTACCAGACCCCACCAACCCCCGACGCGATCATCACAGACGCGTTCAGCTTCATCCGCACACACGCATTGAGCGACCACCAGATCCAAGCCGACCAGATCAAGCTCGCGCAGATCGACACGATCGATCCCGCCGAGCTTGCCAAACAACAACGAACAGAGCAGCGTACAAACTGTTGCTGATTCAACCCAAAAGGAATACCCAATGAAAACCAACGAAGAACTCCGTCAGCAGATCCGCAACGACTACGCCGGGATCGCAACCGCAACCTCCGAGTCCGTCGCTTCCACCGGAGCATGCTGCGCCGGTGCCTGCGGCGTCACCGAAACCATCGACGCCAACGAACTCGCTGAAAAAATCGGATACTCCAAAGAAGAACTCGAAGCCCTCCCCGCCGACGCCAACATGGGACTCTCCTGCGGCAACCCCACCATCATCGCGAACCTCAAAGAAGGCGAAACCATTCTCGACCTCGGATCAGGAGGAGGATTCGACATCTTCCTCGCAGGTCCCAAGGTCGGAAAGACCGGACGCGCGATCGGGATCGACATGACCCCACAAATGATCGACAAAGCCCGCGCCAACATCGATCACTACACCAAATCCACCGGTCTCACCAATGTCGAGTTCAGACTCGGAGAAATCGAACACCTCCCAGTCGCTGACTCCTCAGTCGATGTCATCATCTCCAACTGCGTCCTCAACCTCTCGATGGATAAGCAGCAGGTCTGGAACGAGATCAGCCGCGTCCTCAAACCCGGAGGCCGCGTCGCGATCTCCGACATCGCTCTGCTCTGCCAGGTCCCCGCCGAGGTCAAAGAAATACTCGAAGCATGGGCGGGCTGCGTCGCCGGCGCGATCCCCATCGAGGACATGCGACAACAAATGATCAACGCCGGGATGGACGACCTCACCCTCACCCCCAAGCCCCACTATGTCAACGCACTGACCGCCGCCAACGACCCGCTCTACGCGAAGGTCACCGCCCTGCTCCCAGAGGGACAGACAGCCGAACAGGTGATCACCAGCGTCGACATCACCGCCACCAAGCCTTGTGGCTGTGCGAGCGGTTGCTGCTAATCAAACAAGTTCAGATGTTCACATCGACAAGATCAGATTCCCGATCAACGAGCCGAGCAACAACGCCAGCACGATCAGGAACGGAGGCCAAAGCAACCGCTCTACAAAGTCACTGCTCGATTTCTCCGCAGTGTTCTCTTGGATCGGGGTCACCACCGCCGCCTCCGCTTCCGCGAGCGCTGTCAGGTCCGCCTCACCCATCACATCTTTATGCGCGATCGGAGGGATCTCGCCGTTCTTGAGTGCACGCAGATCCGCGAGCAGGTCATGACAGTTCTGGTAGCGGTTCTTGACCTTTTTCGCCATCATCATCTCGATGACTTCGCTGATCCCCGCGCTCAGCTTCGGATTCACATGATCCGGAGGCACAAGCTCGCTCTTAAGATGCTTGTGCATCACCGCGCTGGGACTCTTCCCCTCAAACGGAACAGCACCCGTCACCATGTGATACAAAGTCGTCCCAAGCGAGTAGATATCCGCAGGTGGTCCGATGTCTTTCTCGCCGCGGATCTGTTCAGGTGAAATGTAGTACGGCGTACCAAACGCACGACCCGCCTCCGCTTCCGCGGCTTCAACATCACTGATCGCACGAGCAAGACCCATATCCGCAAGCTTCACGACACCCTCTTTGGTAATCATGATGTTCTTGGGTTTCACATCCCTGTGAATCAACCCGCGATCGTGCGCATGCTCAAGCGCCTCAGCGACCTGGATAATAATCTCGATCGCGAGCTTCTCGTTAAACCGCTTATGCTCGACAATGTCCTCGTGGACCGTCCGCCCCTCCACATACTCCATCACGAAGTAGTAGATATCCCCCTCGTTGCCGACATCAAACGCCTGCACGATGTTCGGGTGATTGAGCGACGCCGCCGCACGACCTTCCGCGAAGAACCGCTCAATAAACTGAGGATTCGACGAGAATTTTTCAGGGAGCTTCTTGAGCGCAACCATCCGGTCCAGCGAGACCTGCTTCGCTTTGTACACCGTCGCCATCGCGCCGGCGCCGAGCTTCCCGATGATCTTGTAGCCGCTGATCTTGTTCCCTGAGCGTTCCGCTTCGATCGCTTCGCGCAATCGAGCGAGCTGACGCTTGGTAATGAACTCACGATCAACCAGCACATGCGCCAGCGACTTGTTGGACGACTCATCGCCCTCGCTCCGCGCCATCGTTTTACAGTGCTTGACCTCGTCGCTTGTCGCGAGCCCCTGATCAATCACGAGCCGCCCGATCAGCGTGTCGAGGTTCGTTCCCGACCGAGTCGCCGCCATGATCGACTTTTCAGAATCCTCAACCGTTGCCGCATCCTCAGACCCAAGCTCCAGCGGAGCGGTATCTTCAGGAGAGACCGGGTTCACACCCGCGACCGAGTCATCATCCACCAAGCGAGGCACCGAGTTATCATTGTGTTGCTGAGACATGCTCTAAAAATCTTGTTCCACAACCTACAAACTCTCTGCGTCTCGAAGCCGGTCCCATTGACCGATCAACCGACACACAGGGAACATCGAGGGTAGGCATTGAATCCGGAGCCTGACTATACACAAGCCCCTCAGCCCACTCGATATGCAAACCTGACCCGAGAATCAGGAACGCCCATACTACAAGATACGGGCGGATTCCGGAGCGGATCAACATGATCTCAACAAAACCTTGACGCTTCTCCCTCAACCAACCCCCAATCCCCCAACTTGCACAAGCAACCCTCCCGATAACAATCGAGATATCCCCAGAATGTGTATGCTACGATACCCAATCGACACACCCGTCCCTGGATCCCGCCCACGATGCTGACCACCGATTCCCGCCCTCGTAACCTCCGCTGGATCCACGCCGGACCGCTCCTCTACGGCGACTGGGGGACCTCACGCCTCTATGTCCTTGGACTCGCGTTCCTCTACACCGCTCACGCCTCCATTATCTACCTCGCCGCGATCGGTCTGCTCATGCTCGCCGTCTCCTGGGCATACACCCACATCTGCCGATGCTTCCCAGACGGAGGAGGCGTCTACACCGCCGCACGACAGCTCTCCCCCACCCTCTCCGTCATCGGATCCACCCTCCTCCTCTCCGGATACATCATGACCGCCGCGATCTCCGCGATCGAAGCGTTCCACTACTTCCATGTCCCCCACCACCTCGTCCTCCCCCTCGCCGTCGGCGCAATCATCCTCGTCGGAGGCGTCAACTGGCTCGGCGCCGAAAGCGCCGGAAAATTCGCCCTCATCATCGCACTCGTCGCATTAGTTGTCTCTTCGATCATGGCGCTCGTCGCGATCCCAGCCTTCGCACGAGGGATCGAAACCATCTCCTTCGACTACTTCCGCCAGAGCCCCCCCTCCGACATGTGGGTGAACTTTACCAAGATCTGTCTCGCGCTCGCTGGAGTCGAAGCCGTCGCCAACATGACAGGCATGATGAAAAAACCGGTCGAGAAGGAAGCCAAGAAAACGATCTGGCCCGTCTCCATCGAGGTCGTCGCCCTCAACCTCGTCTTCGGACTCGCGCTCGCAGGACTCACCTTCACCGTCGCAGGCACCGAGATGCTCCATCTCACCTCCCCCGATACCCAGCGCATCGTCGAATCACGCGAGAACTTCATCAACGCGATGCCCCTCGAAGCTCGCGAAAGCTATGACCCCTTCATGCCGATCTACCTCGACGAGGAGCAGGTCACCAGTCTCCCGCCTGCCGGCGCTGCCGCGTATGAAGAACTCGTCGAGCACCGCGAGCAGGTCAATACCTACACCAACGCCGCGATGCGCGTCGTCGCTCAAAACACAGGCACCGATGTCTTCGGACCAACCTTCGGCACCGTCTTCGGCAACCTCGCCGGGATCACCTTCGGACTCCTCCTCCTCAGCGCCACCAATACCGCGATCATGGCAATGGTCAGCGTCTTCTACGCCATGGCGCAGGACAACGAACTCCCCAAAAGTCTCACCAAACTCAACTACTCAGGTGTCCCCTACATCGGACTCATCGTCTCGATTATCATCCCTGCCGTGGTGATTCTCGTCGAGCAGGATGTCACCGTCCTCGCGTCCCTCTATGTCCTTGGAGTCACCGGCGCAATCACCGTCACCGTCCTCTCCAGTGCGATCAACACCAAACTCGAGCTCACCCCGATCACCAGAGCACTCTTCTGGGCGCTGGGACTCTTCCTCCTCTCCATCACCATCACCATCGGGATCACCCAACCGATCTCCACCGCATTCTCTGGAACACTCGTCGCGCTCGCGCTCGGACTCCGCACCATCCGCACGCTCAAGCCAGGCTCAACAGGCAAAGCACTCGAAGCCCCAGGTGGTGGATGGATGGAAATCCTCTCTGCCAAAACAGAAATCGATCCGAGCAAACCCAAGATCATGCTCGCCGCCCGAGGCCGCTACCAATCCGAATACGCGATCGACCTTGCCAAACGCCGCGACGCAACACTCATGGCGATCTTCGTCCGTCAGGTCCGACTCCTCGATCTCAGTCCCGACAAAGCTCCACGCATCGAGACCGACCAAGCCGCACAAGAAACCCTCGGCACCACCGCGATGCTCGCAAAAGAAGCCGGAGTCCCGTTCATCCCGATCTATGTCACCTCGACAACCATCGCTGACGAAATCCTCGACTACACCGTCACCTACGGCTGCGACACCCTCATCATGGGTAAATCACGACGCTCCAATGTCGCACGAAGACTCGAAGGCGATGTCATCTCCATGGTCGCACGCGATCTCCCAGAAGGCACCATCCTGATGACCCGAGCCGCGGATATCCCCCACGCGATGATGCCCCCCGGCATGGGAACCGGTGCAAGCAAATAAACTCTTCGCTCTTCAGATTGAAACTAAGTCAGCTTTCAAGAGGCCTTGCGATTCCGCAGATGCTCCCGCTGGATCTGCATCGCAAACCGCTCCAGCACACGACGCTCATGATTCAACGCAGCATTCTGCTCTGGATGCACGATCAGCACTCCCGCGCGACATGTCGAACCCTTCAGGTCCGTCCCGCGCCGCAGCTCGACAACAAAGTTGAGTTGCTCCCCCTCGATCTCAAACGAGACCCCGATCCGCTCAAAGCGATCGAGCTGCATATTTGATACGCCGTACATCAGGATGCCCAAACCATTCCGCGTCAGATCAAGCAAACGCCCCACCGCATGCGGCGGAGTCGCACTCGCATCCTGAAAGATCCGATCCCAATCAATCTGACGCCGAACCTCTCCATGCTCATCGAGCGGATACTCAGGGTCGTAGTTCATCGCCGCGATCAGGTTCGTGTAGTACGAGTTGTTCGTTGAGAAGAGTCCCTCTTGCTCCCCCTTCATCTCCGAAAGGTAGCGATCAAAGAACCACATTTTCACAGGGATATCTTCCGAATGCCCCGACAACGACGCACGAAATGCAGAACGCCGATCACTCTCACGCAGGTTCTGAGGCGCCGAGAGCAGCAACGACCGAACAACCCGACGCTTGTTCAACTGTGTCGGCTCCTCTACCATCAGCACCTTCGCATCAAACGAGAGCATCAATCCCTCATAGTTCAGGTACGCCTCGACAAGATCCCCGCTCTGGATACGGATATCCCGACCGATGATCTGCAACTCCTCGATCACAATCCCCTCGTCATCCCAGCGGAGCAACCGTCCCTGTGCCAGCGGATCAAACCCCGCCTTGCTCTGATGCACAACCCCGACCGATGTATTCCGATCCACCGCTTCGCGAAGCTTGCGCACATCCTCCGCCCGAGCAGGAGGCTCCCCCTTCGAGGAGGTACTGGATTTCGATTTTTTAGGAAACATCGTGACCAGTACATCGGCTATCGGACACCAACGATTCAGCCCCAACCCTAGAACCGCCCGCATTCGCACCGATCCATAGCAGCTTCACGCAAACCAGCACATTATCCAGACCTTCCTCCAGCAGCACATGAAAAAACACCCCCCGAATCCGAGGGGTGTTTGAACACGCAAGAGCGTGATAGAACTTACTTCCGGTCGCGGCGACGACCAACGAGCACTCCGCTGAGCCCGACGAGTGCGAGTGCACCCGGAGCCGGGATCGTGGTCGTTGTGAAGTTGCTGCCATCGAACCAACCCTGACGGTTGTACGAGAGCTCGGTCAATGCGCCGTCCTGCCCGTAGCTCGTGTTCATCCCAGTCATCGGGTGCATCCACAGCCCGATCAGCTCATCGAATGCCATCCCTGTCCACTCTCCCGGACCTTCAGGACCAGGGTAGATTGGGTTGTGGCCGTTGATCGACGAAGCATCCATTTCGAGCGTCATGACGCGAGTGGTCCCAATGTCCTGAACCGATGCCTGCATGATGAGCGAAGCGTTGGTGCCAAGTGCATCTGATCCAAAGATCATGTCAGGGTTCTGAGTCCCCGATGCCGCGGATCCGTCGTAGTAGGTGCTGAACGAGTTCTCTCCGTTGTACGCGTACCCAGTGACGCGGACATTGTTGTCGCTCGCATCGAAGTACAGCAGCCCGAGCTCACCAGCGTGACCCTTCGGGTTTGGTCCGTTGTTGACCGCGAGTGTGAAACCATCGGTCACCTGATCAGCGAAAGTCACCTGCCACAGGAAACGCTCGGTATTCGAGTCGTACTGCGCATGGATCGACTGGAACTCGCCACCGTTCATGTTGAGTCCTGCAGTTCCATTCACATCAGCCGACCAGTCCCACTGATAAATATCAGCCGAAGCGGTGGTCGCGACAGTCCCTGCACACATCAAAGCAAGCATTGCAATTTTCTTCATTTCTCAATCCTCTCAAAGCGGGCCAAGCCCTTGTTTTCTCTCTGGTTAACGGCCGCGCTCTCTATTTCGCAGCCGCGCCAAAGATACCCCCGATCCACTCCATCACAACCCAATTCCCTCTGGATTCCCCAAGCTTCAACAACTCCAAGCGAAACATCCCAACCTACCATCCCGATAACCCATCGCCTTCCATCACAACCGCCCGATATCCCAGTCCAGAACGCACGATCGACATGATGCACGACCCGCAAACCACCTCACAAAACGACACCACCCCCGACTACCTGCAGGGTCTCACAGAGCCCCAGCGCAAAGCAGTCCTCTGCACCCAAGGCCCGCTCCTCATCCTCGCCGCCGCGGGATCAGGGAAGACCCGCGTCATCACGCGCCGCATCGCCCACCTCGTCGCCAACAACACCCCGCCGTGGTCGATCCTCGCGCTCACCTTCACCAACAAAGCCGCCGGAGAAATGCGCGAGCGCGTCGCCCTCACCATCGCAGGACCAAATGCCCTCGATCCAGACGCCCCCCGCGACCCAAGACTCCGTGGACTCACCATCACCACCTTCCACTCCCTCTGCGCCCGACTCCTCCGCCGCTACGCCGAGCGTGCGAACCTCCCAGGACTCAAACCCGACTACACCATCTACGACAGCTCCGACCAGATGACCGCAATGAAGCGAGTCCTCAAAGCGATGAACCTCCAAGCCAGCAACTGGCCGCCGCGTTCCGTCCTCTCCACCATCTCCACCGCCAAGAACGAGATGATGGACGCGAAAAAATACGAAGCCAACGCGTTCGATTACTACTCGAAACAAGTCGCCAAAATCTACATCGCGTACGAAGAGTCCCTCCGCAAAGCCGGCGCGATCGACTTCGACGACCTCCTCCTCTACACCGCACGCATCCTCGAGACCAACCCCGAAATCAAAGACGAACTCAACGCCCGCTGGAAGTACCTCCTGATCGACGAATACCAGGACACCAACTCCGTCCAGTTCAAAATCGCCTCCCTGCTCGCCAGCGCACCCGCCCCACTCCCAGGAATGGAAGACGAACCCTCCTCCCCCAACATCTGCGTCGTCGGAGACCCCGACCAAGCCATCTACGGCTGGCGCGGCGCCGACATCTCCAACATCCTCGACTTCGAAGAACACTACCCCGGCGCCCAAGTCATCATGCTCGGAGAGAACTTCCGCTCGACCGAGCCAATCCTCCAAGCCGCCGACACACTCATCAAGCACAACACCAAACGCAAAGACAAACCCCTCTTCACCTCCAAACCCGGCGGAGACCCCATCACCGTCGTCACCTGCAACGACGAACGACACGAAGCGGACCTCATCAGCGACTGGTTCCGACAGCTCAACGAAGACCACAACATCGCGTGGAAAGACATGGCTGTCTTCTACCGAACCAACGCCCTCTCCCGCGTCGTCGAAGACGCGATGCGCCAAAACTCCATCCCCTACCGAATCGCCCGAGGCACCGCATTCTTCGATCGCGAAGAAATCAAAAACGCGATCTCCTACCTCCGCGTCATCGCCAACCCGAGCGACCCCGTCTCCCTCCTCCGCGTCATCAACACCCCGACCAGAGGCATCGGCAAAACAACCCTCGACACGATCCAAGGCGCGTGCGCCCGAGCCGGAATCACGCTCTGGGAAGGACTCAACCGCTGCTCCGAACTCGGACTCAGCGACCGCGCCACCAACTCGATCAAAAAATTCACCGACATGGTCAACGACTGGACCGGAGGAGGCACCTTCATGGGCGCCTCCTTATCAAGCAACCTCCACGAACTCGTCGAACGCGTCATCACCGAATCCACCCTCGAAGCCCACTACACCAAACAAGCCAAAGCCTCCGGCGCCGAGTCCGACGAAGAACGCCTCGACAACCTCAACGAACTCATCACCTCCGCAAGAGACTTCGAGCGCGAGTTCGATCCCGCAGAGGACCCCGCATCGTTCACCGACGCCGACGAAGCGGAATCAGGGAACCTCGCCAATGTCCCGCCGCTCCTCGCGCTCGTGCGTGCGTATCTCGAATCCATCGCCCTCATCGCTGATGCCGATGCCGTGGACAACGAATCCGGAGCCGTCACCCTCATGACCCTCCACGCGAGCAAGGGCCTCGAGTTCCCCGCCGTCGCGATGATCGCCCTCGAAGAAGGCACCCTCCCACACTCCCGCGCCAACGAATCCGTCGCCGAGCTCGAAGAAGAACGCCGACTCGCCTTCGTCGGGATCACCCGCTCCATGCAGCACCTCCAGATCACCACCGCCGCACGCAGAACCATCCGAGGCATCACCGAACGCACCATCAAATCCCGATTCCTGGAAGAAATCGGATCCGACAACATCATCTTCTCCGACCAATCCGACGGCGGTTATGGAGGATCAATGGGCGAGTACGACGACGCCTTCAGCGACAAGTCCCCATCCTCCCGCTTCCGCGCCGGATCGTTCGCCAACTTCAAGCCCGACCACCAAGCCATCAACGACGCACGAGAAAAACGACTCGCCAATGTCCAGCCAAGACAATCCATCCCCGTCCCGCCACCAAGACCATCCATCATCCCAGGCGGACAATCAACCCAATCCCAATCAACAAGCGGCGGCCAATACCCAGTCGGATGCATCGTCTCCCACCCCCAGTTCGGAGAAGGCACCGTCATGAAAACCACCCCAGGCCAAAACGCCCGAGTCATCATCGAGTTCAAAGCCGTCGGCCGAAAAACCCTCGTCCTCGAATACGCAAGACTCAAACGGATCCGCTAGGAATCAGCCTCATTAGCAACTTGCCCAAATCGAAGGTAGGCTTGTTCAATAAAGTGAGTCGATATTCTCTTCTTGCAGTACCGCCAAAAAGAGTATTTCTCTTGTATAAGCAAACATACTGCTCCGATACTACCTAACGCAAGAAAACCCAACTGAATACCGTTTTGACTGTTTGGAGAAAATGTCAAAACAGCTGAGATGACAAAAAACAATGCCGCCCAGCCCACATTGAAATAAGAGATTCTAGATATGTGTGCGATAAGATTTGAATGAACTTCATCTTGAAGTTGGACATAGTCAATTATAATTTTTGGATACCGTGTCACCCTGATATCGTCTTCATTGCTCACAAGAGTCAACTGAATCCGCCCATCATTCGCTGAGTAGTTCTCAAGAAGGAAAACAGGCTCGTACAGATTTGCCCCTTTGCCCTGATCAGCCCTCTCTGGCTCGAGTTGCACTTGGCTCAGTAGAAATCTATGCTGAATTTTGAAATTCAGCAACCGAATTGGATTCCATCTTATCACGCCGGCCGAATCCCACGCTGTAACTGCGACACCCGCTCCGCCTCATCGCGCCGCACCTGATCCAGAATATGCTTCGGGATCCTCCACGATCCATCATCCGCCGTCACACTCGCGCAGTGCTCGTTCAGACACCGGTACATAAACTTGAACGCATCGCGAGGCTGTTGCATCGCGCTCAGCGCCTCGACAATATCCTGCCGCGACACATCCTCCGTAAACACATCCACCAACGCCAAAGGAGGCACATTCGCCGGACGACACACCGCAAGCCGTGCATTACACAAGTCATACAGCATCGCCCCCGTCCACGACAACCGCTCGACCATATTCTGCTTGTCGAGCCGCGCCTCCTGAAAGAACGCACTCGATTCTTTGAACAACGCATGCCGCAGCTCGATCGGGAGCAGCATCTTCAGACCCACACCCTCAAGCTGCAAAAACTTGTTGTTGAGCATCGGCCAAATCAACGACCGCATCCGATCCGAATCCCCGTTAATCAGCGTCGGCTCATCCACCCGATCAATCACCACCATAATCCCCGTAAACCCAAACTCCGCGATCACCCGGCGCAACCGCGCGAACATCGCGTACCGCTGCTCATCGCTGTCCGTCGTCGGTAGTTCCCCAGACCCAAGCACACTCCCAGGCATCCGCCGAAGCGATCCCAAAAACCCGCTCCCCACCCTCGGCACCATCCGACACTGCTTATGCACCTTGCTCGCAACCCGGTTGATCACCAACCGATCCAAAACAAGCGCCTTCCCAAGCAGCAACATCCAAAGCACCAAAAGCACCCCAGACCCAATCTGCACCGCATTAAACACAAACCCCTCAAGACCAGAGTACAACTGCAACCACCCAAACAGCGCCACCGCAGGCATCCACCCAAGCCACATCCCAATCACCGTCATCGCCGAGTGCCCCCCGCCAGGCATCTTCAACAGCTGCCGCAACCGAGCCGTCCGCGCCCCGCTCGGATCGTTCGTGTCATACACCGACTGCAACAACAGCAAATCCCGCCGAATCAACGCAGGCATCTTCCGCGCCCGCTTCGCAGCGTACTCTCCAAGATTCGCCGCCGGAGGCTCAGTCGGTCCAGGCAAGATCGCATTGAGCACACGCCCAACACCGATGCTGACCATCGCATCCATATGATCAACCAGCCGCACCCCATCAAACGGATTCTCTTTCTTCGATCGCCCATCCCGATCCACATACTGATCCAGCATCGTGTTCAAATCATCGTACGGGATCATGAACACTTTCCGCTCCGGGAAGTCCTCGTTGTGCCGCCCGATCCGACCCGCGATCTGCAACCGGATCGCCGTCTTCCCCGCGCCCTTCTCCCCAAACACAATCGAAGTCGAAGGACGATGCAGCTCCCCAAGAATCTTCTCGAAATCCGAATGCGTGCTCGAGGTCCCCTGCCTCGTCAGCTCCACCTCCCCAGGCATCGGCGCCGATTCAACCGGACGAGTCTCCGCACCCGAAACCCCCATCCGCGCAAAGATCGAATCATGCCGAGCCTCCTCGCCACGAAACGGATTCTCCACAATCGACCAATGCTCAAAGAACTGGGATAGATTCATACCCCATTCTATCGGCACAAACCAACACCGATCGCCAAGGGCACCCCTTGATTCGAAGAACTACAGCACTCTCAGTGAGCGACCTTCGTCCCAAGCATCGGTGAAACCTCCGCAACGATCCGCTCAAGCGTCTCCTGATCCTTCGCTTCCGCATTCAAGCGAAGCAACGGCTCAGTGTTGGACATCCGGATATTCATCCACCAGCCCTCATCCTCGAAGCAATCAACCGTAATGCCATCCAACTCATCGATCTCGCATTTTTCTGCGTAGTACTCCATGACCGACTCAATCGCAAGCTGTGCTTCCTCGTTCTCGAAGTTGATCTCGCCCGACTGCTTGTACCGCGCCATCGGCGCAATCAGCTCACTCATCGGCTTCCCAGAGTTCGCAAGCACCGACAAGAAAGTACACATAGCGATCGCACCACTGTCCGCATTAAAGTTCTTGCGGAAGTAGAAGTGACCCGAAAGCTCACCACCAAAGATCGCCTTGTTCTCCGCGAGCAGCGCCTTCATAAACACATGCCCCACGCGTCCACGCAGCGGCTTCCCGCCATGCTTCACGATCTCTTCTTCGACCGCCTTGGTCGAACGCAGGTCATACACGATTGACGCGCCAGGTTCCTGCTCAAGGAAGAACGACGCAAGCAGCGCCGTCATCTGATCACAAGGAACCGTCTTCCCCTTCTCATCAACCGCGACACACCGATCCGCATCCCCATCGAAGCACAGACCCAGATCAGCCCCATGCTCAATCACCGCTGCTTGCAGCTGCTCAAGATTCGACTCAACAAGCGGATTCGGATCATGCGCCATTTCGCCTGATTCAATATCAAAGTTCATCTCGATGATCTCAAGACCATCAACATTCGCCCCGTCCTTCCCGAACACCTTCGGAGACATCATCCCCGCCATCCCATTGGACGCATCAACAACAATCTTCATCGGATTGCTCGCGTCGCGCTCACCCAGATCCAAGAACTTGAGCACATGCTTCGCATAAGGCTTCCAAAGATCCCGCTCCTCAACAATCGTCGACTCATCGGGAACCGCGTTCTTATCAACCATCGCCGCGTACTTCCGCACCAGCTCCAGCCCCGTCGATTCACCGACAGGCTTCGCCTTGCGCTTGGAAATCTTGAACCCGTTGTACTGAGGAGGATTGTGCGAAGCGGTAATCACCACGCCGCCGGAAGCATCCAAATAGTTAATCGCAAAGTACATCATCGGAGTATCTATCAACCCCAAATCAATCACACTCGCGTGGTAGCAGGTCAACCCCCGCACCAACTCATCCCGCAGCGTCGGAGACGACTTCCGCATATCCCGCCCGATGATCACATTCTTCATCATCGGCGTCGACTCCCCATCGTTCGACGCTTCCTCAAGCAAGAACCGAGCCGACCCACACCCAATCTGCCACCCCATCCGATCGGTCAGCAAATCTGGATACACCCCACGAATGTCATACGCCTTAAAGACTCGTCCAAGCATCGGCAATCTCCGAAAACACGCCCCATCGCGTGAACCTCAACGATAGGAGCCTGTCACTCACTTGCCAACCCCAAAACCAGCCCCACACACCACACAAAAGACGCTTGCAAAGGCACGCTCGCACCAGAAACACCCCATCAAGTGCAACTCCTCAATATAAAATCGGTATTTTATTGCGTTTGTCCCCATTTCGGTTAAAATAAGTTAAATTCCATTTATACAAACCCTAGGAAGTCCAAATCATGAATCACCAATCATCATTCACTCACCGATCACTCTGCGGCTCAATCGCCATCAGCGCTCTGATCGCCACAGCATCAGCACAGCCTATCGAAGTAGATCAAAAGCTACCTGTAGTCTTATCAGGATTCTCTAGCTTTGGCAACATGCATGTAATCGAAGACGGAATCATCTTAGTCAGAACTTCACAATACAGCATCACTATGTATGACGCCGACACACAATCAATCATCGCACCACTCAGCACACCCGGCTCAGCATTTGATATCGACAACGGACAAATCGTCGTAGGCTATCCAAACAAGTACGACACCAATAGCAATACCCGCCCCGGAGAGGCATATATCCTCGATGCAAAGACAGGCAACCTCATCAGCACGCTCCTCCCGGAAAATGGAGGATTCAATGGGGGGCGGTTTGGCAATGCAGTCGCAATTGACAACGGCGTGGCCATCGTCGGCGCAGAGCATGAAAATCACAACGGCCTAGTCAACACCGGAGCAGCATACCTCTACGACGCCAACACAGGCGTTCTGCTTCATGAACTTGTACCCGATTCTGTTGATCGACTTGCAGAATTCGGTGTCCAAGTAGCGATTCAAAACGGGATCGCCGCCGTCACTGCACAATACAATGATTTCGATTTCCCGAATGACCCCCTACCCTTCTTATACGAATATGTGTACTTGTTTGATGTCGCCACAGGCAACCAGATCAACCGCATGCAGAGCAATGAGTTTGGCCAAGGTGACAACTTCGGCGATTCTATGGATATTGACAACGGTGTCTTAGCAGTCGGAGCCCCAAGCACCAGTGACAACGGCTTAGCATCTGGCTCGGTCTTCCTCTATCATGCCGCGACCGGTGAACAGATCACAATCATCCAACCGGACGACGCCCACGCATTTCAGCGGTTCGGCAAAAGCGTATCCCTTGACAACGGTGTCCTCGCAGTTGGTGCATACGGAGAAGAACTCAAGGATGTATTCACAGGTTCCGCCTACCTCTTCAATGTTGAAAACCAGAATCAGATTGCAAAGCTGATTGCGAGCGACGGTGGGCGACTACATTACTTTGGAAACTCCATCAGTATCGATGAAAATCTCATCTTAATTGGTGCCCCCGGTTACGATGACGACGAGATCGGCACAGGTGCCATCTACATGATCGACACCGACGAGCTCTGCCCCGCCGATCTCACAGGCGATTTCACCCTCGACTTCTTCGACATCTCCGCATTCCTCACCGCCTACGCAGCCCAAGACCCCATCGCCGACTTCAACGATGACACCCTCTTCGACTTCTTCGACATCAGCGCCTTCCTCACCGCCTACTCAGCAGGATGCCCATAACCTAAACCCGATACTAAAAAACCACACCCAAACAAGCCCACACAGGGCTTGTTTTTTAACCCCACTCATCCCGGACACCCGCCCCCACCCGGATCAACTCCACCCCGCCCGGAATCGCCTTCTGGAACGCACGCCCGTACCCCGTCGTCACGATCCGCGGATCAAGCACCACCACCCGCCCTGAATCCGTACTCGACCGAATCAACCGTCCGAACCCCTGCTTGAACCGGATCACCGCGCGTGGAAGCGAATCATCCCGAAACGGATCACCACCCCGCTCCTTAATAAGCTCGTTCCGCGCCTCGACAATCGGACGATCCGGAGGATCAAACGGCAGTCTCGTAATGATCACATTCCGCAACCGATCCCCGCGCACATCAACCCCCTGCCAGAAACTCGACGCCCCAAACAAGATCCCCCGATCGTGCTCTCTGAACTCGTCGAGGATCTGCGTCCGCGACCCATCCTTCCCCTGCACCCACACCCGATACCCCATCGCCTCCAATGGTCGACGCAGCGCATCCGCTGTCTGATACAACAGCTTGAAACTCGTGAACAGCACAAACGCCCCGCCGTCCGTCGCGACCACATGATCCTTCACGCGCGTCGCGATCGCCTGCTCAAAGCTCTCGCCAGTCGGACTGACCGACCCCCGCCTAGGTGTAGGCACGCTCGCATCCACATACACCTTCACCTGCGACACATACTCAAACGGACTCCCAAGCTGCAGCGTGCTCGCCCCTTCACCACCTAATCGAGTCAGCGCATGCATAAACGCCGTCTCCGCATGCTCTGAACTTTCCTCAGGATCAACCTCGCGCGTCGTCAGCGTCGCACTTGTGAGAATCACCGAAGCATCCCCACCAAACAAATGCTCCTTCAGCAGCGGCGCCACCTCCGTCGGACTGCATGCAATTGTCACCCGAACCCCGCCACGCCCAGGCTGTCCCGAAGTCTCGATCCAGTACACGCTCTTGGGATTCGTCTGCTCGATCAGCGCCTCCGCCTGATCCGAGATCTCCTTGCAGCGAACCGCAAACGCATTGAGTTCGAACCGGTCCGCCTCGCTCGTCACATCATCCCGCAAACGCTTGAGCCGTACATACAAATCATTCATCGCAGGCGACAACACATTCTCCACAATCCCCGCCTGCCGAACGCGCCCGTTCACGAGCCCCCCGCTGATCATCTTCCGATTCAGCGAATCAAAGAACGCATCACTCGCCCGCGATGCATCCACCACCAGCTTCGTCGCCTTATCGATCGGCTCAAGATCCCCAGTCACCAGCGCCAGCTGCGCCAGATACCCCCGCTGCGTCGTCTCTTGATACAACTGCCGAAGCAAGAACGCCACCCGCCCCTCACTCAGCGACAAGCCAAAGTGATCCGCGGCCGCATCCTCCACCCCATGCGCCTCATCAAGCACCACATGGTCATACTCCGGAAGAAACCCCGTCCCCTGCATCCGCAGCGCCAAATCCGAAAAGAACAACGCGTGATTGCAAATCAAAAGATCCGCATCCTCCATGTCACGCCGAGCATCCTGATAAAAGCAATCCGCATGATGCGGACACTTTCGCCCCATACAGTTCGTCGAATCCGACTGCACGCTGCTCCACACCCCCATCCGCTCCACCGCAGGGAGCGTGCTCAGCGACCCATCCTCCGTCCCGTACGCCCACTCCTCAATGATGTCGAGCGAGCGCCGCGACGCGCCATCAGGAAACAACTTGTTCCGCCGCTCGCTCGCAAGCCGAAGTCTCCGGATCGACATGTAGTTCCCGCGACCTTTGACCAAGACCGCCTTGCACACGCGAGGCTCCCCAGTGATATCCGACTCCGAAGCACGCCCGTCCTCGTATCCTTCCTCACCAAGCCCCGCAAGCGCATCAAGCAGCATCGGGATATCTTTCTTCACCAACTGCTCCTGCAGCGCAATCGTGTTCGTCGCGATCACCACCTTCTGCCCAGTCCGCATCGCACGCACAATCGCAGGCACCAGATACGCAAAGCTCTTCCCAACCCCCGTCCCCGCCTCCACAAACAGATGACTCCCCGCCTCCATCGCCCGATCCACCACCCCCGCCATCTTCAACTGCTCAGCGCGCGGCTCATACCCCTCCCCCAACCGCTCCGCGATCGGACCATCCCTCCCAAGCAACATCTCAACATCATGACTCACGACCCACTGATCCCCAAAGGCACCCGCTTCGGTTCCCCATCCTTCCGTGGATACATCTTCGGCGTCGTCCGTTGCTTCTCAAGCACCACCACCCGACCGGTCGGAGTCTCCACCGTCCCCACATGATGCGTGTGCAACATATGCAGCGCCTTCTTCGCCTCAGCAACTTCCTCGCCAGCCTTCTCGCCCTTCGTCAGCACAACCAATCCCCCCACCTTCACCAAAGGCACCGTCAACTCCGCGATCATCGCGACCTTCCCGACCGCCCGCGCCATCGCCCCGTCATACGACTCACGATGCCCCCCCTCATACCCCTGCAAAACCTTCCGCCCCTTATCCTGCCCCAACCCCTCGGCCCGACCATTGATCACTTCCACATTCGTCAGCCCCAACCACTCGACGCAGTTCGCAATAAAATCAGTCTTCTTCTTCGTCGCATCCAACAACACAAAGTCCACCCCAGGCATCACAATCGCAAGCGGAATCCCAGGAAGACCACCACCCGATCCCACATCAATAATCTTCTTTCTTCTCTCCTCCCCCGGGCTTCCGGGGGAGGTGGCCGCGGAGCGGTCGGAGGGGGCCTGCTCTTCAACCTCCGGCAGCTCCCCAAGCACCGCAACCAAAGTCAACGCATCAAAGATATGCCGCTCCCACGCCTGCTCCTCGTCCCGGATCGCCGACAAGTTCGTCCGAGTGTTCACATCCATCAGCGCCGCGAGATACTTCCCGAGCTGCTTGATCTCCGCCTCTTCAAGCTCGATCCCGAACCCTTCAATCTTCGCATACCACTCCGCCGAAGGCACAAGCGCCTCCAACTCACGCGAAAACTCAACAGGATTCCCGCGATCTGAATCCTTACCGTGTGATCGCACGCCCCGAGAACCCGATCGCTCGGCCGTAGGGTTTGGTTGGTCGGAGGGAGTTCGAGGGAGGTCCATCATCATCTGCGTACTCAAAAGAAGCCCGGTAAGGCGGCCTAGGGCGGTGGAGCGCGACATTGACAATCAATCCCGTCATCACCCAGCAAGTCAGAAGACTCGATCCGCCGTAACTCACAAAGGGTAGGGTGATCCCGATGATCGGGAGCACCCCGAGATTCATCCCCACATTAATAATCATCTGAGCCGCTATAAAAGCCGGAATCCCCACCGCGATCATCCGCCCCAGCGGATCCCGACAGCTCGCCGCGACCAGCAACGCCCCCCCGATCCACATCCCATACAGCACCAGCACCACCAGCCCACCCAAAAACCCGAACCGGTCCACCACCACCGCAAACACCATGTCGTTGTGATCCTCAGGAAGCGAGTTGTACCGAACCAACGCCCGCGCCTCGCTCTCGTTGACCCCCACGATCTGCCCCGCCCCGATCAGCGTCTGTGCGCGAGTGCTCTGATAGTTAATATCGTGCGACGCTGAATCATCCCCCCTGAACTGCTTCACGATCCCCACGATCCGCGCCTTCTGGTGAGGCCTCAACAACGGATACGCCGCAGGAGCCGCCATCGCGGCGCACACCACAATCAGCGTCAGATGCCGCAACCGCGCCCCCGCCGCGATCAGCATCGCAAACAGCGCAGGCACAAACAAACTCGCCGTCCCAAGATCGGGCTGCAGCGTAATCAACCCCACCGGAATCGCCGCGATGATCCCAGGGACAATCAACCCCTTGATCTGACGATGCGCCGACCGATACCGCATATACCTTGCCACCAAAAGCACAAACGCGATCTTCATCACTTCTGATGGCTGGAAGTCCGCCACGCCTAAATTAATCCACGCCTTCGCCCCGTTCCGTGGAGTCACCAACCAGCTCGGAACCCCCGGCAGCATCAGAAACACCAACAACCCCAAACCCACCAAATACATCGCGACCGAAAACATCCCCACAATCTTGTAGTGAGGCAGCGCAATCACCACGCACGCGATCAACCCCACAATCAAAAACACAACCTGCTTGAGCGCCTCCGCCGCCATCCCACCATTCCCGCTCGCCGCTATCCCGACACTCCCCTCCGCAACATCAATCGCGTAGATCCCCAGCAGTGTCAGCGCCAGCGAAGACAGCACCGTCAACCACGCCGCGTTCATCAGCTTGACCGCGTCAAAGATCGATTGATCCCCCCAGCCCCCGCCTCGGATCGCACGCACCCAGATCGGATCTCTCGAATAGGTACTCATGGTGACACCTCACCCATACGCCCACTCACCTCACCAACCCGGTTCGCCACCTCAGAACCATCGGGAAGATACCCCTCCGCAACCAGCGCATGCACAATCTGATTATTGATCGGCCCTGAAACACGACCACCCGATCCACCATAATCCACCACCACCGCGATCGCATACTCCGGAGCCCCGCCCTCGCGCCCGACCAGCGACACATACCAGCTGTGATCACCCTGCCGAACCACCCTCGATTCCAATGGACCATCCCCATCCGGATCAATCACGAGCGGAGACGATGTCGCCGTCCCTGTCTTCCCCCACACATCGATCCCCTCCGCATTAAAGATCGGATCCTGCACCGTGTCATAAGTCACACGCTGACCCGTCCCAAACTCCCTGTTGTTCACCACCTCATGCAACCCATCGAGCGTCTCGCGAATCACCCAACTAGGCAAGTCCAAGTTCCGTACCTCAGGCATCCCACCAGTCCGGATGATCCGCGGCGAAATCTCAATCCCGCCGCGAGCAATCGTCGCGTACGCATCCACCGCATGCAACGGAGTCCAAGTCACCGGACCCTGACCAATCCCCATCTGGATCGCATCCTCAGGAGAAATCGGGAGCGTCCCCCCCTTCCCATCAAACACCCCCGTCGATCCCTTCCACGAGACCCCGACCCCAAGATCAATCGGAGTCCCAACCCCAAACATCGAATACACATCATCGATCCCCGCAGGACCAAGCCGCTGACCAAGCGTAAAGAAAAACACATTCGACGACACCATCAACGCATCGCTCCCATCCGGATGCCTCTGCAACTGGTGGTAGTGCGTCATCCCAGGATACTTCTTAAAGATCCAAGACCGCAACATCGTCGGCTGATCCGGATACAACGACCCCGTCGCCTCGATCCGCTCATCAAGCGCATACTTCCCGAGCTTCGCCGCCCCACACAACACCAACGCCTTCGCCACCGATCCCGGCTGGTAAGGCTTCGCAATCGCACGATTCACATAAGGCGACCGCTCAACCTTGAACCGCTCAATCTCCCCATCCGTCGTCAGCCCCAACCTCCCCCAGTCCCCGTCGCGTGGACCAACCGGAGTCGACACCATCGCAAGCACCTCCCCAGTCGCGACATCAAGCACCACCACCCCCGCATCAAGCTCCACCCCAGTCTCCATGTACTCGTTCTCATGCCAAGGCTGCACCCGCGTCAACCCAACACGCGGATCAAGAATCGCACGGATCCGCGCCTGCAACGCCATATCCAGAGTCAACCGAACATCCCGACCAGCCGTCGGCTCAATCTCCTCAACACTCCGCGTCTGCAGATGCTCCGTCCGAAGCCCACGCAACCCACGAAGCTCATGCTCGAGCGCACTCTCCACCCCAGTATGCCCCACCCGATCCAGATCCCCATACCGACCCCGATCCACCCCATCACTCGTCATCGCCCGCTCACGCAACGATTCATCTCCCGCAAGCGCATCTCTACGACGATCCGCATCCTCGCGGAACACCCGATCACGAACACTCCCAAGAACCAACGACCCCAAATCCTCCACCACCACCCGAACCGTCGACTCATCACGAAGCGGAAGCGGAAAGCTCGACCGATCCAGAATCACCGCCTGCGAATCAAACGGATACACCCGCCGAGTATTATCAGAAATCTCCATCCCAGGAAACAACGGGATCATCTCCTCAAGCGCCTCATCCCCACCCTTCACATAACTCATCGCAGGCACTTCCCGCGTCGTCATCCGCATCAACTCAAACCCATCCGCATCACTCACCCGCTCAACCACCGCATGAGCGACCGTCTGCTCTTTGATTTTCTGCGAAGCATTCTTCAAATACCGAGCCCGATCCGCCTCCGTCACCCGATACCCCTGCCGCTCCCGCTCATCCACGGCGTTCCGCACCCGAGCATCCACAATCGCCTGATACTGCCGCTCAATCCGCGACACAATCAACGCGCGAGTCTCCAGCAACTCATCAAGATCCGTGCGCGTATACGCCGCGATCGTCCGCAGCGAAGCCTCGACATGCTCCTGATAGATCAATCGATACTTCTCAACAATCGCGTCCCGCTCCCGATCGTCATACAGATCCCACCCATCCTTGTGCGCCCGCCGCGCATACTGAGCCGCCCGCTGCCGCGCCCACTCCCCGCTCAACACCGGATACGAGATCGACACATCATAACTCGCCTGGTCATACGCAAGCACCCGCCCCGTCCGATCCAGCACCCGACCCCGCGTCGTCGGCAACCAGGTCCGCCGAATCAACCGCGACTCCGCAAGCTCGCGTGCCGAGTCCCCATCAACAACAGTCAACCAAAACATCCGCGACAAAAGCCCCACCAACCCAAGGCACACCACCCCCATCAACAGCACCAGCCGCCGATGAAACATGCTCGGAATCAACTTCAAAAACAAAGCCATCAAAAACCGCCAACCAGACCCAAACCCGCATTCCAAAAACCCAACCCCATCATACCCCCAATCGGCTGATAACCCCCCTCCCCACCAATACCATCCAACCCGCCTCCCCCGGGCTTCCGGGGGAGGTGCCCGCAGGGCGGAGGGGGTCTTCATCCCCCACCCAGAGTCTCACCAAGTCCCACCAAGTTATCCTTGTACCCACCCCCAAACCCCAGTACACTCGCTCAAGAACCATCATTCCCCATCATGCCAGAGCCCCAAATCATGCCCACCAAACTCCCCCTCCAAAAAACCACCCTCACCCTCCTCCTCACCCTCTTCACACTCCTCACCCCCCAAACCAAAGCCGACGGCGTATTGTGCAACGCGCGCGTATTACTAGGTTCATACGAAACACCAGACGAAGCCCTTGATGTAGTCGTTGTGAATACAACCGCATATGTCACAATTGGCGACTCTGGATTCCAAATTCTCGATGTCGCCAATCCTGAAGCCCCCGTGCTCCTCGGCTCATATGACACCCCCGACAGAGCCATTTCGATTGTAGTAGAAGGCACGATCGCATATGTTGCTGATGAAGAATCAGGCCTCCTGATTCTTGATGTTGCGAATCCTAGCTCACCCGAACTACTTTCCACATACACCACCTATGGGCAGACTATCGCTGTTGAGGTTCAGGGTACGACCGCTTATATCTTAGACGACATGACGGGCCTCTTGGTCATCGATATTTCAAACCTCTTAGAACCAAAACTGCTAGGTACGTACAACTCGGCAAGCTCTGCTTTAGACATTGAAGTCGTGGGCACAACCGCTTACATACCAAATGGCTCTGATGGATTCCACATAATCGATGTCACCAACCCCAAAACCCCTTCCTTGCTAGGCTCATACCTTACACCTAACCGGGCTAACTGGGTTTCTGTATCAGGCACAACCGCCTATGTCACAGATAGTGAGTTTCACGGCGGCAACCCCAGTTTACAAATCCTCGATGTCTCGGACCCTTTGACACCTGTGTTTCTTGGTTCTATCACGCTCCCAACAAGCGCATCAAATCTGCACACAATCGGCACGACTCTTTATGCTTCAGGGAGTTGGAAAAAACACAGTCTAATGACTATTGATGCATCGAACCCATCAGCACCAGTCTTACTGAACAGTTATGCGAGTTTACGCGGAAGATCGTCCGGGGTGGACATCGAAGATTCTAGAGCCTTTGTTACGAACACCGATCTTGGATTTCAAATCCTTGACATATCCAGCCAAGTATCGCCTTCGCTAATTGGTTCATATGCCACAGCAAACCCTGCAATTGACGTGGCTGTCTCAGGCTCAACAGCGTTCGTAACATCTGGCGATTCAGGACTACAGCTCATTGATATAACGAACCCCGTAAATCCATCACTGATATCATCAATTGATACGCCAGGAAATGCTGCATATTTTTCTATTAACAACTCTACAGCCTACGTTTCAGACGGAGGATCAGGCTTGCAAATCATAGATTTTTCCAACCCATTGACGCCTAAGATCATTAGCTCATACGATTTATGGAACATGTTTACTTTAGCTGCGCAAGGCAATATAGTATACCTTAACAATTTATACTCTATAGAGATCATTGATGTATCCATTCCAACGAGTCCGAAATTGCTGGGAATTTACGACAGCCCAAGATTTTTCATTGACATAGATGTCGTAGGCGCAAGTGCCTATCTGACTACAGACAATGGATTAGAAATCATTGATGTATCAAATCCGGAATCCCCAATTTTCCTAAGCGAGCTTGTACTTGCTGAAATTGGCCTTCGCATTTCGGTATCAGATGGAATAGCCTATGTTGCGACTGGAACTTCAGGTCTCATGATTTTAGATGTTTCTATTCCTTCAAGCCCGATACTGTTAAGCATATTTGACGAGCCGCAATCCGTAGATGATGTACACATAAGTGGATCAACCGCCTACATCACAAGTGCTGGCAGAAACATGTGGATGATCGATGTCTCAAATCCGAAGGAGCCAGCAAGAATTGGCTATTCTCCGATTCCAGACCACAGAGGTGGGAGTCTGACGGTAGTAAATAATGCCGCATATGTCGCAAATCGAGACGCAGGCCTCCAAATCATCGACCTCTCCGACTGCCCCCCCTGCCAAGCCGACCTCAACAACGACTCCCAACTCGATTTCTTCGACATCTCCACCTTCCTCACCGCCTTCTCCACCACCGACCCCCTCGCCGACTTCAACGCCGACGGCCAATACGACTTCTTCGACATCTCCGCCTTCCTCACCGCCTACGCCACCGGATGCCCATAACCCCCCAACACCCAACCCACAACCACAAAAAAGACCCGCCCAATCGGACGGGTCTTTTTCATATTCCTACCTCAGCCGGTGCCACGGCTTGTCGTCTTCGCAAGCCGTGTCTTCTCTTCATCTTCCCCGATGGCTAGTCGCTAGTGGCCAATGGCCAGTCCCTAGCCCTTTCTCTTATCCCGCTCAATCTCCGCATACGCATTGTGCGAGTGAATCGACTCAAAGTTCTCCGACGAGATCGCGTACTGCACAACCCGATCATCCTGATTCAGCGTCAGCGCAAGATCACGGATAATGTCCTCAACAAACTTCGGATTCTCGTATGCCTTCTCCGTCACATATTTTTCGTCTGGACGCTTCAAGACCGCATACACCGGATGACTCGCCGCCGATTCAAGCTGCTCAACCAGATCCTCGATCCACATGAACCCTTCGGTCCGAACCGCCGCCTCAATCCGGCACCGCTGGTTGTGCGCCCCATACTCCGAAATCTCTTTCGAGCAAGGACACAAACTCGTCGCCGGAGCCGCGACCGTCATCACAAAGTCTTCTGCCTTGCTATCCGCTGTGCACGCAAACTTCACCTCGTAGTTCATCAGCCCCTTCTGCCCCGTCACCGGCGCAGGCTTCTCGATGAAGTAGGTAAACGACGCCTCAAAGTGCGCCTCGCTCGCGTTGAGCCGTTCCTTGATCGCAAGCGTGATCCGCGGAATATCCTCCGGACTGAACGGCGAGCACTGATGCTCATTGAGCACCTCAAGGAACCGCGACATATGCGTCCCCTTCTTCTCCTGAGGCAGCGCAACATACATATTGATATTCGCAACCGCAGTCTGCTCCCCGCCGTCCCGCGTCGCAAGACGCATCGGGTACACCACCTCTTTGACCCCGACGCGATCAATCGCGACCATCCGGTCATCAGAGTTCCCCTGCACATCAGGCATCCCAGCCGCAGTCGTGCCCTTAAGTTCAGAAGTACTGTTCTGGCAATCGGTTGAACAAGTCAAAATAAGCTCCAAAGTGTGCCGTGTCTGCGAGTAGTCCGCATGGAGTTCGTTGCAGAATCTTAGTCAGATGCACACAAAAAAGCCGTCCTGAGAACAGTTCTATTCCAGCGATCCCAAATTCAATCCCAACGCGTCAATCCACTCAAGCCGTCGCCGCATTCGCATGCTGACGCGCCACCGACGACTCCACCCACGAATACCCCACAGGAGTCCCGATCATCGCCCCCGCCGCCCACGACAACGAAGACATCACCAAAAACCCAGGAAGATCCCCCGCCGCGATCGACTGCAACAACTTCCCACTCCCAGGCATCACCATCCCCACCAACGGCCCAACCACACCCCCAAGCATCACCCCAACCATCACAGGCACAAGCGACACGACAACCTCATCCGACCGACGCCCACCGCGACCGCCTTTCGACGATGAACCCATGCTGTGATTCTGGATCAACATCCCCCCAGCAACCCCCGCCGCCGCTGCACCAATAAACCCGCCCCACACCGCCTGTCCCGAAAGATCACTCTGCACCTGCAGCCACACCATTACCATCGAAACTACAAGCCCGACCCCGACAAGCATCCCCGTCAAACCAGCATGCTCACGCAGTGCTGCAATCTTCGAGTTCGAAAGCATCACACACCCATCAGCACCTTCATCCGCACCACCCCGCGCCTTGGTCAGCACATGCAGCATCCAACCCGACAGCACCAAAACAAGCACCCCCTCAAACGCAAGCTTCACAATCGACCCCGACTCAGGCGCCGATCGCAGCGCCTCCCCAACCTCACCCGCGCCCCACGCACCCCACCCAAGCACAAGCCCAAGATTCAACACGCCCTCACGAAGCGACACCGCCTTCGTCGCAACCACCCCCGCGATCATCGCCAGAAAGAACACCCCCAGCAGCACAAACAACCCTCCCACCATCGAATCCGAAACCAGCACCGTCGCGTAAGGCGACCCATCCACACTCCGCAGCGACGCCATCAACCCCCCCGCGATCGGACCCAGCACACACAACGACAACACACGAACGATCCAGATCCAAGCAGCATTCTTCATACCCCCATCATCGGCTCAACAACGCGCCAAAGCAACCGCCATCGGGTAGCATCTCCATATGACACCCCAGACCCCTCCATCCCAATCAAGCTCCCCCACCACCAAAGAGCACACCGTCCTCCTCGAAGACCTCACCGCAGGACTCATCTGGCCAACCCTCCTCAAAGTCCCCTCCATGGCCTTCTCTCCCCCAAGATGGCTCCTAGGCACCATCGCAGCCTTCCTCATCGTCCTCGTCACCTCCGCACACTCCGCGCTCCTCTCCCCAACGCCAACCCCACAACCCAACCTCTACAACCACTCAGGGATCACACAAATAGTCGACGCCATGATGTCGCTCAATCCACTCAGCATCCTCACCGCCCTCACCCACGCCGCCCAGTCCCAAGCCTACCACATCAGCCAAACCCCCTGGACCTCACTCACCCTCATCATCCCAACCCTCCTCGTCCTCGGCATCTTCGGACACGCCATCACCCGATCCGCAAGCATCGAGTTCGCACTAGGACGACAAACCGACACCTCCTCCGCACTCTCCGCATCACTCCGCGCCATCCGACAAATCGCACTCGCCACCCTCGGACCACTCCTCATCGCTTCGCTCCTCGCCGTCGTCATCATGCTCATCGGACTCACGCTCGGACTCCCAGTCGTCAACATCCTCGGCGCCATCCTCTACATCCTCGGCCTCGTCCTCGCCGTCCTCCTCGTCTGCATCCTCGTCCTCCACACCCTCGCCCTCCCCATCACCATCTCCGCGCTCGCCATCGAAGGAACCGACGGCTTCGACGCACTCCAACGCGCCTACGCCTACCTGATCGCCAAACCGATCCGACTCGCCCTCTACGCCCTCATCCTCCTCGTCCTCGGCACAACCATCACCTCCATCATCACCATCACCGCTGGATGGTCCATCCAACTCGCCGACTCCCTCGCCACCACCCTCACCAACGACGCCGGACGAAGAGTCATCGCAGGCACCTCAGAAATGTCCGCAACAGAGCCCTACGCGCACTCCATCATCCAGCTCGCACGATCCGCACTCGAACTCATCGTCGCCGGATATGTCCTCAGCCTCATCTTCACATCCTCAACCATGGCCTACCTCTGCATCCGCAGAGTCTGCGACGGACAAGACATCACCGAAGTCTGGGACCCAGAACTCTAAAAGCAAGCAATTTTCTTTCAAGCGCACCGTTACACGGGTGCCCCGACTCGCCGTCTTCGGCGCAGTCGGGTCTTCAAACCCCAACCAACTTCAATCTACTCAAGCCCGCCCCGAGGCAGATCCCAAGGATCAAGCACATCCGGAAGCTCATCAAGCGTCAACGCATCCCCGATCGTGAACCCCCCAACCTCAGTCCGCTCAAGCGACGCAAGCATCCCACCCACCCCAAGCTCCACCCCAATATCCCGCGCCAGTGACCTGATATAAGTCCCCTTGCCGCATCTGATATCAATCGTCAGCATCGGGAAGCTGTAGTCCACAATCTCGATCGAATCGATCCGGATCTCCCGCGACTTCATCTCCACATCGACACCCTTACGCGCCAGCGCATACGCACGATGCCCATCCACCTTAATCGCCGAGTACATCGGAGGCGTCTGCTGGATTGCCCCCTCAAACCGATCGCACACCCCCCGAACCTCCTCCAGCGTAGGCTCTCTTGAAATCACCACAGGGACCTGCTCAAACTCCATATCGCACGACTCAGAAGTATGCGCCAGATCCACCACCGCGCGATACGCCTTGTCCGTCCCCATGATCCGATCCTGCTGTTTCGTC
Source organism: Phycisphaerales bacterium (assembly GCA_051252395.1). Classification (GTDB taxonomy): domain Bacteria; phylum Planctomycetota; class Phycisphaerae; order Phycisphaerales; family UBA1924; genus UBA1924. Next base: position 102,465 of record JBPOFX010000001.1, on the reverse strand, counting down.
GCCTTCCCGATCAGCACCACCAGCACCCCAGTCGCCAGCGGATCAAGCGTCCCGCCGTGCCCCACCTTCACCTTCTTCGGCGCCCCCCCAGACTTGAGCTTCCCCTTCACCACCCGGCACACCATCATCGAAGTCAGCGTCAGCGTCTTGTTGATATTCAACACCCCGCAAATCGGAGAACGCTCATCAGATGGATGCATCGAAGTAGTCACGGCCGAGAGTATACACACCCCCCACCAACACACACCCGACCCCAATCCCAGACTCAACATTGGGTAATTTTTGAAAAAATATCAGTAGTACTCCCCAAAAAATAGGGAATTGCGCCCCTAGGAAACTAGACTGGGAGGTGCTATTTATTGCATATTGAATTTTTGATTCCGATTCTATCTCCCCAAAAAAACAGGGCCGTCCGGACCATCCAGACGACCCTGAGCAGGAAATGACATCTCATACCCATTCGCGGTATACTCAGCAAATCGATTTCTGAACGATTTGTAAGTTATTCAACAATCAAGAGAATAGACCGACCTGTACTTTTGTTCCCCAATGGATCATTTTTTTAGGAATCCACTCCCCATGGCAAGCTCAAAACGCGAACTCGTACTCACCTGCGCAAGAGAACTCTTTGAAAGCGAAGGGTTCCACGCAACTGGAGTCGACCGCATCCTCGAAAAAGCAGGCGTCGCCAAAATGACCCTGTACAACAACTTCGGTTCCAAAGACCTCCTCATCGTCGAGGTCCTCAACCAGAGCTCCATGATCATGATGGAACGCATCAAGGGATTCGCCGACGAAGCCGGAAACGACCCCTACGACCAGATCCTCGCCATCTTCAGAGCCCTCGGCGAGTGGTACCAAGACCCCCAGTTCTGCGGCTGCATGTTCCAAGCCGCCGTCGCCGAGTTCCCAGACCACGACTCCGAACCAGCCAAAGCCGCACTCGAACACCACAAACGACTCACCGAAGTCTTCCTCGAACTCTGCACCAACGCCAAGCTCAACGAACACGAGAAACTCTCCCGTGAACTCGCACTCCTCGCCTCTGGCGCGACCTGCGTTGCCCGCCAAGCCAAGAACCGCCTCCCCGCCGACGATGCATTCTCCATCGCCGAAATCCTCCTCGAGCGAGCCAGTAAGTAACATCCGATAACAAATTTGAGAGCGTTCTTCAGAATTGGAATAGAACACCCAGTCTAAGTGTTCCTATCTTTGAACCATTCCAATCTGAAAGGAAAGAACCATGAGTAACACCTCAACCCAATCAGGACATTCATCAGTGGAAGTCACCGCTGAAAACTTCGACGCCCTGATCAACGCCGACTCCCCGACCCTCATCGACTTCTGGGCCCCCTGGTGCGGCCCATGCCGCGCTCTGGGTCCAACCATCGAAGAACTCGCCTCCGAGTACGAAGGTCAATCAACCATCGGCAAGCTCAATGTTGACGATCACCCATCCCTCGCCGCCAAGTTCGGCGTATCCTCCATCCCAACAGTCCTCATCTTCAAAGACGGACAAGTCCTCGAAACACTCGTCGGACTCCGCCAGAAAGACGACTACGCCAAGATCCTCGACGCCAACCAAAGCGCCGAGTAAACATCAAGCTCTCTCTCCGGGGAGTGTTCTCGTGTGATTGAACACTCCCTGGTCCCACTTTGGAAACCACTTTCATTTCCAAAGCGGCGCCCGGCCTCCCCGCCGGGCGCCATTTTTTTTGAGACCACAACAGCCCCACACCCCATCCCACCAACCTACGGAATTCCGCGCCACAACCCCGCTTTCCGACCCGAAACCCACCCCCGCCGTGCTATCCTTGCTCCTCGATGGCAAAGGACCCCTGGGACACTCCGGCAATGCGGCAATGGACCGCGATCAAGAAAGAACACCCAGAGTGTGTCCTCTTCTTCCGCATGGGTGACTTCTACGAACTCTTCGGAGACGACGCGACCAACCTCGCGCGAGACCTCGGACTCGCCCTCGCCAAACGCGGATCCGCGATCCCCTTCGCCGGAGTCCCCCACCACCAAAAATCCAACTACCTCCAAAAAGCCATCGACGCCGGATACCGAGTCGCCGTCGTCGATCAGCTCGAAGACCCCAAAGAAGCCAAAGGCGTCGTCAAACGCGGAGTGACCCAAGTCGTCACCCCAGGCACTCTCGTCGACGAAGCCCTCATGCTCGACGAGCAGACCGCGTACCTCGGCGCGATCGCCTTCGACGACGACCACCACGCCGGGATCGCAATCGTCGAGCTCTCCACTGGCGCCTTCATCGTCTACGACGGATCAACCCAGTCCTGCATCGACCAGCTCGCTCGCATCGGAGTCCGAGAGCTCCTCTTCGCACAGTCCTCGATGGGACAAACCCCATCACGCACACAAGCCGTCCTCGATAGCCTCCAAACCCAAGGCACCGGACAGCCCTCCTGGATGTTCCGCAAAGAAGAAGCCCTCCAAGCCATCCACGAGCAATACGGCTCCGCAACCACCGCAGGATTCGGACTCGACGAGAACCTCATCGCGATCCGCGCCGCCGGAGTCGTCCTCCGATACCTGAGACAAACCCAAGCCGTCGATCAAGAAGAAACCAACGCAACCAGCGGCTCAGAGTTCCAGCGCCAACGCGCCACCCTCGCCCACCTCCGCGCCCCATCACTCATCGATCGCTCCTCGACCTGCACCATCGACGCGACCTCCCTCCGCGCTCTCGAGATCACCCAGACCATCCGCGACCAAAGCATCGAAGGCTCCCTCGCAGGAGTCTTCCTCGCATCCCAAACCGGAACCCGCTGCGTCCTGCGCACCCCGATGGGCAAACGCATGATCCGTCATTGGCTCAGCGCCCCACTCACCGACTCAAAATCCATCAACGCACGCCTCGACACTGTCCAAGCCCTCAAAGACGACCGCACCCTCGCCGGCGCATTGGGAGACCAGCTCGCCCCGATCACCGACATCGCCCGCATCGCAGGACGAGTCGCGCTCGGACGCGCCACCCCAAGAGACCTCGTCTCGCTTGGCGCTGGAGCTTCAGCAATCCGCACACTCATCGACACCCTCGAACAGTGCGCCCCCCTCGAACCCCACCGCTCCGCGCTCATCACGATCGAAGGCGCCCTCACCCCTGTCGCCGACTCCATCGTCACCAAGTGCATCGAAGACCCCCCTTCCCATCTCCGCGAAGGCGGACTCTTCCGCGACGGAATCGATCCCGGGCTCGACGAAGCACGAGGCCTCGAACGCGACGCCGGAACCTGGCTCGTCAACTACCAAACCAAACTCATGGAAGAGCACGACCTCCCCTCCATGAAAGTCGGATACAACAAAGTCTTCGGATACTACATCGAGCTCCCCGCTGGACAAGCATCCCGCGCCCCCGACATTTTCACACGCAAGCAAACCCTCAAAAACGCCGAACGCTACATCACCCCCGAGCTCAAAGAGTTCGAAGACAAGGTCCTCAACGCCAGCGGCCGCGCAATCGAACGCGAGCGTCTCCTCTTCGATCAACTCTGCGAACAAGCCCGTTCCATCCTCGACGAACTCGGCGCCTACGCCCACACCGTCGGAGAGCTCGATGTCCTGACCGGATTCGCCGACAAAGCGCACCACCGAGGTTGGACCCGTCCAACCATCGACACCTCCCTCTCCCTCGACATCACCAAAGGACGCCACCCCGTCCTCGACGAGATGCTCGAACAACGCTTCATCCCCAACGACACCAAACTCGCCACCAAAGAATCCCAGCCCCACCTCTCGCTCCTGACCGGACCGAACATGGCTGGTAAATCAACCTACATCCGACAGTGCGCGCTCCTCGTCGTCCTCGCGCAGTCCGGATCCTTCGTCCCCGCCGACTCCATGTCACTCGGTATCACCGACCGCATCTTCACCCGAGTCGGCGCCGACGACGCGCTCCACCAAGGACTCTCCACCTTCATGGTCGAGATGACAGAGACCGCCAACATCCTCAACAACACCACCGACCGCTCCCTCGTCATCCTCGACGAAATCGGACGCGGCACCTCCACCCTCGACGGCCTCTCCCTCGCATGGGCCATCGCCGAACACCTCGCACTCACCAACCCCTCAGGACCACGCACCCTCTTCGCAACCCACTACCACGAGATCACCGAACTCGAACAACGCTTAGAAGGCAAAGTCAAAAACCTCCATGTCGCCGTCAAAGAATGGACCACCGAAGACGGCGTCCAAGAAATCGCCTTCCTCCACTCCATCAGACCAGGACGCGCCGACCAGTCCTACGGCGTCCATGTCGCCCGACTCGCCGGAGTCCCCACCAGCGTCACCCAACGCGCCACCGAAGTCCTCGAATCACTTTCAGTGCAACAAGGCGACCGCATCGACGCAACATCGATCAATGCAGCCATCAAAGCATCCAACAAAGCCGCAAGCAAAAACGCCGACACCACCGGACAGATGGGACTCTTCACCGAGTTCCTGAATCACCCAGTCGTCGACGAACTCCGCGAAGTCAAACTCGACGAGATGTCCCCGATGCAAGCCTTCGACGCGCTCCGCAAGCTACAGAGTCATGCGAACAACATTGAAGATCATTAACCCATGTCATCACAAGAAATTCTCATAGCTATAACACTTATGATTGGATTGCTGAGCACATTTCGCTGGCTATTCAACAAGGTGACAGATGAAACAATCAGTTGGTATGACTCCATACTTTTCGTGTTGCTTCCATCAATTGTCAGAAGGATTACCAACTGGGCGATCAATCAACTTGGCTCTGAGTCTTTCTGGGCGTCAAGCTCAGTCGGCTTCGCCACATATGTGCTGATGTTTTACATCTTCTTGAGGATGTGGCATGATGTACGGCCAAAGCAGGCATGGATAATCATCGCCTGCTGGGTACCGGTATCGACTGCATCAATAATCCTCTTTCTTTTCAGCAACAACCTACTGCCCTCGTAAGAAATCAGATCCCCATCATCTCCGGATCAAACTCCTCCCCCTTCGGCACATACACCAAATCATACCGGATCACCCAGGTCGATCCATCATCCGTCGATCGCGACCCCGTCTGACGCACCCACCCATTGCTCATCTCACGGACATGCATCTTGCTCATCGAATACTTCCCATCATCAGGGTTGTACCCCTTCCCGACAAACAGCACGCCATCAACATCCGAGTCCGTGTCCTGATAGAACTCCGAGACATCCCCGCCCGATCCGATCCACATCTGCCGCCACGCCTTCTTGTACGGATCAAAGTGATTCCAGCTCTCACCGGTATACGAGTCCCCCTCCGACGCCCAGCGTTCATGGATCACATGCTTGCCAACGCGATACGAAAGCGAGTTGCGTCCCGCGAGTTCCCCAGTCTTCACCGAGTACACATCCCAGTCCCCAACCCAGAAGTGCAACGCCTTCTTGCCATCATCATCCGCATCCTTCGCATCCGACTTCGATGAAGCACTTGCAGAAGCCGAAGCACTCGACGAGTCCCCACCCGCCGAGAGCGTTGGCTTCTGAGAATCAGCTTTCATTGAATCAAGCAGCTTCTTCCACCGCTTGTCCTTCTTGAGCGACTTCAGATCACTGTCCCCTGTGTACTGATCAACATTCGTCACCCCGAGCTCAGCTGATTTATACAACGCCTTGAACGCTTGGTCCGCGTTTCCCTTCAGCGCCTGCGCACACCCCAAGTTGTAATACGCCAGCGGCGCGGTCCCGTCATGCGAAGTCGCGCGGAGGTGATAAAGAATCGCCTCATCAAGCTCACCCTGAATATGCAGGTTGTACCCAAGCAAGAACACCGCCTGATGATTCTTTGAATCCTCCGCAAGAATCTCCCTGCACAACTGCTCGGCGCGAGCATAGTCCTCCGCGTTCATCGCTGAGTTCACATCCCCGATCGTCGGAGCAACAGAGACCATCTCAACCATCTCGGTCATCTGTGTCATCTCACCAGCACTCGTCATCCCACCAAAGACCGAACCCGAGCACACACCGATCGCAACACATAACGGAACCGAAAGAGGAACCGGAAGAGCCGACAGACGAATAGAGCGGACGGGACGCAAGTTCATGCAACTTGGAAGACTACTTCGATTCATTTGAAAACTCCTGTGCGAGAGGCCATACAAGAACAGCCGTAAAAAAACATCCAGCTGGAAGTCCTATATACACCCCCCCAGCCCCAAAGTTTCACCCTCCGCACCCAACTCCCCCCACAACCAACACTCTCCCTCCATAATTCACCCCACACGATCCCATTCAAAAATGTCAGCCTGGTCCACCTGTGCCGGTTATACCGGTTGGTGATCACTCACTCCCAACTTTGACCCCGATTCAAGATACCACCCCCGCCGATCCGATTCGATATTCCACATATGTCCAAACCACACCTTCTCAATCGCGTGCTGCTCGCTGCAGCGGGAACAGCAACCCTCGTGACCCTCGGAGCCTGCTCCTCAGAGGTCAAGGTCGAGCGAGTCGTCTACGACCCACCAGCATCCGTCGCAAGCTCAGAATCCACGCAGACCCCGCTCCCAAGCATGCTCCAGTCCGAGCCAACCCAGAGCGTCACCCTCGACAGCCGCAACCCACTCCCGCACCTCAGCACCCTCGCTCAGGCGCGTGAAGCCCTGGAAAAAATCTACGACATCGACGCCGAGCTCGTCGCGTCCTCCATTGACGAGGACCCCAACAAGATCCACTCCCTGAGCATGATCGCTGACTTCGATCGTCAGCACGCCCAGACCCTCAAGATCATCATCGACCGCTTCGGTTGGCCCACCCGCGAGCTCGTCGGACTCAAAGCCGTCCAAGGCGCCTACATCGCGATCCAGCACGCCGGTCACGACCCGCACTTCCAAAGCGATTGCCTCGCCCTCATCAAAGATCAAGTCAACCAAGGTGAACTCCCCGGCGCCTTCCTCGCCCTCATGACCGACCGCGTCGCGATCTCACGAGGAGACCCCCAGATCTTCGGCACCCAAATGACCATGGCGCCAGACGACGCCGGAGTCATGCAAGCCGTCCCATCCGCGATCATCTGGAAACAAGACCAGCTCGACCAGCGTCGCGCCAAGCTCGGGATGCCCGCCCACAGCCGCTTCATCGAAGCCATCGAGCTTGCCTACTTCAAATCAGTTGACCAAGCCGACCAACGCCTCTCCTCAGTCCCAACCGACTAACCAATCCATCCTTCCCAGCAGACTCTGAGTCCACCAAAACACACCACTCCCTCGGCCATCCACAATGGCCGTTTTTTCTTCTCGGACCAACGATTTGCGCCCCCAACAAAGGAACAGACCCCCCGCACACTGCGTATTGACCACTGCGTCTATTCAGGCGTCGTGTTCTTACCCAATCCGCTTGCCCATCCACCGTTTCTGTGGTGTATTTGTCTCAACGATGGTCTCGCCCACTCAACTCAAGAGAAGAGGAATCTCATGCTGACTGCTTTCTTTGCCGCCGCTCTGACCGGAGCTGTTGTTGGTATCGCCGCCGCTCCAGGCGCGACCGCTCCAGCCTCCAATACCAACCCAGTCCAAGCAGGACAGTTCGTCAACCACCTCGGCGCTGACTACGACATGGAGATCATCTCAGACACCGAGATCATCATCGACGGCCACACCTACAACTCCTGGGACGCTGTCGCCGCGTCCGGATACTACAGCCTCCGCGATACCCGCTGCGGCATCGACGAAGCCATGCTCGAAATCTTCGACGAAACCGTCGCACCAGCAGGCAACGGCGCCGACTGCAGCTTCTCCACCACCAACCCACGCGCCGTCTACGACCCATCCGTCGAAAAATACCGCATCCCAGTCGTCGTCCATGTCATCGAACGCACCAACGGCACAGGCGCCATGACCGACGCACGCGTCCAGTCACAAATCGATGTCCTCAACGAAGACTTCCTCGCGCTCCCAGGATCCAACGGCGCACCAGGAACCGACGCACAAATCGAGTTCTACCTCGCGACCGAAGATCCCAACGGGAACCCAACCACAGGCATCACCCGCTCCGTCAACAACACCTGGTTCAACGACGGCGGCGCCTACTACAACTCCCTCGCATGGGATACCGACCGCTACCTCAACATCTACTCAAACAACGGCGGAGGCGCACTCGGATATGTCCCTGACCTCCCACAAGGAGGCATCGCAGGATCAAACTCCGACCGCGTCGTCATCCTCTACTCCACCTTCGGACGCAACGCACCATTCAGCCCCTTCAACCTCGGACGCACCGCAACCCACGAAGTCGGTCACTATCTCGGACTCTACCACACCTTCAACGGCGGATGCGCCGGAGGAAACTGCTACACCCGCGGCGACAGAATCTGCGACACCAACGACGAAGGCTCCCCAACCAGCGGCTGCCCATCATCCCGCTCCTCCTGCGGCTCATCAGCACCAATCCACAACTACATGGACTACTCCGATGACCGATGCATGAACGAGTTCACCCCAGAACAATCCAACCGCATGCGATGCACCCTCCTCAACTACCGACCAGACCTCTACGAACTCGCGCAAGGACCATGCTCCATCGCAGACTTCGAGCAACCGTTCGGCGAACTCGACTTCTTCGACATCTCACGCTTCATCGTCCATGTCCAAAACCAAGCAGACGAAGGCGACTTCAACGATGACGGCATCGTCGACTTCTTCGACATCTCCGCATACCTCGCCGCATTCACCGCAGGTTGCCCATAACCCACCTGCCCTGAATCGCATCCCCACTATCCCAGCCACCACCACAACCCTCGCCCTGTGCGGGGTTGTTTTTTGCCCCCATCCCACCCCATCCAAGAACACAACCAACCAAATTCGGACTACGATGCGCCCTGAGTCGTGCTCAAAGCGACCCCAAACGCCGCCTTAGCTCAGTTGGTAGAGCGAAGCTTTCGTAAAGCTTAGGTCGCGAGTTCAAGTCTCGCAGGTGGCTCTTTTGCCCTAAACCGCTACTTACAAGCCGCTTACGCCTATTCATCCAAAGTCTCGGGATCCAGCCCACCCTCAAATGCGTACATCTTCATAAGACGACCATGGACACCCCCATCGGTCATCTGGTACTGTGGACCCACCCAGGTCCCAGCCGAGCACGCCGAGCTGTAACACACACCAGCCCAATCGCTCAACCGGACACACCCCGATCCAAAACAACGGAGCTCCCCATGTCACACTCGCCACTCCCACACAAGCTCAAAGCAAGCGCCATGCTCGCCGCCGCACTCGGATCACTCAGCGCCCCCGCCGTCATCAGCTCGACCGGCATTCTGAGCTTCATGACCGAAGAAGCCTCCGCGCAATCCAGCGAGGACGACGCACGCGCCAAAGCACAAACCCTCCGACTGATGTCCAAAGCCATCACCCTCGATGTCGAAGACCAACCACTCGAAGATGTCCTCAACTACCTCATGGACACCACCGGCGCCGAGCTCGAACCGATCTACATCGATTCCCTTTCCTCATCAGGAATGGACCCCGACACCCTCATCACACTCCGCGTCAACAACATCCCCGCGATCACTGTCCTCGAACGCGTCATCAAAAAAGCCGAACGCATCGAAGGCATCGGAGAAGAATACACCTGGCAGTTCACCGACATCGGTTCCATCGAGTGCGGACCAAAGAGCGTCCTCAACATCAACTCACGCATCGAACTCTACGACATCTCCGACCTCATCATGGCCGTCCCCGACTTCGACAACGCGCCCGACTTCAACATCAGCTCAGGTGGTGGTAGCGGCGGATCCTCACCATTCTCAGGATCAACCGGTGATGTCGACATCGAATCCAGCGGAGAACGCGCCACCAGCATCATCAACCTCATCCAGACCAGCGTCGAACCAGCACAATGGGCAAACACCGGAGGATCCGGCGCCACCCTCACTGTCTACGGCACCTCAATCGTCGTCACCGCTCCAGACTACATCCACCGACAAATCGTCGGATACGACTTCTGGCCCGCACGCCTCCACACCGTCCGAGCCAAAGGCGACCAACGCTGGATCCAAATCAAACCAGATCCAAAGTTCCGCTCAGTCCCTTAACACTCCCTCGAACGGTTTGTGGTAACAAATCATTGAAAAACATCCAAACACACTCCCAATACAAACGGGCATCTCCGACCAGAGATGCCCGTCTTTCTTTCAGTAGACCCCCCCAGAACGCCGATCAAACCCCAATCGGAGCATACCCGAAGCAACCAATCCCTCACTTCGAAGGTACAGTATACCGAGGGACCATTTTCTTTCCTCTTCCGGAACCCGCACATGAGCCTCCAACCCGCAACCGTTGCCAACCCACAACTGGCCTGCGATTCCTGCGGCTACTCCCTCCAAGGACTCCCGCAAGGTTCCAAATGCCCCGAATGCGGACACTCCACCACCAAAAAGCATCAGACCGTTCGCGATAACACCATGAGCGCCATCGCGCCCCCCTCCTACATCAAACGAGTCCGTCTGGGAGTCCTCCTCTGCATGATCTCCATGATGGGAGGAGTCGCAGGACCGATCATCATTTCTTCCACCGCCGGCACCGGAACCATGTTCTTCCCCTTCGCCGTCGCCCTCTTCGTCGTCACCGGATTCTGTTGGGCCGCCGGAGTCTGGCTCATCACCACTCCCCGCAAAGGGATGGGGATCAACACCCCCGATCCGATCCTCGACAACAAGACCCTCGTCAAAATCACCCGAACCATCGCCTTCGCTTGGCCCCTCTCCATCATCCTCGCGACCATCAAAGCCATGGGCGCCGCAGGCGCACTCGCAGGACCAGTCGTTGCCGCTGCCAATCCAGTCTTCTTGGATTTCATGATCGCCCTGACAGGGATGATCGCATGGTCCAGCCTCATCCCAACCTGCGTCTACTTCGCCGAGATTTCCTACTGGGCCTCCGACGACCGACTCGTCGGAAAGCTCCGAGGGACCGCAATGGTCCTCTGCATCTCCGGAATCCTCTCCGTCGTCAGCCAACTCCTTATCCTCACCTCGCTCCCAATCGGGAAGCCCGCAAGGATCGTCTATGTGTGGTCCAGCATCTTCGCTGTCTGCGCCACCATCTACTTCTTCTACTCCATGTTCAAACTCAGCCTCGCACTCGGATGGGTCCTCAGCCACCAACGACGCAGCGCCGACAAGCACGCACGCATCAGCGCGCGACTCCAAAACGAACTCAACCAAACCACCGCTGGAAACCTCTCCTGCGACGACTGCGGCTACAACCTCAAAGGTCTCCCCTTCGCAGGAAAGTGCCCCGAATGCGGGACCCCATTCGGAGACGCAACACAGTTCCCGATCCGCGACCCCGCACGCGATGTCCCAAGACAACCACAAACCCCGATCCATGTCGCCGAATCCACCCACGGCAACATCAAGCACGCCCGAACCATCGGAACCCCACTCGAAGACGGTCCATCCGCACCACCTCCAAACCCAAACCGCAACCTTGGTGACGACGACGATTCCATCCCACTCGTAGGCGAAGCCTAACCCTCTTCAAACCCAACCTCTTTTTCCGCGCATTCCCCCTCCGCGCCCCCAGAGCCGTGTAGGTCATATACCATGACCACATGACCAATCCCGCCTCCATCTCCCAAGAAGACCCCGCCCACCTCTGGACCACCACCACCGATGCCAAATCCATCGCTGACTGGATCGCTGACCAGAAAACAATCGCCCTCCTCACCCACGCCAAACCCGACGGCGACGCGCTCGGTTCCACCCTCGCACTCGCCCGCGCGATCAACCTCTCCAGAGGCACCACAGGAGCCGTGTCCGCCGCCGAATGCTGGTACGCCGCCCCGATGCCCGAGTGGCACCAAAAACTCGCCACCCCAACCAAGATCCGCGTCATCGAACCACCCCAACCCCCACCCGCCGCCCTTGATCCTGAAGGCATCCTGATCACCGACACCGGATCATGGTCCCAGCTCGCCCCCTTCAAATCCTTCCTAGAGACCCGCCTCGACCGCACCACCATCATCGACCACCACCTCCAAGGCAACGCCGAGATCTCCACCCGAAGACTCCTCGACACCAACGCCGCCGCCGTCGTCCAACCCGCTGCCGAAGTCTGCTGCCACATCCTCAACCTCGACTCCCCAAGCAAACTCCCCATCGACATCGCCACCCCCCTCTATGTCGGTCTCGCCACCGACACCGGATGGTTCAAACACTCCAATGTCGACGGCCGAGTCATGCGCCTCGCCGGAGAACTCCTCGACGCCGGAGTCAACCACAGTAGCCTCTTCGCCATGCTCTACCAACGCGACCGAACCCCAAGACTCAAACTCATGGCCCGCGCCCTCGACTCCCTCGAAATGATCAAAGACAAAAACGCCGCCATCATGATGCTCACCCACGAAGACTTCAAAGCCACCAAAGCCGCACCCGGAGACTCCGGAGGGTTCGTCGACATCCCCCAATCCGTCGAAGCCATCCGCGTCGTCGCCATCCTCAACGAACAGTTCGACGCCGAAGGCACCTTCACCAAAATCTCCCTCCGCTCCAAACCCACCGAATGGGACGGACAACCCCCAGTCGATGTCAACCAAGTCTGCAACACACTCGGAGGAGGAGGACACGCCAGAGCCGCCGGCGCCAAAGTACGCCAAGGCCTCGAAGAAACCAAACGCCTCCTCATCGAGGCGCTCCCATGAGTAACCCCGAAGACATCCGCAAAAAAATCGCCGACGAACTCCGCTCAGGTTCCAACAAACCCCGCCGCGATCAATCCCGCAATACCCGCCCAACCAACAAACCATCCGCACGCCCAGGCAAACGCCCAGAAATGGGAATCAAAACCACCACCCTCTGGGAATACCCCTCGCAACACTACGACGGATCCCACGGCACAATGCAAGGCTCCAAAGACTACATCGGAGCCACACCCTCCTGGGTCATCTACCAACTCCTCAAACGCTACACCAGAGAACGCGACACCGTCCTCGACCCCATGTGCGGCTCAGGAACCACCCTCGATGTCTGCAAAGACCTCAACCGAAAAGGACTCGGCTTCGACCTCAACCCACAACGACCAGACATCAAAAAGAACGACTCACGCAAACTCCCACTCGACAACGACTCCATCGACTTCGCCTTCATCGACCCCCCCTACTCCACCCATGTTGATTACTCCGACGACGAACGCTGCATCGGCAAACTCGACGCCGGCAAAAAACCCGGACGCAACGAACAAATCATGGGACAAGCCTACTACCAAGCCATGGACGCCGTCCTCGCAGAACTCTACCGAGTCCTCAAACCCGGAGGCTACATGGGCCTCTATGTCTCCGACTCATGGAAAAAGAAACGAGGCCGCCCCGGAGGCACCTTCATGCCCATCGGCTTCGAACTCTTCTCCATGATGAGCCAAGCCTTCGAACCCGTAGACATCATCTGCGTCGTCCGCCACAACACCAAACTTCAACGAGGCAACTGGCACAAATCCGCAGAAGAAGAGAACTTCTTTCTGCGGGGGTTTAACTACTTGTTTATCATGAAGAAGCCGATCCAACAGCACTAAAATCACCCAGAGAGAGCAGTTCAATACAACTTGCCCCCAACACTCTAAACAACACACTTACTACTACTTGAGCATAGCCAAAATTGGCCTTCCAGGACTATATTTTTTTGTACTTATATCACCAATACTATATTTCGTCGACTCTGAAGCCAAACTCTCAACCATTAAATCGTATGACGCATTCAATGACTCAACCGCAGCCTCTATAGAGACCAATCCTGACCCCGCCCTTATTGACTCCGCGACACCTTCAATAAGACAATCGACATATGTGTGCAAGTTTTCTACGAGCGTTGGTATGTGCGAATACGACTGAGAATTGTGAACAATTTGATTCCTCATTAAGTAGATTCGATTAATTTGCCACTCCGCTTTGGTAATATAATTTTTGATCATCTTGGCTTGCGACGCCGGCGTGCCAAACCCCTTAGCTATCCTAAAGCATCTATTGCACAGCAGTGGATGATTTGACAGCAAGCTATATAGCGCCCTCCGGTGATCAACTGCGTCGTGACAGCTAATCAATATTGACACTTTTTCGTTCCATGATTTTCCATAAGGAAGACCCTCCACATATTTTCGAACATAGCTATCAGACGTACCTATATTTTTCGCCAAACTTTCGAATATTCTTTTTGTATAAAACATTCCAATTGCAGACAGGATATATTTTCGATAATGCGGAAGCCTATTGTCGCCATGCCGAGGCACAGGAAGCAGGCCTTCCATTAGTGCCCACAAGTCAAGCAACTGCCCCTCATGCCTAGGCGACCTTATTGCCGACCTGTGATACTCCAACGCATTCATAATTTTCCACCGATCCTGCGGGTACACACGGTTTGAAAATAAAAACTTTGTTGTTTTTACAATCCTCAATCCAACATCATCATTTGTATCTCTAAAAACACCCATGTGCAATGCGTTTGGCTTTGGGCGATGCACTCTCGCATACCGACCCGATTCATTCGTTACATACACAAAACCACTCCAAGTCAATCGAGTTGAATGATCATGATATGTACAAATATCCGTTATATGCTGTAATATCTTGTCTGCAGCAAGCCTTGCACTATACGGGTCCTTTGCTTTAGTTGATACCCGCAAATACAGTGGGTATTTCGAATCTTTCTTGGAAAAATCTACATATGATTCATCAAGGCTCGCCCACAACGGCGCCCCAATCCATCCTTGAGGAAGCTCCAGTGAACTATCGACATTAAATACTTTTTCTCTTTGAGACAGTGTCTCAAAAGACCTGCTCACTCTATAAACAACACTCCATTCTTCAGGCTTTTGCTCGAAGATCGAAAAAAAATCTACAAGGACTTTGGTACTAGTTATTTCTGCTGGACCAGAACCATCCTCGAAAAAAAACTGCATTGCTTGGCGATAAAGATATCGACGATCAAATCCTCGTGCTTCTACTTCAACAACAAAAATATCTACTATCCGCAAGCAATCTTCTTTTCGACTGGGATCGCTTACTACATCCAAAATGGCTTGCTTGACACCCGCCCAATATTTTGATCTAATTCTATTTCTTACAGCCTCACAGTACGGATGAATATCCTCTTTTATTACATCACCTTTCGAGAACACTTCTGATCGCACTTTTTTCAACAAGCCCATTGAAATCTGCTTCGTGTGCCCATCAAGTGAAAAATCATTTTTAATGCTGTCTTCCAATTCCTCTACAATTGGCCGAAGCGAATTTGGCAAAACTCGCCTCTCAGACATGCCTTCCGCAAGGGACTCGAGCTCGACTGCTCTTGTATGAGTATTCAAGGCGCTCGCTTTGTGTGCATCTATTGTGAAGTCAAATAAAGAATCAACTAACGCTGTTGCAAAAAATAGCAACCCAGCAGTCTCAGTGGGTTTACGCCATTTGTCTAGTCTTGGGTGAAACATTGAAACACTGTAGATGATTTATGATCTATTTGCATGAAAATACAACTTCTATGGATCTGATTATTCTAAATTCTGAATCTTACCACATCCGTGCGCAAATCTCCCCCACCTCCCAACTCCCCCCTTCCAATCCCCACTAAAACCAACTACAATTCCCCCAGCCCCCACCACCCGCGTAAACCAACCAAGGGGGCATCATGCACAATCAAACGCACGCAAACACACCACAACCCACCGAATCCCTCTCCTCCCCCGGGCTTCCGGGGGAGGTGTCGCGCAGCGACGGAGGGGGTCTTTCTTCCCCCCAACTCACCGCTGAACTCACAGAGAGCCTCCTCGAAGACCTCCTCGATCCCGCGATGACCCCCATCCTCATCTGCCAAATCCACGGCCTCACCCTCCCACAACTCGCCAAAATCACCCAAAGCGAAGACTACCGCGCCGCCGTCGACGCGATCCAATCCATCAACCAAGCCCGCCGTCCAGTCATCGAATCCACCACCCACCTCCAATCCCTCGCCGCCCTCAAATCCGCCGCCGACGCCGCAGACCAAGCCAACAACTACGAATCCCTCCGCAAATCCTCCGCCGCGATCCTCAGGTACACAGCTCCAAGCCGCAAAGCCGCCGTTCGTGTCTCAAACCAGATTCAACTCAAAGATACACAACGGATCCACCGACGCCACAAGGCGTCCAGCTCGTCCAATCAAGGACACCCCGACGCATACGCGACCAGGAACGCCGAGAGATCAAAGAAATCCCATTCCCCGTCCCCCGAGAAGTCCGCCAACGGATCCAGATTCCCAAAGGCTGTCAAGAACTCTGAGATATCAAAGAAATCAAGAACCCCATCTCCAGAAAAATCTGCCCGGCAGGGACAATCCTCCAAGAAGTCGTTGTTGCCACCGTCAATCCATTGCGATTGATTGATGTGCGAAATGGTGTTCTGGCAAAACAACGAGCTCGAAATCACCGGCGCGTTCACACCCCCGCCATCGACGATATAGAGAGCACCACCGATCGAGTTTGAGGTGTTATCTTTGAATGTGCACGCTGAAAACGAGCTGTTGCTTGTCCAAGACACGACCCCACCACCACCGCCATCTGACCGAGCGGTATTGTCACTGAATACACATGTGTCAAACACGGGATCCCCACCAAAGGTACTGACCCCGCCACCCCAAGTCGCTGTATTGCCCACAAATCTGCAGTTGAACACCAACGGATCCCCGTTGGTTACCCGCATACCACCACCCGCATAATCAGCAGTATTCCCCGTGACGATACAGTTCCGAAGCTCCGGCGAAGAGTTTTCAATATAGATCCCCGCCCCCTCAATCCCAGCTCCACCGGTAATGGTAAAGCCGTCAATGACAGTCGATGCCCCCTCGCCGCTCCGTACCGTAACCACTCGTCCATCACCAAGCGCGTCAAGAATTGTGGCTTCCGGCCCAAACTCACTACGAACTGTTATTGCTTTGCCCAGAGTATCAATCGAACCATACCAAGTCCCGGCCCCAACGACAACTTCATGCACCCCCGACTCAGCCAATGCTACAGCATGCTGAATTGTCGGAAGATCCGAAGGCACATGTATTGCCACTGGGAATGGTTCACAGGCATCGATTATACCATTCATATTCAAATCTACTTGGCATTCGTCCGGAACGCCATTCTCATCACAGTCTGGAGCGACACCTGTAGAAATCTCTACGGCATCATCAATACCGTTCCCATTACAGTCGCCGCTACATCGAAACTTGGCGACCATCGGAACTGTTTGCATGAATGTTAACCAGTTGTCCACTGCTCCTGGAGTTCCTAAAGGGACACCGGTTGGAACACCATTGTAGTCTACCTCTGGATTCGAAAAATGTGCAATAGCATTTCCGCCCATTGCAGTTCCTAGCGATGGTCCATCATCAAATGACAAGACATGGCCGGAAGAATATGAGAAAAATCCACCCGGATCATCTACAAAATGCCTTGACCCTAGATTATGACCAAGTTCATGTCGAAATGCATTGGTGGTTGCAAAGCAACTCGCAGTAACTTTTTGGAAGCCGAACGCTTCGTTATTTGGTGCGAGATATGCCACACCACAAAAACCCGCGTCATTGATTAACACCACGATGTCGGCCGCGACAGAATCACGGATGCCGTGGACCTCATCCATTACGCCGTCAGTCTGTCCTTGAAGCAGGCCGAGATGGTCCCCGCTTTCATCGTAATCAGTTGGAATTATCCCTACAGTGCGGACTGAGAAAGGAAGTTGGCTATTGGCGAATGTGGTATTCGCATCTCCAACATTGATTTGACACAACACTTCAAGAAAACTCTCACTCCCAATTCGCTCCAATGCCGCAGGCGTATAGACCCAAAGAATGTCAATGATGTTTCTATCACCACAATCTGAATGCCCGCTTCGCGAGAACTCGAACAAACTGGAATCCGGTATTACCGGCTGACATGTATGGTCTGCATTCCCGTGCACTGACGAGCTTTCTGGAGCATGCTGAGCAAAAGTCGCAGTAGAAATCAAAGCGGTGCAAGCGAGACTCGCCGCCCAGCCACGGCGATTGAAGTTGCTGCGTGTCTTCCGAGTTTCAGTGTTTGTATTCATGTGAATAACATACTCGTTTTTAGGATCTGAAACAATGCTTAAATAACGATTGTATTCAGACTCCAAACAGCCATTTCTGTACGCAAGTCTCCTCGACCTCCGAGCCCTTAAAACCCTCCGAAAGGCCACCACCACCCTCCTCCGAGAAACCCGCTACCCCCCCCCTTCTTCGGTGCCCTCCTTTAACCCGAAGGGCAAAGGAGGTCCCCCAAGAACCTGACCTCTCAACACAAGGGTGCCGCTGCTTGCCGTCTTCGCAAGCCGTGTCTTCATCCCCCCCTATCACCCCCACCCCCCCAACCAAAATCAGTTTGGCACGCCAATTGTGATACCCCCACCGAGGGTATCTGGTGTCCACGGAGGGACACGGATATTCCGACCGAGGCACGCTATGAACTACGGGATCCAAATCTCAGCATCCGGAGCACTCACCTCCATCCACCAGCAGGACGCCTATACAGGCAACCTCGCAAACCTAGGAACCGCAGGCTTTAAGCCCATTTTCGCAGGAACCCAGTTCCGCCAAGCCGTCCGCCAGGAAGACGGCCTCTACAACCTCGATTCCAACGAACTCCTCGAACGACTCGGCGCCGGCGCATTCGCTGCGCCCAACCAGATCAACTTTGCGCAGGGACCGATCGAAATCACCACCTCCCCCACCGATGTCGCGATCAAAGGCGAAGGCTTCTTCGTCATCGGACACAACGGCGGACAAGCCCTCTCAAGAGACGGTCGACTCACCCTCAACGCTGCCGGCGAACTCGTCCAGTCCGCATCAGGACGCCCAGTCCTCGACCCAAGCAACAACCCAATCCAGATCAACCCCAACAACGGCGACCTCGTCATCCACGCCGACGGCTTGATCACCCAAGAAGACGCCGCCGTCGGACAGCTCGCGATCGCGGATGTCCCCGACCGCTCCATCCTCAAAAAGCACGGCGAGGGACTCTTCGTCTCCCAGTACGACACACCACTGAATCTCATCGAAGGCGTTGGCAGCTTCAAGCAGTACGCCTTCGAGGGATCATCCGTCAACGAGATCAACGCGATCATGCAGATCCAGAACGCCTCGCGTTCTGCGCAGGGCAACATCGGGATGATCGACATGCAGAACCAGATGATGGATCGCACAATCAACACGTTCGGACGCATTGCGTAACACGATTCAGGAGATTTATCAATGGCTATTCTTGCAATGCAATCCGCGGCATCCGGACTCCGAGCGCTCAACACCCGGCTCGATGTCACGGCGAACAACCTCGCGAATGTCAACACAGAAGGCTTCAAAGCATCGCGTGTGAACTTTGAGGACCTGATGTACATTGAGCGGGCGCAGCCTGGTGTCGAGAACGCGAATGGGGATCAGCGTCCGACCGGGTTGTACATCGGTTTGGGTGTCCGCGAGTCGGGAACACAGCAGGACTTCTCGCGCGGAGCGCCGATTCCTGGCAATGGCGTGCTGGATATGTTTATTGATGGGCGTGGGTTCTTTCAGGTGCAGGTCGAGAACGATCTGGGACAGGGCGGGATCGCGTACACGCGTGCGGGGAACTTTGTGATTAACGCGGACAACGAGGTCGTGCTTGCGAACTCGGATGGGCGTCGGCTGGAGCCTGGCATTACGGTTTCTGCGGATGCGGAGAGCGTTGAAGTGGACGGCAATGGTCAGATCTGGGAGCTTGTTCCGGGTCAGAACGCGACGCAGGTTGGTCAGGTTGAGCTTGCGATCTTTGTGAATCCGACTGGTCTGACGCAAGCGGGATCGAACCTGTGGGTGGAATCCGCGGCTTCAGGGCCTCCGATTACTGGGAATCCGGGATCGGAGAACTTTGGTTCGATCATTCCTGGGATGCTCGAAGGGTCGAATGTTGATCCGGCGGTTGAGTTGATTGAGTTGATCCGGACGCAGCGTGCGTTTGAGATGAACTCGCAGTCGATCCAGGCCGCGGACGAGACGCTGCGGTCGATCGCTCAGCTCCGTCGGTAATGGATAACACGAATCAATGACTCCAGCAAGGTAACTGCATGATCTCTCCAGCATTCACAACACACGCACAGCGCACCATCATCTGTATGGTCATGCTGGTTTCGTGGTTGGCGCATGCTGGGGTGACGACGGTGACGCTGAAACCTACGGTGCGGATCAGCGGGGATGAACCGATCACGCTTGGTCAGCTGTGCGCGATCGAGGGGGATCAGCGTGATCTGCTTGATGCGGTCGTGCTTGACGGCGTGCTCGTTGATGGGAAGGGTGGATGGCTCAAGCTTCCGGCTCAGGAGCTGCGGTCGTTGCTGGAATCTGATGAAGACATCCACGCTGGAGCGGTGATTATCGAGGGACTCGAGGTCAGCGTTCGTCGGATGGGAACGCAACGGACAGTCACCTCGACGGCTCCGATGCTCAGAGCGCAGGAGAAAGCAGAAGCTGTCAAGAACCAGGGTCCTGTGATCAAGAGTCATATCGAGCGGTGGGTGCATGATCGCTATCGGGTCGGGACCGATCCGGTTCGGATCAAGTTCCGTGATCTTGATGAGGACTTTCTCAGCACAGCGACGAGCGGGAACCTGCTGGAGATCAAGGAGCTGTCGAAACGCGGACGCACGGCGATCCGGGTCGTGCTGATGAACGAGTTCGAGATCCTTGCGGAGAAGGCGTTGATCTTCGATGTCGAGATTCAGCGTGAGGTGCTGTTTGCGAGAACACGGCTGAATCGTGGGACGGTGCTTGATGAGTCGCATTTGATGAGCGAGCTGCGATGGATTAATCCAGAAGAGAAAAGCGCGACGCACGAGATGGCGCTGGGGATGTCGGTGACGAAGATTGTTGAATCGGGGGAGCTGCTGAGCGAGGATCATATCGAGAAGCCGGTCGTGATCCGCAGGGGTGAGCTGGTCTCGGCGAAGTCGATCTCTGGATCGGTGGTCGTCACGGTACGGGGACGGGCACTCGCGGACGCTCGGTTGGGCGCGGTGGTCGAGATCGAATCCATGAACGGCGAGACGAGCTTTGTCGCTCGCGCTATCGGGGAGGGGCGGGCGATTATCCTCAAGAAGGGTCAAGAAGGGAATATGCAATGAGTTTGATCAAAGACATTCTTGATAACACACGCTCCGTGCGTGCTGGGCTGGTCATCGCTGGTCTTTCGGCTGTCTGCAGCAGCGCCAGCGCACAGAGTCTGTATCTGACGACAGAAGCTACTGAGTCGGGTCCTGAAGCGACGACGGCGCCGGTGATGTATCTGGAGGATGTGTCGCTGACTTATATTCCTGAGCCTGAGTTGCGGGAGTATCAGAAGCACGACATCATCACGATTGTGATCGATGAAGTGTCGTCGCAGACCAGCTCGCAGAAGCTTGAGACTGAGAAGGAAACCGAGAGCAAGATGGAGATCGATGCGATGATCGATCTGCTCAAGTTGTTTGAGCTGCAGCTCAACACGAATCCGAGGCTCGCGAATCGGACGATCTTTGATGCGAGTGCATCGCGTGAGTTTACAGGTGAAGGCGATTACGAGCGTCAGGACAAGTTCTCGGCGAAGATCACGGCGACGGTCTTGGAGGTCAAACCCAACGGGACGCTGGTGCTGGAGGCACAGAAGCGGATCCAGAAGGATGATGAGATCCAGACGCTGGTGATCGCGGGGGTTGCACGCTCAGAGGATATCACGAATCAGAACACGATCCTGTCGAGTCAGCTCGCGGGGTTATCGCTGGCGGTGCAGAACGAGGGCGATGTGAAGGATGCGGCGAAGAAGGGCATCATCACGGAGTTCTTTGATACGCTGTTTGCGTTCTGAGTTTGAGTCTGACTCTCAAGAAACTAACATGACAATACTTCACAGATCCGGCCGCAGTCGCGCCGGATTTGTTGTTTGAGGGTGTCGATGGAGTCGAACTTGACCTGATCGCGGATCCATCCGGTGAGCTGAAGGGTGCAGTCCCATCCGTACTCGGGGAGGTCGGGGTGTGGGATCCATGAGGAGCCGTCGGTGTTGAGGAGGTGTGCTTCGGCGCGGCGGGTTGTGCCTTGGACGGTTGGGCGCGATCCGACATTGATCGCGGCGAGGGTTCGTTGTGGTCCTGATGGTGTGTTGAAGTGTGCGAAACCGGAGTAGACGCCGTCGGCTGGGAGGTGGGATTCGGTGTCGAGGTTGATGGTTGGGATGTTGATGGTGCGTCCGAGTTGTTGGCCTTGGACGACGGTTCCGGTGAGTTCGTGTGAGCGCCCCAGGACATAGGCGGCGTCGCGGACGCGGCCGTAATCGAGGAGCCAACGCGTGAGGGATGAGGAAGCGGTGACGATGGATTGGTCTGTGAGGGTGACTTTGACTGGGCCGAGGATTTGGGTTTGGATGCCTCGGAGGTCGCAGAGTTCGGTGAGGGTGGTTGGGGTTCCGGAGCGGGCGCGTCCGAAGTGGAAATCGTGTCCTTCGACGATGAGGGTGGGTTGGTAGTCGTCGATGATCTCGTTGAGGAAAGACTGGGGGTCTTTGGCGAGGAGGGATGGGGTCGGGGCGAGTTCGATGACTTCATCGGCACCAGCGTCGAGGAGACGCTGGCGGCGGACCTTGAAGGATTCGATCTGGGGGGGCGCGACGGCGGGGTTGAGGGTGGTGAGGGGGTGTGGGTGGAAGGAGAGGGCGATGAGACGGCCTTGAGGGGCGATTGCGGAGCGTGCGTGCTGGAGGAGGAGTTGGTGACCGAGGTGGACGCCGTCGAAGTTGCCAATTGTAAGGGCGGTGGTGAGGGCGGTCTGGTGCTTGTGGGGATCAGGCGAATCGGGCATGGGGGAGTGTATCAAGGTGGGGTCAGATGATCTAGAATCAGGACCCCTGCTGGTCTGTTCTCAGCGATGGGTTATCTACGAAGGAGTCCGCGTATGGCATGGTTCGGTCGCAAGGCGAAGGCAACAACTTCTACTCATTCTTCAGCTGTGGTTACGGCAGCACCTTCTCCGAGCGTTCGTCCTCCGGTACTGAGCTCATCATCACCACAGCGTGAGCAGCGGATTATGGAGATCGGGAGCGAGATGCTGGACATCTCGCGCGATCATAAATCGGGGTTGCTGTCGAAGCAGTTCTATCAGGACAAGCTGATGGACTGGTCGATGAAGGATCACAACTTTAAAGTCCAGATGTTCCGGTTTGTGGATGCGTTCCCGGCGCTGACTACGCCTGACATGGTGCATGATCATCTGGTGGATTACATGACGCAGCCTGGAGTCAAGGCGCCTCCGGGTATGGATCTTGCACTGAAAGCTGGCGGGGTTGCGAAGGGCTTGGCTGCGAAGACGATCTCGGGTCAGATTACGGGGATGGCGCACAACTTTATCGCGGGGACGGATGCGTCTGATGCGCTCCCGATGCTTGGGAAGCTCTGGAAGCAGGGGATCGCGTTTAGTGTGGATCTGCTTGGGGAGGCGTGCGTCTCCAATAGTGAGGCGGATGCGTATCAGGCGAAGTATCTGGATCTTGTTGAGAATCTGGTGGGGACGGCGAGTGAATGGACGGAGACGGAGCGGCTTGAGCGGGACCATCTTGGGGTGGTGCCTCGGGTGAATGTTTCGATTAAGGTGTCGAGTTTGTGTGCGTTGTTTAATCCGATTGCGCCGGAGAGTTCGATTGCGGACTTTATGAAGCGGGCGACTCCGATCTTTGAAGCGGCGGAGCGGAATGGGGTGCTGATCAACTTTGATATGGAGCATCATGAGTTCAAGGATCTGACGCTTGAGACCTTTATGCATGCGTGTGATACGCATGGGTTTGAGGCGGGGCTTGCGATGCAGGCGTATCTCAAGTCTGGGGTGGAGGACGCGAAGCGGATTTGTGCGTGGGCGAAGCGGACTGGTCGCGTTGTGACGGTTCGTCTGGTGAAGGGGGCGTACTGGGACTTTGAGACGATTCATGCGGAGCAGGAGGGGTGGCCTTGTCCGGTTTGGAATGAGAAGTGGCAGACGGATAAGTGCTTTGAGGACATGGTCAATGTGTTCCTCGACAACTGTCCGACTGAAGCGGGTCAGGGGGGCGTGAAGCTGGCGCTGGGGTCGCACAATGTGCGGTCGATCGCGGCGGCGCTTGCGGGGCTGGAAGAACGCGGGCTTCCGAATGAAGCGATCGAGCTGCAAATGCTGCATGGGATGGCGGATCAGCTCAAGCATGCGGCGGCGGAGATGGGGATCCGGGTGCGCGAGTATGTGCCGGTCGGGGAGATGATTCCGGGGATGGCGTATCTTGTGCGGCGGCTGCTGGAAAACACGAGCAATGAGTCTTGGCTCAAGGCGGGGTTCCTTGATAACGCGGACACGGCGACGCTGCTGATGGATCCTTCGATGAAGGGGGCGGGGATTGATAAGCAGGATCTGTATCTGATTGCGCCGGAGCGTCATGAGCTGACTCCTGCTGTGGAGAAGGTTGGGAATGCGAGGCCTTTCTATACCGAACCGATGCGGGACTTTGCGGAGGGTGAGCAACGCGAAGCGTTTGAGAAGGCGGTGAAGTCTGCGGAGGTGCCGAGCGTGGCGAACGATCACACTCCGGAGCAGGCGGCGAAGATGCTGGAGCAGGCGCACGATGCGTTCCCGGCTTGGCGCGACTTTGATCCGTATGAACGCGCTCGCGTGCTGACGCTGCTTGCGGGGATGATGCGGGCGCAGCGGGATGAGCTTGCGGGGATTGTGTGCAAGGAATCGAAGAAGACCTGGCGCGAAGCGGATGCGGATGTGTGCGAGGCGATTGATTTCTGTGAGTATTATGCTCGGATGGCGCCGAAGCTGTTCGAGAGTGAACGGCTTGGACGGTTTATTGGTGAGCTTGATGAGTTGTGGTACCAGCCGAAGGGGGTGGCACTGGTGATCTCGCCTTGGAACTTCCCGCTGGCGATTTGTTGTGGGATGACGACGGCGGCGTTGGTGACGGGGAATACGGTGATAATCAAGCCTGCGGAACAGACTCCGGGCATCGCGAAGGTGATGTACGAGTTGCTTGTGGGTGCGCTTGCTCAGGTCGGCGCTCCGGAAGGAGTCCTCCACTTCTGTCCGGCTCCGGGTGAGACCACCGGCGCGACGCTGGTGCGTGATCCGCGCGTCAATGTGATCGCGTTTACTGGATCCAAAGCGGTTGGTTTGGACATTATTCAGGCGGCGGGCGTGACCTCCGACGAGCAGTCGCATGTCAAGCGGGTCGTGTGCGAGATGGGGGGCAAGAACGCGATCATCGTCGATGTGTCTGCGGATCTTGATGAAGCGGTTGTCGGGGTGCGGACCTCGGCGTTTGCGTTCCAAGGTCAGAAATGCTCGGCGTGCTCGCGATGCATTGTGGTTGATCCGGAGGGGCCGAACGGTCAGCGGATGCAGCTGTTCCTTGAGCGATTGGGCGAGGCGACCAAGACCTTGATCCTCGGCGAGTCGGACAATCCCAACAGCGATGTGTCTCCGGTGATCGACGCGGAGGCGGCGGGGAATATCCAGCGGTATATTGAATCGGCGCGGAGCGAAGGCTTGACGGAGCTCGTTGGCGCGAAGGATTTCCCTGAGACTTCTGTTGCGAATCTGATCGCGCCGCATATTTTCACGGGTGTGGATGAATCGCACACGATCTATCGTCAGGAGATCTTTGGTCCGGTGCTCGCGGTCGTGCACGCGAAGGACTACGACGAGGCGATGCGACTTGCGAACGGGCATATGTACAAGCTGACGGGCGGCGTGTTTACACGCAAGCCAACGCATATCGATCGCGCGAAGCGGGAGTTCCGAGTCGGGAACCTGTACATCAACCGGACTTGCACTGGAGCGCTTGTCGGACGGCAGCCGTTCGGTGGGTTCGGGATGTCGGGGGTTGGCTCGAAGGCGGGCGGCCCGGAGTACCTCATGCAGTTTGTTGATCCGCGTGCGTGCTGTGAGAACACGATGCGGCGTGGGTTTGCGCCGGAGCTTTGAGTATGCGTGGACCTACTGAACCAAATGAGTTTGATCTTTGCTATATGAGAGTAGATCCGAAGGTTGTGGTCAAAAAACTTAGCCAGGATGACCCTAACATTCGATCTCTGATGGTTTGGCATTGCAAGCGGTTCGATGTAAAAGTTCTTCGTCGTTTTACCGAACTGCGATCCTTGCGGATAGCGTATTGGTATGGCGAATCTCTCGAAGCCCTCACTTGTATGCCTCACCTTGAGCATTTACATATCTATATGCTTCCTCGAATACATGATTTCACTCCTCTTGGGGAGCTTAAAAATTTACGAGCGTTAACACTTAATGCCGGTGTCTGGTCGGACCTCCAACCAATCAGAACGTATTTACCTCTTTCGAAACTTGGTCAACTGAGCGTTGCAGACATTGGTAGCTTCTATCCAGAAGACAGACGCATCGACTACCTACTCAATGCTCCAAATCTCAATGAGATAAATCTTCCAGACATCTACTCGCTTGAAGAACTTGCTGATGCGATGCGAATGAGGATGGATTTGAAACAGTATTTTGAGCCTGTCCAATCTTGGTGTGAAATGTCATGCGATAAGTGTGGCAGCGAAGTTGTTAGACTGCTGGGCTTGTACGGTACCCGACGACGGAAATGGGCGTGTGTGAAGTGTCATGCCAAACGAATTCAAAAACACAAATCAGAATTTGAGGCTGTGTTTGAAAAAGAATCATCATAATGCGGCGAGCCGCTCTGCGGTTTGTTGTTCGATGAGGGCGTCGAAGAGGGGTCCGAGGTCGGCGTTGTCCATGATGTTGGACTTGTTGAATTTTTCGGTGAGTCGTTGATCGGCGACGATGTTGTCTTGGTAGCGGTAGACTCGGATTTTTTCGGAGCGTTGGGCGGTGCCGATCTGGGCTCTTCTGGCTTCGTCGCGCTCGGTATGAAGTTTGGC
This sequence comes from Phycisphaerales bacterium, assembly GCA_051252395.1. Taxonomy (GTDB): domain Bacteria; phylum Planctomycetota; class Phycisphaerae; order Phycisphaerales; family UBA1924; genus UBA1924. The sequence goes on along the minus strand of JBPOFX010000001.1, from coordinate 75,544 downwards.
TTGTTCGATCTCGTGGACGCGGGCGATGAGTAATCGTCTTGCTTTGTCGCGGTTTTGGGCTTGGCTCTTTGACTCTTGCATCCGGACTTCGACGCCGGTGGGTTTGTGGAGGAGCTGGACGGCGGTGGCGACTTTGTTGACATTCTGTCCGCCTGGGCCTTGGGCGGTGGTGATGTGTTCGTCGACATCGTTGGACCAGTCGATGTTGACCTCGACTTCTTCGGGTTCGGGGAGGACGGCGACGGTGCAGGTGGAGGTGTGGACGCGGCCTTGGGTTTCGGTGGCGGGGACGCGTTTGACGGAGTGGACTCCGGACTCGAAGGAGAGGCATTGCCAGACGCCTTCTCCTTTGAAGTTGAGGACGGCGTGGCGGATGCCTCCCACTGACGAGTCGGCGTCGAGAGACATCTCTTCGACGCTCCATCCACGGGAGGAGGCGTATCGGGTGTAGACCTCTAATAGATCGCGTGCCCAGAGTCCGGCTTCGTCGCCTCCGGTTCCCGCGCGGATTTCGAGGATGACGGATCCGACGGCGAGGTCGTCGGTGGTCACAAGGGTGGACTTGATGTCTTCGAGTTGCTGTGCTGCTGAAGACTCGACGGCGGGGAGTTCTTCTCTAGCCATCTCCGCGAGTTCTTGGTCGTCGCTCTCGAGGGCTTGGCGGAGTTCGGTTGCTTCGGTGAGGAGGGATTGGTAGTTGTGGTAGCCTTCGACGACGGGGGTGAGGGCGGCTTTTTTGATCGAGAGGGTGCGGACCTGGTTGTGGTCGGCGAGGACCTCGGGGGATTCGAGTTGCGACGATAGCGCGTCGTACTGGGAGGAGATTTCTTCGAGTTTGGAGAGGAGGCCTTCGTCGTTGCTCATGGATGAAGGGTATGCGGGCTAGGGGTCATTTGTAGGATGAAGACACGACTGCGCCGAAGACGGCGAGTCGTGGCACCCTGAGAAGAGCAGGCACGGCTTGCCGAGGACGGTCAAGCCGTGGCACCCATTTGTTAGTCGTTGCAGCAGCTTGGGGAGCTTGACTGTCCGCCGCAGCATGACGATGGTCCGCCGTGTCTTGGTTGCCAGTCTGCTGGGCCGTCATTGATGAGTTCAAAGAAGGGCCAGACTGGGCAAAAGTCGTCTCCGGGTCCGAACATGTCCTTTCCGGTGCGGACGATTGTGCCGTCGGCTTGTTTATGGAATGCTGAGACTCCCGGCATGGTTTTGTTGTCGGGGGTTCGGTATCCCATGGCTTCGGCGAATCCGGAGTCTTTTCCTGAGACGCAGGGGTAGGTCCATCCTCGTTCCTTTGCGAACTCAGCGACGGTTTTGGGGTCGTCGTTTGAGCAGAGGACGAAGGCGCAGCGTTCTTGGATGTGGTCGGCGAGACCGATGAAGCCGTCGGCCCAGAGGGAGCAGTAGTTGCAGTGTTTGCCCATGTTGTGGACGACGAGGAGTTCGGATTTGTCTCCGAAGAGTTGGGAGAGTTTTATTGGAGAGCCGTCGGTGTTGTGGAGCGTCCAGTCTTCGACGGGTTCGTTGGGGAGGTCTTTGATGGCTTGTCGGTAGCGTTCTTTGGCTTGCATGAGTTCCATGCCGAGGGTTTGGATGTCGCTTTGGGTGGTTGCCATGTTGAGACCTTTCGCTCTGAGATGGTTATGCCATTCGGATCCATTTGAAGAGTGTTTTGAGGTTTGGTGGTTTGCCGTACATGAGGAGTCCGACGCGGAAGACTTTGGCGGCGAACCAGAGGAAGAAGAATACGGCGACGACATTGACCAAGATCACTGCGGCGATCTGCCATGCTGGGGGCGGATCGGTTGAGGAGACCCGCATGATCATGATGAACGGGGAGATTGGGGGGATGAAGCTCGAGACTGTCGAGAGCATCGAGTTTGGTGAGCGGATGACTGGCATGAAGAAGAAGTATGGGATCATCATCATCAGCATGACGGGGGTCATGAGGGACTGGGCTTCGCGCATGTCGTTGACGGCGGATCCGATGGCGGCCATCATCGAGGCGAGCATGAAGTAGGCGAGGAGGAAGAAGATGAAGAAGAGGATGATGGTTTGTCCGGAGATCATGTCGAGACGATTGAAGGCGATGAGCGCGGCGATCCCGACGGAGTTGTAGACGACGAGGAGGGAGAGACCGACACCCATCTGTCCGATGATCTTTCCGGTCATGAGTTCCATCGGGGAGCATGCGGAGAGGAGGACCTCGACGACGCGGTTTGATTTTTCTTCGATGGTTGTGGTGAGGAGGTATTGGCCTCCGGTCATGGTCGCGATGATGAGGAGGACGAGGGAGGCGACTGGAATCAAGAATGTTGCGATTCCTGAGGATTCTTTGCGTTCGCCTTCTTCAGTGATTTCTTTGCTTTCTCTCGCGTCGACTGAGGCGATCTGGCTGATCTGGTCGCGGTCGAGTCCTGCGTTCTCGTAGCGGCGTTCGCGGATGGACCAGCGGACTCCGGACTCGATTTCTCCGACGGTTTCTTCGTTGAGTTTGGGTCGGAAGAAGGCTTGGTATGAGCCGTAGCCTTCGGATTCGTTGGCTTTGGCGGCGGCGTCGGTGTCGATCTCGACGACGGCGATGACTTTTTCGGTGGGGTCTTGGTTTGATGACTTTGACGCGATTTGGTTGCGGATTTCGGTTTTGAGTTCTTCGATGTCTGCGTCTGGAGCGGTTGGGATGACGCGGAACTCTGGGGTTTTGATGAAGCTCATCGCTTGGTCGATTTGGCCGTCGACGGCGTCTCCTCCGGATTGTCCCATCATCCCTTTGGCGAAGTCGGATGCACGCTTGGCGCGTTCTTCCCATCGAGCGCGGACTTCTTCAGGAGAGAGTCGGGTTTCGAGTTCGTTGAAGACTTCACCTGAGCGATCGAGGACATAGATGGTCCCTTTGTCGGCGGGTGGTTGGGCGGCTGCCGACAAGATTGCGATGAGCGGGATGAGGGCGGCCATGAGTGCGGGGACGACGAGGGCTCCGATGATGAAGCCTTTGGTCATTGCGGTGGATGCGAACTCGCGTCCGGCGACTCGGGTGATCTTGGTGAAGTTCATGAGCTTTGCTCCTCTTCATCGGTCGCGCCTGCGAGGAGCTGGGCGCGGACTTCTTCGCGGTTTTCGGAGGTGTTTCCTCCGGTGACGATCTCGATGAAGACATCTTCCAGTGTTGGTCGTTTGATTTCGATGCTTGAGGTCGGGATTGATCCGAGGATGTTTTGCATTGCTTTCTGCTGGTCGATCGACTCGTCGATCTTGACCTCGTAGATCCCTTCGTGCTGGTGGACACTCGCGACGCCTTCGATTGCGTTGATGGCGCTGGTGTGGTCGTCTTGTCCGATGGTGTCGAGGTGGATCGAGTGGGGATCGAAGCGGGTGCGGATGGTGTCGAGGGTGTCGTCGAGGACTTTCTTCCCTTGATGGATCATGACGATGTGGTCACAGATCTGCTCGGCTTGCTGCATGACATGGGTCGAGAAGATCACGGTGCGCCCGGCTTTGTGCTGGTCGTTGATGAGATCACGCAGGAGGCGCATGTTCACAGGGTCGAGACCTGAGAAGGGTTCGTCGAGGATGATGAGGTCGGGTTCGTGGAGGACCGATGCGATGAACTGGACTTTCTGCTGCATCCCTTTCGAGAGTTCTTCGCATTTTTTCTTGGCAACTTCTGCGAGTTCGACACGCTCGAGCCAGTCCATGACTTTGGGTTTGAGGCCTTGGGTGTCGTGGCCTTTGAGTCGCGCCATGTACATGAGGAAGTTGGCGACTTTCATTTTTTTGTAGACGCCTCGTTCTTCGGGGAGGTATCCGATGCGGTCTTTGGATTCGACGGCGGATTTCTTTCCCAGCACGCTGAGTTCACCTGAGTCGGGGAAGAGGATGGACATGATCATGCGGATGGATGTAGTTTTCCCGGCGCCGTTTGGACCGATGAAGCCGTACATAGATCCTTGCGGGATGGAGAGATCGATGCCTTCGACGGCGATCTTGGGTCCGAAGGTCTTGCGGACCTTGTTCATATAGATTGCTTCGCTCACGCTGTTCCCCTGAGGTATATAGAAAGATTGCCGCACTTGGACGAGACCCGGCGCGTGCATTGTATCCGTTTATACCGGAAACGGCGTGGTTGGTTTCAGTCCAGCGGAATTAGCCGGTTTGATTGTCGATGTATCCGCCGAGCTTTCTTGAGCGGACGGGGTGCTGGAGCTTGCGGATTGCTTTGGCTTCGACTTGGCGGACACGCTCGCGGGTGACTTTGAAGATGCGACCAACTTCCTCGAGGGTGTAGGTGTATCCGTCTCCGATGCCGTAGCGGAGTTTGATGATTTCGCGTTCGCGGTAGGAGAGTGTTTTGAGTACGAGTTCGATGCGGCTCTTGAGCGCATCGTGACCAGCTTGCTGATCTGGGGTTCGCTGATTGGTGTCTTCGAGGAAGTCTCCGAAGTTGGAGTCTTCGGATTCACCGACGGGACGATCGAGCGAGACGGGGTGCATCGAGATGCTGAGGACCCTGCTAACCTCCGTCGCGGTCATCTTGGCGTGCTCGGCGATTTCTTGTGGCGAGGGTTCGACGCCGGACCTTTGTTTGAGTTCTTTCTGGATGTTGCGGAGGCGCGTCATCGTTTCGATCATGTGGACCGGGATGCGGATGGTGCGCGCGTGGTCGGCGATCGAGCGGGTGATCGCTTGGCGGATCCACCAGGTCGCGTAGGTGGAGAACTTGTAGCCGCGCTTGTATTCGAACTTATCGACGGCTCGCATCAGACCGGTGTTGCCTTCTTGGATGACATCGAGGAATCCGAGTCCGCGGTTGCGGTATTTTTTGGCGATCGAGACGACGAGGCGGAGGTTGCCACCTGAGAGGTCGCGTTTGGCTTGTTCGTATTCCCAGAAGACTGTGGAGATGCACTCGACTCGGTTCTTGAGGTTGTCGGGGTCTTCGAGGACGAGGGCGCGGAGGCCGTCGAGTTCCATGCGCATGACTTCGAGGTCTTCGGCGTCGTACTTTTTGGGGTACATTGCGGCTTCGAGCATCTCGCCCTTGAGGGCTTGCATTTTCTCGGAGATTGAACGGATCTTTCGCATGAGCGGGACGATGCGTCCTGTGCGGAGGCAGAGTTCTTCGATGAGTGCTGCCATGCGCCGACGACGGGTCGCGATGCGGTTTTGGAGTTCGGTTGCTTTTTTGGTTTGTGCGATGGTGCCGTCGTCGTTGCGGAGCTTTTCGAGCTCGACCCAGTCCTGACGGTTGAGTTGCAGGAGCATCTCGACAGTTGGGAGGTTCGCGGGGATCCGCGTCATGAGTTTTTCTTTGGCGTTCTCGTCGAGCGTGCTGGTCCGCATCGTGCGATCGAACGGGAGCTCGGACTTGCTGACAAGCTTGAGTGTTTCCACGGCTTGGGTAACGATGTAGTCGCACTCCAAGCAGCGACGGCGGAAAATCATCCGCGTGGTTTCGATTTTTTTAGCGAGGCGGACTTCTTCTTCTCGGCTCAGGAGCGGGATGGTTCCCATCTGCGAGAGGTACATGCGGACGGGGTCGTCCATCCGGCGGTCGCTCTCGGCGCTGATCGCTTCGTCGAGATCGCGTTGGACGACGCGGTCGGTCATGCCTTTGGCGTCGGCGACATCTTTATCCGCTTGCTTGAGGTCGTCGGCGCCCATGACGACGGTTCCCGAGAAGTGTGGGGAGTTGATGCGGACGCGGAGGGATTCGTTGTTTCCGAGATGCTCACCTCCAGGGACGGACATGGCGCGGAACTCGGTGTCGAGGGATTGGATGCTCTCGAGGGTTTTGGCATCTCCGGAGCGCTTGGCGCGGAAGACGCGTCCTCGGAACTCCATCTCGTCAACGAGCTCGATGTTTGCGTCGTCGACCATCGCGATGATCGCGTGGATCGCGATGGGATCAACAAGCTCGTCGGGGAGCACATTGTTGAGTTCTTCGAAACTGATCCAGCCTCGTTTGCGACCTGAATCGATCAGTGCGGTGACGGATGGGTGGGTGATCCCGATCATGCTGCTCCAATACTCCATACAATCAATCGGTCATCGTAGCACGCGTGGTGGGCTGGGGAAGATTCGTGATGTGATTCCTTGTTTTGAGGATCGTTTTAGTGATCTGAATCGTTTCCTGAGAGTCGGCCTCGCATGGTTCCGAACTTTTCTCGCATGGACTGCTGACGCTCTGCGAAGGCGCGGATGCGGTCAATCTCGTCGAGAGGTTCGTCCGGGGCGTGGTGGCTCGGGGAGGACTCGTGACGCTGTGCGTCGCTTAGTGAAACATCGCGGACGCATTCTCGGAGGAGTCTGGTGAGACGCTCGTCGGATCCTTCGCTCTGTTGTTCTACCGTTCGGCAGAGGAAGGTTGCACGCGCGACGGGATCGGCTGGGGCTTCTTCTGGATGATGGTCCGACTGGTTCTCGATCTGAGCTTCAGCGAGTTCGCTCAGGACTTGGTGGAGTCCGGGTCCGGTTCCGTTCTCAACGCTCTCATGGAGCGCTTGGGCGACCATCTGCGAGCTTCTTGAATCGAAGGCGGAGACCATGAGGAGGTCGTGTTCTTCAGCGGACATCGCGGTCCAGAGCTTGGGCTCACTGAGCAGGCATCCCATCAGCATCTCACGCGGCGTCAGCGTGGAGTTGGTTTCTGCTGGAGGACGCGGAGCGGACTCAGCACCCGATGGGGTGCGGCGTCCGAGGCGCATCGATGCTTTGACGACCTGCTCGGAAACTCCCGCGGCTCCAGCGATTTGACGGATCATGAGCTGGCGACGCATCGGGCTGAGTTTTTCGATTCCGAGGTCCAAGAGCGTGCGGATTTCTTCTTCGATGCGCTGGGTGACGCGTGCGACTCCGGCGCCGCTGAGTTCGGCTCGCAAGCGGTCGAAGCGCCACTTGAGGAGATCCACGGCGTGGTCGATGACCTTGTTGAAGACTTCGACGCCGTCGGGTTGGGCGAAGAGTTCATCGGGGTCTTTCGCGTCGGTGAATCCGGAGAGGGCGGCGATTTTGATGTCGATGGTTTCGGAGAAGAGGACTTCGATCGCGCGGTCGGCGGCGCGTTGACCGGCTTGGTCTCCATCGAAGAGGAGGACGACTGTGTCGCAGAGTCTGCGGAGGATGGTCGCGTGTCCTTTGGTGAGTGCGGTGCCGAGGGTGGCGACGACATACTCGACGCCGTTCTGGTGGCATGCGATGACATCGGTGTAGCCCTCAACGATCACGGCGACGCGTTTGCGTTTGATCGATTGCTGCGCGAGGTTGAGGCCGTAGAGGGTGCGGGATTTGTTGAAGACGAGGGTCTCGGGGCTGTTGAGGTATTTGGGATCGTCGTCGTCGTTGATGCGGCGGCCTCCGAAGGCGACGACTCGACCGATCTGATCGCAGATGGGAAAAATGAGTCGGTTGCGGAGCGCGTCGTACTCACCACCGTTCTCGCGTGTCTTTAAAAGTCCAGCGTCTGAGAAAGCTTGGGTGTCGTAGTTCTTTGCGTTGATGGTCATGAGCAGACCATCCCAGCGATCGGCGCTGGTACCGATCCCGAAGCGTTCGACGATTTCGGGGGTCATCCCTCGGCGTTCGACGAGTTCGCGTGCGATCTGGCCGTGCTCTGGGTGGGCGAGGAGGGCGCGGAAGTAGGCTTGGGCTTGTTCGTTGGCGAGGAGGATGTCTTTTTTGGATGATCCGGCGGGGTACTCTTGGTAGTCGTTTGGATCGTCGCTGTTGGACTGACGCTTTGGTTTGAAGGGGGTGAGCTCGATGTTCCCACGCTCGGCGAGGAAGGTCAGCGCTTCGCGGAAGTCCATCGAGTGGTAGCGTTGCGCGAAGGTGAAGACATCCCCTCCGGCGCCGCAAACGAAGCAGTGGAAGATTTGCTTTGCGGGAACGACGCACATCGAGGGGGAGTGGTCGTCGTGGAAGGGGCAGAGGCAGACATACTCTCGGCCTTTGGGTTTGAGGGTGATGCAGTCCCCGATGACTCCGACGATGTCCGAGGCGTCTCGGACGCGCTGGATATCGTCGTTTGGTTGGGGTGCGTGCAGGCTCATATGAAGGGGCTTTCTCGTTGAGATTGATTCTATTCACCCCGAACGGTCGGCAGATGAGCTATATTCAGACAGACCGCTGGTATGTGATGGAGATTGGGATGCTGATTCTGTTTGATATTGATATGACGCTGCTGGAGACGAATCACATCGGGATGGAGTGTCTCCATGAAGCGGGCCGGGAGCTGTTTGATCGTGATTTTTCGGTTGAGGGGATCACCTTTGGGGGGTCGCTGGATCCGGTGATTATCACGGAGATGCTCAGGCTCAATGGTGTTGATCCGACGGCGGAGTCGATCGGCGCGATGCGGAGCGGGTATCACGCTCGGCTTGATGCGCTCTCCAAATCGCAATCGATTGCGCGGCCTTTGGCTGGGGCGCATGAGCTGGTGGGTGCGGTGTGTGGTCATGGATCGCAGCCGACGGTTGGGTTGCTGACGGGGAACTATGAGGAAACGGGGACGCTGAAGATCCGCTCGGCGGGGTTTGACCCTTCGGTGTTTGTGGTCAATGCGTGGGGTGATGGGTCGAAGCATGCGGAGCCGATGCGTTCGCATCTGCCTCCGGTTGCGATCGAGAACTATCTGGGATTGAAAGGGCGTCCGATCGATCCCGAATCAGTGGTGATCATCGGGGACACGATTCACGATGTGTCGTGCGCGAAGGATAATGGTTGTCGAGCGCTTGCGGTCGCGACGGGTCATGCGAGCTTTGATGAGCTTGTGGAAGCGGGCGCGGATCGGACTGTGGAAGACTTGACGGATACAGAGGGGATTGTGCGATGGATCATGAACGCGTAGAACCGACACGGGCCGAGGATCAGAATGTGATTGCGCCAACGACTGCGAAGCAGCGGTTTGGTGCGATCGATACGCTTCGGGGGTTTGCGTTGTTGGGGATTCTGGTTCCGAATATCTGGGTGTTTGCTTGGCCGATGATGGCGCTGACGGATCCGGCTGTTGTGTCTGATGCGCCTGCGAACAAAATCGCTCATGAAATTATGGGGATGGGGTTTCATGGGAAGTTTATGTTCTTGTTTGCGATGCTGTTTGGGTCGGGTGTGGTGATGTACGCTCGCAAGTATGACGCGATCGGGGAGAAGGTGCTGTGTAAGCGGTGCGGGTATCCGATGAAGGGACTCGACGAACACGCGGCGTGTCCGGAGTGCAACTGCAGCGAACGGAGGACCAAGAAAAACTCACTCGCGAACGGCGCGGGGCTGTGGTATCTGCGGTGCGGGATCTTGTTGTTCTTCGGTTTGATCCACGGCTACTGCTTCTGGTTTGGGGATATTCTGACTTTCTACGCAGTGGCGGGGTTGACGCTCGTATGGTGGGTGCGCCGGTTGAATCCGAAGCTGCAGTTCTTTGGTGGGTTGGGTTTGTATTTGCTGGGATCAAGCATCATCGTGGCGTTCTCGTACTTTGGGTACTGGTCGGTTGAGAATGGGAACGCGACGATGGATCAGCTGTCAGCGAATCCGGACATCGAGATCAATGGATATCTGGGGACCTACTGGGATGCGTTTAAGACACGGTTCTTGACGACGCTGATGATGAATATCTTCGGGATCTTGTTCTTGCCTGCGTTGTGGGGGCTGATGACGATGGGGATGGGGCTGACGCGGATGAAAATCTTGACCGGTGAGCGGTCGGTTCGGTTCTACGCGATTGGTGCGGTTGTGCTGCTTGGGATTGGGGTCCCCACTACTGTGCTTGCATACTCGGCGGTCGAGCATGCGTTCCCGATAGTGCCTGGGTTTATGTGGCAGGCGATGGCGCAGCCGATCGGGATTCCGCTTTCGCTGGGGTATGCATCGTTGGTGTTGTTGCTTGCGAAGTTGGATTGGGCGAAGATCGTGACGACCCCTCTGGCGGCGGTTGGTCGGATGGCGCTGACGAACTACTTCTTGCAGACGCTTCTTTGCACGACTTTCTTTTATGGGTATGGGTTTGGAAACTATGCGAGCATCGAGTTCCCGCAGCTTTGGCTGGTGGTGCTGGGTGTGTGGACGATCAATATCGTGTTCTCGCTGCTGTGGTTACGCGTGTTCTCGATGGGTCCGTTCGAGTGGGTGTGGAGGTCGCTGACTTATCGACAGCTTGTCCCCATTGTGCGCCGACCTGCACGCGGATCTGCCCATTCCAACGCATGAATTGCTTGGATGTGCTACAGTTCTCGTGAGTGGTTCTCGTTGATCAGGACGGTCTGCCCCCACTCTTTGGTCATGACAAGTGATCGTTCGCAAGGAGGCTTGTAGATGCACAGTTCGTACCGCGCTCTCTGCTCTGATTTTTACATCAACGCGAAACTCAATGTCCGCATGGAGCTCCCGACGAATCGGGAGCCGGTGCTGGATTTGTTTGAGCGGGCGCGTCGGTCGTTCCCGGCGATGAACGCGTTTCGTCGTTACAAAGACGAGCTGGCGCTTGAGTCTGCGGCCAATGCGACTCCGCATCGATGGATGGCGATCCGTGCGGCTTCGGTGCGGACGGGGGTGGTGAATCCGTCGAACGAGGAGGAGATGTATTCGGTGCATCGACTCGCGGCGGAGGTCTCTCCCTACTACCTGTCGATCTCGCCTTTGGATCTTGAGTACATTGAGCTGTTGTATGGGTTCGATCTTGCAGCGAAGGAAAACCACGACGAGATCGCGGCGAGTGCACTACTCAGCGGATCCCCGATGGCGGCGCTGCTTGAGAATGAGGACATCAAGATCAGCGATTGCCAGCCGATGCTTGGGATGAACCTGCTCAATGAGGATGGTCTTGAGGCGCACTTTGAGATCAAGACTCGGACGAGTGCGAAGGGGACGACTCCTGGGAATGAACCGATCTCGGTGTACCTGACGCTGCGGAAGTATGATCCGGTCACGGATCTGACGCATCTGACGGGTCAGCTTGATGAGTTGATCGAGCGTGGTCAGCGGCTGGTAGATCAGTATGCGGTCCCGAATCTGCTGGTGCCTTTGCGCGATGAGATCGTGGCGCGGTCGTACTGAGTGGATCTTGCGGGCATAAATTCGCGTATAGTTGGGTGATGTCGATGCTGACGCTTGGACAATCTGGGTCTATGTCTTCGATGCTTGTGTGGATCGTGGTGCTGATTGTGGTTGCGATTGTTGGGGGGGTGTTGATTTTCAGTATTCGTCGCAGGATGCTCGCGGGAGATGATTCGGTCTCTGTCGGTTCGTCGGGGCTTCTCGATCATCTCCATCAGATGCATCGGTCTGGGGAGATGGATGATGAGGAGTACGCTCGTGCTCGCAACGCGATTTTGCGGAAGGTCCGCGACGATGTTGAGCCGAGCAAGAGGGGTGAGTCGAAGGGGAAGGATCTGTCGTTTCTGGACGGCGCTGATCTCGACGGCATCGATCTTGATAACTCCTGAGTGACCTTGCTTGATCATGCGTGTACATACACGGGTGTTCGGGTCGTGTTTTTGCTGTTGTTTTGTAAGGGGTTCCCCACAAACTGATCCAGGAGCAAGGGTTACGGTGTGACCTTTGGGTGCTGTCAGTGCTAGGGTTTTCGGCCCATGGAATCAGGGCGCACAATCCGCGCCCTATGATCCCAAAACCCCAGCGAATCGGGTTGAGACAGGACCCCAATTCGCCCGATACCAGTGGAACCTACGGCTTTTTAGTAGGCAACCATTAGAGAGATCAACATGACACATACTGACCCAGTGCCAACTCAGACTCAGCACCCACACGCTCAACCTATGAATGCCGTCGGATCGGAGGGATCGGGAGGCTCAGGCTCCGGTTCCAGCGACGGCCCATCAGGTGGTGGCGGAAGCGGTGCTGGTGGATCGGGTGGTGACGACGGAGGCAACGGCGGGTTCCGTGGACGCAAGGTCACGACCTGTTCGTTCTGTGGGAAGACATCACGCGAGGTCGGACCGATGGTCGAGGGACCTGGTGAGGTCTATGTCTGTCACAACTGTGTCGAGCTTTGCCAGAACATCTTTAAGCAAGAGCGCCGGCGCGTGTCGTCGATCTCCGCTCAGCTTTCGGAGATCCCATCTCCTCGCGAGATCGTGGAGTTTATGGATCAGTATGTGATCGGTCAGCAGATCGCGAAGCGTTCGCTCGGCGTTGCGGTCCACAACCACTACAAACGATTGATGCACCACGAGAGCGAGCATGCGGACAGCATCGAGCTTGATAAGTCCAACATCCTCCTGATCGGTCCGACCGGTTCGGGTAAGACGCTCCTCGCGAAGACGATGGCGCGGATGCTCAAGGTGCCGTTCGCGATCGGTGATGCGACCACGCTGACTGAAGCGGGGTATGTCGGTGAGGATGTCGAGAACCTGCTGCTGAAGCTTCTTCAAGCGGCGGACTTTGATGTCGAAGCGGCACAACGCGGGATTATTTACATCGACGAGATCGACAAGGTCGGGAAGACTTCCGGCAATGTCTCGATCACACGCGATGTTTCGGGTGAAGGCGTTCAGCAGTCACTGCTCAAGATGCTCGAAGGGACTGTGTCCAATGTTCCACCTCAGGGCGGACGCAAGCATCCCGAACAGCAGTACATCCAGTTTGATACCACGAACATCCTCTTCATTTGTGGCGGATCGTTTGTTGGATTGACTGATATCGTTCGTCGTCGTCTTGGCAAAACCCGGATCGGGTTTGGCGCGGGCGCGACTGGTCCGGATGACACGAAGGGCCGTCAGCACTTTGCGAATGAGACGCTTGAGACTGAGTGGTTGCAATCGCAGATCTCGAATGTCGATGTTGTTGAGTACGGCGTGATTCCTGAGCTTGTTGGTCGTCTGCCGGTGATTACGCCGTTGATGCCGCTGTCGAACGAGGCGCTTGTGCAGATCTTGACTGAACCAAAGAATGCGCTCGTCAAGCAGTTCCAGTACCTCTTCAAGCTTGAGGGTGCGGAGCTGACCTTTACTGAGGATGCGTTGCTTGCGATCGCGGAGAAAGCCGCGAAGCGGGCGACGGGTGCTCGCGCATTGCGTGCGGTGATGGAAGACACGATGCTTGATCTCATGTATCACCTCCCTGATCTCGACAACGAGGGCGCGCAGTATGTGATCGACGCGGCTCATATCGAGAAGCCTCGCTCGCTGGAAGACCTGCGTGTCTCGAAAGAGAAGACGGCGTAAAGCAGCGATCAGATTCTAAAAAACCAGAAAGCCCCGAGCATCAGCTTGGGGCTTTTCATTGGTGCTTGATGAAGCGATGAACTGTTAGTTGATCGGGGTCGCGACGCGTGCGGATTGGTTCCCGACAGTGACTGTTGCGAGTGCGTACATGCGGACCTCGGTGTCGATCAGTCCACGCAACGACTGCGGCGAATCGGTGATGAGGTGGAGCTCGATATCTTCGCTGCGATCGCTGGTTGGATGCGCAAGCTTGGGCTCGGCGCGGAGGATGAGCAGGAGGTGGTCGCGGACCCAAGCACGCACGGTTTCGAGTCGGGTCATCGGACGAGCGTGGTCGTCTCCCGCGACGATGTGAAGGGAGCCTTGCGCATCGACGCAGAGCTCGACATCGCTCGCGAACGGGCAGCGTGTTTCGAGTTTGGTGAGTCCCTGGATCAGCGACGCGAGGCTGTCATCGACCGGCGCGTGGGTTTCCTGGATCGGCGCTTCGGCTGACGGGATCTCGACGAAGGTCGCAACCTGCTCGATTGATTCTGGTTCATCAAGGACCTGTGCGGCATCGTCTGGGGTGAGCAGTCCGATGGAATCGTGCTCGATGATCGCGCCGCCTCCGATCTCGACGAGTTCGTTGAGGATCGTGGTTGCTTGGTGGGTCCGCGTGTCGCGGAAGATATTGGTCGTCGCGGTCGCGTCGATGCGTCCGGCGGCGTCGATGATCTCGATCGGACGATCGAGGAATGCATCAACTGCACGCGAGAGCTTGGTGCTCGCGTCGGCGACCTGCTGACCGGTCGCGCCCATCACGGCGAGACGCAGGTGCGGGGTTGACAACAGCTCTCCGGTATCCCATACGCTCGTGAGTGTTTTAATCAGACGGTACGACGCGACGATCGCGGCTTCATCGGCTCCGGTCAGGATCGTGATCTCGTCGATCTCGGCGCGATCGAGCAGCTCGGGTTCGGTGGTCTCGTCTACGCGCAGGATCACACGATCAGCGATCGCGTTGACACGCTCGAGTGCTTCGTGGAGCGAGGCGCACTCGTTGGACTCGATGATTTGGGTCCCTGAAATCAGATCAACTGATGTCGACCCCGATGCGGCGCGGACGAGGGCGATGATCTCATCGCGTCGGCGAGCCGTGGAGCAGGCGTACTGACGAACCCAGAGCGAGGCACGGACTGGGAGATGTCCCAGCAGGACTGCTTCGATGCTTGGGACGCGATCGGTTGACGGGAATGGCGCGTCGGTCAGTCGGGGCATGACCTCGACTGGACGCGGCATCGCGGCTTTGGTTTGTCGGAGAGTTTTTTCGAGCGGATGTTCGGATTGGTTGTCTGTTCTTTGCTTGTCCGTGCTGTGATCGATGGTAGAGTCATCGGATCGGAATCGGGTTGGTGAAGTGTGGACCGCGTCGGTTCCGGTCTGGGAGTAGGGTTCGGGCGCGAGTTCGCTTTCGCCGAGGAAGAGATCGGCGAGCGCGTCGTACTCTCCGTCTTCGATTCCGGCGAGTTTCATGTATCCGCCTGGTCCGGTCGGGTCGCTGGTGTTGGTATGGTGATCGTTGTGATCCATGCTTGAGTCTCCACTCTTGCCCGATCCGTCCTGGATCGGGAGCGATTTGGCGTAACGCCTGTTATGCGCGAACTCGCACGATGTTGTTTTGTGACCCGATGCCGTTCTTGATGCTGGTTGGGTTGTGCGGGTCGAGCATCCATTGGCCGTCTACGACGATTTTGTACTCGTAGGTTCCTTCGGGGAGTTTGCAGAAGAGTTCGAAGATCCCGAGTTCTTCGTTGAGACGCAGTTCGGACGCGGCGGGGTTCCACGCGTTGAAGCTGCCTGCGATTTGGACGCTGCTCCCGATCGCCGCGGACTGGACGAAGAGGACTCCTCCAGTGACGGCTCGTGATCCCAGCAGGTGCTGGACCTGCTTCGATGGCTGAGGGGCTGGCTGGACGACCCGGTCGTCGATGACTTCGATCGCGACTGGTCGGTGCGGCATCATCGAACGCTTGAGCGGCTCGGCGGGTGCTTGAGCAACAAGCACATCCGAGTCGTGTCCGCGATTGCGTGAGCGGATTGCCATCTCCTGGGCGCGGGTGAGCTTTGGGGTCGAAGGGGTGTTTGCATCGACAGATTGTGCGATCAGCGGGCTCGACGGCGTTGGCGAATCAGGAGCTTTGTCTTGGATGAGCGGCTTGGCTTCGGTTTCGGCTCTGGCTTCCTGAGCGGAGATGTCTTCAGCCAAATCCTCGGGTTCAGGACGCTCGATCGCGGCATGCTCGATGAGCCATTCGCAGAGGGAGCGGTAGTCCTCGGCGCCGTGGGAGTCTGGACGGTACATCTCGACCGGTTGTCCAAAGCTCGCGGCTTCTTTGAGGGTCTGGTCGTAGCGGATTGCGAGGGGGATCAGTCCTGATCCGAAGCGATCGCGGAGATCGTCGAGCAGGTCGCGAGCGAGGGGCTGCGATGGATCGTGCATTGTTGCGAGGACGCGTGGATTGAGTCTGATCCCAACACGGCGTGCGATCGAGCGGACGGTCTGGACCTGCTTTGCTGCGCCCTTGAGCGAGAAGAAGCTGGTCTCGACTGGGATGATGACCTCGCGTCCTGCTGCGATCGCGTTGTACGAGAGCAGACCGATGGACGGCGAGCAGTCGATCAGACACACATCGTACCGGCGCGGGACGCGTCCGGATTCGTCGGCGCTGCTGCTCTCGCGCGAGACGCGATCGAGGACGGAACGCAGACGGAGTTCTTTGTCGGGTTGGCCTTCGAGTCCTCCTCGTGAGGATTCGAGTCCGGCGAGCATCATGTGGCTCGGGATCAGGTCGAGGTTTTTGGAGACATGCCAGACGAGTCGGTCGCGGTTGATCGGTGCGCTGGGGTCGGCGCGGAGCGCGTCGTAGACTGTGAGGTCGAGCTTCTCTTCTGGGACACCCAGACCTGCGGCGCAGTGCGACTGGGGGTCCATGTCGACGAGGAGTGTTCGGCAACCGCGCGCAGCGAACCCAGCCGCGAGGTTGATGGAGCTGGTGGTTTTACCACACCCGCCCTTCTGGTTGATGATGACGATTGTTCTCACCGGAGTTCTGGCCTTTCATCGGTGAACGAGCCCGATGAAATATGTATCGGAAGCACAGCCGATAAAACTCCAATCCATGAAGGCTTGGTATAAGCAGTTCATGGAACCGCGCAATAAAAATGGACCTTGAATCTAGTTGCCCGAAAACGCCCTTCGGATCGCAGAAAATCCGGATGCGACCGCGTCGTTGCTCGCGTTATCGACGACTTTGCACTCGCCGCGAGCGTTAGGGTATATCACCCGAAGTGTATTTGCGGTCGATTTCTTGTCGTGGAGCATGCGTTCGATGAGCTCCGAATCGCTGATCAGATCGGCAATTTGGGTCGGTAGTCCTACCCTGGTCAGCACGCTGACCAGCTCGTCTCCGACGCTCGGATCGAGGTCTTGGTCTGCTTGAGCTGCTCGGCATGCCGCGACCATTCCCAGCGCGATGGCTTCTCCATGATGGAGGGGCGCGAGGGAGGGATCGGATGGATCTGGGGTGAGGTGTGGGATGGTCTCGATCGCGTGTCCGAAGGTGTGTCCGAAGTTGAGGAGCATGCGCCCCCCTTGCTTGTTCGTATCCTCGCGTTCGTCGAGTGCGACGACGGCGGCTTTGAGTTCGACATTCTTCTTGACGAGCTGGGTGATGGTCTGCGGCTCGAAGCTGGTGATTTGATCGAGATGCTCGATCATCCAGTCGAGTAGACCGGGTTGTCCAACTCCATCAGCGATGCAGCCGTGCTTGATGCACTCGGCGAGTCCGGATCGGCGCTGGCGCGGCTCGAGGGAATCGAGGATATCGATGTCGGCGATGACAAGCTGGGGTTGCCAGAATGCGCCGATGAGGTTTTTGAGGAGTTTGGATGAGCCGTCGGATTGGGTGATGCTGAGGTTGAATCCGGTCTTTCCTCCGACGGATGCATCGACCATCGAGAGGAGCGTGGTTGGGCACTGGATGACCGGCACACCTCTCCGGTAGCTCGCGGCGACGAATCCCGCGAGGTCTCCGACGATCCCTCCGCCGAGCGCGATGACTGGATCGACTCTGGAATGTCCGGTCGATGCGATCTGTTCGAGCAGGGATTGGTAGGTCTCGATGGATTTGATGGGTTCGGAAGGGGTGATCGTTGCGAGCGTTGGTTCAAAGCCGGCTTCAGTAATAGAAGCACTGAGCTGATCAACGAAGCGTTGCGGGACTCCGGTATCAACAACAACGAACGCTCGGCGGGCGCCGCTCTTGTGCATGCTCGACAGCTGTTGCGTGATGTTGGAGAGTGCGCCGGATCCGATGAGGATGTCGTATCCACGCTCAGCAAGCTCGACTCGGACGCGTTGTGGGGATTGCTTGTCCATGCGCCTCTCCAAATGCGTGTCTAGAACCTTCGGATGCTTATTCGTTTGGACGCTCGAACGCGGGGACATCGACGCGCGGAGCGACGGGCCACATCGCTTCGAGGTCGTAGTGGGCGCGTGCGTTTGGTTCAAAGACATGCACGACGACATCGACGAAGTCTGCGAGCAACCAGAGCGCGTCGTTGTCGCTCGATATGTGGTACGCGGTGGTGTCGTAGTCCTTAGCGACCTCTTCGAGATTCTCGAGTGAGGATCTCATCTGGCGAGCTGAGGTTCCCGATCCGATGACGATGAATCCGGTCACTGGAGAGGTCTTGGTCACATCGAGGATGATGACATCCTCGCAGCGATCTCCGAGCAGGGAGGTCGCGATGCGTTGTGCGAACTCACGCGCTTGGTCAACATTCAGGATGCCTTGGGCGTCTGATGAGGTGGTGCCTCCTCCTGAGGAGGCGTGTTCGTTGGACGATGGATTGGTCGATTCGGTCATAGGGATAAAGGATAGGCGGCATCGACTCTGTGCTTGTGTATTTTCAGGGTCTCAGGACTGGAAAGACCCCGGCGGGTCGTAGTCGCGGACGATCCGGGGCTTGCCTGAGAGCGGTCGCTTCCAGACACTCCCGGCCCATCCGCTGCGTGGATCGCGGACGAGTTCCCGGATGAGCGTGAATCCGAGTGCCTCGGCGCCATCCGCGAGGGGAGCGAGCGATTCTCGGCTCGTGGAAATGATCACCAGCATCCCCCCTTCTTGGATCACGCGACCGACTTCAAACAGCACCCTCGCTCGCTCAGGGCTTGCATCGAGTGAGCGGAAGAGGTCGACAGCGACGACGACTCCGAATGAGCCGTCGGGTTCGCCTTCGAGGGTTTCGATCCATCCGAGCTCGAATCCGCAGTGATTGCATCGGTGGCGCTGGCGTGCAAAGCGAATCGCTTCTCCATCGCGATCGATCGCGACGACCCCTCCCGATGGTCCGACTGCTTCAGCGAGGATCGAGGTTCCTGATCCTGTTGAGCATCCGATTTCGAGTGTGCGGAGTCCCGGGGTGATGAGATCGAGGGTTTGGCTGTAGAGGATGGTTCTGGGATCGTGACCGACATCGCCGTAGATCCGGGAGGAGGTGTAGCGGATGCGCATCCCTCGGCGGCGTTCTTGGTCGATCCACGGGAAACGGACATCGTACTCTTTGACTCCTGGTCCATGCTCGCTGAGGGCGCGCCGGATGGAGATCCCTGTGCGTTCTCTGTAGCGGACGCCGTCTGGGAGGGTGATGACTTTTTTGTGGAGTCCGATGTAGCGGACGAAGCGTTTGAGTTTGTAGACGAATCGCGATCCGATGCTGCGTTTGATCGGTTTGGGGTGCTTCGGCGCGCTGGGTTCGGTGGGTTCGTTGGTCAAGACGCTGTCCATCACTGACCACCAAAGAGCGTGGATTGACGCTGTTTCTTGCGAGGGAACTCGATGAGCGGATCGTTTGCGCTGCGCGGATTGATCGGGATCCAGGGGGTTGGTTCGTGCTGGAGGGAGATGGTGCGCGTGATCCCGGCGTGGTTGTGCTCGCTCGCGGCGAGTTCGGGAGTGTTGCACTGCTGGGAGAGGTGGAGCAGGACAAGATGCTCACGCGGAGACATCTTGGCGACCGCTCCGGCGCTGAGCTGGTTGCTGAGGTGTCCGGAACCTCCCATGATGCGTTTCTTGAGGAACGCGGGTCGTCCCGAGGTTTCTTGGAGATTGGGGCAGTAGTTGGATTCGATCGCGAGGGTATCGACCCCCTTCATGTGTCCGATGAGTCCGGGGGTGATGCGGCCGCAATCGGTGGCGTATCCGAGGTGCGCTTGCTCGCATCCGGGACGATCGATCACGAAGCGGAAGCACGCGACTCCGAGTGAATCGTGCGAGAGGACTTCGGTGTGGAGGGTAACATTTGGCGCAAGCTCGTGGACCTCGTCAAAGGGTTCGGAGCTTGCGATCAGCATCCCCATGCGTTCGGCGCGTCCCATGTGCTTTCGGTAGATCAGAAGTTTGGCGCCGAAATATCCGGGGCGCATCGCACGCGCCCAACCGGCGTAGCAGTGGTCGGTATCGAGGTGGGTGTAGATGATCGCGTCGACTTCATCGGGACGGATCCCGCGTGATGCGAGGTGCGCTGCGGTGCGCCTTGGGCTGAGTCCCGCGTCGATGAGGTAGACTCTGCGAGGGGTGTGTTCAGTGGAAGGGATGACGAGGACGGAGCAGTTGCCTCGGGATCCCGATGCGAGGACGCACAACGCGCCGCTTGTGTCAGCGAATGCGTCTTCTGGCGCTGCATCTGGAGACTGGTGCGGGAACAGGCTCATGCAGTTGTTTCGGGACGGAGATGGTTCTCAGCGGAACGCGTGATTTTGCGTCCTCCGACTGGGCAGATTGGACGCTTTGATTTGACGATGAACTCGAGGATCTCCCCCACTGCTTTCGAGTTCTTGGCGCGTTCTTCGAGCATCTGGCGCATCTCGTTCATCGGAGGATGCTTGCGGAAGACATCGGAGAACGCGGAACGAACGGCGGCGATCTCGTCGCGGCTCATCCCGGAGCGGCGCATACCGACAAGATTGAGTCCGACGACGGTGTTGCGTTCGACGGCCATGAAGTATGGGGGGAGATCGTTGGTGAGCGCGGTCATCCCGGAGGTCATTGCTTGACGACCGACGCGTCCGAACTGGTGGACCATGGTGCCTCCGGACAGGATCGCGCGGTCTTGGACTTCTGCGAATCCTCCGAGTCCGGAGTTGACGACGAGGACGACATCGTTCCCGACCTGGGAGTCGTGTCCGGCGTGGGCGTTGGCCATGAAGAAGGTCCGGTCACCGATCGAGGTTGGGGTGTGGTCGTTGGAGGCGGCATGGACGCTGCAGTGCTCGCGGAAGATGCAGTCGTCTCCGATGACGACTCCAGCGGTGATGTCCCCCGGCTTGACCTTCGCGTCTTGGGCGCCGAATCCGATGCAGGATCCGGGATAGAAGGTGCAGCGGTCTCCGATGGTGAGCGGGCCGTTGAGATGGACGGTCGAGAGGAGCACACACCCCTGTCCCAGAGTGACCTGTCCGGTCAGGATGCAGTATGGACCGATCTCGACATCGTCTGCGAGCTTCACTTGATCGTCAACAATCGCGGTTGGGTGGACTTTTGGCATGCTGGTAGTCTAGGTCGCGTGCGTATGATCGTCTGTGATTGAGCCTTCCAAACCAACGCGATTCGACCTGGGAATGCTGCCGTATGAGCGGGGTTATCAGGTCCAGACTGAGCATCACGAGCAGGTGCTCGGATCGCGGGATTCAGGGTCTCCTGAGCTTGGACGGATCCTGATGGTCGAGCATCCTCCGATCATTACCATCACCAAGCGTCCTGACGCGGCGTCGCATGTGATCGCGTCGGAATCGCTGCTTCAACACCACGGCGTGACGCTTCATCAGACCGATCGGGGGGGGGATGTGACTTACCACGGACCGGGTCAGCTGGTGTGCTATCCGATCATTGATCTCAACGCGGCGAAGCTGCGGATCCATGACTACATCCGCTTGCTGGAATCGTCTGTCATCGACACACTCAATGGGTTCGGGATCGTTGGATCGATTGATCCCGACGCGACGGGGGTGTGGGTCGATCCTGCTGACAATCCGACGCTTGAGCTTCCGATGAACCAGCCTGCGAAGGTGTGCGCGATTGGGGTGCGCGTACGCAAATGGATTACACTGCATGGGCTCGCGATCAATCTTGATCCGGACATGGAGCATTACAGCTTGCTGGTCCCGTGCGGGCTTGCAGGGCGTCCGGTTGTCTCGATCAAGCAGTTGCTTGGGGATCGGTGTCCAAGCATGGAACAGCTGAGCGATCATCTCGCGGAGCATCTGAGTGATCGGATCCTCCGGAATATCAATGAAAAACACGAAATTCAAACACCAAGTCACGGGTAGAAAAACCATGAAAACCGTCAAAACCAGTCTTCTTCTCGTGCTTGCATTGCTTGCTGTTTCCTTGGTGAACGGCTTTGCGTTTGCAGCAGACACCCGGAACCATGCTCTATCTGATGAGCATGCACATTCGCATGCCCACGCACACTCGCATGCGCATGCGGAGTCGGAGACTCCTGAAACCGCTCGCGAACTTCGCAAGAAGCGGGCGCAGATGAAGCTGGAGCGGAATCGCGCGAACCTTGAGCGTCTGGCGCGTGAGAGCGAGTTGCCTCCTGTCGATGAAGTGCTGCTCGAGGACTACACGCGGATCATTACCTACCTCGCGGATCCGGAGCGTGAGGGACGCGCGCCGGGGACGCAGGGGATTCTTGATGCGGCGGACTTCATCCGTGATGAGTTCATTGCGCTCGGACTCGAAGCGCCGTTCAATGAGACGACTGTTGGGGATGACGGGGAACTCGTTGAGACGGGATCAAAGTCGTACTTCCAAGCAATGCCGATCGGGACTTCGCTCGCGGCATCGGTCCAAGAGCTGTACATCCGGAATCGGGCGCTGATCGCGGAGGAAGATTTCCAGCCTCTCGCGTTTTCAGGGTCAGACTCTGCGAGCGGCGAGGTGGTTTTTGCGGGATACGCGATCGTGTCGGGTCCAAACGGGTACATGGGGTTTGAGTCCAACCAGAAACTCGATGGGAAGATCGCGATGTGTCTCAAATATGAGCCGATGGATGAGCATGGGAACTCACGCTGGGACGAGGACGGCTGGTCGCATCATTCGCGTCTGACCTACAAAGTCAGTGCGCTTGAACGACGCGGAGCGAGCGCGGTGCTGATCGTATCTCCGGAATCTGCGAATGATGACCAGGCGGGGATGATGGATTCGATCGGATCGACCTCGCCTCCGCCTTCGATGGGACTGCGGAATCGGGGACCGAAGTTCGATATCCCTGTGATGTCGATCTCGGCTGAGACGGCGCAGCGGATCCTCGATTCGGGTGATATGGGACAGAAGCTCGAAGACCTGATCGCAAAAGCGAACCAGAGCGGGGTTGTCGAATCCATCGATGGTTCCGAGGTCTCGCTGGATGTCGAAATCACGAAAACCAAGACCTATACCGACAACATCGGCGCGGTGCTGGTCGGGAAGGGTGATCTCGCGGACGAGTACATCGTCATCGGCGCCCACTACGACCATGTCGGGTACGGGCACTTCGGTTCCCGCTCGCGCGTCAAGAATGTTGTGCATCCCGGAGCGGACGACAACGCGTCTGGAACGACCGGCGTGGTCATGTCAGCGAAGCAGCTCGCGCAGCGGTACGCGCTGCTCGACGAAACCGATCAAGCTCGCTCGGTCCTGTTCCTGCTCTTTACTGCGGAAGAATCCGGACTCAATGGGTCGCGGTACTATGTCGATCATCCGATCGTCGATATCGATCAGCACGAGATCATGCTCAACATGGACATGATCGGAAGGCTCGAAGCGGATCCGCTGGAGATCGGTGGTCTCGAATCCAGCGACGAGCTTTCGGCACTCGCGAAGCACCATCTGAACGAATCCGGGATTGTGTTCTCAGAGGATACTTCGGTCGGGAACGGACGCTCGGACCATGCGAACTTTGAAGCGAAGAAGGTTCCCAATATGTTCTTCTTCACAGGTCTGCACGATGAGTACCACACCCCTGAGGACACGCTGGATCTGGTGGACCTTGAGGGCGCGTTGCGTGTGAGCAGCGTGGTGAGTTCCATCGCGTACGACGCGGCGGTGACGCACGACGATTTCATCCACGAACGCGAGCGGAATGTCGCGGATTCGAGGGAGGACAACGATCAGCAGCCGAGGGTGCGGATCGGGATTATTCCGGTGGATGCCGCGGGTGGTGGATTGTCTGTTCAGCGGGTGTTCGACAACACCTCGGCGAGCAACGCGGGTCTCCAGAGCGGCGATCGGATCACGCATTGGGATGGCGTGGAGATCACTTCGGTGGAGTCGTGGTCACCTGTGCTGGTCAAGCATGAGCCGGGGGATGTGGTGGAGTTGAAGGTGGAGCGGGATGGGGAGGTTGTGGATATTGAGATGACGCTGAAGGGGTTGGAGTAGAGTAAGCGATGACCTCTGAGCAGATCACCCAACTCCGCACGCTCGAAGAATCGCATCTTCAACTGTCCGTTCGCGCTGATCGTGATCGGCTTGCTTCGGTGCTCCATGAGTCTTTTACCGAAATCGGCGCATCAGGGAATGTGTGGACTCGTGAAGCGGTCCTCGAACATCTCCCGTTTGAAAGCGAGCATCTTCGGATCATGGATGAGTTTCAGTGCAGCATGCTTTCAGAGAGCATCGCGCTGACCACCTATCGCGTAACCCAGACCAATCTTGAATCGGGCGAAACCAAACTATCAAGGCGAAGCTCCGTTTGGTGCCGAGGATCAGGCGGATGGCAACTCCGGTTCCATCAAGGCACTCACATTTGATGCCCACACTCCTATACTGACGCATGGCCTCAAGCAAAGCATCCAGCTCATCAATCGAAACCGTCGAACCGATCGGCGCTCGTGTCCTGATCCGGAAGGATGAGGATAAGAAGCAGACCTCGAAGGGGATCCATCTCCCTGACAAGATCGAGATCCCCACGATCACTGGTCGTGTCGTTGCGATCTCGACGCAGGTGGATAACGATCCGGATTATCCGATTGTCAACTACGATCGGATCTTGTTCAATCCCAAGAACGCGATCCCGGTCGATTTTGAAGGGGATAACCGCTTGTTCGTGATCCCGGTTGAGGACATTGTCGCGGTGTTCCGGAAGGAGCATTGATGAGCGAGTATCCGAAGTGTCCAGAGTGTGAAGAAGACTACACCTACCACGATGGGGTGCTTTTGGTGTGTCCGTCGTGCAGTCATGAGTGGTCGGAAGCGGAGGCGCAGGCGGCCGCGGATGCGGCGATGGTGAAGGACTCGAATGGGAATCCGCTGCAGGACGGGGATACGGTCGTTGTGATCAAGGATCTCAAGGTTAAGGGATCGTCGCTTGTCGTCAAGGGCGGGACCAAGGTCAAGAACATCCGACTCGTGGACGGCGATCACGACATCGATTGCAAAATCCCAGGCATCGGAGACATGCAGCTCAAATCCGAGTTCGTCAAGAAGGCATGACCTCGCTCCCCTCCAATCTCGATCTGGGTTCGCTCCCTGATCAGCTTGCGCTCCCGAAGTGGTCGCGAAAAGCTGGGAGATCGCCTTTGGATGTGACGATCCGTCCTCCTGGATCCAAGAGTCTGACGAACCGCGCGCTGCTGCTCGCGGCGTTGTCTCCAGGGGAATCGGTGATCAAGCATCCGCTTATCGAAGCGGATGATGCACAACGCATGCTCGCGGCGATCCAGAAACTCGGCGCGACGGTCAAGCTCGAAGGATCGAAACTGACGATCAACGGGACGGGCGGGGTGCTGCGCGTTGACGCGGATGATCCGGTGATTGATCTCAACAACGCGGGGACCGCGACTCGGTTCTTGTCGGCAGCGGCGCTGCTTGCGGATCGACCACTGACCATCACTGGGAATGCGCGGATGCAAGAACGACCGATCCGCGAGCTTGGGGATCTGCTGACGACGCTCGGCGCGACGGTTGAGTATCTTGGGAGTGATGGATGTCCTCCGATCCGGATCACGCCTCCGAAGGATCTTGCGAAGATGCCGACGACGATCGAGATTCAGCCAACGCAATCGAGTCAGTTTGTGTCGGCGCTGATGCTCGTCGCGCCGTGTCTTCCCAATGGACTGACGATCTCGCAACCCAATGGAATTACATCCGAGAGCTATGTGCGGATGACGATCGAGCTGCTGGATTCGATCGGGGTGCGTGTGCAGCATTCGGGTGATCTCTCGACTGTTCGGATCTCTCCTCCGGCGCATCGGGTGATGCTGGATATTGAACCTGACGCGTCGGGCGCGACCTACTGGTGGACGGCTGGGGCGCTGCTTCCGGAGTCGCTGATCCGTGTGCAGGGACTTGATCTGCATACTGCGAATCAGGGGGATGCTCGATTCCCGCTGCTGCTTGAGCAGATGGGTTGCACGCTGGTGACTGGGGAAGGCACGCTCGCGTGTCGAGGTCGGCAGACACTGAGCCCGATCATGTGTGATATGCGAGATATGCCTGACGCGGTGATGTCGCTCTCGATCGCGGCGTGCTTCGCTGGAGGGACGACGATCATCCGGGGCGTGCGGACGCTGCGCGTCAAAGAATGCGATCGGATCGAAGCGATGAAGGTCGAGCTCGCAAAGATCGGCGTTGAAGTCACAGACAATCTTGGAGGCGACGACGACGCGCTCTCGATCACCCCTCCACGATCTTGGGATGGATTTGATCCCGAATCACCCATTGCCATGGATACCTACGACGACCACCGGATGGCTATGTCGTTGTCACTGCTTGCATTACGACTCCCAGACATTGTCATCAACGACCCCAAATGTGTCGCGAAGACCTATCCGGGGTTCTACCAACACCTTGCTCGCGTGTACGACATCGCCGAATAATCTCGACCTGATTTCAAGCGGTTTGGTGCACTTCAGGCTCGTTCTGATGTATCGTTGAAGCATTATGATTCAGTATTGCGACATCCTCAAAAAAGTGCTCAAAGAAGGGACCCCAAGCGACGATCGGACAGGGGTCGGGACGCTGTCGATCTTTGGTCACCAGTCGCACTACTTCCTTGATCCCCACGCGCCAGGCGCGATCGAGCACGAGGTCCGGACCGGTCAAAAAGCGGGGTTCCCGCTTGTCACGACCAAGAAGGTCCACCTGCGTTCGATCATCCATGAGTTGCTCTGGTTCCTGCGAGGGGATACCAACATCGCGTGGCTCAAAGAGCACAATGTCCGCATCTGGGACGAGTGGGCGGATCCGGAGACAGGGGATCTAGGTCCGGTCTACGGCGCGCAGTGGAGATCTTGGGGATGTCCCGATGGATCGTCGCTTGATCAGATCGAGCAGCTGATTCACAGCATCAAGACCAAGCCGTTCTCGCGCCGGCACATTGTCTCGGCGTGGAATCCTGGACAGATTGAGGAGATGGCGCTGCCTCCTTGTCATTGCTTGTTCCAGTTCCATGTCGCTCGCTCGAAGGATACTGGTCCTGATTGGTTGTCGTGCCAGTTGTATCAACGCTCGGCGGATCTGTTCTTGGGTGTGCCGTTCAATATCGCGTCGTATGCACTGCTGACGCAGATGGTCGCGCAGGTCTGCGGCTTGCGTGCTGCAAAGTTCGTGCACACGCTCGGAGATGCGCATATCTATCTGAATCACCTGCCGCAGGTTGAGGAACAGCTGGATCGTGAGCCGAGGGCATTACCCAAGATGATGCTCAACCACGATGTGCAAGATATCTTCTCGTTCAGCTACGAGGACTTTGAGCTGCTCAACTACGATCCACATCCGCATATCAAGGGTGAAGTCGCGGTCTGAGTCGATCTGCGTTGATTCCGAGCGGGAATGCAGGGTCTTTGCGTATTCATCCGATAGGTGAATATGCACGAATCTGATCACAACACCATCTGGATCCACAACCTCTATCAATCGCAGTTCGATTTGCTCGGCGCGATGTCTGAGGAACTCTGCGAAGCGTTCAACGCGAAGGGGTACACGGCGAAGCTCCGGAATCTTGCTCCCAACAGCATGCCGACAGAGGGGACGATGTTCTTTATGAACACAGACGATTCGCTCTCGGGGATGCCCCCTGAGCTGCTCAAGCAAGGATCAGCGATGCGTGCGATCCAGTACTATGTTGATCATCCGTTTGGTCTCTCCGATGGTTCGATCGATAAGTGGAACCAGATCAACCAGCTTGAGAACTACCGGCTCGCGCTGCCTTGCATTGATGATGCGCACCTGCTCCGCTACCGGTTCCCGAACCTTGTCCACGGCTGGGTCCCCCACGGCATCCCGCGTTCGGCGCTGTGCGATCCAGAATCACTGACACTTGAGAATCACTCCAATCGCGAGTTCGATGTGGTGGTCACGAGCTCGGTTCGGAGTCAGGAGCAGATCAACGAAGCAATCGCGGCGATCAAAGATCCCACGATTGTCCAGATGATCAACGCGATCTCCAACATGATGATCCGCGATCCGCATCTCGGATATGTCGCGGCGTGCGACATCGTGCTTGGATCGCACGGGATCGTGACTGGGAAATGGCTCACCCAAAAACACTTCTGGAATCTTGTGATCGCGATCGTCAATCGCTACCGGCGCATCGAGACGGTCAAAGCGCTCCAGGGACTCAAGGTTGGGGTGTTCGGGACCGACCAGTGGGCCGAGCATTGCACAGGAACGATCCACTACGCGGGACAAGCGACCTACGCCGAGTGCGCCGGTGCCTTTGAACGCGGACGCGTCGCGCTCGCGTGGGGACCAACGCAGTTTGTCCATTCATACTCAGAACGCATCATGCAAGCGATGGCAGGAGGCGCGTGTGTTGTCGCCGACGATCGGATGATGGTGCGTCATGATTTCAACGGATCGATGTCCGCCACATCGGAGTCCCCCACTGCCAAGCTCTTTGATTGGTCGGGAACAAATCTCAGCTCGGTTCGTGAGTTGATCGACTACCAGTTGGCGCATCCTGAAGAATCGCTCGAAATGGCGAAGCGTGGACGGCTCCATGTCGAGGAAACCTGCCTCTGGGAGCATCGGGTCGATGCGATGATGAACCTGGTCAACAGCTGTCCACAACCTGAACCCGCTGGTGCGGGCGCGTGATTTAGCTCCCCATCTCGTCGATGAACGCGTTGGCTTCATCGATGGACGCTTCCATATCCGCAATCAGTACCGCGATCTCCGATTCGAGTTCAACGAGGGTGTCGTCGAGCGATGCGATCGCTCGTGCGTTGAGGTTGTGCTTGAGGAAGAGGACCTGATCTCCGAACGCCGCGAGTACGGGACCCATCTTGCTTTCCGCGGCTTGCATCGCAGACAGCACATCCTCGAACGCGTCGCGCGTCTCGTCGAGTTGTTTCTCGGATGCTCTCCGGAGCGATTCGGTCGAGTACTCTTCGAGCTCTTGCTCCCACTCTTTGAACAACGCGCTGCCTACCTTGTCAACTGATTTGATCTTCGATGACACCTTTTCGGCACGGTCCTCGGCGCGGTCGAGTTGCTTCTTGAGACGCGAGTACGCGTTCTCGAGCTCGCCTCCATCGAATCCGGACAGGGCTTTGAGTTCGTCGAGGGTCGATGCGAACTGTTCCTTTGCATTCTCTTGAGCGTCGCGGGTCTCATCGACGCGATCAACCAGTTGCTCGCGTTTGGGAGTCCCCAGTTTTTCGCGGACGGCGATGGAAGTCGACGCACATCCAGAAATCACGAGGATGGCGAGAAGGAGCGTTGATCGGAGCAGGTGATGGGTGTTCATAGGGAGAGTATAGAGGATTTGAATGGGACCGTGCTGGGGACTCTTTGGTATTCCCACGGCCTTCGGACAGGTTTCCGGACGCTCCATTCAGAATCCTCCGTACATCCCGAACTGGGAACCACACCAATCACCCTACGCATTGGCGGCACACGCAGAGTCGGTGCATTCTTTCAGTGGATACGCAAAGTTCATCCACAATCACAGACTGAGGAGAATCAAATGAAGACTACGCCAATCGCTGTTATGACCACTGTTCTTGCTGCAATCTCAATGAACGCGAGTGCCGGGAACATCACGGCTTCCGCTTTGAATGCAGGCGATTCCCTCGCACAACTCAACCTCGGCGATGTCATGCTCGATATCCAAGCCAACAGCGGATCATTCGCAAGCAAGACCCTCGCGGGATACCACATGATGGGGATCCAAGGCGGTCATGTCAGCGGCGAGATCGACGCGACCGAGTCGATGGACTTCTTCTTCGATCAAGCCGTCCGTGTGACATCGCTTGATCTGGGTGCACTGTTCGTCGATGGACAGCACGGCGACCAGGTCAACGAACGCGCCTTCATCACGATTAACGACCAGCACAACTTCGAGCTCGCGCTCACCGCTCCGACCGCTGCGTCATGGAACGGGCTCGGCACAGTCACCGCACTCTCACAAGGTCTCCAAGGCGACGCGGGATACTTCCGCATCGAAGGCGAAAACATCTTCGGCATGGAAGTCCTCAAGATGACCCTCTGGGCGCCGCAAGAAGAAGTCAGCGGCAGCCGAGGCTCGGACTACGGATTCGGTGGACTGACCACCGCAACTATCCCAGCACCCGGCGCATTCGCACTCGTCGGTCTCGGCGGCGCACTCTGCTCACGCCGGAACCGAGCGTAACGAATAAACAACTGTTTGTGTGTACGAGAAGAGACCCGGCCAATGCGCCGGGTCTCTTCGTGTAGTCGATGACTTTGGTTGTTGGATTCGTCGATTTATCGACGACGGCGGGTCGCGACTAAGCCGCCCATGGCCAGAACGCCCATCGCGCTTGGGGATGGGATGACATTGAGTCCGATCGACACGCGAGTCAGGTCTTGGCCTGTTTGCTGGACCCAGAAGGAGTAGCTTCCAGGACCGACCGAGCTGAGTCCGCCGGTCAGGTCGATGATGGATTCAGCGCCGACGACTGGAGGTGCGGTGATCACGAATCCGTCCAGACCTGGGCCGGAGAAGATGTCGGGATCAAAGTCGAAGAACGATCCCGGACCGAATCCGACAAACGCGGCGCTGTCTGAGCCGCCGAGTGGGTTGCTGGATTCGAGGATGACCATCGAGTCGATGGACTGTCCCGCGCCGAGGGTGAAGGTGAAGTAATCCCGATCGCCTCCCGGCTGATCAGAGAGCACCACATCCATCGATACGGTGTTGAGCCCTTGATCGAGCGTGATCATGGTGGGTGCGAAGCGATCTCCGGACAGGTCGCCGTCAACGGTTTCGTCATAGATCGCCGCGGATGCGACCGACGCTGCGAGCAGGGCGGCCCCTGCAATACTTGATTTCAACATCTGATTATCCTCTCTCTCATTCTCTCTAAGGGGGTGGAGTGGTACACGCCACAGGGAACTGTGGGTATGGGTAGTCTATTCGAAAATGGGGGGGATTGGATGCGGAAAGTTGGGAATGTGGGGCTGGAAATGATGGTGTCATCTGGAAATTGGGAGGCTGGCGAGTAGCTCGAATTCTTGAAAGGTCCATACAAAGACCAGCTTAAGCTGTGAGTTAGCAGGCGCCCGACAATCCGCTTTACTAAACTACAGATGATCGTTACAATATTTTGCAGAATAATATCTTCACATACAAGACAAACCCAAGGATTCATCATGAAAGAATTTGACACAAGTATCAAAACACTGTCAAAACGACAGCTAAAGAGGCTCGCAAAAATATATAAGATTTCTCACGAAGCAGACGCGGGAACACAATCACTATGCAACGCTTTAACGAACGGCCTAAATGCGAATCAAAAATTAGAGGCCCTCAAAGACTCTGTGCTAGCGGGAAGAGGCTCAGTAGCCATGAGACAGTTCACAAACGATTCACTATTTGTTGAACCGCAAGCATCAGACACAAAAATCACACGCGAGCCTACCATCATTAGTGTTGGCGAATTCGGTCAAATATGGCCTGGGCAGCAGCATATTCTATGGGCGGCATTAACGAGCAAGAATACATACCTCGACAAGAATCTCAAAATCCGATCTGATGATGAAGCTGACATTTTCCATTCTTTTTATGAACCTGAGACTGGAATTCTTCATATCAGAGCAAACGCCACTATTGCCAGACGTATCGAACGAAGTTGGGCAGAGCACTGTGATATTGATTTGGATGAAGGACTAAAACCGATCGGATTCGACGCGCCGGATAGGGTACACCGTTTTGCGACTCAAATTGAAGCAGTAGTAAAAAAATGTAAAGGCGATCTGCATGAGAGCCGTGGGTTTCTCAATATCTCAGGAACAAAACACCCAGACACTGAGGATCTCATAGATTCCGACGACTACAAAGATTTTTTAGACAGAGCTGACGCAACAGATTTAGACCTAGAGTGCTATATTGGCGACGAGCTCGTGTCATTTGGACTAGGTTTAAAATCTAAATCCGTTGCATTCAGAACATACGCTTCCGAATCCACTGTCAACTATATTTGCAGTGAAATAAAACAGTTCTTCGGAGTAGCGGCATCATGAGCTCTAAACCAAAGGACCTGCAAGCAATCCGTAACTACCTGATCAATCTCACAGATACTGCACCAGTCTCAATTAGCCCAACAACTATCGCAGTTAAACTTGGGATTGAAGAAAAACAGTCTACAGCACTCTTAGAACACCTGAAAATCCACGAAGAAATGCTTACTAGCAGAGCGTTCGTTCGGTGCGTGAACTGCAATGAAACTTACACTTTAGAGGGAAAGAGCCTAGATGAATACAAAAAAAGAGCTACTGAATTAGCTGGAAATGCATGTAAATACTGCGACTTCGATCTAGATGACAAAGAATATATAAAAATTCGCCTAAGTTATTTTTACCTAGGCGGAATGGAGCACGACAAGCCCGAGACCATTCTGCCGCAAAATAATTCGCGATACGGGTCACCGCTTACCATCAGAGACTTGAATGAAATTGAGAGACGAGTTCAAAGCCTAGAAGAGGATGCCAAAAAACAACTACCTCGATGGATGCGCATTACAGCATGGATCATTGGCACAGTAATTATTCCACTCGGAGGCATAGCTGTAAGCGTTAAGTCCTGCGACTCTTCACCACGCAAGAATGACACTACTCTGCCAGCTGAGACCAGCCCAATAGAGCCTTAGCAGCTAGCAAAAATCTAGGCGACATATAAATCGAAGCTAGCAAATTGCTATCTGAGATTAAATATGTTTTGTGCAGAATATTACATATGCCCAATCACATCATCCCCAAACTCCGAGCACTTGCGAAGGGTTGCCCCGTCCATCTGACGCTCGAAGTCGTATGTGACCGTCTTTGCTCCGATCGCGCCGTTCATGCCTTTGATGATCAAATCCGCGGCTTCGGTCCATCCCAGGAAGCGGAGCATCATTTCTCCCGACAGGATGACTGAGCCGGGGTTGACTTTGTCTTGGTCGGCGTACTTTGGAGCGGTGCCGTGGGTGGCTTCGAAGATCGCGTGTCCGGTGTCGTAGTTGATGTTCGCGCCTGGAGCGATCCCGATCCCTCCAACACACGCGGCGAGCGCGTCGGAGATGTAGTCCCCATTGAGGTTCATCGTTGCGACGACATCGTACTCAGCGGGACGCGTCAAGATCTGCTGGAGGAACGCGTCGGCGATGACATCCTTGATGATGATGGTCTTGCCGGTCTTTGGGTTCTTGAGCGAGCACCATGGTCCGCCGTCGAGGAGCTCGGCACCGAACTGCTCGCGTGCGACCTCGTATCCCCACTCCATGAACGCGCCTTCGGTGAACTTCATGATGTTCCCCTTGTGCACGAGGGTCACGGAATCACGGTCGTTGTCGATCGCGTACTCGATCGCGGCTTTGACGATGCGCGTGGTGCCTTCTTTGGAGGTCGGCTTGATCCCGATGCCGGTCGTGTCTGGGAAGCGGATCTTGCTGTAGCGGTCCGCGAAGTTCTCCTTGAGGAGACTCATGAACTTCTTGTTGTCGTCGGTTCCTTCCTCAAACTCGATCCCGGCGTAAATATCCTCGGAGTTCTCGCGGAAGATGACCATATCAGTCAGGTCCGGACGCTTGACAGGTGAAGGCACGCCTTCAAACCAACGCACTGGGCGGAGGCAGGTGTAGAGGTCGAGGATCTGACGCAGTGCGACATTGAGCGAGCGGATGCCACCACCGACTGGGGTGGTGAGTGGGCCTTTGATTCCGACGAGGTACTTGCGGAAATCTTCGAGTGTTTTCTCTGGGAGCCATTCACCGGTTTCGTTGAATGCTTTCTCTCCGGCGAGGGTTTCGTGCCAGTGGAGTTTGCGTTCGCCGTTGTATGCAATTTCGACGGCTGCATCGAAGACCTTGACGGATGCGTTCCAGATGTCTGGTCCGGTGCCGTCGCCGATGATGAAGGGGATGATTGGGTTCGCAGGGACCTGGAGGCCGTCGGCGGTCATGGTGATTGGTTCAGCGGTGGTTGGCATATCTGGAATCTCCGTATCTTTGAGCCTGATTTGCAGGCGAGGGTCTATTTTCCTGTTGGGAATCATAGGCCTAGGACCGATCCTGCTTGGGATCCCCCCACTACGATCACACATGCTGAATCTATCCACCCCGACGCGTTTCTGTGCCGTTTTCTTGCTGATGATTTCTACGCTGATGCTCAGTGTGGGATGCAACGCTCCGCAGCAACTCTCGCAGAATCAACCACCTATGAGCGTAACCGATCGGCTCGAGTCCGATGTCCGCATCCTTACGACGACCTACGCGGATCGCAACGCAAACAACAGAGGGGTCCTCAACGACTCCGGGATGTGGATCGCATCTCGGTTTGCGGAGTATGGATACGCCGTGGATCTGGAACCGGTCCCGACGACGCAGGGGCAGCGTGCGTTCAATGTCTTCACGCAGATCACTGGGACGACTTATCCCGATGAGATCATCGTGCTGGGGGCGCATTACGATGCGGAGGTTAATACGCCGGGCGCGGATGACAATGCGTCGGGGGTCGCGGTGCTGATCGAGCTGGCGCGTCGGTTTGCGAAGAACCCGCAGCAACGCACGATCCGGTTCATCGCGTACACCAACGAAGAGAACTCCAACTCACGCGACGGACGATCAGCCCCAGGCACCTCCCCCAACACCCATCCAAACAATAATGGCATGGGCTCCTACTTCAGCGCCAAGAACTCCAAAGACCGAAACGAGAACATCATCGCGATGCTCTCGCTCGAAATGCTCGGCTTCTTCTCCGACGAACCCAACTCCCAGACCTACCCCTTCCCACGCGACATGGGTGAGCAGCTCGGGATGACCCTCCCCACCACCGGAAACTTCGTCGGCATCGTCGGACGCACGGCCGATACGCCTTTGATCATGCAACTCGCCCAATCCATGACCCAAGCGAACACCATCCCAATAGTCGCGGCCCCCATCCCTCCGATGGTCACCGCGATCTACCGCTCCGACCACGCAAACTACTGGATGCAGGGGTACCCCGCCGCGATGATTACGGATACGAGCGAGTACCGGAATCCCCACTACCACACCCCACGCGACACGATCGAGACGCTGAACTTTGTGAAGATGGCGGGGTGCGTGGATGCGCTTGAAGCTGCGGTTCGATCACTCAGTAGATAGTGGGTAGAGGATCAAATCACCATCATGCTGCTCCTGTTGAGATGGACTTAGACTTTGGAGTTCCTCGAGTGTCATAAAATCAAGTCGGCCATCGTCAAATGAACTGCCTTCGATCTTACGTCCGTTATCGTCATCGCGATCCCAACCGAATGAGTAAATGAGTACATGACCATCTTCAACTCTGAAAGTAAGGCGATCCCCTGTTAGGTAGTCAACAGGAAATTCATCAATAAACTGCGGATCAATTCCATCCACATCCTGGGGAAACACGCCGTGTTCCAGATGATGAAGATGGATTGCGATAAGCAGAGCAGCGGAACTACGGAAAGACCGATGCATATATCTGGAGGTATATAGGAACTCAAAGTCTGATGTATTCAACAGAAATGGTGCGTATGCAAGTTCAAGCTCTTGGGATTCACCAATGTTTGCCCGAATGATTGATTCGTGCTGAAAGCTTTCCAACTCCGATTCAGGTGAAAGAAAATCTGCTCTGACAGCTTCTACAAACTCTGACAACAACTCCATCTGATCATCTCGCGATTTGAGTGCCTTCTTTGCCCTTGATTTCGTGACTCCATCAAGAATAGACGAATAAGGCAGTGGTCCATGCCGATCGACATGATTGCGTAGTCTGTCGTATCCCCGCGAAGGCAGATTCCCGGCTATAGCCCCTCTGTAGACATAGTCGATAAATGTCTCTATTGACCACGCTTCATAATCAATCACCTTGTCAGCAGTAATTCCTGTAGCGGTTTCAATGTATAACTCCTGTAGCCTGAGGAGTTGGTCTCGATTGAGCGTCTTCAAATCAAAGTCGCCATAAAAGAAAGTGAGCATGCCCATTGTGCTGCATGCAAACTCAACCAAGTACTCAACCCGTCTGTTCACAATCGCAATCTTCGTCTGCAACTCTCTGAGCACATAGAGGGTGTCAATCGCCTCGTCAATATCTCCATTTAACAAACTGAGCTTTGCATGCGCGGTTAACAAAATAGAGTGATATCGAACATAGACAAGATGAGGCGAGAGTATGTCATTTGCAGTCGCTTCAAGCCATGAGTCGTTCGAAGGAAGCTCCATCATCAAAAACTCAGCCGGGACTCCAAGATGAGGTAGCTCTACATAGTCAGATATCTGATCGACTACTTCAGGATGATCACTGAGAAACTGAACAGTCGCATCCCACCCTGGGTTATCAGGGTTTTCTGTGAGTCTACTTATATCACCCATTGAAGCAGTAACGAGTTCATTGACCTCTAGCATCTCGAAAACAGCACGGTCATCGAACTCAACACCCGCATCCCATGCCGAATACCGATTGATGAAATCTTCAACTGTTTCGCCAATCTTCGGGATGGGTTGCTCGTTTGCAACTGCAGCCCCAGTTAGAACAATACTGAGAATCGATGTGATGTATTTCATACCTTCAGTATACATCAAGCCCATAAAGAATCCCCGCCAAATGACGGGGTTCTGTTCTTAATTCACTTTGGTATCTCTCAGCCCTTAATCCCAGCAACCTTCGCGATGGTGTAGCGCTGGCGGTGGCCGGTCTTGCGTTGGTAGGTGCTCTTGGTGCGGAACTTGTGGATGAAGAGCTTGTCGCCCTTCTTCACTGGTTCGGTGATCTCAAGAGTGACCGATGCGCCTGCGATGTATGGAGCACCGAGCTTCGCGTCGCCGCCGGCGGTGCCGAGGACGAGGACTTTGTCGATCTCGATGGTATCGCCGGCTTTGGATTCGCCGTTGTTGTAGAGGTCGATGTAGATCGATTCGCCTTCGGTCACTTTGCGTTGTCCGCCGGACTCTTCGATGATTGCGTAGGTGTCTGCCATTTGGTGTGCTCCGTTCAGCTGCCGCGTAAGGCCGGGGCGATCCAGAACTTGGACCGCTTGATGCCCGTCATACATCGGGGTCGAGATCATAGCCCCGCTCCCCCAGCAGGTCGAGCGGGAGGACGCTGATGATGACCCTCCAGCTCCACATGTTGCTGGAATTACCCAGTTTATCACCAGAATGACGCTCCGACGCTCTGCATAGACTTTCGCATGCTTCAGAATGACCAGACCGGCGAGACGCCGTTTACCGAAATCACGACCGATCAGATCCCGCTAGAGCCCGCTCCAGCTGCTGGTTCGAGTCAATACGACCAGATCTGGGACATGGTGATCCGGATCTGGGATACCGAGATCTTCTCGATCAATGAGACCCCGATCGTCGTTTCAAAGCTCGTGATCGCGCTGCTGCTGCTGATCGTTGGGATCATCCTCGCGAAGCTCATCTCCCGTCGAGTCGAGAAAACCGTCCTGCCTCGCTTGCATGTTGAGCCTGGTCCAGCGAGCGCGATCCAGACCATCCTGTACTATGTGATGCTCACGATCGCGGCGGTCCTCGCGCTGCAGATCGCGGGAGTCCCGCTCACAGTCTTCACTATCTTCGGCGGCGCCCTCGCGCTGGGGATCGGCTTCGGATCTCAGAATGTCGTCAACAACTTCATCTCAGGACTCATCCTCCTGATCGAGCGACCGATCCAGGTCAACGACCTCGTCACTGTACAAGACGAGACAGGCACGATCATCAAAATCGGCGCCCGCGCGACCAAGATCTATTCGTATGCCGGGACCACCTTTATTGTTCCCAACTCGAAGCTCCTTGAGAACTCGGTCATCAACTGGAACCTCCCCACCAAGAAACTCCGCGTTACTATCGGGGTCGGAGTCGCGTACGGCTCTGATACCGCGCTGGTCAAATCAATCCTCGAACAGGTTCTCGAAGACCACACCCGCGTGCTCGATTCCCCTGAGAACCGAGTCCTGTTCATGAACTTTGGTGACTCATCGTTGGATTTCGAACTGCACTTCTGGATCATCCCACGCACGACGCTCGATCGCAGACAGATCGAATCTGATCTGCGATTCAAGATCGACCAGCTCTTCCGCGACAACAACATCACCATCCCGTTCCCTCAACGAGATCTCAACTTCAATCCCGATGAGCCGCTTTCGGTCAGGTTCGAGAACGAGCCGCCTACGAAGCAGGAATCTGGAATGGAATCCGCGAGCGAGTAATCACTCCGCGGCTTGCGCCTTGCTCTTTGCGATGCGTGCATCACGCTTGCGGACCGACTCGCTCAGGTTCACCTTGCGGAGACGGATCGTCTTGGGAGTCAGCTCCACAAGCTCGTCTTCCTCGATGTATTCAAGCGATTGTTCGAGCGAGATGTCGCGCGGAGCCTTGAGCGTGACGGTCGCTTCCTTGTTGGCAACACGCATGTTGTCGAGCTGCTTCTGGCGCGCGATGTTGACGGTCATATCGAGGTTCTTGTTCGCTTCACCGATGACCTGACCCGCGTAGACCTTGTCACCTGGACGCACGAAGAGCACGCCGCGTTCGTGGAGGAGTTGAGCTGCGTACGCGGTCACCGGACCGGTTTCTGATGCGACCAGCACGCCGCAATGGCGCACGGGGCGCTCACCAGTGACTGGTACAAACTTCAAGAAGGTATGGTGCATGATGCCCTGACCCTGCGTCGCTGTCAGGATCCGGCTCCGCAGTCCAATGAGTGCACGCGAGGTGATCTCAAAGACACAGTGTGTCAATCCATCGCCGCGTGGTTCGACCTTGACAACCTCGCCCTTGCGTTCACCGACAAGCTGCATCACACTCCCGACGCTGTCGTCAGTGGTATCCACAACCAGTTCTTCGACCGGTTCGCACTTGACGCCATCGATTTCCTTTTCAATCACGATCGGACGACCAACCGCGAGCTCGAATCCTTCGCGGCGCATGGTTTCCAGCAGGATACCGAGGTGCAGCAACCCGCGTCCCGAAACAATAAACTCGTCCGTTGAACGGCCTGGTGAAACCGCGAGCGCGACATTGTGCTCAAGCTCACGCTCCAGACGTGTGCGGATCTGACGCGAGGTCACATACTCACCATCGTTCCCAGAAAACGGCGAATCGTTCACACGGAAACTCATCGAAATCGTTGGTTCATCAATCGCAACCAGCGCCATCGGCTCTGGATGATCCGGATCACAGATCGTGTCTCCGATATCCAAACCTTCGATGCCGGAGATTGAGCAGAGATCACCCGCTTGGATCGATTCCGCTTTGTGCTTCCCGAGCCCCTTGAAGCCTTCGAGATTCACGATCTTCGCTTTCTTGGTCGTGACCTTCCCCTCCGCGTCCTGCTTGACGAGCGCGATCGGTTGACCAGCTCTGATGGTTCCCTGCGTCACGCGACCAACACCGATGCGTCCGACATACTCGGAGAATCCGAGCGAGGTGACCTGCATCTGCAGTGGTTTTTCGAGGTAGACATCCGGATGCGGGATGTGCTCAACAATCGCTTGGAACACCGGACGAAGGTCAGTCCCCTTGGTCTCCCCATCCCACTCATCCACGGCCCAACCATCACGCGCTGACGCGTACACAACAGGGAAGTCCAAGATATCGTCTTCCGCACCAAGCGCCGCGAGCAGGTCGAACACTTCTCCGATCACGCGATCCGGATCGCCGTCGGGACGATCACATTTGTTGATCACCACGACCGGCTTGAGTCCAGCTTCGAGCGCCTTGGTGAGCACGAATCGCGTCTGAGGCATCGGTCCTTCGTACGCATCAACAACAAGCAGACAGCCGTCCGCCATCCGCAGCACACGCTCGACCTCACCACCGAAGTCCGCGTGACCAGGGGTATCGATGATGTTGATCCGGTAGTCCGTCCCCTTGGTATCGTGATACTCCACGGCACAGTTCTTAGAGAGGATCGTGATCCCGCGTTCGCGCTCAAGATCACCCGAGTCCATGATCAATCCGTGCTGACCGCCTTCGAGTTTTTCGAGTTCGCCGCTCCGGAAGTTGCCCGACTGCTTCAGGAGGT
This sequence comes from Phycisphaerales bacterium, assembly GCA_051252395.1. Lineage (GTDB taxonomy): Bacteria > Planctomycetota > Phycisphaerae > Phycisphaerales > UBA1924 > UBA1924. Next base: position 35,862 of record JBPOFX010000001.1, on the reverse strand, counting down.
TGTCGACGAGCGTGGTCTTGCCGTGGTCGACGTGTGCGATGATCGCGACATTACGAAGCGTCGTAATGGTGGTGGTTTCAGATGGCATAGTGGTTTCCGGGTGCTGATGCGGTGCGTACTTGAGTACTGAAGTACTAGCGTACTGGTGACTTGGACGGGATGCGGCGATCGCGCCGCGGATTGACTCGGCGCCAGCCGAATCTCAGGTCACAAGTCTAGACCTCAAAGACTCCCGCAACACACAGCACAGACCAGATGACCCATCAGATCACCCTCCTGATCACACATGACTGGATCAGTCTGAATCTGTCCCAAACGCCCCCCCTACCTGAACTCGATCTTCGCCCTGAGCACCCCTTCATCAAGCAGGACTTCCCACGAGACGAGACCCAGATCAGAAATCATGTCAACATTCCCCATCCACTGCGTATCAGCCATGGATTCGAGTACTGCAGCGACACGGATGAACCCGCTGAGCAGCACGGAACTCCCGCCTTCAGCGAGCTGCTGGTTCCCATGCTCGATCCCACCCAGATTCGCGCCAGCATTGATCGCATCGAGAGCCGCGGATGATTCGCTGAGTTTCCGGACCCGCGCTCCGGTATCGACCTCTTTCCCAGAGAACGAGAAGACCAGCTCCGAGCCGTGCGTCCGCTGGGTCGTGAGCCAGGACACGCGAGCGGTTTCCCCTTCATCCGCAAGCTCACAGGTCCGCACAGCACTGGGGAACAATCCGTTGTACTGGGTCCGACGAGCACCTTCCGACGCTTCAATCACCAACGGCTCAATCAACGAATCCACAGACTCCGCGTCCAACGCGTCAGCGTGATACGACGAGAGCACCGTCATCCCGATCCCGTCCTGCTCCCCCAGCATGGACATATCCTGAGTAGAGAACACAAACAGCGATCCCTCTGGGATCAGCCGCGTGACGCCGTCGATGGATCGATCGAAGGTCCCCACCTTGATCCCGTCATCGACCGAGTTCCCCAGCATGATCGAGAGCCCCTCTTCTTCGATGAAATCCATCCGGATGACCGAAGCCGCGGCCATCGCGATCACTGTGTCATCACCAAGCGCGCCGAGCAATCCGACCGGCGCATTTCCGCTCGGGACATCTCCGCGATAGTCCATCGCGACTGAGATTTGGATCTCGTCATCCACAGTCCCCAATACACATCGCAGGTGCTCAGGCTGAATCTCCTGCGCTTCCCATCCGAGCCTACCAAGCATCCCGACCCAAGCGTCTACGCGGATCCGCATCGCGACCCCCCACCCCTCATCGAAAGACCATCGCGGGATCGCGAGACTCTCGACTTTCTGTGCCGGAGCATTCATGACCGCGAGCATCGCGCGTTCGAGGAGTGCGCGTCCGCTCTTGGGACTCAGCATGACCCGCGACTTGGAGCCGTCAATCCCTTTGAGCATAACCATCGAGTAGCGACCCGATTCGATGCCGTAGATCGGAACCCCGTCCACGATCTCGCGCGGGACCGGTTTGAGCTTCTTACGCAGCTGCTCGAAGACCTCCGTATCGACCTCCCCCATCACCACCCAGTTCGTATCCGCGGCGTACATCACCTTCAACGGATTCGAGGTCTCATCGAACACCCCATCAACCAACACGACAACGCGTCCCGACATCAGCGCGCCGACCACGCCGTCCGCATCGGTCTCGAACAAATCCCCCAGCGCTCCCCACGCTCGACGGGTCTTATTGAACATCCCGATCGAACCAAGCATCGTCCTCGAAGCTCGGCCCGCGCCGCTCAGCAACTGCTCGGACGGATCATCCACGACAGCGACCAGATCAATATCCGCAGGGAAGGTATCCACAATCGACCAGTGGTCTTCGCGAACCTCTGGACTGCTCGCTACACAGATCTCCGCACCCAACGACATCGCTGAGCACAGCAAGAAACAGATCAAGATGAAAGTCGCTCGGATCAACCAATACCCCTCCCCCGGCTCATCCGGAGGTCACACAAACAACTACAGCAATCCAGAACAGATCGAAGTCATACAGCTTTGTTATAGTGCTCAAGGCAGATCCGCGATGCGGTCATCACGCGATTTTTCCCGATCAAGACGATCGGTCTGGACCAACGCGAGCCCGTCTTGCCCTGTCCCGATCAGGATCCGTCCATGGCTCCGCGCCATCGGATGCGAGCTGGGATAGGAAGTGCTCGTCGAGACCAGAGTCATCGTCCCCTGACCGATCCGAGCAGGGAAACGCGCCTGGAGTTCGTTGAGTTCTGTGACCCCGACCCCTGAAGCATTGAGTGCTTCGATATCCTCTTCGCTGAAGCGGACGAGCCGTTGATTGATCGTCAGCGTCATAGTCCGGCTGCTGCTCCCACGCTGGGAAGCGAGGAACCCTTCAATCGGAGACAACGACGCACGAACATGCTCGACTCCGGATTCAAATCCTGATTCGATCTCGGATACAACCTGCTGCGCATCGTGCTGGACCGCTGTCGCGACATCATCGACCGGAGTCGATTGCACGCCGATCGTCGTCAGTCTCGGATACATACTCTGCAAACCAGCAACGAGCATCAGTCCCAGCAGCACTCCCGCCGCGACCGCCATGCGTCCGGTCTTTACCAAGCGGCGCAGCGATCGTGGAAGAAAGCGATCGTGCTGATCAAGACGATTCAGCACAGCGCACTGCATGTCAGGCATCGGGATGCTGTCGAGGTCGAGCGCACGCACAGCATCACTCGTTTCAAGAAGCTCCGCGCGACGCGTGTGGTCGTACCGGAGCGCGTGTGCGATTTCTTCTTGCATCTGGTCGCAGATCTCGCCGTCGAGCGCCGCGTCGATCAGCGACTCCGGGATCCGACCAGGGATCTTGTCATCAAACGACTCGTGATTTTCGGCACCGTTCATGCCAACACCTCGTCGGCTTCGCTCTGTGATTGATCGAACTGACCACCGAAGTGATCTTTGTAGACAGACGCGAGCTGTTTATGCTCTTTGAACAGAACACGCAGACGACGACGACCACGATGCAGGTGACTCTTGACAGTCCCCTCAGGCATATCGAGATGAGCCGCGATCAACGCGATCGGCCAATCCAACTGATGGAACAGCACGATGATCTCGCGTTGTTCAACAGACAGATGCATCAGCGCCGACTGGATCGCGTCTTTTTCAGTCTCGGAGCGTTCTTCGGAGTAGGTCTTCGCGTCTGGGAGTGTTCCCTTGCCGCCCATCGAGCCCACAAAGTCGGTGTCGTACGCAGGTTTGGATTTCGCAACAGCGTTCATGTAGAGTCTGCGTGCGATGGTAAACAGCCAGGTCGAGAATCGGAAGCGGAAATCAAAGCGATGGAGGTTCGCAAGGACGCGTACAAACGCTTCCTGGACAACATCTTCTGCCATCTCGTGCCGACCCGACATCCGGAGGATGTAGCCGTAGACCGAGCGTTGGTGTGCTTTGATCAGCTCACCTGCCGCGGATCGCTCACCAGCGATGGCCCGTTCGATCAAATCTCGTTCTGTTGCACGATCCATGCGATACCGCTCCCTGTCAGGGTCTGTGTCTCTCACTATACCAGAACGGCACAAAAGAGATGCACCCAATATCGACCAAACGCACGAATTGGACCTGAATTACAGATTTCGCCCACTCCACGGGCTCTTTACCGTACCCTAAAGACCAAGAGTCCAAAAAATACCCTGCCTACACCGGTCAGGCATAGGCAGGGGAGGGGAGAGATGTTTTTGTACTTTGAACGGGTGTCCAGCCCATCCAAACGATATTCGTTCTTCTTACGCGGCCTTCGCAGCAGGCGTCGGCTTGCGTGTGCGCCCGACTGTCCGCTGAGCAGGAGTCGCACGGATTTCAGCGTCGTCAATCATCGCGTCAACGAGTTCAAGCGGATGCGATGCCCAGAGGTCCGCACCGATTTCTTCAGCGAGTCCTTCTGCACGATTGAACACGCCTCCACCCACCACGATCTGCGTGTCAGGACAGGCGCCAATCTCATGGAGCGAGTCGATCATCACGCGGATGTCAGGGAGATCCGCTGGGTTCGAGCAGAACATCAGCAGGACATCAGGTTTGGTTTGCTGCACGCTCTGACGCACTTCATCCAGAGGCACCCCACCGCCTGCGAAGCGGATACTGAATCCAGCGGCTTCCAGAAGATCAACCGCCATCTGTGCACCGAGTTCCGAACCTTCGCAGGTCCCGCAGCATGCGAGGACCGAGCGGTTCACAGGATCCGCATTGGATCCAGCGATGAGTGCTCGCGAGGTCTGGTCAACAAGGACGCGGAACAAGCGAGTGGACAGGTTGTATGCGAGTGCCGAGATCTGGTCCTCACGATGGAGACGATCGATCATCTCATAGGTCGGCCAGAACAGATCGGTCAGCATCAGCTCGGGAGTCACCCCACTGCTCAGCTGCTCATTGACAATCGATCGAGCCGCAGACCGGTTCCCTTCGATCAGTGCTTCAAACAAACGCTCGCTCAATACATGGACACTCATTTCGTTCTTCCTCGTCGTTGTCTTTCCCTTCCGCACTCTCGTGGGGTGGGATCAGTGATGTGTTCTGGGCTACGACGCTGTGGCCCAGAACCCCCCTATCGAGCACACACCCGTTTCTCCGCAACCAACACACTGTTGAACCACAGGTTTCTGCGCAAATCTGTGGAACACCCCTCACGAGCCGTGAGCGTCGTTATTCTGGGACCTTTGAACGGTTTGCGTCCGAGAATGTGCAAATCGCCCATCTTCACACTTGATAACTGGGTGATAAACACCACACCAAACGCGTCGCAGATACTGAATTTTTTTTTAATCGGAGGTCGGTTTGACACTGTTATAACAGGCGCAAATACCCAGACTCAGCCCACGCACCCCTACCTGCGCAAATCCCGCACCCTCGAGACATGCTTTCATCTCGTCGCGTGTCAGAAAGGATGACACAGATCTGGGGAGGTATTTGTACGCACCTGAGGTATCCCGCGCGATCCAGGTCGCCGTGCGAGGCATGATCGTCCCGCAATAGAACCCATTGAACCAACGCACCAACGGATTGCTCGGCGTATCAAACTCCAAGATCACCAATCGCCCGCCCGGCTTGAGCACGCGATAGAACTCTTGGATCGCTCTGGAAGGCACCTGGACATTGCGTATACCAAACGCGATCGAGACCACATCAAAGGATGCATCTTCAAAGCGGAGATCCATCGCATCCCCTTGCTCATAGGAGATACGCTGAGCGAGTTCCCCCATGAGTTTCCCGCGTTTGTGCTCCGCGATCTCGAGCATGCCTTCTGTATAGTCGAGTCCGATGATCGACTCGGCGCGTGATCCGCGTCCGAACGCTTGGGTCAGATCCCCAGTCCCGCACGCGACATCGAGCACATCATCCCCCGGCTGGACCTGCGCCTTCTTGACCGCAAACTTGCGCCACGCGACATCGCGCCACATCGAATGCACACGATTGTTGAGGTCATACGACCGAGCGATCGCGTTGAACATCGCGCGGACCTTGACCGCTTTCTCGTCGTTCTCATGCAGACCGCCCAGCTCAGCGTCGTCCCAAGCAGGAATAGTCGGATCATTCGCTTGTGTTTGCACTTCTGTCATGGCACAATCAGTGTAGACTTCCACTCCAAGCCCGCTCGCTCATTACACGGAGAATACGAATGAATCGATCGCTCAAACTCCTGACCACCCTCACACTGCTCCTCTTCGTTGCACTCCCCACTGTTGGATGCAGCGTCAATCCAGCAACCGGGAAAAGATCCTTCACGCTCATGTCATGGGAAAAAGAGAAAGCGCTCGGACTCGCCGCCGCTCCTGAAATGACCGAAGCGTTCGGAGGAGCGGTCCCCGACGCATCCATCGGAGACTACGCGAGCGAGATCGGCGCCAAGCTCGTCACAGGAATCGAGCAGGGAGTCCCTGATCTGGACTGGGAGTTCACTGTGCTCAACTCGCCGGTCATCAACGCGTTCGCGCTCCCTGGAGGGAAGGTCTTCATCTCACGAGGTCTCGCTGAGAAACTCGACAGCGAAGCGGAGTTTGCGGGAGTGCTCGGACACGAGATCGGCCATGTCACCGCTCGACACTCCAACCAACAGATGTCCGCGCAGCTCGGACTCAACTTCGCGATCGGCGCCGTCGCCGCGGGAGTGGGATTGTCGGATGCAGATTCCGATGTTCGCAAGTATGGACAGCTTGGACTCCCTGCAGTCGCCGTGGGATCAAACCTCTTCCTGCTCAGGTTCGGACGCTCTGAAGAGCTCGAAGCGGACATGCTGGGGATGCGGTACATGTCCCGCGCCGGATACGACCCGAAGGGTCAGCTCGAGGTCATGTACATCCTCAAAGACGAAGCGGGAGGCGCGAGACAACCCGAATGGCTCTCGACCCACCCACTCCCCGAATCCCGCATCGACGCGATCCAGGAACTCCTCGCGACCGACTACGCGAATACCCAGAACAACTCCGCGTTCAAATCCAACCAAGCACGCTACCAATCGCGCATGCTCGATCGTCTGATGAATCTCCCGCCCGCTCCGATGCCTTCGCAAGACGAACAAACCCAAGCGGACGGATTCATCTACGCATCGCTGTACTGCTCGCACTGCAACCAGTCAGCGGATCAAAGCTTCTCGCGTACGCGCTTGACAATCTCACGATAGTTCTCGCGATAGAACCGCGTGTACTCGATCTCCAGCCGCACCTGACGACCAGGCTCGCGCCATTCGTTGCGAACAGCGCCATACGTCGCTTCCGTGAACGGCACCATCTCCCCGTCCACCTCAGTCTCCGGGAACGCAAAGAACATCGCATCAAGCTCCGCGATCTCCGCGTCACTGAACTTCCCAGACGCTTTCGCGTCTCCAAGCGCGTTGTACGCCGCGCGACAATCCTCCGCGATGTCGATCCCGAAACACCCCATCATCACCTGCACCCCTGTGCGCCATCCCGGATTCTCGACATCAGAGACGATCTCGAACGGATTCACCTGATCCATAAAGTACGGGAAGTACTTCTCGTACATCACGCGTCGGACAGGCATCCGCCGCAGCTCGCTCCATTCAGGACCCATCGGCTCGCCATCGACACCGATCGGGTTATCCGGATTGTCCTTCGCGAACTGCCAGAGCGCCTGCGCCTCTTCCGTCATGCAGAAACGCACAAACCGCTTCGCAATCTCCGGGCTCGGCCCACCATTGATGATCGATATCGGGTCCGCATCGATATACACCGCGCCCGCAGGTTCTTGATAGCCAACACGATCCCCGCCCCCTGAGTCCTTGATCACCTGCGCCTGTCCGCGTCCATAAAAATCAATCGCGAGCCCCGCCGCCGCTTCGCCGTTCGACACATCAATCGGAGGCTTCGTCGACGAGTTCGTGAAATAACGCGTATTGCCGCACATCCCGCGCAGAATCCGCCAGCCCTCTTCCCAACCTTCGTTCCCAAGAATCGAATCAAAGGTCGTCGTGATCGATCCCGACTGTCGCGGATCCGCGAGTGCGATCCATCCGCCGAGCTCGTGTCTCGTCAGGTCAACAAACTGCGTCGGAATGTCGAGCTTGAGCCGCTGCTCGTAGACATCCCGGTTGTAGACGATCCCGAACGACGACAACGCCGTCCCGATCCAGTACTGATCTGGATCATACAGCTGCTGTGGACCGATTCGGTTCTCCCCAAACAGCTCATCGAGTTCCGCTTGCGTGAAGTCCATCGGCGCGGACTGCGCCACTGTCAGATCCAGCGTCGTCGAGTCATTGACTTTGACTGACACCGTCGATCCACGCTTAAGCGTCGAGTGGTCGTAGGACCCTCCCCCAAACATCACATCAAACGCGATCGCGCCCGGCTCAAGCACCAACAGATCATCCGTCTCCCAGTTCCCATCAGTACTCTCAAACTGACGCTTGACCGCATCGGTAAACATCGCCGAGAGCTGCTTCTTGATCTCAGAAGTCCCGCCGGGAGTCCGGTAGTCGATCACCACCGCTTCGTCATACTCCCGCTGATGCCATTCAGAGAACGCCCGAGCAAACTCATCGCGAATCTGAGGCACATGCGGCGTCACCACAATCAACTTCCGCGCCCCCTCCACATGCATATCCCCCCGCTTGACCCCGCTCATCGCGAACGGCACCCCAAGCACAACAAGCAAACACAACGCGATCACAATTTGAGTCGTTCTCATGCCGCAAGTCTACCCCCCACCCCCCAAAGTATCCCTGCCACAGTACCAGGTGGCACAGGCGTCCCGCCTGTGATCTTCCTCCCTCTCCCTCAGGGAGAGGGCCGGGGTGAGGGTCTTCATCTCCTCCCCCGCGCTTGCGGGGGAGGTATCGCCCAGCGACGGAGGGGGTCTTTCTTCACTTCACCGCCCGAACCGTCCCAGCAACCAGCCGTACCATCCCAACATGCCCACCCCCGCGCCACGAAAGACCGAATGGAAGGACGAATACACCCTCCTCTGCGAACGCTGCGGCTACATCCTCGAAGACCTCGACCAATCCCTCCCCTGCCCAGAATGCGGTAAACCAATATCTGAATCACTCCCCGAGCGACGAGTCGGCACACCTTGGCAGCAGAAGCGAACCTTCAAAACCTTTATGCATACTTGGTGGGTGACAATTAGGAAACCGAAGTCAACATTGGACACGATGAGTTTCAATGAGTCCGAATACAACGATCTGGCTGCATACTCATGCATCGCGACGCATCTCGTTCCTATCGGCACCACACTTGCATTGTTACTGATCGACGGGTCATTTAATCGCATCGCATCAATCTTGCTTTGTGTTTTCTCATTCGTTCCCGTTTGGCTCATTCTAATGTTACTGACCGCGACCGAGTCATTTGGGTTGCGGTTCATTGGCAATCGTCGTGGATTCAGAATCGAAAAAATGATCTCAAACAACATCGTCGCCCATGGAACCGCAGGATGGTTACTCATGGGATTTGGGAGTACCCTCGGAGCTCTTTTTGTATTACTCCCAGACATCACCGACTCAATCGTCATCCCAGAACGGATCGACTTTAATATGATCGGCTGGTGGATCATCTTCTTCAGTTGTATCCTCGGCTTCCTCTTCTTCGAGATCTTCGCCTACCTCGGTCTCCGACGCTGCAAATACGCCAATCGATCCCGACCAACAGACACCCCAAAGCCCTAGAATCCACCATGCAGCCCCCCTCCCCAACACGCCCAATCTTCCTCGGCGATGACCGCACCGGAATCATCCAAATCGGAGGCGGTCTCCCCCTCGATCACCCCCTCTCCAAGGGACTCACAACCCCCACCACTCCCGCGCCAGTCTCCGTCCAGACGATGACCGCTGGATACACCCACGAGATCGACAAGTGCGTCGCGGAAATCCACAAACTCACGGCTGCAGGAGCCGACATTGTCCGCGTCGCTGTCCCCGAAAAGAAAGACACCGAAGCACTCCCCGAGATCCTCGCGCAGACCACCGTGCCGATCGTCGCCGATGTCCACTTTCACTTCAAGCGTGCCCTCGAATCCATCGAAGCGGGTGTCCACAAGATCCGCCTCAACCCCGGAAACATCACCGATCGCAAACAAGTCGAAGAAGTCATCGACGCGTGTAAAGAAGCAAATGGTGGACGAGGCATCCCGATCCGCGTCGGAGTCAACGAAGGCTCCATCATCGAACGCAAGGACAAGCAAACCCGCGCGAAGGAACTCGGCGCAGTCTTCTCCGAAAACAAGCACGGCTACATGCTCGCGATCATGATCGCTAAACTCGAAGAATACCTCGACATCTTCTACGAACGCGATTTCTACGACATCTCCATCAGCGCCAAATCCATGGACGCGACCCTCGTCATCGACGCGTACACCGAAATCTCCAAACGCTTCCCCCACCCGCTGCATTTAGGCGTCACACACGCAGGACCAAAGGAAACCGGATGCATCCGCTCCGTCGTCGCGCTGGGAACCCTGCTCGCCAACGGGATCGGAGACACCATCCGCATCTCCTACGCCAACGACCCAATCTACGAAGTCGAAGACGGACTCGAACTCCTCTACACCCTCGGCAAACGCGAACGCATCGGCGCCGAGCTCATCGCCTGCCCCACCTGCGGCCGCATCCAAGTGGACCTCTTCACACTCGTCCAAGAAGTCAATGACAAACTCAACGAAGACATTACAGTCCCGATGAAAGTCGCGGTCATGGGATGCGTTGTCAACGGACCAGGAGAAGCCGAGGGCGCGGACATCGCAGTCTTCGCAGGAGACCGCAAGGGCATCATCTATGTCCAAGGCGAGAAAGTCGCGACCGTCCCCGAATCCGAAATCCTCGACCGCTTGCTCAGCGAGTGCAAAGACTTCCAATCCAAGGTCCAATCGGGCGAAGTGAAACTGGGAGATAAAAAAGTAGACATCGTCCCACCAGACCCAGAAGGCGAACTCGGATCAGGATGGGAAAAGATGGCTTCGCAGCGCATGGGACACACCACGCTGACGGTTGAAGGCCAGTAACCAAAACCACACGAAAATTCGTTGGGTTTCCGATCCATCTCCTGTACACTGCGGATAGCAATATTCACAGACGCCCACTCGTGGTATCTTCAGGAGAGAACCATCATGATGTCATTGAAGCACGCCGCGATCACCATCGCGATCGCCGTATCCACCGCCACGACGACCACACACGCGCAGACCGCATCCCCCTACTGCCAAGCGGACCTGATCTTCGACAACACCCTCGACTTCTTCGATGTCTCCGCGTTCCTGATCGCGTACGACGATGACGATCTCACCGCGGACTTCGACAACTCCGGAAACCTCGACTTCTTCGACATCTCCGCGTTCCTCGGCCTCTACTCCGGAGGATGCCCCGACCTGACCGACACGGACAGCGACCGAATCCCAGACTACGCCGAGACCGACAACGCGCTCTACTTTGGTCCGTTCCAAACCGGGACCAATCCACTCAGCCGCGACACCGACGGAGACGGACTCGACGACGGAGACGAAATCCTCGGCACCACCGACGGCCTCGTCCTCCCCAACGCCAACCCGGTCCGCAAGGACATCTATGTCGAGTGCGACTGGTTCCAAGGCGAGTTCCAAGGACGCAACGAGAACTACCGACCAACCGCCGCCGTCGAAGCACGCGTCCGCGCCGCGTTCCTCAACGGATCCACCCCAAACCCCTACGGACTCCCAGACGGGATCGTCATCCACCTCGACTACGGACAAGATGAACAACACACCGGAGGGAACCAACTCCCTGGATCTCCCGATGTCATCCAGTTCGACAACGACTTCAACGCGTACAAAGCAAAACACTTCGATCCCAAACGCAAGGGCTACTACCACTACGCAATCTTCACCAACCGCTACAACTCCTCAACCAACGGCTCATCAGGAATCGCAGAAATCAACGGGGACGACTTCATCGTCTCCATGGTCAACTACAACTCGACCAACAACATGGCCAACACCATCATGCACGAACTCGGTCACAACCTCGGTCTCCGTCACGGCGGAAACCAAAACCGAAACAACAAACCAAACTACAACTCCGTCATGAACTACCGACACCAGTTCCCCGGAGTCGATACCACCGGATCATCCTTCGGGAACGGTGTCCTCGACTACTCCCACGGCATGAACATCCTCCTCAACGAAAACGCCGTCCTCGAAAGCGAAGGTGTCAACGGCACCACCCCGATCGACTGGAACAACAACGGATCCATCGACCCAGCCCCCTACACACGAAACCTCAACTGCAACACCGGAACCACCCGCCCCTGCGGCACTGGAACCAACTGCTACGACTCCGTCTGCACAACCCTCAACGACTACAACGACTGGGTCAACATCAACTGGAACCGTCTCAACAACAGCTCAGACCGACGGATCCCTGAGATCGTCCCGTGCGACAACTACCCAGGGAAACAGTTCGAATAATCGATCGACCTCGCTGCAAGCAAATCCGATCTCTGCTATGATGGGTCCACTCTTGCGAGGACCTCCGTGTGATCAGAATCCAACGCATCTCGATGGACCACCCGCTCTACGAGCAAGAGGTCGCGTTGCGCACCGCCGTGCTCCTTGAACCCATCGGATACACGATCCAAGACTACTACGACATGTCCCCAGGACGCGAGGAGAAGTGCGAGCACTTCGTCGCTGTTGTGGACCACCCATCCGGAGATGTCGTCGTCGGAGCCGCAACCCTGTTCCCGCCGCAGCCCGGACAAGAAGAACAAGCCGGGAAGGTCCAGCAGGTCTGCGTCGATAAACAACGACAAGGCGAAGGGATCGGCAAAAACCTCATGATCGCGATCGAGGTCCGAGCCTTCACCGAACTCGCGCTCCCAGGTCTCTACTGCCATGCGCAGCTCTCCGCGATGCCGTTCTACGAACGACTGGGATGGGAAACCGCTTCGGATATCTTCCAAGAAGCCGGGATCGATCACAAACGGATGCAGATCATCACTCCGCAACCGTCCGAGACCAGCGTCTAAACGCCCGCCAAATCCCTCTATAGCCCCTCCAAGGCCCCTCCCGAGCCTCCAATTTTCAAAAAACACTGGGCAACACCCACTATTTCCCTTAGAATCATTCTATGAACTCCACCAATCAACCCACTCAGGATGATTGCACGCACGATCACACCCACTCCCATGCGCACTCAGCACGGGAGATCTTCACCAACAGCTCCATCCGCTGCACCAAACCCAGGCTTTTAATCTACGAAGCCTTGTGCTCTATGAAGTCACACCCCACCGCCGAGGAGCTCCACGCCGCGGTCCGCGAATCGAATGTTGGGATCAGCCTCGCAACGATCTACAACACGCTCGAACTCTTGGTGGACAACGGACTTGCTCGCCGCATCGCCAACCGGTCCCAAGGATCCGGCGCCAGCCGCTACGAAGCCGACCACACTCCCCACCTCCACCTCGTCCTCAACGACGGCACAGTCCTCGACGCGCCCGCTGACCTCACCAAACAGCTCACCGACGCGATCCCAGCAGGACTCATGGAACAACTCGCCCAGCATGCCGGGGTCAAAGCACTCAAAATCGAAATCATCGAAGACGCCCACGCGTCACATCCAGAACCCGAACCGGTCAGTAGCTAGCTCAGGGTATTGAACCAATATATTGAACTCAGCTCCCCGCCGCCGCTGAACGCACCGCGCTTGGACTCATGATCAACGCGATCGGTGGCGCACCGCTCGTTTCTGCAAGTGTCCGGATCGACGACACCTGCGAGTTGCTTAGTCCCAACTTCTTGATCATCGCTCGAAACGCGAGCTCGCGCGGATCGATCCGTTTGAGATTCATCGCACGCACCCAGAGCACCATCGCGACCAGCACGAGCACCACCGCGACCCATCCAATCCAGATCCACAGCCCCGCCCCCTGCTCGACCACCTCAGCCGCGGGAAGATACAACTCCGTTGGTCCACCCTGCAAACTCATCACCGGAATGCTCAACATCACACCATCTCCATGATCGACATCGAGCCAGTTTCATCCGCCGCCGCATCCTCGATCCGCCGTGCTTCTTGCGTCCGCTGACTGACCACCACCCGATGCACACACCGATCCGCACGAGTGCGGATCGTGTCGTCCGTTTCATGCTCCGACAACTCGTTGAGCGTCACCACAAGATCGCGCCAAGGCCCACCGAGCCTCGCGCGAGACTTGGGCTCAAGCACGCGCTGCGATGCCCAGACCCCTGCCAATCGATGCTCCTGTCGATCATCATGGAGCATCACGCTCAGATCTTCCGTCGCGCCGCGCGCGATGTCGTTGCGCCCGCCGAGGATCAGCCTCCGGATCGCGCTGGACCGCACGCGATGATGCGCATCACCCTTGTACTCTGCAAGCACCTCGATCGGGGTATGCACCGACTCGATCGCGTTGGCAACCACGCGCTGATCGTCGCTCTCCAGACTCTGCATCACCGCTTCCCGCGCCAGCGGAGAGAGGATCCCGCTCAACCCACGCACGAGCGAAGCCGCGATCCGTGGATCCAGCTCACCGCCCCTGAGTTCATTGGACAACGAGATCAGATCCATCTCGAACCGTTCTTCCAGTCCCAGCGCAAGGATGATTCCCAGCGCCGTGCCCCGTTTGGTTGGTTCACGCAGCATCCCGCGAACATCTCGCACAAACCGCGCCGGATCCGACGCAAACAGTCGTCGTGCAGCGAGTCTCGAGGACGCATTCGTCGGCGCATCCATCGTCAACCGATCCCCCTCTTCGCGCGCGATCCTCCGCACCCACGCGGACCCCGACCGCATATTCCGCGACGCGATCTCGCTCCGGCGCTCGCACGCCGCGGATCCAATCGCAGGAGGCGGACTCCCCACCGACGACCACCGCATCGCCGCGTGCCGCGCGACCTGCTCCGTCGGATCGTACATGTAATCCAGCACATCCAGCGAATCCGCGACACAGCATCCGTGCAATCGGACTGCCGGATCACGATCCGCCATGACCCATTCAAGCTCGCGCCGTTTGATCGACGCATCAAGCCCCAGACCAGTCACCCAGCGGATCGCGCCCTTGCGTGTGCTCGCATCAAGCGTCGCGATCTCACCGCTCGACAAGATCGGCGCTCCGCGCTCAAGCGACACGAACCCGTTCTCTTGCTTCGTCCCGATCCGGACTTTCTTCAGCGCCTTTGCACGCGCCGGACGGATGCACAGGTGCATCAACTCCAGACCAGCGCGATGCTCTTCAATAGTCTCAGCAACCGCAAGCCGTGCGCTTGCGACGCCGCTGATCGGATCGATCACGAGCCAACGCAACGCTCTTCCTCGCAGCACCGGCGCAGGGGTCGTCCGCAATACAGTCCGCATCGGCATATGACTCGGATGATTCCGCTCGCTCAGCAACCGCTGCATCTTCTTGAACGCTCTCCGCTCCAGCGCCGTCCCGCCCTTGCGATCCATCAGCAGCAACGACGCGAGCAAAGGGGATCGACACCGATGATCCGCAAACGACCACGCCGCGTCCGCGATCGCCGACAGCATCGCGCACCGCTCAAGCTCCAGCACGCGCGGATCCCCCAGCATCGGGATCACCGCTCGATCCCGGATTGATTCGTATTCTTCCCCCAGCATCCCCCGCTCAAGACCTTTAAACATCCCCAGCACCATCGCCATCAGCGTGCGATCCGCCGCGAGACGGACCTTCTGATGCTCATCGCTGAGCATCGAGCACACCATCACTCCCAGCGCCGGATCAGCCGTGTCGCGAGCGATCGTCAACGCCCCGATCCGCAGCGTGGGATCCGAATCCGCTCCGAGCAAACGGACCACGCGGATCCAACGCGATCGTCCGAGCGACAACGCGAGCGAGCGTGTCTCGATTGGGAGTTTTGCCCAGCCAGTCGCGAGCATCCGCAGCGCATCGTCGGCATGCCGAGCACGCCAACGATCCGACAATCCAGTGATCAGTTCAAGAGGTCCGAGCGATTGACCCGCGTTGTTTTTCTTGTATCCGAATCCTGCGATCTCGATCAGACGCATCGCAAAGTGTTGGCACTCATCAGGTTGCCCAACCTGCAGTCCTTCACCAAGCGCGACAACCTGCAGCCGCAGCGGGAGCGATTGCATCTTCTTCATCGATTCATCAAGTTGGATCGGTGCCTTGCTCATAAGTCGTCCATGCCGTCATCGAGTACCGAGCGAATCCCTGCTCGTTCTACTGAGATCTGCTGACTCTCTCCTATCGTGTTATCGGATCAGCAATAGGGGATTTCCTAAATCTGCTAAATCTTACCCAATATACCATTTCTAGTGTTTGAATATTGAAGTCACCTGCTATCTTGTACCAAATACGGTTTTTTAGATCAATCTCCCCATTGGATCCGATCTCCTATTTCTCCCTTGGAGATCTTCACACGATCCGATAACATGATCGGTTAAATCGCGTTTTGTGCGAGAATCTTCGCGGGACAATCTTCATTCCTTAGGCACTTCTGCCTACATCCGCATGGGAAGGAATCCATGGCAACCACAATCCACTCAAACACACGACTCCAATCCTACCAATCTCTCCTCTACGCTCGATCACTCCAACCAGAGCTCTCCCAGCACGCCGAGTCCAAATCAATCATCCAAGACTACTACACCCTCAACCTCTCCATCCTCCCAGGCGCCCACGCATGCGTCTTCACCTCCGTCGACGGCTGCGCCACCGAACTCGTCACCGACACCCCAGCCCCCTACACCGAAGTCGCGCTCCTCGAATCCCTCCTCTGCTCCGCCGAGAAAGACTTCGAATCCCAGATCCCACGCACCAAGATCAACTACATCACCGCCGCGCAGACCGAACAGCTCACACCCCACATCTACAACGACACACTCGAAGAACTCGACCAGCTCGCACGCGATCAAGAAGCACTCACCCACCGCTACAAAGACCAAGCGGGACCATGTCTCTCACTCGTCGATACCCAACGCTTCGCCGACCAGGTCCATATCCAAGGCTACCACCTCGTCGCCGCGGAAAACCTCGTCCTCAGAACGCAGTCGATCTTCGAACTCAAATCCTGAATCCCCACCACATCAGACTTCAACACCCCCTACCGCTCGAGCAAGGGGTTCGTTGTCAACACAACCCAACTCAAGGCTCACTCGGGAGTTTGAAGGTCACCCCGATCGCTGATCCCATCGGTGGATAGTCCACCAACAAACGCAGACAGTGGAAGTCAGACGCCTGCCATCCGCCTGCGTTGAGTGTGGTCTCGATCACACGCGGATAGTTCCGCGCAAGTGCTGTAGAGATGTTCGCGCCCCGTCCGAGATCCTGAAAACTTTCCAACACCTCGATCCGCGCCTTCTCATCAAAGACCCGCTCCGAGCTCCAAGGATTCCCAAACACATTCACGCGAGGCTCAATCAGCGGATACAGATCCTTGTGGACATACAGATCAAACAGCAGCACCTGCGCAGGCATGCTGATCGACGAGAACAAAAACGCCTCGTCATCATCCGCCGACGCATACCGAGACTCACATCCCGGATACATGTACCCAAAGTAACTCGAGAACTCCCCCGTCTTCCCGACCGGGCCCGGCCCAAGCTCGATATTAATCGACCGCTCGCTCTCCTCGATACGAATCTCAGGGAGCACCCCCTCCGAGAACTCCGACATGAGTCCCGGACACCCCTGCTCAGCAAGATCGATCGGGAGCCGCGTCTGTTCTTGCCCTTCGCCGTGGAGTCTCACGAATCGGAACAAGTCCCACCGATCAATCTGCCGCAAACGCCGGACACGCTGCAACCCTGTCACCTGTGCGATGTCCAGCTTCATCGGATCAAGCGTTGATGGCGCGATGAACTGAGCCGTGATCCGCGCGTTCGCTTGCAATCCCCACAACCCTGTGTTCCCTTGATACACAAGCTTCCGGCTCTTGAGCAGTTTGCTCTTGTCACTCCCCATCCCATCCAGCATCAACTCAAGCGACACTCGATCCCCGACATGGATCTGGATCATCTGCTCGTAGCGATCCATCGCGCCCTTGACACGCGCGATCGCTTCCTCAGAAGCATCCGCTTGACGCATGCTCTCGAGCACAATCTTCATCCCACCCGTGCCAGGCACCTGCTCGACGGCATCAAACGCAGACTCCGATCCCACAATCTTTGCAATCTTCCAAGTCAGGTTCTTATTGAGTTTGAATCGACGAGCAACATCCTGAGGCCTCGTCGGATCACTCCCCACCTCCTGAAACAAATCCAGAAGCGCACCCCTCAACTCCAAAACCGCATCCCGGCAATGGTCTTCAAACTGTGTTGCCTCTTGAATGTCCAAACAAAGACCTTTCATTGAATGTGCTACAAGAAGAATACACCTCAATAGACGCGATTACAACACGAATCCCGCATTTGTAAAAATGTTTGCAAATTTCCCTAGGGAAAGATTGTAATCGCTCCCCGGATACGTTAACCTCGGGAAGTTCACGAGAAAATAGAGCATGCTGCTCATCAAAAACACACACCTCACCTTCTGCAACACCAAGGAGCACACCAATGAAGGCACTCACTCTCACATCAGTCCTCGCACTCGCGAGCCTCGCAGGAACCGCTAACGCACAGTTCTACCGTCTCGGCGTAGACCAAGGACTCAGTAACTCAATCTCCAACACCGGCGCTGTCGTAGGGGACAACAACAACACCGGACAATACTTCCTCTGGACATCTTCCGCCGGAGGAATGGACATCGGAGGCGCCGTCGCAGGTCAAGGTGTAGGCGGTCAACCAACCATCTCCAACGACGGCCTCTATGTAGGCGGCACCAACTACAGCAACACCAACAACTGGTACGAAATCGCACGATACGATGTCACCGCTGGTTCGTGGACCGGTTTCGGCGCACTCCCAGGTATCGGTGTGCAAGTCGACCTCTCCGTCGGAAGCGGATGGGCCATCTCAGGCAATGGACAAAGCGTCGGCGGCCTCTCATGGACCAACCAAGGCACCGCAGACACCCACGCATCCTACTACACCGCAGGATCAGGCTGGACCGATCTGGGAACCAACCAAGTCGGTGAATCCGCACGCATCAACGGACTCAACAACGACGCATCCGTCGCCGTAGGTTGGCAAGACGGCGCAGGACGCCAAGGCGCTGTCTGGAACAACGGCGTTCAACAACTCATCTTCGATGGTCTCGGAGGAGTCGCTCAAGAAGCTCTCGCAGTCTCAGACAACGGCGCATTCGCTTCAGGAATCGGTATCGGCAGCTTCTTCGCACCTGGAAACGCGTACCGCTATGACGTCTCAAACGACGAGTACCTCGCTATCGACAACCTCGAAGTCGGCGCCGAACGATTCATGGCAGGAGCCGCGATCAGCGGCGACGGCTCAATCGTCGGAGGTGGCACCTGGGGATTCGGTCCCGCAACCTTCGGCAACGGATTCATCTGGTCCGAAGCACTCGGGACCCTCACCGTCTCCGACTACTTCGACGCAGTCGGCGCTGAATACGAAGAAGACTTCCACTTCTCGTTCGTCTCCGATATCTCCGCCGACGGCCAATGGTTCACCGGATGGGGATACAACGAAACCGATGGACTCGGATCAACCGAAACCTGGGTCGTCCGCGTCCCAGCACCATCAGGACTCGCGATCCTGACACTCGGAACCATGACCGCGACCCGTCGCCGTCGCTGCTAACACGCTCTCTCGACTACCAATAACTTCAATTCCCTTGAGCCCCCACCCTCACTTCGGTGGGGGCTCCTCTTTTTGAACCATTCCACCCAAAATCAAGCCTTCAAGACCACCCTCTCTCGCTTCCACCCGATAGACTCCATCCATGACACCCCGATTCGCCAACTCACGAATTACCATGCCCCGCTGAGGGCCGATGCCATCCCACCTTCTTGGGACCGCATCCAGCACTCGCGGGGCGACCGAGCACACTCGGCCGACCTCCCACACATACAATCAAACCACACAAATTCGCGGCCGAGCCGCCGCGCCATGGATACCACCAATGACCGACACCAAAGCCGACAAACCAAACTACAAAAAAACCCTCAACCTCCCCAAGACCACCTTCCCCATGAAGGCCAACCTCGTGCAGAACGAACCCGCATCCCTCAAACGCTGGGACACACTCGCGGATAAAAAAGGCCTCTACCACGCGATGCAGGAGACCTCCGAAGGACGCAAAAAATTCGTCTTCCATGACGGCCCCCCCTACGCCAACGGCTCCATCCACCTCGGACACCTCATGAACAAAACGCTCAAGGACCTCGTCGTCCGCAGCAAGTTCATGGCCGGATACCACTGCCCCTATGTCCCAGGTTGGGACTGCCACGGCCTGCCCATCGAACACAAGGTCATGACCGACCTCGTCGAATCCGGGAAAGCCGCCAAACTTGATGGACTCACCGACGACCAGCGCCGCACCGCCGTTCGCCGCGAGTGCAAGACCTACGCAGACAAACAGATCAAACTCCAAGCCGGTCAAATGAAACGACTCATGACCGTCGCCGATTACGAAGACCCCTACCTGACTTTCCTCCCGCGCTACGAAGCCGGAGTCCTCGAAGTCCTTGCAGGACTCTGCGAACAAGGGCTCGTTTATAAAGCCCTCAAACCAGTCCACTGGTCAGTCGCCAACGAAACCGCGCTCGCTGATGCCGAGCTCGAATACCAAGACCGCGAAGACCTCTCCGTCTATGTCGATTTCGAAGCCAAAGACGCCGCCGCGGTCTACTACGCGTTTGGTCTCGCCGAGTCCGACCACCCCGGCGCGACCCCGAGCTTCATGATCTGGACCACCACGCCCTGGACCCTCCCCGCGAACCTCGCAATCGCCGTGCACGAGAAGTTCAACTACGCGCTCGTGCGCATCGATGGGAACCTGACCGTTCTCGCTGTTGATGCTGTCGAGCGTGTCACCAAGCTCGCCAAGTCAGAAGAAGTCGAAACCCTCGCGACCACCACAGGCGACAAACTCGTCGGACTCGCGTACGCGCACCCATTCATCGAATCCGCGCCAGCACCAATCAATGATCCAGACGCCGACACCTCCGAATGCTACAAGGTCGTCCACGCCGACTATGTCACCCTCGAAGACGGATCAGGACTCGTCCACACCGCCCCAGGTCACGGCTCCGACGACTACATCACCGGACTCCGCGTCGGTCTCCCAGTCTACTGCCCAGTCCTCGGAGACGGCACCTACGACACCACCGCACCCGACTGGCTCGCAGGCATGTCCATCTGGAAAGCCAATCAACTCGTCGCTGACCGCTTAACCGAATCCGGACACATGTTCCACGCGTTCAAGTTCATGCACGCCTACCCCCACGACTGGCGTTCAAAGACCCCGGTCATCTTCCGCTGTACCGAACAGTGGTTCGTCGCCGTGGACGCGCCAACCAAACGCGACGGACACTCCCTCCGCGAGATGGCCATGAAGTCCACCGGAGACGACCGCTCCGTCAACTATGTCCCCGCATGGGGACGCAACCGTATGCGAGGCATGCTCGAGTCGCGCCCCGACTGGTGCATCAGCCGTCAGCGTTCATGGGGTCTCCCGATCCCCGCATTCACGCTGCCATCAGGTGATGCGTTCATGACCGCCGCATCCGTCACCGCCGTCAACCAACTCATCCGCGAGAAGGGCTCGGACCTCTGGTTCTCCGAGGACCCCGCAACCCTGCTCGCGCATTACAACCCTGCAGAAGACCCCGACGCACCCGCTTCCCTCAAGGACGGCTCCGTCACCTTCGACCAGCTCACCAAAGGACAAGACATCCTCGATGTCTGGTTCGAATCAGGTTCATCCTGGAACGCCGTCATGCGCCAGCGAAGCGACGGCGAAGACTTCCCAATCGAACTCTACCTCGAAGGCTCCGACCAACACCGCGGTTGGTTCCAGCTCTCACTCCTCCCAGCACTCGGAGTCATGGGACGACCACCATTCCGCACCTTGTTGACCCACGGCTTCATGGTCGACAAAGACGGCAAGAAACTCTCCAAGTCCGCCGGCGCCGCACTCAAAGACCTCTTCGACCGCTACGGCGTCGATGTCCTCCGCTGGTGGGTCTCCTCACTCGCCTACGAGAACGATGTCAAAGTCGACGAAGAGTTCTTCAAACTCGCCGGAGAGTCCTATCGCAAGATCCGCAACACCCTCCGCTTCATGCTGTCCAACTTGGATGACTATTCCCCAAAGAGCCAAGCATCTGCAGAACCAGACTACTCCGACTTCCATGTCCACTCCATCCACGCTTGGGTGCTCGGAGAATACAACACCCTCATCGAGAAGGTCACCCAAGCCTTCGAGAACTACGCGTTCCACGAAGCACAGAAACTCATCTACCGCTTCTGCAACACGACCCTCTCATCGGAATACCTCTCCGCGGTCAAGGACCGCTTGTACTGCGACGCACCCGATTCCGAGCGCCGCCGCAGAACTCAGCAAACCCTCCACACCATGACCGACGGACTCGCCAAACTGATCGCCCCGATCATGTGCCACACCGCCGACGAAGCGTACCGCGCACTCCACAAGGTCGATCAGAAAGACAAGTCAACCTGCGTCCACCTGACCGGTTTCCCGCAGAAGGTCAATCTCGAAACCGCGACAGGGTGGCCAAAGCTCTGGGAAGCGATCGAACGCGTGATGAAAGCGTCGGAAGAAACCCGCGCCAAATCTGACATCGACAACCCGCTCGATCTCGGTGTCAAACTCCCCGATCCCGAAGGCACCTTCGAATGGTTCCTCACCGAAGACCTCGCCGACATCTGCGGCGTCTCCCGATTCGAGTTCAAAAAGGACGGAGAAATCGAGATCACCGACCTCCGAGACCAGCCCCGCTGCGACCGCTCATGGAAACGAGACACCACCGTCAAACCAAGATCCGACGGCGGCATGCTCTCCGACCGAGACGCACAAGCACTCGGGCTGAGCTGATGAGTACTGTTCCTTGAAACACAAGGAGATGCCCAAAGCATTTAAACAGGCCGCCATCCACATATAGATTTGCTATCTCCACCAGAGAGAGCCCGGGTTTATCTTGAGGTTCGGGATACAAATCGGCAAATTGTGCTTGTACCCAACACTTGATGTGGATTACACTACGATTCACATACCAAATTACTAAACCGAGGCAAAATTGCATTTCCACATCATCCTTATCGCAGCTGTATTATCCGCACTCGCATCTTCTGCGAAATGCCAAGTTATACACGAAAGCTACAAGCTCATACCTGAAGGTGCAAGAGAAAATGATGCGATTGGTGACTCGATACATATCAACCAAGGCGCCGTTATCATCGGCTCTATCAATGACGACAGCAACGGCTTTAACTCCGGATCCGCTTATGTGTTTTCAACAAAAACCGGTGTCCAAATCAGCGAACTCATTACAAACTTTGGAGGTGCCCGCGATGGCATTGGTGCAGCGGCGGCTATCCAAGACAACTTGATGATCGTAGGAGTTCCAGGCCACAGCGCTCAAGGGTCTGGATCGGGATCTGTCTATGTCTTTGACATGGACACTAATGAACGCATTGCAAAACTTCTGGCTTCAGATGGCAACCAAAACGATTTTTTTGGAGCATCACTCGCAATAGATGGACAGTTTCTTGTCGTTGGCGCGTACGGCGACAGAGACGGAGTGAACGGATCAGGATCGGCTTATATCTTTGAAACTTCAACATGGACGGAAGTTGCAAAGATTGTCCCAAGTATTGATCATGACACAGTTTTTTTCAGTTATTCAGTCGCAATACAGGGCGACACGATTGCAGTTGGGTCTCTCAAAACAAGATACCAAGGCCAATCGTCTGCAGGCGTGTTCTTGTACGACGCACCAACTGGCTCAGCAATTGGCACTCTACTCGGAGATCAAGGAACGACAAGCTCATCATCATCCACCGCAATAGCAATGGATGATGGAATACTCGCAGTCACAATTAGTGGTGACCCTGAAAATGCGCTTGCCTACACATACGATCTGTCCACACAAACGCTTCTCTCAAAAATCTTTTTTAATGATGGATCAAACAGGCAACTCAGTTCCGCTGTCGGAATCGAAGATGAAATCGTAGCCTTGACATTCAGCACCCAATTCTCCCCAAATCCATTTGAATACTTGGCATTCTTGGTCACAGCACGAGAGGGAACAGTAATTGCTAAGCTAGAGCCAAGTGATACCTCACCTACGGAAAGGTTTGGTGGCAAGCTTCATATGAATGATGGAGTTGTCGCAATATCCTCTAGAAACGATGACCAAGCCGCCATTGATGCCGGAGCTGTATACCTCTTTGAAGTGAATCGATGCCCAGCTGATTTTTCAGATGACGGCATTCTTGATCTTAATGATGCGATTCAATTTGCCGAAGTGTTTAGCCTTCAAAACCCACTCTCGGACTTTAACTTTGATGGCCAATACGACTTCTTTGACATCTCCGCCTTCCTCTCTGCCTTCATCGCCGGCTGCCCATAACACAACCACGCTTCTGCAAGTCCAACAAAGAAGTCCGAGAACGCACGACCCCAACCGGTCGTGCGTTTTACTACGCCTCAACACGCCCCCATAACCCCCAATGTTGCCCCCACGCAACACCAACCCCAACCGCTCCACGCTCATCGCCGAAAAACCCCACATGAGCAAGGACAACACCAACGACGCGAACAACAACCCATCCCCGCAGAACCCGACCCCTGAGCAGAAGCCAGAGAAGAAGGTCGTCTCTCCCCCCATGCGGACCACCAAACCGCTCCCGCCGCGCGATCCCTCCGCAGGTCCCGACTCCGCGGACCATCTCACATCACTCGCGCACGATCTCTCCAATCTCCTCGATGGTTCGATGCGATGGTTGTCCCTCGCCGCGGGATCAATGGACACCGACGCTCCCGATCCAAACGAGCAGCTCGATTCCGCTCGCGAGCAGATCAACACCGTCCAAGCAACGCTCCATCGCATGTCCACGATGGTCAACGCCGCGATGCGCACCAACTCCGTCGGGATCAACTCCCCGATGCTCGGAGTCTCCCAAGCGATCACCCTCGCGCAAGCGATCGACCACGCCGTCGATGTCGTGGGACCACTCGCGATGCAAGCGGGTGTGCGTCTGGAAATGAACATCGATCTCGAAGCCGGGACCATCGCCGCGGGACCGCTCTACACCGTCGTCCTCAACGCGCTCTTCAACAGCGTCCAGTCCATCCAAAAAGCAACCCAGACCGACGCGCTCGATCCGGGAGGACTCATCCAGATCAACGCGACGGTCGACACCAAGCACGACGAGCTTGTCGTCACCATCAGCGACGACGGCATCGGACTCCCCCCAAACACCAACCCCGAAGCACCCTTCAAGCACACCAAAGACTCCGGGATGGGACTCTCCATCGCGCGCCAGATCATCGATCAACTCGAAGGGATCATCACACTTACCAATCGCCAGACCGACGGCTCCATCGCCCCCTCCGCAAACCGACCCGGCGCAACCCTCACCCTCCGAGTCCCCGTCCCCCACCAAGACACTGATCCAGGTGATCAGTTCATCGGATAACAAAATCTCCATATGCCAAAGACCCCCACCTCCATCCTCATCGTCGACGACGACCAGATCGTCGCAGACTCACTCGCGGCATTCTTCACCAATGAAGGTTGCAACGCACATGCTGTCTACACCCCAACCGACGCACTCACCCAGCTTGAATCCACACCCTACCAAGTCCTCCTCACCGACCTCAACCTCCCCACCATGACCGGCATCGACCTGCTCCGCAAGGTCAAATCATCATCCCCATCAACCGCAGTCATCCTCTTAACCGGATACGGCGCGATCGAAACCGCCGTCGAAGCCCTCCGCATCGGAGCCGTGGACTTTCTCACCAAACCAGTCGTCGACGAAGAACTCCGCCTCGCCCTCCAACGCGCGCTTCAGCAGCACGAAGTCCTCAACGAAAACGCAACCCTCCGCACCCGAATCGCAACCATCCAAGGCACCAACAACACCCTCTCCTCCATCGTCGGCACCGACCCACGCATGCGACACATCTTCGAAACCATCCAAGCCGTCGCCGCCTCACGCACGACCGTGCTCATGACCGGAGAATCAGGGGTCGGGAAATCCCTCATCGCCGGCGCGATCCACAACACCTCCCCGCGCGCCTCAGCCCCATATGTCGAACTCGCCTGCGGCTCAATCCCCGAAACACTCCTCGAATCCGAACTCTTCGGACATGTCAAAGGTTCCTTCACCGGAGCACACGCCGACAAAGAAGGCAAGTTCCTCGCCGCTGATGGAGGCACACTCTTCCTCGACGAGATCAACTCTGCATCCCCCGCGATGCAACTCAAACTCCTGCGCGTCCTCCAAGAACGCAAGTTCGAACCCGTCGGCTCAAACGAAACCATCGAAGTCGATGTGAGAGTTGTCCTCGCATCAAACCAACCCCTCGAAGACCTCGTCGCGTCCGGCGCCTTCCGACAAGACCTCTACTACCGCATCAATGTCGTCCAAATCGAAGTCCCCCCACTCCGCGACCGCACAGCAGATCTCCCCGCGCTCGCGAAGCACTTCCTCGATCAGCAGTCCAAAGAACTCGGCCGCCACTTCGTCGGATTCACCGACGAAGCGATGCAGCTCCTCAAGACCTACCCCTTCCCAGGCAATGTCCGCGAACTCTCCAACATCATCGAACGCGCCTCCGTCCTCACCAAAGGATTGACCATCACCGCCGAGGACCTCCCCCCAAACCTCCACAATGCAGACACCCCTCAACCATCCACCACCCAACCAACCCCAACCGAGTGGACCCCAACAACCCTCACCGACGCCCTCCGCGACCCCGAGCGTCAGATCATCCTCGCCGCACTCATCGCCAACGACTGGAACCGCACACTCACGGCTGAGGTCCTCGACATCAACCGCACCACCCTCTACAAAAAAATGAAGTCCCTCAACATCGACCCCGACGACCACGCACAAGCGGGCTAACCCCCCAAAGTAAAAAACCCAAGCACGGGTGCCCCGATCTCGCCGTCTTCGGCGCAGTCGGGTATTCATATATTTCATCTGGGTGCCATGGAGGTGTCGTCTTCGACTCCTCCATGTCTTCTCTTCCTCCCTCTCCCTCGGGGAGAGGGCCGGGGTGAGGGTCTTCATTCTGTACAATCTACCCTAACTCAACCTTCCCCACCAACTCCCCAATCCCTTGATCCCCCTGCTTCTCGCGCCACCGATCCAACCCCTTCACAACCTTCTTCGCAACGCGCAAATCCGCAAAGCTCCCCGCTCCGATCCCAACCGCTGTCGCGCCCGCAAGCACAAACTCCGCCGCATCTTCCCACCGCGTCACGCCCCCCACCGCAATGATCGGCACCCCAGCATCCTTCGCAAACTGCGAATACACCAGATGCACCAGCCGCACCACGATCGGATGCACCGCAGGACCAGACATCCCCCCAGTCACATTCGACAACACCGGACGCCGCGTCTCCACATCAATCCCCATCGCCGGCACCGTATTACACAGCGTCAACCCATCCGCCCCACACTCGACCGCGACCCGCGCCAGATCCACAATCGTCGTCGGAGTCCCCACCACAATCGGAGACAGCTTCACAAACACCTTCGCACGATCAACCTTCCCCCGAACCGCCGTCACCAACTCACGCAGCGCACCAGCATCCGCCCCAAACTCTAATCCCGAATGCACATTCGGACACGACACATTGAGTTCGATCCCCGCCACCGCTTCAACCGCATCCATCGCCGAAGCGATCTCCACATAATCCTCGATCGAATCCCCCGCGACCGACCCAAACACATTCGTCCCAACCCCACCAACCCTCGGCCCGATCTCCCGCACCCACACATCCAAACCCGGATTCGCAAGCCCGATCGCGTTGAGCATCCCCGCCCGCGTCCAGGTAATCCGCGGAAACGCGTTCCCCTCGCGCGGATGCCGAGTGATCGACTTGGTCACAATCCCCCCAAGGACATCCAGATCCATGACATCCCCCATCTCATCGAGCGTCCCCGCCGTCCCCGACGCGAGCAAGAGCGGACTCCGCATCGAAATCCCGCACAAATCCGTCCTCATTGACTCACTCGGCGCATATCCCATAACCCACAATACGCCGGGTGCCACGGCTTGACCGTCTTCGGCAAGCCGTGTCTTGCAATCCCGATTCAACGACCTACCGTTGAGAACAAACAAACCACTTCAATTAGGAGTCCACCATGGACCTCGATACCCGAATCACCCAGTTCCAGTCCCTCATCGAATCCGACCCCGACAACGACATGGCCCACTTCTCCCTCGGCAACGCCCTCCTCCAAGCCGATCGCCACGAAGAAGCCGCCGCGTCCTTCGTCCGCTGCACCGAGATCAACAAGGGAATGACCAAAGCCTTCCAACTCGCCGGACGCGCCTACATCGACGCAGGCAAAAACGACCAAGCCAAAGAGATCCTCACCTGGGGATACATCGAGTCCGTCACGCGTGGAGACATGCTCCCCAAAAAAGCAATCGAAGAAATGCTCACCGAGATCGGCGCTGACATCCCCGAAGTCACCCAAGAATCAGGCCCCTCCACAACCCCCACTCCCACCGGCGACTTCCGCTGCTCCAAAACCGGACACATGGGAACCAAGCTCCCACGCCCCCCATTCAAAAACGGCGTAGGACAATGGATCCAAGACTCCATCTCCAAAGAAACATTCAACGAATGGATCGCGATGGGAACCAAGGTCATCAACGAACTCCGTCTCGACCTCTCGCGCGACGACCACGACGCCGCCTACGACTACGCGATGCGCCTCTACCTAGGAATCAACGACGACCTCTACAAATCCCTCATGGACGGCCAATCCCCCCCAATGCCCGAGTCCCAGTTCAAAGGGGTCATCGAAGACATCATGGCCATGGGAGGACACCTCGAATCCGAACAAGGCAACCTTCACACCCGCGTCGAATAAGCAATCCCACATCCACGCCTCTACTTCAACGGGTGCCCCGATCTCGCCGTCTTCGGCGCAGTCGGGTCCTCGAAATCTGGGTGCCATGGAGGTGTCGTCTCAGTTATTGAAGAGCGACTCCTCCATGTCTTTTGACTCAAGAAGTCTTCATCTCAAAAACAAACAAAGCCGCGAGCACAATCACTCGCGGCTTTGTCATTCTTCAAACTCAATCAACCCTCAACTCAAGGCTGATTCCCCTTCATGTTCTTCAGATACACAATCACCTTCTCGATATCCGAGTCAGGAAGCATCGCCTCGCTAAACCCACCACGCGGTGGCATCGGAACCCCATCAGGAACCTCGCGACCTACCTGCACATAAGTCAGCAGATCCTCAGCACTCGTATCACGAATAAACTCCGAAGCCGTCACATCGGGACCATTGTTCTCCATCCCTTTCCCGTCCGCGCCGTGACAGGTCGCGCAGGTCTTCTTAAAGATCAACGCCCCCTTCACCGCCGTCGCATTCACGCTCGGCTTCTTCGCAGACGCACTCGACGAACCCCCGTCATCTTCACCGCCGCAACCCGCGATCAACATCGAACCAACCAGACCCGCACACACCAAACCGATGAACTGTTTCATAGGAAATCTCCTTTGTATGCCCGACATCCGAGCACAAGGCATATTCGCCCTTCCCCCTACGCTAGACGCAATAAAGGACCATGAACACCCAAATCTTCAAACCGACACAATTTCCTGCCAAAGAAGAATCGACTACCCCTTGATCCGCCCGACAAGCGAAGCGGACTTCACCTCGACACCCTTGAGGATCGAGTTGAGCATGTCCCGATTCGGCGCATACTCCTGAGCGATCTGCGAGCTGATCCATTCCTTATCCACTAGTTCCGCGAGGTACTGCGTAAAGCTCACCATCCCGTCCGACCGACTCGACGCAACCACCGCAGGCAGATCCGAATCCCGTCCGTCCCGGATCAACTCCCGCACAGTCGGAGAAGTCAGCAACACCTCCACCGCCGGGACCACCTTGCTCCCAAACTCCTGAGCCGCAAGCTCAGGATTCGCAGGAACAAGCCGCTGAGCGCAGATTGCTTTGAGCGTCGCCGCGAGCGAGCTCCGCACAAACGCGCGTTCATCCTGAGGGAAGAACTCCAGCATCCGACCGAACGCCCCCATCGTGTCCGCCGTGTGCAGAGTCGCGAACACCAAGTGCCCCGTCTCCGCCGCTTGGATCGCAGACAATACCGTCTCCTGATCACGCATCTCACCAATAAAGATCACATCCGGATCTTGGCGCACCACATGCCGCAGCGCTTCGTGGAAGTCCGTCACATCGATCCCGATCTCCCGCTGTGAGATGATCGCTTGCTTGGGAACAAACCGATATTCAACCGGATCCTCGATCGTGATGATGTTCACAGGACGCGTCGCGTTGACCTCATCAAGCATCGCCGCGAGCGTCGAAGATTTCCCCGACCCCGTCACCCCAACAATCAACACCAGCCCCTCACGCTGCTTCTTGACAATCTGCGAGTACACCGGAGGCAATCTCAAATCCGCATACCCCGGAATCTCAGCCTTCACACGCCGGATCGCCGCGTGCGTGTGATTCCCCGATCGCAGCATGTTGATCCGGAACCGATCCCCCGGCCCATCCGAGTCCTCAAGGTGCCACGCAAAGTCCAGATCCCCCGTCGCATCAAACTTCTGCTTCTGAACCTCACTGAGCAACGGATCGAGCAAGTGATCCGCCTCATCCTCAGACACCGGATCCGCCTCAATCGGACGCAGCGCGCCCCCAATCCGATAGGTCGGAGGGATCCCCACCTTGATATGCAAGTCCGAAGCATCCAACCGCCGCATCGCCCCCAGCAACTTCTTGATATTCAGCGCACCATGGATCATTGAAGACCTCCTTGTCCGTGAATCATACCAAATATCCCACCCCACCACCAGCACAAAGCGTAATCCACAAAACTCCATTCCGCCCCCACCCACTACCGATACTCTCCATATTGACCATTGCATCAACGAAACATGGAGAAGTGCCCAATGAAATCATTCCCCGCACTCACGATCATCGCCGCACTCACCCCCTTGACCAACGCCGAAGTGTTACTCAACATCGATCTTTCAGTACACAAGAAGCTCACAATCACCGCGACCGACGGGCTCGCCGCGAACACAATCTCAGGCAGAAACCTCATCGGGATCTACCTCGAAGGTTTCAACGGCAACAACGCAAACATCGGCGTTGAAAACTCGACCGACTTCTCAAACCTCACTTCCGCGTCCAATCCCGCAGGCACCTACCCACTCATCGAAGCACACGCAATCGACTCCGGCCTAAACATCTGGGCGCTCTCCACAGACAACGAACTCGATTTCACAGAATCACAACGCGCCTTCACCGGAACAGCCACCTGGGACCTCACCACCTCAGCATGGGAGTCCTTCCTCGCAGGAACAAAGACCGGCAACATCTACTTCCCCGCACGCTACAGCCAAAACCTCGATCAAGCCGCTTTCCTAGGCACCTACCAAGTCATCCCAAGCCCCGCCTCTCTCACTCCGCTCACACTCATCGCACTGACCACAAACCGCCGCAAACGCGCCTAAACCACAAAATACGCACATCCAAAACGAAACCCACAAAACGCCACGAGTTGGCGTTTTTTGCACCATCCCTCATAGAGCCACGCACCACCACCACTGAATCCGGGGATCACTACACACATCCCACGACACTCACCCCACCAAAGGGAAGGACATCCCCCCACACTCTAATACGCCACACAAGAACCCACGATAAACCACTAGACCATCGGAGCGAACTCAACAAGCGACCATCCCCATGAATCAGCAAGACTCCCAACTCGTCGAATCGCTCATATCCGAAAGAGACCACGCTCTCCAAACGCTCAAAGCCGAGCGAAACACCATCGCAGAACTCACCTGCCAAAAAACCGCACTCGACGAGCACGCCGTCGTCAGCATCACCGACACCCGAGGCATCATCCAATACGCCAACGACAAGTTCTGCCAGCTCAGCGGATACACCAAAGAAGAACTCATCGGACAAACCCACGGCATCCTCCGCTCCGGAGAACACTCCAAAGAGTTCTACAAAGACCTCTGGAGAACCATCGCTTCCGGAAAGACCTGGACCGGAGAAATCAAAAACAAAGCCAAAGACGGCAGCTACTACTGGCTCAACGCCACCATCGTCCCCACCACAAACGCCGAAGGAAACATCACCAAGTATGTCGCAATCCGCGCAGACATCACCGAACAAAAAGAAACCGAACGCAAAATCCAAGAATCCAACAACGCACTCTCACGCGCGCTCGAACAACTCGAAACCCAAGCCACCACCGACAAGCTCACCGGACTCCCCAACCGAGACCACCTCAAAGCCCAGCTCGAAAAAACCATCGCAAACGCCCGCAAGGACAACTCAAAATACGCCGTCCTCTTCTTTGACTTCGATCGATTCAAACGCATCAACGACAGCCTCGGACACAATGTCGGAGACGCATTGCTCTGCAGCATCGCAGACATCTTCAGATCCCAGCTCGACGAATCCGACATCGTCGCGCGTTTCGGAGGAGACGAGTTCGTCGTCCTCTTCAACCACCTCAAAACCTGGGAAGAAGCCAACCAAAAAGCAGAGCGACTCCGCCAAGCCTTCGCTCAACCCCACAAGCTCGGGAGTCATAATGTCGTCTCCACCGCAAGCATCGGGATGGCCTCCAACCAATACGGCACCTTCACCCCCGACGAGATCTTCCGCGACGCCGATGCCGCGATGTACTACGCCAAAGAGAAAGGCCGGAACCGCGTAGTCAAGTTCGACCACCAGATGCACATCGACGCGATCCAACGCCTCCTCATCGAGGAAGACCTCCACACCGCCATCGAAAACGACCAGTTCCACCTCGTCTACCAGCCTCTCATCAACCTCTCAGCAGGGAAGCTCAAAGGGTTCGAAGCCCTCATCCGCTGGTATCATCCCACCCGAGGGCTCGTCTCTCCCGCAGAGTTCATCCCAATCGCCGAGGACTCCGAGCTCATGATCGACATCGGGAACTGGGTGCTGAGAAACAGCGTCAAGCAACTCCGCGAGTGGGACACCAAGTTCAGCGACCAGATCCCGCTCACGATGAATGTCAACATCTCCAAGAGACAACTCACGCAACCCAAGTTCCTCGAAAGCCTTCTCGCACTCATCGAAGAGTTCGACATCAAACCAAACCAGCTCATCCTCGAGATCACCGAAACCGTCATCGTCGATTCACGAGCCGATGTCATCCCGCTGCTCTTCGAGGTCCAGTCCAAAGGATTCCCGATCGCGATGGACGACTTCGGGACTGGAGTCTCATCGCTCAGCACGCTCCACGCGTACCCGATCGACATCCTCAAAATCGACCAGTCCTTCATCAAACCCCTCAACGGCGACCGCGCCCTCCTCGCCGTCGTCTCTGCGATCACCAGCCTCGCTGAGAATCTCGGGATCAGCACCGTCGCCGAGGGAATCGAAACCGAGGACATCGTCGGCGCGATCCAATCCATCGGATGCACCGTCGGACAAGGCTACCACTTCGCCAAACCCCTCTCCTCAGAAGACTCCGAGAACTTCATCCTCTCTTCCATCCAATCCCAAAGCCAATCCCAAAAACAAACACAGCCCAAGCCCACTACTCGCGCTGCCTAGCTGCCAAACTCACTCAATCACTACCAACACATCAGAGCACCCCGAGCAGGGGTGCTCTTTGCTTCCATACAACATCCATTTCCTCATAAAATTAGGTAAAATACAGTTCGTTCCCACTAAAAATACTTGTAAACTAGATCAACCCATTTCACACAACAACGCCCTGAGTGAGTAAGAAGAGAGAGAGAACCATGAAAGACCAAATCAACACCGCACGCATACTCATCGCTACACTCGCCACCCTAGCGACTCCCACACTCGCCGCCCCCTTCACCTACCAAGGATCACTCCAAGACGAAGGCCTCCCCGCCAACGGCACCTACGACATCCGCTTCCAGCTCTACGATGCACAAAGCGGAGGATCACAACTCGGCGCCACCATCAACTACAACGATGTCCAAGTCACCGACGGCACCTTCCAAGTCGAAATCGACTTCAACAACACCTTCGACGAATCCGACACATACCTCAACATCCAAGTCCGAGACGGCGACTCGACAGGAACCTACACAACACTTCTCCCAAGATCACCAATCACCGCAACCCCCAAAGCCCACTTCGCCGACACCGCCGCCTCAGTCGAGAACCCGCTCTGGGAAACAACCGGCTCATCGCTCATCAACACACCCCTGACGAACAAGCTGCTGATCAACCGATCAAACCAAATCACTGGAAACGAAGTCTTTGGTTTCTACGGCAACATAGCAGGCTTCGTAGGAATGTACGCCGCAGGTCCCGAAAACTCATCACCGTTCTACGGATACTCCGTTGAGAATGAAGTCAACGCATACACATACTACAGCGGAGCCACTCAAACCTGGACACTTCAGCTCAACGCCGATACACCAATCACCGCAGACGGACCCGACATCATCGCAGGCAACAATGTCATCGCAAACGACTTCCAATACAAAAATCCAAAAACAAACTACATCTCAATCATGGGAGACTCCTTCCACGCAGCCTCCAACGACCCATTCATCGCATCATCCGCCAACGGCGGTGCCTACATCACAACAACAGGCTCAGGATGGCTCGTCGCCCCAGTCCAGTTCCCGCAAGGAGCAGTCATCACCAAACTCCGTGC
This sequence comes from Phycisphaerales bacterium, assembly GCA_051252395.1. GTDB lineage: Bacteria > Planctomycetota > Phycisphaerae > Phycisphaerales > UBA1924 > UBA1924. The sequence goes on along the minus strand of JBPOFX010000001.1, from coordinate 1,600 downwards.
TTACATCACAGACAACACCGCAACATCCGATCTCACCGCCTCCCTCTTCCGAAAATCACACGGAGTCACCGGCCTCATCGCAATGGCAAGCACCTCATCAAATGGTCTTTCCGGATTCAGCCTCCTCGTCGAAGACAACACCATTTCCACCCCACTCGTCAACAACAATCTATCAAGCTATCAACTCCGTATCTACTCACCAAACTGGCCAGGCGACAGCAGCCTGCGTATCGAATCCGTCGTCATCGAATACACCACCACCCAAGCCGACTAACCCGAACTACCAAACCCCACCAATCACCAACGCCCCAATCGGGGCGTTTTTAGACCCCCGCATACCCAAAAAATATCCTTGCTGCGAACGCACGCTTCTGTTAGCATCATTGTTCACCTGTCTTTAAAACTGAAGTATCAAGAGCAACGAATGGGATCTCCAAATGAACTATAAAAACAGAATCCTGAGCTATCTCATCCTCGCACTCCTCCTGATCAATCCCCCCGCAACCCAAGCCCAACCTCAAAAATTCCTCGTACCTAGCGGATTCACCTACCAAGGGTACCTCGAAATGGACGGCGAACCCTTCACAGGTTCAGCCGATTTCTTCTTTGAACTCTTCGATGGATTCTCTCAGGTCTTCGGAGAGATTATCCTCGACCAGCCAGTCATCGATGGAAAGTTCAGCCTCAAAATCGACCTCAACTTCGTTGACATCAACGGCAACCCACTCCAACTCGAAGTCAGTGTCCGCACACCTCCAGGTGTAGGAGAGTACACAAAGCTCTCCCCGCGCCAAGACATCATCTCCGTCCCCTACGCGATGCAAGCGTCCTCATCCGCGACTTCCATAATTTCTAACTCACTGAAACTCCCAACTACCCTCGAGACCTTCGTCTCCACTGAATCCCCATCCCTCATCATCAGCCAACCGTACGACGCAGGAGGAGTCCCCCTCCGCCTCACCAGAACAAACAGCGATGACATCCTCGAGCAATATGTTCCACGCGTACTCGAAGCAGAATCAAGCGACACCCCCGTCGGGATCCTCGCAACCGCCCAGACCTTCGCCATCGCAGGCGTGATCGATTCAAACGCCTCGCTCTCAGGAGCCGCAGTACTCGGACAAGTCAATCCCGGCGCCCCCTCCAGCCAAGTCGGAGTGCAAGCACTCAACCAAGTCGGAGGCACCCAAGCCCTCCTCGCAACCCCAGACTACGCCGCCGTCATGATCGGAGAAGTCCGCGTACTCGGAGACATCACCAAGTCCTACGCCCTCGGCGCCTACGACCTCGCCGCCCCCATCGCCTACGGCGTCATCGACTCCAACGGCAGCATCATCTCAGGAACTCCAAACTTCTCATGCGTATACAACAGCGCATTAGCACGCTATGAAATCGAAATCGACGACGAGTTCTATACCTACCAAAACTATGTCACCGTCGCCACCCCACTCTCACCCCGCCGCTTCGTAACCACAAGCTCTTCATCAGGTCGTCTCATTGTCCAAAGCTTCTACCTCTTCAACAACACATACGAAGAAGGATTCTTCCAGTTCGCAACCTACAAACCCAACGGCGCCGCCCTCATCCAAGGCCAACAACG